>NZ_SRPJ01000013.1 GCF_004785665.1 Staphylococcus pragensis
CGCTCTATATAAAAAGAACCGCAGGTCTCTTCAGATCTACGGATTTTCGCCATGCCACGAAATTAGCATCATGCTAGCAAGTTAAGCGAACACTGACATGATAAATTAGTGGTTAGCTATATTTTTTACTTTGCAACAGAACCTATTTTAATATATTTGTAAATGCCTTGGGAAATTTTTCATTTATTTACTTTGAGTATTAGACGCTGATTAAACATTAAATTATCTTTTTTAGAATTTTGTTTAAAAAAATATGATATCAATCATTAACACCAATTTCATTAAATTGATAAAACAAGTTATAATATAGGTGAAGACTTTTTAATAATAAAAATAGGAGTTCAAAAATGACAAAAAAAATGGTGATTATATCATTCGGCAGGATTTTACTTATTATAATTGGGGCACTTATTACAGCATATGGTTTGGAATCTATATTAATCCCAAATAACGTTTCTGACGGAGGAGTCACAGGGATTAGTATTGTAGGTTCCACTTTGTTTGGTTTACCTTTAGGAATATTAATAGGAATAATCAATTTACCATTTATATGGTTAGGTTATAAACAAATCGGACGTAAGTTTGCTATATTTTCAATAATAGGTATCTTATCATTATCTATATTCACTTCGATTATGCATCATGTACCAACAATTATTGAAGGTGATTCACTACTTATTACTGTAGTTGGTGGAGTTGTTATTGGATTAGGCATGGGTCTTGCCCTTAGAAATGGTGGGGCATTAGATGGTATAGATATGTTAGCCGTTTTATTATCTAGAAAGTTACCTTTCGGAACAAGTGATTTAATTTTATTTCTCAATACATTCGTATTTATACTTGTTTCTACTGTTTTTGGCTTTAAAGGTGCCATTTTATCAGCGCTCGCATATTTTATTGCTTCAAAAGTTATACATATTATTGAAGAAGGACTAAGTGGTTCGAAAACGTTTAAAATTATTACAAAAGATTATGACATTATGAATAAAGAAATTAAAGAAAGACTGGGAAGGTATTGCACATTTACAAAAGTGACTATTGATGAAGAAAATAATTCATTTGTAGAAATTTCTTGTGTTATTAATAAACTCGAAGAACAAAAACTTAAAGAAATTATAAATGATGTAGACCCAGACGCATTTATCGCAATATATGATACAGCAGAAGTTAAGGCTGGAAATATGAAAAAATCAGATATATATTAAAATTACGATAAATAAAAAGGTTCTGTTGCAAAGTTAGAAAAATATAGCTAATTACCATTTTATCATGTCGTTGTTCCCTTAACTGGCTAACATATGCCTAATTTCGTAGCATGACGAAAATCCGTAGATCTGAAGAGACCTGCGGTTCTTTTTATATAGAGCGTAAATACATTCAATACCTTTTAAAG
The DNA here is from genome assembly GCF_004785665.1 of Staphylococcus pragensis. GTDB lineage: Bacteria > Bacillota > Bacilli > Staphylococcales > Staphylococcaceae > Staphylococcus > Staphylococcus pragensis. The sequence continues at coordinate 1,394 of NZ_SRPJ01000013.1, forward strand.
TATTCTTTGCCGTATTGATACTTTGATATCTTGTCTTTCTTACTTTAATATGACGGTGATCTTGTTCAATGAGATTATTCAGATATTTCGATGTACAATGACAGTCAGGTTTAAGTTTAAAAGCTTTAATGACTTTATCCATTGCGACCTTCGTTGAAGGTGCCTGATCTGTAATTACCTTTTGAGGTTTACCAAATTGTTTAATGAGACGTTTGATAAATACATATGCTGAATGATTATCTCGTTGCTTACGCAACCAAATATCTAATGTATGTCCCTCTGCATCAACGGCACGATATAAATAGTTCCATTTTCCTTTTATTTTGATGTATGTCTCATCAATACGCCATTTGTACTAAGCTTTTTTATGCTTTTTCTTCCAAATTTGATATAAAATCGGGGCATATTCTTGAACCCCAAAAAATATGTAATACTAATATTCTATCCATAAAAAGTATGCGCTTAATATTAATTAAAACCTATTATCAGTAGTGTATATCAATATATATTATGAAACTGTTGACATAAGAAAAGATTATAGGTAGTTAAAATGTATATCTTATACATAATCAATAAAAGTTGAATTTAATGTATTTGACATAGAGGAATTTTTTTACATTTCTTTTTCGTTAACTCAGCATATCTTGTAGTTCACTATATTGGAAAGTATTTATTATAAAATATTTCTATGTTTTTGCTAAGTCTTGTCTTTCTATATTTTCGAGTACTAATAAAAAAACTTTCTCACTAATATTTAATGTTTTAAAGATCACTTTACTTTCCTCTTTAATCGACAGTATTATATTATGTTCTATATCTTGAAACAACATTTACTATCTCTTATTTATCTAGATGACGATATAAAGTTGCTCTACTTATGTTTGTTTTTTCTTTTATTTCATCTAGAGTGTAATTTTTGCTCATATACATTTCTATAGCATCTCTAAGATTTTTATCATCTCGTTTGGGTCTGCCTAACTTTTTTCCTTCTTTTGTATAATTTTCTAATCCAACGCGTGTCCTAAATTTAACAACATCACTTTGAAAGTCTGTAATATCATGTAGTATTTCTAAAAATTCTCCTTGAATATTTTTATAAATATATCGGTTTAAATTAATTACATATAAAGATATATCCTTCTGTGAAAGATAATCTAATATATCTACTAATTGTTTCGTAGAATCTGCAAGTATACATAAATCTGTAATATATACTGCATCCCCCGAGACCAACTTCTTTTTTAAAAGAAGGTCTAATTCATTTCTTTTTTTATTATTAGCATGACTTTCCTCAACTATTTTTTTTGTATAGGTTTCTATTTTCTTTTTTTGTTCGTTTAAATCATCGTTTATTGTAACAGGTCTGATATAACCGTATTTCATTTACTTGCACCACCCTATAGCTAAAGTATAACAGGAAAGTTTCATTAAAGGGTACACATATGAAACTTTTCTGTTATACTTTACAATATAATTAAATAAAAAGGAGAGTAAGTTATGGTTGAAAAATTAAAACATGAATGGTTTAACCAGCCAGGTAAAAATATACTTGCCGGTATCGTGGTTGCCTTAGCTTTAATCCCTGAAGCTATCGCATTTTCAATTATTGCTGGCGTAGATCCAATGGTTGGTTTGTATGCTTCATTTATCATCGCTGTTGTTACTGCTATTGTTGGTGGTAGACCTGCAATGATATCAGGTGCAACAGGGGCTGTTGCCTTATTAGTTACACCACTTGTGAAAGATTATGGTGTAGAATATCTTTTAGCTGCCACGATATTAATGGGAGTAATTCAATTAGTTTTAGGCCTTCTCAAAGTGGGGCGTTTAATGAAATTTATACCTCATTCCGTCATGATAGGTTTTGTAAATGCATTAGGTATTATGATTTTCATGTCCCAAATAGAACATATCTTCGGTATTTCAATCTCAACTTATATATATGTAATTGTAACATTACTCATTGTATATATAATCCCTAAATTTTTCAAAGCAATACCTGCACCATTAATAGCTATCATCGTATTGACTGCTCTTTATATGTATACAGGTTCTGACGTGAGAACTGTTGGTGATTTAGGAAATATTAAGCAAGCTTTACCGCACTTTTTAATTCCTAATGTTCCCTTTAATTTAGAAACACTTCAAATCATTTTTCCATACTCGCTATCTATGGCTATTGTAGGTCTAGTAGAAAGTTTACTTACTGCTAAAATTGTAGATGATGCAACAGACACTTATAGTAGTAAAAACAGAGAATCTCGTGGCCAAGGCATTGCTAATATGATTACAGGATTATTCGGTGGTATGGGAGGTTGTGCCATGATTGGACAATCTGTAATCAATGTCAAATCAGGTGCAAACAGTAGATTATCTACTTTTTCTGCTGGTGTTGTCTTAATATTCATGATTATTGTTCTTGGAGGACTTGTTGTTCAAATTCCAATGCCAATTTTAGCAGGTATTATGGTTATGGTTTCGATTGGTACATTTGATTGGAATTCTTTTAAATATATTCAAAAAGCACCAAAAACAGATGCAGTTGTTATGATACTTACAGTGATAATTGTACTGATGACACATAACTTAGCTCTCGGCGTGGTCGTAGGTGTTATTTTCAGTGCTTTATTCTTTGCTACTAAAATATCAAAAGTAGAAGTAACATCTGAGAAGTTTGGTAAAACTAACCGTTTATCTTTTAAAGGTCAAATCTTTTTTGTTTCTATTGACTCTATGATGGATCAAATTAGCTTTAATATTGAAAATAGTATTATAGAATTAAACTTTAATAATGCTCATTTATGGGATGATTCAGCAGTAGATGCTATTGATACAATGGTAAGGAAGTTCGAAGAAAAAAATAACATTGTTCATGTAGAAAAACTAAATTCAGATAGTCGTAAAATAGTCTCAGAATTAAGCAAACTAAATGAAAATCATTTAAACTAAGGAGTGTTGTTTATGTATAAATCAATTTTATTAGCAGCCGATGGGTCAGAAAATAGTTTACGTTCAGCACAGGAAGTTTTGAACTTTATAGATGAAAATACTATAGTTACTTTAATTACAGTTGTAAATGTTGAAGAATCGAAAACAGATGTTTTACATGGTAAACAAGGACATAGTTTAACAAATGAAAGAGAAGACAAATTATCCAGTATAACTGAACTATTTGTAGAACATAATGTAAATTATGAAGTAAAAATTGCACATGGTCTTCCTGCAGAAACAGTGGTTTCAGTTGCTAATAGTGGTAAATATCAAGCAATTGTTTTAGGGTCTCGTGGTCTAAATAGTTTACAAGAAATGGTATTGGGTAGCGTCAGTCACAAAGTGGCTAAACGTTCAAAAATTCCCGTTATCATTGTAAAATAGTCTGTCTAACTCAATCCATAAAAGGATTGAGTTTTATTTTGAGACGACTAAGGGTACCTTAGTAATTTAATAAAGTCTATTTTACAATATAAAAAAACAATACACAGTAATGTGTATTGTTAATTATTTCAGTATATAAACTTTAACGTAATCATAATTTCAAATAACATTTTAAGATATTTATTTTTGTTCACATAATTACTGATTATCAGAAGTTTAATTCACATTAAAAGAGGCTGGTACATAATTCCTAGCCTCTTTTTTATTTTAAATATAAACATATAACATGTTACCTTATTTAAACATTATAGAAGTAACTAAGAGAGTCACACCAGATAGACAAATTGAAGTTACACAGATCACAATGAATGGTTTAAGTGCTTTTGAAATAACTTCTTTTAAAACGATATTCAATCCTAGAGCAACCATCGCCATTAACATACATACCGTTGTAATAACATTTATAATATTCATAAGTAATGAAGGAATAGGAACAAATGTATTGATACAAGCCATTATAATAAATCCAATTAGAAAATAAGGAATATCGATTTTTTGTTGCACTTGACTTGAGTGTGATTTATAACGCATATACAAAGTTAAGACAATGCTTAATGGAATAAGTAAAAACACACGGCCTAATTTTCCAAGTAAAGCAAATGTCATTGCCTCTGGCCCGCCAATATCTGCTGCTAAGACGACATGAGCGATTTCATGTAGACTGATACCTGTCCAAGCGCCATAAGTTATAGTAGGTATGTTAAAAATAGCCTCGATAGCTGTATAAATAAGTGCAAATATAGTTCCAATTAGTGCAATAATACCTACACTTATTGCAGTGTCTTTTTCTTTAGATTTTAAGATTGGTGCTGTAGCTGCAATAGCTGCAGCTCCGCATACTCCTGTACCAATACCAAGTAGTATAGAGATATCTTGATTTCCTTTAATAATTTGATTCAAAATTAAAGTTAAACTTATTGAAAAGATAATTACGATAATATCAATAAGTAGTAATTTCCAGCCTTTACCTAGAATATCTCCCATATTTAATTTTAACCCATATAAGATAATCGCAAATTTCAATAAACGTTTCGATGCAAACGTAATACCTGGGCGAATATGCTCAGGATAACCTATGACTTGGCGGTATATCATCGCAAAAATGATGGCAATAGCTAATGCCCCAATCGTATGTAAAATAGGAAATTTAGCTAATATATAACTGATTATTGCAATCGTAAATGTAAACATAATACCTTTCATAAATGAAGCCTGCGTTATTGATTTCATATGTACTTTCACCTCGATATAAAATCTTAGCACGTTATTGTTATAGCGTTAAATAAATAATAAGTATAGTATATATATCAAAAATGTTATATTAGACTTAAAGGAGAATGATGCATGGATCCGTATAAGGTATTAATTGAAGTAATGAAAACAGAAAGTTTTACTAGAGCAGCAGAAAATTTATATACTTCGCAGCCTTCTGTGAGTCGTGATATTAAACGTTTAGAATTAAAATATAATGTTAAAATATTTGAATTTAAATCTCCATATTTAAAACTAACTAGAGATGGCGAAAAGCTATTACAATATGCATTGCAACGGGAAAGTATTGAACAAGAATTATGGCAAAACTTAACATCGGAATCTGAAATCATCTCAGGCACCTTAACAATTGGAAGCAGTTATACATATGGTGAATATTTATTATCAGAACAGCTTACCCGTCTTATGCAACAATACCCTAAGTTACATATTCATTTACGTGTTAATAATTCAGATTCTGTTATAAATGATATTAAACACAACAGAGTAGATATAGGTATTGTAGAAAAGGAAATTCAAGACAATGTAATAAAATGTAAGAAAATAATAGAAGATGAAATGGTGTATATTTACAAAAAATCGGTTCAACCTAGAATGGATATATGTTTCGTTAGAGAAAAAGGGTCTGGAACAAGGTTTTATCAGGAAGTAGGTCTTTCTGAGTTAAAATTAAATCCATATTTGATAGAAATTAATAATATTAAGATTATCAAACAAATGGTAGAGGCTGGAAATGGGTTTGCGATTATTTCAAAATCAGCAATTCATCCCGAGGATTATGAAAAATTAATGATAACAACTTTAAATGTGAAACGTCACTATTACCTTGCTCAACATGTTGATAAATATATTGATAAAAATATTAGAGCTGTCATTGAAATGATTATGAAGTAGAGTATGTAAAAAAGCCGAGGCTAGGATTATGTCCCAGCCTCTTTTTAGAAAAGAAAATTAGTGAAAAAACTTTACTTATCATTTATTAGTTCGGTGTGCTCATATCACATCATAATATAAGCTATTATGACGAGAAAATTTATTGATGTTGAGCAAAATTATTAACTAAAATTACAATAAATGACGATATGACCAGGAAACTGTATAATCAATAATCTAAAAAAGACAAACAATAACTTAAAAGTGTTTGTCTCTTACATTACAATTAACATAAATAATGATTATCAGAAGTTCCATCAATATAAAAGGTGTATCAAGGGTTTATAAACTCTTGATACACCTTTTATATTCATTTTTAATTACCAAACAGTTTACTCCAAAAACTTTTTTTAGAATGATTTTCGTTTCTGATATCCTCTTTCTGCTCACCATCTATTTTATTACCTTGTTGCGGTTCACTATCTTGTTGCTTATCCTCATGTTTATCTTTACTTTCATCCCTAAAATGGGAAACCATTTTTTCTTTTTGATTATCTGAGTCATTATTTATAGAATCCATATTTTCCATTGTTTCTTGAACTTCAATGTCCTGCCTCTTATTAGCAGAATAATTGAGTTGCCTTTCTTCTTCTAACTCAGACTCCAACCTTTGTATTTTTTTGTTACTTTCTAATGCTAATACTTGTTGGTTTTCAAGTAATTTCGACCTTTCTTGTAATTCTTTTCTATAAAATTCTATTGTCGTTTCATGACGTTTTTCTTGTTTTTCAAGTTGTTTATTTAAAGTATCTATTTGCTTTTCGAGTAGTTCAATTATTTGAACATCATATTTAGATTCGTTTTTTTTATTATCTGTTTTAACTTTCTCTGAACTTACATTAGTACTTTCAAAGCCATATTTCTTTTTATTTCTGATTACTCTTTGAATGATTTTTTCTACATCAACATCATTTTTAATGAATGAAGTATTATCCTGTTTCACTGTTTCTATATTCAATCTTTTTATATTATTAAATACAGTCTGTTTACTAACTTCCAATTCTTCACTTATTTCTTTAACGCTCTTCATATCTTCAACCCTTTATAAATACTTTATCAACCCTTTATAAATAAATTTTATCACAAATACTTTTATAAAGGGAACTTAAGTAGTATTAAAAAACCTTTTATAAACACTTGATAATAATCTTATCAAGTGTTTATAAAAGGTTTTTAGTGGGATTATAATATCTTTTATATGTTCTTTTTTAATGATATAATGTCCATAATACGTTTTAGTCCCAACTACTGGTAATAGTTGGGACTGGGTAATAAAACGTTACAATACGTTAGCTATTTAATTTGATATATGTATTATATACAACAATATCTACAGTTTGCAAGTCAAAAAGTTATGTGGATTTGTAATGTTTTATTACCTCTATTCAAATTTAATTGGAAAGAGGTTTTTTATTATGTCTCGTAAAAATATTAAAAATCAAGCAAATCAAAACTTTTATATGCTACATAAAGCATTATTTGTTAATGAAAAATATAAAAAATTAAGTGATAGTGCCAAAGTTACTTATGCAATTCTCAACGATAGAGTTAGCTTGTCGATTAAAAATAATTGGGTCGATGATAATGGGGATATATATTTTATTTTTACAAATGAAAGTCTCCAGAATATATTAGATAAAAGCAAGAATACAATTACTAAAATAAAAAAAGAACTTCAAGCAGTAGGGTTACTTGAACAAATACGTACAGGATTTAATAAACCTAATAAATTATATTTGCATGATATAGAAACTAATATTAATGTAGAAAAAAGTATTCAATCCTCATCTATAACCTATAATGACAAGGAGTCCCAAAATTTGGGACTCCAGAATCCCGAATTTTGGGACTCCAGATTCTCAAAATTTGGGACTCCAGAATCCCAAATTTTAGACCCTAATGATACTGATTATAATGATACTGATTATATTAAGACTGAGAGTAATGAGACGGATGATTTGAATGATAAGAAATTAACCTATCCTAATAATCATGCAAATCATTCAAATCACGACAATTCAAACTTTAATAATGAGGCTTTAAAGTTTCAATTACTCGAAGAACTACCTCAAAGTATTCAAAGGTATTTAAATAACTTTTCCGTAAATGAAATTAAAATCATCAAACCTGTATTATTAAAAGCCAAAACGTCCTTTAATAATTCTATTGATACATATTACTTATTAGAAGATATGGAAATCGAAATACTTCATGTTCTTAAACGTTTCAAAGCTATGCTTATTCAAAAAAATGAAACCGTTGAAGCTATGCAAGGATACTTAATGAAATCTCTTAAGTCTGAATTCGCTGAAATGCATACACTTAATAAACGACGTGATCATTTACCAATCACTTCTTTATTTAATCAATAATGATTTAATTAGAGAGCATCTTTAAATAGATGTTCTCTTTTTTTATTAACAAGTGGTTGCTAAGGCAACCACCTAGATCAAACGAAAGTAAGGGAGGGGATAACAAAATAACATCAACACAATATTGAAACATAGCATGCTGCTATTAAAGAAAGGAGGAAGACTTATGAGTACTAAGAAAAAGATTAAAGTTACTTTGGCAATGATTAATGTTCTTTTAACTGCAGTCGAACTTTATCTTCAATGGCAATTGAGTAAATCTGAAAATGAACTGTAGTTAAGCAAGTAGGTGGGACTAAAACGTTTCTGTTTTAGTCCTATTTTTTTCTATAAATGGTTATTATTCGTTTGAAAATGGCTCAAACATGTCGCATAAGATGAAAAATAAAATGATCATTTAACGTTGTTTTAACTTTAAAAATTATAAAAATACTAATCGTTTTTATATTCTTTAGCAATCTTTCGTAGTTATAAAAGTGACTTAATAAAATCGTTTTTGCTATTTATTTTGTTAATGATCGGAAAGAAAAAGTTGAATTTATCATTCCATAAAATCAAAATTCAGATTCAATTGATATACATCATAAACAAAAAGTAAGTCGCTAATGTTCAAGACATGAGTCGAATGTAATTTTAAATTTGATTTTTCTATCCTAAACTGAGTAAAGATATTTACTTAGTTTTCTCTTTTTTATCTCCAATTATTTTACTAACAATGCTTATTTTGAAAATAAAAATAAGCACTTAAAGTAAAAAGTGAAGAAAAAAATAGCTACTTTTGTCTTCAAACATGTTTTGTTTTTGGAAATATTACAAACATAATAGGATTTTCAAATAGTATTTGACATGAGCATAAGGAAATCCAGTACCACCTTAAGTGGTATTCAGCATAGCTGAAGGATTATCTTATGCTCGTCTTGATTAAGTGCTCTTTTTAAAATCATCATAAACGCTGATATAACAATACTTATAGTTAATATTAAATAAAAAATTGATCGATACTATAACCTCTAATATTGCATACTATTTACAATTGTTACAAGACCACTTTAAATTGTCTGAATACTATTATTTTTGTTGATTTCATAGGCTTCAGTCGACGTCAATCCTATAAATAGGATTGATTTTTTTACCCAAATCCTATTAATCCTATTACTTTTTAACCTGTTTATTATTCTATAAATATCTCTAAATGCTCTAAAAAGTATCTTAAAATTACAAGTAAGTATATTTAAAAATTAAATAGTTTTTGTAATAAAGTTTGCTAAAAAGGAGATTAAAAAATGCTTATATTTTTATTTATTTTGGTTTGTGGTCTTTTAGGTTATTTTTTGATTAATCGTTCTAAAAAAGATTAGACACGCATTTATGCCGAGAAAATTTATTGAAGTTGAGAAGAACCCTTAACTAAACTTGAAGACGAATGTCAGCATAGCGTGAGCCATTAAGCCGACCATTCGACAAGTTTTGGGATTGTTAAGGGTTCGAGGCTCAACGTCAATAAAGCAATTGGAATAAAGCATCTATGATTATTTGAAAACATAAGTTATAATACATTCAAAAATATTTTTGAATGAGGTGTAATTATGATTCAGACTATTGTAACTGCTGCTATTCTTTATATTGCGACAGCAGTAGATTTATTAGTGATTTTATTAATATTTTTTGCTAGAGCAAAGACTAGGAAAGAATATCGAGATATTTATATTGGTCAATATGTAGGATCTGTGGCATTGATTGTCGTAAGTTTATTCTTTGCCTTTGTCTTAAATTATGTTCCTGAAAAATGGATATTAGGATTATTAGGGTTAATACCGATTTATTTAGGAATTAAAGTAGCTATTTATGATGATTGTGAAGGAGAAAAGAGAGCTAAAAAAGAATTGAATGAAAAAGGATTGTCTAAATTAGTTGGTACGGTTGCAATTGTTACGATAGCAAGTTGTGGTGCTGATAATATTGGTTTATTTGTTCCGTATTTTGTGACATTAAGTGTTACTAATTTATTAATTACTCTGTTTGTCTTTTTAATTTTAATTTTCTTCTTGGTATTTACTGCACAAAAATTATCTAATATTCCAGGAGTTGGAGAAATTGTTGAGAAATTTAGTCGTTGGATTATGGCTGTTATTTATATAGCTTTAGGTTTATTTATTATTATTGAAAATGATACTATTCAAACAATTTTAGGATTTATATTTTAATTTAGGGTGCGATTTTATATGAGTTATGAAAATGCTTGTGATGTGATCTGTGTACATGAGGATAAAGTTAACAATGCTTTAAGTTTTTTAGAAGATGATAAATCTAAGAAATTACTTAACATTTTAGAAAAAATTTGTGATGAGAAGAAATTGAAAATCATATTATCTTTGATTAAAGAAGATGAGTTGTGTGTCTGTGATATTTCTTTGATATTGAAAATAAGTGTTGCTTCAACTTCACATCATTTAAGACTTTTATATAAAAATGATGTACTTGATTTTTATAAAAAGGGAAAGATGGCATATTATTTTATTAAAGACGATGAAATAAAAGAATTTTTCTCTAAAAATCAGGAGGGTTTTTGAAACGAGTGAAACGAGTTTCTTCTTGTCTTGATACTATAAAAAAGCAAAGATATAACATAAAATGACTTATCGGAAGTTAACTATTATCGCATATTAAGAGATGATATAATATACAGGTCGCCTATCTCTCAGGCGTCAATTTAGACGCAGAGAGGAGGTGTAATTATGCTTGATAACTTTGTTCACATCATGACCACAGCAGCGAGTGGTTGTATCGTCGCATTATTTGCGCATTGGCTACGCAATCGCAACGATAAGAAAAAATAGGCGACTATAGCCACACCTAAAAATCCCCTCACTATCGGAAGTAGTGAGGGGATTGGTGTATTATACTTGATAACTTTGTTAAGTAAATTATAACACTGGTTAGTAGAAGAATGCAAAATTGATATTCATGAAATGTCAATTATAAGTACATTCAAATCCCCTCATAATAGTAGTAGTGAGAGACTTAGTATGTTACTTGTTAATCACAAGTTATATTGAACTTATTTAGATATTTTTCTTTCTGAAGACAAATACAACAAGAACTAAGAAAATAAATATATAAACAATATTACCAATAAATAATTCATGTAATTCTAATTTTGTAATTTCTTTAAAACTTTTATCAATAATTTGAACCATGATATTCATCATGTTAATTGGATTCCATTTTAACCATTCCCATTTATCAATAACAAGAGATGATTCATGATTGAACCACCTCTTTGCTATTTGTTTTGGGATTTTTATCCTAGGCTCGTTTTTAATTTAGAATAATAGAAGTTATATTAATTTTAAAATTTTCTTATAACTCTCAATATAACTAATATTGTGTGTATTCCAAGTTGAGATTATTTGTAAAATATTAGGGTAAAAAGTTAACGGATGTCAATTATAAGAGAGGGGTATTTTCAATGATTTTTGAAACAATGGAGCAAAAAGATTACGAACAAATCGTCTTTTGCCAAGATAAAGCTACAGGACTAAAAGCAATAATTTGCATTCATGATACAACGCTTGGTCCGGCATTAGGTGGTTGTCGTGTCAGAAATGACTATGCATCAGAACAAGAAGCCATTGAAGATGCTATGAATTTAGCTAGAGGAATGACTTATAAGAATGCTGCTGCTGGCTTAGACCTAGGTGGAGGCAAGACAGTAGTGATGGGAGCTCCTAGTAAAGAAAATGAAGAAGCATTTTATAGAGCTTTAGGACGTTATATTAATACATTAAACGGTCGTTATTATACAGCTGAAGATGTTGGTACTTCAGAATACATAATGAACTTAATCTATAAAGAAACACCATATGTTTGTGGTACTAGTAAATCATTTGGTTCTGCAGGTAACCCAAGTCCAATGACTGCGTATGGTATTTATATTGCTATGAAACGTACAGCGAAAGAAAAATTTGATGATGAATCATTAGAAGGTAAGACTGTTGCCGTGCAAGGTGTTGGCCATGTTTCTTATGAGTTATGTCGTTTATTAAGTAAAGATGGTGTGAATTTAATTGTCACTGATATTAATAAGGATAATGCACAACGTGCTGTAGATGATTTTGATGCTCAATTTGTAGAACCTGACGATATATTCTCAGTTGAGGCAGATATATTTGCCCCTTGTGCACTCGGTGGTATCTTAAATGATGATACAATACCACAATTAAAAGTGAAGGCAGTTTGTGGCTCTGCGAATAATCAATTAAAAGATGAAGAAACACATAGTAAAATGTTAGAGGACAAAAATATTTTGTATGCGCCAGACTACATTGTTAATAGTGGTGGGGTTATTAATACTGCAGATGAATTAAATGGTTACAATGAAGACCGTGCAAAAGAAAATATTGAAGGTATCGATCAAGTATTAAAACATATTTTTGATATTTCTAGGGAACAAAACGAAACACCACTTGAAGCTTCACAACATTTTGCAGAAAAAAGAATGGAGCAAATGTCTCGTATTCATGACATCAGAAAATAAATTAAATAAAAATATAAAAAAATACAAGGTGTAACACTTATATAAGAACTTAGGACACAGATCCCAAAATAATAGCGTAGAGATGATTCGATTACGAATTATCTCTACGCTTCTCTTTTTATCAATACTTCATATTGTTTGGCTACTCATTCTAGGGATACAAGAACGTTCATTCCTTTTCTGACAACGAATTAAAGCCATTTATAGTCAATTACTAGAATGTATTGTAGCAGACCCCTGATATAGTAGTGTACAAAATTACACATCAACTATTAATGATTTTGATGGGATTCAGCTTATTACTTAATACACCAGATACATGGTTGAATAATAATTTTAAACATAAAAGTCGAGATAATTATATCGGTTCTGTTGCAAAGTTAAATTAATATACAAAGTTATGCAAAAGCAGTAAATTATATACTATTATATCAACAGATTATTCGGTTGGATTTTATTATTTTTCATTTCTTTGTATCTATATTATATGATTTTCAAGTTTGCAACAGAACCGACATTATCATAAAAAATTATTAAAAAGAGGAATTATACAAAAATGAAGAAAATCTTAAAAATATTAATAACTTCTATTATTGTTATCATTATTATCTTAACAGTTTGGACTTTTAGTGTGATTACTTATCAGAAACACAAGAGTGAGAAAATCATCGATCACGTTATAGAACGTAAGGGTTGGGATAAAAAAATAAAAAATGAAAAAATGAGTTTTAATATTATGATGGGATATGCTGAAAAAGATATTGTTTTTAAAGATCAACCATATAGTGAGTATGAGTATAACGTGACACCAGCACCAGCACCATGGACAGATGATAAAGAGTATAAGGTGTGGGGGGAAACAGATTTACAAAAGAAAGACTCCTATTATAAATATCTTTTAGAATCAGAACCTTACAGAAAATAATATAAATGTATAACATAATAAAAAATAGAGATTATTCATCTACCACTTAGAGACAGCGTAGACTTCTACCTAATTATATTAATAAAATGATATTGAAGGAAAAATAATATTGAAAAGAGAAATTTTAAAATGAAATGGTTAAAAATCATTATATTAATTTTATCTTTAGTTCCAATAGAATTTATCGGATTATTTACTGATTATCAAACAGGTTTATTAATAGGTTACATCCCATTTATAATAGTTGCTATATTAATGAGTATATCCATTTTTAAATTCGGCTTTAAAAATAATATAAGTATTGTAATAGGTAGATGCATTGGAATATTTCTTTCTTGGGTATGTGTTCATTTATTTATGAACATTTACGATTCATCAGATTATTTTAAACCTCTTACCACAGATATTTTTTCATTATTTTTAGGAGCTATTTATTTCATATTTATTATGCTTATATATTTAGTTATCTATGGCTTTTCTCACCGTAATAAGTGACTATTATGTTACTTATATTAAAGGACACAAAGATTAATTTAACAACGTTTGTGTTTTTTAGTATTTATACAAACTAACTACCTATAATGCATGTTATGGCAACAAAAGGGAACTCAATAATGAGTTCCCTTTTGTTATTTATTATTCTAATTCTATTGTTTTAACCTCAGGCCCTTCTGGGATAAAAGCATGCTTAATTTTTATATAAAGTTTCGCAGGTTTATCATTTAGATTCACTTGGTAATATCCGATGCCCTCACTTCCTTGATTATCTGATCGTAATTTAATTGATACTTTTTTAGAGTTTCTTAAAATTTGATAAGTTTTATTATTATCTGTTATATCATGTAATTTTTTTGTATCGTGATTTTTTATATAACTATTGATTTGTTTTTCGCTAGAATAGCAAGCCCATTTATCAAAAAAGAAAAAATTCATAAAAATATAACAAATAATTATAATCATGATTATGCCAATGATATAAAATGATTTTTTCATAAAAAACACCTCATCATCAAAAAAATTTTTATAATTTATGATAACTTAAAAATATAGGTTCTGTTGCAAACTTGAAAATCATATAATATAGATACAAAGAAATGAAAAATAATAAAATCCAACCGAATAATCTGTTGATATAATAGTATATAATTTACTGCTTTTGCATAACTTTGTATATTAATTTAACTTTGCAACAGAACCAGCTTTTTTATGCTTTTTCTTCCAAATTTGATATAAAATTGGGGCATATTCTTGAACCCAACGGTAGACCGTTGAATGATGAACGTTTACACCACGTTCCCTTAATATTTCAGATATATCACGATAACTCAATGCATATCTTAGATAGTAGCCAACCGCTACAGTGATAACATCCTTGTTAAATTGTTTATATCTGAAATAGTTCATACAGAAGACTCCTTTTTGTTAAAATTATACTATAAATTCAACTTTGCAACAGAACCGAATAATTGATCACCATAAGTTTTCAGACGCTGTGAGAAGCTCTCATTTGCATTGAAAAACCGTTTATTAAAACAAATCATCGTTATCGTGTTTAATTCTATAAACAGTTTGTCTTGTAATATTCACTTCTTTCGCAATTTTACTAATCGCTTTGCCTTCCTCTAACATTTCTACAACACGATGATAGATAACACGTTTTTGAGGATCTTTCGCATTGGGAGAATATAATAAAGGTCGTCCTTTATATACGCCTTTCTCTTTCGCAACTTGAATCCCTTGAGCTTGTCGACGTTTACTTTCATTTCTTTCTTGTTCTGAAACCATTGCTAATATCTGTATAATTAAATCTTTCATAAATTTATCTAATAATGGATTACCAATGACTTCATTCATCATTGGTAGACTGGTAATCATCAATTGTACTTCTTTCTCTTTAAGATAATTAACGGTATTAATGACTTCATCATAATTACGACCTAAACGATCAATTGATTCCACGACAAAACGATCTCCCATTCTCACAAAGTTCAATGCTTCTTGAAAGACGGGTCTGTTTTCTATAGATTGACCTGATTGTTTTTCTGTAAAAATTTTTTCAGCACCAAATGTTTTTAAATTTTCAAGTTGTCTTTCTAAATTTTGATCTACTGATGATACCCGCGCATAGCCCACAATCATTTAGTTTCACCTCATAATTAATATACACCCTAATCATACATTTTAATTGCTGTAATTTCAACAATTCATTTTGTATGATTAGGGTGTACCTATAACTTACAAAATTTCTTATAGCTTAATGTATTACTTAACATCTTAATTGACTTTATAGTAGGAGGCCTTATCACTCTCTTTAAATTGCCAATTTTTTATTGTAAACTGTGTATAAATCATATTTGAGGAGGTGTCTAAATGTTTCTTATAGCATATTGTTGCAGATATTTACAGATTATACGCAACAAATTTTCGATTTTAATTCCAAAATTGGTGAAGTCTGTCTTTTTTGAAATTAATAATCGAATCTATAAGGAACTGACACTATATACTTCTTCCTTATAGATGATATGGAGGAAGAAAAATGAATATACTCAATGCTTCGAATATTTCTAAAAGTTATGTAGAAGAAACTTTATTCGATAATATCAAGGTGACCCTTAATTCTGGTGATACTGTAGGATTAGTAGGACGTAACGGTGAAGGAAAAACTACTTTATTAAGATTACTAGCAGGGTTAGAAAAACCTTCCGAAGGCATTATTAGTTGGAAGAAAAATGTGAGAATAGGCTATTTAAATCAAATACCTGATTATGAAAATGATACAAGTGTTTATCAATGTTTGAAATCTGTATTTCAAGAGTTAAATGCTATATCAGAACAACTTGAAACTATAGAAAATAAAATGGCTGAAGACATAGAAAGTATAACTACACTAATGTCTCGCTATGGTGAACTACAAACATATTATGAAGAAAATGGTGGTTACGAAATAGATGCTAAGATACGTAAGGTGACTTATGGGTTAAATATTGACCATTTACTTGATACAGAGTGGGGAAACTTATCAGGGGGAGAACGTACAAAAGTAGGCCTTGCTCAAATATTAATTAAGTCTACTGATTTGCTACTTTTAGATGAACCAACAAATCACCTTGATGTTAAATCTATAGAATGGTTGACTAACTATATAGAAAATTTTGAAGGTGCTACAGTAATCGTCTCACACGATCGTTACTTTTTAGATGAAACAGCAAATCAAATTATGGAAATAGATCAAAAAAAGCTCCATGTTTATAATGGGAATTATTCGCAATTTGTTGAAGAAAGAGAAAAAAGGCTGTTAGTCGAATTCGAAGCCTATAAAACACAACAAAAGAAAATCAAAAAAATGAAAGAATCTATTAAGCAATTAAGAACATGGGCAAGCCAAGCTAAACCACCGAATGCTGCAATGTATCGTCGAGCTAAAAGTATGGAAAAAGCTTTGAATCGTATTAAGCGATTAGAAAAACCAACTTTAGATTCAAAAAAAATGAATATGAAACTAGAGGAAGGTAAGCGTGTTTCAAATAGAGTTATTGAAATGGAAAATGTCGCTAAAGGATATGACTATTTATTATTTGAAAATGTAAATATGTTAATTCGAAGAGGCGAACATGTCGCTATTATAGGAGATAATGGTACAGGTAAATCTACATTGTTAAAAATAATTTTAGGGCTTACTTCAATAGATGAGGGTTCTATTAAGACTGCAAACAATTTAAAAATTGGTTATCTTTCACAACATGAATTTGAAAGTGATAACGATGATACTTTATTGAATACAATTCGTGAAAAAGTCAATGTAACAGAAGGAGAAGCTAGACATATTTTAGCTAATTTCATGTTTTATGGTAAAGACGTTTTTAAAAAGGTTAAAGATTTAAGTGGAGGAGAAAAAATAAGGCTAAGATGGGCACAAATTGTAAATACTGATTATAATTTGCTTGTTTTAGACGAGCCTACAAATCATTTAGATATAGATGCCAAGGAAACCATAGAAGATGCTTTATTAGATTTTGAAGGATCCATAATTACAGTTTCACATGATAGATATTTTCTTAACAAGCTATTTAATACAACTTACTTGTTAAAAAATAAAACATTAGAGAAATTTGAGGGTAACTATAATTATATTAAAGAAAAAATTTTATAAGTAATTAAATGAACAATACAAATTAGCTGAAGAAAAAAATAAAAATACTTCAGAGATTTTGCATTCCCTTACTAACCAATGTTATAATCTAGATAACGAAAATGATTAACAATTAATGCACCAATCCCCACACTACTGCAATAGTGTGGGGATTTTTTCGATGCTGGCTTATAAAGTCGCCTATTAATTATTTGTTGCGTTTACTAAGCCAATAAGTATAATACGCAACAGCACAGCCACTGATGACTGGTGCTATGATGTGAACGAAAATGATTAGCAAAGTAATGCACCTCCTCTCTTCGTCAATTAACGCCTGAGAGATAGGCGACTCATATATTATATCATCTCTGAGTATTCGCTAATAGATAACTTCCGATAAGTCATTTTATGTTTAAATAAACATCAAAACTAACAATAACAACCTTGATTTTAGTAAAATATAGATATCTTCAAATTTTTTAAATCATTCAAGTTAATATATAAGTATCTATTGGTTCTGTTGCAAAGTTAAATTAATATACAAAGTTATGCAAAAGCAGTAAATTATATACTATTATATCAACAGATTATTCGGTTGGATTTTATTATTTTTCATTTCTTTGTATCTATATTATATGATTTTCAAGTTTGCAACAGAACCTTCAAAATCAAAGGCTAAATCTAATCTTGTAAAACCGTCATCTTCCATGTAGCTTATTATATTTTGTTTTAACCAAATCATTTCATCTCGTGTAAGTTTGTTTGGATTAAATTCAATACGCATATTACGTCTATCCCAACTATCTGCTTTCACTTTGTCATATTCAATATAAACTTTTTCTTGAAGTGCTTTAGCTTTAAACTTTGTTTGAAGAATATCCCAAAGTCTTATTTGGGGCTCTACACTCATAAATTTAGAAAGGGCTTGAGCGTTGTCTCGGTTGAGATTTCCAACGATCGTCATTGCATCAAAACTTAATTTTGGATCAGATATGCACACAGTATGTGCGTCCAACCGGCTATTAGAGTAGCCGGTTTTAGAAAAATTGTCTAAATCGTGATTTTCCAAATGATTTGAATGATTTGCATGATTGTTTTTATACATAAAAAATCGACTCCTTAATCTCAATTTCGTTTAAGGAATCGCTCACCCAAATATATATCTTGATGTATATTTAAATATCGTTTAATATCTAAATATACAAGATTATAAAAACAACTCAGTGTTTTTTTCTTTGAATGATGTCGTTCACAAACTTTGGTCAGGGCGTGAGCGACTCCTTTTTATTTTGTTATTAATATAACACTATCAAAAGACTTGGTCTAATCAGATCAAGTCTTTTTTTATTTAAGCATTTGTATTATCTGGTAAACAGTTAAAACTACTAAAACACCAAGTACATACTTACTTGTTATAAAATTCTCAAAGGCTTCTCTGAATTTCATTTCTTCAACTCCTTTTATTGCTTTATTCCAATTTCCTTATTGGTCGGAACCTACAGGGCTTTATGTGTTGTTGAGTTGGTACTTTCTTGGGATTAATCCCAATTCAAGTCCAACCAACTCGCTAACAAGTTAGCTAACACATAGCCCATTCCAACCAATAAGTTTTCTCGGCATAAATGCATGTTCTATAAGTGCATACCTCTATCTCGTTTTTGATTCTTTTGTTGTTCTTGTTGCTGTTCCTGTTCTGAATATAATTCTGGATTCATTTTTTTATCTAAGTTTCCTGCTAAACCATTTAGTTTTGGTTCATCTTCTGTTAACTTATTAACTCTTTCCGCAAAGGTATTTCTTCCTAAAACTCGTTCTAACTCTTTTAGTAAGATTTTTAAAAGCTTTAACGCTATTTCTATATTCTCTTTAAGTGGCTTTGCATTTTCGTAAAGTTGGTTAAAATTATCGTCTGCGTTTTCAATACGCTCAACTGCTTTATTTAATAAATCATCTTTCTCTCGTATTTCCTTATCTTTATCATCTAAGGCTCTACCAGACTTTATATACTCGTAATCTTCCGAAATATCTTGAGCAGCTTTTATCTGTTTCTGAAATTCATTGAAATCTTTTTGGCTTATTACAACATTTCCAGTTTCTTGTATTTCTTTGCTAAATAAACCACCTACTTTTTCAGTTTCTTGCTCATACGGAACATTTATAGGCTTTTTAAGCGTATTTAACGATTTTTGGTACTCTTGCATTAATTTATCGTTCTTTTGCTTTATATGGTCTGTTTTTTGGCTCTCACGTTCATATTCTTGCTTATGATATTCTGTTTTTTGTTTATACTGACTTATTTGCTCATGTTTAGCATTTGTTACTTGTCTTGATTGCCCACGTTCTAAATCATATCCTCGTTGTTTAACATGCTCATTAAATCTATCTTGAAACGCTGTTAAAGCTTTTTTATTACCTACAACTTCTTTAGCACTTAAACGACCATCATCAGTTATTGGAACAACGCCATAATGCATATGTGGTGTTTTTTCGTCCATGTGAACTGTTGCATATAATAAATTATCTTTACCGTATTCTTGTTCTAAAAACTCTTTAGCATATTCAAAAAACTGCTTTGTATCTTCTGGCGTTTGATTATCAAAGAAATCATTGTCTGATGTAATTAAACCATCAATGTGTTTAATCGCGTCTGTTCTAATTTTTCTTTTGCCTGTATAATTCTGTTCGATTTTTTCATCAATCAAGTTATTAAAATTCTGTTTATTAGCATTTACCAAATCATAATTTAAGTAAGTTTTACTATGGTCTATATCTTCATTTTCATAATTATTATTTTCTCTTTGAACATGTTTTTGTATGCCCGTTGTATTTGTTCCAGATTTAACTTTTGAAACTCTAACAATGGAATAAGACATATAAAAATCACTCCTAAGCACAAAGGTTTCATGTGTATTTAATAGTTTAAGTCTAACACACTAGACTTATTTTTAATAAGTCGTTAATACGTGTGCTCTGCGAGGCTTAAACCTGTTTTTGCTAACGCAAAAAATGAGTGGCAAAATGCTAGCCACTCATAGTTCTAAACCAAAATATAATATAACTATTCAAACTGCTTTTCAGAACGTTTAAATACAATAATCGTCAAAAGACAACATAAAATAATAAGGATAGCCATGGCTACAAGAATATTACTATACACTCCAGAAGAATAATTTATAAATTCCAGAACTAGTTTACGATTAATCAATTGTAGTGACAATAAACCTCCTACAATTGCTATACCTGTTCCCTCTGATAAAAAACTTGTGAAATTTAGCAAACTCATTCCAGAAGCAACTTCTTCTTCAGAAAGACTACTTGATACTATTTTTGATATAACTGTTTTAGTAAAAGATAATCCGCCCATAACAAATATAAACATAAAAGTAGTCAACCACATACTAAACTCAACAAAAAATGCAATAGTTAAAAAACTTATAGAGATAGACAATGATCCTAAAATAAAAACAAATAATGATCCTTTTCTATCCACTAAAAAACCACCAAAATAACCAAAAACAATAACACTCATGGTTCCAGGAAAAATAACACTATTACCTATTGTCGCTACATTTACATGATAAATAGTTTTCATCATATAAGGCACCATTGATATAAAACCAGCTACTATAGAAAATATTAGCCCACCAGAAAACAAACCAAGCATAAACGGAATGTTTTTCCCTAGTTTAGGATTAATAAAAGGGTTAGAAACTCTTGAAATATGTTTAATAAAAATCACAAAAAAGATTGTGAAGAGTATTAAAAAAGTCCAATTATAATTTGTCGTAAATAACATAAAACATATAATACTTATAGACATTAAAACAATACCTACGATATCTAATGTATTTTTTGTTGATTTACCAGGTACCATTACTTTAATAAGAAAAGGTATAGTTACTATTGTAATCATAGGAAGTATAAGTAGGTAAGACCAATGAATATAATGTGCTATTATTCCCCCTATTGAAGGACCTAACCCTTCACCTAAAGCTACAATTGATCCTATAAAACCAAAGGCTTTGCCTTGTTTTTTTCTTGTAATATTTCTAGCTACAACCACCATAATCAGTGAAGGGAATGCAGCAGATCCTACTCCTTGTACTAACCTACCAAAAATCAAAATAAAAAAGTGATTGTGACCAATAAAAGCAATCAATGAACCAAGACAGCTCAAACTAATACCAATAATTAACAATTTTTTTATATTTATATAATCAGATAATTTTCCATATACTGCTGTTCCTATCGAAAAAGTTAACATATATGCAGTGTTTACCCAGTTTGTAATTCCAGGAGTAGTATTAAAATGATTTGCAATATCAGGTAAAGAAACATTTAAAACCATTTCATTTAATACACTAAAAAATGAAAGAATACAAAGCCAAAATAAAACGCTATAAAACAAACCTTTAAATTTTTTATATAAACTAAACAATTTTACCTCTTTACTTGAGGTGACTAAAGTTTATAGGGGTAAATTATTCTTTCACCTCATATAAATTCCCCAAATTTTTAAATAGACACTTCATAAAAAAATCCTCCTAAATTAGAATAGTTTAAATATATCATTTTTGTTCAGTAATATTAATATGTACACTATTTCCAAAATTTAAATTCATGTTGCCAAAAATCGATTTGTTTTTGCAATTGTTTTTCGTTCGCTTTTAAAGTCGATTTCATTAAGTCCGTTAAATCGACTGGCGAAATTTCTTTTATCAAATTCTTATATTTTGTTCTAGAATTTCTGTGAAGCTTTCCCCATTCTTCTTCATCACTCAATAACATAAAAACTATTGCTCTATCCGCAGTGCGTTGGATAGTTTTCCAATCTGGTTGCAAGATATGTAAATCACTAAAGCAATCATTCCAGTAATCCACCATATCTCTTTTAAGTTCGATTTCTACACGCCATAAATGTTCAGACATAACTTCAGCATCTGCATTATCTTTACGTTCTTGCTTTTTATTATAAATTCTAATAAATCTATTACTATCTCTCACGCCAAAATATTTTGTTTCTGGCTTACCATTACGACCATAAAAAATAGTTTTCTTAACTGCTTTATCAGACATTGCATAGTAGTCACTCAAATCATCTTCAAAATGGTTCTGTTGCAAAGTTAAATTAATATACAAAGTTATGCAAAAGCAGTAAATTATATACTATTATATCAACAGATTATTCGGTTGGATTTTATTATTTTTCATTTCTTTGTATCTATATTATATGATTTTCAAGTTTGCAACAGAACCAAAAAGCTTATTACAAATGGCGTATTGATGAGACGTACATCAAAATAAAAGGAAAATGGAGTTATTTATATCGTGCCATTGATGCAGAGGGACATACATTAGATATTTGGTTGCGTAAGCAACGAGATAATCATTCAGCATATGCGTTTATCAAACGTCTCATTAAACAATTTGGTAAACCTCAAAAGGTAATTACAGATCAGGCACCTTCAACGAAGGT
>NZ_SRPJ01000014.1 GCF_004785665.1 Staphylococcus pragensis
TACCTTCGTTGAAGGTGCCTGATCTGTAATTACCTTTTGAGGTTTACCAAATTGTTTAATGAGACGTTTGATAAACGCATATGCTGAATGATTATCTCTTGCTTACGCAACCAAATATCTAATGTATGTCCCTCTGCATCAATGGCACGATATAAATAGCTCCATTTTCCTTTTATTTTGATGTACGTCTCATCAATACGCCATTTGTAATAAGCTTTTTTATGCTTTTTCTTCCAAATTTGATACAAAATTGGGGCATATTCTTGAACCCAACGGTAGACTGTTGAATGATGAACGTTTACACCACGTTCCCTTAATATTTCAGATATATCACGATAACTCAATGCATATCTTAGATAGTAGCCAACGGCTACAGTGATAACATCTTTGTTAAATTGTTTATATCTGAAATAGTTCATACAGAAGACTCCTTTTTGTTAAAATTATATTATAAATTCAACTTTGCAACAGAACCGTATTTTATGAGTACACTCTAAATTAAGGAGATGTATAATCAATCTAAAATTGTATTTTTATACTTTTGTTATATAATCTTTCTACTTAGAGATATATTGTAAAAAAACCAACAAAATGTTATATTAACATTACTATTTTATCGATGAAGGAGGATTAAAATGACAGCTTCTATGAGACTCAAATAAACCTTTTTGAATACAAAACTAAATTAATTCAAAAAGGCTTGTCCGCAATACACACTCATAGGATGACTTATGTCATTTTTTATCCTTCGATAGGAATAATAAACGCTTTCAAATACTAAAACATCATAATAAATTTTTAAGTGTTTGAAAGTGTAATGTGAATGAGACGGGAGTAGCCTGTCTCATTTTTTTGCGTACACGTCCTTTAAATATACAAGGAGTGTATAAATATGGAACAATATACAATTAAATTTAACCAAATCAATCATAAATTGACAGATTTACGATCACTTAACATCGGTCATCTTTACGCTTACCAATTTGAAAAAATAGCACTTATTGGGGGTAATGGTACTGGCAAAACCACATTACTAAATATGATTGCTCAAAAAACAAAACCAGAATCTGGAACAGTTGAAACGGTTGGCGAAATTCAATATTTTGAACAGCTTAACATGGATGTGGAAAATGATTTTAACACGTTAGACGGTAGTTTAATGAGTGAACTCCATATACCTATGCATACAACCGACAGTATGAGTGGTGGTGAAAAAGCAAAATATAAATTAGCTAATGTCATATCAAATTATAGTCCGATATTACTTTTAGATGAACCTACAAATCACTTGGATAAAATTGGTAAAGATTATCTGAAAAATATTTTAAAATATTACTATGGTACTTTAATTATAGTAAGTCATGATAGAGCACTTATAGACCAAATTGCTGACACAATTTGGGATATACAAGAAGATGGCACAATAAGAGTGTTTAAAGGTAATTACACACAGTATCAAAATCAATATGAACAAGAACAGTTAGAACAACAACGTCAATATGAACAGTATATAAGTGAAAAACAAAGATTGTCCCAAGCCAGTAAAGCTAAACGAAATCAAGCGCAACAAATGGCACAAGCATCATCAAAACAAAAAAACAAAAGTATAGCACCAGATCGTTTAAGTGCATCAAAACAAAAAGGCACGGTTGAGAAGGCTGCTCAAAAACAAGCTAAGCATATTGAAAAAAGAATGGAACATTTGGAAGAAGTTGAAAAACCACAAAGTTATCATGAATTCAATTTCCCACAAAATAAAATTTATGATATCCATAATAATTATCCAATCATTGCACAAAATCTAACATTGGTTAAAGGAAGTCAAAAACTGCTAACACAAGTACGATTCCAAATACCATATGGCAAAAATATAGCGCTCGTAGGTGCAAATGGTGTAGGTAAGACAACTTTACTTGAAGCTATTTACCACCAAATAGAGGGAATTGATTGTTCTCCTAAAGTGCAAATGGCATACTATCGTCAACTTGCTTATGAAGACATGCGTGACGTTTCATTATTGCAATATTTAATGGATGAAACGGATTCATCAGAATCATTCAGTAGAGCTATTTTAAATAACTTGGGTTTAAATGAAGCACTTGATCGTTCTTGTAATGTTTTGAGTGGTGGGGAAAGAACGAAATTATCGTTAGCAGTATTATTTTCAACGAAAGCGAATATGTTAATTTTGGATGAACCAACTAATTTTTTAGATATTAAAACATTAGAAGCATTAGAAATGTTTATGAATAAATATCCTGGAATCATTTTGTTTACATCACATGATACAAGGTTTGTTAAACATGTATCAGATAAAAAATGGGAATTAACAGGACAATCTATTCATGATATAACTTAAAAACTATACACTAATTTATATTGAATATTAGGTTCATTTATATCAATATAAAAAATACGTTCACAAGAAAAATATAATAGAAATAAGGATCCAATAAAATGACTCGACATAATGAAATTATTAAATGTGCAGAAAAATATCAATTACACATCCAACCTCAAACAATCTCATTGAATGAATCGGGACTTGATTTTCAAGTTGCATTTGGAAAAGATAAACATGGAGTAGAATGGGTTTTGAGACTACCAAGAAGACCTGACGTTTATAAACGAACAAAACCCGAAAAACAAACGGTAGACTTCTTACAGAAGAATGTTTCATTTGAAATACCGAAGTGGAAAGTACATGCAAAAGACCTTATTGCTTACCCAAAACTTACAGGTAAACCCGCAGCCACAATAGATCCAGAAATACAAAATTATGTATGGGAAATTGAACACAAACCATTACCAGAAAACTTTATTAACACATTAGCTGAAACACTCGTAGATTTACACAACATACCAGAAGAAAACATTAACGTTCAGCATATAAATATCAAAACCATACAAGAAATAAAAAATGACTTTCAAAGAAGAATGAATAAAGTTAAAGAAACTTATGGCGTATCAGATGAATTATGGAACAGATGGAAACAATGGTTAGAAAACGACGAACTATGGCCTCGACATGCGACCATGATACATGGGGACTTACATCCAGGACATATAATGGTAGATAACCAAGCAAACGTCACAGGTCTCATAGACTGGACTGAAGCAACCCACTCCGACCCATCAATGGACTTTATAGGACACCATCGTGTATTCGACGACGAAGGATTAGAGCAACTTATAACAGCATACGGTAAAGCTGGAGGTGAAATATGGCCACGAATGAAAGAGCATATAATAGAACTCAATGCAGTATTCCCAATGTTTATCGCTGAGTTTGCTATGGAATCAGGAGAATCGGCGTATGAAACGATGGCATTGAAAGAGTTAGGTATGAAAGAGTAGAACTTATATTAAAAGAGGCCCATTTTAAAGACGAAGGCAATCCTGATGAAATTTTAAAACTGCGTTTAATTAGTGATGGTCTTTGGTTTTCTATAATGTATTAAATATCTGGACATGGAACAAATGCAACAAATGGAAAGAATCGTTTTCGAAATTTCTAACTCCTTAAATCAGGAGGATAAATAAACGGTCATTTTCATTGAAAGCACTTATATAAATTTCATCAATTTTAATACCTACCGTAAATACATTTCATAAGTATTAAACAGATGATTAAAATTTTTAGTTAATTTAAATATTTATGATAGAGATGACCTTCAAATGAACGGTTCTGTTACAAAGAAAAAATCTATATTTATTTTTAGTAAGTTTTAATTATAGATATGTACACTTTGAGTACACCCTAATCATACAAAATAAGTTGTTGAAATTATCGCAATTAGAACGTATGATTAGGGTGTATATTAATTATGGAGTGAAGATGAATGATTATAGGTTATGCGAGAGTATCATCGATAGATCAAAATTTAGAAAGACAATTGGATAATTTAAAGACGTTTGGTGTGGAGAAAATCTTTACAGAGAAACAGTCGGGAAAGTCAGTGGAAAATAGACCTGTATTTCAAGAAGCACTCAATTTTGTCAGAATGGGAGATCGATTCGTTGTGGAATCTATTGATCGTTTGGGACGTGATTATGATGAAATTATTGAAACTGTGAGTTATTTAAAAGAGAAAGACGTTCAGTTAATGATTACCAGCTTACCTATGATGAATGAAGTGATTGGCAATCCATTACTGGATAAGTTTATGAAAGATTTAATCGTTCAAATTTTAGCAATGGTTTCAGAACAAGAGAGAAATGAAAGTAAACGTCGACAAGCGCAAGGAATTCAAGTTGCGAAGGAAAAAGGCGTATATAAAGGGCGCCCCTTACTTTATTCACCAAATGCCAAAGACCCACAGAAACGTATTATTTATCATCGCGTGGTGGAAATGTTAGAAGAAGGGAAAGCAATTAGTAAGATTGCGAAAGAAGTTAATATCACAAGACAGACAGTTTATAGAATTAAGCATGATAAGGGATCATCTTGATAAATGGGTCGTCAATGCAAATAAGAGGCTCTCACAGAGTCTCAAAACTCATATTATATTATTGAAATGATCTTTTAATAATTATACAAGAAAAAAGAGAGTGCGAATTCGCACTCTCTTTTTGTGTAGTAATACTATTTAAATTTTTTATCAATAATGAACGTAATTTAGAAATAATATTTATTGGTATTTCAAGAATATATATATAATTATTTACTAAGTCCATTTAAAAAAATTTGAGAGAACTTGTTCATAAGTTTAATTCTTTCATTAATATTTTGTTCATGTGTAAAGGTAACAATTCCATTAACAGCGTTTGCTGCTATTTTACTAACAGCATTAACATCATTAATACACCATTCGCCATTTAAATTACCCTCCTTAAAAATTACATGATAAGCATCTATATATTTGTTTTCTAATTTATTCATTTTTTCATTAATGCTATTAGTTTTATAATATTCAGTGCAAAATTCAATTATTGCGTTTTGAAGTGGATAATAGTATTCGGTTGTTAAAGATAGTTCATTATATAAATAAAATTTTTCTCTATTAGTTTTACATTTGATTTGTTCCTTTTTCCACTGTTCTTGCCATTTAGATTCTTCTATATTTAAAATTTCTAAAAATAGATTTTCTTTTGTTTTAAAGTGATAATAAAGATTCCCTTTACTACTTTCTGATAATTTAACAATTTCTCCAGTAGTAGTGGCATTATATCCATTTTTTATAAATAATTCCTTTGCGACACCTAGTATTTTATCTTTCAAGTTCATCACGCCTTTAATGAGTATTAAGTACTATCAATGATAGCACAAAAAATTCAAAGAATAATTGTATAACACAATACAGCCATTTAAATTTCGCAAGATTTTTTGTTGTAATATGTAAAAAAATAGATTATAATCCTTATAGACCGGTCGAACGGTCTATAAGGATTGGAGGGAACTTAAATGATTTCATTTTTTACAAAAACTACTGATATGATGACATCAAAAAAAAGATGGACTGCACTAGTAGTATTAGCTGTTAGTTTGTTTGTTGTTACAATGGATATGACAATATTAATTATGGCTTTACCGGAATTAGTAAGAGAGTTAGAGCCTTCTGGTACCCAACAGTTATGGATAGTTGATATATACTCTCTTGTTTTAGCTGGCTTTATAATTCCATTGAGTGCCTTTGCTGATAAATGGGGAAGAAAAAAAGCATTATTAACTGGATTTGCTTTATTTGGCCTCGTTTCATTAGCTATATTTTTCGCAGAAAGTGCAGAGTTCGTAATAGCTATTCGATTTTTACTTGGTATTGCAGGTGCTTTAATAATGCCAACTACTCTTTCAATGATAAGAGTAATTTTTGAAAACCCTAAAGAAAGGGCCACTGCATTAGCTGTATGGTCAATCGTTTCATCGATAGGTGCTGTTTTTGGACCAATTATCGGAGGAGCTTTACTTGAGCAATTTTCATGGCACTCGGCATTTTTAATTAATGTACCGTTTGTGATAATAGCAGTTGTAGCAGGTTTATTTTTATTACCAGAGTCTAAGTTATCAAAAGAAAAGTCTCACTCGTGGGATATTCCTTCTACAATTTTATCAATTGCAGGCATGATTGGACTGGTATGGAGTATCAAAGAATTTTCAAAAGAAGGACTAGCAGATATTATTCCATGGGTTGTAATAGTATTAGCAATTACCATGATAGTGATATTTGTTAAACGTAATTTATCAAGTTCTGATCCAATGTTAGACGTAAGACTTTTTAAAAAGAGATCATTTTCAGCTGGTACAATTGCTGCATTTATGACAATGTTTGCAATGACATCTGTTTTGTTATTAGCTTCACAATGGTTACAGGTTGTGGAAGAACTTTCTCCTTTTAAAGCTGGCTTATACCTATTACCTATGGCAATAGGAGATATGGTGTTTGCACCAATTGCACCCGGATTAGCGGCGCGATTTGGACCGAAAATAGTGTTACCTTCCGGAATTGGAATTGCAGCCATTGGCATGTTTATTATGTATTTCTTTGGTCATCCATTATCATATTCTACAATGGCTTTAGCATTAATTTTAGTTGGAGCTGGTACGGCTTCACTAGCAGTTGCATCTGCTCTAATAATGTTAGAAACACCTACATCAAAAGCAGGTAATGCAGCTGCTGTTGAAGAGTCTATGTATGACCTTGGAAATGTTTTTGGTGTAGCAGTACTTGGTAGCCTATCTTCTATGCTTTATCGTGTATTTTTAGATATTTCATCTTTTTCATCAAAAGGTATAGTTGGAGATTTAGCTCATGTAGCTGAAGAATCTGTAGTGGGCGCTGTCGAAGTAGCTAAAGCTACGGGGATAAAACAGCTTGCAAACGAGGCTGTAACATCATTTAATGATGCTTTTGTAGCAACTGCTTTAGTAGGTGGGATTATCATGATTATCATTTCAATAGTTGTCTATTTGTTAATTCCCAAATCACTTGATATAACTAAACAAAAATAGTACTAAACATATATTTTTAGATATTGTAGATTAGTTTATTTTTAAAATTAGTAATAGTTAAAAAGTAGAACCATTAATTTTAAATGGTTCTACTTTTTTATTATTAAGTAAAATTATAAAAGACAATTTCTTAAATTAATAATATGATATACCTATATCTAATAATTTATTAGTATTAATAAACCTTGAAAGGATGATTAACTGATGAATAGAGCAGATATTTTTAAAATATTTGATGTAGAACTTAATATAACTATATTTTTAGGAGCACTAGTAGCAACTTTCATCTATTTTATAAGTTACATGAACAATGTAAATGAATTAATTACATTATGCTTAACATTAGCTTTTCCTGCATATTTATTAAAAATTAGCAGATCGTTCGAGGTTATTTTATTAGAGGAAAAAATAAAAAATAGTAAAATCAAAATCTGTGACAAAGATAGAATTGAACGAGAGATACTGGTGAAAAAGAACCTAATAGATGAACTATTGTTTCCTAATAGAGTTATTAAAAAATATACACTGACAATTTTAATTTACAGTATAGGTATTATTATTCTTTTACTACTTTGTAATATGTTAAGTTATGGAATTGGTGAAAATGTCAATTTTATCTGGAGATTACTAGCTTGTTATGTAACGAGTGTCACAGTGATTATAGTTGCCTTGATTATAATGATAATGATATTTGATCTTATAATTGGATTACTATTAAATTTTCAAATATTTTTAAAAAATAAAAAGTATGATGACTTTTTATAATTATTCGATTTATATAATGAAAAATTAAATGATTAAACATAGAAACCTCAAAACAAACCATATTTAATAGAGTTTATGGCGCCTTATACAAATAAAGGCTATGCTGTTAAAGAATTATGTAGCTATCTTCAGATTAATATGGATGATGTTTATACTATTGGCGATAGAAAATTGATTTACCTATGTTTAATACCCTAGATAATTCTTCTGATAATTTAGTTTTTGTTAGAGTTTAACATAACTGATGATTATCAGAAGTTTCATCACTATAAAAGGTGTATCAAAGATTTATACTCCCTTGATACACCTTTTATATTCATTTTTAATTACCGAAGAATCGACTCCAAAATCCCTTTTTAGGTGGTTCTACCTCCCTATTATCATCAGGATCATTCTTCGTTTCTTCAACGAACTTATCCTCTTTTGTTAATTCACCTTCATCTGTACTGTCATTCTTTTTCTCTTCGGCTATATCCTTGTAATTTACTTCTGTTGGTTGACGCTTTGTTTGTTGTTGGTTGATATTTTGCGATTCTTCAGTAAAAGTTGCTTCTTGCGGATTAATATTTTGTCTATTATTCGTCGCTGTATCAAAAGAATAATTAAGCTGTCTTTCTTCTTCTAATTGACTTTCTAGTTTTTGAATTTTTTTATTGCTTTCTAAAGCTAATATTTGTTGATTCTCCAACAATTTATTTAACGTATTAACATTGCTATTTTGTTGATCTAATTGCTTAGTTAAATTCTCAATATATTTTTCATCATTTTTAGCTCTAGTTTCAAAGATTTCTATTTGCTTTTCTAATTCGTTTACTTTTGTTTTTAATGTCTCAGAACTATTTGAATTATTATATATATTCTTTTCTGATTTTGCAGTATTTTCACCAAACAATTCTTTTTTTACTGATTCTTTATTTTGGATTGTACTCTCTTTCTTAGTAATTTTTTCTATAATTTTCAAATAATCATTATCATCAATATAATTAATCCCATTTTCTTTTTCAAAAGTTATATTTAAACTTTTAGCATTATTAACAATAGTTTGTTTAGTTACACCTAATTCATCAGCAACCATTTTAATAGTTCTCATAACATCCACCCTTAGGTACCTAATTTAGTACCTAAATTTTACCACCTAATGAATTTTATTTCATCAATTACCACTAAATTTACTACCTATTTACTACATATGCACCTAATTAGCTACCTATAATATGTTTTTGGAGCTTAATTAGGTACTAAAACAATGAACTACACATTTTGCCATGGCAATGTGCTTTTAACTACATTTAAAACTCTTTATATACTTTCTTAAAAGTGTTAATATTGCTTTATAAATACTAAAAGAGTCAATGCTATTGGCGTAGCATTGACTCTCGGTAATAAAACGATTCGCACTCGTTTGTTTA
The DNA here is from genome assembly GCF_004785665.1 of Staphylococcus pragensis. Taxonomy (GTDB): domain Bacteria; phylum Bacillota; class Bacilli; order Staphylococcales; family Staphylococcaceae; genus Staphylococcus; species Staphylococcus pragensis. The sequence continues at coordinate 9,124 of NZ_SRPJ01000014.1, forward strand.
TATATTTTTTGATACTTGTATTATATCTATCTAATCATCTAAGTGCAAGCACAAAACATATAACTTACGTAAAAATTGTTTTATTACCTCAATCCTAAAAATGGAAATGAGGTTTTTATTATGCCCAATTTTGAAAAATACAATTTATCACAAGTAAAAACTGAAAGGTTTTATCAACTACCTAAATATTTATTCGAAGATGCATATTTTAAAAAAATGTCGGCGGAAGCCAAAATTATGTATGCGTTATTAAAAGATCGCTTTGAATTATCCATCCAAAATGAATGGGTAGATAAAAATAATAACATTTACTTTATTTTCAGTAATAAACATTTGTGCGAATACTTAGGTTATGCAGAACAAAAAATTATAAAATTAAAAAAAGAGTTAATAAGTTTTAATTTATTAACTCAAGAACGTGTTGGCCTTAATAAACCAAATAGATTATATTTATTAAAACCTAATTATGACATTAAAGCCAGTCATAGCAAGGAACTTCCAAATTCACAGTTCCAGAACAATGAATTTGGAAGTTCTAGAACTGTGAATTTAAGTGGTCAAGAACTTCCAAATTCACAGTCTAATGATACTGAGAATAATGATACTGATTATATTAAAACTGAGAGTAATGATACGAATGATTTGAATGATAATAAGCTAACTTTTCCTAGTAATCATACAAATCATTCAAATCACAACAATTCAAACTTTAATAATGAAGCTTTAAAATTCCAATTACTCGAAGAACTACCTCAAAGTATTCAAAGGTATTTAAGTAACTTTTCTGTAAATGAAATTAAAATCATCAAACCTGTATTATTAAAAGCCAAGACGTCCTTTAATAATTCTATTGATACATATTACTTATTAGAAGATATGGAAATAGAAATACTTCATGTTCTTAAACGTTTCAAAGCTATGCTTATTCAAAAAAATGAAACCGTTGAAGCCATGCAAGGGTACTTAATGAAATCCCTTAAGTCTGAATTCGCTGAAATGCATACGCTTAATAAACGACGTGATCATTTACCAATCACTTCTTTATTTAATCAATAATGATTCAATTAGAGAGCATCTTTAAATAGATGTTCTCTTTTTTTATTTACAAGTGGTTGCTAAGGCAACCACCTAGATCAAACGAAAGGTAAGGGAGGGGATAACAAAATAAGATCAACACAATATCACAATATAGCATGCTGCTATTAAAGAAAGGAGGAAGACTTATGAGTACTAAGAAAAAGATTAAAGTTACTTTGGCAATGATTAATGTTCTTTTAACTGCAGTCGAACTTTATCTTCAATGGCAATTGAGTAAATCTGAAAATGAACTGTAGTTAAACAAGTAGGTAGGACTAAAACGTTTCTGTTTTAGTCCTATTTTTTCTATAAATGGTTATTATTCATTTGAAAATGGCTCAAACATGTCGCATAAGATGAAAAATAAAATGATCATTTAACGTTGTTTTAACTTTAAAAATTATAAAAATACTAACCGTTTTTATATTCTTTAGCAATCTTTCGTAGTTATAAAAGTGACTTAATAAAATCGTTTTTGTCATTTATTTTGTTAAAGATTGGAAAGAAAAGGTTGAATTTATTATTCCAAAAAATCAAAATTCAGATTCAATTGATATACATCATAAACAAAAAGTAAGTCGTTAATGTTCAAGACATGGATCGAATATAATTTTAAATTTGAATTTTTTCTATCCCAAACTAAGTAAATATTTTTACTTAGTTTTCTCTTTTTTTATCTTCAATCATTTTACTAACAATGGTTATCTTGAAAATAAAAATAAGCACTTAAAGTAAAAAGTGAACAAGAAAATAGCCACTTTTGTCTTAAAGCACGTTTTGTTTTTGGAAATATTACAAACATGGGAGTCTTTTTAAAGAGTATTTGACATGAGCATAAGGAAATCTAGTACCACCTTCGGTGGTATTCAGCATAGCTGAAAGATTTACCTTTTATTCGTTCTACTCAATTGTTCACCATAAATAGCTTAAAAGCTTTATATAAAGGTGATTATAAGCATTCTTATACATTGAATTAGAGGGTGTAATATGATACTTTATTACAGACTCTTTACAATTGTTACAAGACCATTTTGAATTGTCTGAAGACTCCTTTTTTTGTTGATTTCATAGGCTTCAGTCGTCGTCGAGACTCTTAAGAGTCTTAATTTTTTCAACCAAAGACTCTTAAGACTCCTACTTTTAGTATTAATATCGAAAATAAAATCACTCAAAAGTAATCTAAGCAATTCATTCATTTGTTTTACTTTTTGAATTTGATGAAATACCTTTTGATCAATATCGAATTCAATATTGATCACATTATTTGTTTTTAAGTTCAAAGAAAAAAGGAAAGAATAAAACAATTTCTGTACTTTTCTATGCTCAATTTGATTAAAAAGTGATTCGAAATGAAACTTATTTTAGCTTTTTATTAATTTAAAAATTTATAAAAAACGATAAAATACGTAATAAGATTCATTGAATGCTCATACTCCAAAATATTATTTTTTGACTTTTTATGATTCCGTAAATATCTAAAATCATAAAAATGAACGACATATAGAAGATACTTTTGAAGAAATATTGATGAGTATATTTATCACAAGTAACTTGAAATTGATTTCAATTCTTGAATTTTTCGTAGCTCTTTTATTCCAAAATTATAAATATAATGTTTTGATTTACTACCATATAGAAATAGCTCAAAGCAGTTTTGTAAGTCAAAATCATATTCGATTTTTAAATTTAGTTCACATTTGCGTTTTATGAGTCTTTAAATTAAAAATGTATAAAGAACACCTAAACACTTTAAAAAGTATTTTAAAATTGTAAATAGGGTATTTAAAATTTGATAACTCCTATGATAATTTTTATTAAAAAGAAGAGTTTTTGATGATTGATTTTTTAAAAAATAATTCAAATACTTTTTCACAACCTATGATTTTGGCATCTATTCTTTTTGTTTTTGCAGGTCCTTTAGGGGCATTTTTAGGAGTGGTTATTGGACTTTTACTTGGTAGAAAGTTAGATAAAAATGGAAATTAGACACGCATTTATACTGAAGAAATTTATTGTGCGTTGAGAAGAACCCTTAACTAAACTTGTAGACGAATGTCAGCATAGCGTGAGCTATTAAACCGATTATTCGACAAGTTTTGGGATTGTTAAGGGTTCGAGGCTCAACGTCAATAAAGCAATTGGAATAAATAAATCTTAGTTGATTTCTGGGATATTCCATTCGATTTCTATTAGGTTTCTTTCGCTTCCATGACTTTCTGATTTTATTTCTTTGAAAATTATTTCTGCTATTCTACCGTGATTATTTATTAATATTGCTAAATCTTTTATAGTGAAATCTCTAATCCAGCTACTAGTATCTAGTCTTTTTATTATATTTTCAGGGTTTTTTAAATTTTCTTGTAATTCATAATAAATATCGTTGTCTTTGTAATTTTTTATTCTAGCTATTTTTATTGTACCTGCTTCCATAATTCTTGCTATTTCGTTAGAAGCAACTTGCAATCTCATTTTGAATTCGTATGATAGTTCTCCAATTGTAAACTCTCCGTTGTTATTCGAAGGGTCTACTTTTTTAGTTCCTCTTTCGCTCTTATCTTTGTAGTATAATTCTTTGCTTGCATGATCTTTTTGATTTAACGCTGTGAATAAGTTTTTGTTATTTGGATTTTTTTCGGTTTTTTTTAGTATTAGTCTTTCTCTTTCTTCTTGGAGTATAGGAGTATTAGTACTACCTTTTCTTATAAAGGATAGACCCTCGAATAAAGATGATTTTTTTATTTTTAGTTCTTTTTTTAATTCGTAAGGTGTTTCTAAATTATTAGAGTTTATAGCTATGTATCCTACTTTTTTATCGTTATATTCTATTTGACCGGTTTCTATTTTTGGTCTCGGTTTGACATATACGTCAATAATATTTTGATAATGTCCATCGTCGAACATTTCTTTTTTTAATCCTATTATTTTTTTATCATCACTTACTCCAAAGATTATAAATTTATTTTCGTTATAAGAATCTATGCTATTTAACATAGCAAGGATATCTTTAATAAATTCGTCTTTTTTTTCTTTTGTATACTCTATTTGTTTGTAGTCTAATCTGCTATTTTCGTTTGGTAGTTCTTTTAAAATTTCTTTGATTTCATTTTCAATAGTCATGATTATTTTCTCCTTGAATTTTAAGCGAGTTTCTTCTTGTCTTGATACTATATAGAAATAACGTTCTTTTTTTAATAGGGATAGACACTTGTACATTAACTTGAATGATTTAAAAAATTTGAGGTTATTTATATTTTACTAAAATCAAGTTTGTTATTGTTACTTTTTAATGTTTATTTAGACATAAAACGACTTATCAGAAGGCATCTGTAACACAATTATTAGAAATGATATAATACAAAGGTCGTCGTTCACTTCTGTGCTGTATTTAGCATGGAAGGAGGTGACATCATGTTCAGTACACTATTTGTAACTATTATAGCTCCTATCATAGTAGGAGTTATACTCACGTTATTTTCTCATTGGCTGAATAATCGTGAAAAATAATTTAGCGGCGACATATAGCTAATACACCAAAAGAGCCCGATAACTATTCGCAGTAGTTATCGGGCTCGGTGTTTATCATGTTAGTACACTATTTGTTAATCAAATTATAACACTGGTTAATAGAGGAATGCAAAAATGTATTTAATAAATATTTTATCATGATTCAAAGTATTCATTATTAAAGCTCGTTTTTAAGATTAATTATATGGTTCTGTTGCAAAGTTAGATTTATAGTATAATTTTAACAAAAAGGAGTCTTCTGTATGAACTATTTCAGATATAAACAATTTAACAAAGATGTTATCACTGTAGCCGTTGGCTACTATCTAAGATATGCATTGAGTTATCGTGATATATCTGAAATATTAAGGGAACGTGGTGTAAACGTTCATCATTCAACAGTCTACCGTTGGGTTCAAGAATATGCCCCAATTTTGTATCAAATTTGGAAGAAAAAGCATAAAAAAGCTTATTACAAATGGCGTATTGATGAGACGTACATCAAAATAAAAGGAAAATGGAGCTATTTATATCGTGCCATTGATGCAGATGGACATACATTAGATATTTGGTTACGCAAAAAACGAGATCATCAATCAGCATATGCGTTTATTAAGCGCCTTATTAAACAATTCGGTAAACCTCAAATGATAATTACAGATCAAGCACCTTCAACGAAGGTAGCCATGGCTAAAATAATTAAAGTGTTTAAGCTGAAACCTAACTGTCATTGCACATCTAAATATCTCAATAACCTCATTGAACAAGATCATCGTCACATTAAGGTGAGAAAGACAAGATATCAAAGTGTCAATACGGCAAAAAATACACTCAAAGGCATTGAATGTATTTACGGATTATATAAAAAGAACCGTAGGTCTCTTCAGATCTACGGATTTTCACCATGCCACGAAATTAGTTATATGTTAGCTGGTTAGGCGAAGACTGACACAATAAAATGGTGATTAGCTATATTTTTCTAACTTTGCAACAGAACCCTTAATTTCATAGAACGGCGAAATTAATACATGTTAGTCAGCTAATTGAATACTTACATTATAAGAGAGTAGTTAACTTTATTTTTAATTTGCACCAGAACTTTTTAATGTATTATTTCATCCTTGAATAAATCACCCCATTCGCATATTGCATAAACCACCTTATCTAGCTTGTAGCCTATAGATGTCAGCTTATACTCCACTTTTGGGGGAACTACAGAATAAATATGTCTTTCAATAATTTGGTCCTCTTCTAATTCTCTAAGTTGTCTTATTAGCATCCTTTGATTGACATGCGGCAACTTTTTTTGTAGCTCACTTAATCTCAATACTTTGTCTTGAAGTAAATGAAAAATTATAGGGATCTTCCACTTTCCTCCGATAACACATAAAGCTAAATCTTTAGAAGTGAAAAATTCTTTTCCTTTATAATACAATTTTCATCCTTCTTTCTTCTATATATTAGAATTTACATTGTTAATGCGGAAGATTATATAATCTTCCGCATTAACTGCTTATTTATATCTATTCTAAATTGGCATGATTATTTTGCATAGTTGTTTCCTCAACATCTAATTGTGTCATTAGTCCAATGACTACACTATCTAAAAAGATTTGTGATGATTGTTCAAACAAACTACCTAACGGTTGATCAGACCCAGTAGCATCGTGTTTTGTACCTGCTGGTAATTCAACTACTGTGTCTGCAATTTCACCAATTGCAGAATCTAGTTTAGTTGTTAGTAATACCACTTTTGCATCAACTGATTTCGCTTTTTCTGCTAATAAGCGAAGATGTTCTGTTGAGCCTGAACCAGAAATTACAATAAATAAATCATCTTTTTGAATTGATGGTGTTGTTGATTCGCCAATGACAAATGCTTGCTTTCCTAATTGATTGAGTCTCATTGCAAAACTGTTTGCAACGAATCCAGAACGCCCCTTACCTGCAATAAATATGCGTGATGCTTCAGTTACTTCTGATACAAACCCATCAAATTCTTCATCTTTAACATGAGATAAAGTGCCCTTTAACTCATCTAAAATTAATTGATAATGATTAAAAGTTGTCATCATTATTTACCTTCAATAGCGTCACGACATTGTTTAGCTGCTTCTACAGGGTCATCAGCATTTGCGATACCGCCACCAACAATTACTAAGTCAGGTTCTTCTGCAACAATTTCTTTAATTGTATCTGGTTTAATACCACCAGCAACTGCGACTTTAGAATTTTTAATTACTGATTTAACTTTACGTAAGCTATCTAATGGAGATTGTCCTTCAGCTTGTAAATCATAACCAGTGTGCACTGCAATATAGTCAGCACCCATTTCATCTAATTCTTTCGCACGTTTTTCTAAATCTTGAACAGCAATCATATCTACTAATAATTGTTTGTTATTTTTATGTGCTTCTTCAACTGCTGCTTTAATTGACGCATCTTCTGCTACACCTAAAATTGTTACAACATCAGCGCCGAATTTAACAGCTTGGCTTACTTCATAGTCTGCTGCATCCATGATTTTTAAGTCTGCTAATACTTTAGCATTGCTTATATTTTCATTTAAATGTTGAACGGCAGGTAAACCTTCGTTAATCACAATTGGTGTACCAATTTCTACAATATCAACATATTCTTCTACTTTTTTCGCTAATTCTGCTGCTTCTTCTTTATTTAATAAATCAATAGCTAATTGTAATTCCACGATAATTCATCCTTTCATTAATTTATACCTTTATTTTGACATAATTATCAATAAATCAATACTGACAAAATTGGCATATAGGGAATGTCAGCTTATCTAAAGGGGGTGACTATTTTTTCAGTATGAATAATATTACACTGTAGTGTACAGTTGGAATTGTAAATATAAGACTAATAATTACAAATTTGGAGGCTTTTTAGATGACTCATATTCAATTAGATTATGGTAAGACTTTAGAATTTTTTGGAGAACATGAATTAGAACAACAAAAAGATATCGTGAAGACATTACACAAAACGATACATGGAGGAACTGGTGCAGGAAATGATTTCTTGGGTTGGGTAGACCTTCCAGTTGATTATGATAAAGAAGAGTTTTCAAGAATTGTAGAAGCTTCTAAACGTATTAAAGCAAATTCTGACGTGTTAGTTGTTATTGGTATTGGTGGCTCATACCTTGGTGCACGTGCTGCTATTGAAATGCTAACATCTTCATTTAGAACAAATAATGACTATCCTGAAATTGTTTTTGTAGGTAACCATTTATCATCAAGCTATACAAAAGAATTAGTAGATTATTTAGCTGACAAAGATTTCTCTGTAAACGTCATTTCTAAATCTGGTACAACTACAGAACCAGCAGTTGCATTCCGTTTATTCAAACAATTAGTTGAGAGTAAATATGGCAAAGAAGAAGCTAAAAAACGTATCTTTGCTACAACAGATAAACAAAAAGGTGCATTAAAACAATTAGCTACAAATGAAGGTTATGAAACATTTGTAGTTCCTGATGATGTAGGTGGCCGTTATTCAGTGTTAACTGCTGTAGGTTTATTACCAATCGCAGCTGCAGGTATTAATATTGAAGCGATGATGATTGGTGCAGCAAAAGCACGTAAAGAATTATCTTCTGACAAATTAGAAGAAAATATTGCTTATCAATATGCAACAATCCGTAACCTTCTATATAGCAAAGGTTATACAACTGAAATGCTTATCAACTATGAACCGTCAATGCAATATTTCAATGAATGGTGGAAACAATTATTTGGTGAATCAGAAGGTAAAGACTTTAAAGGTATTTATCCTTCAAGTGCTAACTACACTACTGATTTACATTCATTAGGACAATACGTTCAAGAAGGTCGTCGTTTCTTATTTGAAACAGTTGTTAAAGTGAATCATCCAAAACATGATCTTACTATTGAAGAAGATAGTGACGATTTAGATGGATTAAATTATCTTGCTGGTAAAACAATTGATGAAGTTAATACAAAAGCATTTGAAGGTACATTATTAGCACATACTGATGGTGGCGTACCTAATATCGTTGTTAATATTCCACAATTAGATGAAGAAACATTTGGCTATGTCGTGTACTTCTTTGAACTCGTATGTGCTATGAGTGGTTATCAATTAGGCGTCAATCCATTCAATCAACCTGGTGTAGAAGCGTATAAACAAAATATGTTTGCTTTACTTGGTAAACCAGGATTTGAAGATATGAAAAAAGATCTTGAAGCAAGATTGTAGGTTATAAACTATAAAGAAATGAGAGGATACAATGTCTAGTAATATTGGAATTTTAGGTTTAGGTGTTATGGGGAAAAATCTTGCGTGGAACATCGAGGATAAGAAATATTCTGTGAGTATTCATAGTAGAGATAATAATGAAATTAATGATACTATTCAAAAGTCTCATTATCAAAAGATATATCCTGCGTATAACTTGAAAGAATTTGTAGATTCATTAGAAAAACCCCGTAAAATTTTGTTGATGATTAAGGCCGGGAGTCCTACGGATAATATGATAAATACACTACTTCCGCTGTTAGATGATGATGATATTTTAATTGATGGTGGTAATACAAACTATCAAGATACAATTCGTCGAAATAAAGCATTAGCTGAAAGTGGCGTTAATTTCATCGGTATGGGCGTTTCAGGTGGTGAAGTAGGCGCTTTAACTGGTCCTTCATTAATGCCTGGCGGTCAAGAAGCCGCTTATAATAAAGTCAGTGATATCTTAGATGCCATTTCAGCTAAAGCGCAAGATGGCGCATCTTGCGTAACATACATTGGCCCAAATGGTGCAGGTCATTATGTGAAAATGGTCCATAACGGTATTGAATATGCAGATATGCAATTAATCGCTGAAAGTTATGCAATGATGAAAGACTTATTAGGTATGAGTCATACTGAAATTTCTCAAACATTCAAAGATTGGAATGCTGGAGAACTCGAAAGTTACTTAATAGAAATTACTGGTGATATTTTCACTGAATTAGATGAAAATAATGAACCTTTAGTAGAAAAAATATTAGATACTGCTGGTCAAAAAGGTACAGGTAAGTGGACTTCTATTAATGCATTAGAATTAGGAATTCCATTAACAATTATCACTGAATCAGTATTTGCTCGTTTCATTTCATCCATTAAAGAAGAACGTGTTAACGCGTCTAAATCATTAAATGGACCACAAGCTTCATTTGATGGTAATAAAGAAGAATTCTTAGAAAAAATCAGAAAAGCATTATATATGAGTAAGATTTGTTCTTACGCTCAAGGCTTTGCGCAAATGAGAAAAGCGAGCGAAGATCACGAATGGAACTTAAAATTAGGTGATCTTGCAATGATTTGGCGTGAGGGTTGTATCATTCGTGCACAATTCTTACAAAAAATTAAAGATGCTTACGATAATAATCCAGAACTTGAAAACTTATTATTAGATCCATACTTCAAAAATATTGTTACAGATTACCAAGAGGCATTAAGAGACGTCGTAGCAACAGGCGTTAAAAACGGTGTACCAACACCAGGATTCTCTGCAAGTGTGAACTACTATGATAGTTATCGTTCTGAAGATTTACCTGCTAATCTTATCCAAGCACAACGTGACTATTTTGGTGCACATACTTATGAACGTAAAGATCATGAAGGTGTGTTCCACACACAATGGGATGAAGAGTAATATAATTACTGTTACGGAATGAAAACCAGAAACTAGCTAATCAAGTAAAAGGGGGGAACTGCTTTGGATAAAAATTTATCATCATTAATAACAATATTTGGCGGAACAGGAGATTTAAGTTACAGGAAATTGCTACCTTCTATTTTTAATCTTTATAAAAAGGGTCACTTTAAGAAATTAGTTATCATTTCTACGGGTTTAGAGGATATAAGTGATGAAGAATATAGAAGTAAAGTAAAACAAATTTTATTAAGCCGAGAAAATTTTGAAATGGTGAACTTATTTTTAGATAACATATTTTACTTTCAACAAAATGTTGAAGATAAAACAAGTTGGAATAAATTAAAGGAACTTTCCAATGATATTGATAAAAAATATTGTTTGGATGGCAATAGATTATTTTACTTAGCAATGAATCCTCAATTTTTTAAAATTATAACTCAAAGCATAAGCCAATCAGGTCTTTCTGATACAAATGGATTTTCAAGATTAATAATCGAAAAACCATTTGGAAAAGATTTGAAATCTGCTGAAGACTTAAATAAACACATAAGACAGTATTTTAAAGAAGAAGAAATATTTAGAATAGATCATTATCTAGGTAAAGAGATGGTGCAAAATATTGAATCTTTACGTTTTGGTAATACAATATTTGAACCATTGTGGAACAACAAGTATATATCAAATGTTCAAATAACTCTATCGGAAACTTTAGGCATTGAAGATAGAGGCCAATACTATGATTCTACAGGAGCGCTTAAAGATATGGTGCAAAATCATGCACTACAAATACTTACTCTTATTGCTATGGAGAAACCCGAAAGCAGAAATAGTAAAGATATTAGACTAAAAAAAATCGAACTTTTAAACAATATAAAATTTTTGAAAGGGGCTGATGTACACAAATATTTTGTTAGAGGACAATATATTAATGGTATTATTAATGAAACTCCGATAATGTCATATCATGAAGAAAAAGGTGTTGATAGTGATTCAACAACAGAAACATTTGTAGCAGGAAAAGTACTTATCAATAATAGAAGATGGGAAGGGACTCCATTTTATATTCGTACGGGGAAACGCTTAGGTAAAAAAGCAACAGAGATTGTTATAGAATTCAAAAAAAACAATAATACATTAAGATATGAAAATAATAATGAGGATACTGATTGTAATTTACTGGTAATAAATATAGAACCTAATGCCAAAATATCACTATATATTTATGAAAATAAATCAAATAGAAATAATAGAAGTCATAATATGAAAATTTATAACTCAATAGATAAAAACCAAGTAGTGGATGCTTATGAATCACTTATATGTGATGCTTTAATAGGAAATCAAACTAATTTTGTACATTGGGAAGAACTTAAACAATCATGGGAATTTATAGATTATATAAGTACTGAATGGAAAAAATCTAACGTAACAATACCACAGTATAAACCAGGAAGTTTTGGACCTAAAGAAAGCGATCAATTACTTAAACAAGATAACTTTGAATGGTGGAATAATCTATAAAACGTAAATATTGCAAAACACTATATAGGAGGAGTTAAATGAATATTCTGGTTCTGTTGCAAAGTTAGAAAAATATAGCTAACTACCATTTTATCATGTCGTTGTTCCCTTAACTGGCTAACATATCCCTAATTTCGTGGCATGGCGAAAATCCGTAGATCTGAAGAGATCTGCGGTTCTTTTTATATAGAGCGTAAATACATTCAATACCTTTTAAAGTATTCTTTGCCGTATTGATACTTTGATATCTTGTCTTTCTTACTTTAATATGACGGTGATCTTGCTCAATGAGGTTATTCAGATATTTCGATGTACAATGACAGTCAGGTTTAAGTTTAAAAGCTTTAATTACTTTAGCTATTGCTACTTTCGTTGAAGGTGCCTGATCTGTAATTACCTTTTGAGGTTTACCAAATTGTTTAATGAGACGTTTGATAAACGCATATGCTGAATGATTATCTCGTTGCTTACGCAACCAAATATCTAATGTATGTCCCTCTGCATCAATGGCACGATATAAATAGCTCCATTTTCCTTTTATTTTGATGTACGTCTCATCAATACGCCATTTGTAATAAGCTTTTTTATGCTTTTTCTTCCAAATTTGATACAAAATTGGGGCAT
>NZ_SRPJ01000020.1 GCF_004785665.1 Staphylococcus pragensis
AAAAAATATAGCTAACCACTAATTTATCATGTCAGTGTTCGCTTAACTTGCTAGCATGATGCTAATTTCGTGGCATGGCGAAAATCCGTAGATCTGAAGAGACCTGCGGTTCTTTTTATATAGAGCGTAAATACATTTAATACCTTTTAAAGTATTCTTTGCTGTATTGATACTTTGATACCTTGTCTTTCTTACTTTAATATGACGGTGATCTTGCTCAATGAGGTTATTCAGATATTTCGATGTACAATGACAGTCAGGTTTAAGTTTAAAACCTTTAATTACTTTAGCCATTGCTACCTTCGTTGAAGGTGCCTGATCTGTAATTACCTTTTGAGGTTTACCAAATTGTTTAATGAGACGTTTGATAAACGCATATGCTGAATGATTATCTC
>NZ_SRPJ01000010.1 GCF_004785665.1 Staphylococcus pragensis
ATCAAACTCTCCATAAAAAATTTATGATGTTTGATTAGCTCATAAAACTAAATAGTGTTTGTAACTTAAAGTTACATTTATTGGAATTAACGTTGACATATTGTCATTCAGTTTTCAATGTTCATTTTAGAAAATTTATAAATGGTGGAGACTAGCGGGATCGAACCGCTGACCTCCTGCGTGCAAAGCAGGCGCTCTCCCAGCTGAGCTAAGCCCCCATATTATTTAAGAAGTCGGGAAGACAGGATTCGAACCTGCGACCCCTTGGTCCCAAACCAAGTGCTCTACCAAGCTGAGCTACTTCCCGTATTTAATTAAATAAGGTTTGAATTTTAAATGGCGCGCCCGATAGGAGTCGAACCCATAACCTCTTGATCCGTAGTCAAACGCTCTATCCAGTTGAGCTACGGGCGCTATATTTAAAAAGATGGTGCCGAGGACCGGAATCGAACCGGTACGGTGATCTCTCACCGCAGGATTTTAAGTCCTGTGCGTCTGCCAGTTCCGCCACCCCGGCAAAAAATGGAGCGGAAGACGGGATTCGAACCCGCGACCCCCACCTTGGCAAGGTGGTGTTCTACCACTGAACTACTTCCGCATGTGGCTATTAAAATAATCGTATGAGCCATAGAGGATTCGAACCTCTGACCCTCTGATTAAAAGTCAGATGCTCTACCAACTGAGCTAATGGCTCAAAGATGGTGCCGGCCAGAGGACTTGAACCCCCAACCTACTGATTACAAGTCAGTTGCTCTACCAATTGAGCTAGGCCGGCTGTATTATTGAAATGGTGGAGAATGACGGGATCGAACCGCCGACCCTCTGCTTGTAAGGCAGATGCTCTCCCAGCTGAGCTAATTCTCCGACTTAGTAAGCCTGGCAACGTCCTACTCTAGCGGAATGTAAATCCAACTACCATCGGCGCTAAGGAGCTTAACTTCTGTGTTCGGCATGGGAACAGGTGTGACCTCCTTGCCATTGTCACCAGACAACAACTTACTCAATCAATTATACTATCGATTATTTCAACTTTCAATAGTTAATTTTACACTTTGTTAAAATTTCTTTTACAAGCGTTTTACAAAATTAACTTTCGTTTTTGACGACTTTTATATCATATAACATTTAAATGATAATGTCAATAACTTTTTTTGATTTTTTTAATTAGTTTTGTAAGCACTAACTAATTTGTTCTGTTTTTCGAGAACACTCATAATATATTAGCACATCATCTGCTCTGTGACTACTCTTTTTTTCTATAATTTTCAATGAATTTTTCACTCTTTTTTACTTTTGATATTATTGTTGAATTTTGATCTTTTTTAATATTTTTTTAACATTGTGCTAACATCTTTTCAATTTCTCAACATGCTTTACCATATTAACTTGAACATACGTCTTCTAAATAAAAAAACGCTATCTACTAGACTGTAGATAGCGTCGAAATTTTTACTGTTTATTATTTTTGTCTCATGTAAGGGAATAATAATACGTCTCTGATAGATGGTGAGTCTGTTAATAACATAACTAAACGGTCAATACCAATACCTAATCCACCTGTTGGAGGCATACCATATTCTAATGCTTCGATGTAGTCTTCATCCATTTCATGCGCTTCATCATTACCTTGTTCTTTCTCAACAAGTTGAGCTTCGAAACGTTGACGTTGATCAATAGGATCATTTAACTCAGTAAATGCATTTGCATGCTCTCTACCTACGATGAATAACTCGAAACGATCAGTGAATCTTGGATCTTCAGGATTTTTCTTAGCTAATGGAGAGATTTCAATTGGGTGGCCATAAATAAATGTTGGTTGAATTAATGTTTCTTCTACTTTTTGTTCGAAGAATTCATTTAAGATATGACCGTATTTCATATTATCTGTAATTTCAATACCATGTTCTTTAGCTAAAGCTTTAGCTTCGTCATCAGTTTTAACTTGATAGAAATCTACACCTGTAGCTTCTTTAACAGCATCTACAATGTGCAAACGAGTCCAAGAAGATTCTAAATCTATTTCTTCCCCATTATATTGAACTTTTGCTGAACCTAGAACTTCTTGCGCAATATGTCTAACCATTGATTCAGTTAAATCCATGATATCATGATAGTCAGCGTATGCTTCATATAATTCAATCATAGTAAATTCTGGGTTATGGCGTGTTGATACACCTTCGTTACGGAAGACACGACCAATTTCGTAAATTTTCTCAAGTCCACCAACAATTAAACGTTTTAAGTGTAGTTCAATCGCAATACGCATATATAATGTAGCGTCTAATGCGTTATGGTGTGTAACGAAAGGACGTGCAGCAGCACCACCAGCGATTTGATGCATCATTGGTGTTTCAACTTCTAAGTAACCTCTTTGATTTAAATAGTTTCTCATTTCTTGAATAATTTTACTACGATTGATAAATGTACGTGTACTTTCTTCGTTAGTAATTAAATCTAAATAACGTTGACGGTATCTTTGTTCGATATCTTGTAAACCATGGAATTTATCAGGTAATGGTCTTAACGCTTTTGATAATAATGTAAATGATTTAGCTTTAACTGATAATTCACCTGTATTTGTTTTGAACATTACACCTTCAATACCAACGATATCGCCTAAGTCAGCACTTTTCCAAAGGTTATCAAAGTCTTCTTCTCCAATTTGGTCTTTACGCACGTAAATTTGGATTTGGCCTGTTAAATCTTGAACATGTGCAAATCCAGCTTTACCTTTACCACGTTTTGTCATTAAGCGACCAGCAATTGAAACGTGGCTATCGTCTTCTTTATCATGTAATTCTTCTTTAGAGAATTGATCCCATTGTTCTTTTAATTCGCTCGCTGTAGCCGTACGTTCAAAACGTTTACCAAATGGATCGATTCCTAAATCGATTAATTCTTGTAGTTTTTGACGACGGACCTGCATTTGGTCATTCATTTCTTCTGACATAACTTTCTCTCCTTTAGCTTCATTATTCTTGCCAATCATTCCATATATTCATATTGAAATCCTTACAAGCAAGATATCTATCAATTTTTGTTCAGTATTAGCTTGGTTTAATGTTTCGTATGCTTTACTGTTAACTTTTCACGTTTAAGGTACTAAGATGCAGGTTTAAGCATTTTCATTTCACCATTTTCATCTTTTAATTTTACTAAACGATGGAAAGGTAATAAAGCATTTTCTCATTTATCCATACCCGAACCCTTTCCTAATCATAACCTCTTAATCTTTATACTTCTTAACGGTATCGTCAGCCATAACTAACTCGCCAATCGTTTGATGAGAGCGAGGTTCAACTTTATTTGGAGCTATATCATTTAAAGGTATTAATACAAAGGCACGTTCATTCATGCGAGGATGCGGAATACTTAAATCCTCTTCTTCGACTACCTCGTCGCCATATAATAAAATGTCGACATCTAATGTTCTAGGGCCCCAACGAATGTCTCTAACTCTATGCAAATGTTGTTCTGTTTCTAAACAACGTTGAAGAAGTGCTTGAGAGGATAATTCTGTGTTGATTTCTATGCATAAATTTAGAAAATTAGGTTGATCCGTATAGCCGACTGGTGCGGTTTCATAGATTGGGGAAGTTTGAACTACATCGATTCCTTCAGTACTATCAATTAGTCGAATGGCTTCTTGTAATTGCTGTTCTCTATCTCCAATATTACTTCCTAAACCTAAATATGCTTGTACCATTTAACGATTCTCCCTCACTATCTCTATCCCTACACCATCATAATGTCCTGGTATAGGTGGGTTCTCTTTAGTGATTCTGACTTTCGTTTCCATTACACGATTATAGTGTGAATTTATACGTTTTGCAATACGTTCAGCTAGATGCTCAATTAAATTGCAAGGTGGTCCTTCTACAATCTCTTTTACATCTTCGAATACTTCGCCATAGTGTACTGTATCAGTAACATCATCGGATTTACCCGCTTCAGCTAAGTCTACTTTTAATGTCACATCGACTACGAAGATTTGTCCTATTTCATTCTCTGCAGAAAGCGCACCGTGATATCCATAAAAACGCATGCCTTTAAGAAAGATTATGTCGTTCATCTTCATTCTCCTTTAAGAAGTCCATACTTTGACCTAAGCGTGCATTAAGTTGAACATTATGCACGCGTACAGCTTTAACGCCTTTCATTATACCATAGGCCGTAGTAGCAGCCGTCGCTTCATCTCGTTCTAGTGCTTTCGTTTCTGTACCTATCATTTCTTTAATGAATCGTTTACGGCTTGTCGCTAATAAAATAGGATATTCTGTCGCTACTAGCTCATCTAATCGCGCCATCACTTCGTTTTCTTCTTCACGCGTTTTCGCGAAGCCAATACCTGGGTCTAACCAAATTTTATGTTGAGGAATACCAGCCATTTCAGCCTTGTTTGCCTGTGTCATTAAAGATAACAGCATTTCCTCTACTACAGGTTGCTCACGATGTCCATCGCCATTGTGCATTAATACAATTTCCGCGTCGTATTCAGCAACTTTATCAATAATTTTAGGATCGTATAATCCAGCCCATTGGTCGTTAATCATCGTTGCGCCAAGTTTCAAGCAAGCTTCGGCTACTTCACTACGATACGTATCCACTGATATTTGCACACCTAGAGGTACTAATTTTTCTACCACAGGTACCACACGGTCTAATTCTTCTTCAAGTGGCACTTCAGTGTAGCCTGGTCTTGTAGATACGCCCCCTACATCTATTATATCTACGCCTTCTTCAATCATTTCTTTGGCACGTGCCAAGGCGTTTTCTACTGAGTTGTATTTTCCTCCATCAGAGAATGAGTCAGGCGTCACATTTAAGATGCCCATAATTTTTGTTTTCGTCATTATTGTCACCCTTCGCTTTTTTGAAAATGAAAACGTAACTCTACGGCCACGTTTCAATTTTTTATTCACTTTTAATGATACACTCATTTGAACAACATTGCAGTGTTCGTAATTGAGGAATTAGTTTAAAACGAGTACGTGTATTGCAGTGCCTTTTCAAAAATAAAAAAAGCTAGCAAAGCAATGAAGCTTCACTAGCGTATCAATAGCGACGTCTAATTAGTCGTCGAATGAATATAATGGTGTTGATAGGTAACGTTCACCGTTACTTGGTAATACAGTTACAACTGTTTTACCTTTACCTAATTCTTTAGCTTTTTGGATAGCTGCGTAGATTGCTGCGCCTGAAGAAATACCTGCTAAGATACCTTCTTCTTTAGCGACGCGACGAGCTGTTTCCATTGCAGTGTCGTTACCCACTTTAATGATGCTTTCGTAAATCTCTGTGTTTAACGTGTCTGGTACGAAACCTGCACCTAAACCTTGTAATTTATGTGGACCAGGTTCGCCACCGCTTAATACTGGTGAAGCTTCTGGTTCGATTGCAACGATTTCGATGTTAGGATATTTTTCTTTTAATACTTTACCTACACCAGATAATGTACCACCTGTACCTACACCTGCTAAGAATGCATCGATTTGTTTACCTTCGAATTGTTCAACAAGTTCTGGACCAGTTGTTAACGCGTGTACTTCTGGGTTAGCTGGGTTCTCGAATTGTTGTGGTTCAAAGTAACCATGTTCTTCTTTTAATTCTTTGGCTTTTTTAATAGCACCTTTCATAGCTTCTGATCCTGGTGTTAATACTAATTCAGCACCGTAAGCTTTTAATAGGTTACGACGTTCTGAACTCATTGTTTCAGGCATTGTAAATACTGCTTTATAACCTTTAGCAGCACATACGAAAGCTAATCCAATACCAGTGTTACCACTTGTAGGTTCTACGATTGTATCGCCAGGTTTAATTTTGCCTTCTTTTTCAGCTTTTTCGATCATAGCTAATGCGATACGGTCTTTAACTGAACCACCTGGATTTTGATATTCTAATTTTACATAAACATCTGCTGCATCTTCGTCTACTACGTTTCTTAATTTTACTACCGGTGTATTGCCAATGATTTGTGTAATATTATCTACTGGTTTTTGTGCCATTGAAAAAACGCTCCTTTAACATTCTAATTTAAAACTTAGTTTTTCTATCGGATATAGTTATATTCTATCAGAATTTTCTAAAAAGACAAAGAGAATTATTTTTACGCGACTAAAAATGTTACTTTTTTCTTATATATAAGAAGTTTACCACAAACTCATTTTAATAAACTCAGAAGGTTTTTAGAGGAAGTTTGTGGAACTGTAAATTAAAGTATAGCGTCTATAAGTGTTTCTTAAAGTTTAGCAACTTATTATTTCATTGAAGCAAGTAATTCTTCTAATTCACCTTCAGAATATTGGTATTTATTACCACAGAAGTGACATATTGCTTCAGCGCCGTGGTCTTCTTCAATCATGCTTTGAATTTCTGCTTCTCCTAATCCTTTAATTGCGTTTAAGAATTTCTCGTGACTGCAGTTACATTCAAATTGCGCATCCATTGTTTCTAAGATTTGAACATTATCTTCTCCAAGAATTTCATTTAAGATGCCTTCTGGTGTTAAACCTTGTTCGATTAATTTAGAAACAGGTTGCATGTTATTAATCGCTTCTTCTAATTTAGTAACTGTTTCATCTTTTGCACCAGGCATTACTTGAATGATGAAGCCGCCTGCTGCTTTAATTGAATTATCTGGATTAACTAATACACCTAATCCTACTGATGATGGTGTTTGTTCACTCGTAGCAAAGTAATATGTGAAATCTTCACCTAATTCACCAGACACAATTGGACTTGCCCCTGAGAAATAGTCTTTCATACCTACATCTTTGACAACTTGAATTGAACCATCTGTTCCCACTGCACGTCTGACATCTAATTTACCTTGTGCATTAAGTGGGAAATGTGTTTGAGGGTGATCTACATATGCACGTACGTTACCTTGTGCATCCGCATCAGCAATGATACGTCCAATTGGCCCTTTACCATCTACTGTTACTGTTAGTTTTTGATCGCCTTTTAACATTGCTCCCATTAATAAAGTAGCTGTCATTGTTCTTCCCATTGCAGCTGAAGCTGTTGGCCATGTATAATGACGTGTTTGACCTTCTTGGACAGATTCAGTAGTTAAAGCGGCATACGCACGAATTTCTCCATCGAAAGCTAATGATTTTACGATATAATCATGTGTCATTTATTTATCTCCTTTATTGCAGTTTATATTTTTATATTACTTATTTTTTTGAAAATTAAAAACCAAAGTGTCAATTTCTTTAAGGACATTTATTCTACACTGGTTTAATAAGAATATGAAGTAACTTGCTTTATGCTCATTATTCCAAACGATATGACGTATTAAAAAATCTCTTTCAACTAAGGCGCGTACCTTAGTGAAAGAGATTGTAATCTTTGAAGCATGTATTTATCTATTTAGGATCATTTGGATTATACGGTTTGTCGATATTCGGTGATTGTTCGTAGCCTGTATCATCCTCGTCGTCTGAACGTTTACGAGAACCTGAATGATGTTCTTCATGAGCATCATCACGGTAGCGATCCTGTTCATCACGATAAGGTCTACCTTCACGTTGACGATGTCTACGCTCGTTATTAATGTCACGGTGTTCTTTACGGTCTTCCTCTTCTTTTTCACGACCTTCGTCTAATTGTTCTTTGCGAATGTCATCATAAGATTTACCGTATTTACCTTGACTGAATTCTGAATCGTCATCATCTTTTACAACGCGAGCAGCATCGTAATCAACTTCAGGTAATACACCATCATAGAATAATGAACGAATTTGTTCAGCTACTAATGTTTCTTCAGTTAATAATGTCTTAGCAATCAGTTTTAATTGCTCTTCATGTTCTAATAAGATTTGTTTACAACGTTCATATTGTTCTTTAATGATACGTTGTACTTCTTTATCAATTTCATAAGCAATTTGACCAGAGTAGTTAGGTTCACCTTGCATATCTTTACCTAAGAATACTTGGCCGCCACCGCTTGATGAGAATTGTAATGGTCCAAGTTTTTCACTCATACCATATTCAGTAACCATAGAGCGCGCAATTTGAGTCGCACGTTCAAAGTCATTAGAAGCACCTGTAGATACTTCATGGAAGTTAATATCCTCAGATACACGTCCACCTAATAATCCACAAATCTTATCTAATAATTCTGGTTCTGTCATTAAGAAGCGATCTTGCTTAGGTAACATCATTGCATAACCACCGGCTTGACCACGAGGTACAATCGTTACTTTATGCACGACTTCTGCTTCATCAAGTACCATACCAATAACTGTGTGACCAGCTTCGTGGTGTGCTACAATATTACGTTCTTTATCAGAGATAACACGTGATTTCTTCGCTGGACCAGCAATAACGCGGTCTGTAGCTTCTTCAATATCACGCATATCAATTTTATTTTTACCTTCACGCGCTGCGATTAATGATGCTTCGTTTAGTAAGTTCTCTAAGTCGGCACCTGAGAATCCTGGCGTTCTTTGAGAAATCGCTTTTAAATCCACCGTTTCATCAAGTGGTTTATTCTTAGCGTGAACATGTAAGATCGCTTCACGACCTTTAACATCTGGACGACCAACTTGAATTTGTCTATCGAAACGACCTGGACGTAATAACGCAGGGTCTAGGATATCTGGACGGTTAGTTGCAGCAATCATGATAATACCTTCATTTTCACCGAAGCCATCCATTTCAACTAATAATTGGTTAAGTGTTTGTTCACGTTCATCATGTCCGCCACCAACACCAGCGCCACGTTGACGACCAACAGCATCAATTTCATCGATGAAAATGATACATGGTGCATTTTTCTTAGCATTTTCGAATAAATCACGTACACGACTTGCACCTACACCGACGAACATTTCAACGAAATCAGAACCACTGATTGAGAAGAAAGGCGCGCCCGCTTCACCTGCAACGGCACGTGCTAATAATGTTTTACCTGTACCTGGAGGGCCAACTAATAAGACCCCTTTAGGTATTCTTGAACCCATTTGTTTGAATTTTTTATTATCTTTTAAGAAGTCAACAATCTCGATTAATTCTTGTTTTTC
The DNA here is from genome assembly GCF_004785665.1 of Staphylococcus pragensis. Classification (GTDB taxonomy): domain Bacteria; phylum Bacillota; class Bacilli; order Staphylococcales; family Staphylococcaceae; genus Staphylococcus; species Staphylococcus pragensis. The sequence goes on from NZ_SRPJ01000010.1 coordinate 9,030, forward strand.
TTCATCTGCCCCAGCAACATCAGTGAAACGAACACGACGTTTTTGGTTGTCGTACATTTTTGCTTTAGATTTACCAAAGTTCATCATACGACCGCCACCGCCGCCACCTTGTGCTTGGCTAAGGAAGAAGATAAATAATAAAGCAATAACTAATACTGGAATGAGTGTAGTCAACATGCTGACAAATACACTTTGTTTTTCTTCTTCTTTAACGTTAAAATCTAGTCCTTTTTGACTGCGTGCTTCATCTGTAATTTTCTGTAAGTCTTTATCGTTATTGTATAAAATCGTTGAAGAATAGTCTTCATTATTTTTCGTTTTACCACTTACCAAGTACACATTTTGCTCAGGTTGGATTTGTAAGGATTTAAGGTCACCTTTATCCAATTTTTCTACAAATTGTGAATAGGAAAGTTGTTTCGGCTGAGTGCCATTCCCATTTATGTATGAGAAGATGCCGAATAGAATAACGCCAATCATTGCGATAACTAGCACATTGCGAAAAGCTTTCTGCATGCGTCATTTCCTCCTATTTCTATAATAAAGCTAACAAAAATTGTAACACAACACTTCTGTTGAAGGCTAGCATTTCAACTTTTGTAGCACTTTTCTATTTTTCAATTTCCCAATATCATTATTTCTACATTCGAACCGTTTCTTTATGAAAAAAGAAAGCAAATTTTTAAAAACATCCCATACTTTTCAGAGTAAAAATAATTAATATAAAATGAAGTCTACACTAATTTATAAGTTAAGTATAGTTATAATAATGTAAACAACACTTAATGCATTATTAGTTAAAAATCTTTAATTATTTACTATAAATTTCAGGTTTTAATGTTCCGATGTATGGTAAATTACGATAGTGTTCAGCGTAATCTAAGCCATAACCTACAACGAATTCGTCAGGAATCTTCTTACCTACATATTTCGCTTCAATATCTGCTTTACGACGGTTTGGTTTGTCTAATAATGTCACGATTTCTAAAGAATTAACTTTACGTGATTGAAGTAATTCAGTAATTGATTTTAAAGTTGTACCAGTTTCTAAAATATCTTCAATAATTAACACGTCTTTATTTTCAATAGAAGAACCTAAGTCTTTTAAGATTTGAACTTCTCCAGTAGATTCTGTACCACCGTGGTAACTTGAAACGTCCATAAAATCAATAGCTAAATGTGTATCAATGCGTTTGATTAAGTCAGCCATAAACATAACAGAACCTTTTAAGATACCTACACATACAAGCGGTTTATCTTTATAGTCGCGAGTAATTTGCTCACCTAATTCCTTACAAATCGTTTGAATATCCTCTTCTGTTAATAAAATACTTTTTAAATCGTCCTTCATTTATCATTCATCTCCAATTTTTTAATATCTATATTATTTTTATAATTTGTTTTTATATATAAATGACCCACCGCAATAATAGTATGTTGTTGGTCTTCAATCAATGGCATATTTTCACGTTCATCGTTACTCACTTTATTATCAATGAATAAGCGACTGACTTTTTTATGACCTTCACGTCCATTCATCTTAATTTTATCTCCGTTACGACGTGTACGAATCGTTAAAGGCCACTCCCAGCAAGCGTTTTGAGCATGAATGGTGATGACATATTTTCCGAAATAATAAGTTCCAGGTTGTGTCACCACTTGCGCTTTGAGTGCAGGTGTTTCTTTTTTAGCCATTATTATAAATTTATCATAAGCAATTTGAATTATCCATGTTTCAGAAAGAGTAATCTCAATTTGTGCGACACGACTATTAATTTGTTCAAACCACTCTTCATAATTTTTTTCTGACAATGAAACCCGCAAATGGATAGACTCAAACAACTGATCCAATAATACCATTTTAGTTATATTGTCCAATTGATTAAAAGCATTTCGTGAAAATTGAATACGTGTACGCGCCGTGTTGATTGCAACTTCATGTTGAGTAAATTCATTCACACGTTGGCGTGTATGTTGTAATTGTATATCGTGCCAGGCTTTTAATTTTAATAACTGAGCTGTATCGAGGTCTACATTGTCATCTATAGAAGGTAAAAGTCGATTGCGAATATCATTACGCGCGTATTTATTGTCACTATTTGAAGCATCTTCATAGTAAGGAACCTGATGTAATTGTTGGTAACTATGAATGTAAGATTTATACGTATTTAATAATGGCCGACATAATTTATAATGTCCGCGCCATGACATGTCATCCATGCCAAGTGAACTACGTGTGGACCTTCCAGTAAATATACGATAAAAAATCGTTTCTAGTTGATCATTTAAATGATGAGCGGTTAATAAAACGTCCGCTTCGAGTTGCTGCATCATCTTATCAAACCATGTATACCGTTGTTGTCTGGCATCTGCTTGAATACTTCTCCCTTGTTGCACTAGCTCAGATAAATCTAAGTGTTTTACATAACAAGGCACTTCATGTTGAGCGCAAAAGTGACGAATAAATTCTTCTTCTTGTTGCGAGGCTTCTCTTAAACCATGGTTAATATGTAAACATGAGATACGCGCATAAGTATGGGAAAGATCATAGATTAAGCTATGTAAAAGACACATGCTATCTATACCAGTGGATACTGCGATGACAATATGGTCTTTTTTATCCCATAGTGATGTATTTACTTCCACTTTGTCGACCTCCTACTTCTTTCTTTAACCTTTACAACTGGATGCTATTATCAAAAAAAGGAGTGGGACTGAATTCTAAATATAGAATTCGTGATCCCACCCCGCACAGATAATAAATACCAGAAGTCGATTACCTGTTGCGCACATAAACTATACCTTTTATTTTTTAAAGCATACATGCTCGTATCATATAGCTATAGTTTAACTTTGACCTCTAGAGTATATTCAAATTAACGTCTTGAACCTTTACCGCCACGTCTTGATTCAGTTTGGCGTTTAATTGAAGTTAATTTATCTTCACTATCTTTCAAGAAGTTACTTAATTTCTTTTCAAAATCTTCACCTTTTTGTTGAGGTGTTTTATTTTGATGAGATTTATGATGTGGTCTGCGTGGACGATCTTTCGCTTTTTTAATTGAAAGACTGATTTTACCGTCTTCAGCAATTGATAAAACTTTTACTTCAACTTCGTCTCCAACTGATAAATGGTCTTCTACATTCTCAACATAGTTATCAGCTACTTCACTGATATGAACTAAGCCGCTTTTCCCTTCAGGTAACTCTACGAACGCACCAAATTTTTTGATACCAGTAACTTTACCTTTTAGCTTATTTCCTACTTCGATTGACATATTCTAAATAAATCCTCCCGATTTTGATTCGATTTTAACCTTATTATATTCCTGTTTTAATATTTTCACAATGCTATACAATGATTATTTTGTACAAGATAACCATCACTATTTTCTAACTATCTTCCAATTATCTAGTTGCTATCGGAGGATTGAGAATCTGATGATTTCTTATCATTTGGTAATTTAAATATCACTTCACCTTTATTACTCAAGTAATAATCATCTCTTGCGATTTTTTCGATATAATCTTTATCATTTAAATTATTGAGTTCTTCTTTTAATGCTAATTCTTCATCTTGTTTCTTTTGGAATTGCTCTTCTTTATGTTTACGTTCAACAGCTGCTTGCTCATTACTGTGTTTTTGGACGACAAGCATGATAGATAGAATAAGGATAATGGCTAACAATAAGCCTCCAAAGACTGTAATACGACGACGTACCACACGCATCTTTTTTTGTTGACGTCTTTTCTTACGATTTCTCTCAGAGGTATACTGGTTACCAATATTTTCCACCTTATTACTCATAGCTTGCCACCTCCTTCAATCTATTCTTCATTGAATTCATTGTTAATACGTTCTTCTTTAATCAAATCATACATACCTTTGGCATTTTCTTTCGATGCATGTTCACTTAAACCTGTAACTTTCACAGTAACGCGTTTTTGACCGAAACGAATTACTAATTCGTCTTCTAATTTTACGTCTGTACCCGCTTTGGCTACGTTGCCATTGACTGTGATACGACCTTGGTCGCTGATTTCTTTCGCTAATGTACGACGTTTCACTAGTCGTGATACTTTTAAATATTTATCTAATCTCATGAATTACGCTCCCCTTGTTGTAAGAAATTTCTAAGGGTTTCTTCATCAAAATCCTTATTTTTTGTTTTATCATACAATGACATGAAATGGTCTGCAAATACTTTCTCGAATTTTACGCGTGGCGTTTTGCCTTCTTTACTTTTCGCTGTAGCCCAAAAGTCATTCAAGTCGTCAATCGATTCCGCTTCTTCTTCTCCGAAAATGTGTGGATGACGACGTATCATCTTCGCATTTAAACTTTCAATGATTTCTTTAATATCCATGTAGCCTTCTTTTTTACCAATACTTGCATGTAATAACACTTGCAACAAGATATCGCCGAGTTCTTCAATCATGTGCCAATCATCTTCATTGTCTATAGCTTCAAATAGTTCGAAACTTTCTTCAATTAAATAGCGTTTTAACGACTCATGCGTTTGAACGCGGTCCCATGGACAACCATTCTCGTCGTCTACTAAGCGGTCAATTGTCTGAACTGCGAAATCGAAGTCTTGGTACATCGCTTCATCATCTGTTACTTTAGGCACGAAAACGCTCGTTAAATTATTAAAAATGGCTTCGTCTCGGTCTAACTCGAACAATGGTACTTCTACTACATTAGCACCTGTACTATGAGCGCCGGTTACAACTTTAACTAACATATCATCTGGATAACGTTCCATTAATGTAATTTTAATATCAGCGGCAACCATAGCACTATAGACTTGAGTAATAAGGGTATGCGTGCGAATGTTTAACACATTTTCAGATAAAGCAGTTCCATCTAATAAAGTGAAACCATCGTTAGGATCTTCATCAATCGCTGCAAATACATCATCGATAAAGCTTTTACCACCTAACACTTTAACATCTACATCGTCATGAGTTGCGCTATATTCAAGCAATTTAGCTGTTGTCGTTTCTGCCACACGAGGATGGCCTGGTACTGCATAAACAATATCATCTGTCGCAGCTTTCTCGATCAATGTATCTACAATTTGTTGATAGACTGACGCGAAGTCATCGTTATTCTCATAAATACTGTCGAAACTTTCAAATGTTAATTCATTCTGTAAGCTAGCAATTACTGGATGATCAACTGTACGTGCATAAATATGTTGCTGTTCTTTAAGGAAACGATAGATACCAAGCGGTAAATCATCTATATCATAGTTCCCTAAACCAACAATTGTAATTGTGTGTGTCATGAACGTCTTCCTTTCTTCATAAGATAGAGTTTATCACCGAACGGTAAGTGTTTAAGTTCTTTATATCCTAAAATGTTCATATACATAACTAAGGCGAGTAAAACACCAACACCAATAACGGCTACAATTAGAAGTTCTACCAGTCCACCTAAACGTCCAACGGGTGGCATAATATACATCACGCATTGAACTACAAGTGACATGATAGCTAAAGCGACTAGTGTCTTTAATATAAAATAGCGCATGCGATTAAAACGATAATGTTTTATTACTTCAATGTGTAAAACAATGCCAAATAAAATAAGTGAAACCACAGTACTGATACTTGCGCCTACAATGCCGAAGTGATGAATAAGTACAATATTCAGTATAGTTTTAGATATCAATCCTATTATAACGCCAATGATTATTGGACGAATACGATTAAATACTTGTAGTAAAGCAATATCCATCATGATAAGCGACACGCATATCACTGTTAACATATAAAATCCTAATGTGAAACTTAGGCTATCTGTTTTGAAGAAGACATGGTTCATAATAGGCAATAAATTAATCAATCCGACACCTGCCGCCGCACTGATCAAAATTGTAATTTTAAGTGAAGCGTTCGCGTAGCGATTCATTTGCACTCTATTATGGTCTTCAATCGCTTGTGTTAACAATGGAATGAGTACAAAGCTAAATGTAGTTGTAACAATAAGTCCCATCTGAATGAAAGAGGCACCTCGATCGTATATCCCTTTTTGCATAATAGCTTGTTTGAATTGAAGTCCAAATGACTGTAAGGTATGAACGACTGTGAAGCTATCTATAAATTGCCACATGATGACTAATAGCTGACTTAGGGCAAAGATGACGGTAGCTATTAGTAGTTGTTTCCACGGGATATGGTTTGTTGGGTTCTGCCTTTTCAAAGGGAAAGGCTTGGTGAACATTAGGTATAGGCTTGAGCCTAGGAATCCTAGTGCTGAGGCTAGGATGGCGAGTGTGCCGGCTTGGTATATGGTCCAGTGTTTCAGCGTGAATAGTGCGATGGCAATGATGATGATGCCAACGCGGATGAATTGTTCTATTACCTGGGAAATGGCAGGTATGTGCATGTGTTGTCTGCTTTGATAGTAGCCGCGAAATACGCCGAGTACGCCGATGAAGAGGTAGCTTAGGCTTGCCATTCTCAGCATGGGTGCAAGGTGTGGATCGCCCATGAGTCTCGCGATGGGATGAGCTAGGACTAGGATGATGGCGAAGATGGCCAATCCTAGTATTTGGAATCCGATAAGCACTCTGGAAAAGGCAGAGGCCTGACCGTTGCTACCTAGTGTTTGTGTGACGGCGCTTGGGATGGCATTCATTGACAGGATCATGCCTAATGCAACGATTGGATAAATCTGTTGATAGGCATAGAGTCCAGTATCGCCAAGTACATTTTGATATGGGACACGGTAAATGGCGCTTAAGATTTTCACGATGACGAGTGCTAAGGTGAGTACGACTACTCCATTGAAGGCAGCATGTTGCTGAGATGACTCTGTCAATGATGCTTGGTTCGTTGATTTCTTGTTAATTGTCGGTGATGCTGATGGTGGTGCTTGTGTTGATTGGTGTTTAGAGTTCATGTTCAATAACCATGCTTCCTTCTAAGCATTTAACTAAGAATTTCAGATTCTCGAGCCATTGTTTCGATTTCGTTAAAGTGATGTGCATTTTACCTTCTTTTACGCCGAGTTTCATTGCGCGTCCTAAAGGTTGGGTTTGTTTAAATAGTTCTTCACCATTAATTTGTTCTGTACCTTTCGCTGATAAGAAGACTTCAATTTGCTTGCCTTTATCTTTGATTAGCGTCACACCTGCATGTAAGGCATGTATTTTAATTTCTACCATTTCTAATAGGCGTTCTACTTCTACTGGATAATCGTTGAAACGATCGATTAATTCGTCTTTGATATCGAAAAGTTGTTCTTCTGTTTCTACTTTACGTAGCTTTTTATAAATTTCAATTTTAGCTTGTTCATTTTGAATATATTGCGCTGGTAGGTAAGCATCAAGATGTAATTCCATTTCGACTTCTGGTGCATCAGGCGCTTCTTCTTTGATGCCGCGTTTTTCATTAACGGCTTCTTCAAGCATTTGTGAGTACAAGTCGAAACCGACTGAGTCGATGAAGCCATGTTGTTGTTTACCTAACAAGTTACCTGCGCCACGGATGTTTAAGTCACGCATTGCAATCTTAAATCCTGAACCTAATTCAGTAAATTCTTTAATGGCTTGTAAACGTTCTTCGGCAGTTTCAGTTAATACTTTGTTTGCTGAATGTAAAAAATAGGCATAACCGATACGACTTGAACGTCCTACGCGTCCACGTAATTGATACAGCTGACTTAAACCAAAGCGATCCGCTTCTTCAATAATTAATGTATTGGCATTTGGTACGTCGACCCCTGTTTCAATAATGGTTGTAGTAACTAAAATATCATATTCGCCATTGATGAAACTTAACATGGTTTCTTCAAGGTCACGCTCAGTCATTTGACCATGTGCGACCGCAATGTTAGCTTCTGGCATTAACATTTGGAGTTGCTCACGCTTTTCGTAAATCGATTGTACTTTGTTATAAAGGTAGAACACTTGTCCATCACGTGACAATTCTCGTTCTAAGGCTTCTTTTATAAAGTTACTATTCTGTTCAAGGACATAAGTTTGTACAGGGAAGCGGTTCTCTGGTGGTGTTTCAATCACTGATAAGTCACGTACCCCTAGCATACTCATGTGCAATGTTCTAGGAATTGGCGTAGCTGTAAGTGTTAATACATCGACATTGGTTTTTAATGTTTTAATACGTTCTTTATGACGTACACCGAAACGTTGTTCTTCATCGACAATCAGTAAACCTAAATCTTTATATTGAATATCTTTACTCAATAGTTTGTGGGTGCCGACAACGATGTCCACGTAACCAGACTTCAAGCCTTCTTTCGTTTCTCTTACTTCTTTTGCAGAGCGGAAACGACTTATAAGTTCAATTTGGACTGGGAAATCCTGCATACGCTCAATTAATGTTTCATAATGTTGCTGCGCTAAAATTGTAGTTGGCACTAGGAACGCCACTTGTTTCCCTTCCATCACTGCTTTAAAGGCTGCACGAACGGCTACTTCTGTTTTACCGTAACCTACGTCACCACAAAGTAAGCGATCCATAGGACGTTCACGTTCCATGTCGCCTTTGATTTCTTCAATTGATTTCGCTTGGTCTGGTGTTAATTCGTAAGGGAAGTCCATTTCAAACGCGGTTTGTTCTGCCGTATCTTCTCCATATTGATAGCCAACAGACATTTCACGTTCTTTATAAAGCGCGATAAGTTCATCTGCAATGTCTTCAACACTTTGTTGAACTTTCGCTTTCGTTTTCTTCCATTCAGAACCGCCTAATTTATTAAGACGCGGTGATTTATCTTCCGAAGCGACATATTTTTGAACTTGATCCATTTGATCAACAGGTACAAATAATTGGTCCGTACCTTTATATTGCAATTTAATATAGTCGCGGTGCACGTCGCCAACTTCAAGCGTTTCCACACCTAAATAACGGCCTACACCATGATGTACGTGAACAATATAGTCACCTACATTTAAATCTTGGTAAGATTTAATCTTTTCAGCGTTAGACATCGTTTTCGTACGTTTACGTTGCTTTTTCTGTTTCGTTTTGAAAAGCTCTCGCTCAGTAATCACGACCAATTGCATATACGGAAGTTCGTAACCTTCAGATAAACTACCTTCTGTGACGATAGCTTGGCCACTTTGAACTTCACTATGAATATTTGTCACGGTAGGAATATGCATTTCATTTAACATCGATTGAATACGGTCGACTTTCGTTTCCGTTTCGACAAGTACGACAATTGTATAATCATTATGAACATATCGTTGGAATTCAGAACGCATGATATCGTATTGACCATAAAATTGTTGTACGGGTTTACATGAGAACTTAATAATGTGTTGTAACCTTACTGGCATTGAAGACGTAAATAATGTGAAATAAGTGACAGGATATTGTCCAATAAGCGTTTCAAAGCCATCATATTGCATGAATGATTGTCCGATAAAACCATTACCACTTTCAATTAGATTTTGGATAAAATCATCCACTTCAGTAGTTAATGTCTTCTCAGTTTCTTTAATACGATTATACTCGTCGGCTACTATGATGGCGTCCTTTTCAAAATAATCAATAAGCGTAGACGGCTTCTCATACATAAATGCCACCAGACGACGTAATAATTGATGATCGAAAAATGTCGATTCAAATAATTTGAAACTTTCGTAAGTTTCCTTCAAATCATTACGGACGGATTTATCGATTTTAGGACGTGTATGTTCATAAGCGGCTTGCAACTCTGTTTGAAGATGTTGAATGACTTCATCAGTAATCACGTAATCGCTCGCAGTTGTAATATCAACGCTTTCAATATTGTCATTTGAACGTTGAGTTTCAACGTCAAAATCACGAATCGAATCTACTTCTGTATCAAATAATTCAATTCTAACCGGCTGTCCTATTAATGGATAAATATCGATAATGCCCCCGCGTAGAGAGAATTCACCAATATGAGATACGACGCTTTCACGACGATAACCCATATTAACCAGTTTATTTAATAAACCGTCGACATCAATATCATCACCAACGTTTAGCGTGATTTGATGGTCTTTCCACATATCTACTGGTGTGAGCCATTTTTTCAAACCATTTAATGGAACGATAAATAACCCTTTCTCATTATGAGCTAAGGCAGTTAACGTGCGTACACGTTCACTCATAAGTTGAGGGCTTTGCGTTGAGAATTCTTCCGTCATAATATCTTGAACTGGATATTTATAAACTTCTGAACTATCTACATATTGTAAGATGTCTGTTTCTAACTTATCTGCTTGATATAAATTATTTGTAATTAATAACATTTGGCGCTGATCACTGAGATACTTTTCAGCGATAATCGTCGCTTTTGCCGAGGGAGAGAGGCCTGTTACGAGAATATTCTCTTGGCCGAAGACTTGGTCGAGTTCCTGGAATCGTTTATCTTTCTGAATATAATCTGAAATGATGGTTCTCAATTGACTTCTCCATTATATTCATTCATCACATGGTCAAAGCGTGAACTTTCAATAAATGATTCTACCGCTTGTGCAGCATGTTCAATCACTTTCTCCATTGTTATCATTTCATCTTTTGAAAATTTCTGTAATACATAATCCGGAACTGACATACCGTTCGTTGGTCTCCCTACACCAATACGAATACGTTTAAATTGATCGGTACCAAGATGTTTAATGATGGATTTCATACCGTTATGACCGCCAGCACTTCCTTTTTGACGCAAGCGAATGTGACCTTGAGATAAATCTAAATCATCATAAAGAACAATTAAATCTTCTACATCAACATTATAGTAATCCATTAAAGGCCCTACTGCTTCTCCTGACAAATTCATCATTGTCATCGGTTCGATAAATAGAACTTTATCGCCATTAAGGTGTTCAATCGTATAAGCACCTTTAAACTTTTGTTTATCTAATGAAAAGTGATGTTTCTCTAAAAGATAATCAATCACTTCAAAGCCGATATTGTGTCTTGTTAGTTCGAAACGTTTACCTATATTTCCAAGACCCACAATACATTTCATACGTGCAACCTCCAATGTGTTTTAATAGACGTTTTCACCAGTTCAGATGTCCGTCATATTGATTAATCATTATTCTATAACATTCCCTATCATAACACAAAAAAGGAGTGGAACAGAATTCATTGTTCCACCCTTACAAAGATCTCTAGAGCTAAGAACAGCTTACATATAAGTGTCTCCTCAACTCAGTTCACTACTGTGAATTTACCTTGTAGTTTTAAAATATTATCTTTTATCCTAGATTCTTAAAAAACAAATTATCATTTGTTAAATTATCCAATATGATAATAATCCGATGAACTATTCTTGAATTTATAGATAACTCACAAAGGAACAGACTATGAAGAACTTAAATACGCATACACTTACGTAAGTAGTTCTAAAATGGATAATGAAACGTAGTTGAGTGACGCCTGAGGGAACAGGATGAGTGTTGAGACCAAGGCTCAACCCAGCCCCCTAGGCAAGCATCTCAACTTAAGTGAAATGATCATCCATTTAAGAACTACTTTAGAGACAGCACCCCTGGAAAGTGAAACAACTTAAACGAGTGAATATCTATCTAAGAACTACTTTACGACCCATTCCCCTAAAAAACATGCGCATAAAAAAACTGCCCACAAAGTCTGAGACTTTGTCGACAGTTTGAGACGAATTATTCTTCGTCTTTATTTTCTTCGTCTTCGCTATCTTCTTTTTCTTCGCCAGCAACTTCTGGTTCTTCAGTTGCAGCTTCACCTTCCATAGCTTCGATTTCCTCTTCACTTGGTTCGTCAGTTGGAGGTACTACTGTTACTACAGATTCTTCAGGATCGTTTTCGATAGTGAAGTCACCAGATACTTTGATATCAGCAACTGAGTAGCTATCATTGATTTGTAATTCAGTGATGTCTACTTCGATTGCTTCAGGAATATTTTCTGGAGTAGCTGTAACTTCTAAGTCGAATAATGGTTGTTCAACTACGCCGCCTTCTTTAGCGCCAGCAGCTTCACCAACTAAGTGAACTGGTACTTCAACAGTACGTTCTTCAGTCATGTTGATTGCTAAGAAGTCGATGTGTGTAATTTGGTTTTTAAGTGGATCAAATTGATAATCTGATACCATTACTTTAATTGTTTTAGAACCTACGCCTAAATCAATTACACCGTTACGTCCAACTTCACGAATAACTTTGATGAATTCAACTTCATCAACTTTAACTGAAGTATTTCTAGTACCGTAACCATAAACTACTGCAGGTACTTTACCTGTGTTACGTAATTTTTTAAGGTCAGAACGAGTTTGTTTACCTTGACGGATGATTGACTTTAATGAAGCCATTCGTATTTCCACCTTTCATAATTAAAGTTTTGACACGTACTATTATCTGACAACATCTGTCTATATGTGATGCTCTCATATATAAATAAATGGTCTAAACTTATCCTCACTTACCCATCAACTTAAAAAGTTGCTTGCAAGTGTTTATTCGTTCGTAAAACCACGAACGAATGTATTATACACGGTTGGAAATGAGAAGTCAAACGCATTTGTAAATTTTAGTCAAATAATACACTCACTGATTCTCTTTCGTATACGCGAATAATTGCTTGTGCTAATAATCCAGCTACAGATAATTCTTTTGTGTTTGCTGGTTTGCGACTATCGTCAAGTAAAATTGAGTTAGTCACGATTAATTCTTTAATTGCTGAATTTTCGATACGCTCTTTAGCAGGGCCTGATAAAACAGGGTGTGTACAACATGCATAAACTTCTTTAGCACCTTTATCTTTAAGAGCTTGTGCAGCTAATGTGATTGTACCTGCTGTATCAATAATGTCGTCAATAATAATCGCTGTACGGCCTTGAATATCACCAACAATATTCATAACTTCAGCTACGTTTGGTTTTGGACGACGTTTATCAATAATCGCAATCGGAGTTTTTAAAATGTCAGCTAATTTACGTGCACGTATTACACCACCATGGTCAGGTGAAACAACTACGCATTCTTCTGGATTAATGTTAGGGTCATTTTCAAAATGTTGACCAATAATAGGTACGCCCATTAAGTGGTCGATTGGAATATCAAAGAATCCTTGGATTTGAGGCGCATGTAAATCTAATGCGATCATACGATTTGCACCAGCTGTTTCAATTAAATTAGCTACTAATTTCGCTGTAATAGGTTCACGGCTACGTGCTTTTCTATCTTGACGTGCATAACCATAATAAGGAACTACAATATTAATATTCGCTGCAGATGCACGTTTACAAGCATCAATCATAATTAATAATTCCATTAAATGTAAGTTAACAGGGTATGACGTTGGTTGAATAATGAAGACATCACAACCACGAATACTTTCTTCGATATTAATTTGAATTTCACCATCACTGAAGCGTTTTACAGAACATTTACCTAATTCAATCCCTACTCGATCAGCAACTTCTTGTGCTAATGGTTCATTCCCTTTTAAAGAGAAAATCTTTAAAGATGAATTTTTGTATTCATTATTTAACATTTATAGTCCTCCAATTTTTTACTTAGACACTCTTATTATATAAAAAATCAATAACTTTTACTATGTTCAACAAAAAAACTAAAAAAAGAAGTTCTTTATATTATTAAAAAACTATTTTTTAACATAGCCTTCTTTAGTGACTTGACGCGCACGAGCAAGTGCTAAGCTATCTTGTGGAATATCGTCTGTAATCGTAGATCCTGCTGCAATTAACGAGCCATCGCCAACAGTTATCGGTGCTACTAAGTTTGTATTACATCCGATAAATGCATCTTTGCCAACCGTTGTCTTAAATTTATTAACACCATCGTAGTTAACCGTAATAGAACCGCAACCAATGTTCGTACGTTCACCAATTTCAGCGTCACCAATGTAACTTAAGTGAGATACTTTCGCACCGTCTTTGAGTTCTGCTTTTTTCACTTCTACGAAATTACCTACTTTAACTTCATTGCCTAAATTTGAGCCTGGACGTAATTGAGCAAATGGACCTACTTTTGTTTTATCGCCAACTACTGAATCATTAATTACAGATTGTTTAATGTCAACATGTGAACCAATCTGACTATTATTGATTTCTGAGTATTGACCAATCACTGTTTCTTCACCGATTTTAGTTGTACCATTGATGCGCACACCGGGTTCGATAATTGTATCCATACCAATTTCCACATCTGGTCCAATAAATGTAGTCGTAGGGTCGATAATTGTTACGCCATTTCTCATATGTTGAATGTTAATGCGTTGTTGTAACGCTTTTTCTGCATTACTTAGCATCACACGATCATTCACACCCATAATTTCGTTAAAGTCATCCGTATGATAAACTTCTGCGATACCTTTATCTTCTAAAATTAAGGCAATCACATCAGGCAAGTAGTATTCACCTTGGGCATTATCATTTTTAACTTGAACAAGCTTTTCAAATAAAACTTTATTATCAAATGCAAAAATACCTGAACTAATTTCAGTTAAACGTTTCTCTTCTTCTGTCGCATCTTTTTCTTCTACGATACGGCTAAGTTGATTGTTGTCATCGCGTACAATGCGTCCATAACCAAATGGAATTTGAGCCGTAGCAGATAACACCGTTGCTTGTGCTTTAGATTGTTCATGATGTTCAATTAATTTATTTAATGTTTCAGCTGTAATTAAAGGTGTGTCACCACATACAACTAGAGTTGTGCCTTCTTTATTTTCTAAATGCTCTTGTGCCATTTTAACCGCGTGTGCCGTTCCTAGTTGTTCTTCTTGATAACTATATAACGATTGATCACCCAAAGTTTCTTTTACTTGGTCCGCGCCATGACCTACAATTGTTACAATTTGGTCTACGCCTGCGCGTTTTACATTTGTTAGTACATGGTCAATCATTGATTTGCCAGCAACTTTATGTAGCACTTTATATTGTTTTGATTTCATTCTTGTGCCTTTACCAGCTGCTAATATTACCGCGTTTCTTTGCATGAATGGTAACCCTCCAATAATTTTTACACTTCATAGTTATTATAATTTAACTCAACTTCGAGTTTCAATATAGGAAATAAACAGAAAACTAATTTGATACAAAAAGACTTCGTCTCCTCGACTTTTATTCTCATTTTTAAAATATCTTTATGTACTCATATTTTCATAAAAAAACAGGCTCAACAAAACGTGCGCTGAACCTGTGGAAATTTTATATATTTGATTAAGCTTCGTCTGATTCTTCTGATGAAGCGTTTTTATCAGGAATAACTTCATCTGTTTCGTCATATACTTTCATAACGGCATCTTGAATCTCTTGTCTCATGTCAGAGTTGATTGGATGCGCGATATCACGGAATTCACCATCTGGTGTACGTTTACTTGGCATAGCAACGAAAAGACCTGAGTTACCTTCAATTACACGTAAATCATGAATTACAAAAGCTTCATCAAGTGTAATTGAAACAAGTGCTTTCATTCTACCATCTGTTTGTATTTTTCTAAGTCTTACATCTGTCACTTTCATGCAGTGAGCCCCCCTGGTATATATCTTTGATTGGTTAGAAGCTTGACAATTGCTTAATTAAGAAAATTATATTCCTTTAACTTTACCTACTACTTCAATTTCAACTTTAACGTCTTTAGGTAAACGTGCAACCTCTACGCAGCTACGCGCTGGTTGATGTTCACTAAAGTAACTTCCATAAACTTCGTTAATTTGTTGAAATTCATTCATGTCAGAAATAAAGATAGTTGCTTTAACAACAGATTCTAAATCTGAACCCGCTTCTTCAAGTACAACTGATAAATTTTCAAGTACTTGTTTTGTTTGTTCTTTTACATCATCGCTAACAATATTTCCATCAGTATCTAATGGAATTTGGCCTGATGTAAATACTAAATTGTTCACGACCATTGCGTGTGAATATGGTCCTAAAGCTTCTGGTGCTTTATTTGTATTAATTGTTTTCATGCTGTAAAAACTCCTTTTACGAAAATTTAGACAAACTATTGCCAGGTTCTACTTTAAATTCCTGATTATATTCATCAACATCTGATAATTTGACTAAAGAAGTATAATCCTCAATCAATCTTTGTTTAACTTCTTTCGATTCTACAAGTACAGATACCCCTTTTACGTGTGCCTTAAACTCATTCATAAGATTCATCACACCATTAATTGAGCCACCTGCTCTCATAAAATCATCTACAACGAGAACATTTGAATTTTCAGCTAATGTTCGTTTAGAAAGTACCATAGTTTCTATTTTTCGAGATGAACCTGAAACATAATTGATAGATACAGTAGAACCTTCAGTGACTTTGTTATCTTTTCTAATTACCACTACAGGTAAATTTAATACGTTCGCTACTGCATTGGCAAGTGATATCCCTTTTGTGGCAATCGTCACGACAGCATCTAGCTTCTCATCCATATAAATACTTGCGATTAATTTACCTACTTTATTTAATAAAGAAGGATTGCCAACTAAGTCAGATAAGAATAAATAACCACCTGGCAATAAGCGTTCTTTCTCTTGTAGTAAGGCAATAATTTCATCAATGATCTCTGTAGCTTCCTCTTTACTCATCATTGGTTTATACGTTACCCCACCGCTTGCGCCGGCAGTTGTAATCACTGTTCCTAACTTTTCTTTTTGGAAAGTGTTCTTAATAATTTGAACGTCTTCGCTAATTGAGGACTTTGCTTGTTTAAATTTTTTTACGAAAAATGTTAAAGGTATTAACTGATTTGGATGATTCATTAAATATTGTGTCATAAAGACGATACGTTCGCTTCTTTTATACCTCATAAGTTCAACCCTTCTATCCTAGTAATCTAACTAAATATACTTCATTACAACAGCCATTGACTGCATTATAAACTTTCTTCGCTTGACTTTCCTTTTGTGCAAGCGCATAAACTGTAGGCCCACTTCCGCTCATAAGTGCGCCGTCTGCACCACATTGCAACATATTATTTTTTATCTTTTCAATTTCAGGATGCAATGACATTGAAACAGGCTCTAAACGATTAGATAAGCTTTGGCACAACCTTTGATAATCGCCATCATTAATCGCCTCTTCACACATCTTCGTATGTACATGATGCGCATAATTTAAATTAAGTGCTTTAAATATATCCGGTGAAGAAATCCCTAAGTCTGGTTTAGCTAAGACCACCCATGCAGATGGTGGTTTATTTAAAAACGTAATCTTTTCTCCTCTACCCGTGCATATAGCAGTTTTATTATATATACAAAACGGAATGTCTGTACCGATTTGTATACCTAATTCACTTAATTCATCTAAAGGTCTATTGAGATTATATAAACGGTTCATGCCTCGCATGGTAGCAGCAGCATCAGCAGAACCTCCTGCTAATCCAGCTGACACTGGGATATCTTTATCAATCGTGATAGTTACACCATGCGTTAAATCATATGTATCCATCATCAATTTAGCAGCCCGATAAGCAAGATTTTTATGATCATTTGGAACATAATTATGCTCTATATCTACAACAATTTTTTTATCATTTCTTTTTTGAAAAGAAAGGCGATCATTTAAATCCACAGTTGTCATGACCATCGCAATTTCATGATATCCATCATCTCTTTTGAAAAGTGTATCGAGCGTCAAATTTATCTTGGCAGGTGCCGTTTCATATATCATTTTTCCGCCCTCTCTTCATCAATAGTAATAAGATGATTTTAACATAAAGACTTAAAATATTTGATAGATACACCATAAATTTATGTAAAATCTTAATGTAAGCCATTTTAAATTCTCTTAATATACGTTTTCTACGATGAATAACAATATTAATATAAATAGTGCGTAAAATTTTATGTAAAATAGTCTTTTTGAGTTTTTATTTTAAAAAAACAGCAATAATGAAAAAGAGCATTGAACTCAATTTAAGCCCAATACTCAATCATTTTTATTATAGAGTTTGCATAACACTGAACTACTCTATGTTTATTATGTTCAAATTAGTGTGCAACTGCTTCTTGATGATTATCCTCTTCAAATGAAACTTGTACGTTCTCTGTAAGAACATCCGTATATGTATACGAAACTCTTTCAAAATTATGCTTATCTTGGTCTAATTCAACAATGAATACTGAAGGATATGTTTCTTTTAACACACCACAACGTTCAATTGTTTTTTTACGACCCCCGTTGGCTTTTAGTACAATACGATTTCCTAAATGACAATCAATAGAATTTTTGATGTCCAAAATTGATTTTGGCATATTGCTCCACCTCGCTACAAGTTACATAATACCACATTTTGTAGCAATTTGTCAAATAAAATTTAAATTTTATCAGTGTAAAAGCACTTTGTCAACAATTTAATTTTCTAATTCTGGGAAATTTTTCTTTTCTTCATACAAACGTGCAAAATCTTGTATTGAAAGTGTTTCACCACGTCTTTTAGGATCGATATCTGCTTGTTCAAGCCATTTTGAGATACTCTCTTTTAATTGTTTACCGTCTTTAAAGAAGTTTTGGTAATTATTATTTATTGTTTTACGTCGCTGTGCGAACGCTGCTTTAGCAAGTTTAAAGAAAGCCTGTTCATCGTCGACTTTAACAAGTGGCGTTTCTCGTTGCATTAACTTCACTACAATAGAATCCACATTCGGTGGTGGCATAAAGACAGATTTCGGCACAGTTAAAACTTTGCTTGTTTCGGTATAATATTGCGTGACGATAGATAAAGAGCCATACGCCTTTGTGCCTACTTCAGCATTTAAACGTTCGCCGACTTCTTTTTGCATCATTACTACATAGCCATCAATAGGAATATCTTGTTGCATTAAGTTAAGTAGGATAGGTGTTGTAATATAATATGGCAAGTTAGCCACAACCATAATTTTATCGCAATCATTTAAATGCGTTTCCACTGCTTTCGCTATATCCGCTTTTAATATATCCTCATTAATGATGGTTACATTATCATATGGTGCAAGTGTGTCTTTAAGTACAGGGATTAAACGTTGATCAATTTCAAACGACATTACCTTTTTCGCATGTTTAGCCAATTGCTCTGTTAAAGACCCCATACCTGGTCCTACTTCAATCACGCCAGTCGTTTTATCGATTTGGCTTGCATCAATAATTTTATGAATAATATTTACATCTATTAAAAAGTTTTGTCCTAAACTTTTTTTGAAATTAAAACCATATTGATTTAATAGTTCTTTCGTTCGAGAAGGTGTTGCAATATCTTTTCTTTCCACCTTTTATTCACTCTCCTTATCCATTGATAAAGCTTTACGTACATCCATTTCAGTATAGCCGAATGCATTAAGTTTTTTTAGTAATTGTTTGCCATTTGAATGTCCAATATGCAGTTTTTGACCTAATATTTCTCTTTTACGTCTTGCATCTTTGCCGATAATCAATCCTAAATCGATGAGCACACTTTTATCGATAGTTTCGTGTGCTTCTTCAAACGGTGAACTGACATGCATGAGGGCTTCTCTAATGTCTTCTGGATGTGCATGTTCAACGCCAATCTTTCCTCTTTTATTTTTAGCTTTTTCGCGGTCAATATATGCATGTTTAACACCCTTAACATGCTCCGTGATAGTGTTTCTAATTTTATCTCCTGGAAAATCAGGATCTGTTAACACAATCACACCTCGAGTTTCTTGTGCATTTTGAATAACAGCTAGTGTTTCCTTGTTAATGGCACTTCCATTCGTTTCAATCGTGTCACATTCTACTGCTGACTTAACACGTTCCGTATCATCTCTACCTTCTACAACGATAAATTCATTTATCTTCATAATTGATTATCATTACCTTTCAAGCTATTTCATCATTATTTTAACTTTTCAAAAATAAAAAATGAGAAAGATGCTGGTATTTATATCGTGATTTCCTCATAAAATGATACCACGACATCACTTGTTCAACATCTTTCTCACAGCAATTTATTGATTTAAATTAAATAATCGTTCTGCATTCTCAGTCGTTTGACGACATACTTCTTCGTATGTCATATCACGTAATTCAGCGATTTGTTGAGCAACAAGTGTCACTCTTTCAGGTTCATTACGTTTACCTCTATAAGGGTGTGGCGATAAATAAGGCGCATCTGTCTCCACAAGCAATCTATCCATCGGTACATGCTTAGCTACTTCTTTCGGTTGTTTAGCATTTTTAAATGTCACAGGGCCACCTAAAGATACGTAGAAGTTCAATTTATTAATGACTACATCTGCAATTTCAGGAGAACCACTAAAGCTGTGCATAATGCCTCCAACTTCTTCAGCATGTTCTTCCATTAAAATATCTACGCAATCTTGAGTCGCTTCACGATTATGGATAATAATAGGTAATTTCACTCTTTTAGCGAGTGCAATTTGTTTTCTAAATACTTCTTTTTGAACATCGGCAGGCGATTTGTCCCAATGGTAATCAAGACCCATTTCGCCAATACCAATAATTTTAGGATGCTGTGCTAATTGTTCAATCCACTCAAGGCGCTCTTCAGTGAAATCAATCGCATCAACAGGATGCCAACCGATAATACCGTAAATAAAGTCATATTTATCGATTAATTCCATCGCACGTTCAATCGTAGGTGTATCAAATCCAACCACAAACATGCGATCTACACCTGCTTCTCTAGCACGAGAAATAACTTCTTCTAAATCTTCATTATATTGCTCATCATTTAAGTGAACATGTGTATCGATTAACATTCTATCTCTCCTAACGTTCAAGGCTGGCCAAAAGACGTCATCTTTGTGACTCAGCCTCTTTATATTTTTATCGACAAGTCAGTTCTATTTTACAATCGCACCATTTGGAATAGCGCTTGGTAAGCTTACTAAAGTTAAAACGCCATCTTTTTCAGCAGATAAAATCATACCTTCAGATTTTTGGCCCATTAATTTAGCTGGTTTCAAGTTAGTAACGACTGCCACTTTCTTACCAACGATATCTTCTGGACGATAAAATTTCGCAATACCTGAAACGATTTGACGTTGTTCATTACCTAAATCGATTTGAATTTTTAATAATTTATCAGATTTAGGAACATTTTCAGCTTCAGTAATCGTTGCTGCTTTAATTTCAACTTTATCAAAGTCTTTAATATCAATTTGTGCTTTACCTGGTACTGCCTCTTCTTCAGTTGCTGCTGGTTGATCTGGTTGCATAGATTCTTTAATATACGCAATTTCAGCTTCAGTATCTAATCTTGGGAAGATAGGCGTTGGTTTTTCAGTAACCATAATTGGTTGTTTCAACGCGCCGTAGCTTTCAAGGCTAGCTAATTCGAATAATTCAGGATTATTAATATTTAATTGTTTAAAGATTTCTCTTGGAGCATTAGTTAAGAATGGACGTAATAACACTGCTGCGAAGCGAATATTCTCAACTAAATGAGCCATTACATTGCCAAGCATATCTTTTTGACTATCATCTTTAGCTAATACCCATGGTGTTGTTTCATCAATGTATTTATTTGTACGGCTAATGAATTTCCAAACAGTTGATAAAGCAACTGAGAATTGGAAGCTTTCCATATTCTCATTGAAGTTTTTCACTGTTTCAAGCGCAAGTGCTTCCATATCTTCATCTAATTCATGTTTTGGACCTTCATAAGCTGGAAGTTCACCTTGGAAATATTTGTTAATCATAGAAATCGTACGGTTCACTAAGTTACCTAAGTCATTTGCTAAATCATAGTTTGTACGTTCTACAAAGGCTTCTGGTGTGAACACACCGTCTGAACCAAATGGTAATTCACGCATTAAATAATAACGTGTAGCATCTAAACCATAACGATCAATTAATACGTTAGGGTCTACTACGTTACCTTTTGATTTACTCATTTTACCGTCTTTCATTAAAATCCAACCATGCGCAAAGACTTTCTTAGGAAGCGGTAAATCTAAAGCCATTAATAAGATTGGCCAAATAATAGAGTGGAAACGTACAATTTCTTTCGCCATTAAATGCACATCTGCTGGCCAATATTTTTGGAATAATTCATCATCATCTGATAAATAACCTAATGCTGAGATGTAGTTAACTAATGCATCAATCCATACATAAACAACGTGTTTAGGATTTGAAGGTACACGAACACCCCAGTCAAATGATGTACGTGAAACTGCTAAATCTTCTAAACCAGGTTTAATAAAGTTGTTAATCATTTCATTCTTTCTTGAAGGTGGTTGAATGAAATCAGGATTTGCATCGTAAAATTCTAATAAACGGTCTGTATACTTATTAATATTAAAGAAATAACTTTCCTCTTTAACTAATTCCACTTCATGACCTGAATCAGGGCTTTTACCGCCAACAATTTTTCCATCTTCATAGACAGGGTCTACAAGTTGCGATTCAGTGTAATATGTTTCGTCAGGAACTGAATACCATCCTTCATATTCGCCAAGGTAGATATCACCTTGTTTTAATAAACGCTCGAATACTTTTTCAACCACTAGTTTATGGCGTTCTTCAGTTGTTCTAATGAAGTCATCATTAGAGATTTCTAATTTTTTCCATAAACTTTTAATGCCGTTGATCATTTCATCAAGATATTCTAATTCTGTTTTACCAGCTTTTTGCGCTTTTTCTTGAATCTTTTGACCGTGTTCGTCCGTACCCGTTAAATAACGTACGTCGTAACCTTGCATACGTTTATAACGTGCAATTACGTCACCTGCAACCGTTGAATATGCGTGGCCGATATGTAAATTACCACTAGGATAATAAATAGGGGTTGTAATATAAAATGTTTCTTTCGCCATCAATGGTCCTCCTCTTCCTATATAACATGATGCTTAATATCATGTAAGCCCACTTTAAAGACTTATAAGTTAATGTTTTTCGTTACATTTCAATTATAACTCATATATTAAATTTATTGTCGTATCTTATTAACATTACCACAAATTGATTATATTATGGAATATTTCAAGCCCTTTTTGAAGGTCTATTTTTGAAAATGATTGTCTCTCTTATCCTGATTTCTACACCACAAAGTTATTTAATTTCATGATAAATATCATATACTTCGCCCGTCTTCATATGACGGTCTTCAGCTACTAATTTAATCGCTTTTTTAGGTTTCAAATTCTGTTCAGTAATATAATGGTTAACATGTTCTTCAATAGACAATGACTCAAACCATTGTTCTGTTTCAAGCGGTTTCGCACCTTCAATAAGAATGACAAACTCACCTTTTTGTGGAATCTCTTCCTTGTCAAAAGCAGCGAGTAACGTTTCCGCTTCTTGCATAACAATTTGTTCAAACTTCTTCGTTAGCTCTCGTCCTACAGCTACACGTCTTGAAGCATCTACTTTCATAATAGCTTTTAAAGTTTCTGTTACTCTAAATGGTGACTCATAAATAATTAACGTGCTATCTTGATACATTCTTTCTTGTAGAACCTCTATTTTTTCTTTTTCCTTACGTGGTAAGAAACCTAAGAACGTATACGTAAACGATGGTAGACCACTCGCCATAAGTGCTGTTAACCCTGCGTTAGGGCCAGGCACTGTTTCCACTGAAATATGATGTTGATGTGCTTCAACGACTAATTCATAACCTGGATCACTTATTAATGGCAAACCTGCATCTGATACTAAAGCAATATCATTTCCTTCATTCAATAAATTAATTAAATATGCTGTTTGTTGTTCTTTATTATGCTCATGATATGATTTTAACGGTGTTTGAATATCATAATGGTGACATAACTTCTTCGTTACTCTTGTATCTTCACATGCTATAACATCTACATTTTTTAACGTTTCAATCGCTCGAAATGTAATATCACCTAAATTACCTATCGGCGTGCCCACTAAATATAAAGTCGCCATCTGCATTCTCCTCAATTAATTTTATTTTTTGTTGTCTTGTGAAGGTCTTTATTTCGTATTCTCTACGCATGGCTTCTGATTTCGAAGTGTACGTTTCTTGATAAACTAACTCTACTGGCCGTCTTGTTTTAGTATATTTGGCCCCTTTTCCAGCATTATGGGTCGCTACACGTGCATCAACATCTTTCGCGTACCCAGTATATAAACTATTATCTTTACATTTTATAATATAGACATAATGGTTATCCATAATACACTTCTCTCATTTCATCACTATATTCCCCATCACTATTGTAGATATAAAAAGGAGGCGCAATTTCTAGCCCTGGTTTGCCATTCATACGTCCTTCCACTACAATTGTGACCGCTGATTTATTTACCTTACTATAAACAAACACTACTTTTTTAGGCTCAATACCAGCCTTGCGCATTTCCGTTAAGACGTCCATCAGTCTATCCGCTCGATGGACCATCATTAAACGGCCACCTTGTTTTAATAAATGACGGGCAGCTAACATGCAATCTTCTAACGTACACATAATTTCATGACGCGCAATTTTGTGCGCTTCTTTTTGATGTTGATGGAGCTGGTTCTCTTTAAAGTAAGGGGGATTGCAAGTAACGAGTGTATATTGTGATGGTTTAAAATAGCGATATACCTCTTTTAAATCCAAATGATGCATCTTCAAACGATGGTTGAGTTGATTATACTCATAGCTACGACGCGCCATATCTACAAGTTTCTCTTGAATCTCAACACTTTCAATCATTTGTGTACCCTTCGCAGACAATAATAATGAAATCACGCCATTACCAGCACATAAGTCTAAAATCTTGTCTTTTTTTCTCACTTCAGTAAAATGCCCTAATAATAACGCATCAGTTGAAAAAGAGAACACATCATCATTTTGAATTATTTTTAAATCTTCTTTTATTAATTCATCCAATCTTTCTTGATCTTTCAGCATATATTTACTCCTAAAAAAGAGATGTCTTTACAACACACTTAATAAACAACTCGTGTTGAAATCCATCTCTGTCTATTAGAAACTGGCATAAACCTCTATATCCAGTATTAAAATTTTTCGTTGTTAACTATTTAACACGTTCAAGCATAGTAAACAATCTTCACCTAATCGATGTTTACCAAATAATTCACCATTGCAAATATGGAAGCCTTCACTATATAAAACAGCTAAATTATCTTTACTTGGTAATGGTTTTTTCACATTTTTAGTAGAACGTTTGTCTTCTTCATTATCTTTTGAAGTTGTCCCTTTTGGTTTTGTAGGATTAACAGGTTTGTTCACTTCGGAATCTTGTTCACTTTTTGCCATTAATGTTTTTAAATTATCATTTTCAACTTGTAACGCGACATTTTCTTCTATAAGGTCAATCGTTAGTGATTTAAGTTCGGTCATATCTTGATTTAAACGTGTTACATTGCTTTCAAGTTGAATTATCTTTTCAAATAAATCATTACGATTCAAACGTGACGCACCTTCCTTAATTAAAAGCTTTTAATTCTTCCATTTTATACTCTAGCGGTTGTTCAAGACCTTCAATTTTAACTTGCATTGAAATATCTAATATATTCAAACCAACTACTCGACCTTGACCTTCTGGCGTTTCCACTTGGTCGCCTACATCTGGTAATTGTGCTCTTGCTTCTTCATAGAAATCATTCTCATATTTAAGACAGCACATCAAACGTCCACATGCGCCAGAAATCTTGGTAGGGTTAAGAGATAGGTTTTGATCTTTCGCCATTTTAATAGACACTGGCTCAAAGTCACCTAAAAATGTAGAACAACATAATGATCGACCACATGGACCGATGTCTCCAAGTAATTTAGCTTCATCACGCACACCAATTTGTCTTAATTCGATACGTGTTTTTAAATTTTGTGCCAAAGCTTTTACTAATTTTCGGAAGTCGATACGATCATCTGCAGTAAAGTTGAATATCACTTTAGATTTATCTAATGTATATTCACAATTCACTAAACGCATATCTAATTGTTGTTCTTTCACTAATTCTTTGCATAGTATTAGTGCATCCTCAGCATCCGCTTCATTACGATAATATGTTTGAATATCTTCGTCAGTTGCTATTCTTATAATTTCTTTTAAAGGTAATGTAACATCCCCTTCTTCCACCTCTTTAGATGGAAATCGTACATTACCAATTTCAATGCCTCGCTTTGATTCGACAACGACCCAATCGTCTTTCTGTAAGTCTAAATCTTTAGGCGCATAGTATTCCAATTTCCCTGCTTTTTGAAATTGTACACCTACGATGTTTGGCATTTTATCTCACACCTTTTATAACTATTTGTTCAAATACAAGCGTCGGATTAACATTTTGCATTAATTTTTTGTGTGCTTCTGTAATTTGGTCATACATCAATATAATTTGATTAAATGTTAGTTGTTTAGCATATGATTCAATTTCAGCTTGTAAATCCGAATAAATATAATCTTTTTTTGTCTCTACTTTAGCATGCATAATATCTTCAAAGAAAGCATTCACTGCAGCTAAAGTGAGCGTCTGTAATTTCCGACTCTTCGCATTTTTTAATAAATCAATAATCCCAATTAACGCCATCGGTTGATTCGTAATTAACAATTCACACCAGTGAACAATCACTTTCCTAAGCGCTACTAAATCATGTTCTTCATTTAAATCTTTAGCAGTATCTAATTGTGTTGTATATGTACTCAACATTTCAGCTACTGCACGATTCACATCATGTTCAACTAATCTATCTATAAAATGTTGCTTATCACTCGGTTTAAAGTAAACATGTTGGCAACGTGAATGAATGGTATCTAAAATCTGTTCAGGTTTCGTAGACATTAAAATCGCCACTGTATTATTAGGTGGTTCCTCTAAAAATTTTAATATACTATTTTCCCCTTGAACAGTTAACTTTTCAAAATCTTCTATTACATAAACTTTATATGTACCTTCAATTGGAAGTTGATTCATGCGATGCACAAGTTGCTCAATCTGTTCTTTCTTAATTGCATTTTCTTCTGAAGCTACATACATAAAATCCGGTTGATTATAGTGATCTACTTTCAACTCGCATTGTTGGTCTCCGTCACAAAGAATAAGTTTTGCAAATTCCATAGCTACATAACGCATGGACTCAGCATCATCGCCTTCGAATAAATACGCATGAGACAATTTATTCGAACGGTACGCATTATCTAATTTGTGTAGTTCATCCATTTTGCATACCCCTTATTCATTTTACTTATATAAAAAGGCTGCCTATCACAGCAGCCGAATATTGTATCATCATCTAAGGTGTCATTAAATTCTAGTTTCTACATTAATTTTCTTAGTTATTAAAATCTGTGGAATGCTTCGACTGGCATTACAAATACTGTAGCGCCTCCAACTTCAACTTCAACAGGATAAGGTATGTAAGAATCTGCACTACCACCCATTGGTGTCATTGGAGAAACAAGTTGATCTCTATTACCACAAGTATGATCAATTACAGATAAAATTTCATCAACGCGGTCATCATCAACACCACATAAAAATGTCGTATTCCCCGCTCTTAAAAATCCACCAGTAGTTGCTAATTTTGTAGCTCTAAAGTTATTTTTAACGAGTTGGTCTGAAAGTTCTTGACTATCTTGATCTTGGACGATCGCTATAATCATTTTCATTTTAAAACACCTCTTCTAGTTATTATATCATAATTTTTTTAAAAAATTTAAGATTATCTCATATGTTTCATCAACAACTTCATCAATACTACGAGTAGCATCAACCACGCTAAAACGTTCTGGTGTTGCTTCAATCACTTGATGGTAACCTTCAATGACTTTTTCATGAAAAGCCATATCTTCTTTATCAAGTCGATTCTGGTTGCGTTGATTTTTTAATATTCTATCTCGACCAACTTCAGCAGTAATATCGAGATAAATTGTTAAATCAGGATATAAACCATTAATAGCAAAATCATTTAATTTTTTAACTTCTTCAATACCTATACCCCGTGCGTAACCTTGATAAGCGAACGAACTATCAATATATCGATCGCATAAGACAATTTTATGATTTTCTAGTGCTGGAATCACTTTTTCCACTAGATGTTCTCTTCTCGAAGCCGCAAATAGCATCGCTTCAGTACGCATGTCCATCGTGCCACTTTCAAGTACCACTTTACGAATCTCTTCCCCAGTTGGTACGCCACCTGGTTCTCTTGTCGTTACTAGTTCATAATTTTGAGCTAATTTATCAGATACACGTTGAAGAACTGTAGTTTTACCTGAGCCTTCAGGTCCCTCAAATGTTATAAATGCAGACATATTATTCATCCTTAATTAATATTTTTCCATTATTAATACCTTCTACTCTGTTGCCATTTTGAAGATAATATCGCATCAATTTTACCATATTCTTTGTCATCCGCTCTCCTTTTAGGAAAATGGGAATTCCTGGAGGATATGGAATAATGTGTTGCGCTAAGATTTTGCCAATAGCATCCTCTAATTCAATCCAATTCGTTTGAGAAATATGCTGAGAATCATAGACGCCTGCCTCTAATGTTATAGGCAACATGACTTGTTCCTTTTTACGTTTAGGTGGCAATGTTATCGTTTCTATCTTTTTTAATAATAAATCAAATGGGTAAACGTCATCTTTATGCCATAACGGAAGTATAAGTAACACTTGATACTCATCTGCCAACTCTACATAAATGTGCGCTTGTTCAAACCATGTTTGAATGTCATAACCAGAATAACCAGAATACTGAATTAATAATTTTGAAGGGTCATCCACTTCGATAACGTCAAAACCTTTATTATTAAGCGTTGTAACAAATTGTGTTCTCTTTTCAAAAAATAGAGTGGTTTCGTAAGTTTCAAAAAATTGATGTGCTAATTCAATACTCGCCATAACTAAATAAGAAGGGCTCGATGTTTGAAAGTAACCCAAATAACGAATGACATCTTCTTTAAGTGGAGCATTCTTATGTATAAAAAGAACTGAACCCATGGTTAATGCAGGTAATGTTTTATGATAAGACTGCACAACGTAGTCAGCGCCTGAGTCTAAGGCCGATTTAGGAAATCGCGTTAAATTGAAATGGGCCCCGTGTGCTTCATCTACAAGAACTGGCACATTGTATTGATGTAATTCTTCAACTATCTCATTAATATCATAGGTCTCTCCATAATAATTAGGATAAGTTAAAATTGCTAATTTCTGATTGTTAACCGTTAAATTTTTTAAATTAGGACTTAAATATTGATGGCTAATATTACTTTGTAGCATTGGCATAAGATCAGCGCCTTGTTGAGCAATATCTATCCCATGAAATACAGATTTATGGACATTTCTACTAATTAAATACTTACCTTTTATGCTGGAAAATGCTTGAACAACTGACAATATACCTGACGTCGTCCCATTAATTAATAAATATGCATCATAATCAGGATGTTTATTAATATTTTGCATGCTCTCTAGGATAATTTCTTCGGGATGATGTAAATCATCTAGCCCTGTAATTTCGGTCATATCCATTTTTAAGTCTAATTGATTTAGGAAGCCAATAGTCATATTTTTATGGCCTGGAACATGTAATGAAATAGCTTTTTCATTTTTCAAAACATTAAGTTGTTGATTAATTGGAAGTTTCAATGAGGACACACTTTCTAAATTTTTTATCGAACTTGTGATAAATCATCGTCTCCATTTCGCTGATTGATCCAATTCGATTTACTTAATCCCATAATATAGCAATCTCTATATTCACCACGAGTATAAAAATGTTCTTTTAGCTCACCTTCTACGGTAAAATTTTGACTTTTATAAATGTGGACTGCTTTTTGATTATTTACATCAACATATAAATATATTTTATTCATATTCAATACTAAGAATGCATAATCAATCGCCATTTTGAACGCATTTTTAGCGTAGCCTTTATTACTATGTTGAGGGTCTATGATAATTTGAATCTCACAATTTCTATGAATAAAGTTAATTTCTACTAATTCAACTACGCCTATAGAAATATTATTATCTTCAATAATGAAACGACGTTCCGATTCATCGAGGATATGTTTTTGATATAAATTTTGTAACTCACTAAGTGACTGGTAAGGTTCTTCAAACCAATATGCCATAATTGAATATTCATTGTTTAAATGGTGCACAAATTTCAAATCAGTTTCTTCTAAAGCTCTAATTATCATTTATAAGCACTCCCTTAATTGAAATTCTAGGGAATTGATTAAGAAAAGTAAATAATAATGACAAAAAAGAGATGTACACCTCTAAGTTAGTTTGAGTCTAACTTTCGGTATACATCTCAATTAGATGATTATAGACTTTGAGAGATATTAATTTTTATGCGTCTCGTCTTTTTTTCTTCTCAGTATAAATATTGAACCTAATGCTAACAATATACTTGCAAGAGCACTTGAAGGGTTAGTATTAGTTTGTCCAGTTTGTGGTAACTCCACTTTATGTGGACTGAGTTTATTCTCTTCTTTGTGAGTATTTACAGATATTGGTGTAGATGAATGTAACGGTTTATCAGTACGTTTAGGTGACGCTTTGAAACGACTTACTTTATGTGTTTTATCGACTTTTTTATTATCAACTTTTTCATACACATACGTTGTAATGCCATCATGTTCAATAACTATACCAGTATATCTCCAGCCACCTGGAATTAATAAATACGGAGGCTTGTTACCTTTTTCCACTGTAGTAATTTCATGTCCATTTTTATCAATATAACGCGTTATATGGAGTTCTGGAATTTCTACCTGTGGCGGATTATTCGGTATATTCGTTTGGATCTTTTCGTATACATATGTTGTAACGCCATCTTTCGTTGTTACTTTTCCTGTATATTGCCATTTATCTCCCACTACGCCTGGCGGTGGTAAAGTTCCTTTCTCTGTACCTTTCACTTCGTTACCATCAATATCTATATAACGTGTTATATGAAGTTCTGGAATTTCCACTTGTGGTGGATTATTCGGTATGTTCGTTTGGATCTTTTCATATACATATGTTGTAACGCCATCTTTCGTCGTTACTTTTCCTGTATATTTCCATTTGTCTCCCACTACACTTGGCGGTGGTAATGTACCTTTTTCTGTACCTTTCACTTCGTTACCATCGATGTCGATATAACGTGTTACTTGTAAC
Organism: Staphylococcus pragensis; assembly: GCF_004785665.1. Classification (GTDB taxonomy): domain Bacteria; phylum Bacillota; class Bacilli; order Staphylococcales; family Staphylococcaceae; genus Staphylococcus; species Staphylococcus pragensis. Next base: position 40,034 of record NZ_SRPJ01000010.1, read on the forward strand.
TCTGGTATTTCTACCTGTGGTGGATCATTTGGGATATTTGTTTGAATTCGGTCATATACATACGTTGTAATGCCGTCTTCTGTTGTCACTTTTCCTGTGTACTCCCATTTATCTCCAATCATTCCCGGTGGCGGTAATGTGCCTTCTTCTGTTCCTTTCACTTCGTTACCGTCGATATCTATATAACGTGTTACTTGGAGTTCTGGTATTTCTACCTGTGGCGCTTCATTAGGTACTTGTTCATAAAGTACTACAGGTTCGTACACATAATGAACTTCAATTGTTTGCTTACCAACAACTGTCCCTGTTTGATTATCAGGGGTTGCTATTAATCGATAACTTATCGTCTTTTTAACAGGCCCATTATCATCTGTTTCATAACTTACTCGATTAGGTATTGTAGCTGCGGTTGCTGTATAACTTGTTCCATCTACTTCATGATCAGCCACAGTAACTTGAGGGCTTAAAACTTCTCCATCAGTTGTTTTAAAATCAGCAACTACATTTCCTTCAAAGACCTCAGTATAAATCAAATGAACTTTTTTCGTTTGTGCTTTTACATATTGACCCAAAATAGGATCCATTTGTTTATCAACTTTCACAAATCTATAGTGGTGACCTTGATTGTTAATTAGTTGAGGAACGCTTGCTTGATATTCTGTATTCTTTGCTCCTTGAGACGTAGTTGGGCTCTGAATTACATTACCATCTTCGTCTGTATAACTAACTACTAATGTTCCTCTATTATCTTCAGTTTCTAATTCAACTTTGTTACCTGCTAACCAAGAATTATCTACACCACGTGAAAATATTTGTGAGTGTGACTTAGTTAATATTGGTGCATCAGGTGGCACTGTTACTCGCACATTAGTTTGGAAATTTTCTCCTTTTCTTAATACAAGTGGCGTATCAAATACATATTTTACAGCTGTAACTTTTGTTAAATCAGTAGGGTTAGAAGTGTACGTTCCATTTTGAACATCGCTATCAGTAGTATAAACTACTCGATATTTTGTAGTATCTGGTACTAAAGCAGTTAAATTCGTTTTCACATTATCTTTTGGAATGGTAACTACTAATTCTTTTATTACTCCATCACTATTAGTGAAATTGACTGTATTAGTTTGTAAATTAACACTATCTCCTAAATTAACATCAACTTGTGATCTATCAAAACTATTAGTCGAATCTTTACCAATAGTTAAAGTTGAGGCAAATTCTTTAGCAAGTGCAATTTTAAAAGGTATATCTATCACAGAAACATATTTTTCATTTGTACTTAAATCATCTGTAATTACATCAGATAGTTCAAGTTGATTTTGTGTTAATGACTGTTCATTAGTAGGACGAACAATTTCTGAATTTTTATCCCATATCGTAGCATATCTAATTGAATATGTACCATTAGGCAATGTTCCTTTATTATAAATGTCAAATGTAATTTCTTGTGTATCCTGTGTTAAAGAGCTACGCGTACTCGTTGCATTTTTTTCAGATTCATTCCAGTCATAGCCTTCTGGTGCCTTATAAAGATATAGTGTTCTTCCACTATTCTTATAATTTTTAATCACTTTCACTGGATCAAGTACAGGTCTAGTTTTTAGTTTATTTCCATTAGTAGTTTCATAATATGCGTCATTCCACCAAGTTGAAGTTCGTATAAGTTTATTATTAGTCCATGATCTTACATTGCCAAGTGCTGTACCATCTGGAACACTTAATGATAGATAAACATTTTTGATGTTATCTAATTTATCGTCTACGATGTCAGAACTGTTATCTAAAAGGTCTTTACTTAAATATTTCATATAATCTTTTGTATTTGCCTTAACTAAAACATTGGCTTTGTCATTATAATTCAGTAAATTTCCAGAAGACCCATTTGTATTTCTAACAATAGGACTTGTTAATATATGCGGGAACCCCTCTTTAGTGTGAATATAAGAAAATCCACCATTTAATAAATAACCTGACAAACTACGAGTTGGAACTGCGCTTGCTGCTTCCAATGTATTTTGAGGCACTTGGTCGATAACAATTCCGTTTTGCATTTGTCTAACATTATCGTCCTTAGCTGCCGTTTCCCATCTATGTTCATCTACAGCATAAGTTAACTCAGCATTCCACTCGAAAATGTCTTTTTGCTGATCACTATCAGGAGAAACAGTATCTCTAATTACTGGTGTTTGTAAAATAAGATGTTGATATTTAGCATCTCCAAAGTTATATGTTTTATTGTCATTATTAAGTTCTGACCACTCAGCAAGTTTAGTTGTCGTACCATCATTGTTAACACCATATAAAATAAATGGAGATTTTAAGGCAATACCTTTTGCAGCATTCTTATCTCCTGATCCATTGTTATACCGAATTTTCTCAAGTGGCCAAGTTAAAGATGTGAAATAATCACCATCTTGTCCTGGCGGTAGTTGTATAGAATGCATATATGCTGGTGCATATTTATTAGACTGATCACGGTCATTAATGTATTTAGTCACTCTAAATTGTTCATGCGTATGATCGGCTTTAGTAAATAAACGGGATGGTTCTAAAGTACGCGTAGCAGCAAAATAAACTTTATCTGTCGCTTTACCAGCTTCGTCAATCATTTTAAATTTAATACCTTCAGGATCAGGTACATTTTGAATGTAATCTTGTCCATTTGGTAAGCGACCTACTGTTTGCCAATTCATGTTAACTTTAATGAAACCATCTCTCTTAAACTGTTGAAGTACCTCAGGTGTAAGCGCAGATTTTTTCAACTTTAGAACTGGACGATATCCTACATATGGTAATTTTTGTCCTTCAGTTAAATGCATATGAATGCCAGTATCATCTTGAGTCCAAAATTGATTACTTGGCGTTTCTGTATCGAGTTCAAGCCAACTAGGTATGTTTTGTATATTATATTTAAAGTCAGTGTAACGGCTATAGTATCTTGGTGTAATCGCATCATCACGATTTTCTAAGAACCAATTATCGCTTGGTAATGGAACTTGGTAACGATAGTTATCCGATTTATCTGAGACTGTACCATCTGATTTTATAACGCCGATAGTTGGTGATGTGCTTGAAGGAATTTTAGGTGTTATTTGCCAAACAGATGTAGGTGCTGGTTGACCACGATCAACATATAATCCACCTTTAACGTTATCAAAAGTCGCGTTAGTTTGTTTAGTCGTAACTAATGTATCTCCTTGATACATTTTCATAGTTGAGGTAACTACATCCCCATCTCCCGGTCCAGTCCAAATCATCCCACCAATAACTTGATTGATGTTAATTTGTCCAGCAGAAGTTCCCGCAATTGGTCTTAAATCAAATTGATAACGCCACGTATCTGTATCTGATAAATCAGTCTTCTTCGTCACATATTCTGAATTAGAAAAAGTAGGCGCTGTCAAAATGAATTTCTTAGGCGCTTCGTAAACCAACTTCCCATTATTAATAGCTCCGTGTCCGGAACCAGTAAATGAAAATGATGTATTAGTTTCACGTCGGTTGTTAATTAAATCAGAAGTAATATTATATCTTTTATCAGATGAACTTGTTCCACTAAATACAAAATCTCCTGCCAATTGATCATCTGATGAATCGGCATCACGTCTAACACGTTTTTTAACAACTTTAGCTGCATCAACTGGAGTGATATTATTAAACTCAGTTTGTTTATTTTTATCAAACTCATTATTATCTGATACTTTGTCATTTTCTCGAATATTACTAGTGCTCTGAACTTGCTTATTAGTCAATTGATTTTCAAGCAATTGACTATTATCAACTTGTTGAGTGTTGTTAGTTATTGAAATTTTATCGTTATTATCAGCCTTTTGCTCATTTAACTGTAATTTACTATTTTTAGAAACATTCAGCTTTTCATTACTTACTGTTACATCATGAACTTTGTCCTGATTTTGAGCTATATTTTTATTATTATTATCTTGAGGTGTTTTAGCCTTATCATTATCTATATTTGTTGAAGGCAATTTGTTATTTTCTTCTTTATTTTGTTTATCAGAAGCATTAACACTATCTTTTGCTTCGGCTGCATGTGCCTCATTATTAACCCCAAATACTAGAAAAGATCCTACTAAAATTGATGCGATACCTACTGAAAATTTTCTAATCGAATACTTATTTTGGATATTCGGTTGAAAGAAGTTATTCTTGTTGTTATTTCTGTCCAATTATTTCTTTTCTCCTTATTAATATACTATTGTGAGGCTATTTCTTTATTTCTCCATACTCATAGTTAGAATACTATGTACAGAAACTTAAATCAATATAAATATTATTTAATTTTTATAAAGTTGCTAGAAATAAAAATCAGCCTATCTCTGCACTATAATTAGGTTTATTTCTTAAAACTTTATAACTATAGTTATACATCTTACATTAATGGTTTAATCTTCTTTTAAAGTAAAAAAAGAGACCTTACGGTCTCGATATCGGCTCATCGCATCCATACGATTTAATTGCCTGGCAACGTCCTACTCTAGCGGAACGTAAATCCAACTACCATCGGCGCTAGGGAGCTTACTTTACTTTGAGGCAAGCGCTCGCATCTTTCTTCATTATCGTCTTTCGTTTGCTCATTTAGCCCAACTAAACTCGCTGCTCTCTTTCCTCAATTCATCAGCTTCAATCGCTTTCTCTTCGAAAAGCTAAATAAACTGTTTCAAAGTCTCTTCGAAATTTATATTTTTATTGCTTAGAATTTCTTTCTTTTCGCCTACGGCCTTATTATCTTTTTAAGCATAAAAAAAGAGACCTTACGGTCTCGATATCGGCTCATCGCATCCATACGATTTAATTGCCTGGCAACGTCCTACTCTAGCGGAACGTAAATCCAACTACCATCGGCGCTAAGGAGCTTAACTTCTGTGTTCGGCATGGGAACAGGTGTGACCTCCTT
>NZ_SRPJ01000011.1 GCF_004785665.1 Staphylococcus pragensis
ATAATTTACGTAATCGAATTATTATAACTTCGCGACTATTTGCCTCAACAACAAAAAAAGAGATTAAACAACCTAAGGTTGCTTAATCTCAATATTAGGACTCATCAGTCCGATTTGACGTAGAGCCATTTAAATCTCATAAGGGATATAATTCATATATTAAGCGTGTGCGTGTTCTGGTACGTCTTTAAAGTTTTCTAAACGACGATTCCATTCTTCTTCGCTAATGTCATTTTTAGCTACATAGCGATTACGTGGATGTTTGGCACAATCGTATGAACAAGCGCCAAGGTATTTTTCTTCATTTTCCTCTGAAACAAGAATTTGTTTATTACATTCAGGGTTGGCACAGTTAATGTAACGTTCGCAAGGTGTACCGTCGAAGTGTTCTTTACCGATAACTGTTTTCTCAACTTGGTTAACGTCTACACTGATACGTTCGTCGAATACATACATTTTACCGTCCCAATATTCCCCTTTAGTTTCAGGATCTTTACCATAAGTCGCAATACCACCGTGTAATTGACCAACGTTCTCGAAGCCTTCTTTAACTAACCAGCCAGAGAATTTTTCACAACGGATACCGCCTGTACAATACGTTACGATGTTTTTACCTTCTAATTGGTCTTTGTTCTCACGAATCCAATCTGGTAAGTCTCTGAAACGTGTGATATCTGGACGAATTGCGCCACGGAAGTGACCTAAGTCAAATTCGTAGTCATTACGTGCATCTAAGATGACTGTGTCCTCATCTTCTAATGCTTCTTTAAATTCACTTGGTGAGTAGTATTTACCTGTAGTTACACGTGGGTCAACGTCATCTTCTAAACCTAATGCAACGATTTCATTTCTAGGACGTACGTGCATTTTCTTGAATGCGTGGCCTTCAGCTTCATCAATCTTGAACGTCATATCTGCGAAACGTTCATCCGCATGCATGTGCTCGATATATTTATCTGTGTCTTCTTTCGTACCTGACAACGTACCGTTAATACCTTCAGTAGAAACTAAGATTCTACCTTTTAAGTTGTTTGCTTTACAGAATTCTAAGTGCTCAGCTGCAAATGTTTCAGGGTCATCAATCGTTGTATATTTGTAATATAATAACACTCTATAATCCATTTTCTGATTCTCCTCTTAAATTTTTGAATTTATCGTAAGGGCAAGCCGTAATCGTTTAAATAATCGTTCTTTTCGTTTTTTATAAAAATCAACATTATATTATTTTACCAAATTTACAATAACTTTCAATATTTCAGTTTTGAAAATAGGACAACAGACCTAGTTGAGTGAGCAATATCTCTTTTTGAAAACGATTACATATAGTACCATGATATTAAAGCGTATATTAGAAATTGAGAAATTAAAATTTTACTTTTCAAAAAGGAGGAACTCTATCTTATGTCAAACGAATCATTACCGAAACTTACATATACAGGTGCGTCGAAAAGTGCAGTACCGATTATTTCAGAAAGTGAACTACAAACGGTGACCGCAGAACCTTGGGTAAAAATTTCAGATGAAGGGCTTCAATTAGAAGGATTAATCTTTGATAGAGATCATAATCTATTTTTATGTGAAGTATTTGGTGGCAAAATCTTTAAAGTGGATACAAAAACGAAAGAAGTATCTACTGCATTCCAATCAACAAAACAAAATCCAGCTGCAGTTAAAATCCATAAAGATGGACGCCTATTCACATGTTATTTAGGTGACTTCGAATCTACGGGAGGCATCTTTGCGACGGATGAACATGGTGACAACTTTGAAGAAATTATTTCTGAATTAAACTCAGAATACTGCATTGATGACATGGTCTTCGACAGTAAAGGCGGATTCTACTTCACAGATTTCAGAGGTTATTCGACAAATCCTAAAGGCGGCGTTTACTATGTGTCACCTGACTTCAAGACGGTCACACCAGTGATTCAAAATATTTCTGTCGCGAATGGTGTAGCGTTAAGTACGGATGAAAAAGTATTATGGGTAACGGAAACGACAACTAATCGACTTCACCGTATCCAATTAGAAGACGATGGCGTAACGATTGCACCATTTGGCGCAACGATTCCATATTACTTTACTGGCCATGAAGGACCAGACTCAGTATGTATTGATAGCGATGATAATTTATATGTAGCAATGTATGGACAAGGACGTGTGTTAGTCTTTAATAAACGTGGTTATCCAATTGGACAAATTTTAATGCCTGGCCGTGATGAAGGTAAAATGCTACGTTCAACACATCCACAATTTATTCCAGGTACAAATCAACTATTAATCTGTACGAATGATATTGAAAATGGTTCAGAAGGCGGTTCTATGATCTATACCGTAGAAGGCTTCGCCAAAGGACATGAAAGCTATCAATTTCAGTAAGAATAAAATAAGTAAAACCCCTCACTAGAGCGATAGTGAGGGGTTTGGTGTTGCCAATGGAATTAATTTATAAATGTAATTTATCACTAAGAGTAACTTATTGTAAGTTTATTTAGACGTGCTAAATGATTACTAAGTAATGCATATTTTCTAATCCAATGAAACTTGTGCGAATTTCCAGTATACTAAAATAGAATAATAAGACATCTGTATAAGTATGAAAGGAGTATATGATGAAAGACAGTTGGATGAAACATAAAGAAGAAAGTCTTGTGGCATCATTTTATGATGCGCAAACGCCTGAATTCCAAGAAGAAGGCTTTGAAACTGAATTAGCTTTCGGTACAGCGGGTATTCGCGGTCAATTTGGGCTTGGCCCCGGTCGTCTAAATCGCTATACTATCCAACGTTTAGCGCTAGGTATTGCTAACTATTTACACGATAAAGAGGCGCATCCTTCGATTGTCATTCACTATGATATTCGTCACTTATCTGCAGAATTTGCAGAACTGATTTCTCAAATTCTTGCTTCAAATCATATTAAAGTCTACTTAGCTGAACAATATAAGACTACGCCAGAATTATCATATGCCGTAAGACACTTACATACTTCTGCAGGTATCATGATTACAGCAAGCCATAATCCTAAAGATTATAACGGTATTAAAGTGTATGGTTCAGATGGTGCACAATTAGATGAAGAAACTTCATTGGAAGTCGCTAAATATATTAATCACTTAGAAGATCCACTTCAATTAGAAGTAAATTTTGAACCTACGTTGATTAAGAAGAATATTCATACTTTACCAGATGACGTTTACAATAATTATATTAATGAAATTACTCGTCTTGTTGGAGATATTCCGCAGTCAGATTTAAAGGTCGTATATACAAGTTTACATGGCACTGGTGTACCCATTATTCCCGATATTTTACAGTACCTTCATTTTCAAAGCTTTAACTTGGTTGAAGCACAGTGCCAAGTCGACCCTAATTTCAGTTCTGTGAAAAGCGCAAATCCCGAAGAACGCGAAGCCTTTGACTTAGCCATCCAACAAGCTCAAGACATTGACGCAAATCTTATTATCGCCACAGATCCTGACGTTGATCGTATGGGTTTTGTTGAGCGACACAAAGATGGTCAAATCTATTACTTCGGTGGCAACGAAATTGGAGCATTACTCATTAAATATCTTATTGAACATACGACGCTCCCTAAACATCCCGTTGTTATCCAATCTATCGTTAGCGGGGAATTAGGTAAGCGGCTTGCGCAACAACATGGGATCACTGTGAAGGAAGTCTTAATTGGTTTCAAACATATTGCCAAAGCGATTCGCGAATTTGCCGATGACCAATCATTTCTATTCGCTTACGAAGAAAGTTATGGCTACCTAGCCGATGATTTCGTACGAGACAAAGATGCCGTTCAAATCGTGCCTTTAGTTATTAAATATGCTTCTATTTTAGAAAATGAAGGCAAAACACTTCATGACGCTTTAAACGAAATCTATGATGAGGTAGGACACTATCGTGATCACCTTGTTTCAAAAGTGTTTGAAGGTAAACGAGGCCAACAACATATTGCAGATTTAATGACTAAAGTCAGACGTCATATCCCTGACACTATCGCAGGTTTAAACGTCATCGCAGTGGAGGATTACGACACATTACAACGTGTAAATAAAAAAGATAATAACGTAAAAACCATTACATTACCACAAGCGAACGTCATTAGAATCATCTTTGAAGAAGGCTTCATTGCCCTAAGACCTTCAGGCACAGAACCTAAATTGAAATTCTATATCTCACTTAACGTCGACAACTTCGACCAAGTAGCAAAAGAGATATATGAGTATATATTTAATGATATAAGATAATGAGAAAATTATGGAAACTCCTCATTTATTTCTTAATAATATAGAAGAAAAAAACGATAAAATAAAATTGATAGTAACAAAATGCGGTTAATCATGACATGCAATCCTTTAGTAAGGTGAGTGAAATGATTAATCGCTTTTGTATTTTTCAAATTAATTTATGACTAGATGAATATAGTATCGCATTTCACTAACTTTTCTGATTTTTATAAGTAAACTATATTTTGAAAAACTTTATCTTTATATTTTTAAATTTTTGAAAATTTATTTTTAAACAATAAATATAAATGTTAAAATTTGTAAGTTAATAAAACAAATAATAAAGAGTAAGGTGAGTATGTGAAATATTTAGAAGTATTCTTTAAAAACATTGGACAAGTTGTGTTCATGAATAATATGTGGACGGGGTTATTCATCTTAATAGGATTATTTATAGCAAACTGGGAAGTTGGTTTAGCCGCTATGATAGGAAGCGGTTTAGCATTGCTATTAGCACCATTCTTCAATTATAGTGACACAGAAATTCAAGATGGTTTAGCTGGTTATAACTCGGTTTTAACTGCTATCGGTTTGGCATTATTCTTAGAATCAAGTGTAGTAGCTTGGATTGTACTAATCTTAGCAACCATTTTAACGTTACCTGTTGGCGCAGCCATCCGTGAATTGTTGAAACCTTTTGGTGTACCAATGTTGACGTTTCCTTTCGTTTTAATGTCATGGCTTGTTTTAGCAATGACGACACAATTTGCGAAATTGCACGTCAGCATCGATATCTTGCCACAACAGATTAAGCACCCAGAAATCAACCATAATCATATTAGCTGGCTCAGTGGGATTACGACGAACTTTAGTGAGATTTTCCTTGTGACTTCGATTATCGGAAGTATTTTAATTATTATCGGTATCTTTATAGGTTCAGTTAAAGCAGGGATTTATGCCGTAATTTCAAGTATTTTAGCTGTAATTTTTATCGTCTTACTTGGAGGAGATTACCCATCTATTACCAATGGCTTGTATGGTTATAATTCTATCTTAACTGGTATCGCATTAGGCGCTATTTTCAATACGAAATTAAATACCTACGTGGCTGTTATCAGTGGCTTATTGCTTACAGTAGTGATGCATGGGGCCTTAGCTACAATGCTTGCACCAGTAGGTTTGCCTATCTTTACCGCGCCATTTATCTTCGCGACGTGGATTGTGCTCTTTGCTGGTAAAGATACACAGACAAATGAAGTATAACGTAGAGCGTTAGGGAGTCGGATTTCAACATCCGGCTCTTATTTTATATTTTCCCTCTCGAATGAAGTTGGGTATGATAAGACTAAGACATCAGACAATAATAAAGAGGTGTAACCGATGGAGAGACAAATTTATGTAATTGGAAGTATGTCGATGGATTTAGTTGTAGCGACGGATAAGGTCCCTGGAAAAGGTGAAACCGTACTCGGCGAGTCATTTTTCACGACACCGGGTGGTAAAGGTGCCAACCAAGCTGTAGCAGCTGCACGTTTAGGGCGAGATGTACATATGATTGGTCGTATTGGCAACGATACGTTTGGGGAAGACATTTTCCAAAATTTAAAACATAACCAAATTAATGTGGAACATGTGAAACCTACGGAAGGTCCTTCAGGTACTGCGCACATCACATTGGCTGATAGTGATAACAGCATTATTGTCGTGCCATCTGCGAATAATGAAGTAACGCCTGACTATGTTCAAGAGGCTTTAGCATCTACTCAGCCTGGCGATATCGTACTATTGCAACAAGAGATTCCGGCTGAAACGGTCGAAGCGGCAGTGAAATATTGTTATGAACATGACGTGATTTCTATTTTAAATCCAGCACCGTACAGAGATATTTCTGACGAAGTACTTGAGCAAGTGACGTATCTCACACCGAATGAAAAAGAAAGTGAGAATATGTTTGAAGGCGATGTTGATGGTGCTTTAGAACGTTATCCTGATAAATTGATCGTGACGTTAGGCGAACTAGGTGCGGTGTATCATAACGGCCTCGAACAAGTGGAAATAAAAGGGTTTAAGCGTGAAGTGAAAGATACAACTGGCGCCGGCGATACGTTTAATGGGGCGCTTGCAGTAGGGTTACAGAAAGGATATGACCTTGCAGACGCGGTTTCTTTTGCTAACTTAGCCGCTAGTTATTCTGTGACAGGCATGGGCGCACAAGGTGGTATGCCAACGTTTGAAGACTTAGAAGCCAATTTAGAATTTTAAATTTTTATTTTTGAAAATAGAAGCTAAAATAGATAACGATAATGAACACCATTAACTTTAGAGTGTATCTTAAGTGGGCGGTGTTCGCTTGTATCAAAGAAAGGGTGAATGATATGAACTTTGATATTTATGACAAGATAGCACTCGTCCTTATTATTGCTTTCTGCCTGATTAGTACGATTAATATGCCACAATTATATGAACTTATTATAAAGTCTATTATTGTCTTTATTCTTATTATCAATGTCATTGTGAAACTGGTAAATAAAAATTAGGCTATTTATTCATCTGTGTGATTAAATTCATGTAAAAATTTTGTTAAGTTCTAATTGATGTATTATAAATAATATAACAATACTATATAATAAATTGGTGAACGGCATAAAATTTACACTCAATTTAAAGGAGCAGATGAATGGCTAAAAAATATTTACTTGGGCTAGGCACAATTTTATTAGCAATTGTCTTATGTGCCTGTCAATCTACATCACAATCACAAGATGGGAAAGACAAGAAATCCGCAGAAGATAGAAAAAAAGAAGAAAACATGTATGCGAAGAAGGAAAACAAAGACCAAAAAGATTGGGTTACATATAAGGGCGATGTTGCGCATGTCTTCTATCATCCACTAATTACAGAACCAAAGGTAGCATTTACGGGGGATCCAAATTCTGCTAAAGGAAATAATGATTGGATGATTACCGTTGATGAGTTCAATAAATCGTTAGATGAGCTTTATAAACATAATTACATATTAGTAGATCCGCATGATGTTTTTGATTTAAAATCAAATCCAGTTAAAAAGAAAGAAATTAAATTACCTAAAGGTAAAAAACCACTTATCTTATCTATCGATGATATGAATTACTATGAGTATATGCGTGGTCATGGTTATGCAGACCGTTTAGTGTTAGATAAAAATAATCACGTAGTATCTGAAACGAAAGGTAAAGATGGCAAAGTCACACAAAGTGAGACAAATGATATCGTGCCAATTTTAAATAACTTTGTGAAAAAACATCCTGATTTCTCATATAATGGGCAAAAAGGCGTCGTTGCTTTAACAGGTTATAATGGTGTGCTTGGCTATCGTACAAATGAATTAGATAGTAAAGATTATGATAAACGTAAGGAGCAAGCCACTAAAGTCGCAAATGCAATGAAACGTGATGGTTGGACATTCGCAAGTCATTCTTGGGGACATATCGACTTCGCTCATAGTTCATACGATCGTATAGTTGCTGATACCAAACGATGGGAGAAAGAAGTAACACCAATCGTAGGTAAAACGGACCTCTTCATTTTCCCACATGGTGCGCAAGATAGAGGCTCACAAGCATATAATTATTTAGATCACCAAGCAGGCTTTAAGTACATTGCGGGTGTAGGACCTAATAACTTTACAGATATTGGTAAAGACAGTGTTTATCAAGACCGTGTGGCTATCGATGGTTTAAACTTATATGAATTTAAATATAAATTGAAACCATTCTTAGATCCGGAAAAAGTCTATAGCAAAGAGGACCGTAAATATTTTAAAGGTGACAAAGATTATAAATAACTGATTTATGCGTCGGGTATCACGTAGAATCATAGAAACTCTGAGAAGAACACATCAAATTCTTTTCAGAGTTTTTATTTTGAAAAGATGAAACGAGTTATTATTAATTTAATTACTAATATAACTTTATTAATAGATGGTAAAATCGTTTATTTTTTAAATTAATATGTAATTAACAAGCAAAAATAAGTTATAATAAATTGTTCAATATAAAAAATATAAAAAGTAGGGAAGGACATGTTTCAGAAAATAGTAAAGAGTATAGGAAGCATCAGTTTTATAGCTTTATTAAGTGCAACAAGCACATATGCAGCAGAAACACCAGTAAATATTTCTAATCGACTTCATCCTAATGAAGTCAGCTCGTATTATCAACCAGATGGCGTTACTTTAACGACACAACAGGGTCAAATTTTATATGATTACCAGGGAAATAAAAAGGCTGATCCAGCTTCATTGTCTAAAATGATGACCTTATATTTAGTATATGAAGCCATTGATAGTGGAAAACTAAAGTTAAATGACACTGTAAAAATAAAGGCGCAATATGCACAATTATCTAAAGCACCCAATTTAACTTCTGTGCCATTACAGACAGGACAAATATATACGATTGATCAATTAATTATACAAGCTGCCTTGCCTTCAAGTAATGCAGCAGCTCTCATTTTAGGAGAAAAAGTAAGTGGCAATACATCAGCATTTACAGATAAAATGAATCAACAAGCCCAAATATTTAATATGTATAATACGCATTTTGTTAATCCTGCCGGTGCACAAAATAATTTATTGGGACAATGCGCACCATCAAGATATAGAAATCAAATTTATCCTACAAGTACTTCGAAAGATATGACTATATTAGCGCATGAACTCATCGCTAAGCATCCTGAAATATTGAAGGTAACGCAAATGCTTCAAGATACACAAAAAGGTTATACCTTTACGAATACGAATCTATCGTTAAGAACTCAACCGCTCTATTTACCAGGTACAGACGGTTTAAAAACAGGGACAAGTGATAAAGGTTACAATATTACGTTAACTAATAAATTAAATCACTTACGTTTAAACGAAACTGTGATGAACGTTAAACCTTATGGGGATGGGTATGCGAGATACAGTAGAAATAAGATAGGAAATCATATTATTCAATACTATCGTCAACAATATGAATATAAAAAAGTGCTTTCTAAAGGTAAACATACGATAGGAAACCGTACTTATGAAGTGAAAAAGGATTTATATGATACCGTGCCGAAAGATAGAAAGAAATGGCAAATTAAAGTAAATAATAATAATCAAGCCTATGTCTCTTATAAACGTAGTTTTTTACCTAACACAAGCTCTCCTAAAGTAGCCGTAGAAAAGAAATGGAATTTATATTAAAAAGGAAATATATTTTTTAGCTATACAAAGTTAATCTAACAATTTTTAAAAATTATTCAAAAGTCACCTCAAAATTATCTATTCAAATAAATAGTTTTGAGGTGTTTAAATATATTTATATTTTTAAATTTTTTCAATCATTAATGTTTAATTTAAAAGGACGTTCTACTCTTTGAGAAATTTCATTGATTTCATCGTCAGAGTAATAACGATTAAATTTATTGTCAGTAGTCATTTTTTTATAGATTGTATCAGATAATTCATTTTTAGAAGAAGCACAACTTACATATTTTTCATTATTTCCTATATAAAGTTTGTAGTCACCGCAATAATTAAAATAAATAATAGGATTTACAAAATCTAAGGAAAATTTTTCTTTAACTGCTTTGGCAGTTGTCAAAACCTGCTTAAACGGGTGCCCATATGAATTAAATACTAAATTATAATTATTGCTATCTAAGATGAAAGTTTTATAACTTTTTGCTTCCTCGTCATATAAATACTCTTTTAATCCTCCAAGATTATATTTATTTAAATCTTTCTCACTAAAATTATAATAAATATCGCCTTTCCAATGTTTTGTTTCAATAACGAAAATACCTCGGGTAGTGATTATTAAATGATCAATTTGTCTAGGAGAATTATTTTCAATTCCATCAATAGATAAATTATTGTATACCTTATATTTTGATATAACTCCGTTTCTTTTTAAATCTTCTAAAACTAATTGTAAATGATCTGCTGTTATTTGTTCTCCTTTATTTGAAGGAATATTCATTCTAGTTTTAAGAGACTCATTTTCTTCTATGAGTTTTTTATTTTCTTTTTGTAGCTTTAAAATAGTTTCTTCACTTGAAAATGACATATCTCACCCACCTAAATTTAATAATGTTTAAATATACAAATAAATTAATTCAATTATAGAATGAAGATGTTATTTTGTAAAAATATAGGGGAAAACTAAATATAAATATTAAATATATTGTTTATGAGATGGGGGAGTGTGAATATGAGTTTACCTAGATTAATAGGTCATCAAACTGAAATTTTGTATTTGCCTGAAGAAAAAAATTTGTTTGTAACAGGAAGTGCAGGAAGCGGAAAATCATTATTAGCTTTGTATAGAGTGTATTGGCTAGCTAAGGTAAATCCTTCTGAAAATATTGTGTTACTTACTTTTAATAAGCCGGTAAATAATGATATGAAAGAAAAATTAGCTGCTATTGCTTCTTCAAGAAATGAAGAAGCACCTCATAATTTAACTGTAGATACATATCATATATTTATGAAAAAACTAATTACTCAATTATGGGAATATTATGGAAATGAAATCCCACTTTTAAAAAATTATATTAATGAAAAGTATAACGTAGCTAAGAATTATAATAATGAAAAAAATAAAATTGTTGAACAGGCTTTAGAAATAGTAAAGAAAAATCATCCTCAAGAAAAAACACTACAAAGACCACTTAAAGTCTTTATAGATGAAATTAGATGGATGCAACAAATGTCAATTCAAGATGAAACAGAATATATTGAAGCGGAACGTATTGGAAGAAGAGATACGCGTATAGAACGTGCTAAACGTCCTTATTTTTATGAAGTTTATCAAAAATATCAAGAATTAAGAGCTTCAGATGATTATGAAGGGGTCTTCGACTTTGAGGATGTCGGTACTAAAGTTAGAGAAATGTTAAGTTTTATAACTGAAAAAGAGGAGTTTAATCGTCAATTTAAATATAAATATGTATTTATAGACGAATTTCAAGATTTCACGTCAGATATGTTGATGACTATTAATGATTTATTAGGGAGTTATGGTTTTTTAACTTTATTAGGTGATGTTAATCAAGGTGTCTTTGGGAAAAGGGTTTCTTTTAAATCATTAGGTATCAATATGAACCAGTTTAAAAGACATACTTTAGATAATAATTATCGTAATACCAAAGAGATAAGTGAATTTGCAGAACTAATAACCGAATCTGATTATTTTGATAAAAGCAGTGAGTACTATATCAACGCTAAAAAAGGTAAGCGTGAAGGAAAACCACCAAGAGTAATTATATATAAAGATCAGAACAAGGAAATGGCAGAAATTATGCATTATCTCGAAAAAGTAAATCAAACTGATAATAAATTCCGAAATATTGCTATCATAGTTCCAACTCATAAATATAAAGATGTAAAAAAACAATTAGAAAAAAATCATATAGAGTATAGAAATGTCAGAGATGCTCAGAAAAATGGAACGGAAAGAATAATATATTTAGGAACGTATTTTCAAATTAAAGGACTAGAGTTTGATATCGTATTTTTACCATTTATGGATACAGAAACATTCAAGGAAACAGTAAGTCTAGAAAATGAAGAACTTAATTTAGACGATGAAACTTTCGCAATTGAGCAAGTCGGAACAGAGTTATTAGAAGAGCATATCGCACGAATATATGTAGGTATAACAAGGGCAAGAGAAAGACTATATATCACTGCTACGGGAGAATTATCGCCATTATTAAACTCAGAAACATTTGAGAAATATTTATATTTTAGGGAGTAATGAAATATGGATAAGAGTATTATAAAAAAACGTCATATCACTCGTCTTTGTCATTTTACAAGAACAAATAATTTACCTTTTATTTTAGGAGATGGAAACGATAGTCATGAAGGTATTATAGCTAATAGTTTAATAACAGATAAATCATTTTTGAAACCTACAGATGAACTAAGAATTGATGGAAAGAAAGATTATATTTGTACGTCTGTTCAATATCCTAATGGATTGTATTTTAATACAATCCGTAATAGAGAAAAGGAAAAATTATTCAGTGAATGGGTGATTTTAGAAATTGACCCAGAAATCATTGATGAAACTACTTTATTTTGTTCTGTTAATGCTGCTACTGAAAGAGGTAAATTAATTAAGAGTGGTAGTGAAGCGTTTGAAGGTATGTTTAATAGTATAGTATATGGAAAGAAAATTAAGAGAATAGATGGTAACCAGAAGAAAAAACATGAAGAGCAACGGGTAAAATATGAACGCAGTATGTTTACACCTGATAATATTCCTACAAATATTCAAGCTGAAGTAATGATTAAACATAAAATTCCAAAAGAGAATATTAAAGGATTAATTTTTCATAATCAGGATAAAGCAGAAAAAGAAAAATTAAGATTGGAATTATGTGGAATAGATTTAAGTGAGATTAAAATCAAATACTGTGAACCATTATTTGAGGGAAATTCAATAAATAAAGCATTGCAAGATGGTGCATTACCTGAAGAAGGGGTATTAATTTAAAAAATGGCTAATAGATACGTATATTTAGTAAATAAAAATAATGGATACTACGACAAGAAAAATATTGAATTTAAATGGATTTCAGGTTTTTCTAAATCACAAAAACAAAAAAATATTACTAGTTTACATGAAGCATTTTCTAAGAAAATGCCTCAATACAATATTTTAGAAATTTCAAGTAAATCGCCGATAGACATAGGGGTTCAAGCTAGTGCGTTTAATTTGAAAGTTAAAACAAAAAAAGGACATATTTTTACAGTCGAAGAATTGTTCCAGACAAGTAAAGTGTATGAAAAAGCAGGTAAACAGTCTTTTTTATTAGAAGAAAATTTATCTATAAAAGAAATAAAGCACAAGTTACGAGAGATTGATGACAATGATAAATTAATTAAATTTGAATGTTTTAACCAAGAATTTCCATTAGAACCTAAAACTTATTTTTATAATTGGCTTTATATTAATGCTTTATCTAAAAACACAGTATTAGCTAATAAAATAATTGAATTTGATGCTTTTACAGATATTGAATTTAATCCTAAACGATCCTTTAATTGTCAGGCTGAAGCATGTTCAATATTCGTTTCATTAGTTAAAAGTAATAAGTTACAACAAGCACTAACCTCACCTAAAGAATTCTTAGATTTAGTGTATAGCTAATATATTTAATAGTTTTTTGAAAGTATTCTAAAGATGAACTATGAATTTTATTTTGGATAAAACATTCATAGTTCATTTTTTAGATAGACATAGTCATACTATTTCAACTTTTTCAAATGGATTTCTCTAGCGCCACAAATGAGTGCCACGATTTCTGTAGTGACTTTATCAATGGACTGTTGTTGTCCTTGTTGAAGCTAGTTAGTAATCACACTCAAGATGCCTCCGGTTAGAAATTGGCCATACATCATTGTATCTACATAAAATTGCCCGCTTCGTTGATCGAATTCAATTTGTTTTTTTACAGCTTCGTAAATTTGGTCATAAAAGATACTATAAACTTCACCATAATAGTTTAAATTAATGACGCTCCGCACAATCGCTTTATTCTCATGAATAAACTGCAAAATATCCTTGATTAACTTTTCAAAAAAATGACGAGGATTATCTGGATTAATTTCTGGTAAATATAACGCTCTAAAATGATCAATCATTAGCCCAATACCGTAATTTAATAAATCATATTTATCATTAAAATGACGATAAAATGTAGACCTGCGAATATTGGCTTTATCACATAAATCTTGAATCGTAATTTGTTCGAACGTCTTTGTTTGGAGAAGTTCAAAGAACGTAGTTAATATAGCTTGGCGTGTTTTTTGAACGCGTAAATCTTGTGGATTCAAAGTTGATCACTCCCCATATCGGACAATTTTACGTATTTGTCACTTAAGTTACATTTCCTTCTTATTGACGCACAATTAACATGATGGCCTCCCTATAATAAGGTCGAAGGGTAGATTAATTTCATAAAGAATTACTTATAGTTTACTACTTTTCAGAACAATTTAAAAAATACTGAACGCTTGGGAAGTGAAATATATGTACTATAGTAATGGAAATTATGAAGCATTTGCGCGTCCTAAAAAACCAGAAAATGTAGAGGGAAAGTCTGCTTATCTAATCGGGTCTGGATTAGAGTCTTTAGCAGCTGCATGTTTCTTGATTAGAGATGGGCAAATGGATGGGTCAAAAATCCATGTTTTAGAGGAGTTATCTAAACCTGGTGGAAGTTTGGATGGTGCTGAACTTCCGATGAAAGGCTACGTTGTACGTGGCGGAAGGGAAATGGAGAATCATTTCGAATGTTTATGGGATCTATTTCGCTCCATCCCATCATTAGAAATAGAAGGCGCTTCCGTCTTAGATGAGTTTTATTGGTTGAACAAAGAGGATCCCAATTACTCACGATGTCGTGTTATTGAAAAAAGGGGGCATCAGCTAGCCACTGATGGTGACTTCACATTAACAAAACAAGCCATTAAAGAAATCGTTGCTTTATGTTTGAAGAGAGAAGCAGATTTGAATGACGTGAAAATTTCAGATGTCTTTTCGAATGATTTTATGCATTCCAATTTCTGGATTTATTGGAAAACAATGTTTGCCTTCGAACCTTGGCATTCTGCAATGGAAATGCGTCGATATTTAATGAGATTTGTTCATCATATTGGTGGATTAGCTGATTTCAGTGCTTTGAAATTCACCAAATATAATCAATATGAATCACTCTTACGTCCTATGATTGCTTATTTAAAGTCCCATGATGTCCAGTTCCAGTATGATGTACAAGTGCTTGATATTAAAGTGGATGTCACAACTAAAGAGAAAGTTGCTCGAGAAATTCAATTGAAACGTCAAGGTCAACTTGAAACGATTACACTAACGCCAAATGATTTCGTCTTTATGACGAATGGCAGTATCACAGAAAGTTCAACTTACGGAGATAATGACACGCCGGCGTCCCCTGATCATCAACCCGGCGGTAGTTGGAACTTATGGCGTAATCTTGCGAAACAAAGCCCTGAGTTTGGTTACCCTGAAAAGTTCTACCAAGATTTACCTGACAAAAGTTGGTTCGTCTCAGCAACTGTTACTACCAATAACAAAACGATTATCGACACCATTGAACGTATATGTAAACGAAATCCTTTATCTGGCAAGACCGTTACAGGTGGTATTATTACTGTAAATGATTCTAATTGGCAAATGAGCTTTACTATTAATCGACAACAACAATTTAAAACACAGCCGAAAGACGAAATGAGTGTATGGGTTTACGGCTTATACTCTAATGTAGAAGGCGATTATATTCATAAACCTATTATTGAATGTAGTGGTAGCGAAATTTGCCAAGAGTGGTTATATCATATAGGCATCCCTGACAATCAAATAGAAAACCTCGCCCACAATCACTGTAATAGTATACCTGTCTATATGCCATATATCTGTTCATATTTTATGCCTAGAGCCGTTGGTGATAGACCACTTGTCGTGCCTAAGGATTCTCGTAACTTAGCCTTTATTGGAAATTTTGCTGAAACAGAAAGAGATACGGTCTTTACAACAGAATATTCCGTAAGAACCGCAATGGAAGCGGTATACCAACTCTTGGATATTGATAGAGGTGTCCCTGAAGTGGTTGCGTCAGAATTCGATATACGTGTGCTCATGGAGGCACTGTATGAATTAAATGATCGCAAAAATTTAACAGAATTAGCTGAACAAAATAAAATTCAACAATTCGCCCTAAATGCTTTCTTGAAGAAAATTAAGAACACCTATATTGAAGAATTGTTACAGCAGCACAAGTTACTATAAGTGTAGGTAAACTTTTATCGTGCAAGCTTTAACCCCCGCGTGACATCAGCCATCATGCGGGGGTTATTAGTATTGAATATTAGAAATTAATGTTTAATATAATCTTTCAAATGTTTTGCGGTTACTGAATTTTCAACTTCAAAAATACCTTCTGGTTGGCCTGCATAAAGCAATTGGCCCCCTTTATCTCCAGCGAAAGGTCCGATATCAATTAACCAATCTGCTTGCGTCATCATCGTTAAGTTATGTTCGATTAAGATAACTGTATTGCCTTCATCAATCAGATTATTAAAGCAATCAATTAATATAGGTAAGTCATCTTCATGTAAGCCAGTTGTTGGTTCGTCAAAGATGAACAGTTGATTTGTCACATCTTGTGTAAGATAACGACTTAACTTTACGCGTTGAGTTTCCCCGCCTGATAACGTATCGAGAGATTGACCTAACGTCATATAGTTAAGTCCCGTATCAGCTAAAGCTTGAAGTGGACGTATAATATTAGGACTATCACTAAACTTCTCAATCGCTTCTTCAACGGTCAACGCTAAAATATCAGCAATAGAATAGCCATCTACTTTCGCCTCTAATACTTCAGGACGGTATCTTGTGCCACCACACATTTCGCACACTTGTGAAAAGTCCGGCATAAACGCAAGCTCCGTTTTCAATACACCTTTACCATGACATTCTGGACACGCACCTTCAGAATTATAACTAAATATGCTTTTTTTAAGTCCAGTATGTTTACTAAAGAAACTACGCACATCATCAAAGATATCTAAATAAGTGAGTAGGTTAGAACGATTAGATGCATGCACAGGTTTCTGATCGATGAAAATGGCTTCTTGATTACTTTCAAATGCTGCTGTAATGAGCGAACTTTTACCTGAACCAGCCACGCCAGTGACGACCGTCATTGCATGTTTCGGTAGTTCAGTAGAAATATTATTTAGGTTGTTGCGACTAATGTTTGAAATGTTAATCATTTCGTTAGGCTGACGTAATTCAGACTTCAAGGTGTGCGTTTGTTTCAACGCATGGCCAGTACTTGTCTCAGATTGAAGTAAGTCCTTGTAGCTACCTGTGAAGGTAATCTCGCCACCATGTTTACCAGCGCGCGGACCTAAATCAATGATGTGGTCAGCCGTCTTAATAACGTCAGGGTCATGCTCAACGACGAGAACGGTATTTCCTTTATCTTTTAGGGATTGAATGATGTCATTGATACGTTGAATGTCCTCAGGATGTAAGCCGACGCTTGGTTCATCAATGATATAAACAAGGTCACTTAATGGACTGTTTAAATGACGAATCAGTTTGATGCGTTGTGATTCACCACCAGATAAAGAAGTCGTTTCTCTCGCTAGAGTTAAGTAATTTAAACCGATATAACTTAATGCTTCAAGTTGTTGTTTGAGTGGTTCGATAATCACACGTGCCTTGTCTGATTTTATTTTTTCTAAAAAGGCTAACGCCTCGTCGATTTGTAAGTTCGTAAATTCTGCTATATTTAAGCCATGGATTTTACAACTTAATACTTTGTCATTAAGACGTTGACCATGACAACTTGGACAGTCATGTTTAGAGACGACGCGATCAATATCTGCTTTGAAACGTTTCTTTTCAAAATTATCATTTAGTAAAAATGAACGACGAAATCTATGAATTAATCCTTCAAATTTAGCAGTTCTAGGCCAATTTGCTGGCGGATTTTTTAATTTAGTAGGTTCTGTATAAAGAAACGTATCCATTTCTTCTTTAGTATAGTCTTTTAACTTTTTATCATTATCGAATAAACCAGAATATACATAACGTTTACCACGCCAGCTGTCTGGTCTAAAAGAAGGGAACTTAATTGCATCTTCATTAAGTGATTTATCGTAATCTAATAACTCATCTAAATCGATATCTTCAACGTAGCCTAAACCAGAACATGTCTCACACATCCCTTTAGGATTATTAAATGAAAAGATGTCAGAATAACCTACGAAAGGTTCACCAATACGAGACCATAAAAGACGTACGGAAGCATAAATATCAGAAATCGTACCTACCGTGGAGCGTGAATTACCTCCAAGTCGCTTCTGATTAATAATCATTGCAACGGGAAGATTTTTAATTTGATCAACATCTGGTTTCTCATATTGTGTGAGCTGATGTTGGACATAACTTGAATAAGTTTCGTTTAACAATCTTTCTGATTCTGCAGCGACAGTATTAAAGACGAGTGAAGACTTCCCCGAGCCTGACCGCCCTGTAAAAACAGTTAACTGATGCTTTGGAATCGTTACGTTTATATTTTTTAAATTATTCTGTTTTGCGCCGATAATTTCTATATTACTCATCACTTACACCTCTTAATTACACTTTTATGTCTTATTTCGTTTGGAAAATTAATTTATTGTTCGAGTGGTTCGATTGTTACGTCTAGGTTGAAGTACTTCTCAAGCATGTCACGATAATTATCAGATGTGACATCAATTTGTTCTTTATTGTCTTGTTTGCTTAATGTTAGGTGATTAAACGACATCGTAGCACGTCCAAATAATTGTGGTTTAGTAATCATGAGTTGTTTTACAAAGATAGACTCAGGATTTTTAGAATTATATTCAATCATATCGTCGAAATCATGAATGTTTTGAGGTTTCATTTCGGCTTCGTAACGTGTAACCCATTGTTCATTTTCAAGTTTTTGTACGATATATGTGTCTTCATTTTCAGAAATAGCGCGAAATTGGCCTGTTAAATCTGTAACAGGATGTGTTGGATCTAGGGAAGCGATACGTAATGATTGTAAAGGTAAGTCGCCAAAGCCTACGTCAGCTACATAATTGATATTATCAATAGGAACTACGAGTGACATATGAGAACCATGAGGACTTGTATGCCCACCGGGTTGATGTACAGTTGCTGGCATGCGATGTACAGTGAAACCTTTTTCTTCAAGGTAGGTACCGAAGAAGTGGTTCATTTCATAGCAGAAACCACCTCGATGCTGATTGATTATTTTATCGAACAGATTGTCAATCTCTACAGAGATAGGTACGTCGTTTTGTACATTTATATTTTCAAAAGGCACCGTCATCATATATCGATTTATATAATAATCGAGTGCTTCAACTGTGGGATGGTCGTATTGTGAAGCATCTATACCCAAATAGCGTTCAATAGCTTGTATATCCATTAAATGAGGACTCCTTTGTTAAAAGCTTTTATTAATCCATACCCTATAATGAAGGAATGACGCATATAGACTTTAGGACGCAAAAAAAGTTCTAAACATTGGATAGCTGTTGCTTCCTAGTGTTTAGAACCAATTATATGTGTATTCATGTTTTATAATCTGAACTTTATAACTCTTGTTTGTTGAAAATGGCTAATGAAATAAAATAAGAAGCCACTAAACAAATCAAACCAAGTATTGCATATAAACTAATGAAAAGGATATCTGTAGGATTTGTTCCTAAATCAGAGAATGAACCTGAACGTGCAATGGCAGACATAATAACACCAAAGTAAGTAATAAAGAATAAAATAAGAACGATAACCGATGTTGAAATCATGATGACATTTGAATTTTCAGGACCAAATTTAAATGTTAACGGGAACATGATAGCATATGTGCCTGCCGCACCAATACCTACTAAACCTGAAATAAGTGTTAACATTAAATTCTGATGTATCGCTAATACTGCAATTAAACCAATAATTAATCCGATAAAGATGAGTATGCCATAAAATGCGAAATAGCTTTTAACATAAGCACTACGGTGTGATGGCAATGTTGAGACATAATACATCCACTTTGAGTCTTTTTCACGTTTTAAGTTATCTGTCACCGGTGACAATAAGAAAATCATTGGTAAGAAGCATGCCATTGCTGGGTTTATGAAGGCAAATAAGAAACTTGCTATAATGGCTACAATTAAATATGTGATAAGTGGCTTTTTAGATGCGTAAAAACTACTTAATATTAGACCTTTCATTATTTATCACCTCTCATAATTAATTTTGTCGCGTCATCAATATTGTTAAGTGGGTGAGCATTCGTAACACTAGACCAATCTTTAATTAAGATTTGGCGTTTACCTTGTCTTACTCTTGATGCAATGATGATGTCTTGTGGAATTTCTAAATCATCATGTTCATCAATTTCTACAATTCCGTATTGATTTAACAAGTGTTCTTTACTTTCTTGAAGTACAATTTCACCATCACGCATAAAGATTAATTTTGTAGCTAAATGTTCTATATCTTCGGAAATATGAGATGAAATGAGTATGCCATTACCCTCTGAAATATAGTCTTCCAACATTTCAATGACTTCTTCACGCCCTGATACGTCCATACCAGCAGTTGCTTCATCCAGTATGAGTAATTTTGTATCATGCGCTAAAGCCATGGCTAAGGCTGCTTTCATACGCATTCCTCTTGAGAATGTTTTAATTTGAGCGTTAGTTGGTAATTCGAAACGTTGAATGACTTCAAAGAAACGAGCGCTGTTCCATGTTTTGAAAATATTCGCAAAAACTTTATCCATATCTTTGATTTCGAGTTTATCTGGGACACGTAAATCATCAAATACGACGCCTATATGTTCTTTATAATCATGATCTTTGTCAGATACTACTTTATCAAAGAATGAAATCTCTCCAGAATCTTTGAAACGATTGCCTACCAACGTATTAATTAGCGTTGATTTACCGGAACCGTTCTTTCCAACTAACCCAATTACTTCGCCGGGTTTTAAAGTGAAAGAAATATCACTTAAGTTAAAGTTGGATTTCTTATAAGATTTGTTCAGGTGTTGCACTTGCAATAGATGTTCCATAATAATCCTCTCTTTCTGTAGATAGCATAGAATTTATTGGATTTTTAATTTGTTACTTTCATCATAGTATAAATTTAACAATAAATAATTAGGATTTATAAAATTTACGTACTTTTAAAATATAACCAAATGTGTTGTAGGCGAATAAGATGATTAGAATGCCAATGCCAACCGCTTGGTTGATACCTGTAATAATTGAAAAGATACCTAAGAACATAGCACCTATCACTATTAAGGAAATATTGACGTGATACACTTTAAACATTGATTCAAGTGTTATATGACGCTCACCTTCATCCATATTTTGTAAAAAACGCTCTGTATAGTTGGCTTCGCCTTGTTTAGGCATACGTGCGTCGCATTTTCTATAAAAGAAACCAAGCATGATAGATGGGATAATTGTTAGTATAAATGGCACAATCACTAAAAATAAAATGGATGAGGGGCCATTACCTAAGGCAATAATAAATGTGTTTAATAAAGCGACTAATACTGTAATGTAATATAATGTGCCAGTTCTCATGAAAGTTAAATTAGCTTTTTGATCATATTGATCGAGGTTGGCATCAC
The DNA here is from genome assembly GCF_004785665.1 of Staphylococcus pragensis. Lineage (GTDB taxonomy): Bacteria > Bacillota > Bacilli > Staphylococcales > Staphylococcaceae > Staphylococcus > Staphylococcus pragensis. Next base: position 21,468 of record NZ_SRPJ01000011.1, read on the forward strand.
TGGCATTTTCAGTTTTATGTTTGTATTTTAAAGATGTCTGAGAAGTCTTCCAAATCGCAAAGATAAGTCCAATATTAATTAATGAAGCGATAATGGTAACGATAATCGTAAAACTGTATGAAGCGAAATGTAAGCTACCGAAGATGTTCCCATCACTTAACATTCCTATTGAGCTACCTATCATTCCACCAATGATACCTCCTATCAATAAATAGAGTAAATATCTACCTACTTTCATAAATCTTCCTCCTCGAATATAAAGACGTTTTCAACTTGTTCATTAAATATGCGTGCAATTTTAACTGCGGTTAAGATGGATGGCATAAAATCATTACGTTCAATCAAAGAAACCGTTTGACGCGAAATGGCGGCTTTTTGTGCGAGTTGTGTTTGATTGTAGCCATCGCGAGCACGTAATTCTTTTAGGCGATTTCGCAATTTAATCAACTCCTTAATTGATACGATACATCATCTTAGTTATTTTGACAAATATAATAGTCAAAAAGACGCTTATTTTTGTCATTAAAGTTATAAAAGTAGCCTTCGGGTTGTCTGATATTAGACGTCCGGAAGGCTTAACTTATTGTGTTTTACTATTAGCAGAAATCCATAGGAATAGTTCTTCAAGGTTATACTTTTCACCGATTGATTGGTTAACATCTTTCAAAGTAATTGAAGATAATGTAGATATTAAGGTCTCTTCAATATTGTTAAGTGCATGACTCACAACACATAGTTCAGCTTTTTGGCCTTCATTTTCACCTAAAAAAGATTTCAATAAATGTTGGCTCGAGAAAATCTTATCTCGGCCTTCAATTGCTAAAAAGACATCATAAAATGTGATTTCACTTAGAGGCTTATTGAGAGAAAACCCTCCATTTTTGCCAGGTGCTGAATGAACAAGTCCTTCTTTCGCTAGAGACTTAATAATTTTCTTCAAGTAAGAGTCTGAAACGTTTAAACGTTCGCTTAACGTTGTGGAAGTCAATACATGGTGTTGAGGGAGATGATTGAGAATTAATAAAACATAAATGGCCTGTTCCCATCCTTTAGATAGTTTCATAAACGTTCACCTGTTTCTTCTGATTTATTCAATTATAAAATATAATATAAAAATTTTATATATTATCATTGAAAAATAAAGGAGTGCATTTATAATGTTAATTAAAGACAAAGAATATCTTAATTATCTTTAATGAATGATTTGGAGATGACATCTATGAAATTACAACAACGTTCTTATTTATCTTTTTATGTTTGTATTATTTTAACAACAATATGTATGGGATCTTCTTTTCCAACAGGAAAGTATTTGATTTCGATTGAGCACGTTCCTCCAATGTTACTTGGAGGATGGCGTTTCATTATAGCAGGGATTCTTATTTTATTTTTTATTTTATTGAAAAGGGGCATTCAAGAATTACTACCTGAAAGTAATGGTAGCGTTTTTAAAGGATTTGTATTTGTATCGGTTATTGGCTTGTTACAAACGGCTGGAACGATGGGGTTATTAAATATTGCAATGGCATTTGGCGTATCGTCTTCAATGTCAGCAGTCTTACTCTTCACGAATCCTTTATGGTTAGCCGTGCTTGCGCATTTCTTATTAAACGAACGTTTAACGAAGGTGAAATGTTTTGCATTGGTATTAGGCATTACGGGTGTGGCTATTTGTTTAGGGTTAGATCGCACGTTATTAGGTTGGGGTGCGCTTGTAGCTTTATGTGGTTCGTTAGGTTGGGCGTGTAATACAATTGTGACAAAACAGTTTGTCTTTGATAAAGGGGCTTGGGTATTAACAGGTTGGCAATTATTATTAGGTGGGCTAATCATGTTGTTTATAAGTGTCATCCTAAGAGAGTATTATTCAATCACATACTTAAATGGGTGGGGATGGCTATGGTTTTGGTGGCTTGTCTTCCCAGCGTCAATCGGTTCATTTGGATTATGGTTTAGCAGTTTGAAAATGCGTGGTGCTACGATTGCGAGTAGTTTTCTATTTTTAGTACCCTTATTTTCTACCATTTTTTCAATTATAGGTTTAGGCGAACCTTTTACACTTCATATTATGGTAGGTGGCTTGTGCGTTATTATTGCGCTATTTTTTATTAATTATTCGCCACGTCATTCTAATAATTAAGTAAATAAATTTAAAAAAAACGAATAACTCCGCTTAACAGTTCTGGGATGGAAGTCACAATAAGCTCCCAGAACGTTTTTTTATTCTTTTTTGAATTAGACATACTGACACTTCTTTAAATTAATTCTAGCATAATAGATTTTCTCCTAAAAATGAGAAGTAATTTAGAATACGTTATTAAAATTTTTTAAATGTATATATCAATAAAGTTGAATAAATATACAGGAGTGAAAAGTGTATTAAGTCATTATAATCTTAGGTAAAACATCTTAAAATTATCTTAATTTTAATACAATGAAAATTTATGAAAACTTATGAGATAAGAGTTTTGAGGAATTAAAAAATATGAACAAATCTCTTCACATGACATATAATTTTTTGTAATATAGCTATCGTATTATTAAAAAATGAATAAAAAGGAGGAGGCAATAATGAAGGATAACAGAATGATGTTTTTCATATTCATGCTAGGTACCTTTACAGTGGGCATGGCTGAATATGTTGTGACAGGTTTATTGACACAAATTGCAGGAGATATGAAAGTTTCGATTTCGAGCGCAGGTCTATTGATTAGCGTCTATGCGGTGAGCGTAGCAGTCATCGGACCATTTATGCGCATATTTACTATGAAAGTTCATGCACAACGTTTATTACCTATATTAGTAGCGATATTTATAGGAAGTAATATTATTGGAATGTTAGCGCCCAACTTTCCTATATTGCTGTTATCCCGATTGCTTTCTGCTTCAATGCATGCGCCGTTCTTTGGCGTATGTATGAGTGTGGCGGCTGCCGTGGCGCCACGTGGTAAACAGCCACAAGCGATTGCATTAGTACAAGCAGGCTTAACGATTGCAGTTATGATAGGTGTACCATTCGGATCATTCTTAGGTGGTTTCGCAAATTGGCGCGTGGTTTTTGGTGTAATGATTGGTTTAGCTATCATTACAATGTTAGGTATGTTGAAATTTGTTCCAAATGTTACTTTAAGTACGGAAACGAATATTAAAGGTGAATTAAAAGTATTTAAAAATCCACATATTTTAATTATTATGTCTATTATTATATTTGGTTATTCTGGTGTGTTTACAACGTATACATTTATGGAACCGATGATTCACAAATTTTCACCATATGGCATCGTAGGTCTGACGCTATGTCTATTTATGTTCGGTTTAGGCGGTGTAGCGGGAAATCTTATCACTGGTAGAGTGCCTGAACCAAAATTAACGAAATTTTTATTCTACACATTTTTATTATTGTTCTTAACGATTATTTCATTCGTGACAGCTGTGCATAGCGCAATTTTAGCAATTATTATTTGTTTCTTATTCGGTTTCGGTACGTTTGGTACAACGCCGTTACTTAACAGTAAGATTATTTTAAGTGCGAAAGAAGCGCCGTTACTTGCTAGTACGTTAGCTGCTTCAATCTTTAATGTTGCTAACTTTTTAGGCGCATTGATTGGTTCAATTCTATTATCAATTGGTTTCCCTTATCTAATCATTACTTTCGTATCTGGTGGCATTATTATTTTTGGTATTTTACTGAATACGTTAAATCATTTTTATGAAAAGAAAAATATCCAATTTGAAGAATAAAGTAATACCTCTAACATGAGTAGTTGAAAGTACTGATGTTAGAGGTATTTTTAATTATTTATGCCTAAAATGTAAGTTTTGGTTCATACATCTTATGATCAAAATTATTTTCTGCAAAATCTCGTAAATCATTAATAAAGTTAGCCACATTACGATCTAATCTATCTTTCGTTTTAACAATAATTGTACGATCGAAATCGCTTTTTTCATAATTATCGCTATAAATTCTAGTAGCTATTGAAAATTTTGAAATGTAGTTTTCAAGTGATTCATAACAATTTAACAAATCACGAATAGGTTGATTCGAATCTTCTTCATGATGGCTCATCGTACCTAATAGTTCTTGAATCTGATCGTCTAATTTTTCGAAGTAATGTTCAATGTCTTCGCAATGTTCTAATGTTTGATGTTTATTATATTTAGCTGTATTTTCAGCTAAATTAACTTTACTAATTTTTGAGGCTTTATAAGCGGTTAAATCAACCATGCTCAAAATATCATTTTTATAATCTTCTCGCTTTTCCTCTTTTTGTTTAGCCATTTGATATCTAATCCCCAAAAATGTTCCAACTAATGCAAATATCCCACCAACAATCGTAGCTAAAAACTCACTCATTATCTTCAACCCCTAAATAGTTATCGATAATTATATTTTAAAATATTTAAATTTATTTTATTTAAGTTGTTTAGATAGTTACTTTAAAATTCACTACCTGTGGCAGACTATCAAGTTGATGCGTTGTCATATAATCGATTAACACTTGGGCGCCTTCTTCTTGAATGTCTTTCACTACAGGCGCTTGAGCGAACATGTCATAATTTCCGCCACCAACGGCACGATAATTGTTCACGCAAATTGTGTACTTTTGTGTTTCGTTTAAAGGTGTGTCTCCTACTTTAATATCTGTGACGCGTTGGCCAATAGGTCGTCCTACGTGAATCGTGTAGCTTATCCCACCGTAAATGTCGTAGTTAAAGTGTTGTGGCTTTGGATATAAGAACGACTCGTTAATAGTGATTTCATTATTGGCATCTAGCGCAAAGTAGCTTGCTGATCGTTCCAGTGCTTCTTTAATACCGGCACCTGTGAGTTCTAACACTTGGAAGGTATTAGGGAATGGATAGTTATTAATGATATCTCGCATAGTGACTTGTGTATTAAAGCCAGCTGCTGAATCAAATAAAGCTGTGCTAGCTATATCGGCGTCACTTTTCTCTAATAGAATGAGATTGATTAAATTAAGAAGCGGATGAGGTTTTACGCGCGCTTCAAATTTGTCTTCAACTAACATAGGTTCAGGTAGCGTCGTGATATTTGTATCTAGCCAGTCTTCTAAATCGTTTAAAAGTGAAGCATCTTCTGGTAATAATTCAAAATCTGTTTCTGAAGTAACAGGTAGTAAGGCTACTTGTTTATCAATAATTTGATGTTGTTCATTTAATGTTAAGGTAACTTTACCAACTTGTGTGGCGCGAGTGCCAGGTTGAATCACTGCTGTATCGTATTTTACTGTTGCGATATCGCGATGTTGATGACCGGTAATTAACACATCGATTGACTCATGAAATTGATTTAGAATTTCTGAGGCTTCGTTCTCGCCTGATAAAGTTTCTGTCGGTTCATTAGTGTCGATGTCTCTTTCGAACCCACCATGATACGACACGACAACGATGTCTGCTTTGTTGCGTACGTCAGGTAATAATTGTGACAGTGTGTCTACGGCGCTATGGAATTGTAGGTCTTTGATATGGTTGGGTTGTTCCCAGTTAGGTATGTATTGTGTTGTTAAGCCAATGACGCCGACTGTGAGGCCTGCCTTTTCAAAAAAATGAATGCCGTTACCTGTGAAAGGTTGGTTCTGTGTATCTAAGATGTTGGCGCATAGGACTGGGTGGTGTAGCTGATTAAGTGTGTCTGTGAGGTAGGGAATTCCGTAATTAAATTCGTGGTTGCCAATTGTGCCAAAATCGAAGTTGAGTCGGTTGTAAATATTAGTTAATGGGGCACTTGTTTGGCGTTCAGAAACTAAGTAATTGCATAATGGGGCGCCTTGTAGGAAGTCGCCGTTATCTATTTTAAAGCTAATGTCGTCATGTGAGCGTTCACTTTCGATTAATTGATTGGCTTTTAATAGGCTCATCGGTAACTGCTGGTTGCGTGATGAGAAGTCTGTGGGAAAGATGTAGCCGTGTACGTCGCTTACGATGTAAAAAGAGAGTCGTGTCATAGTATCGTCCTTTCGTAAAAAAGCGATAAAGAAGGGCACGTTTGGGAAGTATGCGCTATCTTCTTATATCTCTTTAGGATTGTTTTAAGATTATTGAATTGAGCCTGTGGCAAGTATTTTATTACCTTGTTTTAGGCGAATGTTTGCGCCTGAAATGTTTGTATTTACTTTGGCGGTGAATGTGAGTGTGGCGTTGCCTTCATTGTCTGTGGTTACACTTTGAGGTTGGCTATAACCAGGGTCGTCATAGTTTTTACCATCTTGAGTGAAACTAGCTAATTGCATGCCACCATCTTGATAAATCGATAATTTTAAGTGATTGAGCGTTTTACTTTGTTCCATCTTACTTAAGTTAACGGTAATTTGGAATGGTTTATTGGGTTGAATATTATCTGGTAAGTGAAATTGCACGTTCCCATTTGTTGTATGAGCAGATGAAGGTGTCTTTGTGTCGCTTCCTTTTGAATTACCATCATTATTGTTGTGAGTAGCATTTGAATCGTTATTTTGGTCGTTCGTTGATTTTGTTGCGCCGTAACTACCAGGTGCGAATGTTGAGCGATCATACCATTTGTAACCTTGTTCTGGTTGGGACCACGGTTCTTTTTGAGTTTCCGTTGAATTTTGTGGTGTTTCGAATGCTAATGTAGGTGTTGGTTGATCTAATTTAATGCCACTTTCTTTCATGCTCGTTGCATTGTCTACTTTTCCAAACCAATCTGTAATATTCGTTAAAAGTTGGCCGTTGTCTTCTTCTTTAAAGCCATCGTAAGTCTTCTTAGTCTGACCGTTATCTTCACGTTTGTACTTCGGCGTGCTATCTTCTACAAGCGATGAATCGCCAATAAAGGCTGCTTTACCTTTGCCGACTTTCGCAATCGCCACATAAGGCCCTTCAGCTACGCCCCCACCATTATAAATACCTTGGTCTACAGCGTGAGACCATTTCTGTTTAGATGATAAATGTTCAGGTGTATAAATAATACCTTTCGCTTTCGTAGGATCTGTAATTGCTAATGTTGAACCAGAATGCATGGATACAGAGTGAATGCCTTGAGTGATACCGAAACTTTCTGAACTAGGAACAATATTTTGTGTATTCAAATCACCAAGTGCGTTGTATCTGAAGCGGATACCAAAGTTGTCAGATAACCAATCCGAGCTTTTTACACCTTGCATAGCTTGTGAATTCTTCTCGTCAGCAGTCATATCTTTCGTCATATCTGCATAAGCGCCACGGCGATAACCGTTCATGGCCTCTGAAGAGTCAATGCGATTTAAATTTCTGTCCGCGTTATAATGGTCAGCGATAAAGATAATGTTGCCACCATTTTTTACATAATTAACCATGGCTTGTTGTTCATTTTCCTTAAAAGGGATGTTGGCTTCAGGAATTACTAATATCTTACTGTTACTCAAAGTTTGGTCATTGATACTATCTTCGCCGTCAATTTCTTTGACAGTGTAGCCTTGTTGTCTCATTGAATCAGCGTAATCAGAGAACCCGCCATCCATCACCCAATCCGCAGCCCCAGCCGTTTGTGCATGTGATGCATCAAATAATACGGTTTGCGAATTGTTAGCAGTATGACTTTGTGCAGCGTGACTTACCTGTAAGCCTGTTAATGAAAGCGTCGAGGCTAATAAGGTTGAACTTAACACTTTAATCAGTTTCATATGTTTTTCTCCTATTATTGAACTATGTGTATGATTTATTAAGACATTTTTCATTTTTGAAAAGTAAGAAACAGGCTAAGTAGCCCACATAGAAAAAGTATAATAAAAAATTTGATATTCAAGATAATGTTAAGCGAATATTTAAGAAAAGTTTACATTTCATTCATATTATAAACGGATTCTATAAAATTTTCACAAATAATAAATATTATTTAACTTAATGTTGTGATAATCTTATAAATGTCATATAGAATGACAATTTACACTATTTTATACATAGCGAACGGGGGCATTACAATTATGAAGCAAATGAAGTATCTTTTAGTTCTTGCTTTAACAGTTCTTATTTTTGCGGCGGCATGTGGAAATAATAGCTCATTAGATAGCAAGAACAAAAGCTCTGACAGCGGGTCAGATTCTAAAGATGGTTACACACCTAAAGAGTTAACAGTACAATTCGTTCCATCACAAAATGCAGACACACTTGAAGCAAAAGCAAAGCCACTTGAAAAATTATTATCTAAAAAATTAGGCATTCCAGTAAAAGTATCTGTTTCAACTAACTACAATACAATCGTTGAAGCAATGAAATCTAAAAAAGTAGATGTAGGTTTCTTACCACCAACTGCATACACTTTAGCACATGATCAAAAAGCGGCTGACTTATTATTACAAGCACAACGTTTTGGTGTTAATGATGACGGTTCAAGTTCAAAAAAACTTGTGAAAGACTATAAATCAGAAATCTTAGTTAAAAAAGATTCTGGTATTAATAGCTTAAAAGACTTAAAAGGTAAAAAAATCGCATTACAAGACGTTACTTCAACAGCAGGTTACACATTCCCTATCTCAACGCTTAAAGAAGAAGCTGGTATTGACGCTACAAAAGATATGAAAATTGTAAATATGAAAGGTCATGACCAAGCAGTTATTTCATTATTAAATGGCGATGTAGATGCAGCTACAGTATTCCAAGATGCTCGTAACATTGTTAAGAAAGACCAACCAAATGTATTTAAAGACACTAAAATTTTAAAATTAACAGAACCAATTCCTAACGATACAATCTCTGTTCGTCCAGACATGAACAAAGATTTCCAAGAAAAACTTAAAAAAGCATTCAAAGACATTGCTAAATCTAAAGAAGGTCACAAAATTATCAGTGAAGTGTACTCTCATGAAGGTTACACAGATGCTAAAGATGAGGACTTCGATATCGTAAGAAAATATGAAAAACAAGTTCAAGATATGAAATAAATTGTGAAATAGAGATTGATTCAGTCACTTCTTGAATGGAGAAGGATGTAGGCTATCTCAGTTTTTAGCAACACTGTAATTAAATAAGTGACAAAGAAAAGCTAAGTCCACGACAATTGGGCATAGCTTTTCTTTGTAAAATGAAGGGTGTTAAGTAAATGAGTCAAATTGAATTTAAAGATGTTAACAAAGTGTATCCTAATGGGCACGTCGGTTTGAAGGATATCAACTTAAATATCGAAAAGGGCGATTTTGCCGTTATTGTTGGGTTATCAGGGGCAGGTAAATCTACATTATTAAGATCGGTGAATCGACTTCATGATATTACTTCTGGAGAAATTATCATTGAAGGTAAATCGATTACTAAAGCGAAAGGTAAAGAACTATTAATGATGCGTCGTAATATTGGAATGATTTTCCAACACTTTAATCTTGTGAAACGTTCTTCAGTGTTACGTAATGTATTGAGTGGTCGAGTGGGGTATCATCCTACTTGGAAAATGGTCTTAGGATTATTCCCGAAAGAAGATAAAGTAAAAGCAATGAACGCGTTAGAACGTGTCAATATTTTAGATAAATATGATCAACGTTCAGACCAATTATCTGGTGGACAACAACAACGTATCTCTATCGCACGTGCACTCGCACAAGAGCCAGCCATCATTTTAGCCGATGAGCCAGTAGCGTCGTTAGACCCTTTAACAACTAAACAAGTAATGGATGATTTAAAGAAGATTAATGAAGAATTAGGTATTACGATTCTTATTAACTTGCACTTTGTAGATTTAGCACTTGAATATGGTACACGCATCATTGGTTTACGCGCTGGTGAACTAGTATATGATGGTCCTGCGAGTGAAGCTACAGAAGATGTATTTAATGAAATTTATGGTCGTAAACTTAAAGATGATGAGAAGCTAGGGGTGGAGTAATATGGCGACACCTACAACGAGTAAATATGATCAATATTTAAATAAGAAGTTTTCGCTTAAGACAAGTTTTACATTTTTTCTTGTAATCGCGTTAGTCATTTGGAGCTTTTTATATACAGGCTTTAGCTTTGGTGACTTAATGGTAGGGTTACCTCAAATTGTTTCATTCTTTGGACAGATGGTACCTCCTGATTGGGAATATTTAAGTACCATTACGAAACCTATGTTAGATACCATTCGTATGGCTATTGTAGGGACATTTTTAGGAGCGATAATATCTATTCCAATCGCTTTAATCTGTGCTAGCAATATTGTTAAAACAAAATGGATTACGATTCCTGCGCGTTTTATCTTAAATATCGTGCGTACCATTCCTGACTTACTATTAGCTGCTATCTTTGTAGCTGTCTTCGGTATTGGCCAAATTCCTGGGGTGTTAGCTTTATTCATTCTAACCATTTGTGTTATCGCGAAACTATTATACGAAGCGCTTGAAACGATTGATCCGGGCCCAATGGAAGCGATGACGGCAGTGGGTGCAAATAAAACAAAGTGGATTATGTTCGGTGTTGTTCCGCAAATACTATCTACGTTCTTCTCATATGTATTATTCGCATTCGAAATTAACATTCGTGCTTCAGCGGTACTTGGACTCGTAGGCGCTGGTGGTATTGGTTTATTCTACGATTCCACATTAGGCTTATTCCAATATCCTAAAACTGCGATGATTATCCTATTTACATTAGTCATTGTTGTAATTATTGATTACGTAAGTTCGAAAGTGAGGGAACAACTCGCATGACACAAAATGAGCATAAGTTAGAACAAAAGTATCCCGTTAAATCAAAAAAACATAAGCAAAAATTAATTAAAAATTGGATCATCGCTATTGTCGTTTTAGCAATCATTGTGTGGGGCTTTGCTGGCATGCCTGCACTCGAGCTGAAATCTAAATCTATTGAAATTTTAAAGTCAATCTTTAAAGGCTTATTCCATCCCGATTGGGGTTATGTTTACATACCAGCTGGAGAAGACTTATTACGTGGCTTACTTGAAACATTTGCGATTGCTGTCATTGGTACTTTTATTGCGGCAATTATCTGTATCCCGTTTGCATTTTTAGGCGCACGTAACTTAGTTAAAGCACGTCCAGTCACTGGCATTACTAAATTCATCTTAAGTGTGATTCGCGTATTCCCTGAAATTGTTATGGCACTTATTTTCATTAAAGCAGTAGGTCCTGGGTCATTTTCTGGGGTTTTAGCACTTGGCATTCACTCTGTAGGGATGTTAGGGAAGCTATTTGTAGAAGACATCGAACGTTTAGATTTTGCCTCTGTTGAATCTTTAAAAGCAAGCGGTGCAAATAAAACGAAGACATTAGTGTTTGCAGTTATTCCACAAATATTACCTTCATTTTTATCACTAGTGTTATACCGCTTTGAATTAAATTTACGTTCAGCTTCAATCTTAGGTTTGATTGGTGCAGGCGGTATCGGTACACCGTTAATCTTTGCGCTTCAAACGCGTTCATGGGATCGTGTAGGTATCATCTTAATTGGATTAGTGATTATGGTAGCTATCGTTGATTTAATTTCTGGTGCTATCCGTAAACGTATTTTGTAATATTGTTATTTATTAATTTGAAAAGAAGAGCGGAACAGAAATCTTATTTTTGAATGAGATTTTTGTCCGCTCTTTCTTTTTTAATGTTCAATGTTTAAAAATAAATAAAAAGGCAATGTTATATTATGTAATTGATTATAATGCATGTGCATGCATAAAAATATATTGAAAGGAGACTTATCATGAAAGTATTAGTTGTAGGTTCAAATGGTGCGGTAGGTCGCAAAGTCATCACGCAATTGAAAGATACTGAGCACAGTTCAGTCGCTTTAGTGTGTAAAGAAGAACAAGTTTCAGAATTAGAGAATGCAGGTGCTGATAATGTAGTAATCGGTGACTTAGAAGGAGACATCTCTCAAGCGTTTGATGGTATTGATGCAGTGATCTTCGTCGCAGGTTCAGGCGGTAGTACAGGCGCGGATAAAACATTATTAGTTGATCTATGGGGCTCTAAAAAAGTAGTAGATGCCGCAAGTAAGCATGGTGTTAAAAAGTTAGTACAACTTAGTGCCACAGACAGTCCTGATCCAGATAAAGAATCTGATGATATGCGTCCTTATGCAGTCGCAAAACATATGTCAGACTTCTATATTGAACAATCAGATTTAAACTATACCATTGTTCGTCCAGGTCCATTACAAGATGATGAAGGCACAGGTAAAATCAATGCTTCATTCTCAATAGACGGAGATCCAAATAGTTATACTATTTCACGTGACGATGTAGCGACAACATTGATTAATGCATTAGATATTGAGAAAGTCGATAAACAAGCGATTTATATCCAAGCCGGTGATACTGACGTTAGAACAGCATTAGAAGAAATTAAATAATGAGTCATAGGTAAAATTTTAGGGAGCGGGACAGAAATTAAAATAATTTTGTCGTCCTGCCCCGGTAAGGATAACTAGAATTGAAAAAAGCTTGATATAAGCGCATTTTCAATTCAGTTAGCTACTGCCAAATGTGAAATAAGCCTGGGACATTATTAAATGTCCCAGGCTCTTATTTACTATTTTTATTGAAAAGTGGCGCGTAAGGTTTCCTCAAACGTTACCTTCACTTCATCGTAGAAGCGGTGACCTTTGTCTGTCATCTTAGCATAAACCCCGCGTTTGTCATCTCCATAACCTTGACGTCGTATCACACCACAATCTTTTGATTCCATTCTAGTCGCAAGACGTGACATTGCACTTTGACTTAACCCCACTTTATTTTGCAATTCTTTCAATGGTAGTTGGTTATCTTCAGCACAATCTAAATACATTAAGACATAAAATTCTTTCAACGCAAGATGATGGCGCGACATTAAGTCTTGTTCCAGTTGTTTAGACACATTGTTATAAGTAGCTGTAAAATCTAGCCATTTACATACTAATTGATCTGTCATATAAATGCCTCACATTGTTTCATAGTGTAATACATGTATTATAACAATAAATAAATTAGAGTAGTGGAGTTATTCCTTTATTTTGGAAAATGTTGAAAGAGATTGTAGAGAGGTAGTTGAAGTTTACATGGAAACTTACAGAGTTGTAATTTTGAGACTTTCGCCTTACAATACCTCAAATTATATGTTTTTATATAATTGAGGTGAGTAAGTATGAAAGAGTTAAATAAAAAATCTTATGTTACAGATCCATATTACGGCAGTAAAAATGAAAATATAGCATCATCATTAAGTTATTTAAGTGTATTTTTTGCACCTATTATATTACCTATTATTATGTGGATAGTAGCTTCATCTCCTGTATCAACACATGCCCGAAAAGCATTATTTAATCATATTATGACATGGGTATGTTTCGCATTAGCACCTTTTGCTTTAATGCTCTTTGCTGGAGGAATGGGCAACGCTACAACAAATGTGGATAGCTGGTTAGTATTTGGCAGTTGGGTTATAACAATTATTTTAGTTGTAGTTGGAATTTATTTATTTATAGTGAACATCGTTAGAGGCATTAAATTATTATTAGTTTAATATTGAATAGTAAAAAGCTATTACACTCAGAACTTAGAAAAACTGAGGTAATAGCTTTTTCATTTTGCATAAAAGAAATGTGTTGCAGTAATAGTAACAGATAATTAGAAAATACAGTTATTGCATTTTAGTAATGACGCGTTTAAGGCTAAGAGAACCTACACCTAAGATAAGCGCCAATAATCCAACATATAGGGGGGGATTTGTGCTAGATTCGCCAGTCTTAGGTAAAGTTGATTGTGCTGTTGCGCCATTCACTTGTTGAGAATGTGATGTTGGTTTACTAAGAGTTGTTGATTGATTAGGGTGATTCATAGTTGTTGAGTTTGATTCGTTATGAACATTTGATGCAGTTTGATGTGCTTTTGTATTTGTTGAAGGTTCTTGTCGTTGATGTTGAGGCATAGATGTTTGATGAGTTGATTCTTTAACTAATCCTTGTTGTTCGGCATAACCGTTAAAACCGATATCATTTTCTTCAGCTTTTGATTTAGAAGGATCTTGTTTTTGTTGATGGCTTGATTCTTTAACTAACCCTTGTTGTTCAGGATAACCATTGAAGCCGTTATCATTTTCCTCTGCGCTAGATTTGGAAGGATCTTGTGGTGTTGTCTTAGGTGAGTTATTTTCAGGAAAATGATTACCCGAAGTGATAGGGTTGCCATTCGCGTCATGGTTGAACTGAGTGTCTACGTTGTTGTTATTCTTAGAAGTAATAGGATTACCGTTCGCGTCATGGTTAAACTGAGCGTCTACGTTGTTGTCATTCTTAGAAGTGATAGGGTTACCATTCGCATCATGGTTAAACTCAGAATCTGTAGCATTTTCCTCTGAATTTTCAGAAGTATTATTACCTACATCATGATTAAATCCATTATCTACGTTGTTATTAGCGTCAACGTCATGATTGAAACCGGGATCTACAGTCTCGTCAGACTGAACAGTAATAGGGTTACCATTCGCATCATGATTGAATTGATTGTCAGTATCATTCGTTGCTGCAAAGGCATGGCCGTGTGACAAAAGTACAAGGGAAGACGTTACAAGCGTTGTTCCAAAAGCATATTTAAATCCTCTTTTAATCAAAGAACTCACTCCTTAGTAATTATCATTTTTCATACATAAAGTTGATAATTTAAAAATTATAAATATCATACTTATGCATGTTTATAAATTAACATATTAAATTAAATACAACCTTAATATTATCTATCAACTAGATGACATTTTTGTCATATCTCAAAAAACATTAATTTATGGTAATGTTGATTAATAAATTCGAAATTTAAAGGAGCCATCAGATGAAGTTTCGTAAAGCGACTATAGAGGATTTGCCAACATTAATTGAATTAGAGAATAAAGGTTTTACGCTTGAAGAAGCGGCTACACCAGAAGCAATCGCACAGCGCATTGAAATCATTTCCGATACTTTTATTATTGCCGAACAAGAAGGCGAAATTGCGGGTTATATCAATGGGCCAGTCATTCCTCAAAAATATATTACTGACGATTTATTTGAAACAATCAAACCCAACCCTGATATCGGTGGATATTTAAGCGTTTTAGGATTAGTTGTTTCTGAAAAGTATCAAAAACAAGGTCTAGGCGGACAATTGCTTAATCAATTCGAAAATATTGCAAGAAGAATGCAAGATTTGGTGTAACACTTACTTGTCGTGATATGCTCGTTCCATTTTATGAAAAATATGGCTACAAGAACGAAGGTTTATCTGATTCTCAACATGCAAGTGTTCAATGGTATAACTTAGTAAAAGAAATATAGTTAATAAAAATATGAAGTGCTCTCTATATACTCAAACCATAATTACTAAACAAACCACTTTAGTGTGCAAAACTCACTAAAGTGGTTATTTTCATCTTACTAGCATCCACGTTCGAAACTATTTCATTTTTTAATACTTTAGGTGCGATGCCTCTTTCTTAACTTCGCTTATTTTATTGTAAGTAATAACATAACAAACTATTGTTTTTCTCTATTTAAAATTTAGAAAACAAATAAATATAAAAATAACTATTTAAATAGGAAGATAAAAGTTCAAATAAAAGCTATTTTATAAAATATTTTAATTGAGGAATTAGAAAAATTATGTTTGAATACTAAATTATGTGAAATGAGAATAATGAATAGCAATATATTAAGTAAAATTTTATATTGATTTTGATAGATAACGAAATTGTTATATTAACTCAATTTAAGCATGAATATTCATAAATAAGTATAAATAGCACTATTGAAAATACTTTAATTAATTTTATTGAGAGAAAATTATGAAAATGTAAAGGCTGCTAACCTTTATAAATAAGTCAAAATTTTATAAATTGAACACTATGTAAATAAAGTGATAATTTTTTGAAATTAATATTAATGTATAACTAATAGTAAAAATGTAGCATTAAAAATTTATGAGCCATGAAAAATAAATTTTAATTATATTGCTATTTACATATAAATGGTAATATAATAATGAAAATTATATTGAATTGTGAAAAATTAGGTTAATTACATTTTAATAAGTAATATAAATATGGAGATGAAAGTGTTATGTCAAAGAAAGAAAAAGACTTTAAACGGTCCTTTGGGCAAGAAAAAGCTAGAGTTAAACTTTATAAAGCAGGAAAACATTGGGTTAAGGCAGGAATAAGAGAATTTCAACTTTTAAAAATGTTAGGTGTTCTATTTTTAAATAAAGAAATTAATGATGTAAACGATAATCAAATTATGAATAATAGTAGCTTAAAAAAACAAGCGCTAAGAACGACGGGACTAGCAGGTGGTGCATTTACCTTTGCTATGCTTAATGACCACCATGCTTTCGCAGCGTCAGAAACTCCAATGACATCAGAAATTTCATCAAATAGTGCTACAGTAGCTAACCAAAATTCAACAGCTATTTCAAAATCGACAACCAACTCTTCTTCAAATATGACAAGTTCTTCACAAGAACATAGCCAAAATAGTAGGGCTTCTACAGAAAGTCAGGTTAAAACTGATTCAACGACAAATTCAACAGAAACAAGCGTTAATTCTACAAGTGATAAAGAAATGTCTACTTCGGAACATAAAGATAGCACGAGTCATGCTTCAACTTCTGAAAGTGACTCATCAACAAGTGAAGCTCACCAAAATTCTAATAGTGATAAAACAAGTGCATCTAATGAGAACGGAAAATCAAATACTGAGAACACTTCAGAAAGTAATAAAGAAAAGACGTCTGAGAGCCAAGATCAACAATCAGAAAGTGAAAAATCAACATCAAGTTCAGAACATAAAAACTCTCAATCAACTAAAGATTCTGAAAGTAAAAACGATAACAAGACATCAAACTCTTCAGAAAATGGAGAAGATAAAAAAACAAATACATCTGAAGTAGCTAATAGTACCCAAAAAGACAAATCATCAAATACTCATGGAACATCAGAACACAAATCAACGGAAACATCTGAATCTGATGAGAAGAATAATTCATTAACATCAACTTCTGAAAAGAAAAGTGAATTAACAAGTTCTACAAGCACAAATAAATCTGAGAAAGTTGATGATAAAGATTCATTAACAACTAAATCTACAAGTACATCTGAAAGCCAAGCAAACCGAGACATAGGTTCTAATTTATTAGTAAGTGATTCTACAAGCACGTCTACAAGTTTAACACCAAAAAAGCTAAGAACTTTCAGTAGATTTGCCTTAGCTGCCAACAATACAAGTGCGACTGTAGCTGAGGTAACAAATAATGACATTGTAACGATTAATAAAGATAACTTTACTGATCATTTTAATGTCAAAGACTCTGCTACTTATGATCCTAAAACAGGAATAGTAACTTTAACTCCTGATGAGTTTAATAAAAAAGGTTCAATTACTTTAAACACTAAAATTAATTCAAATAAAAGTTTTCATTTTACAGGAAAAGTTAACCTAGGTAATCGTTATGAAGGATATAATGAAGTTACTAAAGATGGCCAAGTAATACCTGGTGGGGATGGTATTGGCTTTGCCTTTTCACCAGGTAAAATTGATGATACTGGTAAAGAAGGCGCGGCACTAGGAATAGGTGGTTTGAAAAACGCATTCGGCTTTAAGCTTGATACATTCCATAATACTTCAACTCCTAAAGCTGGTTCTCAAGCTGGAGCAGACCCAACTAATGTAAAAGGTGGAGGCGCATTTGGTGCATTTGTTAGTACTAACGCTTCAGGGTATGCCACTACTGAGAGTACAGGAGCAGCTAAATTAAATATACAACCCAAAGATAATTCATTCCAAGATTTTGATATTGACTATAATGGCGATACGAAAGTGATGACAGTTACATATGCTGGTCAACAATTCACTCGTAATTTAACATATTGGTTGAATAGAAATCGTAATGTTAGTAACTATGCGCTTTCCATCACTGCTTCAACAGGAGGATCTAAAAATCTACAACAAATTCAATTTGGTACTTTTACTTATACACAAACTGCTTCTACTCAAGTGAGATATGTCGATGTCAATACAGGTAAAGACATCGTTCCAATGAGAACATTTGCCGGAGATGTAGATGAAACCGTTACTTTAGATCCTCAGCAAAGCACATTAAATGGAATGGGTTATAAATATAGTAAAGTCGATAGTTCAAATGCACCAAATTATAATAGTGCTAATAATCAAGTAAAATTAACTAATTCAGGTCAATCGGTTATTTATTATTACGAGGATACCCAAGCTCCTACTATTGATATGACTGATCAAAGTAATGAAGTTTTCTCACCTATTACACCAATAACTGTAAATGCTTCAGATAATAGTGGAACAACACCGAATGTTAAGATGGATGGTTTACCAGATGGCTTATCTTATGATTCATCTAAAAATGTAGTAACAGGTACACCACAAAAAATCGGTAATTATAATGTAACGATTACTGCAACGGATGGCAGTAACCATACAACGACCAAAAGTATTAAATGGTCAATCACTCGAAACTCAGCTAGTGACTCTACTTCAACATCAACAAGTAACAGTCTTTCAACAAGTACAGTCAAATCAACAAGCATAGCAAATAGCGAAAGCACAAGTAAATCAACAAGTGAAAGTGATTCAAGAAGTAAGAGTCTTTCAGACTCAGAAAGTGCAAGTAAGTCAACAAGTGAAAGCACAAGTAAATCGACTAGCGAAAGTACGTCAACAAGCGAGAAAGAAAGTGCAAGTGAATCAACATCAACAAGTGTGAGTGACTCAACAAGTGCAAGCACGTCAGATAGTGAATCAGAAAGTGAGAGTCTTTCAGACTCAGCAAGCGTGAGTACATCAGACAGTGCGTCAACATCAACAAGTGTGAGCGACTCAACAAGTGCAAGCACGTCATTAAGTGGATCAGAAAGTGAGAGTCTTTCAGAATCAACAAGCACAAGTACATCAGATAGTGCATCAACATCAACAAGTGTGAGCACATCAGACAGTGCGTCAACATCAACAAGTGTGAGTGACTCAACAAGTGTAAGCACGTCATTAAGTGGATCAGAAAGTGAGAGTCTTTCAGACTCAACAAGCACAAGTACATCAGATAGTGCATCAACATCAACAAGTGTGAGCGACTCAACAAGCGTAAGCACATCAGACAGTGCGTCAACATCAACAAGTGCAAGCACATCAGACAGTGCGTCAGCATCAACAAGTGTGAGTGACTCAAGAAGCGTGAGCACATCAGACAG
>NZ_SRPJ01000012.1 GCF_004785665.1 Staphylococcus pragensis
ATTTACGTAATCGAATTATTATAACTTCGCGACTATTTGCCTCAACAACAAAAAAAGAGATTAAACAACCTAAGGTTGCTTAATCTCAATATTAGGACTCATCAGTCCGATTTGACGTAGAGCCTTAAAAACAACCGCCTAATACGTAGTTATCACAACTACCCATTAGGCGGTTTAAATTTGCCATTAATTAAATTAAGAATGAAACTCAACATGATGAAATTCATATTGAAATACTATAAGTTACTCAGTCACTTTACTTTCATCCACACGTTTAGAAATCTTACGCATTACTGGATCTAGCACTGGTTTTCCTAATACACCTGCTATAAAGAAACCTAATCCGAATAATGCTAAAATAATAAGTTTCGTAATTAGAATCTCAGGTACAATACCACCTACTGTTTCACGTAATGAATCAATCACGTGCGTAAACGGTAAGTATGGCGAAATCGTTTGGAAGAACTTAGGCATTGTCACTACTGGGAATGTACCGCCACCCCCTGCAATTTGTAATACCAACATAACAATCGCAATCGCTTTACCTGGATTACCAAGCAATGATACGCAGGTATAAACAATCGTATTAAAGACAATTGCTCCAAACAATGCTACTAGAATAAACAAGACTGGCGATTCTACTTGTGCTCTCAAGATTAATAAATCGCCTACTACTACAGTGAAGGTTTGAAGTAAGCCCATTGTTATAAAGAATGCACCTTTACCTAAATAAATTTGTCGTGTTGTTAACTCATCTCTCAAACTTTCATGTTTGTTATCAACAGATAATAAGCTCACTGATAACAATGCCCCCACCCATATTGATAATGATGTATAGAATGGCGTCATGCCTGAACCATAATCTTTAACTGGGAAGACGTCCACTTGTTTCTTGTCAATTGGGTTAGCAATAACATCTGCTTGTTTTTTTAAGTCATTTTTCAGAGCATCAATGACTTTATCGACTGCATCATCTTTGTCTAATTTCTTAAAGATGTTATTTGCTTTGTCTAAATCTTTTTCAATATCGGGCAATCTGTTTTGCGCAAAGTTTGCCAAGTTCGCTAATGCTTCTTTCGCACGAGGCTGATTCTCATCTAATAAATTAACCGCATTGTCATATTTATTAAATAATGTCGGCAAATTAGCATTAACCGTTGCTGTAGCATTGGCTAAGCGTTGTTCTAATTCAGGTAAATCATTGCGTACAAAGTCTGCTGCTTTCGCCACATTTTGCTTCACAGTTGGGAAGTAAGCTTGTGCAGTTTGCATTGCATTGATATACGCTTGCTCTAATGCTGGTAATTCACTTTGAATGGTAGCCACACGTCCTTGGCCTTCTAATACAATTTGTTGTCCAGCAGCAATCACTTGGTTGATTGTATTTAATCTAGATTGGACGTTTGATAACGTATTCTGACCTTCATTCAATTGTTGCGTAATGTCGTTAGATAATATTAATAAACGGTTATTTAAATCTTGTTTTAAAAAGTCACGATACTGGCCTAATCCTGTGTTTAAATCTGGTAAGCCACGTAGGACATTAACCGCTTCCGCTTTACCTGAACTGCCGTTGCCTAACGCATCGATAAGTTGATTAATAGAACGTACAGAACTATTGATACGGTTGTTTGCAATCTCAACTTCTTTGATTTCAGATGATAAATCTACATGTTCTTTGTTCTCTAGCTCTTTTAAAATGTCTACAAGTCGTTGGTTGTTTTTTGATTCATTTTCAAAGCGAGCCTTAATATTACGCAATGTGTCATTAAATTCGGTTGGTCGATTTGAACCAATGATGCCATAAACCACATTCTTCAAGGCTTTAATATCAGATTGAGTGGCTTTCGTTTGTGTGTCCGCATTATCAGATAAGGCCAATAATGCTTCAGCAAGTGCATTATTCATCGCTTTCACATCATCTTTAGACACAATTTGGCCTTTGTTTAAAGCGTCTTTATTATTATTGTTACTCAATGGTTGCACTTTATAAGCAGGCATGCCTGACGTACTTTGTTGACGTAAAGCATTGTTCGCTTGTCCATTAACTTCTTGGGCACGGCTTGCAGCTTCTTGATAATCGCCAACACGTTGTTGTGCCATCGTTAAATAACCTTGTGCGTCATTCAAGCGATTATTCGCTAAATCAAGCCCTTGACTCGCAATATCGACGCCCCTATTGAGACGTGGGAATTGAGCTGGAATATCGTTAGCAGCGACATTAAGCACGCGTTCAATATTAGGCATAAATTCATTTAATGCTAAAATGAGTTTCGCTTTCTCATTCAATGATGGAATCGCAGCGTTGACGTCATTCAATTTCTGTTGAGCATCTAAAATATCGCCTTTGTAATTACCTAATGAACGGAAACGATTGGCGTACGCATCCAATTGATCTTGGTGTTCATTCAGATAAACAATACGATCCGCAATTTTGTTCAATTGTGGTAATGATTGATGCGCAGCATAAACGGCATTTTTTATCTTGTTAATGGTTGGCACTTCATCTTCAAGTTGAATCCCTACTTTGTTGGCTTCTTGAAGAATCGCTTTCGTTACTGTCGAATTAAATTGTTTATTCGCTTCATCTACAATGACTGTTGACCCTGTATCTGTCATTTTTGGTGCTACAGCATTGATTTTCTGATTCACTTTATATTCTATATCTGCTTTTTGTGGTTTCTTTCTTAATGTACCGGTGATTTGATGAGAGAATTCTTTCGGTATGTATATGCCGGCATAGTATTTACCCATTTTGATTTCATGGTCTGCCTTTTCCCGGCTTACGAATTGCCAGTCAAATTTCTTATTCTTCTTCAATGTATCGACTAGCGTATCCCCGACATTAATTTTTTTGCCTCGGACTTCGTCACCTTGGTCTTCATTGACAACCGCTACTTTTACATGGTCTGTATTACTATACGGATCCCACATCGCCCAAAGGTTGAACCAAGCGTAAAATGACGGCAAGATAGCTAAACCTAGGAGAATTACCCAAACGGCAGGGGTTTTCGCCACACGCTTCAAGTCCGTTTTATATAATTTTAGTGCGTTTTTCATTGTCACACTCCTACGAATGAAATATTAAAATTTGATATCAAATTTAAGTTAACCGTTGTTTTTTTATTTATAGAGTTAGTATAATACTTTTATTAAGCAAAGTAATAATTAGTTGATAAGTGTTAACTATTTTTTCTAATTAGCATTATAACAAATAATTAATTATTCGCATACTAGTAGGAGGAAAAGCAAGCAATGTCGAAACAGAAATTAATGGTCTATTTATTAACTACTACCCTCGTCTTTCCTACCTTTACGACGAGTCTTGCACACGCCGAAGACACGACTGACGAAAGCGAAGCGTCATCATCACGTGCTCACAGTAATGAAGATGCTCCATCAACCGAAGAAGATAAAACTCAAGAAGATACTGACACCAAAGATGAAAACAATGATGATTCAACTACCTCACAAGAAGAATCAGTGAGTACAGAAGAAGATAATTCAGAAGAAACATCAGCTTCTCATAAAGAAACTGCACATAAAGAATCTACTAACGATAAAACAACTAAAAAAGATAAGACAACGCGTTCAAATCGTCAGCAAACGAATCAATCATCATCTCGTGATAATGCGTTTTATCATACGCCACTAGCATCATTTTTTGATATTCCGAATTTAACTGGTAATCATTCTTCTCATTTCTTAGACCCTAACGTATTTGATAATGGTTTCAGTTTAACGAATTTAATCGCTTCATTATTTAACTTTGATAGCGATATTTCTGATTATGAACACGTTGAGAATTCTAAAGAGATTTCTGGCAATGCTTCTTCAGAAAATCATTCTAATACTAATGACTCAAATCAAAGCGCATCAACATCTCAATCAAGCTCAATACACAGTGAAAATAGTACACAAACTGACGATGCTACATCTGAACAGTCAGGCTCAACTGAGATGCCACAACACGAAAAAGAATCAGATAATACAGGAGCGACTGCAAGTTCAAATGAAAGTAAAGATGATGCAAGCATTAGTAAAGCATTAGACGCGATTGATGACTTAGTGACAGATGCGACTGATACTCAAAATAGTACAGACTCAAATCAAAGTAGTAATGAAACTACCTCTAATGAAGACAGTCATTCTTCTAGTGAGCAACCATCTTCACATGCATCATCTCAATCTGATAGCGAGTCTAAAGGGGACAGCTTTTCAGATTCGGTATTAGATTCAGTACTTGATCAATATAGTGAAGATGCCACTAAAACACATAAAGATTATGAGTCTTCTAAAGCAAGCGGAAAAACATCTGTGAATAAAGACAAACCGTCAACATCTGTTAACACGCAATTACCTACTAAAGAAGAACTGGCACATAAAGCAGCACCAGTTCAATCATTCGAAGATGCTATTAAACGAAATAACACGCGTGCAACTAGTTTATTCCAAATGTTGCCACAACTGAACCGTAACAGTATTAGCGATGGCAATATAGCAGTAGTTGAAAGCAAAGATACACGCGATTTCATCAAATCTATCGCAAAAGATGCGCATCAAATCGGTCAAGACCAAGATATTTATGCGTCAGTCATGATTGCACAAGCGATTCTAGAATCAAGTTCAGGACAAAGTGCCCTTGCACAAGCGCCAAATTATAATTTATTCGGTATCAAAGGCGCTTATCAAGGACAAACTGTCAACTTTAACACACTCGAAGCTGGCAACGATAATGCTATGTTTAATATTATGGCTGGTTTCAGAAAATACCCTAACACTAAAGCGTCATTAGAAGATTACGCTAGTTTAATCAAACACGGCATTGATGGTAACCCTAGCATTTATAAAGGAACATGGAAATCTGAAGCGCCTACTTATCGTTCAGCGACAAGCCATTTAAGTAGAACATATGCGACAGATCCAAATTATGCGATGAAATTAAATAGTCTGATTCAACATTACAATTTAACAGCTTTCGATAAAAAATCGATGCCAGATTTAGATAAATACGCTAAATCCACTTCAAGTGGTCAAAATGTTTCAGGCGGAGACTTTAAACCATTCGCCATCACAGATGGTGCAACACCTTATCCTCAAGGCCAATGTACTTGGTATGTATATGAGCGTGTGCAACAATTTGGTAAGCATGTAAGCGGTAATTGGGGCGACGCGCATCACTGGGATAATCGCGCTGAGCGTGATAGTTATCGTGTGACAGGTACTCCGAAAGTACACACGGTGGCTGTATTTGAGAGAGGACAAGCGGGTGCAGATTCAACGTATGGTCATGTTGCTTTTGTTGAAAAGGTTAACGAGGATGGTTCGATTATTGTGTCTGAATCCAACGTTAAAGGGTTAGGTATTGTGTCATATCGTATGATTGATGCGGACACTGCACAAGCATTGTATTATATTGAACCGAAGTAATTCGTTTTTTGAATGGTTCTAAAATGAATGCTCATTTCACTTAAGTTGAGACGCTTGCCTAGGGTATAGTTTCAGCCAGAAATTCCTCACAGATAAATCTGTGGCATTTCTAAGGTCTTCAACTTGTACTGTTCCCTCAGGCGTCGCTCAACTACGTCCATTATTCATTTTAGAACCATCTATCTAACTAAGTACTTTAGTATATAAATTCATTTATATTTAGCATACCTACCTTACTTTCGCTGTTTTAGACGTACTTAGGTAGTGTGTGTTATATATTTTCATATTAAAAAAGGTGGGGCACTCGAAGTGCGCCACCTTTTCATTTTCAAAAATTAAGAATAGATTAATACTTGTGTGATGAGCATGCCGCCACCAAAGATAAAGACGAAAGCTACAATTGGCCAAACGAATTTCAACCAGTGTGAATATTTCATATCTAACATTTGTAGTGTCGCCATGATTAAGCCGGTTGGTGCTAAGAATAACATCGCATATTGTCCGAATTGGTAGGCTGTTACGATGACAAATCTTGGGATGCCGACTGTGTCCGCAAGTGGTGCAAAAATAGGCATCGATAACACGGCTAGACCTGATGATGACGGAATGATGAAGCCTAAGAAGAAGAAAATAATTAATAAAATGACGATGAAGATAGGCCCGCTAACACCTTGCACAAGTGAAGATGAGAAGTTTAAGATTGTGTCTGAAATCAAGCCTTCATTCATAATCATATTGATACCACGTGCTAAGCCAATAATCAGTGATACCCCTACTAAGCTAGATGCCCCATTTACAAACGCATCTACTACTGCTTTTTCACCTATACCATTTTTACCTAACGCTACGATAAGCATGATAACAATGGTGAACGCTAAGAACATTGAAGCCATGATTGGGAACCACCAACCTTGTGTCATAACGCCCCAAACCATAATTGGAAACGGTAAGAGAAATAAGATTAATATGATTTTTTTACGGAAAGTAAAGACGCTTTCTTCACTATCATTTTTAATAACTGACCATTGTTTTTCAAATTTTGCTTTATCTTCATACGTATAAGACAGTTTTGGGTCTTTTTTAATACGTTTTGCGTACCATGCTAAATAACCTAATGTGAAGATAGTCGCAATAATTAAACCGCCAATTCTCCAATATAGTCCATCGACAAACGTTGTACCTGCAGCATTTGAAGCGATAACTACTGAGAATGGATTAACTGTTGAAAACGTACTACCTACAGAACTTGCCAGAAAGATTGAACCCACACATATGATGGAGTCATAACCCATAGCTATGAAGATGGGTACAAGCACTGGATAGAATGCGACCGCTTCTTCTTCAATTCCGCAAAGTGTACCACCTAAAACCATTAATACTGAAACCATAAAGACGAGCAAGAATTCATGTCCTTTCGTCTTTTTCGTTAGTGCTAGAAGTCCTGATTCAAATGAACCACTAGTCTGTACGACACCTATTAAGCCCCCTAGCACTAGAATAAACACCATGACATCTACCGCTTCTATCGTTCCGTTGACCATACTTGTTGTAATTTGATCTGGCCCTGCAGGATGTTGCTCTAAACGTTCATACGTCCCCGGGATAGAAATGGGTTTATTAATCGCCCCAGATTTAAATTGATCGACGTCTATTTTAACGCCCAATTTATCTAATTGTTCTTGTGTACCGTCGACAGTTTTTGTTTGATTATGCGCATTTACAATTTTGAATTCTTGCGCACTTGAATCATAAGATAATTTAGAATATGCCCCTGCCGGTATAACCCACGTCGCTATGACGGCAATGACAGTTAATATAAATAGAATAGTAAATGCGCCTGGCATACTTAATTTGAAACGTTTCTTTCTTTTTTTAGATTGCGTATCTGAAATATCGTTAGCGTGTGTCATGTATTTCAACTCCTTTGTATATATTTATAGTTAAGACATGCGTCACACTTTCTATTTTTGAAAATGATTATCTTATATTTGTGAAAATTTTATCAATCTTTATCAACTTAAGTTTATGTCTAATGCAAGTTACATTCAATATAATTACAAATTAAAGTATAAACATTTGAAATACCGTCATACTTCCTTCACATAACTTTACGAATAATCTTTTGAAAATAGCTTGCTATTTCTACGTAATTGTGTAAACGCTTACTATACTGATGTTGCCCTTTTCAAAAAATAAAAAGAGTAGATAATTAAGTTGTTGAATACTTTAAATTATCCACTCTCATATAAGCTATTTAATTATCGGAATGACGATGTTTACGACGTCCTAACCATACGAATACGCCGCCTGCCGCTGCGATTACCAATGTGATAGGTAACCACGATTTCTTAAGCGTTTCACCGGTTGCTGGCAATGAGAAGTTGCCATCATCGTCGAATAACCCGCTTAGTAATCCACTATCATTATCCAAATTACCAAGTGACAAGCCTTGTACAGGGTTCGGAATATCATCTATACCATCAAGTAAGCTACCGCCTGAATTTAAGTTACTTAATAGACCGCCGTTAGATAAACCTCCTAATAGACCTGAACCTAAATCTAAACCGCCGCTATTGTGCATATTGCCATTAATACGATCAAGTAGTGTAGGACGATCTTTTATTGGAGATAAAATGTAATCTAATTTATTTTTAGATTGATTTAATTTATTTTGCAATTGTAATAAGTCATTCGCTTTGCCATTTAGCGCACTTTTGATTAAATCAAGTGTATCTGCTTTTGAAGTTTGTACTTTTGAAATAATATCAGCTAACGCGTGTGCTTTAGCTTGATTTAACTTCGTAGCTAAAATCGTTTCAATGGCTTGTTTCTGATTAGTGCTTTTATCTAAGATGTCTTTTAAAATATCATCTGCCGTATTTGAAGCTTGTGCTTTAAACTCTTGTTTTAAGCGTTCAACAAGCTCAGAATTTGATAAGTTTTCATTCATTAAACGTTTCGCTATGCTTGATGCTTCATTATTACCTAAACGTGTTGATAATAATGTCTTAATTAATTGCTCCTTGTTTGGTGCCTGATCAAACATTGATTTTAAAATGTCATCACTTGATGTTGTAGTTAAACCATCAAGTTGTTTCATAATTTGATCTGTAATTTGTTTGTCTGATTTACCAGTGATATTGATGTGTTTTAAAATGTCTTGCGTTTCATTTTTACTGAAGACACTACCAAGAATTTGTTTAACTGCCTCTTGTTTATCAGAAGTACTATTCAATTGCTTAAGAATGAGATGACGATTGTCTTTGACTTTATTACGTACTGAAGCAATATCTTTTTCAATATTTTGACGTTGTTGTTCCGATAAACCTTGATTTTGATTTACTTGATCGCGTAATTCTCTTAATTGCTCAAGTTTACGATCTGTATAACGGTGACTTGTATCATCATGTTGTTTTTCTATTTTTGAAATTGTTTGATCAATTTTTTCTTTATCAGATAATTTATCTTTTAAAGCGTCAAAGTGTCTATTTATTGTAGAATCAGTATCCACGCTTTGTCCTTGATGGTATTCATTATTATTTTTTCCCATATGTTCAATACCACTTAATAGGCCTTCACCAGAATCTTCACTACTTCCTACTTCCTCTGTAGAAGGTACTTCAGTTGTGTTCTCTTCAGTTGAAGGTTGAGTTTCTTGGGTTGTTTGTTCTTTAGTATTATCGTCTTCCGCTTTGTTATCTTTATATGTGTTTACATCATTTTTGGCTTTATTTAAGTCATCTAAAATTGAAGTGCTATGTTTGTCGGTATTATTAGTTTCTTCACTAGATGGCGTTTCCATTGTATGTTGTTCTTCAGAATTTGTATCATCTTTAGTTTGTTGTTGAGTTGATGCTTCTTCGCTTGTTTCAGGTTCGCCATTTTGTTGACCTCTATCAACCTTTTTAGAAAGTGCGTCTAAATCAGCCATGATTTTATCTAATTCTGCTGATGTACTATCTTTAGAACTCTCATTTGTAGTTGTATGCGTTTCTTCAGTAGAAGTCTCTTCATCGTCTGAACGAGCAATTGTTTTCTCTTCTGCCGTTACATTAGACTCTTCACGCGCATCTTTTAAGATATCATCAATTTCAGATTGGTCTTTCGCATCATCTAAATCATCTTTATAACTCTTAATTTCTGCTTTATCTAAATGTTTTAAACGATTGATTTCAGTTTTCGCTTTTGCAATCGCAGACTTTAATCTAGGTTGCGCTGTCGTTGTTTCAGTTGAAGCTTCAGTTACCTCATCTTTCGTTTGCGCAAATGCGTCTTTTGTAAAGCCATAACCAACTAATGAGCCACTTAATAACAACGCTGAACATGACACTTTTAAGTACGAACTTAGTTTAGAAATTTGCGTATTCTTCTTCACTCATGTCACCCTTTATCATTAATATACCCCTACATTATATAACAATTTATTGTAAACTTATACCTCTTATTTTTGAAAATTAAGGGAACTTATCTATATTTTGGATTTACAAAAATTTATAGTTTGATACGTCTACTATTCACTTTCTTATTATCTGTTACTTTTACAGAATATTGATATGCATTAGTTAAGTCAATTAATGATAAATACTTATCATGTCCTGCACCAGTATCGATATCTAAAATATTTTTCTTCTTATAAAGTTCATCATTTTTCAATCCAAAACGATAATTCGGCACATGACCGTGAATTAAAAACTTATGTTTAGGCACATTACGATTTAACTCGTGATTATAGTAACCTGTCGTATATTCTTTAATCTGTTTACTTAACGGCTTATTTGTATCAATACCTGCATGCGCAAATATATAATCATCTATCATTTCAATCGTAGATAAACTATTTAAAAATTTGTGCCAGCGTTTAATCTTTTTATCTTTACTCGCTAACCAACGAATCTCATGGTTACCCGCCAAAGCAAGTGCGCCTTTACGTTTCAAACGTTTCACTAACTTAAGCGTACCAAACGAATCAGGACCATTATTAACATAATCTCCCATCAACACAAGTTGATCTTTTCTATAATTATATTTTACTGCCTTTAAGAGAGTTACCAGCGCCTTCCGATGTCCATGAATATCAGAAACCACAAGTATCCTTTCAACCATTCCAATCTCTCCTTACATTCCAACCTTTTATACATTTACTTTTATTATAAAGACCACAGTTTAACTAACTTTAAACAAAATATTAACGTACTCTCAAAATTAACGCTTTACTATTATAAGTAGTATAGAAAAAATTTATATATTTTGGGGACTAAATTTATGAACACGAAACAAATGCTCATTTTTAAACACTTTGTCGAGTTACAAAATGAAAATGCAGTAGCTGAAAAACTTGGGATAACTCAGCCAACTGTTACATTTCATTTAAAGAATTTGAACAAAGAATTTGGCTTACCTTTATATTTTAAAAAGGGTAAACATTTTAATTTAACAGAAGCTGGGGAATTGTTATATCGTAACGCCAATAAAATGTTAAATTTAATACAAGAAACAACCGATATGATGGAAGACTTTAAACAATCGAAACGTGGAACCTTGCGTATTGGCGCAAGTCATGCCCCAATTTACAGTATTTTACCATCTGCTTTTAAAAACTACATGCATGATCATCCTGATATCGACATCGCACTTACGGTAGATACGGCACCTTGTATCATTGAAAAGGTAAAAAATAGAAAAGTAGATATCGCTATTATTTCTGAAAAAGGGTTTAATGAAGATGAACTACAAGCCAAACGTCTACAAGAAAATCCTCTCGTCCTAGCTATGGATAAACGTCATCCACTTGCACAAAAAGATCAAATTTCTTTAGAAGATGTACAAAAGTATCGTTTTATTATTCATAGTAGTGGTTCAACACGAGAAAGTATTGATGAATGGCGTAAAAATAATTTCGTTAATCTAGACATACATATGGAGTCCAATAGCATTAGCAGTATTTTAACGACAATCAAAGATTCAAATTATTTAAGTCTTGTCAGTCAAAGCGCCCTCTTCCATCATCCAAGTATTATTGGTAAAACACTACCTGATGGGCCATCACCTAGTTATATCTCATTGTTATATCGTAATGATAGACATCTTACATCAATCATTCAAGACTTCGTCACACTCATTTATAATACAAATGAAGTTTGATAATCTATATAACCGTTTTTACAATTATATAATTACATCATTCATTAGAAGTGGAAGTGAAATCTATTTTGTTTAATAGATTTCATTAATCCGCTTCTTTTTATCTTTTTGACAGAATAAACAATATAATCACAGATTTTCTCTTTAGTAAATTTATGTAATGTTAATATTTTATAAATTTTATTAATAAAATAACCTTAAAATTATACCAATTTTACAATATATTAATATTTCCCTATAAAAAATAGTTCTTTAGATAATATAATAAGGATGAAAGCGGTACAAAAAATAATGATGTATATTTTTAGCATATGGATTAAGGAGGCCAGGTTGATGCTCATTTTTTCAATCATCTTATTACTTATCGGCATAGCATTAATCGCCACCAGTAGATTTGTTGCCTATAAACGCGATATTGATTTACGAGAAAAAATATATATTCCGGGGGTATTAATTTTTCTAATCGGTGCATTGTGTCTTATTGGCAGTTGGGTAAACTAATTAACCTTATACATAAACAACATTCTCAGGTACATATTATATGTTACCTGTTTTTTTATGCTCTCAGTTACTTATCCTCCGACATTTTGTAAAAAATGTCGCTTTTTTCAACACCATTAAATTTTTAATGGTACCCATCACCTTTATATCTTGTTACATTAACTTTTGTAATATGAATCTAAGCGCCTTTTATTGAGAAATATACTAATCAACAAAAGCTCATAATTAGTTATTGCATTATTCCAGACTTAGATCATCAAATTTTTAAAAAATAGGAGGAAACACATTGGCAAAGCTATTATATAAACTTGGAACATTTATAGCTAAAAACAAATGGCTTAGTGTCATTGGTTGGCTTGTCATCTTAGGTGTCATCATTACACCACTTGCGCTTAACTCGCCTAAATTTGATGACGACATTACAATGAACGGTTTAAAGTCACTTGATACAAACGACAAAATCAGTAAAGAATTTCATCAAGACAGTGAAAAAGCCTCGATGAAAATCGTCTTCCATTCTAATAGAGAAGACGGTTTGAAAGATAAAGATACACAGAAAGATATTGAAGATGCATTAGACAACATCAAACAAAAAGATGATTACATCCAAAATATTTCAAATCCATATGACAGTGGACAAGTCAATAAAGATGGCGACACAGCTATCGCAAATATTAGTTATGTTGTTAAACAAACAAATATGCAAGATTCATCTAAGAAAGTGATCGATAAAGAATTACAAGACGTAAAAGATAACCACAATATTCAAATAGAAAAGACACAGGGTGGTTCAATGGGTAATGAACCTGGAGGCTCATCTGAAATAGTAGGTATCGTAGTCGCTTTCATCATTCTACTTATTACCTTTGGTTCACTTATTGCCGCTGGTATGCCAATCATTAGTGCGATAATCGGCCTAGGCTCAAGTGTGGGTATCATTGCCTTATTAACATTTGTCTTCGATATTCCAAACTTTACGCTAACGCTAGCTGTAATGATTGGTTTAGCGGTAGGTATAGACTACTCATTATTCATCTTATTTAGATATAAGGAACTTAAAAAACAAGGCGTCGATACAATAGAAGCTATCGGTAAAGCTGTTGGAACTGCTGGTAGTGCCGTTATCTTCGCAGGTCTCACAGTAATGATGGCCGTTTGTGGACTTTCATTAGTAGGTATTGATTTCTTAGCTGTAATGGGATTTGCCTCAGCAATCAGTGTATTATTTGCTGTATTAGCAGCACTAACGTTATTACCAGCATTGATTAGCATTTTCCATAAAAGTATTAAAATTAAAAATAAATCAACTAAAAGTAAAGACCCTAAAAATCACCCATGGGCTAAATTTATTGTAGGTAAACCGATCATAGCAGTCATCATTAGTTTAGTTATCCTCATACTAGCAGCCATTCCTGTAAGTGGTATGCGCTTAGGTATTCCAGATGATGGCATGAAACCTAATGATACTTCAGAACATAAAGCGTACGAACTTATCTCAGATAACTTTGGAGAAGGTTATAACGGCCAAATCGTCATGTTAGTTAACACTAAAGATGGCGGTAGCAAAAAAGATATTCAACGCGACTTAAGCAACATGCGTGATGACTTAAAAGATCTTGATAACGTAGATACTGTGTCTCAAGCAAGACTTAACGACAATAACCATTACGCATTGTTTACAATTATTCCTGAAAAAGGACCAAACGCTAAATCAACTGAAGACTTAGTTTACGATTTACGCGATTACCATAGCCAAGCTCAAGACAAATATCATTTCGACACAGAAATCTCAGGACAAAGTGTCATCAATATTGATATGTCTGAAAAACTTAATAACGCTATCCCAGTATTCGCAGGCGTTATCGTAGTCCTTGCATTCTTACTATTAATGGTAGTATTCCGTTCAATCCTTGTACCACTTAAAGCAGTACTTGGCTTCATCCTATCATTAATGGCAACACTCGGATTCACAACGCTTGTCGTACAAGACGGCTTCTTAGGCGGCCTATTCGGCGTAGAAAACACAGGACCATTATTAGCATTCTTACCAGTTATCACAATCGGCCTCCTATTCGGATTAGCCATCGATTACGAACTCTTCTTAATGACACGCGTTCACGAAGAATACAGTAAAACTGGTGACAACGACCACTCAATTCGCGTAGGTATCAAAGAAAGCGGACCAGTTATCGTAGCCGCTGCACTCATCATGTTCAGCGTATTCATTGCCTTCGTCTTCCAAGATGACACAATGATAAAATCAATGGGTATCTCACTTGCATTCGGTGTCCTATTCGACGCATTCATCGTCCGCATGACACTCATCCCTGCCCTAACGAAACTCTTCGGCAACGCATCATGGTACCTACCTAAATGGCTAGGCGCCGTCCTACCAAAAATCGACGTCGAAGGTAAAGCACTAGAAAGCGATGATCATCATCATCAAACTTCTTCTGCTTCTGAAAAAGGCCAAGAAGACACACGCTACAGAGAATTCGCTAGCCCAGACAAAGACACTCATCATAAACAAGATGACACACGTAGCTACAGAAACCATGACAATAATCAACCTCATGAACACTACAACAACGAAGATTACAATCATTCTGTAAGCCTAAATCATCACGAAAACGAATCAAGTCACCATTATGATAAGCAACACGTAGATACACAATCGCACTCAAACTTTGATACAACTACAAACCTTTATAAAGATTTAACAGATAACAATGTTGATCAAGATGTACTATTTAAAGCGTTAATGTTATACGCTCGTGAAAATAACAAAGGCGTATATGACAGATACAATAGTCAGCCAAATCACCGTCATGATGACGAACATAGAAATTAAAAATTAAAAGGAGGAAACGCGTTATGTTCAAACATCGTAGTTCGAAATTTCTAGGACTACTAGCCACAATTGCCTTAGCCATCGTGCTAAGTGCATGTGGTAATGGTGGTAGCAGGTCATCAGACGATGGCAAAACAACTTTAGGCAAAAAAGAAATTGAAATTCCTTACATCGCCAGCGATAACTCGACACCACGTTCTTTAGTCATCGCTGAAGTATTAAAAAAAGCAGGATATGATGTAACAACAACACCTGTCCCAGCAAGTGGCCCATTATATGCTGACGTTTCAGCTAATCATGACTCTTTCCACGCGTCAGGTATCTTCCCAGATACAGATAAAAGCTATTATGATAAGTATAAAGATAAACTTACTTTATATGATGACAAAAACTTTATTGATGACGTTAAAGTAGGACTCGCTGTACCTAAATATGAACAAGATATTGATTCAATTAGTGATTTAAAAGACAACAAAGATTTCGGTAAATCTGTAGACTGGACTATTCAAGGTACAGATGCTAGAAATGGTGTAATGAAACAAACAAAAGACGAACTTGATAAAAACGACTTAGAAAATTACAGCTTAAAAGAAAGCTCAGACCAAGCGCAGTTTAAGAAAATTCAAGGCGTATTCAAACAACAACAACCGATTATCTTTACTGCAATGGAACCTAATTGGTTCTCTAAAGAATTAGATGTCAAAATGTTAAAAGATCCTGATAAAATTTACGGTAGTGATCATGAACATATTAATTTAGTATTTAATAACAACTTCAAAGATCAACACCCTGCTGCTTACAAGATTGCAACACGTATGGCAGATGACTGGAGTAAAAAAGATGAAGAGAAGCTCGCTAAAAAAATCTTTGTCGATAATAAAAATCCAGAACAAGTTGCGAAAGATTACGTAGATGATAATGACAATAAAGTGGATGATTGGTTAAAAGATGTAGATACTGAATAATCTACAGAGATTTAAAGGTATCAAGATGAAAATTTTATAAGGAGTATGCTTATTTTTATAGCATGAGGAGGCTATTTACATCTCTAAGATGTGGGTAGTCTCTTTATTTTCTCTACATAAATATAAACGAGTGGCATGCGGAGATTACTTCTTTAAAATTTAAATTTTTCATGTAATTAAAGTATTGGTCCTAATTGCAATATCCCTATATCGAGAAGTTATGTTTGGAATTATAAAAGGTATTGTGATAAATTACTCTTATTACGTCAGGCTATCTGGCTATATTAAAGACATAGGAGAATCAGATTATGCCGACAGCTAATCAAAAACGAATGATTAAACATATTCATGAAACAGTTTTTACATTATTAAATGATTATCATTTTGATGAAATAACTGTTCAAAAGATATGTGAAACTGCCGAAATCAACCGTAGTACCTTTTATCGTTACTTCCAAGATAAATACGATATACTTTATTCCTTACCAGATTTTATCACTCAAAAGATTGTCAATGATGATACAGGTCTTTCGTCGCCTGAGTCATTTCAAGATTTCATCTATTATATCGGCAAACATAAAAAACTGTTCAAGCATCTCTTAGTTTCTTCCCGACAAGTAGATGTCTTTCGCAATCTGACTAATGTGAGTCGAGAAATGATTCTTAATAATGCTAAAAACCAACAAGATCCCTTAGCAGTTAAAATTCAACAAAGTAAACATCCTGAAATTGTATCTGATTTCTTTAGTAGTGGCGTTATCGAAGTCTTAAGACGTTGGGTAGAAAATGACTACAATTATAGCGTCGATGAAGTATTCGAAACGTTAAATAGTTTATTAGAAACATCATTAATTTGTTATAAAGATTAAAAAGCATTCTCACTCGAAATCAAGTGAGAATGCTTTTTTGTTATTTCCGTTTTCTAGATCCTATACTCTTATAAATCATAAAACCAGCGTTGATTACTATTAAGATGGCTATAACGGCTAACACCCAAGTAGGCCAATTCATAATATTATACATAACTAATAATATCATCAATATAAGATTCAACACGTTCAATGCCATCATTTGTTTATCCATTAAAAATCACCTCTGTACTACATTATCCCCCATAAATTTAAAATAATAATTTCTTCACTTCTTGAGCTACTTTAGCTGGTGATTGTGGATTTTGTCCTGTTACGATACGTTCATCCACTAATACATAAGGTGTAAAAGGTAGACGCCTAAATGAATACTTAGCGTCACGTTTTTTAATTTCATTTTGTAAGTGGAAAGGTACTAAAGTGTCACGGTTGGCTAATACTTCTTCTATATTTGAGAAACCTGTAATGTGTTTATCTGCAATTAAGTAATTTCCATTTTCTGCTTTGGCGTTAAGAAGCGCTGCGGCACCATGACACACTGAGGAAACGATGCCTCCCTTTTGGTAAATCGTTTCAATAGCGTGCTGTATCTCGTTATTTTCCGGGAAATCATACATAACGCCATGTCCGCCTGTAAAATAAATAGCATCGTAATCTTCGGGATTAGCTTCTGTTATAGGTTGTGCGTATTTCAATTTATTCATAAATTCGGCATCTTTATAGTAAGATTTCGTGGTTTTATCTAACATTAATGGGGAAAGGCTCACGGGATCGATTGGTGTATTGCCTCCAGTGATGTTAAAAATATCTAGTATTACGTCTTCATCTTTAAGTTCATTATAAAAATGAACAAGTTCACTTAACCATAGGCCTGTTGGTTTCTCATGTTCTCCAAAATAATCTGTACTTGTATTTACAATTATTATTTTTTTCACGTTATTCACCGCCTTTTTTAGTTATCCATTTTAATAATTATTTTGCCTTTAGCGTGTCCATTTGTAGAATATTCTAAAGCTTGTTGAGTGTCTTTAAAATCAAACACTTTATCGATAATAGGCTTGATTTTACCGTCTTCGATTAATTGTGCAATTTCTTTCAATTGGTCACCACTTGGGTGCATAAATAGAAATTCATAATTTACATTAAATTGCTTTGCACGTCGTCTTAATTTATAAGAAGCTACGCGTAATAAAGCTTCTTTACCAAGGTTAAGCTTCAAATCACGAGCATTTTTATCTGTAGGAATACCAGAAACAGAGGCGATAGTGCCACCAAGTTTAAGAATTTCGAAGGATTTTTGTAGATTATCGCCACCTAATGTATCAAAAACGCCGTCGAAATTATTTAATATTTTAGAGAAGTCTTGTTCACGATAATTTATAAATTCATCTACTCCTAATGATTCAACTAATTCTTTTCCTCGGTCGCTACCTGTCGTTGCAACGTATAAGCCCATTGCTTTAGCAAGTTGAATAGCAAATGTACCTACGCCTCCTGAGCCTGCTTGTATTAAGACCTTATCTCCCTCTTTAAGTTGCATCACTTCGTTCAATGCTTGATAAGAAGTTAAGCCGACTAATGGAATGCTCGCCGCTTCTTCAAACGTTAGTCCTTTAGGCATAGGCGCAATTTCAGAAGCATCTATTGAAATATATTCCGCAAATGTGCCAATTTTAGTTTTACGTGGTCGTCCAAAAACTTCATCTCCAACTTGATAGTCTTTAACATTTGCGCCTACTTCTGTAATCACACCTGCAAAGTCGTTCCCTAAAATGAGTGGAAACTCATATTTTAATAAAACTTTCAATCCACCATCTCTAATTTTGAAATCAATCGGATTCACACTAGCCGCCTTAATTTGAACACGTACTTCGTTGGGATTCATCGCAGGCATTGGCATACGTTCTTCTGATACTGGATGATTACCATATTGGTGTATAACCATCGCACGCATATCTGTTTTCATTATTTCCTTGCCTCCTCATCTATATTATTGCATCCCATTATAATTACTAAACCATGTAATTACCAACTATTAGTTTTAAAAAATCACCTATAGCCTAAGACTATAAGTGAGTTAAATTTGTTAACGAACTTCTCTCTTCTCTTTTGGTAGGAAAAGGGCAACTAGAAATGTGATGAACCCTATACTAGCGATAACACTGAATTGCACAAAATAGCTAGGAATGGTACTTACAACAATCATTAAAATAGGTGCAATAGCTGTACCTAAAAATAGGATAAATGTGTTAACTGACAGGAAGAAACCTTGATTGCCATTAACAACCATCCCCACTTTAGAAATTGTAGATGGAATCGCAAATGCAATACCACTTATAAATGTCACGCTCCATATCGTTAATAGAACTGCGTTTGTTGCACATGCCATTAAAATAAGTGAAACAATACAAATCACTAGTGCGCCTAAAATTACTTTTTTTACACCCATGCGATCACTAATGAGACCGGCAAATAATGAAAGGAGCATACCGATAATCCCGAACAGTTTCGCATTAATCGCCATGGCATCAGAACCGCCAATATACTCTGACGTTATATAGCGATTAAAAATTTCATACATACTAATGAACATCGTTAATAATGACAATGATACGGCGTAGCATAAAATAACTACTTTATTTGTTTTAAAGTCACTAAAGTTATTAAAAAATTTAAGTAACTTAATATGAGGATTGATAACTGGACTTTCAGGTATATTTTTATAAATTACAAATGCTAACACAAGATATAAAACAGTTAATACAAAGTAAACAACGTGCCAATTTGAAAATTGAACGATGATTTCACTTAAATTTTGCCCTATCACACCTGATAGCATGAAACTCGTACTAATAAAACTAATGGCCGTCATACGCTTAACTGGTGTATAGGTTTCAGTCACATAGGTAATCGATACTGGTGAAAAAGTTGCAGCAAAGATACCTTGGATTGCACGTAATACAACTAATAAAGTAAACGAATGGATAAAGCCAATAACCAAGCAAATGATGACTAATCCGCTTATACCAAATAAAATTGTTCGAATACGTCCAAACTTTTCAGAAATAGTACCATAGAACAAACAACTTAATGAATATGTAATTGAAAATGCGACGCCATTTAATGTCGCAACAGATGCTGGTATATCAAAATCCTTCGAGAAAGAAGCTGTTAAGGGTAACGCTGTGTATAAACTACACATCACGATAATACCTGCAATAAAGAAGATGGTGGTAATTCGATTATAGTTCATAGATTTTTGCATATCTTTTCTCCTTTACAAGTTTATCTTTGGTTCAACATTATTATTATGCCACTATGTCTTTAAATTCTAAAGACGTCGTATACTCCCTCAATGCTATATCTTCTTTTTCAATATATTTATCTCTAATTCGAAACTTTTCTATTGACCTTTTCAAAAATAAGGAATACAATTCTAGTATAAAAATTATACCTGGGAGGTGAATATAGTGAAAATTGAATTAGGATTAACGTCATTTGGAGACAATGACAAAATGGTGACAGAAGATGGTACGCTTGAGGCAGTATCAAACGCTCAACGTATTCGGGATATCGTTGAAGAAATAGAGTTAGCAGACCAATTAGGTTTAGATGTTTATGGATTAGGTGAACATCATCGTGAAGATTATGCCGTGTCAGATCCAGTAACGGTTCTTGTGGCAGCGGCTGCTCGTACTAAGCACATTAAATTATCATCTGCAGTTACAGTGTTGTCTTCAGATGATCCAGTGCGCGTGTATCAACGCTTTTCAACATTAGATGCGGTTTCAAATGGGCGAGCTGAAATAATGATCGGTCAAGGGTCATTTATCGAATCATTCCCGTTATTCGGTTATAATTTAAATGACTACGAAGATTTATTTAACGAGAAGTTACAATTATTGCTAAAAATCAATAAACATGAAATAGTTAGTTGGGAAGGTAAATTACGTCCAAGTTTCGAAGCGACACCAATTTATCCACGCGTAGAACATGGAGAATTACCTATTTCAATTGCTACAGGTGGTACACCTGAATCTTCTTTAAGAGCAGGTGCGTTTGGATTACCAATTACCTATGCAATTATTGGTGGCAATCCTAGACGATTTACACGCAATATTGAGATTTATAAATCTGTAGCCGCTTCTTATGGCCATAATCCAGATGAATTACCAGTGGCTGTTCACTCATGGGGTTATGTCGCTGAAACAGATGAAGAAGCTAAGCGCGATTTCTTCCCTCCTCTCAAAGCCCATCACGATATTATTGGTCGTGAACGTGGCTGGCCTGAGTTTGATCAGAACATGTTCGAGCGAGAAATTGGACCAAATGGTGCGATTTACCTTGGTAGCCCTGAAACGGTTGCCCAAAAAATTATCGATACTGTAGAAACATTGGGACTTAACCGCTTCATGATTCATACACCGATAGGTTCTATGCCTCATGAGTATGTCATGAAGTCAATTCGTCTATTTGGCGAACGCGTGAAACCAATTGTTGATAAATATTTTGAAAACAAATAAAAAGGAGAAATTTATATTATGATTTTACGTTATGCTGCAAACTTAAAACTTGCGAAAGAATTATACACTGCTTCAAAACCTAAATTAAAAGGTGACCAAAAAATGAAAGAAACATTCACTAATGTATTCGGTTTACCTGAAGACTCTGTTAAATTAGCAGGTACTGTAGAAGCAACTGCTGCTGCATTATTTGCTGCAAGTTTCTTAAGTAAAAACTTATCTCGTTTAGGATCAATCGCTACTTTCGGTGTATTAGGCGTAGCGGCTTACAAACACTTCGAAGCTGGTCACGGTAAAGAAGGCGCGCAACACGCATTAGATTTATTAGGTCTAGCTGCATTAAGCTTTGCTGATACTTTTTGTGAGAAAAAATAATATACTTGTGAAAATATAAATAGAGAGTAGGACGTGTAATTTGTCCTACTCTCTATTTATTTATATTTAGTTAATAACTCAGGGTGAATGTGGCAATAGCTGATATCTTCTGGGCATTTGTCTAAGCGATCTTGATGTTCATCTGCACTCTTAATGTAATTACTGAGTGGTAGAACTTCAACGGCAATACGTTCCTTATCAGGTCGCTGATTAATGAATACTTGAGCTTCTTCTAAGTGTCGAGGATACTCGCTATAAATACCCGTGCGATACTTCGGACCTTCATCTACACCTTGCTTATTGACACTATAAGGATCGATAATTTCAAAAAGATAATTCATTAAATCTGTAATTGAAATTTTGTTGGGCTCGAAGGTCGTTTTTACACATTCTGCATAGCCATCATAGTCGCCATCAAGTTCAGTTGTTGTTCCATTTGCACGTCCCGCTTCTGTTGCCACAACGCCAGGCAATGTTTTAATAAAAGCTTGGACACCCCATAAACATCCCCCAGCAAGATATACCGTTTCCATCACTGCCACCTCATTTACTTCATCGCTTTATTTAATACTTTTTTAAATGCACGTTTATCTATATTATTATTTTGTTGTTTTTGGTGCTCTAATCTTTCTTTAAAATGATTTTTATCTGTCGCAATATCATTAAGTATGTTCGTTAACTGAGTATAGTCTGTTTGTGGGACTATATTTTTTCTAGCAATAAATTCACGGCGATGTGCTGTTTCATCATAAGCTAAAATTAATTGATTACTTAGCATCGCTCGCTCTATAGCATTAGAGATTTCGCCACCACGATTAATATCTAAATAAACATCACATGATTTAAATAGATTACTTGTCATTGATTTAGTGATAGTCGGATATAATGTCACATTTTGGTATTGATTAAGGCGCATTAATTTTTCCGACATTTCTGTGATAGCACCTATATGAAATTCAAATTCTGGTAAGTTTTGAATTAATGTTTCAATATTTGGAATATCATCAGAATTAGTTAAGTTGAGTATACGTTTTGCGTATTTATTATTTTTCTGATAATCGTACAGATATCCAGATTGCACAATTGATGGACGATATTGCGGTTCAATATTTTCAATAATACTTTGATATTCATTTTTATCTGGAATAATTATTGTATTTTGTTGCGCTGAATTGTCTAACATTAGTTTCATATTTCCCGGGACATTACCGCCACTCTGTTCTTGCCAGAAAAGTACCGTTCTTTCAATGATGTCGGAATGATACGTTACAAAAAAAGGTGTGGCTAATGAATTAATAATAATTTTAGATAAATCTAACTCTAATTGTTTTAAAAAGAAAATAATAAAGTCATGTTTTGAAGCAAAGAAATGAGACTGTCCTTTCCAATCTAAGACAATATCTTTAGTGACAAAGTTCTCATATAATACTTCTTTGCCCTCACGATTAACATATGTTTTAACAATCGGTTTCTTTTTTAAATCATATACAGTAGTCGCAAATTTAAAGCCATCTTTTGTATAGTGATCTACTGAGCGTAAATGGTTATCTGTATCAAACCATTCTACAAAACTGACAATACGCGTTTTGAAATGTTTACGATAGAAAATGCGTCCTCTCACAATACCATTATCAATGACTTCAGCATAATCATTATTCCCTTTAATTTCCCAGAATGGAGGAACTTGAACATCATTGAAAAATGCTGGTTTATCATCATCTTTGCGTTGATAATCTGCAAAAAATCGATACGGTGAAATTACATCATCAGGTAAAAAGCCATCATCATCCATAACTATTGTTGAATGATTGTAACCTGCAAGTTGAAGCGATTGTTTAAGTTTTTGTGATGCTGCATCAAAACGTTCAAATAAATTAATCATATAGCACCTCATCAATTAAATTTTGCCATTTTTTCGTAATACTCTCAGTCTTAAATGGTGTCGCAATTTCATACGATTTATCATGTGCTTGTTTAGGGCCATTATTAAAATATTGAATTATTTTTTTCGCCATATTATCTGTAATTTCATCAATATTTTGTTTATCTTGATTGATTGGAATAAGATAGCCATTTTTACCATCTTTTATAAATGTTGGATTACCGTAATTCACATCGAATCCAATCATACCAAGACCAGAACCCACCGCTTCCATTAATGTTAAACCAAAACCTTCACTCGTTGATGCGGAAACAAACAAATCATATTTAGGATAGATATCATCTAATTTTGCATGGCCTTTTAATTGGATATAGTCTTGAGCATTGTGCTCAGTAATTAGTTTTTCAATTTTTTCCCTTTCACTGCCATATCCGTAAATATCAAATGTTAATTTAGGAACTTCTTTTTTCGCTTCGATTGCCGCTCTAACAATCCAATCTACATGCTTTTCGCTCGCTAACCTTGATGCCGTCATCATCGAATAAGGTTGGCGTTCTTGTTTAGGATAAGTTAATTGATGCAAGCTCCCTACTGGAATAGTACGGACACGCGGTTGGTGTGCAGTAAATTGTTTAAATTGACTTGATAAAGTTTTATTTTGTAAATCTGTAGCTGTGATATAAAAATCAATAACTGGTGCTTGTTTAAAGACATATTCGTAATAATTATTCCATAAAATATGTGTATCATCTGTTGAATTTTCACTGAAATGTTCAGCATGTACTACAATGCCGACCTTACTTGGGCCTTTATTTTCCAAGATAGCCTGACCAACTTCCGTCGATCTATCAATAATCACGATGTCTTGATTAGTTAAATTTAATTTCTGCATGAAATAAGCTACAAATTGTTGTTTACTGTACAAACGCGCATCATCAAAAACATACACGCTCGAATCGCCATCAATATATTCTTTGTAAACAATCGAGCCATCTTCATTATAGAACTGGCGCATATATAATTTCGCTCGGTTCTCGCTTGGAGCA
The DNA here is from genome assembly GCF_004785665.1 of Staphylococcus pragensis. Classification (GTDB taxonomy): domain Bacteria; phylum Bacillota; class Bacilli; order Staphylococcales; family Staphylococcaceae; genus Staphylococcus; species Staphylococcus pragensis. The sequence goes on from NZ_SRPJ01000012.1 coordinate 24,584, forward strand.
TAGTATTCTGAAAAAGTGCGGACATAACTGTAATAATCTTTACGAATTAACATGCCATTTACAACAAATTCAGCACGATCCACAATGTCTTCACCTTCATTTTGTAAATAACAACTCACATAAGATTGATCGTTACCAATATATAATCGTACAACTTTTCCAGTTTCCACTCTTGCAGTAACCGGGTTACCTAAATCATTGATTAAGTCATCAATAGTATACGTGGTTGGCGCTATTGGAATATCACTAAAATATTGATAAAGCCAAATAATTTCGTCATCTTTAAAACCTATATTTGATGTTAAAGTTTGACTATTTTCAGATGAAATGAAGTCCAAAAAGATAAATTTTGCGGACTGATTCGTTTGTCTTAATAGCTTAGCACGATAGGCTTGGGCATATTCTACACCGCTACTAGCCCAGCCAATACCGAAATTAATATTATAAATTGTCATTAAAAGACACCTCATTTTAAGGAAAATGTATTACTAAATCTTGTTTTTTATCAAACGTTAAAATGCTTAAACATAAATTACGAATAATATCACGTTTTATATTAATCATCATGGTTTCATATGTTTCTAAAGCTACTTTATGATATTCAAACATGGCATTACGTTGTCCATTTTGACGATTATTAACGCTTGCCTTTAATTGTTGTAACTGGTCCACTTGATTAATCCATTCCACATCAATTGCTTTTAAAATCGCTTTTTGGAAAAATCGTAATTTATAGTAATCATTATTCGCTATTTTTAAATTATCTTCTAATTTTTTATTAAAAAGCTGTATTAAATACTGTAAGGTTTTCTCACGTGTTTGCATATGTTGTGTAATTGATGCGTCATTAAAGTTAAAACTTAAATTGTTATAAATATAATGGATGACCTTATCTGCATTGTCTATGCGTTCTGCCTTTAGGTCATATTCGAATACTTCATGCGCAAGTGAATTGAAATCAAACTGACTAAAATCTTGAGTTTCAAGGATACGATTTCGTTCTTCATAAACACGGTCCCGTTGAATACCGATACTTTTCTCAAATTCATTTGCCATTTCACGATTCATCATAGCTGTTTCTTCTGATACACGTTGTGCTTTTGTCACAATATTTCTTACTCTATTTCTGAAAAATGGACTCTCCTGCAATTTCTTAGGATTAATATCTTTTACTTTCTCATTTTCAGCTAATTTGGCATTACTCCATCTTTTTACAATATAATCGTCTAAAGATACATAAATTTGAGATATACCTGGGTCACCTTGGCGTCCAGCACGTCCTCGTAACTGTCTATCAACTCGGCTGTTTTCCATATGTTCATTAATGATTACCGCTAGACCACCAATTTCATGAACGCCTGCTCCTAATTTAATGTCAGTTCCACGTCCAGCCATACTTGTCGATACCGTTACAGCACCTATTTGACCTGCTTCTGCAATCATCTGTGCTTCCTTTGCCACATTTTGCGCAATCAACAAGTTATTAGGAATATTTTGTTTAAACAGTTGTGCTGAGAAATATTCTGCTGCTTCAGCCGTTCTAGTAATCAGTAAGATAGGTTGTTTTGTTTGATGAACCTCTATCACTTTCTCTAGAATTGCTTCGTTCTTCTCTTCAGATTTTGCATAAACTTTATCTTCTTTATCCTTACGAATAATAGGATGATCAGTTGGAATTTGTACAACTAATTTTGAATATAATTCAAAGAATTCTTTTTCACCCAGTTTTCCAGTTCCTGTCATTCCTGAAAACTTATTAAATAATTTAAATAAATTTTGGAAAGTAATCGTTGCCATTACACTTAAATCTTGCGATAATTCAACGCCTTCTTTTGCTTCAAGCGCTTGGTGTAAGCCGGATTGTAATTTTGTGCCTGGTAACATTCGACCTGTGATACGGTCAATAAGTACAACTTCCCCGTTATAAATAAAATAATCCATATTATCTTTGAATAAATATTTTGCGCGTAAAGATAAATTAATCACACGTACCAAATCAAAGTGTTTAGGGTCATACATATTTGAAACTTTAAAATAATGATTTGCCGCTTCAATTCCTTCTTCCGTAAGCCACACTTCTTTTTTATTCAACTTCACTTTGAAATGCTCGTCTTCAACTAATGTTTCCACAAACATTTTTATAATGTGAAATAGATTAGATTGCACACGTGGTGCCCCAGAAATAACTAAAGGTGTTTGAGCAGCATCTAAAATAATCGAATCCACTTCATCAATAATCGCAAAATTCAATTCTGGTAAGTATTTCGCATCAATATGATCGGCTAGATTATCAAATAAATAATCAAATCCTAATCGCCCGTTTGTTGTATAAATAATATCGTGGTTATATAAAAACTGTTTCTCACCTTCTGCGTATTCGTAATCAGGAATATCTACAAACCCGAGAGATGCTGTTAATCCTAACCATTCAAATAAAGGTTTCATTTCTTGAAAATCTCGACTAGCCAGATAATCATTTGTCGTAATTAGAAATGCACCTTTGCCTGTGAGTGCATTCAAATAGAGAGGCATTGTCGCCGTCAACGTCTTGCCTTCACCCGTCTGCATTTCAGCAATATTGCCTTGATGCATCACAATAGCTCCCATGACTTGCACTTCTTTCGGATACATACCCAATACGCGTTTCGAAGCTTCTCGAATGGTGGCATAAGCCTCTGGCAACAACTTATCTAGCGTCGTTTCCTCATCAGCTAAACGCTTTTTAAAATCCGTCGTTTTCGCTTGTAACTCTTCATCGGTGTAATTTGCAAACACTTCACTATATCGCTTTACCTCAATGAGTTGCTTTTTTAATCGCTTCAAACGCATTTGATTAATCAAATGATTCACTCGATCAGCCATCAGCTCCACCCCCATTTCGTCCTCTTGCTTTAGCTATAACGCGATTCATAACTTCTACTTTAGATTGAGCGTTTGATACCTCAGAATCTGTCATTTCGTCCTTGTTTGCACTTAATTCCTTAATTTCTATATTTTGAAAATGCAGAACCGATAACCCTGCATTAATTAATTCTAATTTATATGCATAAGCCTCTACAGGAAATTGAAATTCTGACACATCTTCTTTAATTATCAAATATGAAATTTCTGTATCATTTTTACGATAAAACGTCATCTTGATGTAGGCCGCACCTGGTGGGTTTACTTTATAATTTAAAGTTAACGTATAGCGATGCCCTCTTTTCAAAATAGGAAGCGAAGGTATTGTTTTGTCACTATAAAAATCAGTAATCATATGCCAATCATGAATTACCATTCCAGAAGGCATTAAGGGATTTTCAAAATATGCCCCCTCTTCTCTAAACTGCAATTTTGTGCCATACATAAATGTTTTTCGATTAATATGTCGCCATTCAATTTTAAATTCATTTTGCATTGACAACACTATCTCTCCCGAATTGATCTTTTAAGATAATATTATAAAAATTTACAAACCAGTTTGTAATTGTTGGTGTGTCATCGTTATGGCGACCAGGCACACCACGACTCATCACATGTGCACGGTGTTGACTAAGAACTGGTGACAATGCTTGAAAGGCTGTCGCATCATAATCATCATGTTGCATATAAGCAATCGCAAATGTTGTTTTTGAGAGATTACTGTTTTTTATTTTTTCCCAAAAACGTGTATTCAATTGGTCGATATCTGCTTGAGAAATACCACCTTCATTCGCTAGTAATACATCGTTCGCTGTACCGAATTCGTTTGGATGTAATAACTTCATATTATCTGCAATCGACCCTACATTAAGTAGAGGTTTCCCAACTACTACCGCTGCAGGCTCTAACTCTGTAGCATAATACAAAGCTCCAAACGAACCCATCGATAAGCCAGATAAAATCAAATCGTTCGGTTTGAAATTGAGAAACTCAATTGCATTACGTATAACATCAATAATACCCTTTTCAAAAGTGTCAGAACCTAGATAGAATGCGCCACCTTCAAGCCTTGGATCACCAATTAAAATAAATGGCGCATCCATCTTGTTCATCATGAAATAACCCTCAAAGCCTTCAGCAGGGCGATAACCACTAAAATAGACATTGAGCGGAGGCTTCATATCACCGGGATTGAAATAATAAATAAATTCCTTACGATGAGCATCAGCAAAACGCTTACCACCCATGATAAATTGCCCCATTTCAAGACGCGACCAGCGCTTATGGATAGCACCTAATTTAATCTTCCCTGCTCCTTTAGCCTTTAGAGATACACTGACATTAGCTTGATATGGCAAGCGTGGCAACTGTATAGGTTCTTTCAAATCTTGATGTTCAAAACGCAATGTTTGGTTAGGAAAGTCAATAGATCCATTAGGTGTAATTCTAAGCGTGTACTCTATCTCAACATTCCCATCAATTTCATATTCGGGCCAAATTTCATTTACTTTCTCTTGGTCATTAACCAAGCGTTGCGTCCATGTCACAAGTGGTTTAAATGATTGTCCAAAATCACCTTCAATTACAAGCGCCGTATTCCCCTCATACCAATACTCCCCTTGAAAATGAGGCTTCACTATTGCCTTAATTGGAGATATTCTATCGCCATATTGCCCAGGAAATGTCACCGCTAATAATTTATTATGCAATTCTTCTTCTGTTTCATACTCTAATTTTTTAATTAGTTTAGTTCTGACAAGCGTTTCATTTTCAAATTCTGAAGTCCACACATGGGAATCAATTACTGTGTTATGAGGCGTACTAACAAGTTGTAATAACTTCATTAATGGTTGAGAGTACGGACTTTGCACAAATACAAAATCGAAATCACCATATGCATTAATAATCTCTTGAACTGCTTCAATGTATCCACTTTCAAATTGAAAAAGCGTATCATCAAGATAATCCCACTCTACATTTTTTTTATTATCGAATAGAGGTTCTAAATCTTTGCCCCCCACTTGTAATATCCTAAATTTACGTGCCATATGTTCCACCTTCTATCAAACTATCAAGCTGTTGAATAATAAATTTTGAGCTGAAATTTTCACTCAATTTTATAGAATGTGCGAAAGAATAATTCCAATTTTTTAGATTAAGTAAGAAATAATCTAATGCCATATGGAGTTGTTCCATATTTTCAATGATTAGCCCATTTAATTTATGCTCAACATAATCTGTTTGGCTTTTATTTATTTGCGGAATACCTGCACTAATACTTGAAATTTGCAAATATAAATCCGGCTCTGAGTTTAAATCAATTACAATCCTTAATTGAGAGATAGCTTTCATTAAATCTTCTTCAAAAGGTACAGAAATGATTTTAATTGCTTCTATATTTTCAAGTTCTGTTTCCAGAATATCGCGCACTTCTAAAGATAATTCTTCATTTTCTGTATTTAAAGAATCATTAATTTTTTGTACCTCTTCTTTAAGCCATGGCGCTATTTCATGATTACTTGATTTCGTCATTAAAATTATTTTTATTTTTTCATGATGATAAATATACTGTGCTAACTGCGTCATAAGCGATTGCAATTCATTGTCCGTTAAGCCATCTACCCAAACACCTATATTGGTTTCGTATAATTGACTACTTATATTTGGTAACATTTGTGCTTCAAACGGCGTAATACGCATGTAATTAAACTGTTGAGATTGTCGATTATCTGACACAAAGGCATCAATTTTCCTTTCATTTTCCTGCGTATCTACTACACATTGATTTGCTACTGTAATGGATTTTAATAACTCATCATGAACATGCTTGTTACGTGGTGTGAAGAGCGAATAACATATATTTTCAGGTTGAAATATATCATTTAATAATTTATTGTGTCGTTCATCTGCCGCCACAATAAGTTTATCGTTAGTTTTTAGATTATTGTCGTTAAATTCACTTAATTTTTCGTGTATTAATTCGTCCATATTGTTATATTCTGTTTTTTGAAAATGAGGTTGATACTCAGCCATAATAGTTATATTTTGTGTGTTAAAATTCTGTCTCATAATGGTAGACCCATCGACATTTAAATAGTCTCTATACGCTGGCTTACTATTTAAGTCATAAGACTCAATTGAGGAAATAAAACCCCTATCATCAAAAATAAACTTCCGTTTAAGCACTTCATTTTCAAAGTCTTCAATCCAAAGCAAGTATCCTTCTTGGCTGAAATTAATCTTAGAATACATATTGGTAGCCGTAATCGCGATAACTTGAAACGAAGTATATATAAACTCAGTATCTTCTGGCCAAGCTAAATCTCTATAATCTATCGCTTGCGGTGTTACATTCTGAGCACCTTGAATAGCATCGAAGAGAGACCAATAAGTTACTTCATAGAGCTGATGCCGATGTAGAAACAAACGCAACATGGGCTGATAATTTAGAATAAGCGTTGTGAATGTTTCTTCATTTTTACGATACATTGACAATAAGCTCACCATATCGTCAAATTCAGTAACTTTTTTTTTTCTGAAAAAAGGCTCGACAGCGCTATCCCACCAATAAGTTGAATCGTACCATGCGGGTATAAACTGTTTCATAATAATCTCCTTACCAATATTTATTCAAAATCTGTTTATAACGATCGAAGTATAAATATGTACGAATCGTTTCTCCAATATTTATACTGATATACACTAAAATAATTAGTTGAACTGAAAAATAGATTTCTTTTGACATATTTGGAACAAATAACGTTGAATACATAGGAATAGCTAAAATAAAAGCTACGATAATTGCGCCAGTCCAACATACTCTACGCGCTTTTAGATTTAAATAACGTTCTGTTTCTTTCCCAGGATTCACTGAGTCGAAATAATTTCCATTTTTTAAAAATTCTCTAGCTTTTTTCTTTGTATTAATTAAGAAGCGCGACAGTAAATAATTTAATATAATTTGTAAAACGAAATAACTTGTAATACCTAGTGGATGATTAAAACTCAAAAAGTTTAAATTAAGGTTTATACCAAACAGAGAAACTATTAAATTAATTAAATTATTTAAAAGTACAAAAGCTGACAAACTAACCATAATTGAAATACTTCCTGCTGGATTTAATTTCCAAGCTAGATAGGTCGGTGTCTTATGAGTAGAATTGTTCATAATATCTTTATAATTTAAACGATATTCTGACAACTCAATAAATAATAAGAAAAATAATGCAATAACTAAAATTGCAATAATTAAAATTAGCATGACTACACTAATATTTAATTTCATAAAATGTTGGTTGTTAAATAAAGATTTGGTTAAACTCATGAGAACAATAGGCATAGGACCAGCAATACCATAAGTAATATTCTGGTCTGCTAACCAGACAAGAAACATCGTACCTGTAATAAGTACTAACATGAGCAAAATGATATTAGTATCTTTTATAAAATTATTATGAATATATGTGTTAATTACATAATAACTTTGAAATGCTGCAAATAATAAAGTTAATATACGCTCTTTACAATGTTTCTCAGAACGTGTTTGCTTAGTAACTTTGTCAATGTCTCGATAATTCAATAACATTATAATGACTAAAGAAGTTAGCCAAGGACCAAGTCCTAATGAAAAAATATTTAATGTAGCAAGGTCTCCCCCAACATTAGAAATGGCTAACTTAAAAAATGTATCTTTTGTATCTCGAATCCTTCTAGCACCAATTATAGAAATATTACTCCCTAAAATGTAAATAACTAATATGAAACATGTGAATAATATTCTTTTATATAACACTTTATATTCCTGCTCTTTGAACATAATTCCACCTAATATTTAAAAATAAATTTTTCTATATTATATCAAAGAGGCTAAAGACATTAATTACTTTGGTTTGGAAAGCTTATCTCAACCAATAATTATGCTTTAGCCTCTTTTTATTTAGAGTAAAATCAGACTTTCAATATCGAAACTCTACTCTTTTTTATCTTTCTTATTTTTACGAGATCTTCTAATCATTCCTAATCCCGCTAACATTGCTGCTACAGCTGAGACTAATACTGATGAGTTTGAACTATCGTTACCAGTATCTGGTAAATCAGTATTGTCTTTGTGATGTTGTGACGTACTGTGTACTTGAGAATTATGACTTTGTGATTCTGATGTACTCATACTATTTGATTTACTTGCATTCATTGAAGTTGAATCACTTGTAGTAGTGCTCTCTGAAGTTGAAAGACTCATTGATGTTGAATGTGTATTAGATTCACTTGTATGAGTCGATGCACTTTCAGAGCTTGAATGACTTGCTGAATTTGTATAGCTATCTGAATGTGAACTGCTATGTGATACTGAATCACTTGTGCTTGTTGAACCACTGTTTGAGTCTGATTGACTCATTGAGTTTGTATGACTTTCTGTATGTGATTCACTGTGTGACGTTGAGCCACTACCTGAATCTGAGTCACTCACACTTGTTGATGCTGACGCACTATCTGATGTGCTTGCACTTGTTGAGCCACTCACACTTGTTGATGATGATGCACTGTCTGATGTGCTTGCGCTTGTTGAGTCACTCACGCTTGTTGATGCTGACTCACTGTCTGATGTGCTTGCGCTTGTTGAGTCGCTCACGCTTGTTGATGTTGAAGCACTTAATGATGTGCTTGCGCTTGTTGAGTCGCTCACGCTTGTTGATGCTGACGCACTATCTGATGTGCTTGCGCTTGTTGAGTCACTCACGCTTGTTGATGCTGACTCACTGTCTGATGTGCTTGCGCTTGTTGAGTCGCTCACACTTGTTGATGTTGATGCACTATCTGATGTACTTGTGCTTGTTGAGTCTGAAAGACTAGCACTTTCTGATCCACTTAATGACGTACTTGCACTTGTTGAATCACTCACGCTTGTTGATGCTGATTCACTGTCTGATGTGCTTGTACTTGTTGAGTCGCTCACACTTGTTGATGTTGACGCACTGTCTGATGTGCTCACGCTTGTTGATGCTGATTCACTGTCTGATGTGCTTGTACTTGTTGAGTCACTCATGCTTGTTG
>NZ_SRPJ01000015.1 GCF_004785665.1 Staphylococcus pragensis
TAATTTACGTAATCGAATTATTATAACTTCGCGACTATTTGCCTCAACAACAAAAAAAGAGATTAAACAACCTAAGGTTGCTTAATCTCAATATTAGGACTCATCAGTCCGATTTGACGTAGAGCCTAAAAAACACCTAGATTCTTTTCAAAAGTAGACTAGGTGTAAAAAAGGACTTATGACTGACTTTAGCAAGCCAATATCTATCATTGGTTAGACATTTTCTTGAATGCACTTAAGAAAACGTTACTTTTTATTCATTTATTAATTTCTCTTTGTATAATTGTGGCTGGACCATGATTAACAATGTCATAGAAGTAATTAATTAAATCTTCTTTAGGTATGCGTTGATTGTCTTCTACCCAATGTCTTAAAAAGGATAATCCCGCTCCCGAAACATAGCTCATAAAATATGAAAATGGTATACCACTTATTTCCCCTTTCATACTTGTAAAACTATTTAAGTAATTATTTAGCAAGCTATATAATTTTTCATGTAATGTAGAGTCTTTACCTGCTTTAAACATTAATTGGTAGAATTCAATATTCTCTTCAATATGCGAAATTAGAAATTCCATTATTTCTCGTAAATCATCCGTAGTAAATTTGCCACCACTATTTTGTTTACTCTCTTCAATGAACAATTTCACTTTTTCAACTTGTTCGTCTTCCATTTTTTCTAATAAGTCATATTTATCTAAATAATGTGTATAGAATGTACCACGATTAATATCTGCTAAGTCAGTAATTTGTTATACTGTGATTACGTTAAATTCATGTTTTTTTAACAGATCAATGAAAGCTGATTTAATAGCATTTTGTGATTTTCTAATTCTACGATCTTGAACCATAGTTTATACCTCTTTCTATACGGTATGTTTTTATACAATTATATCGGTTTTGTTGGTTTTCGTACAATTGACATAGGATTGAAGGTGAATCATTAGTAGTGGTTATTAAAGGTAATAGCAAACTATTACATAATATGAAAAAGAGAATAATACTAAATAAAGCAAGTAGGATTTCTATTTACATCATAGATTTCCTTACTTGCTTTTTTAGTTTTAAATGAAATGTTAACTATGCATTAACTCATCTAGTTTTTTAGATTTATAATCACTTATTTCTTTTGAATCAAATTCTAAAGAAATATCAATAACATCATCTAAATTAGATTCATCAAATTTATCGTTTAAGTTAACTACTTTTGACTTAAATGTTTTATTGTCTTCAGTTTTCCCAATGGCGTAAATTTTCACATTATCCTCTTTAGTATAAGGACCATATTCTTCTGATAAATTTGAATGTTTGTCAATTTTTTTATCATTAACGTAAATATCATATTTACCGTCATCTAAAAATGCAGTCCCTAAGACAGAATAAATTTTAAATCGTTTTTCATTAAATTTTTCCGTAGTATCTACCCCATTGTTACTCATATCAATATTTATCTTTCCTTTATGAACACGATGATCTATTTTTTTAGAAGCACTAAGCGTATAGTTTCCTATTGGGAACTTACTTAAATAGTTATCTTCGCCCTTTTTCAATTGAACTTCATGATCTTTCCCATTCAAAGTGTAAGTGAGTATGGCATCATCTTTACCTTTTAATTTCACTTCTTCTTGAGGAATTTCATAGGCGTATTTATCAAATAATAAAAATTGTTTCCCCCTCTTCTTTTACGCTAAAGATGGTATGTGTTCCATAACCATATACTGAAGAAGTATCTTTAGTATGATGGACTATTTGTTTAATCGAGTTCTGAATTTCATCCGCATAATTTTGCAAATCACCATGTGCTTTCAACATTTTAATGTAAGCTTTTAATTCATCATCTGTTAAATGCTTTCCATTCGTAGTTAAATATTTCGCCAAAGTTTTTGTATCTTCAGATGTTAGCGCTTGTGCAATATGTGCACCATCTTTTTCTGGTAATAATTGATGTTTCGCCACAAAGTAAGCGCCTACTAATACAACTATTAATACAGCTACTAAGATTTTAATGAGCACATGTACCTTTTTCGATTTTCTCGGTTCATTTTGAAAAGGCGGAGCCGAACTAGCCTCTGTGACTAGTCGAGTTCCACATTGAGTACACACTCTTTGGCCTGGAACGATTTTACTTCCACAATGTTTACAATAAGCCATGACGTGCATTTCCTAAAATATCCCATAAATACTTCGTATTCCAGAATTGATCAATCAGTGATGAACCATAGAAATAAAACACCAAGCTCACGATAATAATAAGAATAATTGAACTATAGAAACTTGGTACACGTAATAATTGATGTGCACTATATTTAGAAATCAAATAAATTCCTGAACTAATTAACACAAAGAAAGACAATACTATAAGAAGGCCTCCAACTTTATATAATTGAAGGAAAATTGAAATTAATCCTAACAATAATATCGAAACTGTAAGTGTATTCACTAATACGAAATCAGAAACTACTTTCTTAAATGGTATAGGTTGCACTACTGTTAAACGTATAACAGCAAACGTTGCAATGCTTACTACACCCGTTAAAATCGCTACCCCTACAACGATTCGTGTAGTAATTGATGTACGCGTAATACCAAATTATTCAATTGCATCAGGTATAAATGAATGTACAAATAATCCTACAATCAATAATCCTAAAATAATTAAAGAAACTAACAAAGTATAACTAAAGGCATGTGGACTTTTAATAGTAGCATCATGGCTACTAAACGCTTGTCTGAAGAACTGTTTACTTTCATTTATTACTGCTCTGACTTTAAAAGTAAACGGACCTGGGGCATAGCGTTGTTGATATGAAGGATAACCTTGCGCATATTGTGATTGGTAATGTTCATTTTGATTTACGCTTTGAGATTGAGCATTTTGATTTGAATGTGATTCGCTTGAACTTTCAGCATTAGGTGTAGCGTGCGTTGTTGATGTCACTACTTGCTGAGTATTACTTTGATTATTAGCCAAGTTTAATGATTCTGATGTTGATGGCGTTGACTGTGAAGTTGCAGCTGGCAATTTTGTTCCACACTCTCCGCAGAATAAATCTCCTAGTTGATATGTCTGACCACAATTTGGACATTGCATCTTGATGTACCTTCGAAATATGAAACTTTAAGTTATTATACCATCAAACCATATTGCATAAAATATTATTATATAAATTTTAAATTCAAAAAAGAGACAGGCTACGAATTCTTGCCTGTCTCTCTGACATCTTACAAATTATTCAGCTTCTCTAATTTCATCATGCACATCTGCATAATCGATTTCAGTTTCTGTAAATGTCTTATTATCAACTGGGAAATGTTGTTCGAATGTTTCAAAGTTTTGAATTTCTACTTTAACATCATCCACTTCAAAATCTAATACGTGACCACCAAAGTTACGGTCATCGTTCGCAAAGTGAATATGGAAACCTGCAGAACCAATACCATGGAATAATTCTGGTGTGAAGAAACCAATAATTGTTCCTTTAATGTCTTCACGTGTCTCTTCAGGTTGACGACGTGCAGAATCAATTAAACGTGTATAAGGTGGTTCTTGTTTAGGCATCATACGTACATGCATTTTTTTGAATGTACCACTAATTTTTACAGCTGAGAATAAGTTATCACTTAACATCTGTTCTTTAACTTCGTTTAACACTGTTTCAGAATCTTTATCAGCTGTTTGGTACGTATGGTCCGCTTCGAAACGCGTAATTGTAGCATATGGTGTCATTTCGTCACCATTTAATTTCTTAAATTCTTTGTGCTCATTCGCATGATAAGCTTCGCCGTTAAGGAAGATAACTTCGCCATTAGAACCAGTTAATGTCGCTAGTCCTGAATCACCATGTTTTAATAACTCATTAATTGTAGCAGTACCTTCTAATAAACCTGCCATCAATGTACCTAATGTACCGTGTTGATATAATACGTGACTCATTTTAATATTCACTCCTATTATTTTTGAAAATTAGTTTAAAGAATCAGGTAATACATTTGTAGATAACTTAATATTATCTTTGTAGTTCACTGGAATATCGATTAATACTGGACCTTCTGTTTCATATCCTTCTTTAAGTGCAGCTTCAAGTTCTTCTTGGCTTGTTACACGAAGTCCTTTAGCACCAAATGATTCAGCATATTTCACATAGTCAACTGGTCCAAAGTCAACACCAGATGAACGGTTATATTTCATTTCTTCTTGGAATTCTACCATGTTGTATTTACCATCATTCCAAATTAATTGGATGATGTTTAATTTTTTACGGACAGCTGTTTCAAGATCTTGACCTGAGAATAAGAAACCACCGTCACCAGCAACTGAAACAACTTGTGTATTAGGACGTACAAGTGCAGCAGCAATTGCCCATGGTAAAGCCACACCAAGTGTTTGCATACCATTACTGAATAATAAATGTCTTGGATTATAGCTTCTAAATTTACGAGCCATCCAAATATAGTGACTACCTACGTCTACAGTAACAGTTGTATCATCAGTTAAAGTGTTTTGCATTGTTTCAATGATTTCTAACGGATGCATCACACCATCTTCATGTGTGTATTTAATTCCAGTTGCTTCAATAATATCCGCTCTTAATTGTTCTAAATCATCTAAATGTTTTTGATCAATGATTGTACCATCAATATGTTCTGATAATAATTGAATTGTACCAGCGATATTACCAACTAATTCTTTTTTAGGACGTAAGAAGTTAGTAATTTCTGCTTGAACTTCATCAATCGCAATGATGTCAGTATCTAACTCTTTATTCCAGTTACTTGCTTCATATTCAATTGGGTCATAGCCGATAGTTACTACTAAATCAGCTTTACGTAATAATTCATCCCCAACTTGGTTACGGAATAAACCTACACGTCCGAAAAAGTGATTTTCTAATTCACGATTTAATACACCAGCACCTTGGAAAGTTTCAACTACTGGTAAGTTTGTTTTCTGAACTAATTGGCGAATAGCTTCCGTTTCTTTCTCACTAGAACTTCTCATTCCAGCAAGTAGTACTGGGAATTTTGCTTCTTTAATTGCTTCAATAACTTCTTTAACATCTTCTAAAGCAGGAACACCTAAACGTGGTTGTTCACATAAATCAATTGCTTTAGATTCCACTGGTGCTGAAATAACATCTTGAGGAATACTGATGAAACTTGCACCGTTTTTACCCGAAGTAGCTGTGCGAATAGCATTTGTCATTACTTCTGATAGTGATTCTGGATCTTGAACTTCTGCGCTATATTTAGTTGATGATCTTAATAAAGAAGCGTTATCTACCGCTTGATGAGTTAAACGTAATAAATCATTTCGTTTAACTTGACCACCAATTGCAAGCACAGGGTCACCTTCTGAAGTCGCTGTTAATAATCCTGTAGTCAAGTTACTAACCCCAGGACCACTTGTTACTAACGCTACGCCTGGTTTACCTGTAATACGTCCTACACCTTGCGCCATCATAGCAGCATTTTGTTCGTGACGTGTAACGATAAGTTCTGGACCATCATCTTCTAATGCATTGAAGAGATAGTCAATCTTAGCGCCAGGAATACCAAACACGTAATCCACATTATTATTTTTCAAAGTATCAATGACCATATCCGCAGCAGAATAATTTTTTTTAGTCATTTATATTCATATCCTTTCACATAACCTTTTAGTTTTATATAAAAAAGAAGCCACATACACATGTCTATTTTTTAAGGGAAAAAGAGGGAAAGACTTAGTCACATGTTGATTGCGGCTTCTTTTTATTTAAGTTACTTCATTATTTCAATGTTGCATTGTAATCTCAGTTAAATAAACATATACAAATGTGAGATGGGAGTCTTCTATTTTATATGTCGTCTTGTGTAAACAATTCACTTCTATATAGTGACTATTGCCTCTTACAACCTTTTAGGGGAATGATTGTAACACACATGAATAGAAACATTTGAATATGATGTAACTTCATTACGTTTTTTATTATAGTACGCTTTGAGTTATTAATAAAATACATATTTTCGATAGAAACCATTCCATTTTGGAATAGGTCAACTAACTTTAAACAATTTATGCGTCTTTTTACACTTTAAAAGGCCTAATTACTTGACTTATCGGTCATTATTTGAGAGCGATAAGGGACAACAATTCTACTTTTTATCTTTTTGGTGTTATTTTATACTTTTTTATTGTTTTTATTTCTTTCATATCTGATATAATCAAGTTTATCATTTAAAATTTTCTTGTTAGGCTAAATCATTTATAAAAAGTAAGAAAACTTAAAATTTTCAGAAATTTTAGACAAAATATTGAGTTTTTGTGCTATGATATTAAATGTCAATTAATCAACAAGTTATTAAATAGAGAGAATAAAATATTCAGTGGAGGTTCATCATTATGCCCAGTGTTTTCAAAAAATTTACCAGAAAAGAAGATCCCACTATCTATCAAAGTAAAGATGGACACTTAAAACGTACTTTACGCGTTCGAGATTTTCTTGCATTAGGTGTAGGTACTATTGTATCAACAGCTATCTTCACTCTACCTGGAGTTGTAGCTGCTGAACATGCAGGACCTGCAGTATCATTATCATTCTTATTAGCTGCTATCGTAGCTGGTTTAGTAGCTTTCTCATATGCAGAAATGGCGTCAACTATGCCATTTGCTGGTTCAGCTTATTCATGGATTAACGTTTTATTTGGAGAATTTGCTGGATGGGTAGCCGGTTGGGCGCTTCTAGCCGAGTACTTTATTGCCGTCGCCTTTGTAGCTTCCGGTTTTTCCGCAAACTTACGCGGGCTTATTTCACCATTAGGTATTGTCTTACCTAAATCATTGTCTAATCCTTTTGGTGCTGACGGAGGCGTGATTGATATTATCGCAGCACTCGTGATTATCATTACAGCGGTTATTTTATCTCGTGGTGTGACAGAAGTAGCACGTGTGGAAAATGTTTTAGTTATTTTAAAAGTATTTGCAATTGTTTTATTCGTTATCGTTGGTTTAACAGCTATCCATGCTTCAAACTATGTCCCATTTATTCCTGAACATAAAGTGACAGAAAACGGTGACTTCGGTGGATGGCAAGGTATTTATGCTGGGGTTTCAATGATCTTCTTAGCATATATCGGATTTGACTCAATCGCTGCAAACTCTGCAGAAGCAATCAATCCAGAGAAAACAATGCCTCGTGGTATCCTAGGTTCTTTAGCAGTTGCGGTAGTATTATTCGTAGCCGTAGCATTAGTATTAGTAGGTATGTTCCACTATTCTAGATACGCTGGTAACGCTGAACCTGTAGGTTGGGCATTACGTCAAAGTGGACACGTTATTATCGCTGAAGTTATCCAAGCGATTTCAGTTATTGGTATGTTTACTGCCTTAATCGGTATGATGTTAGCTGGTTCACGTTTACTTTATTCATTTGGACGTGACGGCTTATTACCACCTTGGTTATCAAAATTAAATCACAATCATTTACCAAACAGAGCACTTTTAATCTTAACAATTATTGGTGTATTAATTGGTTCAATGTTCCCATTCGCATTCTTAGCACAATTAATTTCAGCAGGTACATTAGTAGCATTCATGTTCGTATCACTTGCAATGTATAGCCTAAGAAAACGCGAAGGTAAAGACTTACCAGTACCAGCATTTAAAGTACCAGGTTTCCCAGTATTACCGGTTATCACATTTATTCTTGTTGTACTTGTATTCTGGGGCTTAAGCTTCGATGCTAAACTTTATACTTTAATTTGGTTCCTTGTAGGTATAGTGATTTACACATTCTATGGTGTAAGACACTCTAAGAAAAATGAAGAGAAAGATTACGTAGTACCTAAAGATTAATATCATTTTAAAACGGTAGGCATTTCGCCTACCGTTATTTATATATAAAAGCCTATCTCTAAATTTGAGATAGGCTTTTGTACTGTCTTAGGGCCACTTACCAGCCTTGACCTTCGATACTATAATTATCTAATTGTCCTTCTTCCAATGCTTGTAGTGCTGCTTCAATTACATCTAAAGCATGGTCAAGTTGTTCGTACGTAATAACTAATGGAGGTTGGAAACGTAGTACATTCCCTGCTACTGCGATAATCACGACACCATGGTCAAAACAGTAATTGCAGATTTTCAATGCTTCTTCAGAGGCTCTTGTCTTCGCTTGTTTATCTGACACAATGTCGATGCCAATCGATAAACCAATGCCTCGTACATCGCCTACGTAATGATATTTCTCTACCCATTGATTCATGCGCTGACGTACGTGGTGTCCCTTTTCAGAAGCAGCAGTTAGTAAATCATCTTCTTCAATCATCCCTATTGTAGCTAAAGCCGCTTCGCAACTTACCGGATTTGCACCGGTTGTAAACAAGTGAGCTGGAGCTTCAAGACTTTCGATGATTTCTTTGCGTCCCACAATAGCTGACATTGGTAAACCGCCAGCCAATGACTTACCAAACGTAATTAAATCCGGTGTAAAGTTGAAATGATCGACAGAACTCCAAGTTCCTGTACGACTAAGACCTTGTTGAATATCGTCTACCGCTAGTAAAATACCATGTTCGTGACATAAAGCTTCAAGTGCTTCGAAATAACCTTCTACCGCTTCTAATAAACCACCATCACCTTGAATCGTTTCAACAACGATACAAGCCACTTCTTCAGCCGGCACATACTTCGCAAACATTTCTTTAAGTGGCGCAAGGTATTCTTCGATGGTATTCGCATGAGGTTGTTCATACATCCCTCTATATTTATCTGGAAAAGGAATATGGTAAAAGCCATTAAGCAATGGTCCATAGTGTTTACGCATATTCAAACTAATCGCTGACATAGAGAGTGAGCCAAACGTTGACCCATGATACGCATTTGTAAAGCTAATGATATAGGGGCGTCCTGTGTACGCGCGTGCAAATTTAATAATTCCATCATTTGCATCTGAGCCGCTTAATCCAAATGTGACACGCTTCTCATAATCCCCTGGCGCAATCTCACACAATTTTTTAGATAACTTAACGGCTGGTTCATGGTACATGTTAGCAGGCGTATAATGAATAAACTTATCTACCTGTTTCTTAATCGCATCAGTAACGCGTTTCGGTGCATGCCCTACATTTTGAGAACTGGCACTTGAAAGTAAATCAATATACGCTTTCCCATCCACATCAACTAATGTTGCCCCGTATCCATGATCAATCGCTAACGGGTAATATTTTATTCTCCCAGATGTTGCAAAATATCGTCCGTCTTCTTTAATTAATTCCTCTGCCTTACTCATGATTACTCATCCTCCCATAACGTGCCTTCCCTTATACATTTATTTTTTGAAAAGTTTTGGCCCTCGCAATAAACTTCATTTAATAATAGTAATCAATATCTTACTAATAATTATCAGATTTGTAAATATTTTCTGAATATTTAAAATATAAAAAGTTTTGAAGAGAGTGGAGATAATGAATATAAATGACTCAACAGCTTTCTTTAAGACAAGACCTTAGATACCAAGTTCGACTAAACTTTCTTGTGGTAAATTTATATTCGAATAGATAAATAATTAGCATTAATTCTCGAAAGAATTGTACAACCAATCAATAAATGCATTCAAAAAATGACCCACAAAGCAGTAGCTTTGAGAGTCATTTCTATAAATAATTATTTGCTATCATATGGAATTACATCGTCTCCATATTCTTTTTTAATATAATCTTTTATTTCTTTCGATTGCATTACTTTTAACAATTCTTGGAACTTTTTATCTTTTTTATGCCCTTCTTGTACAGCAATAATATTAGCAAACGGAGATGATTTACCTTCCATAACAATCGCGTCTTTAGATGGTTTCAAACCATTATCGATGGCATAGTTAGAATTCATAATCACTGCTGCTCCTTCGCCATTTTTGTATGTCTTAGGTAAAAATTCATCACCTTGCTGATGATTAAATTTTAAATTCTTTTTATTTTCAGCAATATCTTCAAACTTTGCATCTTCAATTTTGACACCTTTTTTCAACTTAATGAGACCTTCGTCTACAAAGAATGATAAAAATCGTCCTTCTTCCGCTGGGTTATTTGAAACATAAATCGTTGAACCTTCAGGAATATCTTTCAGTTTTTTGTATTTTTTACTGTATACACCCATAGGTGTTGTAAATACTTTACCTAATTCTTCTATTTTATATCCATGACTTTTCCTTTCAGCTTTTAAATAAGGCACATGTTGGAAGAAATTCGCATCTACATCACCTTTATCTAATAATTTATTTGGCACTTTATAATCATTTACTTCTTTAACTTCTAAATCATAACCTTTTTTCTTTAATTGTTCTTTTGCTTTCTTCAACACATCTCCATGTGGTGCAGGTGAAGCAGCAACCGTGATTTTTTTATTATCCTCTTTATCTTTGCCACATCCTGCTAATACAATAACTAAAACTAAAATACTTATCACACTTAACCATTTTTTCATGTATATCGACACCTCTTTTTTAATAATGATTCAATTACACCTCAACTCTTAAATAGTTAGAAGACATAAAAAAAATACTTTCTATTATTTAAGAGAAAGTATCGATACACTTTCTCTCATCTCTTAAAGTATTGTTTACTTTATGTGAATTAGCACCATTTCGTTAAACGACGGTTGCTGGGCTTCTTAGGGCACATCCCTCCACCACTCTTGATAAGAGTTAATAAGTCTTATTGAATTGTTATCATATTAGCATTGGATAGCATTTAGGTCAATATTTTTCTAAACATTCTAAATTTTTAAAATGTGTGATTTACTTTGCCATAGGGAATAGCTTGGTAAACACATTTGAAGGATGGATGATTATGGTACGGTATGGCTACCACTTTCTTAGTGCATTGCTTATTAGCGTTTTATTATTACTGATCATGTTTATTATGGATGTATTAGTACAGTCGACTCATTTAACTTTATTGCTAATTAATATAGATTTTCTTGCAGATCCTAGCAAAACACCATTAATTCTTGAATTATTGATTCATGTATTCATCGGTTTTATCATTTATATTATTTTCTTAGCGATTTATCATATTTCTAAACCGTTATATAGAATCAGTTATTTCTTATTATTGATTGTTTTTGCAGTATTATATCCCCTATTAATTGTTATGGCTCAACGCTCATTTTTCCACTTTAGTTGGGGTGAATATGGATTATGGATGATTGCGCACTTGATTTTTACAGTTTTAATGGCTTGTGCAATTCCTTACTTTTCAAAAAAGAGCTTCTAAAAAGTCATTTGAAAATCTTAAAAAAATCTTTACTATCATTAACTAATATTTACAAACTATCATTTCTTTAAATTAGATTAAAAATTCAATATTGTTTATTTTAAACCCCTATTCAATTGTTATTTCAATGCTACACTAAAGCTGTAATTGATAATAAATGAAATGGGGTTTTCATTGTGAAGAAGGTCTCTTTAATTGCATCAACTGTTTTAACAAGTACAGTATTGCTATCTGTAGCAAATCCAGCACATGCATCTGCTGCAGAAGTTGTAACGCAAGATAATGCCCAACAAGTTGCAACTACGGCGATGTCAAACAGTGGAGGCAACCCTAATTTACAAAACTTCAAAAAAGCAGTAGATAAAGGCGATTACTTTGAAATCGTTAGTCAAAATAAATTAAATGCTGGTAATGGTGTTTACAGAGTTTATAAGAATGGTGAAGTTGACTATAAAAATGATAAATATAGTCAATTTAGTAGACTTCAAGATGAGGAAACACATGCAGAACATGGTATAGCTAAAGCAGCTGAAGTAGAACCTCAACATAAAAAAGCACCGA
The DNA here is from genome assembly GCF_004785665.1 of Staphylococcus pragensis. Taxonomy (GTDB): domain Bacteria; phylum Bacillota; class Bacilli; order Staphylococcales; family Staphylococcaceae; genus Staphylococcus; species Staphylococcus pragensis. The sequence goes on from NZ_SRPJ01000015.1 coordinate 11,812, forward strand.
AAGTCGCTTCAGTAGATTGTGCACGCGAGCTCAACGCGTATTATGTGGGAAATGTAGATTCTTCAGAAGTACCTTCTGTAAAACAAATCAAAGCACATAAATCAAAGCAGCATGCCTCAGATAAATCTTTACCTCAAACAGGTGAAGCGCAACATGAACCAACAAGTCAAATATTTGGTGGCTTATTCCTTTTATTAGGAAGCGCCTTTATGATTAATAGAAGAAATAAAAAAGCGTCATAATATAAAAAGTTACGCCTTTCAACCTATAGTGTTGAAAGGCGTAATTTTATTATTATTGATTATCTTGATTGTTTTGTTTGTCTTTGTTGTTATCTTGGCTATTTTTATTATCAGAACCTTTATTATTATCGTTTGATTCTTGTTCTACACCTTCAGGATCTTGATCTTTCGCATTACCTTTTTCAGGGTTATAGTTAGCGCCTTCAGTGTATTCATTACCAGCGTTCCATAATAAGAATTCATTTACACCATTATCTTTCAATGCTTGTACTTGGTCTGAGACTTGCTTAGCATCGTAATCGATATAATTACCATTATCTAAATATGAAGCAGTGAAATCTTGAATCCATGGACGAGAAATTGGTTTATCTTTACCAAGTGTATCCAATAAGTTATTTTCTTTTTGGATGTAACGGTTAATTGTTGTGTATGGTTCAGTATCTGGTGCTTGTAAACCGAAATCACCATTACTCCAGTGAGATGGATAAATCATTGATGAAATTGCATCTACATTTTTAGAGATTTTAGGGAAACTTTGACCAATACCTGGTGCATTTTTAACTAATGCAGAGTAACCAAATACGTCAGCTGATACGTTTACACCCATTGGTTTCAATTCTTTATTCGCATGCTCTAAGAATTTAGTAATCGTATCAACACGTTGATCTCCAGAACTTAACTTACTATTTTTATAATCACCCTTATTATAAGTTAAACTATCTGCTTCATTCTCAAATCCTTCTGGGAAACGAACATAGTCAAATTGGATGTCTTGGAATCCTGCTTTAGCAGCCGCTTTAGCTACTGCGATATCATAATCCCAAACTTCTTTCATGAATGGATTGATAAAGCTATCGCCTTTACCATTTGTCCATACTGAACCATCACTGTTTTTAAATGACCATTCAGGATGTTCGTTCGCCAATTTAGTATCTTTAAATGTTACGATACGTGCAATTGGATAAATATCGTTATCATGTAATTTTTTTAATAATTTCTTACCGTCAACAATATCTAAAGTGTTTTTATCCACATTTTTGTTGCCAGTATTTAATTTCATCGTAATGTTACCTTCGTCATCTTTCACGTCGATAACCATTGTATTCAACTTAGAATCTTTAATGAATTTAATTAACTCATCTAATTTGTCACCTTGTGTTGAATTACTAGTTACATAAATACCTTTAACGCCATCTTTAGGATAATCCACTTTGTTAGAGTTATCATTCTTCTCATTATTCTTTTTCAACTTGTCACTTTGACTATTGCTAGATGATTGTTCATTCTTTTGGCTGTCCCCTTTTTGCCCACTATCAGAAGAATTATCTCCATTACTGCAAGCAGCGAGTAACAAAGCACTTGTTGTTAATACAGCAAATATTTTGTTCTTTTTCATTCCCTTAGCCTCCGAAACTTCTTTATATGTATAATTAGGCTCTCATTATTTAGAATAGTAAGCGATTTGTAAGGTTTAAAAATTCTAAATAAGAGAACCTAACTTCCCTCTAGAATAGCATACTTTAAGTACTATTAATCAATATGACAAAATGACAAAATTTTATAAAATAAATTATCTAATATTTGTATATATTTAAATTTTAAATTGGATAATTATCATGATTAGTATGTGACAAGATAGAGGTGTGTAATACGTTTTATGTAAGAGATATACTAATATCGATTTTCTAGCTCTTGAACTTCCAATAATTAAGATACGTTGTTCCATTTTCTTCTCATTAAATATGATTTATTAACCTCATTATCACGAAATAAGTACAATTTGTTGAACTATAAACTGTTAATTAAGAATTTTCAATAAATATAAGTTATTTAACTTGAGAATGTAGTTAATTTTTATCATAATAAATGTGAAAGTTAATTAAAGGAGTGGAAAGAGTAATGAATAAAGAACAATTAGAAAAAGTATCTAAAGGAAAAGGATTTATCGCAGCATTAGACCAAAGTGGCGGTAGTACTCCTAAAGCTTTAAAAGAATATGGTGTCAATGAAGATCAATACAGCAATGACGACGAAATGTTCCAACTTGTACACGATATGCGTACTAGAGTTGTTACTTCACCTTCATTCTCTGCAGACAAAATTTTAGGTGCGATTCTTTTCGAACAAACTATGGATCGCGAAGTTGAAGGCAAATATACTGGCGACTACTTAGCTGACAAAGGCGTTGTTCCTTTCTTAAAAGTAGACAAAGGTTTAGCTGAACAACAAAATGGTGTTCAATTAATGAAACCTATCGATAACTTAGATGAGACTTTAGATCGTGCGGTTGAACGTCATATCTTTGGTACTAAAATGCGTTCTAATATCTTAGAATTAAATGAACAAGGTATCAAAGACGTTGTTGAACAACAATTTGAAATCGCTAAAAGAATCATCGCTAAAGGTTTAGTACCAATCATTGAACCTGAAGTAAACATTAATGCTAAAGACAAAGCTAAAATCGAAGAAGTATTAAAAGACGAACTTAAAAAAGGCTTAGATGCTTTAAACGATGATGAATTAGTAATGTTAAAATTAACTATTCCTACAAATGCTAACTTATACAAAGAATTAGCAGATCATCCAAATGTTGTACGCGTAGTTGTATTATCAGGCGGTTACAGCAGAGATGAAGCTAACAAATTATTAAAAGATAACGATGAATTAATCGCAAGCTTCTCACGTGCATTAGCAAGTGACTTACGCGCTAGCCAATCACAAGAAGAATTCGACAAAGCATTAGGCGAAGCAGTAGATTCAATCTACGACGCATCAGTAAATAAAAACTAAGGTGCGAAAGTGAGCGTTTAGGTCGCGAGCAATAACTAGCTATGAGCAAAAATCGTTCTTTAATTTTAGCGATTAGCGTATTATTGTCGAACGACCTGCTTCTCGTAGCCCGTTTATTATTCCAACGAAGTTCAATTACTATTTCGCTCGAAAGTAAGTAAAATGGGCTCTACGTCAAATCGGACTGATGAGTCCTAATATTGAGATTAAGCAACCTTAGGTTGTTTAATCTCTTTTTTTGTTGTTGAGGCAAATAGTCGCGAAGTTATAATAATTCGATTACGTAAATTAT
>NZ_SRPJ01000016.1 GCF_004785665.1 Staphylococcus pragensis
TAAATAATTTAAATTGTACATTGAAAACTAGATAAGTAAGTAAATAGATTTTACCAAGCAAAACCGAGTGAATAGAGTTTTAAATAAGCTTGAATTCATAAAAAATAATCGCTAGTGTTCGAAAGAACACTCACAGATTAATAACTATATTAGATTAAGTTATTAAGGGCGCACGGTGGATGCCTTGGCACTAGAAGCCGATGAAGGACGTTACTAACGACGATATGCTTTGGGTAGCTGTAAGTAAGCGTTGATCCAGAGATTTCCGAATGGGGGAACCCAACACGAGTTATGTCGTGTTATCGACAAGTGAATTCATAGCTTGTCAGAAGGCAGACCCGGAGAACTGAAACATCTTAGTACCCGGAGGAAGAGAAAGAAAATTCGATTCCCTGAGTAGCGGCGAGCGAAACGGGAAGAGCCCAAACCAATAAGCTTGCTTATTGGGGTTGTAGGACACTCTATACGGAGTTACAAAGGAATATGTTAGACGAATCATCTGGAAAGTTGAATCAAAGAAGGTAATAATCCTGTAGTTGAAAACGTATTCTCTCTTGAGTGGATCCTGAGTACGACGGAGCACGTGAAATTCCGTCGGAATCTGGGAGGACCATCTCCTAAGGCTAAATACTCTCTAGTGACCGATAGTGAACCAGTACCGTGAGGGAAAGGTGAAAAGTACCCCGGAAGGGGAGTGAAAGAGAACTTGAAACCGTGTGCTTACAAGTAGTCAGAGCCCGTTAATGGGTGATGGCGTGCCTTTTGTAGAATGAACCGGCGAGTTACGATCTGATGCAAGGTTAAGCAGGAAATGTGGAGCCGTAGCGAAAGCGAGTCTGAATAGGGCGTTCAGTATTTGGTCGTAGACCCGAAACCAGGTGATCTACCCATGGTCAGGTTGAAGTTCAGGTAACACTGAATGGAGGACCGAACCGACTTACGTTGAAAAGTGAGCGGATGAACTGTGGGTAGCGGAGAAATTCCAATCGAACTTGGAGATAGCTGGTTCTCTCCGAAATAGCTTTAGGGCTAGCCTCAAGTGATGATTATTGGAGGTAGAGCACTGTTTGGACGAGGGGCCCCTCTCGGGTTACCGAATTCAGACAAACTCCGAATGCCAATTAATTTAACTTGGGAGTCAGAACATGGGTGATAAGGTCCGTGTTCGAAAGGGAAACAGCCCAGACCACCAGCTAAGGTCCCAAAATATATGTTAAGTGGAAAAGGATGTGGCGTTGCCCAGACAACTAGGATGTTGGCTTAGAAGCAGCCATCATTTAAAGAGTGCGTAATAGCTCACTAGTCGAGTGACACTGCGCCGAAAATGTACCGGGGCTAAACATATTACCGAAGCTGTGGATTGTCCTTTGGACAATGGTAGGAGAGCGTTCTAAGGGCGTTGAAGCATGATCGCAAGGACATGTGGAGCGCTTAGAAGTGAGAATGCCGGTGTGAGTAGCGAAAGACGGGTGAGAATCCCGTCCACCGATTGACTAAGGTTTCCAGAGGAAGGCTCGTCCGCTCTGGGTTAGTCGGGTCCTAAGCTGAGGCCGACAGGCGTAGGCGATGGATAACAGGTTGATATTCCTGTACCACCTAACATCGTTTTAATCGATGGGGGGACGCAGTAGGATAGGCGAAGCGTGCTGTTGGAGTGCACGTCCAAGCAGTGAGATTGAGTGTTAGGCAAATCCGGCACTCTTAAGATTGAGCTGTGATGGGGAGAGGAAATTGTTTCCTCGAGTCGTTGATTTCACACTGCCGAGAAAAGCCTCTAGATAGATAATAGGTGCCCGTACCGCAAACCGACACAGGTAGTCAAGATGAGAATTCTAAGGTGAGCGAGCGAACTCTCGTTAAGGAACTCGGCAAAATGACCCCGTAACTTCGGGAGAAGGGGTGCTCTTTAGGGTGCAAGCCCAGAAGAGCCGCAGTGAATAGGCCCAAGCGACTGTTTATCAAAAACACAGGTCTCTGCTAAACCGTAAGGTGATGTATAGGGGCTGACGCCTGCCCGGTGCTGGAAGGTTAAGAGGAGTGGTTAGCTTCTGCGAAGCTACGAATCGAAGCCCCAGTAAACGGCGGCCGTAACTATAACGGTCCTAAGGTAGCGAAATTCCTTGTCGGGTAAGTTCCGACCCGCACGAAAGGCGTAACGATTTGGGCACTGTCTCAACGAGAGACTCGGTGAAATCATAGTACCTGTGAAGATGCAGGTTACCCGCGACAGGACGGAAAGACCCCGTGGAGCTTTACTGTAGCCTGATATTGAAATTCGGCACAGCTTGTACAGGATAGGTAGGAGCCTTTGAAGCGTGAGCGCTAGCTTACGTGGAGGCGTTGGTGGGATACTACCCTAGCTGTGTTGGCTTTCTAACCCGCACCACTTATCGTGGTGGGAGACAGTGTCAGGCGGGCAGTTTGACTGGGGCGGTCGCCTCCTAAAAGGTAACGGAGGCGCTCAAAGGTTCCCTCAGAATGGTTGGAAATCATTCATAGAGTGTAAAGGCATAAGGGAGCTTGACTGCGAGACCTACAAGTCGAGCAGGGTCGAAAGACGGACTTAGTGATCCGGTGGTTCCGCATGGAAGGGCCATCGCTCAACGGATAAAAGCTACCCCGGGGATAACAGGCTTATCTCCCCCAAGAGTTCACATCGACGGGGAGGTTTGGCACCTCGATGTCGGCTCATCGCATCCTGGGGCTGTAGTCGGTCCCAAGGGTTGGGCTGTTCGCCCATTAAAGCGGTACGCGAGCTGGGTTCAGAACGTCGTGAGACAGTTCGGTCCCTATCCGTCGTGGGCGTAGGAAATTTGAGAGGAGCTGTCCTTAGTACGAGAGGACCGGGATGGACATACCTCTGGTGTACCAGTTGTCGTGCCAACGGCATAGCTGGGTAGCTATGTATGGACGGGATAAGTGCTGAAAGCATCTAAGCATGAAGCCCCCCTCAAGATGAGATTTCCCAACTTCGGTTATAAGATCCCTCAAAGATGATGAGGTTAATAGGTTCGAGGTGGAAGCGTGGCGACACGTGGAGCTGACGAATACTAATCGATCGAAGACTTAATCAATTTTTTCAAAGTTTTGCGACGCAAAATCTTTACTTACTATCTAGTTTTGAATGTATAATCATTCACTTGTCTGGTGACAATGGCAAGGAGGTCACACCTGTTCCCATGCCGAACACAGAAGTTAAGCTCCTTAGCGCCGATGGTAGTTGGATTTACGTTCCGCTAGAGTAGGAC
>NZ_SRPJ01000017.1 GCF_004785665.1 Staphylococcus pragensis
AACACTATTTAGTTTTATGAGCTAATCAAACATCATAAATTTTTTATGGAGAGTTTGATCCTGGCTCAGGATGAACGCTGGCGGCGTGCCTAATACATGCAAGTCGAGCGAACAGACGAGGAGCTTGCTCCTCTGACGTTAGCGGCGGACGGGTGAGTAACACGTGGGTAACCTACCTATAAGACTGGGATAACTCCGGGAAACCGGAGCTAATACCGGATAATATTTTGAACCGCATGGTTCAAAAGTGAAAGATGGTTTTGCTATCACTTATAGATGGACCCGCGCCGTATTAGCTAGTTGGTAAGGTAACGGCTTACCAAGGCGACGATACGTAGCCGACCTGAGAGGGTGATCGGCCACACTGGAACTGAGACACGGTCCAGACTCCTACGGGAGGCAGCAGTAGGGAATCTTCCGCAATGGGCGAAAGCCTGACGGAGCAACGCCGCGTGAGTGATGAAGGTCTTCGGATCGTAAAACTCTGTTATTAGGGAAGAACATACGTGTAAGTAACTGTGCACGTCTTGACGGTACCTAATCAGAAAGCCACGGCTAACTACGTGCCAGCAGCCGCGGTAATACGTAGGTGGCAAGCGTTATCCGGAATTATTGGGCGTAAAGCGCGCGTAGGCGGTTTTTTAAGTCTGATGTGAAAGCCCACGGCTCAACCGTGGAGGGTCATTGGAAACTGGAAAACTTGAGTGCAGAAGAGGAAAGTGGAATTCCATGTGTAGCGGTGAAATGCGCAGAGATATGGAGGAACACCAGTGGCGAAGGCGACTTTCTGGTCTGTAACTGACGCTGATGTGCGAAAGCGTGGGGATCAAACAGGATTAGATACCCTGGTAGTCCACGCCGTAAACGATGAGTGCTAAGTGTTAGGGGGTTTCCGCCCCTTAGTGCTGCAGCTAACGCATTAAGCACTCCGCCTGGGGAGTACGACCGCAAGGTTGAAACTCAAAGGAATTGACGGGGACCCGCACAAGCGGTGGAGCATGTGGTTTAATTCGAAGCAACGCGAAGAACCTTACCAAATCTTGACATCCTTTGACAACTCTAGAGATAGAGCTTTCCCCTTCGGGGGACAAAGTGACAGGTGGTGCATGGTTGTCGTCAGCTCGTGTCGTGAGATGTTGGGTTAAGTCCCGCAACGAGCGCAACCCTTAAGCTTAGTTGCCATCATTTAGTTGGGCACTCTAAGTTGACTGCCGGTGACAAACCGGAGGAAGGTGGGGATGACGTCAAATCATCATGCCCCTTATGATTTGGGCTACACACGTGCTACAATGGACAATACAAAGGGTAGCGAAACCGCGAGGTCAAGCAAATCCCATAAAGTTGTTCTCAGTTCGGATTGTAGTCTGCAACTCGACTACATGAAGCTGGAATCGCTAGTAATCGTAGATCAGCATGCTACGGTGAATACGTTCCCGGGTCTTGTACACACCGCCCGTCACACCACGAGAGTTTGTAACACCCGAAGCCGGTGGAGTAACCATTTGGAGCTAGCCGTCGAAGGTGGGACAAATGATTGGGGTGAAGTCGTAACAAGGTAGCCGTATCGGAAGGTGCGGCTGGATCACCTCCTTTCTAAGGATATATTCGGAACATCTC
>NZ_SRPJ01000018.1 GCF_004785665.1 Staphylococcus pragensis
ATGTTTTGAATACAAAAATAGCGCAATTACCTCTATAATTATTAGCTACCACACCAAATAAAAAAGAAAGGTAATGCGCCTATGTGTAAGTCTATATTAAATACATTAAGAATTAAAGATAAAAATCTAAATTTTTCAGATGAAGTGACTGAGAAAAAATATAAAGGACGAAAGAGTTTGTTTTACTATGCAGAGCTTACTTATCAACCTACACATTGTGAAAACTGTTTAACTAAAAACGAAAATTTCTCTATAGTGAAAAATGGGAAGAAAACTTCAACGATTACTTTACTTAAAATTATGGAAATGCCTGCTTATTTAAAGCTTCAAAAACAAAGATTTTATTGTAAAACATGTGATAGTTATTTTACTGCTAAATCTAATATTGTCGACGATTATTGTTTTATTTCTAACAAAACAAAACTTGCAGTTTTAGATAAAGTACAAGAATACCGCTCTCAAAAATCTATCGCTAAGTCATGCTTAGTATCATCAATGACTGTATCTAGAGTGATTAATCAAGCGGCAAGCGACGTAGGTCAGTCTTCTTTTGATGCTTTACCTGAACACTTAATGATGGACGAATTTAAAAGTGTTAAAAATGTAATTGGAAAAATGAGTTTTATTTATGCAGATGCTGTATCACACCGCATCGTAGATGTGGTAGCGGATCGTAAGTTAAAATCGCTGAAAGATCATTTTTATCGTTATTCTTTGAAACTAAGACAAAAAGTCAAAACTGTAACGATTGATATGTATGAACCCTATATGTCGCTAATCAAACAATTATTTCCTAATGCGAAGATTATTATTGATCGTTTCCATATTGTTCAATCTTTAAATCGAGCGTTAAATATGTCTAGAGTTCATATAATGAATTGTTATAGAACCTCTAATAGACCGCTTTACAATAAATATAAAAGTTATTGGAAACTATTTCTTAAACCTTTTGAAACGCTAGAGGCATTTAATTATCGTAAAGTCCGTTTATTTAAAGAGTGGAAAACCGAAAAAGGAATTATGAATTACTTATTAAGTGTAGACGTTGAATTATTTAATACATATCACTACGTTCATGAGCTAAGACGATTATTAAAAGAAAACCAAATAGAGAAATTTACTCATAAACTCTTTTCTATTCATCTTTCAGATGTGTGTCCTAGATTACGCCCAGTCATTAGAACTTTAAGAAGATTAACAGCTTTCATTGAAAACTCCATGATATATTCTAACCTGACCAACGGTCCGTTAGAAGGAATTAATAATAAAATCAAACTCATTAAAAGGGTATCTTTTGGTTATAGAAATTATGATAATTTACGTAATCGAATTATTATAACTTCGCGACTATTTGCCTCAACAACAAAAAAAGAGATTAAACAAC
>NZ_SRPJ01000019.1 GCF_004785665.1 Staphylococcus pragensis
TTCTTTCGAACACTAGCGATTATTTTTTATGAATTCAAGCTTATTTAAAACTCTATTCACTCGGTTTTGCTTGGTAAAATCTATTTACTTACTTATCTAGTTTTCAATGTACAATTTAAATTATTTAGTCAATCATTTTCATACTTCTTCGTTATCACAAATTTAAATGCTCATTTACGAAAGTAAACTGCGTTTTAAATTTATTCAACTCATCGTCTGAGAAACGATTTCTTTAAATAATATTTTCAACAATCACAATTAAACATTATATCAAATTATAATGTTTAATGCAATCATCATTTAATTTGAATGTTTGAAATAAACATTCAAAACTGAATACAATATGTCACGTTAATCCATCATCTCTAAGAGATGTTCCGAATATATCCTTAGAAAGGAGGTGATCCAGCCGCACCTTCCGATACGGCTACCTTGTTACGACTTCACCCCAATCATTTGTCCCACCTTCGACGGCTAGCTCCAAATGGTTACTCCA
>NZ_SRPJ01000001.1 GCF_004785665.1 Staphylococcus pragensis
ATTAATAATAAAATCAAACTCATTAAAAGGGTATCTTTTGGTTATAGAAATTATGATAATTTACGTAATCGAATTATTATAACTTCGCGACTATTTGCCTCAACAACAAAAAAAGAGATTAAACAACCTAAGGTTGCTTAATCTCAATATTAGGACTCATCAGTCCGATTTGACGTAGAGCCTTATAAATGATGTGTTGATGAGACATACATCAAAATAACAGGGACAAACCTTATTATATCAAGGTTTGTCCCTTTCTAAAGCGTTATGATTTATACATATAGACATAATGCCATTTATCGGAAGTTATCTATAACTCATCTAGTACAGATGATATAATATACAGGTCGCCTATCTCTCAGGCGTCAATTTAGACGCAGAGAGGAGGTGTATAAAGTGATGCTTATTTTCGTTTACATCATAGCGCCAGCCATCAGTGGCTGTGCCATTGCGTTTTTTACTCATTGGCTAAGTAAACGCAATAAAAAAAGGTGACATATAGCCACACCAACAAAAATCCTCTCACTATTGCGAGTAGTGGGGGGATTGGCGTATAAGTGAATACTTATTTTCGTTACTTAAATTATAACACTGTTGAGTGAAGAAATGCAAAAAGCAATTTTTCAATGCAAATTAGAACTTCTTACAGCGCCTGAAAACAGATGATAATAATCTATTTAAAAATGAAATTTTCTAATGGAAGATCACCTATAAAAAAGGAGATAGTGTATAAAAATTAAAAAGGGGTATTAAGCGATGGAAATTTTGATTAAAATGATAGATATAATCGTTGCTATTGTATCTACTTTTACGGATGAGACTTCGAAATATTTAGCGAAAATAAAAGAAAAATGGGATAAAATTAAACAATAAGATTGAACTTTTAAGTTTTAAGTTTTTCGTTGGTTATATTGGTATCATTTTTCAGTTATTCTTTTATCATTTTTATCAAGAAAAGAAGAAACTCGTTTCCAAAACCTAAAATCTGGAGGTTAATAAATGATTTTTATAAGTGCATGTTTAGTCGGCCAAAATGTTAGATATGACGGAGGAAACAAACTCAACAACAATTTAAAAAAACTTGTAGATCAAGGTATTGCAAAACCAATATGTCCTGAAATTTTAGGAGGACTATCCACTCCAAGAAATCCTGCAGAGATCGTAGGGGGAGATGGTTTTGATGTTTTAGAAAATAAAGCTAAAATCATTGATAATCAAGGAAACGATGTTACACAAGAATATGTAAATGGAGCAATGAAAGCATTAGATACTTGTCAAAAAATGAACTGTAAAACATTAATCCTAAAATCCGATAGCCCAACTTGCAGTTCAGAAAATATTTACACTGGTGAATTTAACGGAAACAAAAAACAAGGGGTAGGAATATTTTCGGCACTACTAATAAAAAACGGAATACAAGTTTATAACGAAAAAAACTATAATATTTAGAGAAAAGAGAAAACGTATTTTTCATATCGAATCAGTATTCAAGTTGATAATTGCTCTTAATAAGCTAAGTAGACTTATTAAGAGCTCTTTTTAATTTTGTCTAAATTTCTACGTAACCACTCATAATAAATATAGTTGGTCAGTTGAGAGAATACTACCATGTTAAAATGATGATTAGTTATATTTTTCTGACTTTGTAACAGAAACTAATTTGCTTATATAAATGTAAAAAACGCTAGAAAGATTCAAGTATCTTCCTAGCGTTCAACTTAAAATTTAATCTTATGACATTGCAACTACGTTAGTAGCTTGTTCGCCACGTTGACCTTCAGTAATGTCGAAATCAACTTTTTGGCCTTCTTCTAAAGTTTTGTAACCTTCACCAGCAATACCGCTGAAGTGTACGAATACGTCACTTCCGTCTTCTCTTTCGATAAAGCCAAAACCTTTTTCTGCGTTAAACCATTTTACTGTACCGTTATTCATATAGAATACCTCCATGTGCTTTTGCACGAAATATTTGTAACAAATTCATTTATAAAAAAGAGAGTATTCTAAACAAACACACTACAATTAAATTCACGAGCTTTTATTACGTAAGGTTAACTATAAAGGTTTACATTTAATAAGTAAAGCTTTTTATTTTTTAGATTTTGATAAATTAATATTATTGCTATCATAATACTGTCATAACAGTATATAGTCTCTTAAAAAATTTTTTTAAATATTAAATAAATCGTTAAAAGATTCTACCATTGTTGGATGTGTATAAATATCATCTCTTAAAACTTGGTAAGAGATATGCTGATCAATTGCTAATTTGATTAAATTAATAATTTCCTCTGATTCTTTACCATATAATGTAGCGCCTAAAATTTCACTATTCTCTTTATCTATAACGACTTTAAACAAACCACGTGGGTCGTTGTTAATTTTATGACGAGGTACTGTATTAATAGCTAATTTATTTTCAATAAAATCATAGCCTTGTGCTTCGGCTTCTTTCGCTGTTAATCCAACGCGAGAGAGTGGAGGATCAATAAAGACAGTATACGGAATGACGCCACGATTTTCTGTAGTACGGTCGCGATTACCAAATAATTCAGATTTTAAAATTCTAAAGTCATCTAATGAGATATAAGTAAATTGTAGACCCCCTTTAACGTCACCAGCTGCGTAGATATTTTCAACTGAAGTTTGAAGATGCGCATTAACTTTAATTTCACCACGTTCTCCAAGTTGAATATCCGTATTTTCAAGCGCTAAGTCTGTATTTGGAACACGTCCTGTTGCTAATAAAATTGCATCAGCTTTAAACGTTCCTTTTGAAGTTTCAACAATTGTATGCGAGCCGTCATTTCTGAAGGCTTGTGTTTCTGCTTCTGTGACAAACGTAATTCCTTTCGCTTCCAAATCTTTTAATGCATATTCCACTACTTCGTTATCTTCACGTGGCATGATTTGTTTGCCATACTCCACGACAGTCACGCTTGATCCAAAGTTTGCGAACATCGATGCAAACTCTAAGGCAATATAGCCACCACCAATAATCACTAAATCTTTAGGCTGTGTCTCAATATTTAATAAACCGCGCGAATCGTAAATATTTTGTGCGATATCAAGCCCTTTAATCTTAGGAATATTGGATTTTGCACCAGTGTTAATTATGATTTTATCCGCTGTAAGCGTATGTGCAACAGTACCATCTTCGTTCAATAACTCAACTTCGGTATTTGATTTAAATTGAGCTTTATAATCTAGAACATCAATATTTGCATCGTTTGCTAAATGAGCGTAGTTCTTTTTATTTAGGGCACTGACCACTTCTTTTTTTCTTGAAAATGCAGGACCAAAATCTGCACCGTCAATTCCGTCATGCACAAGTACTTTACTAGGTATACAGCCATGATTTATACAAGTACCTCCGTAGTTATTTGATGATTGTTCTACTAAAGCGACTTGGTGTCCTTGTGATGCTGCGTATTTTGCAAGTGTTTTACCGGCTTTACCGAAACCGATGATTAATAAATTATAATGTGTCATTTATTGTTTCCTCCTGAAGCGTTTCTTTGAGTACGTCATTAATCGTCAAGTTACTATAAAAGTCGAGGGTTAAAGCTATTTCTTGCGCTTTGTAGCGATTCATTGTGTGTGCAATGTTTCTTGATATTTTACAATGACTCTGCTCGTTACCTGTAAAAATGCGTTGTGCGTTAGCTTTATCTAACACGAAAAGCTGATAAAGTGTAGACAACTTGATAGAGGGGGTTCTATCGTTTGCTCGGTAGCCTCCGCCTTTTCCGCGAAGGGTATCTATATAATCATGATGATTCAATATAGTGGTGACGCGACGTAGTTGAACTGGATTAAGACAGGTAAGCTGGGCTAGGTCTTGGCTACTGAAATGTTGATCTTTATGTTTAGTTAGAAAAGTTAGAACGTGAACTGCGATATTAAATTCTAAATTCATAGTGTACTCCTTTAATGTAACTTGATTAGTTACATTAAAGTATATTTTTACAAGTTAGTCAAGATGAATGTATTATGGGTATTGGGGTAAACTATAAATAGTTAATTGAAAATAAAGGAGCGATAATGAATGGCAAATTTAGTACAATTAGGTAAATCAGATGTAAATGTATTCCCAATCGCATTAGGTACGAATGCGGTAGGTGGTCACAACTTATATCCGAATTTAGATGAAGAACAAGGCAAGGAAGTTGTACGTAAGGCGATTGATAATGGCATTACTTTATTAGATACAGCCTACATTTATGGACCTGAACGTTCTGAAGAATTAGTTGGCCAAGTGGTTCAAGAATATCCTCGTGAGAAAGTTCAAATTGCGACTAAAGGTTCTCACGTTATTCAAGAAAATGGAGATGTTATACACAACAATGATCCTGAATACTTAAAACAACAAGTTGAGAATAGTTTAAAACGTCTTCAAGTAGATTATATCGATTTATATTATATTCATTTTCCAGATGAAGATACGCCAAAAGATAAGGCTGTCGCTGCGTTACAAGAATTAAAAGAAGAAGGTAAAATTAAAGCGATTGGTGTATCTAACTTCACATTAGATCAACTTAAAGAAGCGAATAAAGATGGATACGTTGATGTTGTGCAATTAGAATATAACTTATTGCATCGTGAAAATGAAGAAGTGATGAAATATGCAGCTGAAAATAACATTACATTCGTACCATATTTCCCATTAGCGTCTGGTATCTTGGCAGGTAAATACGATGAGAATCAAACATTCGATGATCATCGCGCTAGACGTCGTGATTTCCAACCTGAAGTATTCAAAGACAACGTTCGTCGTGTAAAAGAATTAAGTAGTATTGCTGAAGCACATAACACTTCAATTGCTAATGTCGTATTAGCATTCTATTTAACACGTCCAGCATTAGATGTTGTAATTCCTGGTGCCAAACGTGCTGAACAAGTTGTAGAGAATATTGAAGCGGCGAATATACAATTAACTGATGAAGAAATTAAAAAAATTGATGAACTTTTCCCTATTGAATAATAAAAGATAAAATTTTAAATGATTTAAAGTAATTTAAGCTCCTACTCCGTTTATAAAGGTGTAGGGGCTTTTCAATATAGATGATTGTAGAGACTGGTTAAATATTTTATAAACTTATTACATAAAAATGCAATGACAGGGTACAACAATAGTGTAGAAATATTTAGGGTATTTTAAGTTTTTTTGAAGCGAATAATTAACATTTTTATAGTAAAATAAATGAAGTTTAGTGTTTTGATTAAAAATAATTATATTAATTTATATATATTATAGGAATTTGACTAATAAGTTTACGGGTTTATTGAAAGTGAGGAATGTTAGATGATAACTGTCTTATTTGGGGGAAGCCGTCCAGAAGGTAATACGGCACAAATTACAAAGTATGCTTTAGAAGGTTTAGATTATAATTGGATAGATTTAACGCAATATCAATTCACTCCAGTTAGAGATTTACGTCATGAAAATGAAGATATTAAAACGTATTCAGATGACTATAAAGAAATTATCGATAAAGTTTTAGAAAGTGATACAGTTATTTTCGCTTCACCAGTTTATTGGTACAGTATTTCAGCCTCATTAAAGGCATTTATCGATAATTGGTCTGAAACACTCATTGATCCTAACTACAAAGACTTTAAGGAAAAGATGGCTAAAATAGATTTCCGTCTTATTTTAGTAGGGGGAGATTGTCCTAAGGTTAAAGCTAAACCTTGTATTACCCAAATGAAATACACATTGGACTATATTGGTGCTGAGTTAAAAGGATATATCATTGGTACGGCTGAAAGACCAGGGGATATTATGAAAGATGCATTTGCATTAGAAAGAGCTAAAGAGTGGAATGAAACGTTAGGCTAAGTGATAAGAAAGTAGTTTCACGCTCTGAGTTATGGGTCTGAGGTTTACTTACATAGTAAGCGTTTAACAACAGACTATGATATAATTCGATTATTAATTCCATTGTAAAGTCAGGAGAATCAAGTATGTTTAAAGTCAGAGAAGCGACAGCAAATGACGTTGTAGCTATCAGAGATGTTGCTACTAAAGCATGGTATAACACTTATTTAAATATTTACGCTGCATCAACGATTAATGAGTTACTTGCTGCTTCGTATAATGAAACACATTTGAAAAAACGTTTAGAAGAACAACTTTTCTTAGTAGCTGAAGAAGAAGAGGAAATCGTAGGGTTTGCTAATTTTATTTATGGTAAAGAATTATATTTATCAGCACACTACGTTCACCCAGAATCTCAGCACAAAGGCTATGGTACAAGTTTACTTGAGAAAGGTTTAGAATATTTCCAAGATAAATATGATGTGGTTTACCTTGAAGTTGATAATAAAAACGAGGGTGCAATCAAATATTACCAAAATCATGGTTTTGAAATTGTACGTTCTTACCAACCAGAAATGTATGGTGAACAATTAGATTTAGCCTTAATGAAGAAAAAATTATAAAGAAAAGCGTATGTTCTTATGAAAGGGAGGATGACATTGACGCAAACACCTTATGTTGAACAAAAATTAGCTGAGGAGAAAGTATTTAAAGATCCGATTCACAAATACATTCATGTTAAAGATCAGCTTATTTGGGATTTAATTAAGACTAAAGAATTTCAACGTTTACGTCGCATTAAGCAATTAGGCACACTTTATCTTTCTTTTCATACTGCAGAACATAGTCGTTTTGGTCATTCTTTAGGTGTTTATGAAATTGTACGTCGTATGATTGACGAGTCTTTTGTAGGGCGTGAAGCTTGGAATAATGAAGATAGACCGCTAGCTTTATGTGCAGCTTTATTACATGATTTAGGGCATGGTCCTTTTTCACATAGTTTTGAAAAGATATTTAACACAGATCATGAAGCATTTACACAGGCTATTATTACTGGTGGCACTGAAGTGAATGAAGTTTTAAGTCGTGTGTCTGAGACGTTTCCACAAGATGTGGCCGATGTTATTAATAAAACACATGAGAATAAATTAGTCATTTCTATGATTTCTTCACAAATTGATGCTGACCGCATGGACTATTTGCAACGAGATGCCTATTTTACAGGCGTTTCTTATGGCACATTTGATATGGAACGTATTTTGCGTTTAATGAGACCTTCTAAAAAAGAAGTACTTATCAAAGAAAGCGGCATGCATGCTGTAGAGAATTTCATTATGAGTCGCTATCAAATGTATTGGCAAATTTATTTCCATCCTGTTAGTCGAGGGGGAGAAGTGCTTTTAAATAATTGCTTAAAACGAGTGAAACACTTGTATCAAGAGGGTTATCATTTCAAGACGTATCCCCAAGATTTTGTACCTTTCTTTGAAGGGAATATTACGATTGAACAATATGTTGAATTAGACGAAGTGGTCGTTTTATATTACTTGAAAAAGTGGATTGAAGAAGACGATGTCATACTTAGCGATTTAGCGCGACGATTTATTAATCGTGATTTATTTAAATATATTCCATTTGATGGTTCGATTATTACAATTACTGAACTACAAGAATTATTTATTGAAGGTGGCATAGATCCAAATTATTATTTCGTTAGTGAAGCCTTTTCTGATTTACCATATGATTATGACCGTCCAGGTTCAAATCGTAAGCCTATTCATTTATTAAGACGAAACGGAAGTATTAAGGAAATCAGTAGTCAATCTTTAGTCATTTCAAGTATTACGGGTATAAATCGTGAAGATTATAAATTGTATTATCCTAAAGAAATGATTCTTAATATTAAAGACCCACAAGTTAAAGGTTCAATTATCAATTTATTGAATGAACTAAATTAGTAAATTGAAACTTTTTTATATAACACGTATGATATGCTATGGAATTTAAGTTTGTTGGAGGTGTAACACGTGTCTGAGAATAAAGGTTTTAAATTTAATATTATTAAGAATGATCCTCTAGATGGCCATAAAGGTACAAATATCGGAGCGATTAGTTTAGATAATATTGCACCGGTATTTATAGATGTAGCAAATAAAGAAGCGTTTATAGATATTGGCGGAATGCATGCACGTGCTCAAGTTGAAAAAGGCGTAAAATGGATTAACGAGAAAGAAGAAGTTGAAGGTGACGAAGCTAAAGAATATTGGCTTTGTTGGGTAACTACTGAACGTGGTGAAAATGGTCCGTATTATGCTGGTGTCACTGCTTGTTACTTACTTGTTAATAAAAGTATCCGTAGAGGATATAAAAGTATGCCTGAACATGTAAATATGATGGATAAATCTATGAAACATAAATTTATCATCGATCAAATTGGTGAAGATAATAAAAAAGTGCTCAAAGACTTTTTACAATCCCATAACGAAGAAATGTGGAATAATTCGAGTGAGGAATTATTTAAAGCATTTGAGTAAATAAAACATATTAAAAATCCCCATCATTGATAGACCAATGGTGGGGAGAATTATAGTATTTATAGTCGCTTGTTAGCTGAATTACATACATTCTATTTTTCTAATGTATCTCCAATGCTAAATTGATTATAGACTGTCTTCATAACCTCATTATATACGCTTTGTAATGGTAAGTTAGCGTGTTTACTTGCCAGTTTTATGTCTTCAAATTCAGGTTTCATTTTTAATATTTTTCCTTCTTTTAAAGAAAATTTAATCGTAATTTCCCCATATGACGTATTTACTTTACGAAATGTTCTACTTAAAATTTGGCGATCAACTGAATAACTACGTACACCTAAAGAAGAAGTATGTGTTAACACTAAGTCTTCAATATATTGTTTGTCACTAGTTTTACAAATAATAGTAAGTTGAACAGCAGGACGGTTCTTCTTCATAGTAATAGGTGTGTAGTAAACATCTAACACTCCTTTATGTAAAGCAGTTTCCATAAAGTGACCTAACATTTCAGGCGTCATATCATCAATCTGGCATTCAATGACCTGTACTTGATCATTGGCGTGTCGCGATGCATCTTCAAATTGAATAACTCTTAATACATTTGGGAAGTCGAAATCTTTATTACCTGCACCATACCCAATTTCTTTCATAGTTGCAGCTGGAAATGGTCCGAATTGGGTAACTAAACTTTTAGCAAATGAAGCGCCTGTTGGTGTCGTTAATTCACTTGCAACATCGAATTCAGCTAACGGGATACCTTTTAAGATTTCAGCTGTAGCTGGTGCCGGAATTGGGTAAATGCCATGTGCGATGTTAATTTTGCCATTACCCGTTGGAATAGGTGAGCAGTATAATGTATCGATACCTAATTGTTCTAATGCGATACAACCACCGATAATATCTATAATAGAATCCATTGCACCTACTTCGTGGAAATGAACATCTTCAATTGTCATGCCATGTATTTTTGCTTCAGCATAGCCAATTGTTTCAAATATCGCTTTACTACGTTCTTTAACACGATCTGCTAAGGTACTTTCATCAATCATTTTAAAGATATCAGCAGCTTTTCGATGGTGATGATGTTCATGGAAGTCAATTTTTAAAGTCATCGCATGAATGCCTTGTTTAATTTTCTTTTCAAAATGAAGCTTAAAATCATCGATAGGTAATGTTTTTAGCTCATCTTCAATAGCTTGAGGATTGGCTCCTAAATCTACCAATGCAGACAGTAACATATCCCCAGCAATACCTGCATGGCAGTCTAAATATAATGCATTACTCATATTTGTAACTCCATTCTATTTATTTTCTAGCATATTAATAATCATTGCGGCGTTATAGCCAGCTCCAAAACCATTATCTATATTGAGAACACTAGTGCCTGGAGCACATGAATTAACCATTGATAATAGGGTAGTGACACCATTTAAGTTTGCGCCATAACCTACGCTTGTAGGAACGGCATAGACTGGATGATCTACTAGTCCACCAACTACACTTGCAAGTGCGCCTTCCATTCCCGCTATCACTATCGAAACTTTACCACAACGAATCTCTTGAATTTGTTCAAATAAACGATGAATACCAGAGACCCCGACATCATAAAAACGTTTCACCTGTATACCCATAACTTCAGCGGTAATAGCAGCTTCTTCAGCAATAGGAAAGTCAGATGTACCAGCACATAATATTGAGATATAGTGATTTGATTTTTTAATCGTCTCAATGGGTGTACATATTATTTGCGCTTTAGGATGATATTCTAATTCAGGATGGTGTTCTAAAATGTGTGATGCTTTAGCTTCATTTACACGTGTAGCGAGTATAGTAGTTTCATGGTGAAGTAAACTTGTAATAATCTGGTCTATTTGTTCTTTCGTCTTTCCTTGACCGAAGATGACTTCAGGAAAGCCTTGGCGCTTTGCTCTATGTAAATCAATTTTAGCAAAGCCCAATTCGTCATAATGACTGAGTTGGGCTTTAGCTTCATCAATGGATATTTGATTCGATTTAACGCTTTCGAGCAAGTCTTCAATAAAGTTAGAATCTTTACTCATGTGTATACTTCCTTATACTAGTTTAGTTGTATCTGTATCTATCACTTCGTTCATGCTACCTGTTCTGTAACCTTCTAAATCTACAGTGACATAATCGAAACCAAGTTCTTTTAAACGTAATGTGATATTTGAATTATTGTTAATCACTGTCATTAAATCATCTTCCGCTACTTCAATACGTGCAATATTATGGTGGTAACGTACACGTACATTATTTACTCCTAAGCTTAGGATATATTTTTCAGCTTCATTTACTTTGTTAACTTTAGTGAAGCTTAATTCTTCGCCATAAGGAATACGTGACGCTAAGCTACATAATGCAGGTTTGTTCCATACTGGTAAACCAAGTTGTTGGCTTAATTCGCGCACTTCAGTTTTATATAAATTTGCTTCTTGTAAAACGCTGCGAACGCCAAATTCTTCGCGTGCTTTTAAACCTGGACGGAAATCTTCTAAATCATCCATAATCATACCATCTAATACATAATTGAAACCTAATTCATCTTTGATTTCGTCTAATTTGCCATACATTAAACGTTTACTATAGTACCAGCTTTCCGGCGTATTCTTCACGATGTTTTCATCTTCTAGTTCAGCCATCTCAGCTTCCATTACTTCAACACCTAGATTACGACCTAATTCAATTGCTTGGTTAAATTCTTCATTTCTGAAAAGTTCAGATTTCACAACAACGGGTTTAACATTTTCAGTGCCTAATACATCAATTGCTTTTTTAAGAACTAGACTGCTGTCTACACCTCCTGAAAAGGCGATTACAACGCTTTTCATATCCTTTAATAATGTGTCTAATTTTAACTCTTTATTGTTTAATTCAGTCATGTTTATCATTCCTTTCAATTATTCTTCTACATATGGAATTGTTAAAGGCCCTTGTGGCATAACTCCGATGCTCAATTTACGTCCTGCTTGTTCTTCTAATTCAGCAATCGTTTCTTCGATATTTGAAGTAGGATTCAACATTGAATCTTTTAATTGTTGATCTGTTAGTTGTGAATAGACATAGACATTTGCGAATGTTTGAATGCTTGCTTGTTTTTGAACTTGCCATTGGTCTACTTCTGAAAAGTTAGGATCATGAATAAGGTCTAAAATACCTTGCGGTGTATCCGCCATTTTGAATATTTCAGCGAATTTACCATGGTCTGGGAATCCATCTGCACATTCAGATACCATGATAATTGTTCCATTTTCCTTAACAACTTTACTAGCTGCGCTCATACCTTTAACTGTTTGATATAAGTTTTGGTCTAGAGGGTAACCTGAATTTGAAGCGATCACGATATCAAAACGATCATCACATTTAAACATAGCGTGTTCTTTAACGTAAGCACAACCTTCTTTGTGGGCTTCAAACACTTCACCACCAAAGGCAGCAGTGATTTTTTTATCTTTGTTTAAAGCTACGTTTAATAAGAAGTCAGGTTTACACATGCGATTAACCTCACGTGCCATGTCTTGAACAGGATTATCTTCTAAATTACCCCAAGTCGAACGTGGGTCGCCAATCATCTTAGCATTGTGGAATGTTTTAATTGTTTCTATACCAGCGATTCCAGGCATGATGCCTTTAGGACCACCTGAGAAACCTGCGAAAAAGTGAGGTTCAATGAATCCAGTCACAATTTTAAAGTCAGATTCCACATAGTCTTTATTTAAATAAGCATCGCAACCATATTTACTATGGCCCACTTTAACTAAGCTTTCTTTTTCATGACAATGATTGTGAACAATTTTTACACTATCAACGATATATTCACCTAACATTTGAATAAGTTCGTCACGTGTTTGATCACGATGCGTACCTGTTCCATTGATAATAACGAAATTTTCACGTGGGACGTGATTTAATTCTTCAATTAGTAAAGGAACTAAAATGTGGTTAGGTGTAGGGCGTGTAATATCACTAATCACAATTGAAACAATATCGTCACTTTTAACCATATCTTTTAAAGGTTTAGAACCTGTAGGATTTCTTAAAACTTCTTTTATAGCTGAAGTATAATCTTCAAGTGCATCAATACTTTGAGGTTCAATAACCGTGCTGTCAGCAGGCACATTAACTTCAACTTCAGATTTACCATATAGGACGTGCGTTTTCATAGTTCTTCCCTCCATAAATCATGCTGATAACGCATAATAACTACGAAATGATATATTTCTTACAATTCAAATTATATCATATTTAATAACTCTGTATTAATGGACAAAGTGATTAGGTAAATCCATTTATTAGGCTAGGCAGTACAATTGACTACCTGAATTTTGTTTTAACTCTATCAAAACAAAAATTGTAAATCCAAATATTATAAAGTTGAAATATTTCCATATTTGTAAGCGATTACATATAATATACTTAGTTGTAAAGATACACAAAAATTATATTTGAACAGGGAGTGGTTTACCATGAAAGCAGCAGTAGTAACTCAAGATCATAAAGTAAGTGTTGAGAACAAAGAATTACGTCAATTAGAACCTGGTGAAGCTTTAGTTCAGACAGAATATTGTGGTGTATGTCACACAGACTTACATGTTAAAAATGCAGATTTCGGTGATGTTACAGGACGCGTATTAGGTCATGAAGGGATTGGCCGAGTAGTTGAAGTAGCCGAAGATGTAAAATCACTTAAAGTAGGGGACCGCGTGTCCATCGCTTGGATGTTTGAAAGTTGCGGGCATTGCGAATATTGTACTACAGGACGTGAAACACTATGTCGTGACGTTAAAAATGCTGGTTATACAGTTGATGGTGCAATGGCAGAGCAAGTCATTGTCACAGTGGATTATGCAGTTAAAGTTCCTGAAGATTTAGATCCAGCAGCAGCTTCATCAATTACATGTGCTGGTGTCACAATATATAAAGCGGTAAAAGTAAGTAATATTAGACCAGGTCAATGGATTGGTATCTTTGGCGTAGGAGGTTTAGGTAACTTAGCGCTTCAATATGCCAAAAATGTATTTAATGCTAAAGTGGTAGCGTTTGATATCAATGATGATAAATTAAATTTCGCTAAAGAACTAGGTGCAGATGTAGTAATTAATACACAAAATCAAGATGCCGTTGAAGAAGTCAACAAAGCTACAGATAATAAGGGATTAGATGCTACCGTTGTAACTTCAGTCGCTAAAACACCGTTTAATCAAGCAGTAGATGTGGTTAAAGCAGGTGCACGTGTTGTAGCGGTTGGTTTACCAGTGGAAAAAATGGATTTAGAAATTCCGCGTTTAGTTTTAGATGGCATTGAAGTCATTGGTTCATTAGTAGGTACACGACAAGACTTGAAAGAAGCTTTCCAATTTGCAGCAGAAGGAAAAGTTGTACCAAAAGTTCAAACTCGTGAATTAGAAGAAATCAATGAAATCTTTGAAGAAATGGAACAAGGAACAATTACTGGACGTATGGTGATTAAGTTTTAATTTCAAAGTGAAGTAAAATTTGGAAGAGGCTGAGACAAAATTAAAGTGTCTCAGCCTTTGCTGATATATTGGCAATAGCTGACTGATTTGAAAATGCGCTTAAAGAAAGCTGGGAATGACGACGAAATTTATTTTAATTTCTGTCTCACTCCCTTTTTTTATTTGTAATCATTTAGGGTAAATGAATTATGAAAGAAGAAAGGGAGAGGTTCATGAATAATATTAAAGGAATTAATCATATTGGTTTAACAGTTTTAGATATTGAAGAAGCTACAAGATTTTTAAAAGAAGCATTTGGTGCGAAAATTGCATACGATGCCTTAACATACAAAGATGAACCGCGAGAGGGCGCGGAAGTTGAACGTATGTTAGGTTTATCGAAAGGGGCTAGAATCGTTCGTCAAAGAATGATTGTAATTGGAAATGGTCCAAATATAGAAATGTTTGAAGTAGAAAGTAACAATCAGAAAGGTCCACTTAAATTAGAGGATTTAGGGTTTAATCATATCTCATTAATGGTGGATGGCATTGAAGGTGTTCTAGAAGATGCTAGACGTGCAGGTGCTGAACCTTTATCAGAAACGCACGGTAACTCAACATATGAAGACTCAAAAGGCAGTAAGAGCGTTTACCTTAAAGCCCCTTTTAACGCTTTAATTGAGCTTCAATCTATACCAAACGGTTATTACTATCCAGATGATAGTGAAGCTAAAGTGTTCATTCCAGGAGAATGATTACTATAGTGTATTGATAACTAAATAATTCTGAAATACTGATATAACTGGTATAAAGGAAGTTATGTTCATGAAACATATATTCAAAATAATTGGGTTAAACTTACTTATTCTCATTGCTTTCAGTACAGCATTATTGCTGTTTTATATTTTAGATATGCATAGTTGGGCTTATATGCTGTGGGGAATATTACTCGTTGTTACATGTGCTAATTTCTATTTTAAATGGTTAACAGGATGGAAAAGTGTACTTGGTGTTACTGGTGTAATAGCTTTATTGGTAATATTGACATTTGTTGGACGCGTAAGACATGATGTTTCTTTTCAAGGGAATTTAGTAGCTGGTACGTTAAGAGTATTAACAAGAGATTTAGGTAATCATAGTCAAAGTAATAATGAAGCGCAGAATAACTCGTATAATTGGAAGAATTGGCGACCACCTAAAGGATATAACAATGAAAAAGTATCGGTAGGCAAAGTGGACGGGTATCTCTTACAGAAAAACAAGAGTACTCATAATAATAAAATTGTTTATCAAATTCACGGCGGTGGTTACGTCAATGGTTTCGATGATATGTATAATAAAGCAGCGGTTAATTATTCGAAAGCAGCGCATGGTGCACCTGTTTTTTCAATTGATTATAGAGTAGCGCCTAAGCATCAATATCCAGCTGCACTTGAAGATGCTATATCTGGATATAATTGGCTACTACATCACGGTTACCACTCTAAAGATATTATTGTGGCAGGAGATTCTGCCGGCGGTGGCTTAGCATTAGCTTTAACACTTAAATTGGAAAATGAAGGAAAAAACTTACCGCGCATGTTGATTCTTTCTTCTCCTTGGACTGACTTAGCTGCTCAGGGCAAATCTTATAGAGAAAATTTCCATAAAGATGTGATATTCGGATCGAATCAAGCACCCACAAAAGCAACAACAGATATTAAAGTACCTTATGCATCTAAAAATGAACTAAAAAATCCATATGTTTCACCAGCTTACGGTCACTATAATAATATGCCGCCTATGCTTATTCAAACAGGTAAAGATGAAATGTTATTGAGTGATAGTAAGATAGTCGCACACAAAGTTAATCAAGATGGAGGCCATGCTAAATTAATTACTTATGCAGGTATGTTCCATACATTTTATATTTTAACGCCATGGTTACCAGAATCGCATCAAGCTTGGAATGAGATTGAACAATTTATTAAAGAAAATAAGTAGCTATTTATATACTAATCCCCTCATTATTGCCTTAATGAGGGGGTTTTTGGTGTGGCTAAATGTTACTTATTTTTTATTACGATTACATAGGAAATGAGTAAAGTTCCAATTGCGCATGATATGAACGGAAATTAATTACCAATTTATGCAATGCTTCTTTACGCTAAAATGAATCTCTACGAGGTAATTGATATTTACACAATATGATTCTAGTCACTATTAAGACATTTATCGTTCAAGATTTACAGTTTAATAAAGTGCTAATTTAAATTTCTTTAAAATGCGCTAATAACCTATATCTATCAACTACAAGCACTACTCAATCTATGCTATAATGATTTGTATTATTTAGAAATTAAGGTGAGTCAAACGTTGGATAAGAATATAAACATTCAAACGAAACAAGTCTTAAAACAGAATGGTGAGAAACAAAAATTTGAGTTTGTAGCACAAGGATCTTGGCAAAAAAAGAATGCAGATTACATTCGCTACCAAGAACAAATTGAAGAAGCGGTTGTTAATGTGACGATTAAAATTGAAGAAAGTGGTGTAAAGTTAATACGTAAAGGTGATATTAACATGAATCTCCACTTTGTCGAAGGTCAAGAAACTACAACGCTTTATGATATCCCAGCTGGGCGTATTCCATTAACAGTAAAAACACGTAGTATTCTTCACTTCGTTAATGACAATGGCGGGAAGTTGAAAATTCAATATGAGTTACATCAAAATGATGAAAAAATGGGTTCTTATCAATATGAAATTAATTACAAGGAGATAGGCTAATGAATATTATTGAACAAGTAAAAAATACGTTAGTACAAGAGATCGAAACAAGTATTAAAAAAGCTGAACTTGCTGAAGATATTCCTGAAATTAAAGTTGAAATTCCAAAAGACACTAAAAATGGAGACTATTCAACTAACATTGCGATGGTATTAACTAAAATCGCTAAACGTAACCCACGTGAGATTGCTCAAGCGATTGTTGATAATTTAGATACAAGTAAAGCGAATGTTAAAAAAGTAGACATCGCAGGCCCTGGGTTCATTAACTTCTACTTAGATAATCATTATTTAACTGCAGTTATTCCAGAGGCTATCAATAAAGGGAATCAATTTGGCTATGCAGAAGAACCTAAAAACAAAAAAATCTTACTAGAGTATGTGTCAGCTAACCCAACTGGTGATTTACACATCGGTCATGCTAGAAATGCGGCTGTAGGTGATTCTTTAGCAAACATTTTAAATGCTGCTGGCTATGATGTAACACGTGAATATTATATTAATGATGCTGGTAATCAAATTACTAACTTAGCACGTTCAATTGAAACACGTTTCTTTGAAGCACTTGGTGACACTAGTCACGAAATGCCAGCAGATGGTTACAATGGTAAAGATATTATTGAAATCGGTAAAGATTTAGCAGATAAACATCCTGAAATGAAAGATTACTCTGATGAAGAACGTCTTAAAACATTTAGACAATTAGGCGTTGATTATGAAATGGATAAATTAAAGAAAGATTTAGCTGACTTTAATGTTCATTTTGATAATTGGTTCAGTGAAACATCATTATATGAAAATGGTGCCATTGATAAAACGTTAGCTAAAATGAAGGAATTAGGTTACACATATGAAGCAGATGGTGCGACTTGGTTACGTACGTCAGACTTTAAAGATGATAAAGACCGTGTATTAATTAAGAAAGATGGTAACTATACTTACTTCACACCAGATACGGCATATCACTATAACAAAATTAATCGTGGCAATGATATCTTAATTGACTTAATGGGTGCGGATCATCACGGTTATATTAATCGTATTAAAGCAAGCCTTGAAACATTTGGGGTAGATAGTGATCGTCTTGAAGTTCAAATTATGCAAATGGTACGTTTAATGCAGAACGGCGAAGAAGTTAAAATGAGTAAACGTACGGGTAATGCGATTACATTGCGTGAAATCATGGATGAAGTAGGTATTGATGCTGCACGTTACTTCTTAACAATGCGTAGTCCAGATTCACACTTCGATTTTGATTTAGAACTTGCGAAAGAACAATCACAAGATAACCCTATTTACTATGCACAATATGCGCATGCACGTATTTGTTCAATCTTGAAACAAGCGAAAGAACAAGGGGTCGAAGTTACAACTGATGCAGACTTTTCAACAATCACTAATGAAAAAGCAATTGACTTATTGAAGAAAGTTGCTGAATTTGAACCAACAATTGAAAGTGCAGCAGAAAGTCGTGCACCACATCGTTTAACAAATTATATTCAAGATTTAGCTTCTGCATTCCACAAATTCTATAATGCTGAAAAAGTATTAACAGACGATGCAGAAAAAACAAAAGCTCATGTGGCGTTAATTGAAGCAGTTAAAATTACATTACACAATGCCTTAGCATTAGTAGGTGTTTCAGCACCAGAATCTATGTAATTATATAGAAGTAAATTACTTTAAATATTTTTGTTATACCCTCATAAATTTTGATTTATGAGGGTATCATTATGTGATGAATGGAGTGGAAATAGAGATGCTTAGTACAGAGACACTTTATAAAGAACTATTAAATCACATGGGCCCACAAGGCTGGTGGCCGGCAGAAACGCCAGAGGAAATGATGCTTGGGGCAATTCTTGTACAGAATACAAACTGGAAAAATGCAGATATGGCATTACTACGGTTAAGTGAAGAAACACAATTTGAACCTCAAAAAATTCTTGCTCTCCCCTTAGAAGAGCTACAAGAAATTATCCGTTCTAGTGGCTTTTATAAAAATAAAGCAAAAGCCATTCACGCTTTATTTCAATGGTTAAATCAATTTAAATTTAATTATGAAAAAATTGCTCAAATTTACGGTGATAACTTGAGAAAAGAATTACTAAAAATTCGAGGCATCGGTAGCGAAACAGCTGACGTTTTACTCGTCTACATATTTGAAGGTGTCGAGTTTATTCCTGATAGTTATACGAGACGTTTGTATAGTAAGTTAGGTTACACCCATACAGAAAGTTACGATAAATTTAAAAAACAAATTACTTTACCTTCTCATTTTACAAATCAAGAGGCGAATGAATTTCATGCGTTATTGGATAATTTTGGGAAAAATTATTTTAATGGAAAAGGTGAAGAACGATATACATTTTTAGATAAATATTTTGTAGAAAAAGGTTGACCTTAACGTTACGTTATAGCGCATACTCCTTTATAGATGATGAATATAAGTTAGTCAGAAAAGATTAAACGTTAAGGTGGTATAACAACAATGAAGAAAAAAGATTATTTTACCCCTAAAGAAATAAGCCAAATCACAGATATTAGCACGCGCACTTTACATTATTATCATGAAATTAAATTACTCATCCCGAGTCTTGTTACAGACAATGGCTATCGGTACTATTCAACGCAAGATATTGCCAAACTTCAAACCATTTTATTTTTAAGACAACTGAATTTATCGCTTGAAGATATTCAAAGCTATTTTGATAAAAGTATTTCCGAAAAAAATAAAATTTTAGAAGAAAATGTCAGTCGGCTTGTGCAAAAACGCAATCAACTTAATAAAATGATTAACTATTTAGACCATCATCTTAAAAATGATGAAAATGAGGAGATTAATATGGATAAATTTAATGATTATGATATTCAACAACAATATGATAAAGAAGCAGAAATGAAATATGGTGATACGAAATATTATCAAGCATTTAAAGCACAGCGTAATACATTAAATAAAACGGATAATCAGCGTAATGATAAAGAAGTAAGCCATCAATTTAATCAATTCTTCGACGAAATGAATAATTTCTTAGACAATGGGCATCATGCTAATGAAGAGCATGTCTATCAACATATCAAAGAATTACAAGATATTTTACGCATGCAAGTACCTAATGCAGATAATGAATTTTTAGAATGTATGGCACACCTTTATCAAAGTGATGAACGCTTTGCGAAAAATATTAATAGAGGGCGTAATGATAGCCTAAATCAATTTATTGCAGATGCAATTCAAGCGTATCTTCAATAAATTATTTGCATAACTCCTAAAATGTGTGATGATAAAAATATTAAAACACATTTTAAAGGAGTTTAAGCAATGGTTGAAGCATTTCAATTATTTTGGAAGAATTATTTTAACATTCATGGACGTACAAGACGACGTCATTATTGGTATGCAATTTTAGATACTACTCTTATTTTAATTGCTTTAAGCCTAATTTGTGATTTATTATCTTGGAGTTTTGGTGCAAAAAGATTGTTTGAAACAATTTACAACATTGTGGATTTAGTTATCTTTATAGGAGTATTCACAATGTCTGTGCGTCGCTTTCACGACGTTGGTCGTACGATGACAATCCCACTCATTTTATTTATCGTTATGTTGTTACAAAACATACGAATGTTGACTGACGATTATGTGGGTTATTCCATGGATAGCTATTCTGTAGGGATAGGCCTTGTCATCGTAAGTATTATATCTGTAGCTATTTCAATAGCTTTATTAATTCTTTTAATTATTGCAGTAGTATATTGTGCGACAGATAGTGAGCCGAGTATGAATAAGTATGGCCCGAATCCTAAAGGAGAATAATTGATTGAAGTGACACCGATGATTTCTACAATAAGAAGTCATCGGTGTCTTTATTATGCTTTCTTTTCGGAAAAAAATAAGTAAAACAAACAATAATATAAAGTTACACAATAAAATATTAAAACTTTAATTTAATTAGAAAAATAATTTGGTATGATGAATATATACATAGAAATAGGAAGGGAAGGTTTAATATCTCGATGAAGAATAGTAAGGTATGGTTTATACTTCTAGCATTGATGGTTGTTTTAGCAGCATGTGGTCAAAGCAATCAACATAAAGAAGGTAATGAACAAAGTCAACAAGCAGATAAATCAACGGAACAAACATCTTCTAAAGATGGTAAAAAGAATGACAAATCATATAAGCGCATCATTCCCTAATGCCAAGTAACACAGAAATTTTGTATGAGTTAGGATTAGGGAAAAATATTGTAGGTGTATCAACTGTAGATGATTATCCTAAAGATGTTAAAAAAGGGAAAAAACAGTTTGATGCAATGAACTTAAATAAAGAAGCATTACTTAAAGCAAAACCCGATTTAATTCTTGCCCATGAATCCCAAAAAGGAACTTCTAAAAAAATTCTAGATAGTGTAGCAAATAGTGGAATAAAAGTGGTTTATGTTAAGGATGCACAATCACTTGATCAAACATATGACACATTTAAGCAAATCGGTAAAGTCACTGGACGTGAAAAAGAAGCTAATGACTTAGTTGATGAAACAAAACGAAACGTTGATAAGGTGATTAAGTCGGTTCCGAGACATAATAAAACACAAAGCGTCTTTATGGAAGTATCTTCTAAACCTGAAATTTATACAGCCGGTAAAGATACAATTTTTAATGATATGCTTGAAAAGTTAGGCGCTGAAAATAGCTTTTCAAATATAAAAGGTTGGAAAGCTGTAGATAAAGAAAGTATTATCAAGAAAAATCCTGATATTTTAATTTCAACAGAAGGTATTTCTAAAGCAGATTATTATAAAATTATTAAGCAACGCGATGGTTTCAGCCAAATTAATGCGATTAAAAATGAACGTGTTGAAACTGTAAATGGCGATGAAATTTCTCGACCAGGTCCTCGCATTGATGAGGGATTAAAAGAATTAAGAAACGCTATTTATAAACGTTAAATACTGAATACTAGTGTATTAAAGTGGTGTAGTTCAATGTACCAATGAGCTACATCACTTTTTAAATATTAGTTATAATGAACATTATATAAAACATATAACAGAGTGGAGATTATGACAAAGAAAATTTACGTTACATTTATGATTTGGATTATGTGTTTATGTGTCATAACGAGTTTAAGCTTATGTTGGGAATTAGGATCGCTAAATGATTCATTTAATCAAACTATTTTATATAAAGTTAGAATTCCTAGGACGTTTGAGGCGCTTATTACTGGGGCGATTTTAACGTTGGCAGGGCAAATGTTTCAAATTGTATTGAATAATCCTCTTGCTGATAGTTTCACGCTTGGATTAGCGAGCGGTGCTACATTTGGCTCAGGATTAGCATTATTTTTAGGGCTTTCATTTATTTGGCTCCCTATATTTTCAATAGGGTTTAGTCTCTTTACCTTAATCATCGTTTTAATGGTTGCGACTATCGTTTCTAAAGGTTATCCCGTTAAAATATTAATTGTGACAGGCTTAATGATTGGGGCGTTGTTTAATGCTTTATTATATATATTAGTATTAATTAAACCGAGTCAGATGAATCAAATTGCCAATTATTTCTTTGGTGGTTTTGCAGCGGCTGAAACGAAAGAAATGATATATATTAGTGTTGTGGCAATACCTAGCGTAATCATATTATTCGGGATGATATCCTCTATTAAGTTGTTGCAACTAGGCGAATTAAAGGGTCAATCTCTTGGTTTAAATGTTCAGCGTGTCACGTTTATCGTGCTTACACTGGCTTCAATTATGACTGCTATTGCTGTCGCGTATGTGGGTGTCATCGGATTTATAGGTATGGTTATACCTCAACTTATACGCCGATACTACTCGGGCTACACCATAGGAATGCAAATGATTCTTAATATTTTAATTGGAGCGACGATGATGTTATTTGCCGATTGGATAGGAAGTATCATTATCAATCCAGTACAAATTCCAGCAAGCATTATTTTAGCATTAATCGGCATCCCAACTTTATTTTATATTTTAATTTCCCAGTCCAAAGTATTACGTTAGCTGACGTGATTTGCTAAAATAAGAATACTATTATATTGAAGAGGAAAAATAAGAATGGATTTAAGTCATATAAAAGCAGTTGTCTTTGACTTAGAAGGTACTTTATTAGATAGAACAAAGTCTAGAGACAAATTTATCGAAGAACAGTTTGAACGTTTTCATGATTATTTCGTACATGTTCAACTTGCTGACTTTAAAAAGAAATTTATCGAATTAGACGATGATGAAGATAATGATAAACCTGATTTATACAAAGCGATTATTAAACAGTTTCATATAGATAGATTAACTTGGAAAGATTTATTTCATGATTTTGAAATGCACTTTTACCGTTATGTCTTTCCATACTATGACACACTTTATACATTGGAAAAGCTATCTGAAAGTAACTATTTGTTAGGTGTCATCGCAAACGGGAAATCGAAAATCAAGCAATTTCGCTTACACTCTTTAGGTGTAGGTCATGTTATCAATTATTTATCTACTTCAGAAACAGTAGGATATCGCAAGCCACATCCGCGTATATTCGAAGATATGATTGATCAATTAGACGTTTTGCCAGAAGAAATTATGTATGTAGGCGATGATGCGTTAAATGATGTTGCGCCAGCCCGTGCAATGGGTATGGTAAGTGTATGGTTTAAACATGACGATGATGATCTAGAACCTCTTGAAGAAGAGGTAGATTATATTATTACAACAGTTGAAGAATTATTATCTATCTTACCGATTGATATAACACAGAAAGGAGATAACTAAGATGGATTTATTTACTAGAAGAGGAGGACTTTCTCTAAACTATAATACGATGGGAGAAGGTTACCCGGTAGTATTAGTACATACTGCATACGAGAATGCTTCAATTTTTCAAAATGTAGCAAAAGAACTCGCAAAATCATTTCAAGTAGTATTAGTGGATTTAAGAGGGCATGGGTATTCAGATAAACCTAGACAAATTAAATTTAATGAATTTGCAGATGACATTATTCTATTATTAGATTATTTATATATAGATGAGGCAGCATTTATTGGACATGAAATGGGCGCTAATATTGTGGCTGATTTAGCAAATCGTTACAAAGATTATGTTTCTTCTTTAATATTAGTGACACCAACTTCAATTGAGGGAGAGTTACCAGAAGAACGCTTATTTAGAAAATATGCGCACAAAATACGTAACTGGGATGAAGTAAAACAAGATAAATTCTTAGAAAAACGTCGATATTATAAACCACGTAAAATGAATAAATTTTTAAAACATGTTGAAGACACGAATGCAATTTCTACAAAAGAAGAAACGCAAGCGGTTGAAGATGTGTTTAAACAAGAAGGTATTAGCGAAGTATTTGAACATGTAACAAAACCAACATTTATTATTGCAAGTGAATATGGTGAACGTATTACTACAATTGAATCAAAAGAAGTAGCAGATTTAATAGGTAATGCACGTTTTGATGTATTTACCGATTCAAGCCTGTATCCTTTTGAAGAAGAACTAGAAAAGTTTGTTGAAGAGGCGACACCTTTTATTAAGGAAAATATGCCTAAACGCTAAAAAATTGCCTAATTTATATAATGTAATAACGAGGTTGTTACAAAAAATGAAAAAATCTGTAATATTTTTGTAATAGTAGTGTTATTTTAGTAATAATTGGGGTATACTATAAGTAAGCACAAGATAAGAATGAGATAAAGGAGAGAGAGTGCTTATGAAAAAATTAGTAGCGGCATTTTTAGTTTCAGGACTAGTAATGACAGGAGTAGGCGTTAATCATGCTGAAGCAGCTAGCGGAAATTCAATTCAAACAGTTCAACAATTAACTCAAGGACAAAGAACATTAGAGAATATCACACTTGGTGAATCAATTAAAAATGTAAATAATAAATATGGTACTCCGATCTATTCTAAAAATCCAAACACTAACGAAGGTTATTACGAATATCGTACTGCTAAAGGTTTAATTGTAGTAACAGCTAAAGGTAAACAAAACCAAGGCTATGTAACTAGAATTTCTATGACTTATAATGCAGCAAATGGCCCAACTTATAATCAAGTTAAACAAAGCGTTGGTCAAAATGCGATTACACGTGCTCAATACAATAAAGTAAGTGGTAACTTTGGTTACATTCAAAAAGGCAATACAAGCTATCAATTTGGTTCAAATGGTCCAAAAGATAAAGTTTTAAAATTATACCGTATTGATGTTGCTCAATAATAAACATCACGCATAGTATTTATAAGAATACTTCAGAATTAAATATTTGTAATAGATTAAAGCGACAATTTCTACTAAATAATGTAGGATTTGTCGCTTTTGACGTATATAAATCACATTTGCCTTATAACGATATTTCATACAATTACATCTAAATGAACTTGATATATACAAGAAAATTGCACAAATGTATGATAAAATTCTTAATTGAATCATTCAATGATTATTGAGATAGAGAAAATTGGATCTTATTTTTTATTCAGTAACAAAATTACTAGCAGTCTAACAAAGGAGTAACTCATGAGAACTAACGATAAAGTGTTACTTGAAAATATTAACGATTATTTTAGCCATAAAGGCATGGCCCCTAATTTAATTGATGATATTAAAGAAAATTTACGTACAGATTTAAAAAAGTCTGAAACAAAAGATCAAGATTATTTGGAATATAGAGGTAAATCACCTGCACAAATTATTTTAATCATTCAACGTAATCTTTTTGGTTTACAATTGAATCCAGTCATCTTTTTTATTATGAATTTCATCTTAATTTCTTATTTATATGATAAACAATATGTACCGTTTCAAGCAGCAACAGCAATTTCAATTTTTTATTGTATTGTTATACTGCCTATCACTATTTTTATAAATATCCGAATAGATAGGAAAAAATATCTTTATAGCAATCGATTTGAAATTATGATTGGATATGTGATTGCGGTTACTGCACTGATATTAATCATTATGCGTGCATTTAATATCACTTGGGGCATCGTTCCCATTACTATTTATAGTCATCAATTTGTCTTTTTTGTAGGTATTATTTTTAGCTTAACTGGATTATTCATCAAAAAATTAGAATACACTGGCATTGGTTTATTATTTTGTCAAAAAACAGTAGATGCGGTTTTAACAAAACCAGAAATTGCTCAAATCGCCTCATTAATTATTTGGATACTTATTGTAGTATTAGTAGTATTTTATACTGTGCGACTCTCTTCAAGAACAAAAGTTTAATAGGATGATTATTACTCAAGTGCTATCAACATATGATAGTACTTGAGTTTTTTTAAAATTTATTTTTAATTTTATTTTATAAAAAATAAATTAATGGTATTTACATTCATAGCGTAAATTTTATTGAATTGGGTATAGTAACAAATAAGGGAGGTGCCAATATGAAGAAGATCGAAACGTTAAACCGAACGAAGATAGCTTATCAAGAAGAAGGGCAAGGTCTTCCCATTATTTTAATTCATGGTTTAGATGGTAATTTAGCTGCGTTTCATATATTAAAACAACAACTGCAAAATCAATATAAAGTGATTACTTATGATGTTAGAGGACATGGTAAATCTTCTCATCCTAATTCATATAATTTAGTGGATCACGTTAAAGATTTATATATTTTAATGACTAAACTTGATATTCAACACGCACATATTTTAGGACATGATATGGGAGGTATTATCGCCAGAGAGTTTACTGAGAAACACGAAGATAAAGTTTTATCACTAACAATTATTTCTTCAAAAGCAGAAGATATCGTTCATGGTTTTACGAAATTAATGATTGAGCACCAAGATGAAATCGCTGGATTTAATAAATCTGAAGCGCTATTGTTATTATTTCCTTATATTTATAAAGAACGTGAAGAAGCAATGAAGTGGTTTCAACGCCAACGCTTATATAGTAAACAATGTTCTGAAGATAGTGCGGTAGCTAGTCGAGCGCTTTTAGATACAGTCAGCGTAAACAGAGAGTTTAAGCGTTCTGTCAAAGTCCCAACACTTATTATTAATGGTCGTTATGACCCCATTATTGCTGATAAAGAACATTACAAATTAGAAGAGCGATTCCAACATGTGGAGAAAGTTTTATTTGAAGATTCAGGACATGCACCTTATGTAGAAGAGGCAGATAAATTTCTCTCTATCTATTTAAACTTTTTAAAAAATGTAGAGCATATGACACAACAGAATGATTAATACTTATTTATATTTCAATAAACTATACCAATCTGACACCATTGGGTATAGTTTATTTTTTATGGAAAATTTAAATAAGTCAGTATCTTAGAAAATTGGACATAAAAAAAGCCCACATCATTATGCGGACAATTTTTTATGAAGTCATAAAGAATTTATAAATCTGTTTCTTTGTTAGCTTCTTCTATACGATTGTTTACTTTATTTAATAAGTCATCAATTTTTTTACGTTGTGTTGCATTTACAAGAATTAAAACAGTTCTTTCATCATGCTCGTTACGTTTTTTATCGAAATAATCTTCTTGAGATAAGTTTTTAACAGCTTTAACTACTTGTGGTTGTTTATAGTTTAAGTGATTAATAATATCTTTCAAATAATATTCGTCTTCTTTGCTTTGACTAATATAAGTTAAAACCGCGAATTCTTCAAAGCTAATTGAGAATTCTTTTTTGATAATACTTTTTAATTTATCAGCGTAAGTAATCATCGCTAATAATTCAAAACAATCGTTTATTTTTGAAATAGCCATATGGAAACCTCCCCAACTAATATCCTCTCTATAATGAGTGCGCCCGTTAAATCTATATATGACGTCATTTAATCGTTAAAATACTTTTAATAATTTAGATTAAATAAATTTTGATAAATTAATTTAATGCTATATTATTTAGTTAATTATAACTAAATAAAATTAAGAAGTAAACGAAAAACTACTTAATAAAACAATATTTTGATTATTTAATACTTTGTTTAGAAAAACAAGCAAATTTTTATAACCAATTAATTATGGACAATTATTGTTACTCTCTATTAAATAAAAAATTGTCTGAATATTAAGTTATAAAAAATATCACTTATCGTTTTTTAAAAGTGATGACGTAGGGTGCACAATAATTTTTTCTCCAATATTTATTCCATCGGATACCATAATATACCCACTTTTTTGACTTTTAATATATTTAATACTTCTTTTAATAATTTTTTTATTGTGTGTAATCAAAATAAAATGGTCTTTATAAATCACGGATTTTGGTAATTCAAAATATGCGCTACCAATGTCTATATCAAAATGTCGTCCAATCGGGTATTGATCATCTGAAGAAATATCAACACGATAGAAAGAATCTTTCTTAGTTATTTTAGAAGGGACAGGGGAGATATAACGAATATTTCCAGTAAATAATTTCGAATGGTTCGAGGTTACATTGACATTTTGTTTAACTTTTAATTGTTTGAGTTGAGATTCACTTACTATAGCACGAATCATACGTCTATCACTATTAATAACCATCATTTTAGTAAGAGGTTTGGAAGGAAACTCATTGAGTAGCGTGACTTTGCCTTTAATAGGAGAAAATACTTGAGTACGAAGACGACTTTGTAACTCTTGAATTTGATTAGTTAATTCATATTGTTGTAAAGGGAGTGTTTTAGTGTTTGTTTGAGGTTGTTGTAAAGAGGATAATGTTTTCTTTTTAGTTGCAATTAATTTTTCAATGTTGGGATTGTAGTATTCGAGTAAGGGTGTATGTGGGGTAATGGTTCCTTCATTTTTCACTAAAATATCAGAAATAGTACCTAATTTAGGAGTGAAGTATAAGGTGAAAGATTGTTCAGCTTGTTGAATGCCACTAAAAGTAAGTGTGGTTTGAGGTTTTGCCTCTATCGTTTCTAATTTAGAAAGATTTGGCTCTTTAGGCACTTTCGTATAAATATAGTACCCAAAGCTAATGATAAGAAGGAGAAGGATAGTGGATAAAATAGATAGGGGAGTAAAAAGTTTTTTCAAATAGGTCACCTCTATTAAGTTGTTATGTTTCAATTATACCCCATGAAACCCCTAGATATAGCTACTAAATAATGGTAAATAAAAAAATCTTCTCAATTATTCATTAAGAAGATTTCGTATATAGTAAATATTGATTTTTTGTTTAAAAATTAGAAAAGACGTAACAAAATAATGCCGATAGCAATAGCAGTTAAGCCGATTAATTTACGCAAAGTAATACGATTCTTAGGTACACCTAAGCCAAAATGATCGATAATTACGCCCATTAACATTTGCCCAAGCATCGCAATAATTGTGGTTAAAGCAGCGCCTAAAAATGGCATTAATATAATATTTGAGGTCACAAATACCACACCTAAAATACCGCCAATAAAGTAAACAGGTTTGATTTTACCAATGTTGGGTTGAACCGTCTTAATTTTCAAGCTGCGGTTAAAGATTAACGTCAGAATGAATAGTGCTAACGTTCCCACTGAAAATGAAACCAGTGACGCAAATAAAGAAGAACCCATTTGTTGAGAAAGACCACTATTAATTGTCGTTTGCAAGGGAGGTGCAAAACCAAAGATAAAACCAGCTACAAGCCATAAATAAAAGGTAGGGTTTACTTTATCTTCAAGTTTACTTTTAGGTATATAATTCATTAACAAAATACCGAAAAATAAAATAACAATGCCGACACCTTTAAAAAACGTGAATGCGTGGTGACTTGCACCTAATAAACCGAATGTATCGATGATGACTCCCATAATAATTTGACCAGCTACCGTCATAACCACAGTCAAAGCAGCCCCTAAACGAGGTAACAATAATAAGTTACCTGTTAAGAAACAGACACCTAATAGACCGCCGACCCACCAATGATAGTTAAAAGAGTGTCCAGCGTAGAATGAAGTCGTAAACATTTGGGTATTAAATATTACGTTTAATATGAATAAAAATATAGTACCGACGAAAAATGAAATGGTAGAAGCATAAAAAGATGATTCAGTATATCTACCTAAACGAGAATTAATGGAAGTTTGAATAGGGACCATCATTCCTGCCACGATACCGAGAATAAATAAAAATATCATGTTTGCTCCCTCAACTTTCTATTTTTATGAAACATTATTATTATACTTATTTACTATTGAATTTTCAAAAGCAGTAGGAACACTTGGGATGCCTTGACACTACTCATAATAACAATATAAATAGCCCAAAGTCGTTATTTTAAAATTTAAAAGCGACCTTGAGCTATGTAGTTAAGTGTTATGAATTTATAAAATGTAACTTAATTATTTTGTTTCGAAAATAACAGTCGTTGTTTTGTCTACGATTTGAGCAGAAGCGGGTTTGATAGGTGTGCCAGTGGTAGGTTTTAAAATATTTAATTTTAGGATATTTTCCATGGCATTTTGAGCACTAGCCTCAGTGACAGAAGTGACGCCAATATTGGGGAATTGTAATTTAGCAGATTTGTTTAAATTCGTTTTAAATATGAGCTCTAATGTTTTAGACATGCTACATACCTCCTTATTAAATGATTAATGTTCCACGTGAGTTTTAGCGATATTCAAATATTTTTGATTAGGCTACAACTTGTGTTTTAACTACTTCGACTTTATCAAAGACTTCTCCGATTAAATTAGAAATGATATCGGTGAATGCTTTAATGTCTGATTCAGTAGCGCTAGTGTTTAAATTGGTAAAGCGACGTTTTGTTTCTTTCGCTTTACCATTTTCGTCGTGATAAATATGCGTACAAACAACAGTTAATTGAGATACTTCATTCATGATTGTTTCACCTCCTTTCACTTTATATATCGAATCTTTTTGAAAAAAGAGACACCCTAAAATAAAAAAATTAGGCAAAAAGGTTTAATGTTACTAAAATATCATTTATCATTAAATAAGAAACCTAAACGATAAGAGGTGAACAAATGAATCAAGTTGAACCTATTAGAAATAAAGAAGATATTAAAAGAATGTATCAAGTGTTAAAAGCAAAATCCGATAGAGATTATCTGCTATTTAAATTAGCTATACATACAGGTATTCGATTAATGGATTTATTAAATCTCAAAGTGGAAGAGGTTTTAAAGCGAGAAGATGAGGATATTATTTCATCATGGATTCAACAATGTGCGCCATCCATTAAAATTATGTTACCAGATGATTTACGCTCTGAAGTGAAAGCTTATATTGAAGCTAATCAACTCACTTGTGATCAACTTTTATTCCAATCGTTGCGTACACATAAAGAGTTATCGAGGCAACAAGCTTACCGAATTATTCATCACGCGGCAGAAGAATTAGGTTTGTTACATATTGGTTTAACAACATTACGTAAAACATTTGCTTATCATGCTTATAAATCGGGTATTTCTATTGCAATTATACAAAAGTATTTAGGTCATCAAACGACACAAGAAACAGTGAAATTTATAGGACTGTCATCTAAAGAAGAGCATCATACTATCATTGCTTTGAACTTATAATACTATTAATAAAGGAGGTATTTGATGAGCTTAGTCTATTTACTAGGCAGTCTCATCTTAGTGATGGGGTTAGTCTTAGTAACATTATTTATTAAGCCTCTAAGACGCTACTCAAGTTACATATCATTACTTGCACCAATTATAGCTTCTGTTTATTTTCTTTCTCAGATTCCTAATGTGATGCATCAAAAATTGATTACATTTAAAATCCCTTGGATGCCTGTTATTGATGTTAATTTCGATTTGAGGTTAGATGGCCTTGGACTCATGTTCGGGTTGATTATTTCAATTATTGGTGTTGCTGTCTTTTTCTATGCGACACAATATATGGCGGATAGCAGTAATAATTTACCGCGTTTCTTCCTATATTTACTCTTATTCATGTTTAGTATGTTAGGTATTGTGATTTCTAATAATACCATTTTAATGTATGTCTTTTGGGAATTAACAAGTGTATCCTCATTCCTATTAATTTCATATTGGTATAGCAATCCCAATAGTCAATTAGGTGCGATTCAATCATTCATGATTACTGTACTAGGTGGCCTGGCTTTATTAACTGGCTTTATTATGCTTTATATCATTACCGGTACTAATACTGTTTCTGAATTGATAGCACAAAGACATCAAATAAGTGATCATGCTTTATTTATACCGATGATGATAATGTTGCTTATAGGTGCTTTTACAAAATCAGCGCAATTTCCATTTCATATTTGGTTACCGAAAGCAATGGCTGCTCCTACGCCAGTAAGTGCGTATCTACATTCAGCCACAATGGTTAAAGCAGGTATCTTTTTACTATTCAGATTTACTCCAATATTAGGTTTAAGTGATAGTTACATTTATACAGTAACGTTCGTAGGACTTATTACAATGATGTTTGGTTCGATTACAGCTTTAAGACAATATGATTTAAAAGGAATATTAGCATATTCTACAATAAGTCAACTCGGTATGATTATGTCTATGGTCGGTTTAGGAGGCGGTATTGCTCAGCATCCATCTGGTCCTATGGCAGAGATATATACGCTCATTTTATTTGCCGGCTTATTCCATTTAATGAACCATGCGTTATTTAAATGTGCTTTATTTATGGGTGTAGGAATTATAGACCATGAGGCAGGTACAAGAGATATTCGTCGTCTAAGTGGTATGCGTAAATATTTCCCTAAAATGAATTTAGCAATGACTTTAGCTGCCTTATCAATGGCAGGCGTACCATTTTTAAATGGTTTCTTGAGTAAAGAAATGTTCTTTGACTCATTAGTTAAAGCTATAAAGTTACAGCAATTTGGTTTACCGTTAACTATTTTAGTAGTGGCTTTAGGAGTAATTGCTAGTATTTTTACATTTGTTTATGCAGTTTACATGTTAAAAGAAACATATTGGGGCGAATTTGATGGAGAAGAAGTGCCGAAGAAACATATCCATGAGCCTTGGCTCTTTAGTTTACCAGCAATGATTTTAATGGTTATGTTACCAATTATTTTCTTCGTACCTAATTTCTTTACACATCACATTGTGTTACCAGCTTTACGCAATGTTACGTATTTAGGTGCCAATGTAGATACACTAGCACCGCATGTTTCACAATGGCATGGCGTTAATTTACCATTAATATTTAGTGTAATTGTTATCGTAGTAGGACTTATTTTAGCCTTGAAGATTGATTGGAAGTATCTCACACATCGCGTTGTAAAATATGCCTCAATTACCAATGCGTATCGCAAAGTTTATAGAGAATTTGAAAGCTATTCTGGTCAAAGTATTCGACATTTAATGAATAACCGCTTGAATCATTACAATATTATCACGCTCATGATTTTTGCGATTTTAGTAGCTTATGGCATTATGCAAGTCGGTTTCCCTAAACTACATCAAATTCATGTTACCGACTTCGGTCCATTAGAAGTTATTTTAGCAATAATGGTAAGTATTGTAGGTATCGCATTAGTATTTATTCGCCAACGTTTAACAATGGTTATATTAAACGGTATTATTGGTTATTCTGTAGCACTATTCTTTTTAGTAATGCGTGCGCCAGACTTAGCATTAACACAATTAGTAGTCGAAACAATTACAACCATTCTCTTTATTGTTAGCTTCTCACGTTTACCAAATATTTCTCGTAGAGCAAATAATTTAAAAGTAGAAAGTATTAAAATAATTGTGTCATTTATTATGGCAGGTGCAGTTGTGACACTAGTCTTTATAGCTCAACAAGGTGATGGACTAGAAACGATTTCTAAATATTATATGAATGCTTATAAATTAACAGGTGGTAAGAATATAGTTAATGCCATTTTAGGTGACTTTAGAGCATTAGATACAATGTTTGAAAGTCTTGTATTAATTATTGTTGGTTTAGGTATCTATACATTATTAACTTATAAAGATTGGAGGGGCCAAGATGAAAGAGAATGATATTGTTTTAAAAACAGTCACTAAAATTGTGGTTTTCATCTTACTCACATTTGGATTTTATGTGTTCTTTGCAGGTCACAATAATCCAGGTGGCGGTTTCATTGGAGGACTTATATTTAGTTCAGCATTCATCTTAATGTTTTTAGCTTTCGATGTGAATGAA
Organism: Staphylococcus pragensis; assembly: GCF_004785665.1. Taxonomy (GTDB): domain Bacteria; phylum Bacillota; class Bacilli; order Staphylococcales; family Staphylococcaceae; genus Staphylococcus; species Staphylococcus pragensis. Next base: position 33,691 of record NZ_SRPJ01000001.1, read on the forward strand.
GTATTAGAAAGTTTGCCGATAGATTTCAAGAAGCTGATGATTATTGGCTCCTTCATTTCAGTATTAACAGCAGTCGTTCCTATATTCTTTGGTAAATCTTTCTTACATCAAAGTGAAGCACATATTCCTTTACCTATCTTTGGCGAACTTCATGTGACTACAGTAACTCTTTTTGAAGGTGGCGTATTACTTACTGTAGTGGGCGTCATTGTTACAGTAATGTTGTGTTTAAGTGGTGGTAATTCATGAATTTAATTTTACTTTTTGTGATAGGATTCTTAGTATTTATAGGAACGTACATGATTCTATCTTTAAATTTAATACGTATCGTTATTGGTATTTCAATTTATACTCATGCAGGTAATTTAATTATCATGAGTATGGGTCACTATAGTAATAAAATGGTTGAACCATTAATTCATGGTTCAAATAACAATTTCGTAGATCCATTATTACAAGCGATTGTACTAACAGCTATCGTTATTGGATTTGCGATGACAGCTTTTCTATTAGTATTGATATATCGAACATATCGTGTAACAAAAGAATCGGATATCAATGTGTTGAGAGGAGAGGAGGATAAACATGAACAGTAATATTTTAATCCTCCCACTTTTATTACCTTTAGTATGTGCATTAGTGCTCGTATTTACGAAAGATAAAAATACTTTATCAAAGATTTTGTATATCGGTACGATGTCACTCAATACAATTATTTCTTTTGCTTTACTCATTTATGTATTAAAGCATAAGCCGATTACACTAAATTTTGGTGATTGGCCAGCGCCATTTGGTATACAATTTTTAGGAGATTCACTTGGTCTATTAATGACTACAGTAGCTTCCTTTGTAGTAACTTTAATCATGTCATATGGATTTGGACGAGGCGAACAACGTGTCAATCGATTTTATATGCCTTCTTTTATTTTATTCTTAACAGTAGGCGTCATCGGTTCTTTCTTAACTTCAGATTTATTTAATTTATATGTCATGTTTGAAATTATGTTACTTGCGTCCTTCGTGTTAGTAACGCTTGGACAATCGGTAGAACAACTACGTGCTGCGATTATTTATGTAGTATTAAATATCATTGGCTCATGGTTATTCTTACTAGGTATCGGTTTGTTATATAAAATAGTAGGTACATTGAATTTTTCTCACATTGCCTTACGTTTAGATCAAATCCATGATAATAGGGCAATTATTATTGTTTCTATCGTATTTATGGTAGCTTTTGGATCTAAAGCGGCTTTGGTACTCTTTATGTGGTTACCTAAAGCATATGCAGTATTAAATACAGAACTTGCTGCCTTATTTGCAGCTTTAATGACGAAAGTAGGGGCTTATGCGTTAATCCGCTTCTTTACTTTACTATTTGATCAACATACTGGCGTTACGCATCCGCTACTCGTATTTCTATCATGTATTACGATGATTATCGGCGCATTTGGCGTGATTGCTTATCGCGATATTAAGAAAGTAGCATCTTACCAAGTTATTTTATCAATTGGCTTTGTCATCTTAGGATTAGGTTCTAACACATTTGCTGGCGTTCATGGCGCTATCTTTTATTTAGCAAATGACATTATTGTTAAAACAATGCTGTTCTTTGTCATTGGTAGTTTAGTTTATATGTCAGGCTATCGAGAATATCGATATTTAAGTGGTTTAGCTAAAAAAGAACCGTTCTACGGGGTTGCCTTTATAGTAATGATCTTCGCGATTGGAGGCGTTCCACCGTTTAGTGGTTTCCCAGGAAAAGTCCTTATCTTCCAAGGGGCAGTTCAAAATGGAAATTATATTGGCTTAAGTTTAATGATTATTACAAGCTTAATTGCCATGTATAGCCTCTTTAGAATTTTATTCATTATGTACTTTGGAGATAACGACGGTGAACAAGTTGATTTCAACCCATTACCAATGCATCGTAAAAGTATTCTAGGTATTCTAATTGCCGTAGTATTAGCAATGGGTATCGCTGCACCAGTGGTGATGAAAACAACAGAAAATGCCACTAAATTAAATATAGACGATCATTATTTCCATAATTTAGTCAATACACATTTAAAGGAGGAGAATAAATGAGACAAATTGTTTTAAACATTTTAATTGCGTTTCTATGGGTGCTCTTCCAAGATGAACATTCATTTGTATTCTCTACCTTTGTAGCTGGCTATGTGATTGGCTTAATAGTGATATATATTCTTCACCGTTTCTTTAACCAGGAATTTTATCCTAAAAAGATATGGGTTGTAATTAAGTTTTTAGCAGTTTATTTATATCAATTAATAACATCTAGTCTTAGCATTATTAATTACATTCTTTTTAAAACAAAAGATATGAATCCCGGACTCTTAACTTATGAAACGAGTCTTAAAAATGATTGGTCTATTACATTTTTAACAATTTTAATTATTATTACGCCTGGATCTACAGTTATTAGAATTTCAAAAGCGACCAATAAATTTTTTATTCACAGTATTGATGTTTCAGAAAAGGAAAAAGAAAGTTTATTGAAAAATATCAAGCAATATGAAAATTTGATTCTGGAGGTGACACAATGATTGAGTCACTCATCAATTTCTTTACGACAAGCGCACTCGTGTTATTTGGTATAGCGTTTTTAATTGGTCTTTTCCGTTTGATTAAAGGACCTACGACGGCAGATAGAGTTGTAGCCTTTGATGCTTCGAGTGCTGTAATTATGTGTATAGTAGGCATTATTAGCGTGATATACGATACGGTGTCTTATCTAGATTCAATTATGTTAATTGCGATTATATCCTTTGTAAGTTCAGTCTCAATTTCTAGATTTATAGGGGGAGGTCGAGTATTCAATGGAACAAATAAACGAAATCGTTGAATTAATCGCCGCCATCCTTATCTTTCTAGGAAGTATCATTGCAGTGATTAGTGCGATTGGCATAGTCAAATTTCAAGATGTCTTTTTACGAAGTCATGCGTCTACTAAGAGTTCGACGTTATCTGTGTTGTTAACACTAATAGGCGTATTAATTTATTTCATCCATTCACAGAGTTTCTTTAGCGTACGATTATTGTTATCTATTATCTTTATCAATTTAACTTCTCCGGTAGGCATGCATCTGGTAGCAAGAGCCGCTTATCGTACAGGTGCTTATATGTATCGCAAAGACGATGTTCCTAGAGAATCAACTATTTTATTAAGCTCAAATGAGTTCAATACTAAAGAAGAATTAGAAAGTAGAGCGAAACAGCGCGAAGAGAAACGTGAACAAGTTTATCACGACATTCAAAAACAAAAAGAATTAGAAGATGAAAAGGCACGAAAAAAACAAATTGAAGAAAATAAAAAATTCATAGAAAAAGCAGAAAAAGATTTAGAAGATTGATACTATTTTTATTTACACGTGAATGCCTTCTACTTCTAATATAAATGATGTATAAAATCCCTTCGCTATTCAATATCGCATAGTGAGGGGATTAGTCATTTGTTCTAATAAATTAATAATAAAATAAATATTTTATAACATGTTAGCAATTTAATTCTTTTCATATAAGCATGAGTGCAAGTTAGTTAATTCATAGTCAGAATAATGGTAAAATTATAATTAACTGATTAAGAGTTTAAGATGAATCATTTGTGGATATAATTAGACATAAAAATATTATTAAGCAGATCTTATTTCTCTAATTCAATAAGAAAATAATGGGGTGAAAGTTTGGAAATATTTGAAACGATTCTGATATTTCTGGCTGTAGTGATTATAAGCTCCTTTGTTCATACTTTTTTACCTAAAGTACCTCTGGCATTTATCCAAATTGCTTTGGGCATGCTCCTCTTTTTATTACCAGTACCTGTGGAATTCAACTTCGATTCTGAACTCTTTATGGTAGCCACAATAGCGCCTTTATTATTCGTTGAGGGCGTTAACGTTTCTAGAGTCCATTTACGTCGATATCTTAAGCCTGTTATGTTGATGGCGTTAGGTCTAGTTATTACTACAGTTATTGGCGTTGGATTATTTGTTCACTGGATTTGGTCAGATTTACCAATAGGTGCAGCATTCGCTATAGCTGCAATTTTATGTCCAACAGATGCTGTAGCAGTTCAAGCTATTACAAAAGGTAAGGTTTTACCTAAAGGTGCTATGACGATTTTAGAAGGTGAATCATTATTAAATGATGCTGCCGGTATCATATCTTTTAAAATCGCTGTAGGAGTGTTAATTACTGGAGCGTTTTCTTTAGTTGAAGCGGTGCAACAATTCTTAATTGCTTCTATAGGAGGCGCAATTGTTGGTTTACTCATTGGTATCGCATTAGTGCGATTCCGTTTAACGCTTACAAGACGCGGTATTGAAAATATCAATATGTTTACGTTCCTTCAATTACTTACACCATTTGTAACGTATCTCGTAGCTGAAATGTTTCACGCGTCAGGTATCATTGCGGCTGTAGTTGCTGGTTTGGTACATGGTTTTGAGCGTGATCGTATTGCGCAGACACGTACGCGTCTTCAAATGAGTTATAACCATACATGGAATATTCTAGGTTATGCTTTAAATGGTTTTGTTTTTTCAATATTAGGATTTTTAGTGCCAGAAGTAATTGGCAATATTGTAAAAACTGAGCCACATAACTTATTATTCTTAATGATTATTACTGCTTTAGTTGCTTTAGCTGTGTATTTATTTAGATTTATTTGGGTGTATGTACTCTATCCATCGTTTTATTTGTCGGTCAGCCCTTTTCAAAAAATGATGAACGATGAAGGCGACGATAAGAGAAAAGAGAAACCACCTAAACGTAGTATGTATGCGTTAATTATGACGCTATGCGGGGTTCACGGAACCATTTCTTTAGCTATCGCATTAACGTTGCCGTATTATTTGGCGAATCATCATGCGTTTACCTACAGAAATGACTTATTATTTATTTCTTCAGGAATGGTAATTATAAGTTTAGTTATCGCGCAAGTTGTCTTGCTATTTGTCACAGCTTCTGCGCCTAAAGCCAAAATTGGAAGTATGAACTTTAAAGAGGCCAGAATATATATTCTTGAACATGTAATTGATTATTTAAATCATCATTCTACATTTGAAACAAGTTATCGCTATGGTAACGTAATCAAAGAATATCATGATAAATTGACATTCTTGAAATCTGTGGAAAAAGATGATGAGAACTCTAAAGAACTTGAACGTTTACAAAGTATAGCGTTTAAAGTTGAGAATAAAACGCTTAAAGATCTTGCAGACAAAGGCGATATCACTAAAAGTATGTTAGAAAACTACATGAGATATGCCGAAAGAACGCAAGTATATAGACAAGCATCATTAATCCGTCGTATTATCGTCGGCTTGAGAGCTTGGCTTTTAAAACGTCATATTCGTACACGTACGAATGCTGCTTCATCATTAAGCGTAACGGATAACTTAATGGAACTTTCAAAGATTAATAAACTTGTCCATTACAATGTGGTGAGTCGTTTAGTAGATGAAGCCAATGAAGATAATAAATTAGAAGTTGGAATGATTTGTGACGGTTATCTAATGAGAATTGATAACCTCTCTCCAGCTAACTTCTTTAACACACGTGCCGAAGATTCGATTACGAAGATTAAACTCAATGCTTTAAGAGAACAACGTCGTATTTTAACTGATTTAGTGAATGACGATGAAATTACTGAAAGTACAGCATTGAAGTTGAGGGAAGCGATTAACTATGATGAGATGGTTATCGTGGATAGCTTGACGGATTAGAATGATATTATATTAAGAATCCCTGATGTATCTTGCATTAGGGATTTTTTCTTTGAAAAGGTAGAACACGATACGTTTATAATTAATTATCTTTAGCTACTAGGGACTGCCTTTTCAAAATGTGAGGCAATAACATTTGCGTGCAATTCGTGATACAATAAAGTGAATGCTTAGGTGAGGTGAAATAATGTTAACTGAAGAGAAAGAGGATTATTTGAAAGCGATATTAGCGAATGATGGTGATCACTCATTTGTTTCAAATAAGAAATTGTCTCAGTATTTAAATATTAAGCCTCCTTCAGTTAGTGAAATGGTAGGGCGTTTGGAAAAAGCTGGTTACGTCGAAACGAAACATTATAAAGGTGTGAAGTTATCGGACGAAGGCTTGAAGCATACGTTGGATATCATTAAGCGTCATCGTCTGTTGGAGTTATTTTTAATAGAAGTTTTACAATATAATTGGGAAGAAGTCCATCAAGAAGCGGAAATTCTAGAACATCGTGTTTCTGATTTATTTGTTAAAAGATTAGATAAATTACTAGATTATCCTGAAACATGTCCGCACGGTGGAATTATTCCGCGTGATTATCATTTTAATGAAAAATTTACTACCTCATTACTTGAATTTGAACCTGGCGATCGTGTTCATATTAAACGTGTGCGCGATAAAACAGAATTACTAATTTATCTTTCAAGTAAAGATATTTCAATTGGTAATGAAGTTGAAATTGTTACTAAGGATGAGACTAATAAAGTCATTATTGTTAAACATAATGAGACTGTGACGATTTTAAGTTACGATAATGCGATGAACATCTTTGCAGAGCATGTGTAAGAGTAAGGGTAAATAATTAAAGGTTTAAATTATAAATTCATCTCCGATAAGCGGTTAACCACTACTTATCGGAGGTTTTTTTATTAAATTGAGGCTTTTAAAATGTGAATTTGAACATTAAATATAGAGCGAAAAAATTAATGGCTATCCATAGTACGCTAAATAGGACAGTTGGAATGTGGGTTATTGTTGCTAAAGTGTGACCATCCCAGCTTGGCGCTGGCTTTTGGAATGTAAGATTAAAAATTGTCCAACTGGATTGTAAAACTTCGCCTAATAAAAGACCTAATATTATATGATAACTCAATAGTACGACATAATAAATCAATGCTTGATTATCATGTTGTATTAAAAAATATAAAAGTGTACCTAATATGACGAGCACTATAATCGGTGAAACTTTTCTAGAAGTTAAAAATAAATAATAGATAAAAATAAAGATATAAGCGGTTAAGAATAGACTAGGGTGGTTATAATGCGCTACACTTAAGCCGATTAAAAGCATAATTGGAGGCATAACGTAACCTCCTAAAGTAGTGATACATTGACCTACTAAATGCTTTGATTGCGTAATTGCATAACCTTGTTGCATCGTTTGTAGTCGCTCACTTGGACGCATCACTATGACTAAATCTTTTGCTTTACCGCCACTGATTTTATTAAATAAGACATGACCAAATTCATGCGTTAACACTGGGATATAGTTAAAATATATATCTAAATATTGATTGATAGTATGTTGCCTATTATGATGGATAAAAATATATAGAATAGCTATAATAACGATTAAATAAATATTTAAATTAAACGTCGTCGTGAAAAAATTCTCTAAATAAAGCATAATCAACCTCGTTTACTTCATATATATAGTTTCTATTATAATTGAAAAGCTTTATTTTAGCGTTTAGACTTTAGGCCTATTTTTAAGGCGTTAAGGCGTTCGGAACAAAAGTGTTTAAAGTTTCCTATATTATATATACTTTTAGTCTTAATCATATATATGAATTTAAGAGGTTGATTGTAAAAAAATTGTTAAGAAAAAAGTATTCATATATTTTAAATTCTCATATAATATATGGATACGAAATTGTATGGAGAGTAAGGAGATTACTTAAATGTGTGATCAAATAAAAACAAAAACTCAAAAAGTAGATATTTTAGGTGTGTATTTCGATAATGTAACTATGCTTGATATGATTGAAAATGTTAAAAACTTTTTTCATGAAGATACATCCGACAATCTATTTATTGTGACGGCTAATCCTGAAATTGTTGATTATGCTACTGAACATGTCTCATATCGACAACTTATTAATCAAGCAGATTATATTGTTCCAGATGGTACAGGTATAGTTAAAGCTTCAAATAGATTAAAAACACCATTGAAACGTCGAATTCCTGGAATTGAATTAATGAATCATTGTATGAAAATAGCTCATGCTAATCATCAAAAAGTATATTTATTAGGTTCAACTAAAGAAATTGTTGGTCAAGCACATGAGAAATTACAACAAAGATATCCTCAAGCTCAGTTTGAACATCATCATGGTTATATTGATTTAAATGATGAGACAGTGATTAAACGCATCAAACGTTTTAATCCTGATTATATTTTTGTAGGTATGGGCTTTCCTTTACAAGAACAATGGATTGAAAAGCATAAACAATCATTTGACCATACACTATTCATGGGCGTAGGTGGCTCTCTAGAAGTGTTTAGTGGCACCAAAAAACGTGCACCTAAACTATTCCGAAGATTAAATGTCGAATGGGTATATCGTCTCTTGATTGATTGGAGACGTATAGGTCGAATGAAAAGTATACCTAAATTTATGTACAAAGTATTAAAAGTTCAACGTAAAAATAAGAAAAAATAAAAAAGAGAGGAAGATGACCAGGGAGTATCATCTTTCTCTCTTTGTTTAAGGGGAGAAATTTTTATATTAAATCATCAAGTTAACAGGGAAAGTTTGATGATTCAATATAATCATTTATATATTAGAATTTAGTGATTGCGAGTCAGCTATAGAACGTAAACCTTTAAACTAATTGATTTGAATTGGGGAAGAATCAATATTACTTAAAGAGCTACGTCTACGCTTAACTTTTAACTTTGAGTTTTTAAGCTTATGATGACATTTATGGCTCATCTATAAGTTATAACTCGTATTTTTATTTTAATTATATATATTAATAAAATACGTTTTAATTTTTAGGGTTTTACATTTCTAGGATTAAGTTTAAGCAATTAAGCATAAAAGACTACAGGGAATCATCTTATTACGCAAATAATTAATCAATATAACGTTTATAAATGCTATCTATTATTTAGCAGTGTAACTAGCACTTGAAATTTTACCGCTAGAAACGATGATGTCTTTATCTTGGAAGGGTTCATTATTAAAGAAGCGGTTTAAGATATCTTTTACACCGTCTTCAATTCGTGCTTGAGATTCTAAAGTCATACCAGAATAGTGAATCGTCATAGCATTACGAGGCATATTTCTCCAAGAGTGATCAGCTGGAGCTGGTTGTGGGTACCAAACATCACCTGCATAACCTTGAATATGACCTTTGTTAACTGCTTCGGCTAATGCTTCAGTGTTAACGATTTTACCACGAGCTGTATTAACTAAGTAGCTACCTTCTTTCATTTTACTTAATACTTCTTCATCAAATAAGTTATCTGTTGAAGGAGTAAGAGGTGCATGAATTGTGATAGCATCACTTGTTTTAATTAATTCATCAAATTCAACGAATTTAGAGTTTTCATTGTCTTTTTGATTAATTGGATCGTAGTGTTGGATTGTTACATTGAAAGGTTTTAAGCGTTCAGCTACTAATTGACCGATACGTCCGAAACCAAAAATACCAATTGTTTTATTTTGTAATTCACGAGCTTGGTTACCTACTTTAGATAAATCCCATTCACCTTCAACTGATTGACGATGACCTTCCATGAAATTACGTAATACAATTAATAAGTCCATCACTGCATGTTCAGCAACGCTAACAGTATTACTGCCTGTTACTTCTACAACACCAACATCATGTTGACTAGCCGCTTCTAAATCAACGTGGTCAGAACCAACACCTGCAGTAATTGCTAATTTTAAATTTGGTGCTTTTTCAATACGTTCTTTACTCATATAAGCAGGGTAGAATGGCGCACTGATGACGATATCCATATCACTTAAATGTTGGTCTAAATCTTCTTCACCATTTTTTAAAATAACTAATTCATGTTCAGTATCTTTTAAAAAATCTCTAAGACCTATTGCTTTCTCAGTATTTAATAATTGATTGTCTAAACCTTTATCTGTTTCTGGGAATAATGCTACTATTTTCATAAATATACACTCCTATAAGAATTTTCTAGTTCTATTTTTCTAGTAATTCTAAGTTGAGAGCACTTATAACGTTAAAAAAATACTCGATGCTTCTTTGCCTGGACCACCTCCTTGAATTAAACAATAGATTCAATAAAGTGGGTTAGCAAACAGCACCGAGTACCTTACACCAATCCCAAAAAAGTTAAGACAGTAAACCTATCTTACTTTAAAGTTGAATGTTATTAAATTATATATCGTATATAAAATTGAAGTACTAATCTTCAATTGATTGATCAAAAACAAATATTGAAATGACTTCATCGTTTTCTAAATCGACGTCAGTAAAAAGTTTTACAAATTTAGCGCCAACAAGTTCTTCCATTTCTTTTGGAGGTTGACGTTTATATAAATCTTTGATTTCTTCTGTACGTCCTTGTTTAAGCATACTTGTAAAATCTTTATTTTGCAAATAGAAATTTTCGACTTTACTTAAACTTCCAGTCATGTGACATATAGCCCAATTATCCTTAAAGAAAACTTTGATATTTTCAGGACCTTTACCAATATAAGATTTTCTATAAGCTCGCACTAAATTTGCGAATTGTTGTGTTTTATTAACTGAGGCTATGATGTTCACCTTCTTTATATGTGAATAATATTCATAAATTCCACTATTTATAGTAGTACTTTTAACTCAATTTTTAAAGTAATAAACTCAAAATAAATAATAAAGTTTATTTATTTTTAGTTATAAATTGTTTTTATTTTACGACGAAACGTTTCTCATCCAACTGCTTTCTAAATTTCTTTTGTTCTGCTTTAGATTTCTTCTTGAAATCTTTTAAGAACTGTTCATATTTAGGTAATACGTCATCTAGTTCGCCAAATTCTTTTAATTTACCGCCCTCTATCCAAGCAATTTTAGTACAGAATTCGCGCACTTGTCGGATGTTATGACTAACGAAGAAAATGGTTTTCTTTGCTTCTTTAAACTCATAAATTTTATCTAAACACTTTTGAGTAAAGGTTTGGTCTCCCACTGAGAGCGCTTCATCAATAACTAAGATATCAGGATTAATCGTTACATTAATAGAGAATCCTAATTTCGCACGCATCCCACTTGAATAGTTTTTAACAGGTTGATAAATAAATTCACCCAACTCGCTAAATTCAATAACTTGAGGCATAAGTCTTTTAATTTCTTTCTTTTTAAAGCCCATGCACAACATCTTAAATTCAATATTTTCTACACCAGTTAAACGACCGTTTAGTCCCGCGTTAATGGCGATGACGCTTACTTCCCCGTGGCGTTCGATTGTTCCAGAACTAGGTGATAATGAGCCACCAATCATATTACTTAATGTTGATTTCCCAGACCCATTGATGCCTACTAATCCGATTACATCGCCTTCATTGGCAGTAATTGACACATCGTCCAAAGCAAAGAATGTTTTATTCTTATTTTTAGGGATTAAGGCATCTTTAATACGCTCTTTATTATTACGATAAATGCGATATTCTTTTGTCACATTTTTAATGTTAACAGATACGCTCATAAGTATTCCTTCCTTACAGATAGTTATATCGATTATAATACATCACACAACAGTTGTTAAATTTATTAACCTAGTGTAAAGTGTATAAGTGATTTTGTATAGTTTTTGTAAATATAAAAGATTATTTTTTTATTTTTGAAAATGAATATGCAACATAAAAATCGTTTTTTAAATAAGAAAATAACAGTATATAAAATGATATACCTTTATACTTCAATTATATTAAACTTTTCGAGAAATGTTATATATAATGAATGTAAGTATTCAAGTGATAAGTTAAAGAATTTAAATGCCATCGTGGATATTTAAATGAAAGTGTGGTTTATTTCAATGTCGGCAGTAGGATCTGTTTTTAAAGAACATATAAAAAATTTCTATTTAGTACAACGACTCGCACAATTCCAAATCAAAATTACAAACACTAATAATTATTTAGGCGTAGCATGGGAATTACTTAACCCGGCCTTACAAATTATGGTTTATTGGTTTGTATTTGGTATGGGAATTAGAAGTAATGCGCCGATTCATGGCGTGCCATTTATTTTATGGTTATTAGTAGGTATCAGTATGTGGTTCTTCGTCAACCAAGGTATTCTCGAAGGTACGAAATCTGTATCTATGAAATTCAATCAAGTTGCGAAGATGAATTTCCCATTATCTATTATTCCTACTTATATTGTGACAAGTAAGTTTTATGGTCATATTGGATTATTGGCCATCATTATCGCTATTTGTATGGGGAATGGCATTTTCCCATCTATACACATTGTACAATTACTAATCTATGTACCACTCACATTTTTCTTTACTGCGTCAGTTGCATTATTCACTTCAACATTGGGCATCATCGTGCGTGATACTCAAATGATTATGCAAGCATTATTGAGAATTTTATTTTACATGTCACCAATCTTATGGATTCCTAAAGAAACAGGAATTAGTAGCGTGATTAATGATATTATGAAATTTAATCCGGTTTATTTCTTAGCACAATCTTATCGTGCAGCGATTTTATTCCATGAATGGTACTTCGTTGAACATTGGAAATTATTCCTTTACAACGTAGCAGTTATCTTGATTTTCTTCGTTTTAGGTTCAATCCTGCATCGTAGATATCGAGATCACTTTGCAGATTTCTTATAAATGTAAACTAAGGCTGAGACATTTTATATTTGTCCCAGCCTGTTTTATATATTCAGAAAGTTTTATTTTTAATTTTCGAAAAGGTGGGAGGTAGACGTATGCGACTAATTATAAAAAACATTTATATGATAATGATTGCGATATTGAACTTCATTTTCAAAAGTAAAAAAGTAAAAAATAACCATATTGTAGTGATGATGACATTTCCACAAGATGTGTTACCAATTATTCAGCAGCTGCATCACAAAGGGTATCATCTTACAGTGATAGCGAATGAGAAAGAACAAGAGAGAATAAAAGAATTCAAGAGTGTTTCATTTTTACCAGCTGGAAATAAACATATTTTCAAGCATATTAAAGCGTTGAGCAGTGCCAAGGTCATCATTATTGATACGTATTATTTAATGTTAGGTGGCTATGCTAAGAAAAATGGTCAATCTATTATTCAAACTTGGCATGCTTCTGGAGCTCTAAAGAATTTCGGATTAACTGACCATCAAGTAGATTTAAATAATAAAAAAATGGTTAAACAATATCAACGTGTATATCAAGCAACTGATTATTATCTTGTCGGTGGAGAAGAAATGGTAACATGCTTTAACGAGGCTTTCGGGGCTACAGATAAACAAATGTTACGTTTTGGATTACCACGATTAATGAATTATTTAAATTTCAATCTTAAGACTGAACAAGCGCGTTTAAAAGAACATTATAATATTACTAATAAATTGGCGATATATGTTCCTACCTATCGTGAAGATGCAAAGGATAATCGTCAATTAGATAAAGCTAATTTTGAAACTCAGTTGCCAAATTATACATTAATTAATCAGTTGCATCCGTCAATTTCTGGACATCATTCAGAAATATCTACTTCTGAATTAATGATAATGGCAGATGTGATTATTAGTGATTATAGTTCTTTGCCTATTGAAGCAAGTTTGTTAAATAAACCTGTTATTTTCTATGTGTATGATGAAGAGAAATATGAGAAAGTACGTGGTTTAAATCAATTTTATAAACAAATCCCTCAACACTATAAAGTATTCAGTGAAAAGGAACTAATTTTTAAAATAAAAAATAGTGAAGATATATTACAGCCATTATTTAAAGATTGGCATCGCTACAATACTTCTAAAAGCTTGCAACAAATTATAGAATTTATTGAAAAGTTGGTGAAAGAATGAAAATAGCTGTGATTATTCCAGTATTTAATGCAGAACATACAATTCGAAAAGCTGTAAAATCAATTGATACAAAGCATGAAGTTGAAATTATTTGTGTTAATGATGGTTCTACGGATAAAACGAAACAAGTGTTGATGCAGTTACAAAAAGAAGTAAAAAATATGATGGTTTACAATCAAGAAAATGCCGGTGCAGCTAAGAGCAGAAATTTCGGTTTAGCCTCAATGTCGGATGATGTTGAAGCGTTTATGTTCTTAGATGCAGATGATCAATTCTTACCTGGAAGAATTGATAAAATGATTGATTACTATGAGAAAAATAAAGAAGTCGATATTGTCGTTGGGCAAATTGGGCGTGGCGTAAACGGCGACTGGAAAGTCGTGCCTACGCATGAGGAGATTAATCGCGAGAGCATGGTTACACTTGCAGAAGTACCTGAGTTATTACAATCTATTGGTCCGGGCGGGAAATTATTTAACTCTAAATTTAACGCATTAAGATTTGATGAAGATGTGGTATTTTGTGAGGAACATACATTTATTACGCGTGCTTATTTAACTGCACGAGATATCCAGTTAATACCGCTTCTCGTATACGGATATAATGAGCGAGAAGGCTCTGTAACCGATAAGCGTGCGGACACCTTTTTATCTTATATAGAGGATGCTCGTAAAGTACGCCATCGTGTAATGGAAATGTTGTTATTAACTAATGAAAAAGTTTATTACAGTTATCGTATGGATGATTTGATTGTAAGTTACTTGATTCAAGCTTATCTTTTAAAAAATAGTGATGTGACAACGTCATTTATTGAACAAGTAACGCGTTATATTAAAGAAATGCAACATACAGAATATTCAGGGGACGCTTTATTTAGAATCGTTCAAGCAGTAGAACAAGGTGCTACAAAATGGACACATGAAACGTATGAAATTTGGCGTCAAACTCTTGTAAATGTAGGTATAGGACGCCCAGGGTACTTACGATTTAAAGCACAAGTCTTACCTAAAAAAGCAGTATTCAATGGTAAACAATCGTTAAAACACATACTTAAACGTTAATTCTTTTAAGATATAGAGGCATAGTGACGTCTAATGGCTTAACATGTCTGCTTTTATAAAAGATGGTATGTAAAAAATATTTATGCTAAATTAAGATTATGAAGAATGATTAAAGATTTAGTAAAGGAGACAGCAAAAAATGAGAAGAGTCATTACTTATGGTACTTATGATTTATTACATTATGGCCATATAGAACTTTTAAGAAGAGCTCGTGAAATGGGCGATTACTTAATCGTTGCGTTATCAACAGACGAATTCAATCAAATTAAGAACAAGAAATCTTATTATGACTTTGAACAACGTAAAATGATGTTAGAATCTATTCGCTATGTAGATTTAGTTATTCCAGAAAGTGACTGGGGTCAAAAAGAAATCGATGTTGACCGTTACGATGTTGATGTTTTCGTTATGGGCCACGATTGGGAAGGCGAATTTGACTTCTTAAAAGACAAATGTGAACTTGTATACTTAAAACGTACTGAAGGTATTTCAACAACTAAAATTAAACAAGAACTTTACGGTAAAGACGCAAAATAATATAACTTATAAAGATAAAATCCACATTTCCTAAAATTTTAAAAGGAAATGTGGATTTCGTTTTCTAATTAATTATTTATGTTTAAAAATACGATGTAAAATCATATAAATGATTAATATAAATGCAATGGCAATCAATCCTAATCCTATGAAAGTTAAGATAGGATGAGTTTTCCATGTACTTTGAGCGACTGAATCTGCTTGATGTATGAATGAACGTGTGACTTTTACGCTAGGAGGTCCATCATTGTTAGTTAAAAATTGACGAGGATACTCTAAGTGCACACGACCATCTTCAACTACATACTTGTAATCATCTTTTTTCATGTTTTTTGGAATAATATCGTATAAGTCTTTAGCTACGTAATATTTTTTGCCATTCAGTTGATGTGTACCTTTCGAAAGTACTTTCTTATATTTATACTGATCGAATGAACGGTTCATTAATGCATTCCCAATCATGTTACGTTGCATTTCACCGCCTAAATGAATAAAATCGCCAGCACCCATAATAACTTGATTGATACGCAATTTATTTCGTTTTGTAGTGATGGTATGATTATAGTCAGCGACATCGCTTGAACCTGTTTTTAGTCCATCTGTACCAGGTAAACTCATCTTCGCTCCTTCTAAAGAATGGTTATAAGTTGGAAAAGTGACGTTATGTACTGTAGGTTCAAGTTGCTTTGTAAAATCTAAAATTTCAGGCGTATCCTTAATGACGTGTTGATCTAAGATGGCCATATCTTTTGCAGAGGAAACGTTATTTTGATGATCTTTATATTTTGAAGGTGCAAAGTCACGTAAACGTTTATTCATGGCACCAGTAGGGTTCACAAAGCGTGTATCATTCATGCCAATTTCCTTGGCTTTCTTATTCATTAAGTCAGTAAAGTCATTGACGTTACCAGAGACTTCTTCACCAAGTATTAGAGCAGCAGCATTACTAGAGTTTGAAACAGTGATTTGAAGAAGTTCTGCGATGGTATATGTTTCTCCAGGATACAATTTGGTATTACTCAATTCTGGCAAAGTTGACATTTGATAGTGTGCTTGCGTAATATGTACTTTGTCATTTAACGAAAGGTCACCATGTTTGATGGCTTCTAATGTAAGATACATCGTCATCAACTTAGACATTGAAGCAGGATACCATTTTTTATCAGCTTGATATTGATATAATATTTGTCCTGATTGACTCACATTGATAGCACTTTCTGGTTGATAGGCATCTGAGACATCGGGATAACCATATTGACGTGTAATTTCTGTAGGTGTAGGTTCTTTAGCTATAGCTATCGGTGATATAATGAGAGCCGTAGATAAGATGAGTAAAACGAGATAAGTTATTCTTTTCATTTATTTATCTTTCCTTTTATACAAAAATTGTCAATGAAAGTATTCTATCATAATGAAAACTTGTGAAAAACATAATTTTTACACTTTAAAGTTGTTATAAATAATTATAAGTTTTAAGTATTAAAATTAAAAAATGAATATAAAAGAGGGGTAATTTATGAAAGGACAAAATCCATTATTTTTCTTATTTAAACGTTTGTCATGGCCATATGGATTAATCATTGCTGCTATTATCATTTCTTCTCTAGGAAGTATTAGTGGTCTACTTATCCCATTATTTACTGGTCGTTTAGTTGATAAATTTTCAACAAGCAGTATTAATTGGAATATCGTTATTTTGTTCGCAGGCATTTTTATCGCCAATGCCTTACTTAGTGGTATCGGTATTTATTTATTGAGTAAAATTGGTGAAAAAATGATTTACGATATTCGCTCATTATTATGGGAACATATTATAAAATTGAAAATGCCATTTTTCGATAAAAATGAAAGTGGGCAATTAATGAGTCGTTTAACGGATGACACGAAAGTGATTAATGAATTTATTTCACAAAAATTACCACAACTATTGCCTGCAATCATTACCTTGGTAGGCTCTATCATCATGTTATTCATTATGGACTGGCAAATGACATTGTTAACATTCATTGCAATTCCATTATTCATGGCAGTAATGATTCCATTAGGTCGCAAAATGCAAAAAATTTCTATACATACACAGTCAGAAATAGCTAATTTTAGTGGGTTATTAGGGCGTGTGTTAACAGAAATGCGTTTAGTTAAAGTGTCTAATACAGAACGTCAAGAATTAGATAATGCGCATAGTAACTTACGTGAAATTTATAATCTTGGATTAAGACAAGCTAAAATCACTGCGGTTATTCAACCTATTTCAAGTCTCATAATGTTATTAATGATTGCGGTTATTCTTGGTTTTGGTGCTATCCGTATTGCCACAGGCGCAATAACAGCGGGGGCTTTAATTGCTATGATTTTTTATGTGATGCAATTATCTATGCCATTAATGAACCTTACAACCCTTGTTACAGATTATAAAAAAGCTGTAGGTGCAAGTAGCCGTATTTACGAAATCATGCAAGAGCCAGTAGAACCAATGACTGAATTAGAGCCAATTAAAAATGTAAACATCACTCCTGGAGAAATAGAATTTACAGATGTAAATTTCAAATATGATGTTAAAGATATATTAAAAAATGTTTCTTTCCGTATCCCTCAAGGAGAAGTAAGTGCTTTTGTTGGTCCATCAGGTTCAGGTAAGAGTACGATTTTCAACCTAATTGAACGCATGTATGAAATCGAATCAGGGGATATTAAATATGGTAATCAAAGTATCTATGATATTCCTATGGCAAATTGGCGTAATCAAATTGGATATGTGATGCAGTCTAATTCAATGATGAATGGCACAATCCGTGACAATATATTATATGGTATTAATCGTGAAGTTTCTGACGAAGAATTGATTAAATATGCTAAATTGGCAAACTGTCATGACTTTATAATGCAATTTGATGATGGATACGACACATTAGTTGGTGAACGTGGCTTAAAATTATCAGGAGGTCAAAGACAACGCATCGATATTGCTCGTAGTTTTGTTAAAAATCCAGATATTTTATTACTAGACGAGGCAACAGCAAACCTAGATAGTGAAAGTGAACAAAAAATACAAGAAGCGTTAGAAGTGTTAATGGAAGGACGTACAACTATTGTGATTGCGCACCGACTTTCTACTATTAAAAAAGCAGGGCAAATTATCTTCCTCGATCAAGGTCAAGTAACAGGACAAGGTACACATGCAGAACTAATGAAGCATCATGAAAAATATCATCAATTTGTAACTACTCAAAATTTAACAGAATAAGGTAATCAAGCAGGTTGAAGGATGTAATACTCCATCAACCTGCTTTGTTTTGTGATGAAGTTGATATTGTAGAGAATAAAGCTTGTAACAAAAATAGAGATAGACGTTGAGACCATCCTTAGTAAATGAATATACGATAGAGAAAATGGTATACTTATAAATAACGGTGAGGTCATAGCGTCAATAAAGCTATGGAATAGAAATGGCTAGAAATATACGCTTCAAAGATGTAAAATGGAGTGAAAATTTGGCGTAACATACGCTTAGAAAAGTTATTAAAAAATATAAAGTCTACCTATTATAAATAGATTAATTGGAGAGAAATGTTTTGAATAAATTAACGATTATTATTACCTATTATAATGATGAAGATTACATTGCTGAATGTATTGATAGTTTAAAAAGTCAAAGAAATCAAGATTTCGACCTTGTGATTGTAGATGATGGTTCGACAGATCAATCAACAGAAATTTTACAACAAGCATTACAATCTTATGATAAAGAGGTTAATTTCATCCAGCTTCCTGAGAATACAGGCCATGCACATGCGCGAAATGTCGCACTTAAAGAAGCGGAAGGGCAATATGTGATGTTTCTTGATGCAGATGATCAGTTAGCTTCATATGCCATTGATTATTACTTCCGTCATCTTAATGGTTTAGATACTTTAATAGCACCCATTCATAAATTCGCAATGCAACGTCCACAATACGTGGATCAAGATAAAGTGCGTATTCAATATTTGTCACATAAAAAGAATCCTAACTCAATTTTGAGAAAAGAATCTGTATGTAACATTTTATTTAGAAACGCTATCATAAAAGCACATAATATACAATTTAATGAGAATCTAAACATCTTTACAGATACTTCTTTCGCTTTAGAATATATAAAATATGCGGAAAACTTTGTGAGAATATTAAATTTCCCATTTTATTTCCGTGGAGAAGTATATGATCCATTTGTCGGCAATACATTAAGTGGACAAGATTTTGTTAATAAATTTGATGATTATGTAGATAGTTTCTTTGATGCTATGCAAAGAACAGAGGATAAAAAGGTGAAAAACTTCTTAATTCAAAGAATGAAAAATGAAATTAAGAAAGGATTTGACCCTTCACTAAGAGATATTAAATTAAGATACCTTACACTAGAAAATTCTTTAGTCAAAATAGTAAAAGCTTTAAAATGGAACATCATTAAAGATGGAAAATTGTTATATAATCTAGAAGTTTTATTCTTGTCTATGGATGATGTGGAAAACGCAAAATACGTGAACGATCTTCGTAAACGTTCTCGATTAATTAAAAACATTGTGACGAATAGTAAAATGAAAGAACGTTCAAGATACCAATTAACAGATAGTGAAGAAGCAGTTGATCCACATACAATTGTCTTTGAAGCATTTGGAGGTAAAAATTATAGCGACAGTCCTAAATATATTTATGAATATATGCAAGATCATTATCCACATTTAAATTATATTTGGGTATTTAATAAACCAGATAACAATAATGTCCCAGGAAATGCTACTAAAGTTAAAAAAGGCTCAAAAGAATACTATGAAGCATATGCTAAAGCAAAATATTGGGTATCGAATGCAAGATTGCCACTATATTTAAATAAAAAAGAAAATCAAACGTACATTCAGACTTGGCATGGCACACCGCTTAAACGTCTTGCTAATGATATGAAAGTCGTTAGAATGCCAGGTACAACGACTGCCTCATATAAGAAAAATTTCTATGCTGAAGCGTCTAGATGGGATTACTTGGTATCACCGAACCGTTATTCATCAAATATATTTAAAACTGCTTTTTGGATGGACGAAGATAGAATTTGGGAAATCGGATACCCTCGTAATGATGTCTTAGTCAATCGCCAAAATGATATCGAATATCAAGAAGAGATTAAACGTAATCTAAACTTACCTAAAGATAAAAAAGTAATTATGTATGCACCAACATGGCGTGATGATGAATTTGTGAAAAAAGGTCAATACTTATTTGACTTAAAGATTAACCTTGCAAATCTTCAAAAAGAAATTGGTGATGAATATGTTATCTTATTAAGAATGCATTATCTCATTGCTAATGCTTTGGATTTACATGGTTTCGAAGATTTTGCTATCGATGTTTCAAACTACAATGATATTTCTGAATTGTATCTTATTTCTGATGCGCTAATTACCGATTACTCTTCAGTAATGTTTGATTTCGGTATCTTAAAACGTCCACAATTCTTCTTTGCTTATGATATTGAAAAGTATGATAAAGGATTACGTGGTTTCTATATGGATTATATGAATGATCTTCCAGGTGAAATCATTACAGATGAATTTAAACTAGCCGAAGAATTAAAACAGCTCGATCAACATAAAGTAAAATATAAAGACAAAATTGATAAATTCTATAATGACTTCTGTTCATTAGAACAAGGAAAATCATCTCAATTTATCGCAGATTATATTTATAACGATATAGAAAACAATAAAAAATAGAAATTTATGATAGAGAGCACTAAAAATGTGATTTAAAACAAATCGCGTTTTTAGTGCTTTTATTAAAGTTCATTAAAAAATTACAACTCATAATTATACTAACGAAATTCTTTAAAATATTATTTTATCGAACATTTCCTCATGGTATAATGTTAAATATATGTTTTACAGAACTTTAGTGCTTTATATTGGGGAAAAGTACGGTTTTGTTATACTAAGTAATATTTACATAGTAAGTTGAAAAATTAAAGTCTAGGTAGGTGCCTCATGTTTTTAATCATTAATATCATTGGGTTACTTGTGTTTTTGGGAATTGCAGTTTTATTTTCAAGAGATCGCAAAAATATCCAATGGAAATCAATTTTGATTCTTGTTATTTTAAACCTTTTCCTTGCTTGGTTCTTCGTGTACTTTCAAATTGGTAGATCGATTGTTGAAGGCTTAGCTGCTGCAATCGCTTGGGTGATTCAATCAGCGCACACTGGAACGGGCTTTGCATTTAGTAGTTTTACAAGTGGTAAGCAAATGGATATGGCTATTAGCGCCTTATTCCCAATCTTACTTGTTGTTCCACTATTTGACGTATTAATGTATTTTAATATTTTACCGAAGATTATCGGTGGTATTGGCTGGGTATTAGCTAAGATTACACGTCAACCTAAGTTTGAGTCATTTTTCGGAATTGAAATGATGTTCTTAGGTAATACAGAAGCATTAGCGGTCTCAAACGAACAATTAAAACGTATGAAAGAAACACGTGTTTTAACATTAGCAATGATGTCAATGAGTTCTATTTCAGGTGCGATTGTTGGTGCCTATGTACAAATGATCCCTGGTGAACTTGTATTGACAGCGATTCCGCTAAATATTATTAACGCCATTATAGTGTCTTCTATCTTGAATCCGGTAACGGTTGAAGAACGTGAAGATGTGATTTATAGCATTAATAATGGTGAAACTGAGCGTCAACCATTCTTCTCATTCTTAGGAGATTCCGTTTTAAATGCAGGTAAATTAGTGTTAATTATTATCGCGTTCGTTATCAGCTTCGTAGCTTTAGCTGATTTATTAGATCGCTTTATCAATTTAATTACTGGCTTAGTCGGCGGTTGGATTGGTATGAAAGGTAGTTTCGGATTAAACCAAATCTTAGGTGTCTTCATGTATCCATTCGCATTATTGCTTGGTTTACCTTGGGGAGAAGCATGGATTGTGGCTCAACAAATGTCTAAGAAGATTGTTACAAACGAATTCGTTGTAATGGGTGAGATTACTAAAGTAGTTAAATCTTATAGTCCTCATAGACAAGCGGTCATTTCAACCTTCTTAGTGTCATTTGCTAACTTCTCAACAATCGGTATGATTGTTGGTACACTTAAAGGAATCGTAGACAAGAAGACTTCAGATTTTGTATCTAAATATGTGCCAATGATGCTTTTATCAGGTATCCTTGTATCATTATTAACAGCAGCTTTTGTAGGTTTATTCGCATGGTAAACTAATAGAGCTAAATATTTCTTCAAAGGAGCAAGTTTAAAATCATGTTTTTCTTACGTGATTTTGGATTTGCTCTTTTTTCTTTGAAAAGGATGAATAATACTCGAATATACAATAAAAAACAAGTATGTAGAGTGAGGAGACACTCTATATACTTGGTTTTTATGGGAAATGAATATTAATGTACTTGTAACGGTAAGGACTAGGTACTGTCACAGTACTTCGAGCAAAATTTGTTTTGTTACTATAAACAACACAAAGGAGATAACTTCTCTTATTAAGAAGTTATACACAGTATAGCAGAAACAATCTTGTAAGTAAACGAAAAATTCAGAAAATTTTAATTTGTTCATAAATTGTTCTCATATTTATATTTAATTCAAATCTGAGTGAATCTATAGGAAAATTCGATAATAAACATAAATTGTTATAGTTTAAATTATTTAATTTTTATTTATTTAACATTTTTTAGAATAGTATATTGTAGCTTTATCAGAGAGTATGCTAACATTTTTAATGATAATAAACTAAAAGGGGTTGGTATATGTGAATAAAAACATTAAAGATTTACTCCTTGTGATACTAGGCTCTTTCATATTTTCAGCTGGAGTTAATTCATTCATTATTTCAGGTAATTTAGGTGAGGGAGGCGTAACAGGAATTGCTATCGTATTGTATTACGCTTTTCATATTTCTCCATCTATAACGAACTTTGTAGCTAATGCAGTACTTATTGTTATCGGTTATAAATTTTTGAGTAAAAAAAGCACAATTTTAACTATTGTTGCTACTGTACTTATTTCTGTATTTTTAGACTTAACAGATGCTTGGCATGTAGAAACTGGAAACGTCATTATTAATGCTGTGTTTGGCGGTATCTGTGTAGGATTAGGCATCGGTGTTATTGTACTAGCTGGTGGTACGACTGCCGGTACGACTATCCTTGCTCGTATTGCTAATAAATACTTAGAAGTAAGCACAGCTTATGCGCTATTATTCTTTGATTTATTAGTAGTATTAATATCTTTAACAGTACTTCCATTGCATAAGGCACTCGTAACGGTCATCTCATTATACATTGGCACAAAAGTAATGGAATATGTTATTGAAGGTCTTAATACGAAAAAAGCTATGACAATTATTTCTAATAAACCAGAAGAAGTTGCTAAAGCGATTGATGAACAAGTAGGACGCGGTCTTACAATTTTAGACGGTCATGGCTATTATAGTAGAGAAGAGAAAGATATTTTGTATGTAGTAGTAGCCAAAACACAAGTTTCACGCGCGAAACGTATAATTAGAGAATTAGATGAAAATGCATTCCTTGTAGTACATGATGTGCGTGATGTATATGGAAATGGTTTCCTAGTAGATGAATAAATAAAATTTCTAAAGAGAGGCTGAGACAAATTAAAATGTCTCAGCCTTTGCTAATATATTGGCAGTAGCTGACTGGTTTGAAAATGTGTTTAAAACTAATCTTTCTCAAATTGAGTCATCATTACAGAGGCGGGGAACGAAGTTATTTCAACTTCTACCCCCGCTTCTTTTTCATTTTGAAATAGTCATCATACTATGAAAATGTTATAATAATGCCATTGACTATGATAATTATTATCAATTATGAATTGACATATATGTAGAAAATAGTATTTAACAGCGTAGTAATAGATTTATTTTCAAGAAAGTAGGGGAATTATGAATCGTTTAAAAGCACAAGAAGTTGAGATTGGGTACGGAGATCATTCAATTATCAATAACTTAAATGTTGAAATTCCAGATGGTAAAGTGACTTCTATTATTGGACCAAATGGTTGTGGGAAATCAACGCTATTAAAGGCTTTATCACGTTTGCTATCTATTAAAAATGGTGAAATTAAATTAGATGGGGAGAATATTCATACACAATCAACGAAAGAAATTGCTAAAAAAATTGCTATATTACCTCAAACACCAGAAGTAGCAGATGGTTTAACAGTTGGAGAACTTGTATCTTACGGACGCTTCCCACATCAAAAGGGCTTTGGACGTTTATCTGCAGAAGATAAAAAAGAAATTGATTGGGCATTGAGCGTAACAGGTACGTCTGAATTCCGTCATCGTTCTATTAATGATTTAAGTGGTGGACAACGTCAACGCGTTTGGATTGCGATGGCATTAGCTCAAAAGACAGATATTATTTTCTTAGATGAACCAACAACTTATTTAGACATTTCACACCAATTAGAAATCTTAGAATTAGTCCAACAACTTAATAAAGAGCAAGGTTGTACGATTGTCATGGTATTGCATGATATCAACCAAGCTATCCGCTTCTCAGACCACTTAATTGCGATGAAAAATGGTGAAATCTTAGCTAGTGGTTCGACAGAAGAAGTATTAACGAAAGATGTTTTAGAACGCGTATTTAATATTGATGTAGTCCTAAGCGAAGATCCAAGAACGGGCAAACCTTTACTTGTGACTTATGATTTATTTGAACGTACTTATTCGTAATATGAATGAAAATAAAGGAAAGAGAAATAACTATGACAATGAAAGAGAATAAAGGGACGTTTGGATTTATAGGCTATATGATTCTAGTGTTTATCCTATTAATGATTGCGTTGTTAATTTCAATTTTAATAGGGGAAGCTAAAGTTAATTTCTCAACTATTATAGATGCGATTTTTCATTATAATTCAAAGAATCAACAGCATAATATTATTAGTGAAATACGAATTCCTCGTGATTTAGGCGCTATGCTTGTAGGCATGGCACTATCAGTAGCAGGGGCAGTTATTCAAGGTGTAACAAAAAATGGCTTAGCGGATCCAAGTTTAATTGGATTAAACGCAGGTGCCTCATTTGCATTAGCACTCACATTTGCATTTTTCCCTCAAGCACCATTTCTTATGATTATGTTTGCTTGTTTCATTGGAGCAATGTTAGGTGGTTTCATTGTATTAATGATTGGTCGTTCAAGACGTGATGGTTTTAATCCTATGAGAATTATCTTAGCAGGTGCAGCGGTCAGTGCTTTACTTACTGCGCTCAGCCAAGGTATAGCCTTAGTATTTAAATTAAATCAATCACTGACATATTGGACAGCAGGTGGTGTTTCTGGTACGACTTGGCCACAGTTATTATGGAGCGGCCCAATCATTATTATCGCAATTATTATTATTGTTGCGATGAGTAAACAATTAACCATCTTAAATTTAGGTGAATCACTAGCTAAAGGGTTAGGACAAAATATTACTCTAGTACGAGGTGTTAGTTTATTACTTATAATGGTTTTAGCCGGTGTTGCTGTAGCTATGGTCGGTCAAATTGCCTTTGTAGGTTTGATGGTTCCTCATATTGTTAGATTTTTAGTCGGTACTGATTATGCAAAAGTCATCCCTTTAACAGCCCTATCAGGCGCTTTATTAATGCTAGTTGCCGACACTATAGCGCGAATGTTGGGCGATGCTCCAGTAGGTGCTATCATTTCATTCATTGGTGTGCCTTACTTCTTATACTTAGTTAAAAGAGGAGGACGCACAATATGATACATCCTAAACTAAGACGTAAACAAATCATTACGCTAATTACCTTTGCTATCCTATTGTTTGTCGCGTGCACATGGAGCATTTCTTCAGGAGAATATAAAATACCAGTTGGACGCTTCTTTAAGACATTAATGGGTCAAGGTGAATACTATGATCAGCTTATCTTAATGCAATTTAGATTCCCGCGAATGTTAATTACAATTTTGGCAGGCGCAGCGTTAAGCTTAAGTGGTGCCATCATTCAAAGTGTAACCAAGAATCCAATTGCTGAACCAGGAATTTTAGGGATTAACTCAGGCGGTGGATTTGCAATTGCATTATTCCTAACAATTGGACAAATTCATCCAGATAATTTTATATACATGTTACCTATGATTAGTGTCATCGGTGGTATTGCTACAGCAATTATCATTTTCTTGTTCAGTATTAACAAGAAAGACGGTATCACTCCTGCTAGTATGGTATTAATAGGTGTAGGAATGAATACAGCTTTATATGGCGGTTCCATTACGTTAATGTCGAAATTTGATGAGGATCAATCAGAATTTATTGCTACATGGTTTGCAGGAAATATTTGGGGCGATGATTGGACATTTGTGATTGCTACGCTTCCATGGTTAGTTATTCTTATTCCATATTTAATTTATAAATCTAATACACTTAACTTGATCAATACGCATGAACATATTGCGAAAGGTTTAGGTGTCCGATTAGAAAGAGAACGCGTTATTTTATTCTTCGTCGCCGTCATTCTATCATCAGTCGCTGTTGCCGTTGCAGGTTCAATTGCATTTATTGGATTAATGGGCCCACATATTGCTAAATCCATTGTCGGTCCACGCCATCAATTATTCTTACCAATCGCTATCTTAGTAGGCGCATTCTTACTTGTCTTCGCAGATACGCTCGGTAAAGTGATTCTTGAACCAACCGGTGTTCCAGCAGGCATCGTCGTAGCAATTATCGGTGCACCGTACTTTATTTATCTAATGTATAAATCTAAACACATTTAACTTATAGCAAGGAATATTTTCTTTTTTATAAAGATATTCCTTGCTTTTTTTATTTTTGAAAATGCAGGACCAACCACGCCAAGCATTGAATGGATACTTAGAATATTGATTAAATTTATTGCATATTTGAAAAATGATAGCGTATACAAAATAGGTGCATTATAATGTAGGCAAAAGCTATAGCAAAAGATAACTAGAGGTGGATAATAATGGCAATAATCGTCATTGTGAGTCATAGTGAAGACATCGCAAATGGGACTAAAGCCTTACTGAATAATATGGCAAAAGGTGTTAAAATAATTACATATGGTGGCGTAGACCATGGCCTAAGTACGTCGTTAGATGAAGTTCAAAAGATATTGAATGATTTAGACGATGA
This sequence comes from Staphylococcus pragensis, assembly GCF_004785665.1. Classification (GTDB taxonomy): domain Bacteria; phylum Bacillota; class Bacilli; order Staphylococcales; family Staphylococcaceae; genus Staphylococcus; species Staphylococcus pragensis. Next base: position 61,253 of record NZ_SRPJ01000001.1, read on the forward strand.
TGCTTTATGTTTTTATGATTTAGGTTCTGCAGAAATGAATATTGATTTAGCGATTGAAACGTACAATGGTCCTTATAATATTAAAAAAATTAATGCGCCAATTGTAGAAGGTAGCTTTACAGCAGCTGTTAAATTATCAGTAGGTGGAAGTGTGAATGACGCAATTGAAGAAATTGAGAAAGCTTCATTTAAGTCAGCTTCTTTTAAATAGAACAGCGGTTGGATATTAATACTTATTAGAGTAAACAAATTGAATGTTGATTAATTTATTTATAAAATAGAAAATGAAATTAATTGTGGTAAAATAATAGTATTGTAAAAACTAATATGGGAGGGCAATACCATGCAAGAGCGCATCAAGAATTATGTACTGAATGGTGAATTTGAACAAGTTAGACAACTTATGACTCAAGCTGACTTCTTAGATTTCGAAGAGGCTTATATTTCTTGCGCCCATGAACATGAAAGTATGATGTTTTATACATGTATCTTAGATATGATTAAATTTGAAGAAAGCGCTGAATTGCATGACTTGGCATTCCTATTATTAGTTTACCCATTAAGTGAAGTAGAAGGCGCGCTTGATTCAGCGTATTATCACGCACAATCTTCTATTCAGTTAACAAATGGTCAAGAAATTAAAAGTTTACTACAAATGTTATTACTACATGCTATTCCTGAACCTGTTATTTCAGATTCTGAAGCATTTAAAGTAGCTAAACAAATTTTAAAATTAGATCCAAGTAACCATGTTGCTAGAAACGCATTAAAAGAAACAGCAAAACACATGGATAACGTCGTGGTGGACATTAATGAATTACAACAATATGGTCGTTCTAATTAAATAAATTTAACGAAACCGGTATGAAGGGTAAGTATATTCTTTATACTGGTTTTTATTTATATATTTTTAAAAAGTGTATTTTTCCTCTATTACTAGTTACTCATTTATGAAAAAAACGTCGAACATTTACATTTTTAAGAAATAATTTAATTTCTTCTAATCGTTATCAGAATAGGTATGATAGCCCAAATCGTTGTCATTTAACGAATATACACTGTTGCATATTCTTATCAATACGTTATAATTCACAACGTGTCAAATATAAGGAGGTTATTATAACGCATGGGGTTAAATAAAGAAGCTATAAAAATTGGTTTCGCTTATGTGGGTATTGTGGTCGGTGCTGGATTCTCAACTGGCCAAGAAGTTATGCAATTCTTTACACCATATGGTCTATGGTCATATATTGGTGTATTACTTTCAGGTTTAATTCTTGGTTTCATCGGTCGTCAAGTTGCGAAGATTGGTACCGCTTTTGAGGCCACAAACCATGAATCAACATTACAGTATTTATTTGGGGAAAAATTTAGTAAGATTTTCGACTATATTCTTGTTTTCTTCTTATTCGGTATCGCTGTTACGATGATAGCCGGTGCAGGGTCAACCTTCCAAGAAAGTTTCGGAATTCCGACTTGGTTAGGCGCTCTGATTATGACAGTTATCATCTATTTAACATTATTACTCGACTTCAATAAGATTGTTAGCGCACTGGGAGTAGTTACACCATTCTTAATTATTATGGTAATTCTTATTGCCGTTTATTATTTATTTGCAGGTAGCGTTTCAATCAGTGAAGTGAATCAAACAGTAGACAAAACAAGTGTCTTCTGGGGTATTGTAAGAGGATTAATGTATGGCGGTTTAGCCTTTGCAGTAGGCTTTAGTACCATCGTTGCTATCGGTGGTGACGCAACAAAACGTAAAATATCAGGTGCTGGTGCAATGTTTGGTGGCGTCATTTATACTATCCTATTAGCATTAATCAATTTCGCCTTACAAGCAGAATATCCTCATATTAAAAATGTTGAAATTCCAACATTAACATTAGCTAATGATATTAATCCTTGGATTGGACTTGTACTTACTATTATTATGTTAGTGGTAATGTACAATACTATCTTAGGTCTATGCTATTCATTTGCTGCTCGTTTTACAGAGCCTTATAGCAAAAAATATCATATCTTCATTATCGTAATGATGATTGCTGCGTTTATCCTAAGTTTCGTTGGATTCGCAGATTTAATCAATTTCTTATATAACATTATGGGTGTTGTTGGTCTATTCATCGTTGTAGCTGTATTAATTAAATACTACCTACGTAAGAAAGACGATAAAGACCATATTGCATAAACCCAGACTTTACAATTTAGATTGAATGTTTTACCCTTAAAAGCAATTCGTGAACTTGATACGGATTGCTTTTTCTTTTTTTGAAAAGGCAGAACCAAATCACCAATCATCAGTTGAAAGGACTGCAAGGGATGACGAACCAACGTAAATGGCTAACCATCACAAGTATAGTTGTGTTAATTGTGGGAGGATTGGTAGCGTGGAATTTATATTCACATTATCAACACACAAAAAAACAACAAATTGCCCGTGAAAAGGTAAAAGTCGATAATCCGAACGTTAAACTTTTTCAAAATATAACTTACAATTCACATATACCAGGCAGTCAATTAGATATCATGACGCCTACTGACGTGGATAAAGATAATAAATTGCCTGTTATTTTTTGGATGCATGGTGGTGGTTATGTAGCAGGAGATAAGCAGTATAAGAATCCATTACTTTCGCAAATCGTAGAACAGGGCTATGTAGTCGTTAATGTCAACTATGCTTTAGCGCCAAACTTTAAGTATCCTACACCTTTGATCCAAATGGACGAAGCAGTACAATTTATCAAGAATAATAAAGAACATTTTCCAATAGATTGGAATCAAGTTGTGATAGGTGGAGATTCGGCTGGTGCACAATTAACAAGTCAATTCGTCGCAATGCAAACTAATCCCCAATTAAGACAAGAAATGAATTTTAAACAACAATTTACGCTAAAACAATTGAAAGGTGCTATCTTTTTTGGTGGGTTCTATGACATGAAGACAGTTAGAGCGACGGAATTCCCTAGAATTCAAATGTTTATGCGCAGTTATACTGGTAAAAGCCATTGGGAAACAGAGTTTAAGAATATTTCTCAAATGTCTACCATTAATCAAGTCACTAAAGATTATCCAGCTACTTATTTATCAGTAGGTGATGCCGATCCATTCTATAGTCAAAACATTGAGTTTTACCATAAGTTGAAAGAAGAAAATGTACCTGTCAGTACATTATTTTATGATGGTTCACATCATTTACATCATCAGTATCAATTTCATTTGGATAAACCAGAATCTAAAGAAAATATGAAGCGGGTTCTTGAATTTTTAAGTCGTAATACGTCATCTTCAGGTGTTGAACAACAGCAACAAGCACCACTAGATGGTTCGACGAATTCAGATAGCCATTTTTCATTATCACCTTATTAAAATTAACAAAAAACGTCCTGAGAATTGAAAGCAATTCCTATCAGGACGTTTTTATTATATTAGATGAAGTAAATGTATGATTAAAATGAATCATTATGACTATGATTAGCGTATAATATATACTGTAATTATTCAGATGAGTAACTTGGCCATGACATATTTATTATAGTATTTGCCATCGATGTATAATTTGTCTTTAAGTTCGCCTTCAATGTTGAAACCAGCACCTTTGAAAAGTTCAACAGCACGGTCATTTTCAGGAACAATTGAAGCTTCGAGACGTTTAATGTCGTGATTAATTGCCCAAGCCTCTACAGCATTGATGAGTGCTAATCCTACACCATGTTTTTGATATAATTGACTGACACCAACTGTAAGCACGGCTTCATGTTTTGTACGCTCTAACTCTTCAGTGGTAACTAGTGCAGATCCTACTAATTGGTCATCTTGTTCGGCAACATAAATCGTATTACGTGGAGAGGTAATGATGCGTTCTAGATAGTCACTAATACTCGAAACACTTGGTGTGAACTCGCCAGGATTATAAAGTGTATAGTCAGATTCATCATAGATTTTACTAAGAAGTTTTATAAAAGCTTCAACGTCTTTGATACTGATTTCGCGAATGATATGAGCCATTTGGCTTCCTCCCAATGTAATGCATTTAAAAGGGATAGACTTTTAAATCTTTATAATTAAATAGATTTAGGTCTTCCTCTTATCTCAAAAGTTATTATACCAATAATTTTTGTATATACATATAATAAAAAAATTTCGAAAATTAAAGGAGTAATTCTGATTATGAAACCGAATGTATTATTAGCTGGCGGTAGCGGTTATATTGGTAAATATATTAGTAATGCAATAGAAAATGATGTTAACTTATATGCATTGTCTAAATATCCAAATACTAAAAAAGAACATAATAATCGCATTCAGTGGTTGCAAAGGGATATTTATAATTATGAAGATGTTGTAGCAGCTATGGAAGGAATGGACATTGCCGTTTATTATTTAGATCCGAATAAAAACTCTGCTAAATTAACTCAAGCAACGGCACGTGATTTAAATTTAATTGCTGCAGATAATTTTGCTCGAGCTGCAGCTAAACAAGGGGTTCATAAAATAGTGTACGTGAGCGGTAGTCGTTTCGACAGTGAAACGGTACAACGTTTGGAACGTTACGGGGTGCCTGTAGAAACAACCAATACGCAAATTAAACGGCCTCATATTAATGTAGAACTACAAGTATCTAAATATGATGATGTACGTACAGCGTTAAGAATTATCTTGCCTAGAAAGTGGACATTAACGCACATCGTTGATTATTTCTTTACATGGCTTAATGAGACACGAGGAACATTTGTACATACGCATAAAAAAGATGATAATTATGTTATTTATTCACGTAACAAGGATAAGCCGTTATTAATTTTAAAGAAGATGGAAAATGATGTTGGACTAGTTACATTACATCTTGTAGGCGGTTCATTGGTTAAACCTAATTTTAAAAAACAAGGGAAGTTAGAATTTCGCCAAATTAAGGGTACACGTCTCGTTATAGTCCATTTATACGACTACATTCCTAGATTATTCTGGCCAGTGTATTATTTTGTTCAAGCGCCAATACAAGGCTTAATTATGAGAGGATTTGAAATTGATTGTCGTATTAAACATTTCAATGGACGCGTCCAATCTGGAGAAAAAATGAAATATACAAAATGATAAGGTGATAAAATCATGCAAGTATTATTAGTAGAAGATGATCAAACATTATTCCAAGAACTGAAGAAAGAATTAGAACATTGGGATTTTTTCGTAACAGGTATTAACGATTTTAGTGCGGTAATAGAGACTTTTGAAGAAGCCAAGCCAGAAATTGTTATTATGGACGTACAATTACCTAAATACGATGGATTTTACTGGTGCCGTAAAATTAGACAAGTTTCTAATGTACCTATTCTATTTTTATCTTCTCGTGATAATCCAATGGACCAAGTGATGAGTATGGAACTTGGCGCTGACGATTATATGCAAAAACCTTTCCATACCAATGTATTAATTGCGAAGTTACAAGCCATTTATCGACGTGTATATGAATTTGGTGCGGAAGAAAAGCGTACACTGAATTGGCAAGATACAATAGTCGATTTATCTAAAGATAGCATTCAAAAAGGTGATAAGGTCATTTATTTATCTAAAACAGAAATGATTATTTTAGAAATGCTTATTCAAAAACAAAATCAAATTGTTACGCGCGATACCTTAATTACGGCATTATGGGATGATGAAGCTTTTGTCAGCGATAATACTTTAACTGTAAATGTTAACCGTTTAAGAAAGAAACTAGCTGATATTGAAATGGATACGCAAATTGAAACTAAAGTAGGTAAAGGTTACATGGCACATGAGTAATATAAAGTGGTTTTGGTTGTTTCTAAAAACACGAAGTAATTGGATATTTTGGATAGTTTTTTTACATCTCATTTTACTAGGTATTGCTTATATTGATTACGATATTGCCATTCGTAGCGTGGCTTATATTGTTTCGTTAAATCTTGGTTTAACGTGTGTATTTCTTGTTTTTACTTTTCTAAAAGAAGTAAAAATATATCAACATTTGCATAACAATAAAGAAATTGAAGAAATTAAGCATAAAGAGTTAGCGGAAAATCCATTTCAACATGAAATGGTGGATTATTTGTACCGCAAATTAACAAATCAAAAAGAAAAAGTAGTAGAACAACAATTGCATATACAAAATACAGAACAGTCATTAACTGAGTTTGTGCATGATATCAAAACGCCTGTTACAGCGATGAAGCTATTAATTGATCAAGAAGAAGATGTGGAACATAAAAAAGCACTATTGTACGAATGGGCGCGTATTAATGAGTTATTAGATAAACAACTTTATTTAACTCGTTTAGAATCGAAAAATAAAGATATGTACTTTGAATTAGTTCCTTTGAAGCGGTTGGTCATTGATGAAATTCAATTAACACGCCACATTAGTCAAGCTAAAGGGATAGGTTTTGATTTGAATTTTGATATTACACCTGAAGTGTATACAGATGTGAAATGGTGTCGCATGATGATACGTCAAATCTTATCGAATTCATTGAAATATTCTCAAAATCAAGATATTGTCATTCGCACTTTTAATCGTGATGATTATGTAGCATTGGAAATTAAAGATTTCGGAAGAGGCATTAGTAACAAAGATTTACCACGTATATTTGAACGTGGATTTACTTCTACAGCAAATCGTAATGAAACCACGTCTTCTGGTATAGGTTTGTATTTAGTTGATAGTGTGAAACAACAGTTAGGAATAGATGTGAAAGTAACATCTACTGTCGGCGAGGGAACTACTTTTGTATTAACTTTTCCGAAGCAAAATGAAATCACAAAACGTATGGGTCAAGTGACAACACTGTCATACTAAATACGTGATTTGTTATTTCATCTTCATTTCTATTATCACGTTAGAGGATATAATAAAACTGACTAAATTAGTGCGAAATTCTTAGCAATATTGAATATAAAGGAGAATGAGGTGAACTATCCAGTTGACAATATTAGAGGCAAAACAAGTAACAAAGACTTATGGCACGAAACAAACCGCGCAAGAAGTATTAAAGGGAATTGATTTAGCCATTGATGAAGGTGAATTCGTGTCTATTATGGGGCCATCTGGTTCAGGAAAAACGACTCTATTAAATGTATTAAGTTCAATTGACTATTTGACGCACGGCTCAGTGATTTTAGGAGAGCAACAATTAGAAAAATTATCGAATAAGGCGTTATCTGAAATTAGAAAGAAAGAGATAGGATTTATCTTTCAAGAATACAATTTATTACATACCTTAACAGTTAAAGAAAACATTATGTTGCCTTTGTCAGTTCAGAAATTGAGTAAACAAGAAATGAATGAACGGTACGAACGTATTACAAAAAGGCTTAACATTTTTGATATTAGTAATAAATACCCTTCGGAAATATCTGGTGGTCAACGACAACGTACGTCAGCGGCGCGTGCGTTTATTACACATCCAAAGATTATCTTTGCTGATGAGCCAACTGGAGCATTAGATTCAAAGAATACGCGAGATTTATTACAACGATTTCAAATGATTAATGAATTATATAATGCAACGATTGTAATGGTGACGCACGATCCTTTAGCGGCCAGTTTCTCTAATCGTGTAGTTATGTTGAAAGATGGACAGGTGTTCACGCAATTGTATCAAGGTGAAGATGATAGTCAAACATTCCATAAAGAGATATTACGTGCTCAAAGTATTTTAGGTGGGATGGTTTATGAGTTTTAGTCATATTATTTGGAAGAATTTTAAGCAAAACGTGACGCATTATGCTATTTATCTCTTCTCACTCATTCTTAGTATCGTATTATTTTTCAGTTTTATTACTATTAAGTATGTCCATCATTTACATATACATCAATCATTATCAATGGTGCGAGAAGGCTCTCAGATTGGGGGTTATTTTCTATTTATTATTATTATCGTTTTTATTATCTATACCAACATGTTGTTTATAAAGCGACGAAGTTATGAATTTGGGCTTTTACAGACAATAGGTTTAGATAAAAAGCGTATTATTTATATGTTAATGCTAGAACAAATATTTATTTTATTACTTACTGCTATTTTAGGTATTGGGATTGGTATTTTAGGATCTAAAATTTTATTAATGATTGTATTAAAAATTTTAGGAATACATACCTCAGTCTCCATTGTCTTTAGTTTTCAAGCCATTGGACAGAACTTGCTAATTTTAGTGATGGCTTATTTTTTAATTATCATACAAGCCTGGATATATTTAAGTAAGCATTCCATTGCTCACGAAAATAAAGATGAAAACCAAGTGACGCTCACTATTGGTGAAATTATTTTAGGTGTATTGGGCATCGTTTTAATTCTTGTAGGCTATTATTTATCAACGCGTTTCTTTGATCTGATAGATAATATATTTATACCTTTTATTATTTTATTTCTTACAGTTATCGGGGCTTACTTCTTTTTCAGAAGCACTGTGTCTCTCATATTAAAGATGGTGAAGCGTTTTAAAGGTGGCAACGTAAGTGTAAATGATGTTATTTTTACCTCGTCACTTATGTTTCGTATTCGAAAGAATGCATTCTCACTAACAGTGATGGCAGTTATTTCTGCAATTACAGTTTCTGTATTATGCTTTGCAGCACTCAGCCGAAGTTCATTAAACAATGAAGTGCTTCTAGAGTCACCCCATGAAGTAACATTGAAAAATGCAAATACAGCAAATGAACTTGGAATTGAATTAGCGCATCATCACATCCATTATAATTATGACTTTAAAGAAGTAGTTTACTCTCAATTATATAAAGATCATTTGTTTGATGTGAGTCCAGGTAGGCCATATGGTGTAACGATTACAAGTGACAAATACTTTTCTAATATTTCTTTAGGAAAAGGGCAAGCCACGCTACTTATACCTAAAGGTGTAGCACACGGATTAATGCAATATAGAGAACATGGCACAGCAATCATAGGCACTAAGAAACACAACGTCAAAATTAAACTAAATAATGTAGTAAAGAAAATTTATTTTGAAGAAGATGTGGATTTAGGTGGACCTACATTAGTGCTTAATCATGAAGAATATAATTACCTTAAAGCACATTCAAAAAGTAAAAATATTGTATCGCAATATGGTTTTGATTTAAAACATAATAAAGATCTTCCTAAACTAGAACGAATAGTGAGTAATTTAAATAAAGATGTTCAAACAAGAAGTCAAGTTGTAAGTGAAATATCTAGTTTAACTGGTATTTTATTATTTGTTTCATCATTCTTAGGCGTCGCGTTCTTAATAGCCACAGGATGTATTATTTACATTAAGCAAATTGATGAAACTGAAGATGATTTAGAAAACTACTCAGTATTACGTAAATTAGGATTTACTCAAAAAGATATGGCCCAAGGCTTAAAATTAAAAGTAGCGTTTAACTTCGGTTTACCATTAATTATTGCATTGCTACATGCCTATTTTGCAGCCTTAGTATTCATGAAGTTAATTGGGTTTGGTAATCAAAGGCCTATTTTTGTAGTTATGGTCATTTATACAATAATCTATAGTATTTTTGCGATTATAGCTTACAACCATTCAAAGCGAACAATTAATCACTCAATTTAGAAAAATTGAGCTAATGTTTTCTGTTTGTAAAGAATTTGTAAATGTAATTGTGGATATGTAAATTTTGTGATATTTTCAAATAGGGACAAATTCAGTATTAGAGTCTTACATTTAAAAAAAGTAAAACATTATATTTACATAAAATTTACAAATTGTCAGAAATAGGCATTTGAAAGTTCTTATCGTAAATGTATTCTGTATATTTAATTGTCTTACAACGAATAAAAATTAACAATGTGGTTGGTAACAATCGCTAAATTGGAGGCTTTATAATGTTTACTAAGAAAAAGGATAAGTTCATGGTTCAATTAGAAGAAATGGTATTTAACTTGGATCGTGCAGCAGTTGAATTCGGGAAAATGGATTTCAATACGCATTTAGATTTAAAAGCTTATTCTGACAACATCAAAACATACGAGTCACATGGTGACGAACTTATGCATCAAGTTATTACAGATTTAAATCAAACATTCATTACACCAATCGAACGTGAAGATATTTTATCTTTATGTAACGCTATCGATGATGTACTTGATGCTATGGAAGTAACAGCTGGTATGTTTGAAATGTATTCAATTGAATACACGGATGAATATATGGCTGAATTCGTAGAAAACATCCAAAAAGCAGTAGCAGAAATGAAATTAGCTGTAGGATTATTAGTTGATAAAAAATTATCTCACATGCGTATTCATTCTATTAACATTAAAGAATTTGAAACAAACTGTGACGGTATCTTAAGACAATCAATTAAACATATTTTCAATAGTGAAACAGATCCAATCACATTAATTAAAATAAAAGATATTTATGAAAGCATGGAAAAAATAGCAGATAAATGTCAAGTTGTAGCAAATAACTTTGAAACGATTATTATGAAAAATAGCTAAGGGAGTTTTAATTTATGGATTATGTACTAATTGTCACTATAGCTATCGTTGTATTTTCTTTAATCTTTGACTTTATCAATGGTTTCCATGATACAGCCAATGCGATTGCTACAGCAGTATCTACACGTGCATTAACGCCAAGAACTGCGATTTTATTAGCAGCGATTATGAACTTCGTCGGTGCGTTAACATTTACTGGCGTAGCTGGTACTATTACTAAAGATATTGTAGATCCGTTCAAATTGCATCACGGTTTAGTGGTAGTATTAGCAGCAATTGTAGCAGCGATTATTTGGAACTTAGTGACTTGGCTTTATGGTATTCCTAGTTCTTCTTCACATGCATTAATCGGTTCAATAGCAGGGGCCGCTATTGCTGCTCAAGGATTTGGAGTACTTCATTATCAAGGTTTTACTAAAATTATTATCGTATTAATTGTTTCACCAATTATCGCGTTCTGTGTTGGTTTCATTATGTATACATTAGTTAAAATCATCTTCAAGAATGCGAACTTAACGAGAGCAAATCGTAATTTCCGTTTCTTCCAAGTATTTACTGCAGCATTACAATCATTCTCTCATGGTACAAATGATGCACAAAAATCAATGGGTATTATTACGTTAGCCTTAATCGTCGCAGGTGTTCAAGATGGTGCAAATGTTGAACCTGCACTTTGGGTTAAAATAGCCTGTGCGACTGCGATGGGTCTAGGTACTGCCATTGGTGGTTGGAAGATTATTAAAACAGTTGGTGGAAACATCATGAAAATCCGTCCAGCTAATGGTGCAGCTGCTGACTTATCATCAGCATTAACAATTTTTGTTGCTTCATCATTACACTTCCCATTATCAACAACACACGTTGTATCTTCATCAATCCTTGGTGTAGGGGCTTCTAACCGAGCAAAAGGTGTTAAATGGAGCACAGCACAACGTATGATTATCACTTGGATTATTACATTACCAATCTCTGCTCTTTTAGCAGCAGTTATCTTCTGGATAATGAGTATATTCTTATAGAAATCGATTCGAAGTAGCTACAGTAAAAAATTCCTAGTAGACTAACAACATCTGTTTAGATGATTTAGTGTACTAGGATTTTTGTTTATCTATAAATACCTGTTTACTGAGAGGGAAAATTTGAGTATGTACGAACTGATCTTGAGATTTTAATCTAAGCAAGTATGGTAACATTAATCATCTAAGCATTTCTTTAAAGCCTCCAGACTGAGTTGGACCTCTTAATTTATTGAAGTGAGAAAAAGTTATTTATATAAAGTTATCCCTTCCATAACGTTTAATTATGGAGGGGATTTCTATGGTTTTAGACTTTAATCATTATTTTAAAATAAATTAATAAATTAATGAATGTAATTATAACTTGAAACTACTGATGCAGGAATAATACGTGTGTTTGTGTTGTAAGGTCCATTTAAATAGTTCATTTCAGAGACTACAATACTTCCATCTGCATTCACGCGTTCTACGTATGCTACATGTCCATAAAAACCAGCAGTAGTTTGCATAATTGAACCCACTGTAGCTACATGGTTAACTAAATAACCATCTTGTGCAGCATTTCCTGCCCAATATTTTGCATCAGACCAATATGTACTAATTGGTAAGCCAGCTTGTGCACGACGATTGAAGACATACCAAGTACATTGTCCAGCTGTATATAAATTTTGATGACTGTATGTAGGAGAAGTATAACTATTACTTTTGTTAGTTGTATTAGCCTTAGGAGCAGTAGCTGTAGAAGTAGTGCTATTGCCACTAGGAATTTTTAATTGTTGATTTGGCGTAATTAAATATCCAGATAAATTATTGGCTTTCATGATGGCATCTACTGAAACACCATATTTATTAGCAATAAGATAAAGAGAATCGCCTGATTTCACTGTATAGACTGATGATGAAGTAGAAGCGGTATTTGTACTTGAAGTAGAAGCACTAGAATTACTTGAACCGCCAACTGTAAGTACTTGCCCAGGGAAAATAAAATTATTGGAAAGGTTATTATTCTGTTTAATACTATCTACTGATGTATTGTATTTCTGGGCGATACTCCATAAAGATTCGCCAGCTTGGACAGTGTGTTGTGTCGACGCTTCAGCGTTATGATGAGAAAATAATGCGACGGCCCCAGATGTAACTGAAACTGCGAATGCTAACTTTTTCAAACTTGATATCCTCCTCGAGTCCTAATAATTATTATAAATTAGTTTTTTTACTTAAATACTTATCATTTCATTCATATATCACGTAAATATGTTATCAAAATTTTTAACTAGTTTGGGCATTGTTATTATCTTGTAATATTATTAACATTTGACTTGTTTTTTGTAAAAGAGTTTCTCCCGTTGATACACGTGAGTTTGAAGGCTTTGTAATAATATATATTTTTTATAAAAGAAGAAAATTGTAACATTTCATATTCATGTAACTTCTAAAATTTACAATTAAAATAGGTGAAAATGATTATAGTAATGCTAAAACATTGCTAAATTAAAAAAAGAAAAGGTAAGAAAGAGATTGGAACTTTTAAAATTCAAGGATCATAAGTTACAATCAAAATGACAGAGAAAATAAAATTTATTAAAGAGAGGTTAGAAACATGGCAGATTCTTCAAATGCTTCTCAGCAGACTACTTCTAGAAATAAGCAAAAACATAAATCACACGATAGTCAAAGTGCTCATGCTTATTCTAAAGTTTGGCTCTTCTTCACATATTATTGGATAATCTTTGGAATAGGTTGCTATTTTGGCCAATATTTACCAATGGAATGGAGAAGACCGTTATCAATTGCTTTATTTGTGCTTATTTTAGCTACATTATTTATTCAACGTGCACGTAAATATGGATTAATTATTTCGCATATCTATGCTATTATCATAGGTTTATTATCATATGCCACTTTCACGACATATATTCAGAATTTAGGTGCAGAAGTATTTTATAAAAACATTTTATTAGCGATAGGTGCCTTTATTGTATTTGGTATTTTAGGCTATTTTATTATTAGCGACGCTTCAAGTTTAGGAAAGTATTTATTTGTAGCATTCATTGCACTTATTATTGGTGGTTTAATTGGAATGTTTGTACATAATCCAATTTATCATACTGCCATTACAATTATTGGTCTTATTCTATTTTTACTATATACCTTATATGATTTTAATAGAATGAAGAGAGGTAATTTTACGCCTAGAGAAATGGGGTTCAACCTCTTTATCAATTTATTAAATATTATTAAAGATGTGTTAAGATTAGCAAATCGCTTTAAAAACTAAAATTTAGAATATATAATATCTTATTATATATCAGAGATGTTGACGGATTGTTTTCAATCTTTTCAATTTTGTAGAGTAATTATTTATTATGACAAGTTACTTTATATTTGTAAGAATTGATGGCAATTAACGTGACATCTTTTTTTAGCTTTTTTGAATATTAATTTAATAAAAAAATAAACTTAATTTATATATAGGTGCATTTTTGATTTAGTTTTAATATTGTGGTAGATTTACATTTAAACACTAAATCAATATGTTTAGGAAAAAATAAATCGGTCAAAAGAGTAAAGCTAGCATGAAAAGAAAGAGGTGAATGTATGTCCAGTGCCTATTTTCATTTATTAACCAAACATGAATATAGTATGAAACGCTGTCAAGATGGAATAATACTTCTTTTTCCAATAGAAGGTCAGTTGAAAGTAAAACACTTCACAAAACTGGTTACTGTAGATGATGAGATTTATATTATTAATAATTCAGATATCTTTTCTATCAGAGAAAATACTAAGACTATTATGCTATATATATCTAGTGATTGGTTTAGAGAACAAGGTTATAAATTTTTCGATTACAAGTATTCAATGAATTTAGTCAATTCGGTGAATGCGATAAAACGATCTTTATTGCAAATAGCAGATAATTATTTAAAAAATACTGCCACAACAGAAGATGAACAACCTATTGAAGATATCGTTAATATTATCGGCAAACAAGGTAGTATTGAAAAAAATATAGCGAATAATCAGTATAATTTCTCATACTATGGTGAGCTAAGTGAAGTATTGAAATATATTAATGACAATATAACTGAAAAGTTAACTTTAAAAGATATATCCTCTAAATTATTCACATCTAAATCCAATCTGTCAGCGCAATTTAATCAATTATTAAATATAGGCTTTAAAACATATATAGATACTCTTAAAATAGCTAACTCTTTTGAATTATTATTAACCACTAATGATACTATTAGTTTAATTAGCGAAAAAGTTGGATTTAGTAATGCTTCGAGTTACTCCAAAACGTTTAAAAGTTATGTAGGGATTACTCCAAATGATTATCGTTCCTGTAATAAGTATGAAAAAACGATATTTATGGATTATGAAAGTCATATAGATGATGACTTACATAAAATTGAAAATCTCATTAACTTAAAACAACAATATTATCAACAAAAAATTGAACATAAAATTTATGTTGATTCTAAAATAGATGGTACAGTACATCCCTATTACTTAGTTGTACAAGTTAATACGGTTGAAGAAATTCGATTATTATTTTTAGAAGAATTTGCTCGTGTACTTTATCACGAAAATTCTACACTGAAATTTTATTTAAAAGTCGATATGAAAGATCTTAAAGAACAACTTACTGAGGATGAATGGCAGCAACTCTTTAAATATATTATTGAGAATAAGTTAAATGTTAGTTTTAGATTAGAAGACTTAGAATTAATAAATTTTTTAGAATTAAATTATGAAAATGTATTAGACTACTTCACTAAAAATAACATCCAAGTTCAAGAAGAACATGTATTAGGCTTAGTGTTTGATTTAGAGAAAATTAACTTAAAATCGATATATAGAGTTATTTTAAAAATTCAACATAAGACAACCCGATTTTCATTCGGTTTGGAAATAAGCAAATTGCTCAATGATCCTGTTCTATTTAAAACATTAGAATCTCAAATAAAAAGAGTGAATTTTGAATTTTTATACATCGATAATGCTAAATTGAAAATGCCATACCTTGTAGAAGAAAATAACCGTTTGTTAGTGAAAAATATTTTACGCTATCAAAATATAAGGGACATTTTAAAACAAATAGATTTAGAAGAGCAAAAGTTTATATTTTTAAACTTTGAAAATCATCATTTCTTAAATAGTGACCACAACGTTTTAACTAATAGTGCGCCTTTATTAATGGAAACATTTACTAAAACAGCATGTTATTTTAATGGAATCGGTTTTAATTTTAAGCACTATTCTAATCTGTTTAATGCGTTACACTTATTTGATGAAAATGGCTTTAAGACTATACTAGGAACAATTATTAATCAACTTATTATAATGAGCAATTATCCTAAATATATTAAAGATAATTATATCGTTATTAACAATGGGACTCACTACACAATTTTTGTATATGATTGGCGTGTATCTGAAAGTGAGTCATTAAATGCTGACTATGATCAAACGGATATTTATTTAGACTTTAAAAATGAGGAATACAAACGGAATTACTTAGTTAAAATTCAAAAAGTCGACGATTTCCATGGTAATATTGAGCATGTAATTGCAAAAGACATTAGAGACAAATATGACTGGTCATACAATTTCTTAAGAAAAATGGATCATTCAATTCATCCAGCATATAAAATTATTGAACATCAATTTAAAAATGAACCGTTAAAAATACAACTAAACTACAATGGTCTCATTATTATTAAATTATATAAAGATAAAATGATATAAATAAATAGTTTTACACAACAATATTTAAGTTTGTTAGTAAATTCGACAAATATTTCTAAACAAATGCAAACGACAGGGTTCCAAATATGAAGGATAATAGATATTAAGTTGTCTGCTTATATTTGGAGGTGCAAGTAGCATTGAATGATGACAAATTGAATAAATTACTCGAATTCTACAAACAATATAAAGCATTGTCAGAATATATCGATAAACAATATAAGTTGACATTAAATGATTTAGCTTTATTAAAACTGGCTCACGAACATGCTGCGAAAGAACAAATTTTAATGCAGTCTTTTTTAAAGATAGCAATCGAAGAGCTGGATTTAAGTAGAACTAAATTATTAGTTTCAATACGCAGACTTATAGAAAAAGAAAGATTAAGTAAAGTTCGTTCAACTGAAGATGAGCGAAAAATTTTTATCTATATGGATAAAAAGAATATTGAAAAATTTGATGCTTTATTTAATGATGTGGAAAAATTTTTAAACATTTAAAAAAATTGGGAGAGTACTGACAAAGATTATGCTTTGTCAGTCTTTTTTTGTGCTTTAATAAAAAAGAAAGTAATAAATAGGTAGCCATTATGTGACACACCTACTTTAGACAACACTAGAGTAATACTATATAATAAGGATTATTGAGTATGAAAGTGAGATGACATTATGGGACGTAAATGGAACAACATTAAAGAGAAAAAAGCCCAAAAAGATAAAAATACAAGTAGAATATATGCTAAATTTGGTAAAGAAATTTATGTGGCTGCAAAATCAGGTGAGCCTAATCCAGAATCTAACCAAGCATTAAGATTAGTGCTTGAAAGAGCTAAAACTTATTCTGTACCAAATCACATTATCGATAGAGCAATCGATAAAGCAAAAGGCGCTGGAGATGAAAACTACGATCACCTACGTTATGAAGGTTTCGGTCCAAGTGGCTCAATGTTAATCGTTGATGCTTTAACGAACAACGTAAACCGTACTGCCTCAGACGTAAGAGCAGCTTTCGGTAAGAATGGCGGAAATATGGGTGTATCTGGCTCAGTAGCCTACATGTTCGACCATACTGCTACATTTGGTATTGAAGGCAAATCAGCTGACGATGTCCTTGAAGCATTAATGGAACAAGACGTAGATGTAAGAGACGTTGTAGAAGACGGCGATTTAACCATCGTTTACGCTGAACCAGATCAATTTGCACAAGTGCAAGATGCTTTACGTCAAACAGGTGTTGAAGATTTCAAGATTGCAGAATTTGAAATGTTACCACAAACAGATATCGAATTATCTGAAGAAGACCAAGCTACATTTGAAAAATTAATCGACGCACTTGAAGATTTAGAAGACGTTCAAAACGTATTCCATAACGTGGACTTAAAATAATGAATGTTAACGCAGAATATTGGATAAAGCATCTTAATCTTACGCCCCATCCAGAAGGTGGCTACTTTAAAGAAACGATGCGAGAACATATGAGTAACTCAGAAAGAGCGCCATTCAGTAGCATTTATTTCCTACTGAACACAGGCGATATCTCGCACTTCCATCGCATCGATGCCGATGAAGTATGGTACTATCATGCCGGCGCACCTTTAACAATTCATATGATTACACCAGACGGCGATTATCAAACTGCACAATTAGGTCCTTTTTTGGAAAAGGGGAATGTATTACAACACCTCGTGCCAAAAGGTACCATCTTCGCCTCAAGTCTAACTGATACAGAAGGTTATAGCTTGGTAGGGTGTATGTGCCAGCCAGCATTTGAATTTAACCATTTCGAGTTATTCACCCAAGACGAGTTACATCATATGTATCCCGAACATAAAGAAATCATCCAGCGCTACGCTTTACCACACAAGTAAGCTACACCGAGCACCCATCACTCGCCCCCAAAAGGCGAGTGATGCGTGTCTCCGTGTAGCTTTCTTACATTAACAAGCCTATCATTCAGCACTACCTAGCAATTCATTCGCCAATTCTACAACATATGCTAACTTCGCCCATTGCTCTTCCTCAGTAAGGCGGTTACCTTCTTCAGTAGAGGCGAATCCACATTGAGGACTAATACAAATATGGTCTAAATCGACATATTGTTGTGCTTCTTTGACACGTTGCTTAATTAATTCCTTATCTTCAAGTTCCGGCGTTTTCGATGTAATTAAACCAAGCACGGCATACGCCTGTTTATTAAAATAACGTAAAGGCTCGAAATCGCCAGAACGATCATCATCGTATTCTAGGAAGAAACCATGCAAGTGTTCTTTAAACAAATACGGCGCAATGGCTTCGTAACCACCAGAAATCGCCCACGTAGATTGATAATTACCACGACAAATATGTGTCGTTAATACCAAATCATCGGGTAAACCGTCTACTGCTTCATTAATCACTTTATAAGCAAGTTCTCTAGCTTGTACTTTTTCTTCATCAGTACGTTGACGTCCACGTACTTTTTGAGTACCTTCAGTTAATCCTGCCCAATACACATCATCGATTTGGATATAACGTGCACCTAAATCATAAAATTTTTGTAAGGATTGGTGATATACTTTAGCGATATCATGCGCAAAGTCTTCAATATTAGGATAAACATCTTCATTTAATATATTAGGGTGGAATAATTGGTTAGGACTAAGAATAGACACTTTAGCTGTAGCGCGTCCATCTACTTTGTCATATAAAAATTTAAAATGCTCAAAGTGGGGGTGTTGAGGATTATAGCTGACTTTATCCACGACTTTCACATTATGTGCACGTGTTTCTACACCTTCAAATTCTAAACCGTGTTCAGGTGTATAACCTTCTACGCCATTAATATTTTCTAAGAAATCAAAGTGCCACCAACTACGACGGAATTCACCATCAGTAATACTATGTAAGCCAATCTCAATTTGTTTTTCAATAATACGTTCAATTTCTTCATTTTCAATTTGTGTTAAATCTTCTTGAGAAATTTCATTATTGCTAAATTTAGCGCGTGCCTCTTTTAAGCGTTGAGGACGTAAAAGACTTCCAACGTGATCAGCTCGAAATGGTCTAATTGACATAAGCAAAACTCCTTTACACTCTATTTAGAATTTTCTGACAATGTAAAATAAAGTTATCAAATACGAGTATTTTTGTCAATTTTCCCTAAAAG
Organism: Staphylococcus pragensis; assembly: GCF_004785665.1. GTDB lineage: Bacteria > Bacillota > Bacilli > Staphylococcales > Staphylococcaceae > Staphylococcus > Staphylococcus pragensis. Next base: position 80,628 of record NZ_SRPJ01000001.1, read on the forward strand.
ATTAATAGATGTAGTAAAATAAATATGAAAACTTTAATGACTATATGTGCGAATTACAAATATATACGACTTAAGATGACATCACTAGGTCAGTTTAATATAATAATGACAAGGAGTTGGTGGCTTTATGAAAATAAAATACATAGATAAACGTCACTGGCGTCGCCTTATTGAACGTGATTACATAGAGGTTAAGGTAAATAATAATAGATTTAAGGGTATTATTGGCTTGGTCACGATGAAGAAGGTTCGCGAACCTTTAGAGGTGACGGTAGTAGGCCAGAATATAGTTGTTGCTAAAGATAACTATCAATGGTTACAAATCTTGCCGGAAAAGAAACGTTATAGTATTACAGCAATGTTTGATGATAAAGGTCAGCCGTTGGAATACTATTTTGATATTAATATTAAAAATATTACGCAAAAAGGGAATGCGAGAACATTAGACTTATTTTTAGATGTTTTAGTCTTACCCTCCACAGGCGAATATGAACTCGTAGATGAAGATGATTTAGCTTTGGCTTTGGAAAATGGACAAATCACTAGAAAACAATATCATGAAGCCTATATGATTGCGCATCAATTAATGATTGAAATCAGTGAGAACTTTTCGGAAGTCAATCAGCGTATTATGTATTGTTACAACAAAATGGTGAGCAAATTGGATAAACCAAACAAACCCAATCATTCAAATAAACCAAGTGAAATCACTCATCATAAAACGTATAAGCATCATATGAAACAAAATAAATCACATCTTAAATAGTGCACATTGCACTTCGCACATCGCACGTATATGTATCCTATGTGCAATGAATGTGACATCTTAAGCGTTGTTTACTACATCATTAGTTTAATTATTATAAATGACCTTCACTATCATTTATCTTAACAGTCATAGCCATATTCGTGGATAAACAGAAGTAGGGGGAAGCTATGAAAATAGAGGATTACCGTTTATTAATTACATTAGATGAAACAAGAACGTTGCGCAAAGCTGCTGAAATTCTATATATTTCACAACCTGCAGTAACACAACGTTTAAAAGCCATTGAGCATTCATTTGGTGTAGACATATTTATTCGTACAAAGAAACAACTTATCACAACTACAGAAGGTGCAATGATTATTGAGCATGCACGTGATATGTTAAAACGTGAGCGATTATTTTTTGATAAAATGCAAGCCCATATTGGCGAAGTCAATGGGACAATATCGATAGGCTGTTCATCGTTAATAGGACAAACCTTGTTACCAGAAGTGCTTAGCTTATATAATTCACAATTTCCAAATGTAGAAATCCAAGTTCAAGTAGGATCAACTGAACAGATTAAAGCGAATCATAGAGATTATCACGTCATGATTACACGCGGAAATAAAGTGATGAATTTGACGAATAGTCATCTCTTTGATGATGATCATTACTTTATTTATCCGAAAGAACGTCGTGAAGAAGTATCTAAACTACCATTTATTGAATTTCAAGCTGATCCAATTTATATTAATCAGATTAAAGAGTGGTATAATGAGAATCTTGGTCAAGACTATCACGCGACGATTACGGTTGACCAAGTTGCGACATGCAAGGAGATGTTAATCAGTGGTGTTGGGGTAACGATATTACCGGAAATTATGATGAAGAATATCGATAAGAATTTATTTGAATTTGAGAAGGTTAATATCGATTCACAACCACTTATCCGTTCAACTTACATGAGTTATGACAGTAGTATGTTACAACTTCCACAAGTTGAATCATTTGTTACGCTTATGCTTAACTATATTCGATAATAGTTTCTAAATAGTGCAATTGATTCGAAGAACTGAGGTGTATTCTATGTTTACAGCATTATTGCATATTAAAAACTATAAGTTATTTGTTGTAAATATGATGTTATTAGGAATGGGGATCGCCATTACGGTGCCTTATTTTGTTTTATTTGCAACGAAGGAATTGGGGATGTCTACTAACCAATTCGGACTACTGCTAGCTTTAGCGGCAGTCAGTCAATTTACGGTGAATTCTATCGTAGCGCGCTTTTCTGATACACATCAAGTGAATCGGAAAGTATTAATTATAAGCGCATTGTTGATGGGAGCCATCAGTTTTTCAATTTATTTTTATATACATAATCAATGGTTATTTATTATTGTGTATGCTATTTTTCAAGGGTTATTTGCACCGGCTATGCCTCAACTTTATGCATCTGCAAGAGAGTCTATTAATGCGTCCTCGTCCAGAAATAATGCCAAGTTTGCTAATACCGTATTGCGTTCTATGTTCTCATTTGGATTTTTATTCGGTCCTTTAATTGGCGCATACTTAATTCAATATTCAGGCTACGCAGGCCTCTTCGGCGGTACGGTTATTATTCTTTTATTTACATTAGTACTTCAAATTTTCTTTTATAAGGACTTGAACTTAAATCCACAAGATCAAGTAGGTGGCACAGCAAATATTGAGAAAACAGCCCCGAATATGTTGAAGGATAAAACACTTTTTATTCCATTTATTGCCTTTATCTTATTACATATTGGTCAGTGGATGTATACAATGAACATGCCTTTATTTGTCACTGATTATTTAAAAGAAGAAGAAGGATATGTAGGCACATTGGCAAGTTTATGCGCCGGCTTAGAAGTACCATTCATGGTGATTTTAGGTATACTATCAGCGAAATTTGCCACGCGCACGCTATTGATTATTGGCGCGATTAGCGGTGGTGCTTTTTACTTTAGTATTGGTGTATTTGAGAACATTTATATGATGATGGTTGGCCAAATTTTCTTAGCATTATTTTTAGCGATTCTATTAGGACTAGGAATTAGCTACTTCCAAGATATTTTACCTGATTTCCCAGGTTATGCATCGACGCTATTTGCGAATGCGATGGTAATTGGTCAATTGTTAGGAAATTTATTAGGTGGAGCTATGAGTCATTGGGTTGGTTTGGAGAATGTGTTCTTCGTTTCAGCGACATCTATTTTCTTAGGCATGATTTTAATCTTGTTTACTAAAGATCAAAAATTTACAGAAGCGGATGTGAGAGTGGAATAATGGATATCATACTATGGATTTTAATTATATTAGCATTTATCATTGCTTTTATTGGATTAATTAAACCAATTATTCCATCTGTACTTATATTATGGATTGGTTTTTTAATTTATCAATTCGGTTTTCACGATAAAGGATTATCATGGATATTCTATGTAGCGATGATTATATTTACCGTCTTCATTTTATTATCAGACTTCATAATGAATAAATATTTCGTAAATCGATTTGGTGGCTCTAAATTAGGTGAATACGTCGCATTAATTGGCGTTATTGTAGGATGCTTTGTTTTACCACCATTTGGTATTATTATCGTGCCATTTGTAGCAGTATTAGTCGTTGAATTAATACAAGATTTTGATTTTGGAAAAGCTCTAAAAGCAAGTTTTGGCTCAGTAATGGCCTTCTTGGCAAGTACAGTAGCACAAGCCATCATCATGGTGATCATGGTCATTTGGTTCTTCATTGATGTGTGGTTTGTAGGATAGTTAAAATTTAAAATATATAATCACACGAAAAGCCCATAAATGCTAAGACGCATTTATGGGCTCGTTTTATATCAAAAGTATATATTTTGAAAAGATAGGAAAAATGATTAATTTATAAGACAGTATTTGAATCTTGGTTGCCAAAATGATGTTCGATATAAAACGCAATCGGTGTAATTATGAGCGACATAATAATAAAAGCCCAATTACTAATACGGATATAAGGACCAAAATTTAAAAATGATTGTGGAATAAAAATAACGTAAAATAACGCAATAATTAATAAAATAATGAGTCCATAATTAAATAACCATATCCAATGAGAATTATTAAAACTTTGTAATTGAACCGTTTTAAATATGACAAGAATGAATAAAAATATAATAAAAATACTAACAATTACAGTAAGAGGAAATGAATATAAATAAACATCATTGTTATCTCCACCAATAAAGAACCCAATAAATCCTTTGAAAAAACAAAATATACCGATTAAGAACATAAAATTTCTAAAAATATATTTAAAGATATTTTGAAATGTTTCATTAGGTAATGATTTAATTTCTTTCTTCGCATGCGCCTCTGGATCATGATTGAAAAATTCTAAAGCCAATGTGCCTTCTTGTTCAGCAGCAAGTAGTTGCTTTAAGATACGATTAAGCATGAGCTCACTATCGTGTGGGTTAACACGTAAATCAGCACGAACGTACGTCATATAGTTTTCAAAAATTTCTCTATCTGTATTATTTAAGCGTAATGATTTAACATTATTTTCACGTGCTAACTTGGCAGTGGATTTCATTTATGATTTAATCTCCCTTAATGTCTAAACTTTTTTAGTTTTAAAAAAATAGATTAATATATGTTAAATATGGATAATCATATCATAGTTAAGTATAGAATATAATCTGAAAATAAAGGAAAAAGTTTATGCAAAAGTTAAAGATTGAAGATACAAAATGGATTGAAACAATTGCGAGACTCCATGAATATTATTTAGAACAGCGTGAAGTAGATTATAATGCTACGCGTATGTCGATTGCATTAAGACAAGAAATGATTGTTCGAAGACTTCAGTATAGTGAAGGTGTAATATTTATAAAACTTGATAGCCAAAAAGCACAATTAATTGCTTTTGTTTGGGGACATTATGAACGAAGCTTCGATACAGTAATAACGGAAATGTTGTATACGGGTCCTCATTTTCGAGGAAAAGGTTATGCTACACAATTAAAACGAATGTTAGAACAATGGGCGGTTAATCAAGGTGCTTCAGCGATAGAAGGAACAGTAGATGCTAACAATGAGAAAATGATTCATATTAACAAAGCGAGAGGGTATGAAGTTAGTCATCTCAAGATGCGTAAAGACTTAAGGTAATCCAATGAACAGATTTTTAATTCGTGTTAAAATAAGGTGTATTGACTTGTAATTAAAGGAGAGAAACATGAAGAAATGGTTAGTACTTTTGCTATCTGCAATGCTCATGTTATCTGCATGTGGTAAGAGTGACGAAAGAGCATCATTAGAACATGATATTAAGCAATTGAAAAAAGAAAATGATGAGTTGAAAAATCAAAAGAAAGATTTGGAAAAACAAAAAGAAAAATTGAATGAGCAACGCGAAAAATTAGAAAAAGACGTTGACCATTCGGTAGCGACTGAATCAGCTAAAAAAGAAGAAGAGCGTGATAATGAGAAGGATTCTTCAGATAGTTCAAGTGAAGCGTCTAGCAATGAGTCGGAATCAAAGGCTTCTCAAGATACTCAAAGCAATGAGTCATCTGAAACATCATCAAATGAGGATGCAAGCGCTGAAAATTCTAATAATAGCGGAGAACAGTCTAATTCCAATAGTAGTAATGAGTCGAGTGATTCCACTCAAAATTCAAATGTTGATGATAATTCATCTGAAGAGAATAGTTCATCTAGTAATTAAAAAAACACTTTAGATTCCACAACTCAAGACAATCAAGCATTGTCTAATTAATATTTCCATTTTAGATTGATGGCGATATAAGCACAGTATGTAAAAAGTTTGATTATAATTGAGGTAGGGTAAACGTAAGACAAATACTTACATTATCAACAATTAGCTCATACATATTCAACAACGTATGAATAAAAGATGAGTATATGTAGTTATGAATGATTCATAATTATAAAATTTTAAGAATTAGATTAGTTACAAATTTAAATAAAAACAATATTGGAGAGATGACTTATGCATGAACAAGATTTTCACATTTTAGAAGGTCGCGACATCACATTACCGGAATTAGGTCGTGAAATTGAGAATATTACTGGACGCACAATTGTAGACTCTACTGGTGAAATTAAACGTGTAGTAGCACATTTACCAAACTTTGAATCAGACACAGATACATTTGTTGCGACATTTAAATTAAATCATCGTAATGATTTTGTAGATGCTACATTTATTGCACCGAAAGATCAACGTGACCGATTAAAAGAAATTCCAGTCCACATTAAACTTATTAGCTATATTTCAAAAGCTTAATCTAGAAAGTTTAATAGAACGAAGTATAAATAAAGTGTGCTATGGATCTTCGACCATATCGCACTTTTTTAATAATTGTATTTTCTCTGTATTGAGGTGGTCGTAATGGTAGTTTATATTGAGACAGAAAGATTAAAATTACGCGATTGGGAACAAGCAGATTTATTACCTTTTCAAAAAATGAATGCCAATCCACAAGTGAGACGTTATTTCCCAAGTTTATTGAGCTATCGTCGTTCTGAATTAGACATGAAAAAGATGGATGACATACTTAAAGAAAAGGGCATCGGTTTATTTGCAGTCGAACTTAAAGAAACGGGAGAATGGTTGGGATATATCGGCGTGAATTACTTACCTAAAGATAGCAAATATCCATTCGAAGAATTACCGCTATACGAAATTGGCTGGCGTCTTATTCCAGAAGTATGGGGCAATGGAATTGCTACAGAAGGTGCTGAAGCCGTACTTGAATTTGCAAAAGAAAAAGGCATTGAAGAGATATATAGCTTCACAGCTGAAGAGAATTTACCTTCCAGAAAAGTAATGGAAAAAATTGGTATGACCTTTTACGACAACTTTGAATTACCAGAATTAAGTAAATACCATATGTTAAAGCGACAAATACGTTATTATAAAAAATTAACTTAATGAAAAAAGCGACATTTGAACGGATATGGTATCCATTCTTAATGTCGCTTAATTATTGCCAAATTAGTCGTATGTACGAACACCTAAAGGTTTATAATTTAATAAACCCTCTATTAATTCCTCTTTTGTATCGTAAAGAGGGGCTAAATCTTTATACTTTTTATCAATAAACCCTTCTCCAATCATATGAGCGATTAACTGTTGAAGCGGTTCAAAGAAGCCATTTAGATTGAAAACGCCAATAGGTTTTTGATGAATGCCGATTTGAGCCCAACTATACATTTCAAAGAATTCTTCAAGTGATCCTGCACCACCAGGAGCCATTACAAAGGCATCTGCTAATTCCGTCATTTTTTCTTTACGTTGATGCATTGAATCCACTAGAATCAATTCGCTTACTTTTTGACTCGTAATTTCACGTTCATCTAACATTTTAGGCATCACACCAATGGCACGACCACCATGATCTAATACACCATCTTGAATGGCGCCCATAATCCCAACTGAACCAGCACCGAACACTAACTCGTAACCTTGCTCGGCCATATACTTACCAAATTTGTAAGCTTCTTCAACGTAAATTGGATCATTTCCTTTACTTGCACCGCAATATACCGCAATACGTTTCATATTGTATCCTCCTTCAATTGCTGAATAACTTGTTTAAATGCTATTCTAAATTGTTGTTTATCTTCTTTTGAAAATGGGGGAGGCCCTTTATGTCGACCACCTTGATGTCTAATAAGTGCGTTATTATAACGTTGTTGTAATAACATATCTATATTTTGATTATTAAAAATATGCCCTTTATGATGCATCACCAGTTGAACTTTAGATAACAGTAAGCTAGCTAAACCATAGTCTTGTGTAATCACAATATCATCCGAGGTTGCTAGTTGAATAATTTTATAATCTACGGCATCAGGGCCATCATCTATATACAACGTCTTCACATGTTCAGGATAAACCTTATTTGAAAAGTGACTAAAACTACGTAAAATTGTAACAAAAATGCCTGTCCCAGAAGTTAATTCAATAACTGAATCGACTACTGGACAAGCATCGCCATCAATAAATACTGTTGTCATAAAAATTATGCCTTAGTATAATCTTCTTGTTTATTTTGAGTTACTACACTATTAGCATCATAGTCTTTAAACTTTTTCATTTCTTTGATGCGTGCTTTTTCTTGTTGCTTTTGAAGTTTCTTCTCTTCTTTATGACGCTTATCAATACTCTTTTGAAGTTTTTTATCTAATTTATTAACTTCTTTTTTATTTTCTTTTTCTAGCTTTTCGCCTTTTTTCTCAGTTTCATCATCAAGTTTACCAGGTGTTAAACCTACTTTTTCTTGATACTTTTGAGTTTTTTTCAATTCTTTAATACGTTGTTTTTCATTTTTCTCACGTGCTTTTTCTTCTTCTTTGTGGCGTTGTTCAATATTTTTTTGAAGCTTTTTATCCATTTTGTCAGCTTCTTTACGATTTTTCTTCGCTAATTTTTCGCCTTTTTTCTGAATGTATTTTGGATCATTTTCTTTCGCAATTTTTTTCAATTCGCGTTTATTATCAAATTCTTGTTTTTTATCACCAAAATAATCTTTAACATCTGAAGCTTTGCCAGCAATCGCATGTGACGCATTTGATGTAGCGTGTGAAGCTTTTTGAACGTCAGGATGAGACTTAATACGTTTACGTTCCACAATTAGTGGCACAAGAAAAATTGGTAATACATTAATCGTTGTTTTAATGATCGTCTTTTTGTCCATACTCGTTGCCTCCATTAATTTTACTATATCCCTTCAATACCCTATGATACATGAAAGTAAACGAGGGCACTAGCGGAAACACTTACTGTTGTGAACGCTTTTAAAATAAAAAAAGAAGGTTGAGACATAAAGAATTTGTGCTCTGGGAAACCGATTAACGGCGTCCCAAAAGCAGGATTTTCGCCAGAATCTCTCACAACTCGACAAAATTTGAGAAACAATTTTGCTCATTGTTCGGTTCTGCTCAAATCCTAAACGCTTTTGTCCCAACCTCTTGTATATTAAATATGTTGACCAATTCCGAAACCGAAATAAAGAATTGCGATAAAGATTACTAATACGATTCGATAAATAGCGAACGGAATTAATTTAACTTTATTAATTAAGTGTAGGAATGTTTTGATTGCGATTAAACCAACAATAAATGAAGCTAAGAAACCGATTAAATAAAACGGAATATGTGCAAGTTCGATATATTGTAAGTTTTTAACTAATGATAAAGCACTAGCTGCTAACATAATTGGTACAGCCATAATAAATGTGAAATCTGAAGCCGATTTATGGTCTAATTTCATAAGTACACCAGTTGAAATTGTAGAACCAGAACGACTGAAACCAGGCCACATTGCTATCGCTTGTGAAATACCAATTACAAAAGCTTGAAGATAAGTAATTTGGTCCACAGTTTGTGGGTTTTTGACTTTAGTGCTAAATCTATCTGCTATAATCATGTAAATTGCACCAAGGAATAAACCAATCATAACAGTTGGCACACTAAATAAATGTTCTTCAATAAAATCATCAAATAATACGCCTAAAATACCAGCTGGAATCATCCCAACTAATATATGTAATAAGTTTAAACGACGTGGTTTAGAACGAAATTCTTCATTTATAGAAGAGTTTCTATGTTTTCCAATATGTAACATTTCGAAATAACGTTCACGGAAGACCCAAGCTGCCGCAAAAACAGATCCTAATTGGATGACAACTTTAAAAGTAAAAGCTGAATGAGAACCTAGAAAATTCGTTGATTTTAACCACATGTCGTCAACAAGAATCATATGTCCTGTTGAGGATACTGGCGCAAACTCAGTCAAACCTTCAACGATACCTAGGATTAAAGCTTTGATAAACTCGATAATAATCATAAGTAACCTCTTTCTTTTATTAAAAAATTAAAATTTTGTAGTCTTAAAATATATTGTTGTCAAAATTCACTTTATTATAATATCATATTAAATTAAAGCTTTGCTAATGATATTAAAGTAGAACACTATAAACATCAAAAAATAGAAAGAGAAAATAAATTTTATAATGAAAGTGCTACATATAAATAGTTGTTATGTTACAAAATATTTTAAATACCCACTTAATAATTTATATTTAATGACCTATTCAATACAACGGACTAAAGTATGAAATCTGCATACACTCAAAATATAAAAGCACCTCATCTTATATTACTAGCAATCCACCTTGTCACTAATTTTTCAAATTTAATTAAATGATAAATAGGTTATAAGTTCTTATAATAGTAAATTAGGTGAAGTTAAAATGAAAAAACTAATGAATTTAGTCTTTAAATATAAAATATTCCCATTTTTTATGGGAATCATCAGTTTGTTACTCGCCATTAGCGTAGTGATACAAAATATGAGTATTGCCGAATTCTTAAATCGCATGCTTTATCACCAACATACCTCTATTTATCCATTATTATTACTGATTTTAATCGTACTTATTTTAAGAGCCACATTAAATACGATTAATTTGCGCTTAGGTGATCGATTAGCAACAAAAATAAAACATCAGCTCAGAGAACAAGTATTATTTAAACAGTCATCCGTCGCCATTGGTACACAAATTAACATTTTGACAGAAACGATTGATGGCTTAGCACCATTTTTCAAAAGCTATTTACCCCAAGTCTTTAAATCAATGATGATACCATTCATTATTATCTTAGCCATGTGTTTTATTCATTTAAATACAGCACTTATCATGATAGTCACAGCGCCCTTTATTCCGCTGTTTTACATTATATTTGGCCTGAAGACACGAGACGAATCCAAAGACCAAATGACACATCTTAACCAATTTAGCCAAAGATTTTTAAACGTAACACAGGGTCTCATCACATTAAAGCTATTTAAACGTACTGAACACACAGAATCCCAAATCTATAAAGATAGCACACAATTCAGAGATCTCACGATGCGAATTCTACGTAGCGCTTTCCTCTCAGGCCTTATGCTCGAATTTATTAGCATGCTTGGCATTGGATTAGTAGCATTAGAAGCAGCATTGAGCCTCGTCGTCTTTCATAACATTAACTTTAGAACAGCCGCAATCGCGATTATCCTAGCGCCTGAATTTTACAATGCTATCAAAGATTTAGGCCAAGCTTTCCATACCGGCAAGCAAAGTGAAGGTGCAAGCGATATCGTATTTGAATTTTTAGCTTCTGAAAATGCAGAACCAAACAGTAAACCAGAAATTGTACCTACACAAACGTCCCAAATTAAGATGGCAAATGTTCATTATCAATATCCTAACACCACTACATTTGTCATCAAAGACGTATCATTAAAGATTAATCAAGGTGAGAAAATTGCCATTGTAGGCCCAAGTGGAGCAGGTAAAACAACACTGGCGCGCTTACTTACACAGTCGCTCAAACCGACACATGGAAATGTGACATTTAGCAGTGACGTGTCTAATATAGGCATGCTTAGTCAACATCCATACCTATTTTCAGCAACAATAAAAGAAAATATTGCGATGTTTAAGGACGTCAAAGATGAAGTTGTTCTTGAAGTATTAGAAAGGGTAGGACTTCAAGATAAAGTCCAAAGCTTAGCTCAAGGCATCCATACGCCTATCGGGGAAGGTGGCGAAATGTTATCTGGAGGACAAATGCGTCGTCTTGAATTATCACGCGTGCTATTAACAAATCCAGATATCGTCATTTTTGATGAGCCGACGACAGGTTTAGATTTAGACACCGAAAGAGTGATTCAACAAGCTATTGCGCAATATTTCGAGCATACAACAATGATTATCATTGCGCATCGTACATCTACTATTCGACAAGCAACGCGTCGCTTATTTATTGAACACGGACAACTTATTAAAGATGATGATGATATTTCCGTGAGTTACACAAAAGGTGGTGAACAACGATGAAACCACGTATTCAATTTCGACCTGATAAAGATTTGATATTAGCGATATTAACAGGCATAGCAGGAGGTTTAGTGGCATTAGCTATGTTCTTTCTAAGCGGGTATATGGTTACTCAAAGTGCCCTAGGTGCCCCCTTATATGCGTTAATAGTACTCGTTGTATCTGTAAAATTATTTGGTTTCCTACGTGCTTTTGCACGCTATGGAGAACGCTTATTGTCCCATCGCACGACATTTACAATGCTTCGTGATGTAAGGGTGCAATTCTTGAAACACTTAATTCCACGTGTACCGAATATTTATCGTAAATATAAATCAAGTGACCTTATTTCTAAAATGATAAGTAAAGTAGAAGCACTTCAAAACATCTATTTACGTGTGTACTACCCACCAATCGTTATTGGCTTTACAGCAATGATTGCAGCTGTAACGTTGATTTATTTTAGCGTGGCACATGCAATTATTATTGTGATTAGTATGCTATGTTCGTTATGGATAGTACCGTGGCTTAGTGCTAAGCGTGCACGTACATTAAAACAACAAGTGGCATTACAGCAACAAGATACTTTAGCGAAATTTTATGATTATAAAGAAGGTTATGAAGAATTAAATTGTTTTAATCAAACTGAAGCATATCGTCAAGCTGTGCTCACATCAATGCATCAGTATGATACATTGCAAGCGAAAGAGACACGTTTCTTAACGTTGTATGATTATATGCTAAATATACTTGCAATGTTAGCTCTATTTGCGAGTCTTGCTCTCGGTGCAATACAAGTGGGCAATGGTCAGCTTAATGTTATCTATTTAACAAGTATTGTATTAATGATGTTGACGCTATTTGAACAAGCCGTTCCAATGAGTAACTTTGCATATTATAAAGCCGATACAGATGAAGCGTTGGAAGATTTAAATGGTGTTTTGTCGTATCCTACTACTACTTCAACCTCTGACATTACTTCTAGAGATGGAAACGTATTTGAAGTTAAAGATCTAACGTTTAATTATCTCTATCAAGAGACGCCGGTGTTAAATAAAATTAATTTAACTGTCAATAAGGGAGAGAAAGTGGCAATTATCGGTCCGTCTGGTTCTGGTAAAAGTACGTTACTTCAAATTTTAAGTGGTTTATATGAGATACCACATGGTGACGTTAGACTTTATAGTCAGACAGTGACAGATATCACAGAGGATGCACGTTATAGTGAACTTAACGTGTTATTGCAAGCGCAACAGTTATTTGACGGTACCATTCGCGAGAATTTATTTTCAGAAGAAAAGGATGAAACATTACTGCAAGTGTTAGAACAAGTTAATTTAGGACATTTAAAATTAGATCAACAGCTTACACTTGATGGGCATACGTTATCGGGAGGAGAGATTCAACGATTGGCGTTTGCGCGCTTGCTCTTGAAAAAGGCGGATGTATGGATATTAGATGAACCAACGACAGCATTGGATGAAGCGAATACTCAAAATGTGATGCGTTTGGTGGAACAATATTCGGAAACAATGGTAGTTGCTACGCATGATATAGAGTTACTATCGCGATTTGATAAAATTGTTGTGATGATTGATGGTCAAGTGATTGAACAAGGGAGTTATGAAGCTCTAGTTGAAAAGGATAGTTATTTCAGTCGTTTGATGAAAGAAAATGCTTAGATGAACATTTACTCATTTTTGTTGCGACGCTTTCTTGCGGGAAAGGCTCAAGCCTGTAGTCATGTAAAGGCGTTCTTAGATAGATATTCACTCGTTTAAGTTGTTGCGCTTTCCAGGGGTGCTGTCTCAGCCTGTAGTCTTCGACTAGCACTGCTCCCCTAGGAGTCTTCACAACTACACTTCGTAATCTATCTTAGAACTACTTACGTAAGTGTGTGAATACTTACGTTCATTAATAACTCTAACTCCCTCAGGCGTCACTCAACAACAATCGTAGTTTATTTTTAGAATTTCTTACATAAGTGCATAGCACTTACGTGTATCAATACTTTTAACTATGTACCAATATTTGCAGTTCATTTCTAAAACCATTTGTATAAATATTAATTGAAACGAAAAACCTGAGATATCTATTGCATTTAGATACCTCAGGTTTTTCGTTATTGATAAATATATAAAATTGATTCAAACCGTATAACTTTAATTAGCGTTGTATTAGCATGTCATTTTATTTGTTTTCAGTAAAGGCGTCGATGACTTTGCCTAATAGACGATTGAGTTCTTTCACTTCATCAGTACTTAATGAAGAAGCGGTAGCAACTTTTGTAGATGCATCGCTTAATTCAGGTTTGATTTTTTCACTTTTCTCAGTAAGATGAATGAATACTTCACGTTGGTCAACTTCAGAACGTTCACGTTTGATTAAATCAACATGTTCCATTCTTTTTAATAAAGGTGATACCGTACCAGTATCTAAGGCGAGTTCAGTTACTACCTTTTTAACATTTACAGGAGATTCATCCCATAAAATACTTAACACTAAAAATTGTGGGTAAGTCAGGTTGTACTTTTTAAAGACTTTATTTGAATAGTAGCGATTTACTTGTCTTTGTGCATTGTACAAACTAAAGCATAGTTGCTCTTTCAAATTATGTTGTTCAGACATTAAAGTTCTCCTCCAGACATTCTATCCGTCTCTCTATATTTCGGATTAAATTTCGTCTATGTTGTGTAAAATATAACTTGCAACACACTTCGTTTCAATGCCATGCTAAAATTAAAGTATGCTTAAATTTTAGAAGATAATTCTATTTTAATCAAGTATAATCTAAAACATATACTTATATTATCAAATTCAAATATTTTTTGATTAGAAAAGAGTTTTAAAAATGATAAATAATAAAAATGAAAAAATATCTATTACAATTGTTAGTGGCTTCTTAGGAAGTGGCAAAACTACATTCTTAAAATATTATATAGACCAATTATTAAAAAAAGATGAGAAAGTTACTATTATTATGAATGAATTTGGACAATTTGATGTCGACAGCTTGTTAGTGGGCGAAGATGTGTCGGTTAAATCTTTAATTAATGGTTGTGTCTGTTGTGATTTAAATAATGATTTAGTCAATCAATTGAATATATTAGTTCAACAAGAAGAAACGCAACATATTGTCATTGAAGCAACAGGTATTGCTCATCCATTAGAAATTTTTACTGCATGCCAAGATCCTACTATTATTAAAGAGGTGCAAACGCCACAAATTATTGGTCTCGTAGATGCGCAACGATTTTCAAAAAAAGATGACTACACTGAGTCGACTATGCGTTTAATGGAAGAGCAAATTGCATATAGTGACGTGATTATTCTTAACAAAACTGATTTAGTAGAGGAAGAAGTATTGCGAGATATTGAAGCCGAATTAAAACGTCTTAACTCTCAAGCGACGCTAATTAGTACGACGTATAGCCAAGTGGATGATGAACAGTTAGAGGGGAGTAATCATCATCCATTAACATCACATCGTCATGCTCATCATCATGGCATTCAATCTATGCAATATACGTTTACCTCTGCCATAGATCGCCAACTCTTCTATCAATTTATTTTAAGATTGCCTGATAATGTCTTACGTTTAAAGGGTTTTGTAAAATTCAGAGATTTGCCTGAAGCGACATATGAATTCCAATATTCTATGGGCTTACCCGATTATGGAGTAATCGATAAAAATGTCCCTTTAACGATTGTAATTATTGGAGAAGGTATAGATATAAATCGTCTGCGTAACCAGTTAGAGATGATTCAATTTACTTAAAAGAGACTCATGTGAATGTTAAGACTTTGTCACATGTAATATATAGGAGAAAGTTAGGTTATATCTTATAATGTAAAAAGGAGGGTTTGTGCATGAATAATGAAGATAAACGTACAAAGCAAATCAGCTTTGAATTTAAATGGATTACAATTCCATATGTTATTTTTGCGATTATCGTTTTATTACTAAACATTTTTTATACTAATATCAAAGTAACGATGGCATTATTCGGCCTTTTCTTTGCTTATAATTTAGGTATGTTATTTATCGCATTTATTAATAAATTTAAGCGAACGCTAATTTTAACATTGATTTTAACGATTTTAAGTGCCGCAGTATTCTTTATATTACTATATGTATTTGGATTAAATCGTGAAATTTTTGGATAAACCAACTGTATTAAAAAGAACTTTGTGATGTATTAATAGCATTTCAAAGTTCTTTTATTTTTTATCTAAAAATTATTAAAAATTAAGGACATTATTTTGTGTATTATTTAAATAAAGCGCTTTCTTGATATACTAGTAGTGTATCCATCTTAAAGGAGGGTAATAAAAATGTCAGACAAAACGTTATCAAAAACGGAAAATTTAAGCGCAAATCATCAGAAAGAAAATGAAAAGAAAAGCAAAGGATATAAGCCATTTTGGATTATAGCAAGTTTTGTTGTTTTATTTATTATTTTATTATTACCTACACCAGCAGGCTTACCTATTATGGCTAAGGGCGCCTTAGCGATTTTAGCTTTTGCAGTGATTATGTGGGTAACTGAAGCGGTTACTTATCCAGTATCTTCTACAATGATTTTAGGTTTAATTATTTTAATTCTCGGTTTTAGTCCAGTTCAAAATCTTACTGAAAAGCTTGGTAATCCGAAAGCTGGCGATAAAATATTATCTGGTAATGATTTATTAGGGACAGGGAATGCACTGAGTCACGCTTTTAGTGGGTTCTCAACCTCTGCAGTTGCACTTGTAGCAGCCGCTTTATTTTTAGCTGCAGCTATGCAAGAAACAAATTTACATAAACGCTTAGCTTTACTTGTGTTATCTATAGTAGGAAATAAAACACGTAATATAGTTATTGGTGCTATTTTAGTATCTATTATTTTAGCCTTCTTTGTACCTTCAGCTACTGCTAGAGCTGGCGCAGTAGTTCCGATTTTACTTGGAATGATTGCTGCATTTAAAGTATCGAAAGATAGTAAACTGGCTTCATTATTAATTATTACAGCTGTACAAGCTGTATCCATCTGGAATATAGGTATTAAAACGGCTGCTGCTCAGAATATTGTAGCGGTAAATTTTATTAATCAAAACTTAGGGCATGATGTTTCATGGGGAGAATGGTTTTTATATGCTGCACCATGGTCTATACTAATGTCTATCGCTTTATATTTTATAATGATGAAAGTTATGCCTCCAGAACGTGAATCAATTGAAGGTGGGAAGAAGTTAATTAAAGCAGAGCTTGATAAATTAGGTCCTGTTTCTCCTCAAGAATGGCGTTTAATTGTTATTTCAATTTTATTACTTATTTTTTGGTCAACAGAAAAAATATTACATCCCATAGACTCAGCTTCTATAACGATTATTGCTTTAGCTATCATGCTTACGCCGAAAGTAGGAGTAATGTCATGGAAAGGCGTTGAAAAGAAAATCCCATGGGGCACAATTATTGTATTTGGTGTCGGTATATCTTTAGGCAATGTATTGTTAAAAACGGGTGCAGCGCAATGGCTAAGCGATAAAACATTTGGCTTAATGGGTCTTGATCATCTACCAATTATCGCTACCATCGCATTAATTACATTATTTAACATTATCATACATCTTGGTTTCGCAAGTGCTACAAGTTTAGCATCAGCACTGATTCCGGTATTTATTTCATTAACATCGACCCTACATCTTGGTGATCAATCTATAGGATTTGTATTAATACAGCAGTTTGTTATTAGTTTCGGATTTTTACTACCAGTTAGCGCCCCTCAAAACATGCTTGCGTATGGTACAAATACCTTTACGGTTAAAGACTTCTTAAAGACAGGCATTCCTTTAACAATTGTTGGCTATATACTTGTCATCATATTGAGTTTAACGTATTGGCATTGGCTTGGTTTAGTATAGTTATTTTAAATATGAGATGACATAGTTGTACTTCACGTTTTTTATTCTCTTGAAAAAGGGTAAAGAAAATGAACGCGAAGTGAGGAGTGAAATGATGAATATAGGTGTCATATTGAATAGAGTTTTTCGAACACAAAATAATCCATTATTTGAATATATAAGCCAACAACAAAATGATATTGATCAATGTTATTTAATTATTCCTCAGGAAATATTTGAGGAAGAAGGCACTGAAATGAAACGTAACTATTATTACGGTGTGTTGGACAACTTTTTAAAAGAATTAAAAAAACACGATATTGAACCATTTTTAATTGAATATAGCGAGTTAGGGGACTTTTGCAAGGACAAGCATATTGAAGAGGTGGTCGTGGCAGGCGATATTATGAGCTATCATCAAGAAAGTTATGACATTCGCCACTTGAAAAAAGCATTTAATAACTATGATATTTCGGTAGTTACGTTAAGAGCGAATCATTACTTTAAACCAAGTACCACAATGAATAAACAAGGTACGCCATATAAAGTGTTCACAAGTTTTTACAAAGCACATCGTTCTAGCTTACGACAACACTCAGCTTATGATTATAATCTCAAAGATATTGCAAAATTATGTGCTAAATCTCAACAAACATTAGATAAAGATGATTCAAATGATGGTTTATCTGAAGAACAGGCCTTAGATCAGTGGCACGACTTTTTAGAAAATGATATTCAAAATTACGATTCAAATAGAGAGTATTTACCTGAAGTATTAACAAGTCAATTAAGTATCGTATTAGCTTACGGACTTATTGATATTAAACAGATTATCACTGAGTTACTGGAAAGTTACGAAGAAGATGAAAGTAATTTTGAAAAGTTTATCCGAGAATTAATGTTCCGTGAATTTTATTATGTTTTAATGACGCAATATCCTAATACGGCACATGAAGCTTTTAATGAAAAATATCGTCATATCAAATGGTCGTATGATAAAAAAGATTTCAAATGTTGGTATGAAGGGAAAACAGGCTTCCCAATAGTAGATGCAGCTATGGCTGAATTAAATGAAACTGGCTATATGCATAATCGTATGCGCATGGTAGTATCACAATTCTTAACTAAAGATTTATTTATCGATTGGACATGGGGAGAAGATTACTTCAGAAAGAAACTTATAGATTTCGATTCAGCTTCAAATGTTCACGGTTGGCAATGGTCGGCTTCTACGGGAACAGATGCTGTACCATACTTTAGAATGTTTAGTCCAATAAGACAAAGTGAGCGTTTCGATAAAGACGCACTATATATTAAAAAATTTGTTTCGGAACTTGAGGATATGCCAGCTAAATGGCTACATGAACCGTTAAAACATCAATCACAACTTGAGAAAGAGGGGCTTAAATTAGGTAAAGACTATCCAGAACCTATCGTCGATCATAAAAGCGCTCGAGAATATGTAATGTCTACTTTTAAAAATCTTTAAATTAAAGAGTCAAGGATATAATTCCTAATAAAATAACCAGTAAATGAATGTTATAAACTCATTTACTGGCTTCTTTATTTATTCAATTTTACAGTCAGTTTCTATCATACATATATTATTTTAAAACAAATAAACATAGATAAACGCCTACATATTCTAAGAAAGTGATTAAATACATATATTTTAATCTAAGTTTTACGTGAAACGGTACTTCCCATCTAGGGTAGTGACGTTCATAATAAAAAACTTGTACAAGAAATAAACCGATACCTAGTGGTAATAGCATAAGTAATAAACTATGTTCCATGCTGAAACCAATACGATTAAAGAAATGACCTATAGCAAGTTGCAAAGCTACTATTATAATAAGGAGTAAAAAAATATTCATCATTTCGCTACACGCACTCCTTTTACAAATAAAATAATAACAGCTTGAAGTAATACCATTAATAGTACGAAAATAATAGTATGAAGATTTAACTCATTAAGTACTTGATGAATAATTGTGAATGGTCTTGTAATGAGATGTACGGTATGGAATCTTAAAAAACGTCCCATATAAATGCCTAAACCATTCAAGAACATTAATACGATAATTAATGAACGATTAAGCCATTGATTTGAAGTGATATGAGATAAATTAATGAAAATTAATACCATACAATAAATTGCTAAAAAGACACCTAAAAGTAAGTATGTGAAATAAATCCATTCCATTAAATTTAAACGTACATAAAAATCAAAAGTGAATTGGTTAAGATGTATTAAATCTGTCAGCATATAAAAAGTGTTAGGCACTAATAATATAAAAATAAGTGCAAACACAATAAATAGTGGCCATTCAAATGGTTTTCTAGGTTTAAATAGTCTTAAAAGCAAACATAGCTCAAAAGGTATGTAAGCTAAGAAAAGATTTAAACTCATAAAATTAAAAACCTGCGATTCAAATAATGACACAGTAAAAAGAATAATAAAATATAGCCTTGCAATATAACGCGCTGTCATATCATACACTACTTTCTTTGATATTAATAAAACGCTAAATTTGTTTAGTCAATTTTTAATATTAAACTTTCATAAATAGGTAATCAACTAATTTACCTGTATATTGCATATTAATTGATATAGCACTGAAATACAAAACAATTAGCTATTTATCAATTTTTAATAAATAGCCGATATACGAAGAAATTATGGACGCAATAAATTTAAACCTGTTTCACTATCGTGTGTACGGTTAATATCCATATTTGTCATTGTAATTACAATTTCAGCTGTAGCTGACACTCTAGCTTTAGTTAAATGCCCACTTAATGTTTGGAAATCGCGAGTGCCAAATGTTCCATGTAAATGTGCAAAGGGTTGTTCATCAATATGCGAAATATTGCCTAATAAACTTGTTAATTCTAAAGCTTCATTTACTTCTCTTGCTTCGTATTCTTGCGTTTCTAAATTATAAAAATTCAATGTTACATTATCGCAAGCACCAATACCACTCACTGTACCAAATTTCATCTCTTGTTCTTCAGCAAATTGCGTTACTTGTTCTACTATATCTTCACTTTTATCTAATACTAAAAGAAATGTTTGACCATCTTTTTGATATTTCATTATTTTCACCTCAAATAAATAGTAGTTAACTACATTATACGTTGAGATAGGTTATAAGTTGAATTATTTAGAATTTACATTTTCCTATTGTAATATAGAAAGAGAATAGTATACAATGTTTCAATATTATGTAATTTTTAACTAAAAATATTAATAAAATTTTGTGAAGATACATTCTTTGAAAAGAGGTGACAGCATGAAAAAACAATTATTTACATTATATTTCAATATTTTCTTAATCTTCGTAGGTATAGGATTAGTGATCCCCGTTCTACCGGTGTACTTAAAAGATTTAGGATTAAAAGGGAGTGATCTAGGTGTATTAGTTGCAGCCTTTGCGCTCTCTCAAATGATTATTTCACCTTTTGGAGGCACCTTAGCAGATAAATTAGGTAAAAAGTTAATTATTTGTATCGGTCTTATTTTATTCGCTATTTCAGAATATTTATTTGCAGTCGGTCATCATTTTTCAACATTAATCATTTCCAGAATATTAGGAGGATTTAGCGCAGGTATGGTCATGCCAGGTGTAACCGGTATGATTGCTGACATTTCACCAGCTAAAGATAAAGCTAAAAACTTTGGTTACATGTCTGCCATTATTAATTCGGGATTCATTCTTGGACCTGGAGTAGGGGGCTTTCTTGCTGAATTCTCCCATCGCGCGCCATTTTATTTTGCAGGTACGCTTGGTATTCTAGCATTTATTTTGTCTTTAATATTAATTCATAGTCCACGTCATGAATCGAATGAAACTTTCCATAACTTTGAACCAGAAACACTCACTAAAATTAACTGGAAAGTCTTTATTACTCCAATTATTTTGACACTTGTCTTAGCTTTTGGTTTATCCGCTTTTGAAACGTTATTCTCATTATATACAGCTGAGAAAGCAGATTATACACCAAGAGATATCTCAATTGCTATCGTAGGTGGAGGCATTGCAGGTGCCGTCTTCCAAGTCTTCTTTTTCGATAAATTCATGAAATATATGACGGAATTAACATTTATTGTGTGGTCGTTATTATATTCAGCTATCGTTCTTGGTTTACTTATATTATCCAATAACTACTGGACAATTATGATTATTAGCTTCATTGTCTTTATTGGCTTTGATTTAATTCGCCCGGCACTGACAAATTATTACTCAAATATTGCAGGCAATCGTCAAGGATTTGCTGGAGGTTTGAACTCTACATTTACTAGCATGGGTAACTTTATAGGCCCGCTCGTAGCAGGTGCACTATTTGATGTTAATTTAGAATTTCCATTATATATGTCTATCATCGTTATGTTACTTGGTATTCTTATTATTTTTATTGAAAAGGCATTGCGAACGAAACAACGTGGTCGCAATACATCTAAATAAACCTATATTAGACCTCTCCAGTTAGCATGTAAATATTAACTGGGGAGGTTATTGTTTTTTACATTTAAGTTGTTAATATGTAACAATATTAAGTCGTTCGGTAATATAACTGTTACAAAGATTACAGTTATTTTAAATTGCAGTCTACATAATTATTTTTGCCCATTTGTATGTTAAGATAAGAAAAAATTTAGAGAGAAATGTGGGTAAGGAGATGAACTTTAAAAACATACTATTAGGTATGGTAGCTATTATTTTATCAATTTGCTTAGCTTTTTTACTGTTTATCGCAACAAATCAAGATGCCTTAGCTAAAGTACATCACACGATTTCTTCATTTTCAAAAATGGGAAAAGTATCAGAAGCCAAAGATATATTAAATATTAGTAGCAACCATACGGCAAAAGCATCAGAAAAGAATGCAGAAGAACAAAAAGCGGAAATTCGTTATAATCAACTACAAGAAAATAAAACTGAGCCAACACATATGTATTCAGCTGAAGAATGTAAAATTATTGCTGAGAACTATTCAAAGCAACATTATGGGAAAACAACGCAACTGAATCAAACAGATGAAACGAATCAAGATGTGACGTTTGCGCTTCAATCTAATGACAGTAAGCAACCAAACGACATCGCCATTAACAAGATGGGTAAAATTGAACCAATAACAGCAACTAATCACAAATAGCGCCTTTTCTTTAAGTAGAAAAGAGCGCTTTTTTTATATTTGGCCAAAATAGTAGTAGAATAAATAACAGTATTAACGAGGTGATAAAATGAAGCATAAGAAAACAAATGCAATGCGAATGTTAGATAGAGCAAAAATTGACTATGAAGTAAGAACTTACGAAGTGGGCGATGGTCATATGGATGGCAAAGCGATTGCCCATATAGTAGGAGCGAATGTTGATGATGTATATAAGACATTAGTGTTAGAAAATGCAAACCATGATCATTTTGTCTTTGTGATACCCGTAAATGAAACATTAGATTTAAAGGAAGCTGCGCATGTAGTGAATGAGAAGAAATTGACTTTAATGCCAATGGAGAATTTAAAACAAGTGACAGGTTACATTCGTGGTGGATGTTCACCCGTCGGTATGAAACATTTGTTTAAAACTACTATTGATCAGTCGGCATTGAATAGAGAGAAAATACATGTAAGTGGTGGTCAACGTGGCATTCAAATCGTGGTAAATGTTAATGATTTAATTGACATAACCCATGCTCAAACGGCCAATATCCTTCAAAAATAACGAACTATATCAACAGATATTGCTACAGAACAAATTAAGAAAGCAATATCTGTCATTTTTATGGCTATTTTGAATGTTTTTGAGTGCTTTTGACAACTTTTGATTGGAAAATGTAAGCGTACACATTATAATTTGGGGTGAAGAGGGGTGAGCTAATGATTTCAGAAAAACGACATGACATTATACTACAAGAACTGAAAAAAACTGATTTTTTAACCCTTCAAGAATTGATTGAACGCACGGGTTGTAGTGCTTCAACAGTAAGAAGAGATTTATCAAAGTTGCAACAATTAGGCCGTCTCCAACGTGTTCATGGTGGAGCGATGCTTAATACCAAGAGAAATAGTGAGCCAGTACTTTCTGAAAAATTATCGTTGAACTTAAAAGAAAAACGAGAAATTGGAAAAGTAGCTGCGCAATTAATTCAAGATAATGATTGTATATTTATGGATGCTGGTTCTTCTACAATTGAAATGATTCCTTTTATAAAAGCGAAAAATATTGTTGTAGTAACGAATGGTCTCACACATGTAGAGAAACTTTTGAGTCAAGGCATTAAAACATTAATGATAGGTGGAGAAGTCAAAGCCACTACACTTGCAACAGTAGGAGCAAGTGCCTTACATACTTTAGGTCGTTATTGTTTCGATAAAGCATTTTTAGGAATGAATGGCATTGATTTAAAATATGGTTTTACTACGCCAGATGAAAAAGAAGCGTTGATTAAAGAAAAAGCAATTGAACAAGCAACGCAATCGTATATTTTACTGGATCAATCAAAATTAGATGAAATATATTTCGCGCATGTTCCAATAGACAATCATCAAGTGGAATTAATTGTTTCTAAACAAGTAAAAATGCACAAGCACTACGCTAAATATAGAGATAAATATCAATTTTTAGGAGGAGAGTCATGATTTATACAGTAACGTTTAATCCATCCATCGATTACATTATGTTTACGGATGGCTTTGAACTTAAAGGTTTAAATAGAGCCAAAGCAACATATAAATTTGCTGGGGGCAAAGGCATCAATGTCTCACGTGTGTTAAAAACACTAGGTGTTCAATCGACTGCTTTAGGCTTTGCTGGAGGCTTTCCAGGAGATTTCATTGCCAATACTTTACAACAAAGTGATATTAAAACAGATTTCATAAAAGTAGATGATGATACACGTATTAACGTTAAATTGAAATCTGGCGATGAAACAGAAATCAATGCGCCAGGTCCTAATGTGACAGCTGAACAATTTCAGTCATTGTTAACTCAAATTAAGCAAACCACTTCAGAAGATACAGTTATCGTAGCTGGTAGCGTTCCGAAAAGCATTCCGAGTGATGCTTACGCACAAATCGCTAGCATTACGCAACAAACAGGCGCTAAATTAGTAGTCGATGCTGAAAAAGATTTAGTTAACACAGTATTGAAATATCAACCATTATTTATTAAACCAAATAAAGATGAGTTGGAAGAAATGTTTAATATGACAGTCACTAGTGACGAAGATGTTGTGAAATATGGCAGAGGAATTTTAAAAGAGGGTGCTCAATCTGTCATTATTTCTCTAGGTGGCGATGGTGCTATTTATATTGATGATAAACGCAGTATTAAAGCACAAAACCCTAAAGGACAAGTTGTTAACACTGTAGGTTCTGGAGATAGTACAGTTGCTGGAATGGTAGCTGGTCTAGAATCTGGTTTATCACTTGAAGATGCTTTTCAACAAGCCGTAGCCTCTGGAACAGCTACAGCGTTCACAGAAGATTTAGCTAATATTGAAGATATAGAAAATATTAAATCACAAGTTACTATTACAGTACTTGATGGGGAGTGAAATAGATGAGAATTACAGAATTACTGACAAAATCAACGATTGCAATGGATTTATCAGCTACAGATAAAAATGGTGTCATTGACGAATTAGTTAATCAATTAGATAAAGCTGGTAAATTGAGTGATATTACTCAATTTAAAGAAGCTATCCACAATCGTGAATCACAAAGTACAACTGGTATTGGTGAAGGTATTGCCATTCCACACGCTAAAGTGGCTGCCGTAAAATCTCCGGCAATCGCTTTTGGTAAATCTAAAGCTGGTGTTGATTATCAAAGTTTAGATGGACAACCTGCACACTTATTCTTTATGATTGCTGCTCCAGAAGGTGGCGCACAAACACATTTAGATGCATTAGCTAAGTTATCTGGTATTTTAATGGATGACAAAGTAAGAGAAAACTTATTACATGCTAATTCTCCTGAAGAAGTACTTCAAATTATTGACAACGCAGATGATGAAGCAACTAAAGAAGAAGAAAAAGAGGCGCAAGAACAAGAAGCTGCTACAGCTGGCGCGGCAACTGCTGGCACTGCAACTCAAAATTCAAATGAACCATATGTGCTTGCAGTTACTGCTTGCCCTACAGGTATCGCTCATACTTATATGGCGCGTGATGCTTTGAAAAAACAAGCTGATAAAATGGGCGTTAAAATTAAAGTCGAAACAAATGGATCTGGCGGTATTAAAAACCATTTAACATAACAAGATATTGAAAGAGCGACAGGTGTTATTGTTGCAGCTGACGTACATGTTGAAACAGATCGTTTCGATGGTAAAAATGTGGTTGAAGTACCAGTTGCTGATGGTATTAAACGACCAGAAGAGTTAATTAATACTGCACTTGATACAAGTCGTAAACCATTCGTAGCTCGTGGCGGTAGTTCTAAAGCTCAAAGCAGTGAAAGTAATGAAAAACAAAGTTTTGGTAAAGCATTCTACAAACACTTAATGAATGGTGTTTCAAATATGTTACCACTTGTTATCGCTGGTGGTATCTTAATGGCGATTGTATTCTTATTCGGTCCTAACTCATTTGATCCTAAGAGTGCGGAACATAATGCATTTGCTGAACAATTATGGAACATTGGTAATAAGAGTGCTTTCGCTTTAATCATTCCAATTTTAGCTGGTTTCATTGCGCGTAGTATTGCAGACAAACCAGGTTTCGCAGCTGGTTTAGTCGGTGGTATGTTAGCTATTTCAGGTGGTTCTGGATTTATTGGTGGTATTATTGCAGGTTTCTTAGCAGGTTACTTAACTCAAGGTATTAAATATATTACTCGTGGTTTACCACAAGCTGTAGAAGGTTTAAAACCAACATTAATTTATCCATTATTAAGTGTAACAATCACTGGTTTATTAATGATTTATGTATTTAATCCACCAGCAGCATGGTTAAATAACTTATTATTAAATGGTTTAAACAGTTTATCAGGTTCAAATATTATCTTACTTGGTTTAGTTATCGGTGCTATGATGGCTATCGATATGGGTGGTCCATTCAACAAAGCGGCATACGTATTCGCTACAGCTGCTTTAACTGAAGGTAACGCAGCACCAATTACAGCAGCTATGGTAGGTGGTATGATTCCACCATTAGCAATTGCAACAGCAATGCTCATTTCAAACGTAAATTTACTAAAGAACAACGCGGTTCAATCGTACCAAACTATGTAATGGGACTTTCATTCATCACAGAAGGTGCAATTCCATTCGCAGCAGCTGACCCATTACGTGTGATTCCATCAATGATGGTAGGTTCAGGTGTTGGTGGTGCGATCGCATTAGCACTTGGCTCAAGAATTAATGCGCCACACGGTGGTATCATCGTTATCGCAGCTACAGACTTTAGCCATATTTTACAAACATTAATCGCTTTAGTCGTAGGTACTTTAGTTTCAGCATTTATGTACGGTATCTTAAAACCTAAATTAACACGTGACGAAATTAAAGCATCTGAATCTATGGATGAATAATATAATAGATTAATCAATCTCTTGCTCTTGAGAAATAGGGCAAGAGATTTTTATTTAAAATTAATGTTAAAACATGCAAAAATGGGTAGACATATGAGAGTATAGAATAGAAAGATGCTAAATGAGTAAGAGTCTGTAGACGTCCTTGACTATTATGCAATCATAGTTTTAAATGATAAGTTGTAACTTTTCATTTAAAAGCGTTACATTCAACTATTTATAATTAATATATGATAAAATAAAAGTAATACATTTTTTCGGGGGTGTCGCAATGGGAAGGTCTTAACATGTGAACATATTGTTATAAAGAAAAACGCAATAAATCCGTGTTACCCATATGGGACACATAATATTTGGAGGTGAATCCCTAGAAATAGGGAATTAATTGGATACAGTGACCATAATAAACTTAGTAATATTCTTTTTATTAATTGCTTTAACTACAGTATTCGTAGGTTCAGAATTCGCGTTAGTAAAAGTTCGTTCTACAAGAATTGAACAATTGGCTGATGAAGGAAACGGTAGTGCTAAGATTGTTAAGAAAATGATTGCAAACTTAGATTATTACTTATCAGCTTGTCAGTTAGGTATTACGGTAACTTCTTTAGGATTAGGTTGGTTAGGTGAACCAACATTTGAAAAGTTGTTACATCCTATCTTTGATTTACTTCATTTACCTGATGCCTTAACAACAACAATTTCATTCATTATTTCATTCATTGCTGTAACATATTTACATGTAGTTCTAGGTGAATTAGCACCTAAATCTATAGCAATTCAACATACAGAGAAATTAGCATTAACATATGCTAGACCACTATACTATTTCGGAAATATCATGAAACCATTAATCTGGTTAATGAATGGTTCTGCGCGTGTCATTATTAGAATGATTGGTGTAGATCCAGATGCTCAAACTGATGCGATGTCAGAAGAAGAGATTAAGATTATTATCAACAATAGTTATAATGGTGGAGAAATTAACCAAACTGAGCTTAACTATATGCAAAATATCTTTTCATTCGATGAAAGACATGCGAAAGATATCATGGTGCCACGTACTCAAATGGTTACATTAAACGAACCTTTCAATGTGGATGAATTACTCGAAACAATCAAAGAACATCAATTTACACGTTATCCAATCACTGAAGATGGTGACAAAGACCACATTAAAGGATTTATTAACGTCAAGGAATTCTTAACTGAATACGCATCAGGTAAGCCAATTAAAATTGCTAATTATATTCATGACTTACCAATGATATCTGAAACAACGCGTATCAGTGATGCTTTAGTGAGAATGCAACGTGAGCATGTTCATATTAGTTTAATTATTGATGAATATGGTGGTACTGCTGGTATTTTAACGATGGAAGATATTCTAGAAGAAATTGTTGGTGAAATCAGAGATGAGTTTGACGATGATGAAGTGAACGATATCGTTAAACTTGAAGATGATACGTATCAAATTAATGGACGTGTTCTTTTAGATGATTTAAACGAACAATTTGGTATTGAATTCGAAGATTCAGAAGATATCGATACGATTGGTGGTTGGCTACAAGCTCATAACACTAATTTACAAGTAAATGATCATATTGATACTAACTACGATCGTTGGATTATCTCTGAAATGGATAATCATCAATTAGTTTGGGTTATTTTAAAATATCAATTTCTTGAAACTAGACCAACGATTGATGATGAAGACGATGAAGATAACCAAGACCATAAACATAAGCATAAACAAGATGCTGATGAATAAAATAACTGACACTTGGGTACTGAAACCTAAGTGTCTTTATTTTTATACATATTCAACGTAAAGTTATAATAATTTTAATAATGATATAAAGGAGAGTAAATCATGGTTAACGATACTCAAATATTAGATAATGGCTATCCTATGCCCAAAGTAGGCTTAGGTGTTTATAAAGTTACAGAAGAAGAAATGGAAACAGCAATTCAAGCTGCGATAGAAGATGGTTACCGTGCATTTGATACAGCTTATTTCTATGGAAATGAACAAGCGTTAGGGAAAGCACTTAAGAATAGTGGCGTGCCACGTGAGGATTTATTTATTACATCTAAATTATGGAATGATTATCAAGGTTATGAAAGTACATTAGACTATTTTAATAAGTCATTAGAGAACTTAGGTGTTGATTATTTAGACTTGTATTTAATTCATTGGCCATGTGAAGAAGATGATTTATATATTAAATCTTACAAAGCCTTAGAAAAGTTATATGAAGAAGGCAAGGTAAAAGCAATTGGCGTTTGTAATTTTAAAGAACATCACTTGGAAAAATTAATGGCTGCGACTAGTATTGTGCCTCATATTAATCAAATCGAAGTACATCCTTATTTTAATCAACAAGACCTTCAAGATTACTGTGATAAACATGACATTGTAGTTACAGCTTGGATGCCATTAATGCGTAATCGAGGTTTGTTTGATAATCCAGTTATTACTAAGTTAGCAGAACAATATGATAAAACGCCTGCACAAATTATATTGAGATGGCATTTAGCGCATAATCGTATCGTGATTCCAAAATCTAAGACACCTTCACGCATTCGTGAAAATCATGATATCTTTGATTTTAATTTAGAATTGACTGAAATTGCAGAAATAGATAGTTTAAATAAAAATGCACGCCAAGGTAAAGACCCTGATGATGTCAATATTGGGGATTTGAAATAATATTTTCCATTCAAACCTATTAGTTAGAAATACATTTTTGTTGATTTAATACAATTTTTATTTTTTCTTTGTTAATTACATAGTTTTAGGTAGAATATTTATTAATTTTATTGATAAAATAATATTAAGAATGTAGAAAAGGATGTAATTGGATGAAAATCAGAGTCATTGTGCCTTGCTTTAATGAAGGTGAAGTTGTAGCGAAGACCTACGACAAATTGACTGAAATTTTGATGGAAGATAGTGTGGTCAAAGATTATAGCTATGACCTATTATTTATTGATGATGGAAGTAAAGATGATACCATTGATCACATCCAAAACTTAGCAGCTGTAGATAATCATGTTAAGTATATTTCTTTCAGTCGAAATTTTGGGAAAGAATCAGCAATGATTGCTGGTTTTCAGCATAGTGTAGATTTTGATGCTGTAGTAATGATAGATGGAGATTTACAACATCCTCCAGAATTTATCCCTAAAATGATTGATGGCTATTTAGAAGGATATGACCAAGTGATAGCACAACGTGACCGTACGGGTGAGAATTTTGCGAGAAAATCAATGACAAAACTATACTATAAATTGATTAATAGCTTTGTAGAGGATATTAAATTTATTGATGGTGTCGGTGACTTTAGATTATTAAGTCAACGAGCTGTAAAATCAATGGCTTCTTTAAAAGAGTATAATCGCTTTTCAAAGGGACTATTTGAATGGATAGGCTATAATACTAAAATCTTTACTTATAAAAACGTCGAACGTGAAGTAGGCCAATCGAAATGGACATTTACCAAATTATTAAATTACGGTATCGATGGCTTAATTTCTTTCAATAACAAACCTTTAAGAGCAATGATTTATCTTGGGATGTTTGTATTTGGTTTAAGTATTGTATATATTCTTTATTTATTAATAGGTATTATGGTGAATGGAATTAATAATCCAGGATACTTTACAACAATTGCTGCAGTGTTATTGCTAGGCGGTATTCAATTGATTTCAATAGGCGTCGTAGGCGAATACATTGGCCGTATTTACTATGAAGTGAAGGAACGACCTAAATATATCGTTCAAGCTTCTAATTTGAAACAAACGCTTGAAAATGATGGCGTCTCACAACAGCAAGAGCACGAAAAAGAAAATGTTTATTAATATTTAATATAAAAATGCTTGAAGAACATATTGAGTTGTCTTCAAGCATTTTTACATTTGTTTAGATATATTGTGTTGAGGTTGTATTGATTTCAACTGCCATAGAATATATATAGCAAATAACACGTAAATAATTACAAATACGTACCAAAAAGGTGTTAAAAGTGTAAGTAATACAATTGAAATAATAATAATAACGTGACCTATCATAAATGGATATTTAATTTTTCTCAGTAATTTAGTACGTTGAAGCTCACTTGCATTAAAAGTAGCAGAGAAAATGATTACAGCCCCTATAATAAAAATTGTTGGTGCAAGATAGGGAACTGACATGTATAGAGAATGATCACTTGTTCCAAATGTTATAAATAAGGAACAACTAATAATAATTGCAAATATAAGTGCAATAGTTTTATATTCTTTAATGATAAAAGTAAAGCCTTTCATTTTTAAATAGTATTGGAGTCCTATCCAACATAAGAAAAACACAATTGAACATAATGTTATAAAATTAAACTTTTCAATGACAATAATATTAATAAAAGCGTTAATAGTAATAGCAATTAAAACGGAGCTAAACTTAAGTTGTTTAAAACGATGTCGATATAAGTCGAAACCGAAAATGCCAAGCACAATGGCAATATTAATTAATACATAAATAATCATGTTGTACTCCTATCACACATAGTTCATTAGAATATTATAGCAATTTAAACAAACTTAATCATTTCAAAACACTCAATAAATAATTACTT
The DNA here is from genome assembly GCF_004785665.1 of Staphylococcus pragensis. GTDB lineage: Bacteria > Bacillota > Bacilli > Staphylococcales > Staphylococcaceae > Staphylococcus > Staphylococcus pragensis. The sequence goes on from NZ_SRPJ01000001.1 coordinate 112,318, forward strand.
ACTATAATACTATATTAAACGCCTTTTTTATTACTCCATAGTAACGTGTGTAGTTGTGGTAAAACATATACATGGTTCATATCATTGCTTTGCATGACCGTATCAACTAATGATTCATAACGTTCTAACAATTTTTCAGTATGATTTGCGACATTATCATCTAAGTATGGGTTACCTACTTGTAAATAGAATGGAATCGTAGGGTAGCGGTGATGAATCATTTTCGCAAAGTCGTAATCTTTATCATCGAAAATGACAACTTTTAAATTTAACGATTCATGGACACATTGTTCAATCACGCTATCTAGAATATCTAGATTAGGCGTCATATTAGAACTAGGTGGCTTTGGACTGATCGTTAAATCATCAATTTGAGTCATCCATGGCTGGAACTTACTGCCTTGTGTTTCTAAAGCAGTATAAATATTTTTCTCTTCAAATAAATCAACTAAATCTTGAATACCTTTAATGAGTGCTGGGTTACCACCTGAAATAGTGACATGATCAAAGTGGTCGCCCCCAACTTCACGTAATTGATGATAAATTTCTTCAGCAGTCATCAATTGGATGTCTTCTTTAGCGCTGCCATCCCATGTGAAAGCTGAATCACACCAACTACAACGATAATCACATCCTGCCGTGCGCACGAACATTGTTTTGCGTCCAATTACACGCCCCTCACCTTGAATAGTAGGACCAAAAATTTCTAATACTGGAATTTTAGCTGCCATTATTTAAACTCCTTAGGACGATAGACAACGTAACTAGATGGCGTTTCGCGTAAATATACTTGAACGCAATGTGGTTGATTATCGTAAGTTTGTAAATGTGTCTCAATAATTTCATAAATCGTTTGTGCTACGATTTCAGTTGAAGGACTTTTACCTTTAAATTGAGGTAAATCATTTAATAAATAATGATCGAATTGGTCATGAATCAGTTTTTTTAAATCACTAAAATTAATTAAAAAACCGTTATGATCTAGTGTATCGCCAGCAATTGTTAAATTAACGAAGTATGTATGGCCATGGGTTCTCATACATTTGCCAGCATCTTCGCTTGGAATGTAATGCGCAGCTGAAAAATTAAAGTCTTTGTTTAATTCAAAACTGTAAGGATGATTTACTGTTGGATAAATTTGTTGAAACATGTTAATTCACTCCTTTAGTTTCTAAATATTGTTCAAGACCACGTTGACGTAGTTTGCAAGCTGGGCATTCCCCACAACCATCGCCAACAATGCCGTTATAACAAGTTATTGTGTTATAACGAATATAATCTAGCACGCCTAATTCATCGCTAAGTTCCCACGTTTGTGCTTTATCTAACCACATTAACGGTGTATGAATGACGAAATCTTTATCCATTGAAAGACTTAACGTTACATTCATAGATTTAATGAAGCTATCACGACAGTCAGGGTAACCAGAGAAATCCGTTTCACATACGCCCGTGATAATATGTTTAGCATTTAGTTGATAGGCAAGCGCGCCAGCAAATGATAGGAATAACAAATTACGCGCAGGCACGAAAGTATTTGGAATGCCATCTTCGCCAGTTTCAATGTCCATATCATGCTGTGTTAAAGCGTTGGGAGTTAATTGAGACAATAATGACATATCAAGAATGTGATGTTTTAAGCCTTGTTCCTGTGCGATTTGTTTTGCGACTTCTATCTCCGTATCGTGACGTTGCCCGTAATTAAATGTCACTAATTCTACATCTTTAAAATGCTTTTTAGCGTAAAATAAACAAGTTGTGCTATCTTGGCCTCCGCTAAATACTACAATTGCTTTATCTTTATTTAAGGTTTGTTGCGTCATAATTATTCTCCTTTTGAAAAGATGATTAATATTGGATTGCCGATAAATAACCTAGCCATCTTTTTAAGGCAAAGAAAAAAGCCTATCTCTATAAAAAAGATAGACTTTTGAAATATTAAAAATAAGTTAGTGTATCTACTTATTATGTTTAAAAGGAAATATTTCTTTAAGTGTCTAGTTTTTTATAGAGGGTTTCAGCTAGGAACCTCTGTCGATTCATTTTTAGTACGCTAGTTAGATTAATATAATCAATCAGTAAAATCAAGTAATATTTCTAAATGTGGATAAGGTAAGCCCTTACATTTTCGTGATAAGAGAATTTATAATAAAATTGAAGAATATATTTGTTGGAAAGTTGGAGTAATCTCAATGATAGTAGTAATAGATAATAAAGATTCATTTACATATAATTTAATTGATTACATTAAAACTGAAACGACGCTGTCACTTCAAGTTTACGAAGTAGATGATGTGTCGATGGATAAGTTGTCCCAATTACATATTGATGCCATAGTAATCTCACCAGGTCCAGGTAAACCGAGTGATTATCCTATTTTAAAAGAAATCATGCAACATTATGAAGGTGAAATTCCTATTTTAGGAGTATGTTTAGGCTTTCAATTTATATTTGAATACTATGGGGGCCGTATTATTCATGGCATGAAACCAATCCATGGTCACACGACGCGTTTGGGTCATTCAGGAACTGGTATATTTAAAGACTTACCGCAACATTTTGAAGTGATGCGTTATCATTCGTTAATGGCTGATAAAGCAACATTGCCTTCTCAGTTACAGATAACGGCACATAATGAAGAAGGCATTCCGATGGCAATAGAGCATATTTCATTGCCTATTTTTGCAGTACAATATCATCCAGAATCTATTTTAAGCGAGTATGGACATGAACAATTGCGTCATTTTTTATCGAAAGTAGGGTTAGTTAATGAATATCACATTTAATTATCGTTATTATATCAATCCAGATGACTATGAAACGCATCAATTAACCTTTAAAACTTATAAGAATAAATTATTAGCTACTTCTTTAAATGAAGTAGGAGATGTAGTTCGATTCGCGGAAAAGGAACAAAAAAATGGACGCTATGTAGCTGTTTATTTAACTTATGAAGCGGCAACTTATTTTAATAGTAAAATGGTCACGTATCCTATCGAGCATAACGGTTTAAATGCGGTAGCTTATAGTTTCGATGTTAACGATGCGCAAACGTCTTCAATAGAAAGTGCGTATAACTATGTACCAAAACACAATTTTACTTTTCAAGAAAGTGATGAACAAATGCGCTCGAAAATACAACAAGTGCAAGCAGCCATTGTAGAAGGGGAGACCTATCAAGTTAATTACACGACGCGTTTAACGAGCGATATCCATTATCCAATTTCTGAATTATATACTTATTTAACTCAAACAAATAATGGGGGTTATACAGCTTTATTAGATACGGAAGATGTTCAAGTCGCTTCTATTTCTCCAGAGCTCTTTTTCCAAAAAGGAGAATTCAATAGAGAAAATGATGTTATTGTGAGTAAGCCGATGAAAGGAACAATGCCACGAAGTGTGGATGAAGAAGAGGATGCGCTAAATTATAAAACGCTACAACATTCACTTAAGGACCGTGCAGAAAACGTGATGATTGTAGATTTATTGCGCAATGATATTTCAAGAATCTCTGAAACTGGCACGATTAAAGTTTATAAGCCATTTTTCATTGAAACCTATAAAACCGTATATCAAATGACAAGTATGGTTACAGGCCATTTAGTTAATGACACATCTTTACACGATATTTTAAAGGCACTATTTCCTTGTGGTTCTATCACTGGTGCGCCGAAACTCAATACTATGTCTTATATCAATTCGTTAGAAATTGGTCCGCGCTCTATTTATTGTGGGTCAATTGGATTGATGATACCCAATGATAAAATGATATTTAACATTCCTATTCGAACATTAGAATATCGACAAGACAAAGTCATTTATGGCGTAGGCGCAGGTATTACCATCGACTCTGTTCCGGAAAATGAAGTACAAGAGTTTCGTGATAAAACGAAGATATTGGAGATGTTATAAATGAAATTATTTGAAACCATGCGCCTTGATAATGGCGAAATTCGAAGATTTCAATATCATACTGCCCGATTAAAACAAGCCTGTGCGCGTTTAGGTTTTTCATTTTCAGAGTGGGAATGGGAACAATATACGGAAAAAATAAGATTAAGAAATGCAAAAGGACTATTTCGATTAAAAATAGAAATAGATAAAGAAGGCCAGTTATCACATATTATCAAGCCATTAATGACCAAAAATAAATTTACAGCTGAATTTAAAGAAAGTAATGCTACTTGTGCCAAAGCATATGTGATCAATAAAACAACCATGCGTCAACATCTCGAACATAGTCATCGAACGGACTTAGTCTTACTATATAGTGAAACAGGTAAAATCTTAGAATTTGATATCGGGAATATTATGATTGAAGAAGATGGTCATTATTATACACCAAGCTATGAGGAAGACTTTCTCTTAGGTTGCATGCGACAAAGCTTAATTGATGAGCATAAATTGTTCATTAAAAATTATAATAAAGATGAATTAATTGAAAAACTACGGGCAAATAAGGTTCGAATCTATTTGCTAAACAGTTTGCGAGAGGTTGCCGAGGTTTCTATTTATATATAAAATGTGAATGGAAGATGGTCAAAAAGAAATCATAAAAATTCAAATAAAGTAATGGAGCGACTTATGGTAATAGTATGGCTTGTAATCATCATTGTGTTAAATAGCTTGGGAAAATGGCAAGCAAATCGTTATTTACAACGAAATGCTGTAATTAAAGCACGTCTTATAGCAACTATAGTAGTGGTATTACAGTGCCTATGTGTCTACTTTTTTATGAAATCACTTATTCCATATATCATTGAATTTTTAAATAGTTTTTATCATCAGTAAAATAGGACGGAAATAATAAAATATAGTAAGTATGAGGTGGAGTTATGAAAATTTATAGTCAAGGAGATCAAGCAATTGTTATTGCGATAGAAAAAGATGTCTCGCAAAATGTTACAAGAGATTTAATAGCTGTGCGTCATCATTTATTAGAGAAAAATCTCCCATTTATTACTGAAATTGTTCCAACTGAATCAGATATGATGATTTGCTATGATGCTAGGGATATGATTAAACATCATCATATTACTTCACCTTTTCAATATATGAAAGATCTTGTTCATTCAATTCATAAAGAAATAGAAGTACTTAATTTAAATGAAGTGGATAGTACCTCTCATAATATTCCAATTATTTACGGAGAAGAATTCGGCCCAGATTTAAAGGGATTGTTAAATTATTATAATATAACAGAAGAAGAATTTATTAAGTTACATTCTGGAAATCAGTATTTTGTATCGATGATGGGATATTTACCTGGATTTCCATATTTAACAGGGATGAATGAAGCATTATATGTCAATCACACGAGTGAAGAGAAAAAGTTAGTTAGAGCTGGATCGGTTATTTTAGAAGGTAAAAAGTGTGGCATTGTAACGACAGATACATATAATGACTGGCTAGTTATAGGCTACACACCGACACATTTATTTAATCCTAATCAAGAAGATTTCAATTTATTGAAATTGGGAGATAATGTCACTTTTCAGCCTAAAAAACGTAAAGAAATAGAATTAGGAGATTTTAAACCATGTCAATCATAATAGAAAGAGCAGGATTATTTAGCAGCTTTCAAGATTTTGGACGTTATGGATATGAGCATGCAGGTGTCATTCCATGTGGCGCTCTAGATACGCTAGGTCATGAAATAGCGAATCGTCTTGTCGCGAATGATAAGAATGAAGCAACCCTCGAAATGACACACGTTATGGCGAGAATTCGCTTTACTGAACCTACTTTAATTGCACTAACAGGCAATAATTTTGAGGCGTACACTCAAAAGATGAAGGTTAAGCCTTATAAATTATATCTAGTTGAAAAAGATGACGTTTTATCTTTTAAAGAAACGAATAAAACGTCACGTGTTTATCTTGCGGTTGGGGGCGGCTTCAAATTAGATTCATGGTTAGGTTCAACATCTACTGATTTGAAAGTCAATATTGGCGGTTATCAAGGTCGTACGCTTGAAAATGGCGATGAAATTGAAATGAAACGTCAATATACTGAACGTCACCATAAGCTTTTTGAAAATTTAGCTGAAAAACATACGACAGATTGGGGCATCGATGGTTACGCTTTATCATTTAATTACATTTCGGATGTCTTCCATGTCGTAGCTAATAAGGGAACAGAAGATTTTGATGAGGAAACAAAATCAAATTTTATTCACGGAGATTACAAAGTGACAAACAAATCTAATCGTGTGGGAATGTTACTTGACGGTAAAAAAATTAAGGCGTATTACGACGATATGCCAGCACATCAACCTGTAAAAAAAGGCACGATACAAGTAAAGCGTGATGGCACGCCAATTATTCTATTAAATGATCATTACACAATTGGTAGTTATCCTCAAATTGGCACAATTGCTAGCTATCATTTAACTAAATTAGCTCAAAAACCACAAGGTGCGCGTTTGAAATTTCAATTTATAGATATTGAGACAGCTGAAAAGAATGTTGTGAAATTTAGTAACTGGATGAATCAATTATTCCATGGTATCGAGTTTCGTATGCAAATGGAAATGATGAAGTAATATAAATTTATAGTTTAATGAAAAAATAACGATTTTATAAGTGCAGAATTATACTTTGTAGGTCCATGGTCTGATTAAATAATTATGGCAAGAAGTTATAATATATAAATCAGTTTAGGAAAAAAAGTAAGTTAATTGTTCAAAGGGACAATGTGTTTTTTCTTGATAAATGAGTAAAAATACTATATATTTATATATTGAACTATGACGCTTTGTTACAGTAATATTACAAACTTCATCGTTCCTTAATAAATAATTAACAATTAATAGAATAGTGCCAAATATGTTTTAAAAGTAAAAATGTTTATTTACGCTTAATTAACTAAAGGAAGTATCCCTTTAATTAAAAACTAATATGACGCACATTCTTACAATAGAAATTAAAATGAATTTAAAAGCGAAACGAATTATAAGTACTTGCATTACGGACATATTTGAGTGAGTGTTTAAGTCTTTTAATAGTCTTTAACATTTCTTCAAAGTTGAATAACTACAAACGGAGGAAACATTCATGAGTTTACACAAAAAGAAAATAAGTCTTTTTGCGTTTTTCTTATTAACTGTTTTTACAGTTACTTTAAAGACGTATTTTTCATACTATGTTGATTTTTCTTTGGGTGTTAAAGGACTAGTACAAAATTTAATACTACTGATGAATCCATATAGTCTGATTGCGCTTATTTTAAGTGTGTTCTTATTCTTTAAAGGCAAAAAGGCATATTGGTTCATCTTTATTGGCGGTTTTTTATTAACGTTCTTACTTTACGCGAACGTCGTGTATTTTAGATTCTTCTCAGACTTTTTAACATTTAGTACGCTCAACCAAGCAAGTAACGTTGAATCAATGGGAGGAGCAGTAGGTGCGTCATTTAAATGGTATGACTTTGTTTACTTCTTAGACACTATTGTTTATCTTTTCATCCTTATATTTAAAGGCAGTTGGTTAGATAAACGCGTGTTTAGTAAAAAGTTTGTGCCAGTTGTAATGGCAGCTTCTGTAGCATTATTTTTCTTAAATCTTGCATTTGCTGAAACAGATCGCCCTGAATTATTAACACGTACGTTTGACCATAAATACTTAGTTAAATATTTAGGACCATATAACTTCACTGTATATGATGGCGTTAAAACAATTCAGAACAACCAACAAAAAGCGTTAGCATCTGAAGACGATTTAACTAAAGTATTAAATTATACGAAGCAAAAAAATACAGAGCCTAACCCAGAATATTTCGGTGTAGCTAAAAAGAAAAATATCATTAAAATTCACTTAGAAAGTTTCCAAACTTTCCTTATTAATAAAAAAGTAAATGGTAAAGAAGTTACACCATTCTTAAATAAATTATCATCTGGTAATGATGATTTCAGATATTATCCAAACTTCTTCCATCAAACTGGACAAGGTAAAACATCAGATGCCGAATTTACAATGGATAACAGTCTTTACGGATTACCACAAGGTTCTGCTTATTCATTAAAAGGCGATAATACGTATCAATCTTTACCAGCTATTTTAGATCAAAAAGAAGGTTATACTTCTAATGTAATGCATGGTGACTATAAAACATTCTGGAATCGTGACCAAATTTACAAACACTTTGGTATCGATAAATTTTATGATGCAACTTACTACGATATGTCAGATGAAAATATCGTTAACCTAGGTTTAAAAGATAAACCATTCTTTAAAGCATCAGCCGATTACCAAGCTAAAATGAAACAACCGTTTTATTCACACTTAATTACATTAACAAACCATTATCCATTTACATTAGAGTCTCAAGATGCAGATATTGATAAACCAAATACAGGTGACTCAACTGTTGATGGTTATATTCAAACAGCACATTATATTGACCAAGCTTTAGAAGAGTACATCACAGACCTTAAGAAGAAAGGTCTATATGATGACTCAGTTATTATGATTTACGGTGACCACTATGGTATTTCTGAGAACCATAATAACGCAATGGAAAAATTATTAGGTGAGAAAATCACACCAGCTAAATTTACTGACTTGAACCGTACTGGTTTCTGGTTGAAAATCCCTGGCAAATCAGGTGGCGTAGATGAAACATATGCTGGTCAAATGGACGTAATGCCAACTATCTTACACTTAGTAGGTATTGATAGTAAAAACTACTTAATGTTTGGTACAGATATGTTATCTAAAGATCATAATGATGTTATCCCATTCCGTAACGGTGACTTTATTACTAAAGATTATAAGTATGTTAACGGTAAGGCTTTCTCTAATAAAGATAACGAATTATTAACGACACCACCTAAAGATTTAGAGAAGAATAAGAAACAGGTTGAAAAAGATTTAGAAATGAGTGACGACGTATTAAATGGTGACTTATTCAGATTCTATAAAAACCCTGATTTCAAAAAGGTAGATCCATCTAAATATGATTACAAAACTGGTCCAAACGGTAACCAGAAATAACATAGAAAAAGCAGATTGAACTAATTAACGTTCAATCTGCTTTTTTATATTTTATATGATAAATGATTAACCTAACGCCACATCTAATATCATCATAATTGTAAAACCAACCATTAAACTCAATGTAGCTAAATCGGTATTATCACCCGACTGAGAGTCTGGTATAAGTTCTTCTACGACTACAAATATCATGGCACCTGCAGCAAAAGCCAACGCATAAGGGAGTACTGGAGTAATAAATATAATAGTTGCTGCACCTATCGTCGCAAAGATAGGCTCCACAATAGCGGAAACTTGTCCATAATTAAAGGCTTTCCAGCGAGAAGCACCAGCTGCTCTAATAGGCATGGATAAGGCTGCACCTTCTGGAATATTTTGAATACCTATACCTATTGCTAAACCTAAAGCACCGAAAAAGGTTGCTTTGCCATTACCAGTAGCAATCCCTCCAAATGCTACCCCGATAGATAAGCCTTCAGGGATATTATGTAAGGTAATCGCTAAAACTAATAACGCATTTTTACTTAATGATGTTTTAACGCCTTCTCTATATTGACTATTGTCTCCGACTTTTTGATGAATGTGAGGAATGACATAATCTAGTTCACGTATAAATATACCGCCTAAAAGGAATCCAACGGCAGCTGGTAACCATGCAGGTAAGGAACTATCTTTACCGTATTCTATAGAGGGTTGCAATAAAGACCAAAAACTTGCTGCAATCATAATACCGGCTGCGAAACCTTGCATAGACGTTAAAACTCTATGATTTACTGATTTAAATATAAACACCATAGCTGCCCCTAAAGCAGTTAATAACCAAGTAATAATACCAGCTATTAATGCTTGTAAATAGGGCGGTAAACTTTCAAAAAAGTCTATCATATCTCTTGTCTCCTTGTATCATTTACACTTAAAAAGGTGTATAATATATAGAACTGAATTAAGCTTATCAAAATTATTTTGAAATTTCGATATTTCGATACAAAAGGAAGTAGAAGCATGGAAGCGTATAAAATAGAGCATTTAAATAAGTCATATGCAGACAAAGTGATATTTGATGACTTGAATCTATCTATTTCTGAACATGAACGAATTGGATTAGTAGGGATTAACGGTACTGGGAAAAGTACGTTACTTAAAGTAATAGGCGGTTTAGATGAAGATTTTACTGCCGATATTACACATCCTAATCAATATCGTATTCGTTATTCTTCACAGAAGCACGATTTAGATGAAGATTTAACAGTTTTTCAAGCTGTATTAAGCTCAGATACAACCACATTACGTATTATTAAAACGTATGAAGAAGCTGTAAATGCATATACGCAACAACAAGATGAGCGTCATTTTCAAAAAATGATGGAAGCACAAGAAGCAATGGATCGACATAGCGCTTGGGATTATAATGCTGAGATTAAGACGATTCTTTCTAAATTAGGAATTAACGATACATCTAAAAAAGTAAAAGAACTTTCTGGTGGGCAGCAAAAGCGTGTTGTTTTAGCTAAAACACTTATTGAACAACCAGATTTATTATTATTAGATGAACCGACGAACCATCTAGATTTTGAATCTATCAATTGGTTAATCAATTATGTGAAGCAGTATCCACATACTGTTTTGTTTGTAACGCATGATCGTTACTTTTTAAATGAAATTGCTTCAAGAATTGTGGAACTAGATAGAGGGAAATTAAAATCATATCCTGGTAATTATGAAGATTACATTGCAATGAGAGCGGAAAATGAACTTATTGAACAAAAGCAACAAGAAAAACAAAAATCATTGTATAAACAAGAATTAGCCTGGATGAGAGCAGGAGCTAAAGCAAGAACAACAAAACAACAAGCCCGCATCAATCGTTTTAATGATTTAGAGTCAGAAGTACAAGCTCATCATACTCAAGATAAAGGACAATTAAATCTTGCTTATTCGAGATTAGGTAAGCAAGTTTATGAACTTGAACATTTAACGAAGCAAATTAATGATAAAACATTATTTAAAGATATTACTGAAATCATTCAAAGTGGGCAACGAATCGGAATTGTAGGACCTAATGGTGCTGGTAAAACGACATTATTGAATATTTTAAGTGGAGAAGATGTCGACTATACAGGCACTTTGAAAATAGGTCAAACAGTTAAAGTTGCTTATTTTAAACAAACTGAAGAAACATTGGATAGAGATATCAGAATGATTGATTATTTAAGAGAAGAAAGTGAAGTTGCTAAGGAGAAGGATGGCACTTCTATTTCTGTAACGCAATTATTAGAACGATTTCTATTCCCTAGTTCAACACATGGTAAAAAGATTTATAAGCTATCTGGTGGAGAACAAAAGCGTTTATATTTATTAAGATTATTAGTACATCAACCTAACGTTTTATTACTTGATGAGCCTACGAATGATTTAGATACAGAGACTTTAACTATTCTCGAAGACTACATTAGTACCTTTGGCGGTTCAGTGATTACAGTAAGTCACGATCGTTATTTCCTTAATAAAGTGGCGCAAGAATATTGGTATATTCATGACGGGAAAATGGAACGCATTATTGGGAACTTTGAAGATTATGAAGCGTATAAAAAAGAACAAGATAAGTTACAGGCACTTGAGAAACAAGCGCAACAGCCTAAGCCTAAAACGAATGTAAGAAAGAAAACAGGATTGTCTTATAAAGAAAAACGAGAATACGAAATGTTGATGGAACGTATTGAGCAGACAGAAGTGCGCTTAGAACAAATCGACGAAGAAATGATAGAAGCAAGTGCAGATTACGCTAAAATTAAAGAATTAAATGAAGAAAAAGAACAGCTGGAACAAACTTATGATATAGACATCACGAGATGGAGTGAACTTGAAGAAATAAAAGAGCAATAAGGGGAAAATTCGTATGGAAGCAACGTTATCGCATTATTTTGGGTACGAAACATTTAGACCGGGACAAAAAGAAATCATTACTAAAATAATGGATCATCATAATGTTTTGGGCGTACTGCCTACAGGTGGCGGTAAATCTATTTGTTATCAAGTACCTGGTCTAATGCTTGGGGGAACGACTATTGTTATTAGCCCATTAATTTCTTTGATGAAAGACCAAGTAGACCAATTAAAGGCGATGGGGATTAACGCAGCCTATTTAAATAGTAGTTTAAGTAAGAAACAACAAAAAGAGATTGAAACTGAATTAATGGCAGGTGACATTCAATTTTTATATGTTGCACCTGAACGTTTCGACAATGGCTATTTTTTAAACTTACTAAGCAAACTTAATATTCAATTAATTGCTTTTGATGAAGCACACTGTATTTCTAAATGGGGGCATGATTTCCGTCCTAGTTATCAAAGTGTCATCCAGAAAGTGTTTACGCTTCCTCAAAATTTCACTATCGTGGCCTTAACAGCAACAGCTACTGCAGAAGTACAACAAGATATTATGGAGAAACTTAATATTGGTAAATATGACGAAGTGAAGACAAGCACGAAACGTCGTAATCTTATCTTCAAAGTTAATCCTACCTATCAACGCCAGAAATTTGTGATTGATTATGTACAAAAACACAAAGACCAAGCAGGTATTATTTATTGTTCAACACGTAAACAAGTGGAAGAATTACAAGAAGCTCTAGATTCTGTAAAAGTGACGTCAGCGATTTATCATGCAGGACTAACGAATAAAGAACGTGAAGAAGCACAAAATGATTTTGTGTTTGATCGTGTAAAAGTAGTTATCGCAACTAACGCATTTGGTATGGGTATTGATAAATCTAATGTCAGATATGTTATTCATTATAATATGCCTGGTGACATTGAATCTTACTATCAAGAAGCGGGTCGTGCAGGAAGAGATGGTTTAGAAAGTGAATGTATTTTATTGTTTAGTGAACGTGATAAAGGTTTACATGAGTATTTTATTACGGTTTCTCAAGCTGATGATGATTATAAAGATAAAATGGGCGAAAAACTCACTAAAATGATTCAGTACACTAAAACGAAGAAATGCTTAGAAGCTACAATCGTGCATTATTTTGAACCTAATGAGAAATTAGAAGAATGCGGTCAATGTAGTAGTTGTATTCAACAAAATAAAACTTATGATATGACGCAAGAAGCTAAAATGATTATTAGTTGTGTCGCGCGTATGCGTCAACAAGAAAGTTATAGTGTGATCATCCAAGTACTGCGTGGAGAAATTACGGACTATATCAAATATAATGACTACGATAAATTAACTACACACGGCTTAATGAAAGATTATAGAACATCTGAGTTAAGTCACTTAATTGACGAACTACGTTTTAAAGGGTTCTTAAATGAATACGATGAAATTTTAACTTGTGACGAAAGTGTTAAACAATTGCTTAACAATGATAAGAAGGTTTATACAACACCATTTAAGCAAAAATCAAAAGAAAAAGTATTTATTAATACAGTTGAAGGTGTAGACCGAGCGTTATATGGAGAATTAGTTGAAGTACGTCGTCAACTAAGCGAAAAATTAGATATTGCACCAGTAAGTATCTTTTCAGATTATACGCTAGAAGAATTTGCAAAGCGTAAGCCAGAATCTAAACTAGAAATGATTGCCATTGACGGCGTAGGTAGTTATAAATTAAAACATTATTGTCCTAAGTTTTTAGAAACAATTCAATCTTACAAAACAAGTATATAAGTATGAAATAAGGTTTGAGCATTGATAAAGTGCTAAACCTTATTTTTTTGAATATAAAATTATTGTTAAAATTAATAAATCAATTAAATATGAATTTAGCATTAAACATGTTTTAATAGGGAATAAGTAATGCAAAAAGTCTGTCTAGGCAGTATAAATGAAGGTGACGAAATGATTGAATTTAAAGACGTAACTAAACGTTACGGAAGAAATATTGCTGTAGATAATGTGAGCTTTAAAATAAATGAGGGAGAATTTTTTGTACTGATTGGGCCTTCAGGTTGTGGTAAAACAACGACATTAAAAATGATCAATCGACTCATACCATTAAGCGAAGGTTATATTTATTTTAAAGATAAACCTATTAGTGATTATCCTGTATATGAAATGCGTTGGGATATAGGGTATGTGTTACAACAAATTGCCTTATTCCCGCATATGACAATAAAAGAGAATATTGCGCAAGTACCGCAAATGAAAAAATGGAAAGAAAATGATATTAACCAACGGGTTGATGAATTATTAAACATGGTGGGGTTAGAACCAGAGAAATATCGTGACCGTAAACCAGATGAACTTTCAGGTGGTCAACGCCAAAGGGTTGGTGTCGTACGCGCATTAGCAGCAGATCCGCCTGTTATTTTAATGGATGAACCATTTAGTGCGTTAGATCCTATTAGTCGCGAGAAATTGCAAGATGACTTAATCAAATTACAAACACAAATTAAGAAAACGATTGTCTTTGTTACCCATGATATTGAAGAAGCGATGAAATTAGGCGACCGAATTTGCTTGCTAAATAATGGTCATGTTGAACAAATCGATACACCAGAAGGTTTCCGCGCACATCCTAAAAATCAATTTGTTGAAGAATTCATGGGTCATCACTTACATCAAGATAAAGAGGAATTAATATTAAAAGATTTAAATATAACTGCGCCATTAACTGAAAACGGCGTACAACACGACTATCCAATCGTTCATAGCAACGTAAAACTACGTGATATTTATTCAACGTTAGCTCAACATGAAGCGGTCATTGTTGAAGATGCCGATACCTCAACTCAGTCATTGTTAAAACGTGAAGATATCTTTAAGTATTTATCTGAAACGGACAAGGAGGTTAAAGCATGAATGAATTATTCACGACACTAAGCGATCGCAAAGGTGAGTTGCTTAGGACGATTATTGAACATATTCAAATTTCATTTATTGCGCTATTTATAGCTATCCTTATTGCTGTGCCACTTGGCATTGCTTTAACGAAGACGAAGCGATTATCAGAAATTGTCATGAATATCGCTGCAGTATTACAGACGATTCCATCATTAGCATTATTAGGTTTAATGATACCTATCTTTGGTATTGGTAGAGTACCTGCGATTATTGCATTAGTTGTCTACGCATTATTGCCTATTTTAAGAAATACATATACTGGTATTCAAGAAGTAGATCCGTCACTTATAGAAGCAGCTAAAGGGATTGGCATGAAACCAATGCGTCGTCTAACGAAAGTGGAATTACCTATCGCTATGCCAGTCATCATGGCCGGAATTCGCACAGCGATGGTACTAATTATCGGTACTGCAACACTTGCTGCGCTAATTGGTGCTGGTGGTTTAGGGGATTTAATTTTATTAGGTATCGACCGAAATAATACATCTCTTATTTTAATAGGTGCCATTCCTGCAGCTTTACTTGCGATTATCTTTGATTTAGTACTTCGCTTTATGGAGAAGTTATCATATAAGAAATTGCTTATTACGATTGGTATTATCGTATTAATTATCTTGCTAGCTATTGTCGTACCACTTTTCGGGAAAAAGGGCGATAATATTACGTTGGCGGGTAAATTAGGTTCTGAACCGTCGATTATTACAAATATGTATAAAATACTGATTGAAGATGAAACTGACGATACTGTCGATGTTAAAGATGGCATGGGTAAAACGTCGTTCCTATTCAATGCGTTGAAATCAGATGATATTGACGGTTATTTAGAATTTACTGGAACTGTATTAGGTGAATTAACTAAAGAGGACCTTAAATCGAAAAAAGAAAATGCGGTTTACAATCAAGCAAAACAAAGTCTTGAGAAAAAATATGATATGACGATGTTGAAACCAATGAAATATAACAATACGTATGCTTTAGCAGTGAAGAAAGACTTTGCTAAAGAACATCATATTAAAACAATTGGTGATTTACAGAAAGTTGAAGATCAATTGAAACCAGGCTTTACGATGGAATTTAATGATCGTCCTGATGGTTACAAAGCCGTGGCGAAAGCGTATGACTTAAACTTATCTAATATTAAGAAGATGGAGCCTAAATTGCGATACACAGCCGTTGAGAAAGGTGATATTAACTTAATTGACGCGTATTCAACAGATGCTGAGTTAAAACAATATAATATGGTTGTGTTAGAAGATGATAAACATGTCTTCCCACCATATCAAGGCGCACCATTATTTAAAGAGAAATTCTTGAAAGAACATCCAGAAATTAAAAAACCGCTAAATAAATTGGCAGGTAAAATTTCAGATGAAGAAATGCAAGAAATGAATTATAAGGTAACTGTGAAGAATGAAGACCCTTATAAAGTAGCGAAACAATACCTACAAAAAGAAGGCTTAGTGAAATAATTATTTGTTGAGGAATGAAACAACAATCGGTTTTTGACGACTGATTGCACTGTTTCATTCCTTTTTTATATTCAGTAAATGATAACTTGAATTGTAATCTTGACTTAACTTCTTTACACTAGAGTTTAATACAAAAATATATAGATGTATTTATAAGGGGTGGGGGAAATTGAATACGAAAAACTATTCAAGACAAGAAATTGTTAATAGTGTGCCTCAAAAAGGATTTTTTGGGCATCCAAAAGGACTTAGTACGCTGTTCTTTACAGAGTTTTGGGAGCGCTTTAGTTATTATGGTATGAAAGCCATTTTAGCTTATTACTTATATTATTCTGTAAGTAAAGGTGGCTTTGGCTTACCACAAGGTACAGCCTTACAAATTGTGTCTTTATACGGGGCGTTGATTTATATGTCAGGCACAATCGGTGGATGGATAGCCGATAGAATAATTGGCACAAGACATGCGCTATTTTATGGCGGTATCTTAATCATGTTTGGTCATATTTTATTAACGATACCGGGTAATCTAACGGTCGTTATGATTGCATTATTACTATTAATTATCGGTACTGGATTGCTAAAGCCAAACATTTCTACAACAGTAGGAGAGTTGTATGATCATAATGATAAACGTCTAGATGCGGCTTTCACGATATTTTATATGGGGATTAACCTAGGTAGCTTTTTATCACCATTTGCGACAGGATACTTACAAACTCGATTTGGCTTCCATTTCGGTTTTGCGATAGCCGCAATCGGAATGTTTATAGGCCTAGTTATTTATTTAATCACTAATAAAAAGAATTTAGGTCTTGCAGGGGTAAGTGTACCTAATCCATTGCGTAAAGAAGAAATCAAAAGACTATCTATGATTACAGCAATTGCAGTTGTAGTATTCGCTATAGTATTGCTTATTTTACAATTAGTAGGTCACTTAAGTTTATCAAGCTTCAGTGTAATCGTGACGCTAATCGGTGTGTTATTGCCAATTGGTATTTTTGTTTATATGTTATCAAGTAATAAAACGCGTAAGGAAGAACGTACAAGAATTTATAGTTACATACCATTATTTATTACTTCTGTCGCTTTTTGGATGATTCAAGAGCAAGGTTCAACGATTTTAGCTAACTTTGCTGACCAAAAAACAGAATTAAGTTTAAATAAATTAACGCATGGTTTAATTGATTTCCATATTCCAGCAGCATGGTTTCAGTCTATTAATCCTATTTTTATTATCTTTTTAGCACCTGTATTTGCGAATGTATGGACGAAGCTAGGTAAACGCAATCCAAGTACAGTTTATAAATTTGCAGCTGGCGCTATCTTTGCAGGTATTTCATATTTAGTAATGATTATTCCGTTAAGTAGTCATGCACATTTAATACATCCAATTTGGCTTGTGTTAAGTTTCTTCTTGATTTCGATTGGAGAGCTTTGTATTTCACCGGTAGGTTTATCTGTGACATCGAAATTAGCACCTGCGAAATTTTCAGCTCAAATGATGGCATTGTGGATGTTAAGTAATGCGACAGCCCAAAGTCTTAACAGTCAAATTGTGGTGTTATTTAAGATGATTAGTGAGAAAGAATTCTTCTTATATTCTGGATTATTTACGTTAATTATTGGCGTTGTTTTAATTGTGATTTCACCAATGGTTAAGAAAGCGATGGGCGACGTGCAATAATATAGTTTTATTACTTTATTTTTTGAAAAGGATAATAAAGTGTTGGGCCTCCATTTTCAAAAAAGAAGAATAAATAGTGTATAATTTAAATAAATGTTTATATTTAAGACAAAGGAGTGGTTGTACATGAAACAACAATTGAATCAACTATCAGCATATCAACCGGGCTTGTCACCGCAAGCGCTTAAAGAAAAACATGGGGTTGAAGGCGAACTTTATAAGTTGGCTTCTAACGAGAATTTGTATGGGCCATCGCCTAAAGTGAAAGAGGCCATTCAAGCACAGTTAGATGAATTATACTATTATCCAGAAACAGGCTCACCTGCATTACGTCAAGCGATTAGTGCGCATTTAAATGTAGATGCTTCAAGAATTCTATTTGGCGCTGGGCTAGATGAAGTGATATTAATGATTTCACGTGCAGTTCTATCACCAGGGGATAAAATCGTGACGAGTGAAGGGACGTTTGGACAATACTATCATAATGCGATTGTCGAATCGGCGGAAGTCGTGCAAGTGCCATTAAAGAATGGTGGCTTTGATTTAGAAGGGATTCTAAAAGAAGTGGATGACGATACGGCGTTAGTATGGGTATGTAACCCTAATAATCCTACGGGCACGTATTTCAGTCATGAGGAATTAGAACATTTCTTAGAACGAGTGCCTAGTCATGTACCTGTACTGATTGATGAAGCATATTTTGAATTTGTAACGGCGGAAGATTATCCTGACACATTGAAGTTACAAGAACGTTTTGATAATGCGTTTTTACTTAGAACATTTTCAAAGGCTTATGGATTAGCAGGATTACGTATTGGCTATGTCGTTGCGACCAATGAGGCCATTGAAAAGTGGAACATCATTCGTCCACCATTTAATGTGACACGACTTTCAGAATATGCGGCTATTGCAGCATTAGAGGATCAAGCGTATTTGAAAGAAGTGACAGCTAAAAATGCGGTAGAACGTCAAAAATTCTATGGCATTCCACAAAGTGAACATTTCTTACCAAGTCAAACTAACTTTGTCTTTGTTGTAACGGATAAACCTCAAGCATTGTATGAGGCATTGTTACAAGTCGGATGTATTACGCGTCCATTCCCAACTGGCGTGCGTATTACAATTGGCTTCCCTGAACAAAATGACAAAATGATTGAAGTATTGAAACACTTTGACTATTAAGAATTTGGATAATCTGTATCGAGTGCACCGTCAAGTAAGTGTTCAAATTTTGAATTCTGTTCTGACCTTAAAATTTTTGCTATACTTTAACGGTATATAGGTAATGATTAAGGGAGAGATTAGATGTCTAGAAAATCTATAGCAATTGATATGGATGAAGTATTGGCTGATACATTAGGTGCGATTATTGAAGCAGTTAATGTTAAAACAGAATTAGGCATTACTGTGGAATCATTAAATGGACAGAAATTGAAGCATGTTATTCCTGAACATGATGGTTTAGTGCGTGACATTTTACGTGCACCAGGTTTCTTTAGAAATTTACAAGTGATGCCACACGCACAAGAAGTTGTTGAGAAACTGACGGAGAAGTATGATGTCTATATCGCGACTGCTGCGATGGATGTGCCAACTTCATTTCATGACAAGTATGAGTGGTTACTTGAATTCTTCCCATTCTTAGATCCACAACAGTTTGTATTCTGTGGCCGTAAGAATGTAGTGAAAACAGATTATTTAATAGATGATAATCCTCGTCAGCTCCAAATATTCGAGGGTGAACCAATTATCTTTACTGCTTCTCATAATACTAACGAAGACCGTTTTAAACGTGTGAATGGCTGGAAAGATGTGGAAGCATTTTTCCTAGGAGAAGAATAAAAACAGCGATTAAGGTATGCAACAATGCAAGACATTGTAGGCTACCTTAATCGCTGTTTATTTTTAATCAGTTATTTGTTATTTTCATCGTCAGAGCAAGTAAGAATTTGAAGTGCTTGAGGCAATACATCGATTTCAATAGGAGTTTCTAAATTAATTTCTCCATCGATATCAACTTTCATTGTAGGTTCCGTTGATAAAGTGATATGAGAGCCTGGAATATGATCGATACCTTGCGTAATTTCATTCCAAGTCATACTATCTCTTTTCTTAAAGACATCATTTAGGATGCTAAAGCTTTGTTTATCGAATATGAAGCTATTTACTTTCCCATCTTGAGGAGAAAGGTCTGTCAGTGGAATACGTCCGCCTCCAATATTAGGTCCATTGGCAATAACAAGCATAGAAGTATTACCAGTATGTTCTTCTCCATCCACCGTTAACTTAAAGTCAAAATGTTCGGGATTCATTAGTGTTTTAACTGTTGAACCAATATAGCTTAATTTGCCAAAGATATCTTTACGGCCTTCTTGAACATTTTCGGCATTTTGCACGATTAAGCCTAATCCAACAAAGTTTAGTACGTACGTGCCATTCACTTTCATGACATCATATGTTTCAAGATGAGCATCAACTAATTGTTCACTCGCTTTTTCATAATCAGCATCTAGATTTAATGTTTTAGTGAAGTCATTAAATGTGCCTCCAGGGATGATACCCATTGGAATATTAAGGTCATTAGCCATCACACCATTGACCAGTTCATTCACCGTGCCATCTCCACCTAATATAAATACAATATCTACATCATCGCTATAAGCATGTGTTTTAATTTGTTCGCAATATTTAATAATATCGCCTTCGTTTTCACTTAATTGAATAGATAAGTGTTTACAAAGTTTAGTTAGAGATTTCGTTACTGCTCCTAAACCTTCGTATATATCTTTTAGGCCACTATGTTCATGGTAGAATAGTACGCCATGATTAAATTTTTGAGTCATATAAATGCCTACTTTCGTCTTAAAACTTCAATTATATACTAATACCCTAATTATATATATGCTAATTACATCTTTTGAAAATGAAGAAAAGTAATTCATATATAAAAGAAGGTTGAAACACATCTCTTGTTTCAACCTCACGAATAACTAATTTAATTTTACTGCAATAAATTGAATTAATGAATACCTTTCATCGCTTTAGAAATCTTAGGTGTGAAGGCTAGAATAATAATTGTAATCACAATAGCTACAGTACCTAAGAAAATAAAGTAGTTTGTTTGACCTAAAGGTTCAATTAATTTAACTAATGTACCGTTAAGTGCTTGTGCTGATGCATTTGTTAATAACCAAATACTCATCATTTGAGCGTTAAACGCTTTAGGGGCTAATTTAACGGCAGCACTATTACCAGTAGGTGATAAGCATAGTTCGCCGACTACACATACAACATATGATAGAATAACCCAGTTTACTGAGAAGTGAGTATTACCATAGCTCATACCAATAACACCCATTAAGATGTATGAAGCACCGGCTAATAATGTACCAATACCAAATTTAACTGGTAGACTAGGTTGGCGTTTACCCATTTTCAACCAAATTGTTGAAATAACTGGTGCAAATAATAAGATGAAGAGTGGGTTAATTGATTGGAACCAAGCTTCACCGAATTTTGTTTTCCAGCCAAATAAGTTCATTTGCATATCAGAACGTTCTAAACCATATATGTTTAACACGTTAGATCCTTGTTCTTGAATTGCCCAGAACAACATACCTAAGATAAATAATGGAATGAACGCTTTAACACGAGAACGTTCTACATCTGTAACGTCTTTACTGCGAATCATTGTTGTGAAGTAGATGATTGGTAATGCAATACCAAGTACAAGTACTGTATTACTGATTAAATCGAATGTTAATGTTTGAGTAAAGTATGTAACTAATAATATGATGACGATAATTGCTACAACGATACCAACGATTAAGCCGTATTTTCTTTTTTCTTCTGCTGATAGTGGGTTAGTTGGTTTCATACCCACTGTACCTAAATTTTTTCTATTGAAAAGCATGTACCATACTAAACCTAGTGCCATACCAATGGCTGCAATTAAGAATCCAGCATGGAAGTTTTTGATATCAATAAAATGTTGAAGTACGATAGGTGAAATTAATGCACCTAAGTTAACTGACATATAGAAGATAACAAAACCTGCATCCATACGTGTGTCATTTTCAGGGTATAAACGACCAACAATATTTGAAATATTAGGTTTCATTAAACCTGAACCAATAATGATAAAGAACATTGAAGAGAATAAGCCAAACATTGCGAATGGTAAGCTTAAACAAATATGTCCAATGATAATTAATACAGCACCAATCAATGTGGCACCACGTGTTCCTGTAAGTCTATCCGCAATCCATGCCCCTGGAATCGAAGACATATAAATAAGTGCGCCGTAAACAGACATAATAGACATAGCAGTCGTTTGATCTATACCTAATCCGCCATCTTTAAGTGCGAAATACATGTAGAAAATAAGCATTGCACGCATGCCATAGTAACTAAATCTTTCCCAAAATTCTACAAAGAAAAGTACGCCTAATCCTCTAGGGTGACCGAAGAATCCTTTCTGAGGTATGCTTTGAACTGCTTGTTCATGGGAAGTGTTTGTTGCCATAAGTATCCCAATCCTTTCTTTCCCTTAATGACTAAAATTTTTCTAAATAATATATATAATATCGAATAGAATTTCTTAAAAAATAAAAATTTTTAGAATTTTCAGTCAATTAATTGATACTAAATAAAATATTAAGAATAAGTTTTCTCAACGTGAATAGTCTTATTCTTATAGAATTTTAAATGATATTAATAAAATACGCTTTAATTCACTAATAGGCAATAGTAAATTTAAAGAAAATGTCTCAAAAATAAAAAAATTCCACTAAATTGTCGAACAATTTAGTGGAAGATTTACAAAATTTAACGATTATCTACTTTTTCAGGATACATATCGTGATTCATTAAACGATGTTCCGCCATTTTTTCATATTTCGAATTTGGGCGACCATAGTTTGTATATGGATCGATTGAAATACCACCACGTGGAGTGAATTTGCCCCATACTTCAATATAGTGCGGATCCATTAATTCGATTAAATCATTCATAATAATATTCATACAATCTTCGTGGAAATCTCCGTGATTTCTGAAACTAAATAAATATAATTTTAATGATTTAGACTCTACCATTTTTACATTTGGAATATATGAAATATAAATCGTAGCAAAATCTGGTTGTCCTGTGATAGGACATAATGATGTGAATTCTGGACAATTGAATTTTACGAAGTAGTCACGTCCTTGATGTTTGTTATCAAATGTTTCAAGCACTTCTGGTGTATAGTCAAATTCATATTTATTATTTTGATTACCTAATAATGTAATGTCTTGTAATTCATCTTTTTGACGTCCTTTAGTCAAATGACTCACTCCTTAGTATTAGTTTGTTGCTCAGGTAAAACCTTTTGGCGACGCGCCTTTTCAAACATATAGTAGCTAGCACCGATAATAATGACATAACCAATAACAGCGTAAAAGTCTGGTGTTTCTCCAAAAAGAATAAAACCGAATAATGCTGTAAAGATAATGGAAGCATAAGTAAAAATTGAAATATCTTTTGCAGGAGCGAAACTATACGCTAATGTTATTCCGATTTGACCAACTGCTGCAGAAAGGCCAGCACCTAAAAGGTAAACCATTTGTATAGTCGTCATAGGCTCAAACGTTGCAATTGAAAATGGAATTAATACAACTACTGAAAATAGTGAAAAATAAAACACAATAGTATATGGTGCTTCTCTAGTACTTAATGCTCGGACACAAGTGTATGCAGATGCTGCAAAAATACCTGAAAATAGGCCAGCTAGTGACGTAATCATTGTAGATGAAAATTCAGGTTTAACTATAAACAACATACCAAAAATAGCTACAATCATTGCGACAATTTGATACTTGCGAACCTTTTCATTTAGAAAAATTAAACTTAATAATATCGTCCAAAAAGGATTCAGTTTCATTAATGTATCTGCATCACTTAGCACCATGTGATCAATGGCAAAAATATTTAATAAAACGCCAATGAGTCCTAATGTTGAACGAGAAATTAGAAGAGGTTGACTACTTAGCTTACCGAACATTGGCTGTTTATATTTAAAAATAAAAAATAATGGAATAAACATTGCTACAAAATTTCTAGCTAAAGATTTTTGAAAGACTGGTAAATCTCCTGCCAGTCTAAAAAATACTGACATGAAACTAAAACCAACTGCAGAAATTAAAATAGCAATAATTCCTTTAACTTTTGGATTCAAGGTTTATCGCCTCATTTATTTAAAAATTAACGTATATATAGTAGCATAATTCTTTTAAAATTGCATAAGCACTTGCAAACGTTATAAGAGCATAATATAATGAAAACACGAACATATGTTCTTTTTGTAGAAATAAGATATCATTCTGCTCTAAATTTATATGTTTCATTCGTGTTTTTAGTTTTAATGATTGAGAATTTGTGAAGTATTGCGCAAAATTTGTTGTATACATTAAAATTTCATTCTCAAGAACGTTGATAACTCAATGTTTAAAATTATCGATAAAAAATCAAGCGAAAACCCTCAGAAAATGAAAATAAAAATTTTTACTGAATTTAAGTTGGTGTAATGCACTTTGAAACGTTTTCCCGAACTTTTGTCACTAAATCTTGGCTTTTAATTACTAATGCGATTCGGTATAATGAAACACAGAATATAGTATTGATTTTAGAAATCAAACACAACATGTTGTGTTTGAAGAAAATAAAAGCATTATATGAATTGTTCATTTTAATAGAAATATCACACTGTTTTATGTGCTTTTTCTTGAAAAATCATACTATAAATCCGTACGAGCGAAATAAAATCATTATAAAGATGATTGAGTTTAAACACAATATGTAGTGGTTAAACAATGAAAGTCAGATTTGACTACTAAATCATTAACTTAAAAGAAAAGTGGAACTCGTAAAATATATTTAGTTGTTGTTTACGATAAGTTTCTTATACATAATAAGAAATTTTGAGTTTATCAACTTAGTAATTTAAAATGGAAAGACTGAAAAGATTTATTTGCAGTCTGAAGTTTTCTTATTTATTTAAGAGAACTTCTTTTTAATTCATTATCTAGATTGACGAAAGAGGGTGTTCCAATGAAAGTAGTTTATTTCTCATTTTCTGGAAATGTACGACGATTTATTAAACGTAGTGAACTTACAGATGTAATGGAAATAACTAAAGAGAATTGTAAGGACAATATTGAAGAGCCTTATATTTTAGTTACTGGAACAATTGGATTTGGGGAAGTACCTCAAGAAGTACAGTCATTTTTAGAAGTAAATCATCACTATTTACGTGCAGTTGCTGCCAGTGGTAATCGTAATTGGGGACAGAACTTCGCCAAAGCAGGACGCACAATTTCGGAATCTTACGATGTACCTTTGTTAATGAAATTTGAAGTACAAGGCACAAATAAAGATGTTATTGAATTTAAAGATAAGGTGGGGCATTTCAATGAAAATTATGGACGAGAAAAAGTACAATCATATTGAGCTAAATAATGAAGTGACAAAACGTAAAGATAATGGTTTCTTTGATTTAGAAAAAGATCAAGAAGCATTAAAAGTATATTTAGAAGAAATTCACGATAAAACAATATACTTTGATAGTGAAATAGAGCGTTTGCATTATTTAGTAGACAATAATTTTTATTTTAATGTCTTTGAACAATATAGCGAAGAAGATTTAGTAGAAATTACTGAATTTGCTAAGTCGATTAATTTCGAATTTGCTAGTTACATGTCAGCAAGCAAATTCTATAAAGACTATGCACTTAAAACAAATGATAAATCTCAATACTTAGAAGATTATAATCAACACGTTGCTATTGTTGCCTTATATTTAGCTGCAGGCAACAAACAACAAGCTAAACAATTTATTTTAGCGATGATTGAACAACGCTATCAACCAGCTACACCTACTTTCTTAAATGCTGGACGTGCTCGTCGTGGTGAATTGGTTTCATGTTTCTTATTAGAAGTCGATGATAGTTTAAATTCAATTAACTTTATCGATTCAACTGCTAAACAATTAAGTAAGATTGGTGGCGGTGTAGCAATCAACTTATCTAAATTACGTGCACGTGGTGAAGCCATTAAAGGTATTAAAGGCGTTGCTAAAGGTGTATTACCAGTTGCTAAAGCATTAGAAGGTGGCTTTAGCTATGCCGACCAATTAGGCCAACGTCCTGGAGCAGGTGCAGTTTACTTAAACATCTTCCATTACGATGTGGAGGAATTCTTAGATACTAAAAAAGTAAATGCAGATGAAGATTTACGTTTATCTACAATTTCAACTGGCTTAATCGTACCATCTAAATTCTTTGATCTTGCTAAAGAAGGTAAAGAGTTCTATATGTTCGCACCACATACTGTAAAACAAGAATATGGTGTGACGCTTGATGATATTGATTTAGAGAAATATTACGATGAGATGGTAGCTAATCCTAATATCGTTAAAAAGAAAAAAGATGCGCGTGAAATGTTAAATATGATTGCTCAAACACAATTACAATCTGGTTATCCATATCTAATGTTTAAAGACAATGCTAATAAAGTGCATGCTAACTCAAACATCGGTCAAATTAAAATGAGTAATCTATGTACGGAAATCTTCCAATTACAAGAAACTTCAGTTATCAATGACTATGGTATTGAAGATGAAATTAAACGTGATATTTCATGTAACTTAGGTTCATTAAATATTGTAAACGTAATGGAAACAGGTAAATTTAGAGATTCTGTACACACAGGTATGGATGCTTTAACAGTAGTTAGTGATGAAGCGAATATCCAAAATGCACCAGGTGTAAGAAAAGCTAATAGTGAATTACATTCAGTTGGTTTAGGTGTAATGAATTTACATGGTTATTTAGCTAAAAATAAAATTGGTTATGAATCTGAAGAAGCAAAAGATTTCGCCAATGTTTTCTTTATGATGATGAATTATTATTCTATTGAGCGATCAATGGAAATCGCTAAAGAACGCGGAGAATCATACCAGGATTTTGATAAATCAGATTATGCGAGTGGTAAATATTTCGATTTCTACACTAAAGAAGATATCACGCCTCAATTTGAGAAAGTACAACGCTTGTTTGAAGATTTAGATATTCCTACTGCTTCAGACTGGAAAGCATTAAAAGAACAAGTACAACAATACGGTTTATATCATGCTTATAGACTTGCTATTGCACCAACACAAAGTATTTCATATGTGCAAAATGCTACAAGCTCTGTAATGCCAATCGTTGATCAAATTGAACGACGTACTTATGGTAATGCTGAAACATTTTATCCAATGCCATTCCTATCACCAGAAACAATGTGGTACTATAAATCAGCATTCAATACTGACCAAATGAAATTAATCGATTTAATCGCTACAATTCAAACACACGTAGACCAAGGAATTTCAACTATCTTATATGTTAATTCTGAAATTTCAACACGTGAATTATCTAGATTATATGTTTATGCACATCACAAAGGTCTTAAATCTCTATACTACACTCGTAATAAATTATTAAGTGTAGAAGAATGTACAAGTTGTGCAATTTAATCAACAGTTCAATAACTAGATATTGATTATATAGATAAAGAGGAGAAGGTATAAGTATCTCATGTTCTAGAAAATTTGTACCTTTTCCTCTTAAAAATGTAATTTAGCTATGTGATATAAAAGAGGAGGATTTATTAAATGAAGGCCGTCAATTGGAATACTCAAGAAGATATGACGAACATGTTTTGGCGTCAAAATATCTCACAAATGTGGGTGGAAACTGAATTTAAGGTATCAAAAGATATTGCGAGTTGGAAGACACTAACAGAAGATGAAAAGAATACATTTAAGCGTGCATTGGCAGGATTAACAGGTTTGGATACACATCAAGCAGATGATGGTATGCCATTAATCATGTTACATACAACAGATTTGCGTAAAAAAGCGGTATATTCATTCATGGCAATGATGGAACAAATTCACGCTAAAAGTTATTCACATATCTTTACAACGTTACTTCCATCTAGTGAAACAAACTATTTATTAGATACTTGGGTAATTGAAGAGCCTCATTTAAAATATAAATCTGACAAAATTATCGAGAATTATCATAAATTATGGGGCAAAGAAGCATCTATTTATGATCAATATATCGCAAGAGTTTCAAGTGTTTTCTTAGAAACATTTTTATTCTACTCTGGCTTCTATTATCCTTTATATCTTGCGGGACAGGGTAAAATGACTACTTCTGGTGAGATTATCAGAAAGATTTTATTAGATGAATCTATTCACGGTGTTTTCACTGGTCTAGATGCTCAAAGTTTACGAAATGAACTTTCTGAGAATGAAAAACAAAGAGCCGATAAAGAAATGTATAAACTGTTAGATGACTTATATAATAATGAAGTATCTTATACACATATGTTATATGATGATATCGGTTTAAGTGAAGATGTGCTTAACTATGTGCAATATAATGGGAATAAAGCTTTATCTAATCTCGGCTTTGATCCTTATTTTGAGGAAAAAGAATTTAACCCAATTATTGAAAATGCCTTAGATACATCTACTAAAAACCATGATTTCTTCTCAGTTAAAGGTGATGGCTACACATTAGCGTTAAATGTAGAAGCATTACAAGATGAGGATTTCATTTTTGATAATTAATAAGCATAATATGAAGCGATTTCGATTTTAATATATCGAAGTCGCTTTTTTAGTATAGGAAAACGTTATTAATAAAAATATTAGCGATTAAATAGAGTATGCTATAAAAGTTTTTGCGTAACAAATTAAAAATTAAGAAAAGCTATTGAAATTAATTCTCACTATCTTTAATATTAGTATTAATGATAATCATTATCATCCACATAATAATAAATGATTTTCTATACATATTTAGTAAGGGGAATAGCTAATGAAATTTTTATTTAAGGGATATATTTTACTTATTTTATTAGTGGTTTTAACTATTGTCTCCTTATTTGTAGGAGTGAGTCAGCTCTCTCTCACAGATATTTTCCATTTAAATGATGAACAAAAGAACATCTTGGTTTCAAGTCGAATTCCTCGAACAGTTAGTATCCTTCTTTCAGGAAGCTCACTTGCTTTAGCAGGTTTAATTATGCAACAGATGATGCAAAACAAATTTGTAAGTCCTACCACGGCTGGAACGATGGAATGGGCGAAATTAGGTATTTTAATTTCACTCATCTTTTTCCCAAGTGGTCATATTTTAATTAAATTGTTATTTGCAGTTGCTTTAAGTTTAATAGGAACATTTTTATTTGTTCGATTAATTAATTTTATTCGAGTTAAAGAAGTCATTTTTGTTCCACTTTTAGGTATTATGGTTGGCGGCATTGTATCAAGTTTTACTACATTTATAGCTTTAAGAACGAATGCATTACAAAGTATAGGAAACTGGCTAACTGGTAACTTTGCGATTATAACAAGTGGCCGTTATGAGGTTCTATATCTTACAGTGCCTTTACTTATTTTAGCTTTTATTTTTGCTAATCATTTTACTATTGCAGGTATGGGAAAAGACTTTAGTCATAATTTAGGGGTAAGTTATGAAAAAATCATTAATATCGCTTTATTTATTACCGCAACCTTAACAGCTTTAGTTGTAGTAACAGTAGGGACTTTACCATTTTTAGGGTTAATTGTACCAAATATTATCTCTATTTATAGAGGTGATCATTTGAAAAACGCATTGCCACATACGCTTATGTTAGGTGCGATTTTTGTTTTAATTGCTGATATCATCGGAAGATTGATTGTTTATCCTTATGAAATTAATATCGGTTTAACGATAGGTGTATTTGGCACAATTATTTTCCTAATCTTGCTAATGAAAGGTAGGAAAAATTATGCAAATTAGTTCTAACAAAAAAATAGTCATATTAACTGTTATAGCGATTTGTATGGCAATTTTTTACTTATTGGTAGGTTTAGATTTCGAAATATTTGAATATCAATTTCAAAGTCGGTTGAAAAAATTTATTTTAATTTTATTAGTTGGTGGAGCGATAGGAACATCAGTGGTTATCTTCCAAGCCATCACTACTAATAGATTGTTAACACCTTCCATTATGGGGCTTGATTCAGTATATCTATTTGTTAAAGTATTGCCAGTCTTTTTATTAAGTGAACAAGCCACTATTGTTACTAATGTTTATTTAAATTTTTTAATTACCTTGGTTGCGATGGTTTTATTTTCATTATTGTTATTTCAAGGAATATTTAAGCTCGGTAACTTTTCAGTTTATTTCATCTTATTAGTAGGTGTGATACTGGGAACGTTTTTCCGTAGTATCACGAGTTTTCTTCAACTCATAATGAATCCAGACTCTTTCCTCGCAGTTCAAAGTGCGATGTTTGCTAGTTTTGAAGCAGCCAATTCTAATTTGGTCGTAGTATCAGGAATTTTATTAATTATTTTAATTATCATTACTATTATACTTCGCCCATATTTAGACGTGCTTTTATTAGGTAAGGCGCAAGCAATTAATTTAGGTGTTTCTTATGATAAGATGACACGTATTTTACTCATTATGGTGGCTTTACTTGTATCTATCTCGACTGCATTAATAGGACCTGTAACATTCCTTGGTTTATTAACAGTTAATTTAGCACATGAATTTATGAAAACGTATGAACATAAATATATTTTACCAGCGACGATTTTATTTAGTTGGATTAGTTTATTTATAGCGCAATGGGTAGTTGAAAATCTGTTCGAAGCTACCTCAGAATTCAGTTTAATTGTGGACTTAGTCGGTGGTAGTTACTTTATTTACTTACTGGTTAAAAGGAGAAGTGCAAATTGATTCAAATTCAAAATCTCGATAAATCAATACAAAATAAGCCTATTTTAAAAGATATTAACGTTGATATTAAAAAAGGAAGACTTACTTCTTTAATAGGGCCTAATGGTGCTGGAAAGAGTACGTTATTGTCTGCAATCAGTCGTTTATTTGAGTATGAAAAAGGGACGATTACAATAGAAGACAAGTCTGTCTTAGATTATAAAAGTGACGATTTAGCCAAGAAGTTAAGTATTTTAAAACAAACAAATCATACTGAAATGAATATTACTGTTGAACAATTAGTTAATTTCGGTCGCTTTCCATATTCTAAAGGCCGAATGAAAAAAGAAGACTATGAAAAAGTTGAATATGCTTTAGATCTTTTACAACTTAAAGAAATCAGAGATAGAAACATAAAAACTTTATCAGGGGGACAACGTCAACGTGCTTATATTGCTATGACGATTGCACAGGATACAGATTATATCCTACTTGATGAACCGTTAAATAATTTAGATATGAAGCATTCGGTACAAATCATGCAAACACTACGCGCATTATGTCGCGAACTAGATAAGACAATTATTATAGTACTACATGATATTAACTTTGCGTCTTGCTACTCAGATGATATTATCGCGCTTAAAGATGGGGAAATTATTAAAGCAGATACTAAAGATAATGTTATTCAATCAGATATTCTAAAAGAATTATACGAAATGGATGTTCATATAGAAGAGATAAGAGGACAACGTATTTGTCTATATTATGATGAAGTAACATTCGATTCAATTTAATAAGTAAAGTTTAACCTCAATATTTAAAGGGGTGATGCGATCGAAGACGTTAAATCAGAGAGAAGTCTATAGATAACTCAGCATTAAGGTTAAATTTTATGAAGGAGTCGTATTGTATAAATGAAAAAAACAGTCTTATTTTTATTATTATCATTAGTTTTAGTTTTATCTGCTTGTAGTAATGGATCAAAAAATAATGATTCCAATTCTAAGAGTGAGAATAATGACTCAAAAGAAACAGTAACAATCAAAAATAACTTTGAAGCAAGCGGTAAAGAAGAAGACGGTAGTGATGCGAAAAAAGTATCTAATACTGTTAAAGTTCCTAAAAATCCTAAAAACGCTGTCGTATTAGATTATGGCGCACTAGATGTATTAAAAGAGATGGGTGTAGCAGATAAAGTTAAAGGCTTACCTAAAGGTGAAAACAATCAGTCTTTACCTAAATTCTTAGATGAATTTAAAGATGATAAGTACATAAATACAGGTAATTTAAAAGAGGTTAATTTTGATAAAATTGCAGAGGCGAAACCTGAAGTTATCTTTATTTCTGGAAGAACAGCTAATCAAAAAAATCTAGATGAATTCAAAAAAGCTGCACCAAACGCTAAAATTGTCTATGTTGGTACAGAAGACAAAAATTTAGTTGACGATATGAAGAAAAATACAGAGAACTTAGGAAAAATCTATGATAAAGAAGATAAAGCAAAAGAAATTAACAAAGATTTAGATGAGAAAATCTCTGAGATGAAAGACAAAACTAAAGACTTTAATAAAAAAGTAATGTATTTATTAGTAAATGAAGGTGAATTATCTACTTACGGACCAAATGGACGTTTTGGTGATTTAGTATTTAATACATTAGGATTTAAACCAGCTGATAAAAATGTAAGCGATAGTCCACACGGTCAAAATGTTAATAATGAATATATCACTAAACAAAATCCAGATGTTATTTTAGCAATGGACCGTGGTTCAGTTGTTGGTGGCAAATCAACTACTAAACAAGTCTTAAAAAATAATGTCATTAAGAATGTGAACGCTATTAAAAATAATGAAGTATATGAATTAGATCCTAAATTATGGTACTTCGCTTCAGGTTCTTCAACAACAACTGTTAAACAAATTGAAGAATTAGAAAAAGTAGTGGATAAATAATACTAGTTAGAAGAGGCTTCGTCATTAAAGACGAAGCTTTTTTGTTATAGAAAACTTCAAAATAATATATTGCTAAACACTTTATAATAAAGTAATATATTATTAATGATATTGATAATCATTATCATTAATATACATCGAAGGGGTTTTACATCTATGAAGAAGTTGATTTTATTTATATTATTAAGTTTTGTCTTAGTATTAACAGCATGTGGCAAAGATTCTGATAGTAAGAATAACGAATCTAAAAATAATGATAGTAAACAAACAGTTAAAATAGAGAATAATTACAAAACGCGTGGAGAGAAAAAAGATGGTAGTGATGCTAAGGTAGTCAAAGAAACAGTGGAAGTACCTAAAAATCCTAAGCGTGCAATAGTTTTTGATTATGGCGCTGTTGATATTTTAAAAGCATTTGGTGTCCAAGACCAAATTAAAGGTTTACCTAAAGGTGAAAAAATTTCTACACTCCCTAATTTTCTAAGTGAATTTAAAGATGACAAATATATCAATACAGGTAACATGATTCAAATTAACTTTGATAAAGTCGCTAAAGCCAAACCTGATGTCATTTATATTTCTAATAGAACAGCTACCCAAAAAAATATTGATGAATTGAAAAAAGCTGTTCCTAATGCTGCTATCCTTTACGTTGGTTCAACTGAAAAAAATTATCTTGATGATATGAGAAGAGTAACAACTAACTTAGGTAAAATATATGGTAAAGAAGATAAAGCTAAAGCATTAAAGGATGAGTTAGATAAAAAAATTGCAGATACAAAAGCTAGAGCCCAAAAAGCTGATAAGTCTACCATGTATCTATTAGTAAATGAAGGTGAATTATCTACATTTGGTCCTGGGGGACGTTTCGGTGATTTAGTATTTGATACGTTAGGTTTTAAACCTGCAGATAAACATGTTAAAGCGAGTCCGCATGGTCAAAATATTAGTAATGAATATATCACTAATAAAGATCCAGATATCATCTTAGCAATGGATAGAGGACAAGTAGTAAGTGGTAAATCATCTGCGAAACAAACACTGGCCAATAATGTTATTAAAGATGTAAAAGCGATTAAAGCTAGTAATGTTTTTGAATTAGATCCTAGATTATGGTACTTCAGTGCGGGATCAACATCTACAACTATAAAACAAATTGATGAATTAAATAAAGTATTAGATAAAGTAAAATAAAAAAAATTAAAGAGGCTGAGACAAAATAAAATGTCTCAGCCTTTACTAATATATTGGCAGTAGCTGACTGGTTTGAAAATGCGCTTCAATTAAGCTTTTTTCAAATCTAGTCATCCTTGCCGGGGAGCGGGGCCCCAGCACAGAGAATTTCATTAAGAAATTCCACTAATAAAGCAAGCTAGGGTTAGACGACGAAATTTATTTAATTTCTGTCCCACTCCCTTATTTTCATAATTCAAAGTATAAATGATAGTGGAATTTGCAACGGGTATTAAAATGAGCGTTACAATTTGGACAAACCTCAGTCATCATATAATCTTGTATGGACAGTTCATGTTTACACACGCCACACATAATAGCTTTGGTTTGAAATTCTTTTTCCGGCCATCGTTTAATGGCATGAGATTCATGTTCATTATGACATTGATAGCAAGGATAATATTTATCGCAACACTTAAATTTAATCGCTACGACATCCAAGAATGTATGATAATGCACACAACGTGTTTCTTCATCTACAAGTGAACCATATACATGAGGCATTATATATCGTCTCCTTACTTTGAAAAAGAATAATTTAAATTATTCTTCTGGATGGTCGCCGATAATTCTTACTTCTCGGTGAAGTTCGACATCAAATTTTTCTTTTACAACATTTTGAACATGATGAATTAAATCTTCGTAATCTGTAGCAGTTCCATTATCTACATTAACCATAAAACCAGCATGTTTTTTTGAAACTTCTACACCACCGATACGATATCCTTGTAAATCTGAGTCTTGTATTAATTTACCAGCGAAGTGACCAGGAGGTCTCTGGAATACACTACCACAAGAAGGGTATTCAAGTGGTTGTTTAGTTTCACGACGTTCTGTTAAATCATCCATAGTAGCTTGAATTTCATCTAATTTGCCAGGAGCTAAACTAAATGCAGCTTCAAGGACTACAAGATGTTTTCTTTGAACGATACTATTACGATAATCTAATTCTAATTCTTGATTAGTAAGTTGTAATAAGTCTCCATGTTCATTCACACATAAAGCGTAGTCGATACAATCTTTCACTTCGCCACCGTATGCGCCTGCATTCATATAAACAGCGCCACCAACTGAACCTGGAATACCACAAGCAAATTCTAATCCAGTTAGTACGTGGTCTCTTGCAGCACGTGACACATCGATAATAGCCGCACCGCTACCAGCGATAATTGCATTATCAGAGACATTAATATGATCAAGTGATAATAAGCTAATGACTATTCCACGAATACCGCCCTCACGAATAATGATATTAGAACCGTTTCCTAAATACGTTACGGGGATATCTTTCTCTTGAGCATAGCGTACAATAGTTTGAACATGCTCATTTTTGGTAGGAGATAAATAGAAATCAGCGTTACCGCCAGTTTCAGTATATGTATAACGTTTTAAAGGCTCATCGACTTTAATAATATCTTCAGGTATTAAGGATTTTAAATCTTTTAAGATGTCATCTTTGTTTAACATAAGTACATCCTTTCTTTTCTTCTGTACTATAATCTCTTCCTTATTATATCAACTTTAAATCTTATTTGCTAAATGAGAGATAATTAAATAAGGACATATTATGTCACATATTCCCATTTTAAATGGCATTCGGATAATATTTTGTAATTTTTTCAATTTTATAGTTTTTTGTATAAATTTTCGAAGTATTTTTGTTTTTGATTTTCATAAGTTCTTATATGATTGACGTGTTGAATCATAGCTTTCTTTTTTTCTGAAAATTGAAGCGCCAAGTCTTGCTTTGAAGCGAGTGCCTCATCTACAGCTAAATATTGTTCAAATAAAGATGTATTCATTTGAACAATATGAAGGCGTATCGTTTGTTTTAAATCAATCATATTATTGAAGTGAGCCATCATTACTTTTTTCTTGTATGGATGATGCAAACGATAAAATCCTACGTAATTCAATCGTTTTTCATCTAAAGAAGTAATGTCATGTAAATTATTAACGCCGACTAAAATATCTAATATGGGTTCAGTAGCATAATTAAAATGCTTTGTTCCACCAATATGTTGGGTAAACTGAACTGGAGAATCTAATAAATCAAAGAGTAATTTTTTAGTATCCTGATATAGTGCTTCATAATATTGTTTAGATGAATTGTCGACAAATGGTTGGACGGTTGAATACATGAGAATCTCCTTCAAATGAGTAATTATTTTGCAAATTCTGGAATACTATAACATAAATAATTTTCAATATAAATAGCTTTAGGTATAATACGTGGTGATAGGAGTGCAGATATGAAAAAAATAGCAATTCTTTCGATAATCATAATATTTGGAGTAGTTCTATCGTCATGTGGAACGCAACATAACGCAGATTTAAAAAACTTTACTCATCATTTAGATAAAGTTGAAGAAAAGAAAAAAGATGTTGAAACAGTCATGGATAAAATTCATTTAACAAAACTTAATGAATTAAGTAAAACAGATATTACCGATAAAAATAAACAAGAATTTAAAGTGCTACAAAAAGACATTAATAACCATTTAGTGCCTACATTTAAAAAATATGATAAAGAAGCTAAGCAATTACCAGCTAAAACTTCTGAAATAAAAGATTTAAAGCAGAAATATTTAAATAATGTTAGCCAAGAAAGAAAAGGAATTAATGATATAAAAACGTTTGTCGATTTATGTAATCAGTCAATTAATGCCAATGAGAATATATTAGATTATACGAAATCATTTGAAACGAATCGTTCTCAAGTAGAAACAGCTATTAAAAAATCTAGCAATCAAGATGACGCAAATCAATTAACTACTAAAATTGAATATAATAATAAACAATTGCAACAAACAGCACAAAAATATTTAGAAAATGACAAGTTTGATTCAAAGCAAGCCATCGAAAAACACATTAAGCCATTAATTGAAAAACAAATAACTGATCTTAATCAAACTAATATTACAGATAGTAATGTTAATGAAGCGCGCAAAAATGCCATTGAGATGTACTACAATCTGTTAAACTATTATGATACGCGTGAAAAAACAATTGAAATAGAGAAAAAACTTTCTAAAATAGATGTTGAAAAGTTGCCGAAAATGGGTAAAGAGTTAAATAAACAAAACAATGATTTTGAAAAAGCATTCAAGCGTATAAAAGAAAAATAACATTGGAAATATGAGATTATAAACGTTATTATGTGCTTATAATCTTTAAAATCTTATATTAAAAAATTAAAATTTTTGGTTAACAATAGAGAATGAAATGTGTATAATTGTACCCATTGAGTAGTTTATAATGATTATAAATAATAGGAATATGGGCATAAATAATTTTAGAGGTGAATAGAATGGCTATAAAGCTGAGTTCGATTGACCAGTTTGAACAAGTACTAGAAGAAAATAAATATGTATTTGTATTAAAACATAGTGATACTTGTCCAATCTCAGCAGATGCATTTGATCAATTTAATAAGTTTTTATATGAAAGAGACATGGATGGCTATTATTTAGTTGTCCAAGAAGAAAGAAAGCTTTCTGATTATATTGCTGACAAAACGAATGTAAAACATGAATCTCCCCAAGCATTCTACTTTGTAGAAGGGGAAGCTA
The DNA here is from genome assembly GCF_004785665.1 of Staphylococcus pragensis. Classification (GTDB taxonomy): domain Bacteria; phylum Bacillota; class Bacilli; order Staphylococcales; family Staphylococcaceae; genus Staphylococcus; species Staphylococcus pragensis. The sequence goes on from NZ_SRPJ01000001.1 coordinate 149,889, forward strand.
CATGGAATGCAAGTCATAGTGATATCAATGTATCTTCGTTAGCTCAAGCTGAAGAGTAATATAAACTAAATACAAATTTTTTTGGGGATATTATTCCTAGGTAAAAAGCCAGTAAATGATTTTTTATAATTTCATTTACTGGCTTTTTTATTTGCAATTTTTCGTGTTGTTGGCTCGCTAGTTTATGAGAACGAGCCTTGGTCATGTAAAGTAGTTCTTAGATAGGTATTTACTCGTTTAAGTTGTTTCGCTTTCCAGGGGTGCTGTCTCAGCCTGTAGTCTTCGACTAGCACTGCTCCCCTAGGAGTCTACACAACTCCACTTCGTAATCTATCTTAGAACGCTTTACGCAAGTGTGAAAACACTTACTTTCAATTAAGAGTTACGTAATGTTACTCATTATCTACATAAAATTTTCAAATGTATTAAAGCATTTCATTTTGTTTCATTAGTAAAAGTGAAGGCAACACATGTATAATGTGAAAGTGAAGTTAAAATAATAAAGTGTATATTATTTTCAGATAATAGGAAAAGTGGCAAGAGGTGATTAAAGGATGAAAGTATTAGTAGCCATGGACGAGTTCAATGGTATTATTTCGAGTTATCAAGCGAACCGCTATGTAGAAGAAGCAGTAGCAAGTCAAATTGAAAAAGCTGATGTTGTCCAAGTGCCATTATTTAATGGACGCCACGAATTAATAGATTCTGTATTCTTGTGGCAATCTGGGACTAAATATAGAGTAAATGTGCATGACGCAGATATGAACGAAGTTGAAGCGGTGTATGGTCAGACGGAAGACGGTTTAACTGTCATTGAAGGAAATTTATTTTTAAAAGGACATCAACCTATTGAGCAACGTTCAAGCTTTGGTTTAGGAGAAATTATTATCGACGCGTTAAAAAACGGTGCTGATAATATTGTTATTTCTCTTGGCGGTATTGATAGCTTTGATGGCGGTATTGGCATGCTACAAGCTTTAGGCGGTAAATTCTATGATGATGAGAATAATTTGCTAGATGCACGTGAAGGTGCTCGCATTATTAAATTTATTCGACATATTGATTTATCTGGAATAATGACTGAATTTAGTAATGCTAAAATTCAATTAATGTCAGATTTCTCAAGTAAATTATATGGCAAGAATAGTGAAATAATGAAGACATTAGATACACATCACATTAGTCTGGATAAAGCGAAAGAATTAGATAATTTAATTTGGTATTTTAGTGAAATAGTTAAAAATGAATTACACGTAGCTTTAGGTCCTATTGAGCGAGGCGGTGCCGGCGGTGGTATTGCAGCAGTGTTAAGTGGACTATATGGTGCTGAAATTTTAACTAGTCACGAATTAGTAGATCAACTTACCCATTTAGACGATTTAATTTCTCAAGCAGATTTGATTATTTTTGGGGAAGGTTTAAAAGAAGAAGATAGCCTTTTAGAAACGACAACACTAAGAATTGCAGAGTTAACGGAGAAGCATCATAAACCTGCCATTGCCATTTGTGCAACGGATGATAAATTCGATGTTTTTGATAAACATCATGTCACAGCTATGTTTAACACATTTATTGAAATGCCTAAAAGTTACACTGATTTTAAAATGGGTATTCAAATTAGACACTATACAGTTCAAGCATTACGACTATTAAAAACGAGTTTAGATAAACTATAATTTAATATATAACAAATAAGGCAAACCTAAGTTGTCTGGGTGGAGATACCCACAACGATAAGGTTTGCCTTTTAATATATTTGCAATATCTTATTTTTTATAGTTTGTGACTTCTTGAGCGATACCAATAATCGCTTGTACAGCTTTTTCCATTACATCAATAGATGCATACTCGAACGGACCATGGAAGTTGCCACAACCAGTGAAGATATTAGGAGTCGGAAGTCCCATAAATGAAAGTTGTGAACCATCAGTACCACCACGAATAGGTTCAGTATTAGGATCGATATTTAAATCTGCGAACACTTTTTTAGGAATATCTATAATATAAGGATGTGGTTCAATTTTTTCAGCCATATTATAATACTGATCTTCAATGTCCACTTTTACTGGGAAATCTTCATAATGTGAATTAATATCATCACGAATTTCTAGAAGTTTTTTCTTACGTAATTCAAACGCTTCTCTATCGTGATCGCGAATGATATATTGAAGCGTCGCTTTTTCAACATTACCGTCAAATTTCATTAAATGATAGAAACCCTCATAACCTTCTGTACGTTCAGGCACTTCACTAGCTGGTAATAAACTATGGAATTGATGGCCTAATGAAAGGGCATTAACCATAATATTCTTAGCAGAACCAGGATGGACATTTACACCATGTGTTGTAATTTTCGCTTCAGCGGCGTTAAAACTTTCAAATTGAAGTTCGCCAAATTCACTACCATCCATTGTATAAGCGAAATCGGCATTAAAGCGTTCCACGTCAAATTTATGAGGACCACGTCCAATTTCTTCGTCTGGTGTAAATGCAATGCGAATGCGTCCGTGTTTCACTTCTGGGTGGTTGTTCAAATATTTCACTGCTTCCATAATTTCCACGACGCCAGCTTTGTCATCGGCACCTAATAATGACGTACCATCTGTAATCATTAATGTATGACCTTTAAGCTTTTTTAATTCAGGAAAAGTTTCTTGGCTTAACACGCGACTTGTATTACCTAATTGAATAGGTTTACCATCGTAAGACTCAACGATTTGAGGGTTTACGTCAGTAGCATTAAAATCTGGTGATGTATCTACATGGGCTAAGAAACCGACTGTTGGCACGTCTTCTTCAATATTACTTTCTAACGTAGCAAATAAATAACCATTGTCATCCATATCTGTAGATAATCCAAATGCTTCAAGTTCTTGTTTTAATAAACGTAATAAATCCCATTGTTTTTCTGTTGAAGGCGTCGTTTCTGAATCTGGATTAGATTGTGTATCGATTTTTACATAACGTGATAATCTGTCTATAATTTGTTCTTTCATAGCTAGACATCCCCTTAGACTCTATTATTCATATCGTAAATTTTTTTGTATGTTTTACCCTTGATTTTATCATAAAACTGTTTAAAGCGTGTATAAATGTAATAGAGAATCTCTGCTACTAAAATACCAAAAGCAATTGAACCTGAAATAAGTGTCACTTCTAAAAATGTATTTACAGCTTGTGTATAATCATTTGAGACTAAAAAACGTGTTGCTTCGTATGCTGTTCCTCCAGGTACTAGGGGGATAATTCCTGGCACGATAAAGATGATAACTGGACGTTTATAGCGGCGACTCATAACGTGACTTAGTAAGCCTAATATTAAACTACCAAGGAAAGAGGCGCCTACTTTTCCTAAGTCCATATCTACAGTGTATTGATAAATTGTCCAAGCTACGGCACCTACGAAACCACAGGCAAGCAGTAATCTCTTAGGCGCGTTGAAGATGATGGAAAAAAGCACTGTAGAAATGAAACTAATTGTAAAATGAAACAAATAAAATAACATTTATTAACAGCCTTTCTTATATGATTAATAAAACGATGGCTACACCGGCACCAATTGCAAATGATGTAAGGGCCGCTTCAACACCACGTGACATACCGGCAAGGAGTTCTCCTGCCATTAAATCTCGAATAGCGTTACAAATTAAAATACCCGGAACTAACGGCATCACACTTGAGATAGTGATGATATTCTGATTTGTAGCGATTCCTAATTGAGTAAACGTAGCAGCAATAGAAATAACTATAGCTGAAGCTACAAACTCTGAAAAGAACTTAATCTGTATAAAACGTTGCACCAAACTGAAAGTTAAAAAGGCAGCACCACCTGCGAGTGAAGCGATCCAACAATCTGATGCTACACCACCAAACATGAATAAGAAGAAGCCACATGCAATCGTAGCAGCAAAAAAGTTTAATAAAAATGAATATTGTAATGAAGCGTGACTTAAATGAATAAGCTCCGATTTAGCTTCATCAATGGTTAATTCATTTCTAGAGATTTTTCGTGAGAGGCTATTTGTAAGCGCAATTTTCTCTAAATCTGTCGTGCGTTCTCTAATTCGAATCAAACGTGTGTTTGTTCGATCATTAAGTGAAAAAATAATAGCTGTGGAAGTTACGAAACTGTATGTATCATTTAAGCCGTAACTATGAGCGATACGATTCATTGTATCTTCTACGCGGTATGTTTCAGCGCCAGCTTCTAGCAAAATCCTTCCAGCTATTAACACCACATCAATCACTTTATTTTCATCGATAATAGTGATTGAATCTGACATAAAAGGCACCTCCGTATAATTAGATAAATTAATTTTTTTTGTTAGGGCAATTTGAAGTGTACAACTTGAAGTTATAACTTGCAATAGCTCCGAGTTTAATCACACATTTTCTTAAACGATTAGTTACAATTGACATGAAAACGTCATTCTTTCTTTTAAAAATAATAAATAAAAAACTGTCAATCACTATTTACTCCAATCGACTGAAACACAGCGATATGATAAATAGCATATTGACAGTCAATATTACCCCTATAATTTAATAATAGGATTAAACATTACTTGATTACGGCCTTCATTCTTAGCCACGTGGACCATATCATCAGCATCTTTAAATACTTTACGTTGAGATTTATGATCTTCTTTAGATAAGTAGCCTACACCAATCGACACGGAAAGTTTAATGACTTCTCTATTAGGTAAATGGAACGATGATTTTTCCACACCTGTACGAATATTTTCAGCTAATTTAACACTTTGATCTAGTGAATAATTACGAATAACTACTGAAAATTCTTCGCCACCATTTCGGAAAATTTTAAACTGTCTTGGCACATAATTTTTCAATAACTGTGACATTTGTTTCAAGACAGCGTCACCTGCTTTATGTGAATAAGTATCATTCACATCTTTAAATCCATCAATATCAATAAGAAGTAAGGCAAGACTTTCGTTATTATCTTCTGCTAATTGCGAGATTTTATTTAAATGTCTATCAAACTCTTTTACATTTCCTAAACCTGTAAGGTAATCATATTTGTCTTCATTTTCATAACGCGTAACTAATGAGAAGAAATGCCAAATATCAACAAATGTGATAGCAGAGGCGATAGTTAAGACAAATGAAATTGGAATTAATACAGCTACTTCTATCAAATCATATAAAGGACTGAAAATAGATAAAATTAATAAAATAATGACGCTAATCAAATTTAAGATTATCAGAGAAATAATATCGTTTTGCTTTAAAAATGGTCCTACCATACTTGAAATAAGTCCAATAACAATTAAAACGACACCGTATAAAATAGAATTTCCAAAGGTAAAGACATCAACTAAGGCAATGATAATTGCCGCGATGAGGGTATAACCTATATTGGTATAACGTCCAAGAAATAGTAACGGCACAAATGTTAAATGGATTAAATATTCATGGTGAAATGGAATAGGGTAGGCAGCTAGTAATAAAGCTACTAGCGTCATTAAGACAGTGACATAGCCTTTTGAGAAGACCATGATTTTATTTTCGGAGTATTGTAACCGATGAAAAAGATAAATACCCGCAACCATGACCGCAATATTATAAATGATTGCTTCAAGCATATGGAAATCGACTCCTTTAATTTAACCATTAGTTATTGTAAGTGAAAACTTACTATTTGTCATTAAGAAGTAGCTTATATTGTTAGAAAATAATTGAGTTCAATGGTCTTTCATGTTCAAACAATAAATGAAATGGTATGATAGAAAAAATAACTTATCTTTACAAAAAATTTACATTACGCTTATTTAAAGTAAAATCTTTTCAAAATAAAGTATAATAATGATGATTAAATTCATGATAATACGATGATTTTATAGATAATGGAATCGTTTTAAAGAGAAAAGTAACGAGAAATTTCCTACTATAGTCCAATATAAAGATAAGACATATCGTTTAAAATAATGTAAATAAGAAAAATGCAAATGTGAAAAAATTAGAGGAATAATTTAATGAAGGTGAACTGATGTATACTTTACTACTCATTGCTGTAACAATGGTCATCAGTCTGATACTCACACCTATCATAATTAGGGTCTCAACTAGGTTTGGCTTAGTTGATAAACCTAATTATAGAAAAGTACATACAAAGCCTGTTTCTGTGTTAGGCGGCACCGTAATTTTACTTTCCTTTCTTATTGGAATATGGCTAGGCAATCCAATTGAAAGAGAAGTGAAGCCTTTAGTCCTAGGTGCAATTGTGATGTACTTAGTAGGTTTAATTGATGATATTTATGATTTGAAACCGATACTCAAGTTAATTGGACAAATAATTGCTGCGTCTATTGTTGTGATTTACGGTATTACGATAGATTTTATTTCTTTTCCGATGGGACCGACGATTCATTTTGGTATTTTAAGTATCCCAATTACGATTATTTGGATTGTGGCAATTACTAATGCAATAAATTTAATAGATGGACTCGATGGATTAGCTTCTGGCGTATCAGCTATTGGCTTAATTACAATTGCGTTTATTGCCATTTTACAGGCAAATATTTTTATCATTATGATATGTAGTGTATTAATAGGTTCGTTGTTAGGATTCCTATGTTTCAACTTCCATCCTGCAAAGATCTTTTTAGGGGATAGTGGCGCTTTAATGATAGGCTTTATCATAGGCTTTTTATCATTACTCGGCTTTAAAAACATTACGTTTATTTCATTGTTCTTCCCAATCGTTATTCTTGCGGTACCATTTATTGATACACTATTCGCTATGATACGAAGAATGCGAAACGGTCAACACATTATGCAAGCAGATAAATCGCATTTACACCATAAACTCCTAGCATTAGGCTATTCTCATCGTCAAACAGTTTTACTCATTTATTCAATTGCGATCATGTTTAGCTTATCAAGTATCATTCTCTACTTATCTCAACCACTAGGTGTATTACTCATGTTCGTTCTCATTCTGATTACGATAGAACTCATAGTAGAATTTACAGGATTGATAGATGATAATTACAAGCCAATTATTAATTTGATTTCTAAGAAAAATGAGCACCACCACGCTCACGATACAACAGATAAAAAATAAGACCTTGTATGAGGCGAGTATGTTTTTAATACTCAACTTATACAAGGTTTTTAATATTATAAATGCTAAAGTCTTAATTAGTAGGGATATCAAATGGCAATTTTTTAGGTTCTTCTTCATGTAAATCATAATTACCTGCAGTGTTACGGTTTAAGAATTCTATGAATGCATCATACTCGGTTTGTACAACATCGATATGATAGCTCACTTTATCTGTGTAAGTTTGATCTCTTAATAAATAAGATGTCGCAGCGAGTTCGTATTCAAATTTACCAGTTAAATCATAACTAATCGTTACAATAGTAGGGATAGCATCTCGTAATTCAACCCGACCAATATCATAAATAACGTCTCTCACGGCACCACTATAAGCACGGATAAGTCCACCGCCACCTAGTTTAATTCCTCCAAAATAGCGTGTTACCACGACACAAACATTATGTACATCTAACTTTTTTAGAATTTCAAGCATAGGCACACCAGCAGTCCCACTAGGTTCGCCATCATCATTCGCTTTTTGAATGTTCATTTGATCACCAACTGTATAGGCAGAACAATTATGTGTCGCTTCTTTATGGGTTTGCTTTATTTCTTGGATGAAAGCTTTTGCCTCATCTTCGGTTGATACTGGTTTAATGTGAGCGATAAAGCGAGATTTATTAATAACATTTTCAATGGAGTGTTCTTGTTTAATCGTAATAATAGGGTTGCTCAAAATTTCACCTCTTCATATTATAAAATTTCATATGTCTTTTATTATACACGCTAATTTTCGAATGAATAAATATATGATTATGAATTTCTTTTTTAATTAAAATAATTTATAATAGCGATGAGTATAATTGAGGAGGACTACTATGAAAATTGCAGTTATGGCAGATTCAACTGGCTATCTACCACAAGCATTCATGGATAAATATCAAATGCCTATTGCACCGTTAAGTGTTGCATTTGATGATGGAGAAACATTTACTGAGAATGATGGTGTTCCAATTAAACACTTTTACGAAAAAATGGCTTCATCTAAAACTTTCCCGACGACGAGTCAGCCAGCTATCGGCGAATGGATTGAAAATTACGAACACTTGCGTGATAAAGGATATACGGATATTATCGTTATTACTTTATCAAGCGGTATTAGTGGTAGCTATCAATCTGCGACTCAAGCAGGCGAAATGGTTGAGGGCGTGAACGTTCACACATTTGATAGTAAATTAGCTGCAATGATTGAAGGTAGCTACACAATGTATGCGATGGACCTCGTTGAGAAAGGATTCACACCAGAAATCATCATTGAAGAATTAACAGAAGCGAGAGAACAAGCAGGCGCGTACCTTATCGTAGATGACTTGAAAAATCTTCAAAAAAGTGGTCGTATTACAGGTGCACAAGCTTGGGTAGGTACATTATTAAAAATGAAACCTGTGCTACGCTTTGAAGAAGATGGTAAAATTCATCCATTTGAAAAAGTACGTACAAAAAAACGTGCATTCAATACTTTAGAGAAGAATATTTTTGATCTTATTAAAGATATTGAAGATGTGACCGTATTTGTCATTGATGGTGATAAAACAGATGAAGGTCGCGCATTTTATCATCATTTACAAGAAACATATCCTGATATTAATATCCAATACTCTGAATTTGGACCCGTGATTGCTTCCCACTTAGGTTCAGGTGGATTAGGATTAGGATACTTCCCTAGAAAAATCGAAATTAATTAAGTAGTTAAGTCTAGAGATAAGCAATGAGAGTTGAAAAAGTGATCACTCCCACTTATCTTTAGGCTTTTTTTATTTTTGAAAAGGGCGTGATGAACTATAAAATATTATGGAAAGTTAATATTCCCACATATAGTATTAAGCGATGAACAAGTGAAATTAACTACACCAGGTGTTATTGAAAAGACAGCGGGGCATCGTTGTATGCAATGTGGCAACGAAGATAAAATTTATTTCTGTCAGTATACTTCAACCATTTTTCAGAAAGAAATTATTTACTGTCGTCGTTGTATTCAATTAGGAAGAATGGACAATATCACCAATTATAGAATAACTGAGAGCGTGGGCAAGGTCTCGGAAGGTTATTATGAGTTGCCATTCCAACTATCAGAACAACAAAGCTATGCGTCAACTCAAATTATTGAAGCAATCAATCAAGGCAAAAATTTATTATTATATGCAGTCACAGGCGCTGGTAAAACTGAAATGATGTTTGAAGGAATAAGCGTGGCACGGCAATTAGGTTTAAATGTTGCGGTCATTTCACCACGTGTCGATGTGGTGATTGAGATTAGTAAGCGCATTAAGGAAGCATTTATTCATGAAGACATTGATGTATTACACCAATCAAGCTACCAACAATACAATGCGCACTTTATCATTGCCACCGTGCATCAACTCTTTCGTTTTAAAAGCCATTTCGATGTCATATTTATTGATGAAGTCGATGCATTTCCTCTCTCTATGGATGTTCAATTACAAGGAGCGATAGCTCTTGCCTCTAAAACGAAGCATAGCCATATCTTTATGACAGCTACGCCTCCTAAACATTTATTACATCAAATCCAAATGGACCATATTCTAAAACTGCCCGCCCGTTTTCACAGACATCCATTACCCGAACCAATATTTCGTTACTTTAAATTAAAGCCTTCTCGCGCACAATATAAACTGAAAACATTATTATTAAAACAAGTGAGCGCGCAACGTTTTACTTTAGTATTCTTCAATAATATTGAACTAATGCTTAAAGCATATGACTCTTATCATTATTTCTTTCCTGATTTAATATGTGTATCGAGTGAAGATGCTTTACGTTTTGACAAAGTCGAAGCATTGCGTCGAGGTGAACACACTATCGTATTTACTACCACCATCTTAGAAAGAGGGTTTACGATGGCGCAGCTAGACGTCATTGTGATTAACGCTGATACATTTGAAAAGGCAGCCCTAGTACAAATAGCAGGAAGAGTAGGACGGAAACAAGAGGCACCTACAGGAACAGTATTATTTCTACATGAAGGAGTAAGTCTAGCAATGATTCAGGCCAAACGCGATATCAAACAGATGAACAAACTAGGCAAAGCGAGAGGTTGGATCAATGCATAGATGTATTCAGTGTTTACAACCCATCCGGGAAACCTTGACTGTTTTTAATTTCTATCGTCCGCGTGAACCATTCTGCCATGCTTGCCAGCAACAGTGGGAAGCAGTTACTTTAGATTTAATAGCTCACCGTTGCCCTAGATGTTTAAATAGGCAAACTCCAAACAGTGACGTATGCCTTGATTGCCAATTTTTGGAAAAGACGTTTACCTTAATGTCTCAATTATATTGTGACTATCAATATACAGGCGTTATGAAAGAAGTGATTCATAATTATAAATTCATGCGAGACTACTATTTAGCGAAAGTATTAGCATCCAAACTTAAACTCCCTAAAACGCCATATGATATGATTGTTCCCATTCCATCTCCATATGAACGCGATGCCGAACGAACATTTAATCCAGTTACTACCGTTTTAGATTATATGGGGGTGCACTATACTAATCTATTAAAAACACAACTTCGGCCTAAGCAGTCTCGATTAGGAAAGATAGCACGTGCCCAAGCGTCTAACCCTTTTTATATTGATAAAGAGGTTGATTTAACAGGGAAAGTCATTTTGCTTGTAGATGATATTTATACTACTGGCTTAACTGTACACCATGCAGGAGAATTATTATGTGACAAAAATGTCAGAAAATTCAAAGTGTTTGCGTTTTCAAGATGAGATAAACGTGGTATTATAATAGTAAGCATTACCAATACAAGAGGTTAAAGGAGAGATAGCTATGATTAGATTTGAAATTCATGGAGATAACCTCACTATTACAGATGCTATTCGCAACTATATTGAGGACAAAATTGGTAAACTTGAACGTTATTTTAACGATGTGCCTAATGCAGTAGCACACGTTAAAGTAAAAACGTATCAGAATTCAACAACTAAAATTGAAGTTACAATTCCATTAAAAAATGTAACATTAAGAGCGGAAGAACGTCATGATGACTTATATGCTGGTATTGATTTAGTAACTGGCAAATTAGAACGTCAAGTTCGTAAATATAAAACACGTGTTAACCGTAAACACAAAACACGTGGGGAACAAGACGCTTTTGCGACTGAACTCCCTGAAACACCATCAGTTCAAGCTGAAGAAGCGGATAATAATCAAGATAACGATAATGAGATTGAAATCATCCGTTCTAAACAATTTAGCTTAAAACCAATGGATTCTGAAGAAGCGGTCTTACAAATGGACTTATTAGGTCATGACTTTTATATCTTTACAGATCGCGAAACTGAAGGCACAAGCATCGTTTATAAACGTAAAGATGGTAAATACGGATTAATTGAAACAACAGAATAAGCACTATATAATGAATGACAATTAAAAGTGAGAGCGTCCATATTGTGTGGGCGCTCTTTAATATTCAATAATAGCGTTATTCGTGGACGCTCTGAACATGCTGTGCTAATGTAATGAGTAATGAGTTATTGATATTGAAAGAAATTAAACACAAATATTAGTAGGGAAAGTTAAAGTAATTTATAATAGTTGTACACAATTAAGCCTAAGGTTTATATGAGTATATAAGTATAAATTTGAAAGTATAAATGATAAGATAAATTGTTGTAGGCCTAACAGTTTTTTAAGCTAAAGGAGCGGAAGTAATGGGATTTTTATCGAAAATTGTTGACGGCAATAAAAAAGAAACAAAACGTTTAGGTAAAATAGCTGATGAAGTACTTGCATTAGAGGAAGATATGGCTATTTTAACTGATGATGAAATCAAAGCTAAAACAAAACAATTCCAAGAAGAAGTACAAGAAATTGAAGATGTAAAAAAACAAAATGATTATTTAGATAAAATTTTACCACAAGCTTATGCACTTGTACGTGAAGGTGCGAAGCGTGTGTTCAATATGTCACCGTATAAAGTTCAAGTTATGGGTGGTATCGCTATCCATAAAGGCGATATCGCTGAAATGAGAACAGGGGAAGGTAAAACATTAACAGCGACAATGCCAACATATTTAAATGCATTAGCTGGTCGCGGTGTGCACGTTATCACAGTCAATGAATACTTATCTAGTGTTCAAAGTGAAGAAATGGCTGAACTATATGAATTCTTAGGATTAACAGTTGGTTTAAACTTAAATAGCAAATCAACCACTGAAAAACGTGAAGCATATGCGCAAGATATTACGTATAGTACAAATAATGAATTAGGATTTGACTATTTAAGAGATAACATGGTGAACTATGCGGAAGAACGAGTTATGAGACCGTTGCACTTTGCTATCATTGATGAGGTCGATTCTATTTTAATTGATGAAGCAAGAACGCCACTAATTATTTCAGGGGAAGCTGAAAAATCAACATCTCTTTATACTCAAGCTAACGTTTTCGCTAAAATGTTAAAAGCTGAAGATGACTATAAATATGATGAAAAAACGAAAGCAGTACACTTAACAGAACAAGGTGCTGATAAAGCAGAACGTATGTTTAAAATTGATAACTTATACGATGTGCAAAATGTAGAAATCATCAGTCATATTAATACAGCATTAAAAGCGCACGTTACTTTACAACGTGACGTAGACTACATGGTAGTCGATGGAGAAGTATTAATCGTAGACCAATTTACAGGTCGTACGATGCCTGGTCGTCGTTTCTCTGAAGGTTTACACCAAGCGATTGAAGCCAAAGAAGGCGTTAAAATTCAAAATGAATCTAAAACAATGGCCTCAATTACTTTCCAGAACTACTTCCGTATGTACAATAAATTAGCTGGAATGACAGGTACAGCGAAAACGGAAGAAGAAGAGTTCCGAAATATTTACAATATGACAGTAACGCAAATTCCTACTAATAAACCTGTACAACGTATAGATAAATCAGATTTAATCTATATTAGTCAAAAAGGTAAATTTGATGCAGTTGTAGAAGACGTTGTTGAAAAACATAAAAATGGTCAACCTGTGCTATTAGGTACAGTAGCGGTTGAAACAAGTGAATATATTTCAAACTTATTGAAAAAGCGCGGTATTCGTCATGATGTATTAAACGCTAAGAACCACGAACGTGAAGCTGAAATCGTAGCAAAAGCTGGTCAAAAAGGTGCAGTTACGATTGCGACGAATATGGCTGGTCGTGGTACCGACATCAAACTAGGTGAAGGTGTCGAAGAAATCGGAGGTCTTGCGGTTATTGGTACAGAACGTCATGAATCACGTCGTATCGATGATCAGCTACGTGGTCGTTCTGGTCGTCAAGGTGATAAAGGGGACAGCCGTTTCTACTTATCACTTCAAGATGAATTGATGGTACGCTTCGGTTCAGAAAGACTTCAAAAAATGATGAACCGTCTAGGTATGGATGATTCAACGCCAATTGAATCTAAAATGGTATCACGTGCTGTCGAATCAGCACAGAAACGTGTTGAAGGTAATAACTTTGATGCGCGTAAACGTATCCTTGAATACGATGAAGTATTACGTAAGCAACGTGAAATTATCTATAATGAACGTAATAACATCATTGATTCGGAAAATAGTTCTGAATTAGTAATGGCAATGTTGCGCTCAACATTACAACGTGCTGTGAATTATCATATTAATGAAGAAGATGATAATCCAGATTACACACCATTTATTAACTACGTCAATGATGTATTCTTACAAGAAGGCGATTTGACTGAAGACGAAATCAAAGGTAAGGATTCAGAAGATATCTTTGATGTTGTATGGGCTAAAATTGAAAAAGCTTATGAAAGCCAAAAAGAAAAAATTGGCGATCAAATGCCTGAATTTGAACGTATGATTTTATTACGCTCAATTGATACACATTGGACTGATCACATCGATACGATGGATCAATTACGTCAAGGTATCCACCTACGTTCATATGCACAACAAAATCCGCTTCGTGATTATCAAAATGAAGGTCATGAATTATTTGATATGATGATGCAAAATATCGAAGAGGATACATCTAAATTTATTCTTAAATCCATCATTCAAGTTGATGATGATATTGAACGTGAAAAAACAACTGACTTTGGTAAAGCACAACATGTATCTGCTGAAGACGGTAAAGAGAAAGCCAAAAAACAACCTGTGGTTAAAGGTGATAAGATTGGTCGTAATGACCCTTGTCCATGTGGTAGTGGCAAGAAATACAAAAACTGCCATGGCAAAGACGAATAATAATAAAGCTATTGCTGAAAATGGGAGATGTGAAGCTATTCACACTCCTGTTTTTTATTATAGTGGCAAGGTACTGTAACATTTGATTTTACGTGTACATGGTAAGACTTCAATATCTTTTAAATGTTAAACGTGATGGCCTTTTCCAAAAGAAATGACAAGTGTGAGAAATATCATGTATGATTAAGAAATGTATAGTAATGATTAATAGGAGAGATACGAATGGAATTATCTGAAATTAAACGTAATATTGATGATTATAGTAATGATTTAGATCAAATTAGGGGGTCTCTTTGACTTAGAGAATAAGGAGACGAATATTCAAGAGTATGAGGAAATGATGACGGAGCCCAATTTCTGGGATGATCAGAATAAAGCGCAGGACATTATTGATAAAAATAATGCATTGAAGGCTGTGGTAAATGGTTATCATGATTTGAATAATGAAGTCGAAGATATGACTGCAACTTGGGAGTTGTTGCAAGAGGAATTTGATGAGGATATGAAGGAGGACTTGGAGCAAGAGGTCATTGGTTTCAAGGAGAAAGTCGACCAATTTGAGTTGCAATTGTTATTAGATGGTCCTCATGATGCAAATAATGCAATTCTTGAATTGCATCCTGGTGCAGGCGGTACGGAGTCTCAAGACTGGGCGAGCATGTTACTACGTATGTATCAGCGTTATGGTGAGCAACAAGGTTTCAAAGTTGAAACAGTGGACTATTTACCGGGTGATGAAGCGGGCGTTAAGAGTGTCACATTATTAATTAAAGGTCATAATGCTTACGGTTATTTAAAAGCTGAAAAGGGTGTACATCGATTAGTCAGAATTTCACCATTTGATTCATCAGGTCGACGTCATACATCATTTGCTTCATGTGATGTGATTCCTGAATTTAATAATGATGAAATTGAGATTGAAATTAACCCGGATGATATTACGGTTGATACGTTTAGAGCATCTGGTGCTGGTGGTCAGCACATCAACAAAACTGAATCTGCCATTCGAATTACGCACCATCCAACAGGTATTGTTGTGAATAACCAAAATGAGCGTTCACAAATTAAAAACCGTGAAGCAGCGATGAAGATGTTGAAAGCCAAATTATATCAATTGAAATTAGAAGAGCAAGAGCGTGAAATGGCTGAAATTCGTGGTGAACAAAAAGAGATTGGTTGGGGAAGTCAAATTCGCTCATATGTTTTCCATCCATATTCAATGGTGAAAGATCATCGTACTAATGAAGAAACAGGTAAAGTGGATGCAGTGATGGATGGTGAAATTCAACCGTTTATTGAAGCTTACTTGAGGCATTCAATGAATAATAATGAAGCCTAATAAGGTAAGTATATTCTTATTAAATTAATTTGAAAATGAATGTTTTATGTGTAATTAGCAAAGATATTTATTACTAAGATAGGTGTTTTTAATTAAATATGAAGTGTTATTTAACCTTTATATTACAACGATTTAACATTACACTTTTCCAAAAAAATTTGTGCTACAGTATTAATGAACAAGAATACATTACTACAAAGGAATGACAACATGAGAAAAAAATCATTGACTGTAACACTGACATCTATCGCAGCGTTTGCTGGTATTAATGGCATAGCTAGTGCACAACAAACACACGTTGTTGAAGATACAACATCAGTAGAAACATTAGCGCATCAATTTGCTACGACTGCCAGTGAAATTCAATCATTAAATCATATTCAATCAAGTGAAGTTCAACAAGGCACATCTTTAATAGTGCCAGATAAAGATGTAGTTGAAGTAAAAGCTGGAGATACATTAAATAAAATTGCTAAAGCACATCATATCTCTTTAGAAGAAGTATATGATTTAAATCCTGGTTTAACATCACTTATTCATCCAGGTGATTTAATTGCCGTTACTGAGAAAGGTGCTGCAAGTTTAGACAATCTTTCTATTGACTATGCTCAACTTTATGCAACTTCTTCTAATGAGCAAGGACAGAATACTACACAATTAGCTAGTTCATATAACCATGTTGATACAGGAAGTGGTGTCGTAACAAACCGCCAAACTAGTTACCACTATGGTTCAAGTGGATATGAAGCCCCATCAAGATATACAACTAGCCATAACTATAATGTTGGGGTAACAAGCGCACCTGTAGCTTCAAACTATAGTCATAGTACTGTAAACAACCAAGGTAATCGTTATTACTATGGTAACTGTACATACTATGCATTCGGTCGTCGTCAACAATTAGGCCGTTCAGTAGGAAGCTTCTGGGGCAATGCAAGCAACTGGGCTAATTCTGCTAGAAATGCTGGTTTAGCTGTAGACAATAGACCTGAAGTTGGAGCTGTTTTCCAAACTAGTGCTGGTTACTATGGTCATGTAGGTGTAGTTGAACGTGTGAATAGTGACGGTTCTTTCTATGTATCTGAAATGAACTGGAATGGTAATTACAATAACGTGACAAACCGTACAATTAAAAATGCTTCAGGTTATAACTTTATCCACTAAGAAATGATATTAAATCAATTAATTAAAATATGAGAAAGCACTATGCTAGCAAAACACTAATTGCTAAGTATAGTGCTTTTTATTTAGGTGCTGTATTGAATTCAGAAAGCACAGTTTTGCCATATTTAATATAGATTGACACTTTTCATCAAATTATTGATTGGTATAATAAAAATAAGTATAATCTGTATTTAATAAAACATGGAGGTTTCGCGATATGGGTGTTCATCAATATTTTAAAAGACTTTCTGATTTAGAGAAATTAATTCGATTACCAGGTAAATTTAAATACTTCGAGCATAATGTAGCTGCACATTCTTTCAAAGTAACTAAAATTGCACAATACTTAGCAACAGTTGAAGAGCATCATGGTAATACAATTGATTGGAAGAGTTTATATGAGAAAGCTTTGAACCATGACTTTGCAGAAGTATTTACTGGAGATATTAAAACACCTGTCAAATATGCTAGAACTGAATTGAAAATGTTATTCTCACAGGTTGAAGAAGAAATGGTGAACACTTTTATCAATGAAGAAATCCCGGAAGCGTATCAAGATATTTATCGCAAAAGACTTCAAGAAGGAAAAGATGATTCTTTAGAAGGACAAATTTTATCAGTCGCAGATAAAATTGATTTACTATATGAAACGTTTGGTGAAATTCAAAAGCGTAATCCTGAATCGTT
The DNA here is from genome assembly GCF_004785665.1 of Staphylococcus pragensis. GTDB lineage: Bacteria > Bacillota > Bacilli > Staphylococcales > Staphylococcaceae > Staphylococcus > Staphylococcus pragensis. The sequence goes on from NZ_SRPJ01000001.1 coordinate 167,426, forward strand.
ATTCTTTGAAATTTATGAAAATAGTTTAGAAACCATTATTCAGTTCGATCATTTAAGTTCAGTACAAGACTTTATCGATAATGTCATCCCAGAAATGTTAACTGAGAACTTTATACCAAGAGCTGAATTACGTGAAACAACGATGGCCATATTAAATCGTAGAAATGGGTGAATGAAATGATTTGGTATGCTTTAGCCGCCTTTTTTCCATGTGTGTTAGTTGTATTATTTAGTGTGATTACGAGAAGTAAATGGGTGGGTGTGCTTGTAACGCTTGTCTTAATTGCCACATCGATTTATAAAGGATTTTTCCATAATGAATGGATTATCTTTATAGACGTAGTGTCATTATTAGCTGGATATGTGATTATAGACAAGTTAGAATTTCACAAACATCAAGATTAATACTTTATAAACAGATAAATTGAATTTAGTCATAAGTTGGTTTATATTAATTTTACATTTAAAAGAGTTGATACAGGTAGATGGGACCTCTAGGTTAAAATGCTTTGACTTTAGGCTCATCTCTTTTTATATATTCGAATGATTAAGTAGAGAAGATACAAACGTAAGCGAACAAACGTTTGTATTTTTATTTATATTTTTGCTAAAATAAGTTTAAGTAAGAATACTTTTCAAAGAATAGGAAATAACAGTAGTAAGCATAAATTGAGGAGGCGCTTGTAAGAATGGTGGAACACTATCCATTTAAATTAAATTCTGAGTTTGATCCGCAAGGGGACCAACCTCAAGCGATTAAAAAGATTGTCGAAGGCGTTAAAGAAGGTAAACGTCATCAAACATTACTCGGCGCTACCGGTACAGGTAAAACGTTCACCATGAGTAATGTTATTAAAGAAGTTGGGAAACCAACTTTAATTATTGCCCACAATAAAACATTAGCTGGCCAATTATACAGTGAGTTTAAAGAGTTCTTCCCGGAAAACAGAGTGGAGTACTTTGTAAGTTACTATGATTATTATCAACCAGAAGCTTATGTGCCTTCTACGGATACTTTTATCGAGAAAGACGCATCGATTAATGATGAAATCGACCAACTACGTCACTCTGCTACAAGCGCACTATTTGAGCGTGATGATGTCATCATTATTGCTAGTGTAAGTTGTATTTATGGTTTAGGGAATCCAGAAGAATATAAGGATTTAGTAGTTAGTGTACGTGTGGGAATGGAAATGGATCGTAGCGAATTGCTACGTAAATTAGTCGATGTACAATATTCTAGAAATGACATTGATTTCCAACGTGGTACGTTTAGAGTACGTGGTGACGTCGTTGAAATTTTCCCAGCCTCACGTGAAGAAATGTGTATACGAGTAGAATTCTTTGGTGATGAAATTGATCGTATTCGCGAAGTGAATTACCTTACAGGTGAAGTTATTCGTGAAAGAGAACACTTTGCTATTTTCCCAGCTTCTCACTTCGTTACGCGTGAAGAGAAAATGAAAATAGCCATTGAACGTATTGAAAAAGAATTAGAAGAGCGCTTAAAAGAACTAAAAGATGAGAATAAGTTGTTAGAAGCGCAACGTTTAGAACAACGTACAAACTATGATTTAGAAATGATGCGTGAAATGGGCTTTTGTTCAGGTATTGAAAACTACTCTGTTCATTTAACATTAAGACCACCCGGTTCTACACCGTATACATTACTAGATTACTTTGGCGATGACTGGTTAGTGATGATCGATGAATCGCATGTGACATTGCCACAAATTAGAGGAATGTTTAATGGTGACCAAGCACGTAAAAAAGTGTTGGTAGATCATGGTTTCCGTTTACCGAGCGCTATGGATAACCGTCCACTTAAATTTGAAGAGTTTGAACAAAAAACAAACCAATTAGTATATGTATCAGCTACACCAGGTCCATATGAAATTGAACATACGGATGAAATGGTGGAACAAATTATTCGTCCTACCGGCTTATTAGATCCTAAGATTGATGTACGTCCAACGAAGAATCAAATTGATGATTTATTAGGTGAAATTCAAGAAAGAATTGATAGAGATGAACGTGTCTTAGTAACGACATTAACTAAAAAAATGAGTGAAGATTTAACAACATATATGAAAGAAGCGGGTATTAAAGTTAACTACTTACACTCAGAAATTAAAACGCTGGAACGTATTGAAATCATTCGTGACTTACGTATGGGCACGTATGATGTTGTCGTAGGTATTAACTTGCTGAGAGAAGGTATTGATATTCCTGAAGTATCACTCGTTGTTATTTTAGATGCTGACAAAGAAGGCTTCTTGCGTTCTAACCGTTCATTAATCCAAACGATTGGTCGTGCTGCGCGTAATGATAAAGGTGAAGTAATTATGTATGCCGACAAGATGACGGATTCAATGCAATATGCTATTGATGAAACACAGCGTCGTCGTGAAATTCAAATGGCTCATAATGAAAAATATGGCATCACTCCGAAGACAATTAATAAGAAAATTCATGATGTTATTAGTGCTACTGTGGAGAATGATGAAACTAATGATAAACAACAAACAGAAGTACCTAAGAAAATGACTAAGAAAGAACGTCAAAAAACGATTGAAAATATAGAAAAAGAAATGAAAAAAGCAGCTAAAGATTTAGACTTCGAAAGAGCAACAGAATTGAGAGATATGTTATTTGAATTAAAAGCAGAAGGGTGACAGATAAATGAAAGGACCAAGTATCGTAGTTAAAGGTGCGAGAGCACATAATTTAAAGAATGTTGATATTGAACTTCCTAAAAATAAATTAATTGTCATGACAGGATTATCTGGTTCAGGTAAATCATCACTTGCCTTTGATACGATTTATGCAGAAGGTCAACGTCGATATGTGGAATCTTTAAGTGCCTATGCACGCCAATTTTTAGGGCAAATGGACAAACCAGATGTAGATACAATTGAAGGGTTGTCTCCAGCCATTTCGATTGATCAAAAAACGACAAGTAAGAACCCACGTTCAACTGTGGCAACTGTAACTGAAATTTATGATTACATTCGTTTACTTTATGCGCGTGTAGGTAAAGCGTACTGTCCTTATCACAATGTTGAAATCGAATCACAAACTGTCCAACAAATGGTAGATCGCATTTTAGAGCTTGAAGAACGTACAAAAATTCAAATTTTAGCGCCAGTGATTTCTCATAGAAAAGGTAGCCATGAGAAATTAATTGAAGATATTGGTAAGAAAGGCTATGTACGTTTACGTGTTGACGGTGAAATCGTTGATATGAATGAAGTGCCAGAGTTAGATAAGAATAAGAACCATACAATAGAAGTTGTAGTAGACCGTTTAGTTGTCAAAGCAGGTATAGAATCACGTTTAGCTGATTCTATTGAAACAGGTTTAGAACTAGCGGAAGGTAACATTACAGTAGATGTTATCGATGGAGAAGACCTTAAATTCTCTGAGAACCATGCTTGCCCAATTTGTGGTTTTTCAATAGGTGAATTAGAACCAAGAATGTTTAGTTTTAATAGCCCATTTGGCGCTTGTCCAACATGCGATGGATTAGGTCAACGTTTAACAGTCGATGTTGATTTAGTCGTTCCAGACCAAAATAAAAGTTTAAATGAAGGTGCAATTGAACCTTGGGAACCAACAAGTTCTGATTTTTACCCAACATTATTAAAGCGTGTCTGTGAAGTTTATAGAATTAATATGGATAAACCGTATAAAAAATTAACAGATAGACAAAAAGATATTTTGATGAATGGTTCTGGCGACAAACAAATAGAATTCTCATTCCATAGCCGTAATGGTGGTACACGTCACAGAAAAATGAAATTTGAAGGTGTATTACCTAACATTGATCGTCGTTATCATGAATCGCCATCAGAATACACACGTGAAGTCATGAGTAAGTACATGACAGAACTGCCATGTGAGACTTGTCATGGTAAACGTTTGAGCAAAGAAGCATTATCTGTTTATGTGGGTGGTTATAATATTGGTGAAGTTGTAGAGTATTCTATTAATAATGCTTTACAATTCTATGAAAACATCGAGTTATCAGAACAAGACAGAGCGATTGCGAACCAAATTCTAAAAGAAATTATTTCTCGCTTATCTTTCTTAAATAACGTTGGTTTAGAATACTTAACATTAAATCGTTCATCAGGTACGTTATCAGGCGGGGAAGCCCAACGTATTCGCTTAGCTACACAAATTGGTTCACGTTTAACTGGTGTACTCTATGTACTAGATGAACCGTCTATCGGATTGCACCAACGCGATAATGATAGATTAATTGGTACTTTAAAAGAAATGCGTGATTTAGGGAATACGCTGATTGTTGTTGAACATGATGATGATACTATGAGAGCAGCAGATTATCTTGTAGATGTTGGTCCAGGTGCAGGTAACCATGGTGGTGAGATTGTCTCAAGCGGCACACCAGCCAAGGTTATGAAAGATAAGAAATCATTAACTGGACAATATTTAAGTGGTAAAAAACGCATTGACGTACCTGAACATCGTCGCGAAATTACTGATAGAAAGATTAGTATTAAAGGTGCACGTAGTAATAACTTAAAAGGCGTAGATGTAGATATTCCTTTATCTGTGATGACAGTTGTGACAGGTGTATCTGGCTCAGGTAAAAGTTCATTAGTAAATGAAGTGCTCTATAAATCTTTAGCTCAAAAAATTAATAAATCTAAAGTAAAACCTGGCGAATATGATGCCATTGAAGGTGTTGATCAATTAGATAAAATTATAGATATCGACCAATCTCCAATTGGTAGAACACCTCGTTCAAATCCGGCGACATATACTGGTGTGTTTGATGATATCCGCGATGTTTTTGCGCAAACAAATGAAGCTAAAATTCGTGGTTACCAAAAAGGACGTTTCAGTTTCAATGTGAAAGGTGGACGTTGTGAAGCTTGTAAAGGTGACGGAATTATCAAAATTGAAATGCACTTCTTACCTGATGTATACGTACCTTGCGAAGTTTGTGATGGTAAACGATATAATCGTGAAACTTTAGAAGTCACATATAAAGGTAAGAATATTGCAGATGTACTAGAAATGACAGTAGAAGAAGCGACTTATTTCTTTGAAAATATTCCTAAAATACATCGTAAATTACAAACACTCGTAGATGTAGGTTTAGGCTACATCACGTTAGGTCAACAAGCTACTACGCTATCTGGTGGGGAAGCCCAACGTGTGAAATTAGCATCAGAACTGCATAAACGTTCAACTGGTCGTTCAATTTATATTTTAGATGAACCAACAACTGGCTTACATGTAGATGATATTAGTAGATTATTGAAAGTTTTAAATCGACTTGTAGAAAATGGCGATACCGTAGTCATCATTGAACATAATTTAGATGTAATTAAAACAGCAGATCATATTATTGATTTAGGTCCTGAAGGCGGTGAAGGTGGCGGTACTATCGTAGCTACCGGTACACCTGAAGAAATTGCTGAAGTTGAAGTATCTTACACAGGTAAATATTTGAAACCGGTGCTTGAACGTGATTCAGTCGAATAAATATGACACAGTAGGTATTGAGTGGAAAATAAATATATTTAAGTAGTCTTTCCTATATAAAGTGATGGAAGTGAAGAGAAGAAAAGGAATGTATGTATCGGTTTCTTCTATATCATAATAACGCTTCTAATCTTTATAATAGGAGAGGCTTTTTTATTTATTTAGAGATTGAAAAAACAAATTCAACGCCTAAACGACATTTTTATATTAATAGTGACATCATTTTTGATATGATAGTAGATGAATGAATTCAAGTGAAAATTTTGAGGTGAACTCATGTTAACGACAGAGAAATTAGTCAAAATATTAAATTTAGAACTGTTTACTGGTGAAAAGGGATTACATAAACATATAAAAAATACAGATATATCACGCCCTGGATTGGAAATGGCTGGATATTTTTCCCATTATGCGGCAGACAGAATCCAATTATTAGGTACAACTGAATTATCTTTCTATAATTTATTGCCAGATGAAGAACGACAAGGACGCATGCGCAAATTATGTCGTCCAGAAACACCAGCTATCATTGTGACAAGAGGATTAGAACCACCTCAAGAATTAATCGAAGCATCTCAAGAAATGGACACTCCTTTAATTGTTTCTAAAGATGCTACAACAAGTTTGATGAGTCGTTTAACTACGTTCCTTGAACATGAGCTAGCACAGAGCACCTCATTGCATGGGGTATTAGTCGATGTATATGGTGTAGGTGTATTAATTACTGGAGATTCTGGTATCGGGAAAAGTGAAACAGCGTTAGAATTAGTGAAACGTGGTCACCGCTTAGTAGCCGATGATAATGTTGAAATTCGCCAAATTACTAAGGGTGAATTGATTGGTACACCACCAAAATTAATTGAACATTTGCTTGAAATTCGAGGCCTCGGTATTATCAATGTGATGACATTGTTTGGTGCAGGATCTATTTTGACGGAGAAGCAAATCCGTTTAAATATTAATTTAGAAAATTGGAATAAAGATAAATTATACGATCGCGTTGGTCTAAACGAAGAAACTTTAAAAATTCTCGATACGGAAATTACTAAAAAAACCGTCCCAGTGCGTCCGGGTAGAAACGTAGCCGTGATAATAGAAGTAGCGGCTATGAACTACCGTTTAAATATTATGGGCATTAACACGGCGGAAGAATTTAACCAACGCTTGAATGAAGAGATTTTAAGAAAAGGTAATCAAAGCAAGGAGAAGTAAGACATGATGTTGAATTTGAATTATATTGATCCAACTGCCTTTAACTTAGGACCTTTATCTATTAAATGGTATGGAATCATTATCGCTGTGGGTATCCTTATCGGTTACTTTATCGCCCAAGAAAGTCTGAAATATGTTGGCTTACACCAAGATACATTAATCGATGTCATTTTCTATAGTGCTATCTTTGGCTTTTTAGTTGCACGTATTTATTTTGTGATTTTCCAATGGCCTTATTATATGGAGAATCCTGCAGAAATTCCTAAGATTTGGCACGGGGGCATCGCGATACATGGTGGTCTAATAGGCGGATTTATTACCGGAATAATTGTGTGTAAGATAAAAAATTTAAATCCATTTCAAATTGGGGATATCGTAGCACCAAGTATTATCTTAGCGCAGGGCATTGGCCGTTGGGGTAATTTCATGAACCACGAAGCTCATGGTGGACCTGTTTCTAGAACATTTTTAGAACAGTTACATATACCTGAATTTATTATTCGAAATATGTATATTGAAGGCGTCTATTATCATCCGACATTTTTATATGAATCGATTTGGGACGTCCTAGGATTTATTATCTTAATGACGATTAGAAAGCATCTTCGCGTAGGCGAAACCTTTATTCTTTATTTAATATGGTATTCCATTGGCCGTTTCTTTGTAGAAGGCTTAAGAACAGACAGCTTAATGTTAACGAGTCATATACGTGTTGCTCAATTCGTATCTGTTGTCTTGATTATTGTAGGACTTATTTTATTCGTTTATAGACGTTTAAAATATAATCCTCCGATTTATAAAGAAGCAGGTCCATTAAGTTGGCCTAACAATAAGGTGAATGCAAAATAATGCGACGTTTAACCAAAATAACAAGACAGGCGGTAAATCCATTATGGCGTATTTACCGCTTTGTCAGTTTTCCAAAAACATTCCGAAACACGTTAATCATTGAGTTATGTCGCTATATACCAAACTTAAAGTTGAAACGATGGATTTATATTCATCTTTTGAAAATGAATATCGGCAAACAGACCGCAATTGCCTATAAAGTCATGCTAGATATTTTTCATCCTCAATTAATATCGATTGGCAATAATTGTGTAATTGGTTATAATACTACAATATTAACGCATGAAGTATTAGTGGAAGAATATCGTTATGGTCCAGTGAAGATTGGACATAACACTTTAATAGGCGCTAATACTACTATTTTGCCAGGTATTAATATCGGTCATAATGTAATAGTGAAAACCGGCACTATCGTGTCTAAGGATATCCCAGATAATGCGATTGCATATGGAAATCCAATGCATATCCAATATAAATAGAAAGAGAGGTGACAAAGTATGGCACAAAAGAACAATAATGTGATATCAATGGTATTTGATGAAGACTTCTATCGTAAAATGGCAGATCAAAAATTTAAACAACAAGACTTTAAAAAAGCAGCAGAGTACTATAAAAAAGTGCTTGATTTGTCACCAGATGATTTTGATATTCAACTCAACTATACGCATTGTCTTACTAAAATGAATTTAGGTGGCCAAGCTGAAAAGCTTTTTTACGAGAATATTATTAAAAAAGACCATGTAGAAGAAAGTTATTATCAATTAAGTGAATTGAACATCGAACTTAATGAGCCAAACAAGGCCTTCTTGTTTGGTATTAATTATGTGATTTTGACTGAAGATAAAGATTATAGGGCTGAATTAGAAAAAACATTCGAAGTGTCTTACATTAGTGAAGAAAAAATTGAATTAGAAGCACAGTTATTTGCGACACAACTTTTATTCCAATATTTATTTTCACAAGGACGCTTAGAAGAAGCACGTAGTTTCATTTTGCAACAAGATGAATATATTCAAGAACATCGTGTCGTGCGTAATTTATTAGCTATGTGTTACTTGTATTTAAGTGAATATGAAACGGCAAAAGAATTATTTGAAACACTGCTAAGTGAAGATAATTCAGATGTGCACGCCTTGTGTCACTATACGTTATTGCTCTATAACACCAATGAAACTGAGAAATATCAAAAGTATCTTAAGATTTTAAGTAAAGTCGTACCAATGAACGATGACGAAAGTTTTAAACTGGGCATTGTCTTAAGTTATTTAAAACAATATGAAGCCTCACAACAACTTTTATTACCACTGTACAAAAAGGGTAAGTTCGCTTCAATTCAAATGTTTAACGCTTTAAGTTTTAATTATTATTACCTTGGAAATAAAGAACAAAGTGAACTATTTTGGGACAAATTATTACAGATTTCTAAAGTAGATGTAGGTTACGCTCCATGGGTGATAGAAGAAAGTAAACAAATATTTGATCAGAAAATTGAGCCACTATTAATGGACGATGATAGTCATTATAGATTATATGGTGTCTTCTTATTAAACCAGTTAAATGGTAAGGAAATTTTAATGACTGAAGAAATTTGGTCAGTTTTAGAAACGATGAATGACTATGAAAAACTGTATCTAACTTATTTAGTACAAGGCCTTCATTTGAATAAATTAGATTTTATTCATCGTGGCTTACTCAAACTTTATAAAAATAAAGAGTTACGCCAAGATACAGAGCTGTTTATAAGCTGGATTGATAAAGGTGAAGGATTAATCGCGAATGAAGTAGATTTAAGTGATGTAGATAGATATATAGCAGCGCATGTTTACCTTTATCATCGTTATTATGATACCCATATGACAAAAAAAGAAGTGATTGAATTGTTTAATACTTCAAAATACAAATTAGATAGCGCTATTAATCAGTTGTTGAGCATATAAATTTAAGAAATGACTTTTATAATATATAATGCGCATGATAATAAAAACGTAGGAGGCATAAAAATGACTGAAGTAAACTATGATGTTGCGATTATCGGTGCTGGACCCGCTGGTATGACTGCAGCAGTTTATGCATCACGTGCAAACTTAAGCACTGTTATGATTGAAAGAGGAATGCCAGGTGGCCAAATGGCTAACACAGAAGAAGTAGAAAACTTCCCAGGTTTTGAAATGATTACTGGCCCAGATTTATCAACTAAAATGTTCGAACATGCGAAAAAATTTGGCGCTGAATATCAATATGGCGATATTAAATCTATTGAAGATAAAGGTGACTATAAAGTCATTAATTTAGGTAATAAAGAAATCACAGCACATGCTGTTATTATTTCAACTGGTGCAGAATATAAAAAAATTGGCGTACCTGGTGAACAAGAACTAGGTGGACGTGGCGTAAGTTACTGTGCAGTATGTGATGGTGCATTCTTTAAAAATAAAAATTTATTCGTTATCGGTGGCGGTGACTCTGCAGTTGAAGAAGGCGCATTCTTAACTAAGTTTGCAGATAAGGTTACAATTGTGCACCGTAGAGACGAATTAAGAGCTCAAAAAATATTACAAGATCGCGCATTCAAAAATGACAAAATCGACTTTATTTGGAGCCATACATTAAAATCAATCAATGAAAAAGATGGTAAAGTAGGTTCCGTTACACTAGTATCTACTAAAGATGCCTCAGAACAAACATTAGATGCTGACGGTGTATTCATCTACATCGGAATGAAACCATTAACTACACCATTTAATAACCTAGGTATCACTAATGATATGGGTTATATCGTTACTAAAGATGACATGACAACATCTGTCCCTGGTATTTTTGCAGCTGGAGATGTAAGAGATAAAGGCCTACGTCAAATTGTAACGGCTACTGGTGATGGTAGTATTGCCGCTCAAAGCGCAATCGACTACATTGAAGAATTAAAAGATAAAGCGGAAGCGTAAGTATAGAATCAAGCTAGAATAATGCCTCGATGTACTTTTCATGAATGGTATTGTTCTAGCTTTTTTTATTTAAAAATGAAACAATAAACAAAACGATCTCATTAGTTACGTTCTCTTAAACATGTGATATTATGAAAGTAATTAAATATTTATGCATACATATTAGATATAAATATAGATTAAATGGGCGGTGTTCATAGTGATAAATCAAACAGGCAATGAAACAAGTGAAAAAATAAGTAAAAGCGAATTATTAGTAGTGACAGGATTATCAGGAGCAGGTAAATCTGTAGTCATTCAATGTCTTGAAGATATAGGTTTCTTCTGTGTAGATAATTTACCACCTATTTTATTACCGAAATTTGTAGAATTAATGGAACAAGGGAACCCATCGTTGCAAAAAGTAGCGATTGCTATTGATTTAAGAGGTAAAGAATTATTTACGTCATTAGTTGAAGAAATTGATGCAATAAAGATTCGCAACGACGTCATCGTTGATGTGATGTTCTTAGAAGCGGATACTGAAAAATTAATATCTAGATACAAAGAATCTCGTCGTGCCCATCCATTAAATGAAAATGGACAAATGTCACTTATCGACTCTATTCTTGAAGAAAGACAACTGCTTTCTAGAATTCGTACTTTTGCAAACTATATTGTAAACACTACCGACCTAACAACTAAAGAATTAAAAGAGAGAGTTAAAAAGAAATTTAAAGATGAAAATTTCAAGTCATTTAGTATCAATGTGACAAGTTTTGGTTTCAAACATGGGATTCAAATGGATGCTGACTTAGTATTTGATGTTCGATTTTTACCTAACCCATATTATGTAGAAGACTTGAGACCGATGACGGGAGAAGATGAAGCGGTCTACAATTATGTTATGAAATGGAAAGAGACAGAAATTTTCTATGAGAAGCTAATGGATTTACTAAAGTTCATGGTTCCAGGGTATAAAAAAGAAGGAAAAGCTCAGTTAGTCATTGCGATAGGTTGTACAGGCGGACAACATCGTTCAGTAGCACTAGCTAAGCGTATTGGTCAAGAACTTGGAGAGATTTTTGATTATAATGTTTATGTTCATCACAGAGATGCACATATTGAAAGTGGCGTGAAAAAATGAAACAGTTAAAAGTTGTACTCATAGGTGGGGGGACAGGCCTATCAGTATTAGCTAGGGGATTAAGGGAATATCCAATTGATATCACAGCTATCGTGACAGTAGCTGATGATGGAGGAAGCACGGGGAAGATTCGTAATGAAATGGACATACCTGCGCCAGGTGATATTCGCAATGTAATTGCAGCCCTTAGTGATGTAGAACCTATATTAGAAGAATTATTTCAATATCGCTTTGAAGAACATCAAATTGAAGGGCATTCACTTGGGAATCTTTTATTAGCTGCACTTACTAATATTAAAAATGACTTTGGTCATGCGGTTAAAGAATTAAGTAAAATCTTAAATATTAAAGGGAAAGTAATTCCGTCTACAAACACTAATGTGATGTTAAATGCCATTCTAGAAGATGGAGAAATTGTTAAAGGGGAATCTAAAATCCCTCAAAAAAATAAAAGAATTGAGCGCGTATATCTAGAACCATCTAACGTAGAACCTATGGAAGAAGCCATAGATGCTCTTACTGAAGCGGATTTAATTGTGCTAGGACCTGGCTCTTTATACACTAGTGTCATTTCCAATTTATGCGTTAAAGGCATGTCAGATGCTATTCTGAGTTCAAAAGCGCCTAAACTTTATATTTCTAATATTATGACACAACCGGGAGAAACAAATAATTATGATGTTTTAGATCATATTAATGCAATTCATGATCATGCTGGCAAGCAATTTATTGATTATGTGATTTGTAGCGATGAGAAATATGATGAAGACATTTTAAAACATTATAAAAATCGTAACGCTCAACCTGTAGTTATGAATGAAGATGATTTAACTAAGAATAATATTAAGATTATTACATCTTCTCATTTAGTAGAAGTGTATGATCAATATTTAGTACGTCATAATAATAAAGAACTTGCTAAATTAATTTATGATTTAGCACTTGAATTAACTAGTACCATTCAATTCAAACCTAAGAAATAAGATGTCATTTTTACACTATAAAAATTATGATACAATAGAAAGCATGTGTTTATAAATGACGCGTTATGCTAACTTAATTCATTTTGGAATGTTAATTACATATATTTATGATAATGATTAGAAAGGAAGGTAAATAAGGCGATGAGTTTTGCATCAGACATGAAAAATGAACTAACACGTATAGAAGTAGATGAAAGCAACGCTAAAGCGGAACTTAGCGCATTAATCCGTATGAACGGTGCCCTCAGTCTATCTAATCAACAATTTGTAATTAATGTTCAAACTGAAAATGCGACAACTGCACGCCGTATTTACTCATTAATTAAACGAATATTTAATGTTGAAATTGAAATATTAGTACGTAAGAAAATGAAATTAAAGAAAAATAATATATATATTTGTCGTACTAAGGTGAGAGCTAGAGAGATTCTTGATGAACTTGGAATTTTAAAAAATGGTATCTTTGTACACGATATTGATGCAAGTATGATTAAAGATGATGAAATGCGTAGAAGTTATTTACGTGGAGCGTTTTTAGCAGGCGGTTCGGTCAATAATCCAGAAACGTCTTCATATCATCTAGAAATATTCTCTCAATATGAGAATCATTCTGAAGGATTAACCAAGCTCATGAATAGTTATGGTTTAAATGCTAAACATTTAAAACGTAAAAAGGGAAGTATCGCGTATTTAAAAGAAGCAGAAAAAATCTCTGAATTCCTAAGTTTAATAGGCGGCTATCAAGCACTCTTGAAATTTGAAGATGTGCGTATAGTCAGAGATATGAGAAACTCAGTCAACCGCTTAGTAAACTGTGAAACCGCTAATTTAAATAAAACGGTCAGTGCTGCAATGAAACAGGTACAAAGCATTCAACTTATCGATGAAGAAATCGGTATTGAGAATCTTCCAGACCGATTAAGAGAAATTGCTAAATTGCGTGTAGAACATCAAGAAATCTCATTAAAAGAACTAGGGGAAATGATTTCAACAGGTCCTATTTCTAAATCAGGCGTTAACCATCGCTTGAGAAAATTAAACGAACTAGCTGATAAAATACGAAGCGGTGAGAAAATAGAATTATAAATATGAAGAAGGGTATTTTTGAGTGGTAATCAAAAATATCTTTTTTATTATTGGAAAAAAGATTGTATTAAATATTTTTATGACTTAAATATACGGATTAGTAAAAAAATTTAGATAATAGTTTTGAGGAAAATACTTTCTTAAATAAAAAATAAAACGCTTTAATACCAGCGTTTTATCACGGATTTGATCCCCCCGAGAGGAATCGAACCTCTATTTTAAGAACCGGAATCTTACGTGCGATCCATTACACTACGGGGAGAGAATATTAAAAGCCAAATTTCTGTACTATTTGTAATTTTAAAAGTACAATCTGTATATATGTTTATAGTGTACAAAAAACTAAAAAAATGCGTCAATAGTTAATTTTTGACCATATTTGACTTTTGTTGTAAAATGAGGACAACAGTTAATTACAAGGAGGAAATATAAATGAATTTAATTCCTACAGTTATTGAAACAACAAATCGTGGCGAACGTGCTTACGATATTTATTCACGTTTATTAAAAGACCGTATCATCATGTTAGGTTCAGCAATTGATGATAACGTAGCAAACTCAATTGTATCTCAATTATTATTCTTACAAGCTCAAGACTCTGAAAAAGACATTTATCTATATATTAACTCTCCAGGCGGTAGCGTGACTGCTGGATTTGCGATTTATGATACAATTCAACATATTAAACCAGATGTTCAAACAATTTGTATCGGTATGGCTGCTTCAATGGGTTCATTCTTATTAGCAGCTGGTGCAAAAGGTAAACGATTCGCATTACCTAACGCTGAAGTAATGATTCACCAACCATTAGGTGGCGCTCAAGGTCAAGCAACTGAAATTGAAATCGCTGCTAACCATATCCTAAAAACACGTGAAAAATTAAACAGAATTTTAGCTGAACGTACTGGTCAAAGTATTGAAAAAATCCAAAAAGATACTGACCGCGATAACTTCTTAACAGCTGACGAAGCTAAAGAATATGGTTTAATTGATAGTGTAATGCAACCTGAAGATCAAAATAAATAAGTCAAATTAATATTTAAAAGGGAGCGCCGAAAATGGCGCTCCCTTTTTTCTTATGCTTATCTAGAATGTTTTGATGCTTTTAATAATAATCTAACTGATACACCTAATAATAGTATACCTATGACTAAGAAAAATATAGACATTATGATAATAGCTATATTATTTTCAAATGCAAATATACCATTCAAAATAAGAAATATGCTTGCAATAATAAGCAAAATATAGGTTAACTTGTTGTCATTCATGGTATCAAACTCCTATGTTTACTTGCTAATTAAATCTTTAAGAGCTACCTTCAGATTAGGGTATTTAAAATCAAAATTTAACGCATCAAGTTTGTTAGGTATCACTTTTTGCGTGTCTAACACTACTGTAGACATTTGTCCTAAAGCTGCTCTCATGGCAAAGGCTGGAACCCATGTTTCATGTGGTCTATGCATAACGCGACCAAGCGTATAACCAAATAAATTTTGACGTTCAGGAATTGGGGCTGCCATATTGAATGGCCCTTTAGCAGCTGGTTCATTAATCGTAAATAAAATAGCGCGAACTAAATCATCAATGTGAATCCAAGAATACCATTGACGACCAGAACCTAATTTACCACCTACAAAGAATTTATATGGCAACTTCATCATTGGGAGAGAACCTCCCTCTTCAGATAAAATCATACTAAATCTACCTAACACAACACGGGTACCAAAATCCTCAAATTGTTTAGCAATACGTTCCCATTGATACACTACATCTGATAGGAAATCGAATGGAAGTGTGTGATATTGCTCAGTATATGTTTGATGTAAGCTTGGAGGATAATATCCCATGGCACTTGCATTAAATAATACTTCAGGTTTTTTAGAACGATTTTTAAATAAATCCACTAAAGCTTGTGTAGATTGGATACGACTAGTCATAATCATTTGTTTATATGATTCAGTCCATCGTTTGTTTAATGATGCACCTGCAAGATTGATGACCACATCAATATCTGGAACTTGGTCTTCCCATCCATCTTTAGACCAATTTATATATGAAATTTTAGGCTCATCACTTTCTTTATCACTATGCGTTAAGATAGTGATATGCGCATCCTGTTTTTTAATTTCTTCAACTAAGTGGCTACCTACCATTCCTGTGCCACCGGTAATAAGATATTGTTTCATGTTTACACCTCTTTTGAATAGTTTTTAATTCTAATAACACATTATTTTGTTCAAATAATGTCCAATGATTAGTCAATAATATGTCATTTCCTAAGCTGTAAACCTGATTATTTCTTGGAAAATTTAAGATATAATAAAGAAGAACCTTCGCATACTATTAACATCTTTCAATTAATATTAGTATACCCATAATTAGCGAAGGTCAATTTTGACTCCCTTTAGTAATAACCCATACGTTAATCGTATGGGTTTATTGTATATCTATTTATAGTACTAATAAAAAATTTTTAAGAGTAATATGATTAAAGGGATAAAAATAATTGATAACAGTAAAAAATCAAAGGACGATTTTTTATCCTCATCATAATGGTCATTATTGACCATCATCGACTTAAGTGTAGTTTTACTTGTAGTGCTATTATCAAAGCCTTCTTTTGAAAAGTCTTCATGCATTTTTTATCACGCTTTCAAATATAGAATTAGATAACTTATTTAAATTTAGTGTTTGTTGGTACTTATGATGTTATCATATATAAGAGATTATATATGATATTTATTTTTTAACCTAAATTCTTTCAATATGATTTTTTAGGTAATTGCTGTAAAATTATATGCTACATTCATAGAAATACACCACTATGTTTAAATGTGGAAAATGATATGACTTAGAAAAAAATTAAGATGACGGAGGCAGACAATTAAAAATGAGTGGTATTTCAAAAATTATCAGTACAATTGTCATTTTACTTTTACTTATAGGACTAGCTTTTGCTATTTTCTCATTTGTAGATAATTCAAAACGTGGCAATGAACGTTTAAGTAATCAAACTACAGAAAAGCACAAAGATGATAAGGATAAAAAAGAAGATAAGAAAGACAAAAAAGAAAAGTCTAAAGATAAGGCGGATAACGAAAAAGGAACTCAACCAAAAGAGAGAAATACAGCACAAAACAATGAACAATATAATGCAGATATCGTTGATCAAGGCAATGTAGGAACACGACAAGCGCCTAAGACACAAGAATCACAACAAACACGACAAACACAACAGGCTACACCATCTTCTCAACAAAATACGCAACAAGCGCCGCGCACGAGAGAAACAACGAATGATTCTAATACTAAACAACAAAAATCAACTCAAGACTCTACACAAAATAAATCAACAGATACTCAAGAACAACCAACACAGGAACGAGACGATGATGATAATGTAAATGACTCTTCTCAATCAAATGCTACACATTCTGGTTCAGCTTCAAATAATAATAACAACAATAATGAGACAGCAACTAATCAGTCATCGCCTAGAACTAATCAATCGTCAAGTGCCGATAGTACTCAACAGTCGAATACACAAGAAACTGCAACTCAACAAAAATCAACTCAACAGTCTGCTCAACGTAGTACTACGCAAACGCAAACTCAAAATCAAAGTCAACAATCACAGGCATCAAATGAAAACGAAAATTAAATTACTTAAAGAAATGCCCTTCAACATAAATAGTTGGAGGGCGTTTTTCGTGTGGAAAGGTAATATTGATGCAAGATAACATGCCTCATGTATATGAACTTCTAATTAGAACATCCAATTAAGTAAAAAAGTTAATAAGATTGAAAGAATGACAGAAATAAAAATAGAAGAAAGACAACCAAAAGGACAACCACAACCATATTGATAATGAATAGGTGAAGAATTTTCAAAATCATCTTTTTCATTTTTAAAATAATTATCATCTTTATATCTGCGATCGGATGGGTCAATAACCTCAACTTTATCTCGTTCCTCTTGACTCATGTTCAATTCCTCCTCATATATTTACTTTATTTTAAACTAAAAATATTGCAAAAATAAAATAATAACAATTCGCATAATAAATCAAATATAAGGGTAATATTTTATAATAAGAAGACTTTGACACCTATATGTGAACGAAAAATATATCAATTATACTCTTTGGGGATAATTTTACAGATAATTTAAAATATTAGAGTTTTTCTCTTGCATTTTCACAAACACAATAGTACTATTGCAAGTGTAAAGAGGTTAGATTTTGTCCCAGGTGGGACATAAAAAGTCAAACCAGTTTTTTATGCCATTGGTTACCTTTGATAAATAAAGGAGGAAGGTAGTAGTGAAAGACTTGATTAAAATTCAACAAAAGCTGATACCTGATTTAATAGATAAAATGTATCGACGCTTTTCTATCTTAACTACTATCTCAAATAATCAACCAGTAGGTAGACGAAGTTTAAGTGAGCATATGGATATTACAGAGCGTGTTTTAAGATCTGAAACAGTTATGCTGAAAAAGCAAGATCTTATTCAAGTTAAATCAACAGGTATGGAGATTACAGACGAAGGCACCGAAGTTTTAAACCAACTCAATGATTACTTCAATGTTTATAGTGATGATAATCAACTCGCTTCACAAATCAAAACGGCATATAACATTAAAGAAGTTCACGTCGTACCTGGTGATGCTGATAATCACGAGAATGTAAAAGCTGAAATGGGTCGACAAGCTGGTCAGTTATTGGAAAATATATTGTATGAAGATGCAATTGTATCGGTAACAGGTGGATCTACTATGGCTAATGTAAGTCGAGCGATGCACTTATTACCATTCAACGTTTTCTTTGTTCCAGCTCGAGGCGGACTTGGTGAGAATGTTATTTATCAAGCCAACACAATTTCAGCAAGTATGGCTCAACAAACTGGTGGTTATTACACGACATTATATGTACCTGATAATGTAAGTGAATCAACTTATAATACATTATTGATGGAACCTTCTGTCGTACATACATTAGATAAAATTAAACAAGCAAATATAACAATTCACGGTATTGGTGATGCGCTGAAGATGGCGCATCGTAGACAATCGTCTGATGAGGTGATTGAAAGCCTTCAACATCACCAAGCCGTTGCTGAAGCTTTCGGTTACTATTTTGACGCTCAAGGAAAGGTTGTTTATAAAGTTAAAACAATCGGTTTACAACTTGAGGATTTAGAAACGAAAGAATTTATATTCGCTGTTGCCGGGGGTAAATCTAAAGGTGAAGCAATTAAAGCTTACCTAAGCATTGCTCCTAAAAATACAGTATTAATTACTGATGAAGCAGCAGCAAAAGTAATATTAAATAAGTAATAAAAAGTTAATCACTTTTTAAATATCATTTTAAAGGAGGCCATTATAATGGCAGTAAAAGTAGCAATTAATGGTTTTGGTAGAATTGGTCGTTTAGCATTCAGAAGAATTCAAGATGTAGAAGGAATTGAAGTAGTAGCGGTAAACGACTTAACTGACGACGAAATGTTAGCTCATTTATTAAAATATGACACTATGCAAGGTCGCTTCACTGGTGAAGTTGAAGTTATCGATGGTGGTTTCCGTGTAAATGGTAAAGAAGTTAAATCTTATGAAGAACCAGATGCAAGCAAATTACCTTGGGGCGATTTAGATATCGACGTAGTATTAGAATGTACTGGTTTCTATACTGATAAAGAAAAAGCAGAAGCTCACATCAATGCAGGAGCTAAAAAAGTTTTAATTTCTGCACCAGCTAAAGGTGACGTTAAAACAATCGTATTCAACACTAACCACAAAGACTTAGATGGTTCTGAAACAGTAGTATCAGGTGCTTCATGTACTACTAACTCATTAGCACCAGTTGCTAAAGTATTAAGCGATGAATTCGGTATCGTTGAAGGTTTAATGACAACTATCCACGCTTACACTGGTGACCAAATGACTCAAGACGGTCCTCACAAAAAAGGTGACAAACGTCGTGCTCGTGCAGCAGCTCAAAATATCGTACCTAACTCAACAGGTGCAGCTAAAGCTATCGGTAAAGTAATTCCTGAAATCGATGGTAAATTAGATGGTGGTGCACAACGTGTACCTGTAGCAACTGGTTCATTAACTGAAGTAACAGTTGTATTAGAAAAAGACGTTACAGTTGAAGACGTTAACAATGCAATGAAAAACGCTTCAAACGAATCATTCGGTTACACTGAAGACGAAATCGTTTCTTCAGACGTAGTTGGTATGACTTACGGTTCATTATTCGATGCTACACAAACTCGTGTAATGTCAGTTGGTGACCGTCAATTAGTTAAAGTTGCAGCTTGGTATGATAACGAAATGTCTTACACTGCTCAATTAGTACGTACTTTAGAATATTTAGCAGAATTATCTAAATAATTTAGAAGCCTAGTTAAAACAAACTTGTGCTCAGTACAACTGTCTTTTCAACAATTCACTTGTACAAATTATAGAAATAAGTTAGCTTATGAGTAAGCGGGGAGCACTAACGCTTCTCCGCTTATTTTTATATCAATAATTCCTATTAGAGGAGGAAATTATAATGGCAAAAAAAATTGTTTCTGATTTAGATTTAAAAGGAAAAGTTGTTCTTGAACGTGCTGATTTCAATGTACCTTTAAAAGACGGTAAAATCACAAACGATAACCGTATTGTTCAAGCATTACCTACAATTAAGTACATCATTGAACAAGGTGGTAAATTAGTATTATTCTCTCATTTAGGAAAAGTAAAAGAAGAAAGTGACAAAGAAGGTTTAACTTTAAAACCTGTTGCAGAAGCATTATCTGAAAAATTAGGTAAAGAAGTCACTTTCGTACCTGAAACACGTGGTGAAAAATTAGAATCTGCAATTAAAGACTTAAATGAAGGCGACGTATTATTAGTTGAAAATACTCGTTTTGAAGATTTAGACGGTAAAAAAGAATCTAAAAATGATCCTGAATTAGGTAAATATTGGGCTTCATTAGGTGACGTATTTGTAAATGATGCATTTGGTACGGCTCACCGTGAACACGCATCAAACGTAGGTATTTCTACGCATTTAGAAACTGCTGCTGGTTACTTAATGGAGAAAGAAATTAAATTTATCGGTGGTGTAGTTAATGACCCACATAAACCAGTAGTTGCTATTTTAGGTGGCGCTAAAGTTTCTGATAAAATTGGCGTAATTAAAAACTTAGTGAATATCGCTGATAAAATTCTTATCGGTGGCGGTATGGCGTATACTTTCTTAAAAGCTCAAGGTAAAGAAATCGGTTTATCTTTATTAGAAGAAGATAAAATTGATTTCGCTAAAGAGTTATTAGAAAATAACGGCGATCAAATCGTCTTACCTGTAGATGCTAAAGTAGCTAAAGAATTCTCTAATGATGCTAAGATTACTGAAGTATCAAGCGATGAAATTCCTGCAGACCAAGAAGCAATGGATATTGGTCCTAAAACCGTTGAATTATTCGCTAAAGAATTAGAAGGTGCTCACACAGTAGTATGGAATGGACCTATGGGCGTATTCGAATTCAGTAACTTTGCTCAAGGTACAATCGGTGTATGTAAAGCTATCGCTAACTTAAAAGACGCTACTACTATTATTGGTGGTGGTGACTCAGCTGCTGCTGCAATTTCATTAGGCTTTGAAGATGACTTCACTCACATTTCTACTGGTGGCGGTGCGTCATTAGAATACCTTGAAGGTAAAGAATTACCTGGTATTAAAGCAATTAATGATAAATAATTAAACTTTTGAAAATGAATAACGTTTTTGAGTTCATTTTCAAGGGAAAACATATTAAAGCTAAGATGTTTAGCTTATTAAACATTCAAAAAATAATTATTAAATATAGGAGTGTAATCAATGAGAAAACCAATCATAGCTGGTAACTGGAAAATGAATAAAACAGTTCAAGAGGCTAAAGACTTTGTAAATAATCTACCTGCATTACCTGATGAAAAAGAAGTTGAATCAGTAATTTGCGCACCAACAATTCAATTAGATGCATTAATTTCTCTAGTGAACGATGGTAAAGCAAAAGGATTAAAAATTGGTGCTCAAAACACTTATTTCGAAGATAATGGTGCATATACAGGAGAAACTTCTCCAGTAGCATTAGCTGACTTAGGTGTTAAATACGTTGTCATTGGACACTCAGAACGTCGTGAATTATTCCACGAAACTGATGAAGATGTTAACAAAAAAGCTCACGCTGTATTCAATCACGGTATGACACCAATTATTTGTGTTGGTGAAACTGATGAAGAACGTGAAAACGGTAAAGCTAATGACGTTGTTAGCAATCAAGTTAAAAAAGCTGTAGAAGGTTTATCTGATGATCAACTTAAAGAAGTTGTTATCGCTTATGAACCAATCTGGGCTATTGGTACTGGTAAATCTGCTACATCTGAAGATGCTAATGAAATGTGTGCACAAGTACGTAAAACAATTGCAGACGTTGCAAGCCAAGACGTTGCTGATGCAACACGTATTCAATATGGTGGTAGTGTGAAACCTAACAATGTTAAAGAATACATGGGTCAATCTGATATTGATGGTGCATTAGTTGGTGGCGCATCATTAAAGGTTGAAGATTTTGTACAATTGTTAGAAGGTGCTAAATAATATGGCTAAACAACCAACAGCATTAATCATTTTAGATGGTTTTGCTAACCGAGAAAGTGAACATGGTAACGCTGTAAAACAAGCGCATAAACCTAACTTTGACCGCTATTACAGCAAATATCCAACAACTCAAATTGAAGCAAGTGGTTTAGACGTAGGTTTACCTGAAGGCCAAATGGGTAACTCTGAAGTTGGTCACATGAACATCGGTGCAGGACGTATTGTTTATCAAAGCTTAACTCGTATCAACAAGTCAATTGAAGATGGCGAGTTCTATGAGAATGAAGTATTAAGCAATGCTGCACAACATGTCAAAGACCATAATTCTGCATTACACATATTTGGTTTATTATCAGATGGTGGTGTGCACAGTCACTATAAACATCTATTTGCATTATTAGAACTTGCTAAACAAAAAGGTTTAGATAAAGTTTATGTACATGCATTCTTAGATGGTCGTGACGTTGATCAAAAATCAGCGCTTAAATATATTGAAGAAACCGAAGCTAAATTCAAAGAAATAGACTTAGGTCAATTCGCTTCAATCTCAGGTCGTTATTATGCAATGGACCGTGACAAACGTTGGGACCGCGAAGAAAAAGCATACAACGCTATTCGCAATTTTGAAGGACCATCTTATGCTTCTGCTAAAGAAGGTGTGGAAGCAAACTACGCTAATGATTTAACAGACGAATTTGTTGAACCATTTATCGTTGAAGGTCAAAATAATGGCGTGAATGATGGAGATGCAGTTATCTTCTTTAACTTCCGTCCTGACAGAGCAGCGCAATTATCAGAAGTATTTACTAATAAAGCATTTGATGGCTTTAAAGTAGAACAAGTAAAAGATTTATTCTACGCTACTTTTACTAAATACAATGATGATGTGGAAGCAGAAGTTGTCTTTGAAAAAGTAGATTTAACTAATACAATTGGCGAAGTTGCTCAAAATAATAACTTAACTCAATTACGTATCGCAGAAACTGAAAAATATCCTCATGTTACTTACTTCATGAGTGGCGGACGTAATGAAGAGTTTGAAGGTGAACGTCGTCGTTTAATCGATTCACCTAAAGTAGCAACGTATGACTTAAAACCTGAAATGAGTGCATATGAAGTTAAAGATGCACTACTTGAAGAGTTAGACAAAGGTGATTTAGATTTAATTATCTTAAACTTTGCTAACCCTGATATGGTTGGTCATAGTGGTATGTTAGAGCCTACAATTAAAGCGATTGAAGCAGTAGATGAATGTTTAGGTGAAGTCGTTGACAAAATCTTAGACATGAATGGCTATGCAATTATCACAGCTGACCATGGTAACTCTGACCAAGTGTTAACTGATGATGATCAACCAATGACTACTCATACTACAAACCCAGTTCCAGTAATTGTAACTAAAGAAGGCGTTACATTACGTGAAACTGGTCGTCTAGGTGACTTAGCGCCAACATTACTTGACTTATTGAGTGTTGAGCAACCATCAGACATGACGGGTGAGTCATTAATCAAACACTAATTTCACAAATAACCGTGAATGAGAACTTTTTCAATATAGGTAGTAATGCTCAACCTACCTATATTGAGCTGTTCTTAAAATAGTACAAATATTTTATTAAATTTTAAAATCAAGCTATAATAATTATAGAATCTAAATTAAAAGGAGATTTTTAACATGCCAATTATTACAGATGTTTATGCTCGCGAAGTCTTAGACTCACGTGGTAACCCAACAGTTGAAGTTGAAGTTTTAACTGAAAGCGGTGCTTTTGGCCGTGCATTAGTACCATCAGGAGCTTCTACAGGTGAACACGAAGCAGTAGAATTACGTGATGGAGACAAATCTCGTTACGGTGGTAAAGGTGTAACTAAAGCCGTTGAAAATGTTAACGAAATTATTGCACCAGAAATCGTTGAAGGTGAATTCTCAGTATTAGATCAAGTATCTATCGATAAAATGATGATTCAATTAGACGGTACACCTAACAAAGGTAAATTAGGCGCAAACGCTATTTTAGGCGTATCTATCGCAGTTGCACGTGCAGCAGCAGACTTATTAGGTCAACCTTTATACAAATACTTAGGTGGATTCAACGGTAAACAATTACCAGTTCCTATGATGAACATCGTTAATGGTGGTTCTCAC
Organism: Staphylococcus pragensis; assembly: GCF_004785665.1. Lineage (GTDB taxonomy): Bacteria > Bacillota > Bacilli > Staphylococcales > Staphylococcaceae > Staphylococcus > Staphylococcus pragensis. The sequence goes on from NZ_SRPJ01000001.1 coordinate 191,921, forward strand.
TCAGACGCACCAATCGCATTCCAAGAATTCATGATTTTACCAACAGGTGCAGAATCATTCAAAGAAGCATTACGTTGGGGTGCTGAAATCTTCCATAACTTAAAATCAATCTTAAGCGAACGCGGTTTAGAAACTGCAGTAGGTGACGAAGGTGGTTTCGCTCCTAAATTCGAAGGTACTGAAGATGCTGTAGAAACAATCATCAAAGCTATCGAAAAAGCAGGTTACAAACCAGGCGAAGATGTATTCTTAGGATTTGACTGTGCATCATCAGAATTCTACGAAAACGGTGTATATGACTACACTAAATTCGAAGGTGAACATGGTGCGAAACGTAGCGCAGCTGAACAAGTTGACTACTTAGAAGAATTAATTGGTAAATACCCAATCATCACTATCGAAGACGGTATGGATGAAAACGACTGGGACGGTTGGAAACAATTAACTGATCGTATCGGCGACAAAGTTCAATTAGTAGGTGACGATTTATTCGTAACAAACACTGAAATCTTATCTAGAGGTATTGAACAAGGTATCGGTAACTCAATCTTAATCAAAGTTAACCAAATCGGTACATTAACTGAAACATTCGAAGCAATCGAAATGGCTCAAAAAGCAGGCTACACTGCAGTAGTATCTCACCGTTCAGGTGAAACTGAAGATACAACAATTGCTGACATCGCAGTAGCTACAAACGCTGGCCAAATCAAAACAGGTTCATTATCAAGAACTGACCGTATCGCTAAATACAACCAATTATTACGTATTGAAGACGAATTATACGAAACTGCTAAATTTGACGGCATTAAATCTTTCTACAATTTAGATAAATAAGATAACGCTGATTAAACTTCAGTTTTAAAAAGAATAGAGTTCACGCAAATGATTATCGCCTGTCACAGAGTTGAGACTGTGGCAGGCTTTTTAAGTTTTATTTTTGGGAAATGGAGGCCATATACCCCCACATAAATTCATTTCAGAGAGAGCAAACACCATACGATGAAGCTACCCATACCCTGCTTGAAATGCGACATCCATGTGAACAAACTACCTCCATCATCCCCCTGTATTTAACTTACATTAGCAAACTGATATAATAAGCGTGTATTGAAAAGAAGGAGAATCAAACATGGAGCATCAATCCCCACAGGTTAGCAAACGAGAACGTAATGCGGGCAAATTAATCGGCTACAGTTCTTTAATATTTAGTATATTATTGATTATTCATAACTTTGTAGCACTAGATACACAAACGGCTAAGGAGCTATTAACGCAAGCGGGTCAAAAAGTGAATGATAGTACTGTCGCAAATATCTTAAATAGCTTTAGATACACAGGAATCATGTATAGCTTAGCGTATTTAGCAGGTGTTATTGCGTTATGGAATCGTCATAAGTATTTATGGTGGTTCATGTTCGCAGTATATGTATCTAACGTATTGTTTACACTCGTAAACTTAGCAATGGTGATTAACGCAATTATCGCTGTTAAATCATTACTATTCATTGCACCTATTGTAATCGTTATTATTGGATCAATCGTTTTAGCTATATATATGCTAGTGATATCATTTGTGCGTAAAAGCACGTTCAATCGTTAGACATTGATAAGCAAGTATTGAGTATGATATAATTTTGAACGTATATAATGAACGGAGGACAATTTTCATGCATACACTTTTTATAGTACTATTAATAATCGATTGTATTGCATTAATCACTGTTGTATTACTCCAAGAAGGTAAAAGTAATGGACTTTCAGGTGCTATTAGTGGTGGCGCAGAACAGTTATTTGGTAAACAAAAACAACGTGGCGTCGATTTATTCTTGCATAGATTAACAATTATTTTAGCAGTCATTTTCTTCTTATTAATGATTGGCATAAGTTATTTTGGTTTATAAGGTCCGACGATATAAATGTCGGGCTTTTTTATTTATAATTAAGTAGTGATAGTGTCTTATAAACAAAGTAATGGTTTAAAGACCATACAACATGTATAATTTCAGTGGAATACGGGAATATTATATACTGCTTATAACTATAATTGTCTTTAAATAAAGTTAGAAGACATAAGTACAGGGAGTACTTAATAAAGTAACATAGATAACAAGATGGAGAGGGATTATTCAATGCAAATTAAATTACCACAACCGTTCTTTTTTGAAGAAGGCAAACGTGCTGTCTTATTATTACATGGTTTCACAGGCAATTCATCAGATGTAAGACAATTAGGACGTTTCTTACAGAAAAAAGGGTATACATCCTACGCCCCACAATATGAAGGACATGCAGCACCACCAGAAGAAATTTTAAAATCTAGTCCTCATGTTTGGTTCAAAGATGTACTTGATGGTTACGACTATTTAGTAGATCAAGGGTATGAAGAAATTGCAGTGGCAGGTTTATCATTGGGTGGTGTATTTGCATTAAAATTAAGCTTAAATCGACCTGTTAAGGGCATTATAACAATGTGTGCACCTGCAGAAGTGAAAACAGAAGGTACTATTTATGAAGGCTTCTTAGAATATGCACGTAATTTTAAAAAGTATGAAGGTAAGGATCAAGAAACAATTGATAAAGAAATGGAAGATTTCCATCCTACTGAAACATTAAAAGAACTAAGTGAAACACTAGGTAATGTTAGAAACGAAATCGACGAAGTTTTAGATCCTATCCTAGTCGTTCAAGCTGAAAAGGATCAAATGATTAATCCTCAATCAGCTAATTATATATATGACAATGTAGATTCAGATGATAAACACATCAAATGGTATGCAAATTCAGGTCATGTCATTACAATCGACAAAGAGAAAGAACAAGTATTCGAAGACGTATATGACTTCTTAGAAACGTTAGATTGGTCTGAATAATAAAATAAATAATAAGAAATGAAAGAAGAAAGGAGGGGCATGATGAATTTAAAGCAATCCATTGAAGAAATCGTACAACAACCAGATTATGAACCTATGTCGGTGTCAGATTTTCAAGATGCTTTAGGTCTTAATAGTGCCGACTCATTTAGAGATTTAATAAAGGTGCTAGTAGAACTCGAACAGGCAGGTTTAGTAGAAAGAACTAGAACAGACAGATATCAACGTAAGCAATCTAAAAAAGCGACAAGTTCTAAATTAATTAAAGGAACATTAAGTCAAAATAAAAAAGGATTTGCCTTCCTACGTCCAGAAGATGAGGAAATGGAAGATATTTTTATTCCGCCAACAAAAATTAATCGTGCATTAGATGGTGATACGGTTATTGTTGAAATTCAAAAATCTAAAGGTGAACATAAAGGTAAAATTGAAGGGGAAGTTAAATCCATTGAGAAACACTCAGTCACACAAGTAGTAGGTACGTATAGTGAAGCTAAACACTTTGGATTTGTTATCCCTGATGATAAACGTATTATGCAAGACATTTTCATCCCGAAAGGTCAAAGCTTAGGTGCTGTAGACGGACATAAAGTACTTGTCCAAATCACTAAGTATGCAGATGGTACGGATAACCCAGAAGGTCATGTGTCAGCCATCTTAGGTCATAAAAATGACCCAGGTGTAGATATATTATCTATTATCTACCAACATGGCATTGAAATTGAATTTCCTGACAGTGTCTTGAAAGAAGCGGAAGATGTACCAGAGGAAATCAAGTCAGATGAAATTGAAGGACGTACTGATTTACGAGATGAATTAACAATTACAATTGACGGTGCAGATGCGAAAGACTTAGATGATGCCATCAGTGTAAAAAAATTATCGAACGGTCATACTGAGTTAACAGTAAGTATCGCTGATGTAAGTTATTATGTTAAAGAAGATTCAGCTTTAGACAAAGAAGCTTATGATAGAGCGACAAGTGTTTATTTAGTAGACCGTGTTATTCCAATGATTCCACACCGTTTGAGTAATGGAATTTGTTCATTAAATCCAGAAGTTGACCGCTTAACATTAAGTTGTCGCATGGAAATTAATGAACGTGGTGAAGTAGTAAATCATGAAATCTTCGACAGTGTGATTCATTCTAATTATAGAATGACATATGATGCGGTTAATCAAATTATCACTGATAAAAATCCAGAGGTACGTAAGCAATATCAAGAAATTACGTCTATGCTTGATTTAGCTCAAGAGTTATCAAATCGTTTAATTCAAATGCGTAAACGTCGTGGTGAAATTGACTTTGATATCAGCGAAGCTAAAGTATTAGTCAATAATGAAGGCTTACCAACTGATGTTGTATTACGTGAGCGCGGTGAAGGTGAACGTCTAATCGAGTCATTCATGTTAGCTGCCAACGAAACAGTAGCAGAGCATTTTAATAGATTAGAGGTACCGTTCATTTATCGTGTGCATGAACAACCGAAATCAGATCGCTTACGTCAATTCTTCGACTTTATTACAAACTTTGGCATTATGGTTAAAGGCACTGGAGAAGATATCCATCCTTCAACATTACAATCTATTCAAGAGGAAGTTGAAGGTCGTTCAGAACAAATGGTTATCTCTACAATGATGCTACGTTCAATGCAACAAGCACATTATGATGACACTAACTTAGGCCACTTTGGTTTATCAGCTGAATATTATACGCACTTTACGTCTCCAATCAGACGTTATCCTGACTTAACAGTGCATCGCTTAATCCGAAAATATCTCATTGATAAATCAATGAATAATAAAGAATTACACAAATGGGAAGACAAATTGCCTGAATTAGCAGAGCATACCTCACAACGTGAACGCCGTGCTATCGAAGCAGAACGTGATACAGATGAATTGAAAAAGGCTGAATATATGATTCAACATATCGGTGATGAATTTGAAGGTATCGTAAGTTCTGTAGCAAACTTCGGTATGTTTATTGAATTACCTAACACTATTGAAGGTATGGTTCATATCTCTAATATGACAGATGATTACTATAACTTTGATGAGCGCCAAATGGCTTTAATTGGTGAACGCCAAGCTAAAGTATTCCGCATTGGTGATGAAGTAAAAGTGAAAGTGACTCATGTGGATGTTGATGAGCGTATGATCGACTTCCAAATTGTAGGTATGCCTTTACCTAAAAATGATAGAAGCCAACGTCCAGCAAGAGGTAAAACAATCCAAGCTAAAACACGTGGCAAATCTTTAGATAAATCTAAAGACGATAGTAATAAAGGTAAAAAGAAAAAACGTAAACAACGTAAAGGTAAAAACCAACGTAATCGTGATAAACAAGGTAAAACCAATCACAAACCATTTTACAAAGATAAAAGTGTGAAGAAAAAATCACGCCGTAAGAAAAAATAATCAGCAAAGAGGTGACAAATCATTATGGCTAAGAAGAAAAAGAAATCACCAGGCACATTGGCTGAGAACCGTAAAGCAAGACATGATTACAACATTGAAGATACGATAGAAGCGGGTATCGAGTTAAAAGGAACCGAAATCAAATCTATCCGTCGTGGTAGCGCAAACTTAAAAGATAGTTACGCCCAAGTTAAGCGCGGAGAAATGTTCGTGAATAACATGCATATTGCGCCATATGAAGAGGGTAACCGTTTCAATCATGACCCTTTGCGCTCTAGAAAATTATTACTCCATAAACGTGAGATTATTAAATTAGGTGAGCGTACTAGAGAAATAGGTTATTCAATTATTCCATTGAAGCTATATTTAAAACATGGTCAATGCAAAGTGTTATTAGGTGTAGCACGCGGTAAAAAACTTCATGATAAACGTCAAGCTTTAAAAGATAAAGCGATGAAACGTGATGTTGACCGTGCAATTAAAGCCCGTTATTAAGCACAATTGTTGCTTAATCGGGCTTCCTTTGATATGATAGTAAGAGTTGTTATTTATAGTTAAAGTTAGTTAAATAGTAACGATTTATTAGTTTTTCTTAATAGAATTGAGGGGGCGTTCTTGGATTCGACAGGGGTCCCCCGAGCTCATTAAGCGTGTCGGAGGGTTGTCTCCGTCATCAACACATTCGGTTAAATATAACTGACAAATCAAACAATAATTTCGCAGTAGCTGCGTAATAGCACTCTGCATCGCCTAACAGCATTTCCTACGTGCTGTTAACGCGATTCAACCCTAGTAGGATATGCTAAACACTGCCGTTTGAAGTCTGTTTAGATGAAAACCAATCAAACTAGCATAATACTGGTTGTCTGTTGCTTACTATTATGCGAAATTTATCAATAGACTACACACGTAGAAAGATGTGTATCAGGACCTCTGGACGCGGGTTCGAATCCCGCCGCCTCCATCTTATAGCTTGTAACCCTATTGGTTGCAGGCTTTTTATTTTTATTGCCCCAATATAGCCCCGAATATGCCCCATTAAAAAATACGCCCTATGATTAGGACGTAATATTTTTTTATAATACTCTTATAAGTATTTTACAATTTCCTTTTGTGTACTAGGATATAAATGCCCGTAACGTGTGCTTACTTCTTCAATAGATGAATGACCTAATCTTTGTGCAATAACCATTAAACTAGCACCATGATTAATCAAAAGTGACGCATGACTATGACGGATTTCATGAATTACAATTCTAGGAAAATCATCAGGAAGTAATTTGTACGCATTAGTAAACCAACGATCAATTTTACTTTCACTAAATGCTTTGAAAAACGTGCCAAATAGCACGTAACTATCTTTATACATATTATGTTCTTTATACAAAGAATGATAATTTTTTAAATCATTCATCATATGAGTTGGCAAATATATATCACGTGTACCAGCTTTAGTTTTAGGACTTGTTACTTCACCGTGATAATCAGTTTTATTGATATGTATATATTCTTCTTTAAAATTAATATCTTCCCAAGTCAATGCACGTACTTCGCCTTTTCTTGCACCACTATAAAATAATAATTTAAAAAATACTTTTTGCTCTAAAGTAGGTAATACTTCATAGAACTGATTAAATTGATCTAAAGTCCAATAGTTAAAACGTTTATTTGATTCAACTTCAAAATTTCCAACTAACGAAGCAACATTATTTTGTAAACCATGATACTTCATGGCATGGTTAAGTAATGAAACGATAAATATGTGCATCTTTTTCAAATATTCACCCGAATGATTTTCTTTCAGTTTTTTATTTTGAAATTTCATTATATCTTGAGTAGTCATTTCAAATACATCAATAGACTTAAAATGTGGTATTAGATGATTATTCAGATGTGTTTTTAAAGATTTAACACTAGATGATTTACGTCTAGCAGAATACCAATCTAAGTATTCATTTGCTAATTCATCAAAAGGCAATTTATTTATATGTCCTATACCTTCTAACTCATTCATAACTTCATTACATTTTTTTACTGCTTCCTTACGCTGCTTAAATCCACTCTTTTTTATTTCTTTTCTTTTATTCGTTCTATCATAGTATTTAATTCTAAAATAGTATGTGCCACGTTTTTTATCTTTATAAATATTGTGGGATAGGTTTATGTCATGTTTCATATATTCACCTACAATAAATGTTCTAATATTCGTATTTCTTTGTACTATTTAAGCGCTCGATTAACTTATTTAATTTGTATCGAAGCTTTTCTGAAGTATCGTGATCCATTAAATTTTTTTCTTGATTCATATTTATATTTTCTTTTTGAATTTCTAATTTTTGTATTAAATAGTTGTTTATAAGTATATCAATATTCTTTCTATCCAAATCAGTTAAACCTAACCCTTTATATGCTTTTGTATTATCAATATCGTGTAGTTGATAATTTAAATCATTAATAGGTACTTCAAAAAAGCGAGTTTCTAGTTCATTCAATTTATTACGTTGAAAAAATACATTTACAGATTGATTTAAGCTAATTTTATTGTTATCGAAAAGTGTATGTGTATCTTTCTTATCTAATGTTAATTTATATTTTCCTTTTGATGCTTCTTCTATTTTTTGAGCGTAATAATTAAATTCTTCAAGCCCAAAGGTCAAGGAATGTATATATTTAGTTAAAAATTCGACAGAAGGTACACCTCTTTTACCATTTTCTATTCCGCTAATATGACCTTGTGAAAAAAGTAACTGTTCAGCTGTCTCTCTAGTTGTTTTATTTTTTGCTTTTCTTAAATTCTTCAACACTTCACCGATCTTTTTAATTTCATCTACTGTTAAATCAGTCATGTAATCACCTCAAAATAATATTATCACTAATAACAATTCTATAAAACGTTTTTGTATGATTCAAATGAATTAATTTCGAATCTTTTTATTGCAATATCATTTAAAATTTGATAACGTTATATATGAATCAAATGAATCAAATTTGATTCATAAAAAGGAGGAGTTTTAATGGCAAGTTTAAATTATCCGATGTTATACATCACAAGAAAAGAAAAGGGAGATACTCAAAAGAAAGTAGCACAGAAATTAGGAATAACTCCACAACGTTATCAACTTAAAGAAACTGGTAAAGCTAATTTCACTTTGCCTGAAGCAAAAATTTTAAGTGAAATGTATGGCATGTCAATTGATGATTTGTTTAGTAAAAACATTAAAGTAGGATCATAGGAGGAATAAGAATGCAGCAACAAGTAGTAATTACAAAAAGTGTAGTAGGTTGGTTCAATGTGAAAGATGTTGAAGGAAATCTTCTTTTAAATATTGCACCTGATGTATTTAAGAAACACTTTCCTGAAGTTAGTCCTAACATTGCAATTGCATGTATGGAGTTAGATATTAATAGAATTGTCGAACTTAAAGATAAGAAAGTGAGTGTATAGAAAATGGAACAAGAACAAAAAGATGTTATACAAGATATTTATACGACGTTAGGAACAACTGTTGGGGATAAAACAACAGAATATGAACATCGTTTTGAAGAAGGTCATAACGAATGGGTTGAAACAGTAAATCGTGAGGAACATTTACAAGCAATAATCGAGTGGGCATTACAACAAATTGAAAATAATTTTGATGGAGTGAAATAAGATGAACATTGATATTTTCGAAGCATATGCAGACGCAATGGAATCAAGTTGTGAACTTCATAGAGTAATGGGTGAATTTGATAGAATCTCAGAGTTAACAGGCTATTTAATCGAAAAAGCTAAAGCATATAGAGAAGAAGGAGATATTAAAGGTGCTGAAGCTATTGAACAAATTATATTAGATGATCTAGGAAGTGATTTTAATATTGTTCACGATGAGTTTGAAGAAGAGAGAAAAAACTGGAAAGAGAAAGTGAAGAAATTAAAAAATGTATGTGCTTTTTACGGTATATCTGTACCTTCATTAAAAAGTGAAAAAGTAATAAAACTCTACAAATAGGAGTGATACAATGGCTGCTAAATTAGATGTGAATAAACAAAATATCATGCACGCTATCAACTGGATTATTAAAAATGAAGAAGAAATTATATTTGAAAGTCAAAGTCAATTAAGTTTCTTTAGTCGTGAAGATTTGGAGAAAATAGACTACTGCAAACGTACTTTAGAAAGTTTAATTGAAGCTAAAGAAATCTATAATAAGCAAAAAATTAGTTAAGGAGTTAAGCAATAATGGAGTGGGAATTAAGAAATTTATTTGATGATTTAGAAGTAGTACAAGAAAAAATTAATGATGTCGTAACATCTTTTGTATGGTTTGATGATGAGTATTTCACACATGAACCTAATCATATGTTAACTAAAAAAGAAATATATACGCATGGCTGGAAATATCACGAGCATCGTATCAAAAACACACAAGTCATTGATTTGATGCTTATGTATATGAAAGATTTTGATGACATTATGAAGAAAATCCGTGAAATAGAAAAAGCGTCATCAGCGAAGTTTGGCGACAGAACTGATAACGCATAGTATTTAAAAAAATTACAGAAAGGAATTTGTTTAATGTTCAACTTAAAATATAATGATGAACTTCGTATATTAGTATATCAAAATATTTATGCAAAAGGAACTGAAAAAGTAAAAAATATAATGTGGTCTGACTGGTGCGAGTGGTTAACTCGCCCAGTTGTTAGCCATAATAAATACGCCAACGGTTTAGCCATTTATGGTGATGTGTCAGATGGTGTAGATGATGAAACAGGGGAAATACTTCAACATCATAGAAGAGATGAAAATGTGATGTATAGACAAGTATTTTCACTAGATTATGACGATATAGACGACATGGGTCGTTTTGTTGAAAACATTCAAGAAAAGATGAAACACTTTTCTTATTTCATATATAGCACTTTTAGACATAGAGATAAGCACGATGAAAATGATAAAGACTTACGTCCAAGATTTAGGCTGCTAATTCCTATTGATGACATAGTGAAACCTGATGAATATACCAAATACGCTAGAGCATTATCTAAATATATTGGTGAAACGATAGATGAATCATGTTTTACGCCTATTCAATTGTCAGCACTACCTACCATAAAAGACAAAGAAAAACCTTATCACTGGTATATCAATGACGCGCCATTTATCACACGTGAACAACTTGATAGTTGTGTTAAAAAGTACCCTGATGAAGATGAGACAATTATTGTAGACCATTCAAAAAAGTATAAGAAGCGTAGCGAAAATTATTGGCGTGAAAGAGCATTTGGTGTAGGTGAAGGAGAACGTAATCAAGCGTTGGCTTCTATTATAGGACACCTATTAAAAAGATATGTAGATACGCATTTAGTATACGGTTTGGTAAGTGCTTGGGCCAAAACATGCGATCCGCCTTTAAGTGAAAAAGAAGTCAATCAAACATTTAATTCAATTCTGAGAATACATTTAAATAAATAATGGAGGGATATAATGGCAGATATTCACAACATCAGTGAAAAATTGATTGAAGAATACCAAAAATCAATAGATGAAGATGATAAATTTAACCACACTAAATTCAGCCGTCTTTTATCCAACAAATACAATATGGTAATGATTGACGGAAATATACATTTTTTTAACGGTAAATATTACCAACATTTAGATGAGGATACGATTAGACAAATCACATTTTTAGAAATGCCACAAATTAAAGAACATCAAAATAGAGAAGTATTTTATAAAATCAAAGCAATGTCAATCAATTTTGAGGAGAAGAAGCTGGAACCTCATAAATTAGTAGTAAATAATGGCGTCTTGAATTTAAAAACTAATGAATTGTTAGATGATTCACCACAACATATTTCAACAAGCAAAGTTGATGTGTATTTTGATCCTGACGCTAAAAGTGAAACTCTAGAAAATTTTATAAAAAGTGTATCTGATGAAGATGAACATATAGAAAAACTAATTTATCAAATCATCGCTTATTGTCTATACAAAGAAAATTTTTTAGAAAAGACTTTTTTCTTTTATAGTATGGGAACTAAAAACAAAAATGGTAGTAACGGTAAATCAACACTACTCCAATTAATCCATAATTTTATAGGTCGTAGAAATACAACAGCATTGAAATTTAAAGACTTAGGGCATGAATTCAAGCCAGCACGATTAATGGGCAAAATGATTAATATTGACGATGATATGGATAATACATTTATTAAAGATACAGGTAATTTTAAATCTATTGCCACAGGTCGAACAATTAATGTAAATCCGAAAGGGAAACAAGATTTTGATTTTATTCCTCATAACAAACTTCTTTTCGCTGGTAATAACATACCACCAGCAAGCGATAAAACATATGGTTTTTATCGTCGCATGATTATCGTACCTATGAAACGTACATTTGGTAAAGGTGGATATAAAAAAGAATTGGGATTAGATGAGAAATTGAATCAGCCACAAGTAATGTCGGCATTATTAAATAAATGTTTGGAACATCTTCCTGAATTATTAAAAACAGGTGAATTTATCCAAGTAGATGAAAGTGATCAACTTATTGAAAGTTACCAATATGAAAATGAGCCAGTAAGACATTTCTTAGATATGGAAGGTAATAGACCAATTCACCCCGTTGATGGTAGAGCCAGAGAAGTGGCATATGAAATTTATCGACAATGGGCTAAAAGGTACGGTTATGAAGTGATGAAGGTGCATAACTTTACCAAAGAGTTAGTTCGATTAGGTTATACGGTCGAACGTGTTAGATCACCTTATAAAGGTTATGGTATTGATTTTTATCACAAAAATAGCGAAGTCCTTTATGATGTAGCTCCTCACGATATTGATGATAAGTATAATGATAAAACTAACATTATAGAACCAAGAAAAGGGAGTAACCTATATAAAAAAATAAAATCTTTGTATAGAGAGTAGACAAAAAAGTTACTACATAGCAGATAAGTTACAACATAACCTATAAAAGCCTGTGGTTGTCAACTTTATAAGTAGTAACTTATGTAGCTACTTTCAATTAAATGTAGTAGATATTCGCGAAAAAGTAGTAACTTATGTAGCTGCTTTTCTATTAAGGTAGTAACTTTTGTAGTAAGTAACTTTATCAACGTAAAGGTATCAAATACCTTTGTATCAATACTTCAAATGGTTGTGTAGTAACTTTGGTAATATGTAGTAACTTTTATTTCACTCTCATGACACACAGAAATAAATATAAGAATGGAGTATATATTATGAACGATATTAATAAACCTGAACATTTTGAAGAATTAAACGAAGTTAAGAAAAATGCACTATTAGAATTTTGCTACTCAATGAATAAAATTAAAACTTTTAATACTAGACATTCATCATATGGATTGAAACACGTATTTGAAAGAAGATATAGAGAAGCGTTATCTGGTACTTTAGAAAGTAGTTATGTAACTAACGGACAATTTAAAGGTGCAATGTTAAAGGCTGGATTTAATGTTAAAGATAAAAGTCAATTAAATTGGCATTTTAACGTCAGTGAAAAAAGTATTAAGGAATTAGATACTTTATAAATAATCCTATTATGGTTCAGTTGAATCACAATAGGATTATAAATATGCGCTTTGGTTCAGCTGGTTCAAAGCGTTAAAACTACCACAATTGGCTTTGTAGAGCCTTTTGTGGTATACTTTAAGTAAATAATTAGTACCAGGTACTAAAAAAGAACGTGAACAATATAAAAAGTAGGTGACAATGTGCCGAAGTGGATTAATAAGATGCTTGGACTGGATAAGATAGAACAGACCACATCAAGACAGTTTGAAATGCTTTCAGGTAGCTTTCAATCGTTTTCACAGTTTAATGGTGATGCGTATTCAAATGACATATTTAGAAGTGCAGTAGATGCAATTGCTCGACATATTGCGAAGTTATCAGGTAAGCATGTGAACGATACAAAAGACTTTAATAACTATAAAATTAACCGATTATTACAAAATAGACCTAATCCATATATGAGTGGCTATGATTTTCTTTATAAGATCGCAACGCAATATTACTTATTCAATAATGCGTTTATCCTTATTCAAAAAGACAATAAGGGAAATCTTTCAGGCTTGTACCCACTGACACCAACAAGCGTTGAGTATGTGGTCGACGGTGCAGGCGAGATGTTTCTAAAGTGTTTATTCAAAGATGGGGAAATCGTTCATTTCAGACTGTCTGAGGTGGCTATATTACGCCGTCACTTTAATTCTAATGAATTACTGGGCGATGATAATTCGGCTATTATGAATACGCTAGAACTAGCGCATACGCAAAATTTAGGTATGGAATCAGCAATTAAAAACTCAGCACAAATTAGAGGGATATTAAAATATAATCAAAAATTAGCAGATTCTAAACTTAAGGAAAAGAAAGATGCGTTTATGAATGATTATCTTTCTATGAGTAACAACGGCGGTGTCATTCCTTTAGATGCCATGCTTGAATATATTCCATTAAAAACGTCAGATGTGCAGATTGATACATCACAAATGGAAGTCGTTAAGAAGAAGATTTATGACTATTTAGGTATCAATGAGGATATTGTGACAGGTAAATATGATGAGAACACATGGCAGGCGTTTTATGAGTCTGTAATAGAACCTTTTGCGATACAACTTTCATCAGAACTCACAGATAAGATATTTACCGAACGTGAACAAGCTTTCAGTAATCGTATTATTTTTGAATCATCTAAATTACAGTATGCGAGCAATCAATCTAAATCAAATATGATTAAGGAGTTATTGCCATTAGGCTTACTTACAATTAATGAAGCACGTGATTTAATGAACCTATCAAGCGTTGAAAATGGAGACGAACGTATACAGTCACTTAATTATATAGAGAAGACGCTAGCAAAGAATTATCAGATGGGAGATAAGGAGGTCGGACAAGATGAAAGAAATTAGAAGTGCAGATATACAAGCAGAAACTAGAGATGACGAGATGGTGCTTGAAGGAACAGCAATCGTTTTTGATAAACCCGCACTGATTAATACACCAACAGGTTCATATACCGAAATTATCAAACGTAATGCGCTGGACGGAGTGAAGTTCAATGACACAAGACTTTTAGTGTCACACGATCAGAATCGTCTACCATTAGCAAAATCACCTAAAACAATGGACGTGTGGCAAGATGATGCAGGTATGCATTTTAGAGCTAGGTTGGCAAACACTAGTGAATCACGTTCTGTATATGAATCAGTAAAACGTGGTGATATGTCGGGCGTTAGTTTTGGATTTACTGTATCAGACGGCAGTCGGTACGATGTAGAAACAAGAACACGCACAATTACTAAAATAGATAAAGTATTAGAGTTTTCTGTGGTGAACTTTCCGGCTTATTCAGAGACATCTGTTGAGGCTAGAAGTCAGATGCAGGAAGCAGAGAAAAGACAATATGAAATTAATAAAGCGAAAATTAACCTTAACAAATTATTTATAAAGGAGATTAACTAATATGTTTAATACAGTAAGTGAGGCATTTAATTATTATCGTAATTCTTCACTAGAAGAAATTGAAACACGAGCAAGAGAAATTAAAGGTCAAATTGATACAGACCCAGAAACAAATGTAACTAAATTAAATATAGAAATCGAAGGCTTAAACCAAGCTAAAGCAAATATTAAAGATAAGGAGAATCAACAAGTGGAACAAAATAACACAGAACAACGTTCATACAATCCAATTACAGGGACACAATTACGAGGGCAACATGAAGTACCAACAAATAACATCTTTGGTTCAGAAGAGTACCGTTCAGCATTCTTTAAAACAATGTTAGGTAAAAACTTAACAGATATTGAACAACGTACATTTAATAGAGCAATGGAACAACAAGACATTGAACATCGTGCAGATGAATTTGCTTCATCAAGTAATTCAAGCGCAGTTATTCCAGAGCAAACTTTGAATGAAGTAATTAAGAAAGCACGTACACAAGGTGGTTTACTTGCAAACGTTCGTACGTTTAATATGCCTACTAAAATTCGTATTCCAATCGGTACGCCTCAAGATAGAGCAGAATGGCATACAGAGGGCGCTTATGTAGAAGCAGATAAACCAATCACAGCATCAGTACAATTTGAAGCTAACGAAATATTAAAAGTATTCTCTATCTCAGTGAAAGCTAAAACAATGAGCATTCAAGCGTTCGAGTCTTACCTAGTTGAAGAATTAACTAATTGTGTTGTTGAAGCGATTGAATACGCACTTATCAATGGCACAGGTAAAGGACAAGGTGAAGGTATCTTAACAGGTATCAAGTGGGACGCTACTAACAGCTTAGATGTAACAGGTAAGTATACAGACTTCACACAAGCGTTAGGAATGCTTGCACGTGGTTATGCACAAAACGCTAAGTTCGCAATGAGTAACGCAACGCTATATAACCAAGTGTACGGTGTGATGGATAACAACCAACGCCCTATCTTTATCCAAGATGCGCAACATGAGAATGTAGGATATATCTTTGGTAAGCAAGTTATCATTGATGACAATATCGAAGACGGCACAATCATCTTAGGTAACTTCAACTATGTAGGTTATAACTTACCACAAGGCATTATGCTTGAGTCATCACGTGAATCATCATTCCGTAGTGGCTTAATTGATTATAGAGCTATGGCAGTAGCAGATACTCGTGTATTAATGAGTGAAGCGTTTGTCAAGTTAACTACTACAACAGCTGAAGCATAAACAGTATAAACCAGTAAGGGCATCAGTGAATTAGCTGGTGTCCTTTATTCATAAAGGAGTGAACGCTATGATTTTATCAATAGAAGATGCACGTAATGCTTTGAGAGTTGATGGAGACTTTAACGATGATATTATCATTCCATTAGTTGAGGCAATACCTAACTACTTATATATTACTACTGGTCGTGATTGGTTAGATGAACCAGTGCAGCCATTAGCACAAACAACAGCAAAGTTTATACTTCAATTGTGGTTTGACCCTCAAACACAAGATAGTGAACGATTAAAGCGTACAATTGATAGCTTATTAGGCGCATTACATGCATTAGGAAGTGAGTACGATGGCTAAAAGCATACCACAAGCATTTTATAAATCTGCTAAATGGCAGAAGTGCAAGAATAGTTACATGGCATCACAGAATTATATGTGTGAACGATGTGGAGATGTAGCGTCTATTTGTCATCATAAAGTGTATTTAAACGCAGAGAATTACACTAATCCTTATGTATCATTGAACCATGATTTACTAGAATGTTTATGTCAGACGTGCCACAATCAAGAACATTTCGGAAGTCCATCAACAGGCGAAGGATTAAAATTTGATGAAAAAGGAAATTTAATAAAAATATAATTTAATAAAAAATATACCCCCCCCATGTTGTTGATATGAAAGGATTTGAAGGGAACCCGTGCTGGGCTCAACTTTTCCTCCATTCGAGATTTTAAAAGTTTAGGGGTGCCTAATAATTATTTTAAGGAGAATAAAAAATGAATAAGATATATAAATCAATTAATTTAGAACAACTTAAAATACAAATTGATAAAGATAATAATATTAATAAACCAGTTGCATATGATTTAATAGAAGAATTAAATTTCATGAAAGAAACAATGAACGAACTGAAAAACACTGTACGAACACATGGCGCAACGTACATCTTTAAACAGGGCGAACAAGAATATCTGAAAGAAAGCCCTGCTATGAAGTCATACAATACGACAGTTTCGAAGTATAACGCCACACTTAAGCAATTACTGTCTCTATTGCCTCAAGAAGTAGAAGAATCAGACGCATTTATGGACTTTGTGACTAATGGCTAACTATATTGAACAGTATTATAAAGCAATAGAGAATGGCAAAATTGTGACTTCTAAGCGTGTTAAAAAACAATATCAGAAACTAATTCAAGATATGGAACATCACGACAAATATATCTTTGATGAAGATAAAGCTATGCGACCGATTCGATTTATAGAAAATTTCTGTCGTCATTCTAAAGGTGAACTTGCTGGTAAACCATTAGTATTAGACTTATTCCAAAAAGCTTATATTTCGGCACTATTTGGCTTTGTCGATAAAGAAACAGGTTACAGACGATATACTGAATCATTTTTCTTTGTCGGTCGTAAGAATGGTAAGACAACCATGTTAGCAGCGATTGCTTTATACATGATGATTGCAGACGGGGAAAGTGGCTCAGAGGTGTACTCAGTTGCATCGAAACGTGACCAAGCTAATATACTCTTCGACCAAGCGCATGAGATGATTGTACAGAGTCCTGATTTAAATAAAAATATTCGTAAGCGCAAGTCAGATTTATATTTCAGTCATAACTTCAGTAAGATGCAATCACTAGGCAAGAACTCCAATTCATTAGATGGACTTAATGCGCATCTAGTCGTGATTGATGAGTTACATTCCATTCAAGATAGAAACCTTTATGAAGTAATGAAACAATCTCAGTCTGCACGTACACAACCATTACTCATTATGATTACAACAGCTGGAACTCATAGGGGTACAATCTTTGATGATTTATATGAGTATGCATGTAACGTGGTTGATGGTAATTTCACTGATGATAACTTTCTGCCGATTATGTATGAGTTAGATCATAAAGCTGAGTATAAACTCCCTGATTGTTGGCAGAAAGCTAATCCTGCTCTAGGTGTATCTAAAAAGGTTGAAGATATTGAGCGTAAAGTGGCACGTGCACAAAATAATATGAATGACTTAACGGGTATCTTAACCAAAGACTTTAATATCCGTGAAGTGACACATAGCGCATGGCTCACGTTCGACGCAATAAATAATGAAGATACATTCGACATTAAAGATTTTACAGGTTGGTATGCGATAGGTGGGGCAGATTTAAGCATCACAACGGACTTAAGTTGTGCCACATTATTATTTATTGATCCTGAAACTGAAATGAGATTCGCTCATCAGATGTATTGGTTGCCTGAAGATAATTTATATAAACGTGTGCATGAGGACAAAATACCATATGACAAATGGCACGAACAGGGACTATTAAGATTATGTAGTGGCAACACGATTGATTATAGCGATATTACGGACTGGTTTAATGAGATGATGAATGACTATGATATAACGCCACTATGGATATACTACGATAACTATTCAGCAAGATACTGGGTAGATGAAATGGAAGCGTATGGCTTTCACATGGTACGAACGCCACAAGGGGCTAAAACGTTAAGCTTACCAATGCAAAATATGGGCGCTGATTTAGAGAAACATAAAATCAATTACAATAATAACCCGATTTTAAAATGGTGCTTAACTAATACAGGTGTAGAAACTGATAGAAACGGTAATATCGTCCCTATTAAGAACCAGTCACCTAAACGTCGTATTGATGGCGTGGCGTCGTTGTTAGATGCGTATGTAGGTCTATTTGATAACTATGAGCAATTTTTAAGAGCGATGTAAGGAGGTAAACAATGGCATATCATTTTAATAATAGAATTGAAATCTTAGAAGTGAAAAGTAATGATGGTCCTGAAGCGTTTGGATCAACTAAAGTTGTAATTGCTACACCTTGGGCAGATGTAAAAACTATGAAAGGGAATGAGTTTCAACAATGGAGGCTTACAGCAAACAAAGAAAATGTCCGTTTCATTATTCGATATAGAAAAGGAATCAATCCACGCCAATATGTTAGATATAATGGAAAAGATTATAATATAGTATCAGTTACTAATGATAATGGAATGAATCAAACATTAACGATCTTTGCAGAAGTTAGTGATTAAAGCCTTAATGTATAAAATAGGGCTTTTTTTGACGCTGAGAGAGGCTCTGTGTTGCAGTGAGAAATTATTTTATGTATAAGTGTATTAAAAAAACGCCACAAATAAATGTGACGTTTCAGACATTCCGATTGCAAGATTTTTTTGTACATAGCAAAAAAAAGAAAAAAATAAATTTTGATAATTTAAGTAGGATAAAACTATCAAGACCAAAAATATTTATAAACAATCAACACAGGGCAATAACTACAAAACGGTTGCTGTGTATCAATTAAAATATTTTTGATACATCTATATTATAACATATTCTTATAGGTAATAGTATAAACGATAACTTTTATTTATAGTTAAAACAGTGTATAATTACATATGTATATAAGGAGGTTTTATGATGAATTGTTTCATTAGATTAAAAAATAATGATTATGTAGAAATCAAAGAGTTAAAAGAAATTAAATTTTCATATCCACATTCTCAAAGAGTAACTAACATTAAAGTAGATAACATTCAAGAATTGAAAATTTCTTTTGAAGCAAACTATGTATTTATTGGTAAATCAACTGTGGTAATTAAAGGTGATGAAATTCAGTATGTACAACTTTTTGAATCGTAATGTAAATATTCTTAAATAATTTGCCCCAAAAAGATGATGTTTATTAAATTTTTAAATTTCAACTGAATGTTGTATAACCATTTAAAAGTTGATATATTAACGTTTGTTAGGTTTTTATAACGTATTGATGAAGCGGTGTATTTACTCCCGCCGCCTCCATATTGGCACTTAAAACAGTTAATATCTGTTTTGAGTGTTTTTTTAATTCATTTGAAAACCATTGATATAATAGGCTTTGTAAGAGTTTATGAATTTATAGCTTAATATCCATTAATATCTATTAAAAAAATTTTAGTCACATTGTGACTAAAAAATTCTAAAATTGATTGAATTTAGTCACAAAAATTTAGTCACAAATATAGTGTTATGACAATGTATTTAATTCATTAATTTGTTTAAATAAGTTAATACATCTTTCTAATGGGAGTAAATCTAGAACCTGTAATAATAAGTATATAAACACATAAATACGATAAAGAGGGCTTATCTTTTACATATTTAATTAAATTTTTTAATTCAGTTTCATTCATATACTTTTCATCATTTCTTTGAGCTTCTTTGTATCCGAGAGGTTTAGCGTTTATGGTAGGATCGTGTTTAATAAGTCCTTGTTCAATAGCAGTTTGAAAACCTTGTCTAAGACAACTATGTAATTTACTGACTGTACTATTTGTTCTAGGGGGATTTATTTTGTTTTTACCGAATAAACCCTTTCCATAATTTTTAAGAAATTGTCTATAACTAATCAAATCTATATCTTTAATATCTATATTTCCAAAACATTCTTCAAAAATTTTAATAGACAATAAATATCTTTTATATGTAGCTTCACTTACAACATTTTCTTTAGTTACTTTTAACCACTTACGATAATAATTAACAAGTGAGATATGTTTATCTAAACTATATCCATCAACTAATTCTATCATTTTTAAATTCATCGCAATTTTTGCATCTTTTTTTAGTTGATATGACTGATTGATAAATCAAATATAAATCTGAAAGAAAGTAAATTATAAAAAAAGAAAGGAATAATGGCTAAATTAAATCAATTAGAAATGTTAAAGCTAAAAAATCAATGGAAATCTAAAATATATCAAATAAGTGATAAAA
Organism: Staphylococcus pragensis; assembly: GCF_004785665.1. Taxonomy (GTDB): domain Bacteria; phylum Bacillota; class Bacilli; order Staphylococcales; family Staphylococcaceae; genus Staphylococcus; species Staphylococcus pragensis. The sequence continues at coordinate 212,718 of NZ_SRPJ01000001.1, forward strand.
AAGTGCAAAAATTGATAAAAATTTTTATCAACTAACACTCTTTGATTTGATATAATATAAAAAAAATATATAATAGTCTTGAAGATTAGAGGTGCAACTATGAAAATACTAAAACATCGTAAGACGTTAATGTTACTATCCTGTTTGATACTCATTATATTTGTTACAGCGTGTGGCAAAGAAGATAAAGCGAGTAATGAATTAGTTGGAAATACTTATAAAGCTATTCAAGATGGAAAAGTAGAAGCTAATTTCACTTTTGAGAAAGATGGCACTTTAAAAATGGTGTTAGCTCAAGGTCAAGTTAATGCTGGTAAGGAAGCTCGTGCTGAATATAAAGTTTTAAAAGAAGATAAAAAATTATATTTAATAACTCATCAACTACCTAAACATTTCTTTAATAAAAAAGGTGGTTTTTATTCAACTGCATTTGAGAGAAATGAAGATACATATTTTGTACATTTAATCAAGTTTGAAAATGATAAAATAATATTGCAACAGTTAAGTAGTAAAGAAGATAACTTGCATAAAATAGAAAGTGAAGAAGAAATTAAAAATTTAAAAGAAGATAATAATATAAATTATGAATTAGAAAAAATTAGCGATAATTAATATCTTGACAACAAAAAAGAGTTGAGGTATAAAATTACATTAATTAAATATCATTTATTTGTCTGTTAAAGATTTAATAGACAAATAAAAAAGGGGAATAAAGAGGATAAATTGGCGTTTATCCTGTTTACATCATCTAACCACTAGGATAGTAGTGACTAGACTTATCCCCATAACAGTGTATTTGGCTTTTACTATATTGGCGTATAATAAAAACCAACAACACCTACTTAAATATATTATATTGTGCATAGCGTTGCAATTAGATTTTATAAAATTTTTAATATATTTTAAGTGAAGTTATGGTAAATATTCATTCATTATAAATACTAAGATATTTATAATTTGATAGAGGATACATTCTAGGATTTAGCAATCAATTTAGTGGTTGTTAAATCCTTTTTTGTTCCTTATATTAAATTTAGATATTTTAGGAGGTAAGTATGCAGTTAAGTAAAATTCAATTAGAAGAAAATGATTATGACATAGCATTAGATGTATGGGAAAGATCTGTGTTAGAAACGCATGATTTTTTAAAAGAAACTGACAGATTAGAATAAAAAAAAGAAATACCTACTTATTTTAAATATGTAGAGGCATATTTATGGTACGACGGTAGTAAAGTCATCGGTTTTTCTGGAACTAATAATCAAAACTTAGAGATGTTATTTATAGATCCTAAATATTTTAATAAAGGATACGGGACAAAAATAGTACAATATTTAATTAAAGAAAATAAAGTCCAGTTTGTTGATGTGAATAAAGATAACAAAAATGCTATTAAATTCTATATGAAAAATGGCTTTATTAAATATGATGAATCCCAAAAAGATGGACAAGGAAGAGATTATCCGATTTTGCATATGAAATTGGCTAAATAAAAAATTGAAAATTAAACCAGGTATTGTATAATGCTAACAATATATTTTTTATTAGTAGGTGAATTGGTAATGGTAAATATAGAAGAACTCATTGCAATACCCAAAATAGAATTACATTGTCATCTAGATGGTTCTGTTAGTTATGAATATTTGAAAAAACAAGCAGAATTACAACATTTGGATTTAGATTTTAATAAAGTTTCAGCTAGCGAAGAATGTGAAGATTTGGCAGAATATTTAACGTGTTTTGATGAGATTTTAAAAGCGATGCAAACGGAAGAGAGCCTAACTGAAAGTGTTATAGATGTGGTTAATCAAGCTCAAAGAGATGGAATTAAATATATAGAATTGAGATTTGCTCCAAAATTTCACACTCAAAAAGATATGAGTATTAGAGATGCGTTAGAAGCTGTATGTAAAGGTGCAGAATTTGCAGAATCAGAATATAGCATTATGGTAAGAATACTAGTTTGCGGTATGAAACATCATTCAAATGAAGAGAACATAAATATTTTTAAACAGATTCATGATACTGATTTACTAAAAAAATATATAGTTGGTGTTGATTTAGCAGGTGGCGAAGATGACAATTCAATGTCACAACATGCTGAAGCTATTCAATATGCTAAGGATAAGGAGCTTAATATCACGTTGCATGCAGGTGAATGTGGTTGTATTAAGAATATTTATGATGCTGTGAAAATGGGTGCAAAAAGAATAGGACATGGGGTAGCGCTATTTAATGATAAAGAACAATTAAATCATTTTCAAAATTCAAATGTATTATTAGAGATATGTCCTAGAAGTAATGTTCAAACTAAAGCCATTAACCATATTAAAGAGATAGATTTAGGGAGTCTCAAACGTCTAAACATACCATATTTAATCAATACAGATAATCGAATTGTCACACAAACTAACTTGATTAAAGAATATCTTACTTTACTTGAAAACGGCATGATTACTACCGAAGAAATTAAAAGAATTAATAGAGAAGCTATAGAGTATGCATTTATTGACTCTTTCGATAAAAAGGAGATACTTAAAAACTGGCAATGATTCTTATATGGAATAATTTAAAAATACCTACTACTTTTTAATAAGTTTATTAAAAAGTAATGGGTATCCTAGTTTTTATAATTTAATGTTTATTAATTTTTTTGCCATCTGTACGAACTGAGTCACCAGTACCTTTATGTGCTTTTGGATTATCTTTTTTATGTGTGCTTTCTTTCACGTCTTTAGCTGTTTTATCATGACTGCTGCAAGCGCCTAATATTAAACAACTTGAAAGTAGTAAAAACGCTACTTTTTTCATATTATCACCCTTTGTATTTAATAATTTAAAAGTTTAAAATTTTGTAAAATTTAAATAATTATAATTTTAGTATGGCATATATTTATTATTATTCAATAGAAATTATCAAAATTAGAGAAATTGCCATAAATCAATAAAAAACAGATAGGCGAGGCCTATCTGCTTTTTTTATTGATTACTCACATTTCCATTTGGATTGTCTGTTTCTGCTACATTATTATCTTGGCTTTGTTCAGCATCTTCTGATTGTTCATCATTAGCTGAATACGTTTCTACATTATCAGTTTGACCATCAGTGTTGTTGTAATTATCTTGAGTGCCATTGTTGTAATCATAATCCGTTGCATTGTTATCGTTAGCAACACCATTAGTTTGATTATCAGTTTGATCATTGTTGTTATTATTGTTTACATTGTTCTGTCTAGTTGTTGAACGGTTACTTTGATTGTTATATTGATTGTTTACATTATAATTGCCTTGTTCCTGGTTGTTAGATTGAGTTTGATTATTAGCGGGTTGTTCGACAGGTTGTCGTGGCTGCTCAGTACCTTGCTCTTGTTGAGCATTATCTTGTTGTTGTTCATTGTTTGCTTCTTCAGCATTGTTTTGCTCTTCTTCAGGGCTCTGGTTGTCAGTATCATTTTGTTCTTCTTCAGTGCTTTGGTCGTCAGCATTATCATCATTGTTGTCTTCATCTTTTTTGTTGTCTTTATCTTTAGAAGATTTATCCTCTTTATCTTCTTTGTCTTTTTTCTTATCTTTATTTTTGTCTTTAGAAGCTTTGTCATCATCATCTTTATGTTCTTTAGTTTGAGTTGATTCTGTAGCTGATGGATTATTGCCTTCAATTACTTTATGAAGACCTAATGCAAGCATACTTAGTAAAATAATAGTAATTGCCATTGCAAAGTATTTTAAATAACTCTTATTTTTAAATACTGCGATAATGGCAAATAATATTATGATAAAAGCTATAACTAATAAAGCCATACCTATGTAAAATAATGCTTTATCCATACTGTACCTCCATTTGAATTTTTAAGTCATTAATTATATTGTACTATACTTATCAAGTAATAAATATTACCTAAAAATTAACATCTAATTATTTTTTAAAAGATTATGTAAATCAATCGTTAATAAATTTAACATTATTTAGTCTCTTTAAGGACGATTAAGCTTTATCAAAAATATTCAGTTCTTTGTCATCAACGCTAGCAGATACAAATAGCGTCTCATCATATAACTTAGTATTATCTTTATTTGATGTGATATTAATTTCAGCTAAAATTCGAAAAGTGCCATTTGATAATGGCTCAACGATTGATATTTCTTCATTATTTTCTTGAATCATTAACGGTCTTTGTGAATGATTATTAATTTTCCAATTAGAATTAGACATGTCATCACCTTTTCAATCAAAATAAAACTACGTTAGTAAGTGCTCTAACGTAGCATTAAGTTTAACTAAAGCTTCTTTCAATTTCAGTAAAAGCCTTATTAGTTACTTTAATATTATCAATTCTATCTGCTGATATGTCGCCTTCTAAATAACCGTGATCGATGAGTACTTTACAGTTTTCTAAGAAATCACTGTATTCTCTATCGCAAAAATAATCATCTTGGGCAGTGATACTATCTTTAAAATCATTTGCTTCTGCTTCACTTTGCCCGCTGTTAGAACGCTCCATATACAATTTATAAAATTTAGCGACAGTATATTTTTGTTCTTTAGTAAAATCGTCTAACATTGCAATTCCTCCCTCAATAATAATTATTTATACCCAATTTCCGTATAGTAGGAAACCTATAAATAATTAATTTTTAAAGGCATTATCTTTATTATTGTGCATTTTTAATACCTTCGTTAACAGCTTTTGCAAACTTATAAAATGTCTTTGTATAATTATCTGAATTACTTCTAGTTTTTTGGTTCAAATTTTTATTTTTGAAAAATAGAGCTCTCTGCCCAGTGGTTAATTCGAGTTGAACACCAGACTCTTCATCATCTCTGTTAATGATATTGTCTGAAGACATCGCTTCGATTCCTTTAGGACTCTTTTGAACTGTAAAACCTTTATCTTCAAGAGAACGTTTTATAGATTTGGCTAATTTTTTATCTTGTCCACCTACATAAACGACCGGATCTTCTCCAGAATAGCCATGAATTGAGATCGTTTCATCAGTATGTTTCAACATCTTTTCAAGCGTAGGTTCATTAAAAACGGTTGAAGTAATATGCAATTTTTCATTGTGTTCTGGAAGGCGTCCTTCAAAAGAATAGAAATCGTATTTACCTATATTAGCAATACGTCTAGCTAATTCAGTAGTTCCAGGTTCAATACCACCGCCATGAATAGCAGTAACTAATATATGATTATCTTTACGATTTTTAGTTAGAATACGCCAATCCTTGCCTTCAGTCGTATTTTTATCCAAATCTTCAAAACTTGAATAATAATCTGATGAAGAGGAGGATTGTTCTTTATGTGTTTTGTAAAAGATGAAAGAAATAATGATTGTTGCAAAAATTATAACAACGAGGAATAAATAATATAGTTTGGAGTACCGGTTACCTCTTTTATTCATGATAGGGCTCCTTATTAAAATTTTTAGAGTAGAGAAAATCATTTCGTTAATTTAAATAATTGTTTATTATATATTAAATATTTTTATATCACAAATATTGTTTATTTTAAAAAAGAAAGTAAATAGTATGTTAGGAGGTAATATGATGAGTGATATACATATTGAAAAAGGACGTCCTCAACATCAAGAAGGGGGACAACTGACTTATGCAGCTATAGATAACATGGCTGAGGTCATCCTTGGAAAGAATAATGAAAAAGAAATTGAAGCAGATTTACAAAAATTATGGAAAAATCGTGCCAATCGATTTAGTCATGATATTTCATATGTGGCGGTTCAAGATGAGAAAGTTCTAGGCGCCATTACATGTGCACCGCTTGAGCAAATAGAAAAAGCGATGACGCCAACCGTGCTTCAAATTATTTCAATGAATAAATTAAAGCCATTTCTTTCAATTGCTAAACACCCTAAACGTTTCTATGCACTTGTCTCAATGGAAGAGGGTCAAGAAGATGAATACCATATTAGTATGTTAGCTACTATGCCAGATGCCAGAGGTAAAGGCGTAGGGGGAAAATTATTAGATTATGCAGAACAACAAGCGCTTGAAAATGGATTTAATAACATATCACTGACTGTAGTGAAAGATAATGATAAAGCGGTAAGATTGTATAAAAAGCAAGGATTTAAGATAGTAGGGAATATCGATCATCCTCCATTCCATTTATATCAAATGAGAAAAGAATTGAAGTAGAATAACTTAATTATTAGAAATGAAAAAAGTATCTGAAATAATAATTGTATTTCAGATACTTTTTACTAAATATTATTTATATTTATCATATTTACCATTTGCAATGTCTTCTTCACGTTGTTGAATAGTTTGATAAACTTCATCGGCATCGTCGCCATCATAATATCCTTGTTCAATAGCATATTTGGTTTGAAGTTCTCCTGACGATAATCCACCATGATATTTTTTACGAAGGGCATCAACATATTCATCTTCAGTAGTGGCTGCGTTAATTTCTGCGTTAACATCCTGAGTATTATCAGAATCTTGGTTATTTGAAGTTCTGTCATATATTGATTTCTCTTGACCACTTTCAACTCTCAAAGAACTAGCGTAAGCAGCACTTGCAGGTCCTTCCATTACATTACCTTGAGGAATAACACCATTAGCTACTGCGCTATTATAAGCTATGATTTTTTGCTGTTCTGTATATTCATTGCTATTAATAATATTAGCTAAAGTTGCGCGATCCGTAATGTTATTAACATTTACTTGCTCGTTATTACCAGTAGCTTTATCCTTTGTATCAGCACTTTCACTAGTCTCTATTTCTTGGTTATTAGCATTATCTTTTTCGTTATCAGAAGACACTTCTTCAGTATTATTTTCATTTGAATTATCTTCGTCATTAGATTGCTCGTCTTTAGAAGTAGTTTTATCTTCTTTAGTTGTCTTATCTTTTTTAGAAGATTCAGTAGATTTATTATCAGCTTTATCTTCATTTTTACTGTTATCATTAGATGAATTGCTGCATCCAGCTAAAATTAAAAAACTTAATAAAAATATACCTAAAACTTTTTTCAAAATACACACCTCTTATATAAAATATATTTTTATTTTACTATAAAATTAATGAATTAGTATTAAAAAAATATTGTATATACAAAGATTTTAGTAGTTTACTTAATTTATACATTCAATTCACTGTTTATTTACATGAGTGTGATAAATATTAAGTGAATAGGATGTGATATAAAATGAATAAAAACTTACTAAAAAGATACTTTGAAAATAAGGATTTCAAAGCTATTGCAGTTGTTGTTGGTTCAAAGAAAATGGTATTAGAAAATGATATTCATTTAGACTATGAAAATGAAGTAATTATTTATCCGCTTAAAAATTGTACACGTATTATTCCGTTTAGTTCTATTTCTTACATTGATTTATTAGAAGAAAATGAGCATTTCATTAATTACTTTAGAGAAACAGTCTAACTATCACAAACAGATTTACTAGCATTTTACGAAGAGAACGATAAATTAAAAAGGCGGGAAGAAATCATTTATGAGTTCTTCTCGCCTTTCTTTGTTATAAGATTAATATGTTTTAACTAATTTGAGTCGGTAATCATCCGTAAAATTATCCACAAGAGCATAAGGTGAAATGATAAATAGGCCTTGATCATTGACTGCATTTTTATTTACACCATATTTATAGGCTTGATAGATAATTTTTGTACAATAGGTAAATCGCTCGCTTTTAGGATTAATCGTTACTAAGTATGTCTTATCACTATCTTTATAATGCTGTGTTGCCCAGTTTGCAGCTTTTTGACCGGCTCCGGTTTTAGAACATCGATAAACTTTAATCCAGTCATCTTGACCTTCTCCAAAACGTTCTTTAAATGAATCAAACGATTCTGTAATAGGTTTCTGCCCAGGGCCCTCAATTTGTAACACAGTGTCATGATCCAACGCAATGCTAGAATGACCAAAAAACCCAAATAATACTGGACCTTTAGTTAAAATAATATCTCCAGGTTGTAATTCGAAATCATCGTCTTTAGCATAAGTGTTAAATGATAGACATACCCATCCTAATAGTAGGATAGAAAAAATTTTAACAATAAGTTGTTGATTGAATGTCACTTCAATTCTCCTCAATGATATACGCTAAGTTACCAGTCATCTAAATTAAGGAAAAATAAAATATAGATTTAGATTTCTTAATTAACTTTAATTATAAAATACCAAAAATCAATACATATATAAGTAAAGCAAAACCGAAAATATAAAATACTACTGTGAATCCTAGATATGATTCTTTGCGTTCTTCTTTTTTAGATTTAAGCAGTAAGCCTAATATAATTGAGGCTGCTATCACGAAGAAAATACCTAGCCATAGTAAAATGGTTAAATGTGTACTCATATTTTAAGCCTCCTAAATTGCAGTTTAAAAGAAATTATATATTAATGGATATAAGTAATATAACAGTAAAACGATATTAATTAGAAAAATAATTTCGCTTACAAGGTTTTTGTAAATAGTTGCACTACTCAAACTGATAATAATAATGATACTGCTAACAATTAAACCAGGAATAAGCCAAAAAAAATCATCTAATTTAGGATAGTAGGTGACTATAATATTAAACCCTAAAAACACAATTGTCATGACAATATTTAACCAAAATAGTTTGTTTGAATTCATGGGTGTCACCTCTTACATTTTATAAAATCATTATTTTAATCATATCATTAAATGAAGGTAGGGCAAACTTACTATCTAACTAAAATAAATTGTATTTTTATAATGACTTAATTTTGACAAAATTTCTCATAAATTAAGTCATAAAAAAACCGTCAACTAAGACATTTAAGCTTGGTCAACAGTGATATATTTTAATCTAAACGATAAATTTATATAAATGAATTATGTTAAAATCCAATGTCAATCAGAAAGGGAATTTAATGTAAAAATAAATAGATAAATCACTTTTAATGTTCACAATTTAGACACATTTATAAAAAAATAAAGTAGCCCCATAAAATAATATAGTGATTATTTAAAAGTTACGTGGTTTAATATTTTTAAATGGACAATTAATTTTTATACAATATATTAAACATGATAATCAATTACGCATTATCAATAATTGCAATCTATTTATAGTTAGAATATGAGTTGAATTATTAATTCGAATTTTCTAACATGAATACATAATATATAGTAAAAAACCTTTAAACATTATAAAATTGATTAAACTGAGGAGGGTAATTATGACATTTTATGATTTTATTATCGGTTTTATTAATGATGATACGCCTCTTGGAAGTTTAGCAAATTATATCGTGAATGATCACGATTTTCCCAAACACGAACATAATAATAAAGCAATTAGAACTTACGTTATGTCAAATTATGTCGACCATCAGCTTATTGAAAGTGCTAATCGTGCCATTAGTCTGTACAAATTAATTTAAGTGTGCGCTATACCAATTTTGCGTATTTAATGCCTTCCACACATCTTTTGTTTTAAAATTAATCTCATTATCTTTTATTGAAAATGGTTGAATAATGTCCTTATCCATCCATGAATTGATAAGTTCACATGGAACTCCATCTAGTAACATATCTGATTTACTTATAATAAAACATTCCCACTCTAATGAGAGCTTATTAGGATTAACATAACTATATTCATTATGATTGCTCATAATTAACACTCCTTTAGTATTTGTAAATCCTGTATTAATCTATACCCGTCATAATAGGGCTTAAACTACATAATTATTTTTTTACCTTATATCATTTTTGAAAATTAAGAAATTAATGTATAATATTATTTAATTATAAAGTTTTAAGATATAGCCAAATTTAACATTAGTGGATTAAACACATTACGCTAATTTAGTAGTAATGTTTTTATTTTCAAAAATAAAAAATTGAGGTGTAGTAAATGTCTAAAACACTTTATTTAATGAGACATGGTCAAACAGTTTTTAATTTAAGAGGAAAAGTTCAAGGAGCAAGTGACTCTCCATTAACAGAATTAGGGATTTCACAAGCTCAAATAGCTGGACAATATTTTAAAAATAAAAATATTAAGTTTGACAGTTTGTATTCATCAAGTTCTGAGCGCGCATGTGATACCTTAGAAAATGTAGCGCCTAACACGCCTTATCAACGCTCTAAAGGTTTAAAAGAATGGAGTTTTGGTTTATTTGAAGGGGAAAGTGTAGATTTGTTAACGGCGGCTTGGGATAACAGCGATTTATTTGGTAATCGTTTAGTCGCATTCGAAGGAGATTCTAGAGAAGAAGTAGAAAAACGTTTGAATCGTACGTTAACAGAGATGATGGAACAGTCAGAGGGTTCAACTGTTTTAGCAGTGAGCCATGGCACTGGCATTCAAGCCTTTTTAAGAACATGGATTGGAGATGCTGCAGCATCAGAAGTAGCTATTGGGAATTGCCATATTTTAAAATTTGAATATGACAATCAACAATTTAAATACATTGAAAAAATAGATCCAATTGAAGAAGTAAAACATTAGAGTTAAATAGCATGAGCGTGAAAGTGAAGATGTATTTAAAACTATACATACTCACTTTCACGCTCATTTTTTTAATTTTGCAATCTAAAAAAGTATATGCCAAATTTTCGTAATAATAATGAATGCAACGATTAAAATAATTATACTCGATAATTTATTTAACAGGAGAACAAGCTTGCCAGATTTGTCAATTTGACCCACTGTACGTCCAAGTACTGCTAAAAAGATAAACCATATCCACGAAACGGAAATCGTTGCTAATGTAAATGCTATCTTTTCAGAACCAAAATAAGTAGAAGCACTGGTGCCAATGACTCCAATCGTATCCATAATCGCATGGGGATTTAATAAGGACACAGATAATGCAAAGCTAATTTGTTTACGCGGTGAAAAGGTTTGATTCGATACCTCTACTGTTTGAGGGGAAGCATTCCACAAGGTCCAGGCCATATAAAATAAGAATATGAGGCCGATGATATAAATAATTAATTGCAATACCGGAATTGTAAGCAAAATAATAGAAATTCCTATAACCGCTAAAAGAATTAAAATTGTATCACATAAACCTGCAGTAATAATTACAGGAATGACTCGTTTAAACCTAGTGTGATTTGCACCTTGATTGAAAATGAAAATATTTTGTGCACCTAATGGTAAAATTAAGCCTAATGCTAATAATAAACCGTGAATAATTGCCTGAATCAAAAAAACACCCCATCCATATTAATGCCGAATAATTAAAATTTTCCAAAAATTTAAAACGTACCACTTATTATAATATATTAATAGCATTTAGCTAGAGTGGTTTTTTGAGGCTACTAATGCTTACTTATAGGCATTTTTAAAAGTTTAAGTTATGTCATAAAGTAGCCAATGAACATCGAAATATTCATCGCCGACTTTAGCTGAATTTTCTTCTAAACCAAGCATTTCAAAACCGAAAGAGGTAAAGAATATTTTGCCACTAATATTATTAGATGTGACACAGGTCATTAATTTTTCAATTCCTTGTTTTTTCGCATAATTAATGACTTCACATACTAAATCTTGAGCGATGATTTCGTCTTTCTTAACTTTCAAGAAGAGGTTTTCAACAATAGCTTTATGTTGTCTTCCAATTTGCCTAAGTTGTCGCAACGTTACACAAGCTGCTAGTTCGTTATTTTTAAATATGCCAAAAATATTCCAATATTCATCATTTGAAGAGAGGATATTAAGTAGATAATCGTCTGAAACATGTTGGTGATAAAGCTGATCCCAAGAAAATGTATAGGCATTATTTGCTAATAGTGCTTTATAAATTTCTAAATCTTCAGTATTAAGTATCCGAATATTAGCCATTATATCCTCCTCATAAATCATATAAAAACTTTTAATAATATAATTTGATAATAAAGTAATATTTGAAAACACGCAATCTAATTTTTAGTAACAAGTTTTTATATTTGAAAATAGTAAAAAAATAATAAATAAATATTTTGAGGATATAATGCGTTTTAACGAGACCAAATAAACTTTTATTCAAAAAAGAGTAGAATGATGTACTCAATATACATCATTCTACTCTATTAAAATTTATGGTTTATTTTTTAATGACTATTGAAATTAGTCTACAACTTGAACGTTTAAGTCAACATCTACGTTACCTTTTACTGCTTTTGAGTAAGGGCAGAATTCATGTGCTTCTTGTAGATATTTTTCAGCGTCTTCTTGTGATAATACGTTTTTAACTTTTGCATCGATAGATACGCCTAATTTTGGACTTTCAGCATTAGGGTCATCTTCTAAACGTACTGTTAATGTTACTTCAGGTTCAGCATCGCGAACTTTGTTTTGTTTTAAGATAAGGTCGAATGCACCATTGAAGCATGAAGCATAACCAGCTGCGAATAATTGTTCAGGGTTAGTTGCGTTTCCGTCCGCTTGTTGTGGTGGTAATACATCTACATTAATTGCATTATCGTCAGTGTGAACATGTCCTTTACGTCCACCAACGTTTGTTGCTTTAGTTTCATATTGAACTGCCATTATTATTACCTCCTAAATTTCGTGTTCAATCACTGTATACCCACCTTTAAATTTTTAAATCATATATATTTAATTTTTTTGGAAAATGAAGGACCAAAAACCTCATAAGGTTGGAGTTAGAGACACAATAGTTTAAAATAAAACAGAATAATATCGAGAAAGTAGGGAGTTCCATGACAACTGTAGAAGTAGCCGCAACCATAGCACCAACAGAATTAGTAGATACCGTCACATTAGACGATTTAAACCAATATCAGAATGAGATAGATATAGTGGAATTACGTATTGATCAATGGCCAGAAAATCATATTCAATTGCTTACTAAAAATCTCGAAATACTACACAATCAAGGTGCTGATTTTAAAGTATTGGTCACATACCGCACAATTTCACAAGGAGGTAAAGGCAGTTTACCTTATGAAGCTTATATGAAGCTTTTACAAGATATTGCACATTTGGATTACTGTCACATGATTGATATTGAATGGGATAGTGATTATGATGTCATTGCTCATCGTGATTTTGTTCGTTTAGCACAAAAGAATGATAAACAAGTTGTAGTGTCGTATCATAATTTTCAAGAAACACCAGATATAGATATACTAAAATTTACTTACTATAAAATGCATCAATTGAATCCTGATTATGTCAAAATCGCGGTTATGCCACAATGTCGAGAAGATGTTGCTACGTTATTACAAGCGATGGCTGCAAGTGTAGATGCCGTTTATCCTAAGGTCATTGGTATTTCGATGTCACAGTTAGGCGTAGTTAGCCGAGTAGCACAAGGTGCCTTTGGAGGATCTGTTTCATACGGATGTTTAGGAACACCTCAAGCACCAGGACAACTACATGTGAAAACTTTGAAAGACCAATTGTCATTCTATGAAGACATGTAGCATACATTTGAATTTACTTATATAAAAGTTTATAATTGATAATAGTTATCATTATGAAGGAGCGATAATTGTGGAACTACAAGAAGCAATTTCTTCAAGAAGAAGTATTAAAAAATTTAAACATGATATGACTATTGATGATGACGCATTATTTGATGCGATTGAGAAAGCTACAGATGCTCCTAATCATGGGATGAGAGAGCCGTGGAGAGTTATCCATGTAGCAAAAGATAGATTAGGCGATATGAGTAGAGATGTGACACCATTCGCCTTTCCTAATAGTCCAGAGAAACAAGAAGATCACTACAATGCAGTTACAAATTTAGGTGGGATGTTAGTACTAGTATTGAAAACGGACCCACGTCAACGTCAAAATCGCGAGAATTTCTTTGCGATGGGCGCGTATGCTCAAAACTTAATGTTACTATTATATGAAAAAGGTATTGGCACATGTTGGAAAACACCAACTTACATCTTTGAACCTAAAGTGCGTAAAGTATTAGGTATTAAAGATGATGAAGCGATTGCTGGTTTACTTTATTTAACAGATTTAGAAGTAGTACCACCAAAAGCACAACGTAAAAGTAAAAACTTAATTTCTGAGTATTAGAATAAAAAATGACGGCTAAGACAAATCAATGTCTTAGCCGTCTTAATTAATTTGGCAATAGAAGACTAAATTAAAAATGTATTTTCTGTTCTAAATCCTTACTTGTTAAATGTTTCTTCTAAGAATGATTCAACTTGTTCTGGTGATTTCGCATTAGCTGAATGTAAGTGTGCAAGTTTATTGCCATTTTCAAATACTAATAAACTTGGGATGCCCATTACTTCATTATCAGCAGCTACATCTTCAAGTTCATCACGATTGACTGTAAACCATTCATATTGGTTATATTTCTCGACGATTGGATCAATCCACATGTCCATTGCTTTACAATCAGGACACCAACCTGCTTCGAATTTCACGATAACGGGTTGGTCGCTTTGGATTGTAGATTTAAATTCGTCTGTTGTTTGAATGCTTTTCATTTATATACGCTCCTTTTATTTAAATGCTAATTATATTATAACGAAATATTTATTTTAATCGAAAAATTAAGCTTAAAAAATATAGAGCGTTTACATAAGTTTTCTGATATATTTAGGTTAAATCAAAATAGGAGGTTACATCTGAATGATTAAATTTTATCAATATTCAAATTGTACGACTTGTAAAAAAGCAGCTAAATTTTTAGAGACACATGGCGTAAGTTACGAGCCGATTGATATTGTGCAACATACACCAACAAAAAAAGAATTTGAAGATATCATCGAAAAAACAGGTGTAGAAATTAATAAATTATTTAATACGCATGGAGCTAAATACAGAGAATTAGGCTTAAAAGATAAATTGAAAGATTTAGCTGATGACGAAAAATTAGAGCTATTAGCTTCAGATGGAATGTTAGTTAAACGTCCATTAGCGATTTCAGGTGACAAAATAACTTTAGGATTTAAGGAAGATCAATATAAAGAAACTTGGCTATAACCCTTTTATGAAATGATAATTTTTCATATTAGTTAAAATAGTTTAATTTTACAAATATTAATTCAATAAATTGTATCAACTTTTAATATTAATAGTTGAATGAAAACTAACGGTATGGCATCATTAAATTGTAATTAATTTTAGGAGGGGATTTTCGTGGCAGTACCGAGCGAATTAAAATATTCTAAAGAACATGAATGGGTTAAAGTTGAAGGCAATACAGTAACAATTGGTATTACTGAATACGCACAAGGCGAATTAGGTGATATCGTATTCGTTGAATTACCAGACGTTGACGATGAAATCAACGAAGGGGATACTTTTGGTAGCGTAGAATCAGTTAAAACTGTTTCTGAATTATATGCACCAGTATCTGGTAAAATTGTTGAAACTAACGAAGAATTAGAAGATAGCCCTGAGTTCGTAAACGAATCACCATACGAAAAAGCATGGATGGTTAAAGTTGAACTTAGCGATGAAAGTCAATTAGACGAGTTATTAAGTGCTGATCAATATTCTGAAATGATTGGTGAATAATTAACAGGGAACTCCTTGATTTCGTATCATGGAGTTTTTTATTTTATAAAAATTAATTTACTCAAATATTAATACAATAACCCGCACTTAAAATACATATATGTATGTAAGGGTAAGTATATACACGTTAAAATTAAATAATGATAGTTAGTGAGCCTTTCAAAAATTAAATCATTCTAAATGTTAAGTCTTAGTAAAATAAGTTTAGAATTTGATTATTCTGTGAAGAAGTTAATGATTGTTTATTATCGACTTAGAAGGTGGATGAGCATGGCAATTTTAAATAAAGTTATTATTGTTGAAGGTAAGTCTGATAAGAAGAGAGTACAACAAGTCATCGCTGAACCTGTCAATATTATCTGTACGCATGGTACAATGAGTATCGACAAGATAGATGATATGATCGAATCATTATATGATAAGCAAGTGTATGTACTTGCAGATTCAGATGACGAGGGTGAGAAAATTAGAAAGTGGTTCAAACGATATCTGAGCGAAAGTGAGCACATTTATGTTGATAAAACGTACTGTGAAGTCGCGCGATGTCCTAAAAACTATCTTGCTAATGTTTTGAGCAGATACGGTTTTACTGTTCGAAAGGAGAAGCGTCTCATACCTAATTTAACGACTGAAAGGTTAGTATTAATGAATGAGTAGTACAACAAAAGTAGAAGATATTAGAGAAAACTTCAAAGAAAATAAACATCTTATATTTGGGTATACGCCCATGTGTGGCACATGTAAAATTTCTGAGCGCATGCTAGACATCGCAAATGAGATTTTAAAATTGCCTATTAAAAAGATAGATTTAAATTTTCATCCAGAATTTAGCGAAGAAAATAAAATTATGTCCGTGCCTGTGTTAATGATTATGAGTAAGGATAAGGAACTAGATAGAATCTACGCATTTCAATCTGTACCTTATTTGTTAGAAAAATTAAAATAATGATTGACGAATTTATAGTGCAATGATAGGATATAAATTAATTAAATAGTGCGAAAACTCTTATCAAGAGAGGTGGAGGGATGTGCCCTATGAAGCCCGGCAACCGTCTAGACAATAGAAATGGTGCCAATTCACATAAAGTTTAACACTTTAGAAGATGAGAGAAAGATATTTCAATGCTTTCTCAACTTAACTAAAGTGGGAAAGCATTTTTTAATTACATAAAGTTTTAAGGAGGCACTTAACGTGATTGAATTAAATCAAGTAGTTAAACGCTATCACACAAAGAATAAAGATGTTCTAGCAGTTGATCACGTTGACTTAAAAATAGAATCAGGCTCAATTTTTGGAGTGATTGGATTCTCTGGTGCTGGTAAAAGTACGTTAATTAGAATGTTCAATAATCTAGAGGAACCTACATCAGGGGACATTATTATAGATGGCGACAATATTAACAAACTTTCAAAAGCAGAGTTAAGAAAAAAACGTCAAAAAGTAAGTATGGTATTCCAACATTTTAATCTATTGTGGTCACGAACTGTTTTAAAAAATATTATGTTTCCGCTTGAAATTGCTGGCGTCTCTAAAGAGAAAGCTAAGCAAAAAGCTTTGGAACTTGTTGAGCTTGTAGGCTTAAAAGGTAGAGAAAATGCTTATCCTTCAGAATTATCTGGTGGACAAAAGCAAAGAGTAGGTATCGCACGTGCATTGGCAAATGATCCAGACGTGTTATTGTGCGATGAAGCAACAAGTGCACTTGACCCACAAACTACCGATGAAATTTTAGATTTACTTTTAAAAATAAAAGAAAGACAAAATCTTACGATTGTTATCATTACTCATGAAATGCAAGTAATCAGACGTATTTGTGATGAAGTAGCTGTTATGGAAAATGGACGTGTCATTGAAAAAGGTAGAGTAAGTGAAGTCTTTGAAAATCCTCAACACGAAGTGACAAAACGCTTTGTCAAAGATGATTTAGATGATGACTTTGAAGAGTCAATTAAACATTTAGAACCATTAGATTCAGATGCTTACATTGTGAGACTTAATTTCAATGGCAACAACACTACTGAACCTATCGTGTCTTACATAACTAAAAATTTGAATATTGATATTAATATTCTTGAAGCAAATATTAAAAATACACGTGATGGTTCAATTGGATTTTTAGTTATCCATATTCCACATATTACGCATGAGGCTTTTGAAGAATTTAAAAATGATTTACATAAGCGACATGTCAATGTGGAGGTGATTAAGCATGAATAAATCATATGGTGATATTCTTCATGAAATGGTTACAATGCCTAATGTACAATGGCCAGATGTATGGCAAGCGATTTATGAAACGTTATATATGACTATCGTTTCAACAATCTTCGCGTTTATTCTAGGCTTAATCTTAGGTGTATTACTCTTCCTTTCAGCTAGAAGCAATTCTACTGGGGCAAAAATATTTTATAGCATAGTTTCATTTATTGTTAACTTATTCCGAGCAATTCCATTTATTATCTTAATCTTGTTATTAATTCCATTTACAAGTGTTCTTTTAGGAACAATAAGTGGTCCTACTGGTGCATTACCAGCCTTAATTATTGGTGCAGCACCATTCTACGCAAGATTAGTAGAAATTGCATTTAAGGAAATTGACAAAGGTGTCATCGAAGCGGCTCAATCAATGGGAGCAAACACATGGACAATTATTTGGAAAGTATTACTTCCAGAATCAATGCCAGCACTTGTATCAGGTATTACTGTTACAGCGATTGCTTTAGTTGGTTCAACTGCAATTGCCGGTGTTATTGGTGCAGGCGGTTTAGGTAACTTAGCTTACTTAACTGGTTTCACACGTAGCCAAAATGATGTCATTTTAGTTTCAACAGTCTTCATTTTAATTATTGTATTTATAATTCAATTCATTGGGGATTGGATTGCAAATAAAATTGATAAACGATAAGGGAAAAGAGGTTTGATTTAATGAAAAAACTTTTAAGTTTATTTTTAGTACTTACACTTACTGTTGTATTAGCCGCATGTGGAAATGGCGGAGGGGACAAAGATAAAAAAATCGTAGTTGGTGCTTCACCAGCTCCTCACGCTGAAATCTTAGAAAAAGCAAAACCTTTACTTAAAAAGAAAGGCTATGACTTAGAAATTAAAACAATTAACGACTACACTACACCAAACAAATTATTAGATAAAGGTGAATTAGACGCTAACTATTTCCAACACGTACCTTACTTAAAAACTGAAAGTAAAGAAAAAGGATACAAAATTGAAGATGCTGGTAAAGTTCACTTAGAACCAATGGCTGTATATTCTAAAAAATATAAAAGCTTAAAAGACCTTCCAAAAGGTGCTACAGTATACGTTTCTAACAACCCAGCTGAACAAGGTCGTTTCTTAAAATTCTTCGTTGATGAAGGTTTAATTAAAATCAAAAAAGGTGTTAAAATCGAAGACGCTAAATTCGAAGATATCACTGAAAACAAAAAAGACATTAAATTCAATAACAAACAATCAGCTGAATACTTACCAAAAATTTATCAAAATCAAGATGTAGATGCTGCTATCATCAACTCTAACTATGCAATTGATCAAGGTTTAAACCCTCAAAAAGATTCAATCGTAGTTGAAAAAGCAAACGACAATCCTTATGCTAACTTAATTGCTGTTCAAAAAGGACACAAAGATGATGAAAAAATCAAAGCTTTAGTTGAAGTATTACAGTCTAAAGATATTCGTGATTTCATCAATGATAAATATAAAG
This sequence comes from Staphylococcus pragensis, assembly GCF_004785665.1. Taxonomy (GTDB): domain Bacteria; phylum Bacillota; class Bacilli; order Staphylococcales; family Staphylococcaceae; genus Staphylococcus; species Staphylococcus pragensis. The sequence goes on from NZ_SRPJ01000001.1 coordinate 231,901, forward strand.
GTGCCGTTGTACCTGCTAAATAATATTTGAAATAAGTTAAATCCCTGTAACCGTTATGGTTCAGGGCTTTTGTTATGTAGAGACTGATGATAATAGTTATTACTTGAATGTTTTTAAAATGTCGAAAGGTATCTATAAAGTAGCGCAACTCCAAAACTACCTGAGCCTGCACTATAATCGAATTTAATTATTTCGATATTTGGGTTTTCTTCTAAAAATCGATTTACTTTTTTATTTAAACCATTTTCTGTCATTGCAGTAAAATGTATAAATCTCATTTTTAACTCAGTCCTTTCTAATATAATATGTACTGTTACCACCTATTATATACAATTTATTAAGATTAAAAAATTCTCAGTAAATGAAGAAAATATGTTTAACATAGAAAAGTACGGGTACATAATAATTAAATAAGACATACAGTCTATCAAGGAGGAATTTCAAATGGCTGAAGATAAATTTGAACAAGCAAAAGGTAATATTAAAGAAACAGTTGGTAACGCAACTGATAATAAAGATTTAGAAAAAGATGGCCAAGGTGACAAAGCTTCTGGCAAAGCAAAAGAAGTTGTTGATAACGTAAAAGAAAAAGCTAACGACTTAATCGACAAAGTTAAAGGCGACGACAATAAATAATTCGTTAAATAACTAGTAAAGCCTAGGTGCTATATGCGTCTAGGCTTTTTTATGTTTTAACTTAATAAATATTAATTAATGTATGATACTAACATATTTAAAAATTAATCAAAAAAATACTACCACGCCTATTATTTTTAAATTATAATTTAATTATAAATAAAGGGTGGGTGATTTATAATGACGACAAATTATATTTTAGGTTTAGATATTGGTATTACCTCAGTAGGTTATGGGATTATAAATTATGAAGATAAAACTATTATTGATGCTGGTGTTAGATTGTTTCCAGAAGCTAATGTTGAAAATAATGAAGGAAGAAGAAGTAAAAGAGGTGCGCGTAGATTAAAAAGAAGAAGAATTCATAGGTTAGATCGTATTAAACAACTTTTAAATGAATATAAGTTAGTGGAATTAAATGATGTACCTAAATCTACCAATCCATATGACATTCGTGTAAAAGGATTAAAAGAAGAATTAGCACGTGAAGAATTAGTTATTGCATTATTACATTTAGCAAAAAGAAGAGGTATACATAATATTGATGTAGTAGAACAAGACGGTGAAGAAGGAAACCAACTTTCTACCAAAGAACAGTTGTCTAAAAATAAAAATTTATTAAAAGATAAATTTGTGTGTGAGTTATTATTAGAAAGATTTAATGAAGGGAAAGTTCGCGGAGAAGAAAATAGATTTAAGACTTCGGATATTATTAAAGAAGCTGAACAAATTTTAAAAGTACAGAAAAACATCCATAATTTAGATGAGCATTTCATTAATAAATATATAGAATTAGTTAAAACAAGAAGAGAATATTTTGAAGGTCCTGGCGAAGGAAGTCCATTTGGCTGGAATGGAGATCTAAAAAAATGGTATGAAATGTTAATGGGCCATTGTACTTATTTTCCTGAAGAATTGAGAAGTGTAAAATATGCATATTCTGCTGATTTATTTAATGCGTTAAATGATTTGAATAATTTAGTGATTCAAAGAGATGGATCAACTAAACTTGAGTATTATGAAAAATATCACATTATTGAGAATGTATTTAAACAAAAGAAAAAACCTACATTAAAACAAATAGCTAACGAAATTGGTGTCACTCCTGAAGATATTAAAGGATATAGAATTACTAAATCTGGTAAAGAAAATTTTACAGAATTTAAATTATATCATGATTTGAAAAAGGTTCTAAAAGACCAAAGCATTTTAGAAAATGTATCTCTTTTAGATCAAATCGCAGAAATTTTAACAGTTTATCAAGACAAAGGAAGTATTAAAAATGAATTAAGTAAGTTAGATGAAACAATAAATGAGACAGATAAAGAAAATATTTCTAATTTAACGGGGTATAACGGCACCCATAGATTATCATTAAAATGTATCAATTTAGTATTAGAAGAATTATGGCATTCATCGAGAAATCAAATGGAAATATTCTCTTATTTAAATATTAAACCTAAAAAAATTGATTTGAAAAAATCTAATAAAATTCCAAAAGATATGATAGATGAATTTATACTATCTCCAGTGGTTAAAAGAACATTTGGCCAAGCTATTAATGTGATTAATAAAATTATTGAAAAATATGGTATACCTAACGATATTATTATTGAATTAGCCAGAGAGAATAACTCTAAAGATAAACAAAAGTTTATCAATGGACTTCAAAGGAAAAATGAAAAAACAAGACAACGCATCAATGAAATTATCGGGGAATATGGGAATCAAAATGCTAAAAGATTAGTTGAAAAAATTAAACTACATGATGAGCAAGAAGGAAAATGTTTATATTCATTAGAGAGCATACCTTTAGAGGACTTACTTAATAATCCTAATTATTATGAAGTCGATCATATTATTCCGCGATCAGTATCATTTGATAATTCATATCAAAATAAAGTTTTAGTTAAACAGACAGAAAATAGTAAAAAAGGTAACCGAACTCCTTATCAATATCTTAATTCAGGAGAAGCCAAAATTTCTTATAATCAATTTAAGCAACATATCTTAAATTTAAGTAAATCAAAAGATAGAATTTCTAAGAAAAAGAAAGAATATTTATTAGAAGAACGTGATATCAATAAATTTGAGGTCAAAAAAGAATTTATTAATCGAAACTTAGTAGATACGCGCTATGCTACAAGAGAATTATCAAATTATTTAAAAGCTTATTTTAGTGCTAATGATATGAATGTCAAAATTAAAACTATCAATGGTAGCTTTACTGATTATTTAAGAAAAGTATGGAAATTTAAAAAAGAAAGAAATCATGGTTATAAACATCATGCAGAAGACGCTTTAATTATTGCTAACGCAGACTTTTTATTTAAAGAAAATAAAAAGTTAAAAGAAGCGAATAAAGTACTTGAAAAACCTACAGAAAGTAATGAATTAAATAAAGTAGAAAATTCTACAAGAATAAAAAATGAAGATGAATATAAAGAATTATTTAATATTCCTCAACAAGTAACTGATATCAAAGAATTTAAAGATTTTAAATTCTCTCATAGAGTTGATAAAAAGCCTAATAGACAACTAATAAATGATACTCTGTATTCAACGAGACAAGTAGGAGACGACGCTTATATAGTTCAAACAATTAAAAATATATATAGTAAAGATAATACGGATTTAAAGAAACATTTTAATAAAAATCCTGAAAAATTTTTAATGTACCAACATGATCCTAAAACATTCGAAAAGTTAGAAACGATTATGAAACAATATTCTAATGAAAAAAATCCATTGGCTAAATATCATGAGGAAACGGGAGAGTATTTAACTAAATATAGTAAAAAAGATAATGGGCCTATAGTTAAAACAATTAAGATGTTAAGCAATAAAGTTGGTAATCATTTGGATGTCACTCATAAGTATGAAGACTCAAAAAAACAATTAGTGAGATTATCAATTAAATCGCTTCGTTTCGATGTTTACTTAACTGATAAAGGATATAAATTTATAACGATTTCGTACTTAGATATTCTTAAGAAAGATAGTTACTATTACATTCCAACTGAAACATATAATAATTTAAAAGCAAATAAAAGTATTGATAAAAGTTCACAATTTATAGGAAGTTTTTATTATAATGATTTAATTGAACTAGACGGTGAAGTATATAAAATTATAGGAGTTAACAGTGACAAGCGAAATTTAATAGAATTAGATTTACCCAACATTAGATATAAAGAATATTGCGAATTAAATAATGTTAAAGGTGAAGCAAGAATTAAAAAAACAATAGGTAAGAAAGTGAAATCAATAAAAATATTGCATACTGATGTATTAGGAAATATATATTATCAGAAAAATATTCAAAAACCACAATTACTTTTTAAACGAGGTAATTAAAATGAGTTGGAGAATAGTTTATGTTACAGATGTAAATCATATGTCATTAAACTTAAATAGCTTAAAAATAAGAAAAGGAGATTTAGAAACTAAAATTCCCCTGCCTGATATTTTTGCTTTAGTAGTTGAAGATTTAACTGTTACTATTACATCTAGACTTTTAGTCGAACTTTCGAATTATAATATTTTAGTTATTTTTTGTAATCAGAAACATTTACCAGAGTGTACCCTACAACCTATTTCTGGACATTTTAATCAGTATATACAAATGAAAGAACAGTTGAAGTGGGATGAAGCACGGAAAAGTGAACTATGGCGCATAATCGTTAAAAATAAAATTCAAAATCAAATTGAATGCATGAGATATATGAATGTTGAACATAATAGAATACAAAAAATGAACGAATTAAAAAATTCAGTAGCTCTCTTTGATAGAAATAATATAGAAGGCCAAGCTGCTAAGTATTATTTCAATAGCTTTTTTCAAAATTTTACTAGAGATAATGAAGAGCTAATAGAAAATGCTGTATTAAATTACGGCTATACCATTCTTAATTCTGCCATTGCTAGGACAATTGTAGCTAAAGGATTAATACCGGCTATTGGTATCCACCATATTGGAGGAAGAAATCATTTTAACCTAGCCTCGGATTTAATAGAACCTTTTAGAGCATTAGTTGATCTATTCTTGTTAAAACATCCACCTGAAGATTATTTAACAAAAGAATATAGGTTAAAAATAATTAATTTACTACATGCGCGTGTTGAAATTGATGGTAAGATGCAAACGGTGATAAGGGCAATAGATATCATGGTACAATCAATAATTGAGTACTTTAAAGATGGTGACATTCAATCATTAAAATTTCCTAATCTTAAGAAATATCATTTTTATGAGCTATAGATTTATGAGAGTATTACTAATGTTTGATTTACCTGTAGAAACAAAAAAACAAAGAAGAATTTATAGTAAATTTAGAAAAAGGTTAATTGAAGATGTTTTTTTAATGATGCAATACTCAATTTATATTAAAAGTGTTATTAATAAAGATGCTGCAAATCAAACTATAAAAAGAGTGAATTCTTTTTTACCTGTGGAAGGACATGTTAGAGCATTAATTATTACGGAAAAACAATATCAACATATGCAAATATTATTGGGTGAAGAAAATCAAAATATTGAAATATTAGGGGATAATCGTACGATTATTTTTTAAAAGGATGGCTTATGGAACATATAATTTGGCAAATAAAATCTGAGTTAGTGCCTAAAGTTAATTTGAATATTGGGAATTATACTGCTATTTATAATGAGCATGAAACAATTGAAGAAGATTTACTAGAAACTATTAGTCAATATTTTAAAAAAAGAAATTCAAACAAAAATGAGGTTTCCATCATTGATGTTTTAAATCAAGAGTCAGTATCAAATTTAGAATATGAAAGTATAATAATTGATAATAACAAAATTGAGGAAGAACATGCTTTAAGTTCCTCCTCAATTTTAAATAAGAAAATTCAAAGAGATTACTCCAATAATTTTGAAAGTTCGGGATACATAAATTCAATGAACATTCTTTTATCTGATTTATTAGAGAATATAAATCATAATGATTTGCCCTTAAAAACAAAGACTTTCGATATAAAGCAATTTATTAAATTATTAAGTTTTGAATTTGAATTAAAAAAAGATTACTCAAAGCTGATTACTCGAATTGAAAACATTCTACCTTTAATAGTAGACGAATTGAACACTCAATTCAGTAATAAATTATTGTTAATTTATTTATATCCAGAAGCAAATTTAAGTCCCAATGAACAAATAAAGTTAAAAGCTTTATTGGAGTCACTAGGAGTTAAAATTATTGTTTTAACAGGATCGCTGCATTTTATGTCTAAAGAATGGAAATTTAATAATTATATAAGAAATGAAGAACAAAAGATAAATAATGATTTTATTGATAAACTACTTTGGCATGCACCTCTTAATTATCGAAGAAAAGAATTAGAAGAAAGTTTAAACCGTTTTATTTTAACTTATCATGATAAAATCGAAGTAAATCCTACAATATCTAATTATCAAATATCACAAATTATGTTATTTAATTCTATTGATTTGTATGTAGGAATATCATATTTACAACATTGTAATCATAAATTTAAGTTAAATCTTAAAGATGACCAATTATCAGAAAGTATTAAAAAATATATTGATCAATTATCAAAATATTAATTGATTAACTACATATATTAGATTTATTATTAAAGTAATGGGGGAGTTTAGATAGCTTCCCAGTACGTACTAAATTTTCTCTTACTAAATAGTGCTAGAGGTTTTAGTACTCTGTAATTTTAGGTATAAGTGAGACCATTTCTGGGCTATTCCACGCTTTTTCTACGTTTTAGTACTCTGTAATTTTAGGTATAAGTGAGACAACGTGGAGCATACGGAAGCACAGGAGAGTGTTTTAGTACTCTGTAATTTTAGGTATAAGTGAGACAAAAAATATAAAGATTTATTATTAGAAATGTTTTAGTACTCTGTAATTTTAGGTATAAGTGAGACTGACTCACTTGACATACCTTCAGCACCAATGTTTTAGTACTCTGTAATTTTAGGTATAAGTGAGACTTTTTTATCGTATTTATCTGGTTGTGGGATGTTTTAGTACTCTGTAATTTTAGGTATAAGTGAGACGACTATCTTCCATAGTAGAAGCGTTTGTGTGTTTTAGTACTCTGTAATTTTAGGTATAAGTGAGACGACGTGACGCAGTAGAAACATATCGTTACGGTTTTAGTACTCTGTAATTTTAGGTATAAGTGAGACGAACTAAATTAGTTCTCTTAGGATATAAGAGTTTTAGTACTCTGTAATTTTAGGTATAAGTGAGACATACACCTGATTTAAGTGATGAAAACTTTAGTTTTAGTACTCTGTAATTTTAGGTATAAGTGAGACTCTGAGCTTACTTTAGATGTATGTTCTACTGTTTTAGTACTCTGTAATTTTAGGTATAAGTGAGACTCAAACGTCGTCGAATATATGCACCTATTAGTTTTAGTACTCTGTAATTTTAGGTATAAGTGAGACCCAAAGCTTGTACATCAATTTGATTTGGTTGTTTTAGTACTCTGTAATTTTAGGTATAAGTGAGACGTCGACAGACTATAAACGGAGGTATATCTCGTTTTAGTACTCTGTAATTTTAGGTATAAGTGAGACGACCGTTCAAAAAAATTAATGACATTATATGTTTTAGTACTCTGTAATTTTAGGTATAAGTGAGACAATGGTTTAGAGGAACACTAACATTCTGTTGTTTTAGTACTCTGTAATTTTAGGTATAAGTGAGACTACAGTAGAAGTTGATAGAGATACTACATGTTTTAGTACTCTGTAATTTTAGGTATAAGTGAGACTTTTATTGTAGTTTTTGACACTTCGCAATGTTTTAGTACTCTGTAATTTTAGGTATAAGTGAGACTGATGAAGCTAACATCCGTTATGAAACAAGTTTTAGTACTCTGTAATTTTAGGTATAAGTGAGACGTAATGTAAAAAATAATTTTAATACTTACAGTTTTAGTACTCTGTAATTTTAGGTATAAGTGAGACAATTCAACACTCACGAAGCGTGGGAAGAGTGTTTTAGTACTCTGTAATTTTAGGTATAAGTGAGACGAATAACCAAACGCCTTTAAACCAACGTTTAGTTTTAGTACTCTGTAATTTTAGGTATAAGTGAGACCCATATGTTCCAATTGTTCCATAGTATATAGTTTTAGTACTCTGTAATTTTAGGTATAAGTGAGACAAGGTTATCAAGAAATAGATAATATTGATGGTTTTAGTACTCTGTAATTTTAGGTATAAGTGAGACGGATTGATTAAATATGACTGAAACAATTAAGTTTTAGTACTCTGTAATTTTAGGAATAAGTAAAACCCAATGGATTGCCTTACTTTACTCGCGGGCGTTTTAGTACTCTACAAAATTAGTAATGATGATAAATATTTAAATGTTTAATTAGTTTTGATTTCTAATATTTAAATTTAAATGAAGTTGAGAGGGGATAATATACTCGGAAAATCAGTAATCTTGGTTAAATGAAAAAAGGCTATTTTGAGTAATATATCTATAAAATACATAAGTCAATTAATAGTTGACTTTATGCCACTGTTAGAAATATAATATAGTTGTAGAACAAGTTTAGCTAACTTGTACTTATACCTAAAATTACAGAATCTACTAAAACAAGACTATATGTCGTGTTTATCCCAACAATTTATTGTTGGGATTTTTTGTTTGAAAAATAATTATTTGTTAATCAAAAACGTCAACGAAGTTATTCTCTTCGCTAACGTTAATTTTATTTTTTAAATTTACTAGTTCTCATTTTCACTGGTAATTTTACCTAATGTATAACTACCGGCAAATCCAATTATCAATAATACGATTGCTATTAACCACTCAAATGAACCACTAGGTAAACCAGGGAATACGGCATAAATTGAGCCAATAACAAATCCAGTAATTAAAGCAAATGTCATGACAAAATGATGATGTAAAAAGTATTTGATCATACGGCTTGAAAGTAAAAAGCCTACGATAATACCAAGTCCTACAATTATCAATACAGGCAAGCCATCAAAGTTAAATTTAACTAGGTCTGCAACTGCTAACATTACTGTTCCATAAGCACCAAATACTAACAACATAAACGATCCTGAAATTCCAGGTAATAACATAGCACTAGAAGCACATACACCAGCTAAAAAATATTTAATAATAAGACTAAAAGATAAATGAAGTGTTGTGTCTGCACTTTGTTCACCTGAATTCATTAAAGTGATTGCCACTAGAATGATGATACCTAGTATTAAAACCACATAGTGCTTGGCTTGGAATGTTTCTTTAAAATTCGCCGTTCTTAATAAGTATGGAATAATGCCAATGATTAATCCAGTAAAGAAAAACATGGTAACCACTTGATGATGTTCTAATAAATAATTAATAAGGTTACTTAAAATACCAATGGCTAATCCCATTCCTATTATTATAGGAAGTAAAAATTTCAAACTAGGCCAAAATCGCTTAGAGAATAAACCGCTAATCGATGAAATGAAATCATCGTATATACCTAATAATAAAGCGATAGTACCTCCACTAATTCCGGGAATTAAATCAGTCGTTCCCATTCCAAATCCTTTTGCAATATTAATCCACCTAAAACCTTGCATGAATGTCTCCTTTCTAAATAAAAGTTAAATTGCATCATAACAGATTTTCATAGATTAAGGAAATCTTTTGAAAATAAAATTACAAAATAGTTATAAATATATTCTAATAAGTTATTGAGAACAACAAGCCTATGATTATCAGTTTCATTGTACTAAATTAAGCTAGATAAAAATCATTTTAGTTAAATAATGACTCTAATTTAGCGTTTTAATAAGTTTATATTAGGGGATATTTGCGTTATAATGAAGTGTATTAAAGTACACAAAGTCTTTTTGACTACAAATTAAAATTATTATAAACTAGTTAAGAAAACTTTATATTTACGGAGGGAATATAAATGTCATCAACATTAGAAATCAAAGACCTACATGTGTCTATTGAAGATAAAGAAATTTTAAAAGGTGTTAATTTAACAGTTAGTACAAATGAAGTACATGCAATCATGGGACCAAATGGTACAGGTAAATCTACTTTATCATCTGCAATTATGGGACATCCATCATACGAAGTAACACAAGGTGAAGTGTTATTAGATGGCGTTAATATTTTAGAATTAGAAGTTGATGAAAGAGCTAAAGCAGGTCTTTTCTTAGCTATGCAATATCCATCAGAAATTACTGGTGTAACAAATGCGGACTTCATGCGTTCTGCTATCAATGCTAAACGTGAAGAAGGTCAAGAAATTAACTTAATGCAATTCATTAAGAAATTAGATAAACAAATGGACTTCTTAGATATCGATAAAGATATGGCGCAACGTTACTTAAATGAAGGTTTCTCAGGCGGTGAGAAAAAACGTAACGAAATTTTACAATTAATGATGTTAGAACCTAAATTTGCCATTCTTGACGAAATTGACTCAGGTTTAGATATCGATGCATTAAAAGTTGTATCTAAAGGTATCAATGAAATGCGCGGTGAAAACTTTGGTGCATTAATGATTACGCACTATCAACGTTTATTAAACTACATTACTCCAGACAAAGTACACGTTATGTACGGTGGTAAAGTAGTTAAATCAGGTGGCCCAGAATTAGCTAAACGTCTTGAAGAAGAAGGTTACGAATGGGTTAAAGAAGAATTTGGTGCTCAAGAATAGTCTATAAATGTTCATTTAAATGATGAAACATGACAGAGCTTAGTCAATGTCACTAGCTTAACTAAAGCTATTAAATATGTAAGGCTGGGAAAGCTTACCTTGCGAAAGTAAAAAAGAGGTAAAGTCGTTCTACAGTCGCTAAAACTTTTCATCAAGTAGGAGGAAAAAGAGTTATGACAACTGAAACTTTGAACATTTCTGAAGAACAACTTGTTGATTATTCTAAAGCGCACAATGAACCTTCTTGGATGACTGAATTACGTCAAAAAGCGTTGAAATTAACAGAAACTTTAGAAATGCCTAAACCAGATAAAACTAAATTAAGAAAATGGGATTTCGATACATTTAAAGAACATAATGTTGAAGGAAAAGCATTCAATGATTTATCAGAACTTCCTGAAGCAGTAAAAAACATTATCGACGTTGAAAACTCTAAAAACTTAATTATCCAACACAATAATGCGTTAGCTTATACACAAGTATCTGAACAAGCGCAAAACAACGGTGTTATTATTGAAGGTTTATCTGACGCATTAGTAAATCACAGTGATTTAGTTCAAAAATATTTAATGACTGAAGCAGTAAGTGTTGATGAACATCGCTTAACAGCATTACACACTGCTTTAATGAATGGTGGCGTATTCGTTTACGTTCCTAAAAATGTAGTAGTTGAAGATCCTATTCAATACGTTGTATTACATGATGACGAGAATGCTAGCTTCTACAACCATGTGATTATCGCAACTGAAGAAAGTGCTGAAGTCACTTACGTTGAGAACTATCTTTCAACTGCAAGTGGTGAAGGTAACCAATTAAACATTATTTCTGAAGTTATCGCAGGTGCTAACTCAAATATCACTTACGGTTCAGTAGATTACCTTGATAAAGGCTTCACTGGTCATATCATTCGTCGCGGTACAACTGCAGCAGATGCTTCAATTAATTGGGCATTAGGCTTAATGAATGAAGGTAGCCAAATTATTGATAATACTACAAATTTAATTGGCGACCGTTCTACGAGTGAACTTAAATCAGTAGTCGTTGGAACTGGCGATCAAAAGATTAACCTTACATCTAAAATCGTTCAATACGGTAAAGAAACAAATGGTTATATCTTGAAACATGGGGTTATGCTTGAGAACGCATCATCTATCTTTAATGGTATTGGCTATATTAAACATGGTGGTACGAAATCTATCGCTAACCAAGAATCACGTGTTTTAATGCTTTCTGAACATGCACGTGGTGATGCTAACCCAATCTTATTAATTGATGAAGATGACGTAGAAGCAGGACACGCAGCATCAGTTGGACGTGTAGATCCAGAACAACTTTACTACTTAATGAGCCGTGGTATTTCTCAAAGAGAAGCTGAACGCTTAGTCATTCATGGTTTCTTAGATCCAGTTGTACGTGAATTACCAATCGAAGACGTTAAACGTCAATTAAGAGAAGTTATCGAATTAAAAGTAAACAAATAATCGAAGACGAGATTTTTAATAACAGAAAGGTCGTGAATAAAGTGGCCGAAACTTCATTAAATATTGAGGAAATTATCAAAGATTTTCCTATTTTAAATCAAAAAGTTAATGGAAAAAGATTAGCCTATCTTGATTCAACAGCGACAAGTCAAAAACCAGTCCAAGTGTTAAATGTGTTAGATGATTACTATAAACGTTATAATTCTAACGTTCACCGTGGCGTACACACACTTGGTTCACTTGCAACAGACGGTTATGAAGGTGCACGTGAAACGGTTCGACGTTTCATTAACGCAAAATATTTTGAAGAAGTCATCTTTACTAGAGGAACAACAGCTTCTATTAATATTGTGGCACGTAGTTATGGTGATGCGAATATTGAAGAGGGCGATGAAATTGTTGTGACTGAAATGGAACATCATGCGAATATCGTACCTTGGCAACAATTAGCTAAACGTAAAAACGCATCTTTAAAATTCATCCCTATGACAGATGAGGGAGAATTACGCATTGAAGATGTCAAAGCGACAATTAATGATAAAACAAAAATCGTAGCAATTGCTCATGTATCGAATGTACTTGGTACAATTAACGACGTTAAAGAAATCGCTAAGATTGCTCATGAACATGGCGCAATTATTAGTGTAGATGGTGCGCAATCTGCCCCTCATATGGATATTGATGTCCAAGACTTAGATGCTGATTTCTTCAGTTTCAGTGGTCATAAAATGTTAGGTCCAACAGGTGTCGGCGTATTATACGGTAAACGTGATTTACTTAAAGATATGGAACCTGTTGAATTTGGCGGTGACATGATTGACTTCGTAAGTAAATATGATGCGACTTGGGCAGACTTACCTACGAAGTTTGAAGCAGGTACGCCATTAATCGCTCAAGCTATCGGTTTAGCTGAAGCTATCCGTTATATTGAACAATTAGGATTTGAAGCGATTCACAAACATGAAAAAGAACTTACAGAATATGCATATGATCAAATGTCAGCTATCGAAGGATTAGAAATTTATGGTCCACCAAAAGAAAGACGCGCTGGTGTGATTACATTTAACTTAGCTGACATTCATCCTCATGATGTTGCAACTGCTGTTGATACAGAAGGTGTTGCAGTAAGAGCAGGACATCACTGTGCGCAACCATTAATGAAATGGCTAAATGTTTCATCAACTGCTCGTGCTAGTTTCTATATTTACAATACGAAAGAAGATGTTGATCAATTAGTTGAAGCATTGAAACAAACGAAGGAGTTTTTCTCTTATGAATTTTAATAATTTAGATCAACTTTATAGATCTGTAATTATGGATCATTATAAAAACCCTAGAAACAAAGGCGTTTTAGACAATGGATCAATGACAGTAGATATGAACAATCCTACTTGTGGTGATCGCATCAGATTAACATTTGATATCGAAGACGGCATGATTAATGATGCTAAATTTGAAGGTGAAGGTTGTTCAATTTCAATGTCTAGTGCATCAATGATGACTGAAGCCGTAAAAGGCCATACGTTAGGCGAAGCGATGCAAATGAGTCAAGAATTCACTAAAATGATGCTTGGCGAAGACTATGAAATTACTGAAGATATGGGAGATATTGAAGCATTATCAGGTGTTTCACAATTCCCTGCTCGAATTAAATGTGCTACTTTAGCTTGGAAAGCACTCGAAAAAGGTACAGTTGAAAAAGAAGGTAAAGCTGAAGGTACTACTGAAGACTAAGCAGTTCTGACTAAACTTTTGAGTTGAGTAAAGTTATTATTCAACTCAAAAGATAGTAGTATTAAAAACATAACTTCATTTAACTTTTTACACTTTTGACTTTTTATGTAAGTTGCATGTTGTTACAATGACAATATAAATAATGAATATTAAAAATCTCACGCACGACGTTTAAATATATTTAAGGAGTGATTGAAATGGCTAAAAAAGCACCTGATGTTGGGGATTATAAATATGGTTTCCATGATGAGGATGTTTCCATTTTCCGATCAGAACGTGGTTTAACAGAAAATATTGTTAGAGAAATTTCTAAAATGAAGGACGAGCCAGAATGGATGCTTGACTTCAGATTAAAAGCTTTAAAATTATTCTATAAAATGCCAATGCCTCAATGGGGTGGCGACTTATCAGAATTAGACTTTGATGACATCACATACTACGTTAAACCTTCAGAGCATACAGAACGTTCTTGGGACGAAGTACCTGAAGAAATTAAACGTACATTTGATAAATTAGGTATTCCTGAAGCTGAGCAAAAATATCTAGCAGGTGTTTCTGCGCAATATGAATCAGAAGTTGTTTATCACAACATGGAAAAAGAATTAGAAGAAAAAGGTATCATCTTTAAAGATACGGATAGTGCGTTACGTGAAAACGAAGAACTATTCAAAGAATACTTTGCTTCTGTTATTCCAGCAGCTGACAACAAATTCGCAGCATTAAACTCAGCAGTATGGTCAGGTGGTTCATTCATCTATGTACCTAAAAACGTTAAATTAGATACACCATTACAAGCATACTTCCGTATTAACTCAGAAAACATGGGTCAATTCGAACGTACATTAATCATTGCGGATGAAGGTGCTTCAGTAAACTACGTTGAAGGTTGTACTGCACCAGTTTATACAACAAGCTCACTACACTCAGCAGTAGTTGAAATCATCGTTCATAAAGATGCACACGTACGTTATACTACAATCCAAAACTGGGCAAACAACGTTTATAACTTAGTTACGAAACGTACGTTTGTTCATGAAAATGGTAACATGGAATGGGTTGACGGTAACTTAGGATCTAAGTTAACAATGAAATACCCTAACTGTGTACTTTTAGGTGAAGGTGCGAAAGGTAGTACGTTATCAATCGCATTCGCTGGTAAAGGACAAGTTCAAGATGCTGGTGCCAAAATGATTCATAAAGCACCAAACACATCTTCAACTATCGTTTCTAAATCTATTTCTAAAAATGGTGGTAAAGTTATCTATCGTGGTATCGTTCACTTCGGACGTAAAGCGAAAGGTGCGCGTTCTAACATTGAATGTGATACTTTAATCTTAGATAACGAATCTACTTCAGATACAATTCCTTACAATGAAGTATTCAATGACAATATTTCATTAGAACATGAAGCGAAAGTTTCTAAAGTATCAGAAGAACAATTATTCTACTTAATGAGCCGTGGTATTTCTGAAGAAGAAGCAACTGAAATGATCGTAATGGGCTTCATTGAACCATTCACAAAAGAATTACCAATGGAATATGCAGTAGAAATGAACCGTTTAATTAAATTCGAAATGGAAGGTAGTATCGGTTAATTTCAACCTATAAGACTACCTATTTCTTAGTAAATAATATGAACGTCAACGTATTTATGTTTTATAAATACGTTGGCGTTTTTTATTGATTTATAAGAAAGGAATTAGCGTTTATCTAAATTTAGCGTAGGGAATGGTAGATATAAACTAAGTACTTTTCAATTATCAAAAATAATAATTAGAAAGGGGATGCTTGGTATATGTGGAATTCAAATCAACTCTCCCAATTATTAAAGGTCCAATATCCCATTATTCAAGCAGGTATGGCTGGTAGTACGACACCGGAGTTAGTTGCTTCAGTAAGTAATAATGGTGCTCTAGGGACAATTGGGGCAGGTTATATGTCAGCAGAAAAACTGGATGCAGAAATTCAGAAAGTTCAAGCGTTAACGTCTAAACCATTTGGAGTGAATTTATTTGTACCTGGTTACAATGATTATTCACATCAACAAGTTGAACAAATGAATGCATGGTTAAAACCATATCGTCGAGCATTAAATCTTGAAGAACCTACAGTCAATATCACGGAAGAACAACAGTTTATGAATGCAATTGATAATGTCATTAAACATCAAGTGCCAATATGTTGTTTTACCTTTGGTATTCCTGAACAAAATATTATCAAAAAGCTTAAACAAGCGAATGTAACATTAATTGGAACTGCGACGACTGTAGAAGAAGCCATTGAGAATGAGCGTGCGGGCATAGATGTGGTCGTTGCTCAAGGGAGTGAAGCAGGTGGACACAGAGGTTCATTTCTACCTCATCCTAAGCAACAACAAGCGCTTATAGGGACGATGTCACTTGTTCCTCAAATGGTAGGTCATGTTTCAATACCTGTTGTAGCTGCAGGTGGAATTATGGATGGTCGCGGTATTGTAGCAAGTTTAGTGCTTGGTGCACAAGGTGTGCAGATGGGGACGGCTTTCTTAACAGCTAAAGAAAGTGGCGCTAATCAAGTGGTGAAGCAGACGATTTTGAATAGTATAGAAACTGACACAGTAGTTACGAATGTGTTTAGTGGGAAATTCGCACGTGGGGTAAATAATGACTTTGTAAAAGAAATGAGTCAATATGATGGAGACATTCTACCTTATCCAGTGCAGAATCAGTTAACAAATGCTATTCGTAAGCATGCAGCTTCAAATGGTAATAAGGAATGGACGCATATATGGAGTGGTCAGTCGCCACGTCTAGCTACGACACAACATGTAGATCAATTAATGAATAATCTTGTTAAGCAAGTTGAAAATTTAGTTAGGATTGTAGAGTAATTTTTTAAAAAATATAACTGTAAACAACCCCTTTCATTCGTGGTCAACTTATACGTTTTTTGGTCATTTACCTGCAGTAAACTTCTGCTGTTACGTATTCCGCTTCCTCGATTGAAAAGGGTTTTTCAATTTTTTATACATTTTATTAATAACATTAAGTATCGAGTATGGGGGAGTGCATTTTCCAAAATAATAAGAAAATGTAAAGTTAGTATTGAACAAGTGATAACTTAAAAATGAATATGGTATCATAAAGCTGGTGATAAAAAATGATTAATATAGGTCTTACTGGATGGGGAGATCACTACTCATTGTATGAGGATATGGAGCGACAATCGGATAAGTTAAAGACATATTCAGGGCACTTTCCGCTTGTTGAACTTGATGCCTCTTATTATGCCATCCAACCAGAACGAAATATACAGAAGTGGATTAAGGAAACGCCAGATCGCTTTGAATTTGTCGTGAAAATTCATCAAGCATTGACACTGCATGCCGATTATAAAGCGTTTGCCGATTCACGACAAGAATTATTTGAGCAATTTAAACTGATGCTTCAACCGTTGATTGAACATCGTAAATTGGCAATGGTGTTAGTGCAATTTCCACCATGGTTTGATTGTACAACGCAGAATATTAATTATATCTTGTATGTACGAGAACAACTAAAAGATATTCCTATGTGCGTTGAATTTCGACATCAGTCTTGGTTTAATGAACAATTTAAAGAACAGACGTTAGCGTTTTTAACTGAACATCAGATTATTCATGCAGTTGTAGATGAACCTCAAGTGAAAGAAGGTTCGGTCCCATTAGTTAATCGTATTACCGCTGATAAAGCCTTTGTACGTTATCACGGTAGAAATAAGCAAGGATGGACGAAAAAAGATATGACAGATCAAGAATGGCGAGATGTCCGTTATTTATATGATTATAATAAGGAAGAACTTACAGATTTAGCGAAAAAGGTTAAAATATTAGAACAGAAAGCTAAAAAAGTTTATGTGGTATTTAACAATAACTCGGGTGGCCATGCTGCACAAAATGCGAAAGTGTATCAAGATATACTAAATATAGAATACACGGGCTTAGCCCCACAACAATTGAAATTATTCTAAGAGGCGAAATATAGTGTTATTGACAATTATTTTATTAATTTTAATCGGTTTATTATCAGCTGTACTTGGGTCACTGGTAGGGATAGGTGGCGGCATTATTATCGTGCCAACACTAGTGTATTTAGGTGTTAATCATGATTTGTTACATGGGATTACCACTCAAATCGCAATAGGAACATCTTCAGTCATTTTAATTGTTACAGGGCTGTCTTCTTCTATTGGATATTTGAAAACGAAGCAAGTAGATATTAAAAATGGTTCTATCTTTTTATTTGGTTTACTACCGGGATCATTAGTTGGGTCATTTATTAGTCGATATTTGACGCTAGACTCTTTTAATTTATACTTTGGTATTTTTATGATTTTAGTTTCTATTTTACTTATGGTACGTCATAAAATTAAACCATTTAAAATTTTCGATAAAGAAAAGTACCGCAAAACGTATATTGATGCTGATGGGAAAACATATCATTACAGTGTGCCACCATTCTTTGCGTTTTTCGCAACGTTATTTATTGGTGTGTTAACTGGATTATTTGGTATAGGTGGCGGTGCGTTAATGACACCACTAATGCTGATTGTCTTTAGATTTCCACCTCATGTCGCAGTGGGTACAAGTATGATGATGATTTTCTTCTCAAGTGTAATGAGTTCGATTGGACATATTATTCAAGGACACGTCGCATGGTCGTATTCAATTGTCTTAATTATTTCAAGTTACATAGGTGCCCAAATCGGTGTACGTGTGAACCGCTCTATTAAGTCAGAAACAGTAGTGACGTTATTACGTACTGTAATGTTGATTATGGGTATATATTTAATTATTAAATCTTTTCTTTAAATAAATATAGGGGGAATTTAAGTGAAGTTAACTATTTATCATTCAAATGACATTCATAGTCATTTAAACGAATATGCACGCATCACATCATATATGGCGGAACATAGACCTAAACTTCAACATCCCTCGTTATATCTAGATATTGGCGACCACGTAGATTTATCGGCGCCAGTCACAGAAGCCACTTTAGGTAAGAAGAATGTAGAACTACTTAATGCAGCACATTGCGATATTGCCACAATCGGTAACAATGAAGGCATGACGATTTCTCATGAAGCGTTAAACAATTTATATAATGAAGCTAAATTTGAAGTCATTTGTACCAATGTAATTGATGAAGAAGGACACTTACCTCATAATATTGCAACATCGACTATTAGAGAAATTGAAGGTGTGCGCTTTTTATTTGTAGCAGCGACAGCACCATTTACACCATTTTATCGGGCGTTAGATTGGATTGTGACAGATCCTTTAGAAGCGATGAAAGACGAAATTGCACAACGACATGGTCAATATGACGTACTTATCGTCATGAGTCACGTTGGTGTCTTCTTTGATGAGAAATTATGCCAAGAAATTCCAGAGATTGACGTGATTTTAGGTAGTCACACCCATCACCATTTTAATGAAGGTGAAATTAATAATGGTGTGTTAATGGCTGCTGCTGGTAAATATGGATACTATTTAGGTGAGGTCAACTTAACTATTGAAGATAAGAAAGTCGTGTCGAAAGAGGCGGTTTTACATCCTGTCGAAACGTTACCATTAGTGGAGACAGATTTTGAAAATGAAGGCAAAAAACTTTTAAGTGACCCAGTGATTAATCATCCAGTGAAACTACTTGGCAAAACTGATGTTATTACAGAAACAACATATTTATTAGCTGAGAGCGTATTTGAATTCACAAATGCAGATTGTACCATTATTAATGCAGGATTAATCGTTAATGGAATTGAAGCGGACAAAGTAACAGAATACGATATTCACAAAATGTTACCACATCCGATTAACGTGGTCAGAGTGAGACTTAAAGGTGCAGATTTGAAAAAAGTCATCATTAAAAGTCAAAAACAAGAATATATGCATGAACATGTCCAAGGTCTTGGATTTAGAGGCGATATCTTTGGCGGTTACATCTTATATAACTGTGGCTTTATTGAATCGGAAGATCGTTTCTTTATTAATGGAGAGGAAATCGAAGATGACGGCAATTATATTTTAGGTACTGTAGATATGTATACATTTGGTCGCTATTTCCCTCTATTAAAAGGGAAATCAATTGATTATTTAATGCCAGAATTTTTACGAGACATTTTTAAAGAGAAATTGCTAGACAAGTAAATAAATCATAAAAAATTTAATACCTTTTCATAAATAAAAGTGAAAACCAATAAGATTGTTAAATAAGTTTTCTATTGTTCTAGATGGATTTATGTGAAGAGACTGTAAGAAAACGCTTCTCAATCAAGAAACCATAATGCGTAATGAAGGGAGTTTACTATGCGTAAATGACCAAATTACGCATAAGGTGACGAAGAGTGAAAGTGTTTGTCTACAGTCTTTTATTTTAATTTTATAAGTTATTACATTTTAATTTAATGTAAATTTCGTTATAATAGGAAAAGATAGATTATACAGGAGGGTATGCGTTGTTATGGCTACTAAAAATGAAGAAATCTTACGTAAACCAGATTGGTTGAAAATAAAGCTTAACACGAATGAGAACTATATTGGCCTCAAGAAGATGATGCGAGAAAAAAATCTACATACAGTATGTGAAGAAGCTAAATGTCCAAACATACATGAATGTTGGGGAGCTAGACGTACTGCTACGTTTATGATCTTAGGAGCTGTATGTACAAGAGCATGTCGTTTCTGTGCGGTAAAAACAGGGTTACCAAACGAATTAGACTTAAATGAACCAGAACGTGTAGCAGAATCAGTAGAATTAATGAATTTAAAACATGTTGTTATTACAGCAGTTGCTCGTGATGACTTAAGAGATGCAGGTTCTAACGTTTATGCTGAAACAGTGCGTAAAGTACGTGCGCGTAATCCGTACACTACAATTGAAATCTTACCATCAGATATGGGTGGAGATTATGAAGCACTTGAAACATTAATGGCTTCAAAACCAGATATTTTAAACCACAATATCGAAACAGTTCGTCGTTTAACGCCAAGAGTTCGTGCGCGTGCGACTTATGATAGAACTTTAGAATTCTTACGTCGTTCTAAAGAATTACAACCAGATATCCCAACTAAATCAAGTTTAATGGTTGGTTTAGGTGAAACATTAGAAGAAATCTACGAAACAATGGATGATCTTCGTGCTAATGATGTTGATATCTTAACAATTGGTCAATATTTACAACCATCACGTAAGCATTTAAAAGTAGAAAAATATTATACACCATTAGAATTTGGTAAATTAAGAAAAGTAGCTATGGAAAAAGGTTTCAAACATTGTGAAGCTGGCCCAATGGTACGTAGTTCATATCATGCTGATGAGCAAGTAAATGAAGCAGCTAAAGAAAAACACCGTTTAGGTGAAGAACAATTACAACAAAAGTAATTAAAAACGTTTAAATAAAACAATTTAAGAACTTAGGTTGCACATTTCAAATGAAATCGTGTAATCTAAGTTTTTATTATATGGAATAAAGGTGACAAGTGATGATTAAAGTAGATCAGCAGTATTTTGAATTAATTGAAGATTACAGAGATTGCTTTGATGAAGAACTCTTTGCCTCAAGGTATTCTGATATATTAGATAAGTATGATTATGTAGTGGGAGACTTCGGTTATGATCAGTTACGTTTAAAAGGCTTTTATAAAGATTCAAATAAAAAATCAGAGATATCTAAACGTTTCTCAAGTATTCAAGACTATATCTTGGAATATTGTAATTTTGGATGTCCATATTTTGTAGTCAGACATTTATCTAATAAAGAAATGGCACAGTTAAATATGGAACAAGAAGAAGTAATCGCTGACAAAGAAGATAAATTACATGATGTAAAAATTAAACCAACTATTCAAAACGTCGAAAAGCAACGCAATGATGAATAAGCATGGAAAAAAGGAAGTGGAGCAGAAATCTTTTGAGAAAAACGATTTGTGTCCGACTTCCTTTTTATTTTTATTGGATAACTTGGTTAAGGTATTCAATAATTTCATCACTTTCTTCTTGAGTCACGCCTAAAATATGCGCAATATAACCTTCTTCTTCAATATCATCAGTTCCAATAATGCCAAATTTATTGGTTTGCATATTCAAAACAAGCGTTTTACCATAATGACGGTCTGTTTGTACTAACATTAAATCATAACGACTATGTTCACCAACAAAACCTACAAATTGCACTTGGCTTTGTTCTTCATCATCGTATAAAAACATATCTATCATAAGAGTAGAACTCCTTTTTCTCATTTTTAAATTAAGTATAACGACAAATGAAGACCTATGCAAAACTGTGATATGATAGAGATATTAAGAGGTGACTGATATGTATTTTGTTGATAAAGATAAATTAAATTTAAAGCTTAACTATTTAAATCAATTAACTCAAGACTATGAAGCAAATCAATCAAATCATTATGCTTTTGAGCGTATTGCTCAAATGTTAATTGAGTCTTCAGTAGATATAGGTAATATGATTATTGATGGTTTTATCTTAAGAGATCCAGGCAATTATAAAGATGTGATTGATATCTTGGAATTAGAGGGTGTCATTACTAAAGAAACACAACAGCATATTAATGAAACCGTAGAGGTTAGAAAGCAGTTCGCTCATAATTATACTGAGCTTGATAGTGATGCGATTCAACCACTTTTTGATAAAGCATTACCTTATTATGAACAATTTATTCAAGAAGTCATGCAATTTCTTGAAAAAGAAAATGTTCCAGTCACTGCTTTCGGAAAGGGAGGCAACCAGTAATGAAAAACTATAAAGGTTATTTAATTGATTTGGATGGCACGATGTACTTAGGAACAGATGAAATTGATGGTGCAGCTCAATTCATCGATTACTTAAATCAAAATGACATCCCACATTTATACGTAACGAATAACTCTACTAAAACACCCGAAGAAGTAACTCAAAAATTAAAAGAAATGAACATAGATGCTAAACCTGAGGAAGTTGTAACATCTGCGTTAGCCACTGCTAATTACATTGCTGAAGAAAAAAGTGATGCTACTGTTTATATGCTTGGCGGTAGTGGATTAAGAACTGCTTTAACTGAGGCAGGATTAACTGTTAAAGATGATGAACATGTAGACTATGTAGCGATTGGTCTAGATGAAAAAGTAACTTATGAAAAATTAGCTGTCGCAACTTTAGCGGTACGCCAAGGTGCGAAGTTTATTTCTACGAACCCTGATGTTTCAATTCCTAAAGAGCGTGGGTTCTTACCTGGTAACGGTGCTATTACAAGTGTGGTAAGTGTTTCAACTGGTCAACAACCACAATTTATAGGTAAACCTGAGCCGGTCATTATGGATATTGCCTTAGATATTTTAAAACTTGATAAATCAGATGTTGCGATGGTTGGTGACCTTTACGATACAGACATTATGTCAGGTATCAATGTAGGGGTAGATACAATACATGTTCAAACAGGCGTGACATCATATGAAGAATTACAAGAAAAAGATCAACAACCAACGTACTCATTTAAAGATTTGAATGTTGCAATTGAAGAATTAGAAAAAGCAGCAGAAGAATAAAAAGGAGTGCCGGAGTTATGGATAAAATATTAGTCACACGCAAAATTCCTGAAAAATTTGTTCAACAGTTAAAACAACTTGGTGAAGTTCAAATGTGGGACGAAGAATTTGAGCCCATTCCGAGAGAAACATTTTTAAAAGAAATAGAAGAGGCAACTGCTTGTTTTATTACACTAAGTGAGAAGATAGATGAAGCATCCTTGAAGCAAGCTAAGCATCTCAAAATCATTGCGAATATGGCAGTCGGTTATGACAACATTGATATAGATAGTGCGACGAAACATAATATTGTCGTTACGAATACACCAGATGTATTAACTGAAACAACGGCGGAATTAGGATTTACATTAATGCTTACCGTTGCACGTCGTATTATTGAAGCAGAACATTATGTTCAAGAAGGCAACTGGAAAAGTTGGGGCCCTTATTTATTATCTGGAAAAGATGTCCATGGTTCGACGGTAGGTATTTATGGCATGGGAGAAATTGGTAAAAGTTTTGCACGACGACTTCAAGGTTTTAATACAGACATTTTGTATCATAATCGTTCAAGACATAAAGATGCTGAGCAAGAACTCAATGCCCAATATGTATCATTTGATGAGCTGTTAGAACGCAGTGACTTTGTCATTTGTACAGCGCCATTGACTAGTGAAACAGCGAATAAATTTAATGGGACTGCATTTTCAAAAATGAAGAACGATGCTATCTTTATCAATATTGGTAGAGGGGCTATCGTTGATGAAGAAGCGTTAATTGAAGCGCTTGAATATCGTCAAATCGCTGGGTGTGGTCTTGACGTTTTACGCGAAGAATCTATTAGGCTAGATCATCCATTGCTGAAAATGAAAAATGCAGTGATTTTACCGCATATTGGTAGTGCTTCAGTGGTGACAAGAGATCGTATGATTCAACTATGTGTCGACAATATTAGAGCGGTCATACATGGAGAACAACCGTTAACTCAAGTTCATAAATAAAAATAAAAACTTCTTATTCTCTATATTGTTTTGTATAGGAGAATAAGAAGTTTTTCATTTTCAGAATCTAACAGTTTTGTTAGACTTTATGTAATTGTGATAAAGCATATTTAGTACTATTATAATTATTATCATTTACGTTCGAATTAAACGAATAAATACGATAGTTGTTTTGTAATTCATTTTGAAAAATAATCCTCTATAACACAATTTGAACAAATATGTATAAAAAATATACTGAAAAAATAGTTTGCTTTAAAAAATTATATTGCTTATAATGAAGTGTAAAAATAAAATATTAAAATTATATTTTGTGATTTCAACTTCTTTCTGGGAAAAGCTTTTAATAATATTTATAAGTCATTCATAGTGAGGTGCGATACGCCATTGAAAGAAAAGAAAACAAATACTAGTAAAGGTATGCTTTATTTCGAAAAAGCTAAGCCTTATTTATTAACGATATTATATTTAGCGATTTTTATAGCACTGTACCTAATATATGGTTCAGGCGATACACAGAATAATTTCATTTACAATGAATTCTAATAAGGAGTTAAATTATGTCAGATATTATCAATTTAATTAATGACTTTGGTCAAAAAAATCCTGACCGTATAGCGATTAGACATAAAGATGATGAATTAACTTATCAACAATTAATTGATGAATCAAGCAAGTTAGCACATTTGCTTCAAGATACACAAAAACCATTGGTCATTTATGGTCATATGTCATCTTATATGTTAGTAGGGATGATAGGTGCAATTAAAGCTGGTTGTGGTTATGTACCAATTGACACATCTGTGCCTCAAGAACGTGTACAAATGATTATTGAAAAAGTCCAACCACAATTTATTTTAAATACATCTGAAGAAACATTAGAAAATCATTCAGCGCAAGAGATAACTGTTAATGATATTCAACAATCAGAGAATCCAACTATTTTTGATAGTCAAATGTCTCCAAACGATGTGGTTTATACTATCTTTACTTCTGGTTCAACTGGTGAACCTAAAGGTGTACAAATTGAATATGCTAGTTTAGTAGAGTTTGCAAAATGGATGGTATCATTAAATGAATCAAATGAGCCTCAAGAATGGCTTAACCAAGCGCCTTTCTCATTTGATTTATCTGTAATGGCAATTTATCCATGTTTAACTTCTGGTGGAACTTTAAACTTAGTAGATAAAGAAATGATTAATAAACCTAAATTATTAAACGAAATGTTGGTTAATACGCCAATTAATGCGTGGGTATCAACACCTTCATTTATGGAAATGTGTTTATTACTTCCAAACTTAAATGGAAATGATTATCCAAGTTTAAATCATTTCTTCTTCTGTGGGGAAATCTTACCGCATAGAACTGCTAAAGCATTAGTGGATAGATATCCAGATGCGATTATCTATAATACTTATGGTCCTACAGAAGCAACTGTTGCTGTAACTGGTGTGAAGATTACACCTGAAATTCTTGAACAATATAACCCACTACCAGTTGGAGTAGCTAGACCTAACACATCTTTATCAACTACAGATGAAGGCGAACTTGTTATTAAAGGAAACAGCGTAAGTTTAGGTTATTTGAAAAATAAAGAAAAAACAGAAGCGGTATTCAATTTTGAAGATGGCATTCGCACATATCATACAGGCGATAAAGCAGTTGAAAAAGATGGTCATTGGTTTATCCAAGGACGTATCGATTTCCAAATTAAATTAAATGGTTACCGTATGGAACTTGAAGAAATTGAAACACAATTACGTCAATCACAATATGTGAGGGAAACAGTCGTTGTACCAATTTATAAAAATGACAAAGTGGTATATTTAGTGGGTGCAGTAGTACCAACTGAAAAAGTGGAAAATGATTTAGAAATGACAAGAACAATTAAATCCGAGCTAAAATCTCGCTTACCTGAATATATGATTCCGAGAAAATTTGTTTGGATGGAACAACTTCCATTGACTTCTAATGGGAAACTAGATCGTAAACAAGTTGCAAAGGATATTGACGCATGATTCCTTATGGTACGTTTACCTTCTTCTTAATTGCGTTTATTGTACTTTTACCTGTGATTATACTCGGGTTTTTAGGTAAGCGAAGCTACATCTATAATGGTATTAGTACTGCAATTATGATTGTTATCATTTTTGCTTCAGATAAACATAACTTATTTGGTAATAAATATTTAAGTATTCAATTACTCAGTTTTGTTATTTATCTAATTTGGCAAGTGGCATTAATTATGGCTTATTATAAGTCACGCCAAAAGAACAACACATTTAGTAAATTTGTCATAGTAATGATTTTATCTATTTTACCGCTTGCGATTGTTAAAGTATTACAAAGTTCATGGTTAGGCGGACATCAAATTCATTTTCATGAGCATAAATTAATTGAATTTGTAGGATTCTTAGGTATTTCCTACGTTACTTTCAAAAGTATTCAACTTATCATGGAAATTAGAGACGGTTCAATTAAAGAGATTAAAGTAGGGAAATTAATTCAATTTATTTCATTCTTCCCAACAGTATCTTCTGGACCAATTGACCGTTATAAACGTTTCGTTAAAGACGATAAAAAAGTGCCAACTGGAGATCAATATAGAGAAATGGTATTAAAGGCCATTCATATGATTATGCTTGGTTTCCTATATAAATATATTATTGCGTATTTAATTAACGTATATGCAATTCAACCATTAACTATGGACTTACACGGTTTTACACATAAATGGTTATACATGTATGCGTATAGTTTCTATCTATTCTTTGACTTTGCAGGTTACAGTTTATTCGCTGTAGCTGTGAGTTACTTGTACGGTATTAACACACCACCTAACTTTAAACAACCATTCAAAGCACGTAATATTAAAGACTTCTGGAATAGATGGCATATGTCATTATCATTCTGGTTTAGAGACTGTGTATACATGCGTACATTATTCTATATGTCACGTAAGAAATTAATGAAGAACCAATTTGCAATGTCTAATTTTGCATTCTTCTTAAACTTCTTTATTATGGGTGTGTGGCATGGTTTAGAAGTATTCTATATTGTTTATGGTATCTATCATGGATTGATGTTTATCGGTTATGGATATTATGAACGTTGGAGAAAGAAACACCCACCTCGTTGGCAAAATGGTTTCACTACTGCTTTAAGTATTATCATTACATTCCATTTTGTAGCATTTGGATTTTTAATCTTTTCAGGAAAATTAATATAAAAGGAGTAATTAATTATGGAATTTAGAGAACAAGTATTAGATTTATTAGCTGATGTTGCGGAAAACGATATTGTAAAAGAAAACCCAGACGTAGAAATCTTTGAAGAAGGTATTATTGATTCTTTCCAAACAGTTGGTTTATTACTTGAAATTCAAAATAGATTAGGTATTGAAGTATCTATTATGGACTTTGATCGTGATGAGTGGGCAACTCCTAATAAAATTGTTGAAGCATTAGAAGAATTACGATGAAATTAAAACCGTTTTTACCTATTATTATCAGTGGCTTGTTATTTTTAGCGTTTGTGCTAATGCCGGCAAGCTGGTTTACTGGCTTAGTATCAAATAAGACAGTCGCTGATAATAGAATTTCTTTAACAGATCAAGTACTTAAAGGTACGCTCATTCAAAATAAACTGTTTAGCAGTGACAAGTATTATCCAATTTATGGTTCAAGTGAATTGAACAAACAAGATCCATTTAACCCAGCCCTTGCATTACATCATAGAAAAGGGACGAAACCTGTCTTCTTAGTAGGTACAGGAGGCAATACTGATTTAATCAATGCGATTGAATTGGCAGGTCAATATGACCAGTTAAAAGGTAAAAAAATGACGTTTATCATTTCACCGCAATGGTTTAGTACTCATGGTGTGAATGATAGGGACTTTGCAGCACGTACAACAGCAAATCAAATTGATCAGATTTTCCAACAAAAAGATATGCCTGCAGAATTAAAGCAACGTTATGCTAAGCGTTTATTACATTTTAAAAGTGCTTCAAATAAAGCATATTTAAAAGAACAGGCTAAACACCCTGGAGATGTGAAAGGACAATATGTTTCTAAGTTTAAACAGAATCAGCTTCTTAAAATTGAAGCGATTAAATCTTATTTCTCTTTAGATAAATCACCATTAGAGCATGTTCATCCTATTACAGAACCTAATGTATCTTGGGATACTATGCGTGAAAAAGGGGTACAATTAGGAGAAAAACGTTCAACTTCTAATAAGTATGGTATTCGTAATGAATATTGGAAACAATTAACAACTAAGAAACCAATGAATCATCGTAAATATGAGTTCAAAATGAACTCTCCTGAGTTTAAAGATTTATCATTACTTGTAGACACAATGCATCAAGCTGGTGCGGATGTTCAATATGTCATTCTACCAGTTAACGGTAAATGGTATGACCATTTAGGCATTCACCGTTCAACTCGTGAACCTGTTTATAACAAGATTCATAAAACTGTAGTTGATCATGGTGGTAAAGTTTACGATATGTCTGATAAAGACTATGAAAAGTATGTATTAAGTGACGTAGTGCATGTAGGTTGGAAAGGTTGGGGCTATATGAACCAACATATTGCGCAACACATGCAAGATAATAACTCTAAAGATGAAAAGCATCATCAACATCATTAGAATGAGTAACTATAAACGTATTAGTAAAGACTGTCGACAAAGTTTTTAACTTTGTTGGCAGTCTTTCTTTTTATTGAAATACCATATGTGTAAAGGCGTTCTAAGATAGATATTTACTTGCTTAAGTTATTTCGCTTTCTGATGGGAAAGGCACGTGCCTGTAGTCCTGCAAAGTAGTTCTTAGGTAGATATTCACTTGTTTAAGTTGTTACGCTTTCCGGTGGGAAAGGCTCAAGCCTGTAGTCTTGAGGCTCTTTCTTTTCCACCAGGAGTCTTCACAACTACACTTCGTAATCTACCTTAGAACTACTTACGTAAGTGTTTGAACACTTACGTTCATCAATCACTTTAAACCCCTCAGGCGTCACTCAACTACGTTCCATAATCCATTTTAGAATTTCTTACTTAAGTGTTTTAGTACTTATGTTAATTAAAACTATTCCTAGCACAACCACCTTTGCAGTTTGTCTTTATAATGTCTTTTCATCATTAGTATTTATAAAATAAAAAAGTCATAGGAGGGAGCGTATGCTCTTTCCTATGACTTTTGTTTATATATGAGGCGTTTTAGAAGACTTGTTCTACTTCGATAACGCCTGGAACTTCTTCGTGTAATGCACGTTCAATACCAGCTTTTAATGTGATTGTTGAGCTTGGACAAGTACCGCAAGCTCCGTGTAATTGTAATTTCACGATGCCGTCTTCAACATCTACTAATGTGCAGTCTCCGCCATCACGTAATAAAAAAGGACGTAAACGTTCAATAACTTCAGCTACTTGATCAAACATTGTTGCATTCTCAGTAGGCATGAGATATGTCTCCTTTCAAGTAAATTACTTCATAAATTCATTATTAATTTATTATAATAGATAAAGAAAGAAAAATCTATAAAACAAAACGGGGGATTTAAGTATGACTAAAGTGAGTGTTGTCGTATACGGCGCAGATGTTGTCTGTGCAAGTTGTGTAAATGCACCAACTTCTAAAAATACTTACGAGTGGTTGAAACCATTACTAGAACGTAAATATCCAGATATTAATTTTGAATATACGTATATTGATTTTCAAAATGAAACGGAAAATCTTAGCGATCATGATCAACAATATATCGAGCAAATTGAAGAAGATGAACTCTTCTATCCATTAATTACAATGAACGACGAATATGTCGCAGACGGCTATATTCAAACGAAGCAAATCACAAATTTTGTGGATAAGCATTTTGCAAACAAAGATAATGAATAGTTAGATAAAAAGCGCAATTCTCATTCAATAATGAATGGAAATTGCGCTTTAATAATTATCCGTTATGATATTTATATAACCATAGTACGCCTGATTTAAGGATATGTGCTAAACGCCCTGTAACGGTGCGATCCATAATATAGGCGAATCCTTTTTTCTCTCCTAATGAACCTAAGAAACCTTGAACTTTAAGTTCTGGCATTTTTTCGGGAAGGGGTTCACTATTCCATTGCTTTTTAAGTACTTCTGCAATTTGGTCGCCTTGAACTTCGGCTAATTGCGCACTCGGTGCATGTGGTAAATCTGCGCAATCTCCCACGACATATACATTTCTATATGTAGGAACTTGATGATATTGGTTGATAATCACGCGACCACTTCGATTAATATCAATGGGTAAATTTCTTACAATTTCAACTGGTTGAATACCCGCTGTCCAAACAACTAAGTCGACTTCTTCTGGTGTACCACCATTATAAATTTTACCAGGTTCAACTTTATCAATAAGTGAATTTGGAACTACTTTAACATTATTTTCACGGAACCATTTCGCAATATAATTACTTAACTTTTCAGGGAAATTTCTTAAAATACGTTCGCCACGGTCATACAAAATGACTTCTAAATCTTCGCGACTTTCACGTAATTCACTAGCCAATTCAATTCCACTTAAACCAGCACCTACGATACCTACGCTAGCACCTTTAGGTAATTCACTAATACTATGGAAAGTTTCACGCGCTTTAGATAATGTTTGAATACTATGTGTGTATTCTTCAGCGCCTGGCACGTTATGATATTTGTCTTCACAACCTAAGCCAATGACTAACTCATCGTAATCTACTTTAGTGTTTCCAACTGAAACAATTTGAGATTCTAAATCGATATCATTAATTTCCCCGTAAATTGTATTGATTCGATCAGAGTCTGGAAAGTTCATACGTACATCATTATCAGATTTTGTTCCTGCCGCTAAAGCGTAAAACTCTGGTTTTAATCCATGAAATGGCATGCGATCGATAAGTGTTAATGTGTAATCTTGAGGAAGCGCATCAGGAAGAATACGTGACATAATACGCATATTACCATAGCCGCCACCAAGCAATACTAAATTTTTCATATGCTATACCCCTTTTTATATTTTTATTTCCGTAAAATATTAGATAATTAATAGATTAATTTACCTCTGAATGTGTTGAATAAATAGAAAATATGGTAAATTACGCCATCGTTATTTTATTGCCCCTTACAATAAAATACACGATTTATGTATAATTTTATTATATATGTTTTTCAAAATGACTACAATCAAATGTATGATACAAACAATTAGCTAGCAATTTCGATTATTATGATGAAATAATTAAATTGTAAGTTTATTGAGCTAGGGCAATGCAAGGCCTTAATTGATTTGTTATAATAGTGTAATTAAAAATGAAGAAGAAGGTGAAGTATGTTTCCATTAGTCGAGTTCTGTATTTCGAATATGGCCAAAGGCGGAGACTACGTTTACGATAAATTAGAAAACGACCCAGATGTAGATGTATTAGAATATGGATGTTTAAACAACTGTGGCGTTTGTTCATGCGGGTTGTATGCATTAGTCGATGGTGATACTGTTGAAGGTGATACACCGGAGGATTTATTAAATAATATTTATAAACACATTGAAGACAATGATTTTACAAACTTATTATAGGAGGAATTGATTATGCCAACGGTAACACTAACAGAATCTGCTGCTTATGAAGTTAAAGATATGTTGAAAAGTAATAATATGGAAGATGGCTATTTAAAAATTAAAGTCAACGGTGGAGGATGCACTGGTTTAACATATGGTATGTCTGCTGAAGAACAACCTGGAGAAAATGACGAAGTATTAGAATTCTACGGTTTAAAAGTTTTAGTAGATAAGTATGATGCGCCTGTATTAAATGGTACGACAATTGATTTCAAACAATCACTAATGGGTGGTGGTTTCCAAATTGATAATCCAAACGCCATTGCTTCATGTGGTTGTGGTAGTTCATTTAGAACAGCGAAAGTTGCTGGAAATCCTGAAAATTGCTAATTAAGACTATAGACAAACCCTTTCACTCTTCGTCAACTTATGTGTAACTTACTTATTTACGCGTAGTAAAATCCTTTCGTTACCCATTTGATTACCTTGATTGATAAGGGTTTTCTTTCAGTCTGCATACTTTAAACAATAATATAGTTGCTAATTGATTATTTGAAAAATGAAGATAAATTTTCTCAAAGAGTTCTAAAATTATAATAAAAAAATTTATATGTAATTATTTAAAGTATAGTCCTGTTGTCGCTTGAAAATGTAATGTAAAAACTATAAAATTAAATATGGATTGAACTTTGTCTTTTTTGTGAATGAAAGTTCATAAAAAATATATTGGAAGATAAAAGTGTTGATTAGGACTATAAATGGGGATGAACAATTAGGTTAAGTGCAAAGTTTTTAATGAATTAGCAGACTGATAAATGATGTTAAATGATTCATGAGAGGTCTGAACTTTGTTATGTTCTGAAATTTGTAGCCTTTATCTACATTTAAGAAAATACTAATGAAAGCTTAGGTGAATGAAATGGCTCAAGATCGTAAAAAAGTACTTGTTTTAGGTGCTGGTTACGCAGGTTTACAAACAGTAACTAAATTACAAAAAGAACTTTCTGCTGATGAAGCGGATATCACTTTAATCAACAAAAACAAATATCACTATGAAGCTACTTGGTTACATGAAGCTTCAGCTGGTACATTAAATTATGAAGATTTAATCTACCCAATCGAAAGTGTTATTAAAGAAGATAAAGTTAAATTTATCAACGCTGAAGTAACTAAAATCGACCGTAATGCTAAAAAAGTAGAAACTAACCACGGTATCTACGATTACGATATTTTAGTAGTAGCTTTAGGTTTCGAAAGTGAAACATTTGGTATCGACGGTATGAAAGACCACGCATTCCAAATTGAAAACATCGAAACAGCTCGTAGATTATCTCGTCACATTGAAGATAAATTTGCAAACTATGCTGCTTCAAAAGAAAAAGACGATAAAGATTTAGCTATCTTAGTTGGTGGTGCTGGTTTCACAGGTATCGAATTCTTAGGTGAGTTAACTGATAGAATTCCAGAATTATGTAACAAATATGGCGTAGATCAAAACAAAGTAAGAATTACTTGCGTTGAAGCTGCTCCAAAAATGTTACCAATGTTCTCTGATGAATTAGTAAACTACGCTGTAAACTACTTAGAAGATCGTGGCGTTGAATTCAAAATCGCTACTCCAATCGTTGCTTGTAACGAAAAAGGTTTCGTAGTTAAAGTTAACGACCAAGAACAACAATTAGAAGCTGGTACTGCTGTATGGGCTGCTGGTGTTCGTGGTAGCAAATTAATGGAAGAATCATTCGAAGGCGTTAAACGTGGCCGTATCATTAATAAACAAGATTTAACAATCGAAGGTCATGACGATATCTTCGTAATTGGTGATTGTTCTGCATTCATCCCAGCTGGTGAAGAACGTCCATTACCAACTACAGCTCAAATCGCTATGCAACAAGGTGAACACGTTGCTAAAAATATTAAAAATATCTTAAACGGTCAAGCTACAACTGACTTTGAATATGTAGACCGCGGTACTGTATGTTCATTAGGTGCTCATGACGGTGTAGGTATTGTTTACGGCAGAGACATTGCTGGTAAAAAAGCTGCATTCATGAAAAAAGTTATTGATACTCGTGCAATATTCAAAATCGGTGGCGTAGGCTTAGCATTCAAAAAAGGTAAATTCTAAGTTGTCATTTTAAAAGTATAATATTAAGCCTCTTGCTACTCAGCAAGAGGCTTTTTTTGAAATTAAAGAGGAGTGAGTAGTAAATGGTCAATTTCACTAATAACAACAGCAGTTCAACTCAGGAAGAAGTTCTCATCTTAGGTTTACCGGACCATATTAACCAATTAGGTACTATCAACTATAATAATGAAGATTTAACACAACGTATTGATACATATCGTCATCATCATATTATTGGCAGTACTTTAGGTAAAATATCTTCAACGCTCTTATCACTTGAAAATGACTCTAAACGCTTAATAACGGTAGGTTTAGGTAATTTAAAATCACTAAATTATGCAGAATTATTGAAAGCGTTCGGTCATTTGTTTCAATTTTTAAAAGAAGAAGGCATTACAAGTGCAGATGTACTCTTTGAGACGTTCATCTCTAAACAAGTGAATCAAGAAAAAGTAGCGGAAGTCTTTGGATTACAAAGTGAACAAGCGATTTATGTGTTTGATCATTATAAATCGAATAAGACTGCACCTTATCAATTAGATTTAAATATCATTTCAGAAAATGAACATTTAGTCTCAGAAATTGAAAAAGGTGTAATAGTAGGTCAATCTATTAATCTAGCTCGTGACTTCAGTAATATGCCTCCTAATATTTTAACACCGGCCTATTTTGCTGAACAAATTGAACGTCATTTCGCAAAAACTAAAGTTGAAGTAGATATCAAAGATGGTGACACACTATTAGCAGAAGGCTTTGGATTAATTCATGCAGTGGGAAAAGGCTCTGAGAACCAGCCAAGAGTGATTACCTTAACTTATAACGGAGCTCAAAATGACATGCCTCCTATAGCACTCGTCGGCAAAGGTATTACTTATGATTCAGGTGGTTACAGTATTAAATCTAAAATAGGCATGCAAACGATGAAATTTGATATGTGTGGCGCAGCGAATGTGGTAGGGATGATTGAGGCAGCATCACGACTTGAGCTTCCAATTAATATCGTTGGTGTGATTGCATCTGCTGAGAATATGATTAATCATAACGCAATGAAACCAGATGATGTGTTCACAGCGCTTAATGGAGAAACAGTGGAAATGTTAAATAGCGATGCGGAAGGCCGATTAGTCTTAGGAGATGCGGTCTTTTATGCCAACCAATTCAAACCAAGCCTCATTTTAGATTTTGCGACATTAACAGGTGCAGCAGTGGCTGCATTAGGCGAAGATAAAGCAGCCTTATTTAGTTCAAACGCGGATAATGCTATTCAGGAAATATTGACGAGTGCTAAAGCAGTAGATGAGTTTGCTTTTGAGTTACCAATCACGAGCACTGAACAGCGCTTAATTCGTAATTCAGACGTGGCAGATTTAGTTAACCATACTAATGGCCAAGGAAAAGCATTGTTTGCTGCAACCTTTGTAACGCACTTTAGTGGAGAAACACCACACATACATTTTGATATTGCAGGACCAGCTACCACAAACGTAAAGAGTTATAGAGGGCCAAAAGGACCTACTGGTAGTATGATAACTACAGTAGTCAATTGGTTACGCCAATAAAGTCAGTTTGATTAATGGTAGGCTCACTTTACATGATAGAACCAAAGCTAATGTTAAATAGCTTTGGTTCTTTATTTTTCACATGAAAAGTTTTCAAACGCACATATTGACAATAATGAGACGACTTGGTATGATAGTTCACATAATCAATCGCTTTAGTTCGGTAGAGTGTTAAAGGATGTGGAAACTATGTTAAATGCAGTAGTGATTGCTGTCATTTTAATGATTGTCTTGTGCCTATGTAGGCTTAATGTAGTGATAAGCTTATTTATAAGTTCACTAGTAGGCGGATTAATTTCAGGTATGAGTCTAAATAAAGTGATTAGTATTTTTGGTAAGAATATTGTAGACGGTTCAGAAGTGGCTTTAAGCTATGCTTTATTAGGTGGTTTCGCCGCACTTATTTCATATAGTGGGATAACAGATTACCTTGTAAATAAAATTATACGTGCGATTCACACTGAAAATAGTCGACTTTCAAGAGTTAAAGTAAAAATTATTATTATCGTTGCACTTCTTGCAATGAGTATTATGAGTCAAAACTTAATTCCAGTACATATCGCTTTTATTCCTATTGTGATTCCACCACTTATTAGTCTGTTTAATGATTTAAAAATTGACAGACGTTTAATTGGTTTAGTAATAGGCTTCGGATTATGTTGGCCATATGTTTTATTACCTTATGGGTTTGGTCAAATTTTCCACCAAATTATTCAAAGTGGTTTCCAAAAAGCACATCACCCTATCGAATTTAATATGATTTGGAAAGCAATGATTATTCCATCTATGGGTTATATCGTAGGTTTAATATTAGGTATGATTGTTTATCGTAAACCTCGTGATTATAAGACGAAAGCTTATGTTGACAACGAAGATACAGTGACTGAAGTGAAACCATATGTATTAGTGGTCACAGTAGTAGCTATCTTAGCTACTTTCTTAGTACAAACATTCACGGATTCAATGATATTTGGTGCATTAGCAGGGGTACTTATCTTCTTTATCTCTGGCGTATATAAATGGAATGAATTAGATAGCCAGTTTGTTGAGGGTATCAAGATTATGTCATTTATTGGTGTCGTGATTCTTTCTGCCAATGGTTTTGCAGGTGTAATGAATGCCACTGGTGATATTCAGAAGTTAGTCAGTAGCTTAACGGAAATTACGAGTGGACATAAATTAATTAGCATCATTGCTATGTATATTATTGGGTTAATTGTAACTTTAGGTATTGGTTCATCATTTGCGACTATCCCAATCATTGCTACATTATTTATTCCACTAGGTGCCTCACTTGGTTTAGATAGCATGGCATTAATTGCATTAGTAGGTACAGCCAGTGCATTAGGAGATTCTGGTTCACCAGCAAGTGATTCAACATTAGGACCAACTGCAGGATTAGCAGTAGACGGCCAGCATGATCACATAAGAGATACATGTATCCCGAATTTCCTTTTCTACAATATACCTTTAATGATTTTTGGTACAATTGCAGCTATGGTATTATAGTTGTAAATGAGGTGAAATAGATGACCAATTTATTAGAAACCTTTGAAATGAAAATTGAAGAAACATCGAACGGTAAAGTTGTCGTATCTATGCCTGTTACCGATAAAGTGAAGCAACCATTTGGTTATTTACATGGTGGCGCGACGATTGCATTAGGTGAAACAGCGTGCTCTATCGGTGCAGCAAATTTAATTGATACTAACCACTATATCCCATTAGGGTTGGAAATGAATGCGAATCATATTCGCTCTGTAAAAGAAGGGCGAGTGACGGCAACGGCTACAATTATCCATCAAGGTAGTACAACGCACGTTTGGAATATTGAAATCAAAAGTGACAATGACCAATTGATTAGTATCATGAGAGGTACCATTGGCATTAAACCTTTAAAAAATAAATGATATATGTTAAAAAAGTGACTGGGACAATCAGCCTACTTTATCATTTTGGCAGTAGCTGACTGATTTGAAAATGCGCTTAAAGCAAGCTTTTTTCAAACCTAGTCATCCTTGCCGGGGCAGAACGACGAAATTATTTTAATTTCTGTTCTGCTCCCTTTTTTTATGCAAATTTATCCTTAGAATAATTTAATTTTTCGAAAGCGTTATAAATTCGTTGAGCTGCTTCTCTGCCTCCCATTATATTTCTAGCAAATGGTCCTAACTCTAAGTCAGCTAATCCTCCAGCTACAAACAGTTGAGGTAACCATTCTAAATCAGAAGTTATATCAGGCAAACCACATTGTGTGAGAGGTGCTTGTTCGTGTTGAATTAAAGATTGAACCATCTTTTGATTTAATAGGGTAGCTTGGAAACCTGTGGCTAATAGAACGAAATCATAAGGTGTGGACGATGTTTCTGTGATAATTTGATGATTTTCAAGTCTTATAATCTGATCGTGATGTATGATTAAACGACCGTTTTGAACATGCTTTTTCAAACGTAAATACAACTCTTGTGGCATCGAACCTTTGTGGCGTGCTTGAGAAATGACTTCCATTCGTTTTTTAGAAGATGTGATTTCCAAGAAAGGCCCCATATTTTTAGGGCCTAACCATCCTGGATCTGCATCAAAGTGATGAATATCAATATCTTTATTCATCCATAGATGAACGATTTTATCAGTAGATTGGTTCAATAATTTAAGCGTTAAATGAGCTGCTGAAATACCACTTCCAACGACATGCGAACTTTGATTGTACATCGCTGGATTAAATTCTTTCTCGAAAATGTGACAAACGTCGCTTTCATTTTCAAAAAGAGAAGGAATAT
Source organism: Staphylococcus pragensis (assembly GCF_004785665.1). Taxonomy (GTDB): domain Bacteria; phylum Bacillota; class Bacilli; order Staphylococcales; family Staphylococcaceae; genus Staphylococcus; species Staphylococcus pragensis. Next base: position 270,047 of record NZ_SRPJ01000001.1, read on the forward strand.
AAGGTCGATGATTACACCCTTGAGCTAAAACCACACAATCTGTATGTAAAATTTGAGAGTTAGCCAATGTAATCGTCCATTTTGAGTCAGTACGAGCAATTTGATTTACGTAGCCTTGAAGATGGCAATCATTTAAACGATAGCGATGCACTAATTCATGAACATGATGCATAAACATATCTGTTTGAGGACGTTGATAGCGTCCATATGTAGCATTTGTATAGTGTTGATACTTCGCAAATTGCTTTAGATGAAATGGATTGGGATGAATATGATGAACGATAGGTGAGCGTAAAAAGGGCATACTAATTCTATGAGTGAAGTCATTGAATTGTTCACATAAAGATGAATAAGGATCAATAATGGTTAAGTGATCAATTGAAAGACCTGCTTCACGTAATTTAATTGCGATGGTTGTACCTTGAATGCCACCGCCGATAATAGTCCAATGCATAAGAACACTTCTTTCCTTATAAAACATAATTATTACGATTTATGATAGCATAAGTCCCTTTAGATGACAATCATTTAAAAAGCTCTAGTCGAAGATTATTCAACTAGAGCTTTAAATTTAAATTATATTTTCTTGTCTTTAAATTCGTCTTTGATTTCATCAATTTTAGTATCTTTAGTATAAGGTGTTTTATTATTATAAGCGGCTCTCATAATTAAATGACTTGAAAGAGGACCGGTAATAAAAATAAAGATAATACCAAAAATCAATTGCATATTAATATACTTTTCAGTACCAATAAAGTATAAGAAGGTACCAAATAGTAAGAACATAGCGCCTAATGTTGCCGACTTACCTGCAGCATGTCCACGTGAGTAAATGTCTTTCAAACGTATTATACCAATAGCAGTAACGACACTGATGAATGCGCCAGCAATAACGAATAGAATAGATAAGCTAATCATGATTGTTGATATCATGTTCAATCACCTTACCTTTATCTATATATTTTGAAAATACTGCTGTACCTAAAAATGCTAAAATACCGATTAATAAGATCGTTACTAGTAAATATTGAGCGCCTATGAAAATACTGTATAGAGCAACGCATGCCATTAATTGTAAACCTACGGCATCAAGCGCTAAAATTCTATCGGCTAAAGTAGAGCCTTTAATAATGCGAATAAATATAGCTAACATAGAAAGTACGACCACAATAAGTGCAATTAGCATAATGAATTTTACCATTAGTCTTCGCCCACCTCTCTAACCACTTTTTCAAGGGATGATTTAATCCCTTCAACTTCTTCTTCCTTCGTACTAAAATCAATCGCATGAATATAAATCTTAGTTCTATCATCGCTAATACCTAATACGACTGTTCCTGGCGTAAGTGTGATTAGATTGGATAATAACACAATTTGCCAATCTGTTTTTAAATCAGTGTGATACGTAAAAAATCCAGGTTGATTTTGTAGTTTAGGTTGTAAAACAATCTTTAATACATCAATGTTTGCTTTAATTAATTCTATAAGAAATACAATAATTAGCTTGATGATTTTATAAACTTTAATTAAATAAAATTTACCAGGTAACGCTTTATTAAATAAATAAACAATTCCTAAACCAAGTAGAAAGCCTAACAATAAATTATTTAATGTGTAACTTCCACTTAGAAATAACCAAATAAATGCTAAAAGAAAATTTAAGGTAATTTGAATGGCCATCATTATCTACCTCCTAATACACTATGAATATAAACGCTAGGATCATAGAATGATTTGGCTGCTTCTGATATTAATGGATATAAAAAGTCAGCAGATAAACCAAATAATACAGTGATAGCGACAGCTGTAATTGAAATAGTGGCCGCGTAGTTAACATTAATTTTTTGATTTACATTATAACCTTTAGGTTCTCCGAAGAAGCCTTGTAAAAATATACGTATGACAGAATAAAGTACTACTAAGCTTGATAATAATACGATAATGCCACTAACGTAGAATCCTTTGTCAAATGTTGCCTGCACAATATAATATTTGCCATAGAAACCACTTAAAGGTGGGATACCTGCTAAACTTAGCGCAGCGATAAAGAATGACCATCCAAGAACAGGATAAGCTTTAATTAAACCACCAAACTCTTTTAAATTAGTCGTCTTAGTGATTTGATACATCACACCAATTAGTAAAAATAAAGCAGTTTTAACTAACATATCGTGTAATGTGTAGTAAATTGCACCAATCATACCAGCTTGGTTCATCATTGCTACACCGACTAAGATCACACCAACTGCAATCATAATATTATAGATAATAATTTTTTTAGTATCATAATATGCGATAGCACCGACTGAACCAAAGATAATCGTTAGAAGCGCTATGAATAAAATAGTGTAGTGTGAAAAGCTGATACTGTTTTGGAAAAATAAGCTTAGTGTTCTTGCAATCGCATAGACACCTACTTTAGTTAATAGAGCACCAAAGAAAGCGATAATCGCAAACGGTGGTGCATAGTATGAACCTGGTAGCCAGATATACATTGGAAATGCACCAGCTTTTGTTGCAAACACAAATATAAATAAAATAAAGACAATACTTAAAAGACCGCTATGCGTATGATTAAGTTGGGCAAGTTTATCACTGATGTCTGCCATATTTAACGTGCCTACAATAGAATACAAAATACCTACTGCAATAACAAAAAACGTTGACGTCACGATATTAACAAGTAAATATTTTACAGTTTCACGTAACTGTATTCTTGTGCCACCTAATACAAGTAGGGCGTAAGAAGACATTAAGAATACTTCAAAGAATACGAAGAGGTTAAATATATCTCCAGTCGTAAAGGCACCAATGATACCTACTAGCATAAACATAATTGAAAAATGAAAATAATAACGTTCTCTATCAATCCCAGCTGTAGTTACTGAATAGGCAGTAATAAGGATTGTAATGATAATGCTAGTTACAATAAGCATGGCGCTAAATGAATCTAATAAAAAGATAATGCCATAAGGTGCTGGCCACGAACCTAATTCTACTTTAAGGGGGCCGTGCTTAACGACATTGACTAAGTTCATTATTGCTACAGTTAAAGTCAAAGCTAATCCAATTAATGTGACATATCGTTTAGCTTGAATACGTTCGCCTAAAAATATAAGTATGACTGCAGTGATAATAGGTACAACTAATGTTAGGACTACTAAATTATTTACCATCATCTTCAGGTACTCCTTTCATTAGTTCTACGTTATCTGTACCTAATACTTTGTACGTTCTAAAGGCTAATACTAAGAAGAACGCGGTTGTCGCAAAAGCGATAACAATAGCTGTAAGTATTAAGGCGTGAGGGATAGGATCCACATATTGAGAAATACTTTTTTCATAAATAGGCATTTCTCCATGTTTTAATCCACCCATTGTAATTAAAAATAAATTTGATGCATGTGTGATTAATGTGGTCCCCATAACAATTCGTATCAAACTTTTAGATAAAACGAGATAGACACTAATTGCTGTGAGAATACCACATACAATAATCATGATAATTTCCACTATTCGTTCTCTCCAATCGTTATAATAATTGTCATGACTGTACCAATTACTGCGCACATTACCCCAAAGTCAAAGAACATTGGCGTGTTCATATGCACAGGTTGGAGTAGGGGCAACGGAATGTTAAATTCTGTATGCGTGAAAAAGTTCTCTCCATAGAACCAACTTGCAATAGGTGTGCCTACACAAAACAATAATCCGATACCTATTAATATTTTAAAATCCCAAGGAAATACTTTGCGCATCGATTTAATATCAAACGCAATTGCAATAATTGTTAAAGCACTTGAAAGTAATAAACCGCCGACAAAGCCTCCACCTGGTGTATAGTGACCAGCGAAGAATAAACTCATGCCGAATAAAGCGATGAGAAAAGCGATAATGACAGCTGCGTATTGGAACATTAAATTATTTTTCTGTCTGTTCATCGCGTTTCACCTCACTTGCTTTATGTTTGCTGCGTAATTTAATCATAGTATAAACACCTAAACCAGCGATACCTAATACAGAAGATTCGAACAATGTATCCATACCACGGAAGTCAACAAGGATGACGTTAACCATGTTCTTACCATGTGCTAAATCATAAACATGTGCTTTGTAGTACTCACCGATTGAAGTAAAGTGGCGATTACCATATGCAATTAAACCTAATACAATAACGACTAAACCTACACCAATAGAAATAATAGCATTGGTCATTTTAAAAGAAGGTTTCTCATTATAACGATTTAAATTAGGTAAGTGATAGAAACATAATAAGAATAAACCTGTAGAAATAGATTCTACGACAAATTGAGTTAACGCTAAATCTGGTGCTTTGAAAAAGACAAATAAAACCGATACGGAATAGCCAACTACACCAAGCATGATAATACTGAATAAACGTGAAGATGCGAATACTACCATGAATGATGCCGCTATTAAAATAAGAAGAATGACAATTTCATAGATATGAATGGTATTAATGTCTTTAAAATTAAAGCTAAATGGCACGCTGAATAGCGTTACAATCGTCATTAAAATTAACATACCAAAAATAATTACTAAACTATCTCTAACGTAGCCATTTACATAACTATTTGTCATTTTCGCTGATGTTGATGGTAACCATTTTCCAGTAGAATCGTACCAATGATTAAATGTAAGTTTCGTTGGTTGAGCCTGTAATAAACGAATCCAGTAACCAAATGTAAGTAATAGTAATATCCCTACTATCCAAATAGTTAACGTTGAAATGAAGGCAGGGGTAATACCATGGAACATATGGAACTCAGCGTGCGTGTTTGACAAGTTACTGATCGCTAAGGTAGCTGGTTCAATAATAGATTGAGTTAATAGACCAGGCGCAAAACCAAAGACAATCACTAAAATAGCTAAAATACTCGGAGAAATTAACATTAGGATTGAAACTTCATGTGCCTTCTTAGGTAATGCATTCGGTTTATGCTGACCAAAAAATACATGTAAGACGAATTTAATCGAATATACAAAAGTGAAAATACTACCAACGATAGCTAAAATCGGAAAGATAATACCTAATGTATTAAGACTAAAAATGTGCGCATGAGAAACTTCAATCATGGCTTCTAAAAATTTCTCTTTAGATAAGAAACCGTTAAACGGCGGAACGCCAGCCATACTCAAGGCTGTGATGACTGAAATCGTGAATGAAATAGGCATGATTGTAAGTAAACCGCCCAATTTCTTCACATCACGTGTCCCTGTTGCGTGATCAATGGCACCAGTGACCATAAATAGTGCGCCTTTAAATGTAGCATGGTTAATTAAATGGAATACTGCAGCAGTGAATGCAGCTACGTAAAGTTGACTTTGACTACCTTCAAAATGATAGCTCACCGCTCCAATACCTAACATAGACATAATCATACCGAGTTGAGAAACGGTAGAGAAAGCCAAGATACCTTTAAGGTCTTGTTGTTTCGTTGCATTTAATGACGCCCAGAATAACGTGATAAGCCCGACTAAAGTTATGGTCCATATCCAACCTTGTGAAATGGCAAATAGTGGGGTAACACGTGCGACTAAATATAATCCAGCTTTAACCATCGTTGCTGAGTGCAAGTAGGCACTAACTGGTGTAGGTGCTTCCATAGCATCGGGTAACCAAATATAAAATGGTACTTGTGCAGATTTAGTAAATGCACCTAGCATGATTAAAATCATTGCTAAAATAAATATTGGACTATGCTGTATTTCGGACACATTTTCAAGTAAATGATGGAGGCTTAAAGAATTTCCCGCTAGAGAAATAAGGATGAAGCCACCTAGTAAACTTAATCCACCCAATACGGTGATGATAAGCGATTTCTGAGCACCGTAGATAGAGGCTTGTTTCTCTCTCCAAAATGAGATAAGTAAGAAACTTGAAAATGATGTTAACTCCCAAAATAGATATAAAATAATTAAGTTATCTGAGAGTACAACTCCCAACATTGCACCCATGAATAGTAATAAATAACAGTAGAAATTTCCAAGTTGTTCGGATTTACTGAGGTAGCCGATAGAATAAAGTACAACTAAACTACCGATACCGGTAATGAGTAAACTAAACAATAGACTTAAGCCATCTAGATATAAATCAAAGTTCATACCGATATGTGGCATCCAATTTAACGTATTTATTACTGTATTACCTGACTGAGTAGTCGATATAAGGGATAAGAAATAAATAAATAAGACAACAGGAATAGGTAATACAAACCAACCTAAATGAATCTTCTTAGAGAATCGATAAAGGATTGGAATAATGAGTGCAAATATTAACGGTAAAATGACCGCAATATGTAACAAACTCACTATGTTTTCCTCCTTTAAAAATGATTATGGCATTCATTATACATGAATCATTCCGTTCTGAAAAACGGTGAAAGCCCATGTAAACAGTGATTTCTTAGAACTTGTTAAATAAGAAGAAACACGTCAAAAATGCCTAGAAAAATTTTTGTTTATATTGAATTGAGTAGTCTTTTTTTAAGTTTTCAAGGTTATTTAAAGCTAATTTTGCAAATTCTGTATCTTGCTGTTTTAAATCATTTTCCATTTTTGTGATAGCTTGCTGAAGAGAATCTTCGTATTTCATTTCTTCAACATTAAAATCACGAAGTTGTGAACGTGTTGCATAACGTTTTTCATAATGACTTAATGCACGGCGTTCATGAAAGAAGACACCTTCGACTTTGCCGGGATTGTGTAAGTCACCTTGTTTAGGGTGCTTGATGACCTGTTCAACTTGTACAAGTACTTGGTCTTCATTCTCTTCTTTAATCGTCACGCCATAAGCGCCTGTCTTATGTGAGAATCGATATAACATGCTATATTACTCCCTTTCAAATATGTTAATATATACCTATATCATCATAACATGAATGGAGAATCTAAATGACTAACTATCCACAGTTAAATAAAGAAATACAAGATAATGAAATTAAATTAGTTATGCATACAAATAAGGGGGATATGACATTTAAATTATTCCCAGAGATCGCACCTAAAACAGTAGAGAACTTTGTAACTCATGCGAAAAATGGTTATTATGATGGAATTACTTTCCATCGTGTAATTAACGATTTCATGATTCAAGGTGGCGATCCAACTGCAACAGGTATGGGCGGAGAAAGTATCTATGGTGGTTCATTTGAAGATGAATTCTCAATGGAAGCTTTCAATTTATACGGTGCACTTTCAATGGCTAATGCAGGCCCAAATACAAATGGTTCACAATTCTTCATTGTTCAAATGAAGGAAGTACCAGAAACAATGTTAAATCAATTAGTTGATGGTGGTTGGCCAGAGCCAATTGCTAAAGCTTATGGTGAAAAAGGCGGTACACCTTGGTTAGATCAAAAACACACTGTATTTGGTCAATTAATCGAAGGTGAAACAACATTAGAAGATATCGCTAATACTAAAGTAGGCGCTCAAGATAAACCAGTTCATGATGTGGTTATCGAATCAATCGACGTTGAAGATAAAAAAGCGTAAGTAAAAAGTACGCATGAATTTTAATTTCTGATGAGAGCGGTTGACACATTGCTTTCTCTAATAGATGACTGAAGAAAATATTTTTAGAAGTAGAGCGAGTCGATCAATAGTTTGTCGGCTCGCTTTTTGAATGCTTTTTCTTAAAAATATTATATATCCATCTCTTATAAATATGTAGGTTGAGCTAAATCAAATAGTGAAGTTTAAATTTAATAAATGCTTGAAAAATAAAATTTTTATCCCTTAATAGTTAGTCCAAGTTTATATTTTATGCTATTATAAATATGTTAAGAATATCGAATAAGGGGTTATCAAGTTGAATACTCACTATAAAGTAAGTCAGCATATTAAAGTGCGTGTGACTGGCATTCAACCGTATGGCGCTTTTGTTGAGGCCCCTGACCATACTGAAGGACTAATCCACATTTCAGAAATCATGGATGATTATGTCCATAACTTAAAAAAATTTCTATCAGAAGGACAAATTGTTAAAGCGAAGATTTTATCAATTGATGATGAAGGCAAACTTAATTTGTCACTCAAAGATAATGATTACTTTAAGAATTATGAACGAAAAAAAGAAAAGCAGTCAGTATTAGATGAAATTAAAGAAACAGAAAAGTATGGGTTTCAAACACTTGAAGAACGCCTACCGGTCTGGATTAAGCAGTCTAAACGTGCGATTCGTAATAATTAATTGACTGTAAACACGCTAAGCTAACGTTATTTACTCGTAATAACGTTAGCTTTTTTATTTTATAGAGAAAAACTATATGTCTGCTTAATCAACACGAGGATGAGGTGATTGTAGTTACTTCCTTTAATGATTAAAAACAACGTCTAAGGGAATTAAATTGAAGTATATATGCATGCACATGCAAGCAAAAAACTAGAGATTCATTTTTTATCCGTGCTATAGTTTGGGCATAAATAAGGAGGAAAGGAATCGTTATGAATACTAAATATGAAAAGTTATTTGAAACTGTAACATTACCTAATGGCGTTGAATTAAGAAATCGTTTTGTGTTAGCACCTCTAACACATATTTCATCAAATGACGATGGAACAATTTCAGACGTTGAAATTCCATATATTGAAAAACGTGCTAAAGATGTAGGCTTAGCGCTTAATGCCGCAAGTAATGTGAATGATATTGGTAAAGCTTTCCCAGGACAACCATCTGTTGCGCATGATTCAGATATTGAAGGTTTAAAACGCTTAGCACAAGCGATGAAGAAAAATGGTGCAAAAGCCTTAGTACAAATTCATCATGGCGGTGCGCAAGCTCTACCAAACTTAACACCTAATGGCGATGTCGTAGCACCAAGTCCAATCTCACTTAAAAGTTTCGGTCAAGAACAAGAACATGATGCGAGAGAGATTACACCTAAAGAAATTGAACAAACAATTAAAGATTTCGGTGAAGCTACACGCCGTGTTATTGAAGCAGGATTCGATGGCGTTGAAATTCATGGTGCCAATCATTACTTAATTCATCAATTCGTTTCTCCATATTACAATAGAAGAAATGACGAATGGGGCGACCACATGAAGTTCCCTACAGCTGTTATTGATGAAGTACTCAAAGCGAAAGAACAGCATGCTAATAAAGACTTTATCGTTGGTTATCGTTTATCTCCTGAAGAAGCAGAATCTCCAGGTATTTCAATGGAATTAACTGAACAATTAATTAAGACTATTACTGAGAAAGCGATGGATTATGTGCATGTTTCAATTGGAGATATCCATTCTGAAACACGTGAAGGTAAGTATGCTGGTCAAGAACGCTTGAAATTAATCCATCAATGGGTAGATGGACGTATGCCAGTCATCGGTATTGGTTCAGTATTTACTGCAGATGATGCCTTAGATGCCATAGAATCAACAGGCGTAGAATTAGTCGCACTCGGTCGTGAAATTTTATTAGATTATAATTTTATTGAGAAAATTAAAAAAGGAAAAGAAGACGAAATTATTTCTTACTTCGATCCAGAACGTGAAGATAATCATGAACTAACACCAAATTTATGGAAACAATTTAACGAAGGGTTCTATCCATTACCTCGTAAAGATAAATAATAGATTGCTAGGACTAAATAATATGTCTTAGTATAAATTGCCATTTGCTAGTAGCTAACAAAATGGAAAAGGTGCTTATAATAATTTTTTAATTCAAATGGCGTTTTTGAAGCGAGACGATGAAATGAATTTATTTCTGTTTCGCTTCTTTTTTATCATTTTATAGTATAAAAATTTTATTATTAAAGTTATCCGAAAATTTTCATTATTTTACTTGTAAAAATACAATATAATATGTCATTATATCTGTAAGGGCTTTCATATAATGTATGCTTTCTTAATAAAGTGGACTAACTCTATTTTCATGTTCGAAAAAGGAAAAGTATACCTATGTATTAAACATGAAAGCCGCTCTCGTATGACCATTAGTTTTAATATAATTTAAGCAAAGGGGAGATATTATGACTAAGTCAGAACAAATTATTGAATTAACAAATCACTATGGAGCACATAACTACGTGCCACTACCAATCGTCGTAGCAGAAGCAGATGGCATTTGGGTAACTGATCCAGAAGGTAATAAATATATGGATATGTTATCAGCATATTCAGCTGTTAACCAAGGACATCGTCATCCTAAAATTATCCAAGCATTAAAAGATCAAGCAGATAGAGTAACTTTAGTATCACGTGCGTTCCACAGTGATAATTTAGGTGAATGGTATGAAAAGATTTGTAAATTAGCTGGCAAAGATAAAGCACTACCAATGAATACAGGCGCAGAAGCGGTTGAAACAGCATTAAAAGCAGCACGTCGTTGGGCTTATGATGTAAAAGGTATTGAACCAAATAAAGCTGAAATTATTGCCTTTAATGGTAACTTCCATGGTCGTACTATGGCGCCAGTATCTTTATCTTCTGAAGCTGAATACCAACGTGGATATGGTCCATTATTAGATGGTTTCCGCAAAGTTGATTTCGGGGATGTTGATCAATTAAAAGAAGCAATCAATGATAATACTGCAGCAATCTTAGTAGAGCCTATTCAAGGGGAAGCGGGAATTAATATTCCGCCAGAAGGTTATCTTAAAGAAATTAGAGATTTATGTGACGAACATAACATCTTATTTATTGCTGATGAAATTCAAGCTGGTTTAGGTCGTTCAGGTAAATTATTCGCAACAGATTGGGATAATGTAAAACCTGATGTTTATATCTTAGGAAAAGCACTAGGCGGCGGCGTGTTACCAATTTCAGTGGTATTAGCTGACAAAGAAGTGTTAGATGTGTTCACACCAGGTTCACATGGTTCAACATTTGGTGGTAACCCATTAGCATGTGCCGTATCTATTGCTGCATTAGATGTTATTATCGATGAAGATTTACCTGGCCGTTCAAATGAATTAGGCGAATACTTCAAATCAGAATTACAAAAAATTGAACACCCAGCGATTAAAGAAGTTCGTGGACGTGGCCTCTTTATTGGTGTTGAATTACATGAAAGTGCTAGACCTTTCTGTGAAGCGTTAAAAGAAAAAGGTTTACTATGTAAAGAAACACACGATACAGTGATTCGATTTGCGCCACCATTAGTTATTTCTAAAGAAGAATTAGATGACGCATTAGAGAGAATTAGAAGTGTTTTTGAGTAAGTTCAAAAAGTTGTAACATTCATTTTGAAAACCCTTTAAAAAGCAAAGACATGTGTTACAATATGTATGAAAGCGAAATCATTTGTTAAAAAAGAGGCGAAAGTGAACATGACTGAGAATAATAATTTAGTGACTTCTACACAAAGTATTATTAAGGAAGCATTACACAAATTGGGATTTGACGATGGTATGTACGAACTAATTAAAGAGCCATTGCGCTTCTTACAAGTTCGCATCCCAGTACGTATGGATGATGGTACAGTTAAAACATTTACAGGTTACCGTGCTCAACATAACGATGCAGTAGGTCCTACAAAAGGTGGGGTACGTTTCCACCCAGACGTAGATGAAGATGATGTAAAAGCATTATCTATGTGGATGACATTAAAATGCGGTATTGTTAATTTACCTTACGGTGGTGGTAAAGGTGGTATCGTCTGTGACCCACGTCAAATGAGTATTCATGAAGTTGAACGTTTATCACGTGGTTATGTACGTGCCATTTCTCAATTCGTAGGTCCAACAAAAGATATTCCAGCACCAGACGTATTTACTAACTCTCAAATTATGGCTTGGATGATGGATGAATACAGTGCATTAGATAAATTTAACTCTCCTGGTTTCATCACAGGTAAACCAATCGTATTAGGTGGTTCACAAGGACGTGACCGTTCAACTGCATTAGGTGTTGTAATCGCAATTGAACAAGCTGCTAAACGTAGAGGTATTGATGTTAAAGGTGCTCGCGTAGTTATCCAAGGTTTCGGTAATGCAGGTAGTTTCTTAGCTAAATTCTTATATGATATGGGAGCAAAAGTTGTAGGTATTTCGGATGCATATGGTGCATTACATGACCCAGAAGGTTTAGATATCGATTACTTATTAGATCGTCGCGATAGCTTTGGTACAGTTACAAATTTATTTGATAACACAATTTCTAACAAAGAATTATTTGAATTAGATTGTGATATCTTAGTACCAGCAGCAATTTCTAACCAAATTACTGAAGAGAATGCACATGACATTAAAGCGGATATCGTAGTTGAAGCAGCAAATGGTCCAACTACACCTGAAGCAACACGTATTTTAACTGAACGTGACATTTTATTAGTACCTGACGTATTAGCAAGTGCTGGTGGTGTAACAGTATCTTACTTCGAATGGGTACAAAATAACCAAGGTTACTATTGGACAGAAGAAGAAGTTAATGAAAAATTACGTGAAAAATTAGTAACTGCGTTCGATACAATTTATGAATTAGCTCAAAATAGAAAAATTGACATGAGATTAGCAGCTTACATCGTAGGTATTAAACGTACTGCAGAAGCAGCACGTTACCGTGGTTGGGCATAAGTTAATCACTCAATAAAAATATAGCGGTTAATGAAACTGAGTAAGGTTTCATTAACCGCTTTTTATTACATTAAAGATAATAATAAATGTTATTGTTCAGTTGATACTGCTTTATATTGATCTGCATAGTTAGTGAATACCCCGTCTACACCGTATTGGTTAAGTCGTTGCATATCAGCAACTTCATTAACTGTGAAAGGATGAATAATGAAGCCTAAATCTTTTAAATGAGCGGTATTTTGCGCAGTTAAATCACTATATTCAGGACCAATACCAATTGCGTATGAACGGATACGCTGTAAATCCGCTTCGCTTTGTTGAGGTAGTTCACTTTTATCTAATAGTCGAATTAATGGAACGCTAGGTGCTAAATGATGCATCTTTTGTAAGCTTTCTTCTGAAAATGATTGTACTAACACATGACCATTATTTAACGAATCTGGCGTTAACATATGATGACGTTTTAAAGTATCAAGAAGTTGTTCTTCCATACCAGGATAAACATCTGGTGTCTTAGTTTCGATATAATAGTTCGCGTCAGTACCATAGCGTGATAATATTTCATCTAATGTTGGCACCTTAGCATTACTATATTCAGCATTCGCATATTGAGGGTTTGCTTGATTAAACCAAGAACCAGCATCAAGTTGCTTCAACTGAGCTAAAGTATAATCTTCAACTCGGCCAGTTCCATTTGTAGTACGGTCTACCGTTTCATCATGCATAGCTACTAAATGGCCATCTTTAGTACGTTGTAAATCAATTTCAATATAAGAGGCACCTAATTGATTATGACTTTTATCGTAAGAATAAAAGGTATGTTCTGGTGCATAGCCACTCGCCCCACGATGAGCAATAGTGCTGAATCGTTCACCCGTTAAATTTGTAGTCCACTTAGGATTATCTTTGCGATAGTGCGCATTAACAGGAGCTTGTTGAGTTTGATTATCTTGGCTTACTTGGGAATTATTTGAAGATGGTGTTGAAGAGATAGGGCCTGTACCTGCACCACTTGCTTCAACTGGAGTATGTAAAACAGTAAGTCCTAAACTAGCGACAGTTAAACTTGAGATTATTGCTTTTTTTGTTGCTTTCAAAAAAATCCACCCTTTCAAATTTAATGTACAACTTAAATTTAGCAAAGCCATATTTTGAAAGGAAGTCTCTTAGCGAAAGCTTATCGTAACTCTTAAAATTTTAAAAATTACTCAATATAATTAACGTAAAATATAGAAATAACCCCCTATACATACGTGTTAGCGTATGGTAGGGGGATAGGATTAAACTATTTCTCTTTTAAAATAGTTTCAGCTACTTTTAATTGCTGACGTACAGCATCTTGGCCGGTAGACCCGTAGCTTTTTCTGCGATTAAGACAACGTTCTGGTTTTAAATAATCATAAACATCTGTATCGATAGCTTCATTTAATTCTTGATAACGCTTAAGAGGTACATCGAGTAAATAAATACCTTGTTGAATACATTCGAAGACAATTTTACCTACAATTTCATGTGCTTTTCTAAACGGCACTTGTTTCTCTACTAAATAGTCCGCAAGTTCTGTGGCATTAGAGAAATCTTGATGCACTGTTTCATTTAAACGATCGGTATTAACCGTTAATGTATTCAGCATACCTTCAAAGATACGTAGTGATCCTTTGACTGTACGTACTGAATCGAATAAACCTTCTTTATCTTCTTGAAGGTCTTTATTATAGGCAAGTGGTAACCCTTTTAATGTAACAAGCATACTCATTAAATGCCCCGTAGTACGTCCAACTTTACCTCGAATCAGTTCGGCCATATCCGGATTCTTTTTCTGAGGCATTATAGATGACCCAGTAGAAAAGGCATCGGCTAATGTAATAAATTTCGCTTCATCAGTAGACCAGAAGATAATTTCCTCTGCAAAACGTGATAAATGTACCATTGTTAATGAAATATTATGCAATGTTTCTACGATATAATCACGATCACTTACAGCATCTAAACTATTTTCATAAATATATTCAAAGCCCAGCAATTTTTGAGTTTCATGCCTATCAATAGGGTGGGTAGTTCCACTTAAAGCGGCTGCCCCTAATGGTGAAATATCAATACGCTTCATACTATCAGTGAAACGTGAATCATCGCGTTCAAGCATCCAGAAATAAGTCATGATATGATGCGCAAACGAAATAGGTTGAGCACGTTGTAAGTGTGTATAACCTGGCATAATTGTATCTACATGAGATTGCGCAAGTGTTAATATTGATGACTGGAATGAACGAATAAGTGCTTGGATTTCTTGAACTTCTTTTTTAACGTATAAGTGCAAGTCAGTAGCTACTTGGTCATTTCTACTGCGGCCCGTATGCAATCTGCCACCAGCGTCACCAATTCTTTGAATCAATTCATGCTCAATATTTAAATGTATATCTTCAAGAGACTTTTTAAAGTCTAGTTTATTGTGATGGAAGTCATGTTGAATGTCTTTTAGACCCGTAATAATCGCTTCTTTATCTTCATTAGAAATAATATGTTGATTGGCTAACATTGTTGCATGAGCAATACTACCTTGTATATCTTCATCTAATAGTGCTTGGTCAAAGTCTATTGAAGCGTTGAATTCATCAACCCATTCTTCAGGTTGCTGTTGAAAACGTCCGCCCCACGCTTTATTACTCATTACTATAACCTCCATGTAAGTAAGCATTCACTTGAGTAGGTAATCCATAAATATCAATAAATCCTACCGCTGCAGATTGATTAAAGGCATCTTCTTTTGTATATGTTGCTAGTTTTTCATCATATAACGTATATGGAGATTTTCTTCCATTAACAATCGCATTACCTTTGAATAATTTCACTCTTACGTCACCTTCAACGTATTTTTGAGTGCTATCAATAAATAATTTTAAACTATCAGTTAAAGGTGAGAACCATAGTCCATTGTACGTTTGTTCTGCAAATTGTTTTTCAATAACAGGTTTGAAGTGAGCGACATCTTTAGTTAAGGTAAGTGTTTCAAGTGCTTTATGCGCTTTTAAAATCACTTCAGCACCTGGAGTTTCGTATACTTCACGAGATTTAATACCTACTAAACGATTTTCAACATGGTCAATACGTCCAATACCGTGTTTGCCAGCAAGTTCATTTAATTTAAGAATTAACTGATCTAAGTCATAGTCTTGATGGTTAAGTTGCACTGGAATACCATTTTTAAATGAAAGAATGATTTCTTCAGGTGTATCAGGTGTATCTTCTAATTCAGCTGTTAAGTCATAAGCGTCTTTAGGAGGCGCTGCATATGGGTCCTCTAAAATGCCACATTCATTGGCACGGCCCCATAAGTTTTGGTCGATTGAATAAGGAGAATCATGATTAATGCTCACTGGAATACCATGTTTAATTGCATAATCGATTTCTTCTTCACGGCTCCAGCCCCATTCTCTTACTGGCGCAAATGATTTAAGATTTGGATTTAACGCCTTAATTGCTACTTCAAAACGCACTTGGTCATTTCCTTTACCTGTACAACCGTGCGCAATACCAATTGATTGCGTTTGTTCAGCAATTTCAACTAATTTCTTAGCAATAAGTGGACGAGATAATGCAGAAACAAGTGGATAACTGTTTTCATACATTAAGTTTCCTTTAATCGCATAACTTACAAAGTCATCACTAAATTCTTTAGTTGCATCAATAATATGACATTCAACAGCACCCATATCTAAAGCTTTTGAATGTACTAAATCTAAATCTTTACCTTCACCAACATCTAAACAAACAGCTACTACGTCATACCCTTTATCTATTAGCCATTTCACTGCCACACTTGTATCTAAACCACCTGAATATGCTAATACAATTTTATCTTTCATATACTCACCTCATAATTTTTCTGAAAATTAATATAACTTTATACTAACAGAATCATAATGAAAATAAAACCATTTTTTTACATAATTATACATAAAAGTGGAATGAGTATAGAATTTTAAGTATGTTTAAAGCTTTTAAATAAAGTGTTTTTGAGTTATTTTTAAAATGATAATTAATGAAAAATATTCATTTTATTTTTAGCGAAAAGTGACTAAAAATTGACCAATATAACAGATATTTTTGAATTGACAGATTTGTTAATTGAATAGAGAACTTAAAGTTAGTAGAATTAAATTAATAAGGAAATCAGGAGGCTTTTTTAAATGACTCATATTCAATTAGACTATGGTAAAACTTTAGAATTTTTCGGACAACACGAATTAGATCAACAAAAAGATATCGTTAAAACGATTCATAAAACGATCCATGAAGGAACTGGCGCTGGGAGCGATTTCTTAGGATGGGTAAATTTACCTGAAGATTATGATAAGGAAGAATTTTCAAGAATCGTAGAAGCTGCTAAACGTATTAAATCAAATTCAGATGTATTAGTAGTGATTGGTATTGGTGGTTCATATTTAGGTGCACGTGCGGCAATTGAAATGTTAACTCCAGCTTTCCGCAATGATACGGAATTCCCAGAAATTGTCTTTGTAGGTAATCACTTATCTTCAAGTTATACACAAGAATTGGTAGACTATTTAGCTAATAAAGACTTCTCGGTTAATGTTATTTCTAAATCTGGTACTACAACTGAACCGGCTGTAGCTTTTAGATTATTTAAAAAGTTAGTCGAAGATAAATATGGTAAAGAAGAAGCGAAACAACGTATCTTCGCTACAACTGACAAAGTGAAAGGTGCTTTAAAACAATTAGCAGATAATGAAGGATACGAAACATTTGTGGTACCTGATGACGTAGGTGGTCGTTATTCTGTATTAACAGCAGTAGGTTTATTACCAATCGCAGCAGCTGGTATCAATATCGAATCAATTATGATTGGTGCTAATAAAGCACGTAAAGAATTATCATCTGATAATTTAGATGAAAATATTGCTTATCAATATGCGACTATCCGTAACATTCTTTATAGCAAAGGCTATACTACTGAAATGTTAATTAACTATGAGCCTTCTATGCAATATTTCAATGAATGGTGGAAACAATTATACGGTGAATCTGAAGGTAAAGATTTCAAAGGTATCTATCCATCAAGTGCCAATTACACAACTGACTTACACTCTTTAGGTCAATACGTACAAGAAGGTCGTCGTTTCTTATTTGAAACAGTTGTAAAAGTGAACCATCCTAAACACGACATTACTATTGAAGAAGATAGTGATGATTTAGATGGTTTAAATTACTTAGCTGGTAAAACAATTGATGAAGTGAATACTAAAGCGTTTGAAGGTACTCTATTAGCACATACTGACGGAGGCGTTCCAAATGTAGTAGTTAATATTCCTCAATTAGATGAAGAAACATTTGGTTACGTGGTATACTTCTTCGAATTAGCTTGCGCAATGAGTGGTTACCAATTAGGCGTTAATCCATTTAACCAACCAGGTGTAGAAGCATATAAACAAAACATGTTTGCTTTACTTGGTAAACCTGGATATGAAGATAAGAAAAAAGAATTAGAAGAACGTTTATAGTAGTTAAGAGAAATTCAATTTTATATTTATCATAAGATGAAAGAGGCTGGGACAAAATTAAATGTCTCAGCCTACTTTAATATTTTGGCAGTAGCTGACTGATTAGAAAATGTGCTTAAATCAAGCTTTTTCAAACCTAGTCATCCTTGCTAGAAAAGCAAGCCCCAACATAGAGACTTTCGAAAAGTAAATCTATAGCTAACGCTAGTTAGAAAGCGAGCCCTAGCACAAAGAATTTCAATAAGAAATTCCACAAACAAAGCAAGCTGGGAATCGGCGAAATGATTTTAATTTCTGTCTCGCTCCTTTTTCTTTTCTATACTATTAAATTTAAAACTAAGGGATGAGTTGAGGCTACTACCTGTGACTGATTTGTTATGATAAATGTAGATTTCTAATATAATATGTGTAAAATATTTCATGTATAATAGCGTTAAAGAGTGCTATTAACTTTAAGGAAGGATTCGATGCGATAGTGTTCCATCAAATTGAGCAATGGTTTAACGTATTACAGGAATTAGGTTATTTCGCAGGGTTTATCATACTCTATTTGAGAGCTATTGTACCTGTACTTCCGCTAACATTATACGTTATTATGAATGTTCATGCGTACGGTTTTTTTATAGGAACGGTAATTAGCTGGTTAGGTATTGTTTCAGGTACCTATACTGTATTTTATATTTGTAGAAAATTTGTTAATGCTCGTTTTATGCAAAAGATTAGAAAAAGAAAATCAGTAGAGAAATTAATTCATTTTATTGATAGACAAGGTATTGTTCCTATTTTTATTTTAATGTGTTTTCCGTTCACGCCGAATACGCTTGTCAATTTTGTAGCAAGCTTATCTCATATTAAAGCAAAATATTATTTTTTGATATTACTAGTTTCTAAGTTAATATCTATTACTTTTTTAGCTGTGATGGGAAAAGAAGTTACAACATTTTTAACTCATCCAATACGTGCGATTGCTCTAATATTAGTCACAGTGGCACTGTGGTTTATTGGGAAAAGAGTAGAAAAACATTTTATGGGTGCTGACGAGGAGTGACGATGTGCGAAAGATAATGACATGGATTGTGCCTTTAATATGCGCCATTATATTTGTAGTGTTTATTCAAACCTTTATTGTTAGAGGCGCGGTAGTAACTAGTGATGAAATGGCACCGACACTTAATAAAAACGATCGTCTCATCGTTAATAAAATCAAAGTGTTATTTAATTTATTAGATGATGGTGATATCATTATGTATCGTCATAATCATCAACTTCATTTTAGTCGTATTATCGGAAAAGCCGGTGAATCAATCGAAGTAAGAGATGGTAAATTATATCGTGACGATAGACAAGTGAATAAAAATTATGCTAAAAATAGAGATATTAATAATTTAGCATTACGCGATTTAAATAATTCTAATGGAGATATCATTCCACCAAATTCGTATTTTGTATTAAACGATAATGGTGATAATAAAAGCGATTCAAGAACTTATGGCTTAATCAAGGACAAAGATATTGTTGGCGATGTAAGTTTAAAATATTATCCATTTAAAGAATTTACCTATCAGTTTAACAAGTAGATGAGGTGTTATATTTGAAAAAAGAAATAATTGAATGGATTGTCGCTATAGCGGTAGGTCTATTACTTGTATGGGTAATGGTTAACTTTGTCGCTAAATCATATACCATTAAAGGCGACTCAATGGATCCAACATTAAAGGATGGTCAACACGTAATGGTAAATATTCTTGGATATAAAGTTGGAGACGTAAAAAAAGGGAATGTCATTGTTTTTCATGCTAATAAAAAAGATGATTACGTAAAACGTGTGATTGGTGTTCCTGGAGATAACGTTACATATAAAAATGACAAACTTTATATCAATGGGAAAAAGGTAGATGAACCTTATTTAGATTATAATGAGAAACGTAAACAAGGAGAATACATTACAGGATCATTTGAAACAAAAGATTTAACCAATGCCAATCCAAATTCTAATGTTATTCCTAAAGATAAATATTTAGTACTTGGAGATAATCGAGAAGTAAGTAAAGATAGTCGTGCATTTGGTTTAATAGACAAAGAACAAATTGTCGGTAAGGTTTCATTCAGATTTTGGCCATTAGACGACTTTAAATTTAATTTTAATCCAGATAATAATAAGTAAATTGTGAGTGGGGCAGAATTCAGTACATTGAATTCTGTCCCACTTTATAATTTCTATGAAGAAATTATAAATCACTTTAGGGAACGTATGTTCTATGTTAAAATAACATTAAAGGAGTGGGGAGTAATGGAATTAAATGCTTATCTTGGTAGAGCAGGCACTGGTAAATCACATCAAATGATTAGTAATATAAAAAGTCAAATGAAGCAAGATCCACTAGGTGATCCAATTATTTTAATCGCACCTACACAAAGTACGTTTCAATTAGAGCAATCATTTGTGAATGATAAAGAATTAAATGGAAGTTTAAGAACCGAAGTTTTACACTTTGAACGATTGAGTTATAGAATTTTTCAAGAAGTTGGGGGCCTAACGGAAGAACGCTTAACTCAAGCTGGAACAGAGATGATGATTTATAACCTTGTTCAACAACATAAATCAGAGCTTAAACTATACAAATCACAAGTGAATTATTATGGATTTAGTGAAAAATTGAGTGAACAAATCCAAGACTTTAAAAAATATTCAGTTACCCCTGAACATTTGGATTTATTCCTTCAAGAGAATGAACTTCAAACAAGAACGCGTCACAAATTAGAAGATATTGCGCTTATATATCATTATTTTGAGGAACGTTTACAAGGAGAATTTATTACCGCTGAAGATAGTTTGAATCAGTTTATTCAAATTATGCCTCAATCTGAGTGGCTTAAACGCGCAGAAATATATATAGATGGTTTCTATAACTTCTCGACACTTGAATACCAAATTATTAAGGCCTTGGTACAGAATGCTAAAAAGGTGACAGTCCTTCTTACAACTGATGGCAAAGAAGATCCATTTAGCTTATTTAGAAAGCCATCCGAAGTTTTAACGCATTTAAAAGAAATTGCCAATGATTTACATATTGAATTAAATGAAGTTTACTTCAAGAAACCATATCGCTTTAACAATCACGACTTACTTCAAATTGAACAACAATTTGATGCTTTACAAATAAATCCAACTGCACACCAAGGTCATATCAACATTTTAGAATCTTCTAGTATGCGTGAAGAGGTCAATGAGATAGCGCGACAAATTATTAAAGATACACGTGATAAACAGTTTAGATATCAAGATATTGCTATTTTATATCGTGATGAAGCCTATGCGTATTTATTTGATTCCGTATTACCTCAGTACGACATTCCATTTAATATTGATGTGAAGAAATCAATGACATACCATCCAATTATGGAAATGGTGCGCTCATTGCTTGAAGTCATTCAAACCAATTGGAATATAAGTCCGATGATGCGTTTATTTAAGACGAATATTCTTTCTAATCATTTTAAAAATAGTGATTATTTAATTGATTTACTGGAAAATTTTGTTGTTGAACGCGGCATCTATGGCAAACGTTGGTTAGATGAAAAGTTATTTAGTATTGATAATTTCACCAAAATGGGCCGAAAAGAACACAAGCTAACTGAAGAAGAACGAGCAACATTTGAACAAGTGGTGCAATTGAAAAATGATATGATTGATAAAATATTGAGCTTCGAAAAAGCGATGAACAGTGTTAATCATGTTAAAGGGTTTGCGACCGCTTTCTATGAAACAATGGAATCATTTGATATACCAAAGTATTTAATGGCGCATCGAGATCAATTAGATGTAGATGGTTACCACGAAGCAGCTGAAGAAATCGATCAAATTTGGAATGGTTTAATTCATATTTTAGATGACTTAGTCATGGTCTTTGATGAGGAAGAAATGACATTAAATCGATTTTTAGAAGTATTCGACATTGGCTTAGAGCAGTTGGAGTTTTTAATGATTCCTCAAACCTTAGACCAAGTGAGTATTGGTACGATGGATTTAGCTAAAGTTGATAATAAAAAACACATTTATATGGTAGGAATGAATGATGGTGCCATGCCTCAACCGATTTCTTCATCTAGTTTAATTACAGACGAGGAGAAGAAAGTTTTTGAGCAACAAACACGTGTGGAATTGAGTCCTACTTCTGATATTTTACAAATGGATGAAGCCTTTGTTTGTTATATTGCTATGACACGTGCCTGTGAACAAGTGACCTTTTCATATAGTTTAATGGGCGTGCAAGGAGACGAAAAAGAAAAAAGTCCATTCTTAAATCAAATTCAAGCATTATTTAATGGTCTTGAAGTCACTAACATTCACTATAAACATAATGCGCATCCATTAGAGCTTATGGAACATCCACATCAAACTAAAATCACGTTATTTGAATCGCTCAAAGCATGGCTAGAAAATGAAATGGTTGCTGATGTATGGTTAGATGCGTATCAAGTTATGCGTGATAATGACGATTTAAATGAAGGACTAAATTATTTATTAACTGCATTAACTTATGATAATAAAACAGTACAGTTAGATGAAGTATTAGCGACTTCATTATACGGTAAGGCTATTAATGCTAGTGTGTCTCGGTTTGAAGGGTATAATGATTGTCCTTTCCAACACTATGCCAATTATGGCTTACGTCTAAATGAACGTACGAAATATAAATTAGAAACATTTGATTTAGGTAACATTTTCCATACCGCTTTAAAATATATTTCGGATAAAATTAATGGTGATTTTAAGCATCTTGATAATCAAAGAATTCATGCATTAACGCTTGAAGCTTTAGAAAATGTGTTACCAAACATTCAGTTCAATCTAATGGATTCTAATGCATACTATCGTTATGTCTCTAAACGTATCGGCGTGATTGTAGAAAGTACATTAAAAGCTTTACGTTATCAGAACGAGCATACGAAATTTAGACCACAACGTTTTGAAACGGGATTCAGAAAAACACCCCGTGATGAAGAAGAA
Source organism: Staphylococcus pragensis (assembly GCF_004785665.1). Lineage (GTDB taxonomy): Bacteria > Bacillota > Bacilli > Staphylococcales > Staphylococcaceae > Staphylococcus > Staphylococcus pragensis. The sequence goes on from NZ_SRPJ01000001.1 coordinate 293,119, forward strand.
TTAATAGCTCAACCTTTAATTACAAAACAAGGTATTCCAGTGAATATTCGTGGACAAATCGACCGTATTGATACTTATACGACAAATAACAAAAGTTTCATCAATATTATAGACTACAAATCTTCCAATTATAGCGCTAACCTTGATTTGAAAAAAGTTTACTATGGTAAACAAATGCAAATGATGACTTATATGGATATTGCCTTACAAAATGCGAAACGTTTAGGTTTAAGTGAAGAAGTTAAGCCAGGCGGATTGCTATACTTCCATGTCCATGATGAACGTCTTAAGTTCAAAGATTGGGGAGAAATGGCTGAAGATGCTCTGAAAGAAGAAGCGTTGGATAAAGCGTTCCTTCAAGAATATAAATTACGAGGTTTAGTTAACAGTGATGTAGATGTGGTAGATGCTATGGATATTCGCTTAGACACGACACCTAAATCTGATATAGTACCGATTACATTAAAAAAAGACGGTGGCCTTAGCAAAGCAAGCAGTGTAGCAGATGAAAACACGATTCATAAATTCATCAAACATAATAAAGATAACTTTATTGAGACTGCTTCAAATATAATGGATGGTCACACAGAGGTGGCGCCATTAAAATTTGATAATCAATTGCCATGTCAATTTTGTAGTTTTCAATCAGTTTGTCATGTCGATAGCATTATAGATAGTAAGCATTATCGTCATGTTGATGAATCTATTGATCCTATACAAGCGATTCAAGAAGTGGAGTTAGAAAGTGGGGATAACGATGAATAATATACCTGATAAGCCACAAGATGCCCAGTGGACAGATGCACAATGGGAAAGTATTTATGCTAGCGAGCGAGATATTTTAGTAGCAGCCGCTGCCGGTTCAGGTAAAACAGCAGTTTTAGTTGAACGTATTATTCAAAAGATTCTTAGAGATGGAATAGACGTTGATAAATTACTTGTCGTTACTTTTACTAATTTAAGTGCAAGAGAGATGAAACATAGAGTTGAACAACGTATTCAACAAGCCTCTTTACAAGAACCTGATAATGAACATCTTAAAAACCAACGCATTAAAATTCATCAAGCCCAAATTTCAACACTGCATAGTTTTTGTCTGAAGATTATTCAACAACATTATGATGTTATCGATTTGGACCCTAACTTTAGAACAATTAGTGATGTTGAGAATATTTTATTATTGGAACAATCTATTGATGAAGTGTTAGAAAAACATTATGAAGATCCAGATATAGCATTTCTTACGTTAGTAGAACAATTATCTAATGACCGTAATGATGACCAATTTAGAGATATATTAAAACGATTTTATAATTTCAGTATCGCAAATCCTTCGCCCTTTGCATGGTTAGATTCTTTAACAGATTTGTATGACAATGAAGCCTTGCAACAGGAGTATATTGCAGAACTTAATAGATTAGCATTAATTTATATTAAAGCTGCCTATGACTCATTATTAGAAGCGGATAATAATTTTTCTAATGGTATTGGAACAGAAAAACATCTTGATGTGATGAAGTTAGAAAAAGCAAAATGCGCCAAAATGATGGAAGGTAGTGTAGTTAATCGTGAAATGATCATCAACTATACTCCAGAGAAGTTACCTCAAATTTCTAAAAAACTTAAAACTGATAACGAAGATGAAGGTATTGATCCTCAAACTTTAGTGGATGCTAAAGGATTTTATGATGAATATAAAAAAATAATCAATAAAGTTAAAAACGAATATTTAATGCGTTCTGTTGAAGAATTAAAAACAGATATGAATAAGCTAGGACCTCGTATCCATTATTTAATTCAAATAGTCAAAGATATTATTAATGATTTCGCTGAGAAGAAACGAAGTCGAAATGTTTTAGACTTTGCCGATTATGAACACTTCGCATTGCAAATATTAACTGATGAACAAGGGAACCCATCAAATGTTGCTAGAGATTATCGTCAACAATTTGAGGAAATCTTAATTGATGAATATCAGGATACGAACCAAGTTCAAGAAGCGATTATTTCAACTATTAAACGTGGTGACGAATCGAACGGTAATTTATTTATGGTTGGAGATGTTAAACAATCTATTTATAAATTTAGACAGGCCGATCCTACGTTGTTTATGAATAAATATAATCGTTTTGACAAAACTGGAAATCAAACAGGTTTACGTATCGATTTATCAAAGAATTTCCGCTCTCGTAAAGAAGTCTTATCAACAACGAACTACTTATTCGATCATATGATGGATGAAGAAGTAGGCGAAATTAATTATGATGCTGATGCAAGATTATATTTTGGCGCTACAAAGTATTCGGATAAATCAATGCCACTTGAATTACATGCGCTTATTCAATCTAGTAGTGAAGATAATGATTTAGAGAAGTCAGAACAAGAAGCGCAATACATTGTCAAACAAGTGGAGGATATTATTAAGAATAAGCTTGTCTATGACATAAAAACGGAGTCATATCGCCAAGCTACATTCAAAGATATTGTCATTCTAGAACGTGGATTAAGTAATGCACGTAATCTACAACAAGCGTTTAAAGATCACAATATTCCATTTCATGTAAAAAGCAAAGAAGGCTATTTTGAACAGACAGAAGTGCGTCTCGTTCTATCATTTTTAAGAACAGTTGATAATCCACTACAAGATATCTATCTAGTAGGATTAATGCGTTCAGTCATCTATCAATTTACTGAAGATGAGCTAGCGCAAATTCGAGTGGTAAGCGCTCATGATGATTATTTCTATCAATCCATCATACATTATCTTCAAGACGACAATGCGCAACCAGCATTGAAAGAGAAATTACAATATTTCTTAGATGATTTATCACAATATCAAGACTATAGCCAAGAACATCCTGTATATCAACTCATCGATAAATTTTATAACGATCATTATGTTATCCAATACTTTAGTGGATTAGTAGGTGGAAAAGGCCGACGCGCCAACCTATATGGCTTATTTAATAAAGCGATTGAATTTGAAAACTCAAGTTTCAGAGGATTATATCAATTTATTCGATTTATTGACGAACTCATTGAGCGTAATAAAGACTTTGGTGAAGAAAATGTAATAGGACCTAATGATAACGTTGTCAGAATGATGACAGTGCATAGTAGTAAAGGCTTAGAATTCCCATTTGTTATCTATTCAGGTTTATCTAAACAATTTAACAAAGGTGATATAAGACAGCCGTTAGTACTTAACCAAAAGTTTGGTTTAGGTATGGAATATTATGATTTAGAAGAAAATATAGCGTTCCCTTCTTTATCTTCAGTAGTGATTAAATCTATGATTGAGAAAGAATTAATTTCTGAAGAAATGCGTTTAATTTATGTCGCATTAACAAGAGCTAAAGAGCAATTAATATTGATTGGAACTGTTGATAAAGAAGAAACATTAGCTAAATTTGAACGTCTACCAATTTCTAAAAATCATATTGCACTACATGAACGTTTGTCGGCAAATAGACCGTTCGATTTGATTTATGGTATTTTGGCGAAGCACCAATCAACTTCATTAGTACCAGAATTACAATTTGAAACTTCTATTGATAATTTAGAAGAAAGTTTATATCCTTCAGTAGATATTAAAACGGTTTATTTTGATGATCTTACTTTTGAGAATGAAGCTCAAAAAAATGAACATAGAACGGTAGAGGATATTGAGACAAGTGGTTCTAATGATGATGGTTTAAAACAGCAAATTAATGAACAACTATCATTTAAATATCCTTATATTAAGGACACTAAGAAGCCGTCGAAACAATCCGTTTCTGAATTGAAACGCCAACTTGAAACAGAAGAAAGTGGTACAAGTTACGAAAGAGTAAGACAATATCGTATTGGTGTAGCAACTTATGAACGCCCTCATTTCTTAAGACAGAATAAAAAGCGTAAAGCGAATGAAATAGGTACGTTAATGCATACAGTCATGCAACATCTACCGTTTAGAGAAGAACGTTTAACAGAAACTGAATTAAATGATTATATTGATCGTTTAATAGAGAAACATATTATTGAAGCAGATGCGAAACAAGACATTCAATATGAAGAGATTATGAGGTTTGTAAGAAGTAAGTTGTACATGAAGATTGCTCAAGCCGATAAAGTATTTAGAGAGTTACCTTTTGTAGTGAACCAAGCTAAAGTAGACGAAATGCCAGAGGAAGATGAAGACGTATCTATTATTCAAGGTATGATTGACTTAATTTATTTAAAAGATGGTCAATATTATTTCGTGGATTATAAAACAGATGCGTTCAACAAACGTAGAGGAATGACAGAAGAAGAAATAGGTCATCAACTACGCGAAAAATATAAAATCCAAATGAAATATTATCAAAATACTCTAGAAACGATACTTGGCGCGAAGGTTTCAGGTTCACTTTATTTCTTCCAATATGAAGAAATTAGCGTAGATGAACATGAATAAAAACTTAAATACTATGTGGTTTTATGAGATTTTAAATTTATATCTAAATGGTTCAATTTGTTTAAGTTACTTTTAAAACTGAATTAAATATGCTAAATTTCTAAAATTTCAGACAGATATATTTGTGATTTAATTATGTTTAAAGTTATAATATGAACTAAGATATAGATGAGGAGTTGATAATGAATGAAATTCTTATCATTCAAGTATAACGACGCTGAATCATATGGCGTTAAAGTTAAGCGTGAAGACGCAGTTTGGGATTTAAAACAAGTTTTCGCAGAGTTCGGTGAAGGTGATTTCCATCCGAAAACATTGTTAGAAGGTTTACAACAAAACCAAACGTTAGATTTCCAAGAGCAAGTACGTAAAGCTGTTGTTGCTGCTGAGGAAAGTGGTAAAGCAGACGATTATAAAATTGCGTTTAACGATATTGAATTCTTACCTCCAGTTACGCCTCCAAATAATGTGATTGCTTTTGGACGTAACTATAAAGATCATGCAAGTGAATTAAATCATGAAGTAGAGCGCTTATATGTATTTACGAAAGCCGCTTCATCATTAACTGGTGACGAAGCAACAATTCCAAATCATAAAGATATCACAGACCAATTAGACTACGAAGGAGAACTTGGTATTGTTATTGGTAAAGCCGGAGAGAAAATTCCAAAAGCTTTAGCATTAGATTATATTTACGGTTATACAATCATTAATGACATTACTGACCGTACTGCACAACAAGCGCAAGACCAAGCATTCTTATCTAAAAGTTTAACTGGTGGTTGCCCAATGGGACCTTACATCGTAACTAAAGATGAACTTCCAACACCAGAGAATGTTAATATCGTTACTAAAGTTAACAATGAAATTCGTCAAGATGGTAATACAAGCCAAATGATTAATAAAATTGATGATTTAATTGAAGAAATTTCTAAATATGTTGCTTTACATCCAGGAGATATTATTGCTACTGGTACGCCAGCTGGTGTAGGGGCAGGTTTACAGCCACCTCAATTCTTACAACCTGGAGATGAAGTTAAAGTTACAATCGATAACATTGGTACTTTAACAACTTATATTGCTAAAGATAGCGAATAATTTATTGTACTATATTCTATGAAAGGTCGCCGTTATGGTGGCCTTTTTTAGTTATAAGAATTTTAATAATATATGTTATGATATTAAGGTGAAAGTAATAATAAGTATGGGGGAGGAATTTGTCTTGTTACATATGCATATTGTAAGTTGGGTACTAACAATTGTATTGTATGTTATTGCATTTTTACATATTTCTAAAAAGCAAGGCCCTACACCAATGTTTAAACCATTACAAATGGCATTAAGAGTATTTATGTTGTTTACATTATTCTCAGGCTTCTGGCTTTTAATTCAAGAGTTCATGGCAGCGAGTCATGGCGGTGGTGGCAATCATATGTTACTAACGTTAAAAATGCTTTGTGGTCTTGGCGTCGTAGCTTTAATGGAAGTTTCGATTGCTAAAAGAAAAAAAGGCCAAGCAAGTCATGGTTTATTCTGGTCAACAATAGTGCTAATCATTATTACAATGGCATTAGGCGTTATTTTACCATGGGGACCTATAACTAAAATGTTTGGTTTAGGATAGATTTTAAAATTAATAATATAAAAACTCGAAGTCACTTGATAGGAATTACTAGGAATACTATCTCGTGTCTTCGAGTTTTGTTTTATTTAATATCGCGAGCTTGATAACCAATCATATTGATTAAATCTTTGGGATGACTATATGGTGGCGCATATGCTACTTCAAATTCTGTAAGTTCATCGACAGTAACGCCTGTCATCATGGCCATAGATAATACATCTATACGTTTATCAGCGCCTTTCTTGCCTACAGCAGCTACACGTAATAATTGTCTATTCTCTTTATTAAAATAGACACGTAAGTGCAAATCGCTATTACCTGGGTAATAACCAGCGTGAGCCCCACCTTTTAATTCAACCATTTCATAATTAAAATGATCTAATTCTGAAGGTTTCACTCCAACGCTAGCGAAGGTATAGTTGAAAAATTTCACAATATTAGAGCCGAGATAACCTTTGAACGTCACCTTGTTATTACCAGCGAGTTGTTCCGCAATAATACTTGCGCCACGATGTGCACCCCATGCTAATGGCACTTGCGCTGATAAGTCTACGTGACGATAATGAGACGTAATAGCATCGCCTAATGCATAAATATTAGGAATATTCGTTTCAAATTTATCATTCACCGGAATAAATCCTTTGTCGTCCAACTTAATATTTGATGAGTTCAAGAACTTAGTATTAGGGTGTGTTCCTACGCCTTCAATGATTAAATCGTAATCCTCTTTTCGTCCAGATTTGAATGTTACCGTTTTTCCTTCAATTGTTTCAATTTCTTCATTTAAGCGATAGGCAATATTGTTGGACTCAAGTTCATCAAAAATAGGTTGATTCATATCTTGATCCATTAATTTGTTTACCTGTTCAGAGCGATGAATCAGTGTCACATCTAATCCACGATGATGCAAATTCTCAACTACTTCTAAAGAAATATAACCTGCACCAACAACTAATGCCTTCTTAGCTTGGTGTTGTTCAATATAGTCGTCGATTGCATCAGTATCTTCCATGTTACGCAATGTGAATATCATGTCACTATCGAATCCTAGGTGATTTGCGCTTGCACCAGGACTTAAAACTAACTTGTCATATGATTCCTCAAATGTTTCGCCTGTTTGATGATTTAATACACGCACAGTTTGCGATTTATCATCTACACTAATTACTTCATGATACGTTTTTACAGTTATGTTTTTCTTATCTTTAAATGTTTCAGGTGTAATAGGTAAGACTTTTTTGCGTTCAGTTATAACATTACCGATGTAGTAAGGTAAACCACAATTCGCGAAACTCATATCGCGGTCCTTTTCAAAAATAATAATGTCACTTTCTTTGTCTAGTCGACGAATCTGGCTAGCACACGTTGCGCCTCCAGCTACAGCGCCGATAACAATAATCTTAGTCATATATAAACCTCCATTATCTATATCATAAAAAGAGTGAGGCAAAATTTAATGATTAAATTCTGTCTCACTTATCATCAACATTTATCCTTTATAAGGCATATTTAGGTCAAAGAAATCATTGAGATAACGTCCAATCCCATCTTCATTATTAGAATGCGTAATATGGTTAGCGATATGTTTTAATTCATCTAAACCGTTATCCATAGCGATACCATATTTAGCATACTTAATCATTTCGATATCATTATCTTCATCACCGAAAGCGATAATACGAGATGGGTCAATGTTTAAATAGTCTTTCACATGATCGATGCCACGTGCTTTACTTATACCACGTTTCACGATTTCAATAACAGGAAATGGTGCTCCCCAACGACGATGTTCAATATTCTCAGCATAGAAGCGCGTTAGCATTTGTTTGATACGTGGAATATTGACTTCCTCCGCCTCAACTAGAATAGAAGTAGGGGGTTCATCTAATTCTTCTAATAAATTACCCGTTTGGATTTTAGGATTTCCCATTGAAAAGCCTTCAAATAAACGTGGGTCATGATTATTAATAAATACATGATCTCGAACTTCAGCGATAATATTCGTCACATTCGCTTTCTGAAGTGCTTCAATCATGTTACGAGATAAATCAACATCTAACACTTCATGTGTCGTTTCAAAATCATCAGCTTTAGGATGATGGACATAGGCACCGTTAAAATTAACGATAGGTGTATCCATATTAAGTTCATGATAGTAAATTTGACTCGCACGATAAGGACGGCCAGTCGCAATCATGATACGGTGTCCCTGCTTCTTCAATGTTGTCAAAACTTGTTTTGTATATGAACTGATTTCTTTATTATCATTTAATAATGTTCCATCTAAGTCTAAACAAATTAAATAAGGTTCCATAAATTTCTCCTTGAGTAACATATCATCAAATTTCTTGTTTAGTAGTATCATAGCATTTTATTGGCGTTTTGTCGGATATTTGATATATTAAGGGAAAGATAATATTGAGAGGTGATACTAATGGAAGAAGCATTAAAAGATAGTATCCTTGGTGCACTTGAAATGGTAATTGACCCTGAATTAGGTATTGATATCGTTAATTTAGGTTTAGTATATAAAGTGAATGTTGATGACGACGGTCTATGTACAGTCGAAATGACATTAACATCAATGGGTTGTCCACTTGGACCACAAATTATTGAACAAATTAAAACTGTATTAGCTGAAATTCCTGAAATTCAAGATACAGAAGTGAATATCGTTTGGAACCCACCATGGAATAAAGATATGATGTCTAGATACGCTAAGATTGCCTTAGGCGTGAGCTAGATTTGGTGCTGAAGCAATAGTACACATAAACGTTGTACTATTGTTTTTTATTTTCTTTAAAAGGCAGTACCAAATAACAGACAAATGAATAAAATAAATATCAGTTTCAAAAAGAAACAATGTTAACAGAATGACATTATTGTAATATAAATTGAATTTGTTTATAGGTTATACTACAATACATAGGACTTATATCATAAGTGATACATAAAGAAAGTTATATTTAGTAAATTTTTAAGAAATATATTTATAATGTAATAAGCTAGTCGAGAACTTAATTTAAAGAACATACAGTATTATATCGTGCATTGAAGTTCAGGCACCTCAGTATAAAACACGACAATCATACACATTGATATTTGAAAACTTAGAGTAACTCATATTCACTTATGTTGATGATCATCGGCTTACGTTTTATCCTAACTTGCAGTGCTTTTAAATGTAATGAATTTATATGAAATTTATTATTTTACAGGGAAAGAATGTGAACAATGAAACTAGAGTTAAACAAAAGTAAGCATCGTAAGACTAAAATGCGCTACATGCCTGGGTTAGATGGTTTAAGAGCAATCGCTGTTATTGGTATTATTATTTACCATCTAAATCGACAATGGCTTAAAGGCGGCTTTTTAGGTGTAGATACATTCTTTGTAATTTCTGGTTACTTGATTACAAGTTTACTATTAAAAGAATACGAAGAAACTGGCATTATTAATCTTAGACAGTTCTGGACGCGACGTATTAAACGTTTACTTCCTGCTGTTTTAGCACTTTTACTTGTGGTAGGATTAGCTACATTAATATTTGAACCGCAACAAATTGTTCGAGTGAAACATGATATGTTAGCCGCATTATTTTATGTTTCAAACTGGTGGTACATTGCAAAAGATGTAAACTACTTTGAACAATTTTCATTTATGCCGCTTAAACACTTATGGTCTTTAGCTATTGAAGAACAATTTTATTTATTTTTCCCATTCGTGTTAGTCATTTTATTATTAACGATTAAAAAGTATAGAAATGTTACATTGATATTTTGGATTGTATCGCTAATCTCACTATTAGCAATGGTGATCATTTCACAACCAAATGTAGGATATTCTCGTGTTTACTTCGGTACAGACACGCGTTTACAAACATTGTTACTTGGTGTGATATTAGCGTTTATGTGGCCACCTTTTAAATTAAAAGCGAATCCACCAGCTGTTTTACAACGAACAATTGATGGCGTGGGTATCGCCGGTTTGGTCATGTTAATTATATTATTCTTTACAGTAAGCGATAATAGTTCATGGATATATAATGGAGGATTCTACCTCATCTCAGGCATGACATTATTTATTATTGCAAGCGTGGTTCATCCCACTTCAATATTAGCAAGGATACTTAGTCATCCAGTCCTCGTTTATATTGGTAAACGGTCTTATAGTTTATATTTATGGCACTTTGCGGTTATCAGTTTCGTACATATTCACTATACGGATGGGCAAATTCCAGCTTATGTCTATATTATTGATGTTATCTTAACTGCTCTATTCGCTGAATTGTCTTATCGTTATGTAGAAACGCCAGTTAGAAGAGAAGGGGTTAAAGCTTTCTCATTCAATCGTTTACGACGACCTAAGTTTATTAGAACTATCGTTACAATAGTGTTAACTATTCCATTACTGTTGATATTTGCCGGTGCTTTTGATCGTTTTGGAAAAGATGAAATAGCGGATAAAGCAAATTCATTTAATACGAATGAAACGGACAAATATTTAGTAAGAATGATGCCAGGAGAAAATATTAAACTTGATGGTTCATCGACTAAGAGTAAGAAAAAAGCCCAAGTTTATACAAATATTAGCCCAGTATTAATTGGGGACTCTGTAATGGTTGATATTGGAGAAACATTCAAATCTCAAGTTCCAAAAGCTACGATTGACGGTAAAGTTGGACGCCATTTACAAGAGGCATTAACCGTGGCTAATAGCTATACCAATTATAATAAACCTTCCGATCAGGTTGTTTTAGAACTCGGTACAAATGGTGACTTTACTAAGGAAGAGCTTGATCAATTGATTAGTAAATTTGGTAAAGCGCAAATTTACTTAGTTAATACACGCGTACCAAGAGATTGGCAAGACAATGTTAATAAACAATTAGCTGATGCAGCTAAAACACATAAGAATGTTACCTTAGTCGATTGGTATAAACGTTCAGAAGGACATTCAGAATACTTTGCTTCAGACGGTGTTCACTTAGAAAATAGTGGTGTTGAAGCATTATCTGATGAAATTCTTAAAGCAATTAAGAAAAATACAAAAAATTAATAATAGTGACAGACCAGTAGAGTGAAACGACTCATTGAACTGGTCTGTTTTTTGTTTTCATTTATTTAGACAAAGTTTGACTATTAGACTGTGAAGGTAAAAAATTTGATGTTTATTTGTGAGCACAATGTGATAAAACATGAAGTGAAAGATAATAATGAAAACACGTGAGATCAGTATTGGCGCGCATTTTCAAAAAATAAAAAAAGTTGAGTATAAATGTTGCTTAATAGTCAAAGAAGGTCTATAATGTAATTAAGGTCAAAGAAAGTCAAAGTCAAACAGAAGTATTTGACCTTGCTCTTATTAAATAAGTAGGGGTGAATAAATTTGGATATTAATCAAATGACATATGCAATTCAAGGCGCACTACAAAAAGCGGTTGAATTGAGTAAAGAAAATGAATTACAAAATATTGAAATTGAAGCTATATTAAAAGGAACTTTAGAAGAAACTGATAGCTTATTTAAAAGTATATTAGAACGCGCAAATATAGATACAGATAAATTAAATCAAGCGTATACAAATAAATTAAAAAATTATCCTTCAGTACAAGGAGATAACATTCAATATGGACAATATATCGGTTCAAAGGCAAATGAGTTATTAAATAAAGCTGAATCGTATATGAAAGAATATGAAGATGAATATATCTCAATGGAACATATCTTACGTGCTGCAATGGATATTGATGACATCACTAAACAATTTGTAGGTAATAAAGAAGAAGTAGTGAAAGAAATTATTACTAAAGTTAGAGGGGGAAATCATGTGACTTCACAAAATCCAGAAGTAAATTATGAAGCTTTAGAGAAATATGGTCGTGACTTAGTAGAAGAAGTACGCCAAGGTAAAATGGACCCTGTCATTGGTAGAGATGAAGAAATTCGTAATACAATTCGAATCTTAAGCCGTAAAACAAAAAATAATCCTGTGTTAATCGGTGAACCAGGGGTAGGTAAAACTGCGATTGTTGAAGGTTTAGCGCAACGTATTGTAAGAAAAGATGTGCCTGAATCTTTATTAGACAAAACCATCTTTGAATTAGACTTAAGTGCCTTAGTTGCTGGTGCGAAATTTAGAGGTGAATTCGAAGAACGTCTTAAAGCAGTGCTTAAAGAAGTGAAAGAATCTGACGGACGTATCATCTTATTCATCGACGAAATCCACATGTTAGTTGGTGCAGGTAAAACTGACGGCGCAATGGATGCCGGCAACATGTTGAAACCGATGTTAGCACGTGGTGAATTACATTGTATTGGTGCTACTACTTTAAATGAATATAGAGAATATATTGAAAAAGACTCTGCATTAGAACGTCGTTTCCAAAAAGTAGGCGTAAGTGAACCAGATGTTGAAGACACTATTTCAATCTTACGTGGTTTGAAAGAACGTTACGAAGTGTATCATGGGGTACGAATTCAAGACCGTGCCTTAGTAGCGGCAGCTGAATTATCAGATCGTTATATTACTGATAGATTCTTACCAGACAAAGCGATTGACTTAGTCGACCAAGCTTGTGCAACAATTCGTACTGAAATGGGTTCAAACCCAACTGAACTAGACCAAGTTAACCGTCGTGTAATGCAACTAGAAATTGAAGAAAGTGCATTGAAAAATGAATCTGACAATGCAAGTAAACATCGTTTAGAAGAGTTACAAGAAGAACTTTCTAATGAAAAAGAAAAACAAGCTGCTTTACAATCTCGTGTTGAACAAGAAAAAGAAAAAATTGCGAAAGTACAAGAAAAACGTGCTGAATTAGACCGTAGCCGTCAAGCGTTAGAAGACGCACAAACTGAAAGTAACTACGAAAAAGCAGCTGAATTACAATATGGCACAATTCCTCAATTAGAAAAAGAATTGAAAGAGTTTGAAGAAGCATATCAAGATGAACAAGGCGACAGTGAACGTATGATTCGTGAAGTTGTTTCTGACGAAGAGATCGGCGACATTGTTAGTCAATGGACTGGTATTCCAGTATCTAAATTAGTTGAAACTGAAAGAGAGAAATTATTAAGCTTAGGCGATATCTTACACGAGCGTGTTGTGGGTCAAGATAAAGCCGTAGACTTAGTATCTGATGCAGTAGTTAGAGCACGTGCAGGTATTAAAGACCCTAACAGACCAATTGGTAGTTTCCTATTCTTAGGACCAACTGGTGTGGGTAAAACTGAATTGGCTAAATCACTTGCGGCTTCATTATTCGATTCTGAAAAACATATGATTCGAATTGATATGAGTGAGTATATGGAGAAACACTCAGTTTCTAGATTAATTGGTGCTCCTCCAGGCTATGTAGGTCATGATGAAGGCGGTCAATTAACTGAAGCGGTAAGACGTAATCCTTATTCAGTTATCTTGCTAGATGAAGTTGAAAAAGCACATAGTGATGTATTCAACGTGTTACTTCAAATCTTAGACGAAGGTCGTTTAACTGATTCTAAAGGACGTAGCGTGGACTTTAAAAACACTATCATTATTATGACTAGTAACATTGGTTCACAAGTATTACTTGAAAACGTTAAAGATAGTGGTGAAATTACTGAAGACACTGAAAAAGCTGTAATGGATAGCTTACATGCCTTCTTTAAACCTGAAATCTTAAACCGTATGGATGATATCGTATTGTTCAAACCATTATCTATTAACGATATGAGTATGATTGTTGATAAAATTTTAACTCAATTAAACATTCGCTTAATGGATCAACGTATTTCAATTGAAGTATCTGATGATGCTAAAAAATGGTTAGGCGAAGAAGCATATGAACCACAATTTGGTGCAAGACCATTGAAACGATTTGTACAACGTCAAATTGAAACGCCATTAGCACGTATGATGATTAAAGAAAGTTTACCAGAAGGTACTGTAGTGAATGTCGGTTTAGATGACAATCACGAATTAACTTTCGATGTACAAAAACCTGAAAATGAATAATGAGTTATGAAGAGTAACCTAGGAAGTGTGATCGCACTTTCTAGGTTTTTTATTTTGTGGATGACTCCAATGTATTTCTGCATATTGTGGGGTTCGCTTGCCTAAAGCATAGCTTAAGCCAATGATGTTGGTAAGGATAAGTAATTTATTTATAAAGTAAATGAAAAATACGGTTAATGGAACATTAGAAGTTACATCAACCGTATTTTTGAACTATTTAATAAGTGTTATTAAATATGTCTATTACCTTTACGGGCATAATCATTTGGTTTAATCATTGCGCCTAAGATAGCAATCATAATTGTAATGAATACTGCTAAAATGACTGGTGTAATAAAGTTTAAAGGGCCACCGCCGTTTAAACTGTTTAACACGAAGTTAACCATTTGCATTAAGATTAACGCCCAGATAAATGTGATGAGGTGTTTCATACAAATGACCTCCAAAATTTATATACTTTTATTTTAATGTAAAGCGAATTGTTTGTATAGTGGTAGTAGAGTAAGTGTTAAAATTTATTCTAAAATTTATGACGTGCTATATTATTGTTTCATTTTCCTAAAAAGAAAAGAAAGACTAAAAAAGTATAACTACTTGAGTTGAGAAGAAAAAATGTGTTAAATTAATACCTGGTATTAAAAAACGAAGTAAGAAGGTGTACGTTCATGAACGTAGGTATAAAAGGTTTCGGTGCTTATGCACCTGATAAAGTGGTAGATAACGCCTATTTCGAAGGATTTCTAGATACATCAGATGAATGGATTTCAAAAATGACAGGCATTAAAGAAAGACGTTGGGCAAGTGAAGACCAAGATACGTCAGATTTAGCTTACGAAGCGAGTAAAAAAGCTATTGCAGATGCAGGCATTGAACCTAATGATATAGATATGATTATTGTTGCGACTGCGACTGGAGATATGCCATTCCCATCAGTAGCAAATATGTTACAAGAGAAATTAGGTACAGGCAAAGTGCCAACAATGGACCAATTGGCAGCATGTTCAGGCTTTATGTATTCAATGATTACTGCGAAACAATATGTACAATCTGGTGACTATAAAAATATTTTAGTTGTTGGTGCAGATAAATTATCTAAGATTACTGATTTAACTGATCGCTCTACAGCAGTATTATTCGGTGATGGCGCTGGTGCGGTAGTTATCGGTGAAGTATCTGAAGGACGAGGCATCATCAGTTACGAAATGGGATCTGATGGCTCAGGTGGAAAATACTTATACTTAAACAAAGATACTGGTAAACTAGTAATGAACGGACGTGAAGTGTTCAAATTCGCAGTTAGAATTATGGGCAATGCGTCTACACGTGTCGTAGAAAAAGCTGGTTTACAATCTGAAGATATTGATATGTTTGTTCCGCATCAAGCGAACATCAGAATTATGGAATCAGCACGCGAAAGATTGGGTATAGAAAGAGAAAAGATGAGTGTTTCTGTTAATCGATTTGGTAACACTTCTGCAGCTTCAATACCTTTAAGTATTCAACAAGAATTAGAAAATGGAAGAATTAAAGACGATGATACTTTAGTATTAGTAGGTTTCGGTGGTGGCCTAACTTGGGGCGCTATGGTTATCAAATGGGGTAAATAGGAGGAAATAATGTATGACTGAGAATAAAAGAGTTGTGATTACAGGCATGGGTGCATTATCACCTATCGGAAACGATGCCCATTCAAGTTGGGAGAATGCTTTAAAAGGTGTCAACGGTATTGATACAATTACACGCGTTGACACTGAAGATTATAATGTTCATTTAGCAGGAGAACTTAAAGACTTCAATATTGAAGACCATATGGAGAAGAAAGAAGCACGCCGTATGGACCGTTTTACGCAATATGCAGTAGTAGCTGCGCGCCAAGCAGTTGAAGATGCAAAGTTAACAATTAACGATGACAACGCGAATCGTATTGGTGTGTGGATTGGTTCAGGTATTGGTGGTATGGAAACATTTGAAGTTGCACATACGACTTTACAAAAGAAAGGCCCAAGAAGAGTAAGTCCTTTCTTCGTGCCAATGCTTATTCCTGATATGGCGACTGGCCAAGTGTCAATTGATTTAGGTGCAAAAGGACCAAATGGTTCTACTGTGACTGCATGTGCAACAGGTACAAACTCAATTGGCGAAGCATTTAAAATCATCCAACGTGGTGACGCAGATGCAATGGTAACAGGCGGTACAGAAGCGCCTATTACACACATGGCATTAGCAGGATTTAGTGCGAGTCGTGCTTTATCAACAAATGATGATAAAGAAACAGCTTGCCGTCCTTTCCAAGAAGGCCGTGATGGTTTCGTAATGGGTGAAGGTGCTGGTATCTTAGTTATTGAATCATTAGAATCAGCACAAGCCCGTGGTGCAGAAATTTATGCTGAAATTGTTGGCTATGGTTCAACAGGAGATGCATATCACATCACTGCACCAGCGCCAGAAGGTGAAGGTGGTTCTCGCGCTATGCAAGCCGCGTTAGATGATGCAGGCATTGAAGCGAAAGATGTTCAATACTTAAATGCCCACGGTACAAGTACACCAGTAGGCGATATGTACGAAATTCAAGCGATTAAGAACACATTTGGCGATGCTGCGAAAAACTTGAAAGTAAGCTCAACTAAGTCTATGACTGGCCACTTATTAGGGGCTACAGGCGGACTTGAAGCTATCTTCTCAGCATTATCTATTCGCGATTCTAAAGTTGCGCCAACTATTCATGCTAATACGCCAGATCCAGAATGTGACTTAGATATCGTTCCAAATGAAGCACAAGACTTAGATATTACTTATGCTATGAGTAACAGCCTTGGCTTTGGTGGACACAACGCCGTATTAGTATTTAAGAAATTCGAAGCTTAAATAAATTATTTTTGAAAATGAAGGGAGCAGGACAGAAATTAAAATAATTTCGTTGTATCCCCAGCTTGCTTTGTTTGTAGACTTTCTTTTTCGAAAGTCTTTGTGCTGGGGCCCCGCTCCCCGGCAAGGATGACTAGATTTGAAAAAAGCTTGATTTAAGCGCATTTTCAAATCAGTCAACTACTGCCATAATGTTAATGAAGGCTGAGACATTTTATTTTGTCTCAGCCTTTCTTTTGTGTTGTGTGGAAAGGAAAAACATTTATAAAGCTAAAGAAATCATAATTGTAAAAATAAAATAAACAACATTACTCATTAAGGCAGGCCCTACCCATGTAGAAACAAAATAAGTCTCTTTCTTAGCATGTTGAGGATTAAAAAATTCATCATGTTCCATAGTCTTTTTTTTAGCGCGTGAAGAAAGTTGATAACGAATTCTTCTAAACCCATAACTCGTCGTATCAAAAATGCCTTCTTGAACAAGCAAAATGAGAAATATGATGATAAATATAATAAGAGATATGTAAAACAGGGTATTGATATATGAAATAAATGAATGATTAGTAAAAACAAGCCACAGTATTCCAGATAAAATGGGAGTAAGTAGTAACCATATTATCCAATTCTTTAAATCCCTCATAATGATACCTCCAGTGACGATTTAATTTATTTTAACTTACTCATAAAATAATATAAATACAGAATTTTAAAAATAATTTTAATCAAACATATGTGTTTATTAAAGATTGCAAAAAATTACACTTTTATTAATAAAATGTAAAATAATATTGCAAATGTATGAAAGTTGTATATATAATATTACTAAATATTTCTGAAAATTTTGAAGGGAATGTTAATTTTGAAAATTTAAAAAGGGGGATGCTTGATGACTAGGTATATATTGAAACGTTTAGGTTACATGTTTTTATCGCTATTCATTATTATTACAATCACATTTTTCTTAATGAAATTAATGCCTGGTTCACCATTTAATGATGCGAAATTAAGTGCTGAACAAAAGGAAATACTTAATGAAAAGTATGGCTTAAATGATCCAGTGGCAGTGCAATATCTTCATTATTTAAAAAATGTTGTCACAGGGGATTTTGGATATTCATTCCAATATCATAATCAACCGGTATGGGAGCTTATTAGACCGAGATTGATTCCATCAATGGAAATGGGTATTACCGCTATGGTGATTGGGGTTATTTTAGGTTTAATCCTAGGCGTAGCGGCAGCAACGAAACAAAATACTTGGGTGGACTATACAACAACTGTCATTTCAGTTATTGCTGTATCCGTACCTTCATTCGTATTAGCAGTACTTTTACAATATGTGTTTGCAGTACGATTACGCTGGTTCCCAGTAGCAGGGTGGGAAGGATTTTCAACAGCAGTCTTACCTTCATTAGCATTATCTGCAGGGGTAATGGCTACAGTAGCAAGGTATATTCGAGCAGAAATGATTGAAGTATTAAGTTCAGATTACATATTATTAGCAAGAGCAAAAGGGAACTCTTCTATGAGAGTATTGTTTGGGCACGCATTGAGAAATGCATTAATACCAATTATTACCATTCTTGTACCAATGTTAGCGGGGATACTAACAGGTACATTAACGATTGAGAATATTTTTGGTGTGCCAGGTTTAGGGGACCAATTTGTTAGATCGATTACCACAAATGATTTCTCAGTAATTATGGCTACAACACTATTATTCAGTACGCTATTTATAGTATCTATCTTTCTTGTTGATATCTTATATGGCGTGATTGATCCACGTATCCGTGTTCAAGGAGGTAAAAAATAATGGCAGATAAAAATTTTGAAAAAACGTTTGATGATCATTCAAATGCAGCTATGACACATACCTCTGAAGGTGCGGTATCTACTGGTTTTGTATTAAGAGAGCTAGATTTAAATAAAGAACCAGAAATGCAACGTGAAAGTAGAAACTTCTGGCAAGATGCTTGGACGCAACTTAAGAGAAATAAATTAGCATTAGTAGGGATGATTGGTCTTATTCTTATTATACTAATGGCGCTTGTTGGTCCACTGATGAGTAAACATGATTATGCAGAACAAAATGTTCAATATCGTAATTTACCAGCCAAGATTCCTGTATTAGATAAAATACACTTTTTACCTTTTGATGGTACAGGAAGCGATGGGAAAAACGCTTATAAGGAAGTAGGCGCAAAAGATAATTACTGGTTTGGTACAGACCAACTCGGGCGTGATTTATGGTCTAGAACATGGAAAGGCGCACAAATATCATTAATTATCGGTGTAGTTGCTGCACTACTAGATATCTTTATTGGGGTTGTTTACGGGGCTATATCTGGTTTCTTTGGAGGCCGAGTAGATAATATCATGCAACGTATTTTAGAAATTATTGCTTCAATTCCAAACCTTATTGTAGTTATTCTATTCGTACTTATCTTCGAACCTTCAATTTGGACAATTATTCTAGCTATGTCTATCACAGGATGGTTAGGAATGAGTAGGGTCGTTCGTGGTGAGTTCTTAAAATTAAAAAACCAAGAATTTGTTATGGCATCAAAAACATTAGGTGCGTCAAAATTTAACTTAATTTTTAAACACATTTTACCTAATACATTAGGGGCTATTGTAGTAACATCTATGTTTACTGTACCAAGTGCGATTTTCTTCGAAGCATTTTTAAGCTTTATTGGAATTGGTGTTCCTGCACCAAAAACATCACTTGGTTCATTAGTAAATGATGGACGTGCAATGTTATTAATTCATCCACATGAATTATTTATTCCAGCAACAATTTTAAGTTTATTAATCTTATTTTTCTATCTATTTAGTGATGGTTTACGCGATGCATTTGACCCTAAAATGCGTAAATAATAAAGGAGGCACACGTTATGTCAGAAAGAGTATTAGAAGTCAACGACTTGCATGTTTCCTTTGACATTACTGCTGGGGAAGTGCAAGCGGTTAGAGGCGTAGATTTTTATTTAAATAAAGGGGAAACATTAGCTATTGTAGGTGAATCAGGTTCAGGTAAGTCTGTGACTACAAAAGCAATTACAAAGCTATTCCAAGGAGATGCGGGTCGTATTAAAAAAGGTTCAATTGATTTTCTTGGAGAAGATTTAGCAAGTAAATCTGAGAAAGAATTAATTAAATTACGCGGAAAAGATGTCTCAATGATATTCCAAGATCCAATGACATCACTTAATCCAACGATGCAAATTGGGAAGCAAGTCATGGAACCTTTAATTAAGCATCGTAATTATAGTAAAGCAGAAGCAAAAAAACGAGCATTGGAAATTTTAAACTTAGTTGGATTACCAAATGCTGAAAAACGTTTTAAAGCATATCCACATCAATTTTCAGGTGGTCAAAGACAAAGAATTGTTATCGCAACGGCTTTAGCATGTGAACCTAAAGTATTAATTGCAGATGAACCAACAACAGCATTGGATGTAACAATGCAGGCGCAAATTTTAGATTTAATGAAAGATTTGCAGAAAAAGATTGATACTTCAATCATCTTTATTACGCATGACTTAGGTGTAGTAGCGAATATTGCTGATAGAGTAGCAGTAATGTATGGAGGACAAATGATTGAAACAGGGGATGTAGACGAAATTTTCTATGACCCTAAACATCCATATACTTGGGGACTTTTATCATCTATGCCAGATTTAACAACAAGTAATGAAACTGAATTAATCGCAATTCCAGGTACACCACCTGATTTATTACACCCACCTAAAGGAGATGCTTTTGCAAGAAGAAGTCAGTATGCATTAGATATTGACTTCAAAGAAGAAGCACCTTGGTTCAAAGTATCACCGACTCACTTTGTAAAATCATGGTTATTAGATGAGCGTGCACCTAAAGTAGAGCCGCCAACAATGGTTAAACAGAAACAACGTCCTATGCCTAATAATTATGACAAACCACGTCAAGTAGAAAGGGTGTCGTTCAATGAGGAATAATAAAGAGACTTTATTACAAATAAAAAATTTAAAACAATACTTCAACGAAGGTAAGCGCAACGAAGTTAGAGCCATTGAAGACATCTCTTTCGACAT
The DNA here is from genome assembly GCF_004785665.1 of Staphylococcus pragensis. Lineage (GTDB taxonomy): Bacteria > Bacillota > Bacilli > Staphylococcales > Staphylococcaceae > Staphylococcus > Staphylococcus pragensis. The sequence goes on from NZ_SRPJ01000001.1 coordinate 314,117, forward strand.
CTATAAAGGGGAAACATTAGGATTAGTGGGAGAATCTGGATGTGGTAAATCAACGACAGGAAAAGCAATTATTAAACTGAATGACATTACTAGTGGAGAAATCTTATACGATGGTCAAGACATTCAAAAGATTTCTAAACGTAAAGATTTATTAAAATTTAATAAAAAAATTCAGATGATCTTCCAAGACCCTTATGCTTCATTAAATCCTAGACTTAAAGTGATGGACATTGTCGCAGAAGGTATTGATATTCATAAACTGGCAAGTAGTAAAAAAGACCGTAAACGCCGTGTTTACGACTTGCTTGAAACGGTAGGTTTAAGCAAAGAACATGCGAATAGATACCCACACGAATTTTCTGGTGGACAACGTCAACGTATTGGAATTGCGCGTGCATTAGCAGTAGAACCTGAATTCATTATTGCCGATGAGCCTATTTCAGCTCTAGACGTATCTATTCAAGCTCAAGTAGTTAATTTAATGTTGAAACTTCAGAGAGAAAGAGGCATTACATTCTTATTTATTGCCCATGATTTATCAATGGTTAAATATATTTCTGACCGCATTGCAGTCATGCATTTTGGGAAAATTGTCGAATTAGGTTCAGCTGACGAAATCTATTATCATCCATTACATGATTATACGAAATCATTGTTATCAGCGATTCCTCAACCTGACCCAGATAGCGAAAGAACGCGTAAACGTGTAGCGTATCAAGAAGATGAATCTAAGAATTCAGAGCGAAGACTTCAAGAAATTAGACCAGACCATTATGTATTTGTGACGGATGAAGAAGCGGCTCAATTAAAACAAGAACATCAAGCGCAAAGCGTTTAATAATAGGGGAAGGAGGATGAATTTACTATGAAAAAGATTAACTTTAAACTGATTTTAGGATTAATTGTTATGTTGCTCATTTTAAGTGCATGTAGTAAAAGTGGGGGACTATATGACGATAAAGGACAAACCTATCGTATAGCGACATCTTCAGATATTAATACTCTTGATTCAACATTAGCTACGGATACTGTATCGTTTACGATTTATAATCAAGTTTTTGAAGGTTTATATACACTTAATGGTAAAGATGAAGCGGTGCCAGGAGTAGCCAAAAGTGAACCTAAAAAAACGAACGGTGGAAAAACTTGGACAATTAAATTGCGTAAGGATGCAAAATGGTCTAATGGAGATCCTGTAACGGCTCATGACTTTGTATTTGCATGGCGTAAAGCAGTTGATCCAGCAACAGCTTCTGAATATGCTTACATAATGTATGATATTAAAAATGCAGAAGATATTAACTTAAATAAACATGATAAAAAGCCTAAGGATTTAGGGGTTAAAGCTTTAGATGATTACACATTACAAATTGACTTAACAAAGCCAATTCCTTATTTTAAACAAATGTTAGCCTTTGGTACATTTATGCCACAGAATGAAAAAGTAGTTAAGAAATATGGTAAATCATATGGTACAACTGCCGATAAAACAGTTTATAACGGTCCATTTAAAATTAAGAAATGGGCAGTTGAAGATAAAATTATGCTAACTAAAAATAATGATTATTGGGATAAAAAATCAGTTAAATTAGATAGAGTTAATTACAAAATATTAAAAGACACGCAAGCAGGAGCTTCTCTGTATGAAACAGGTTCAGTAGACGTTGCTGGTATTACATCAGAACAAGTAGATAAATATAAAGATAGTCCGGCATTATTCAAACGTCTATTAGCTTCTACATTCTTTTTAAAAATGAATGAAAAACAACAACCAGAATTTAAAAATAAAGATATGCGATATGCGATAGCACAAGCAGTTAATAAAAAAGATTACGTCAATGAAGTTCTTGGTACAGGAGCCAAACCGTTTGATGGATTTACAGCTAAAAAGACAGCTAAAACGCCTGATGGCAAAGATTATGCAGATACTGTAAAATCACCATTAAAATATAATCCAAAAGAAGCGAAAGAACATTTAGAAAAAGCTAAAAAGGCTTTAGGTAAAGATAAATTTACGTTCACATTAAATACTGAAGACACACCAGATTCTAAAATTTCTGCAGAATTTATTAAATCTCAAATTGAAAAAAACTTACCAGGAGTAACGGTTAAAGTTAAACAATTACCATTCAAACAAAGAGTTCAAGCAGAATTAACAATGAATTATTCTATGTCATTATCAGGATGGGGGCCAGACTATCCAGACCCTATCACATTCTTAGATACTATGACTACGGGTAATGCTCAAAACAATACTGGATGGGGCAGTAAAGAGTATGATAACTTATTGAAAAAAGCCAATGGCGAATTATTACAAAACCCTAAAGAACGCTTTGCAACAATGCGCGAAGCGGAAGAATTATTCTTAAATGATGCGCCAGTAGCGCCAATTTATCAAAAAGGTGGAGCTTCTCTGAAAAATCCTCAAGTTAAAGGTATTGAATATCACCAAATTGGTGGCGATTATTCATTAAAACATGCGTATATTGATAAATCTATTGATCGTAAAACTGGTGAGAAAAAAGAAAAAAATTAAATAATTTTAAAATTAGCCTTGAATACTTATTGTATTCAAGGTTTTTCTTATTTATAACATTAATATTTGGAAATTTATAAATATATAATTTTCTGAAAATTCTATAAAATAAGTTGTCTTTTTAAATTTTAGTAGTAAAATGAAACAAACAGCATAGAATCTACAGGAGGATTGATATTAGTGAAAGTCATTGGTAAATACCTAGTTCTTTTATTAGTAGCAGTATTAGTATTGAGTGCATGTGGAAAAGGAAAACAAGATGATAGTTCAAAGGATGTATCTAAAACTGAAACATCTAATCATAAGGGTGGGGAATTAAATGTCGGTTTAAATGCCGCACCTTCAGGAACACTATCATCAGTGCTGAGTTCTGATGCTTCGGATTCAGCAGTTGAAGCTTACTTCAATGAATCATTAATTAAACTGGATAAAAATATGAAACCTAAACCATTTATTGCTTCATGGAAAGATATTGATCCAGGTAAGAAGATTAAATTTTCAATTAAAAAAGGCATTAAATGGCAAGATGGTAATGAGTTCAAAATTGATGACTGGATTTATACTTTAAATGTTTTAGCAGATAAAGATTATCAAGGTAGTTATTTCCCTATCGTTGAAAACATCGAAGGTGCTAAAGAAAAACATGAAGGTAAAGCGGATACGATTAGTGGATTGAAAAAATTAGATGACTATTCTATGGAAGTTACTTTTAAAGAGAAGAAAGTAAACTATCTTGAAGGCTTGTTTGCTGGTCCATTATTAAGTAAGAAATATTTAAGCGATGTAGCAGTTAAAGATTTAGCGAAATCAGATAAAATCAGAAAACATCCAATTGGTATTGGACCTTATAAAGTGACAAAAGTAGTTCAAGGTGAAGCAGTTCAATTAGAGAAATTTAATGATTATTGGCAAGGTAAACCAAGTTTAGACAAAATTAATTTAAAAGTTATTGATCAAACACAAATTGTAAAAGCTATGAAAAATGGCGAAATTGATATGACTGATTCTACTACAGGTAGTATCGCTAAAGAAGCTAAAAAATCTGGAGAAGGTAAACTTAAAGTCTTATCATCACCTGGTACTGATTACTCAATAATTGGTTTCGTTTCTCATGATTATGATAAAGAAAAGAATAAAACTGGCGCTGAGCGTCCTAAATATAAAGAAAAAGAACTTAGACAAGCAATGTTATATGCAATTGATAGAAAAAAATGGATTAAAGCATTTTACCAAGGTTATGGTAAAGAGTTAAATAGCTTTATTCCATCTATCCATTGGATTGCAGCTGATCAAAAAGACTTAAATAATTATAGTTATGATCCTGAAAAAGCTAAAAAAATGTTAGATAAATTAGGATATAAAGATAGAAATGGAGATGGCTTCAGAGAAGATCCTAATGGTAAACCATTTGAAATTAATTTAAAACATTATTCTGGTTCAAACCCTACATTCGAACCTAGAACTGCAGCGATTAAAGACTTCTGGGAAAAAGTAGGACTAAAAACAAATGTGAAAATGGTTGAGTTTGGTAAATATAACGATGACTTAGCTAGTGCTTCTAAAGATATGGAAGTTTATTTCAGAACATGGACTGGCGGCTCTGACCCAGACCCTTCTGATTTATATCACACTGACAGACCACAAAACGAAATGCGTACTACTGATAAAACATCAGATAAATTGTTAGATGATGCATTAGATTTCAATAAAGTTGGAAATAACGATAAAAAACGTAAAGAAATTTATTTAGAATGGCAAAAACATACTAATGAAGTTCTTCCAGCATTACCAATTGTTCAATTAGATACTATTACAGTAGTCAATGATAAAGTGAGAAATGTTGATATCTCAATTGGCTCAGATAAGGATTTATATCAAATAACTAAAGAATAAAAGATGAACCTCGACTTTAGTCGAGGTTTATTGATTGGAGCAAATTATGGATAGCTATTTATTAGAAATAAAAGATCTAGAAACATCAATTAAGATTGAAAACGAGTGGTATCCTACAATTGATCAAATTTCTTTTAAATTAAAAAGTAATGAAATATTGGGAATTGTAGGAGAATCAGGGTGTGGTAAATCAATTTTAAATAAATCGATAGTTAAACTCTTACCTGAAAAAATATCTAAAATAACACAAGGGCAAATTATATTTAATGGCAAAGCATTGCAAGATGCTAGTGAAAGTGAGTACCGAAAAATTCGAGGTAAAGATATTGGGATGGTTTTTCAAGAGCCTATGACAGCTTTAAACCCAGTATTTAAAATTAAAAACCAATTAATTGAGCCTATTATTTTACACTTAAATAAAAGTAAAAAAGAGGCCTATGATTTAGCTAAAGAATTGTTGCAACAAGTAGGTATAGCTCGAGTGGAAGAGGTATTGAATAGTTACCCTCATCAACTATCTGGAGGAATGCGTCAAAGAGTCATGATTGCAATAGCAATTTCTTGTAATCCAAAATTGTTAATTGCTGATGAACCAACGACAGCTTTAGATGTGACGATACAAGCACAAATTTTGGATTTATTAAAAAAATTACAACAAGACAATAATATGTCGATTATTTTAGTGACTCATGACTTGAGTGTTGTATCGGAATTTTGCGATAAAGTCATTGTTATGTATGCGGGGCAAATAGTCGAATATGGAGAATTACATCAAATTTTAAATCATCCTCAACATCCTTATACACAAAAATTATTACGCACAATACCGAGACTAAATGAAGATGTAGAGTATCTTGAAGTGATTGATGGTATGGTGCCCAGTATAACTCAATTTGATAAAAATCAATGTCGTTTTGCTAACAGATGTGCAGTGAGAATGGAAATATGTAACCAAAAAGAACCAAAACTTTTGAGTAAAGATGGTAGCCAAGTGCGCTGTCATTTATTTGATGAATAGAGGGAAAAATATGGATAACATCTTAGAAATACAGAATTTAAAAACCTATTATCCTATTAAATCTGGACTTTTTAAACCTACTCAATATGTAAAAGCAGTAGATGATATTTCTTTTACAATTAAAGAAGGACAAACATTTGGTTTAGTAGGAGAATCAGGATGTGGTAAATCAACACTTGGTAAGTCGATTGTACGCTTAGAAAATATAACATCTGGCAAAATTAAAATTAATGATATAGATATTACTCAATTAAAAGGTAAACAATTAAGAGAAGCACGTAAAAATTTTCAAATGATTTTTCAAGATCCGTATGCTTCCTTAAATCCAATGCAAATGGTTGGGGATATCATAGGAGAACCATTACAAAATTTCCATATGGTTGATAAAAAGAAATTAAAAGATGAAGTAATGTACTTATTAAACTGTGTAGGTATGAGTGAAGATACTTATTATAAGTATGCACACCAATTTTCAGGGGGGCAAAGACAAAGAATAGGTATAGCTAGAGCCTTAGCGATAAGACCTAAACTGATTGTAGCGGATGAACCTGTAAGTGCCTTAGATGTATCAGTCCAATCTCAAGTGCTGAATCTAATGAAAGATCTCCAGAAAGAATTTAACTTGAGCTATTTATTTATCGCTCATGATTTAAGTGTAGTTAAACATATTAGTGATGTTATTGGTGTAATGTACTTAGGCCATATGGTGGAAATAGCCGATAGTACTGAATTGTATAAGAATCCTCAACATCCATATACTAAAGCTTTAATATCTTCTATTCCTCAGTTTAATAAGGAAAAGATAGAAAGAATTACATTGCAAGGTGAATTACCTTCTCCAAGTAACCCTCCAAAAGGATGTCCGTTCCACACTAGATGTCCAATTGCACAAGCAAAATGTCGAGAGGAAAGACCGAAATTAGAAGAGATTAAGCCTAATCATCATGTTGCGTGCTTCTTTACTGAAAGGGTGAATATCAAATGATAAAACTTATATTAAAAAGATTTTTGCTAATGATTCCATTACTGTTTTTGATATCAATTGTGGTATTTAGTTTGGCGATTATTCAACCAGGTGATCCTTTCAGTGGACAATATAATCCTCATGTTAAGCAAGAAGCAATTGAAGCTCAAAAAGAAAAGTTAGGTCTTAATGATTCTATACCAACCCAATATGTGAGATGGATAGGGAATGTAGCACATGGTAACTTAGGCGAATCTATTAAATATAAACGTCCCGTAATTGATTTAATTAGCGAACGCTTGCCTAATACAATCTTGCTTGGTGCAGTTTCTCTAATTTTTACTTATATCCTATCTTTCGCATTAGGGATTATCTCAGGAAGATATGCGTACTCAATCGGAGATTATACTATCCAAGTTTTCAACTATGTCATGTTAGCGATACCTTCATTTATTGCAGGGGTTTTTGCTATTTACATATTTGCGTTCCAATTCCCAATATTTCCTTTTCAAGGGTCAGTCAATATTAATCTTCAAGAAGGTACCTTTACTTATTATATGAGTAAGCTTTATCATACGCTGTTGCCTGCATTAACATTAGGGCTATTATCAACAGCAGGATATATTCAATATTTGAGAAATGACATTATAGATAATGCGAACAAAGACTATGTTTTAACTGCTAAGGCAAAAGGTCTAACAATGAATAAAATTTACAATAAACATATTTTACGTAACTCATTAATTCCAATTATTACTTTTTTAGGAGCAGATATTGTAAGCATTTTAGGTGGTGCAGTCATTACTGAAACTATTTTTTCATTTAATGGTATTGGTAAATTATTTTTAGAATCTGTAACTGGTCAAGATTATCCATTAATGATGGCATTAACTTTGTTCTTTTCATTTTTGGGGTTATTCGGAAATCTTATATCTGATATAACATATAGTTTCGTCGATCCTAGAATTCGTAGTAATTAAAATGAGAAGAGGTAAAAGCATATGATAAAAAAACGACATAACAATTTAAAAACAGTAAAAAAATCATCTTCTCCTACTCAGATTGCTTTACAAAAGTTTGTTAAAAATAAAATTGCCATGGCTTCATTAATCTTTTTAATCTTAGTAGCCATTATTTCTATTATTGCGCCGTTGTTAGCACCATTACCAATTAATCAACAAGATTTATTAAATATTAAAGGTGATATGACTTCGCAAAATCTTTTAGGAACAGACTCAGGTGGTAGAGATAATTTCAGTAGATTACTATATGCTGGCAGGGTTTCACTTACGATTGGCTTGGTCTCAACTATTGGAATGTTAGTTATAGGTATAGCAATTGGTGTAATATCAGGATATTTTGGAGGGTTACTTGATACTTTATTAATGAGAATTACTGAATTTGTAATGCTATTCCCATTTTTAATCTTTGCTATCGTTTTAAATGCAGCGTTAGGTGATAAAATTAAAAACCCATATGGTTCAGCTATTATATTAGTGGGGGTTATTATCATTTTAAGTTGGGGAGGTATTGCTAGATTAGTACGCGGGAAAGTCATGCAAGAAAAAGAGAATGAATACTTCTTAGCTGCGAAATCTATAGGTACACCTACTTATAAAATTATTTTAAAACATTTATTGCCGAATATTTTAAGCGTGGTTATTGTACAAGCTACTTTGACTTTTGCTGGAATGATAGTAGTAGAATCTGGTTTAAGTTTCTTAGGTTTTGGGATTAGTAAATCAATTCCCTCATGGGGGAATATGTTAAGTGATGCTCAAGAAGGGGATATTATTAGTTCTAAGCCATGGATATGGATGCCACCTGCATTAATGATTATGTTTACGATATTAAGCATTAATTTTGTGGGTGAAGGTCTTAAAGATGCGTTCAATCCTAAAGGTAGAAAATGATTAAATGAATTAGTAAAAAAATGAGACAGGATATTATAATCTTGTCTCATTTTTTAAGTACTATTATCTTTTACGTCCTAATCCCATAGCACGTTCCATTTTTTTCAATGTTTTAAATGAAGCTTTTTGAGCTTTATCGCGACCATGATCTAAGATGTCATCTAATTTATCAGAGTTATAAAACTCATTATATTTTTCTTGGAAATCAACTAAGAATTCCTTAACGATTTCTGATAAATCAGTTTTAAATTTACCGTAGCCTTCATTTTCATATTTAGCTTCTAAATCTTTAATAGATTCATTTGTTAAGCTTGAATAGATAGTTAATAAATTTGAAATACCCGGTTTATTTTCACGATCAAATTTGATGATGCCATCTGAATCGGTTACAGCACTTTTAATTTTTTTAGCTGCTACATTTGGTTCATCTAATAGTGAGATAAAGTTTTTCTGGTTGTCATCACTTTTACTCATCTTTTTAGTAGGGTCTTGTAAACTCATAACGCGTCCGCCAACTTTAGGCATGCGAATTTCTGGTTTTACTAATACGTCGTTATAACGGCTGTTAAAACGTTCTACTAAATTACGTGTTAATTCCATGTGTTGTTTTTGGTCTTCTCCAACTGGCACAATATTCGTATTATAAATGACTATATCTGCTGCCATTAATGGGGGATATGTTAATAGACCTGCTGGGATGCCATCTGTACGTTTTTGAGCTTTATCTTTATATTGAGTCATACGTTCAAGTTCACCAACGCTTGAAATCGTAGTGAGCATCCAACCAGCTTGAACATGCGCAGGAACTTCAGATTGAATAAATAATGTTGATTTCTCTGGGTCAATTCCTGACGCTAAATAAATTGCTGCAAGTTGACGTATTTGTTTACGCAATTTGATTTTATCTTGTGGTACTGTAATCGCATGTTGATCCACGATACAGAAGAAACAATCATAATCATCTTGGACATCTGCAAATTGCTTCAATGCGCCAATATAGTTACCGATTGTAGGGATACCACTTGGTTGAATTCCTGAAAATAATGTCTCCATATTTGATGCCTACTTTCTTTTAATAATTCATATTATCTAAATTATAACAGTATTTCTTTAAAATGTAAGATATGTTAATATATAAGTGCACATTGATTTTTAAGAGAGTCTATAAAGAATTTTTAGAAAATTTGAGATTTCTCTGAAAAATTAGGATTTTCTCATTTAATTTTAATGTTAGATGGATATAATAACTGTGTAAGGTTAAGAGAATAATAAAATTAATAATTCTTAATCAATAAATTTTAAAATAATGAATATTATTCATTCAATAGGAGAGTGAGATGTATGGTAACATTATTTACTTCACCAAGTTGCACATCTTGCCGTAAAGCGAAAGCATGGTTACAAGAACATGACATTCCGTATACGGAGCGTAACATTTTTTCTGAACATTTAACAATTGATGAAATTAAACAAATTTTAAAAATGACTGAAGACGGTACAGACGAAATTATTTCAACTCGTTCTAAAACTTACCAAAAATTAAACGTTGATATTGATTCTTTACCATTACAAGATTTATATTCTATTATTCAAGATAATCCTGGTCTTTTACGTCGTCCAATTATCTTAGATGAAAAACGTTTACAAGTTGGTTATAACGAAGATGAAATTAGACGTTTCTTACCTAGAAAAGTTCGTACATTCCAATTACAAGAAGCACAACGTTTAGTAGACTAAAATAAAAAACTAAATTTATTTATATTTAACAGCACTTGTTATAGTGCTGTTTTTTGTAACTAAAAAAGGGAATATGTTAGTATAAACCTTGAATATTTAATAGTAAAATTTAATCAAACAAATAGATTGTAATTTACCTTACGTTCTAATACAATATGGTTACTATTCATCGACTGTAAGGAGTGAGATGATATGAGAATAGAACGCGTTGATGATACAACAGTCAAATTGTTTATAACATACAGTGATATTGAAGCACGAGGATTTAGCCGTGAAGATTTATGGACTAATCGCAAACGCGGTGAAGAATTCTTTTGGTCTATGATGGATGAAATCAATGAAGAAGAAGACTTCGTTGTTGAAGGCCCATTATGGATTCAAGTACATGCCTTTGAAAAGGGTGTGGAAGTAACGATTTCTAAATCTAAAAATGAAGATGCAATGCATATGTCTGACGAAGATGCGAATGAGCAATTTGAAGAGCAAGTAAATGAATTGCTAGCGAATACATTAGAACAAGAAGAAAGTATTGAAGATTTGTTTGAGCAACGTGCTCAACAGAAACAAGCTCAAAAATCTGAGCGTAAACGTTCTAAACCACAAGCTCGTATAAGAACAATCATCGTTAAGTTTGAGGATTTAGAGCAAGTGATTAATTATGCTTATCATAATAATCAAGCTACAGATGAATTTGAAGATTTATTATACATGCATGATTCAAATTATTATTATGCTATTCACTTTGATGATTCTGTTAATCAAGAAACGATAAATGATAGTTATAGTCAATTATTAGAATTTGCTACGCCAACTGATAGAACGGAAGTTTATTTAAATGATTACGCTAAGATAATTATGAGTCATAATGTGACATCACAAGTTCGTCGTTATTTTACAGATGCAACTGAATAAATCGTATTTGCGTATCGAAGTACAATAAGTGCTTCGATTTTTTTTGTATTTTGAAAAAGTAAAACGGCCACCTCGTACGTTTATATTTATGAGGTGACCAAATGTTAGTAGCAATTAATCAACATGGCGACCGTGTGAGTGCAACTGAGGCTATAAAGGAGAACGATTACTTTTGTCCTTATTGTAAGTCAGAACTCATTTTGAAAAAGGGGATAAAAGTAACTACACATTATGCTCATAAAAGTAATATACATAGAAAATGTGCTAAATCAGAAACTGAAAAACACTATTATGCGAAATTTTTTATCGCAAACTTATTGAAACAATATGGGTACAATGTAGAAATAGAACCTTATTGTCCGTTAATTATGCAGTATCCAGATATTTTAATTGATTCTAAAATTGCTATGGAGATTCAATTTTCAAGAATTAGTTTTCAAGAAATTAGAGAAAGATCATTAGGCTTTAAAAGATTAGGTTTAGAGGTGGTTTGGATAATAGAAGATAGTAAGTATCATAAGGGTGTGTTGTATCTTAATACATTTCAAGCCTACTTTATTAATTCTCTTACCCGAACCCTTATCACATGGGATAAGCGTAAGCAGTTATTATATAAATATAGTCAGATTCAACATTTAGAAGGAAGAAAATTTTTAGCTAATAAAGAAATATTGCAAATGAATCATATTAAAACCGAAGAAAAAGCAATATATCATTATACGTTTAAACTGTCTAATGAGAAAATTAACAAGTATATTTACCAATGTCGTCGTAAAAATTCAGTATTAGAACCTACTTTAAGTGCCATGTATCAGCTTAGAATGACTGACATGGATGTTTGTAATGCTTCAGGATTTATTTTTCCTCAACAACTCTACATTGAAAATCATCCAGTTCAATGGCAGCTTCAATTAAATCTCCTCAAATATCAAAATAATTTATCCGAAGATTCATTTATAAAATGTTTAAGATTTAGATATTTCTATTTAAAAAATTATGATCAACATTCTATTACTTCTGAACTTATACATGCGTATAATAACAAGACTAATAGTAGTTAAGACGTGCAATATAAATCATTTAATGAGAAAATTAAGACAATAGCAAGTATAGGAGGTTTACTTATGAGTCAACAATTAACAAGAGAAGAACAGGAACGTAAATATCCTGACTACACTTGGGATCTAACAACTATTTTTGAAAGCGATGATGCATTTGAAAGTGCATTAAAAGAAGTTGAAGGATACCTTGGAAAAGAAGAACAATTTAAAGGTCATTTAGGTGACAGCGCAGAAACGCTATATAATGCTTTAGCATTAGAAGATGAAATTGAAACGAAACTTGAACAAGTTTATGTTTATGCACACTTAAAACAAGACCAAGATACATCAAACGATAAATATACTGGCTTTGAATCACGTGCACATCAATTAATTATTAAAATTAGTTCAGCTTGGAGTTTCTTAGTTCCAGAAATTCTGCACATTGATGAAGATAAATTAAAATCATTCGTAAATGAAAATGAAGATTTAAAACGTTATGAATTTGATTTAAAACTTATTAATGAAAAGCGTCCACATATTTTAGATGCTGAAAAAGAAAAATTATTAACAGAAGTACAAGATGCTTTATCAACGCCAAGTAATGTTTATGGTATGTTTAGTAACGCTGATTTAGAGTTTGAAGATGCAGTAGATAAAGATGGTAACAAACATCCTTTAACTCAAGGTACTTTCATTAAATATTTAGAATCAGACGATCGTGAATTACGTCAATCTGCATACAATAATGTATATAAAGGTTATGGTTCATATAATAATACTTTAGGTGCAACTTTAGCTGGTGAAGTGAAAAAGAACGTGTTCAATGCACGTACACATAACTACAAATCTGCTCGTGAACGCGCTTTAAGTAATAATCACATTCCAGAAGAAGTATATGACAACTTAGTTAAAACTGTACACAAATATTTACCATTATTGCATCGATATACGCAATTACGTAAAGAATTATTAGGTATTGATGATTTAAAAATGTATGACTTATATACACCACTAGTTAAAGACGTTAAATTTGAAATGCCATATAACGAAGCAAAAGACTGGATGTTAAAAGCGTTAGAACCAATGGGCGAAGAATATTTAAATGTGATTAAAGAAGGTCTAGATAATCATTGGGTTGATGTTTACGAGAATAAGGGTAAACGATCAGGTGCTTACTCTTCAGGCGCGCACTTAACAAACCCATTTATTTTATTAAATTGGTCAGATACCGTGTCTGATTTATATACACTCGTACATGAATTTGGTCACTCAGCACATAGTTACTTTAGTCGTAAAAACCAACCATCTAACTCTAGTGATTATTCAATATTTGTGGCAGAAGTTGCGTCTACATGTAATGAAGCGTTACTAAGTGATTATATGGATAAACACTTAGATGACGAACATCGTTTATTATTATTGAATCAAGAATTAGAAAGATTCAGAGCAACATTATTCCGTCAAACAATGTTTGCTGAATTTGAACACAAAATTCACCAAATTGAAGAAGCGGGCGAACCACTTACTTCTACGCGTATGAATGAAGAATATGCTAAATTAAATAAACAATACTTTGGTGATGTAGTAGAAACTGACGACAATATCAGTAAAGAATGGTCTCGTATTCCTCATTTCTATATGAATTACTATGTTTATCAATATGCAACTGGTTACAGTGCAGCTCAAAGTTTAAGTCATCAAATTTTAACAGAAGGTAAACCAGCTGTTGAAAGATATATTAATGAATTCTTGAAAAAAGGTAGTTCAAATTATCCAATAGAAATTCTTAAAAATGCTGGTGTCGACATGACTACTCCAGAACCTATTGAACAAGCATGTGAAGTATTTGAACAAAAATTAGATGCATTTGAAAAACTAATGAAAGCGTAAAATAACTGTATCCGTTTTCAATTTGTCAAGTTTGTGACAATTTTAATTTTAGGGGATGTAGTTGTTGAAACACCTATTTGAGCGTGTTATATTATGAACATGAAATTAATCACATAACAAACATACCCCTTTGTTTGAAGTGAAAAATTTCTCCCATCCCCTTTGTTTAGCGTCGTGTAATCAGACACGGCGTTTTTTTTATATCTATTTTTAGATTCCTTCTTTAAATTTTTATTTACTATGATACGCTTTGATTAATTCCTTTTTGAATTTAAAATTTCTAAAAACACAATTGTATTTATGTTGTTACATTTCAGCATTATATTAAATTTCAATATTAATAGAATAATTAATATAAAATTACTGATTTTTAATAAGTTATTGTTAAAATTAAGTGTAGATAATTTTATAAAAAACAATGAAATGAGGCGTATGAATGAAAAAATTAATTTCACTAATAAGTATCATTTGTTTAACTGTATTATTAGCGTCATGTGGTGACTCTGGTGAACAAAAAGAGCCTTCTAAAGAGAGTAAAGACTCTAAGAAGTATGAATATGTTTATTATGAAGTATTAAATAATGGAGATGAAGATTCACCTAATGTTGAAATTAAGTATTTAGATAAGCAGCATAAACCACATATCCAAAGAACAAGCTTAGACAATGTGTATGAGCATATCTTAAGTGACGGAAATGAAAAACCATACATAATTAAAGACGATAGTAACATTCACGTTTATCGACCACCTTATATGACTTATGGTGATGATGAAGTAGAAGGAGAAGCTGTGTCAAAAGACAAAGTAACTAAATAGAAGGGGGGACGTTGAATGAAAAAAGTCTATAAAGTAGTTAGTTGTTTAAGTATAGTCGGTTTGTTATATACTATGGGGCCTACTAATCAGTTAGATGCAGCCACTTCAAGTGGAGGTTCCTCAAGTAGTTCTGCCTCGAGCGCAAGTAGTTCGTCATCAAGCAGTTCATCAGCTGCTAGAGGCTCTACTTCTTCTAGTTCATCAATGAGTCGTTCAAGTGCAGCTAATGCGTCACGTTCAGCAAGACAATCAAGTCAACGTGCAGCTGAACAAGCAGCTAGAACTAGTAGTATCACTTCAAATGCTATGAGAAGTTCTGCTAAACAAAACCCAAAGTATAATCAATCTAGCAGACAGACACGTTCATTAATGAATCCTAAAAGAAGATATAGTTCTACGTCGCCTATGGCAGCTCAATATTTATCCACTGGATTTTATAACAACTGGCTTTACTATTACCTATTTGTAACTCATTTTCATGATCAAAAGAAACAAGATAAAAGCTATCAAATGAATATGTTGAAAAAACAAATGAAAAAGAATGAATCACTGTATACAGTTACCATTAAAACGAAACACGGAGATAGGGTAGTCGTCTTGCCTAAAGAACAATATGACAAGATAAAAACGGGTAGTAAGGTAAAAGTAAAAAATGGTATTGTTCAACCCTAACGAGTCGTAGATATAGAAACAGCCATTCAATGATATTAATCTTGTAAATCATTGAATGGCTAATATTTTATTGCTATAAGCGTTATATTTTAGGCATTTTAGATTGCCAAAATTCGCCTTCAGGATAATCAAGTTTCTCAACTTTTTGTTGTAATGCAAGTTTTTTTAATTCTTTAGTAAGTAATTTTTCTGGCCACTCGTATATTGTTAGAAGTTCTTCCATAGTAACGAGTTGTTTCTTTTGAATATAATGTTCTAATTTAGGTGGAAGATTTTTTTCTATAGGCGTACCCATTAATTCATTAATAATATAAGTATAAATATGATAAGGGTATAATCCTTCGACCTTTAAGCCTTCTTCATGTACATCTTCATTAAAGAATACTAATGAGGGTGCTTGTTCAATTTCCATTTCACGTGCAATATGCAAGTCTACTTTTAAGCTTTCAGTAAGTTTATTCTTCTGTAAGTCTTCTTTGAAAACATCATAGTCTAAACCAGCATTTTTTATGCAATCGCAAATCATCTTCTCAGTGATTATATCTCGTTTAGGAATAATTTCATTCTGCATTAAATGAATAAAGCGTTCCGCTCTTAGTCTTCCTTGCAATTCTGCCGCTTTATATGCTAAAGCAATATTGTCAAAGTCTGATGTACTTTGAGCTTGGCATTTGGTAAGCACTTTTAAAGACGGGTTTAATATATGTCTAATACGGATATATTGATTATATTCAATTCTTAACTTTGAAATAATCGCTGATAACTTGAAACAATCTGTATTAAACGGATCAAAGAATGAATAAATTTCGATTTTATTTACAGGTGACAGATTCGCATCTTCACGACTATTATTGTCTACAATTTTCAGTTCTTCAGCCATGTTTTACTCACCTTCAATTAAATTTAGGAATTTACCATGTGATTAGCAGTTAGACGCAATCGTTCATATAAATAGTCTCCAACTCCAGCAGGAAAGTGGGCTTCTGTAATTGCAGTGTGCATATTTTCTAGCCAAGCGTCACGTTCGAAAGTCGTTATTTTAAATTCCATATGTCTCATCTTCAACATGGGATGTCCATGTTCTTGTGTGTATAAATTAGGTCCCCCTAGAAATTGAGTAAGAAACTGCTTTTGTTTTCTGCTCGTTTCTTTAAAATCTCCAGGAAATAAATGATTGATTCTGTCATCTTTTTCAACGAGTGAATAAAAATGGTCAATCATGTCATATAGTGCTGTTTCGCCTATAACGTCGTACGGTGTTTTAGACATAATATCACCAATTTCCATTAATATATATCTAATATAACATGAATTTTTACATTTAAAAGTAATTTGACTTTTGACTATGTTCGCTTATGAATTAGCGTTTTGCGCTTTGTAATCAAAAAAGCGTTGAACTTTATTTTTAGGAATTTGATGTTTTAAATCGAATTGACCTAATAAGTGATTGAATTTTTCTAAGCCTTTTTCATAGTCTTGTACTTCGAATTCTAATTCATAATCGGTTTTATCGAAATATTCACTTTTATCTAATACTAATAAATCATCTTGATATTGTGTTTCCATACGGTATGTAGTTAATGCGCCTAAGACAGTGAGTTCGTGTTCAGCCACTCCATAGTCGTCTAAGATATTTCTTATATCACTCGGTAAGTCAGATTTTGAGATTGCTAAATCGATTGAAGGAATGATATCTACCATATGATTGTATTCTGTTAAGCCAACTTTGGCTGGCACTTTTAATGTCATTTCATAAGTGCCATTTTTTACACGGATTCTTAATGCTGATTTATGGTCGCGCAGTTTGAAATCTGGTGTGTCGATATAATAATTTGTTTGCGTAAATGGTTCTGCATTTTCAAAAAAAGCAGCTTTAAATTTATCATAAGTTTGAGAATCTAATAATTGTTTAAATTCTATTTCATTATTTGTAGCCATGTGTTACTCCTCTATAAGCATGGTTTAATCATTATTGTCTTTCATTATGAGGGAGAAATTTAAAAATTTAAAGCAATAACCCTATTTCAGAGTAATTGAATCGAATATTCAAGGTAGCTATGAGAAAGTAGAACTTTAATAACTCAATTTACTGTGGGTTTATCTTCAGTTCAGGCGTGTGTTATAAGGATAAATTATGTTAAACTAGGAAGGAATAATAAGGAGGAACAAGCATGCGTATTTATGTAAATGAAATTAAAATTAAAGACGATGGCATTTATTGCTACTCAGAGGATCCAACTGATGGATTAGTTGAAGTAGGACAAATGCTTGTTGATAGCGATAATTATGGATTTGCATACTTATTAGATGATGGTCAATCCTATTCGTATCTGATATTTGTCCAAGAAACTTGGTCGATGTTACATGAGCATCGAGATAAGAAAGTTGTCGTAAATGATGAGTTAGTATTAGAGCATTTCCAAGAGGAATTAGATTATATCTTGGAGAATGTTGAAGGAAATAATAACTATGGTAAGGAGTTTGTTTCAGCTGTTGAAGAAACTTTCGAACTAAAGTGAAGCGGAGTGAAACATTATGAATCAATGGGATCAATTTTTAACACCATACAAACAAGCTGTTGATGAGTTAAAGGTGAAGCTAAAAGGTTTGCGTAAACAATATGAAGTTGGAGAACATGCCTCACCCATTGAATTTGTAACGGGCCGTGTTAAGCCAATTACAAGCATTATTGATAAGGCAAATAAAAGGGGAATCCCATTTGATCGATTGCGTGAAGAAATGTACGATATTGCGGGGCTGCGAATGATGTGTCAATTCGTTGATGACATAGATGTGGTAGTAAATATGTTGCGTCAACGTCAAGATTTCAAAGTCGTAGAAGAAAGAGATTATATTAACAATACTAAACAAAGTGGTTATCGTTCTTATCACGTGATTATTGAATATCCAATTGAAACGTTAAATGGTCAAAAGGCTATTTTAGCGGAAATTCAAATTCGTACATTAGCGATGAATTTCTGGGCAACAATTGAACATACATTACGCTATAAATATGATGGAGATTATCCTAATGAAATTCAGCATCGTCTTGAACGTGCTGCAGAAGCGGCTTATCTATTAGATGAAGAGATGTCTGAGATTAAAGATGAAATTCAAGAAGCACAGAAATATTATTCTCAAAAACGTGCTAAAAAACATGACTAATGGGGTGTAGACGATGCGTTATACGATTTTGTCTAAAGGTGATTCTAAGTCCAATGCATTAAAACATAAGATGATTAACCATATGAAAGACTTCCATATGGTTGAAGACGCTGATAATCCTGAAATTGTGATATCAGTTGGAGGAGATGGCACCTTATTACAAGCCTTTCATCAATATAGTCATATGTTGTCACAAGTAGCTTTTGTTGGTGTACATACAGGACATCTTGGATTCTATGCTGATTGGTTACCTCATGAAGTTGAAAAGTTAATCATTGAAATCACGAATTCAGAGTTTCAAGTTATTGAATATCCATTACTAGAAATTATTGTGAGATATAATGATAATGGATATGAAACGCGTTATTTAGCACTTAATGAAGCGACGATGAAAACTGAAAATGGCTCTACATTAGTTGTAGATGTAGGTATCAGAGGCAAACATTTTGAACGCTTTAGAGGAGATGGATTATGTATTTCTACGCCATCTGGTTCTACCGCTTATAATAAAGCTTTAGGTGGGGCGCTCATTCATCCTTCGCTTGAAGCAATGCAAATTGCGGAGATAGCATCTATTAACAATAGAGTATTTAGAACAGTAGGTTCGCCTTTAGTGTTACCAAAGCATCATACTTGTTTAATTACGCCTGTTAATCATGATACGATTCGCACTACAATTGATCACGTAAGCCTTAAACATAAAAATGTGAATGCTATACAATTTAGAGTAGCTAATGAAAAAGTACGATTTGCACGTTTTCGTCCTTTCCCGTTTTGGAAAAGGGTGCATGATTCGTTTATTGAAAGTGAAGATGAACGATGAGATTTGTTTATGATATTGAACATGAAGAAACACTCAAATCATTTTTACAACGTCACCATTATTCTAAAAAAACAATTAGCGCCATTAAACTTAATGGCGCTTTAATTATAAATAAATTACCCGTCACTGTGCGTAAATGGATGCAACAAGATGATCAATTAGTTGTTGAGTTACCTCAAGAATATCCTAGTGAATATCTTATTCCCTCTAGTACGCCGATTGAAGTAATCTATGAAGATGATTATTTAATAGTTGTAGCTAAGCCTATACAATTAAATAGTACGCCTTCAAGAGAACATCCCCATGATAGTTTAATCGAGCGTGTATTGTATTATCTAAATCATTCTTATCCTAAGCAAGATGAAGTTGATAACAGACATTCACAACAAAATATTGTGCCTCATATAGTGACACGCTTGGACCGCAATACTAGTGGTATCGTTATCTTTGCTAAACATGGACACATCCATCATTTGATGTCTACTATAAATGTAGATAAACGTTATATTTGTGTATGTTATGGTAAGACCCAAGAAAACGGCATTATAGAAGCGCCTATTGCGCGAGATGATAATAGTATAATTACGCGAACTGTTTCACCAACAGGTAAATATGCCAAAACGTCTTACAAGACATTGAAGCACAACCAAAAAGCGAGTTTATGTGAAGTGGCATTGCATACAGGTCGTACGCATCAAATTAGAGTACATTTTGATTTTATTGGTCATCCTTTAGTGGGTGATGATTTATATAATGGAAGCCACCCTAAAATTAACACGCAATCTTTACAATGTTATAAAGTCAGGTTTATACATCCGATATATAATAAAGAAATTGAGATAAGCATTGATTATAAACGCTTAGAATACATATATAATATAATGTAATTTGTAAATAGGAGGGACGTCCCGTGTCGTCAGAAATAGAAAAACACGACAAAAATGAATTAGAAGAATATAATAAACGTCTACTAGACGATATTTTAGCGCAAGATGATATTGATCGTTTCAGAGAAGAATTTCTAGCGATTCATGAATATGAACAAAGCGAGTATTTCGAGAATACAACCTCAGAGAACAGGCAAAAGATTTTTGAATTTTTATCTCCAAAAGAAGTAGCTGAATTCTTCGATCAATTAGAAATGGATGAAGATGAATATGAAGATTTATTTGATACTATGGATGCGCATTATGCAAGTAAAGTGTTGGAAAATATGTCTTCCGATAATGCGGTAGATATTTTAAATGAATTATCAAAACCGAAAGTAGCAAGTTTACTTACGTTAATGCATCGTGATGAAGCGAATGAAATTAAAGACTTGTTACATTATGAAGAAGACACTGCCGGCGGTATTATGACTACCGAATATATTTCGTTAGATGCAGATACACCGGTAAAAGAAGCTTTATTGTTAGTAAAAGAGCAAGCGCCTGATGCTGAAACTATTTATGTTATTTTTGCAGTCAATACGACTGGACAACTTGTCGGCGTCTTATCTTTGAGAGATTTAATTGTTGCGGAAAATGATGCTTACATCGAAGATATTATGAATACACGTGTAATAAGTGTCGACGTAGCAGAAGACCAAGAGGACGTTGCGCAAAAAATGAGAGACTATGATTTTATCGCTATGCCTGTAGTAGATTATCAAAGTCATCTTTTAGGGATTATTACGATTGATGATATCTTAGACGTAATGGATGAAGAGGCTAGTGAAGACTACTCACGCTTAGCCGGGGTTTCAGATATTGATTCAACAAACGATTCAGTAGTGAAAACAGCAACCAAACGTCTACCGTGGCTTATTATCTTAACGTTCTTAGGAATGATTACCGCAACCATTTTAGGAAGTTTCGAAGATACATTAGCTCAAGTTGCTTTACTAGCAGCGTTCATACCGATTATCAGTGGGATGTCAGGAAATTCAGGCACCCAATCACTTGCGGTTTCTGTAAGAAATATTTCTACCGGGGAAATTGACGAGCAAAGTAAGTTTAAAGTTGCTTTAAGAGAAGCTGGTAGTGGATTTTTATCGGGCATTGTTTGTGCCACTATACTTTTTATAATAATTGTAATATTGTATCGTCAACCGTTTTTAGCACTTATCGTTGGTGGCAGTCTAACTATCGCAATGACTGTAGGTACTTTAGTAGGTTCAATGATTCCATTAATAATGAATAAATTAAATATTGACCCAGCAGTAGCGAGTGGTCCATTTATTACTACAATTAATGATATTGTTAGTATGTTAATTTATTTCGGATTGGCAACAACATTCATGTCATATTTAACATAGGGGGACAAAATGGAGTTCTTTTCTCTAGTAATTGTAGTTGTAGCAGCATTTTTTACACCCATCATTGTAAATAGATTAAATATTACGTTTTTACCTGTAGTAGTGGCTGAAATTATTATGGGAATAATAATTGGCCACTCATTTTTAAATATTGTTGAAAAGGATAGTGTACTTAGTATTCTTTCAACACTTGGTTTTATCTTTTTAATGTTTTTAAGTGGTCTTGAAATTGATTTTAGTACGTTTAAAAAGGATACACGTAACCGACAAGGTACTAATAAAAATGAAAAACATGTACCAAGTCATCTTAATTTAGCTTTAACAGTATTTGCTTTTATCATGATTATTTCAATCATCCTAGCATACGCCTTTAAATGGTTAGGGCTTGTGGATGATGTCTTATTAATGATTATTATCATTTCAACTATTTCATTAGGTGTAGTCGTACCTACATTAAAAGAAATGAACATTATGCGTACTACCATTGGTCAATTTATTCTACTTGTTGCGGTTTTAGCCGATTTAGTAACAATGGTCTTATTAACCGTTTATGGCGGTATCAATGGCAACAGTGGTAGCTCCGTATGGTTATCTGCTATACTGCTTGTCTTTACAGCTATTTTTTATATACTAGGTGTTGTCTTTAAACGTATGAAGTTTTTACATCGTTTAATTGGCGGAACAACACAAATAGGTATTAGAGCTATTTTTGCGTTAATAATATTATTGGTCGCTTTAGCTGAAGGCGTTGGGGCTGAATATATATTAGGTGCTTTCTTAGCAGGTGTGGTTGTATCTTTACTGAAACCAGACGAAGAACTAGTACATACATTAGATTCGTTTGGATATGGTTTCTTTATTCCGATATTCTTTATTATGGTAGGTGTAGATTTAAATATTCCTTCTTTAATTAAAGAACCATCATTATTACTTATTATACCTGTGTTAATTTTAGCTTTTATTATTTCAAAATTAATTCCAGTATTCTTTATCAGACGTTGGTTTGATAGTAAGACAACGATAGCGTCAGCGTTCTTGTTAACATCAACATTGTCATTAGTTATCGCATCAGCAAAAATTGCAGAACAATTACATACTATTTCATCTGAAATGTCAGGTATTTTAATATTAAGTGCGATTATTACCTGTGTGTTTGTACCTATCATTTTCAAAAAAGTCTTTCCAGTTCCAGATGAAGCGAATCGTAAAATTGATATTGCCTTAATTGGTAAAAACCAATTAACTATCCCAATTGTTCGAAACTTGTCACCACATTTATATAATGTGACATTGTATTATCGTAAAGATTTAGGTGATAAACGTAATTTACCAGATAACGTGACAGTGGTTGAAATTTCGGAATATGAAGAACATTTGTTAGAAAGACTAGGATTATTCGATCAAGATATCGTAGTATGTTCGGCTAATGATGATAGCTTAAACCGAGATGTTGCTAAATTAGCTAAAGCACATGATGTGAAGCGAGTGATCTGCAGACTTGAAAGTAGTAGTGAAGATGATGAAATGAAAGCGGAAGGTATTGAAGTATTCAGTAACTTTATTAGTAATAGGGTCTTCCTTCAAGGTTTAATTGAAACACCGAATATGTTAAATATCTTAAGTAACGTTGAAACATCATTATATGAAATTGAAATGTTGAATCATAAATATGAAAATATACAATTACGTAATTTCCCATTTGGTGGCGATATAATCTTCGTGCGAATTATTCGCAATAACGAGTCTATAGTCCCACATGGTGATACACAACTTAGATATAAAGATCGTTTAATCGTTACAGGTTCTAAAGAATATGTAGATGAATTGAAATCAGAACTCGAATTTTATTATTAAAGTTTAGAAAAGGAGGTACATCATATGTTGGTGTACCTTCTTTTTAAATAAAACACTGATATTGCTTTATAAACCTTTATTAAGAATGGTAAAATATATTCATTAAAGTATTCTTTATTGTTTTAAACAATATGTTTACAGATTAAATAATAAATGATTATAAGGAGTTATTCGCATGATTAATCTTGAAAATAAAACATTCGTTATTATGGGTATTGCTAATAAACGTAGTATCGGATTCGGCGTTGCTAAAGTATTAGACCAATTAGGTGCTAAGTTAGTATTTACATATCGTAAAGATCGTAGCCGTAAAGAATTAGAAAAATTATTAGACCAATTAAATCAACAAGATCCAAAATTATACCAAATTGATGTCCAAAAAGATGAAGACGTAATAAATGGTTTCGCTAAAATTGGCGAAGAAGTTGGAAATATTGATGGTGTTTATCATTCAATTGCTTTTGCAAATATTGAAGATTTACGTGGTCGTTTCTCTGAAACATCTCGCGAAGGTTTCTTATTAGCTCAAGATATTAGTTCATATTCATTAACTATCGTTGCGCACGAAGCTAAAAAGATCATGCCAAATGGCGGTAGTATCGTAGCTACAACTTATTTAGGTGGCGAGTTTGCTGTTCAAAACTATAACGTTATGGGTGTAGCGAAAGCTAGTTTAGAAGCAAACGTTAAATATTTAGCTTATGACTTAGGTCCAGATAATATCCGTGTTAATGCGATTTCTGCAGGTCCTATCCGTACATTAAGTGCAAAAGGTGTTGGCGGATTTAACACAATTCTTAAAGAAATCGAAGAACGTGCACCATTAAGACGTAATGTTGATCAAGAAGAAGTTGGTAAAACAGCAGCTTACTTATTAAGTGATTTCTCAAGCGGTGTAACTGGTGAGAATATTCACGTAGACAGTGGTTTCCACGCAATTAAATAATAGTATGAGATATAGAGGCTGAGACAAATTAAAATGTCTTAGCCTTTGCTAATATATTGGCAGTAGCTGACTGGTTTGAAAATGCGCTTAAATCAAGCTTTTTTCAAATCTAGTCATCCTTGCCGGGGAGCGGGGCCCTAGCACGGAGAATTTCATTAAGAAATTCCACTAATAAAGCAAACTGGGGTTGAACGACGAAATTTATTTAATGTCTGTCCCACTCCCTTATTTTGTTTTGTAGTAAATGAAGTTTCCTATATATTGCAACAAAAGCGCTACTCTATCAACATAGAGTAGCGCTTTTCAGTAATACTATTAATCTTTCACATCGCTGTTTGCTTTATCAATAATACGTTGACGGTATTTAAATATATTACTAGCAACCGTTTTAAGTACTGCATATAAAGGCACAGCAATTAAAATAAGTGTGAATCCACCTAAATCCCCAGCAGCTAAAATGACTACAATGATTGTAAGCGGGTGAATACTTAAAGATTTACCCATAACATTTGGTGTGATGACGTTACCTTCAAGTTGTTGTGCAATTAAAGTAACGATACATACCCAAATGAACGTCGTTGGGCCATCAATTATACCTAGAATCGCGGCAGGTGCAAATGATAACCATGGTCCTAAGAAAGGAATTAAGTTTGCGAAAGCTGCAAATAATACAAGTAACGGCGTATAAGGTAAACCGATGATTGTATATCCAATATATAAGATAATACCTAAGATAACACTTACTGTTACTTGACCTTGAATATAAGATTTCAAAGTAAAGTTTAAGTCTTTTAATAAATCAACTACGAAGACTTTGCGTTCTCCTTTAAAGAATTTAGCAGTTGCAGGAATAAATTTTTCGTGATCCTTTAACATATAAATTAAGAAGAAAGGCACCATAACCAATAAGAATATAGTAGAAATCAATGATGTTATGTAAGTAAATGAATTTGCTAAAATACCAGTCATACTATCACCAATTGATTTTACTGCAGAATTGATGCGATTAGTCACATCACTAGGTAATTTATCCATTTGGTTAAGTGAGAAATTAATAATTTTTTCAGCCTCACGTTGTAATGTCGGCGTTGCTTTAATTAAATTATTAACATTTGAAAGAATAATCGGTGCAACGAAAGCTACAATAATAGCGATAATTGCAATTAAACCAATAAATATTGTTAAAATACTCGCCCAACGAGGGAAGCCCCATTTTTCAAGGATGTTCTGGAAAGGTAAGCAGACATAGAATAAAAATCCGCTAATTAAGAATGGAAGGAATACAGAGCCAATAATTGTTGCGATAGGGGCAAAGACGCTTTGTACTTCCATAAATAATTTAATTAGCACGAACAGAATGATTAGCGCAATCCCTGTTCGAAACCATACTTTGTTAAGCATAAGCTTACTTCCTCCTAAAGTAATCATTTCATTAGTATAAGTATATATCAAAAGAGTATTGTTAAAAAGGGAAATTTTAATAGTGAAAAAGATATTAAAATATACTATTTCAAATTAAATAAATATAACAAGTCTAAATTTTATTTTTTATAATAACCTTTAAAAGTGTTGAGAATCAAAATAATATATATTATTGAGTATTTAATTAAATATTACTATTTGATGTTAATCAGTGATTTAAAAGTCATATTTAAATTTGATACAATAAAGATATTATTTAGAGGGGGCAACAATAACAATGGTGAATTTTAAACCAGGTAAAATCAATAAACACGTTTTACATAGTAATATTTTAGAAAGAGATGTTACGCTATCTGTTTATCTGCCAGAGGATTATTCAGAACTATTTAAATATCAAGTCATCATTTGTTTTGATGGACTCGACTTTTTACGTTTCGGGAGAATTCAACGTGAATATGAACGCTTAAGAAGAGAAGAGCAAATTCAACGCGCTATTATCGTTGGTTTCCATTATGAGGATGTTGATAAGCGTCGAGAAGAATTTCATCCTCAAGGTAGTCGTAGTAGCAAGACGGTTCAAGCAGTGGGGAAAGAGATATTACCGTTTATCGATAACACCTTCCCAACTTTCAAAGTAGGAAATGCCAGAATATTAATGGGTGATAGTTTAGCGGGTAGTATTGCATTGCTTACAGCACTTACTTATCCAACTATATTTAGTCAAGTTGCTATGCTCAGCCCACATTCTGACGAAACAGTACTTGATAAATTGAATAGCTGTATACAATATAAAGAATTAACAATTTGGCACGCTATTGGTAAAGAAGAAGATGATTTCGAACTCCCAACTACTGGAGAGCGCGCGGACTTTTTAACGCCTAACAGAGCGCTTGCTAAAGCCATTGAACAATGTAGCATTACTTATCAATATACTGAATTTGATGGTGGGCATAATTGGAAATCTTGGAAACCTATGTTAGATGATATTTTAAATTATTTCTTAAATGAAGACATCCCATTACCATCTAATGAAGTGTAAATAGTTATATTTTTCGGGAAAAGGGTATTGATTATTAATAACATGGTTTAAATACACTCTTTCAATAAAGAGAAAAGACAGATTAGGCTTTATATTTCAATATTGTAAACCTTTTCAAAAAATTCTATTAACTCATAACCTAATATATAGAATTTTGCTATAATGAAACTATGTTAAACAAAGGAGGAATTTCAATGAATATAGGATTAGCATTAATTCCGTCAGAATCATTCCAAGAAGAAGTGAACGGTTATCGTAAACGTTATGATACTGAATATGCACGTATCATGCCACATATTACGATCAAATCACATTTTGAAATTAATGATGAAGAGTTAGATTCAGTAAAAGAAGAAGTTTCAAAAAGATTAGAAGGTTCAAAACCAATTGAAGTACATGCAACAAAAGCTTCAAGTTTCAAACCTACAAATAATGTTATTTATTTTAAAGTTGCTAAAACTGATGAGTTAGAACAACTTTTCGATAAATTTAATACTGGGGATTTCCATGGTGAAGCGGAACATCCTTTCGTACCTCATTTTACAATTGCTCAAGGTTTATCTAGTCAAGAATTCGAAGATATTTATGGCCAAGTAGAATTAGCAGGGGTAGACCATAAAGAAATTATCGATGAACTTTCATTATTACGTTTTGACGAAGAAGAAGATAAATGGAAAGTAATTGATACTTTCAAATTAGCGTAATTATTTAATATATTGAAGAAGGGTCTAGAAATCAGTGTGATAACACTCGTTTCTAGACCCTTTTTTAAATACGAATTAAAAACGTTTTTGTTTATGCCCACTTTTCATAAAATAAATGCCATAAAATACAGCTAGCATTAAAAAGATGAATGCTGAAAAATAAAATGTATAACTTAAACCATTTGAAAACTGTGCAATAAGACCACCGAATAAAGGTCCAATCATTGAACCAAAGCCTTGTACACTGTTAAATACGCCCCATGTTTCTTCTTGTTCAGAAGAATCTATTTGACCTGCCATAAATGTATTCCAAGCTGGTAATAAAATACCATACATTAATCCTATGAAGATAGCTACAATCCATACAACGATAATGTTAGTAACTAATGACAATCCGAAGATAAAAGCAGTAAATAATATGAAACCTGTAAAGATAATTCCATACATAAATCCTCGACTATTTCTATCGATAATCTTAGATAAAAATAGCATTGAAATAGCACAACCAATACCGCCAATCGCAATTGCAACAGTATATTCAATGGTACTCACACCAACGACTATAGTGGCATAAGTAGGTAAAATAGGAAGTAAGGCTGAGATTGAAGCGCCTTGTAATAAGATACCTGGGAATAATACAATATGACGTTTCATTACATCAACGATTTGACCAAGTTGTTCACTAACGGGTTTAGTATTATAGTTCGTTAGTTTAATATCAACAAAGTAATATAATACCCACGCAATAACGACCACTAGAGACATCATAAATGCAAAGCGTGTTGGATGTAATTTTACTAAGACATTCATAAATGCCCAACCTACTAGCAAACCTAATAACCATGCAAAGTATACATATCCCATTTGTTTACCACGCTGATCCTCTTCAACACTGGATAACATAATGACCCAAATAGGACTGACAGCAATACCTAGCATAATCGCACTAAAGATAATGATTATTGGATTTGCGGGGAAAAAGATAACTAAAAATAAACTAATGAAAGCAAGCAAAAATCCTAAAGTTAAGACGATTTTAGTTCCAAACTTTTTCAATAGGAAGCCGATGACAAAATTGGTTGCTGCATCGGAAATAAAATGAATCGATAATGCTGCTGAGGTTACTCCTACTGCAATAGAAGTGACAGTAGGTAAGTAATTAATGTAACTTAAAATATACATTCCTCTAGCAAATTCCATTAAAAATAGAATGATAAGCATTATCTTAAAGTTTTTACTTATATTTTTATTATTTAACGAAGAACTTGGCATAAAGTGGCACCTTTCCATAAATTTCCTGTTGTTGTGATGAACTATCTAGGATATCTAATAGATCGTTACATAGTCTATATGTTGAATAATCAACTTTTTCATTCGCCATTTTTTCGCTCATTGTTTTAAGTTTATCTTCATGATTAGTTAAATCAGACACGACATCAATTGCTTCTTCAGGTGTATTAGCAATTTTGCCATATCCTTTTTCTTGGAAGTAATATGCATTTTCTAGTTCTTGCCCAGGAGCAGGATTTAAGAAAATCATAGGTAAACTTCTAGTTAAGCCTTCAGAAATAGTGATACCGCCTGGTTTTGTAATCATAAGTTGGCTAGAAGCCATCCATTCATTCATGTGTTTTGTATAACCTAAAATAAGGACATTATCATATGATTTAAATTGTAACTCTAAATTACGTTTTAATGCCTTACTTCGACCACACACCATTACAATTTGAGAATGTGGGCTTTTTTCTAAAATATTTTCAATCATATATTCAAAGCCTTTAGAAACACCAAAGGCACCAGCTGACATTAAAATAGTAGGCTTGTCTGGACTAAGATGATGCTGAGTTAACCATGACTCTTTATCAATGTCCTCTTCAAATTTATCTGAAATAGGGATACCAGTAACTTTAATATCAGATGCAGGGATACCTACATTCATAAAGTCTTTCTTCGTATCTTCCGTCGCTACATAGTATCTGTGAGAATTTGGCGTAACCCAGTTCTTCTGCAAACGATAGTCAGTCATTACAGTCGCAATTGGAATGCGCATGTTAAATTGTTCAGTCAAAACTGACATAACCGGAGTAGGGAATGTCAATAATATTAAATCTGGCTTCTCTTTGAGAAGTAAATTAATTAATTTATTCAAGCCATAATACTTATAAAAACATTTATCTAATTCATCTGGGCGACTATAATAAAAGTTTTTATACATATTTCTAAAATATTTAAAGCTATTAATATACCATTTCTTACATATAGAAGTTAATATAGGATGAGCTTCCATAAATAAGTCATGCTCAATCACCGTTAAGTGAGGTAAATTCATTTCATTAAGTTGATTAACGACACTTTGTGTTACTTGTAAATGACCATTTCCAAATGACCCGGTAATAATCAATAACTTTTTATTTTGAGTAACCATTAATAGTCACCCTCCAATAATTTAAATTTATCACTGATAAAAATTAGGAATATATTAAGGTTAAAATTAATATTTATGAAGAGAAATTTATAACCTATATAAAACCTATTAATTTCATTTATAGTGCATTATAGCACAATGAAATAGTGAATACTCGTTGTTTATACTTATATCCTAGCATTAAAGTGTTCAAATGTATTGCTATAAAGCTACATATATATAAAATTTTAAAATAATTAACTTCAAATTAATAAATAGAATTTATAAGTGAGATTGAAATGATTGTTGGATTGTGAGGAAGTATCAAATCAAGTGATTAAATTGATTTAATCTGATAATAATGAATTTATCAACGTCTTTAAAACGTGTATAATAGAATTATTGTAAAAAAAGGAGCGAGACATTTTGAATGCGAATGAGTTGTTCGAAAAAATAAGAGTCAAAGAAGTTATTGGAACTTTAGATATAAATGTAAATGATATTACTACAGATTCACGTACAGCAAAAGAAGGAAGTATATTTGTCGCATCAAAAGGATATACTGTTGACAGCCATAAGTTTTGCCAGAACGTAGTGGATCAAGGCGCTAAAGTTATAGTAGTGAACCACAAACAAGAAATTAATGGCGATGTAACACAAATCATCGTTCCAGATACACTAAGAGTAGCAAGTTTACTTGCTCATACTTTATTTGATTATCCTAGCCAAAAGCTAGCTACATTCGGTGTAACAGGTACAAATGGTAAAACATCAATAGCTACGATGATTCATCTCATTTTCAGAGGTTTAGGAAAAGGTAGTGCATACTTGGGCACAAACGGCTTTCAAATTAATGAACAAAAGACTAAAGGTGCCAATACTACACCAGAAACTGTTTCATTAACTAAAAAAATTAAAGAAGCGGTTGATAAAAATGCAGAAGCGATGACAATGGAAGTTTCAAGCCACGGTTTAGCGTTAGGAAGATTACGAGGCGTAGAATTTGATGTTGCTATCTTCTCTAATCTTACACAAGACCACTTAGACTTCCACGGTACAATGGAAGCTTATGGGCACGCTAAATCATTGCTATTCAGTCAATTAGGCGAAGACTTATCTAAAGAAAAATATGTCGTATTAAACAATGATGATGGTTTTTCAGAATATCTAGCTTCAGTAACACCGTTTGAAATTTTTAGTTACGGTATAGATAATGAAGCACAATTTATGGCAAAGAATATTCAAGAGTCATTACAAGGTGTTCAGTTTGACTTTGTAACCCCAGTTGGCACATATCATGTTCAATCACCATATGTTGGTAAGTTTAATATTTCAAATATTATGGCAGCAATGATTGCTGTTTGGAGTAAAGGCACTGCAATGGAAGATATTGTACGCGTCGTTAAATCATTAGAACCAGTAGAAGGTCGTTTAGAAGTGTTAGATCCATCATTACCTATTGATTTAATTATAGACTATGCTCACACTGCTGATGGCATGAATAAGCTTATCGATGCGGTTAAACCATTTGTTAAGCAAAAGCTTATCTTCTTAGTAGGTATGGCTGGAGAACGTGATTTAACTAAAACACCTGAAATGGGCTCGGTTGCATGTCGTGCAGACTATGTAATTTTCACACCGGATAACCCAGCGAACGACGATCCAAAAATGTTAACTGGAGAATTAGCCAAAGGTGCCACACATGATAACTATGTTGAATTTGACGATAGAGCTGAAGGTATTAGACATGCGATTGACGTTGCAGAACCAGGGGATACAGTGGTTCTAGCTTCTAAAGGAAGAGAACCATATCAAATCATGCCTGGACATGTTAAAGTGCCTCATAGAGATGACTTAATCGGATTAGAAGCAGCTTATAAAAAATTTGGCGGTGGCCCAGTTGAAGATTAAGCAACTTTCTGAACAAAATGAAGTTGTCAATGTATATCTTTATAAGAATGATGAGATAGAACAGCTAATGATAGCTATTCCAGACATGTTTTGGTCTGTTGAAATTGATTATAACGACATGAATATAAATGAAATTCAAGAAGAATTAGTAATGCAATTATTTACTTTTAAAGATGAAAATGAAGCGACACGTATTGCTTCTAAATTATCTGAATGGATTGCGAATGATTTGAAGGAGAATATTAAATGAGTTTAAAAGAAGAAGTAGAGTCAAGAAAGACGTTTGCCATCATCTCTCACCCGGATGCTGGTAAAACAACGTTAACTGAAAAATTATTGTATTTTAGTGGAGCGATTCGTGAAGCTGGTACAGTTAAAGGTAAAAAGACTGGAAAGTTTGCTACAAGTGACTGGATGAAAGTAGAACAAGAACGTGGTATCTCTGTAACAAGTTCTGTAATGCAATTTGATTATGACGATTATAAAATTAATATCTTAGATACACCAGGACACGAAGACTTCTCTGAAGATACGTATCGAACTTTAATGGCTGTAGACAGTGCCGTCATGGTTATTGACTGTGCTAAAGGTATCGAGCCTCAAACATTAAAATTATTCAAAGTATGTAAAATGAGAGGTATCCCGATTTTTACATTTATTAATAAGTTAGACCGTGTAGGTAAAGAGCCATTTGAATTATTAGATGAAATTGAAGAAACATTAAATATTGATACGTACCCAATGAACTGGCCAATTGGTATGGGACAAAATTTCTTTGGTATTATCGATCGTCATTCTAAATCAATTGAACCGTTTAGAGACGAAGAAAATGTCTTACATTTAAATGACGATTACGAATTAAAAGAAGATCATGCTATAACTAATGACAGTGCTTTCGAACAAGCGATTGAAGAATTTATGCTAGTTGAAGAAGCGGGAGAAGAATTTGATAACGAAGCTTTATTAAACGGTGAATTAACACCTGTATTCTTCGGTTCAGCTTTAGCTAACTTTGGTGTTCAAAACTTTTTAAATGCTTATGTAGACCATGCACCTATGCCGAATGCACGTCAAACTAATGAAGACGTAGAAGTAAGTCCATTTGACGATGAATTCTCAGGATTTATTTTCAAAATTCAAGCGAATATGGACCCTAAACACCGCGATAGAATTGCGTTTATGCGTGTAGTAAGTGGCGCATTTGAACGTGGTATGGACGTTACATTACAACGTACTGAGAAGAAACAAAAAATTACACGTTCAACATCATTTATGGCGGATGATAAAGAGACGGTTAACCATGCCGTAGCAGGGGACATTATTGGTTTATATGATACTGGTAACTATCAAATTGGTGATACATTAGTAGGCGGTAAACAAAAATTTAGTTTCCAAGATTTACCACAGTTCACGCCAGAGATATTTATGAAAGTGTCTGCGAAGAACGTTATGAAACAAAAACATTTCCATAAAGGTATTGAACAGTTAGTACAAGAAGGTGCAATTCAATACTATAAAACATTGCATACGAATCAAATTATTCTTGGGGCAGTGGGACAATTACAATTTGAAGTGTTTGAGCACCGTATGAAAAATGAGTACAACGTAGATGTAGTTATGGAACCTGTAGGTAGAAAAATTGCACGTTGGATTGAAAATGAAGAAGATATTCAAGATAAAATGAATACATCTCGTTCAATCTTAGTGAAAGATAGATATGATAACTTCGTCTTCTTATTTGAAAATGAATTCGCAACACGTTGGTTTGAAGAAAAATTCCCAGACATCAAACTCTATAGTTTATTATAAGTATGGGATATTAAAGTGAAATTATAATTAAAATCAATCAATATAATCAATTATGATTGTTTATTACTAAGAATATTGGTTATAATACACATAACAAATGAATACCTATGACATGTTGTCAGAGGGGAGTAACTTGAAACCACTATTTGAACAAATTGGTTTAGCACTTTATCGTCATTACGAAGTAAATACTTCCGGTAAAGTGGGCAAATGAATTGCTAAGTGAGACCTTTGCTATTATTTAGCATAGGTCTCTTTATTTGTATAAAATGAAAAAGGAGTTGTCCCCTATGGATCCGAGTTTAATATTACCGTATTTGTGGGTAATCTTAGTCCTTGTATTCTTAGAAGGATTATTAGCAGCAGACAATGCTGTTGTAATGGCTGTAATGGTAAAACATTTACCACCTGAGCAGCGTAAAAAAGCACTATTCTATGGCCTTTTAGGCGCATTTGTATTCCGTTTTATTGCATTATTCTTAATTAGTATTATTGTTAATTTCTGGTTCATCCAAGCTCTTGGTGCGGCATATTTAATCTTTATGTCCATTAGAAATCTATGGAATTTCTTCCATAAGAAAGAGGATGAACATGAAGCTGGAGACGATCATCACTATGATGAATCTGGCGTTGAAAAGAAAGTAAGTCCTTTACAATTCTGGGGCACTGTATTTAAAGTAGAATTCGCAGATATCGCATTTGCCATCGACTCTATGTTAGCTGCTATGGCAATCGCCGTAACACTTCCTAAAATGGGCATTCACTTTGGTGGAATGGATTTAGGTCAATTTGGTGTTATGTTTATAGGCGGAATGATTGGTGTTATTTTAATGCGTTTCGCTGCCACATGGTTTGTTGACTTATTAAATAAATACCCAGGCTTAGAAGGAGCTGCCTTCGCTATCGTTGGTTGGGTAGGTATTAAATTAGTCGTTATCGTGCTTGCTCATAAAGATATCGGTATTTTACCTGAAGACTTCCCACATGGTGCTCTATGGCAAACTATCTTCTGGGTTGTTATGATTTTATTAGTTGTAATTGGCTGGTTAACATCAGTACGCAACAATAAAAAGAAAGCAAAATAATATATAATATACATTTAGTGTCTTTCTAAGTTTAATTTTAAACAAACTTTGAAAGACACTTTTCTTATAAAATTAAGAAAATAAACGGTCTATTCATTGCTTATTAGTACTTTTGATATTAAAATTTAATTAATGAATAAATTACTTAAAATTAACAAATTTTATTAGGCATCTTCTACTTGCCTATAAGTTAGAATTTGCAAGACTGTTAGAAAGCCCTTGTCAATCGAGGAAACGAAATACGTAACAACGGGTGTTTACTTTGTGTAAATGAGCTAGTTATGTATAAGTTGATGAAGAGTGAAAGAGTTTGTCTATAGTCTAAAATGATACATATTTATAGCTAGTGATTATAATGTTAGGAGTGGACAGCTTTGAATAATGATAAAAAGCACGTCATACCACGCGATAGATATCGTCGTAAGCGTCATGAATATTTTCATAATGAAGAACGTGAAGAAAGAATTGCGCGTGAGAAAGAGCAACGTGAACGTTTAGCTGAAAAAGAGCAACAATTAGTAAAAGTAAATGAAGAACGTGTTCGAGATAATTTAAGAAAAGCTAGAATTGAAAAATTAACACAAGAAGAAATACAACAGCAACAACATGAAGCCAAATTAAGAGCAAATAACAATAGTTCTTCAACCAATGAAAATAAAGAACATAATTTAACATTGCCTGAAGAACAACGTTTAAACGAAGAAAAAAATAATGCGACAGATAGCGATCAATTAAAACATCAGCGAAACAAAGAAAATTCAACTGAAGAAAAAGAATCTCAACCTGTATATAGTAGGGTAAACAAAAATAAAGAAAAAGATACGCAAGCTACTAAAAATAAAGATAAAACAAAAGAGCAAAAAGTTGAAACAGTCTATGATAATCAAACAAATGACATAGATAGTAAGCGTGAACCACATAGTGTAGTCAATAACACAACATCAATAGAGAAAAACAATGAAGAAAATAAATATGATACAAAAGATAATCACAAAAAAACATCTACTCAAAAAGTAAAAGAAGATAAAGAATTAAAGGCTCAAGAAGCATCAAGAGATGAAAATAACGCTAAGAAGAACTTTGATTCTCAAAATGAAACCCAACCGACAAAATCAAATAATAGTAATGAAATGATGGATAAAGTGAAAGTCTTTCTACAACGTCACTGGATTAAGATTGTTATTGCTATCATTATTCTATTATTAATTTTAGTACTAAATTCGATTTTTTCTCACTCAAAACATAATCAAAATATTAATCAAAGCGAAAATAACGATAAGAAGTATACCACAACTATGAAAATTGCTAATAATGCTGTTAAATCAGTCGTAACAGTCGAAAGTAACACACCTAAGAATACTTCAGTTCAAAAAACAAATACAAATTCAGATAATGAACTTGGCTCAGGTGTCGTCTACAAAACTGTAGGCGACACTATTTTTATTTTGACCAATACACATATTATTGATCAAAGCGACGATATTAAAATAACTTACGATGATAATAAAACTGTACAAGCAAAAGTTGTAGGTAAAGACAAATGGTCTGATGTAGCAGTGCTTAAAGTGAAATTAAAAGATGGTAATATTAAACCGCTTCATATTGGAAACTCAAATCATTTAGTAGTTGGGGAATCTATTATAGTTATAGGAAATCCGCTAGGAAATGACTTTAAAAATACTGTTTCTAAAGGTATTATTTCAGGAATTAATCGTTTAGTACCAGTCGATTTTGATAAAGATAATAATAATGATGAACTCATTAAAGCCTTTCAAATTGACGCGCCTGTGAATCTTGGTAATTCTGGTGGTCCGGTCATCAATAAAACCGGAGACTTAATAGGGATAGTATCTCTCAAAATAAATATGCCAAGTATTGAAGGAATGGGCTTTGCAATACCTATTAATGAAGCACAATCTATAGCTAATGAATTGGAAAAAAACGGGAAAATTGAGTATCCAAATACTGGAATAGCAATTGAAAACGTAAAAGACATGAACAGTTACGAAAGAAAAATGATTAAGTTACCTAATGAAATTAACCAAGGTATTGTAGTTAAAAATTTAAAAGATGGTGGGTTAGGAGAAAAATCTGGTTTAAAAACTGGCGATGTCATTGTAGAATTAGATAGTAAAACTTTAAAAAATAATTTACAGTATAGACAAATTCTTTTTGAACACAGACAAGATTTAAAAACATTGTCCGCGAAAATTTTTAGAGAAGGAAAATCTCAAAAGATAAAAATAAAATTAAAATAACGTTGAGGTGACAAGTTAGTGTCTATTTTTAGTAAGTTACTTAAAAAATCAAGTCCTCAACAAGGGATTGTTTTATATTATTTAATAGCCATAATTGTCGCTTTTTTATTATTAAACCTTCCTTTTGTGCATAAGCCAGGTGTGAATGTTTCGCCAATTGATACTCTGTTTGTAGCCGTTTCTGGTATCAGTGTAACAGGATTAACCCCAGTGAATATAGTTGATACATACTCTGCATTTGGGCAAATCATTATACTCATCATTCTAAATATCGGTGGTATTGGTGTCATGGCCATTGGTACGGTTTTATGGGTAGTGCTTGGTAAACACATTGGGATTCGAGAGCGTCAATTAATCATGTTAGATAATAACAAAGATACGATGAGTGGCACAGTTAAACTAATATTAGAGATTATTAAAACAATTGTCACTATTGAATTTATAGGTGCATTGTTACTAGCATTTTACTTCTATAGAGATAATCCAGATTTAAAAAATGCATTAATGCAAGGTTTATTTGTTTCTATATCTGCTACTACAAATGGCGGTTTAGACATAACAGGTCAATCATTAATTCCTTATGCAAATGATTATTTTGTTCAGACGATAGTAATGTTTCTTATTATCTTAGGCTCTATAGGATTTCCTGTGTTATTGGAAGTACGTGCTTATATTAGAAATAGGGTAAGTCATTTTAGATTTTCATTATTTACTAAAATTACTACTACTACATATTTCTTTTTATTCACATTTGGGGTACTAGCTATTTTAGCACTAGAGCATAATAACGCGTTTAAAGGGTTAAGTTGGCATCAATCATTGTTTTACGCGCTGTTTCAATCAGCTACTACTCGAAGTGCTGGATTACAGACTATTGATGTAACGCAATTAAGCGATGCTACGAATGTAATCATGAGTATCTTAATGTTCATTGGATCTTCTCCTAGTTCTGTAGGTGGGGGTATTCGTACAACAACATTTGCGATATTAATTCTATTTGTCATTAATTTTAATAATAATTCTGAGAAAACTTCAATCAAAGTATATAATCGAGAAATTCATGTGGTAGATATTCAAAGATCATTTGCGGTATTTACAATGGCTTCAATTCTTACTTTTGTGAGTATGATTATTATTCTAGCCACTGAAAAAAATAACCTTAGTTTCTTGCAAGTCTTCTTTGAAGTAATGTCTGCCTTTGGTACATGTGGCTTGTCATTAGGTGTAACAGATAATATAAGTAGCATTACTAAAGTTGTTCTGATGATTCTAATGTTTATCGGTCGTGTTGGACTAATATCATTTATTATTATGATATCAGGACGTAAAGAACCAGATAAATTTAGTTATCCTAAAGAACGTATTCAAATTGGTTAATTCGATTTAGACATTTTTAAGTAAATTTATTTATGAATTTGCTTAAAATGTCTTTTTCATTTTCAAAAAATATATCAATAACACTAAGATAATAATAAATGTTAAACTAGCCTTAAATGAGGGGTGTGTAAACGTGGATAGAAATGAAAGTTTTAATATCGATATTTTAGCAACGTCTGATATGCATAGTCAGTTTATGAATGGAGATTTTGGATCTAATATTTATCGAGCAGGAACATATGTGAAAAATGTTAGAGAACAAAATAAAAATGTTATTTTATTAGATAGTGGGGGGAGTTTAGCTGGTTCGTTAGCTGCTCATTACTATGCAATAGTTGCCCCTTATAAACGACATCCCATGATTAAATTGATGAACGCAATGCAATATGATGCTAGTGGTATTAGTCCAGATGATTTTAAATTCGGGTTATCCTTCTTGACTAAGGCGGTTTCATTAGCACGTTTTCAGTGGTTATCAGCTAATATAGAATACGCGTTGACAAAAGAACCATATTTTTCGACGCCATATGTTATTAAAGAACTCAATAATGTAAAAATTGCTATTGTAGGCTTAACAGCTGAAGGTTTAATGAAAAATGAATACGCAGAAATGGAACGAGACGTTAGTATTGAAAAATCATTACTTTCTGCAAAGCGCTGGATTAGATATATACATGAAAAAGAACATCCAGACTTTTTAGTGGTGATATATCATGGTGGGTTAGATAAAATTAATACAACAAATCCACGTCATGGAGAAAGTTCTCACGAAGCGGAAAAATTAATGAAAGAAATAGGTATCATCGACTTACTAATTACAGCACATCAACATCAAACTTTTATTGGTAATGATTATGAAACGACATATATTCAAGCAGGACAAAATGCACAAGATTTAGTTCATGTGAAAATAAAATTTAAAAAACGTACGAATACATTTGAAAAGGAAGCGATACAATCTGAAATCATTGATTTGAGCGACTATCCAGAAAATGAGGAACTATTAGATATAACTCGTTATGATCGAAAAGCCATTGAACATTGGTCTAAAGAGATTGTGTCAGAAAATGACTGGGGTATGCAAGTGAATGGATTAGAAGATTTATTAAGTAGAAGTCATCCATTTACACAAATAATCCATGATAGTATCAAGCTGGCTTATGATAATGATATTACCTGTGTTAATGTACCTAAAAATGGCGAGCAAGGCTTTAAAGGCATGATTACAAACAAAGATATTTATAATGCATATCCTCATCCTGATAAGGCTATGGAGTTAACGTTAAAAGGGAGCCAAATCAAAGATATTATTGAGTATACGTATTCTTATATTCAGTTTGATCAGAATCAACTCAGTATGACAATTGTAGATGAAACGTTATGCACCTTATGGCAAGGGTTCCGTTATGAAGTGGATATGACTGAATTACCATTTTATCGTGTGACCTTAAAAGACATTAAGTTAGATAAAGCATATCGTGTAACGATGACGGATTATACCTACAGAAATTACAAGCATTTGTTAGATAATGTTAAAGTACATCATAGTTCTTTTGACCATCCTATGAGTACACTTATTACTGAAAAATTGAAAGATCCTGATTACAAGTTAAATGTAATTGATAATTTTCAAGTTAAAAGTTAAAGCTTAAATTTAAGGCTTACACTTATATAAACGGAGCATACAAATAAATTACTTTAAAAAATCTTAGCTAAATTAAACTAAGAAAAGTTTTTTTATCCATGGAATATTAACAACAATATAATCGCAACAATTTGGCCAAGTGATGTCGTTACAATTCGACGAGTATATTGATAACTTATTGATAATACGATTTGCGTAACAAAAGTAAAAGCTACAATCCACCATTTATCAAGATATATGAACAATGAACTTGAACATATAGCTGGAATAAGGATGACTACCCAAGTAGGTAGTTTGAAATTGCTTAATTCTTTTTGTAACACAGTTCTCATATATAGCTCATGGCATGGAATAACAAAAATTAATGTTACTAGCATTTGCCATTTAAAATAAACACCTGTTCTACTTAATTCTTTAATAAGTTCAGGATAGGATATTTGTGAAGACAATAATGAGAAAATTAATTGTATTATAATTAAAACAATACCTGTCAAAATACCTACGCCAATCGATGTTAATAAGCGTTTCGAATTAATATCTCTTTGATAAAAAACGTAACTTATTCCTGCTATTAACATGATTCCAGTATATAAATACCAGTATTCTTGGTGCTCACCCCACATGATAAACAAGATAAGGTGAAAAACAACAAAACTTGCAATAAACCAAATTAATGCTTTTGATATATTTTTCATTTACTATTAACCTTCTTATTCAACGATTTTATATCGTTTGTGATTAATAACTGTTTTTTCTGGTAAGTCTAGTTCATTGAAGTTATCCATTATAGTTAAGTCAACAATTACTGAATTATCATTAATTTTTTCAACACGGCCTCTTAAACCGTCATAAAATTCTACGATATTTCCTACTTCTGCAACAGTCATTTCGAGTCCTCCTCAAATCATAGCTAGACTATATTGTACTAAAATTTAGCTTACAAATAAACAAATATATACTAAAAATAGAAAATAATAATTCAATTGAAAAATTAATGTCATATTTGAGTATATAATTGGCAATAATTTTTTATTTAAGGCATAACTAATATAAGGGCATATATGAGAAATATTAAGGAGAGATAAATATGAAATTCGTAAGTAATAATAATATTACCGATCCTACAATAAATCTTGCCATGGAAGAATATGTATTAAAACATTTACCTGTTGATGATAGCTACTTTTTATTTTATGTAAATGAGCCGTCTATTATTGTTGGTAAAAATCAAAATACCATCGAAGAAGTTAATAAACAATACGTAGACGAACATAACATTCACGTAGTGAGACGTATTTCTGGAGGCGGCGCAGTATACCATGATCAAGGTAATTTAAATTTTAGTTTTATTACGGATGATGATGGTAATAGCTTCCATAATTTTAAAAAATTTACAGAACCGATTGTGCAAGCTTTACAATCTATGGGTGTAAATGCAGAAATGACAGGGCGAAATGATATTCAAGTAGGGCAAGCTAAAATTTCAGGAAATGCAATGGTTAAAGTGAAAGAAAGAATGTTTAGTCATGGCACGCTTATGTTGAATAGTGACTTGGGAGAA
Organism: Staphylococcus pragensis; assembly: GCF_004785665.1. Classification (GTDB taxonomy): domain Bacteria; phylum Bacillota; class Bacilli; order Staphylococcales; family Staphylococcaceae; genus Staphylococcus; species Staphylococcus pragensis. The sequence continues at coordinate 355,811 of NZ_SRPJ01000001.1, forward strand.
GTTCAAAATGCGCTAAAAGTTAATCCTAAAAAAATTCAATCAAAAGGTGTGAAATCTGTACGTAAACGTGTTGCTAATATTGATGAGTTTTTAGAAGAATCCATCTCTATTGATGAGTTTAAACAAATTATTTTAAAAACAATCTTTGGGGAGCATGAAGTTGAAGAATACAAACTTACAGATGAAGATTGGAAAAATATTGAACAACTAAGTAATGAAAAATATCGTACATGGGATTGGAACTTTGGTAGAAATCCAAAATATAATTTCGAACGTGATGAAAAATTTGAAAAAGGATTTGTACAAATCAAATTTGATGTTAAGCAAGGCAAAATAGAACACGCAAGAATCTTTGGTGATTTCTTCGGTGAGGGAAATGTCAGTGAACTAGAAGAAGCGCTTATTGGTGTATTACATGATTACACACACATTAAAGAAGCCATGGCTGACTTTGATTTCTATCATTACTTCGGAGATATTGAAAAAGATGAAATCTTAAAATTAATGTCTTATTAGATAGAGAAAAGCGGTTAACAGAGGATAACACCTGTTAGCCGCTTCATTTTTAATGTGGACAACAAAGTGGACAACGAACAATAATTTAGTGGTGATGTTGTCCACTCGTTGACAAAAATTTAAGGATTCTAGAATAAATTGAGCAAGTTAATTTTATTTCAACAAATCAAATTAGCTTAAAACCCCGTTAAATCGGGCTTTTATAAACGATAATAGAAAAGAAAAAACCACCGAAAAAACGGTGGTTTTAAATGACGGAAACGGAGGGATTGTCTGTTACCTTTAAATAAGGGGTTTCAAGCACTTCGTTGTCGACTTGTTGTCGGTTTTAGAAAAAAGAGAGTTTTGAATCTAACATTTCATCTTCTTGCGATTTCATCTCATCAAGTAAGTGGCTATATACTCGCCATGTAATTTCTATGTTTGCATGACCCAATCTCTTACTAACATATTGTATACTAAAACCATGACCTAATAACATTGAAGCATGCGTGTGTCTTAGAGAGTGAAGTCCATAATCGCTTTTCAATTCGTTTTTGGCCAATATGTTCCTCATTGCAGTTGTTACTGCTTTGTTAGTAATGAGTGAAATACCAGTATTAAATATATAACCGTCTTTATGAAGTGGCTTAGAATTTATCACATCTATGATATGTTTCATATCTTTAGAAGTAATCGCTACATGACGGTCGGCTGATTTAGTCTTAGTTCCTCTCAAGTGGATAGTGTTTTGGCTTTTATTGATATCCACTCTTTTGAGTTTCTGAACTTCACTAAATCTAGCACCCGTTGCTATCAATATATAAATTGCTAGATACGATAAATGTGATTTAGTAGATGAGGTTTGTTTTAATAATTGGTAGTCTTTTAAAGATAAATACTTTTGCTTTTCACTCATTGCTGCTTTTTTCTCATAGATTGGCGCATTCCACGTAGGGTCTTTATAAATTAGACGTTCATTTAATGCGTCTTTAAAAGCTTGAGAGAAACAATTGTTTAATTTTTTTACGCTTTCTTTTGTTCTACCTTCTTTTCTACCACCAATAAATTGACCTTCAGCATATTCTTTAAGCATTTCTCTGTAACCTAATTGACTGACATCTTTAATGAGAATAGAACCAAACTTTTCCTCAAACACATTTAAAGCACTATAATATCTGTTTAGTGTGGATTGAGATACTCTATCTACTTTATTTACTTTAATCCATCTTTCAAAGTATTCTATAAAGGTTATATCGTTTGCTAATTGACCACCTTTACTTAGATCAATGTATAACTCTCTTTCAGCTTGTATAGCGTCTTTTTTAGTTCTAAACCCTCTTTTTCTGTATCGTTTTCCTTCATATTGGAAATCGTAAGTCCAAGTGCCTTTAATCTTTTTAACAGACATAAAATCCATCCTTTCTAAAATATTTCCGTTTTGGTTATGGTTTTCACCTCCTTTAAAGAACGTATGTTCGACTGAATGGTTAAAAAAATAATAAGGGTAGGCGGGCTACCTGTAATATTGCATAAAAAAAAGACCAGATGAATTAACATCTGGTCACCGGAATTTCACCGGGAATGAGCTACTTATTAAAGTAGAAAGCGGGATTTCACCGCGAATTGTTAATATAAATGTACCAGATGTTACCCTTAATTTCAACTTTTTATGAATCTGATTATTATTTGTTTCTCAATTTTCTTTAAATCATCAGTGCTAATTCTGATTTTTCCTGTAGGATCTTCACTGTTTATTTTTTGAATTCTTTTTTTACTTATTGTAGTTATTGCAGAAACATTTGCAAAAGATTGTTTGTTTTTATGTCTATTGAAAACTTTCCGCACAAGTTTAATATTTTCTGCTTTCTTTTTCATTTTAGATATTTTTTCTTTGAAATTATCAGCTTCTTCTTTTATCAAATTTTCAATTTCTTCATATTGCTTATCTATATGTTCTTCCGTTAAATAACCATATTTAAATAGTAAGGCGCTTCTCTCCGCTTTGGATTTTATATAAGATTCATGTTTATCCATTATTAGATTAGCAAAATCACCAATTTTATCAGCTTCATCAGTTAATTCCTTAACTTTCTTATTCAATTCATCTATAGTAATGTCAAAAATAGAAGAGGTTAGTTGTTTATAATGAGTTGAATTTTTTGAAGATAAAGGTACTACTGTGAGAGTGCTTTTCTTGGGATTATCTTTTTTATCCATGACGATACAGAAATGATTGCCAGAAAATTCATTACCAATATTGCTACCTAAGTTTACATAAATGATAGTGCCTCTTTTGTACGTTGAATATAATTTATAGTTGCTTTTGTTTTCTTCTAGTAATTGAGTTGTATAAAAATCTAACCACTCAGGTAAATACTTAATTTTCCTATTTTCTATATTTGCATCATTGTAAATATCAATCAATTTTGTTGTGATATTTAAAAAGGATTTATAAACTTTTTCATTATTATTCTCCATCCCTCAACCTCCTTTGTTTAAATAATCTTCGTCTTCATCTACTTTACTTTCAATAATTTTAAGCACTTTTCTTACTTTATAAGATGTGGTATCTTTAGGTAAAGAATAGGTGAAGTAATTATTTTTAATCGTTTTCACTTCGTAAACAATTTCACTTGATTTTATTTTGCAGTTTAAAATTATCAATTCTAGTCTCCTTAAAATAGATAAATTCAATACACCTCATACAATTTAAATACTCCCAACGACTTCAATGTAATACCATGATTGCCATAATGAATAAGGGTAAGCCTGCTACCCTGGAATATTAATCTTCAGCTTCGTCAACAAGTGCGTTATATTCTTTAAGTAAAGCGTTATATTTGGACTGAGAAACACTATTTGATACTTTTGATTTACTTTCTGGTTTGTTTATCATTGTATTATAGTCATCTACTAAAGAGTTATATTGTTGAGCGGTATACGTACGACTTTGTTTTTTACTAGATTGATTTTCTGAATCCTTATTTCTCTTCGAAGCGTTCGACTTCTTATTATCTTTATTCGAGTTATCCCCAACTTGTCCACATGCTCCTAAAATTAATGTGCTTGCGAAAATTAATGCTAAGAATTTTTTCATAATATATATCCCCTTTGGTTTGTTTTTAATAATAAGATTTTATAAAAACATTAATTTCTTATTTGAAAACAATTTTATCTTCATCATAAGCATCAACTGAATAACCTACATATGCATGTGTTTTTAATATTAAATGTTTTGGTTCGCTTTTAAATTCATATTCATAAATATTAAATTTGAATTCTTCTGTTATTGTTTGGTGTTCTTTTAATTCAACATCTGTGTGTAATGTAAATGTTTGTAATTCATTTTCTAAAACAGGAAATTGACTATTTTTATCAGGATTTTCATATCTTTCTACTAAAGTTAATGAAATTTTGTTAATAGTTTGAACAGAACTACCACCCTCTATTCTTACAATTCCTTCCAAAGTATCATTACTATGAATACTTTTGTTTTTTACTAAAGTTTCGACCTTCACAGAGTTTATTCCAATAGAAGCAAGAATGTTTTCAAACATAGAATCAAATCCTTTCTGATTAAATATTTTAATTAAACAATTACCATAACACTAATCCACTCTATGCAATTTATACACCCTCAACGGATCAAACATGATAGAGTAATTACCGTAGTGAGTTCCAATACCAAATTTATTTTTATAATGTTCCAATATTTGTAATACGTGTCCTTCACTTAACTGAACATACTGCGCTAGTTCGTATAAGCTACTTACACCATAGTTATGTGCCTCCACAATAATGCGTAGGGGAAGTGCTGCTTCGTACCCGTGACGCCTAGCGTAGTTTTCAAATTTGCGATTTATGTCTTTAGATTGATCTAAGATATTCCCATATGTAAGTTTGTGGTGTGCTAGTTCTTCGTATAGCACTTCGGCTTTGCGTGTTTCGGATAGGTTGTTATTGATATAAATTTTACCGTTTATATAAAAGCCGGGTTGAAATTTAGGTAAACGATTAGTTTCTTCGATTTCTATCCAGTCGTTTTTTATACATAATTCTTCAAATAACCCCAAAAAATCATCCTCTCTTTAGTACCTGGTATCAATTGTGATATAATAAATAAAAAAAGTAGGTGAATCTTTGAATACTTTAGACATGCCGATTTTAAGTGTAATTATTTCATCTGGAGGGCTTGGTTTTCTTTCATTTCTTTTACTTAATAAAATGGGAAAAATTAAAGTATATGACAATCAAGATAAAGTATTTTATAACGTATTATTATCAATTTTAAATTTTATTATTCTGTTTTCTTTAATACTAATATTCAGTAATTTCTTTAATCTTCAAATTTCAATTTTATTAAGTCTTATAATAGCTTTAATTTCATCTACAATTTATCCGTTTTTAATTCCGCTAACAATTTTAGAAAAGATTAGAAAATCTATAAATAATTCTAGAAATGGGAGCGGATTAGCTTATCAGTATGCGGAACCTGTTAGAGAAATTGTATTTAATAATCCCAATGATACAGTTGCGTATATTTTCGATTTTGATAAAAATTTAATAAATTGTGGATATATCACAAATTTGAACACAAACTATAATGAACCTAACGAATTGATTATTGAACCCTTCGACAAAGAGCCTATACTTAAAACTTTTGAAGACATAGTCAAATGGTCACAACAATGTGATAATGAACCCAAAGTTCTAATAAATATAACCGAAAAAATCCAAATATATTTTATAGAGATGTAAATTATTTGTTTCCTGGTGGTTTTCTAGTCCCTTTTGTTTTACTAGGCTTACCTAATGATCTAGTTGAACCATTATTATATTTGCTCACTGTTTTTACTCCTTCCAAGTCTGCTTATGTAGACTTGTTTTTTTATTTATCTCTGTTCTTAACCCATTGAATAAATTTATTTACTTCTTCAATTTCCTCTTCAGTTAAACCGTCTTTGTCAAAATGAGCAGCCATTGTATCTTGTTGTAAACTTTTATCTTCTGTGATTCTAGATTTAGGTACATTAAAGTAATTGGCTAATTCTTGTATTTTTGAAATTCTAGGATATTTAATTTCTTTTAGCCAGTTAGAGATTGTGGACTGGCTTACGCCGATTGCTTCAGATAATTCTACTTGAGTGATGTTATTTTCTTTCATAAGTTGTTCTAAGTTCTCCGATAAAATTTTTCTAGCGCTTTTATATTCCATGTTTTTTTCTCCTTTAGTATTACTTAATGTAATACTAATTTACCATAAGTGATATTACTTTACAACACTTATTATCACTATTTCTAAAAAAATATCACTTTAAGTGTTGACATATTACTTTAAGTGATAGTATAGTTGTAAGTGTCAACAGGAGGTGATACGAAATGCCAGAGGATTTTAAAGAGTTTCCGGTAAAAGTGTGGCGTACTAATTCAAAAATGACACAACAAGATGTAGCTGATAAATTAGGTGTCACTAAGCAATCTGTAATAAGATGGGAAAAAGATGATGCTGAATTAAAAGGGTTACAACTTTATGCTTTAGCCAAATTATTCAACACTGAAGTTGATTATATAAAGGCTAAAAAAATTTAATATAAATATCACTTTAAGTGATAATAGAGGTGATAATAATTGAACGAATTACAACTTAGTAATGACTTAACCACAATAGAAACAGAAATCAAGAGTTACCAAAATATTGCTGGTCAGTCGATTTTCGAGATTGGTCGAAGATTGAAACACGTGAAAGAGAATGACTTAGCACACGGTGAGTTTGGTAAGTGGTTAGAAAATATGAACTTTAATCACAGTACCGCAAACAAAATGATGAGAGTTTCTGAAAAGTTAAATTCGTATACGTATACGAATTTGGGATTAAATGCATTGGATATGATTGCTACGTTACCCGAACCAGAACGCACTAAAAAACACACAACATCAACGGGGGAAGTTAAAACTCCAGATGAAATGACAGTTCGAGAATTACGAGAGTTAAAAAAACAACTCAAACAACGTGACGAACAAAACGCCCAACTTCAATCTCAAGTAGAACAAGCACAACGCTCAGAAGAGATTGCTAAGAAACAACTAGAGGACGCAGAGAGTAGAGAGCCGGAAGTGATTGAGAAGTATATGGAGCCAGAAGATTACCAAAGTATAAAAAATATGAATGAACATCTTGAAAGTGAACGTGAATACTATAAAAATCTGGCAGATGACTTTAGAAATGAAGTTAAAGATATGATGGATCAACCTAGTAATGCAGCAACTTTCACTAAAGAAAATGATAACCAAGATTATACGCCGATATTATTGAAAATCTTAGAACCATCAGAACTATTTATACAAAATTATAAAAATCATATTAATGAAAAAGAAGTAATAAACAAATTAGAAGAAATTATTAAAAAGTTAAAGGAGCAATAAATTATGAAACGAGTAGATATTAACGGAGAAGCATTTGAACAAAACACAATGAATTTACCAGTAAACGAAGTGTATAAAACGGACGATTTAGATATGTTCAAATTCACTAAATTTAACAGGAATATTCTTTTTACAGATGAAATGCTGAAACAAGCGAAAGAAGGCTTTATTAGTCCGATAATTGTGAACGAATACATGGTTGTTATTGACGGTCAACATAGATTAGAGCATGCAAAAAAAGCTGGAGTACCAATTGAATACATTGTTAAACCAGGACTAACTGAACACGATATTGTGCGTATGAATACAACTCAAAGACCATGGAGTTTACTTAACTTTATCGAGAGTTATGCAAATCAAGGTTCTGAGGAATATGTGTCACTTTTGAATTTACTTAATAAAAAGTATGCGGGTACCACAGTAGTTATTTCAGTCGCAAGAAACAACACTACTGCCACAGGTGTTACTGAACTTATAAAATCAGGAGAATTTGAATTTATTAATTTTGAAGAAACACTTAATTTCTTAAAGTATTATGAAAAGTTTAGAAATGAAACTAATACACCTAAAAGAACGAAAGTGGCATTAGCATTGTATTCGTTATTTAGAATTGATGGTTTTGATGGAGATAGATTAATACGAAAAGTGTTACAAAAGAAATTTGATGATGATTTAAGAGTTAAAGGTTACAACCTTTCTGAAGCATTGAAAGAGTTTATTGATAAATATAATGACAAATTAACACAAGATAGTCCTTCTTTCATTGAATACTACGTTAAAAACAACGGTGAATTGATTATTGATAACCCCAAAAAAGACTGGGCAAAAAAAGACTGCTAAATAAGCAGCCAACGAGTAAATATTAACAATTTAATTATACCACAAGAGGTGGTGTCTGACCACCTCTCACAATCGAACAAACAACTTAAAGGAGGAATTCAAATGCTAGAAAATCAAGAATACATGAATGATGCAGAGTGGAGACTTTATGGTATGAAATCTGATTACGAGAAAGCAATGAGAGCAGCGGGGGAAGAGAACACTCATAGAACATTTGAAGTACATGACAAAGTTTTAAAAGAAATGAAAAAAGAAGAACTTACGTATAGAGAAGCATACGCAGTCCTTCAATTAGTTCATCTTACTTTGAAACATGAGTCAGAGTTTGTAAATCTTTATCAGTAACCAATGTGACAAATTGTAATTCTGAAGATTTATCAATCTCTATAAATGAGAAACATTCACCGGTTTTTAGATTTTTAACGTCAAAAGCGAAGTTATCTAACCGAGATGAGTCGACCTCGAATTGATCAATATAAAACTTTAAAAGTCTATAAACGTCGAAAGAATTTTCGCTTTCTAAATAACGAATTATTTTCTTTAAAGGGGTTTCAAAACCTTCGAAGTCGTTACCAGCACGTAATTTACGATATAACTTTTCAGACATTAGAGGTATTTTTTCATTATCGCCATCTGATTTGATACTACTGAAAACAGCATTTTGGTTTGCAGTATCTTTGATGAAATTAGCAGTAAGTAATTCATTATTTAATTCAAAAACAATATTCCAGTTTTTTGTTACATGCTCTTTGTTCGCTTTTTGAATTAAAAAATCTAAAGATTGCAAGAATTTGATGTCCATATTTCACACCTCCCTTCATTAAGGGATAAATCAATTATACACGAAAGGAGTGTTAATAAATGGAACAAACTATAACATTCACATTACCTGACACTCATGTTCTTATACCTAAAGTTGAATTTGAAAAATTGGTAAGTAATTCATTACCTGCGTTTTGGACTATGGAAGATCTAATCAAAGAGTCGAAGTTGAGTAGGTACAAAATAGAAAAAAGAATATTAGAAGTTCCTAGATTTAATAAATACCTCAAAGAAAATGACATTTGGTTTGAAGGTCAAGGTGGAAGTTCATCTCATTACTTCGACGCAGAATTAATGTGGAAATTTTTAAAAGATTATAAGAAAGAGATTTATAAGGGGATGAAGAAATGACAAAGGATGACAAATTATTTTTAATAACAGGCTTTATGTTTATTGCAGTGTTTTTCCTATTGTTAATTGCTTTAAATGTATTCATCACTAATGCAGCTGCATATGCGTTGTTAGTATCTACACTAACTTATTTGTTTTTTGACACTTGTTACTACACAAAAAAAGACTGATTGCTACGCCAATAGCAAACAGTCAAGCACTAATAAAATGAATTTCGACTTAATCATATTACAGGAGGACTAATCATGCAAGAGGTAACTATATCTTTAAAAGAACATAACAACCTACTTAAAGACAGTAGAGATTTAGTTCTAGTTAGTTTAGAAAACAAGAAATTAAAAAGACAACTAGATACTGCAAACGAGCATATCAAAGATTTAAACGACAGTATCAATTTATATATAAGCCTATATCAAAGTGCAGATGCTAGAGCGGACAGAGCAGGTAAACGATTGGAGGAGTATGTGAATGCAAGAGCCAATATCAAATTGTGAAGTAGAGTATCGCATTAAAGATAATCACTTTGGACGTTGGATTACTAATAAACCTACTGCTCAAGAATATGCTAATTACAACGCTTTAAGAAGTAATGCTCGTAAATTCAACGGTTTAGACGAAATCGATATAGATTGGGATAAACACTTGATTGAAGTATCGAGAATTGAAACGAAAGAAACACGAAAAGTATACAATTTTGAAGATTTGGAGGAGGTAAACAATGACTGAACAACCTATCTTCTCAGACAAGTTTAGAGAATTAAACAGTAGAGATGTAAGTGCGCATGTTGAAAAAAAACAAAACTTAAATTATTTATCGTGGGCGTATGTACAACAAGAATTAACTAAAGAAGATCCAAATTATACAGAGAGAGTAATTGAATTTCCTTATCCAGATTGTTCAAATGAAAATTTTTTTGTTCCCTATCTCAAAACCAACGAAGGTTACATGGTATGCGTCGAATTAACAGTGTTCGGTGTAACTAAACGTGAATGGTTGCCAGTTTTAGATTACAGAAATAAACCAGTAACGGTTGGTAGTGCTACTGCAATATTTGATATTAACAAAGCAACTAAGCGGTGCATGGTTAAATGTGCAGCTAAGTTTGGACTGGGCAACTACTTATATTTAGGTGAAGAAGTACCAGACGTGAGTGATGAACTAAAAGAACTAACTAAGAAAGAGGCAGAAAACTTTATTGAAGTAGTCGAAAATGCAGGGAAAACCGAACAATTTAAAAAAGAAATTATCAAGTTGAAAAATATGGACGTAAATGAATTAGAAAGACAACAAATTGATAAAACAAGAAATCTTATAAAAACATGGTTAGGAGAGATTGAGTAATGATAAACAGAGTAGTTTTAGTAGGTAGATTAACGAAAGATCCAAACTTTAATGAAGGCAATGTAGCGAATGCAAGATTTACATTAGCAGTAAATAGACCGTTTAAAAATAAAAATGGCGAACAAGAGGCTGATTTTATAAATGTAGTAGCTTTCAGACGACAAGCAGAAAACGTAAATAATTATCTATCAAAAGGACAACTTGCCGGAGTAGACGGTCGTATTCAGACACGCAGCTATGAAAAAGATGGCCAACGTGTATATGTAACAGAAGTTGTGGCTGACAGCGTTCAATTCTTAGAACCAAAGAATAACAATCAACAAAACAATCAATCTCAACAACAACGAGGGCAAGCACCAGCAGGTAATAACCCGTTCGCTAACAACAATGTTGACGACAATATAGATGATTTACCTTTCTGATTGGACTGATTTAATTGGCTAAAATCAAAAATTACATTACTCAAGATGACGGTACAACAACCGTTGTCATTGAGGGTGTAGAACTAGATAACAAGACTTCGCTCTTACTCGATAACGGGTTTGATGTAGAAGTCGATGTCATTCCAGTTGATCCATTCAGAATTACAAACAAGCAACGTAAGAAGATATTCGCACTTGTCAAGGATATAGAAGTCCATACAGGTATGCCGATGGATTACATGCGTCATATGTTTATCGAATATGTAAGAACGTATTACGGATATGATGAACGCATTTCACTTAGTAACTGCACACGTACACAAGCCAGTCAGATTATCGAAGTGACAATCGATTGGGTATTCGCTAACGGAATAATACTTGCTTACAAAACAAGTGATTTATTAAAAGGTGATAAGTCGTTACTTTATTGGGCAACAGTCAATCGTAACTGTGTGTTATGTGGCAAAAGCGGAGCAGACCTTGCACATCATTACGCAATAGGTCGTGGTGCTAATCGTAAGAAGATGCAGCATTACGATTATGAAGTATTAGCTTTATGCAGAGAACATCATTCCGAACAGCACAACGTAGGCGTTAAGTCTTTTGATGAGAAATATATCTTACAGGATAGCTGGATCAAAGTAGATGACAGACTAAACAGAATGCTGAAAGGAGAGAAAATAAATGCGATCAATAATGATTAGACCAGAGAATAGAATGAAAATTGCTCAACGCATAAATGAAATAAGATTAGATGCTAATATGCTCCAATCTGAATTTGGTGAGCGTTTAGGTGTAGGACGATTAGCTGTGTGTCGTTGGGAAAACAGAGCGCAGTTACCACCAATGAAAACAATTAGAAGAATGGCAGAAGAATTCAACACTACACCTGAGTGGATATTGTACGGAAGTGATGAAGTATGAGTGACAAGGTGAAAACTAGCATTACTGGTTACGGACTTGTATTCAAACGAGTAATGAAAGATAGAAACATCAGTATAGAAGCTAAAGCATTATACAGTTACTTATCGGCTTATGCTGGTGCAGATGAAAGCTCATTTCCTAGCGTTGAGTTAATCAAGCATGAACTTAATATAGGAAAGCAACGTTATCAACGTGCTAGACGCGAATTAGAAAACGCAGGTTATTTACAGGTTGATAGAAAACAGAATGGAAATATCTACGGAAGTAATTTATACACATTATTTCATAATCCTCGACAGCTTGATATCCGACCGGTCGACAGTCAACCGGTTGAAATTCAATCGGTCGACAGTCAACCCACTACAAATAACAGTATTACAAATAACAATATAACAAGTAACAGTAAGACAATTAATAATAGCGCAACTGACGTTACGCGTGAACGTTTTGAAGAATGGTGGAAACTTTACGATAAAAAGCTAGATAAGAAGAAAGCGTTCAGCTTATTCAAATCAGCACTTAAAAAACATGAATTCGACACCATTATGAATGGGACTAGAGAATATCTAAAAACAATTACAGATAAACAGTATCAAAAGTATCCTAAAACCTTCCTATCACAAGAAAGTTATTTAAATGATTTCCAGCAAGAACTACAACCTAGTGGCATGGATCAACTAAACAGAATGAAGTATGACGAAAGTTATTGGGACTAGGAGTGATAAGCAATGCAATCGTTAGGAAGTTTAGCAAGAAATATCAAGCCTAATCAAAATATTGTAGAAGAAGAACATAATCTTAAATGTGAAAGATGTGGCAACACCTACGATTATTACAAATTCAATAACGGAAAAGAGTTCAGACATGGTTGTGATTGCTCAATGATTGCTGCTGGTAAAGAAGCTGAACAACAGAGAAAGCAAAAGTATCTCAATCGTATCTTTAACCAATCTAATGTGAATGCGTCTTTACGTGATGCAACAGTTAAAAGTTACCAACCACAAAACGAACATCAAATACAAGCGAAGAATACAGCTATTGAGTACGTTAAAACATTCTCGTTGGATAAACCTAAGTCATTAATACTACAAGGCTCATATGGTACTGGAAAAAGCCACCTAGCGTATGCCATAGCAAAGGCAATTAAGAAACAAGGGTATTCGGTAGCATTCATGCACATTCCAATGCTAATGGAACGCATTAAAGCAACATACAATAACAACGCTACTGAAACGACAGATGAACTCGTACAGCTATTAAGCAGCATAGATTTACTTGTACTTGATGATGTAGGTGTAGAAAACACTGAACACACATTAAACAAACTATTTTCAATCGTAGATAACAGAGTAGGTAAGAATAATATCTTTACTACTAACTTTAGTGACAAAGAATTAAATCAAAATATGAACTGGCAACGGATCAATTCACGTATGAAACAAAATGCAAGAACGGTTCGAGTGCTAGGAGATGATTTCAGAGGACGTGACGCATGGTGACGATAGACGACATCAAACTCAATCTTGAGTGTTCAGATGTGTATGCTCAGAAACTCATAGAATACGCACAGGGCGACCAAGACAAGTTGGAGGATATATACTTCCAGAAACTTGCAGAACGTCGTGTAAGGGAGGGTGTGGTCGAATATGGGACTTAGAGAAAATCAACCTAACGCATATAGCCTATATGAAAGTGACGGTTGGGAAATGCTTAGGGTTCTGCCTAGAGATGACGGTAGTTTCTATCTTGCTAATAAAGGTGGAATGAGTGATAAGCATTTTAAAGAATTTGTGACTAAAGATGAGTTAGCAAAGATGAAACGTAAGCATAAATTATTTAGAAAAGAAGAATTACAACAGCAGACAACAATAGATGAATTCTTGTTCTAGGAGTGACAACGTGCAGATAGAAATTAACTTTAACGAAACGTATGAGGCACCTATTGGCTCGCCTCGTCCACGTTTCACAAGACGCGGTAGTTTTATTCAAACTTACATGCCAGCGTCTTATACAGCGCATAAGAAGTTTATACAGAGCCAGTTACCTAAAAAGATGTTGAATACACAACTTAAGGTGTCGCTTTACTTTTACTTTAAACCACCTAAGAGTTGGTCGAAAAATCAAAAACTGATAGCGATAGGTCAGTACAAACGTACTAAACCAGATATAGATAACTTAATCAAAACTGTGCTAGATGCAGCGAACGATCATCTATGGAAAGACGATAACCAAATCGTTGAAATACACAGTTTTAAGCAATATGCAGAGGAACCGAAAATTATTTTAGAAGTGGAGGAAGTGTAATGCAGGAAGAAACACTAAAACTCACATTCGATTTAACTGTGGAAGTGGAACAACCTATTTGGATAAATAATCATGCAGATAGAGAAAACTATATCGAACATTACTCTGATAGATATAAAAATGACCCTTACAATTTACTCGATAATATCAAAAACATTACTGACGTTAGTGTCAGTTACGCAGATTGGAAGTGACACCATGATAAAAGTGAATTTAAACGGTAAACGTTACAGATTGTGTGATGTGTACAAATATTTTGATGTATCAGATAGTACGGTTCGTAAGAGATATGACGAAGGATTGCGTGGTCCAGAATTAATACATGGTAAGGGAGTATATCAATATGGTGCAGACGTACGAAAGAAATGAAAAGGAATTAACAGCTAAGCAGTTGTATGAGATACAGCAAGCTGAACTTAGACATGAAAGAGCGTTGAAACGTAAACGCAGAGAAGAACGTATTGCTAAAGCTAAACGCGCAGAGCGTGAAGTGGCTAAACACAGAGTGAATACTAGGTATTTTAAAAATCTAGTACAAAACAATCTTATGGTTAAAGTCAAAACAGATCAATACGGCAATGTACAGAGGGGGTAGCGGAATGAAATTACATGAATTAAATAAAGGTGACGACATTTGGTTTAAATATCCTATCGTTAGTGGTAGGTTTTGGTGTTTTAAATATCGAAGGACAAGCGACAGATGATTTGTATCAATTACCTAATTCTTACGGTATCAAAAAAAGGCGACAAACTCGCACAACTCGTTATCGTACCTATTTGGACACCAGAGTTAAAAGAAGTAGAGGAGTTTAGTTATGTGTCAGAGAGAGGGACAGACGGCTGGGGAAGTACAGGGTACTAATTCCAAACGTGTCGAAATCGATACGGTTAAAAATAAGGACATTCTAGAACGTGTAAAGGAAGTGCTTAATAAATAATGCAATACCTAATACGCCAATTCACAGATAGCACAGGTCACATTCACACCGACATTGAGAAAGCACGTACAAATGAAACTCTCTCTATTGTGGAGGCAGAGAGTAAGGAAGAGGCGCTAGAAATGTTTGAGGAGGGGAACAATGATTAATATTCCTAAAATGAAGTTACCAAAAAGATACACTGAGACAATCAAAAGACTTAAAAATAGCACGCCAGAAGAAAAGGTTGAAGTTGAAGATGACTTTATAAAAGCTGTCAATGATAGGGAAAGTAAATTTTATAGCCCTATGATGGCAAGTATGAATGAACAGGAATTAAGAACTATGATTAGAACGGCGACTAATTTAATTGATATTGAGGAGGATAAAAATGATTAAACGACTACTAAAAATATGGTTCATCATCGGAATGTATGAACTAAGCAAATATCTAACTAACGAACTTATTGTTAAGTTGCAGAGTGAAGATGATGTGGAAGTGCCACAAGACTTTACAGAAGACGATCATATCCATTTGAATGCTGAGGTGAGTGAGTAGTGTGGATAGCACTAACCATTATACTCGCAATAGCATTACTGATTACATTAGGTAGTAATTCAATCTTGCGTAATGAATTAGATGCACAGAGATATACGAATGTGTACCTATTCACTAAGTACGTGAGAAATTGCGATATAGAAGATGTGGAGTTTGAGATTGAGAGAACGAAGAAACAGTTTAAGTAATGGAGGTAATGTAATGGATAATATATTTAATATGGACGGCAGTAAAAAAGAAGATATTAATATTCAGAACCAAATATATGAATTGAAATCAACTTTCCCTTTAATACTTGAAGTGGCCAGATTGAAATCTGAATATCAACGTGAGAGATTAACAAGTTTAAGACAACAAGGTTTTACAGAAGAACAAGCATTAGAAATCATCAAAGTAGAACGTACACCTTTCGACCAACAATAAATAATGGAGGTAATCATTTGTACACACGTGATGAAGTGAGAAACATGATAGACAATTATAAGTGGATGCATAATATTATAGAAGCGCAAGTGTATGATGCAGACAGTACATCAACAGCACAGTATGGTATAGAAGCAGTGATGCCTAAAGCCAAAGGTGGTACAGGTGATAAGGTATTAGTTAAAGTATTGGATAGGAATAGAGAGTATCGACGTAATGTTAAACTACTTAATAAGCTACAATTTATAGATAAGTATGAAGAGTATGTAACAGATGAAATGAACTATCATATACTACAATTGATTAAGATAGGTATCAAGCACAAGACTATCATGGAGCTTATGGAGATAAAGAGTAAGTCTACGTTTTATGGATGTGTCAATGAGATAGTCAATGTATACATGGATGCGCAACAAGGATACTATGATTAAACGAACACATCGAACCATTCGAACACATCGAACCATATGTGCAATCAATATACAATTAGTTTTATAATATAGATATACGATAATGAATACACAGGCACAGCACATTAGTGTTGTGTCTTTTTGTTTGGAGTAACAGAGATGAGCAAAGCATATGCGGATTATATAGAACAACGAACCAAGAACAAAGGTTTCTATTCAAACGCTAGATGGCGTAAAACAAGACTAAAGGTGCTAGCACGTGATCATTATGAATGTGTGATGTGTAACGCTGAAGGTCGATTGACAATTAATCAAAAACAATCATTAGAAATCGACCATATTATTGAGTTAGAGAAGCAACCAGAACTTGCATACGATTTAAATAACTTAAGAACCTTATGTAAATATCATCATAATAAAAGACACGGCAGATTTGAACATAATCCAAACAATCGAAAAAACAAATTTAATGATGAAAACTGGTGAATAGAAATTATATAAAAAATAAATATAATTCAAAATTTAAAAGTGTAAAAAGTGTCAAATACCCCCCCGGTTTCAAGAACCGCGCCACAAAAGGAATCGCGGAAACCGGCGCTTGGGTCAACTCCGTGGATTTATCTTTCAAAAAGATACGTAAGGGGGCTTGACAAATTAAAAAATAAATAAATAAAAAATATGTAAAGGGGGGAGGGGGTTGAAAAAAGATAAATATCTTAAAGATAAATTAACTTCTAACCAAATTAAACGAATCAATGCTTCTGAAGATTACTTATTGCAGCAAATAGATGCGGATAATGACATAGAATTAGAAAAAGTAGAGCGGTATATTAATTTATTAAAGTTATTTTATGCTTTGGACATTTATATTGAACAATCTGGACCTATAACAGTAGTCAAAAATGCATCACAAGAATATGTTAAACCTAATCCAGCTATCGCAGAAAAGAATAAAGTAAATGGATCATTACTTGCATTAGAAAAATCATTCCACTTAGAAAGAAAAGCCGAAGAAAGACGCAAGCAAGAACAAGCGAAAGGACCTGATTTAACATGAAGATACCTAAATATGTTACAGACTATATAGAAAAATATAAATCAAGCAACGTTATCTTTAATAAAGAGCGCGTTAGACTTGTTTCTTTTTTAGAAGATAATATCTTGCAACGTGACGACCTTTATTTTGACGATCAAAAAATAGAAGATTATATCAAATTTAGTGAGAAATGGTTTTTTAAACTACAAGACTTCCAAAAATTCATTTCATGTTTTGTATTCTTATATGAAAAAGATACCAAAACACCTTATTTCTCGGAATTCTTTATATCTATGGCTCGTGGTGGAGGTAAGAATGGCTATATTAGTACTTTAGCAGCGTTCTTTATGACACCATTACATGGTATTCCTAAATACAATATGTCAGTAGTAGCTAATAGTGAGAAACAAGCGCTAGTAAGCTTTAGAGAAATTTATGAAATGATAGAAAGTAACAATTTATATATTACAGGCGAGCGACCTAATAACCCTTTTTATTTAAGTAAAGTGTATGTGGAAGGAACAAGCACCAAGTCACAATTCTTATTCGATACTTCTAATGAAAAAACAAAAGATGGCGCTCGTGAAGGTTGTATTTTCTTTGATGAAGTACATGCTTATGAAAAAGATACAATTATTAACATCAAACGAAGCGGACTAGGTAAAGTTGCACATCCACGTACTTTTTATATCGGTACTGACGGATATGTAAGAGAAGGATTCTTAGATAGGTTAAAAGAAAGAGCAGATAACGTATTAAAAGGCATAAACCCTGAAGATAGATTATTCCCTTTTATCTGTAAAATTGATGATAAAGAAGAAATAGATAAACCAGATTTATGGGAGAAAGCAAATCCTATGTTCGAAAATCCAAAAAGTGAATATGGCGCTCAATTATTCAAAGAAGTTCATCAACAATATTTAGGACTTCAATTTAATCCATCTAATCGACCAGAATTTATGACTAAGCGAATGAATATGCCTGAGACAGATACACAAAGTGTTGTAGCACCTTGGGATGACATTATGGCAACTAATCGACCTATTCCACCACTTGAAAATAATGAATGTATTGGTGGACTTGACTATGCAAGTTTAAAAGACTTTGCAGCAGTCGGTTTACTGTTTAGATCGGGTGATGATTATATTTGGAAAACTCATTCATTTGCTAGAAAAGAATTTCTTGATAAATACAAATTAAAGCCACCTATTCACGAATGGGAGAAAAGAGGTTTATTAACTATTGTAGATGAACCAACAATAAATCCTAAACATATTATTGATTGGTTCATTGAAGCACAAAAGAATTATGGATTACAAAAAGTCGTAGCTGATAACTTCCGAATGGACTTACTTAGACCTCTATTTGAAGATGTAGGTATCGAATATGAAGTGATTAAAAATACACGCGCTATTCAGTCCTTACTTGCACCAAGAGTTGAAGATATGTTTGCACAACATCATCTTATCTTTGGTGATAATCCTTTAATGCGTTGGTACACGCAAAACGTTGCCGTTAAGATACGCAAAGACGGCAACAAAGAGTATGAAAAGAAAGAGCCTATAAGACGTAAAACTGACGGTTTCCAAGCACTTATACATGCATTGTATAGAGCAGATGATTTAAAAGATTCTAATTTAGAAGAAGAAATCAATCTGTTGAAAGGCTTGAGATTTTAAAGGAAGGAGGGAGTAAGCTATGGGACTATTCGATAAGGTATTTAGAAAAAACAATGAGATTTCGTGGATGTATGACTTAGATCTTTTACAAGAAACGAGTTCTAAAGCCTATATCAAAAGAATGGCTTTAAATGTAGTAGTTGAGTATGTAGCAAGAACAATCGCTCAATCCGAATTTAGAGTAAAAGAAAACAATCATGTCACTAAAGATGATATGTATTATTTATTGAATGTTCGGCCTAATCCTAACCAAAATGCTACACAGTTTTGGCAAAAGTTCATTTATAAACTTCTTGTTGATAATGAAGCATTAATCATTAAATCAGATGATGATTATTTGTATGTAGCAGATGATTTTGAACATGAAACAGAATTAGGGCTACTACCACATCGTTTTAATTCGGTTATGGTGAATGATTATAAATATAATCGCTATTTTTCGATGGATGATGTGATTTATTTAGAATACGCCAATGAAAAACTGGACAAATTCTCATTAGGACTATTTGAAGATTACGGTGAAGTATTTGGTCGTATGTTAAATATGCAACTTAAGAAAAATCAAATACGAGGCGTTTTAAATATAGGTTCAACACAATTAAGTACGAAAGGTATTCAAGACTATATTGATATGATTTTTAATACTTTTGAGAAAAATCAAGTTGCAGTTGTACCTTTAACTAAAGGTTTAGAGTACGAAGAACATTCAACAAACAACTCTAGTGCAAACGGTTCTGATTTCAAAGAATTAAGGCAAGCAATTGAAGATATTCTTATTTATATTGCGCGTATTATAGGTGTAGCACCTTCTCTTATATTAGGAGAAAACGCAGACTTAGAAAAAGCGATTGAAGCAACTAATAAGTTCTGTTTTAAACCATTAACCAAGAAATTAGAGCGTGAGTTAAATTCTAAGCTATTCTTTAAAGATGAGTACCTAAGAGAAAACAAACGTATTGAAATTGTCGGTATAGATAAGAAAAATCCAATTGAATTAGCAGAAGCTATTGATAAGTTACGTTCTTCTGGTACATATACTGGTAATCAGATACGCGTCATGCTTGGTGATGAGCCAGGAGATGATGAACATTTAGATGAATATGTACTGACTAAGAATTATGAATCAGTTTCACCAGTTGGAGGAGGTGAGACTAATAATGAGTAATCCAATTGTGAGAAATGTCACGCCAGTCTTTAGAAACGAAACTAAGAATAACAAGCACATCTTAACGTTGTCAGGCACTATTGCTAACTTATCTTTTCTTGACGACACTATCAGCGCTAAAGCTGTGAAAGATTCGCTTGATAATGTTAAAGAAGATATTGTTATTCGCTTAAATTCTGGCGGTGGTGATGTGTTTGAAGGGATAGAAATTTATAATTACTTAAAGTCCTTATCAAATCACATTACGATTGAAGTCACTGCATTAGCTGCAAGTGCTGCATCATTAGTTGCAATGGCAGGAGATAAGATTATCATCCGAACAGGTGCAAATATGATGGTACATGAGGCTTCTACAATGGCTTTTGGTAACAAATCAGACATTCAGAAAACATTGAACGCTTTAATTGCAATTGATACATCTATTGTTGACATTTATCACGATAGAACAGGTTTAGATCGTGATGAGATTGTTAATCTAATCACTAATGAAACATGGTTAACTGCAGATGAAGCAATCAATAAAGGTTTTGCAGATGAGAAATCATCTCGTAAATCTGTTGAGAAGCAGAAAGAAGGTGTAGAAAACTTGAAAGACTCTAAATATGTAGCAAGACTTAAAGAACAAAGAAGCATTCTTAATGCAATGATTAATGAAGCAGAAGAAGGAACACCAGATGAACCTTCAAGTGATGATTCAAATGAACAACGTATTGCAGATTTGGAAAATGAAGTTAAAAACATTAAGTCACGCCTAGATAAATTAGAAAAGGGCGATGACGAAGGTAGTAAAGGCGAAGGCCAAGGCGGAGGTACTAATCCACCACCAAAAGAAAATAAATTTTCAAGATTTGCATTTTAAGTAGCTATTAACAATTGATGTTAATGGCTATTTTTTATGCATAAATTTAAGGAGGAATATTAATGCCTATCAAAGTAGGAGAGAAATTAAAAAACTATCAAGATCATAAAGCACACTTTGCAGAGTTAGTTCGCAATGGTGCAAGTGATGAAGAACAATCAAAAGCATTTGGAGAAATGTTTGATGCATTATCAAACGATTTACAAGAAGAAATTTCAGCAGAAGTGAATAATCGTGTAGTAGACAACGGTATTTTAGCTAAACGTTCACAAGATCCTTTAACTTCAGAAGAACGTAAATTCTTTAATGAAATCAATACAGAAGTAGGATATAAAGAAGAAAAATTATTACCGGAAACAGTTATTGAACGTGTGTTTGATGATTTACAATCAGAGCATCCATTACTTTCAAAAATCAACATTCAAAATGCAGGTTTAGTAACACGTATCATTAAAGCAGAACCAACAGGTCAAGCTGTTTGGGGTAAAATCTTTGGTGAAATCAAAGGCCAATTAGATGCTGCATTTGATGAAGAAGAATTCAAACAATCTAAATTAACTTGTTTCGTAGTTATTCCAGATGACTTAAAAATGTTCGGGCCTAACTGGGTAGAACGTTTTGTTCGTACTCAAATCGAAGAAGCTATTTCAGTAGCATTAGAAGCTGCATTCTTAACAGGTGAAGGTGCATCTAAAGACCAACCAGTTGGATTAATGAAAGATATCCAAGAAAATGGCGGTGTCGTTGATAAAACAACATCTGGAACTTTAACTTTTGCAGATGCAGATACAACTGTAAATGAATTAAAAGACTTATTAAAAGGCTTATCTGTTAAAGAAAACGGTAAAGAAGTAAACATTGACGGTAAAGTTGTATTAGTAGTTAACCCACAAGATTCATGGGATGTACAAGCGCGTTATACTTACTTAACTGCTAATGGTGGTTTTGTAACTGTATTACCTTATAACATACAAATCGTATCATCTGAATTTGTTCCAACAAATAAATTAGTTGCTTTTGTAACTGATCGCTATGATGCAGTACGTGGTGGCGGATTAACAGTTAAAAAATTCGACCAGACTTTAGCTTTAGAAGATTGTATTTTATACACTGCTAAAACATTTGCTTATGGTCAACCGGCTGATAACAATGCATCACGCGTGTATGACTTAGAATTATCTACTGCAGTTCGTACTTCAACTCCTGCAGGTGGTACTACAGACGGTGCAGCACAAGCCTAAGAAAGTAGTTGATACTAATGCCAAGCGTTAAGATATCAGATGAAATTTTAGATGAATTTAAAGAATACACTAAGATTTCTCATAATACGGAAGATGAACACTTATTACGTGTTTTAAATATGTCTTACGAGAACTTAGAAACACGTTTTGGCGTATTTGATATTAATAGTAATTTAAACGGTAAAAACTTAGTTTTTGCACGCGCTCGCTATGATTATGAAGACCTTTTAGAGTTTTTCAACGACAATTACCAAGATGATTTATTGCATTTTGGTTTTAATAATTTGAGAAAGCGTGATGAAAATGAAGAGTAAATTTAAAAAACCATATATCACTACAAAAAAGTTAAATACACGTGTTCATTTTTACACTTATCAAGAAAATACTGGTCCTGAAGCTGGTATAAAAAGAAAAGATAAACTCTATAGTTGTTGGGCATACGTCCCACAATGGAAAATGACAGAGCTTCAACAAGCTATTTCCAATGGTACAGAGCATGACGTTAAAATTTTTATGCGAGAAACACATGGCCAATATATTCCTAATGAAAAACATTATGTAGAAATCGAATCACCTTATGTTCATCAAGATTTAAATATTAAATTGGTACAACCTGATGTAGAGAACGAACAATTTTTAATGCTAACTGCAGGGGTGGTATCAAATGGCGAGTAAAAATTTTACAGGTATTCGAGCAGATGGTTTGAAAGAACTACAAAAAGAGCTTGAACGCCGATTCAGTCGCAAACGATTAAACGAGATTATAGATAAAGCCTTAATAAAAGCAGGGAAGATTATTCTTGAAGCAATCAAAGGTAATATACGTACCTTTAGAGATACTGGTGCTGAATATGCAGAGGCTAAACTTTCGGAGCCATATTGGGATAAAGGTATACGTTCTATCCGTGTTTATTGGGAGGGACCTCATCATAGATATTCAGTTGTTCATCTAAACGAAAAAGGTTTTCATGCTAGAAACGGTAAATTTATTAAACCTAAAGGTTATGGTGCGATAGATAAAGCAATCCGTTCAGCTGAAAAAATATTTTATCAGACAGTGCAAGAAGAAATGGAGAAATTATTATGATTGATATTTTAAATGAGATATATAGCGTCATTAAACAAGACGAAAAGTTAATGAAGATATTAAATATCAATAATGTTAAATTTAATGATTATCCAGATGTCAAAGATATAACCAAACCTTATATTGTTATAGATGATTTTGATGATCCTATCCCAGAATTACACTATGACGGAGAACGTGCTGCTTACAGCTATATCGTACAAATTGATGTCTTTGTTAAAGCTAGTGATGACTATAATGCTCGTTTAAGAAGGAATGAAATATCACAAAGAATTAGCGATTTGCTTTGGAAAAATCTTAAAGCAGGTCAAGTTAGTAACTTAGGCAATGAATATGATAAACAGTTCGCTTTGTATCGCTCAACTAGACGATATGAGGCGATTTTTTATGAGGAGGAAAATTAAATGGTAAAATACGCTAAAACACCAAAATCATTTATTAACATTAAAGACTTAGGCTTTGCCTTATTAGATACAGATGAATTGGATGGCACAATTAAATACAGTAACGTAATCCAAACACGTGGTTTACAAGAAATTTCAGTTGAAACTGGTGGCGAAATCGTAAATGCTTATGCAGATGGTAGTATTATCGAATCAGGTAACACTGATGGTGAAGGTAAAATTTCAATGACTATGCATGCATTTCCACAAGAAATTCGTGAGTTAATTTTCAATGAAATTTATGATGAAAATGGCGTTTTTGAAGAAGTTAAAGGTAAACAAAACCGTTATGTAGCAGTTTGGTTTAAACGTGAACGTCGAGACGGTACTTACCAACATGTAGGTTTAACAAAAGTAATGTTCTCAGATCCTAACTTGGAAGGTAAAACTGCTGAAGAAGATTGGGAATTCTCATCTGAAGAATCAGAAGGTACTGCAATGCACCGTATCGCAGACGGTAAACGTAAGATTTTATTCGATAGTGCTCGTGAGGGAGCTAAAGAAGATTCATTCTTCGAAAAACTATTAAATGGTGCTTATGATAGTAAAACAGAAGTTAACACAGCTTCTGCATAAGGAGTGTTAACGCATGGCTCAATACAAAGTTTTAAAAGATGCAATTGATTTAAAAACTGATAAAGAGTATAGACAAGATGAAATTATCGAAGAGAAAGTTAAAACAATCAACGACTTTGAAAAACGATTAAAAGCAAAAGGATATGAGTTACCTTTCTTTGAACGTTTAGAGGAAGAAGAATAAAACATTAGGACGGTTTAAAGCCGTCCTTTTATTTCGAAATAAAAAGGAGTTTTTAGACATGTCAAACAAATTAAAAAGAAATTATATTCGATTAGTAGAAAATCCGAATGCAGAAGAAATTAAATTAGAAACTTATTTAACGCCACACTTCATCCCTTTAGATGTTTTATATGAAGCGGTCGATATTATGGCTGATTTAGAAAAAGCAGAAACAGGCGAAGTTGAAATGTCATTTAAAGAACAAATTGATAAATTAATTGATGTTGTAGTTAAAATTTATGGTAAACAATTTACTGCTAAAGACGTAAAAGAACGTTTACATGCACCTGATGCAATCGATACTTTAAGAAAACAAGTAGAATTTATTGCTAATGGCCAACAAGACGAAGAAACAAAAAAGTTTATTCAGAGCATCAGTTAAACCAAATCAAAGAAGAGGATATGACGTATAACGGAATGCAAAAGAATTTGGATAAAGTTGTTAAGCAAATGATAGAAAATGGTACACCTGCCGACCAAGTTCTAAAAATGCCGTTCTATTATATCCTACAAATATTAGATGAGCGTCATCTTAATACAGTTGAGACTGATGAAAGAGCAGACGCTTTATTTGCAGCGTTATAGCCTTAGTCAGTGTGCTAAGGCTTATTTTTTATATTCAAATTCAGAAAGGAGGGGCAATGAGTGGCTGAATCAAGATTTAAAGGTATGTCTATACTAATGAACATGCGTGATATTGGTGTAGATCGTACAATGAAACAAATGCGTAGTCAGTTTAAAACTTTAGATGCTGAAATGCGTCGTTCTACTAATAACTTCAAGCATTCTGAGAAAAGTATGCAATCTTTTCAAACAAGAACTAAAGAGCTAACTAAAGCTATTGATGTAACTGAAAACTCTATGAAAGATATTTCAAATCAATTGAAAAAAATGAGTTTAGAGGAACAACGAACAAGTGTTGAAGCCGAGAAATTACGACAAGAATACAGTAAGCAACATAGAGCATTGCAAATGTATGAGCGTCAGTTGAATTCTACACAACAAGAAATGAAACAGTTCGGTTCTACGTCTAAGCAAGCTATCTTTTCAATCGAGAAAATTAACAACGTTCTAGGAACTATGAAACGTCAACTAAATGTAGCGAATATGGCTTTTCAACAAAGTGGTAAATCAACAAATTCTTATAAAAATTATCTTAACCAATTAAATGGTGTTATACAAAAGCATCAAACCACTATTAGAGTGCTTGAAGGTCGGTATCAAAAAGTAGTTCGTGAACAAGGAGCTATGAGTAAAGAAGCGCTTGAGTTAAAAGAGAAAATTCTACAAGAAAAAAACTCACTTAAAACGTTAGATAACCAATATAAACAGACAACAGTTGAAGCTAAGCGCTTTGAGATGGAACAAAAAACTTTAACATCATCAATGACTGAGATAAGACAAAAAATTACTCAAGTTGCGCAATCTCTAAAAAATAGTATGACGCAATTCCGACTAAGTGGCCAAACTGCAGAAGCATACAAAGCTCATATTTCAGAGCTTAACAATAGTATGAAACAGCAGAAACTCATTGTTCAAAATTTATCTAGACAATATGACTTTGCTAAGCGTCAATATGGCGCAACAAGTACAGAAGCTCAAAAGCATCAAACGGAGTTACTTCAAGAAAAACAAAAGTTAAAAGAAGTCGAATCACAAGTCAAAAATACAACACATGAATATAAACGATTTGAAATGGAACAAAAGACATTAACAATGTCTATGTCGCAAATCAAAGAGAAAATGACTTCTGTTTCAAACTCTTTAAAACTTAGCTCTAATAATTTTAGATTAAGTGGCCAAAGTGCTAATGCTTATAAAACTCGTATCTCAGAATTAAATAGTAGCATGAAGCAACAACAATCCATCGTTCAAAGTCTATCTAGACAGTACGATTTTGCAAAAAGACAGTATGGTTCAACAAGTAAAGAAGCACAAGAGTTGAATCTAAAATTAAGTGAAGAGCGTATTAAACTTAAAGATCTAAACATTCAACTTAATCAAACAACTCAAGCACATAATCGTTTAGAGATGGAACAAAATCAAGGTGTTTCATCTATGTCTCAAATTAGAGCTAAGATGTCACAATTCAACGACACATTAGCATTGTCTAGAAGCAATCTTGCAAGAGCTGGAGAGAGTGTTAAAGCTTATAAAGCGCATTTAGATACGTTAGGCAATAACATTTCTAAACAAAGAACTGTTTTACGTGAGTTAAGCGCTCAATACAAGCATGTAGCTAATGCGCAAGGTGAAAATAGTCAGGAAGCAAGAGAATTATCTAATGCAATTACTCAACAAAAAATTAAGTTAAATGAGCTTGAAGGAGAACTGAATCAAACAGCGCAAAGCTACAAAAAATTAGCACAAGAGCAAAAACAAGCTCAATATCTAAGTACTAGTGGTTTTGGAAAAGGTGTTCAAGCAGTAAATAAATATAAAGATTCTGTTAATAACGTTGGTTCGACAATGCGCAATGTTGGCTCTAACATGGGGTTATACTTTACTATGCCCGTTGTGGCTGGTTTTGGTGCAGCTGTTAAAACAGGAGCAGACTTTGAACAACAAATGGCCAGAGTTGGCGCTATTGCAGGATCATCTAAAAATGATTTAAAAGCAATGAGTGACCAAGCAGTTGAATTAGGTGCTAAAACATCACTATCAGCTTCGGAAGTAGCGAAAGGCATGGAAGAATTAGCAGCGTTGGGTATGAATACTAACCAGATTATGAAAGCTATGCCTGGTGTTATTAGTGCGGCTGAAGCAAGTGGTTCAGATTTAGCAACAACAGCAACAATTATGGCTTCATCTTTAAACTCATTTAATTTAAAAGCTAGTGATTCAAGTCACGTAGCCGACTTGTTAGCTACTGCTGCAAATGACAGTGCAGCTGATGTTCAATACATGGGGGATGCATTAAAATATGCTGGTACACCTGCACATTCATTAGGTGTTACGTTAGAAGATACATCTGCAGCTATAGAAGTAATGAGTAATAGTGGTCTTGAAGGTAGTCAAGCAGGTACAGCATTGCGTGCATCATTTATTCGTTTAGCAAGTCCTACTAAAAAATCTAAAAAAGCTATGGATGAGTTAGGTTTATCCTTGACGGATTCAAAAGGTAAATTTGTTGGCATGCCTAAATTAATTGAAATGTTCCAGAATGGTTTAAAAGGCATGACCAAAGAACAAAAACTTGCATATGTAGCACAAATTGTTGGTACAGAAGCTGCAAGTGGTTTCTTAGCTTTAATTGATGCAGGTCCTGCAAAACTTAAAAAGTATAGTGACTCATTGAAAAACTCAAATGGTGCATCAAAAGAAGCGGCAGATAAGATGAAAGATAATTTAAAAGGGTCACTTGAACAATTAGGTGGTGCTTTTGAATCACTAGGTATTACAATTGGAACCGCTTTTGCACCAATGCTAAGAGGGCTTGCTAAGGCAGTAACCTTCTTAGTAGAGAAGTTCAACAACATGCCAACACCATTGATTGTTTTAACTACGATATTTGTTGGTTTAGGTGCTGCAATAGGACCTTTACTGGTACTAACCGGAATACTAGCGCACAGTATTGTTGGTATCTCAGAAGCAGTTAAAGTATTAACAGCTACAGAAGGTGGACAAGCATTCTTTACTAAATTCGGTGCGAATATTAAAGGAATTCTACCTAAAATAGGTGGGTTGATTACTAAGATACCTTTAATAGGTGGACTGATGACTGCATTAACAGGACCAATAGGGATAGCAGTTGCAGCTATTGCTGCAATAGGTGTAGCGTTTGTAGTTGCATATAAAAAATCAGAAACATTTAGAAATATTGTTAATTCTGTAATTAATCCTGTAAAAAACGCTTTTATAGGGTTATGGAATGTTATTAAACAATTTGGTGCTGGTATTAAAGCTGTATTTAGTAATGATACTGGTAAAGGATTAAACATCTTCAAAAAAATATTACCTGATGAAGCGGCTAAGCAATTCACGTCTACGTTATTAATGATACGTGGTGCTTATAATGATTTTATTAATTTTATAAAAACCACTTCAATGATAATTGGTGCTTTCTTCAAAACTTTTTGGAAACAAAATGGCGATACTATTATTGCAGCATTTACAGCTGTCAAAGTAGTAGTAGGAACAATACTGAGCACATTATTCAATAATATAATCAAACCTATTTTGTCAGGTATTAAAACTGCATTTTCAATAGTATTTGGCGGTATAAAACAAATTGTTATTAATATTTTCACAGCCATTAGACAAGTAGTCCAAGGTAATTTACTGTCTATACGTGGAATAATCAATATTTTTAAAGGCTTATTTACTGGCGACTTTTCTTTAATGTGGAAGGGAATTAAACAAGTTTTTAGTGGTGCACTTTTAACAATCAAAGGTATCTTACGTGCAACATTAGGCAACATGCTTATAATTATTCAAACACTAGGCAAACTGATGATTAATGCTTTCAAAATAACTTGGACAGTTATTAAAAATGTAGTGGTTGGTATTGTCCGAATTTTAGTAACAATAGTCAAAAGTTTATTTACTTTATTGAAAAATGCAGTTATTGGAATTTTTAATGGTATTAAAGCTATCTCTGTTGCTATTTGGAACGGAATGAAAAACGCTGTGATTGCAATTGTTCGTGGTTGGATTGCTTTAACACGAAATAATTTTTCGCTTTTAAAAGGATTTTTCTCTGCATTATGGAATGCGATAAAAGCAATTTCTATACGTGTTTGGAACGTAATAAAAAATTCAGTAATAGCAATTATACGAATTTTTGTTTCAACAATTAAGAGATCATTTACTGTTTTAAAAGCTTTCTTCACTTCTTTATGGAATGGAATAAAAACTGTAACTATCAGAGTATGGAATGCTATTAAAAATGGCGTTATTAATATTATTAAAGGTATGTATAACGGTATTCGAAAAATAATAGCTGGTTTGAAAGCCTTTATTACAAGAACTTGGACTGCTATTAAAAACACAACTGTAAAACTCGCTAAAGGTTTAAGCAATGGCGTTAAAAATGTATTTAATAGTTTGTCTAAAGTAACACGTAGTATCTTTAATAAGCTAAAAAACTTCATGTCTAACGTATGGCGTAACATAAAAAATACTACTGTCAAACTTGCTAAAGGTCTTTGGTCAGGAGTTAAAGGTGTATGGAATGCTCTATCACGATTTACACACCGTATATTCAATAAACTCAAGAACTTCATGAGTAGTGTTTGGCGTAATATTAAAAACACAACAGTAAGGTTAGCTAAGGCGCTATGGTCTGGTGTTAAAAATATATTCAATAGCTTATATAACGGAACTAGAAGAATTTTTAATAAACTTAAAAACTTTATGAGTAATATTTGGCGTAACATCAAGAATACTACAGTAAGATTAGCGAAATCTCTATGGAGTGGTGTTAAAGGTACTTGGAATAGTTTGTCTCGTGGCACTCGTAACATTTTTAATCGAGTGAAAAGTTTCATGTCCAATACTTGGCGTAGCATCAAGAATACAACAGTTAACATGGCTAAAGGTTTATGGAATAGTGTCAGAAATACATTCAATAATATGAATGGTGGACTTAAAAACATTATTGGAAAAATCAAAGGTCATATTACTGGAATGGTTACAGCAGTTAAAAAAGGTTTGAATAAACTAATAGGTGGAGTGAACTGGGTAGCTGGAAAAATCGGTATGGATAAAATACCAAAGATTAAACTTCACACTGGTACAGAGAGTACACACACTCAAAACTATGTGACTAACGGTAAATTAAACCGCGACACATTTGCTACTGTAGGCGATAAAGGTAAAGGTAATGGACCAGGTGGTTTCCGCCATGAGATGATACGCTACCCTAATGGTAAAACGGCGATCACACCTAATAGAGATACAACGGCATTCTTACCAAAAGGTTCAACAGTTTATAATGGCGCTCAAACGCATGCGATGTTAACACGACCACAATTTAGTATGGGTACAATACCTAAATTTGCTAAAGGGACTAAGAAAAAAGGTTTCTTTAGTAATGCAATAGATACAGTTAAAGATGTTGCTGGTAACTTTGGTCAAGGTGTGAAAAACACTGCTCATAGTGCTGCAAAAGTAGGTAAAGAAAAAATTGGCGATGTAGCAGAGGTAGCAAAAGATGCCGTTAGTGATGCAATTGCTTTTGGTAAAGATATATTTGAATATATTGATAATCCAATGGAATTAATCAATAAAGTTATTGATAAATTCGGTGTCAATTTTGATTTTCTTAAAGGCGCGGAATTGCCATACAAACTTATGCAAGCCATGTTTAAAAAACTGAAAAACGGTGTTAAAGATTTAGTTAAAGGATGGCTTGAAGAAATGGGTGGTGGCGACGGTGGCTACCTATTCGATTATCCTATTTGGCAACGTTTTGGTCGCTATACAGGCGGACTATCATTCAATGGTGGTAACCACTATGGTATTGACTTTGGTATGCCAACCGGTACACCTATCTATGCCGTAAAAGGCGGTGTAGCTGATAGGGTTTGGACTGATTTTGGTGGTGGTAATTCAGTTCAAGTTAAAACTGGTGCAAACGAGTGGAATTGGTACATGCATTTATCCAAACAAATTGCTAAACAGGGTCAAAAAATACGGTCAGGTCAACTGATTGGTAAATCCGGAGCTACTGGTAATTTTGTTCGTGGAGCGCACTTGCACTTCCAATTAATGCGTGGTAGTCATCCTGGTAATGATACAGCTATTGACCCAATGAATTGGCTTAAAAAATTAAAAGGTGGAGGCGGTTCTCCAAAAGCTGGAAGAAAATGGGCACCACAAATCAAACAAGCCTTACGAATGAATGGGTTACCTACAACTTCAGAATATGTAAATGCATGGGCTAGACAAATTGACAGTGAAAGTTCTGGTAACCCTAGAGCAGTACAAGGTGGCTATGTAGATGCAAACACAGGAGGAAACGAAGCCAAAGGTTTAGTACAAGTTGCAAAACGTACATTCCAGTCAATGAAGTTCCCTGGACATGGTAATGTATTTAACCCGTTAGATAACTTACTAGCTGGTATCCATTGGGCTAAGTACAAATACGGTAAAAATATGTTGAGTGTTATCGGTCATGGTCATGGTTACGCCACAGGTGGATTAATCAAATCAGCTGGTTGGTACAACATTGCAGAAGGTGGATATCCGGAATGGGTAATTCCTACCGATCCTGCTAGACGTAGTGACGCTATGAAGATGTTAGCACTTGCAGCACAAGATATAGATAAGAAAAGTAGCACTAGAGGAAATAAACGACCTAATAACTTAAAATCACCAAATAATCTTTATTCAAGTAATAATGATGAATTATTACTACAAATGATTGAACAACAACAACAACAGATTAACTTGCTCATGGAGATAGCACGTAGCAATCGCGGAATAGAACAAAAAGATACAAATGTATATTTAAATCCACGTGAACTTAATAAAAGTAATAATGAACAAGAAGCATTGAATATGAAAACTAAATTGATGGGAGGTAGGTAGTTTTGCCATTTACACTTTTTAATCCAAATATGAATAAAATTTATTATCCAGTTGGCGTTGTGCCACTGGATTTTTTGTATTCAAGTATAGGTAAAGAAAGATATTCTTCAAATAGAGAAGGCAAGCCTGGAAATATAGACTACGGCTTCGATTATAAAGATAGAGAGTTAACATTATCTTTCTTTTTAAAACATTTATATGGAGATCATGACGAGAAACTACTTAGAAGTGAGTTATATGGTTTACTAGATAGTTATCCTTACTTTTATGTCAGTGATGATAAATTACCAACTCGTATGCTAAAAATAGTAATTAATGATTCATTCATGCCAGATCGTATAAACCTAAGTCCTTTTTCTAATTTAGAAGTTAAAGCTGAAATTACAGGTCATCCTTTCTTTATGAGTACCTACACGACACAAGAAATTGAACAATACGGATATACAGCAATAGTAGATAAATTTGGTTTAGCTGATAGGATTAATATGGATTTACCAAATTATTCCTTTACTACCACTTCTTTTTCAGTATGGAATGGAGGCAACGTATGGATAGATTATAGGAATATGGATTTAAAAATCACAGTTAAAAATTTAAAGACAAACGGTAATTTTCAAATTCAAAACCTTACTACACAAGATACATTTATTTATAACGAAAAAATAGATGGTAAGGATTTAGTGTTAAATGGTCCTTTAATTTATGTAGGTGATAACAATATGTTAAGAAAAACTAATCGACAATTTATTAGACTAGGACCCACAAAAAATGACTTCAAAATCATTAATGGAACATTTGATAGTATCGATTTTGATTTTAGATATCATTTCAAATAAAGGAGAACGATAAAATGGGAAGAAAAGTTATAAATCCTTTATGGAATAGAGATAATTTATTAGATTTAAATAATAACTTTGAAGAATTATATTCTCAAATGAAAGAAGTAAGTAAAATATCTGCAACGATTGCTGCAGATAATAAACTATCACCTGAACAATTCAAAGATTTACAAATTACGTTAAATGGATTGTTAAAAAAAGGTGAGTTATCAGTTAATGATATTAACTATAACTTAGGGAAAATAGGTTTAAACGAATTAAGTGATGAAGTTATTAAAGCTATGTCAGGTGATGCAAAAGTTAATGCCGTCGTAGCAGATAACTCAATCACTACACCTAAGTTAAATAGTGAAGCTGTTTCAACTGAAAAAACAGCTTTCATTAAAACAGGTAAAAATATTTTTAGATTACAAGAAGTAATTCAAAATAAAATTGTCAGTTATACGACAGGTGAAGTAAGTGACGCTCAATCTTTCGCTACAAGTCAATTTGAGCCGATTTTTCCTAACACAGTTTATACACAGAGCGCACCTGAAGTTATTGCGTTCTATGATATAAATAAAAAATTCATTAGTGGATTAAAAAAGGATAGTGCTTCAGCACCTAGAACCTTTACAACACCTGAAAATGCGTTTTATATACGTACATCTGCAACAACACCAACATCTATCCAAACATATCAAATTGAACCTGGAAATCAATCTACATCATATGAAGATTATTACAGATACATTGATTATTTAAAAACAGATATAAAAAATGGGTCTATTAACTCAGAACAGTTAAAAGAAGGCTCAATTACCTTAGATAAATTAAGTTTTATCAATACTTCTCCAAATAAATTCGATAAGTCGACTGCACAAAAAGGTTATTACATTCAACCTACGACAGGTGTATTGTTTACAAATGTAACCTACTATGCAAGTGATTTTATCAATATCAAAGGTGCATCAAAAATCAGTAAAACCAATAATCAAAACTTATATGCATTTTATGATAAAAATAAAAATTATATTTCAAATAAAGCTGAATCTAGCCAAACTGTGAGTGTTCCTAAAGATGCCGTTTATATTAAGATTTCAGGTAAAGTAGCCGATTTAGATAAAGATATGCTTGTTTTAGATGAAGAACTTCCTTCCAGCTATGTGCCATATGCAGCTTTTATACCTAATAAATTTTTAGGTGGTAATGACAATGAGAGTGTGGTAGATAATTACGGTAAACAATTCATGAAAACTTACACATCAGATATAAGTAAGCAATTAAATGCATCTTATAATGGTAAAGCTGAAATCGCATTTTTAGGCGATAGTTGGATACAGGGCGGAGAGTTTAAAGCGGGTGACCGATTAACATTACCTTTAAGAGAAAGATTAACTAAAACTTATGAAGATGGTGGCATAGGTTTTGTAGGGTTAGCGAATAATCACTTAGGTAATGGACCTTTGAGTGTTACTTTAAACGGTAACTGGACGGAATATGATGCGCATATGGATATTGGACCACAAGCAAAAGGTTTAGACACGGCTATGGTGGAAAGTTCAACTGCAGGCGATAGTATTAAAGTTCAATTTTATGAAGAATTAGACTTCTACGAAGTACACACATTAAACAATGGTACATGGCGCTATAATATTGATGGTGGCGAATGGAAAACTGTAGACGCATCAAAACAAGAAGTTACGCCAATCAATATGACTTTAGGCAAACATACAATTAATATTGAGATTGTAAATGGTAAAGTTACTTTTATAGGATCATATGCATATAAAGGTAAAAGAGGCATTGTTATTCATAAAATTGGTAATGGTGGTTTAAAAGGTAGCCACATGACAGCGACAGATAGAGATAACTATATTAAGCAAATTAAACGTTGTCGTGCAAATACATTTGGTATTTTGTTAGGTACAAATGATATGTCAGCTAATGTACCTATTGAAGATTACAAAAAAGATTTGAAAGAAATCATCTCGCGTATTAAAACTGCCAAGCCTTTAGCTAGTATCTTTTTAGTTGCGCCAAGTGGTAACCAATACGATGGTAATAAACTTCACACTATGGAAGATTATAGTAATGCACAATTACAACTGGCAAAAGAATTAAACATAGCACACGTGAGTTTATATAGAAATTTAGGCGATTTTAACACAACAAAATCGAATGGCTTAATGTATAAAGATGGTGTACATCCAAATGAAAATGGTGGTTTTGCTATCTCTAACGTAGTTTACGATAGATTGTTAAGATTATTTTAAAACGGAGGAAACAAACATGATACAAAAAACTTTTAATGTTAGAAAAATATTAGAACTGAAGAAATAACTAAATTTAAATATTTCTTAAATAGCTGTGATTATGGTATTCAAGAAATAAACATTGAAAAAAAAGATCGAGAAACTTATGACCTGATGATTATTACATTAGAAGATAAATTAAGAGCAAACGATTTAGTTGTACATGTTATGGCTGAATTTAATCCAGAAGGTTAGCTTCGGCTAGCCTTTTTATTTTGGAGGTGAAAGCTTGCTATTCATTAGAGATTTAAAAGGTGATGAGTATTTAGTAGAGGGTAATGTCAAACACGAACGTGAAATCAATGGTGATGAACGTATAGATGTTGAACTTGAATACACTGATGTAAATGCCCACTTTATGAAGAAGAATGATGATTTAAAGATGTGGATGCTCATATTTGAAGAAAAAGAGTACAGAATTATTACGTCAACTATGAGTGGTAAAGGTGATAAATACGTCATTAATGTTACTGCTATTTTATATATGCTTGATTGGTTAAATTCTAACCGCAGAGAAGAAAAGTTGGGTGGAAGATATAATATAACTTCAGCTTTAAAATTAGTGTTTGATGGCTCGCCTTTTTCTTTCTATGTAATGGATGTGCCTGGTACTGAACAATTTGAAGGTTTAGGCGAGGGGCAAACACGTTTAGAAATGCTTAAAAAGTTTATAGAACGTTTTGAATATGAGATATCTATTCAAGGCAAAACTATGTACTTTCAAAAACAAATCGGTGTAGATACAAACTTTCAATACCAACATAAAGTTAACGCTACTGAAATCAGTGTTGAAACAGATGCATCTGAATTGTATACCTATATCGAAGGTTATGGTGATTATGAAGATGAAAGTGGTGAAGAAGGAGCAGATGATGATAGTGTTGACATCACTAAAACAGCTAAGTTAAGACCTGGTAAAATGGAAAACAATCCGTATATACACCCTATTGAAAAAATCATAGGTCATCGCAGAACAGCGCCAGCTATAAGAGATGGTAGGGTTAAAAAAACTGATACATTACTAAAGAAAATGAAAGCTGTTATTGATAACAGTCTGAATATCTCATTTACTGCTAATTTAAACGACTTAGCTTATCAAGGTTATAAATACAGACATGCCAAATTAGGTGATCGTGTTTTCTTAGTAGACGAAAGAATAGGTTTAGATATTGAACTAAGAGTTATAAAAATTGAAACAAATTATAATCAAAATTATCAATTAACTGACATTCAAATTACTTTTGGAAATAAAAACATGGCAGATATTTACGGTTCATCATTTAACTCTGCAATTTCCACAATCAATGATGTTATTAAAGGTAAAAAACAACTTCCTGATACGGCTATGAGTGCTAGCAGTAAAGCAATGGCTAAAAGAATACAGGGTGTGACATCTGAATTAACACTTAATAAGAGTGGTATCCACGCCATAAATAAGTCTGATTCTAAAAAGATTGTAACATTGAGTAGTGTAGGCGTAATGCTATCATCTGACGGCGGAAAAAGTAAAATACAAGCAATTACTGGTGATGGTATTAATGCAAGTGCAATCACTCATGGCGAATTAGATGCAGGGAGAGTAAAAGGTGGAAAGCTAGTATCTAATAACAATGAGTATCAACTCGATTTAAATACATCACAACAAAACTTGTTTGGCGATGCCTCAATTCGTTTTAACTCAAAAGACAATCAAATTGTGAGAAGTAATACCTTTAATAGTTATTCAGGTGGTTTGAGTATTGATGCAGTAGAAAATGCTGAAACAATGCTTGCTTATTTTGGTACTTCATCAGGTAACAAAGTAGATCGCTTAAATGATTTTACAGGAATTTGCGTTAATAGTGATACAAAAGAAGTATCACTTATAAGCAATAATGTAAGTATTGGTAATTCCGAAGAAACACCTATGTGGCAATTTGAAGATAATACCTTATTTGGTAATAATGAGGCAAGTCTAGGACGTGAAGCTAATCCTTTTACATCGCTTTTAGTTAAAAATATAGGTAGCGATACGCAACCTGTAGAGAAAATCAATCAATTAGAGTTCAAAACAATTAATAATTTTCCTACTATCTTATACGGTAATAAAGGCATTCAGTTTAAAGGTGATGAAGGTATTTTTATTGTAGATGCAGAAGGTAATACGATTAATGATACGTTATCACCTAAAGAGGAGGAATAGCTTATCAATTACACTGAACAAGCATTACTTAATAAAATGAATTATGAGATTGCTCGCAATATTGAACTTGAAGCTAAGAACATTGAACTTACACATCAGTTAAGAGAATTACAAGAAAAATTAAATAGTTGTAAACAGCCATAGCCAGTGAAGGTTATGGCTTAATTTATGTGAAAAAGGAGCTGGCACTATGGAAGATAAAAGCCAAAGACACGACTACGAAAGCAGAATTAAACGCTTAGAGGATAATGACGAAAAAATATTCGCGTCTTTGGAAAAAATTAGAGATGGGCAACATAATCAAGATTTAGTTAATCAAAAAATGAACTTTACACTTGACGCTATCAATCGTGAGCGTGAAATTGAAACACAAAATAAAAAGGAAAATCAAAAAAATATTAAAGAATTAAAAATGTGGGTGCTTGGTTTAATTGGTGCGATAGGCACATCACTCGTTGTAGCTGTTCTGCGCATGTTCTTTGGTATTTGAGGGAGGTGAGTACCATGTTCAAATTCGTATTTGGC
This sequence comes from Staphylococcus pragensis, assembly GCF_004785665.1. Lineage (GTDB taxonomy): Bacteria > Bacillota > Bacilli > Staphylococcales > Staphylococcaceae > Staphylococcus > Staphylococcus pragensis. The sequence goes on from NZ_SRPJ01000001.1 coordinate 393,728, forward strand.
GCAAGTTTCTGGCCATGTTTTTGGTTTGGTAAATGTAAATAGTTATTAGGAAGGTCGGCACTTATGTGTCGGCTTTTTAATTTGGAGGTTTAGATATGAATTGGAAATTGCGATTTAAAAATAAAGCAGTATTAACTGGTTTAGTAGGTGCAGTGTTATTATTTATTAAACAGGTAACTGAACTTTTCGGTTTAGATTTATCCGCTCAATTAGAACAAATCAGTGGCTTAGTAGGTGCAATTCTAACATTATTAGCAGGTTTAGGCGTAATCGTTGACCCTACCAGCAAAGGTGTCAAAGATAGTGGCATTGCACAAACGTATAGTAAACCTAGAGATAGTAAAAACCCTGATGAGTTTGTAGAGTGGCAAGCACAAAATAATGGACTAACGCCAGAATTAAACGAAAAGGAACCAGAAATTTATGATACTTCCCAACCTTTTAGCGACGATACAGATGAAGTTATGTGGGATGTAGCAGAACATGAGGAGGTTAAATAAATGGTTGCATATTTAACTGAAAAAGAGGCGATAGCTTTTATCTTAACGTTAGAAGGTAAAGGGTGGGACTTTGACCTCAGCTACGGCTGGCAATGCTTTGATGAAGCTAATGTATACTGGGGTAAATTATTTGGACATGGTTTAAAAGGTGTAGGTGCAGCAGACATACCAAGTGCAAATGACTTTACTGGAGAGGCGACCGTATATCAAAACACACCAGAATTTAAAGCCAAACCAGGTGACGTAGTTGTATTTAGTAGAAAATACGGTGGTGGTTATGGTCATGTTGCTATTGTTTTAAACGGCAATTATGACGGTAATTACAATCAATTTCTATCACTTGATCAAAATTGGTATGGTGGTGGTTTAAATAAAACAGAAGTAGCGCAAAGAATTGTGCATAATTACGACTTTCCTATGTGGTTTATACGCCCTAAATTTAAAAAAGAGGGACAAACACGTTCAATGCAATCTGTAACAAAAAATAGTACAAAAACTAAAAAAACGACACGTAAAGCAAAAAAACTAAACTACATTAAAGATTATGTGAAAGGATATAATTTACCTAAACGTGGTTACAAACCTAAAGGTATTGTTATCCATAATGACGCGGGTAGTAAAGGTGCTACGGCAGAGGCTTACAGAAACGGTTTAGTGAATGCGCCACTATCAAGATTAGAGGCAGGTATCGCACACAGTTATATTAGTGGCAATACAGTTTGGCAGGCGTTAGATGAAAGTCAGGTAGGTTGGCACACAGCTAATCAATACGGTAATAAAAATTATTATGGTGTGGAAGTTTGCCAATCAATTGGCGCAGATAATAAAACATTCTTGCAAAATGAACAAGCTACGTTCCAAGAATGTGCTAGATTGTTGAAAAAATGGGGTTTAAAAGCTAATAGAAATACTATTAGACTGCACAATGAATTTACATCTACAAGTTGCCCACATAGAAGTAGTGAATTGCATACAGGCTTTAACCCTGTTACGCAGGGGTTATTACCAAAAGATAAACAAATTAAATTGAAAGATTACTTTATTAAACAGATTAGAGCGTATATGAATGGTGATATTCCTGTTGCGACTTTAATGAAAGGATCTAAAGCATCAAGCAATACAGTATCAACTGTTGCAGGTGCGTGGAAACGTAATAGCTACGGTACATGGTACATGAGCGAAAAAGCAAGATTTACAAACGGTAGCGAACCTATTGCAGTTAGAACAGTTGGACCATTCAGAAGTTGCCCACACGCTTATGATTTTCAACCGGGTGGCTATTGTGATTATGACGAAGTAATGTTGCAAGACGAACACGTTTGGGTTGGTTATGATTGGAAAGGTCAACGCTATTATTTACCAATTAGAAAATGGAATGGCGTAGTACCACCTAACCAAAGTGTTGGTGAGTTATGGGGAACAATTAATTAAATTTATCGAAAGCAATAACCTTGATAAAGTTTATACATGTTAGTATATTATATTCAGACGACATTTCACTATTAGTTCGTAAAGGGATAAGCATAACGGTGCTTGTCCCTGTTTTTTTGTGTTATAATATTATAAATTTCATTCGTATTTGGAGAAAAATTATATGGATATAAAAATTGTATTAGACGAATCTGGAAACTTTGGCAAGGACGGGGATTATATTGTTGTTGGAGGTTTGCAAGTATCTAACGGGAAATCGATTCAAAATTTTATGAAGAAGCAAGAATTAAAGTTTCAGAAAATGTATCCGGGAGATTTTGCAGAAAAAGAGATTAAACATAATAATTCCTATCCTGCAATGAAGCATCATTATATCAACAAAATAGTGGAGAAATCTGATAAAATTCATTATTGCGTCTCAAATAAGCGTAATTGTGATCAGAAAATGTTAGATGATGAAAATATTTTGTATAATTATATGGTGTTTAGAATCGTTAAGCGGGTAATCATGCAGAACCCTAGTTTACAAAAGTTATCCTTACTATTAGACGAAAGAACAACCAAAATAACAAGACGAGATAGTTTAGTTGATTATCTAAAAGGTAAAATTTATTTTGATTTAGAAAGACCAGATGTAGAATTAATGGTGTATATGGAAGATAGTGAAAATTCTCGATTAATTCAGGCTGCTGATTTCATTGCTGGTTGTGTGCATCATTACTATACACATAATAATAATTTATGCTATAATTTAATTAAATCAAAACTTGACTGTAAATATCATTATCCTTATAATAATTTCTAGTGCACACGTAAACCTGTGTATTTCGTGCTCAACTTTTAGAAGCATAAAGGCGTTTTAACCGTCCTCGAATACATAGTAGTGTGCACTCTTTTTTGTTTTTTATAACATTAATTCCGGTAATCATACTGATTAGTATTATTAGACGTTTAGTAACCGTATCTTAATAGGTGCGGTTATTTTTTTATGCCTAAAAATAACACGGAAGATATTGATTTAAATAAAAAAGCGTTATCTGAAAACATAGGTGTGGATTCAGATAACGCATAGAAAATTAAATAATTATAGAAAAGGTGATTTTCTTGTTCAACATAAATATAAAGATGAACTCCAAAAGTGAGTATATCAAAATATTTATATAAAGGGAATCGAAAAAAATCAGAAATTCAATAAAAACACTTCTAGAACATCCAGTATTGGCAGTACTGATAGTTCCGGAAGTGTTAAAACAACTTAGGAAATGGCATCTCGGTTACCTAGATCGAAAACCAAATAACAAAGGATGATTTTTTCGGAGCCTTAGGGGGGAGCTCCTTATTCTGAAGTATATAACAAATTATGTTGGTTTTCAATTATGACAGTGCAAATGTATTTATCGATTATAAAAATAGCGCTATCTGAAAACTTTAGAGAGATCAGATAACGCCGGAAATTAATGTTGCAGAAAGGAGTTGTATATTTTCATCTATAGTATTATCGATGAACTAAATATAACGATAACAGATAATATCCAGAAAAGAAATAAAAAAGTTCAATAATTTCCAATCTACTTCAGAGATACTAAAAAGTAAAAAAAACGAAATGTCTCTAACCTTAGAGCGACAAGCGATTGAAGAGACAAACCGACAACAAAACCGACAACATTGAGCAATATTCAGTAAGTTGTCGACTTCGTTGTCGGCTTAGATTTAAAACTATTTTAAACTATATAAAGAAAACCCCGTAATAACGGGGTTTTTAATGACTATTTGATACTATTTAAAGGTAACAAACGGAAACGGAGGGATTCGAACCCTCGCGCCGCTCTCGCGACCTACACCCTTAGCAGGGGCGCCTCTTCAGCCAACTTGAGTACGTTTCCATATGGCTCCGCAGGTAGGATTCGAACCTACGACCGATCGGTTAACAGCCGATAGCTCTACCACTGAGCTACTGCGGAATAATGAAATTTTTAACTCATCTCTCTAATGAGCACAAATATCATTATATCAATAAACTTAAAATATGCAAGGGATAATCTTAAAAAAATATACGGAACATTTACACTATATTAATATAAACGTTCCGTATAATTTAATATTAAACGTAAAACTATTTATCTTGTAATAATGAATAATGGGAAAGGGCTTCAAAGATGTTGAGAGTAGTTTTTTCGTAGTCAATTGGCATTTCTGGATTGTTAGATTTCATACGGGAATGTTTATCAACCATGTAGTAGTAAAAAATTGCGTTGGTATATTGGTGCCATAAACTGTGGAAAGAGACATTTAAAGTGAGGGTTTCTTGATTAGCGAAGATGATTTTGCTACGACGATTTTTAAGAGGTTTAATATCTGAGATGTAATGCATATTAATCCATATATTTGCTTCTAAACGATCTGAATGTGTTGGGAAAAAATAGGTAGGAAATAAAGGGGTTAATAAAATAGGGGGCTTGCTCGTGATACCTGCGATTCGTTGCGTTTCTGCTTTCTTACTTAGATAATTGTTACCATAGAATTTACAAGAGCGTTCAATAATCTTTTGCGTTTTGAAAGGGCTGATTTCTTTAGTAGTGTCAAACTTCATTATTTCAGTGCCTTGAGGTTGTTCATATTCATTGAAAATGGGTTTGACTACCATATCTCCTTTCCGGATTACATAAACAGTATTGTTGAGTTCTTCAGTCTTATTCATAGAAAAACTCCTTTTCAATTAAATTTACTATTAAAAGCTACAATGAAGGCGCAATTAATAATATAAAATTATTATATAAAAATTTTATCAGTTGTCAAGATTTTCTTTTAAAATAATATTACACTTATTTTTACAGAAATGTCTGAATATTCGATTGATTTAAAAAATAAAAGCTTGTATACTATCCTTAAATAAAAAAGAAAGGCAGTGATTGTAATGTATTACAACACGAACGTCAAACATACGACACTAGAAGATTTTGTAACTACAGTTAATGATCTTGGAGTTGAGCTTATAATTGATGAGGCCCTTCGACAAGCGCGCAAAAAGCAACTTGTTAAATTAATTGATGAAGCATTAATTAATAAAAATGAAACTGATTTTATGAACTACGCTAACGAATATAAAACTTTGGAGGCAGTTTTCAATGAGTAAAATAGGATCCTGTCACTCATTATAAAAGGTCTATTTCTACTTTGATTTAAAATAGTAAATAGACCTTTTTTATATTATTATTTTCTACCTTTTGAATTACCTTCAATCATATTACGAATCCACTTTACTAAATATCCTGTAATAATTATGCGAAATACGCGTTTAATGATATTCATATTTACTAACCCCTTTTTCTAATTATCTTATCTTTATTTTTACCCGTTCTATCTAGATTTAAAGCTAAGTTTTTAAATACATGTTTAAATAGTAAGATCCTTTTTAGATAAAGTAATATATCCATTTCTATCAGCTTTTGTTGTGAATATAACAATGATACCGTGAATAATAGAAATAATTGTTGGAATAAATGTCCAAAAGAATACTAAGTGAAAGACACCTTGCCATACTTTATCAGCGTAAAATTTGTGCAAACCGACGCCACCTAAAAAGATTGCTAATAATACATAAATTGTTTTGTTTACTTTCATTGAATTTAATCCTCCCATAACTTGACACATCAACACTATTTAAATAATGATTATATATTTATTTATATGATTACCATTAGAATCAGAACCAAACATCAAGTTTTTTGCAATTAATTTATTAAAATTTGAAACTTTTATATAATAATAGATAGATAAAAGTATAAGGGAGGAGAGTATGCAGTGATACGCAAAGCACATCCGAGTGATAATAAACAAATTGCAGAATTGTGTTATATGATTTGGCAAGATATGGAACTTGAAATGGTTAAAGAGATAACTAAAGAACGTGTGTTAAATGCATTAGAAGAGAGTATTGTTAACATTCGTTATCGTGCTTTTTATGACAATGTATGGGTATACGAAAAAGATAATCAAGTAGCAGGATGTATTATTGCTTATGATGGGGCACAAGAAATGGCGTTAGAAGCTACGTGGAATGATTTACCACTTGAAGAAGATATGAAAGCGTATGGTACCCCTTTACCCATTAAAGAAGCGAAAGATGATGAATGGTACATTGAAACGGTAGCTACTTTTCCAGAATATAGAGGGCAAAGGATTGCTACGCAACTGTTTGAACATTTAATTGATACTTATCCTAATAGAAAGTGGAGTTTAAATTGTGATTACGATAATCCGAAAGCGCGCAAATTATACGAACGTCTAGGATTTAAATGGGTAGAGGATATTGATTTATATGGTCATAACTATTTGCACATGATTCATCAAGCATAAAAAAATCCAACATTTAACTGTTATAAAAACAGCAATGTTGGAAAGTAATTATTTATTAAATGCCACCTAGTAATGCACTAATATAAATTCCTAAGGCATAAAGAATACCAAAGATAGTATTCGTTTTACCTGTTGCGGCCATTGCAGGCATCATGCTAGCAGGCGTATCGTTCTTTTTGAAGCGACGAATCGCTTTAACTGGCATTGGGAATGAAAGTAATACGAGTAAGTAAAATAGAGAACCGCCTTTATTAAAGAAAGCAATAAATACGACAACAGCATAAGCTAAAATATACATTGCTGCCATAAATGTAATTGAAGCGCTTTTACCTAATAAAATTGGTAAAGTTTTACGTCCGCTTGCTTTATCTTTAACGCGGTCACGGATATTGTTTGCCATATTAATTAAACCGATAGTAATCACAATTGGAATACTAATCCATACAACAAATCCATTGATGTTACCTGTTTGAATGAAAAACGCAAGTAAAATAATAATCATACCCATAAATAAACCAGAGAACAATTCGCCAAATGGTGTCCATGAAATTGGGAATGGGCCTCCAGTATAAAGATAACCAATCGCCATACAAACGATACCTACTGGAATGATCCAAAATGAGCTTTTAACAGCAAGGAAGATACCAAGTAAAGCGGCTATAATATAAAATGCAATTGCTAGATTCATGACAAGTTTAGGACTCATACCATTTCTTACAATTGCGCCACCTATGCCCACAGAAGTGTGGTCATCTAAACCTTTTTTAAAGTCATAGTATTCATTAAACATATTCGTTGCAGCTTGGATAAGAAGACATGCAATTAACATAGCTAAAAACAAGCTGAATTTAATATGGTCTTGACTACCTAATAAAAAAAGTTTAGCTGTTGCTGTACCTACTAATACAGGTACAATCGCAGCGGTTAATGTATGAGGTCGCATTAGTTGCCAATATTTTCTAACAGTAGAATATTGTTGATATTGATCTGCCATAATATAATCTACCTCTTATTATATAAAGTTTTAACATATGTATTTTAAAGGAATAGGTTATAAAGGTCAATCTACGTGAAATATTTCCCAATTCGATTAAGCAATTATGCCACTATAAATAATGAAAAATGATACAATATTATAATGAGTAAAAATAGAAAAAATGAAAGAAGTGAAATGAATGGCTGCGAATTTAAAAGAAGACGAAATTATTGAATCAATATACGAAAGCAATAAAAATTGGATTTCTGTAGAAGTAATTTTAAATAGAACTTTACCACCAACTGCTTTATTTCAATTAACTGAAGACCAAGCAGGTGATCGCTTTTATCTACGTTTAAATGATAATCAGTCTTCGTTTTTCGGCTATCATGCAGTTCAAAGGTTTAAAAATAACTTTGAAAATAAACAATCTATTTTCCGTGAATGGGAAAAATTTAAAAAAGATGTGGAACTGATACATCTTGAAACTTCTAAACACCACTTAAAAGTAGTGGGAGGATTCCAATTCTCAAGTCATAAATCTGATGATGAATGGCGTGAATTTGGTATTAATCATTTTGTTGTTCCAAAAGTCCTTATTACTAATGTTGATAATCAAACGCTATTAACTTATACCGTTGAGAGAGAAAATTTTGATATAGATCAATTTAAAGAAATTATAGATTACTTTGAGAACGCTGAAATTCATGAACCAGATGTGAATGACGCAATGGGCAATATCACACGTATGGAAGACATTTATAAAGATGAATGGAAAGAATTAGTAAGCGATGCGATTGCTCAATTAGATGAAGATAAAAAGATTGTCTTAGCACGTCGTCGTTTAATTAAATTTGATAAAACTATCAGTGTTCCTTATGTTTTAAAACGCGCACTTGAAAATGAGAAGAATAGTTACATTTTCATTTTAGAATCGAATCAATCGGTCTTCTTTTCACAAACGCCTGAACAATTATTAAAAGTAGACGAAGGTGTATTATCAACGAAGGCCGTTGCAGGTACAATTAAACGCACGCACAATGAAAATGTCGATCAACAAAATGTGAAAGCTTTCTTAGAAGATAAAAAGAACTTAGGTGAACATCAATTTGTAGTAAGAAGTATCTTACATGATATTGAATCATTTGTAGATGATGTAGAGTATAATCAAACACCAAATATCTTAAAAAATGATCATATGTATCATCTATATACTGAAATTAAAGGTAAATTAAAAAGTAATTCATATATTGGTTTAATTGACGAATTACATCCAACGCCTGCTTTAGGCGGTTATCCGAAAGATGAAGCGGTTAAATTTATTGAAGAGAATGAATTTGGTACGCGCGGTCTTTATGGTGCACCGGTAGGCTTTATTGATATGGATGATGATTGTGAATTTATCGTAGCTATACGATCAATGTTGATTAAAGAGAAACAAACGACATTATTTGCCGGTTGTGGCATAGTTAAGGATTCTGATCCTGAGAGTGAATTAGCTGAAACAGCGGTTAAATTCTCACCAATGATGAATGCTTTAGGAGTAGTGGATAAGAATGAATCATAATGAAGCACTAACGAAACAAGTATATACATTTGCCTCAGAGCTCTATGCTTATGGCGTGCGAGAAGTAGTGATTAGTCCTGGCTCTCGCTCAACGCCATTAGCGATTGCTTTTGAAGCACATCCAAACATTAAGACTTGGATTCATCCTGATGAACGTAGTGCTGCCTTTTTCGCTTTAGGTTTAATAAAAGGAAGCGAAAGACCGGTAGCGATATTATGTACTTCAGGTACTGCAGCAGCTAATTACACACCAGCTATTGCAGAAAGCCAAATTAGTCGCATTCCATTAATTGTATTAACGAGTGATCGTCCACATGAATTAAGAAGTGTAGGAGCACCACAAGCGATTAATCAAGTGAATATGTTTGAGAACTATGTAAATTTTCAATTTGATATGCCAGTAGCAGATGGTAGCGAGCAAATGTTAGATGCCATTTATTATCAAATGCAAATCGCAAGTCAATATTTATATGGTCCTCATCGTGGACCTATTCATTTCAACTTGCCGTTTAGAGAGCCATTGACGCCTGACCTTGAAAAGGTAGAGTGGCTTACTTCGTATCATAAAACATTGCCACATTATCAAAAAAATATTAATGTGCAAGATATTCGAGACGTTTTAAAACAGTCAAAGGGTCTTATTATAGTAGGAGACATGCAACATCAAGCGGTAGATCAAATCCTCACATATGCGACTATACATGATTTACCAATATTGGCTGATCCGTTGAGTCAATTACGTAAATATAATCACCCTAATGTAATTACAACATATGATTTATTGTATCGTGCAGGATTAGATTTAGATGTTGATTTTATTATCCGTGTCGGTAAACCTGTTATTTCTAAAAAATTAAATCAGTGGTTGAAACGTACGAATGCTTTTCAAATTCTTGTACAAAATAATGATAAAATTGATGTTTTTCCAACTCCACCAAGTATTTCATATGAGATTTCAGCGAATGACTTTTTCAGAAATTTAGTTGAAGAATCGACAATTAATCGTAAATCTTGGATAGAAATGTGGCAAACACTTGAAACACAATCTCGCGCAATGATTACTAAACATGCCGAACAAGCTACAGATGAAGCGGCTTATGTAAATGCATTAATTAAAAAATTGACTAAAGATGATGCATTATTTGTTAGTAATAGTATGCCTGTGCGTGATGTCGATAATTTATTGTTTGATAGTGAAGTAGAAGTTTATGCTAACCGTGGCGCTAATGGGATTGACGGCGTAGTGTCGACTGCTGTTGGTATGGCCGTTCATAAAAATATCACGTTATTAATTGGCGATTTAGCTTTTTATCATGATATGAATGGTTTATTAATGGCGAAATTGAATAATATTCATTTAAATATTGTGTTATTAAATAATGATGGTGGAGGCATTTTCTCTTATTTACCACAGAAATCGACTGCCGATGCTTACTTTGAACGTTTGTTTGGTACACCTACAGGCTTGAATTTTGAATATACAGCATTGCTTTATGATTTTACATTCAAGCGTTTTAACACGATTACAGATTTTTCTCAGGAAAAGTTATCTCATATGAGTTCACACATTTATGAAGTGATGACAGACCGTCAGGATAACCTTGAACAACATCAAATCTTATATAAGAAATTGAGTGATATTCTAAATGTTACATTATAATTTTCATAAATCAGAAAAGGAAACATCTCAATTATTAATATTATTGCATGGATTTATTAGTGACAGTCGTACGTATAGCCAACATCTTTTAGCGTTATTACAAGAAGTTAATGTATTAACGATTGATTTACCAGGCCATGGTCAAGATGAATCATCAATGGAGGAGACGTGGGACTTCCCATATCTTGTGAAACAATTAGATGAGGTCTTAGATCAATTCAAAGCGTACACATTACATTTACTAGGCTATTCTATGGGTGGACGTGTAGCGTTATATTATGCATTACACGGTCATCATGTCTTGAAGAGTTTAATATTAGAGAGTACATCGCCAGGTATTGACAATGAAGATGATCGTCTTGAACGTCAACAAATTGATGCAGCAAGAGGTAAGGTACTTGATATAGCTGGCTTAGAAATCTTTGTTAATGATTGGGAAAAATTACCATTGTTTTATACTCAATATGATCTAGATAAAGAAAAGCGTAAAGCGATTCGCGAGATGCGTATGTCACAGGATCCTCATAGATTAGCAAAAGCGTTACGAGATTATGGCACAGGACATATGCCAAATTTATGGAAAAAAGTAAAAGATATTCAAATACCGTGCTTCATTTTAGCAGGAGAATTGGATGAGAAATTCGTGAAAACTGCGCATGCTATGGCTGATAAAATGAATGATAGTCCAGTTCATATCTTTAAAGAAGTAGGCCATACAATTCATGTGGAAGATGAGACGGAATTTGATACAATAGTATTAGGTTTTTTAAAGGAGGAGCAAAATGACTAGACAGTGGGAAACACTAAGAGAATATGATGAAATTAAATACGAATTTTTCGAAGGAATTGCTAAAGTAACTATTAATCGCCCAGAGGTACGTAATGCATTTACACCTAAAACAGTTGCTGAAATGATTGATGCATTTTCACGCGCACGCGATGATCAAAATGTATCTGTAATCATCTTAACTGGTGAAGGCGATAAAGCATTTTGTTCAGGTGGAGATCAAAAGAAACGTGGACATGGTGGTTACGTAGGCGAAGACCAAATTCCTCGCTTAAACGTTTTAGACTTACAACGTTTAATCCGTGTTATTCCTAAACCAGTTATCGCTATGGTAAGAGGTTATGCAATTGGTGGCGGTAACGTCTTAAACGTAGTATGTGACTTAACAATTGCTGCTGACAATGCTATCTTTGGTCAAACAGGACCTAAAGTAGGTTCATTCGATGCAGGTTATGGTTCAGGTTACTTAGCTAGAATCGTTGGACATAAAAAAGCACGTGAAATTTGGTACTTATGCCGTCAATATAATGCACAAGAAGCATTAGACATGGGCTTAGTAAATACAGTTGTACCTTTAGATGAAGTAGAAGACGAAACAGTTAAATGGTGTAAAGATATTATGAAACATTCACCAACTGCTTTACGTTTCTTAAAAGCAGCGATGAATGCTGACACTGATGGATTAGCTGGTTTACAACAAATGGCTGGAGACGCTACATTATTGTACTACACAACTGATGAAGCGAAAGAAGGTCGTGACGCGTTCAAAGAAAAACGTGATCCAGACTTCGATCAATTCCCTAAATTCCCATAATAGATTTTAGATAAAATGAGAACCCATAGTGAGATGTCAATACATTTCACTATGGGTTCATTTTAGTTATAAATCATAATTTTGTTTTAAAAATGCTTCTAAACGTCGCATGCCTTCTTTTAATACGCTCATTTCATAAGCATAGGAGATACGCACATAGCCTTTACCAATATTAGTAAAAGATGATCCTGGTACGATAGCTACATGAGCTTCTTCTAACACTTTAACACAAAAGTCAAAATCTTCTTCAGTATAATTCTTAATACTTGGGAAAATATAAAATGCACCTTCTGGTTGAGCCTCAAGTTCAAAGCCTAATTCTATAAGCTTATTTTTTAAATAATCTCGACGTTCAACATACGCTTCATTCATATATTGAGGTGCTTCTAAACCTTCATTTAATGCTGCGATACAAGCAATTTGTGCAGGTACATTAGCACAGATACAATTATATGCATGCATAAAGGTTAATTTTTCAATAAGATATTCAGGGCCTAATAAAAATCCAATGCGAATACCTGTAGCTGAATGTGATTTACTCAAACCACCAATCAATAATAATTGATCACGAATGACTTCATATTCTGCAAAAGATGTATGCTCACCTTTAAATGTATTTTCAGCATAGATTTCATCACTAATAATGAAAATTTCTTTTGTTTTTAAATATTCTACCAAAGCTTCTACTTCGTGACGTTCTAAAATAACACCAGTAGGATTAGTAGGGTAATTCAGTAGAATGGCTTTCGTTTTATTTGTGATATGTTGAGCGATTAACTCAGGTGTGACTTTAAAATTGGATTGCGTTGTATCGATATACACTGGTTCCCCGCCAAGTGTTTCTACAAGAGGGATGTAACCAGCATAAATTGGACCAGGAATAAGAATTTCATCTCCAGGTTCAATGATGCTACGTAAAGAAGTATCTAGCGCTTCACTTGCACCATTTGTTACGATAATTTCCTCTTCACTATAATAAAAGCCATACTTATTTTTAAAATATTGGCTAATAGCCTGGCGCGTTTCAGTCAATCCTTTATTGTGAGAATAACTTGTTTTATCTTCTTTAATCGCATTAATATAAGCTTCTTTAACAACATCTGGCATTGGAAAATCGGGTTGACCAATCGTTAAATTGACACAATCATCAATATGTTTCATGCGATTAGAGAATTGGCGAATACTTGGTGCTCTTAAAAATTTAGAATTTGAATTTAATGATAATTTCATGTTTTACACCTCAAAAAATACCAAACTATAGTTACCTTGTATGTCACTATAGATTTTTTAGAATAATCTAATAGTAACATATTTTAATACTATAATTTGGTATACGTGCGTTGTTTTTCATTTTCAATAGTTAAAACTTAAATTGGGATGGTCTCTTAAGATTAATGACTGGATTGGTCCATTTACATACAAAATTACTTGAAAGAACGTAAACAATTACCATTGAAGTCCCAATCAAATAAATATAGGTCCATAGTGAAATGGAATCGTGAAATGGGTATAGCTTAAATCCTCGCACTACACCAATTACAAGTCCATGCAATAGATAGACATACATCGTACGTGGCCCAATATAAGTATAGAAACGTTGATGGTTACTCATTAAATTTAAGAATGCAAACATTGTTACAAAGATAATGACGTAATGCATTAAACGTTTAAGTGGACTATAAACACTTTGATTATGATTCTCGAGAGACGTATAGGGACTACTACCTAAGAGCCAATCTCCGTTAATAGGGTGAATATAGTAACCAATAAAGAAACCAATAAGAATACATATTGATATAATGCTTAGTTTCTTATTTCGGAAAATTTGTGTCTGAGCTGTCGTCATTAAATAGCCAATATAGAACACAGGGAAGAATACTATCGTACGTGAGACGCTTAAATAGCCATCCACGTTATCTGAGAAGCCTGCTAATACTGCGACAATAATAGTAATAGGCAAGACATACATTGGATTATAACGACGAATAATGACTAAAATAACATGGAAAAAGAACAGTGTTAGTAAGAACCATAAAGCAAATACAGGATTGAATGGGTCCATTTGAATGGCATCACTTTTTCCAGTTATAAAATAATAAATTGAGAAAAAAGCATAAAAAATAGCATAAGGTGCAAGCAATTTTTTAGCAACATTCTCTAAATAATTGGGTTTATCTAAATGCTTTGCGAAGTATCCTGAAATAAATAAAAAGGTTGGCATATGGAAACTATAAATTACAAGATACAAAGCTAACATATAGTTACTTTCAGAAGTATAAGGCTGAATCATATGACCTAATACAACTAAAAATATTAGTATGGCACGTGCATTGTCGAAAAAGTAGTCTCTATCTTTATTTATAGACATACGATGTGCTCCTTTATTTAATGCTAACTGTATATAACTTAGTATATAATAATATAATAATGCAACAAATTTAGTCAATTTGTTGAATAGTATTGTATAATGATAGAATAAATTTTATAATAATAACAATTACAAAAGTGGAGTAGAACAACTATGTATAATCAACTAGAAAAACTTATCACATTAACGAATAATGATCTTAATTTAGTAAATAGACGCTTTGGACAACGAACAGATATTACTAATGAACAATTAGAATTATTGAGAATATTATATAATTATGACCGCTTATCTCAATATGATTTAACTATGAAGATTAGTAGAGAACAGTCCATTGTTTCACGATGGATTAAAAAATTAGTTTATAAAGGCTATATTACAAGCCAACAATCACATGAGGATTTACGTTGTAAAGAATTAAGTTTAACAGAAGAAGCACGTGATTTAATTAAGCAGATTAATACTGCAAGATGTGAATTAATTGAAGCACGATGCCAATGTTTATCAAAAAAAGAAATCGAAAATTTAAACTCATTGTTGAATAAATTAAATAGTCGTCATATATATTTTTAAAAAATAAAACCCTATGTCATCACTTTTAATTAAGTGAAATGACATAGGGTTATTTTAGTATAAAAATATAAGAGGTGCATGTTATTAACACTACCTCTTATATTTTAATTTTAATTGTTATTTGATAAAGCTCGTTACTTCGAAATATTTACCTACTGCTTTAATTTTATCGTAAAACGATTTTAAGATTTCAGCATTAAGGTTTGCCCAATTGACATCAGTTGCGTATTGATGAGTACCTGGATGATCAGGGTTCCAACGCATTTTGTAAAGTGTATTTTGACCGGCTTTAATATAATCTTGACCAATGAATTTAGCGCCACCAATGATAGCTTTAGAGACTGAATTCCATCCAGCATTTTTAGCATAGTTTATACCACTAGAAAGAGGGGTGCTATCATATGCTGCAATGCCAAATACATTATAGTATTTATTTGCGCTATTTGGATTAACGTAATTATTCACTACATCTGCACCTTTAGCTAATTGTGACTGACCATTTCCAGTTTCAATTAAAGCATGAGCAATTAAGTAAATTTCATTGATACCTGCTGCTTTAGCTGCTTCACTAAATGCTTGACCTTGATTTTCTAGAACACCTTTACCTTTAAGTAGCTTATTCATACCTGCTACTGATAAGTTTTGTGGGCGATCTAAACGTAAAAATTGATATTTAAGTGTATCATTTTTAGATAATGCATCAGAGTTCATGGCATTTTTTATTTCACTAGTTGAAGCGTTTGCCCACCCGTATGCATTACGTTGTATTTGTGGTGGAGCACCATAAGCATTTTGTTGTGTTGCTACAGCTTGGTCTAATGTTTGATATGATGTCTTACGTTTCACTAATTGCTTTTTCAAATCTGAATCTTTAATCCAAGCATATTTGTTATTACTTAATTTACCGTAGTACCAAGTTTTACCATTAACTATTTTACGCTTAGTCACATGGAACATTTCTTCATTATACGGTTTTAAATCATAAGCTTTCGCTGAAGAAGGTGCATCATAGTAGAAACTATTTGTGCTATCAATAATTAATTCATCTTCATAATTTTCAGCATCATCAACAGTTGCGTTAGACGATAAATCGTTTTGTGCCATCCAACCAGTTTTTCCATTTACCGTACCATAATAATAAGTTGTATTACCAATAGTAGCAGTTTTTGAAACTTTGAATGTTTGGTTTGCTAAATCTTTATTATCTAAACGTTGTTGGGCTGTACCCCAAGCTACTGAATAAAGGCCATTGTTTGCTTTATTTACAGTATAAGTTCCAGAAAGTTTTTGTTCCTTACTTAAATTTTGAATATTTAAATCTTTAATATTGAACCAACCTAATGGTGTATTTTGAATTGGATTTTGTAACAGCACATACGTATTATCATCAATTGTTCGTTCTTTAGTTACTTTATACGTTTTATTAGCATATTTCGCTGCATTTTTACCACTTTTATCATAAACGGTAGCACGAATACCATCATTATTAGCATTCACTTGTGCCATACTAGACACAGTTTGTGTTGTGGCAGGTTTAGCAAACTTAGCATTGAAGTGTGGTTTAACGATATCATCACTGTTTACCCAACCCCATACACCGTTAACTACACCATGAAGATACGTAGTATTACCAATTTGAACATTATCTATTGATCTTAATTCTTCATTACTAGTTGGAATTGTCGCTTTAATTTGTTTATCGCTGCCCCAAGGCGTACTATACACATTTGTATTACTGTTCACTTTATATGAAGTAACATCAGTTTTAGTAGGTGTAGCAGACTTAACGGAAATATCAGACGCTGGCACCCATCCACGTAAATGGCCACTATTATAATCAGAAATTAAATAGAATTCTTGATTATTTAAGTTTGCTTTTTTAGTGATACGATACGTATTACCGTTAAGTTCAGGATTAGTTTTGGCAACTGTATCATAAACTGTTGAATATACACCTTTACTATTTGAAGAAACTTGACCAAGTGTATTCTGTAATTCTGAAACTTTCATTACGTTGTCGTTAGATGTTAGGGGACTTAAATAGTATTGACTTATCCAACCATTTTGTCCGTTAACTGAACCATATAAATAAGTAGCTGTTCCTACTTGCTGAGATTTAGTTGCTTTAAATGGTGCAGTATTTGATTTAGAAATAGTACCAGCTTCTTGATTATAATTACCCCAAGGTACTGTATATAACGTTGAACCAGGTTTAATAGTATAAGATTGGTTAACTTTTACTGGAGATTTAACTGTATTATAAGTTGTTTCATTTTGTTTAACCCAGCCATAAGTTTTTCCGCTATTATAATCTGAAAGTAAGTAATACTTATCAGAACCTAATTGAGCTGATTTAGTAACTGATAATGTGTTATGAACTTGGTCAGTGGCTTTGCCTGAATCGTCATAAACTGTATTATAAACACCACTGTTATTTGAATTTATTTGAGCTAAACCAGTTGCTGATTTAACTGTTAATTTATTATTTTTAGCAGTGCTTGAACTATTATTTCTTTTATTACTATTGCTGTTATTATTAGAACCTGAATTGTTATTAGAATTATTTGATGTTGTGCCCCATGGTGCTACTTTTCCCTCTTTAATCAAATATTTCTCATTAATTAAATCGTACAATTCGTCATAGCTATAATTATGCGCTTGGAAGTACGCATGTGGATCAGAATGGTCAGAGCCACCTAAGTAACGACTAATAGCATAATGTGTCCAAACTGTACCTTGACCATCATATTCAGCGCTATTTGGTTGTAAATCATAATATTGTAACTGAGTAGCTGCATAATCTGCATAGTTATTCATTGAACGTGCGAATGAATCATAGTCATGCGTGTGCACGATTTCAACATTGATAAAACGTTCGTTACCTTGTGGACCTGCGCCCCAAGATAAGTAATCTGTTGGCGCTGTTTCAATAATACGATTACCATCGACGAAAGCATGTACAAAGGCATTTTGATAGTTATTCTTCATATAATTAATTTCGCCTTCAATAGTTGAGTTATCGTTAGCAGTATCATGTACAACAATTCCTTCAGGATTACCTACGCCATTACGATATCCATATTGAGGGAAGTAAGATGTATAATCTTCTTCAATTCGTGGCGCTTGTAAATTGTGAGAACGAATATAATTATTAATTGAAGAACTCACTTGAGGTTTATATTTAGGTAATGATGAAGTTGCTGCATAACGTTTTACAGCACGAACGTTAGTAGCAGGGCCACCTTTACCTCCTACAGATCTAACGGATGAATCACCAGTCATTGATTGAGCATACGTCGTTACGTTTGTATTTGTATTATCTTGTGTCTGTGCATTAGTTGTAGGATTTGTTGGTTTAGTTTGTGTTGATTTCGTGTTACTAGTAGTTGATGCTTTACTTGAATGAGTCGCATCGTTTTGAGTCTTAAGTTGCTCATTGTTTTGCTGAGCAGTCGTATTTTGAGCATTTACTGTTGAATTAGTATTTGCTTTTTGAACTTGAGTTGTTTGTGTATTATTTTGAGACTTGTTACTACTATTATTTAAATTTGATGCATTATATGTTTGGATTTTATTTTGTGATTGAACAGCAGTATTAGCTTTTTCAATATCTCGTTTTTGATTACCTTGATTAAGGTTAGCAACCGATGATTGTTGTTTATTAATGTTTGAATTTTGAGTTGCATTAGTTTTACTCGTTTGTGTTGAGTTACTATTTTGAGTCGCAATGTTTTGATTAATATTTGTATTTTGTTGGTTAGCTGTACCTTGAGTTTTCTGTTGTGATGTTGTTTGTGTATTATTTGTTGCACTAGAATTTAATTGTTGAGCATTATTTGTTCGAGTAGCATTTGTGCCTTGGACGTTACTCGTCTTATTTGTTGCAACATCATTAGTTGTTGCTTTGTTCACAGTTGCATTGTTTGAAGATTGAACACTAGTTCCGTTTTGGATTTTAGATTGACTATTTGAATTATGTAAATTATCTAAGTTAGCATCATACGTACGAACATTAGAAGATGTGTTTGGTTTTACTTCTGATGGATTGTGATAAGCTTGAACGCCAGAAACATTTTGAGTTGATTGCGTTACTTGTTGTTTAGCTTGTTTAGCACTATTTAACTGGTGTTGATCATCAATTACATTTTTAGCATTAGTATTAGTTTGATTGTTTTCAGCTGCATGAGCTTGATGCGATGTAAATGCAGCACCAAATAGTGTAAGTGCAATCATTGAAGGGAATTTTAGGCTGAATTTTTTTGTCATGTTTTTACTCCTAATAATTGTTGTTATTTATCTATTATAGTAATTAAATAGATGAAAATTATTAATTTAACGATTTTGTAAACTAACTTTAATTTTTTCTTACTTATATCAAACAAAGAATAATAATACTAATGGTAATTAAAAATTTAGAATAAACTTTTCGGTATTTTGAATAATGATTAAATTTAGAAATATATTTGTTTTACATTTATTACCATGTGTAGGGAGCAAAAGGATATAAGTAATTAGCTTTAATTTGCAGTAGATAAAATTGTAAATATTAAATTTATAAAAGTTAGCAATTTTAGGTACATATAAATAAAGAAATCATTTTTCAGTTTAATTACAAATTATAAATGCATATTAAATATTTTTGTACATTTTAATATGCTCAATATTTTCTTCTAAAAACACGTCGCCTGTAGGTGTATAACCTAATTTTTCGTAAAAACCTTGAGCTTGTGTTTGAGCATTTAAAACAAGGCATTGGTGTTCTTGTGCTTTGGCAAAATGTTCTACAGCAGTCATTAAAGCATGACCATAGCCATAATTACGATAGTCTTTTAAGATGGCCACACGTTCTATTTTAACAGCATCTTCGTAAGGTCGAAACCTTGCACAAGCGAATGGTTGATGATTTTGATCGTCGTACCCAATAATATGAGTAGAGTGTTCTTCAAATTCATCGAGTTCATTTTCAAGAGGTACGCCTTGTTCTTTAACAAATACTTCTTTTCTAATTGTAAAGCAGTCTGATAGCATATTTTTATTTTTTACAATTTCAAACATTGTGTAGTTCTCCTTTTAAAAAAATTAGTATTAGTCAAAATGAATATAAGTATAGAGTTGTTCTATATTAAATAATGAGATAAAAATAGAGCGGACCAGAAATCAATAGTCATTTAATTGATTTCATCGGCCCGCTCATTACATAAATAATTATGATTAAAGAGCTTCTTGACGCACGATGGCACAGTATTGCCAAAAAATTCTAAGTTGTGCAATATTCCAATTATTCATGCCCATAGTATAGCCAGAAGGTTTAAATAAGTTGACATCAGTAACTTCTAACGCCGCAGCAATTAAATATTGAAGCGGTATGCTAATGTTTTGCATCGTTTCTGTAATGCCATTTTCATTGTATACCCAAGAAAATGGTAACTCTGATTCAAATACATCTACCTTATTGAAAATATCTGGAAGAGCTACGATATAACAAGCACCATTAACAACAGGGTTCTCAGACGTATTACCGTAATACAATAATAAAGCTTCATAATTCTCACGATGTTCATGATTAACGTAGAAGAATTCATTTCTAAATAACGCCATATCTTTACTATGAATGATTTGTTGCTCTAAAACATTGAACATCCCGTTGATATTGGCAACTTTTTCATACGTTTTACGTGACATTGTACGTGCTCCTTTCAACTTAATATAACTGATTGTTTTGATTGTTATCTAATTCATTTGATTGGTCTGGAATATAGGTAGCATCTGAGTTGTTATTATTTGAAGATGATTGGTTTGTATTATTGGGTTCATTATTGTAAGAATTAGCATCTTCACCATTCCTATCATTTGATTGGTTATCTGTTTCATCATCATTGTTATCTTTTGAAGTCGTATCTTTTTGGTTATCTTTTAATAAAGATTGATCAAGTGGTGTTAATGGTACTAATGAGCCATAATGCTTGATAACACGTTCATCTAAAAAGTCTTTCTTATCTGTTATTTTAGATAGTCCTAAATCTGAACGCAATAAATTTGAATATTTAGCGATACTATCGACGCTTGGATTATAGTAATAGACACCATCTAAGTAATCATCTTTACCTTTGAGTTGGGACTTTTTGAAGTCTATATCATCAGATAAATACATTGAAGCGAGACTTTTGATTTCTTGAGATGTTAAATTATGTTTCGCATTTTTACCTACAATTTGAACTAATTCATCTAATTTACTATACGAATTTAAATCCTTCGCTTTTTGGAAAAGAAGTTTAATTAAATCCATTTGGCGTTCGCCACGTTTAAGATCAGAATCATGGTGACGCGTTCTTGCTACTGCTAACGCTTCATCACCATTAAGTTTTTGATAACCTTTTTTGATTTTGATTCTACCAGTATCATCTGTATTAGGTTCATTTAAATCATAAGGTACATCATAATAAATGCCTCCAAGCTCATTAACTGCTTGAACAAAAGCATCCATATTAACTCGAACGTAATAGTCAACTGGTACGTTTAACGTTGCTTCTACAGAATCCATTGCAGCTATTGGACCACCATATGCATGTGCATGAGTAATTTTATCGTAATAGCCAACTTTAGGAATATAACTAATTGTATCACGGGGGATACTTAGTAATCTAATTTGATGTTTTTTTGGACTAAAGGTTGAAAGAATCATTGAATCTGTTCTTGAGTGCTCTGTAGTTTGGCCATTTTTTCTACGGCCTTCATTATCATCAATACCTAAAAATAAAATTGATACAGCATCTTTAGATGGATCAACTTTTCCTTTTCTTATATTAGATTGTCGTGTAGCATCATCTTTACTATAAGAATCTTTCATAGCATCTTCAGAACTATGATATAAATGGATAATAAAAATTACAGGAACTACTATAAGAACTAAAGTCAATAACATCATAAAGTATTTTAAAAAACGGTTCATAACTTTCGCTCCTATACTTAAATTTTAATAGTTATCAATTAAACGAAGAAATTATATTTTTTACTAAGATGACTTAGGTTACTTAATTTTTTAAATAATCTTTAACTCTCATAACCATAAATTGTATTACTCTTCGGGAGAAATTACAACTTAAATTTTGTCACAAAAAAAGGAAAGAAATTAAATTTCTATATACGCTTAAGTTAAGTCTGATTAAGAAAAATACACTCACTTTATCGGACTAAAGGATGATGTGATTTTTAAAAATAAGCGTATGATAAATTAGAGATGAATTTTTTTATAGCATAATTTATAATATAAAATATTAAATGAATATAAATTAAATGGATAACTTAATTTAATTATAGCGTTATCTGCTTAATTATAAAGAGGCAACAGATGAAGACAAATAAAATTAAAGCAATATTTTTTACAGTAGTATTATGTGTATTAGTTTTGCTGATTATCATTTTCTCAATGAAACTCATTAGCGCTAGGCATAAAGAAAGCGAATATAATAAAGAAAATGATAATAAATTGTATCTTTTAAATAAAGATAAAGAGCCAAAAAAAATTCAACATCTAAAAATTGTTGAAGCGAACGATATCAATATGAAAAATGTTGATACATATTTAAATGGCGTGCAATTTAACGGTTCAATCACAATTCTTGACCGTGGCAAATTAGTATTTAATAAAGGTTATGGTTATCGTAATATTAAAAAGGGCATAAAAAACACCCCAGATACAATGTATTTAATTGGTTCAGCACAAAAATTTACTACAGGTTTAATATTAAAAAAATTAGAATTAGAAAATAAGGTTAATATCAATGATCCAGTATCTAAATATCTTCCATGGTTTAAAACTTCTAAGACTATAACGCTAAAAGATTTAATGTTACACAGAAGTGGATTATTTAAATTTGAGGCCTCTCCAAAGTCTAAAAGTTTAGAGAGTGCAGTACACATGATTCAACAAAGAGGTATTGATAATAAGTTTTACCATAAACATTTATATAATGATGCAAACTACTTGGTTTTAGCACAAGTAATCGAAAAGGTAACACATAAGTCATATGTTGAAAATTATTATGAAGAGATTGCAAAGCCAAATGATTTAAATAATAGTGCATTTTTCAATGAAAAGCCTTACCAAAAATATATGGCTACTGGATATAAAATAATCAATAATAAGCTCAAAACGATGCATCCAACTATTTTAGACCAGTACTATGGCGCAGGTAATTTATTTATGACAACATATGATATGGCACATCTAGTTCGAAACTTGCAACAAAATAAAATATTCAACGAATCAACAACCACGCCTTTACTACAACAAATGGGAAGTACAATGTATCCAGAATCATATCGATACGGTTTTTATGTAAGTCAACAACGGGATCGTATCAATGGAGTATTTTTCGGGCAAATATTCACTGTATATTTTAACCAACGTTATATTGTTGTTATGGGAACTAATATCGCAAATGACAACAAAGTTTCAAATGAAAATAAAATTTCACATATTTATGATAGATTATTAAATCAAACATCATATTACAGTTATTAGAAAGTAAAACGCTGTATTGATTTAGAGTGAATAAAAATGATTCACTCTAACAATACAGCGTTAATTTTTATACCATTATTTACATCTTTTAAGCATTTCTAAAAAGACTTGTTCATATTTGTCGTTAACTGTAGATGTTACTACACTACAGTTAGGGGAGTCGGATTTAAAATTCACTACTGTAGCGCCACGCGTCAAATTTCCTTGTAACTCAATTTGAACATTAGCCTCTTTAACCTCATAACTCTCACTATCCATTAAATATAAAATAGTAAACACATCATATAATTTTAAACCTACTTCGAAATCATCTTCTCTATAATGTTGGAATATATTATAAAGCATTGAACCAGTTTTATTCATCTTCTTAAAAGAGGTGATAAACTCATGGGTAAATAGCGCTTGACGTGCCAAATCTAAGCCAATCATGGTTAAAGGTATGCCACTATTAAATACCACGTGTGCAGCTTCAGGATCACAGTAAATATTAAATTCTGCTAGGGGAGTTATGTTCCCACGACCTGTACTTCCACCCATTAAAATAATTTCTTTAACAAGAGATTTACTCTCAGGATAGGAATTGAAAAGTAGGGCAATATTAGTAAGTGGACCTAAAGCGATAAGAGTAATAGGTTCATTAGTATTTTTTAAAATATTGTACATAGCATTTACTGAATGGTGTGAAGTAAGTTCTTTTAAAGATGCATTTGGAAAGTTATAACCATCCATACCACTTTCTCCATGAACATGGCTTGCATTATTTATCTCATTTAATAAAGGTCTTTCAGCTCCGCTATGAACAGGAACATCACTTTCAAAAAAGGCTTTAAGTTTTAATGCGTTCATAGTTGTTTTCTCAATATCAACATTACCATTAACAGTAGAAATCATCTTAACGTCAAAGTTTGGATGACACAGCGCTAAACTAATCGCAGCTGCATCATCTATGCCTGGATCAGTATCTATGATAATAGGTAAAGCCATCTCAATTACCTCCCAAATAATATTTCTCTTATTTTAATTTTACTACTAATGAAAAGAATAGCTATTCATAAATATAAAAGAATAATGAAATTATAGTTAACCACTTAAAAATATGTATAAAAAAACCTGCATGAAACGAAAATCGTTTCAATACAGGTTTATAAAGTAGGGTGCTTATTAAATTATAAGTGGTGAGAATGTCCACCTTGCATAACCCAATAAGTACCAATAACGATTGCTAAAGTGATGATAATCGCAAAGATAACTTTGAACGATTGTAAACGACCATCTTTACCTTCAGTTAAGTGCATGAACATTAATAATTGTAATGCAGCTTGAATGAAAGCAAAACCAAAGATGATAGTTGTTTTAGCTTGGAATGTCATGTTTGTGTATAGAGTTACGAAAACTGCTAATAACGTTAAAACGATTGAGGCAATAAAGCCGACTGTATGTTTTACAATTGTATTCATCCGCTATACACCATCCCTATCATATATACGGCAGTGAAGATGAAGATCCAAACAACATCTAAGAAGTGCCAGTATAAACTTACGATAAATAATTTTGGAGCATTGAATTTATTTAATCCACGTGTAGCAACTTGAATTAATAAACAAATGATCCAGCCAATACCTAATGATACGTGGGCACCATGAGTACCTAAAAGGATGAAGAAACTAGACCAATATGATCCAATTTTAGGTGTTACACCTTCAGAAGCATAGTGCGCAAACTCGTAAATTTCGAAACCTACGAACACTAAACCTAAAAGTAATGTAAGAATCATCCAAAACATCATTAAGCCTTGTTTCTCTTTACGCATGTAGTAAATTGCAATACCACATGTATAAGAACTAATTAATAAGGCAAATGTCATAATTAAAACAAGTGGTAACTCGAATAATTCAGTTGTCATTTTGCCAGCGTAATCGCCACCATGTTGCAACGTTAATAACGTTGCAAACAGGGTACCGAATAACGCGAATTCGGCTGTAAGGAAAATCCAGAAGCCAAGTTTATTCAATTGACCTTCATGCGTACGTGAATCAACAGTATTTGTATCATGACTCATGACCTACAGCCTCCCTTTCTTTAATACGAGCTTCTCTTAAGCGAGCTTCATTCTCGGCAACTTCAGAAGCAGGGATATGATATCCATGGTCTTGTACGAAACTTTGATAAACTAATGTACCTAAAATACCAACTAAGCAGATAATTGCAGGAACGATTGTATCAAAGATTAAGAAGAAACCACCGATTAACATGAAGATACCCATGAAGAAACCAGTATGAGTATTGTTTGGCATATGAATATCTTTGTAATTATGGTTATCTAAGTAATGACGACCATGTTCTTTCATATCAACAAATGTATCGTAGTCATTCCAATCTGGAGTAATGGCAAAGTTGTATTTAGGTGGAATTGCTGAAGCAGTTGTCCATTCTAAAGTACGTCCTAGACCATCCCAGTTATCACCAGTTGCTTCGCGAGGTGATTTAATATGACTGTAAACGATGCTTGCCACTAAGAATAGGAAGCCAACAGCCATCATTAATGCTCCGATAGTTGAAATAACGTTTAATAACCACCAACCATCTGATGGCATATAAGTGTATAAACGACGTGGCATACCATCTAATCCAAGAATGAATTGTGGTAAGAAACATACGTTAAATCCAATCATGAATAACCAGAAGCACCAGATGTTAAGTTTTTCATTTAATTTGTAACCCATCATCTTAGGATACCAGAAGATTAAACCAGCTAGGCAGGCAAATACTACACCAGTAACTAATGTGTAATGGAAGTGGGCTACTAAGAAATAAGTATTGTGATATTGATAGTCAGCAGATGCCATCGCTAACATTACACCTGTAACCCCACCTAATAAGAAGTTAGGGATGAAGGCTAATGAGAATAACATAGGTGACTCGAAAGTAATACGTCCTTTATACAATGTTAATAACCAGTTGAATAATTTAACTCCGGTAGGAACACCGATTAACATTGTTGAAATTGAGAAGAATGAGTTAATTAAAGCACCATTACCCATTGTGAAGAAATGGTGAACCCAAACTAAGAAACTTAAGAATGCGATACCAGCAGTTGCCCACACCATGCTTTGGTGACCGAATAAACGTTTACGAGCAAATGTTGGAATAATTTCTGAATAAATACCAAATGCAGGCAAGATAACGATATATACCTCAGGGTGCCCCCATACCCAGAAGAAGTTTGCCCATAACATTGGCATACCGCCGTCTGCTACTGTGAAGAAATGAGTTCCGAATATACGGTCAGCTGTCATTAATGCAAGAACAACTGTGAATACTGGGAATGCTAAAATTACGATTAAAGTCGTAATGAAAGTTGTTACAGTAAACATTGGCATTTGCATGAATTTCATAGTTGGAGTTTTACATCTTAAAATTGTTACGAAGAAGTTGATACCAGTCATTAGGGTACCGATACCCGAAATCTGAATCGCAACTAAGTAGTAGTTAACTCCAGGTCCCGGACTAAATTCGCCAGCTAATGGCGCATAGTTTGTCCAACCAGCTGCTGGTGATCCACCTACGATGAATGAAAGGTTGAATAAGATCATACCAACAAAGAATAACCAGAAACTAATGTTATTCATAACTGGGAATGCCACATCGCGTGCCCCAATTTGTAAAGGAACTACTACGTTCCATAAACCAAAAATGAACGGCATGGCCATAAAGATAATCATGATTACACCGTGTGTACTGAAAATTTCATTGTAGTGGTTAGATTCTAAGAATTTGTTATCTGGAATCGTTAACTGAGTACGTAGTAATAACGCATCAATACCACCACGGACGAACATAAGTACAGCACAGATTAAGTACATTAAACCGATTTTTTTATGGTCTACGGATGTGAACCATTCTTTATAAAGATATTTCCATAATTTGAAATAAGTAATTACTGCGATAAGTCCGATAACTAAGAATGGCGCACCAATTTGGGCCATTGTAATCATCCAGTTACCTTTAACGAGCAATTGATCCCATGGAAAATTCATTAATGTTCACCTCCATGATCATTGTCTTTGTGCTGAAGCTTAGACGCATTTTCGTCTTTAGCTCCTTTGTTGATTTTTTCCATTTCCTCAGAATTATGAGATTCTTCTTTCTTGAATTCATTATCATAAGGATCGTTGTTGCCTAAAATCATTGGCTTCATACCATGACGCTTATAGTTAGCGTTAGTAATTTGAACCTTACGAGCTGGTTTCTGAGGTTTATCAGTTACATCTTCATATAATTTGTCTTCAGCAACGAAGTTTGGATCTTTTTGAACGTAGTTGTAACGTTTATAAGCGTAGAAGATGTACTCTGGATCAGCTGCAGGGTCAACGAATGCCATATGTGTACCATTGAATGTTAATTCTTTATTAGGCGTACTTGGAAGAATTTGTTTATCAAATTCGTCTTGGCTAATTGTTTTCTTACCTTTAGCTTCTTTTACCCAAGTATCGAAATCTTTTTGGTCTACAGAGTGAACTTTAAATGTTTGACGAGCAAAACCTTCACCATTGAAGTTTGAGTTACGTCCTCTGAAAGTACCAGTTTGATCGGCTGTTAAAGTCCAATCCATTGTCATGCCAGTCATGGCATATTTTTGACCACCTAATTGAGGAATCCAGAAACTAGTCATTGTGTCCATAGATTGTAGTTTAAATACTACTGGACGATTTTTTGGAATAGTTAATGTATTAACTGTTTCAATTTTTTGTTCTGGATAAGCAAAGAACCATTTATATCCAGCACTAACTGCATAGACAACCATAGGATCTTCTTTACTTTCAGGTGGTTTTTCATAATCGTATAACGTTTTAACTGTTGGAATAGCTAAAGCGATAACGATAATGATAGGTACCACAAACCAAATTGTTTCAATTAAAGAATTGTGGTGCATCTTACCAGATTCGTTATTTTTATTATAGCTATACTTGAAAATAAAAATAGCGAACATTGTAAGTACAACAGCAACAATAACAAGCATGAAGATGATTGAATAGATAATCAAGAACTTCTGACTACTTGCTACTGGCCCTTTTGCATTAAATACTTCTAAGTTTGAACATCCGCTAAGTAAAATAAGCGTCCCAAACATTAGAAGCAAAGACTTAAATTTTGACACTTTTTTGACCTCCTAATACTACAAATGTAGGGCTTACCACTAATTTTAGTTTATTACGCAATATTTACAAGTACTTATAGGAAAAAAATTATATTTATAAATAGGAAAAAACTAATAACAATAGGAATGACGGGGAATGTAAGATTTGTTAAAATTATGTGTCTATTCTGTGAAAAATGACAAAATTAAGACTTGAGTGTTTGTAGTTGAGAAACGTTATCATTTTCAGCGTTTTCAAGGGTTTGAGACAAAAAAAGATGAGAATTTCTTCTCATCTAAATTTTATAAATATGACATTTATTTAACTTCTATGTATCTATATGATGTTTCTTGAGCACCATCTGAGTCAATAACATGATATTGTACTTTGTATTTACCAACTTTTGATGTATCAACATGACCATCTACAGTGATTTTATGAGTTAAATCACCATCTTCTTTATCATAAGCACTAATTCCATTTAATAAATTATACTTTTGACCTTTTTGAATAACGATATCGTTGACGCCTTTAAGTTCAGGTGTGTGATTGGATGTTGCTTCGGCACTTAAATTTGGGGTAACAAGAGTTGCGGAGACTCCGAGCGCTGAAAGTGACTGTATTAGTTTATTCATTACGTTAACCTCCGAATTAATAAATCGTTGTTTGTTTAACTAAACTATACTTTATTTTCTGATGATAAACATCATACTATAGTCTTAATATAGCGTATTACTTCTGAAATTTAAATAATATAAAGGAAAATATATATTAAGTTTATGTAAATTGAACATTTTGTGAAAATAATAACAATAGATAACGCAATCTTTTTAAAATGTATTACAATATGGTTGTAGTCATTACAAGTTATTATTAATGGGAGTGATTTTAGTGTTAAATGAACAAGAAAAGGCCATTATCAAAGAAACAGTGCCTGTATTACAACAAAAGGGGACAGAAATAACATCGTATTTCTATAAAAGAATGTTTCAACAACACCCTGAATTAAAAAATATGTTTAACCAAACTAACCAGCAGAAAGGTTTTCAATCGACTGCTTTAGCGCAAAGTGTATTAGCAGCGGCAGTTAATATTGAAAATTTAGCTAATATCTTGCCGGTTGTTAAAGAAATCGCTTATAAACATTGTGCTTTACAAGTACCACCTGCAGGCTATGATATTGTGGGAGAGAATTTAATAGAAGCAATCAAAGCTGTTGTAGGGCTTGGTGATGAGGATCCAATTATTCAAACTTGGAAAAAAGCATATCAAGAAATCGCTGATGTATTTATTCAAGTTGAAAAAGACATATACAGTAAAATGTTATGGGATGGATTTAAACCTTTTAAAATTGAAAAAATAGAACAACTTTCATCAAATATCAAAGCATTTACAGTTACTTCAAATGAATATGATTTAAGTCAATTTATTCCTGGTAACTACATTACAGTAGATGTAGGTAGTAGTAAGATGCCTTATCGTGCAAAACGTCATTATTCAATCGTTAGTGGAGACAACACACATTTAACATTTGCAGTTAAGAGAGATGTCACTACAGATCATGAAGGTGAAGTATCAACCATTCTACATGATGAATTAAAAGAGGGCGATGATATTAATTTATCAGCACCAGTTGGGCCTTTTATGGTAGACAACACTGAACATCCTCAATTGTTTATTGGAGCTGGTATTGGTGTTACACCATTAGTCTCAATGTTTAAAGAAGTGGCTGATAAAGGTAGTCAAGCTCAATTTATTCAGGTTACTGGAGATATGAATGATACGCCATTCACTACACTATTAAAAGATATTAGCAGAAAAGTAGAATCATCTAATTATGAATTATATGATAGAGCATCAAAAGGTTATTTAACTAAAGAATATTTAGAACAATTTATTAGTGACGATACAGAAGTTTATGTATGTGGTGGTACTCAATTTCTTCAATCAGTTATTGAACTATTGAAAGAAATGAATGTTGATCAAAGCCGTATTCACTTTGAAACATTTGTACCTAAATTAAGTGTGGCTGTTTAATAACTAAATCAGATAATAAAAGGGATAATAAGCGAAACTGTTTCGCTTATTATCCCTTTTTTTAATCATTCATTGCATTGACAATCAATAGAATTATTCAATGCCACGACGCATTTTTTCAGCTAATAAAGTATTATTTAATACCATAGTGATTGTTAAAGGACCAACGCCACCTGGAACAGGAGTGATTGCGCCAGCAACTTCTTTAACTTCGTCAAATTCAACGTCGCCTTTTAATTTACCGTTCTCATCTGGTGTATTACCTACATCGACAATAACAGCGCCTTCTTTAACGTCATCTTTAGTTACAAGACCAGGTTTACCAACTGCACTTACAATAACATCAGCCTCTTTTAAATGACTGTGCATATCTTTAGTACGTGAATGTAAAATAGTTACAGTCGCATTAGCTTGTAATAATAATTTAGATACTGGTTGACCCACAATGTGGCTACGACCGATAACAACTGCGTTTTTACCTTCTAAATCGATATCAGCATGTTTTAAGATTTCCATAATACCTAGAGGTGTACATGGTACGAATGTTTGTTCATCGATATATAATTTACCGATATTTGATGGGTGGAAACCATCAACGTCTTTTTTAGGATTAATTGCTTCTAGGATTTTTTGTTCGCTTACTTGTTTTGGAAGTGGGACTTGAACTAAGATACCGCTTACTGAATCATCATTGTTTAAACGGTCTAATTCTTTTAATACATCTTCTTCTGAAGTGTCTTCATCTAAATGAACAATTTCAGAAATCATGCCAATTTTTTCAGCAGCTTTCTTTTTAGAATTAACGTAACTTTGACTAGCCCCGTCATTTCCCACTAAGATAACAGATAATTTAGGAGTGTAGCCTTTTTCTTTCAAAGCTTCTACTTGATCTTGTAATCCCTGTCTGTAGTCCTTAGAAATTTGTTTCCCATCTAAAATTTTTGCAACCACAAAAATTCCTCCTTGTTTGTTTAAATTATAATTATAGCTTAACTTTCAAACCCTAATTACGTCAAACTTTAGGCAAAAGACGTAAATTACATTAAAAATTATAAATAAAGTTCGATTTTTAATTGAAAAAGCGTTCAATGATTGTTATGCTATATCTGTAATATACAACTAATCGTATCAATATTTCAAACTTTTGAAAGGGTGTACAAAGTGAAAGTAGCAGTCATTATGGGTAGTTCCTCAGACTGGAAGATAATGCAAGAAAGTTGCGCTATGTTAGAGCAATTTGAAATTCCGTACGATAAGAAAGTAGTATCTGCACATCGTACGCCAAAGTTAATGTTCGATTTTGCTAGCCAAGCAAGAGCTAATGGCTATGATGTTATTATCGCGGGTGCAGGCGGAGCTGCACATTTACCTGGAATGGTAGCATCTATGACGACGTTACCAGTTATTGGAGTTCCTATTGAATCTAAAAGTTTAAAAGGTTTAGATTCATTGTTATCAATTGTACAAATGCCTGGTGGTATTCCAGTTGCAACGACAGCCATTGGTAAGGCTGGTGCAAAAAATGCTGGAATTTTAGCGGCCAGAATTTTAAGTATTGGTAATGAAAACGTTCGAAAAAATTTAGAGAATTATGAACAATCACTTGTAGACAAAGTAGGTGAAATGCAAAATGAACTTCAATAAATTAAAGTTTGGTGACACGATTGGTATTATCGGCGGAGGACAGCTTGGCAAAATGATGGCCCAATCTGCTCAGAAGATGGGATTTAAAGTCGTGTGTTTAGATCCTAATGCTGATAGTCCATGTAAACCAGTGGCGCATGAATTTATTAATGCAGCTTATGACGATGAACAAGCATTACAAGAGTTAGGTCGAAAAACTGACGTGATTACTTACGAATTTGAAAACATTTCGGCTAACCAACTTCAACACCTAACTGAACAATTTAATATTCCTCAAGGTTATCAAGCCATTCAATTATTACAAGACAGATTAACTGAGAAACAAACATTAGAGCAAGCTGGTTCTAAAATTGTTCCTTTCCTATCTGTTCAAAGTGATGAAGACCTCCAAATGGCTATAAATGAATTAGGTTATCCTTTCATTCTTAAAACACGTTTTGGTGGATATGATGGTAAAGGACAAATACTAGTTAAAGATGCAACTAATATTGAAGAAGCTAAAGCACTTATTTCTAATCAAGAATGTGTAGCTGAACAATTTTTAGATTTAGCACTCGAAGTCTCTTTAACAGTTACAATTGGTAATCAAAAGCAAATCACTTATTTCCCATTACAAGAAAACGAACACCGAAATCAAATCCTATTTAAAACTATCGTGCCAGCAAGAAGCGATAAAGAACAAGAAGCAAGAGATGAAGTAAATAAAATTATTGAAGCAATACATTTTGTCGGAACATTTACGGTTGAATTCTTCATTGATAAAAACAACCATTTGTTTGTAAATGAAATCGCACCACGTCCTCATAATTCCGGACATTACTCAATCGAAGCTTGTGATTATTCACAATTTGATACACATATCTTAGCAGTTACAGGACAAACACTGCCAAAGTCAGTTGAAATATTGAAGCCTGCTGTCATGATGAACTTACTAGGTCGTGATTTAGACTTACTAGAGGATAAGTTTAGTGAACATCCTGAATGGCATATTCATATTTATGGTAAATCTGAACGTAAACCCGACCGCAAAATGGGTCATATGACTGTTTTAACTGATGATATTAACGGTACAGAAGCTAACATGCTTAAGGAATTTGAAGGGAGAGAATAACTCATGTCTCTATTATATGAAGGTAAAGCTAAAAGAATCTTTTCTACTGACACACCACACCAATTAAGAGTGGAATATAAAGATGAAGTTACAGCTGGTAATGGTGCGAAAAAAGATACTATGGAAGGTAAAGGACGTTTAAATAATAAAATTACTTCAATTATCTTCGACTATTTAACTGAACAAGGAATTAAAAGTCATTTTATTAAGCAACTATCAGATACAGAACAATTAGTTGAAGAAGTCAAAATTATTCCACTAGAAGTAGTAGTTCGTAATATCGCAACAGGTTCTATTACAAAACGTTTAGGATTTGAAAAAGGACATCAATTTGAAGCGCCATTGGTAGAGTTCTTTTACAAAAATGATGATCTAAACGATCCACTTATTACAGATGACCACGTTAAACTTCTTAATATTGCAAATGACGAAGAAATCAAAACATTAAAAACGATGGCAAAAGATATCAATCGCGTGCTCATTCAACTCATGGATGAAATGAACTTGCGCTTGGTAGATTTTAAAGTTGAATTTGGCAGAACACAAGATGGCAAAATTTTATTAGCTGATGAAATTTCTCCAGATACATGTCGCATTTGGGATAAAGATTCAGATACTAACTTTGACAAAGACGTTTATAGAAATGACACAGGTTCACTTATTGACACATATCAAACATTTTTAAATAAATTGGAGGAACTTAAATAATGAAAACGATTGAACTTCACATCACACTACAACCACAGGTATTAGATACGCAAGGACAAGCCTTAAATCGAGCAGTACATGATTTAGGATACAAACAAGTTAATGATATTCGTGTAGGTAAAGTATTATATATGACTGTTGATGAAGCTACAGATGAAGCGGTGGATAATATTATCACAACGTTAAGTGAAAAATTATTCGCTAATACAGTGATTGAAGAATATAGCTACAAAATTGTAGATGAAAAGGAGAATGCATAAAATGAAGTTTGCAGTTCTCGTATTTCCCGGATCCAATTGTGATAGAGACATGTACAATGCAGCAATCAAGTCAGGCGCTGAAGCAGAGTATGTTGACTATCGAGAAACATCATTAGAAGGTTTCGATGGCGTACTTATCCCAGGTGGTTTCTCTTTCGGTGACTATCTTCGCTCAGGGGCAATGGCAAGTGTAGCACCGATTATTGAAGAAGTTAAACGTTTTGCAGATGAAGGTAAACCTGTATTAGGTGTTTGCAATGGTTTCCAAATTTTAACGGAAATAGGTCTATTGCCTGGCGCATTGCTACATAATGATTCTCATCTATTTATAAGTAGAAATGAAAAACTGAAAATTGCTAATAATCAAACTTCATTCACTAACCTTTATGGTGAAAATGAAATTGTAGTTTATCCAGTAGCACATGGTGAAGGTCATTATTATTGTACAGATGAAATGTATGAGGAATTAGTAGAGAATAATCAAATTATCCTTACTTATGAAGATAATCCAAATGGCTCTCATGAACATATTGCAGGTATTGTAAATAAAGAAGGTAATGTTTGCGGTATGATGCCTCATCCTGAAAGAGCACTTGAAACAATCCTTGGTACAGATAGCGGCGTGAAATTATTTGAAGCAATGGTAAATAGTTGGAGGGAACAAAATGTCTAAGTTTATTGAACCTAGTATTGAAGAAATTAAGCTGGAAAAATTATATCAAGATATGGGTTTAAGCGATGCAGAATACGACAAAGTATGTGAAATTTTGGGAAGAGAACCTAACTTTACTGAGGTTGGTATCTTTTCAGTAATGTGGAGCGAACACTGTTCATATAAACATTCTAAACCTTTCTTAAAACAATTCCCTACAACTGGGGAACATGTGTTGATGGGCCCAGGTGAAGGCGCAGGTGTTGTTGATATCGGAGACAACCAAGCTGTAGTGTTTAAAGTTGAATCACATAACCATCCATCTGCCATTGAACCTTATCAAGGTGCAGCTACAGGTGTAGGCGGCATTATTAGAGATATTGTTTCAATTGGTGCTAGACCTATTAATTTGTTAAATAGCTTACGCTTTGGCGAATTATCAGCTAAACAAAACCAACGTCTGCTTAAAGGTGTCGTAGCAGGTATTGGTGGTTACGGTAACTGTATTGGTATTCCAACAACTGCTGGAGAAATTGAATTTGATGACCGTTACGATGGTAATCCATTAGTTAATGCTATGTGTGTGGGTGTGATTGACCACGATATGATTCAAAAAGGGACTGCTAAAGGTGAAGGTAACTCAGTCATTTATGTCGGTTTAAAAACAGGACGTGACGGTATTCACGGGGCTACTTTTGCATCAGAAGAGTTAACTGAAGAAAGTGAAAGTAAACGTCCATCAGTCCAAATTGGTGACCCATTTGTTGGTAAAAAGTTAATGGAAGCAACATTAGAAGCGATTACGTTTGATGAATTAGTTGGTATTCAAGATATGGGTGCAGCTGGATTAACGTCTTCTTCATCTGAAATGGCAGCTAAAGGCGGAAGCGGTTTAGAATTACATTTAGATAAAGTACCAACTCGTGAACCTGGTATTTCACCATATGAAATGATGCTTTCAGAAACGCAAGAAAGAATGTTATTAGTCGTTGAAAAAGGAACAGAACAAAAATTCTTAGACTTATTTGATAAACATGAACTTGATAGCGCAGTAATTGGAGAAGTAACAAACACAGACCGCTTCGTTCTTAAATATGAAGATGAAGTGTTTGCAGATATTCCGGTTCAATCGTTAGCTGATGAAGCACCTGTTTACGTTCTAGAAGGCGAAGAAAAAGAATATAACACTTCTAAAAATGATTACAGTTCAATCGATGCTCAAGATGTATTTGAAAGATTATTAACACATCCAACTATCGCTTCAAAACATTATTTATATGAACAATATGATCAACAAGTTGGAGCAAATACAATTATTAAACCAGGTTTACAATCTTCAGTAGTCCGTGTAGAAGGTACGAATAAAGCTGTTGCTTCTACAATTGATGGCGAAGCAAGATATGTCTTTAACCAACCTTATGAAGGCGGAAAGATGGTTGTAGCAGAAGCATATCGTAACTTAATTGCTGTTGGGGCTACACCATTAGCAATGACAGATTGTTTAAACTATGGCTCACCTGAAAAGAAAGAAATCTATCAACAATTAATTGATTCTACTAAAGGCATGTCTGAAGCATGTGAAGTACTAAAAACACCAGTCGTTTCTGGTAACGTCTCATTATATAACGAAACACGTGGCACATCTATTTTCCCAACACCAGTAGTAGGTATGGTAGGACTAATCGAAGACATTAATTATTTAAATGATTTCCACCCTCAAGCTGGTCACAAATTATATCTAGTAGGAGAAACTAAAGATGATTTCGGTGGTAGCCAAATTGAAAAATTATTATATGGCAAAGTTAACCACGAATATGAATCAATCGATTTGAGTGATGAAGTAGCTAAAGGTGAAGCCGTTAAAACAGCAATTAGAAATGGTGTCGCTTCTCATGTACAAACAGTTGGTAAAGGTGGCTTATTAATAACGTTAGCGCGTATTAGTGCTTACCATAGCCTTGGTTTAACTGCTCATGTAGATCTTTCAGATGCGCAATTATTCAGTGAAACACAAGGTCGCTACGTGGTCGCGGTAAAAGAAGGTGAAACACTAGATATCGACAACGCTATTGAAATTGGTGAATTAACGGATGTAGACGAATTTAAAGTTTCAAATGCTCAAACTACTATTGAAGAAAAAGTCTCAGATATTAAAGAAAATTGGGAAGGAGCCATCGAAAAATGTTTAACTACAGTGGATTAAACGAAGAGTGTGGGGTATTCGGAATTTGGAACCATTCTGAAGCAGCTCAATTAACTTATATGGGACTTCATAGTTTACAGCATCGTGGCCAAGAAGGCGCAGGGATTGTTGTTTCTGATGGCGAAACATTAAAAGGCGAACGTGGTTTAGGCTTGCTAACTGAAGCAATTAAAGCACCTCAAATGGAAAACCTTAAAGTAGGACATAATGCTATTGGTCATGTGCGTTATGCTACTTCTGGTAATAAAGGCATTGAAAATATTCAACCGTTCCTTTATCACTTCTATGATATGAGTGTAGCGATTTGTCACAATGGTAACTTAATTAACGCTCAAGCACTTCGTCAGTATTTAGAAAAACATGGTGCCATCTTCCATTCATCATCTGATACTGAAGTTATTATGCACCTTATTCGTCGCAGTAAAGCGCCAACTTTTGAAGAAGCTTTAAAAGAAAGTTTACGTCAAATTAAAGGTGGTTTCACTTTTGCAATTTTAACAAAAGACGCATTATATGGTGCAGTTGATCCTAATGCTATCCGTCCACTTGTAGTTGGAAAAATGCAAGATGGGACATATATTTTAGCAAGTGAAACATGTGCGATTGATGTGCTTGGCGCTGAATATGTTCAAGACATTCACGCTGGAGAATATGTCGTCATTAATAAAGATGGTATTGAAGTGAAATCTTATACAAGCCATACCAATACAGCAATTTCTGCAATGGAATATATTTACTTTGCACGTCCGGATTCTACGATTGCTGGGAAGAACGTTCATGCTGTACGTAAAGCGTCAGGTAAAAAATTAGCACAAGAAAGTCCAGCTAATGCTGATATGGTGATTGGTGTACCTAATTCTTCATTATCAGCTGCAAGTGGTTACGCTGAAGAAAGCAGATTACCATATGAAATGGGCCTAGTGAAAAACCAATATGTAGCACGTACATTTATTCAACCAACTCAAGAATTACGAGAACAAGGTGTTCGCGTAAAATTATCCGCTGTTAAAGATATTGTCGAAGGAAAAAGTATTGTCTTAGTCGATGATTCCATTGTACGCGGTACTACAAGTAAACGTATTGTGAAAATGTTAAAAGATTCAGGTGCAAAAGAAGTTCATGTACGTATAGCGTCTCCTGAATTTATGTTCCCAAGTTTCTATGGTATTGATGTCTCAACGACAGCTGAACTGATTTCGGCGAGTAAATCACCAGAAGAAATTTGTGACTATATTGGCGCAGATTCATTATCGTATTTAAGCGTGGATGGATTAATTGAATCCATTGGCTTAGATTATGATGCGCCATATAACGGCTTGTGTGTTGAAAGCTTCACTGGGGACTATC
Organism: Staphylococcus pragensis; assembly: GCF_004785665.1. Lineage (GTDB taxonomy): Bacteria > Bacillota > Bacilli > Staphylococcales > Staphylococcaceae > Staphylococcus > Staphylococcus pragensis. Next base: position 432,384 of record NZ_SRPJ01000001.1, read on the forward strand.
CGGCAGGCCTTTTCGATTATGAAGAGAATTATTATAAAAACTTGAGTCAACGTCAAAAGGATTATATTGATAATCATAAACACTACTTTGATAGAGAGGGTAATATTCATGTCTAAAGCTTATGAACAATCAGGTGTTGATATTCACGCAGGTTATGAAGCAGTTGAAAGAATGTCGAGTCACGTCCAACGTACTATGCGTAAAGAAGTGCTTGGCGGTTTAGGCGGATTTGGTGCAACATTCGATTTATCACAACTAAATATGAAAGCACCTGTACTTGTCTCTGGTACTGATGGTGTAGGCACTAAATTAAAGCTTGCCATCGATAATGACAAACACGATACTATTGGCATCGATGCTGTAGCAATGTGCGTCAACGATATTTTAACTACTGGTGCTGAACCACTTTATTTCTTAGACTATATTGCTACAAATAAAGTTGTTCCAGAGGTCATCGAACAAATCGTCAAAGGTGTAAGTGATGGTTGCGAAGAAACTAATACAGCTTTAATTGGTGGCGAAACTGCCGAAATGGGCGAAATGTACCATGAAGGTGAATATGATCTTGCAGGTTTTGCGGTGGGTGCAGTTGAGAAAGAAGACTACATTGATGGCTCAGCAATTCAAGAAGGTCAAACCATCATTGGCCTTGCATCAAACGGAATTCATTCTAACGGTTACAGTTTAGTTCGTAAATTAATTAAAGCATCAGGTATTAATTTAAATGATGAATTCGATGGTCGTACGTATCTAGATACGTTTTTAGCACCAACAAAGTTATATGTTAAGCCTATTCTTGCTCTGAAAAAGGCTGTCCAAATAAAAGGCATGAATCATATTACAGGTGGGGGTTTTTACGAGAACATCCCACGTGGGTTGCCTAAAGGATTAGCAGCCAAAATTGATACTCAATCCTTCCCGACACCTAAGGTATTTGAATGGTTACAACAACAGGCTCAAATTGAAACTCAAGAAATGTATAACGTATTTAATATGGGAATAGGTTATACGGTTATTGTCGATAAGGAAGAAGCTAAAAAAGCTATCGACATATTAAACAAAGAAGGTATTTCTGCATATGAAATTGGTGAAATTATTACAGATAAAGATACGCCTATCCATTTAGAGGGGGTAGAGGCGTGACTAAAGTAGCTATCTTTGCTTCAGGTTCAGGAAGCAACTTTGAAAATATCGTTTTAAAAGTAGACAAAGGTGAACTTAACAATATTGAAATTACGTCTTTATATACAGACCATGACGATGCATATTGTATAGATCGTGCAAAAAAATTAAAAGTAGCGACACATATCAATGAACCTAAAAACTTTGAATCTAAATCTGCCTATGAACAACACTTGATTCAATTATTAAAACGTGAAGAAGTAGAATGGATTATTCTTGCAGGTTATATGAGATTAATAGGTCCAGATTTATTAGACGCATACGAAGGTAAAATACTAAATATTCATCCATCATTATTGCCAAAATATAAGGGGAAAGATGCTATTGGACAAGCGTTTAATAGCGGTGATAATGTAACTGGTTCAACTGTCCATTATGTTGATAGTGGCATGGATACGGGAGAAATTATTGAACAAAGACAATGTGATATTAAACCGGACGATACTAAAGAACTATTAGAAGAACGTGTTAAACATTTAGAGTATGAACTTTATCCTAGCGTTATTGCTAAGGTTATCAAGTAAGGAGATAAGTAAATCATGAAAAAAGCAATTTTAAGTGTTTCAAATAAAAGTGGAATTGTAGAATTTGCTAAAGCATTAAGCGACTTAGATTATGAATTATATTCAACTGGCGGTACGAAACGTGCACTTGAAGAAGCTTCTGTTCCAGTAAAATCTGTGTCTGATTTAACTCAATTTCCTGAAATTATGGATGGTCGTGTTAAAACGTTGCATCCAGCAGTACATGGAGGCATTTTAGCGGATCGAGATAAACCTGAACATCTTGAGCAATTATCAGAACAACATATTGATTTAATCGATATGGTAGTCGTAAATTTATATCCTTTTCAAAAAACAGTGTCAAATCCAGATGTAACTGAAGCGGATGCCATTGAAAACATAGATATTGGTGGTCCAACGATGTTACGTGCGGCAGCTAAAAACTTTAAACATGTTACTACAATTGTTCATCCTGCAGACTATAATGAAGTGATTGAACGAATTAAGTCTGACCGTTTAGATGAAGCGTTCCGTAAAGAATTAATGATTAAAGTATTTGCGCATACAAATGAATATGATCACGCAATTGTAAGTTTCTTCAAAGGAGATAGCGAACAATTACGCTATGGTGAGAATCCACAACAATCTGCACGCTTTGTGCGCACATCTTCAAGTAAACACACGATTGCAGGTTCTAAACAATTACATGGTAAAGCGCTTAGTTATAATAACATTAAAGATGCTGACTCAGCGTTATCTTTAGTGAAGAAATTTAGTGAACCAGCAGCTGTAGCAGTGAAACATATGAATCCATGTGGTGTTGGTATCGGCAATACAATTGAAGATGCTTTCAAGAATGCATATGATGCGGATAATCAATCTATCTTTGGCGGTATTATTGCTTTAAATAGAACGGTAACGGCTGAACTTGCTGAAACGTTGCATGCTATCTTTTTAGAAGTAGTAATTGCCCCAAGATTTACTGATGATGCATTAGACATTTTAACTAAAAAGAAAAATATACGTTTACTAGAAATTGATATGACTATTGATAATCGAGAAGAAGAATTTGTTTCAGTATCAGGTGGTTATTTAGTTCAAGATAAAGATAACTATGAAGTTACTAAAGATGACATGAAAGTAGTGACTGATGTGGAACCAACAGACGATCAATGGGAAGCAATGCTACTTGGTTGGAAAGTGATTCCATCTGTAAAAAGTAACGCAGTTATTTTAAGTAATACAAAACAAACAGTAGGTATTGGTGCAGGTCAAATGAACCGTGTAGGCTCTGCGAAAATTGCATTAGAACGTGCAATTGAAATTAATGATAATGTTGCTTTAATTTCTGACGGTTTCTTCCCAATGGATGATACTGTTGAATTAGCAGCTAAACATGGTATCAAAGCAATTATCCAACCTGGTGGTTCAATTAAAGACCAAGATTCAATCGATATGGCAAATAAATATGGTATTACTATGGTAATGACAGGTATGCGTCACTTTAAACACTAATAAAATATTGAAAAGGATGGAGGGACGATTTAGATGAATGTTTTAGTTATAGGTGCAGGTGGACGTGAACATGCTTTAGTTTCTAAATTGCATCAATCACCTTTAGTTCAACAATTATTTGCGATTCCGGGTAATGATGCTATGGAGAATATGGCAGAAACACATACTGAAATTGCTGAAAATGACCACGAGGCTATTTTAAAATTTGTAAAAGAAAATAATGTTGAGTGGGTAGTGATTGGTCCTGAACAACCTTTAATTGATGGATTATCTAATCAATTGCGTCAAGCGAATATTAAAGTGTTCGGACCAAATAAAGAAGCGGCACAAATAGAAGGTTCTAAATTATTTGCTAAACAGTTGATGGAGAAATACGATATTCCAACTGCTGATTACAAAGAAGTGAATTCTAAAACTGAGGCGCTTGATTATGTCAATCAATGCGAGTTGCCAATTGTAGCTAAAAAGGATGGTTTGGCAGCTGGCAAAGGCGTAATTATCGCCGAAACACGTGAAGACGCAATCGAAGCGGTTGAAACATTATATCCTGAAGAACAGGGCAAAGTAGTATTTGAGCAATTTTTAGAAGGCGAAGAATTCTCATTAATGACCTTTGTTAATGGCGACTATGCAGTACCATTTGACTGTATTGCACAAGATCATAAACGTGCTTATGATAACGATGAAGGTCCTAACACTGGAGGAATGGGTGCGTATTGCCCAGTCCCTCACATTTCCGAAGATGTTCTAAAACGTACGGATAAAGAAATTGCTCAACCTATTGCGAAAGCGATGAAAGCAGAAGGATATGAGTACTTTGGCTTACTTTATATTGGAGCAATTTTAACTTCAGAAGGTCCTAAAGTTATAGAGTTTAATGCACGTTTCGGAGATCCAGAAGCCCAAGTATTATTAAGTCGTTTAGAAAGTGATTTAATGGCTCAAATCGTGGCTTTAGACCGTAAAGATCCTATCCGCTTCCAATGGCATGATGACTATATCGTAGGCGTTATGCTAGCATCTAAAGGTTATCCAGGTAGCTACGAGAAAGGTGCCAAAGTCACAGGTTTCGAATTAAATGATAATTATTTCGTTAGTGGCTTACGTAAAGAAGATGATGATTTCGTTACTTCAGGAGGCAGAGTTTTATTAGCTATCGGAAAAGGGGAAACAATTGAAGAAGCGCAAGTTGCAGCTTATAGTAACGTGGAAAAAGTAGAAAGTGATAATTTATTCTATCGTCATGATATTGGAAATAAAGCGTTGAAATAAAGGTATTAATAAAAAAAGAGGGCGTATCATATTTTGAGTGATACGCTCTCTTTGTGTGCTTTAAGCTGTATATCCTGATACACGTGCATCTGTAATACCGGTAATTGGTAAATACTGTGAAAGGTAAAATGCAATGATTAAAATGGCCACAACGCAGATTACAAATAAAATGTCTTTATAAGAAAAAGGTGCTTTGTAATAATACGTTCTTGGACCATCTTTAAAGCCTTTTGATTCCATTGCCACAGATAATTGATGTGCACGACGGATATTTTGACTTAAGATTGGTATTAATAAATGTTTGAGACGTTTAAGTCCTCTATAATTTGAAGCATCTATCATTTGATAACGCATTTTTAGTGAACGTCTCAATTGAATGAATGATGTAAAAATGAGAGGGACCATTCTAATCGCAGCCATAAACGCATAAGCGATTTTAGGTTTAACTTTTAAATGTTGCATTAAACTATAAAAAATCATGACAATTTGCGAAGTTAAAGCGATTAGAATTCCTAACATAGAAACTGAAATGGTACGTAAAGATACATGTAAACCTCTAACTAAACTTTCTATACTAACTTGAATAAATCCTAATGAAAACAGGACATGAGTTCCATCACCATAAAGAATCATAAATAAAGAAGATAATAGAGCAAATAATACGCAAGCTAGTACTAATGTACCTGTGATTTTAAAAGAGGTACCATTGAATAATAGTAATAGCAAAAATAGCAACAACGTAATATAAATCATATAATCAAAGTTATGTACAAAGATAACAAAGAAGAATAAAGCTATTCCAAGTAATAATTTAGTAATGATATTAACATCATCAACAAATGTGTAATGTTTTTTCCAACGTTCAAACATGCAGTTCACCTGCCATCTCTATAAGTTGACCATTTTCAACATTTAATCGACGAGTTGGATAACGTCGAATGATTTCAGGATCATGAGTTACCATAACAATCGTTTGTCCATTAGATACTCGTTCTTGGAATAACTTTATTAATTGAAATGTATTATGACTATCCAAACCGAATGTAGGTTCATCAAGTAAAATAATGTCAGCTTTTGAACTTAGAGCAGTTGCTACACTTAAACGTCGTTTTTGGCCCATTGATAATTCAAACGGATGTTGCTCTTTTACATTCTCTAAATGTAAGAGTTTTAATAATTGTAGTGTTTCATTATCTGCAGTTTTTCGATCTAAATGATTGTAATGAATATTAATTTCATCATAAACAGAATTCGTAATAAACTGAAGTTCTGGGTTTTGATAAATAAGATACATGTGTTTAGCAGCATCCTTAATTTTTTTCAATTGTTTATCTTGATAAAACATTTGTCCATTATATTTAATTAATTGAAGAATAGATTCTAATAAAGAAGTCTTTCCAGCTCCATTTTTACCAGTAATGGTAATCCATTCTCCCGGATGAATACTAAAGTCATCTACAGTAAACAATTTATTTTTTCCACGAATAATTTCACCATTTTTAAAATCTAATAATACTTTACTTTTATTAGGCGATAGTGATTTTGACTCGGGAGCGCGTTCCCAGGCTTGAGGATGCCAAACTCCATATTCTGTAAGTAATGCTTCACAATTTTGAAGTATGTAATCAGGTGTATTATCAGCGATAATTTCACCTTCGTAATTCATTAAAATAACACGGTCAACATATTCCCAAATATGTTCTACTTTATGTTCCACAATAAGTACGGTTTGATCTGTCCACAAATGGATTAATTTTTTCCATAAATCTGCTGTAGCATCTACATCTAACATAGCAGTAGGCTCATCTAAGAAAAGCGTATTCGCTTCTTGAAGAATAGTTTCTACTATTGCTAGTTTCTGTTTCATACCGCCACTTAAGTGATTAACAAAGGTATCTTCTGTGACATTTAAATCTACAGAAGCAAGGGCATTTTTAATTAGTTGATCCATTTCATGACGAGGCACTTGTTTATTTTCAAGTACAAATGCTAATTCTTCATATACTTTAGGCATACAAAATTGTGTGTCTGGGTCTTGAAAGATTACACCAGATTGTGAATCAATTTCTAATTCATCATACTTCATAGGAAGTTCAATGAGATTAGGAACGATTCCACTTAAAACATTAAGCAATGTGCTTTTACCAGATCCAGAAGGACCTAGTAAAAGCACTTTTTGTTTATCTTTAATTTCTATATTTAAGTTATCGAAAATTTTTCGATTACCATTTGGGTATTTTAGGCGTAAATTTTTAACTCTTAACACATGAATTTCCCCTTATAGGTTGTCGTAATCTTTTTGAGAAGCAGGGCGGAATAATTTAGTTACACCGGTTTGATCAAGTGCTTTAACGATATAGTAAGATAAAATACCTGCTATTACGATACCGCTAATAATACGGAAAACTATAAACAAAATTAAATTCCAAGATGCAACTTCTTTCATATATCCATAATAGAAATCTATTGGAAGAGAAATGACAGCTGCTGCACATCCTGCTAGCATAGCTACCATTAGTGAGCGTGATTTATATTTGAAAATTGCAAAAATGATTTCACAAGCTAAACCTTGTAAAATTGCATATACAATTGTAGGAATACTAAATTCCCCTTTAACAATAGTTTCACCAGCTCCAGCAGCAAATTCAGCAAGTAAGGCAATTCCTGGTTTAGGAATGATTAGATAGGATACTACACCCGCCATAAACCAGATTCCATATGTAAGTTGTTCTAAATGAAAACCTAATGCTTGAACAACATTATAAGGTAAATACATTAAATTATAAATGATAGCAAAAATTACTGCTATCAGCACCGTTACTAAGATTTCTGATAGCTTTAAACCTTTTGACATACTACTTCCTCCTAAAAAAACGCACAACCCTCCGTAGAAAGTTGTGCGTGAATTTAAATAAAATGCATTATGTATGTATTACAATTATTTATATTAGCGACACTTTCCTACGCTAGCTTTTAACTAGATCAGGTTCAAAGGGTTCGAGGATACTCCTCATCTCAGTATACACACCCCTAGTGCGTTGAATATTTAATTTAACTTAAATGTATGACTTTTAAGAAATATTGTCAAGATGCTTTTAAATTTAAATATATTTTAAAGAAAAAATTGAAAAAATAAAAACTACCAGTCAATGAATAATTGACTGGTAGCAAAAAATTAAATTAATCTAAAGTATCTTGAACATCTTGCTTAGTTTGCTCTAGATCGTCAGTTTTTTCTTCTTTTTGTTCTTTTAATTTGTCTTCAGCTTCTTTAGCTTGTTCAGCTGCTGTTTTTTTAGCATCTTCGTTTGTCATCATACAACACTCCTCGTTGAATAATTGTTACATCTATTGTTTACCCAATAAAAAGTAGGTTAAACTTAAATAGGTCTAGAGAAGTATTTTATTTTTTTATTAAAGACAAGATGAAAATCTTCATATATAATAAATTTTGAGGTGAACAGTATGTCTTTTCTTAAGAAACACACCGAGATTATCTATAGTTATTTAATCGGTATCGTTTCACTCTTCACGGGTCTCATTATCCTAATCAATTTACCTTTAATTAAACAACTAAAAGATAAAAATAAAGCTGAATTAAGGATACATAATTTATGGGATTTTCTTAATGCATTCTTTAGTGAAATAATTAGAGTGATGAGTAGATTCATAGGCAACTTTCCTATTATTAGTGCAGTCATCATTATTTTGTTTGGTATTCTTTTAATGTTAATTGGTTATACATTATATAGAACTACGAAATATGATTACGACATCTCAATTTTCTTTTTAGTTATTGGAATTCTATATTTCCTTATTACAATTACATTAATGACGCAAGTATATGGTTTTTGGGCAGTGATTTTCGTCATTCCATTTGTTATCCATACAGGCTATATCGTCTATAAAGATGAACTTTATAGCGAAAATAGAAAAAGTCACTATCTATGGATTATTGTTTCATATGGTATTGCTTATTTAATTACTCAAATTTCTTTATACGGCAAAATTGATGCAAATGAAATTGCACCAATTGATATTTTAAGTGTAGATACTTTCTTCTTAGTGATGTGGCTATTAGCTCAAGCATCTATTTGGAACTTCTTATTCTTAAGAAGATCACTTCCATTAACTAAGGAAGAATTAGGGGAAGAAGAACCAGAATTATCAAGAACTACTAAAGGAAATGTATCGACTCAATCTAAAGTTCATTTCAAACAACTTCAAGATAAAACATCAGAATATGCACATAAGACGAGAAGAAGTGTAGACTTAGAAAAAATTAGATCTAAACGCGATAAATTCAAAAGTAAATTTAAAAATGTGTTTGATATTCAAGAAGACGATATTCCTAATTGGATGCGTCGACCTAAATGGATTAAACCAGCGTATGTAGAAATCTTCTGTGGTTTTGTTTTATTCTTATTTACATTTATAGAATTTAACAATCGAAATTCATTATTTGTGTCTGGTGAATGGCAATTATCGCAAACACAATATGTTGTTGAATGGGTAACATTATTATTACTAATGTTTATTATCATTATTTATATAGCTACTACATTCACACATTACTTGAGAGGTAAATTCTACTATTTACAACTCTTTATGATTAGTATTTTATTCTTTAAATTACTAACAGAATTCATTAACATTATGCTTCACGGTCTGCTTTTATCAATATTTATCACACCGACATTAATCATTATGTTAATACCAGTAATTATTGCCTTTACGCTACAGTTAAGAGATCGTCCTTAATATCATCACGTATATGATTAACTCCCTTCAAAGTTTTAAAAATGAAGAACTTTGAGGGGAGTTATTTTATTTAGTTTTGTTTAGTATAAAGTGAAATTTAATTTTGTTAAAATAGACAAGAACGTATAATGGAAAGATTTTCTAATAAAAATATGATTTAAATAGGAGCGTTAGAAATGAAAATAGCAACTTTAAATAAAGGAAAAGAAACAAAATATTTAAATCAATATCCGTTAGTCGATGAAGAAGATATTTATCAACACGACCATTTAAAGGAAGGCGACTTATTTTATCTAATGACTGAAAGTGATCAATACATTGCAACAGCATATGTTGGACGTCAACATAAAGGTTTAGGGTGGGTATTGAGTTATGACCAAAACGAAGTCATTAATACTCAGTTTTTCGAAAGTTTGTTTAAACAAGCGTTAGAAGAAAGAGAATATTATTATCATATTGAAGGCACAAATGCTTTCAGACTGTTTAATGCTGAAGGTGATGGCGTAGGTGGTCTTACAATTGATAACTATAATGGCCATTTACTTATTCAATGGTATTCAAGAGGGATTTACAAGTTCCGTTACAACGTGGTAGAAGCCATCCAAAATGTATTTGAGTTTAAGTCAATTTATGAAAAGATGCGTTTTAAAGATACAGAGTATACTGGAGGCCATGTGTTAGGGGAAACGCCAGAATTCCCAATTGTAATAGAAGAAAACTTTACATTTTATAATGTAGATTTAAATGATGGTTTAATGACAGGTATCTTTTTAGACCAAAAAGAAGTACGTAAAAAATTACGCGATCATTTTTCAGAAGGAAGAACAATACTTAACTTATTTAGTTATACAGGGGCATTCTCAGTTATAGCAGCTCAAAATGCGGAAATGACGACAAGTGTCGATTTAGCAAATCGTTCACGTGCTCTAACTGAAGAAAACTTTGGACTCAATGGTATTGACCCTAAAAGTCAGTATATCTACGTAATGGATACTTTTGATTTTTATAATTATGCCGCTCGTCATGCCAAACAATATGACACAATTGTAATTGATCCACCAAGTTTTGCACGTAATAAGAAGAAAACTTTTTCAGTGCAAAAAAATTACGATGACTTGATTAATGGTGCATTAGATATTTTAGCGCCAAATGGCTCAATGTTATTATGTACGAACTCAAGTGTCTTTCCGTTAAAATCTTTTAAAAACGTGATTAAAAAGACATTAGAATCAGCAGGCGTAGAATATGAAATAGAAGAAGTAATGGGCTTGCCAAAAGACTTCAAAACACATCCACATTATAAACCATCTAAATACTTGAAAGCAGTATTCTTAAATATTAAGCATTAACATAAATAAAAGTGGGTATAATGGTTTAATGAATGAAAAAGAATCAACATGAAAGGGTGTCAAAGTATGGGAATTATAAATAGATTTACAAATAACATGACAAATAAAGTGGGTAACAAAGTATTGAATATGGAAGAAATTAAGGAAAAAAGTGCTTTACCTACTACTAAAGAAGAAATTGAAGAGCGTAGAGTGAGAGCAGAAGCGCTTGTTAAAAAGAAATCTCTTCTATCTTCTGGGATGAGCGTTGTTCCTATTCCAGGACTAGACTTTGGTGTGGATATTAAATTAATGAGAGACATCATTGAAGATGTTAATAAAATTTATGGTCTTGACCACAAACAAGTGAATAGTTTAGGCGATGACGTTAAAGAACGTGTATTATCTGCTGCGGCGATTCAAGGTAGCTCATTTGTAGGGAAAAAAGTATCAAGTGCTGTATTAAAGGTAGTAATAAGAGATATGGCGAAACGTACTGCTGCCAAACAAACAAAGTGGTTCCCAGTCGTTGGACAAGCAGTGTCAGCTTCTATTAGCTATTACTTTATGAACAAATTGGGACGAGACCACATAGAAAAATGTGAAAAAGTTCTATATGATATTATTTAAAATGGAAATGTTGTAGTATAATTAATATAAAGTGTTAATAAGATAACAATTATAATATTGATTGAATTTATTAACAAAATAATAGCAAGCAACAGATTGGCGATATTTAAGTAGAAATATTAATTTTAAATAGGAAAGTATTAATATTGATATTGAAGTTTATTGACAGTCTGAATTGCTTGTCTAGTCATATCATTTACCATTATAATAGGGTTTCAATCGTATAAGAATTGAATTCGCTATTATATTTTGGTAGTGTTATGTTATAAAATTATGTTAGACTATGATAAATTTGAATATTCTAACTTTGCGAAGGAGAAATAGATTATGGAACAAAAATCTTATGTAATTATCGATGAAACTGGTATTCATGCACGTCCTGCAACTATGTTAGTTCAAACTGCATCAAAATTTGATTCAGATATTCAATTAGAATACAACGGTAAAAAAGTTAACTTAAAATCTATCATGGGTGTTATGAGTTTAGGTGTAGGTAAAGATGCTGAAATCACTATCTATGCTGACGGAAGCGACGAACAAGACGCAATTCAAGCTATCAGTGATGTCTTATCTAAAGAAGGTTTAACTGAATAATTATGTCAAACTTAATTAAAGGTATTGCAGCGTCTGATGGCGTTGCAATTGCTAAAGCATACTTATTAGTAGAGCCAGATTTATCATTTACGAATGAAAAAGTCACTGATACTGATGCTGAAATTAAAAAGTTTAGAAATGCGTTAGAAGCTTCTAAAATTGAGTTAACTAAAATCAGAAATAACGCTGAGAAACAATTAGGTCCTGATAAAGCTGCTATCTTTGATGCACATTTATTAGTACTTGATGATCCTGAGTTAATTCAACCAATCGAAGATAAAATTGCGAATGAAAAAGCAAGTGCTCCAGAAGCATTACACGAAGTCACTACGCAATTTATTACAATCTTTGAATCAATGGATAATGAATACATGAGAGAGCGTGCTGCAGATATTAGAGACGTTTCTAAACGTGTGTTAGCACATCTTTTAGGTGTTGATTTACCTAACCCAAGTATGATTGATGAAAGTGTAGTTATCGTCGGAAATGATTTAACACCTTCTGATACTGCACAATTGAATAAAGAATTTGTTCAAGGCTTTGTTACTAATATTGGTGGACGTACTAGTCACTCAGCAATTATGAGTCGTTCATTAGAAATTGCTGCTGTAGTTGGTACTAAATCAATTACTAATGAAGTGAAACAAGGCGACATGATTATTGTTGACGGTACAACTGGTGACGTAATCATTGATCCTACTAAAGACGAATTAATTGCTTATCAAAATAAACGTGAACGTTTCTTTGAAGATAAGAAAGAATTACAAAAATTACGCGACGCAGAAACTGTTACAGTTGACGACGAACATGCTGAATTAGCTGCGAATATCGGTACGCCTGATGATTTATATGGCGTAATGGAAAATGGCGCTGAAGGTATTGGTTTATATAGAACTGAATTCCTTTACATGGGTAGAGATCAAATGCCAACTGAAGATGAGCAATTTGAAGCCTATAAAAAAGTGCTTGAAACTATGAAAGATAAACGTGTAGTTGTGCGTACTTTAGATATTGGTGGGGATAAAGAATTACCTTACTTAAATTTACCTAAAGAAATGAATCCATTCTTAGGATATCGTGCAATTCGTTTATGCTTAGATCAACAAGATATTTTCAGAACTCAATTACGTGCATTATTACGTGCGTCTGCATACGGTAAATTAAATATCATGTTCCCAATGGTAGCAACTATTAATGAATTCCGTGATGCAAAAGCGATTCTTTTAGATGAAAAAGATAAACTTAAAAACGAAGGTCATGAAGTGTCAGATGAAATTGAATTAGGTATCATGGTTGAAATTCCATCAACTGCTGCTTTAGCAGATGTATTTGCTAAAGAAGTTGATTTCTTCAGTATTGGTACGAATGATTTAATTCAATACACTATGGCCGCTGACCGTATGTCAGAACGTGTTTCTTACTTATATCAACCATATAATCCAGCGATTTTACGCTTGGTTAAACAAGTTATCGAAGCTTCTCATAAAGAAGGTAAATGGACTGGTATGTGTGGTGAAATGGCTGGAGACGAAACGGCTATTCCATTATTACTAGGTTTAGGATTAGATGAGTTCTCTATGAGTGCAACATCTATCTTAAAAGCTAGAAGACAAATTAATGGTTTAAGTAAAAATGAAATGGCAGAATTAGCACATCGTGCAATTAATTGTGCTACACAAGATGAAGTTAAAGATTTAGTAAATAATATTTCTAAATAATTATATAAATAGCACCTTTGTTTAATTTGACATTAGACAAAGGTGCTTTTCTTGTTTTAAACGTTTTACATCAAGACTTAACTATACAGACTAGATGTGCGACGTTTTTTGATGAAAAATATTTATTTATTAAAGCGACTAGTTCTCAATATTAAAAGCTTTATTAATTTTTTCCATATCAACATTGTACATAGGCTCATCATTTAAAAGTATAAATGGTGTTGAAAATGCATCATAGTTCATCATTTCTTGTCGATATTCGTCTTTAGCAATATTTTTTTCTTCATAACTTACATGATGTTCGCTTAAATAATTTTTAACAAAAGTGCAAGGCGGACAATCATTTTGTGTGTAAATCGTGATTGAAGACATTGATTAACACTCCTTTTTGTCAATTATTTCAACTGAAATTACTATATAAAATATATCTAAGAAATGCAAACTGTGAAAATTATGTGAAATACATTGTTAAAAATTTATGAAGATTAAGCAAAACAATTTAGTTAGAAAAATGAAAGTAATATAATTTAAAGCAATTGTTTCTAAAAACATAAATCTTAAATATAAAGAAAAAGGTGATTAATATATGGATTCTGTTGAAATTAGTCGATTTCTAACGGGTATGACATTAGCGGTTCATATCATCTTTGCTACCATTGGTGTAGGTATGCCGTTAATGTTTGCCATCGCAGAATTTTTAGGGATTAAAAATAAAGATCCTAAATATATCGCATTAGCCAAACGTTGGTCGAAAGGTTATACGATTACAGTAGCAGTAGGGGTAGTTACTGGTACAATTATTGGTTTACAACTTTCATTGATTTGGCCAACTTTCATGAAATTAGGTGGGCATGTTATAGCTTTACCACTCTTTATGGAAACATTTGCATTCTTCTTTGAAGCTATTTTCTTAAGTATATACTTATACACATGGAATCGTTTCAAAAATCAATGGATACATTTTCTTATCAGTATTCCAGTAATAATAGGTGGTTCATTCTCAGCTTTCTTCATTACATCAGTTAACTCATTTATGAATACACCAGCTGGATTCGAAATGAAACATGGCAAAATGGTTAATGTACAACCATTTGAAGCAATGTTTAATCCCTCATTTTTAGTTAGAGCATTTCATGTAGTCGCTACAGCTGGTATGACAATGGCGTTTCTTTTAGCTGCTATTGCTGCTTTTAAATTATTGAAGAATAAATTTAGTAAAGATGCTGACTATCATAAAAAAGCATTGAAAATGACAATGATTGTTGGTTTTATAAATACTTTACTTGCAATGCTTGCTGGAGATATGTCAGCGAAATTTCTTCATAAAGTACAACCTGAGAAATTGGCCGCTTATGAATGGCATTTTGATACACAATCTAAAGCTGATTTAGTATTTTTCGGTGTATTAAATGATAAAACACAAGAAGTTCATGGTGCGATTAAAATTCCTGGTATGTTAAGCTTCTTAGCTGATAATAATATTAATGCAAAAGTGAAAGGGTTAAATGATTTTCCTAAAAATGATTTACCTCCTTTAATTGTGCATTACTTCTTTGATTTAATGGTTTCAATGGGTATATTCTGTTTTATCGTTTCAGGGCTATTTTTACTTACATTAATCTTTAAAAAATTACGCAAGTTTACACTGAACAAAGGTTTATTATATGCAGTATTACTAACAGGACCTGCGTCGTTATTAGCTATTGAATTTGGTTGGTTTTTAACTGAAATGGGTAGACAGCCATGGATAGTTCGAGGCTATATGCGCGTAAGTGAGGCAGCTACACAAGCTGGTGGAATTACATTAGTTACAATTATGTTTGGATTGTTATATTTAGTTCTGTTATTTACTTCGGCTTACGTCTTATTACGTATGTTTAAAAATAAACCAGCCCAAGATGATGTAGATAAAGTCATTGAAAAAGGAGGTCAAGCATAATGGATTATACTAGTATTGGTATTGTTGTATTATGGACATTCTTATTTTTCTATATTATTGTAGCTTCAATTGATTTTGGTGCAGGATTTTTCACATTGCATACTAAATTAGCTGGAGAAGAAAAAAAGATTAACCACCTTGTTGAACGCTATCTTAATCCAGTTTGGGAAGTTACAAATGTATTCTTTGTCTTCTTCTTTGTAGGTTTTGTCGGATTCTTTCCAGATTCTGCCCTATATTTAGGCACAGTGCTATTAGTACCTGGCTCAATTGCGTTAGTGCTTATTTCAATTAGAAGTAGTTTTTATGCTTTTGAACATTATGGTCAAGATACGAAATTACCGTGGATCTTTTTATACGGGGTGACGGGATTATTAATTCCAGCTTCATTAGCAACCGTATTAACTATATCTGAAGGTGGTTACATTAACCAAAGAGGCTCACACATTGATTTAGACTGGGTCCAATTACTCTTAAGTCCATTTGCTTGGTCAGTGGTATTTTTAGCAATTATCAGTGTATTATATATTTCATCTGGTTTCTTAACTTATTATGCAGCTAAAGCTAAAGATGACGTAGCATATTCGTTTATGCGTCAATGGTTTATGTTTTGGGGACCACCAATGATTATTATTTCATTATTTGTGTTCCTCTCATTAAGAATTCAAAACTCAAACCATTTCTATAATGCAGTTACGAATTATTGGTGGATGTTTGCCATTAGCTTTATCTTTTTCTTAATTGCTGGTGTATTAAACTTAATGAAAAAA
Source organism: Staphylococcus pragensis (assembly GCF_004785665.1). Classification (GTDB taxonomy): domain Bacteria; phylum Bacillota; class Bacilli; order Staphylococcales; family Staphylococcaceae; genus Staphylococcus; species Staphylococcus pragensis. The sequence continues at coordinate 448,596 of NZ_SRPJ01000001.1, forward strand.
TATCATGGTTTAGCGTTTATTATGGTTATTTTACAAATGGCTTTTGCTTTTTATGGTTATGGTATGAGCAAGTTACCTTACATTTTATATCCATACATTAAAATTACAGATTCAGGCGTCAATTCATCAATGGGACTAGCACTTGTTATCGTGTTTATTTTAGGTTTACTTTTATTAGTTCCATCGTTAATATTATTATTGAGATTATTTGTATTCGATAAATCGTATGTCGAAGGCAAGAAATAACTACAATAATGAAGGGGCTGAGATAAGTTTAATTTATGTTTTGAAGTGAGTGTGTTTACTTTTCAAAACATGGAATAGGCTTTCTTGGCTCCTATTTTTTATAGAAGATAGGGGTATCTACGGTATGGAGAAGGAATATGTTGTTATAGGTCTAGGGCGTTTCGGTGGTAGTATCGTAAGAGAACTAAATGCGCTTGATATGGATGTTATGGCAATTGACAGAGACGAAGCAAGAGTGAATGAGTATAGTGATATTGCTACGCATGCAGTGGTGGCTGATACTACAGATGAAGCGGTAATGAAAAGTTTAGGTATACGTAACTTTGATCACGTAATTGTAGCAATTGGGGAAAATATTCAATCGAGTACGTTGACGACCTTAATTTTAAAAGAATTAGGGGTTAAGAAGGTTACGGCTAAAGCTCAAAATGATTATCACGCTAAAATATTAAATAAAATCGGGGCAGATACAGTAGTGCATCCAGAAAGAGATATGGGACGACGTATTGCGCATAACGTGGCGAGTGCAAGTGTATTAGATTATCTTGAATTAGCGGATGAGCATTCATTAGTTGAATTGAAAGCAAGTGAGAAGATGACAGGACAGTCTATTATAGATTTAGATATTCGTCGTCAGTTTGGAATTAATATTATTGCGATTAAACGAGGCAAGGAGATTATCGTGTCACCAGATCCAAATATGAATATTGAGTTTGGAGATATACTCATTATGATTGGTCACGATAATGATTTAAATCGTTTTGAAAAGAAAATTGTACGTTAAAATAGGATATAAAAACACTAGTAAAGAAAAAAAGCACGGTATAGTACATGTTCAAAAAACATGTCTATATCGTGCTTATAATTTATTTATAATAATTAATCTTCATTAACTTTCATAATAACTGGTAAAATCATTGGTCTACGAGCTGTCTTCTCGTATAGATATGGTTGCAATGTTTCAATGATTGAAGATTTAATTTGATGCCATTGAATATCTTTATTTGAATTCAATTTAGAAATAACATCTGTTTTAATCTTACGTTGCGCATCGTAAATGAGTTGACCTGATTCACGCATGTAAACAAAACCACGTGAAATAATATCAGGACCAGAAAGTAATTTATTAGTATTGAAATCGATACTTACTACAACAATAACTAAACCTTCTTCAGAAAGTAACTTACGATCACGAATAACAACATTACCGATATCTCCAATACCGCTTCCATCTACAAGAACATTACCTGAAGGAATACGGCCAGCTTTACGTGCTGAATCGTGTGTAAGTGCTAAAACATCTCCGATATCGAAGATAAAGACGTTGTCTTCTTTAACACCACAATCAACACCAGTTTGACCATGTGCTTTTAACATGCGATATTCACCATGAATTGGTAAGAAGTATTTAGGTTGAATTAATCGTAACATCAATTGTTGATCACCTTGAGAACCATGACCAGATGTGTGGATGTTAGAAATTTTACTATGAATAACATCTGCACCCGCTTTATATAAAGCATTGATTGTACGATTGATACTTTTAGTATTACCTGGAATAGGTGATGAACTAAATACTACTGTATCTTCAGGGATAATTTTAATTTGTTTATGTGTACCATTGGCAATACGTGATAACGCCGCCATTGGTTCACCTTGAGAACCAGTACATAAGATTAATAGTTCATGTTTAGGAATATTATTAATTTTATTTGGTTCTACAAATGTTTCAGGTGGTGCTTTAATATAGCCTAATTCCATACCGATTTTGATATTATTTTCCATTGAACGACCGAAAGTTACAATTTTACGATTATACTTAATTGCCGCTTCAACTGCTTGTTGCACACGATAAATGTTAGAAGCAAATGTTGCAAAAATAATACGACCTTTGCAGTTACGGAAAATTTTATCAACGTTTTGACCAACTTCTCTTTCACTTAGAGTGAAATCAGGTACTAATGCATTTGTTGAGTCAGAAAGTAAACACAATACGCCTTCTTTACCCAATTCTGCCATTTTAGCAATATTAGCTGGTTCACCGACAGGAGTGAAGTCAAATTTAAAGTCACCAGTGTGAACGATTTTACCTTCTGGTGTATCTACAATGACACCATATGCTTCTGGAATACTATGTGTAGTTAAATAGAATGAAATTTCAAAGTGTTTAGATTTAATCACGCTATCTTCATTGATTTCATGTAGTGTAGCACTACGTAATAAATTATGTTCTTCTAACTTGTTACGAATTAAACCTAAAGCTAATGGACCACCATAAATAGGTACATTAATTTGCTTTAATAGGTAGGGCACACCACCTATATGGTCTTCGTGTCCATGAGTGATAAACAGACCGACAATTTTATCTTGGTTCTGTTCAAGGTAAGTGTAATCTGGAATCACATAGTCGATACCTAATAAATTATCATCTGGGAATTTAATACCAGCATCGATAATAACGATTTCATTTTTATACTCTACGGCATAAGTGTTTTTACCCACTTCGCCTAAACCACCTAGAGCATATACACCTACTTCATTAGAATGTAGTTGTTTCATTATTGAGCATTCTCCACATTAAAATGATCAGAGTGTTCTTTTTCATATTCTAAATGTGCGCCCTCTAATTTAGTAATAAATTCGATGTTATAATTGCGGTCTTTTAAATAACGTCTAACTTGTTCTTCAGTTTCACCTTCAACGTAAATTGTACTTGTATTTTCACGAACGATTACTTCGTCTTTATTATGTTGAAAAAATACTTTAAATACTGCCATTATGAATAATTCCTCCTAAAATATATTAATATGCGACTCTAGTTAAACAATTGAGTATAGCAAAGTACATCGGTTATTTTTATTTTCAATTTAATACAAATATTGAATGCTAAGTAAGTAAAAATTCAATTTTAATAATATATATTCGATAAATTTAAGCGATTAATAATTATTTTACTTTGTTACTATTATTGTTCACAGAGTAGTGATTAATTTCGTTCATTAGTTGAAAAATAGTATTAAACTATCTTGTCAGTTAATACTCATTTTACATTATGTATCTAAATAAATAAAGCAGTTTATATTTAGCCTGAAATTATATATAACTACTCATTTTACTGAAAGCTAGCATAAAAAACGCCTAATATATTTTCAAAGAAAGCACGCTCCTTAAAAATATATTAAGCATATAAATGTATCAATTATACTTCTACTGAATCTGGTAATGGCGTTAATGGATGATCTTTATCGATATAATCGTAGAACATAATGCCATTTAAATGATCAATTTCGTGTTGGAATATAATAGCTGGGTAGCCTTTAAGTCTCAATTTAACTTCATTACCGTCGATATCGTAAGCTTTAATAGTCACTCTATAATGACGGTGAACTAGCCCTGGAATATTCTCGTCAACACTTAAACAACCTTCACCAGTAGGTAAATAAGCGTGTTGAACGCTATGACTCATTACTTTAGGATTTACTAACATATAGTCATATGATTTACCTTCACCATCATCTGGTAAATAAACAGCAATCATACGTTTAGAGACATTAATTTGAGGCGCAGCTAAACCTACACCAGAACGTAACCCATATTTTTTAGCAATTTCATCGTCTTGACTATTAATTAAGAATTCACGCATAGCACGTAATGTATTTTTATCTTCATCAGAGAGTGGTAGTTTTACTTCTTCAGCTTTCTCACGTAATGTAGGATGACCATCTCTTATAATATCTTTCATAGTTAACATGTCATACACCTTCCTTATAATAAAATATAACAGATTAGAGGTTGTTAAGTACATTATCTGATTTTATTTGATTTATAACTTATCTTTTTATAATATTACATTCGAATCACTACGAGGAGGATAACAATTAATGAAATTACGTAAAACACTTGCTGTAGCAGCCGCTTCAAGTATTTTATTAGCAGGTTGTACGACTGATAAAAAAGAAGTACGCGCTTATGATGATAATATTCAAAAAGCTTTTGAAAAAGAGCAAGGAATTACAAGCACAAGCAAAAAGCTAAATGATCTTGAAGTGAAAAAACAAGATTTATACAAAAAAGCAAACAGCAATAATGATGACACACGTAAAAAAGCAGCTGATGACATTCTCGATAATATCAAACAACGAGAGAACACATTTAACGATGAAATTTCTACAATTGAAGATTCTGAGAAACAATTTAAAAAAGGACAATCTCATATTAAAGAAATAAAAAGTGATGATAAGCGAAAAGAAGTTAAGCAATTAGATGATGCGGTTAAAGATAAATATAAAGCGCATGATGATTATGCTAAAGCCTACAAAAATGTATTAAATAAAGAAAAAGATTTATTCGAATTAATAAAACAAGATGGCATCACTCAATCTCAAGTGGATGAAAAAAATGACGCTTTAAATAAAGCACAAGATAATTTCAAAAAGAAATTCAAACACTATTCTAAAGCGATGAATACAGTAAATAAAGAAAAACAAGATGTCGATCAACTTTCATAGTATATCTATTAATACAGTAGTGTAATTGTCACTAATACAGTTTAAAAAATCTGTATCTTTTTTAGTAATACAGAACTTTATTAAAATATTTAACAGTACAAATAAATTGTGGTACACTATGAGAGGATAAAATGAATTTCTATTATATGGGAAAGGTATGGTGAATTGAATGGCTCCTAAGTTACAAGCCCAATTCGATGCAGTAAAAGTATTAAATGATACTCAGTCGAAATTTGAAATGGTTCAAATTTTGGACGAAAATGGTAATGTCGTAAATGAAGACTTAGTACCTGATTTAACTGATGAACAACTAGTAGAATTAATGGAAAGAATGGTATGGACTCGTATCCTTGACCAACGTTCTATTTCATTAAACAGACAAGGTCGTCTAGGTTTCTACGCTCCAACAGCAGGACAAGAGGCTTCACAATTAGCTTCTCAATATGCTTTAGAAAAAGAAGACTTCATCTTACCTGGTTACCGTGATGTACCACAAATCATTTGGCACGGTTTACCTTTAACTGAAGCTTTCTTATTCTCAAGAGGTCACTTCAAAGGTAACCAATTCCCTGAAGGCGTTAATGCATTCAGTCCACAAATCATTATCGGTGCACAATACATCCAAACTGCTGGTGTAGCATTCGGTCTTAAAAAACGTGGTAAACAAGCTGTAGCTATTACTTACACTGGTGACGGTGGTTCTTCACAAGGTGACTTCTATGAAGGTATTAACTTTGCTTCAGCTTACAAAGCTCCAGCAATCTTTGTAATTCAAAACAACAACTACGCGATCTCAACTCCACGTAGTAAACAAACTGCTGCAACAACATTAGCTCAAAAAGCAATTGCAGTAGGTATCCCTGGTATCCAAGTTGACGGTATGGATGCTTTGGCTGTATATCAAGCTACTAAAGAAGCTCGTGAACGTGCAATTAATGGTGAAGGTCCAACATTAATCGAAACTATGACTTATCGTTATGGTCCACATACAATGGCTGGGGACGATCCAACTCGTTACAGAACTTCAGATGAAGACGCTGATTGGGAGAAAAAAGACCCATTAGTACGTTTCAGAAAATTCCTTGAAAACAAAGGTTTATGGAATGAAGATAAAGAAAACGAAGTTATCGAACGTGCTAAAGACGACATCAAGAAAGCTATTAAAGAGGCTGACAATACTCCAAAACAAACAGTTACTGATTTAATGGACATCATGTATGAAGAAATGCCTCAAAACTTAGCTGAACAATATGAAATTTACAAAGAGAAGGAGTCGAAATAAGCCATGGCACAAATGACAATGGTTCAAGCGATTAACAATGCGCTTAAAACTGAATTGCAAAATGACGAAAACGTATTAGTTTTCGGTGAAGACGTTGGTGTTAACGGCGGTGTATTCCGTGTTACTGAAGGTTTACAAAAAGAATTCGGTGAAGACCGTGTATTCGATACTCCATTAGCTGAATCAGGTATCGGTGGTTTAGCTCTTGGTTTAACTGTTGAAGGTTTCCGTCCTGTAATGGAAATCCAATTCCTTGGTTTCGTATTTGAAGTATTTGACTCAGTTGCTGGTCAAATCGCTCGTACACGTTTCCGTTCAGGGGGTTCTAAAGTAGCACCTGTAACAATTCGTGCACCATTTGGTGGTGGGGTACACACTCCTGAATTACACGCAGATAATTTAGAAGGTATCTTAGCTCAATCACCTGGTATCAAAGTAGTAATTCCTTCTGGCCCATATGATGCTAAAGGTTTATTACTTTCTGCTATTCGCTCTAATGATCCAGTTGTATATTTAGAACACATGAAATTATACCGTTCATTCCGTGAAGAAGTTCCAGAAGAAGAATATACAATTGACTTAGGTAAAGCGAATGTGAAAAAAGAAGGTAACGACATCACATTAATCGCTTACGGTGCAATGGTTCAAGAATCTGAAAAAGCTGCTGAAGAATTAGAAAAAGAAGGTTACTCAGTAGAAGTCATCGACTTACGTACTGTTCAACCTATCGATATCGATACTTTAGTTGCTTCAGTTGAAAAAACTGGTCGTGCTGTAGTAGTTCAAGAAGCTCAACGTCAAGCTGGTGTTGGTGCTACTGTAGCTGCTGAATTAGCTGAACGTGCAATTCTTTCATTAGAAGCTCCAATCGCACGTGTAGCTGCTGCTGACACAGTTTACCCATTCACTCAAGCTGAGAATGTTTGGTTACCAAACAAAAACGATATTATTGAACAAGCTAAAGCTACTTTAGAATTCTAATAATATCAATCAGTTTAATTTTAAAATGTTAGTTAGCATATAGAAGGTTAGTAAGTAAAATGTTTACTTTTTACTCTGTATGTCAATAGTTAAGTGTACATTAGAGATATAGGACATAATAATTGGATGATGTTTAACATTATTATGTCCTTGCTCTATGTTATAAATTTAATTTAATGAATGAATATAAAATCTTAGGAGGACAAGAACGTGGCATTTGAATTTAGATTACCCGACATTGGTGAAGGTATCCACGAAGGTGAAATTGTAAAATGGTTTGTTAAAGCCGGAGATACAATTGAAGAAGATGATGTATTAGCAGAGGTTCAAAACGATAAATCTGTAGTTGAAATCCCATCTCCTGTTAGCGGTACAGTAGAAGAAGTTGTAGTTGACGAAGGTACTGTAGCAGTAGTAGGTGACGTAATCGTTAAAATTGATGCACCTGATGCAGAAGAAATGCAATTCAAAGGTGGTCATGATGACGACGCTTCATCTAAAGAAGAAGCACCTGCTCAAGAGGAAGCTAAAGAAGAAGCTCCAGCAGCATCAGCTTCACAAGATGAAGAAGTAGATGAAAATAGACAAATCAAAGCTATGCCATCTGTTCGTAAATACGCTCGTGAAAAAGGCGTTAACATTAAAGCTGTAGCTGGTTCAGGTAAAAATGGACGCATCACTAAAGAAGACATTGATAATCATGTTAACGGTGGCGGTGCACAAGCAGCATCTGCTTCAAACGAAAGCGCAGCAGCAACTTCAACTGAAGATGCTTCAGCAGCTCAAACTCAATCAGTACCAGCAGGCGACTTCCCTGAAACTACTGAAAAAATCCCTGCTATGCGTAGAGCAATTGCGAAAGCAATGGTTAACTCTAAACATACTGCACCTCACGTAACATTAATGGACGAAATTGATGTTCAAGACTTATGGGATCACCGTAAGAAATTCAAAGAAATCGCAGCTGAACAAGGTACTAAATTAACATTCTTACCATATGTTGTTAAAGCACTTGTTTCTGCACTTAAAAAATACCCAGCACTTAACACTTCATTCAACGAAGAAGCTGGCGAAATCGTACACAAACATTATTGGAATATCGGTATTGCAGCTGACACTGAAAGAGGTTTATTAGTGCCTGTAGTTAAAAATGCAGACCGTAAATCAATCTTCCAAATTTCAGATGAAATCAATGAATTAGCTGTTAAAGCTCGTGATGGTAAATTAACATCTGAAGAAATGAAAGGTGCTTCATGCACAATCAGTAATATCGGTTCAGCTGGTGGACAATGGTTCACTCCAGTTATCAACCACCCAGAAGTAGCTATCTTAGGTATTGGCCGTATTGCTCAAAAACCTATCGTTAAAGATGGTGAAATTGTAGCAGCTCCAGTATTAGCATTATCATTAAGCTTCGACCACAGACAAATTGATGGTGCAACTGGTCAAAACGCTATGAATCACATTAAACGCTTATTAAATAATCCAGAATTATTATTAATGGAGGGGTAAAACATGGTAGTTGGAGATTTCCCAATTGAAACAGATACTATTGTAATCGGAGCAGGTCCTGGTGGTTATGTTGCAGCAATTCGCGCAGCACAATTAGGACAAAAAGTTACTATCGTTGAGAAAGGTAACTTAGGTGGTGTATGCTTAAACGTTGGTTGTATTCCTTCTAAAGCATTATTACACGCTTCTCACCGCTTTGTAGAAGCTCAACACTCTGAAAACTTAGGTGTAATCGCTGAAAGCGTATCTCTTAAATTTGACAAAGTTCAAGAATTCAAACAATCAGTTGTAAGTAAATTAACTGGTGGTGTTGAAGGCTTATTAAAAGGTAATAAAGTTGAAATCGTTAAAGGTGAAGCTTACTTCGTAGATAACAACAGCTTACGTGTTATGGACGAAAAAAGTGCTCAAACTTATAACTTCAAAAACGCTATTATCGCAACTGGTTCTAGACCAATTGAAATTCCTAACTTCGAATTTGGTAAACGTGTTATCGATTCAACTGGCGCGTTAAACTTACAAGAAGTTCCAGGTAAATTAGTCGTTGTAGGTGGCGGTTACATTGGTTCAGAACTTGGTACTGCATTTGCTAACTTTGGTTCAGACGTTACAATTTTAGAAGGCGCTAAAGAAATTCTTGGCGGTTTCGAAAAACAAATGGTTCAACCAGTTAAAAAAGGCATGAAAGAAAAAGGAGTTGAAATCATTACTGAAGCAATGGCTAAAAATGCTGAAGAAACTGAAAATGGCGTTAAAGTTACTTACGAAGCTAAAGGTGAAGAAAAAACTATCGAAGCTGATTACGTATTAGTAACAGTTGGTCGTCGTCCAAATACTGACGAATTAGGCTTAGAAGAATTAGGCATTAAATTCGCAGATCGTGGATTATTAGAAGTAGACAAACAAAGCCGTACTTCTATCGACAACATTTATGCAATTGGTGATATCGTTCCTGGTTTACCACTTGCTCATAAAGCAAGCTATGAAGCTAAAGTAGCTGCTGAAGCTATCTCAGGACAAGCTTCAGAAGTTGATTACATTGGTATGCCAGCTGTATGCTTCACTGAACCAGAATTAGCTCAAGTTGGTTACACTGAAGCTCAAGCTAAAGAAGAAGGTTTAGATTTCAAAGCATCTAAATTCCCTTATGCTGGTAATGGTCGTGCATTATCATTAGACGATACTACTGGTTTCGTTAAACTTATCACATTAAAAGAAGATGGAACTGTTATCGGTGCACAAATTGCTGGTAATGGCGCTTCAGATATCATTTCAGAATTAGGCTTAGCTATTGAAGCTGGCATGAATGCTGAAGATATCGCATTAACAGTACATGCTCACCCAACTTTAGGTGAAATGTCTATGGAAGCTGCTGAAAAAGCAATCGGAATGCCAATCCACACTATGTAATATCTAGTCAATTAGACTATTTATTCAATAACAACACATCTTTAAAGGGTGGGACTATGAATTCACTTTAGAATTCATTGTTCCACCCTTTTTTTGAATATATAAGTGGTAAAAAGGGCATTAGTAAAGTATTGATAGTTATATTTTTTGAAAAGGAGGAGTGTATATGGAATATCAATATCCATTAGATCTAGATTGGACAAATGAAGAAATGGTTGATGTTATAGCATTTTTTAATAAAATAGAGAACTATTATGAACAGTCTGTTAATGGCGCTGACTTAATGGCTCATTATAAACGTTTTAAAGAAATCGTACCTGGAAAGGCGGAAGAAAAAACGTTATTCAAAGAATTTGAAGATAAAAGTGGCTATAACAGTTATAAAGCTGTACAAAATGTAAAGAATCACCCTGAACAACAAACGTTTAGTGGTAAAAACTAGTCACCTCTATAAATGACACAATTTTTACAATTAAATAGGTCTTAAAAAGATTTATTTTGAATAATTTTTATAAACCTATTGAAGTTAAAGCTGTATTTTGTTATTTTTATTAAGCATTAAACAAAATGTTTAATATTACTAAACATGATACAGCTTTTTTTAGGTGGTTAAATATGCAAATTGGTACTAAATTACGTAACTTACGACGTCAAAAGAACTTAACACAAGAAGAATTAGCAGAGCGTACTGATTTATCAAAAGGTTATATTTCGCAAATCGAAAGCCAACATGCTTCGCCAAGTATGGAAACATTTTTAAATATATTAGAAGTATTAGGAACATCACCAAGTGACTTTTTCAAAGAGAAATCTAAAGAAAAAGTGCTTTACACGAAAAATGATAGAACGATTTACGATGAATATGATAGAGGCTACATATTGAATTGGTTAGTTACAAACTCTAATGAATTTGAGATGGAACCACTGATCTTATCTATTAAACCAGGCGCTTCTTATAAACACTTTGAACCTTCTGAATCAGACACATTTATTTACTGTCTTGAAGGATGTGTCACACTCACTTTAGGAAAAGAACGATATCAAGCAAAAGAAGAAGATGTATTATATTTTAGGGCTAATGAAATTCATCAATTACATAATGAAACGGCAAATGAAGTTAAAATTTTAATTGTTGCTACAGCATCATATTTATAGAGGGGGAATATTGAAGTGGAGCCATTGTTATCATTTAAAAATGTAACGAAAGGTTACGATGATGTAACGATTCTAGATAATATGGATTTAGAAATAGAGTCAGGTCACTTTTATACACTACTTGGTCCATCAGGATGTGGTAAAACTACGATTTTAAAGCTAATTGCAGGTTTTGAACAACCGGATGATGGCGATATTATTTATTTAAATAAATCAATTGGAAACTTGCCTGCGAATAAGCGTAAAGTGAATACAGTGTTCCAGGATTTTGCCCTATTTCCTCATTTAAATGTTTTCGATAATATTGCTTTTGGTTTGAAACTAAAAAAGCAATCTAAAAAAGAGATTAATCAAAAAGTTAAAGATGCGTTAAAACTAGTAAAATTATCTGGTTATGAACAACGTAATATCAGTGAAATGAGTGGGGGACAAAAGCAGCGTGTTGCGATTGCCAGAGCAATTGTGAATGAGCCTGAAATACTTCTACTCGATGAGTCATTATCAGCGCTAGATTTAAAATTGCGTACAGAGATGCAGTATGAATTACGTGAATTACAAAAGCGTTTAGGCATTACTTTTATCTTCGTTACACATGATCAAGAAGAAGCGTTAGCGTTAAGCGATTATATCTTTGTTATGAAAGATGGCAAAATCCAACAATTTGGGACACCAACGGATATATATGATGAACCAGTTAACCGTTTTGTTGCTGACTTTATAGGTGAGTCTAATATTGTTGAAGGCACAATGGTAAGAGATTTTGTGGTAAATATTTATGGACAAGACTTTGAATGTGTAGATGCTGGGATTCCAGCTAATAAAAATGTTGAAGTCGTCATCCGTCCCGAAGATATTTCATTAATTGAATCCGATAAAGGCTTATTCAAAGCAACAGTAGATTCAATGCTATTCAGAGGCGTGCATTATGAAATTTGCTGTATAGATAGGAAAGGCTATGAATGGGTTATTCAATCGACGAAAAAAGCTGAAGTGGGTAGTGAAGTGGGCTTATTCTTCGATCCTGAAGCGATACACATTATGGTGCCAGGAGAAACAGAAGAAGAGTTCGACAAACGAATCGAAAGTTATGAGGATATAGATCATGCGTAATCTCAATAAGATACTGATAATTCCCTATCTTTTATGGATGGTGTTCTTTATCATTATCCCTGTGATTTTGCTTGTTTATTTCTCTTTTACTGATGTAAAAGGACACTTCAGCTTTACCAACTATGAGCAAGTATTTTCATTAAAATATTTGAAAATGATGTGGGATTCTATATTTTATGCAGCGCTTATTACTATAGTCACATTGATTATCAGTTACCCAGCAGCTTATTTTATACGTACATCTAAAAATCAAAATCTTTGGTTACTGATACTGATTATACCAACTTGGATTAACCTATTGCTTAAAACATATGCCTTCATCGGTATTCTTAGTCATGAAGGAATGATTAATAAATTTTTAAACTTTTTACATATTCCATCGGCATCTATGTTATTTACGCCAGGTGCGTTTCTATTAGTAGCAAGTTACATTTATATTCCTTTTATGATTTTGCCAATTTTTAATAGTATGAAAGCAATACCTAATAATTTATTGCAAGCATCAAGTGATTTAGGTGCTAATCCTTTCACTACTTTTAGAAAAGTAATTATGCCGTTAACTAAAGAAGGTGTAATGACAGGTATTCAAGTTACATTTATTCCAGCATTATCACTCTTCATGATTACAAGATTGATAGCTGGAAATAAAGTTATTAATATTGGTACCTCAATAGAAGAACAATTCTTAGTTATCCAAAACTATGGCATGGGTTCAACAATTGCAATTGTACTTATCGTTTTTATGGCGTTTATATTAATTATTACTAAATCTAAATCAACAGATGGAAGAGGGTGAATTAAGTGAAGTGGTATGGAAAAATTTATATTGGACTCCTATTAATCGTCTTATACGTTCCGATATTCTCTCTAATGTTTTATTCATTTAATTCAGCTGGAAATATGATTCATTTTGAACATTTCACTTTGGAACATTATCAAACGCTATTCCAAGATGACCGTCTAATGTCTATTATTTTTAATACGATTGCTGTAGCATTATTAGCTGCCGCTATTTCTACAATTATAGGTACATTTGGTGCGATTGCATTATTTTATTTAAGGAATAAAAAGTTCAAAGTGACATTATTAACGTTAAATAATGTATTAATGGTATCTTCTGATGTAGTCATTGGTGCTTCATTCTTAATAATGTTCACCGCTTTGGGTCATTTGACTGGACTTGGTTTAGGATTTGGTACTGTTCTTGCTTCACATATTGCATTTTGTATACCTATTGTAGTTATTGTTGTTTTACCTCAATTATATGAAATGAACAATAACATATTAAATGCAGCGCGTGATTTAGGAGCAACAGAATCTCAAGTCTTAGGAAGAATACTTATTCCTAATTTAATGCCAGCCATCATTGGTGGTTTCTTTATGGCTTTAACGTATTCATTAGATGATTTTACAGTCAGCTTCTTCGTAACTGGTAACGGGTTCAGCGTGTTATCAGTAGAAGTATACGCGATGGCGCGTAAAGGTATTAGTATGGAAATTAATGCAATATCTACTATTTTATTTGGCGCTATTGTCCTTGGAGTAATAGGCTATTACGCAATTCAACGTGCTGTAAAACGAAGACAAGCCTTTAAGCGAGGTGTACAGCAGTGAAACAATTTTTACAATTAATATTGGGTGCGTTAGTGATTGGTTTAATATGTTTAGGTATCAGCCATTGGTTTAAGTCACAAGATAATACAAACACTGGTGAAAAGATTTATGTTTATAACTGGGGAGAGTATATCGATCCTGATTTAATTAAAAAGTTTGAAAAAGAAACAGGTATCCAAGTGGTGTACGAAACATTTGATTCTAATGAAGCAATGGAAGCTAAAATTAGAAATGGCGGTACGCACTATGACGTTGCTTTTCCAAGCGAATATACGGTACAAAAATTAAAACGTGAAAATTTATTATTGCCTTTAGATCACAAAAAGATACCAAATATAAAAAATCTTGATTCTGATTATATGAACATGGCATATGATCCACATAACCAATATTCATTACCGTATTTCTTTGGTACGGTAGGTATTTTATATAATAAAAAAGCTTATCCGAATGAAAAGTTTGACAGTTGGAACGATCTATATCAACCAAAATATAAGAATGATGTATTGTTAGTGGATGGTGCGCGTGAAATTATGGGCTTAGCTTTAAATAAGCTAGGCTATAGTTTGAATGATAAAAATCCTGCACATATTAAAGAGGCTGAAAAAGACTTAAAAAACCTCACACCACAAGTAAGAGGTGTTGTAGGTGATGAAGTTACAATGATGCTCCAACAAAATGAAGGAAATATTGCAGTCGTATGGAGCGGTGTAGCAGCACCACTTGTTGAAGACGGAGATAAATATAACTACGTCATTCCTAAAGAAGGTTCAAACTTATGGTTTGATAACATGGTTATTCCGAAGACTGCACAAAATAAAGAAGGTGCATATAAATTTATGAATTTCTTATTGGATGCCAAAAATAATAAACAAAATACAGAGTGGGTAGGTTATGCAACTCCTAACAAAGCGGCTCGACAATTATTACCTAAAGAAGTAAGAGACGATCATCGTTTCTATCCTACCCAAAAAGAACAACAACGTTTAGAAGTTTATAAAGATTTAGGTCAAAAAACGTTAGGTGAATATAACGAGAGTTTCTTAAACTTTAAAATGTCGTTAAAATAGACTATAAATAGTAGTTATTTTATAATTAATTAGATATAATAATTTGACAAGTTAATTAAGGAGTTGTAATAAATGTCAGGAGAACGATACACGCAAATAAAACGGCCTGTGAGTCGTCTAACTGAAAAACTTTTAGGTTGGTTTAGTTGGATTTTCTTATTGATATTGACGGTTATTACAATGTTTATTGCACTCGTATCTTTTAGTAATGATACATCCATTCAAAATCTTGAAAACTCAATGAATAATAATGAGCTGATTCAACAAATTTTATCTAATAATAGTTTAAATACTACACAATTTGTGATTTGGCTTCAAAATGGCGTTTGGGCAATTATTGTATATTTCATAGTTTGTCTATTAATTTCATTTTTAGCATTGATTTCTATGAATATTAGAATACTTTCAGGTTTTCTATTTTTAATTGCATCAATTATTACATTGCCTTTAGTATTATTATTCATAACGTTAATTATCCCGATTTTCTTCTTTATCATTGCGATTATGATGTTTGTTAGGAAAAGTAAAATCGAAACTGTTCCAGCTTATGGGCATGGTCCACAGTATCAACCGCGTTATAGTCCAAGAGATGATTATGAGGACGATAGACGTTATTACGAAGATGAACGTTATGACTATGAAGCACCACAATATGAAGAAGAATATGTGGCGCCTCCTCGTAAAACTAAAAAATCTGAACGTCGCACGCGTCGTAAACAAGCATATTATGACGATAGAGGTTATGATGAGAGAGATGATTATTATGAAGAGGAAAGACCTCATTCATATAGAGATGAACAAGATATAGTGAATGATGCTGAGGAAGATAAATATAGTCAATATCCTAAGCGTGCAGTCACTGAAGAGTATAATTCATCAGAAGAAGAAAATACATCCGGCGTACTCTCTAGACAAGCAAAATACAAACAAAAATCGAGAAAACAACCTCAGTATAATCCAGAGGCTGACTCACATCTTCATGATGAAGCACCAGAATCAGTTGAAGCGGTACCTAAGGTAGATAAAAAAGAAGAAAAAGCGCAACGTAAAAAAGAAAAAGCTGAAATTAAAGCTAAGAAAAAAGAAAAACGTAAAGCTTATAATCAACGTATGAAAGAAAAACGTAAAAATCAACCTAGCGCTGTTAATCAACGCCGTATGAATTATGAAGAACGTAAACAAATTTTAAACAAAGACGAACAATATTCTGAAGACAATACATCGATGAATAATCAACATAAAGAAGATGAATAATTTTAAAGGATTGAGATACTTCATTGGTGTCTCAATCTTTTTTATTTAAATATTTATCTTTAGTCGTAAGAGACAAAAATTTTTAGTAAGATTTAAGTAAATTAAATTATTAGGAGGAAATGAAGTGAACCGTAAAGTAGAAGTAATTCTTGCTTGGATAGCGAGTGGTTTAAGTGCTATTTATTTTCTAATGTCTTTGATATCCTTTTTTATTGTTAAAAATGGCAGTAATACTACTGAACAATATAACCAAATGATGCATCAGTTTAGCAATCAGAATGTTAAGGTAACACCTGAAATGGTTAATTTTGCTATGACTTTTTCGATAGCTACCTTATTATTTTCAACTATTTTAGGAATTGTAGGTACACTGATTATTAAAAATAGACCCATATTAGCGGGATGTTTACTTATAGCTGCGGCATTAATAGGCATTGTTAATATGAGTTTAATAGCAAGTGTATTATGGTTTATCGTAGCTATTATGTTGTTTGTAAAAAGAAATAACAATCAAAATAGAAGGGGAAACAGAAATAACGCGCATAGGAGTGAATGGCGCCCAGACGAGGAATATCAATCTCGTAAAAAAGATGATCCCTATATTTATTAATTATTTTTAAAATAAAGCTACCTTTTAAAGTTTAGTTAATTTTTCCAACTTTAAAAGGTAGCTTTAATCATGTTTATTTGAAATTAAGCAAAAAACGCTTTAAATGTTTCAAAGATTAAATAAATATTCAATACGCTTAAAATTACGATTAAACTCCAAGAACAAATATTTATCCACGTTTTATTATAGAATGGCCCCATTAATTGCTTATTGCTCGTTGCTAGTTGAAGCGGGATTAATGAAAATGGCAATGCAATACTCAAGAATACTTGTGAGAAAACAAGTAATTGTTCCATTTTTCCTTCATTACCGCGGAAAATAATTAAACAAACGATAACGGGTATAACAGCTAAACCTCGCGTAATTAAACGACGTACCCAATTAGGAATAGAAAGTTTTAAAAAGCCTTCCATCACAATTTGCCCTGATAGTGTACCAGTAATGGTTGAATTTTGACCAGAAGCCAGTAAAGCGACAGCAAACAATGTACTCATTACACTTCCTAATACTGGTCCTAAAATAGGTTGCGTTTGAAGTGCGTGATATAAATCATAAAAACCACCTAGTTTGTCTGCATTAACCCCATAAAAAAGAGCAGCACCTAACACTAATAATAAACAATTGACAATAAAAGCAATGCTTAATTGAATATTTGAATCGATGGTTGCATATTTAATCGCTTGTGCTTTATCTTCATTACTTTCACGGTTATATTTACGCGATTGAACAATTGATGAATGCAAGTATAGATTATGAGGCATAATCGTCGCACCTATAATACCCAATGCAATATATAGAATACTATGATTCGTCACAATTTCTTGATGGGGAATAAAGCCATTAAGAATATCAGTTACTTGTGGTGAAGAGACAAAAACTTCAAATATGAAAATAACGAGTACAGTAAATATTAAGGTACCTACGATTGCTTCAATTTTACGGAAACCAAATTTCATAATGAATAGTAATAAGAAGACGTCTAGTACCGTAATCAATGCACCCACAATTAATGGAATATTAAATAATAAATCTAAGGCAATGGCACTACCAATGACTTCAGCTATATCAGTAGCGATGATAGCAAGTTCAGCTATAATCCAGAATGTAATAGCAATAGGTCTGTTTAAATAATGGCGGGTCATTTGCGCTAAATCTTTCCCCGTAGCAATGCCTAAACGAACGGTCATACTTTGTAATAGCATAGCTGATAAACTTGAAATAAGGATCACGAAGAGTAAGGTATAACCAAACTGTGCACCACCTTGCATAGACGTAATCCAATTTCCTGGATCCATATAACCAACGGCGACTAATAACCCAGGGCCTAAAAAGGCTAAAAATTTCTGACTGACACTTTTATCACCACTAAAATCAACAGTATTGTTAATTTCATCTAGACTAAGTTGTGTTTGATTTTTATTGGTGGACATTAATAACACTTCCTGATTTCTTTTTGATTATATTAACCTAATTAAAAAGTTAGGTCAACCTAAAAAATAATGATAATAAAAAACTTTAAACAATAGACGTATATCTATCGTTTAAAGTTACTAATTTAATGATACAGTTTAATAGAATTTCAAGAATTCATCAAAGGTTTCTTTAATAAATGATAAAAAGTCCTTATCAGTTTTAAGACGTTTATCTGTAGGCTCAAGCACACGTGCCACAAAGAATTCGCCTTTTTTCACATTTTTAACACGGTCGATTGCTTGGTGCAACTCGTCGTCACTTAAATCTTTAATAAGCGGTTTATCCTCTTTCATATGATCTAAATTTACGCGATAATCTTCTGGTAAATTTCTTAATTCATCAAAATGTTTATCAAACACTTTAATACGTTCAGCTTTATCTTTACCTTCATGCATCACACCGTACATTAAGAATAATTGATTTCTGAATAAACCAATTTGGAAATGAGGTAACATCTTATAACCACGTTTATTAGGTGCAAAGGCAACCCAAGTATCTTTAGGTGGATTCACACTTCTACGTGCATGTTTTGCTACGTGTGCATAAAATGTTTCTCCAGTTTGTGAGGTAAAGTATTCAGCGAAATAATCGCCTAATTGATGAAGTTGAGGTCTTACGTGTTTATCCAATGCTTCCATGCGTGCATCTAAACCATCTACGTCAAATACTTCAAAATCTTTAGGGCTAAAGGTATATTGCGTCATATTTAGTACTCCTTTTCAGAAAAATTAACTTAAAGTTATTGTAGCATAGATTGAACTGATTACATTATGCGCCGTCTTAAGAAGCGAAAGCGTTTAAAGTGATTAAAATAAGGTATACAATGTTGTAAAGCTAAATAATAGGTAATGATTCAATAATACGATATAAAGAGGCATTACTTAGTTCATTTGCATGAAATTCTGTATAATAGAAAGCAACAGGAGATGATGAAATGTCATTATACGATTTTGCTAAAGGTTTAGTATTAGAAGCTGGAAATAAAGTAAGAACGATGATGAAAGAAGAATTAAATATTGAAACTAAATCCAATCCTAATGATTTAGTGACAAATGTAGATAAAGCAACAGAAAATTATATCTATGAAGCAATATCTAACAATTATCCAGAACATCATGTCATTGGCGAAGAGGGGCATGGACATGATTTAGAGAATATTGATGGTGTTGTATGGGTCGTGGATCCTATTGATGGCACATTAAACTTTGTGCATCAACAAGAGAACTTTGCGATTTCCGTTGGTATTTACCGCAATGGAGAACCTTATGCTGGGTTCGTTTATGATGTAATGAAAGATGTGCTATATCATGCGAAGGTAGGTGAAGGTGCCTATGAAAATAAACATTCACTACCTTCAATAGAAGATACACAATTAAAACAAAGTTTAATAGGTATTAATCCTAATTGGGTTACAAAACCTAAGATGGGGCCTATCTTCTCAGAAATTGTCAATGAATGTAGAAGTTGTAGAGCCTATGGTAGTGCAGCATTAGAAATTGTAAGTGTGGCGAAAGGACAATTAGCTGCTTATATCACCCCTAGATTACAGCCATGGGATTTTGCAGGTGGATTAATCATATTAAATGAAGTAGGGGGCGTCGGTAGTAACTTATTAGGTGAAACATTATCTATTGCCAGCCCGAATTCAATTGTAATTGGAAATCAAGCAGTGCATAACGAAATTCTTGAAGATTTTCTTAACCCACATAAAGACGTATTGACTGAATTACATCAACGCTTTAGAAAATAAAAAAGTCTCAACTATTCATCTAAAACTTGTAATGTTATGAGTGAATAGTTGAGACTGTATATATTATAACCAATTATTTTCACGATATTTTTTCTTAAGCGCGAAACCTGCACCAAATGTTGCAATGAAAAGTATAAATGTTAAAATCATCATTGGAACGCTAGCTGCACCTGCGCTAAAACTAAATAGCACTAAGAACAATACTGCTAGAATAGATAGTACCCAAAATATACCTTTAGACTTTGGTTTTTCCATCCCATACCCCACCTTTTACTTATCTTTTCTTAATTATATGATATAATAAAACAGTTGTAATTAAAAGTGGGAGTTTACTCAAGAAAGGATATAATAAAATGACTAATAGAAGAGAAGATGTACGTAATATTGCAATTATTGCTCACGTCGACCATGGTAAAACAACATTAGTTGATGAATTATTAAAACAATCTGGTATTTTCAGAGAGAATGAACATGTCGATGAAAGAGCAATGGACTCTAACGATTTAGAAAGAGAACGTGGTATTACAATTCTTGCGAAAAATACTGCAGTTAATTATAAAGGAACAAGAATTAACATCTTAGATACACCAGGACACGCTGACTTTGGTGGCGAAGTAGAGCGTATTATGAAAATGGTAGATGGTGTAGTACTTGTAGTAGATGCTTACGAAGGTACAATGCCTCAAACACGTTTTGTACTTAAAAAAGCACTTGAACAAAACTTAAAACCTGTAGTAGTTGTAAATAAAATTGATAAACCAGCTGCTAGACCCGAAGCGGTAGTAGATGAAGTATTAGACTTATTCATCGAATTAGAAGCAAACGATGAACAACTAGACTTCCCAGTTGTTTACGCTTCAGCTGTCAATGGTACTGCAAGTCTTGATGCTGAGAAACAAGATGAAAACATGCAATCATTATACGAAACAATTCTTGAATACGTACCAGCACCGATTGATAACCATGAGGAACCATTACAATTCCAAGTAGCATTATTAGATTATAATGACTATGTAGGCCGTATTGGTATTGGTCGTGTGTTCAGAGGTAAAATGCGTGTAGGAGATAACGTATCATTAATTAAATTAGATGGCACAGTTAAAAACTTCCGTGTTACTAAAATCTTTGGTTTCTTCGGTTTAAAACGTGAAGAAATTGAAGAAGCACAAGCAGGGGACTTAATCGCTGTATCAGGAATGGAAGATATTAACGTAGGTGAAACGGTTACACCACCTACACATCAAGAAGCATTACCAGTGTTACGTATTGATGAACCAACACTTGAAATGACATTCAAAGTAAATAACTCTCCATTTGCTGGTCGTGAAGGTGACTACGTAACGGCACGTCAAATTCAAGAACGTTTAGATCAACAACTTGAAACAGACGTATCATTAAAAGTAACACCAACTGATTCTCCAGATACATGGATTGTAGCAGGTCGTGGTGAATTACACTTATCAATTCTTATCGAGAATATGAGACGTGAAGGTTTCGAACTTCAAGTATCTAAACCACAAGTTATTTTACGTGAAATTGATGGTGTCTTAAGTGAACCATTTGAACGTGTACAATGTGAAGTGCCTTCTGAAAATGCTGGCGCAGTTATCGAATCATTAGGTGCACGTAAAGGTGAAATGTTAGACATGATCACAACTGACAATGGTTTAACACGCTTAATCTTCTTAGTACCAGCTCGTGGTATGATTGGTTACACTACTGAATTTATGTCTATGACACGTGGTTATGGTATTATCAACCATACATTTGAAGAATTTAGACCACGCGTTAAAGCGCAAATTGGTGGACGTCGTAACGGTGCATTAATCTCAATGGACCAAGGTCAAGCAACAGCTTACGCGATTATTAACTTAGAAGACCGTGGCGTAAACTTCATGGAACCAGGTACTGAAGTTTATGAAGGTATGATTGTTGGTGAACATAATCGTGAGAATGACTTAACAGTTAACATCACTAAAGCAAAACATCAAACTAACGTACGTTCAGCTACAAAAGACCAAACACAAACAATGAACCGTCCAAGAATCTTAACGCTTGAAGAAGCATTAGAATATATTAACGACGATGAATTAGTGGAAGTAACACCACAAAGCATCCGTTTAAGAAAGAAAATCTTAAACAAATCAGCACGTGAAAAAGAAGCAAAACGTGTTAAACAAATGATGCAAGACGAATAATCATCTTGATTAAATACAACGAGGGTATGAAATCTTTAAATTGCTAAGATTTCATACCCTCGTTCTTTAATATATTAATCTATTTAATATTCATCTTCTTGCGACAGTACCAAATACTCAGCGTTGTTAAGTCGTTGTTTAGGTCTGTCTAAGCGACTCTTACAATCATCGCACATAAATGTTCGAATCGGATTATTGCGCAAGCGTTTGGCTTCAACGGTATTCTCATCAATTAATACCTTCGTATCACAAATGATACATTGAACTTCACGCAAATTAAATCACCTCAATATGAGTAACATACTTAAACTCATATGAATAACATTGATCATCAGGATTGTATACAAAGCTATCTACTGAGTTGTCGTCATATAATCTTTTGCCATCTTTAGCAAATTGGAAGAAGAGATAAGGTAATAATTCCATTGGGACTTCAATTGAATCTTTATCATTATATAATTTAATCTTTGTTGCATTTTCAGATGGTTCTGCATTTTTGAAAAACGGTGTCATATTAATTGCAAATGAATCTTCTAACACTGAGCGTTTACGATATTTAATTTCTGAATTTAATGTTGGTGGATTTGTTTGTCCTTCTAAAATCGCTCTATTCCATTCGCGATTATCTTCAAATTTAACAGGCTTATTTCCATCGAATACGCCGTTTTCTATGTCTTCTATCTTTACTTTTCTATCATCAAAAATCCAAGTTGTGCTATCTAAAGTGATAGGGAACTTGACTGCGCCTTTGATTTGAATCATATTTTGCCCACTCCCTAATTTCGTTCTATAAACATTATTTTATCACATTTAAAATTTCCTATTCACTGAATTAACTTGCTTTTTAATATCGAGTGAGATAAACTTTTTACATGAAGATATTTAATGATAGGGGGAGTATGTGATGCCGAAGCAATCGAATATGAAGAACGTGGCTTACGAACAATTAAATCAAGATGCAGATAGAATCTTACATTTAATTAAAGTTCAAATGGATAATTTAACATTGCCATCTTGCCCGTTATATGAAGAAGTTCTCGACACACAAATGTTTGGTCTACAAAAAGAAGTGGACTTTGCTGTTAAACTTGGCTTAGTTGATAAAGAAGACGGTAAAAACTTAATGCTTCGTTTAGAAAAAGAATTATCTAAGTTACATGAAGCATTCACAAACGTGTAAGTTGACTCTTGATTAAATATATTAGTATGATGATGCTATTTAAATTGATATAATTGCAAGCTTACGTATGTGTTTACATATGATATAGCGTATGATTGTGGCTGAAATATTATGATAATAATATTTTCAGTCATTTTGCATTTTAGATAGTTATATACTTTGTTTTAGTTAATGTTTGTGAAACAGTAAGTGTAAAGTATATAATAGTTGAGACAGTTTTTGTTATGAAATTAATTTCAATGAACATAGATATTTTAAAATTTTAGAATTGGATGATCATTTTTATGAATAACTTAAAAAATTTTTTTCGATACATAGGTAGAATGGCTAAGTTTATCGATTATCCATTATTAATTACATATGTGGTTTTATGTTTAATTGGTCTTGTGATGGTGTACAGCGCAAGTATGGTGGCTGCTACAAAAGGAACATTAACAGGCGGTATTGAAGTGTCTGGAACATATTTTTACAATAGACAACTTATTTATGTAATTATGAGTTTTATAGTCGTTTTCTTTATAGCGTTTATGCTTAATATTAAAGTATTCCAACAAATTAAAGTACAAATGTGGATTATGTCTATCATATTTGCGCTCTTATTCCTTACTTTAATCATTGGTAAAAATATTAACGGATCAAAAAGTTGGATTAACTTAGGCTTTATGAACCTACAAGCTTCTGAATTATTAAAAATCGCTTTAATACTATATATCTCTTATGTTATTAGTAGAAAATTGCCTCAAGTTAGAGAAAAGGTTGGTCTGATAAAACAACCTATTATTTTAATCATCGTATGTGTTGGTATGGTATTATTCCAACGCGATATTGGACAAACTATGCTTATCTTAATCATTGTATTTGCTATGTTTATCTTCGTTGGTATAGGCGTTCAAAAGTTTTTAAAACCGTTTTTATTAGTGGTTGTTAGTTTTATAGTGGTGGCGGGATTAGCACTTGTAACTGGTTTAATGCCTCATTATTTAAAAGCACGTTTTAGTGTATTATTAAATCCGTTTGATTCAGAATCAGGTACGGGTTATCATCTGTCAAACTCACTAATGGCTATCGGTAATGGCGGCCTCTTTGGCCGTGGCTTAGGAAATAGTATTATGAAACTTGGGTATCTACCAGAAGCGCATACGGACTTTATATTTGTAGTAATTTGTGAAGAACTTGGTTTACTAGGTGGTTTATTAGTAATTGGTTTATTATTCTTTATCGTTTACCGTGCGTTTGTTTTAGCAGCAAAGACACCTTCTTATTTCTATAAACTTATTTGTGTAGGTGTAGCAAGTTACATAGGAAGTCAAACCTTCGTAAACTTAGGTGGTATTTCAGCTACTATTCCTTTAACAGGTGTGCCTCTACCATTTATTAGTTTTGGTGGATCATCGATGTTAAGTTTAAGTATAGCAATGGGTCTACTACTACTTGTAGCTAAACAAATTAAAATTGATGAAAATCGGGCTATGAAAACTAAAAAACAAAAGGTCGATATTCCGAGACAATATAATTAAATTAAATGAACTTTAACCTTTATAAGATTGATGACCTTATTCAATCTTGTAAAGGTTTTTTACATTTATGTGAATATTTATGAAAGTAGCCTTATCTAAGTAGAAGTTATATTTAGAAAATGATAACATAAAGTTATTAATTACAATAATATTTAGTTATTCATTTGTAATTATGATAAGTAAAACGCACTAGTTTAGTGAAATCTTAATTTGAAAAAATAAATAGCTTTCTAAATTATTTTAGTATAAAATCTTATTATCTAATTAGTTAGAATTTTCAAACTATAAAGGGGTGTTCATTCTTTGAAACATATAAAAAAGTTATTAGTAGCCAATCGTGGTGAAATTGCAATTAGAATTTTCAGAGCAGCAACAGAATTAGATATTCAAACAGTAGCCATTTATTCTAATGAAGATAAGAATTCATTACATAGATATAAAGCCGATGAATCTTACTTAGTGGGGAAAGATTTAGGACCGGCAGAAAGTTACTTAAATATTGAACGTATTATTGAAGTAGCTAAACATGCTGGTGTAGATGCGATTCATCCGGGTTATGGTTTCCTTAGTGAGAATGAGCACTTTGCGCATCGTTGTAAAGAGGAAGGCATAATATTCATTGGACCTCATCTTGAACATTTAGATATGTTTGGAGATAAAGTTAAGGCGAGAACGACTGCTATTAAAGCAGATTTACCAGTTATTCCAGGTACAGATGGTCCAATCGAAAACTTCGAAGCTGCGAAAAGCTTTGCTCATGAAGCTGGTTTCCCACTTATGATTAAAGCAACTAGTGGTGGCGGCGGTAAAGGAATGCGTATCGTTCGAGAGGAAAGTGAGTTAGAAGATGCCTTTAACCGTGCTAAATCTGAAGCAGCTAAATCATTCGGTAATAGTGAAGTTTATATTGAAAGATACATTGATAATCCTAAACATATTGAAGTTCAAATTATCGGTGATGAATATGGTAACATTGTACATTTATATGAACGAGATTGTTCAGTGCAACGTCGTCACCAGAAAGTTGTAGAGGTAGCACCATCAGTAGGCCTTTCTAATGCATTAAGAGAACGTATATGTGAAGCAGCCTTAAAATTAATGAACAATATTAAATATGTCAATGCAGGTACTGTAGAATTCCTTGTTTCTGGAGATGAGTTCTTCTTTATCGAAGTAAATCCTCGTGTCCAAGTAGAACACACTATCACTGAAATGATTACTGGTATTGATATTGTGAAGACTCAAATATTAGTTGCCGATGGTGCAAATTTATTTGATGAACGCATTGCAATGCCTAAACAAGAAGAGATACAAACATTAGGCTATGCCATTCAATGTCGAATTACAACTGAAGATCCAACTAATGATTTCATGCCTGATTCTGGCACAATTATTGCTTATCGCTCAAGTGGTGGCTTCGGTGTACGTTTAGATGCAGGTGACGGTTTCCAAGGTGCTGAAATTTCACCTTATTATGATTCATTATTAGTGAAATTATCTACGCATGCTGTGACTTTTAAACAAGCAGAAGAAAAAATGGAACGTTCTTTAAGAGAAATGCGTATTCGTGGAGTTAAAACGAATATTCCATTCTTGGTTAATGTAATGCGAAATGAAAAATTCCGTAGTGGCGATTATACAACTAAATTCATTGAGGAAACACCGGAACTATTTAAAATTGCACCAACATTAGACCGTGGTACAAAAACATTAGAGTATATTGGAAATGTTACGATTAATGGTTTCCCAAATGTAGAAAAACGTGAGAAACCAGATTATGAAGCTGCGTCTATTCCTCGTATTTCTCATAATAAAATTGCCCAATTGAATGGAACAAAGCAATTACTTGATGATAAAGGGCCTAAAGCAGTAGCAGATTGGGTACGCGCACAAGAGGATGTTTTAATCACAGATACGACTTTCCGTGATGCTCATCAATCTTTATTGGCTACGCGAGTTCGTACGAAAGATATGATGAATATTGCTTCTAAAACAGCTGAAGTTTTTAAAGATAGCTTTTCATTAGAAATGTGGGGCGGTGCAACATTTGATGTTGCCTATAACTTCTTAAAAGAAAACCCATGGGAACGTTTAGAAAGATTAAGAGCTGCTATTCCAAATGTGTTGTTCCAAATGTTATTACGTGCCTCAAATGCAGTAGGTTATAAAAACTATGCTGATAATGTCATCGAAAAGTTTGTAGCTGAAAGTGCAAAAGCAGGCGTAGATGTCTTTAGAATTTTCGACTCATTAAACTGGGTTGACCAGATGAAAGTTGCAAATGAAGCGGTACAAAAAGCTGGTAAAATTTCAGAGGGTGCGATTTGTTATACTGGTGATATTTTAAATCCAGAGCGTTCAAACGTATTTACATTAGAATACTATGTTAATTTAGCTAGAGAACTTGAGCGCGAAGGGTTCCACATTTTGGCAATAAAAGATATGGCCGGCTTATTAAAACCTAAAGCAGCTTATGAACTAATTGGAGAATTAAAAGCTGCAGTTGACTTACCAATTCATTTGCATACGCATGATACAAGCGGTAATGGTTTATTAATTTATAAAGAAGCTATCGATGCGGGCGTAGACATTATCGATACAGCGATTGCTTCAATGAGTGGTTTAACAAGTCAGCCAAGTGCAAACTCTTTATATTATGCATTAAATGGCTTTAGTCGAAATATGCGTACGGATATTAAAGGACTTGAAGAGCTTAGCCATTACTGGGGGAATGTTCGTCCATACTATAGCGACTTTGAAAGTGATATTAAATCGCCTAATACAGAAATTTATCAACACGAAATGCCAGGTGGTCAGTATTCTAACTTAGGTCAACAAGCTAAAAGTTTAGGATTAGGAAATCGCTTCAATGAAGTTAAAGACATGTACCGTCGCGTTAACTTCTTATTTGGAGATATAGTCAAAGTAACGCCATCATCTAAAGTAGTGGGCGACATGGCACTTTATATGGTACAAAATGATTTGGATGAACAAGCAGTTATCGAGCAAGGTTATAAATTAGATTTCCCTGAATCTGTTGTTTCATACTTTAAAGGTGATATTGGTCAACCGGTTAATGGATTTAATAAAAAATTACAAGATGTTATTTTAAAAGGGCAACAGCCATTAACTGAACGTCCTGGGGAATACTTAGAACCAGTAGACTTTGAAGCGATTAGACAAGAGCTTAATGAAAAAGAATATGGTGAAGTTACTGAACAAGATATCATTAGTTACGTATTGTATCCAAAGGTATTTGATCAATACATTCAAACGAAACAACAATACGGTAATTTGTCACTCTTGGATACTCCAACATTCTTCTTTGGTATGCGTAACGGTGAAACAGTAGAAATTGAAATTGATACAGGTAAACGATTAATTATTAAATTAGAAACGATTAGTGAACCTGATGAAAAAGGTAACCGTACATTGTATTATGTGATGAATGGTCAAGCACGTCGCATTAATATTAAAGATGAAAATATTAAAACCAATGCGAATGTGAAACCTAAAGCAGATAAAGCAAATCCAAATCATATCGGGGCTCAAATGCCTGGTTCTGTAACGGAAGTAAAAGTGGCTGTTGGCGATGAAGTGAAAATGAATCAACCACTGCTTATTACAGAAGCAATGAAGATGGAAACTACAATTCAAGCACCATTCAATGGTGTTATCAAGAAAGTTACAGTAGTTAATGGTGACGCAATTGCTACAGGTGACTTATTAATAGAAATTGAAAAAACAGAGGGATAGAAATTTAAGTAATTCCGTCATCCAACCCCAGCTTGCTTTGTTGGTGGAATTTCTTAATGAAATTCTCTGTCCTGGAGCCCCGAACTTTAGACTTTCCTTATGAATAATCTCTATGTTTGGGAGACTCGCTCCCCGGCAAGACTAACTAGAATTGAAAAAAGCTTAGTACAAACGTAGCTTTGATGTGCACCCCATAACGTTAGATTTCTTAGTCTAACGTTATGGGGTGCAGTACACTTCAATTCAGTTAGCAGTAGCCTAAATGTAAAAAAGCCTTGGACATTTAATATAATGTCCAAGGCTTCTTTTATTATTATTTTATTCGACGATCGCTTCTAATTGATCGAAGCATAAGTAAAATAAAGTAAGCGATTAAACCAAATAGAATAGTAATACATAATGCATGGATTAATGCGATAATTAAGTTAACATGCGTTATAACGGAGAGTGCACCAGTTACAACTTGGATAATGATTAAAATAAATGCAGCTGTATAACCGTATCTAATTGTACGATTCTCTGAGTAATTCTTTACGGCATGAATGAAAGTAATCATAATCCAAAAGAAAGTGATAAATGCCATACCACGATGAGCGAATTGTACCCAGTCTTGTTCAGTATGCGGGATAATATCATCAAAAGGTAATGGCCATGCACCATATGCTAAACTTGCTTTCGCATGTCTAACTAATGCGCCTGTATAAATAGTGAGATAAACAATCACTGTCATTATCCATGAAAGTGTTCTTAATGGCTTTTTAATGAATAACTCATCGGCTTCATATTTCTTATCTACTTCGAAAATAATGAGCATTAAGACGAATACAGAAGAGAAACTTATAAGTGAGATGCCGAAGTGAAGCGCTAAAACATAAGAGTTTTGTTGCCAGATTACTGCAGCTGCACCAATTAATGCTTGAACTAATAAAAAGGCAACACTTATCACTGCTAATGGTTTAACTTCTTTGATATACCCGATTCTTTTCCAAGCCGTTATGGCAAGCCATAGAACTATAATTAATGAAATGCCGGATACAGCACGATGGCTTAATTCAATAATAGTAGCGATTGGCAAGTTCTGAGGTAGTAAGGCACCATGACATAGTGGCCATGAGGAACCACAACCATCTTCAGAACCCGTCTTAGTTACCAGTGCACCACCAAGTTGTACCATTGCCATAATAATTGTGGCTAATACTGATAACCATTTAAGGTTTCGTTTATTAAACAATGTTAAACACCCCATCATTAATTCAGGAATTTCAATGCTAATCATTATACGATAACATAGCCTGATTTAATGTCTATATTTTTAGATTCATAATATCAAATCAATTATACAACATTACATAGTAACAAAAAATTACTCACATATAATGTCGTTAAAGTGTCACAATTTAATTTCATATAAACTAGTCATTTATTAATAATTACTATATCATAGTACTATATGGAAAAATTAAGGAGGGGGACCATGAGTAAAGAACAAACTTTATCACAACACTCTGACCGTGTGAGTTTTAAAGAATTACAGCAAATTATTAAAATGGGTTTAGTTCAAGGTAATTTAATTCCTGCATTTGCTGGTGCTTGGTTGGCGGTTGTGATGACAAATCATTCCTTCCTATCGTCAATACCTCAAATTCTTTTAATGTTGATTGGTTCGACATTAATTATGGGTGGCGCTTGTGCATTAAATAATTACTATGACCAAGATATCGATAGTATTATGCCAAGCAAGCAAAATAGACCGACAGTAAATGATAGAATTTCAGATAAACACTTATTATTATTAAGTTTCGGTATGATGTTAGTAGGAGAGGCTTGCTTATTCTTATTAAATGTACCATCAGGTGTATTAGGCCTTATCGGCATTGTAGGTTATGTGTCTTATTATTCTATATGGTCTAAAAGACATACAACTTGGAATACAGTAGTGGGAAGTTTCCCTGGGGCAGTACCTCCATTAATTGGCTGGGTTGCTATTGATGGAAATATTAGTTTAGCTGCAATTGCATTATTCTTGGTTGTTTTTTGTTGGCAACCAATTCATTTCTATGCATTAGCAATTAAACGTAGTGATGAGTACTCATTAGCTAATATTCCAATGTTACCATCAGTTAAAGGTTTCAAACGTACGAGAGTAAGCATGTTTATTTGGTTAGTTTTATTACTTCCATTACCATTCTTATTATCAAGTTTAGGCACTACTTTTGTCGTGTTAGCGACGTTATTAAATCTTGGTTGGATTTATGTAGGCCTAACAACATTCAAGAAAAATACTGATCAAACTAAATGGGCAACAAAAATGTTTATTTATTCACTAAATTATTTAGTAGTCTTTTTTGTTTTAGTTGTGGTCGTTTCGTTAATTAAAATGATTTAAAATTATTAAAGTAACTAAGGATGAAACTTATGAATTTACCAATTCTACCAACGATTAGTACAAGTTGTATTGTTATTAGTGCTATTCTCGTGGCAATCGGCTGGTGGCAAATCTGGCATCGTCATATTGATAAGCACAAAAAAACAATGTTATGGGCAGCAGGCTTTGCATTAACATTCTTTATTATTTACGCAACGCGAACAATATTCTTAGGGAATACCGATTTTGGTGGTCCTGATTCTGTAAGAACGTATTATAAAATTTTCTTAATATTCCACATTAACCTTGCTACAATTGGAGGAGTATTAGGATTAATACAAATTATCACTGCATTTAAGGATAAATTTAATTGGCACAGAAAAGCAGGACCTGTAGCGTCAGTTATTTGGTTCTTTACAGCCATCACTGGTGTGGTTGTATACTTATTACTTTATGTCTTTTATCCAGGTGGGGAAACAACTTCATTAATTAAAGCAACACTTGGTTTATAAGTAAATAAGCGCATAGATAAAATTTAAGATGTACCCTTCAAAGTAGACGTTGAAAAATGAAAGCTTTGAAGGGTTTTTTATATAATAATGGCACTGTTTTAAAATTATATTGTTAAATAGTTAAAATGATGAAAATTTTTAAAAATTAATAATCTAATCGCGTTTAATGTGTTTGTAAAATAGGTATAAACTACTTTGAGTATTTTAAGTTTTCTGTGTGATATAGATATCTTGATTGTTAAATTAGATATTTTGTACAATAGATATAATTCAAAATAGGTGGGTGAAAGATGGCAAAATTAATTATTAAAGTTTTAGGCGTGATATTTTTAGTAGTTTTTTTAATATATTTATTTTACTCACCACGGTTAAAATTTGATGTATTAGAAAATCCTAATAAATCTACAAACACGACTCGTACAGAAAAAACGCCTCATTCACAAACGGAAACTGAAAATCCAGCACCTAAAGAAGGAGTAGGAACTTGGATTGGCCAAGATATTCATTACCTTACAAATAAATTTGGTCAAGCTAATCGTGTTTATCCTTATAAAGATAATTATACAAACTATATCTTTAAAAGAGATCAACAATATTACATAGTTTCAACGAAAAACGATAAAATCAAATCGGTTTATGCTACTGGTCAAAAAGCTAAAATTGATTCTTTAAAAATCAACGAAAGTGCCTCTCACATTTTCGAAAATACAAGTATCAATCCTGATCCCTCATTTAAAGTCAATGGTAAAGAGTATAAATTTGAATTGTCGGATGAAGATATTAAAACGCAAGCTTTAATTAAGTATGGTAAGATTTACGCACAAATCTATGTAGATCAACAATCAAATCGTATTATGGGCGTACGTTATTTGGATAAAGAAGCCTTAGCTTTCTTAAAACCGTATCAATTAGCTAGTGAACAAGATGACACTGAAACTAATGATGTTGGTGGTGAATTAAACGAGGAAGATGCAGGTAAATTACCGTATGAACAAAATCCAAATCAACTCATGACATTATATGAAATTACAAATGAAATGCGTAAATTAAAAGATATTAAACCTTTAGCCGTTAATGCAGATATCGCGCATATTGCCGCTATGAATTTATATGAAGCGACAAGTAAAGAAGATGTCGAATTCACAGAAGAAGCATTGAAAAGTCAACTTGATAACGAGGGTATTGATTTTAAATCAACGAGTCAAAACGTAGGTTACGACTTTGATGACGTGCCAACGCTTATTCACAGTTGGATGAATTCAGATATGCATCGTTCAAGGATATTAAATAAGAAGTATAATGAAATGGGTGGAGAAGTAATGAAAAATTATTATTCACTTATCTTTGTTGAGAAATAGTATGGCGTTTTTATAGATAATCTATAGAAAGGAGGCTCATTTACTAATGTACACTGAAGAAACAATGTCGATTTTAGATGATATAGATGTGTTATCAGATATGATTGTACAATCTGAACTATATTATGATTATAGAGAAGCTCAAGAGAGATTAAATCATGAGGATGAGGCACATTTAATGTATCAAGCGTTTTTAAAATCTAAAATGAAATATGATGAAGTGATGCGATTTGGAAAGTATCATCCAGATTATCAAAATGTCATGATGGATACGCGTCGCCGTAAACGTGCTTACGAAATGTTACCTGTGGTCATGGATTACAAATCTAAAGAAGTTGCCTTACAAAATTTAATTGATGAAGTAGTAAGTAAAATTGCTTTTTCTGTTTCTGAAAATGTGAAAATTGAAGCTGGTAATCCTTTCTTTAAAACGGATCACAACGGATGTGCTACAGGAGGCACATGCAATTGTAGCTTATAATATATAAAAGTGAGACATGGCAGATGTATTATGACATCTACTATGTCTCACTTTTTTTGATTCTAAATTATTTAGTTGTATTCATTAAAGTAGATTTAAATTGTTTACCTAGGTCCGGGCGATCTGTAACGAGTGTGTGTGCGCCTTTAGCATATAAATCGCTCATTAAATCCGTACTATTTACACCGTAATAACCTGGAACGATATTCAGTAAATTAAGCCATTGAATAAAACGTTGTGAAGTTAAAGGGATACCTTTGAATTTTAATGGCATTTGGAAAGTATCAGCGACAGGTTGGTAAGTGTGACCTAAACCTGTATTAAATTTTACAAAACCTTCAGCTACTTCTTGTTGGCTCGCTCCAATTGCAACGTCATTCTTACTGATTGCTCTAAAACGATCATTTTGCGCTTTATGGAAGCTTGTTACAAGTACACGATGTTGGGCATTATTTTTAACAATAATTTCATACATTTTATTTGGCGCAACAGAGCCTTCGTAACTATTAGGCGCGTCTTTTAAATCTACATTAATATACTTTTCAGGATACATATTTAATAATTCATCGAATGTTAAAATTTTTGCATGTTCATGTCCACGATATGGATGCGCACCATTAATATCTGTAAAGTGATAACCGGCATCTAAACGTTTTAATTCTGCTAAAGTATGCTCACTGACTTTGCCAGAGCCGTTTGTAGTACGGTCTACTGTAGCGTCATGGAAGACTATTAATTCTTCATCTTTAGTAAGTCGGACATCTGTTTCAAAGCCGTCTAAACCATGAGCGACTGCATTATCAAAAGCTAATTGTGTTTGTTCTGGACGCACAGCCATACCGCCTCTATGTGCAAAGATATACGGTGCTTGTCCATCAAAGAACTTTGGAATTTGCTTATTCGTTGTCACTTCTTTACTTTTATTAATAAAAAATAGACTGCCTAATAAACCAGCACTTGCTAAACTTAAATTTAAAGCCCATCTCTTCTTACTTATCATAAGTCGTTCCTCCTATAGGTTATTGCACTTAGCGTACCAAAAAATATTCTTATTCAAAAGTAAAGTGATGTTTTTAAGCCATGTTGTTCAATACCTTGGAATGAACTGTTTTTAAATATTTTATAAAATATTTAGTCGTGGTATAGTTAATATGCATAAAAAATGGAGTGAGTATGATATGGAATTAGTTTCGAGAGTGAGTTTAATTGTTTATCTAAAGCATATTAAACACGAACGTCAAATTCGGAAATATGGTCATATTGTTTATACAAATAAGCAACGCAAGTATGTTGTATTATATGTCAATGAACAAGATGCAGATAGAGTTGTTCATAAATTAATGAAATTAAAATATGTGCTCAACATTGATGGGTCACCTTATAAATATTTGAAAAAAACATATGAAAAAGAGAAACATGAAATGTTATAAAGCGTAAAACGGAAAGTGAATGTCCCGTTGTAATTGAGATATCATTGCATTTAGTCTTTTTAGCTTCTGCATAGTTATTGCATCGGTGGTATCCAATTTTGTAATCTAAGCACGCTAATTAAGTATTTAAAGTATAAATCGTGGGAGTGGAAAGCTTCTGGCGGTTGTACGTCAATACCTAACACAGGTACATTATATTTGTTTGCATGTGCATTAATAAGTTGAAATTTTTTATTATGGTCTGGGTAAGGATACTTCAAAGCATTGAGCATGATGTACATAGCTTGGAAATGCTGACCAGTAGTTGGTTGCATAATGATAGCGACAGAAGATAATTGCTTAGATGTTTGAGGTGAGTGGAAATAGACAATTTTGTCGATTCGAGTATGATTATATTCAATTAATGTTAAAAATTCGAATAAATCGGTTAGACCTTCGCCTAAGACGATAAATGATTGTTTCATAGCGTGATCATTCTCCTTTTTCAAAACAAATTATATTAAATAACTTAAGGAAATGGAAGTGTAAGTCAGAATGAGAGTTATTGCAGGTAAGCATAAAAGTAAACCGTTGGAAAGTTTAGAAGGACGAAACACACGTCCGACAATGGATAAGGTCAAAGAGGGAATCTTTAACAGTTTACACGATGTTCATGGCCTAGGACTGGATTTGTTTGCTGGAAGCGGTGCTTTAGGTATCGAAGGCTTGTCTCGTGGCATGGATAAAGTGATCTTTGTAGATCAAAACTTTAAAGCAGTTAAAGTGATTCAAGCCAATTTGAAACAACTTAATTTAACGGAGCAATCAGAAGTATATAAGAATAATGCAGACCGTGCATTAAAAGCGTTAAACAAACGTGAGATCCAATTTGATTATATCTTCTTAGATCCTCCTTACAATAAAGGATTAATTGATAAAGCGTTAGAACAAATTGCAGAGTTTAATTTATTAAAAGAAAGTGGTATCATCGTTTGTGAGTTTAGCAACCAAGAAGATATCGACACCAAAGGTTTCCAAGTGATTAAGCAATATCACTATGGGTTAACAGATACTTTGTTACTAGAAAAAGGAGAGCAAAATGGCTAAAACAAAAGCGGTCATCCCGGGTAGTTTCGATCCAATTACAAATGGTCACTTAGATATCATTGAAAGAAGTGCAGAACGATTTGATGAATTACATGTCTGTGTGTTAAAAAATAGCAGTAAAGCTGGTACATTTAGCGTTGAAGAACGCATGGCGTTAATTCGTGAATCTGTAAAACATTTATCTAATGTAGAAGTACATAACTTCAATGGATTATTAGTAGATTTCTGTGATCAAATTGGAGCTCAGACAATTATTCGTGGTTTAAGAGCTGTTAGCGACTTTGAGTATGAGTTGCGTTTAACTTCAATGAATAAAAAATTAAATAATAAGGTAGAAACAATGTACATGATGACGAGTACAAATTATTCATTTATTAGCTCGAGTGTTGTGAAAGAAGTAGCACAATATAAAGCTGATATTTCAGATTTTGTACCGCCAAATGTGGAAAAAGCCTTGAAAGAAAAATTTAATAAGTAAAATCTTAAAGTTTAATTTATAAAAGAGCGAAACGCCGAAATTTCATTAAGTAAAGTAATTTCGAGGTCTCGCTCTTATTTTTGTCTAATCACAGGTGTGTTAAAATCGTGGGCAGTTTGTCCAGACAGTAAATTATATATTTGTGTTGCCTTAATTTCATTTTTAAATAAATGAGCAGTTTTTTTGTTTACATTAGTAACGAATTGTCTTTCTGGAAATTGAGATTTTAAATATTTTAAATATTGTTGGCCAGTTTGGTTCATTCCTAATATTCGTACACTATTAATGCCGCTATTATAATCGTCTTTAGTTACATTAAGTAATATTTGCATGAGTACACGTTGTAAATGCGTATAAGTAAACCGTTTCGTTTTAATTAAAGACATAAACGTTTCAAAGTTGCTTGCTTCTTGTATGTGTGCTTTTAAGCGGTGTTCTAACCCTTCTGACATAGTATAAATCGTTGATAATTCTTCGGCAGAACGACTCAATAAATTATATTTAATCATTTGAAATGTATCTTCTTTTAATAAGTGAGGTTTACCATACAAATTTTTTATTTCTGAAGGTACGACAGTTTTCCAGTTATTGTTTTCATTTAATATGGATTGTCGAATTGATGAGCCACTCGCAAATATTTCATGCTTAATAGCTTTATCATGATGGGCTGAAGATACGCGCTGAATCGCTATTCCTTGAATAGTAGGGGCAAATTGAGAGATAGCTTTTAAATATGCCACACCCAATATATTATTCGGCGTCTGTAATATATCTTGATCTTCAATTAACTCATGAATAATTTTAGCGTAACTATGGCCTTCTTTTATTAATTTTTGAAAATGTGGCGACTGTTCTAATTCAGAAATATTTGTTGCCACATTTTCAAGACGGGTAATATCAGCAATTTCACTACCAAAAGCAATAGCGTCTATATTTAAATAATCAGCAACTTTAATACCTAATTGAGCGAAATAATCACTCGAAGAAAGGGTGGCAATAGTAGGTAACTCTACAACAAGATCTACACCTGAAAGAGCCATTTGAGTGCGGACAAATTTATTATAAAATGCAGGTTCGCCTCGCATGACAAAATTGCCACTCATAATAGCAATGCTCACATCAGCGTTGGACTGTAGCTTAGCTTGTTGGGCATGATAAAAATGTCCATTATGAAATGGATTATATTCAGTAATGAGTCCAACGCTTTTCATTTGCATTTCATCCTTTCAGTATTCATTATTAGTATTGTAACAGATGATAGGTTGTTAAGAAAAAATCTTGACAACTTATACTAGTAAAGTTAAAATAAATTTTGTGTTTGTTAGAGGTGAAGCCATATGAAATGGTCAATAACGCAATTAAGAAAATATCAAGGTAAGCCATTTGAGTTTAATCAAACGGCTAATTTTGAACATTTAATAGAACCCTTAGGTTTGATTGATTTATCAGAAATCAATGTTGAAGGTGAATTATCCGTTAAATCAAATGAAGTTATCGCAGATTTGCATGTAACAGGAACATACACTATGCCTTGTGCACGTACGTTAGTACCAGTTGAAGTTCCGTTAGATGTGCGTACATCTGAGATATTTGATTTAGAAGGTTATGATAATTATACCGATGAAGAGGTAGAAGAAGATGAACATTATCATCTTGCTACTGACGGTATGATTAATATCCGAAACATTGTTGAAGAATTGGTTATCATTGAGAAACCAATGCGTGCATTTTCTGAGAATAGTGATCAAATGCTTACAGAAGGTAACGGTTGGGAAGTTATTGACGAAGATCAAATGATCGAACTTGAAAAAGAAAAAGACAATGACGAATCCCAGACTAGACAAGTTGATCCTAGGCTTCAAAAATTACAACAATTATATGATAAAGAGTAATAGCGGGTTGTTTCAAATTATTGTATAATAATTTAATGACCTAAACACTTAAGATTACGTGTTTTAATATTAAGGAGGATATATCATGGCAGTACCAAAAAGAAGAACGTCTAAAACTAGAAAAAACAAACGTCGTACGCACTTCAAAATTTCAGTACCTGGTATGACTGAATGCCCAAGTTGTGGCGAATACAAATTATCTCACCGCGTATGTAAAAACTGTGGTTCTTACAACGGTGAAGAAGTCGTTTCTAAATAATCGACTAATAATATGATTGAATGAGTCTGTGACATTTTTAAATGTGACAGGCTCATTTTTATTTAAATAAGAGAAATGATGACTTACAATATAGATAATACTTAATAAATTACTCTTGAAAATGGAGATTAAAATATGGAACAAATTACGTCTGCGCAAAATAGTAAAATTAAAAATGCAAATAAGTTAAAAAAGAAACGTGAGCGCGATAAAACAGGCCAAGCATTAATCGAAGGTATCCATTTAATTGAAGAAGCTTATCAAAGTGGTATCACGATTAAACAATTATTTGTCATTGAGCCAGATAGAACGAATAGTGCACTTTTAGATTATGCAGAAGAAACATATGAAATTAATATGAAAGTGGCTGAATCTTTATCTGGTACAATTACGCCTCAAGGCTTCTTTGCAATTATTGAGAAGTCAGAATATGATATCGCTCAAGCTAAACAAGTGTTGCTTATCGACCGTATTCAAGATCCAGGCAACTTAGGCACGCTAATTCGTACGGCTGACGCTGCAGGTATTGATTTGATCGTTATGGAGAAAGGTACAGCGGATCCATACCAAGATAAAGTATTACGTTCTAGTCAAGGCAGCGTCTTCCACATTCCAGTTATTAGTGAAGATTTAAGAACATTTATTAATCAATTTGATGGCCCAGTTTATGGTACAGCCCTTGAAAATGCAGTCCCATTTAAAGAAGTGTCCTCTCAAGAAAGCTTTGCCTTGCTTTTAGGTAACGAGGGTGAAGGGGTTAATAAAGAATTATTAGATCAAACATCGCAAAATCTAATTATCCCAATTTATGGTAAGGCAGAAAGTTTGAATGTGGCTATTGCAGGTAGTATTTTACTTTACCATTTGAAAGGTTGACCATAGGATTTAAAATCGGCTATACTTAGATGTAAACAATTTTTAAGATAACTAATTTAACATATAAAATTGAATGATGAACCGATAAAAAGACTTTAATTAACAAAGAGAATTGTTCAGGGAGAGTAAGCGTGACTGCAACTTACTCCAATTCTCGTTAATTACTTTCATCTTTTTGGTTACTTAAAGAGATTTAAGTCGGAGTGCGTCTTCGTTACTAACGTAAAACAAGTGTATGTCACATAAAGTATAGAGCATAGTTATACTTTATAACACATAAATTTGGGTGGTACCACGGAAAGACTTTCGTCCCAGTATATAGGGAGGAAAGTCTTTTTTTGTATTAAATTTAAATAATAGAAAGCGTGAGGTGTCTGTAATATGACTCAAAACGATTCAATGGCAGAATTAAAGCAACAAGCCCTTGTTGATATTAATGAAGCTCAAAATGAAAGAAAATTACAAGATGTTAAAGTTAAATATTTAGGTAAAAAAGGTTCAGTAAGTGGCTTAATGAAAAACATGAAAGACTTACCTAATGAAGAAAAACCAGCTTACGGACAAAAAGTGAATGAATTACGTCAAACAATTCAAAAAGAATTAGACGAAAAACAAGAATTATTAAAAACTGAAAAATTAAATCAACAATTAGCTGAAGAAACAATCGATGTAACATTACCAAGTCGTCAAATCAGCATTGGTTCAAAGCATCCTTTAACAAGAACTGTTGAAGAAATTGAAGATTTATTCTTAGGTTTAGGTTACGAAATTGTGGATGGTTACGAAGTAGAGCAAGACTACTATAACTTTGAAGCATTGAACTTACCTAAATCTCATCCGGCGCGTGATATGCAAGATAGTTTCTATATCACTGATGAAATCTTGATGCGTACACATACATCTCCAGTACAAGCTCGTACGATGGAGAAACGTAATGGCCAAGGTCCAGTTAAAATTATTTGTCCTGGTAAAGTGTATCGTCGTGATTCAGATGATGCGACACATAGTCACCAATTTACACAAATTGAAGGCTTAGTCGTTGATAAAAATATTAAAATGAGTGACTTAAAAGGTACGTTAGAATTAGTAGCGAAAAAATTATTCGGTGCGGATCGTGAAATTCGCCTACGTCCAAGTTACTTCCCATTCACCGAACCATCAGTAGAAGTAGACGTATCTTGTTTCAAATGTAAAGGTAAAGGATGTAACGTATGTAAACACACAGGTTGGATTGAAATCTTAGGTGCTGGAATGGTACATCCAAACGTACTTGAAATGGCTGGATTCGATTCAAATGAATATTCAGGGTTCGCATTTGGTATGGGACCTGATCGTATTGCAATGTTGAAATATGGAATTGAAGATATTCGTCATTTCTATACAAATGATGTTCGTTTCCTTGATCAATTTAAAGCTGTGGAAGATAGAGGTGAAGCATAATGTTGATTTCTAATGAATGGTTAAAAGATTACGTAGACGCTAGTGTTTCAGTTGAAGACTTAGCAGAACGTATTACACGCACAGGTATTGAAGTAGATGACATTATTGATTACACGAAAGATATCAAGAATTTAGTAGTAGGTTATGTTCAATCTAAAGAGAAACATCCTGATGCTGATAAATTAAATATTTGCCAAGTAGACATTGGTGAAGAAGAAGCAGTTCAAATCGTTTGTGGTGCACCTAATGTAGATGCTGGTCAACACGTTATTGTCGCGAAAGTTGGTGGTCGTTTACCGGGTGGTATCAAGATTAAACGCGCTAAATTACGTGGTGAACGTTCAGAAGGGATGATTTGTTCATTACAAGAAATTGGTATTTCAAGTAATGTCGTACCTAAAGCTTATGAGAACGGTATTTTTGTCTTTCCAACTGAAGTTGAGCCAGGAACAGATGCTCTAACAGCGCTTTATTTAAACGATCAAGTGATGGAATTTGATTTAACACCAAACCGTGCAGACGCATTAAGTATGGTAGGTACTGCTTATGAAGTAGCAGCTTTATATCAAACTGAAATGACGAAACCCACAACTCAAAGTAACGAGACGTCAGAATCTGCATCAAATGAATTATCAGTGACTATTGATAATCCTGAAAAGGTTCCATACTACAGCGCACGAGTGGTTAAAAACGTTACAATTGCGCCATCTCCAATTTGGATGCAAGCACGTTTAATCAAAGCAGGTATTCGCCCAATTAATAATGTTGTTGATATTTCAAACTACGTATTATTAGAATATGGCCAACCATTACACATGTTCGACCAAGACCATATTGGCTCTAAAGAAATTGTCGTACGTCAAGCTAAAGATAAAGAAACAATGACGACATTAGATAATACTGAACGCACGTTAGTAGATACTGATATCGTGATTTCAAATGGTCAAGAACCAATCGCATTAGCTGGCGTAATGGGCGGAGACTTTTCAGAAGTAACTGAACAAACTACAAATGTAGTAGTAGAAGGTGCGATATTCGATCCAGTAGCAATTCGTCACACATCACGTCGATTAAATTTACGTAGTGAGTCTTCTAGCCGTTTTGAAAAGGGTATCGCAACAGAATTCGTCGATGAAGCAGTAGACAGAGCATGTTATTTATTACAAACATATGCATCTGGCGAAGTGTTACAAGATAGAGTAGCTTCAGGAGACTTAGGTTCATTTGTGACACCAATCGATATTACAGCTGAAAAAGTCAACAAAACAATTGGCTTTGATTTATCAAGTGACGAAATTAAAGCTATCTTTGAACAATTAGGATTCGAAACGAAACAAAATGGTGACTCTTTAACAGTTAACGTGCCATCACGTCGTAAAGATATTACGATTAAAGAAGATTTAATTGAAGAAGTAGCACGTATTTATGGTTACGACGAAATCCCTTCATCATTACCAGTCTTTGGCGAAGTGACTAGTGGGGAATTAACTGATCGTCAACATAAAACGCGTACAGTAAAAGAAACGCTTGAAGGCGCTGGATTAAATCAAGCCATTACGTATTCATTAGTATCTAAAGACCACGCGAAAGATTTCGCGTTAGAAGAACGTCCAACGATTAGTTTATTAATGCCAATGAGTGAAGCACATTCTACACTACGTCAAAGCTTATTACCTCATTTAATTGAAGCGGCTGCTTACAATATTGCTCGCAAAAATAAAGATGTTAGATTATATGAAATAGGTCGTGTATTCTTTGGAAATGGTGAAGGTGAACTCCCTGATGAAGTAGAATACTTAAGTGGTATTTTAACTGGCGAATATGTAGTGAATACTTGGCAAGGTAAAAAAGAAGAGATTGACTTCTTTATTGCAAAAGGTGTAGTAGATCGCGTAGCTGAAAAACTTAATTTAGAATTTAGTTATAAAGCTGGAGAAATTAACGGTTTACATCCTGGACGTACAGCGATTATTTCATTAGAAGGTAAAGAAATCGGCTTTATTGGTGAGTTACATCCTCAAGTTGCAGCTGATAATGATTTAAAACGTACGTATGTATTTGAATTAAATTATGATGCAATTATGCAAGTAGCGGTAGGTTACATTAATTATGAACCTATTCCTAGATTCCCTGGTGTAACACGTGATATTGCACTTGAAGTAAATAGTGATGTGCCTTCATCAGAATTGAAACAAATTATTCATGACAATGGTGAAGATATTCTACAAAGTACATTAGTATTTGACGTTTACGAAGGTGAACATTTAGAAGAAGGTAAAAAATCAGTTGCTATTCGATTAAATTATTTAGATACAGAAGA
This sequence comes from Staphylococcus pragensis, assembly GCF_004785665.1. Lineage (GTDB taxonomy): Bacteria > Bacillota > Bacilli > Staphylococcales > Staphylococcaceae > Staphylococcus > Staphylococcus pragensis. The sequence continues at coordinate 491,719 of NZ_SRPJ01000001.1, forward strand.
TACATTAACTGATGAACGTGTATCAAAAGTTCATGATAAGATTTTAGAAGCATTACAAGCACAAGGTGCTACAATTAGATAATCAATTTGAAGATTATAATATAAAGACTGTCGACAAAGTTTTCAATTTTGCCGACAGTTTTTTATTCTAATACTTTATCAGGGGATAATATGATAAAGAAATTCTTAGATGGATAGTCACTCATTCTGTTGTGATGCGTGCCTAGGGGGCTGGGTCGAGCCTTGGTCTCGACACTCATCCTGCTCCCTCAGGCGTCACACAACATCATTCGTAGTTTATCCTTAGAATTTCTTACATAAGTGCATAGCACTTATGTTCACTAACAATCAACATAGGAGTCGCCACAACTACACTACGTCATCTATCTTAGAACTACTTACGTAAGTGTGTGAACACTTAAGTTCATCAATAACGCATCCCCCAGGCGTCACTCAACTTCGTTTCATAATCCATTTTAGAACTACTTTTAATAACACAGAAAAAGCCACTTCGTAATTGAATGAAGTAGCTTTGTAACTTAATTATATTTTTTATTGACTAAGTTTTGTGCTTTTTCTCGGTTTTTGAAATGTTTTTTAGAAATACTATCCAATTTAGCAACGCCGTGTTTTTCAATGATACGAGCGGCTGCTAAATCGACTTTATTGCTAGCACCTTTTGGAATGTCACAGCGCATTGTTTTAGCGATATGGTCCATATGTTTCACAAATGCATATCTTGAAATAATACTTGCTGCAGCGATAGCCAAGGACTTTGATTCACCTTTTGTCTCGAATTGAGTTTTTTCTGGAAATGGCAGTTCACTTAAGGCATAACGCTGATATACGCCACGTTCTGCAAATTGGTCAATCACAATATACTCTAATTCATCTGTAGAAATTTTTTGAGTCACATTTTTAATCGCTTCATTATGTAATACAGCTTTCATTTTAACTTGAGACCAACCTAGAGCTTGTCTTTCGTTATATTTCACATTATCAAGTGTTAATAAGGAATGGGGTAGAAAGGTAATAAGTTGTTCTGCTAATTCTACAATTTTAGGATCTGTTAATTTTTTCGAATCATCTACGCCTAACGTTTTTAAAATTTGTATATGCTCTTTTGAAACGTAAGCGGCACATACAGTAAGTGGTCCAAAGTAATCGCCACTACCCGCTTCATCACTGCCAATGCAGTTATATTCATTATATGAAATAGTAGGCACTGAAGTTTGCTTAGCTCTAGACGCATTTATATTTGAGTCAGCGTTATGGCTAGGTAATAATTGTTGCGCTACCGTTTCTGCCTGTTTACCTTGAAACATGACTTTTCCAGAGTTATATATATTAATCGTTGTTTGATTATACTTTGTGCGTGCTTTCATACCATTAGGTAATTGAGAGGTTTCAAATGATACTTGTTGCATCAATTGTTGAATCTCTTGTTCTGTTAATTTATGAACGACGTTAGCCATTACGATGCTTGACCTCACTTTTCAAAAAATACTGTTAAAACTTTCATAATGATAACATATATATTAGCTATAGTAAGAGATAACATTAAAAGTATAGAAGCTAGCCACTTACAAATAGGGGTGTGCTCATGTATAATATATTGTGATTATTTACTAATTTAAGAGAGTTTGCAATTTCTATATAACGATCCATGATAAGATTTAGAATAATTTAAATACGTCAGGAGTTGAGTTTATGGGAGAGTTTAAAAATCGCATTAATGTTTCAATTAATGATCAGAATTATACGATCATCGGTGAAGACAGTCCGGAACATATCCGTTACGTGGCTCATTTAGTTGATGAAAAGTTAAAAGAAATGGGACGAAAATCATCTGGACTTGATACAACAAGAAAATCTATATTAACGGCAGTAAATATTATGCATGAAAAAGTTCAATTAGAAGAGGAAAATCGTAAGCTCCGTCAAGAAATTCAACAATTAAAACATCGAGAAGATTAGATGCTAATTGATGTTATTGTTGTACTGATTATTTTTTATTATATTGTGATGGGATTTAGAAGGGGCATTTGGCTCAGTAGTTTGCATTTATTAGCATCGATAGTCTCATTAATGATTGCGCATCATTTTTATCGTTTTATTGCTAAACAACTTATTGTGTTTGTGCCTTTTCCCAAAACAATCGCTTACGATACGTCATATGCATTTCACTTTAACGAATTACAACAACGTTTTGATACCATTTTCGCTTTTATTTTAATTACGTTTATTAGCAAGTTGCTTTTATATCTTATTATTGTAACTTTTGATAATATAGTGACGTATCAAAATATTGCATTAATTAGTAGAATATTGGGCTGTGTAATTAGTCTAGTATTGGTTATCATTTTACTTCAACTGGTACTATACATAGTAGCATTATATCCAGTTGACTGGTTACAACAGAGTTTATCGCATTCAATAATAGGAAGTGGCATTTTATTTCATACGCCATGGTTATCATCCTATATTTTAAATTTATAATTAAACAAAACTGATATGAGGTCAGGACAATAAGACTATGTTAGATGTCCTGGTCTTCTTTTTATGGAGTGAGTGTAGTGACTAAAAAAGATGTAATTCAATTATTAGAAAAAATAGCCACATATATGGAGTTAAATGGAGAAAACACATTTAAAGTTTCTGCATATAGAAAAGCAGCACAAAGTTTAGAAATCGATGAGCGTGCTTTAGATGAAATTGAAGATGTGACAGAATTAAAAGGTATTGGTAAAGGTGTAGGGGAAGTTATCAATGAATATTGTACTACAGGAGAATCATCTACCTTACATGAACTTCAACAAATTGTGCCTGAAGGATTAATTCCACTAATGAAGATCCAAGGTTTAGGTAGTAAAAAAATCGCGAAATTATATAAAGAGCTTAACATTACTAATAAAGAGAGCCTACAAGCAGCATGTGAAAATGGTAAAGTGAGCGAATTAAGTGGTTTTGCTAAAAAGACAGAGCAAAATATTTTAGAAGCAGTGAAAGCATTAGGTGCTAAAAAAGATCGTTATCCAATTGGCTTAATGCGCAAATTAAATCAAACGATTAGTGAATATTTAGAGACGCTAGAAGACGTTGATAAATATTCTGTAGCTGGAAGCTTCCGTCGTTACAAAGAAATGAGCAAAGATTTAGACTATATTATTAGCACAGACCATCCTGATAAAGTGCAACAACAATTATTGGCCATACCCAATAAAGTGAAAGAAGTGGCTGTAGGTCAGACAAAAGTTTCTCTTGAGTTAACTTATGATGATGAAACAGTGGGTGTAGACTTTCGATTGATCGAACCAGCGGCATACTATCATACGTTACAACACTTCACTGGTTCTAAAGACCATAATATTCGTATTAGACAGCTTGCTAAAGCGCAAAACGAAAAAGTCAGTGAATATGGTATTGAACAACAAGATGGTACGCTTTTACAATTTCAAAGTGAAGCGGAAATTTACCAACATTTTGGTAGTGAATGGATCAATCCAGCAATGCGCGAAGATGGTAGTGAATTCGATAAAGATTTAAGCAATATTATTACGTTAGACGATATTAATGGTGATATCCATATGCATACGACATTTAGTGACGGTGCTTTTTCAATTCGAGAAATGATAGAAGCGAATATTAAAAAGGGTTACCAATTTATGGTGATTACCGACCATTCAAAAAGTTTAAGAGTAGCGAATGGTTTACAAGTTGAAAGATTATTGCGTCAAAATGAAGAAATTAAGAAATTGAATGAAGAATATAAAGAAATCGATGTCTATTCGGGTACCGAAATGGATATTTTACCTGATGGTTCATTAGATTATGATGATGACGTTTTAGCGCAATTAGATTATGTGATTGCGGCAATTCATCAAAGTTTTAATCAGTCTGAAGAAGAAATTATGAAGCGCCTAGAAAATGCATGTCGAAACCCTTATGTAAGACATATTGCACATCCTACAGGCCGAATTATAGGAAGACGTAAAGGTTATGAGCCAAACATTGAGCAATTGATGAAACTGGCAGAAGAAACCAATACGATTATGGAAATTAATGCTAACCCAGCTCGTTTAGATTTAAATGCAGATACAGTAAGAAAATATCCAAACGTTAGATTAACCATTAATACGGACGCACATCATACGGATCACTTAGACTTCATGAAATATGGCGTCGCAACTGCACAAAAAGGTTTCGTTCATAAGGATAGAGTCATTAATACGATGTCTAGGGAAGCATTCAAAGATTTAGTAGAGAATAATATAAAATTGAAGAAATAGAGGGATTGTATGAGACAAAAAACATTAGACGTCTTAGAATTTGATAAAATTAAATCATTTGTGGCTTCTGAAACAGTCAGTGATTTAGGACGTGAAAAAGTGTCTAAGATGTCTCCAGCCACAGATTTTGAAACAGTAGAGTTTCAAATGAATGAAACGGATGAAATCTCACAAATTTATAACAAACATCGTATGCCTAGTTTAAGTGGCTTAGCCAAAGTATCACCACTGATTCATCGTGCTACGATTGGTGGGGTACTGAATGTTACTGAATTAAATTTGATTAAACGATTAATTCAAGTTCAGAATCAATTTAAGACATTTTATAATCAATTACTGGAAGAAGATGAAGAAGTCGTTAAATATCCTATCTTGAATGATAAGATGAGCCAACTTCCAGTACTTTCAGACCTTTTCCAAGAAATTAATGAGAAATGTGATACGTACGATTTATACGATAATGCAAGTTATGAGTTACAAGGTATTCGAAGCAAGATTTCAAGCACTAACCAACGCATTAGACAAAATCTTGATCGTATTGTAAAGAGTCAGGCAAATCAGAAGAAATTATCCGATGCGATTATTACTGTACGTAATGATCGAAATGTTATCCCAGTTAAAGCAGAATATCGCCAAGACTTTAAAGGGATTGTGCATGACCAATCTGCTTCTGGACAAACACTATACATTGAGCCCTCTTCAATAGTAGAGATGAATAATCAAATTAGTCGTTTACGCAATGATGAAGCGGTAGAACGTGAACGCATCTTAACAGAATTGACAGGATTAGTTGCTGCCGAGGCGGATGGCTGTCTAGTAGCAGAATCTGTGATGGGACACATTGATTTCTTAACGGCAAAAGCACGTTATGCGCGTTCAATTAAAGGGACTAAGCCAACATTTTATAAAGAAAGAACGGTTTATTTACCCAATGCATACCATCCTTTATTAGATAGGGAGACTGTGGTAGCGAACACAATTGAATTTATTGATGATATTGAAACAGTGATTATCACAGGTCCTAACACAGGTGGTAAAACAGTTACACTTAAAACGTTAGGTCTTATTATTGTGATGGCCCAATCTGGTTTATTGATTCCTACATTAGACGGTAGTCAATTAAGTGTCTTCGAGAACGTCTATTGTGATATTGGGGATGAGCAATCTATCGAGCAATCATTATCTACCTTCTCTTCTCACATGAAAAATATTGTTGAAATTTTGAAAGAGACAGATAAAAATAGCTTAGTCTTATTCGATGAATTAGGTGCAGGTACGGACCCTAGTGAAGGGGCAGCACTTGCTATGAGTATTCTAGATCACGTGCGTGAAATTGGCTCTTTAGTCATGGCAACAACGCATTATCCAGAGCTTAAAGCTTACAGCTATAATCGCGAAGGTGTAATGAATGCTAGCGTTGAATTTGACGTGAATACATTGAGCCCTACGTATAAATTATTGATGGGCGTTCCAGGACGTTCAAATGCATTCGATATTTCTAGAAAATTAGGCCTCAAACTGAGTATCATTAAAAAAGCTAAAACAATGATTGGTACAGATGAACAAGAAATTAATTCAATGATTGAATCACTTGAAAAGAATTCAAAACGTGTAGACGAACAACGTATTGAATTAGACCGATTATTAAGAGAAGCTAAAACAACGCATGATGATCTTGAACAGCAGTATCAACAATACAAAAATTATGAACAAAAATTAATGGATGAGGCTAAAGAAAAAGCCAATCAACGTGTGAAATCAGCAACCAAAGAAGCAGATGAAATCTTAAAAGAATTACGCGAATTGCGAGATAAAAAAGGCGCTGATGTTAAAGAACATGAATTAATAGATAAAAAGAAACAATTAGACGATCAATATGAAGCGAAATCTATTAAACAAAATGTTCAAAAACAAAAATATGATGAAATTCACGCTGGAGATGAAGTGAAAGTTTTATCTTATGGTCAAAAAGGTGAAGTATTAGAACTTGTGGGTGATGATGAAGCCGTTGTACAAATGGGCATCATTAAAATGAAATTACCTATTGAAGATTTAGAAAAAACGAAGAAGAAAAAAGAAAAGCCAGTTAAAATGGTTACACGTCAAAATCGTCAAACGATTCAAACAGAGCTAGATTTAAGAGGTTATCGATATGAAGAAGCGGTAGGCGAGTTAGACCAATACATCGACCAAGCGGTATTAAGTAACTATGAACAAGTCTATATTATTCATGGTAAAGGTACAGGCGCTTTACAAAAAGCTGTACAAAACCACTTGAAGAAACATAAAAGCGTTAAATCATTCCGAGGTGGTATGCCAAGTGAAGGTGGCTTTGGTGTGACGGTGGCTGAACTTAAATAATTAATAAATTTTTGTAAGCAAGGATGTTGATTTTTTATTTATTTGACGTACAATAAAGCGAGTGAAATAATAAATCAGTGATTTATGAATAGATTTTTAAAAATAAGAAATGGATTAATTGAGCAAGAGCAATGCAGATGCGATTAAAGTCTGTTATAATTTGCTCATCATTCAAAATTTAAGGAGGATTGGCAATTATGGCAATCGTAAAAGTAACGGATTCAAACTTTGATGAAAACATTCAATCAGGCGTTAAACTAGTAGATTTCTGGGCTACTTGGTGTGGACCTTGTAAAATGATTGCACCTGTATTAGAAGAATTAGCAGGTGATTATGACGGTAAAGCTGACATCTTAAAATTAGATGTAGATGAAAATCCTTCAACTGCTGCTAAATTTGAAGTAATGAGTATCCCAACTTTAATCGTATTTAAAGATGGCGAACCAGTCGATAAAGTAGTTGGTTTCCAACCTAAAGAAAACTTAGCTGAAGTTTTAGACAAACATCTATAAGAATGACAATAAAGTAATCAAGACTGGGGCATTACATTAAATGTAATCGCTCCGTCTTTTTTATATGCGCTTTAAAATGGCGGGAAGGAGGACATTAATGGCAGACTACCAAGATAAGATTAGAGATAAGTTGAGTGTAGTTCCATTTGAACCAGGTTGTTATCTAATGAAAGATCGTAACGACCAAGTGATTTATGTAGGTAAAGCGAAACGCCTAAGAAATCGATTACGCTCATATTTTACTGGCGCACATGATGCTAAAACAACGCGCTTAGTTGCTGAAATCAGAAATTTTGAATTTATAGTAACATCAAGTGAAACTGAATCGCTTTTATTAGAATTAAATTTAATTAAACAATATCAACCGCGTTACAATATTTTATTGAAAGATGATAAAAGCTATCCATTTATAAAAATTACTAAAGAAAAGCATCCAAGATTAATAGTGACAAGAACTGTTAAGAAAGGTTCAGGTAAATACTTTGGACCTTATCCAAATGCGTATTCTGCTCAAGAAACGAAAAAGTTATTAGACCGTATTTATCCATTTAGAAAATGTGACAACATGCCAGATAAATTATGTTTGTATTATCATATTGGGCAATGCATGGGACCATGTGTGTATGATGTAGATCAACAAAAATATGCTCAAATGACACGTGAAATTAGTGATTTTCTAAATGGCGAAGATAAAACAATTTTAAAAAATTTAGAAACTCGTATGATGGAAGCGAGTGAGAAATTAGATTTCGAACGTGCGAAAGAATATAGAGATTTAATTCAACATATTCATAATTTAACTAAAAAACAAAAAATTATGTCTTCTGATAATACCATTCGTGATGTCTTCGGCTATAGCGTGTCTAAAGGTTGGATGTGTATTCAAGTATTCTTTATCCGTCAAGGTAATATGATTCAACGTGATGCTACGATGATTCCAATACAACAAACTGAGGAAGAAGAATTTTATACATTTATAGGTCAATTCTATAGCTTGAATCAACACATTTTACCTAAAGAAGTTCATGTTCCTAAAAATCTTGATAAAGACATTATCCGTTCCGTTGTCGATACTAAAATTGTCCAACCGGCAAGAGGTACTAAAAAAGAAATGGTTGATTTAGCAAGCCATAATGCAGAAGTAGCCCTTGATAATAAATTCAAATTAATTGCTAAAGATGAATCACGCACGGTTAAAGCAATTGAAGAGTTAGGCGAACGTATGTGTATTCAAACACCGATTCGTATTGAAGCTTTCGATAACTCAAATATTCAAGGGGTAGATCCTGTTTCAGCAATGGTTACATTTGTGGATGGTAAACCGGATAAAAAAGGCTATCGTAAATATAAAATTAAGACCGTACAAGGGCCCGATGATTATAAATCAATGCGCGAAGTTGTGCGCCGTCGTTATACACGTGTATTGAATGAAGGCCTTCCTTTACCAGATCTTATTATCGTTGATGGTGGTAAGGGACATATGTCTGGCGTTATTGATGTTTTAGAGAATGAATTAGGCTTAGACATTCCAGTCGCTGGTTTAAGAAAAAATGATAAACACCAAACATCTGAATTACTTTACGGTGCGAATGCTGAAGTTGTACCAATGAAGAAAAATAGCCAAGCATTTTACTTACTCCATCGTATTCAGGATGAAGTCCATCGATTTGCGATTACATTCCATCGTCAAACACGCCAAAAAACGGGTCTACAATCCGTACTTGATACAGTAGACGGTATTGGAAGTAAACGAAAAACTAAACTCTTACGTACATTTGGCTCTATTAAAAAAATGAAGGAAGCAAGTGTGAGTGATCTACAAGCTGCAGGACTGCCTGAAAAAGTAGCTAAAAATTTACAACAAGCGCTAAAAAACGACTGATTTCAAAAAAAGGGGTATGAGAATTATTCTCATACCCCAAAAACATATAAAAAATGTTACAATAAAGTTAACAAAAAGCTTATTTTTTTAAGAAAGTATGGAAGCGTTTTCTAATTGAGAATTGTTATCATCATAGGGTTTTTGAAAATAGTAAGATTTTACTTGCATATCTCATAAATCTACAATGAATGAAATGTATTTACTTTTTTAAGTCCTACTTGTTTACATAAATGATAAAAATGAAGACTCATTTTTAGATATATAATTTTCAGATTTATTCAAATTTTAATTTTGAGAATTTCTTATTTTTGCAAGTACTAAATAAAGTAGTAAATACTTTTGTTAATAATTCTTAACGAGAGAGATGGGCTTTCTTAAGGATGGGCAATTTAAATAATTGGTTTACAGGGGGGACTCCTTTTGGCAAAGTCTAAAAACGAATTTTACCTAAGACGAATTCACTCGTTGCTAGGTATCATTCCAATCGGTGCATTCTTAATTGTTCACTTAATGGTGAACCATCAAGCAACACAAGGTGCTGAAGCTTTTAATAAAGCTGCTAACTTTATGGAATCTTTACCATTCCTATTAGCGATTGAATTTTTATTTATTTACTTACCAATTTTATACCATGGTCTTTATGGTATTCATATTGCATTTACTGCAAAAGAAAATATCGGTCATTATTCTTTATTTAGAAACTGGATGTTTGCTTTACAAAGAGTATCAGGTATTGTGACATTCGTCTTTGTATTTATGCATTTATGGCAAACAACTTTACAAAAGTATTTCTTCGGTAAGGAAATTAATTATGATTTAATGCACCGCGTATTGGAAAATCCATTTGTATTAATTATTTACATCATTTGTATTATTTGTGTTATTTTCCATTTCTCAAATGGATTATGGTCATTCTTAGTAACATGGGGCTTTTTACAATCTAAAAAATCTCAACGTGTTTTCACTTGGGTTTCTTTAATTGTATTCTTAATTCTTTCATACATCGGTGTAACAGCACTTTTAGCATTCGTATAGAACATGAATAAAAACGAAATTAAACCTTTAGATAATGAGTAATAAATAACAGTTACTTATACATCAAGGTTATACGTGACGTTAAGTTGTAGATATATTTTAGGGGAGTGACAATTCTATGGCAGAGAAAAAAATTATTGTTGTCGGTGGAGGCCTTGCTGGTCTGATGTCAACAATTAAAGCTGCAGAACAAGGTGCGCATGTTGATTTATTCTCAATTGTACCTGTTAAACGTTCGCACTCTGTATGTGCCCAAGGTGGTATTAATGGTGCGGTAAATACTAAAGGTGAAGGTGACTCACCTTGGATTCACTTTGATGATACAGTTTATGGTGGGGACTTCTTAGCTAACCAACCACCTGTTAAAGCAATGGCTGAAGCTGCACCATCTATTATTCACTTATTAGACCGTATGGGCGTAATGTTTAGTAGAACTAAAGAAGGTCTTTTAGACTTCCGTCGTTTCGGTGGAACGTTATATCACCGTACAGCATTCGCAGGTGCGACTACTGGACAGCAATTACTTTATGCACTTGATGAACAAGTACGTTCATTTGAAGTGGATGGTTTAGTTACTAAATATGAAGGCTGGGAGTTCTTAGGTATTGTTAAAGACGACGAGAACGCAGCTAGAGGTATTGTTGCCCAAAACATGACAACATCTGAAATTAAATCATTTGGTTCAGACGCTGTTATTATGGCAACAGGTGGCCCTGGTATTATCTTCGGTAAGACAACAAACTCAATGATTAATACAGGATCTGCTGCCTCAATCGTTTACCAACAAGGTGCTAAATATGCAAATGGTGAATTCATTCAAATTCATCCAACAGCTATCCCAGGTGATGATAAACTTCGATTAATGAGTGAATCAGCACGTGGTGAAGGTGGACGTATTTGGACATACAAAGATGGTAAGCCATGGTACTTCTTAGAAGAGAAATATCCTGATTACGGTAACTTAGTACCACGTGACATTGCGACACGTGAAATCTTTGACGTTTGTATTAACCAAAAATTAGGTATTAATGGCGAAAACATGGTGTACCTTGACTTATCTCATAAAGATCCACACGAGTTAGATGTAAAACTTGGTGGTATCATTGAAATTTATGAGAAATTTACAGGTGATGATCCACGTAAAGTACCTATGAAGATCTTCCCAGCGGTTCACTACTCAATGGGTGGATTATATGTAGATTATGATCAAATGACTAATATCAAAGGTTTATTTGCAGCAGGGGAATGTGATTTCTCTCAACACGGTGGTAACCGTTTAGGTGCTAACTCATTATTATCAGCCATTTATGGCGGTACAGTTGCTGGTCCTAATGCAATTAAATATGTTGAAAATGTAGAAACTTCATACACAGACTTAGATGAAAGTATTTATCAAAAACGTGTAGATGAAGAACAAGAACGCTTTGATAACTTATTAAACATGCGTGGTACTGAAAATGCTTATAAACTTCATCGTGAACTTGGTGAAATTATGACAACAAACGTAACAGTAGTACGTGAAAACGATAAATTACTTGAAACAGATAAGAAAATTGTTGAACTGATGAAACGTTATCAAGACATTGACATGGAAGATACGCAAACTTGGAGTAACCAAGCAGTATTCTTCACACGTCAATTATGGAATATGTTAGTTTTAGCACGAGTAATTACTATTGGGGCTTACAATCGTAATGAATCACGTGGAGCTCATTATAAACCAGAATTCCCTGAACGTAATGATGATGAATGGTTAAAAACAACTTTAGCTGAGTATCAAGGTAAAACAGAAGCACCTAAATTTACTTATGAACCAGTTGATGTAAGTTTAATTCCACCACGTAAACGTGATTACACTAGTAAGTCTAAAGGAGGTAAAAAATAATGGCTGACACTCAATCAGTAAAAGAAACTCCAGAAGAACGTCGTAATGAAGAAGCGCGCAATCGTGAAGAAGGTCAACAAAAAGAAACAAATCAAAAAACTGTTAAATTAATTATTAAACGTCAAGATAATCAAGACTCTAAACCATATGAAGAAGAGTTTGAAATTCCTTATAAAGAGAATTTAAACGTTATCGCATGTTTAATGGAAATTAGACGTAATCCTGTAAATAGTAAAGGTGAAAAGACGACGCCTGTAACTTGGGATATGAACTGTTTAGAAGAAGTATGTGGTGCTTGTTCAATGGTTATTAATGGTCGTGCGAGACAATCATGTTCAGCAATCGTTGATCAATTAGAACAACCGATTCGCTTAGAACCAATGAGCACATTCCCAGTTATTCGTGACTTACAAGTAGATCGTACAAGAATGTTTGACAACTTAAAACGTATGAAAGCGTGGATTCCTATCGATGGTACGTATGACTTAGGTCCTGGTCCACGTATGCCAGAGAAAAAGCGTCAAACAGCTTATGAATTATCTAAATGTATGACTTGTGGTGTATGTTTAGAAGTATGTCCTAACGTAACACGTAACAACAAATTCGTAGGTGCACAAGCGATTTCTCAAGTACGTTTATTCGACTTACACCCAACAGGTGCAATGACTAAAGATGAACGTTTAGATGCATTAATGGGTACAGGTGGTTTACAAGAATGTGGTAACTCTCAAAACTGTGTGAATGCTTGTCCAAAAGGTATTCCTTTGACAACTTCAATCGCAGCATTAAACAGAGAAACAACATTCCATATGTTTAAATCATTCTTTGGTTCAGACCACAAAGTAGATTAATTAAGATAAATCTGGACAAAAAGGTTTAGAATTTGAACAGAAATAATAATTTTTCTTATAATATAATTTATTAAATGTCTCAACCTGACATTTAGCACTCACAATTAGAAGTAGATAGTGATTTTGTAATAAATCGCTATCTACTTTTTTATTTTCAAAATGGATAAAGCGGATTAGTCAAACTCAATAGATGACTGTGGTAAAATGAGAGTATTATGTATTATAAGGATGAATGTAAATGAATAAACCAATTGGTGTAATAGATTCTGGCGTAGGAGGGTTGACCGTTGCGAAGGAAATCATGCGACAACTTCCTAATGAAACGATTTATTATTTAGGGGATATAGCAAGATGTCCATATGGCCCACGCCCTGGTGAGGAAGTTAAAGAATTTACAACACAGCTTGCAAATAAATTGATGGAATTTAATATAAAAATGTTAGTAATTGCTTGTAATACAGCAACTGCGGTAGCACTTGAGCATTTACAACAAATATTACCTATCCCTGTGATTGGAGTAATTGAACCTGGTGCGCGTACTGCAATCATGACCACGAAAAATCAGAACGTTTTAATCTTAGGTACTGAAGGAACAATTAAGTCTGAAGCTTATCGCCATCATATTAAGCGTATCAATCCAAATGTAAATGTTTATGGAGTAGCATGTCCTGGATTTGTTCCTTTAGTAGAGCAAATGCGCTACGATGATCCTACAATCACAAGTATCGTCATTCATCAAACCCTAAAGCAATGGCGTAATACAGATGCTGACACGGTCATTCTTGGCTGTACTCACTACCCTTTATTGTATAAACCAATTAATGATTACTTTGGTGGAGAAAAAAAGGTGATCTCTTCGGGTCTTGAAACAGCACGTGAAGTTAGTGCATTGCTTACATTTAGTAATGAACATGCGAGCTATTCGCCAAATCCACCACACCGTTTCTTTGCTACAGGTGACACTGTACATATCAAAAATATTATTGCACAATGGTTAAAACTAGACGTTGAAGTTGAACGTATTCAAGTTATTTAAAAGAATGGAGTGACATAACTTTGGCAGATATAGTAATTGCGTCAAATAACCAAGGTAAAATTAATGATTTTAAAGCAATCTTTCCTAATGATAATGTGATAGGTATTTCTGAAGTCGTCAAAGATTTCGATGTAGAAGAAACAGGTACTACTTTTGAAGAGAACGCGCGTTTAAAATCAGAGGCAGCAGCTAAAGCTTTGAATAAACGTGTGATTGCAGATGACAGTGGTTTAGAAGTATTCACACTAAATGGAGAGCCAGGTGTTTATTCTGCACGATATGCGGGCTTGGATAAAAATGATGAAGCAAATATTGATAAATTGTTACACAATTTAGAAGGTAAAGAAGACAGAGAAGCACAATTTGTTTGTGTCATTAGTATGAGCGCTCCTGGAGAACCTACTCAAACATTCAAAGGCACTGTAAGCGGAGAAATCACAACTGAGAGACAAGGAGAGAATGGATTCGGTTATGATCCAATATTTTTTGTTCCGGAAAAGGGCAAGACAATGGCTCAACTCACAACTGAAGAAAAAAGCGAGATTAGTCATCGAGGCAACGCTATTAAGAAATTAAATGCTTATTTGGAGCGTGATTAATGATGTCTAAATGGTTAATTGTAAGTGATAATCATACAGAAGCGGGTATTTTATACCAATTGTATGAGCAACATAAGGATGCAGATGCCTTTATCCATCTTGGTGACTCTGAATTTGAATATAATGATACAGAATTAAGTTTGTTTCGACGTGTCAAAGGGAATTGTGATTTCTATCCAGAGTTTCCTAACGAAGAAATTGTTGAAGTGAATGATGTTAAAGCTTTTTATACTCATGGCCATCTTTATTCAGTAAATCAAACACGTATGCTATTAGCTGAAAAAGCTCAGATCTTAGGATGCAAATTAGCATTTTATGGGCATACTCATGTAGCGAAATATGAGAAATTGGGTGACGTTCACGTTATCAATCCAGGCAGCATCTCACAATCACGTAGTAATATTGAAGAAACATTTGCAGAATTGTTAATAGACGATAATAATCATCATGCTACACTACGTTTTAGAAATAGAGATAACCAAGTTATCGACACAACTGAATTTCAAATTTAGTTCGTAACACTTAGGCATGCTTTAGTGTTTTACATTAAAGCATGCCTAAGTGTCATTTTATAAATACATTACTTAACCATTGCCCTATAAATATTTTTAAATACAATGTAAAAGTGATAGTAATAATTATACTTAATTAGTGAAAAATATAAACTTTTTTTATATCAAAGCTATTGCTAAATGACTTTTCTTTAGCTATAATAATTCTTGTGTTAAAAAATCATGTCCTGGTAGCTCAGCTGGATAGAGCAATGGCCTTCTAAGCCATCGGTCGGGGGTTCGAATCCCTCCCAGGACGCTATAAAACTCCGCAACCTATATGGTTGTGGAGTTTTTTGTTTATTTAAATAGTTGAACCTCATAATTTTAATTTTAAATTCCTTCTATATGCATATTCTCTCTTGTTTTTAATTCTCAAACTTTCCTATTAAGTCGACAAATAATAATTTCAAGACAAAAAAGATAATAGTTATTTGTAAGCGCTTTCTAACTTGTATGTATTAAGCATACATATTTGCATCCCTAACTGTCTAATTTGAAACACAAAAGAAACAGTTTTGATGTGAAAGTTTCAAGTTAAGAAAAAATATGCCATAAGTTGTACATACCCTTTATAGTATAAGTATCAAAACGATAGCTAAACAAAAACAAAGCAACAACCTAGTAATCGTTTTATAAATTTACCAACAACTTTCTAAGGAGTGTATAAAATGGAAGGTTTATTCAACTCAATTAAAGATACAGTAACAGCAGGCATTAACAGTGACTGGAGCAAGTTAGGTACAAGCATTGTAGGTATCGTAGAAAACGGTGTAGGTTTACTAAGCAAATACTTAGGTTTTTAATAAATAAATTACTATATAGAACACAAAGGAGATCATTAACATGGAAAAATTATTCGACGCAATTAGAGGTACAGTAGACGCAGGAATCAATCATGATTGGACAAAATTAGGTACAAACATCGTAGGTATCGTAGAAAACGGCGTAAGCATTTTAGGTAAATACTTAGGTTTCTAATTTAACCTTACTATTCATATATCACTAAATATTTTCAAAAAATATAAATTAAAGAAATGGAGAGATTATAATGCAAAAATTAGCAGAAGCAATCGCAAACACAGTACAAGCAGGTCAAGGACATGACTGGAGTAAATTAGGTACAAGCATCGTAGGTATCGTAGAAAATGGCGTAAGCGTATTAGGTAAATTATTCGGATTCTAATAAAAACTGAATGTTCATCAATCACTTAGTTAAAAAATAATAATAACGAATGGAGCGATTCACATGTCAAAATTAGTAGAAGCAATTTCAAACGCAGTACAAGCAGGTCAAGCACACGATTGGGCTAAATTAGGTACAAGCATCGTAGGTATCGTAGAAAACGGTGTAGGTTTCTTAGGAAAAATCTTCGGTTTCTAATAAAAAACTGAATGTTCATAAATCAAATTAGTTAATAAATAAAAAAAGAATGGAGCGATTCACATGTCAAAATTAGTAGAAGCAATTTCAAGCGCAGTACAAGCAGGTCAAGCACACGATTGGGCTAAATTAGGTACAAGCATCGTAGGTATCGTAGAAAACGGTGTAGGTTTCTTAGGAAAAATCTTCGGTTTCTAATAAGCACTAAACATTCATAAAAACTTAGTTTTCAAAATATATAAAATAATGGAATGGAGAGATTATAATGCAAAAATTAGCAGAAGCAATCGCAAACACAGTACAAGCAGGTCAAGGACACGACTGGGCTAAATTAGGTACAAGCATCGTAGGTATCGTAGAAAACGGTGTAGGCGCACTAGGAAAAATCTTCGGTTTCTAATAAGCACTAAACATTCATAAAAGTTTAATTTTCAAAACAAAAAATAATGGAATGGAGAGATTATAATGCAAAAATTAGCAGAAGCAATCGCAAACGCAGTACAAGCAGGTCAAGGACACGACTGGGCTAAATTAGGTACAAGCATCGTAGGCATCGTAGAAAACGGTGTAGGTGCACTAGGTAAAATTTTCGGTTTCTAATAGATGAATATTAATGATTGACCAGGGCAAGCGCTCTGGTCTTTTTTTGTGTGTATTATTTGTTTGTTACAAAAATTTGTTAAAATATATCTTATAAAGAAAATTCTATTTATACAAAATTGATTAAGGATGTTAAATATGAAATATAATACGATATTGTTAGACTTTGATGATACGCTTGTTGATTTTTATGATGCAGAAGATAAGGCGTTTCACAATATGGCGAAATTTTACAATCATTATCCTACAGAAAAAGACTTTCAATTTTTTAAAAAAGTTAATCAAGCGCATTGGGAAGCTTTTCAAAAAAATGAATTAACTAAAGAAGAAGTGCTTTCACATCGTTTTATCGAATACTTTGGTCACTATGGCATAGAAGTGGATGGAAAAGAAGCAGATATTAGATTTAGAGATGAGTTAGCTAAAGCACCAGTGAAATATTTCGACTTGGCTTTAGAAACGATTGATCGTTTAGCTCAAATATGCGATTTATATATAGTGACTAATGGTGTAACTGATACTCAGAAACGTCGAATTGCGCAATTAGATTTTAAAGATGTATTTGCGGGTGTATTTATTTCGGAAGAAAAAGGTTACCAAAAACCGATGCCTGAATTTTTTGATTATGTATATGAACGTATTGGAAAAGATAAAAAAGATTATTCATTAATCGTAGGAGATTCCTTAACATCTGATGTGTTAGGTGGAAAAAATGCTGGTATAGCAACTTGTTGGTTTAATTATAGAGATAAAAATAATGATTCTGATATTAAACCAGATTACGAAATCAAGAATTTAAGTGAATTAGTAGAAATTGTGGAAAAAGAAGAGTAAGTAAAAGGGCGGATTAGAAATTGAATGGTTTTAACTTCTAATCCGCTCTAATTTAACTAAATGATAGCATTTCAAGATAAAAAATAATTTAAATGAGTTTAATTTGCTATTTATTGTCAGGTGACCAAACTAGCACATCATGGCCTTCTGGATTTTTAGCATTTACATCTTCGAATTCGTGATTAATAAAAAATTGTTTAGAGTCTTGACGAGCAATAGCTTTTATTGGCGTATTGAATGATTTAGCGAAATCAATTAATTCTTTCGCATAACCACGATTTTTATAATTCTCTAATACTTCTAATTTCCATAATAATAAATAATCATCATATTCTGGGAAATAGCTTTCTTCTACGTCGCCTTTTTTTAATAAAGCCATGCGAGCGACTAAATTTTCACCATTAAAAATGCCATAAAATGGTGATTCTGAACTTGCATCGATCATTTGACCTTTTAACTCTTCAACCATATATAAGTCTTTGTTGCCAAACTCTCTAAATGCTTCGAATAGTTCATCTGTTTTATAATTAATTTCTAGATGTTTAACTTCGCTCATGTTCAATCTCCCCTTTGTTCTTTTTATCTATTATAACGTATATATTGTGTAAATTTCATTTATTTATGGATTAATTATTAAAATAGTAAGACAAATTATAAAAGAAACTTTAAATATTTAAGCCGTTAAATTGTCAGATAAGGATATAATCTTTATACTATATGAGTAATAGCTATGTTGAAGGAGTATGGATATGGACTGTCAAGTAACATATTTTAAAGAAAAAGATTCGTTTATTACAAGATTGAAAAATAGCGATGAACAATTATTAAAATTTTATCAATATAACCCTAATGAGAAGGCAAGTTTTGATGAGCGTATGAAACAGCCTAGTAATGGCAGGGAACAGCAATTAAGTCAAATCATTGCTTCATATATGGAAGATCTTAAACTTTCAGAGGCGCAACAACGACATCTTAAAGCATTATCTGACGGCGCTAAAGTTGTGATTGGCGGTCAACAGGCGGGACTATTTGGTGGTCCGTTGTATACCTTCCATAAAATTCTTTCGATAGTAACTTTAAGTCATCAATTAAGTCAAACGTATGATAAAACAGTGGTGCCAGTATTTTGGATTGCTGGAGAAGATCATGATTTCGATGAAGTGAATCATACATATGTTTTCAATGCAAAAGAGGCTCAATTGCGCAAAGTGAAATATCATACAATGACGCCACCAGAATCTAATGTTTCACGTTATTCGCCTGATAAAGAAGCACTAGTTGATGCGTTAAAAAGCTTTTTCAAAGAATTAAAAGAAACTGAGCATACAAAGTTGCTTTATTCACTTTGTTTAAACATTATTGAACAATATGAGTCTTGGACAGATATGTTCAAAGCTTTACTTCATGAAGTTTTTAAAGAATATGGCGTATTGTTTATTGATGCACAATATAAAGAATTAAGAGAACTTGAGAAGCCTATTTTAAAAGAAATGATTGAACAACATGAAAAGATTGATCATGCATTTAGAAATACACAAGCGCAAACGACGCAATCTGGCTTGAACCAAATGATACAGACGGACACGAATGTGCATCTCTTCCTTCATGAAGATAATATGAGACAGTTATTATCTAAAGATGGAGATCATTTCAAATTAAGTAAATCTGAAATAGAGTATTCTAAAGAAGAAATATTGAAATTAGTCGACACAGAACCACACCGTTTTTCAAATAATGTAGTGACGAGACCGGTTATGGAGGAATGGCTCTTTAATACGGTAGCATTTATTGGGGGACCAAGTGAAATTAAATACTGGGCTGAGCTCAATGAGGTGTTTAAGTTATTAAAAATAGAGATGCCAATTGTAATGCCTCGTTTAAAAATGACATATATGACACAAAGAACTGATAAATTATTGAATCAATATCAGTTAGATGTGCAACAAGTGATTGAAAATGGCATAGAAGAGGATAGAACAAAATTTGTTCGTGAAAAAGCGTCCGAGTCATTTATTCAACAAGTTGAAAAACTTAAAGAAGATCATGCTAGAATATATCAACATTTATTAGATGAAGTAAAAGATAATCAGAATAATATTAATTTAGTTGAAAAAAATAGTGAAATTCACAATGCTCAATATGATTATCTGCTTCAACGTTATTTACTCAACATTGAACGTGAAAATGATATTAGCATGAGACATTTTAGAGAACTTGAATACGTATTACATCCAATGGGCGGATTACAAGAAAGAATATGGAATCCACTACAAATTATGAATGAATTTGGGATAGATGTGTTCAGTCCCTCCACTTATCCACCACTTGAATATACATTTAATCAAATCATTGTAAAACCTTGATTTTATAGAGAAATGCCTATTTTATCCCTGTGATAAAATAGGCATTTTTTTTGTCGAAAAAAGGAATTTTAAGATATTTTACATAATTAGTGGAGGATAGTGGTGAGATGTGGTAAATTATAAATAAGGTGAGGTGATAATAATGTTCATGGGAGAGTACGAGCATCAACTAGATACGAAGGGTCGTATGATTATTCCTGCAAAGTTTAGATACGACTTAAGTGAACGATTTATTATCACACGAGGCCTTGATAAATGTTTGTTTGGTTACACACTTGAAGAATGGCAACAGATTGAAGAGAAAATGAAAACCTTACCTATGACAAAAAAAGACGCACGTAAGTTTATGCGTATGTTCTTCTCTGGTGCAATCGAAGTGGAGCTAGATAAACAAGGGCGTATTAATATTCCGCAGAATTTGAGGAAGTACGCTAATTTAACTAAAGAATGTACAGTAATAGGCGTTTCCAATCGAATTGAGATTTGGGATCGAGAAACATGGAATGATTTCTATGATGAATCTGAAGAAAGTTTCGAAGATATTGCTGAAGATTTAATAGATTTTGATTTTTAATGGAGGAATTTGCCGTGTTTCATCATGTAAGCGTTATGCTAAAAGAGACAATTGATTATTTAGACATCAAAGAAGATGGCATATATGTAGACTGTACGCTTGGTGGTGCCGGTCATGCACTCTATTTATTAAATCAATTAAACGATGACGGTAGGTTAATTGCAATTGATCAAGATACAAATGCTTTAGAGAATGCTAAAGAAGTATTGAAAGATCATCTACACAAAGTCACGTTTGTACATAGTAATTTTAGAGAATTGACTGACATTTTAAAAAACTTAAACATTGAAAAAGTAGATGGCATCTATTATGATTTGGGCGTTTCAAGTCCACAATTAGATGTCCCTGAAAGAGGATTTAGTTATCATCACGATGCTAAACTCGATATGCGTATGGATCAAACACAAGCGTTAAATGCTTATGTGGTCGTGAATGAATGGTCTTATGAAGCGCTTGTTAAGATTTTTTATCGTTATGGTGAAGAGAAATTTTCAAAACAAATAGCGAGACGTATTGAAGCACATCGTGAACAACAACCGATTGAAACAACATTAGAGCTTGTAGATATTATTAAAGAAGGTATTCCAGCCAAAGCTCGTAGAAAAGGTGGTCATCCTGCAAAACGTGTATTTCAAGCGATTCGTATTGCAGTGAATGATGAATTATCTGCATTTGAAGATTCGATTGAACAAGCAATTGAATTAGTCAATGTAGGAGGTAGAATTTCAGTAATTACTTTCCATTCGTTGGAAGATAGATTGTGTAAGCAGATGTTCCAAGAATATGAGAAAGGACCTGACGTACCTCGAGGGTTACCAATTATTCCTGAAGAGTATACACCTAAATTAAAAAGAGTAAATCGCAAGCCCATCACTGCTACAGAAGCAGATTTAGATGAGAATAATAGAGCGCGTAGTGCAAAATTACGTGTCGCAGAAATATTAAAATGAGGAGTAATTGAAGATGGCTGTAGAAAAAATATATGAACCATATGAAGAAGTCCAGCACACAAGCATACCGAAACAACAACCACAATCTGAACCTCAGACCCGCACGGTTACCAAAAAGGTGGTTGTTCAACTTACAAGGTTTGAGAAGTTTTTATACATAACACTAGTTACTGCTATTGCTGTTATTGCAATCTATCTGCTATCTTTAAAAATGGATGCGTATGATACAAATGGTAAAATAGCAGATTTAGATCAAAGAATTGAACAACAATCTAGTGAAAATAGTGCAATAAAATCTGAAATTAAGAAAAACTCTTCTTATGAACGCATTTACAATGAAGCTAAACAACAAGGTATGAGCCTAAAGAACGATAATGTAAAGGTAGTGCGTACTAATGGCGAAGCGAAAAATTAAAATTAGAAAAAATAAATTAGGAGCAGTCCTCCTTGTTGGTATATTCGGACTGCTCTTTTTTATATTGGTTTTAAGATACTCTTATATCATGTTAACTGGACATTCCGATGGACAAAATTTGATTATGCGTGCCAATGAAACTTATCTTGTTAAAAATCAGGAACAACCTGAAAGAGGTAAGATTTATGATAGAAATGGCAAGATACTAGCTGAAGATGTTGAGAGATTTAAAGTAGTGGCAGTCGTAGATAAGAGCGCAGGCGAAAATGGAGATAAACCTCGCTACGTGAAGGATAAAAAGAAAACAGCAGAGCAATTATCTAAAGTTATCGATATGAAGCCTTCGGAAATTGAAAAACGTTTAAATCAAAAAAAGGCATTCCAAGTTGAATTTGGACAAAAAGGAACGAATTTAACATATCAAGATAAACAAAAATTAGAGAAAATGAATTTACCAGGTATTTTATTATATCCTGAGACAGAAAGATTTTATCCAAATGGTAATTTCGCTTCTCATTTAATTGGAATGGCGCAAAAAAATCCAGATACTGGCGCATTAAATGGTGCTTTAGGTGTAGAAAAAATCTTTAATAGCTATTTAAACGGTCAGAAAGGCTCGTTATCTTATATTCAAGATATATGGGGATATATAGCTCCTAATTCTAAACATGAGAAAGCACCTAAACGTGGCGATGATGTGCATTTAACACTTGATTCTAATATTCAGGTGTTTGTAGAAGAAGCTTTAGATGACATGGTTAAGCAATATGCACCTAAAGATTTATTTGCTGTAGTAATGGATGCTAAAACAGGTGAAATCTTAGCTTATAGTCAGCGACCTACGTTTAACCCAGAAACGGGTAAAGATTTTGGTAAGAAATGGGCAAATGATTTATATCAAAATACTTATGAACCAGGGTCAACATTTAAATCATTTGGTTTAGCGGCAGCAATTCAAGAAGGTAAATTTAAACCTAATGAAAAATACGAATCTGGTCATCGTGATATTATGGGTTCTCGCATTTCTGACTGGAATAAAACAGGTTGGGGCGAAATTCCTATGTCATTAGGTTTCACATACTCTTCTAATACGTTAATGATGCATTTACAAGATTTAGTTGGCGCCGATAAGATGAAATCTTGGTATGAAAAATTTGGTTTCGGTCAATCAACAGAGGGTATGTTTGATGGCGAAGCGACAGGAAATATCGGATGGTCAAACGAATTGCAACAAAAAACATCTGCTTTCGGTCAATCAACAACTGTAACACCTGTTCAAATGTTACAAGCCCAATCTTCATTCTTTAATAAAGGTAATATGTTGAAACCTTGGTTTGTTCAAAGTATCGACAATCCAATTTCTAAAAAGACATTCTATAAAGGTGAAAAGAAAATTGCAGGTAAACCAATTTCTGCAGATACAGCAAGTAAAGTTGAAACTGAGTTAGATAAAGTAGTTAACAGTAAGAAGAGTCATGCTATTAACTATCGTGTGGATGGCTATGATATTGAAGGTAAGACGGGTACTGCACAAGTTGCCGACCAAAATGGCGGAGGTTACGTCAAAGGTGCTAACCCTTACTTTGTAAGCTTTATCGGCGATGCACCTAAGAAAAATCCACGTGTTATCGTTTATGCAGGTATGAGCTTAGCGCAGAAAAACGATGAAGAGGCTTATCAATTAGGTGTAAGTAAAGCATTTAAACCAATTATGGAAAATACTTTAAAATATCTAAATGTTGGTTCTAATAAAGATAAAACTAAATCTGCTCAATATAGTAAGGTGCCAAATGTTTCAGGACAAAGTGTTCAAAAAGCAGAAGATAGTATTAAATCTCAAAACTTACAACCTGTAGTTATTGGCAACGGTGATAATATTAAATCTCAATCTGTGAATGCCAATACGAAGCTATTACCTAATAGTAAAGTAATGTTATTGACTGATGGAGATATTACGATGCCGAATATGAAAGACTGGACAAAAGATGATGTCCTTACTTTCCAAGAATTGACAGGCATCAATGTTACGACGAATGGCAATGGTTTTGTCACAAAACAATCTGTTTCAAATGGTACTACGTTGAAAAATAATAGTAAGATTGAAGTAGAATTATCTCCTGAGGATCCAGATGATTCCTCTAGTACGTCAAGTGACGATACTTCAAATTCGGATAGTAACAGTTCTAATAACAACGATTCTAATAATAAAAATGACAGTAGTTCGTCTTCGGACAATGACAATCAATCGTCATCTGAAAGTGATTCAAACTAAAATAGAATGAAGTATGAATATTATAAGTTAGGAAAATAATAGAAGAAGTTGAAATAAATAAAATTACCTCAGTTTAAATTCGAAATAGAAACTAAGGTATTAAGTTAAAAACTTTAATTCAATTTCAACAGTACTTCTTTTTTCCTAAACTTATTTTCATACATAAACTATGTGAAGTTTTTTCGAAAATTGATAAACTTAAGATGATTAAATACTAAAACTAGAAATTTATACTTAATTTCGTAAAAATTTAATATACATAAAGGAGAATATCATGCTTTTTATACTTGCGATTATCGCACTACTTATCACCTTCATATTGGTACCGGTATTGATCCCAACGCTCAAACGAATGAAATTTGGTCAAAGTATACGTGAGGAAGGGCCACAAAGTCATATGAAAAAAACAGGTACACCTACAATGGGTGGGCTAACATTCCTCATTAGTATTATCATAACTTCTATCATAGCTATATTTTTTGTTGACAATTCTAACCCAATTATCTTGTTATTATTTGTAACAATAGGATTTGGCTTAATTGGTTTTATTGATGATTACATCATTGTAGTTAAGAAAAATAATCAAGGCTTAACGAGTAAACAAAAATTCTTAGCTCAAATTGCTATTGCTATTATTTTCTTCATTCTTAGTGATGTCTTTCATTTAATTGAATTCTCAACAAACCTTAATATTCCATTTACAAATATAAGTATTCCTTTATCATTTGCATATATTATATTCATTGTCTTTTGGCAAGTTGGATTTTCAAATGCAGTTAACTTAACTGATGGTTTAGATGGCTTAGCAACTGGTTTATCAATCATTGGTTTTACAATGTATGCAATTATGAGCTTTGTTTTAGATTCACCTGCAATTGGTGCATTTTGTCTCATTATGATTTTCGCATTATTAGGTTTCTTACCTTATAATTTAAACCCAGCTAAAGTATTTATGGGGGACACAGGAAGCTTAGCGTTAGGTGGTATATTTGCAACTGTTTCAATTATGTTAAATCAAGAATTATCACTACTTCTAATTGGATTAGTATTTGTAGTCGAAACATTATCAGTGATGCTACAAGTTGCTTCATACAAGTTAACGAAGAAACGTATCTTCAAAATGAGTCCTATTCATCATCACTTTGAATTAAGTGGTTGGGGCGAATGGAAAGTTGTTACAGTATTTTGGACAGTAGGTTTAATTTCAGGATTAATCGGATTATGGATAGGAGTGCATTAAGATGCTAAATTATACAGGATTAGAAAATAAAGAAGTTCTTGTAGTAGGATTAGCAAAAAGTGGCTATGAAGCAGCAAAGTTGTTAGTCAAACTAGGCGCCAAAGTCACAGTAAATGATGGTAAGGATTTATCTCAAGATCCTCATGCTAAAGATTTAGAAACTTTAGGAGTGAAAATTGTTGACGGCGGTCATCCAGTTTCATTATTAGATAACCATCCCATCATTGTAAAAAATCCAGGTATTCCATATACAGTTTCAATCATTAAAGCAGCAGAAGAACGCGGATTAAAAATTTTAACTGAAGTGGAGTTAAGTTATTTAATTTCAGAAGCGCCAATTATTGCTGTTACTGGTACAAATGGTAAGACAACTACGACTTCTTTAATTGGAGATATGTTTAGTAAAAGTAGACTTACAGGCCGTTTATCTGGAAATATAGGTTATGTAGCTTCAAAAGTAGCTCAAGAAACAACCCCAGAAGAATATTTAATTACTGAATTATCATCATTCCAATTATTGGGCATTGAAACATACCGACCTCATATTGCAATTATTACTAACATATATTCAGCGCATTTAGATTATCATGAATCACTTGAGAACTATCAAAATGCTAAAAAAAGAATTTATAAAAATCAAACTGAAGATGATTATTTAATTTGTAATTATCATCAACGTCATCTTATTGAATCTGAAAGTTTAAAAGCTAAAACGTTATACTTCTCAACACAACAAGAAGTTGAAGGCATTTATATTAAAAATAACTTTATTATCTACAAAGGTATTAGAATTATTAATATTGATGACTTAGTTTTACCAGGACAACACAACTTAGAAAATATTTTAGCTGCGGTATTAGCTGCTATCTTAGCTGGCGTACCAATTAAAGCAATTGTTGATAGTTTAACTACTTTCTCAGGTATTGACCACAGATTACAATATATTGGGACAAACCGAACAAATAAATACTACAATGACTCAAAAGCAACAAATACTTTAGCGACACAATTTGCTTTAAATTCATTTAAACAACCTATCATTTGGTTATGTGGTGGTTTAGATCGTGGTAATGAATTTGATGAGCTTATTCCTTACATGAAAAACGTTAGAGTAATGGTTGTCTTTGGTGAAACACAAGAAAAATTTGCTAAATTAGGAAATAGTCAAGGTAAACTTGTTATAAAAGCTACTGACGTCGAAGATGCAGTGAAAAAAGTGCAAGATGTCATTGAACCTAATGATGTCGTTTTATTATCTCCAGCTTGTGCAAGTTGGGATCAATATAACACTTTTGAAGAACGTGGAGAACGATTTATTGAAAGCTTCCGTGCACACTTACCGTCTTACTAAAGGGTGTGAAAATTCGTGGATGAACGTAAAAATAATAGAAATACTAAAGTGAGGTCTATCAAGGATTCAATTGATCGAAAAAATCGTGAATTAAAAGATAAAGAGATTGAAGATACAGAAGACAGTCAATTCAATCAATCATCTAATTCTGAAAAGAAAGATAGACCTAGCGTATCGCAAGATAGTAATAATGAGGACTATCACAAAGAAGAACTAAAGAAAGAAGCCCAAGAAAATCATAAACAAAAAGAAAGTAATCGTCATACTGGCTCTAAAAAAGAAAGTCAATTTCAAGCTTTTAAAACAAAAGCGACTGAGTTATTTTCTAATACACATAAAAAGCGTGAGAAAAGAAATAGCAACACGACTCATCAAAAGCAAAAAGAAGATAAATATGCGCATATGACGTTACAAGAAAAACGTGAGCAACAAAGAATCGATCGATATAAACGACAAAAGAGAATTCAATATATTATTCTAACGTCATTAATATTATTAATTCTTTTATTTTTAATATATATGTTTACGCCATTAAGTAGAATCTCTCATATTAATATTAGTGGCAATAAAAATTTGAGTAATCAACAAGTTGAAAACGCCCTAGATGTTAAACCAGGTTCTCGTATGTATACTTATAGTAAACGAAAAGGGATTAATAATTTAGAACAAAATCCCTTAGTGAAGAATGTAGAGATAAAAAAACATTTGCCTAATACGTTAAATGTTCATGTAACTGAAAACAATGTAGTTGGTATAGTAAAAGATAAAAATAAATATACTCCAATTATTGAAGGCAATAAAGAATTGAAAGACTATAAAGGTGACATTGCTGGAAGTGGACCTATCTTAGATGGCTTTAAAGGTTCAGATAAAAGTAACATGGTTAAAGCGCTTTCAAATATGTCTTCAGAAGTAAGAGATATGATTGCAGAAATTAGCTATGCACCTGAAGCTAATAAGCAAAGTAGAATATTGTTATATATGAAAGATGGCATGCAAGTAGTTGCTGACTATAAAACTGTAGCGGATAAATTAAAATATTATCCACAAATGTCACAATCGCTTAATAAAGATGACTCAGGTAACCTTCAAACTCAAGGTTATATCGATTTATCTGTAGGCGCGTCATTTATTCCATATAACGAAAGTAGTTCCAATAATTCTAAATCTAATCAAGATTTACAACAAAAAACGCAAGAAGAAATCGATGCTAAAAATGAATTACAAAACGCATTGAATAAAATTAACGAACAATCAGACTCAAGTAATTAAAAAATTTCGATATTAATATACGTTTATAGTTCACAAGCCAATCGACGTATTGTAAACTAAATATAGTGTATTTTAATAGTAATTTGTCAGGAGGTGCCTATCTATGGAGGAACATTACTATGTAAGCATAGATATTGGTTCATCAAGTGTTAAAACAATAGTAGGCGAAAAATTTCACAATGGTATAAATGTGATAGGTACAGGACAAACCTACACTAGTGGTATTAAGAACGGATTGATTGATGATTTTGATATTGCTAAACAAGCAATTAAAGATACAATTAAAAAAGCTTCTATCGCCTCAGGTGTAGATATAAAAGAAGTTTTCTTAAAGTTACCTATCATTGGTACTGAAGTGTACGATGAAGCAAATGAAATTGATTTTTATGAAGATACTGAAATAAATGGAACGCACATTGAAGATGTGTTAGAAGGTATCAGACAAAAAAATGAAGTTCCAGATACAGATGTAATTGATGTTTTCCCAATTCGATTTATTGTAGATGGTGATAACGAAGTTTCTGATCCTAAAGAATTAATTGCTAGACATTCTTTAAGAGTAGAAGCAGGCGTTATTGCAATTCACAAATCTATATTAATAAATATGATTAAATGCGTTGAATCATGTGGCGTTGACGTGTTAGATGTTTATTCTGATGCTTACAACTATGGTTCAATTCTTACAGCTACTGAGAAAGAATTAGGCGCATGTGTAATTGATATTGGTGAAGATTTAACTCAAATCGCTTTCTACGAGCGAGGCGAATTAGTTGATGCTGATTCTATCGAACTCGCTGGTCGTGACATTACAGACGACATTGCTGAAGAGTTAAACACTACATATGAAACAGCTGAAAAGGTTAAACATCAATATGGACACGCATTTACTAATTCAGCGTCTGACCAAGATGTATTTACTGTTGATCAAGTAGATAGCGATGAATTAGTAGAATATACTCAAAAAGATTTAAGCGCTATTATTGAAAGAACAATGCAAGATATCTTTGATGAAGTATTCGATGTGTTAGTTGATTTAGGTTTAACAAAAGTGAACGGTGGTTTCATTGTTACTGGTGGTTCTTCAAATTTACTCGGTGTTAAAGAGTTATTAAATACAATGGTAAATGAGAAAATAAGAATCCATACACCATCTCAAATGGGTATTAGAAAACCTGAATTTACTTCAGCTATTTCTACAATATCTAGTAGTATCACTTTTGATGAATTATTAGATTATGTTACAATGAATTATCAAGACAATGATGAATTTGAAGAAGAAGTTATCGAAAATAATGACAGAGATAATACTTCTAAATCTGGCGGTTTTGACTGGTTTAAACGTAAATCAAACAAAAATGAAGATACTTATGAAGAAGACTACCACGAACCACAAGAAAGAGTGGAAAGAACAGAACAACATGATAAGTATGATAGCCATGATGAACATCAAGATGTAGAACACCACTATGATGAACATGAAAGACCTGAAAAAGAAGAAAGCAAATTTAAAAAACTTATGAAATCTCTATTTGAATGATTGGCCATTAAGACTAGGAGGAAATATAAATGTTAGAATTTGAACAAGGATTTAATCATATGGCGACTTTAAAAGTCATCGGTGTAGGTGGTGGCGGTAACAACGCTGTTAACCGCATGATAGACCACGGTATGAATAATGTTGAATTTATTGCAATTAATACAGATGGACAAGCTTTAAACTTATCTAAAGCTGAATCTAAAATCCAAATTGGTGAAAAATTAACACGTGGACTTGGTGCAGGAGCTAACCCAGAAATTGGTAAAAAAGCTGCTGAAGAATCTCGTGAACAAATCGAAGATGCTATCCAAGGTGCGGACATGGTATTCGTAACTGCTGGTATGGGTGGCGGTACTGGTACAGGTGCTGCTCCAGTTGTTGCTAAGATCGCTAAAGAAATGGGCGCTTTAACTGTTGGTGTTGTAACTCGTCCATTTGGTTTCGAAGGTCGTAAACGTTCTACGCAAGCTGCTGCAGGTGTAGAAGCGATGAAAGCTGCTGTTGATACATTAATCGTAATCCCTAATGACCGTTTATTAGATATCGTTGATAAATCTACACCAATGATGGAAGCGTTTAAAGAAGCAGATAACGTATTACGTCAAGGTGTACAAGGTATCTCTGATTTAATTGCTGTATCTGGTGAAGTAAACTTAGACTTTGCTGACGTTAAAACAATTATGTCTAATCAAGGTTCAGCATTAATGGGTATCGGTGTATCTTCAGGTGAAAACAGAGCCGTCGAAGCTGCTAAAAAAGCTATTTCATCTCCATTACTTGAAACATCAATCGTTGGTGCGCAAGGTGTGTTAATGAATATTACTGGTGGAGAATCATTATCACTTTTCGAAGCTCAAGAAGCTGCAGATATCGTACAAGATGCTGCTGATGAAGATGTAAACATGATCTTCGGTACTGTAATCAACCCTGAATTACAAGACGAAATCGTGGTAACAGTTATTGCTACTGGTTTCGAAGATAAACCAACATCACAAGGCCGTAAAGCTTCAAACACAGGCTTTGGTTCAAGTGTAAGTGCTACAGGCCCATCAACACAAAGTGCACCTAAAGAAGACTCATTCTCTCATAGTTCTTCAAGTTCACGTGCATCTGAAAGTGTAAACGAAAGAAGTCATTCAACTAAAGATGACGATATTCCTAGCTTTATCAGAAATAGAGAAGAAAGACGTTCTAGAAGAACTAGACGTTAATTCATAAATTATCAGGTTAGAATATTATAATATGAAGCATAGAAGTCATTAATAAATTATTATTATTGATTTATCTATGTAGCTATATTAGTTGGAGTAGAACTGGAAATTCTTTAAAGAATTCTGTTCTACTCTTTTTCATATACTTTAAAATAAAGTGAAGATTGTTATATAATAAATTTATATTCATATTTAGAGTAAAGTTAATACAGTCAAACGTATATATAAAGATAACTTTTATAAGGTGGTTATTCATGTGTCTGAGCAATTTATTAAATATCCTCATTATTTGAACTACGAAGCTGAAGATTTAAAAAATGTAACACTGGGCTTTACGACGCGCGATGGGGGTTATAGTTTATATCCAGAGCATTCATTTAATATGGCACGATACATAGATGATAATCAAGATAACGTCACACAACATCAAGAGATTTTAGCTAAAGCTATCGGATATCCAAGAAATGAATGGATTTTCCCTATTCAGACCCATGAAGATAAGATTGCATATGTTACTCAACAACATCAAGGTACAAATATTGAACAACTTAGCGATCAACTCCACGGTATCGACGGTCTATATTCTTATGATTCTAACGTGTTATTAACGATGTGCTATGCAGACTGTGTACCTATATATTTTTATAGCGAGAAACATCACTTTATAGGATTAGCGCATGCTGGATGGAGAGGAACATATAGTCAAATAGTAGTTAAAATGTTAAATCATGTTGATTTTAATTACAAAGATTTAAAAGTTGTTATTGGTCCTTCAACTTCAATGAGTTATGAAATTAATGATGATATTAAATCTAAATTTGAAACTTTACCAATTGATAGCACTCAATATATTGAAACACGTGACAAAGACCGTCATGGCATTGATTTAAAACGTGCCAATGCTCTTTTACTAGAAGATAAAGGTGTGCCTAAAGATAATATTTATATTACTGATTATGCCACTTCAGAAGATTTATCAATGTTCTTTTCTTATCGAATTGAAAAGGGGCAAACGGGAAGAATGATGGGATTTATTGGTCAAAAATACTAATTTATTATTTATCTAACGTCATATGGGAACTTAACTGCAAATAAGTAAAGGCTTATAGACTGCTAGGGAATTGCTTATTCATAACTCTGCTAAAAACATTTAACTATATGACGTAGATGTAATGAAGAATTTATCTATATTTTGCAATTTTTAGTCTATAATTCGAGGTTGATATTTAAATGGAAGTAAAACAAAATTTAGAAACAATTAAAAATGAAATTAATGAACATATTGACAAAAGTGAGACATCTATTGTACCTGACGTGATTGCGGTTACAAAATATGTTACAATAGACCGAGCTAAAGAAGCATATGAAGCAGGTTTACGTCACTTTGGAGAGAATCGCTTAGAAGGCTTTCTTGAGAAGAAAGCAGCGTTACCTGATGATGTCACTATGCATTTTATTGGCTCTTTACAATCGAGAAAAGTCAAAGAAGTTATTAACGAAGTAGATTATCTTCATGCGCTAGATCGTTTAAGTCTTGCTAAAGAAATTAATAAAAGAGCAGAACATGTTATTTCATGCTTTGTACAAGTCAATGTTTCAGGTGAAGAAAGTAAGCATGGTATTGCTTTAGATGAAGTTAATGATTTTATTCAACAACTTCAACAGTATAGTAATATCAAAGTTGTTGGTTTAATGACTATGGCGCCTTACACTGAAGATAATGACTATATTCGTCAATTATTTAAACAATTAAGATTAAAACGTAACGAAATTAAAAACCTTAAATTAGATTATGCACCTTGTGAGTTCTTATCTATGGGAATGAGTAATGATTACCAAATTGCCGTAGAAGAAGGTGCTTCATTTATCAGAATAGGGACTAAACTTGTCGGAGAATAGGAGTGAGCCCCGTGGCTATTAAAGATTTATTTAATAATTTCTTTCTAATGGAAGATGAAGAAGAAGTAGAAAGTCCTGAAGAACGTCAACAACGTGTCGTTCAAAGGGAAGAAACGCAAAATAATGCTCAACAAAAACAAACATCAGAGCGACCACAAACACAACAAAATAATCTAAAGACAGTACCTCAAAAGAAAACATCACGAAATTATAACACAGAGGAAAGGAAGAATCGTATGAACAATACGCCTACTAAATCGAACTCTAAAAACGTAGTAACAATGAACCAATCTGCACAAGGCTATTCTACATATGAAAGTTCAAAAATGTGTTTATTCGAACCTCGTGTTTTCTCAGATACACAAGATATTGCAGATGAATTAAAAAATCGTCGTGCTACTTTAGTTAATTTACAACGCATTGATAAAGTTTCAGCTAAGCGTATTATTGACTTCTTGAGTGGTACTGTATATGCAATTGGTGGAGATATCCAACGTGTTGGTACAGATATTTTCCTTTGCACACCAGATAATGTAGAGGTTGCTGGAAGTATTACTGATCATATCGAACAAATGGAAGCACATCATTACGAGTAAGGAGAATAGCCTATGGACGTCAGCCTATTAGCTAATATATTTAACTTTATACTTGTGCTAGTTAAAATATACTATTTTGGTATGATTATTTATTTTTTCACCTCATGGGTGCCAAGTATAAGAGAATCTAAATTTGGCGACATTTTATCTAAAATTTATGAGCCATTTTTAGAGCCGTTTAGAAGAATTATCCCCCCAATTGGTATGATTGATATTTCATCACTTGTAGCATTATTTGTATTAATATTATTCCAATGGGGCTTACAAAGTATTTTTACTATGATTTTAAATTATTTAATAATGAAATAAATTTTTTGAAGAGGCTAGGGCATTCATTTGTCTTAGCCTCCTATCATGTTTAGACTTAAGCTCATAGTTAATATAATAGTAAATTCATTTTCCGAAAATAAAAAAAGGGAGGTAACTATCATCGACATATATCAACACTTTAGAAATGAAGAGCATCCTTTAATTGATCAATTAATCGATAAATGTGATCAGGTGAATCAACAATATGCGCCAGTATTAACAAACTTTTTAGATCCTAGAGGACAATATATTCTGCAGGTAGTCGTAGGAAGTTTCGAAGATATGCATGTGCAATTTTATGGTGGCCCTCATTCAGAGAGAAAAAGAGCTGTTATTGCGCCAAGTTATTATGAACCTACCGAAGAAGATTATGAAATAACGTTAATTCAAATTGATTATCCTGAAAAATTTGTCACACTTCAACATCAACATGTATTGGGAACATTGATGTCTTTAGGTATTGAAAGAGAACAAGTTGGCGATATTGTAGTAGGAGAAACAATTCAATTCGTTTTGACAAAACAATTAGAATCATATATTATGACAGAATTAACAAAGATTAAAGGTGCGTCAGTTAAACTTAATTCTATTCCATTTAAAGATATGATACAATCAGTAGAGAATTGGAAGAATCATGGTAGTACAGTTAGCGCATTAAGATTAGATGTTGTTTTAAAAGAAATGATTCATAAATCAAGAGCTATAGCGAAACAACTTATTGAGAAAAAACGCGTGAAAGTGAATCACACTATTATCGATTCTCCAGATTTTCAAGTACAAATCAATGATTTATTATCCATTCAAGGTTTTGGGCGAGCTCAAATTACCGATGTGGGTGGTCGCACGAAAAAAGATAAAATTCATATTACTTACCAAACATTATTTAAATAACGGTATAAGATTTGGAATACATGTTTATAAAAAGTCCGATTTGAGGAGGATATAAGATGCCTTTTACACCAAATGAAATTAAAAATAAAGAATTTACAAAAGTAAAAAATGGTTTAGAACCTGCTGAAGTAAGTGATTATTTAACTCAATTAAGCAATGAAATTGAACGTTTAAAAGAAGAAAAAAAACAACTTGAAAAAGTAGTTGAAGAGAGAGATACTAATATTAAATCTTATCAACAAGTTCATCAATCTGTAAGTGATGCTTTAGTTCAAGCACAACAAGCAGGTGAGCAAGTTAAAGTGGCAGCGAACAAAGAAGCTGAAGCTACAATTGCCAAAGCGCAAGCTCAAGCAGATGTAATTGTAAATCATGCGATTGAAAAAGCACGTCATTTATCGTTCCAAACTGAGGACATGAAACGTCAATCTAAAGTTTTCCGTTCTCGTTTCCGTATGCTTGTTGAAGCTCAATTGGATTTATTAAAAAATGATGATTGGGATTATTTATTAAATTACGATATAGATGCTGAACAAGTAACTCAAGAAAATTTTCAGCATTTAAATAAACAAGATATTACACCTGAAGAACAACTTAATGCACAAAATCAACAAACCGATAATACAAATGTTGATACATCAGCTACTTCAACACATACTAGCGAATCTGCTACTTCTACGACAAGTATAAGTAATAGTGAGTCAACATCTACTAAATAATATTAAGTGAATTAAGTCAGACACGTGAGAAATAGTTATCTTTTCACAGCGAGCTAGGATATGGTGAGAGCCTAGTAAAAGCGTATTTCTTATATCACTGACTTGTGATATTAAAATATGTAATTTGAGAGAACTCTAAGTTGAGTTAATAAGGGTGGTACCGCGGAATCTCCGTCCCTGTTAATTGAACTTAGAGTTCTTATTTATATTTAAGGAGTGAAACAAATATGAACTACAAAGATACTTTATTAATGCCTAAGACAGATTTTCCAATGCGTGGGGGACTTCCTACTAAAGAACCTCAAATTCAAGAGAAATGGGAAGCTGAGGATCATTATCAAAAAGCGTTAGATAAAAATAAAGGAAATCAAACATATATTCTTCATGATGGCCCTCCATATGCGAATGGTAATCTTCATATGGGACATGCGTTAAATAAAATCATCAAAGATATCATTGTTCGTTACAAAACAATGCAAGGGTTTTATGCACCATATGTTCCAGGTTGGGATACTCATGGTTTACCAATTGAACAAGCATTAACTAAAAAAGGTGTAGACCGCAAAAAAATGTCTATCGCTGAATTTAGAGAAAAATGTAAAGAATTTGCGTTAGAACAAGTTGAGTTACAAAAACAAGACTTTAAACGTTTAGGTGTGCGTGGAGATTTTAATAATCCTTATATCACGTTAAAACCTGAATACGAAGCAGCTCAAATTCGTTTGTTCGGTGAAATGGCTGATAAAGGCCTTATTTATAAGGGTAAAAAGCCAGTATACTGGTCACCATCAAGTGAATCATCATTAGCAGAAGCTGAAATTGAATACCATGATAAACGTTCAGCATCAATCTATGTGGCATTTGATGTCAAAGATTCAAAAGGCGTTGTTGATGAAGATGCTCAATTTATCATTTGGACAACTACTCCATGGACAATTCCATCAAACGTCGCTATTACAGTTCATCCAGAACTTAAATACGGCCAATACAATGTGAATGGTAAAAAATATATTATCGCTCAAGCTTTAGCTGAATCTGTTTCAGAAGCATTAGGATGGGATAAAGATGCTATTCAACTAGAAAAAGAATTCACAGGTAAAGAATTAGAATATGTTGAAGCACAACATCCGTTCTTAGATCGTGTATCATTAGTCATTAACGGTGACCACGTTACAACTGATGCAGGTACTGGTTGTGTTCATACTGCTCCTGGACATGGGGAAGATGACTATGTTGTAGGTCAAAAATATGACTTACCGGTAATTAGTCCTTTAGATGATAAAGGTGTCTTCACTGAAGAAGGTGGACAATTTGAAGGAATGTTCTATGATAAAGCGAATAAAGCAGTTACGGACTTATTAACTGAAAAAGAAGCTTTATTAAAATTAGATTTTATTACCCATAGTTACCCACATGACTGGCGTACTAAAAAACCTGTTATTTTCCGTGCTACACCGCAATGGTTCGCATCAATTAGTAAAGTAAGACAAGACATTCTAGATGCGATTGAAGATACTGAGTTTAAAGTAGACTGGGGTAAAACACGTATTTATAACATGATTCGTGACCGTGGCGAATGGGTTATCTCTCGTCAACGTGTATGGGGTGTACCATTACCAGTATTCTATGCTGAAAATGGCGACATCATCATGACTAAAGAAACAGTTAATCATGTAGCAGACCTTTTCGCGGAACATGGTTCAAACGTGTGGTTTGAAAGAGAAGCAAAAGATTTATTACCAGAAGGATTTACTCACCCAGGAAGTCCAAATGGTGAATTTACTAAAGAAACAGACATTATGGACGTATGGTTTGATTCTGGTTCTTCTCATAGAGGTGTATTAGAAAATCGTCCAGAATTAAGTTTCCCAGCTGATTTATACTTTGAAGGTAGTGACCAATATCGTGGTTGGTTTAACTCATCAATCACAACTGCAGTTGCAACAAGAGGTCAAGCACCATATAAATTCTTATTATCTCACGGTTTCGTAATGGACGGAGAAGGTAAGAAAATGAGTAAATCCCTTGGTAACGTTATTGTGCCAGACCAAGTAGTAAAACAAAAAGGTGCTGACATTGCACGTCTTTGGGTAAGTAGTACTGACTATTTAGCTGACGTGCGTATCTCAGATGAAATTTTAAAACAAACATCTGATGTATATCGTAAAATCAGAAACACATTAAGATTTATGTTAGGAAACATTAATGATTTCAATCCTGATACAGATGCTGTACCTGAAGCGGAATTATTAGAAGTAGATCGTTATTTATTAAATCGTTTACGCGAATTTACAGCTAGCACTATTAATCATTATGATAACTTCGATTACTTAAATATTTATCAAGAAGTTCAAAACTTTATTAACGTTGAATTAAGTAATTTCTATTTAGATTATGGTAAAGATATTCTTTACATTGAAGAGAAAAATGCGCATAAACGTCGTAGCATGCAAACTGTGTTATATCAAATTTTAGTTGATATGACTAAATTATTAGCGCCAATCTTAGTACACACTGCTGAAGAAGTATGGTCTCATACGCCACACGTTAAAGAAGAAAGCGTACATTTAGCTAATATGCCTGAAGTAGTCGAAGTTGACCAAGCACTATTAGATAAATGGAACCAATTTATGGCTTTACGTGATGACGTGAACCGTGCGTTAGAAGCGGCTCGTAATAATAAAGTCATCGGTAAATCATTAGAAGCTAAAGTCTTCATCGGTAATAATGAGAACTTTAAAGCAGCTGAATTCTTACAACAATTTGCTGATTTACAACAATTATTTATTGTTTCTCAAGTTGAAGTTGCTGATTCAATTGAAAATGCAGAATCATACCAACACGGCGATGTACGTATTGAACATGCCAGCGGTGAAAAATGTGAAAGATGTTGGAACTATAGTGAAGAATTAGGTTCAGTAGGTGAACTTGAAAACTTATGTCCACGATGCCAAGAAGTTGTTAAAACA
This sequence comes from Staphylococcus pragensis, assembly GCF_004785665.1. GTDB lineage: Bacteria > Bacillota > Bacilli > Staphylococcales > Staphylococcaceae > Staphylococcus > Staphylococcus pragensis. The sequence goes on from NZ_SRPJ01000001.1 coordinate 530,106, forward strand.
TTGGTTTAATGTTTACTATAAACTTTAAATACTAATTGAAAAGTCATATTTGTGATTGAACATATCACAAATATGACTTTTTTATATAATTATTTAGTACTACAACTTACTTTAGAAAAAAATAAATTTTATTTCATTTAATTAAATTAATGTTTAATGTTTGATAGTAGTTTTAAAGGGATATTACATTTTATAATCAAATTTAAACGCTTTCAAAAAAGAGTAATTAATTGAATATAAAAGATAAAAGGAGTGGCATTATGGGTAAAGTGTTATTAACAGGGGCTTCGGGTTATATCGAGGGTCACTTAAAAGAATTATTAAAAGAAGATCATGAAATAATAGCAATTTCGCGTCATGCTGATAGTAAAGAAGATGAAAAGAATATTACTTGGAAATCAGCAGATTTATTCGATTTAGATGAAATTACAGAAGTTATGGAAGGCATCGATACAGCAGTATACATAGTACATTCTATGATGCCAAGTGCCAAATTAACACAAGCCAATTTCGAAGATATGGACGCATTGCTTGCAGATAACTTTGCACGTGCTGCTAAAGCACAGGGTGTAAAACATATTGTTTTCATGAGCGGTATCATTCCTGATGAAAATAATCTATCACCTCATTTACGTAGCCGCTTAGAATGTGAAAAAATTCTTAGTTCATATGGTATTCCAGTAAGTACATTACGTGCAGGTTTAATTATTGGTGCCAAAGGTAGTTCATATCCTATTTTAAAAAGATTAGTAGATCGTTTACCAGCAATGATTCTTCCTAACTGGGCCTACCATATGATTGCCCCAGTAGCTATCGAAGATGTCATTGAAAAATTAGCAGCGTTAGTAGACCGTTCACCAGATGAAAATGAAGCATTTGATATAACTGGTCCAGAAGTGATGAACTATAAAGAATTAATTAAGCGTACAGCTAACGTATTAGATAAACCTTTACCTATATTAGATTTACCTATCATTCCTATTTGGGCAAGTCGTTATTGGGTACAGTTAATATCACAAGTACCAAAAGAAATGGTATATCCTTTAATGAATAGTTTAGTGCACGATATGATTCCACAACCTCATCGTGTGCATCCTGAACTTTCGATTGGAAAGATTGATTACGAAGATAGTGTGAAAAAAGCTTTAAGAGAAGAAGAAATGCAAGGACAAGTGAAAAAAAGTAAGCAATCTAAATCTAACAATTCAAACAATAAAGATAAAAAAGAAGATATCAAAGATGTTCGCGCAATTACACGATTTAAAATACCTGAAAGTTATTCAATGCGTGATGTAGCTCAAGAATACGCAAAATTTATTAATGACATTACATTGCACTTAGTTAACGGTAATATTAATGAATATGAATTCAATATTCGTTTACCGCTAATTAATAAATTCATTTTGAAAATGGAAAGAGATGAACACGATTCTACAAATGAAATGATTGTTTATAGAATCGTAGGTGGCGATCTTGCCTTAGCTCGAGATGGTGGAAATGCTAGATTTGAATTTAGACGTATTTTAGATACTAATGAAGGTTTAATTGCTCTTCAAGAATATGAACCAACGTTACCATGGGCGATTTACAAATTCACACAAGCGAATGCTCATAAAGCTGTAATGGATGTTTTCATGAAACATATGAATCATTTAGCTGAAGAAAAGGAAGAAAAACAACAGTCGTCTCAATCAGAAAAATTTGTAAGCAATTTAGTCATGACGATAGGCGCTATTGTGGGTGCATTTGTAGGCGCTAAAATTTATAATAGCTTTAGAAAATAATATAAGTATCACTGATAGGTCAATTCACTGATTAAATTGATTCAGTGAATTGGCCTTTTTGTATAAAATTTGAAAATAATAAACTAATAAATTGCAAACTACATATATAATTGGTAAAATAGTTGATATTTTGTAGTAAATTTAAACGAATAATCTCATGTAAGTGATTATGAAGTACGTAAGTAGAAGATGATTTCATAGAATACTTTGGTTTAGAACAAATAGCTTCCTTAGACAATTTCTCTCTTTTATTAGCTTCTGCCCAATGCTACCATTATGCAATTCACTCATAATTATCTATTTTAAAATATGACGAGAATAATTCTACTTATTGTTAAATACTAATCAATATTTAATATCCTCAAATTACTTATTTGAAGATGAAAGAGCCCAATAAATTCTTATTCTAATTTAATTTTATAGAAGTAGCGTGATAGAATGAAAAAATTTTTATTAATAATTGTAGTTGGAAGTGCGCTTTTAACTGGGGGCGCGCTTTATGACGGTGTAGATAATCAAGATATGACAGAACCGACCATTCACTTTTGGCAAAGTAACCCAATGAAATTTAACACTTACGTTAAAGGACAGTGTACGTATTATGCTTTCGATCGTATTCGTCAAGACGGGAATATGATTAACAACAAATGGGGTGATGCTAAGTATTGGGCATCTAAAGCTGAGAATGAGGGTTACAAAGTGGATGAATCTCCTAAAGCAGGTTCAATATTGCAAACCTCTGAAGGTGAGCACGGTCATGTTGCCTATGTAGAAAAAGTAAATGACAATGGTTCACTTACAGTGTCTGATATGAATTATAGAAAGCCTTATGAAGTAACGACGAGACACATCGGTACTTATGAAGTAAAAGATTATAATTATATTCATCCTAAAAATAATGCTAAAACGTAATAGATGATAATAATTTAAATCGTTTGAGATTGTAACTGTAGCTTTTTTTATAAAGTTTATTAGGCTATAATGTAGAGTGTTGTCAAAGCATTGAGGTGTGAATGGAGGCACGTGAATGAAAAAGAAATATTATATTGGTGTTTCACTTATAGTAGCGATTGCTATTTTAGTCATTGACCAATTAACGAAACGCATAATCGCGATGACGATGAATATTGGAGATTCTTATGAAGTCATTCCTAATTTCTTAAATATAACGTCTCATAGAAACAATGGTGCAGCATGGGGAATCTTAAGTGGTAAAATGGGATTCTTTTACATTATTACACTAATCATTTTAGTGGTGCTTGTATTATTTTATATCAAAGAAGCTAAGCACAATTTATTTATGCAAGTAGCGATTAGTCTATTATTTGCAGGTGCATTAGGTAATTTCATTGATCGTTTACTTAATGGTGAGGTAGTAGACTTTATTGATACAAATATTTTTGGATATGCTTTTCCAATATTTAACGTCGCAGATTCAAGCTTAACTATAGGCGTAGTATTAGTCATCATTGCTTTAATCAAAGATGCCACATCAAACAGATAGGAGGTTATAAGTTGGAAACACATGAGTATAAGATAGATAATAATGAACTCGTTGGACAACGAATTGATAAATTACTTTCTGATTTCAATGGAGAATGGTCTCGAAGCCAAATTCAAGATTGGATTAAAGAAGAACTTATAACAGTTAATGGTAAAGTCATTAAATCAAATTATAAAGTTAAAATGAATGATGATATAGTTGTAACTGAAAAAGAAGTCGTTGAAGCGGATATTCAACCTGAGAATTTAAACTTAGATATCTATTATGAAGATGAAGATGTAGCTATTGTATATAAACCTAAAGGTATGGTAGTTCATCCATCTCCAGGTCATTATACAGGAACTTTAGTTAATGGGTTAATGTATCAAATTAAAGATTTATCAGGTATTAATGGAGAAATTCGTCCAGGTATTGTGCACCGTATCGATAAAGATACGTCAGGATTATTGATGGTTGCTAAAAATGATATTGCGCATCGTGGTCTAGTAGAACAACTGATGGATAAAACAGTTAAACGTAAATATACAGCGTTAGTTCATGGTAATATTCCACATGATTATGGCACGATTGATGCACCTATTGGTCGTAACGAAAAAGATCGCCAATCTATGGATGTAGTTGATAATGGTAAAGATGCTGTAACACATTTTAATGTATTAGAGCATTTCAATGACTACACATTAATTGAATGTCAATTAGAAACAGGGCGTACACACCAAATTCGTGTGCACATGAAATATATAGGTTTCCCATTAGTTGGCGACCCTAAATATGGTCCTAGAAAAACACTTGATATCGGTGGTCAAGCATTACATGCAGGTGTCATTGGTTTCGAACATCCTGTGACACATGAATACATTGAACGCCAAGCTGACTTACCACAAGAATTTAAAGATTTATTAGAAGAAATTCGCTTAAGAGAAGCGTAATATAACTAGGAACATAAAGTTCTTGAAGAAGTTCATGAGACAATTTCTATTGTAATAATATAGAAATTGTCTCTTTTTAATTAATATGATTTTAACTTCATTTTGAGATCTTTGTGTATATATATGAATGTCAATGAACGTAAGTAGTTCTAAGGTGAATAACGAATGACGTTGTGTGACGCCTATGTTGATTATTAATGAACCTAAGTGCTAAAGCACTTAGGTAAGAAATTCTAGAGATGAACTACGAGTGTTGTTGCGCGCGGGGCCCCAGCAAAGAGATTTTCAATAAGAAAATCTACAAGCAATGCAAGCTGGGGAAGGAACTTAAGTGTTTAGACACTTAAGTAAATAGTTCTAATGATTAAAATCAAAGAACTATTTTACATGATTACAGGCTTGAGCCTTTCCCGCAAGAAAGCGTCGCAACAAAAATAAGTGAATGTTCATCTAAGAATTTCTTTACAACTCAGCCCCTAGGCAAGCATCACAACAGAGTGAGTGACTATCTATCTAAGAACTATGTTTTTGAATTTTTTCAGTTTAAGAGTGTATCTTTTTTTATTTTTGCATTGACTTATTTTCAAAAAAGCATTAAGCTAATAACAGTTCAAATAAGAAAACGTTATGTCTTTAAGTGAAAGTCCAGAGAGGCTTCAAAGACAGAGAGAATAATTATATACTAAATTAAAACATAGCATCGATGTTAGGTCGATATGTTTTATGAACTGAAACTTTTAATATGTAATAGTATAAATATTACATATTTGTATATAAATAAACCCTCGTGTCTTTGATTAAAGACATGAGGGTTTTTATATTTTAAGAGGTGAGATAATGTCAGAACGTATCATTATGGATGATGCTGCAATTAAAAGAACAGTTACACGCATTGCGCATGAAATTCTTGAATACAATAAAGGTACTGAAAACCTTGTATTACTCGGAATTAAAACGAGAGGCGAATTCCTAGCACGACGCATTCAAAATAAAATTAATCAAATTGAGCAAAAAAATGTTCCAACCGGTACGATTGACATTACGCATTTCAGAGATGATATTGAAATCACAAACAAACAAATTACTAAAGAAGCTATAGACATTGAGGCTGACATCACAGATAAAGTTGTCATCATTATCGACGATGTTCTTTATACTGGACGTACAGTCAGAGCTTCATTAGATGCAATATTATTACATTCTCGACCAAATAAGATTGGCTTAGCAGCACTCGTTGATCGAGGGCATCGTGAATTGCCAATTAGAGCAGATTTTGTAGGAAAGAATATTCCAACTGCTAAAAATGAAGCCGTTTCAGTTTATTTAGATGAAAAGGATTCACGTAACGCAGTAGTAATTGAATAAAGACCTTTTAAATCAGTACGAGAGACTGAAAAAGGTGAAGTATTTAATGGTGAGCATGTAAATCGATAATATTAAATAAGTAATTAAATTGTCCCTACACTCACAGTAATTAAATGCTTTATCACGTACTTAACAGATAATATTAATGATCAATTTCGTATTATCTATTTAAATGAGTACCAATTTTTTAGTCTCTTTACATTCACAAATGTAAAGAGACTTTTTTATAGAAGGGAAGAAAAAAGATGGAAAATGATCAAATGTTTGAACGCACCGTTAAACCGGTGTTAGATGTGAAAGATAAACCGAAACCTTCGCAATGGGCATTACTTAGCTTACAACATTTATTTGCTATGTTTGGCTCGACGGTATTAGTACCATTTCTAACAGGTTTGCCAATCTCGGCAGCATTGCTAGCTTCAGGAATAGGAACATTACTTTACATTCTAATAACAAAAGCTAAAATTCCAGCCTATCTCGGCTCAAGCTTTGCATTTATAACGCCAATTATCACAGGGTTAAGCACACATAGCTTAGGCGATATGTTAGTTGCTTTATTCGCTAGTGGTGTGATGTACATCATTATTGGTATTTTAATCAAAATCAGTGGTACAGGTTGGTTAATGCATTTATTGCCACCAGTAGTAGTTGGTCCAGTCATCATGGTTATCGGCTTGAGTTTAGCGCCAACAGCAGTGAACATGGCAATGTTTGAAAACTCAGGTGAAATGAAAGGCTATAACTTAAGTTATTTAGTTGTTGCCTTAATCACATTATTAGTAACGATTATCGTACAAGGTTTCTTTAAAGGGTTCTTATCACTTATTCCAGTGCTTATCGGTATAATAGTAGGTTACATTGTAGCTATCTTTATGGGAATTGTTAATTTCGCACCTATTGCAAAAGCAAGTTGGATTGATTTCCCACACATCTACTTACCATTTAAAGATTATATTCCATCTATTCATATAGGTTTAATCTTGGTAATGTTACCTATCGTATTTGTGACGGTAAGTGAACACATCGGTCACCAAATGGTTATTAATAAAATCGTTGGACGTAATTTCTTTGAAGACCCAGGACTACACCGTTCGATTATTGGTGACGGGGTATCAACAATGTTCGCGAGCATCATTGGTGGGCCGCCAAGTACAACATACGGTGAGAATATCGGCGTGTTAGCCATCACAAGAATTTACAGTATTTATGTGATTGGAGGCGCAGCAGTCATTGCGATTGTTCTTTCATTTATCGGTAAATTCTCAGCCCTTGTTTCATCAATACCTACACCAGTCATGGGTGGCGTTTCTATCTTACTCTTCGGTATTATCGCAGCAAGTGGTTTAAGAATGTTAGTTGAAAGTAACATTGATTTCTCAAACAACCGTAACTTAGTTATCGCGTCAGTTGTCTTAGTAGTTGGTATTGGTAATTTACTTATCAACTTAAAAGGACTCGGCATTAATCTTCAAATTGAAGGTATGGCGTTAGCAGCACTTTCAGGTATTATCTTAAATTTAATTTTGCCAAAAGAAAAAGAAGAACCAAAACATTAATTTAAATAGATTATTTATCAGGAGGCGCTTTATGAAGAACTTATTATCTATGGAACACTTATCAAATGAGGACATTTACGATTTAATTCAAACAGCTATCGCTTATAAATCAGGTGAACAAGCATTACCACAATATGAAGGTCAATTTGTATCAAACTTATTCTTCGAAAATTCAACCCGTACAAAATGTAGCTTCCAAGTTGCAGAACAAAAACTTGGATTAAAAGAAGTTAACTTTGAAACAAGCACTTCTTCTGTTCAAAAAGGTGAATCATTGTACGATACATGTAAAACGTTAGAAAGCATCGGTGTGGATTTATTAGTCATTAGACATTCACAAAATGCATATTACGAAGAATTAGAGAACCTTAATATTCCGATTGCAAATGCAGGAGACGGAAGTGGTCAACATCCTACACAAAGTTTATTGGATATCATGACAATTTATGAAGAATATGGTTCATTTGAAGGTTTAAAAGTGTTAATTTGTGGTGACATTAAAAACTCTCGTGTAGCTAGAAGTAATTATACTAGCTTAACAGCACTAGGTGCTGAAGTGATGTTCTCAAGTCCAGATGAGTGGGTGGATGACTCACTAGATGCACCATATGTTCAAATTGATGATGTGATTGATCAAGTAGATATAGTGATGTTATTACGTGTGCAACATGAAAGACACGGTATAACAGGTGAAGCGAATTTTGAAGCAAATGAATACCATGAGAAATATGGTTTAACGACAGAACGTTATGACAAATTAAAAGATAATGCGATTGTAATGCATCCAGCACCAGTTAATAGAGGTGTAGAAATTGATTCAGAATTAGTTGAAGCACCGAAAGCACGCATTTTCAAACAAATGACTAACGGTATGTATTTAAGAATGGCAGTCATTAATAAACTTTTATCAGGAAAAGGGGAGTAAAGAATGAAATTAATTAAAAACGCTCAAATTTTAGATAACGGTGAACTAAAACAGGTTTCAATATTAATTGATGGACAACATATCAAAGAAATTAACAACTCAATTGAAGTAAGCGATGATGTTGAAGTAATTGATGCACAAGGCCAATTCGTGGCACCTGGATTTGTAGACGTACATGTACACTTACGTGAGCCAGGCGGTGAACATAAAGAAACAATTGAAACTGGTACGAAAGCGGCAGCTCGTGGTGGTTTCACTACAGTATGTCCAATGCCTAATACGCGTCCTGTACCGGATTCAGTTGAAAACATGGGCCGTTTAAATGAACTTATTAAAGAAAATGCTCAAGTACGTGTTTTACCATACGCTTCTATAACAATTCGTGAAGCAGGTAAAGAACATGTAGATTTTGAAGCTTTAGCTAAAGAAGGTGCTTTCGCTTTCACTGATGATGGTGTAGGTGTGCAAGAAGCTGCTATGATGTATGAAGCGATGCAACAAGCTGCTAAAGTAAACAAAGCTGTAGTGGCCCACTGTGAAGATAACAGTTTAATCTACGGTGGTGCGATGCATCAAGGTAAACGTAGTGAAGAATTAGGTATTCCTGGTATCCCTAATATTTGTGAAGCGGTACAAATTGCTAGAGATGTGTTATTAGCAGAAGCTGCAGACTGTCACTACCATGTATGTCACGTTTCTACTAAAGAAAGTGTTAGAGCAATTCGTGATGCTAAAGCAGCAGGCATCCATGTTACAGCAGAAGTAACACCTCATCACTTATTACTAACAGAAGATGATGTACCAGGTGATGATGCCATTTTCAAAATGAATCCGCCTTTAAGAAGTAAAGAAGACAGAGAAGCGTTATTAGAAGGGTTATTAGATGGTACAATCGATTGTATCGCAACAGACCATGCGCCTCATGCCAAAGAAGAAAAAGCACAACCAATGACGAAAGCACCATTCGGTATTGTGGGTAGTGAAACTGCATTCCCATTATTATACACACACTTTGTGAAAAATGGAGACTGGACACTTCAACAATTAGTTGATTATTTAACTATTAAACCTGCCGAAACATTCAATTTACCATATGGTAGATTAGAAGAAGGAAGCTTTGCTGACTTAACAATTATTAACTTAGATGAAGAACGCGAAATCAGAGGCGAAGACTTCTTATCTAAAGCAGATAACACACCATTCATTGGATATAAAGTATACGGTAATCCAGTATTAACAATGGTTGAAGGCGAAGTTAAATTTAAGGAGGATAAGTAAAATGCTTGAACGACGTTATCTTGTATTAGAAGATGGGACATTTTATGAAGGTTATAAATTAGGATCAGATGAATTATCTATTGGTGAGATTGTATTCAACACAGCAATGACTGGTTATCAAGAAACAATTTCTGACCCATCTTATACAGGTCAAATCGTGACCTTTACTTACCCATTAATTGGAAATTATGGGATTAATAGGGATGATTTTGAATCATTAACACCTACATTAAATGGTGTAGTAGTGAAAGAAGCAAGTACTCACCCAAGTAATTTTAGAAAGCAAAAAACATTACATGAAGTACTTGAACAATACAAGATTCCAGGAATTTCAGGCGTAGATACACGTAGTATTACACGTAAAATCAGACAACATGGTGTATTAAAAGCTGGATTCACTGATAATAAAGAAGAAATTGAACAATTAGCTGAAAGCTTAAAAACAGCGGAGTTACCTCGCGATGAAGTGACGACAGTTTCAACAAAAACGCCATACGTTTCAACTGGTTCAGACTTAAGCGTTGTGTTATTAGACTTTGGTAAGAAACAAAACATTGTGCGTGAATTAAATTCAAGAGGGTGTAACGTAACTGTTGTACCATATGATACGTCAGCAGAAGAAATTTTAGCAATGGCTCCAGATGGTGTAATGTTATCCAACGGCCCTGGGGATCCAGATGAAGTAGATGTAGCATTAGATATGATTAATGGTATTTTAGGTAAAATTCCATTCTTTGGTATTTGTCTAGGCCATCAATTATTCGCATTATCTCAAGGTGCGACATCATTCAAGATGAAATTTGGTCACCGTGGTGCGAACCATCCGGTTAAAGACTTGCGTACTGGTAAAGTAGATATTACTAGCCAAAACCATGGGTATGCGATTGATAAAGATTCATTAGCAAATACAGAGTTAGAAGTTACGCATATTGCATTAAATGATGGCACAGTAGAAGGGTTAAGACATAAAACATTACCTGCATTCTCAGTACAATATCATCCTGAGGCTAGACCAGGCCCAAGTGATTCGAATTACTTATTCGATGAATTTATGACAATGATGAAAGAATTTAAAGAAAAGGAGAAAAAAGCAAATGCCTAAACGTGACGATATTCAAACGATTCTAGTGATTGGATCAGGTCCGATTATTATTGGACAAGCTGCAGAATTTGATTACGCTGGTACACAAGCGTGCTTAGCACTTAAAGAAGAGGGTTATCGTGTAATTTTAGTTAACTCAAATCCTGCCACAATTATGACAGATAAAGAAATTGCAGATAAAGTTTATATCGAACCGTTAACACATGACTTTATTGCTCGTATTATCCGAAAAGAACAACCCGATGCATTACTACCAACATTAGGTGGTCAAACGGGATTAAACATGGCGATTCAATTACATGATAGCGGTGTATTAGAAGCAAATAATGTAAAACTATTAGGTACTGAACTTAAATCAATTCAACAAGCAGAAGACAGAGAATTGTTTAGATCATTAATGAATGATTTAAACGTGCCTGTACCTGAGAGTGATATTGTAAATACAGTAGAACAAGCTTTTGCATTTAAAGATGAAGTAGGCTATCCATTAATTGTACGTCCAGCCTTTACAATGGGTGGTACTGGTGGCGGTATTTGCCATAACGATGCAGAATTAAAAGAAGTAGTTAGTAATGGTTTACACTACAGTCCTGCTACACAATGTTTAATTGAAAAATCAATCGCAGGTTATAAAGAAATCGAATACGAAGTAATGCGTGATAAAAATGACAACGCGATTGTTGTATGTAATATGGAAAATATCGACCCAGTCGGTATCCATACTGGTGACTCGATTGTTGTAGCACCAAGCCAAACGCTATCTGATGTTGAATATCAAATGTTACGTGATGTATCACTTAAAGTAATCAGAGCATTAGGTATTGAAGGTGGATGTAACGTTCAATTAGCTTTAGATCCACACTCTTTAAATTATTATATTATCGAAGTTAACCCACGTGTATCACGTTCATCAGCACTTGCGTCTAAAGCAACTGGTTACCCAATCGCTAAACTAGCGGCTAAAATCGCAGTAGGATTAACGTTAGATGAAATGTTAAACCCAGTAACTGGCACATCTTATGCTGCCTTTGAACCAGCATTAGACTATGTTATTTCTAAGATTCCTCGTTTCCCATTTGATAAATTTGAAAAAGGTGAACGAGAATTGGGTACACAAATGAAAGCTACCGGTGAAGTTATGGCGATTGGACGTACTTATGAGGAATCATTACTAAAAGCAATTCGTTCATTAGAATACGGTGTACATCATTTAGGCTTACCAAATGGTGAAAGTTTTGACTTAGACTACATTAAAGAACGTATTGGTCATCAAGATGATGAACGTTTATTCTTCATTGGTGAAGCCATTCGTCGTGGTACAACATTAGAAGAAATTCATAACATGACTCAAATCGACTATTTCTTCTTAAATAAATTCCAAAATATCATTAATATTGAACACGAATTAAAAGCGCATCCTGGTGATTTAGAATACCTTAAATATGCTAAAGACTATGGTTTCAGTGATAAAGTAATCGCACACCGCTTTGGCATGACAGAAGAAGAAGTATATCAATTACGCCAAGATAATAATATTAAGCCAGTATATAAAATGGTAGATACATGTGCCGCAGAATTTGAATCTGCTACACCTTATTATTATGGTACGTACGAAACTGAAAACGAATCAATTGTTACTGATAAAGAAAAAATCTTAGTACTTGGTTCAGGTCCAATCCGTATTGGACAAGGGGTAGAATTTGACTATGCTACTGTACATGCCGTATGGGCTATTCAAAATGCTGGATATGAAGCAATTATCGTGAATAATAACCCTGAAACAGTTTCAACAGACTTTTCAATTTCAGATAAATTATACTTCGAACCATTAACTGAAGAAGATGTAATGAACATTATTAATTTAGAACAGCCTAAAGGTGTGGTTGTACAATTTGGTGGTCAAACAGCAATCAACTTGGCTGATAAATTAGCAAAACATGGTGTTCAAATCTTAGGTACAACATTAGAAGATTTAAATCGTGCAGAAGATAGAAAAGAATTCGAAGCGTTATTACGTAAGATCGATGTGCCACAACCTAAAGGTAAGACAGCGACTTCTCCTAAGGAAGCGCTTGAAAATGCCCGTGAAATTGGCTATCCAGTGGTAGTACGCCCATCATACGTTTTAGGTGGACGTGCAATGGAAATCGTAAATAGCGATGCAGAATTAGAAAACTATATGGAACAAGCGGTTAAAGCGAGTCCAGAGCATCCTGTACTAGTGGATAGATATTTAACAGGTAAAGAAATCGAAGTAGACGCGATTTCAGACGGTGAAACAGTGATTATCCCTGGTATCATGGAACATATCGAACGTGCAGGTGTGCACAGCGGTGACTCAATCGCAGTTTATCCACCACAAACATTAAGTCAAGAAGATATTGATACTCTAGAAGACTACACAATCAAATTGGCTAAAGGTTTAAACATTGTAGGTTTAATTAATATTCAATTCGTAATCGCACATGATGGTGTCTATGTATTAGAAGTGAACCCACGTGCTAGTCGTACAGTCCCATTCTTAAGTAAAATCACTGATATTCAAATGGCACAATTAGCAATGCAAGGGATTATGGGAACTAAGTTGAAAGATTTAGGTTACAAACAAGGGGTGCAACCTTATTCAGAAGGCGTATATGTTAAAGCACCAGTATTCAGCTTCAATAAATTAAAAAATGTAGATGTGACGCTTGGACCTGAAATGAAATCTACCGGTGAAGTTATGGGTAAAGACATGACATTAGAAAAAGCTTTATATAAAGGCTTAACTGGTAGTGGTGTAGAAGTCAAAGATCACGGTACTGTATTAATGACAGTAAGCGATAAAGATAAAGAAGAAATTGTTAAAATAGCACATCGTTTAAATGAAGTAGGCTATAAAATCTTAGCTACAGAAGGTACAGCTAAAAAATTAAAAGAACAACACATTCCAGTTGAAGTCGTAGGTAAAATCGGTGGAGAAGATGATTTACTAACACGCATTCAAAATGGAGAGGTACAAATTGTAATTAATACAATGACAAAAGGTAAAGAAGTAGAAAGAGATGGTTTCCAAATCCGTCGTACTACTGTAGAAAATGGTGTACCTTGCTTAACGTCATTAGACACTGCAAGCGCATTGACAAATGTGATTGAAAGCATGACATTCACAATGAGAAATATGTAAATAATCAGTAAGAACGACAAAGCAGAATAAGGTTTGGACTTTACAAACCTTAAACTGTTTTCGTCGTTCATTTTCAAAAGGAGCTTTATAAATGAAGGATTTACCAATTATCGCTTTAGATTTTGAATCTGCGGATAAAGTAAACACGTTTCTTGATCAATTTGATGAACCATTATTTGTGAAAATTGGCATGGAATTATTTTATCAAGAAGGTCCAGACTTAATTAAAACGATTAAATCACGTGGACATGATATCTTTCTAGACCTTAAGTTGCACGATATTCCCAACACCGTGGAGAAAGCAATGGAAGGCTTAGGTAAACTTGATGTAGATTTAGTTAATGTGCATGCTGCTGGCGGTACACAAATGATGGAGGCAGCTATACGTGGTTTACGTAAATATAGTAAAGACACAAAGATTATAGCGGTAACTCAGTTAACTTCTACTACTGAAGAGATGTTGCATAACGAACAAAATATTCAAACATCAATTGAAGAAGCCGTATTGAATTATGCGACATTAACACAGAAAGCTGGACTTGACGGTGTCGTATGTTCACCACTTGAAGCGGAATTATTAACAAATGAGTTAGGTTCAGACTTTTTAAAAGTAACACCAGGGATCAGACCACAAGGGGCAGCGGTAAATGATCAAAAAAGGATTACTACACCAGAAGATGCTAAACAATTAGGGGCAACGCACATTGTAGTTGGACGTCCAATTACACAAAGTCAAAATCCAGTAGAAAGTTATAACAATATTAAAGAAAGTTGGTTAGGTTAAAATGGCAAAAAACATTGCGAAATCTTTATTAGATATTGAAGCAGTTACATTATCACCAAACGATTTATATACATGGAGTTCAGGTATTAAATCACCTATCTATTGTGATAACCGTGTAACATTAGGTTATCCTGAAGTACGTGAAGCAATTCGTGATGGCTTAAGCCAGTTAATCACTGATAAGTTTGATCACGTTGACGTTGTTTCAGGTACTGCGACAGCTGGTATTCCTCATGCTGCTTATATCTCTGAGAAATTAAGTTTACCGATGAACTATGTACGTTCTAAAAGTAAAAGTCATGGTAAACAAAATCAAATCGAGGGCGCTCAAAGTAAAGGTAAAAAAGTAGTAGTGGTTGAAGATTTAATTTCCACTGGTGGATCATCAATTACTGCGGTAGAAGCTTTACAAGAAGCAGGTGCAGAAGTAGTAGGTGTAGTAGCTATTTTCACTTATGGTTTAGCTAAAGCAGATAAAATGTTTAAGGACATTGGCGTACCTTTCTATACATTAAGTAACTATAATGAATTAATCGAAGTAGCTCGTGAAGAAGGTAAAATTTCTGAAGAAGATATTCAAACGTTAGTTGATTGGAGAGACAACTTATAATAAGCTATGTCTAAAGGGGGTAGTGAATATTGACTACTGATAAAGAGAAAAATCATTTTTATAATAAGATGCGACATGTGAATGATTTTTTATATAGTGAAACTAATTTTAAAACCCCAGACCAGAGATTAACGGTTGATGAAAGTATCGAAAGCATTCACAATGAGAGTAACAAAACAAGTATGGAGGCTTTCGAACATACTATTGATTTTTTCAAAAAAGCAAAAGAATCTTTACGCCAAAAAGGCGAAATTTAAAAAGACAAAATGGTACATATCACGACAGCTGTTTAAATACAGATATAGTCGTGTATGTACCATTTTTTTAGTTATAAAAAAACGCCACTAAGTGAATTCCTTTTATGGCGTTTAAATGTAATCAGAAAATATTATTAACGAATAAAAATTTTAATTAAGACCCATCCTATTAATAACACAATACACATAGATAATAGGGGAATAACAAAATGCATCATTATAAAAAGCCTCCAATTTAACTTTCTTTAATTGTAACGATAATACAAAATAAGTCAAAAAAATAAGTTTTAGGAAGTATTATGTAAGATTGAAATTTTGTTAAATTATTCATGAATAGTTTAGAATAATAATATGAATATAAAGAAAACGCAGGGGGATTATAATGGAAATACCTAAAATAACAACATTTTTAATGTTTAATAATCAAGCTGAAGAAGCAATTAATTTATATACAAGCCTATTCGAAAATAGTGAAATTTTAACTATGGTGAAATATGGAGAAGAAGGACCAGGCGTGCCAGGGACAGTACAACATTCTATCTTTACGTTGAATGGACAAGTATTTATGGCAATTGACGCTAATAATGGTGAAGAATTACCTATGAATCCATCCATTTCACTATATATCACTGTAGATAATGCGATGGAAATGGAACGTTTATTTAGCGGATTAAAAAAGGAAGGCGCTATTTTAATGCCAAAAACAGCAATGCCACCATTTAGAGAATTCGCTTGGGTACAAGACAAGTTTGGTGTGAGCTTCCAATTAGCTCTACCAGAAAAATAAAGTGTACGATTGATATAATGTACTTAATAACATAATTCTATAGAAAGATATAAGGCACTGCGCAAATTTTGTTTAGCAATAAATAAATGACGCGAAAGTGCCTTTTTGTTTTAAAGATTGTTGATAAATAATTTACAGAATAAGTGAATAGATATTTCGTCTTATAGAACTGCTTTACAATCAAAATAAAATTATCCACGCTATAAGCAATTTATAACGTGGATAAACAATTTTTATTTTTGTTTCATACTTTGGATTTTATCGTAATCAGGTGTAGCATAGAGCGTTTTTTGATTATCATATGTGACAAAACCAGGTTTCGCACCTGAAGGTTTGTGAACATTTCGAATTTCTGTATAGTCTACTGGTATTTGTCCAGAATTACCGGCTTTAGAGAAGTAACCCGCTAACATTGCTGCTTCTTTAATTGTTTGCTCACTAGGCGCGTCATTTAAAATCACCACGTGAGAGCCTGGTATATCCTTCGTATGGAACCAAATATGAGATTTTTGAGCTTTACGATTAGTTAAATAATCATTTTGTTTATTGTTTTTACCAACTAATATCGTATCTCCATCGGTTGATAGATACGTTTGTAGTTGGATCTTTTCATTTTTCTTCTTTTTAACATTTTTACGCTGTTTCATAAAGCCTTGTTCAGCTAATTCATCTCTAATATCATCTATCTCATCCACTGTAATATGTTCAAGTTGTTGTTCAATATTAGCGAAATAATCAATGTTTTCACGTGTTAATTTAATTTGATGATCGAGTTCTCGTTCACGCGTTTTCATGCGATTATACTGCTTATAATAATACTGTGCGTTTACTGAAGGAGACTTCGTTGGGTTTAAAGGAATCGTCACTTCCTCATTAGTATAGTAATTAAGTGCTGTGACAGACTCATCACCTTGTTTAATACGGTAGATATTAGCCGTAATGAGTTCCCCATACAATTGTTGCGTATCTTTATCTTTCGCACCTTCATATTCCTCAATCAATTTGTTTAACTTATGTTGTTGCTTTTGAAGTTGCTGTTGAACAAAGCGCACTAAATCATTCGCACGTTGTTTCACTCGTTCTCGTTCGCCACGCGCATCATAGAAACGGTCTAACAATTCATGTAATGAATCATATATAACGGCATCATCTTGGAATTGTTTAAGTTTCATAAAGTAGAAATCTTCTTTACCTGTTTCATGATTTTTATGGAAAATGGGTACAGGTTCCTGGTGTATTTGTTCCATGACTTCATCGTATGCTTTAGGCAATGTTTCAGAAGTCATAAATTGATAACGATCTACAATTTCATTTGTAATTAAAGGACTAAAGCCCTCAAATGTAGTTAATAGTTGTTTTGCAATTTTACCACTATTAAAATCAATATGTTTTAACGCTTCTTGGCCATCCATTTCAAACGGATTGATTTTATTTTGCGTAGGAGGCGTTTCATATTGGAAACCAGGCATTACTGTACGATATTGGTTAGTATTAGGTGTTAAATGTTTAAATCCTTCGATAATTTTATAATTGTCATCTACTAAAATGAGGTTACTGTGTTTACCCATTATTTCAAGAATGACGGTACGATAAATTGTATCTCCAATTTCATCTTTACTTTCAATATCAATCTCTACACGGCGGTCATTTCCAATTTGACGCACTGCTTTCACAATGCCACCTTCTAAATGTTTACGGAAGACACGTGCAAACATAGGTGGATCAAACGGATTATCGTATTTTTTATTAGTTAAATGCATTCTTGAAAAGCTTGGATGTATTGATAACAATAAATGATGGTTTTTACGATTTTGTCGTACAATCATAATTATTGTGTCATTTTCTGGTTGATTAATTTTGTGAATTCTACCAGAAACTAGAAATTGTAATGAGTCTACTATTTTATTAGTAAATAAGCCATCGTATGCCATAATTAATTTCCACCTTCAATATTTTCATTCATTATATTGTAACATGGTAAAATCATAGCGTCATGAGTTAAGTTTGTCGTTCATACTCTATACAATTCAATCCTCAATGTGATATTATATTTAAATAATAGAAGAATAGCTTAGAGAGGTCGTAAGGCATGGATAATGAAAAAGGATTACTAATTGTTCTTTCAGGTCCTTCAGGAGTAGGTAAAGGAACTGTTCGTAAAGAAATATTTGACGATCCAACTACATCATATAAGTACTCTATCTCAATGACTACACGTGATATGCGCGAAGGAGAAGTTGATGGTGTAGATTACTTTTTTAAAACGAAAGAAGAATTCGAAGCGTTAATTCAGGAAGATCAATTTATTGAATATGCCGAATATGTAGGAAATTATTATGGAACACCTGTTCAATATGTTAAAGATACGATGGAAGCTGGTCATGACGTATTTTTAGAAATTGAAGTAGAAGGTGCTAAACAAGTAAGAAAGAAATTTCCTGATGCATTATTTATCTTCCTTGCACCGCCAAGCCTAGACCATTTGAGAGAACGTTTAGTTGGGCGAGGCACTGAATCTGATGAAAAAATTCAAAGCAGAGTTAATGAAGCACGTAAAGAAGTGGAAATGATGAATCTTTACGATTATGTTGTTGTTAATGATGAAGTAGATTTAGCCAAACAACGTATTCAATCAATCGTTGAAGCGGAGCATTTAAAAAGAGAACGCGTAGAAGCTATATATAGAAAAATGTTATTGGAGGCCAAAAAATAATGTTAAACCCACCTTTAAATCAATTACAATCAAAAATTAATTCAAAATACTTAATTGCTACGACTGCAGCTAAGCGTGCACGTGAATTAGATGAGAAACCTGAAACTGCTTTATTAAATGGTTATCATTCAGCTAAACCAGTTGGTCAAGCATTAGAAGAAATCGCTAACGGTAAAATTGAACCTGAATATCCAGATGATTTTTACGCTTAAGTTTAACGTTTAAAGCATTTTTAAATTCACAAGATTGTATTAATTTATGTGACTACCATAGATAAGATTCACACACCTTACATTAAATGAGCTACTCATTTTATTAAGGTGTGTGTTTTTAATTATACGATTGATTTGTGTATAATTGATTTAAAATGAGCTTGTCAGAAAGTAAAACAACGTATAAAAACCGAAATGGTTTGCCTACAGGCTTAATGTAAAAATCTATTAAATAATCGAAAAAAGTAAGGGAGAAAGCCGATTATGAAACACATTCTACTCGCCGTAACAGGTGGTATTGCAGCTTATAAAGCAATTGATTTAACGAGTAAGTTAACGCAAGCAGGTTACGATGTAAGAGTTATGCTTACAGATCATGCTCAAGAATTCGTAACACCTTTAGCATTTCAAGCTATTGGTAGAAATCCAGTATACACGAGTACTTTTAAAGAAGAGAATCCTCAAGAAATTCAGCATGTGGCACTAGGAGATTGGGCTGACGCGATTATAGTAGCACCAGCTACTGCCAATATGATTGCTAAATTGAGTGTAGGCATTGCTGATGATATGGTGACTTCTACGTTGTTAGCTACTGAAACACCTAAATTTATAGCGCCAGCGATGAATGTGCATATGTATGAGAATCCTCGTACACAGCGCAATATTGATGTACTTAAATCAGACGGTTATCACTTCATTGAACCTGGTGATGGTTTCTTAGCGTGCGGTTATGTGGCAAAAGGAAGAATGGAAGAACCACTACAAATTGTAAGTGTCCTTAACGACTATTTTAAACAACAGCAACAAATTCAACATAGTAGCTTCACTGGCAAGCATGCCTTAGTTACAGCAGGACCTACAGTAGAAGTGATTGACCCCGTTCGTTTTGTTTCAAATCGTTCATCTGGAAAGATGGGATTTGCAATCGCCCAAGCATTAAGAGATCGTGGTGCACATGTGACATTAGTCACTGGTCCTACTCAATTAGAGGATCCAGCTGGGGTAGAAGTGATTCATATTGAGAGCGCAGAAGAAATGTTCCAAGCGGTGACACAACGCTATGATGAACAAGATATTGTAGTGAAAGCAGCTGCAGTGTCAGATTACACCCCTACTCAAGTGCTAGACCATAAAATGAAGAAACAAGAAGGGGATTTATCAGTCACATTTAAGCGTACTAAAGATATATTAAAATATTTAGGTGAACATAAAACCCATCAATATTTAGTAGGTTTTGCTGCGGAAACACAAAATATTGAACAATATGCACAAGATAAATTAAAACGTAAAAATGCAGATGTCATTATTTCAAATAATGTAGGTGATCAATCAATTGGTTTTAAATCTGATGATAATGAATTAACAATGCATTTTAAAAATGGTGAGGCACACAATATAAAGAAAGGAAAAAAAGTGCAACTCGCTCAACAAATTTTAGATGAATTAGAAACTAGGTGGCAATAATGATTGCAAAGGTCATTGTAGATGTACCTTCCAAGAGTGTAGATTTTAAGTTTGACTATCTCGTACCTGATAAGTTAGAAGAATTTATACAAGTAGGCGTCAGAGTAATCGTTCCATTTGGGCCTCGTACAATTCAAGGCTATGTTATGGATATTCAGTCACAACCAAGTGATGATATTGATATTCAAAAGTTAAAAGAAATTAAAGAAGTGCAAGATATACGCCCTGAATTAACGCCTGAATTAATTCAATTAAGTGAATGGTTAAGTTATTCTCATGTATCTAAGAGTATTTCAGTCCTTGAAGCGATGTTACCTAGTGCCATTAAGGCAAAATATACAAAAGTATTTGAAGTCGTAAAACATAATGACATAGAGGAAGAACTTTTAAAGTATTTTGATTCAAAAGGTCATTATAAATATAAAGAGGCGCAAAAAATAATCATTTACCGGTATTAAATGATTTACTCAAAGCAGGTAGCGTTCAAGAAGTAACATTGTTATCTCAAAATACTAAAAAAAAAATGCAAAGAGCGGTTCGCATTCTTGATGACTATCATCCTGATGAAATATTGGCATTGCTTGAAAAATCCATGAAGCAATATGATGTGTATGCCTTCTTATTAGATGAACAACATAAGACGGTTTTTCTTAAAGATTTAGAAGAAATGGGATTTTCAAAATCTAGTATTGATAGTCTTGTAAAAAAAGGATTTATCGAAAAATATGATGCTGAAGTAGAACGTGATCCATTTGCAGATCGTATTTTTGAAAGAGAAGACAAACGTACATTAACCCAAGAACAAGAAGAGGCTTTTCAACAAATCAAAACAACGATTGATGAAGAACAACAGCGTACCTTTTTACTACATGGGGTTACTGGTTCAGGGAAGACAGAAGTCTACTTACAAACTATTGAAGAGGTACTTAATAAAGGGCAACAAGCTATGATGTTAGTTCCTGAAATTGCCTTAACGCCACAAATGGTTTTACGTTTCAAACGTCGTTTTGGTGATGACGTGGCCGTGCTTCATTCAGGTTTATCAAATGGGGAACGTTATGATGAGTGGCAAAAAATTAGAGACGGTAGAGCGCAAGTGAGTGTTGGAGCGCGTTCAAGTATTTTTGCGCCTTTTAAGAACTTAGGTATTATCATTATTGATGAAGAGCATGAATCAACTTATAAACAAGAAGATTATCCACGATATCATGCGCGTGACATTGCTGAATGGCGCAGTCGTTATCATCATTGTCCATTAGTGCTAGGAAGTGCAACACCAAGTCTTGAATCTTATGCTCGAGCTGAAAAGGGAGTATATCAACTTCTAACATTGCCTACTAGGGTGAATCAACAAGCACTACCTTCGATTGATATTATTGATATGCGTGAAGAATTAAGTTCAGGCAACCGTTCCATGTTCTCAAATGAATTGCGTGAAGCAATTCAAGATCGTTTAAATAAAAATGAACAAATTGTATTATTTTTAAATCGCCGTGGATATGCATCATTCATGTTATGTCGTGATTGTGGTTATGTTCCTCAATGCCCTCATTGCGATATTTCGCTTACTTACCACAAAACAACGGATCAGTTAAAATGCCATTATTGTGGTTACCAAGAAATACCGCCTAATATTTGTCCTAACTGTGAGAGTCCCCATATTCGCCAAGTAGGTACAGGGACACAACGCGTAGAAGAAATATTGCAACAAGAATTTGAAGAAGCGCGTATCATTCGTATGGATGTAGATACGACATCGCGTAAAGGTGCACATGAGAAATTACTTACTGATTTTGAAAAGGGCAAAGGTGATATCTTACTAGGTACACAAATGATTGCGAAAGGCTTAGACTTTCCTAACATTACATTGGTAGGCGTACTCAATGCCGATACAATGTTAAACTTACCCGACTTTAGAGCAAGTGAACGAACGTATCAATTATTAACCCAAGTGTCAGGTCGAGCTGGACGTCATGAAAAGCCCGGGAAAGTAATTATACAAACATATAATCCAACCCATTACGCTATTGAAGATGTAAAACAAAATGATTATTTAACGTTTTACCAAAAAGAAATGGAGTTTCGAAAAATTGGAAAATATCCTCCATATTACTTTTTAATCAATTTTACTATTGCACACAAAAATATGAAAAAAGTGATGGAAGCTTCAAAACATGTTCATCAAGTATTGTTACAACATTTAACCGATAAAGCACTAGTGCTAGGGCCCTCTCCTGCAGCTATTGCGCGAATTAATAACGAACATCGTTTTCAAATCCTTGTTAAATATAAGCGTGAGCCAGAATTGCTTAAAGCGTTACAATATTTAGATGATTATTATCATGAAGCGTATATGAAAGATAAGCTATCCTTGAAAATTGATATTAATCCTCAAATAATGATGTGATGAAATTATCGAGTTTTTATGAGTAATAAAAATGATGTCAAGGTGTAAAATGTAAACTTAATTAGAGCGTAATATTGTCGCTAAAACGCAATGTTTAATTTACCCATTAATTATTCTATGTCATTCAAGCATCTAGAACATACACATCACTGTAAGCACATGGCATTTTAATAATGGAGGATGACCGCTATGATTGAAGAAAAATATGTCGGTACCAAAGAATTTGAGGAATTTAAAGAACACGTTGATTCAAGATTTAATCATCTTGGAGATAAAATCAACAGAACAGAAGCAACACTTAGTGAGAAAATAGATAATGTTGAGCTAAGACTTGATCAAAAAATCGATAATGTAGAACAAAAGTTGAACTTACGTATTGACGACGTGGAACAAAAGCTAACCCAACGTATAAATAACGTAGAAGAAAAATTAAGTCACAAGATAGATAGTAATCATAAAGCTTTAACTTTGACCATTCAAAATATGATGTTTCAAATTAAAGAAGAAACCCATAAAAAATATATAGATGAGATACGCTTTATTATTCCAACGATAATAAGTATCATAGCGCTTGTATTACCAATTATTTTATTTATTTTAAGATAAAATAAAAGTTACGCCACAGAATTTAAATTCTGTGGCGTAACTTTTTTAATAAATATGCTACATTACTACGTTACCATTTTCATCGGCAGGTCTGAATAATGTTAAGATTGCACTAATAATAGCGATGATATGTGGAATGCCTGTCCAGAAGAAAGCTAAATGTAAAATGCCTGATATCGTTTTACCTGCATAAAACTTGTGCACACCAAAACTACCTAAAAATACTGCTAAAACGATATATATAATTTTGTTTACTTCCATTTTAATGACACCTCCAATCTTTTTATAATTAATTTCTTCTTACTTTCTATTTTAATCGTATCAAATTTAAATGCAATTGATAACAAGCTATTCAGTATTAATTTCAGTCTAAGGTCGCAATTCAATTTGAATTAAGTTATAATTATATGATGAATTTTTTTCAGGAGGAGCATACATTATGGCGATACAAAAATTAGTCCAATCTACGCATCCTGTATTAACTAAAAAAGCACAACCTGTAACACAATTTGATGATGTATTAAAAGATTTATTATTAGATATTGAAGATACACTATATGCTGAAGAAGCATCTGCATTGAGTGCGCCTCAAATAGGGATTAGCAAACAAGTGGCGATGATTGATATGGAATTAGAAGGTTTATTACAGCTAGTAAATCCTGTCATTAAATCTGAATCAGCTGAGAAAATAACCGACTTAGAAGGATCTGTGAATTTACCTGGCGTATATGCGGAAGTAGAACGTAGTAAAATGATTACAGTAGAAAGTAATGATTTAGAGGGAAATAAAATAGAATTAACTGCTTATGATGATGTGGCGCGCATGATTTTACACATCGTTGATCAATTAAATGGCATATTATTTACCGATCGTGCTAAAAAAGTATTAACTGAAGAAGAAGTGGAGGCGTATTTTGAAAATGAGTAAAATAATTTTTATGGGAACACCTGATTTTTCAACAAAAGTATTAGAAATGTTAATAGTAGAGCATGAGGTGATTGCAGTCGTTACTCAACCAGATAGACCGGTTGGACGTAAACGCGTATTAACACCACCCCCAGTTAAAAAAGTAGCTCAAGCGCATGATATACCTGTTTATCAACCTGAAAAACTTAAAGATTCAGAAGAATTAACTACATTATTAAACCTTGAGCCAGATTTAATTGTAACTGCTGCATTTGGTCAGTTATTACCTGAAAGCTTATTAAACGCCCCTAAAAAAGGCGCTATCAACGTTCACGCTTCTCTATTACCTAAATATCGCGGTGGTGCACCAATTCATCAAGCGATTATTGATGGAGAGAAACAAACTGGTATTACTATTATGTATATGGTGAAGAAGTTAGATGCTGGTAATATTATTTCTCAAAAAGCCATTGATATTGAGGAAGATGATAATGTAGGAACAATGCATGATAAACTAAGTTTCTTGGGCGCCGATTTATTAAAAGAAACATTACCTTCAATTATTGAAGGAACGAATGACAGCATCCCTCAAGATGACGCAAAGGCTAGCTTTGCTTCAAATATTAGCAGAGAAGATGAACGAATCGATTGGACAAAGTCAGCGCAAGATATTCATAACCATATTAGAGGATTATCGCCATGGCCAGTAGCTTATACTAAGATGGATGATACAAATTTAAAACTATTTGCTGCTCATATTATTGAAGGTAAAAAAGGCGAACCAGGTCAAATTATTGAAACAACTAAAAAAGCAATTATAGTTGGTACAGGTTCAGATGATGCTATAGCATTAACAGATATACAATTAGCAGGGAAAAAACGTATGTTAGTAAGTAATTACTTAAGTGGCGTGCAAGAATCACTAGTTGGGAAGACATTAGTATGACACAAACAGTGAGAGAATTAGCGTTTCAAGCTATCCAAGATATTTTAAATGATAATGCTTATAGTAATTTAAAGATTAATGAAGTACTTTCAAATGAGGAGATATCTTCTATTGATAAACCACTTTTCACAGAATTAGTCTATGGTACGATAAAACGTAAATTAACGTTAGATTTTTATTTAAAACCGTTTATTAAAACAAAAGTAAAAGGCTGGGTTAGACAATTACTTTGGATGAGTCTGTATCAATATATTTATCTAGATAAAGTGCCTAATCATGCTATTATCAATGAAGCTGTAGATATCGCAAAGCGCCGTGGTGGACCGCACAGTGGCAATATAGTAAATGGTATTTTAAGAACCATTTTCAGAAGTGATTTAACTAGCATTGATACTATAAAAAATGAAAAACAACGTATGTCTATTCAGTATAGTGTGCCAAAATGGATTATTGAGCATTGGATAACGCATCATGGTATTGAACAAACCCATAAAATCGCCAATGCTTTTCTGCAACAAACAGCGAATACTGTAAGAGTTAATACAAGCCGAATTAATCCTGAAGAGATGGCAACGCGTTTACAAGATGAAGGTTATCAAGTTGAAATAGATAATATCATACCATATTGTTTACATTTGAAAGGCAAACCTGTAGTAGATTCTTTAGCATTTAAAGAAGGACTTATTTCAATTCAAGATAAAAGTTCAATGTTTGTGGGTTACTTCATGGACGTGAAACCTAATGATGAAATCTTAGACACATGTAGTGCACCAGGTGGTAAAGCATGTCATATGGCAGAATTATTATCGCCACATGGCCATGTTGATGCGACAGATGTGCATAAGCATAAAATTGGCTTAATTAAAGAAAATATTAGAAAATTGCAACTTAAGAATATAACAACATTTGATCATGATGCTACAACACCTTATAAAGGCATGTATGACAAAATTTTAGTGGACGCGCCTTGTAGTGGATTAGGTGTATTAAGACATAAGCCTGAAATTAAATATGTACAATCTCAACAAAGTATTAATGACCTAGTTGAATTGCAACTTGAGATATTAGACAATGTAAAAGGTAACTTAAAGCCTGGAGGTACACTTATTTACTCGACGTGTACAATAGAACAACTTGAAAACGAGAACGTGATTTACACGTTCTTAAAACGCAATAAAGATTTTGAATTTGAGCCAATCACACATCCAATCACTGGAGAACAAGTTAAAACGTTACAAATTTTACCCCAAGACTTCGATTCAGATGGATTTTTCATAACTAAAATAAAAAGAAAGGAAAGTTAAGATGATAACTGCTGAAAAAAAGAAGAAAAATAAATTCTTGCCTGATTTCGATAAACAATCGATTTATTCTTTGAGATTTGATGAAATGCAAGAGTGGTTAGTAGAACACGGACAACAAAAATTTAGAGCGAAACAAATTTTTGAATGGTTATATCAAAAACGTGTAAATAGCATTGATGAAATGACGAACTTATCTAAAGAGTTACGTCAAGTATTAAAAGATAATTTTGCTATGACAACGTTAACTACCGTAGTAAAACAAGAAAGTAAAGATGGTACGATTAAATTTTTATTTGAATTACAAGATGGTTATACGATTGAAACGGTATTAATGCGTCATGATTACGGTAATTCAGTATGTGTAACGACACAAGTAGGTTGTCGTATTGGTTGTACTTTCTGTGCCTCTACATTAGGAGGATTAAAACGTAATTTAGAAGCGGGAGAAATCGTTTCTCAGGTATTAACTGTACAAAAAGCATTAGATGCTACAAATGAACGTGTGTCTCAAATTGTAATCATGGGAATTGGTGAACCATTTGAAAACTATGATGAAATGATGGACTTTTTACGTATTGTTAATGATGATAATAGTTTAAATATCGGGGCTCGTCATATCACGGTTTCAACATCAGGTATTATTCCACGTATTTATGATTTTGCGGAAGAAGATATTCAAATTAACTTTGCAGTAAGTTTACATGCTGCGAAAGATGAGATACGTTCAAGATTAATGCCTATTAACCGTGCTTATCATGTAGATAAGTTAATGGAGGCGATTAAATATTATCAAGAAAAAACAAATCGTCGTGTTACATTTGAATATGGTTTATTTGGAGGCGTTAATGATCAATTAGAACATGCACGTGATTTAGCGCATCTAATCAAAGATTTAAATTGCCATGTTAATTTAATACCTGTTAACCATGTTCCAGAACGTAATTATGTTAAGACACCGAAAGATGACATTTTTAAATTTGAAAAAGAATTAAAAAGACTCGGCATTAATGCTACGATTAGACGTGAACAAGGTGCCGATATTGATGCAGCATGTGGACAATTAAGAGCTAAGGAACGACAAGTAGAAACGAGGTAATCAAAATGCTAAACGCACAATTTTTCACAGATACTGGACAACATAGAGATAAGAATGAAGATGCAGGAGGTATTTTTTATAACCAAACCCACCAACAATTATTAGTATTATGCGATGGAATGGGTGGTCATAAAGCAGGAGAAATTGCAAGCCAATTTGTTGTTTATGAACTTCAAAAACGCTTTGAAAATGAAAACTTTATTGAGTTCGAACAAGCAGAAGATTGGTTGCGTTTGACTTTAAAAGATATAAATCGTGATCTATTTGAGTATGCTCAAAGTCATGAAGACTATAAAGGCATGGGCACAACTTGCGTCTGTGCACTTGTCTTTGATAAACAATTAGTAATTGCTAATATTGGAGATTCTAGAGCGTATGTAGTAAGCACAAGAGAGATTGAACAAATTACACACGATCATTCATTTGTTAATCATTTAGTAATGACAGGACAAATTACTGAAGAAGAAGCATGGTCTCATCCTCAACGTAATATTATTACAAAGGTGATGGGTACAGATAAACGTGTAAATCCTGATATATTTACTAAACGTTATAGTTACTATGATTACCTTTTACTAGCATCAGATGGACTTACAGATTACGTAAGAGATGCGCGTATTTTAGAAGCCTTAAGTGAACCATTATCACTTGAAGAACATGGTAATCAGTTAATTCAATTAGCGTTATATCATCGTTCTAAAGATAATATCAGTGTACTATTAGCTTCTATTGAAGGTGATAGTGTATGATAGGAAAGTTAATTAGTGATCGCTATAAAGTTTTAGATAAACTCGGTGGCGGTGGAATGAGTATTGTTTACCTAGCCGAAGATACGATTTTGAATCGAAAAGTAGCTATTAAAGCAATTTCTATTCCACAGAATGAAAAAGATGAAACGATGCATCGTTTTGAAAGAGAAGTAAATAATGCCACTCAACTTAGTCATAATAATATCGTTGAAGTCTATGATGTAGATGAAGAAGAGGAATGTTTTTATCTCATTATGGAATATATTGATGGCCCTACGCTTTCAGAATATATACATAGTCATGGACCACTAAGTATTGATACGGCAATCAATTTTGTTGAACAAATTTTAAAAGGTGTTCAACAAGCACATGAAAAGCGCATTGTACATAGGGATATTAAACCTCAAAATATTTTAATTGATAAAAATAAAACATTAAAAATATTTGATTTCGGTATTGCGAAAGCACTTAGTGAAACTTCTATGACACAAACTAATCACGTACTAGGTACAGTACAATATTTGTCACCTGAGCAAGCTAAAGGTGAAACGACTAATGAAACTACAGATATTTATTCAATTGGTATAGTACTTTATGAAATGTTGATTGGCCACCCACCATTTAGTGGAGAAACTGCTGTAAGTATTGCTATAAAGCATATACAAGAATCTGTTCCCAATGTGACTGACCAAAGGGAAGATGTGCCTCAATCATTAAGCAATGTGGTATTAAAGGCTACTGCTAAAAATCCTGAGCATCGTTATCATAGTATTAAAGAAATGCGAGAAGATTTAAGTAGTGTATTAGTCTCGAGCCGTATTAATGAAAAAAGACATATGCTTGAAAATGATGAGAAAAAAACAGTCCCTATTAATAAAAATGAAATTAAAGATAAATTAAAAGAAGAAGATGCTAAGAAAAATATTGCACAAACCATGCAAATTCCAATCGTAAATGAGCATCAATTTCAAACGAGTGAGAATCATATATATGAACCTCCTCGTAAGAGACGTTCTAAAAAGAAGAAATTTGCTATTGCTTTAATTTTACTTTTTCTTTTAGTAAGCTTATTCGGTTTTATAGCTATTGGTATGTTTGGAGATAAATATTCTGAAATGCCAGATTTAACAGGTAAAACCGAAAAGGAAGCGGAAAAATTACTTCGTAAGTCACATTTAGAAATTGGTAAAATTTCACGCGAATATAGCGATACTTATCCTGAAAATAAAATCGTGAAATCTACACCCAAAGCTGGGGAAAGAATTAATCAACATGATAAGGTAGATATCATTCTTTCAAAAGGTCCTGAGCGTGCAAAAATGCCGAATGTCATCGGTATGAAAAAAGATGAAGCAGTCAATAAACTAAAAGAATTAAAACTAAATAATATTTCTATTGAGCAGGAATATAGTAACCAAATGCCGAAAGGTAGTATTCTTCGACAAAATATTACTCCAGATAGCGAAGTAAAAGTAAATGATCATCGTATTATATTAACTGAGTCTTTAGGCGTGAAAAAAGTCTATGTTAAAAATTATGAAAACGAAAATTATCAAACTGCCAAAAAAGAATTAGAAAAAGATAAATTAAAAGTAGAAATATCTGAAGAATTTAGTGATGATATTAAAAAAGATAAAATCATTTCTCAGACACCTAAGAGTACACAAGTAGACGAGGGTAGTATTATCCATTTCACTGTTTCTAAAGGTAAAGAAGATAAGAAAGATAACAAAGGCAATAAAGATAGTAAAGATAAAGGTGATAGTAAGGATACAGAGGATAATAAAAAGAATGATTCACAAGAAAAAAGTGATGATTCGAAAAACACAGCGAATATAAAAAATTATAATGAAACGTACACGATACCGTACACTGGGGAAGACGATACTAGTCAAAAAGTTCAAGTATATGTAAGAGATAAAAATAATAGTGGTACAAGTGCTATTCAAACTTACACAATTACTGATGACAAGACCATAACAATTCCATTAGCTATTGAAAAAGGTACATCAGCTGGCTATACCATTAGAGTAGACGGTAAAGTTGTGGCAGATAAAGATGTTTATTACTAACACCACTTTATTGAGAAATAATAGCAAAAGTCTCAAAGTGATTTTGAAAATATGTCAAAATCATTTTTGAGACTTTTTTAAAAATTAAAATTTACTATAAAAAAATTATGTAAACATCTATAATAACAACCTTTTTTAATGCTAACTTAGAATATTCATTCACATTTTGCTATAATATGTAATTATAAATATAAGACAAGAGGTGTCATTTTGGAGACTGGACGTATCATTAAATTAGTAAGTGGCGTTTATCAAGTAGATGTAGAAGGGAAATTATATAATACTAAACCACGTGGGTTATTTAGAAAGAAAAAGTTTTCTCCTATAGTGGGTGATATTGTAGATTTTGATATTCAAAACATAGATGAAGGGTATATTCATCATGTACATGATCGACGTAACGCTTTAAAACGTCCACCAGTAAGTAATATTGATGGTTTAATTATCGTAATGAGTGCGTTTGAACCTGAGTTTTCAACACAATTATTAGATCGATTTTTAGTGATTGCGCATTCTTATGACTTAGCACCGAGTATATTAGTTACTAAGAAAGATTTAGCATCAGAAGAACAAATTGAACATATTGAATCATTATTAACAAACTATCAATCTATCGGATATAATACTCAATTTGTTGGTAAAGACTCTGATAAAAGTCATGTCGTTGCTTCATGGCCTAATGGATTAGTCGTTTTAAGTGGTCAATCTGGTGTAGGTAAATCAACATTTATCAATACATTTAATCCAGAACTAAATCTTGAAACGAATGACATATCGAAATCGTTGAATCGTGGTAAACATACAACGCGACACGTAGAATTGTTTGAAAGAGAGAATGGCTTTATAGCTGATACTCCCGGGTTTAGTGCTTTAGATTTTGATCATATTGAAAAAGATGATTTAAAACATTATTTTATTGACATTGATCACTATGGAGAGCAATGTAAATTTAGAAATTGTAACCATATTAAAGAACCTCAATGTCATGTAAAACAACAATTAGATGAAGGTCATTTACCGCAATTTCGCTATGACCATTATCTTCAATTATTTAATGAAATTTCTAATAGAAAGGTAAGATATTAATGAGAAGAATATATCCTTCGCTATTATCAGCAGACTTTTTAAATTTAAAAAATGAAATTACTTTATTAGAAGAAGCTCAAGTAGACGGTTTGCACTTTGATGTCATGGATGGACAATTTGTGCCTAATATTTCTATTGGGTTGCCTATTTTAGACGCTGTACGTAGTGCTACTCAGCTTCCAATTGACGTTCATCTGATGATTGAGAATCCTGAACAATATATTGAAACGTTTGCTGAACATGGCGCAGATATGATTTCAATTCATGTAGAAGCAACTCCTCATATTCATCGTGCATTACAAATGATTAAAAATGCTGGTAAAAAAGCTGGCGTGGTGATTAATCCTGGCACACCAGTAGAAGCATTAATGCCTATTCTAGAAATGGTGGATTACGTATTAATTATGACAGTAAACCCAGGATTCGGTGGACAATCATTTATAGAAGCTTGTGCAACTAAAGTAAGACTATTACGTGATATAAGAGAAGCGTCAGAATTGCATTTTGATATTGAAGTTGATGGTGGAATTAATGATGAAACGATTCAATTATGTGCAGACAATGGTGCCACTATGTTTGTAACTGGATCTTATTTCTTTAAACAAGATGATTATAAAAAGGTTACACAACGCTTGAAAGGTTGATTGATATGAGAATCAATTTAATGTGTGGAGACAGATATTTACCTCAAGATATATTTAATAACGCGCAAGACATGCATTGGGGCGGTATAGATAGAGGGACTTTAATACTTACTAATCATGAAATTATTCCTAAATTTACAGTGGGTGATTTCGATTCGGTAACAGAAGAGGAAAGAAATCATTTGAAAGAAGCGCTTGATATTCATCCAGTTAAGGCTGAAAAGGACGACACTGATTTAGCACTGGGTGTCGAAGAAGCAGTTCAACGAGGCTATAATGAAATTTATATTTATGGCGCCACTGGCGGACGTTTAGATCACTTTATGGGGATGCTTCAAATTTTGCTGAAACCTTTTTATTCTGAAAAACAAATTAAATTAATCGTAGTTGATCAGCAAAATGAAATTCAACTATTAAATAGTGGTATACATACAATAGAAAAGTCTGCAAATTACAAATATGTATCCTTTATTCCTGTAAATGGAGAAGTGACTTTAACACTAAAAGGATTTAAATATAACCTTCAACAGCAGCATTTAGAAATTGGATCTACATTAACTATTTCTAATGAAGTAGAGGAGTCAATTGCGCATATTAACGTTGAAAATGGCCAAGTACTACAAATGAGAAGTAAAGATTTATAGCACGAACGTTCATCACAATAAAATTTAGACATAAAAAAATGCCTTCACCACATATGAAGGCATTTTTTGTGCATTATATTTATTAAACTCTAGTAACTTTACCAGATTTTAAAGCACGCGCAGAAACCCAAACTTTTTTAGGTTTTCCATCAACTAAAATTCTAACTTTTTGAAGGTTAGCATTAAATCTACGTTTATTCGCATTTAAAGCGTGTGAACGATTGTTACCAGTCGATGCTTTACGACCTGTTACGAAACATTGTTTACCCATCAAAGTACCTCCTTTAATAAATATAAATACACTTGACTACTTATATACTTTAATAAGATACCACATATGAAATTTGAAAGCAATAAAATAAGATGTAATTTAACTTAAAATGTTTTGAAATCTTCAAATTATGGTATAATTGTTAGCTGAGGAGTTATGTAACATATCTTGAATAACAAATATATTTGAGTATGAAGCAATAGTGTTTATCACTATTTTAATAAAATATTGATTATAGATAGGGTATACATATTATCAATGACCCATGAAGTCTTCTATAATCTTTGTGTAGTTTCTTTAAAGTTAACGTCATTTTAACCACAATTCAGGAGGAATAAGAAGATGACTATTGAAATCTCAAATGACTATGGCAAAATAGATATTTCAAATGAAGTAATCGCATCAGTGGTAGGTAGTAAAGCAGTTGAAAGTTATGGAATAGTAGGTATGGCATCTAGACAACAAGTAAGAGATGGTATTGCTGAAATCTTAGGTCATGAAAATTATGCTAAAGGTATTATTGTTAAAGAGAATAATGGCGTGATTGATATCGATATGTATATTATCGTAAGCTATGGTGTAAAAATTTCTGAAGTAGCTAATAACGTTCAATCATCTGTAAAATACACACTAGAGCATTCGTTAAATGTTAAAGTAAATTCAATTAATATTTTTGTACAAGGCGTACGACTTAATCACAAGGGCAAGAAGGTATAGGAGGACAAAGCACGATGATTAGCACAATTAACGGTAAATTATTTGCCGATATGATTATACAAGGGGCACAAAATTTATCTAATAATGCAGATTTAGTGGATTCCCTGAATGTATATCCTGTTCCAGATGGTGATACAGGGACAAATATGAACTTAACAATCACTTCAGGACGTGAAGAAGTAGAGAATAATTTATCAAATAGTATTGGTGAACTAGGTAAAACATTTTCTAAAGGATTATTGATGGGCGCTCGCGGTAACTCAGGCGTTATTTTATCTCAATTATTTAGAGGCTTTTGTAAAAATATTGAACAAGAGCAACAAATCAATGCACAACAATTAGCGAGTAGCTTCCAAGCTGGTGTAGATACTGCTTATAAAGCGGTAATGAAGCCTGTTGAAGGAACGATTCTTACAGTAGCTAAAGACGCTGCTAATGCGGCTATGAACAAAGCTGAAGAAACAGACGATTGTGTTGAAGTAATGGAATATACCATTGCAGAAGCTGAAAAATCACTAAACAATACACCAAATTTATTAGCTGTATTAAAAGAAGTAGGTGTCGTTGATAGTGGTGGTAAAGGCTTATTATGCGTTTATGAAGGTTTCTTAAAAGGTCTTAAAGGTGAAACAGTTGAAGCTAAGAAACCTAAATTAGACACTGATGATTTAGTTCATGAAGAACACGATTTCCATGGTGTTATCAACACTGAAGATATTAAATACGGCTATTGTACTGAAATGATGGTTCGCTTTGGAAAAGATAAAAAAGAATTTGATGAACAAGAATTTAGAAATGACATGAGCCATTTCGGAGATTCTTTACTCGTTATCAATGATGAGGAAATTGTCAAAGTACACGTTCATACTGAAACACCAGGTGAAGTGTTTAACTACGGTCAACAATATGGTGAATTAATAAAGTTAAAAGTTGAAAATATGCGTGAACAACATCGTGAAGTTATCCGCAAAGAACAACAAAATCAACACACAAGTAAGGATGAAGCACCAAAAACAGTAGAAACAGCTATTATTGCAATTTCTATGGGTGAAGGTATTTCAGAATTATTTACTTCTATGGGTGCAACACATATTATTAGTGGTGGACAAACAATGAATCCGTCTACTGAAGATATTGTAAAAGTCATCGAACAATCTCAATGTCAACGTGCAATTATTCTTCCTAACAATAAGAATATTAGAATGTCGAGTGATCAAGCAGCCGAATTAGTTAAGGCAGATACTGTTGTCATTCCAACAACATCTATCCCTCAAGGTATTGCTGCACTTTTCCAATACGATCCATCATCTACATTGGAAGAGAATCAATCTCACATGACTACTGCTCTTGAAACAGTGAAATCTGGTTCAATCACATTTGCAGTAAGGGATACTAAAATTGATGGTGTAGAGATTAAAAAAGATGAATTCATGGGATTAGCAGAAAGTAAAATTGTTACTAGTAATGCAGATGAATTTGCAACTATTAAAGGCCTACTATCTGAATTATTAAATGAAGATAGCGAAATTTTAACTGTTATCGCTGGTGAAGAAGCTAGTGATGACATGACAAGCCAATTAGTTGAATGGGTAGAAGCTGAATATCCAGATGTTGAAGTTGAAGAACATAATGGCGGTCAACCTATTTATCAATATTTATTCTCAGTTGAATAGAAATTAAAGTTATAAGAGCCTGTACATTGTAAAATGTGACAGGCTCATTTTATATTTAAGCTGTAAATAACTGGATTGAAAATACGATAATATAGATTATTCCAATTTTAGTAAAATCTTTTTCCATAAATAAAGGAAGTTGAGAATAATGAAATCTTTTTATTAAAATTCAGATTTCTCTTTCCTTCTTTCTTATGTTTTTTTAAATTAAGCAGACCTACGCTTTTTAAGTTTCAATAATATGTAAAATTTTAATATTAGAAAAATTTACAAAAAATTATATTTCTAATTTCCAAAATTAGTATAAAATATATTTAATGAAACTTAGGAGGATAGAAATGAAAAATTCAAGTTTGGTTATTAAAACATTTATTATCACTTTAATTAGCGTCATAGCACTTTCATTAGGTACTAGTTATACATATCATTCTCATATTGCTAATGCGCAAACATCATTAAAAAAAGAGCCGGCTAAGTTTGTTCGAGGTGTAGATGGCGATACTGTACAATTACTATATAAAGGTAAACAAGCAACATTCAGATTATTACTTATTGATTCACCTGAAACTAAAGATCCACGCAAGCCAGTTCAGAAGTATGGTCCAGAAGCAAGCAGATTTACTACTAGCATGATGGCGAATGCGCGAAATATCCAAGTTCAGTTT
Organism: Staphylococcus pragensis; assembly: GCF_004785665.1. Lineage (GTDB taxonomy): Bacteria > Bacillota > Bacilli > Staphylococcales > Staphylococcaceae > Staphylococcus > Staphylococcus pragensis. Next base: position 566,329 of record NZ_SRPJ01000001.1, read on the forward strand.
GATAAAGGGCAACGTACAGATAAATATGGTCGATATTTAGCTTATGTATACGCAGATGGTCAAATGGTAAATAATGCTATTGTAAGACAAGGTTTAGCTAGAGTTGCTTATGTTTACCCGCCGAACAATACTTATGTTCAAACATTGTATGCGAGTCAATCTAGAGCTCAAGCTGAAAAATTGAACATTTGGAGCACACAAACAACTAAATCGACAACTGAGACTAGTACAGTCCCTAAAGCTACAAAACCTATTGCAACAGTAAACACGACAAACAAAACAAACAAAACAAACAAAACAAACAAAACTACAAAAACTACAGCACCACAATATTTTAAAAATTGTACAGCAATGAGACAAACATATCCCAATGGTGTAAGTAAAAATCATCCAGCTTATCGTTCAGCATTAGATAGAGATAAAGATGGATGGGCATGTGAAGTAAAGTAGATAATTAAATAATAAGCGGTAAAACCTGTCTTCAAAAGATAGGTTTAATTTTTATTACTATAATTTTATTATGTAAACAAAAATCGTGAATATTCATTTTCCCTTTTTATATCTCATTTTCAAAAAAGCGTTAACTATCATTAATATAGTTAAACCATGTTAAAATAATAACGAGATTATAAATATTAGGTGAGAAAACGATGTCTAAAGTCAATTTAATAGAGAGTCCATATCCGCTTCAAAATATTAAAGGACTTGGACCTAAAAGAATGGCGTTATTACATGAATTAAATATTCACACTGTTGAAGATTTAGTATTATATTTACCGACAAGATACGATGATAATACGATAGTTGATTTAAATATGGCAGAAGATCAATCTACTGTAACGGTAGTAGGTCAAGTTTACTCAGTACCAACCGTAGCCTTTTTCGGGAGAAATAAATCTAAGTTAACGGTCCATCTCATGGTAGATAATATTGCAGTGAAATGTGTCTTCTTTAATCAACCATACTTAAAAAAGAAAATTGAATTACATGGCACAGTGACAGTTAAAGGGAAATGGAATCGAGCAAAGCAAGAGATAAATGGTAATCGTATGTTCTTTGATGCACAAGCGCAAGACACTGAAGAAGTGAAGCTAGAGCCAGTGTATCGCATTAAAGAAGGTATCAAGCAAAAACAAATGCGCGATATCATTCACCAAACATTAAATGATGTCACTATTCATGAATGGTTAACGGATGAATTGCGAAATAAATATAAATTAGAAACGTTAGACTATACGATTAAAACGATGCATCAACCGAAAGATAGAACTGAGTTATTACGAGCACGTAGAACATATGCGTTTACAGAATTATTTATGTTTGAGCTAAGAATGCAATGGCTTAATCGAATAGAGAAAACGTCTGATGAAGCGATTGAAGTTAATTACGATATCAAAAAAGTGAAAGCATTTATTGACACCTTACCATTTGAATTGACTGATGCTCAGAAAACGAGTGTTAATGAAATCTTTAGAGATTTAAAAGCACCGATACGTATGCATCGTCTATTACAAGGGGATGTAGGTTCAGGTAAAACCGTCGTCGCAGCAATTTGTATGTATGCCCTAAAAACAGCTGGTTACCAATCTGCACTTATGGTACCTACAGAAATTTTAGCGGAACAACATGCCAATAGTTTAACGGAATTATTTGGAGATTATATGAATGTTGCTTTATTAACGGGTTCTGTCAAAGGAAAAAAACGTCGTGCCTTATTAGAACAACTAGAAAATGGTACTATAGATTGTTTAATTGGAACACATGCACTGATTCAAGATGACGTTATCTTCGATAATGTAGGATTAGTGATCACAGATGAACAACATCGTTTCGGTGTGAACCAACGTCAAATGTTAAGAGAAAAAGGGGCGATGACTAACGTCTTATTCATGACAGCAACGCCAATTCCAAGAACTTTAGCAATTTCAGTATTCGGTGAAATGGACGTTTCTTCAATTAAGCAATTACCTAAGGGGCGCAAACCGATTATTACTAATTGGGCGAAGCATGAACAATATGAACAGGTACTAGCGCAAATGACTTCTGAATTGCAAAAAGGAAGACAAGCGTATGTTATCTGTCCTTTAATTGAAAGCTCTGAGCACCTTGAAGATGTGCAAAACGTTGTAGCACTGTATGAGTCACTACAAGCGCATTATGGCAATGGTCGTGTAGGACTACTTCACGGTAAAATGCCGGTAGATGAAAAAGATGAGGTTATGACACGATTTAGTGAACATGAACTAGACATTCTTGTTTCTACAACGGTTGTAGAAGTTGGGGTTAACGTGCCTAATGCCACATTTATGATGATTTATGATGCGGATCGTTTCGGCTTGTCAACGTTACACCAATTAAGAGGACGTGTAGGTCGAAGTGAACATCAAAGTTACTGTGTATTAATCGCCTCACCTAAAACAGAAACTGGAATTGAGCGTATGACGATTATGACGCAAACAACAGATGGGTTTGAGTTGAGTGAACGCGATTTAGAAATGCGCGGTCCTGGTGATTTCTTTGGCGTGAAACAAAGTGGGTTGCCAGACTTTATGGTGGCTAACATAGTTGAAGATTATCGTATGCTTGAAGTAGCACGTGATGAGGCTGCTGAGTTAATCCAATCTGGTGTCTTTTTTACTGATGCTTATGAACATTTACGTACATTTATTGATGAGAATTTGCTACACATGAGCTTTGATTAAATGACTGTAGGTAAATACTCTTACGCTTCATCTAAAGTAACACTTCTTATATAGAAGTTAATGCCACTTATATATAAAAAGTGTTTCTTTTTCCTAAAAGCGTCCACCGATACGTATGACATTCCCTCTATTGATGGGAGCTTTCTTCCAGTCATAATACCTTTGGAAATGCTGATGAGTAATCTATCTTTCTCTTTTCCGAAAAAGGGAGCAAGGTATGATGATATTTGTTGAGCTTCTTAAATAGAAAGTGTTATGATATGTGAGGAATGTTTAAGACTTGGTACTAAATTCGCGTGTAAAGGGGGAACTTTATTTGAAAATGAAGAAAGACGAACGTCGCCAAGCCATTCAAAAGGCGATTGATTTGAACCCCTTTATAACGGATAGTGCGCTGTGTGAGATGTTTGGTGTGAGTATTCAAACAATACGGTTAGATCGCACGTATCTTAATATTCCTGAGTTACGCAAACGTATTAAGTTAGTAGCTGAGCAAAATTATGAGCAGATTCAAGCTTTAGAGGCTAATGAAGTGATAGGTGACTTGATTCAAGTTGCGCCTAATCAATCAGCACAATCGATTATTGAAGTAACAGAAGAATCGGTATTTGCGAAGACTCAAATTGCTCGTGGTCATATCTTATTTGCGCAAGCGAATTCGTTATGCGTAGCATTGATACATAAATCGACAGTGTTAACACAAGAAAGCTCGATTAAATTTATTGAAAAAGTGAAGTTACATGATACTGTAAGAGCAGAAGCACATGTAACTGATAAAACAACGCATCATTATTTTATAAAAGTTAACTCTTATGTCAAAGATACTTTAGTGTTTCAAGGCACGTTTAAAATGTTTTATATAAGCGAGGATGAAGCAAATGGTTAAAATTGCTATAGATATGATGGGTGGCGATGATGCCCCTGGTATCGTGTTAGAAGCTGTTGAAAAAGCGGTTAATGATTTTAAAGATTTGGAAATTATTCTTTTTGGTGATGAAAAACAATATACGCTCAATCATGAACGTATTGAATTCAGACATTGTTCTGAGAAGATTGAAATGGAAGACGAACCGGTTAGAGCAATTAAACGTAAGAAAGATAGTTCAATGGTGCGTATGGCTGAAGCGGTTAAAAATGGCGAAGCAGACGGTTGTGTTTCAGCAGGGAACACTGGTGCATTAATGTCTGCTGGATTATTCATCGTAGGTCGCATTAAAGGTGTAGCACGTCCAGCTCTAGTAGTTACATTACCAACGATTGATGGTAAAGGCTTTACTTTCTTAGATGTGGGTGCAAATGCGGACGCGAAACCAGAACATTTATTACAATATGCACAACTTGGCAATATCTATGCTAAAAAAGTTCGTGGCCTCAATAATCCAAAAGTATCATTATTAAATATTGGTACTGAGCCAGCTAAAGGTAACTCACTAACGAAAAAAGCGTATCAATTATTAAGTGAAGATGGTAGTTTCAACTTCGCTGGTAATATTGAAGCGAAAACATTAATGGAAGGTAACACAGACGTTGTAGTAACGGATGGATACACTGGTAACATGGTATTAAAAAATATTGAAGGTACTGCGAAATCTATCGGTAAAATGTTGAAAGAAACATTATTAGGTAGCTTAAAAAATAAATTAGCTGCAGCCGTATTGAAAAAAGATTTAGATACGTTTGCTAAGAAAATGGACTATGCAGAGTATGGTGGATCAGTATTACTAGGTTTAGACGGTACTGTAGTTAAAGCTCACGGTGGTTCAAATGCGCGTGCATTTTACTCAGCAATTCGCCAAGCTAAAATTGCTGGAGATGAAAAAATTGTTGAAATTATGAGAGAAACGGTAGGTAATCAAGATGAGTAAAATTGCAATTGTTTTTCCTGGCCAAGGTGCTCAAAAAGTCGGAATGGCAAATGATTTATACAATGAAGATGCTAAGGCAACAGAGATATTAAATTCAGCACAGGAAGCAGTAGATTTTGACTTACTAGAAACAATGTTTACTGATAGTGAAGGGAAATTAGGTGAAACTGAGAATACGCAACCTGCATTGTTAACGCATAGTGCTGCATTATTAAACGCACTTAAAGATATTAATGCAGACTATACAATGGGACACAGTTTAGGTGAATATTCAAGCTTAGTAGCTGCTGGTGTATTAAATTTTGAAGATGCCGTTAAGATTGTACGTAAACGTGGTCAATTAATGGCGCAAGCTTTTCCAAATGGTGTGGGCAGTATGGCAGCCGTGCTAGGTTTAAGTTATGAAGAAGTAGATAAAATCTGTAAAGACTTATCTACGGAAGATGAATTAATTGAGCCAGCTAATATTAACTGTCCTGGACAAATTGTTGTGTCTGGTCATAAAACGTTAATTGATAAATTAGCGGAAGAAGGTAAGTCACTTGGTGCTAAACGTGTATTACCTTTAGCTGTGTCTGGCCCTTTCCATTCTTCAATGATGCAAGTCATTGAAAAAGACTTCGAAGCTTATATTAATCAATTTGATTGGCATGATGCTAAATTCCCTATTGTACAAAATGTGAATGCGAAAGGCGAAACAGATGCTGAAACAATCAAACAAAATATGGTTAAACAACTATATTCACCAGTGCAATTTATTAAATCAACTGAATGGTTAATCGACCAAGGTGTTGATCACTTTATTGAAATTGGACCTGGCAAAGTATTATCTGGTTTAATTAAAAAAATCAATCGTGATGTTAAATTAACATCTATTCAAACTCTAGAAGATGTGAAAGGATGGAATCAACATGACTAACAAGAATGCATTAGTAACTGGTGCTTCAAGAGGTATAGGACGTAGTATTGCGTTACAATTAGCTGAAGATGGCTTTAACGTAGCTGTAAACTATGCAGGCAATAAAGAAAAAGCAGAAGCAGTAGTAGCTGAAATTAAAGAAAAAGGTGTAGAAAGCTTTGCGATTCAAGCAAACGTTGCTGAAGGCGATGAAGTTAAAGCAATGATTAAAGAAGTTGTGAGTCAATTTGGTTCACTAGATGTGCTTGTAAATAACGCTGGTATAACACGCGATAACTTATTAATGCGTATGAAAGAGCAAGAATGGGATGACGTCATTAATACAAACTTAAAAGGTACATTCAATTGTATTCAAAAGGCTACACCACAAATGTTACGTCAACGTGGTGGGGCAATCATTAACTTATCAAGTATTGTAGGTGCTATGGGTAACCCTGGCCAAGCAAACTATGTAGCAACTAAAGCGGGTATTGAAGGCTTAACTAAATCAAGTGCACGTGAACTTGCATCACGCGGTATTACAGTGAATGCTGTTGCACCTGGTTTCATTGTTTCAGATATGACAAATGCTTTAAATGATGACTTAAAATCACAAATGTTAGAACAAATTCCGTTATCACGTTTTGGTGAAGATAAAGACATCGCTTATACGGTAGCATTTTTAGCGTCTGAAAGAGCTAAATACATCACAGGCCAAACAATCCACGTTAATGGTGGCATGTACATGTAAAATTAAAAATAAGCATTTTTAGTATAAAAAAATGTACTTTACATGGTGTAAATAGTATCTTTACAATGCTAATAAATGCTTGTATTTTAACCATTAAAATGGGAAAATAAAATAGTCTATGGATAGACACTTTTAAAGGAGGTGAATCGACGTGGAAAACTTCGATAAAGTAAAAGACATCATCGTTGACCGTTTAGGTGTTGATGCTGACAAAGTAACTGAAGATGCATCATTCAAAGATGATTTAGGCGCTGACTCACTTGATATCGCTGAATTAGTAATGGAATTAGAAGATGAATTTGGTACTGAAATTCCTGATGAAGAAGCTGAAAAAATCAACACTGTTGGTGATGCTGTTAAGTATATCAATAGTCTTGAAAAATAAAAAACTTACATCTGAGTCGTCTACAGGATGGCTCAGATTTTTTTCATAAGAATCAAACATAGAAAAGATATAATGGAGGTTCTAGCGTGACAAATCCAAAGAAAATAGCAATGGTAAATGAGTTTCAACAACAATTTTCAAAGAAAATGAAATCGCTTGGATTTGAATATTCAAATATCGAATTATATCAACAAGCATTTTCACACTCGAGTTTTATAAATGATTTTAATATGGATCGTTTAGAACACAATGAACGTTTAGAATTTTTAGGAGATGCGGTATTAGAATTGACGGTTTCACGTTATCTTTTTGATAAACACCCTGACTTACCAGAAGGGAATTTAACTAAAATGCGTGCAACAATCGTATGTGAGCCCTCACTTGTAATATTTGCAAACAAAATCGGTTTAAACCAATTAATTTTATTAGGTAAAGGTGAAGAAAAAACGGGCGGAAGAACACGTCCATCACTCGTTTCAGATGCATTTGAAGCATTTATAGGTGCCTTATATCTTGACCAAGGCTTAGAGGTCGTTTGGCAATTTGCTGAAAAAGTGATATTCCCACACGTTGAAGATAATGAACTCATAGGTGTAGTAGATTTTAAGACACAATTCCAAGAATTTGTGCATAGTCAAAATAGAGGAGATGTGACGTATCGCCTTATCAAAGAAGAAGGGCCCGCACATCATCGCCTATTCACCTCTGAAGTTATATTAGAAAATGAGGCAGTTGCCACGGGACAAGGAAAAACGAAAAAAGAATCCGAACAAAAAGCTGCTGAACGTGCCTATACTAAATTAAAACAATTAGACGCCTAATTAGAATGATATTAATAATTACCCCTTATCAACAAGAATGAGTATGAATGTATTAAGGAGAATAAAATGGTTTATTTAAAATCAATTGATGCCATTGGTTTCAAGTCATTTGCCGATCACACAAATGTGCAATTCGATAAAGGTGTTACGGCAATTGTAGGTCCAAATGGTAGCGGGAAAAGTAATATCACAGATGCCATTAAATGGGTACTAGGTGAGCAATCAGCTAAATCCCTTCGTGGTTCTAAAATGGAAGATATTATTTTTTCAGGAGCAGAACATCGAAATGCTCAAAATTATGCAGAAGTACAACTTAATTTAGATAACTCTACCCGACAATTACAATTTGATGCCGATAATATCGTAGTGACGCGCCGATTATACCGTAGTGGTGAAAGTGAATACTATTTAAATAATGATCGTGCACGCTTACGAGATATTACGGAACTATTTTTAGATTCTGGCTTAGGAAAAGAAGCATTTAGTATTATATCTCAAGGCCGAGTAGATGAGATTTTGAATGCAAAACCTATCGATAGACGCCAAATATTAGAAGAATCTGCGGGCGTACTCAAATATAAGAAGCGTAAAGCGGAGTCATTGCAGAAACTTGGTCAAACAGAAGATAATTTAACTCGAGTGGAAGATATATTATATGATTTAGAAGGTCGTGTAGAGCCACTTAAAGCTGAGGCATCGATAGCTAAAGAATACTTACAATTATCAAAAGAAATGAAACAGAGCGATGTTATTGTTACTGTGCATGATATCGATCACTATTCAGAGGATAATCGACAATTAGATCATAGATTGAATGACTTGAAAAGCCAACAAGCTGACAAAGAAGCGAAACAAGCTCAAATTACACAATATTTACAAAAGCAAAAGGCGAAGCGCCAACAAATTGATACGGATGTAGAACGACTTAACTATGATTTAATCAAAGCAACAGAAGAGTATGAAAAGTTCACTGGTCAACTTAATGTGTTAGAAGAAAGAAAACGCAATCAATCTGAAACAAATGCACGTTTCGAAGAAGAAATTGAAAATCTTAATGAAGATTTAAGTAATGCTGAAAAAGAAAAAGAAGAACTAACACAACAGCTTGTCTCTCTAAAAGACAAACAAAAAGGGTTAAATGCAGAAATTCATGACATAGAATCTCAGCTTTATGTTTCTGATGAACAGCATGAAGAAAAACTTGAAGCTATAAAAAATGATTATTATGAATTAATGTCGAAGCAATCAGATGTTAACAATGATATTCGCTTTTTAGAACATACGCTTAAAGAAAATGAAGCTAAAAAATCACGTTTAGATACACGATTAGTTGAAGCTTTTAATCAGTTGAAGGAAATACAAAAAGAAATTTCGAATACTGAAAAACGTCATCAAACTATCTCGAATGAATTTAAAGCTGTGGAAAGACAGATTGAGCAACAAGAAAAAGCACTTTCAGAAGCAAAACAATTACAGACTGAGTATGAAGATAAACTGTATCAAGCATATCGTTATACCGATAAAATGAGAGCTCGAATCGAAAGTTTAGAAACACAAGAGGAAGAATATTCTTATTTCTTTAATGGCGTTAAACATGTGTTAAAAGCAAAAGGTAATACACTACAAGGTATTCACGGTGCAGTAGCAGAAGTCGTTCAAGTACCTTCAGAACTAACACAAGCGATTGAAACAGCGTTAGGTGCTTCTTTACAACATGTCATTGTTGAAACAGAAAAAGAAGGTCGCCAAGCCATTCAATTCTTAAAACAAAAAGGCTTAGGAAGAGCAACATTCTTACCATTAAATGTAATTAAACCTCGCATGCTTTCAGCAGATATAAAAAGAACAGCGCAAAGCTCCAATGGCTTTATTAATGTAGCTTCAGAAGCGGTGTCAGCGAGTAAACAATATCAAGCTATCGTTGATAATCTTTTAGGTACTACAATTGTTGTCGATAATTTGAAAAATGCTAATGAACTTGCAAAAGCCATACAATATAAAACACGTATTGTTACATTAGAGGGCGACATTGTTAACCCTGGTGGTTCAATGACAGGTGGTGGCGCTCGTAAAACGAAAAGTATTTTATCTCAAAAAGATGAACTTACTACTATGCGTGCTCAGTTAAAAAGCTATGAACAACAAACACAAGACTTTGAACATCAATTACAAACACATAAACAAAAAGTTGAAAGTTTAAGTGACGCGTATATTGAGTTAAATCAACAATATAATCACTTAAAAGAACAGTCACATAATGAAGCGTTAGCTTTAGATCGTTTAAAAACACAAGAAGCACATATTAAAAATGAGCATGAAGAATTTGAATTCGAAAAGAATGATGGCTATCAAAGTGAGACAAGTCGTACAACACTAACAGAAAAACAAAATCGATTAGTTGAAATTCAAACGCATCTTGCTCAACTTGAAAAAGATATTGAGCGTTATACACAGCTATCTAAAGAAGACAAAGCATCAACTTCAAAAATGCAACAGCATTTAAATCAAAAACGTTCTGACTTAGCCGTTATTAAAGAACGCATTAATGCTCAAAAGTCCTCATTAGATCGTGCAGAAAAACAAATTAACAACATTCAACAACAAATAACAAACGTTAATGAAAAGATTGAATTATTTAATTCAGATGAAATGATGGGACAACAAGCCTTCGATAAATTACAGAACAATATTCAAGAAAAACAAGCATTGCGTGAATCAGTGACGCAACAATTAGAAGAATTGAAACAACAACGAGTGTCAGTTGATGAAGATATAGAGATTCATGATTATCAATTACAAGAATGCCATCAAGACTTGTTATCCATTGAAAGTTTTTACCAAGATATTAAAGCACAGCAATCTAAATTAGATGTCTTAATCAATCACGCCATCAATCATTTGAATGAGACATATCAATTAACAGTTGAACGTGCCAGAGAAGAATATCAAGATGAGACGCCTATTGAAGCATTACGTAAGAAAGTGAAATTGACTAAAATGTCTATCGATGAATTAGGACCTGTTAACATCAACGCGATAGAACAATATGAGGAAATTAATGAACGCTATACATTCTTAAACGATCAACGTAATGATTTGAGGGAAGCAAAACAAACGCTTGAACAAATTATTGAAGAAATGGATCAAGAAGTGAAAGGTCGCTTTAAAGAAACATTCTTACAAGTTCAATCACACTTTACTACAGTGTTTCAGTCGTTATTTGGTGGCGGACATGCTAAATTAGAGTTGACAGATGATGATTATTTATCAGCTGGGGTAGATATTATTGTTCAGCCCCCAGGTAAAAAACTACAACATCTTTCATTATTGAGTGGCGGTGAACGTGCTCTTAGTGCAATTGCTTTATTATTCGCAATATTAAAAGTTCGCTCTGCACCATTTGTTATACTAGATGAAGTAGAGGCTGCACTTGATGAAGCAAACGTCATTCGTTATGCTCAATTTTTAAAAGAATTATCAGTACAAACTCAATTTATTGTTATTACGCATCGTAAAGGAACAATGGAATACTCAGATCGCTTATACGGTGTCACGATGCAAGAATCAGGTGTTTCTAAATTAGTAAGCGTTAATTTAAATACTATAGATGAGGTTATGAAGGAGGAGCAAGGATGAGTTTTTTTAAACGATTAAAAGATAAGTTTTCATCTAAATCTACAGATGAGATTGAACAAGAATTATCTGAAAGTGAAGAAGTTGAGGAAGATGCGTCGTCGCAACAAGACGACATGGCAGAGCCAGCCCCTAAAAAGAAGCCTCGTAAGTTAAGTGAAGCAGACTTTGACGAAGATGGTTTAATTTCAATTGAAGACTTTGAAGAAATTGAAGCTCAAAAAATGGGTGCGAAATTCAAAGCTGGTCTTGAAAAATCACGTGAAAACTTCCAAGAACAACTTAATAATTTAATCGCACGTTATAGAACAGTAGACGAAGATTTCTTCGAAGCATTAGAAGAAATGTTGATTACAGCAGACGTTGGATTTAACACTGTAATGCAATTAACTGACGAATTACGTACAGAAGCACAACGTCGTAATATTAAAGAAACTGAAGATTTACGTGAAGTTATTGTTGAAAAAATAGTAGAAATTTATCATCAAGAAGACGATAATTCAGAAGCGATGAACCTTGAAGATGGACGTCTTAATGTCATTTTAATGGTCGGTGTTAACGGTGTAGGTAAAACAACTACAATCGGTAAATTAGCACATAGATATAAAATGGAAGGTAAAAAAGTAATGCTTGCTGCAGGCGATACATTTAGAGCCGGAGCTATCGAACAATTACAAGTTTGGGGAGACCGTGTCGGTGTAGAAGTGGTTAAGCAAAGTGAAGGTTCAGATCCAGCAGCGGTTGTATATGACGCCATTAATGCTGCGAAAAATAAAGGTGTCGATATTTTAATTTGTGATACAGCTGGACGTTTACAAAACAAATCTAACTTAATGCAAGAATTAGATAAAATGAAACGTGTTATTAGCCGTGCTGTACCAGATGCACCTCATGAAGCGTTATTATGTTTAGATGCTACAACTGGTCAAAACGCTTTATCACAAGCACGTTCATTTAAAGAAGTAACCAATGTCTCTGGTATCGTGTTAACGAAATTAGATGGTACTGCTAAAGGTGGTATCGTACTTGCCATTAGAAATGAACTTCATATCCCGGTTAAATACGTAGGTCTTGGTGAGAAATTAGATGACTTACAACCATTTAACCCTGAAAGTTATGTATATGGTCTATTTGCAGATATGATTGAGCAAAATGAAGATATTCCTGAAGAAGTGGCTGAATTAGATTTTAATAATGAGGAACATTCGAATGGGGAAAAATGATTTAGTTAAAACCTTACGAATGAATTATTTGTTTGATTTCTATCAATCATTACTTACTGAAAAACAAAGAAATTATCTTGAACTATTTTATCTTAAGGATTATTCTTTAAGTGAAATTGCAGAGACATTTAATGTGAGTAGACAGGCAGTTTATGATAATATAAGAAGAACTGGCGATTTAGTAGAAGATTATGAAGCTAAGCTTAATTTATATGAAAAATTCGAACAACGTCGTACTATTTATGAAGAAATGAAACAAACGTTAAATGATCCAAATAAATTAAAATATTACATTACTCAATTAGAAGAATTAGAATAATTTTCAAAAAAGGAGGGCAATTAACATGGCATTTGAAGGATTATCCGATCGCTTGCAGGCCACGATGCAAAAGATTCGTGGTAAAGGTAAAGTCACTGAAGCGGATATTAAAACAATGATGCGTGAAGTACGTCTCGCATTACTTGAAGCCGATGTTAACTTTAAAGTAGTTAAAGACTTCGTTAAGACTGTATCTGATCGTGCTTTAGGTTCAGATGTAATGCAATCTTTAACGCCAGGTCAACAAGTTATAAAAATTGTACAAGACGAATTAACACAACTAATGGGTGGAGAAAATACATCTATTAAAATGGCTAATAAACCACCAACTGTTGTAATGATGGTAGGTTTACAAGGTGCCGGTAAAACGACAACTGCTGGTAAATTAGCCTTACTAATGCGTAAAAAATATAATAAAAAACCTATGTTAGTAGCTGCCGATATTTATCGTCCAGCAGCGATTAACCAATTACAAACAGTAGGTAAACAACTTGATGTACCTATATATAGTGAAGGTGACCAAGTTAAACCACAACAAATTGTTGAGAATGCCTTAAGTTATGCTAAAGAAGAGCATCTTGATTTCGTAATTATTGATACAGCTGGTCGTTTACACATCGATGAAGCATTAATGAACGAGCTTCAAGAAGTTAAAGAAATTTCTAAACCGAATGAGATTATGTTAGTTGTCGATGCAATGACAGGTCAAGATGCTGTTAACGTTGCACAATCATTTGATGATCAATTAGATGTTACAGGTGTCACTTTAACTAAATTAGATGGTGACACTCGTGGTGGTGCTGCGTTATCAATTCGTTCTGTTACTCAGAAACCAATCAAATTTGTCGGTATGAGTGAGAAGATGGACGGTTTAGAACTATTCCATCCTGAACGTATGGCGTCTCGTATTCTTGGTATGGGTGACGTTTTAAGTCTTATTGAAAAGGCTCAACAAGATGTCGACCAAGAAAAAGCGAAAGACTTAGAAAAGAAAATGCGTGAATCATCATTTACATTAGATGATTTCTTAGAACAATTAGATCAAGTTAAAAACTTAGGTCCACTGGATGACATTATGAAAATGATACCTGGTATGAATAAAATGAAAGGTATCGATAAATTAAATATGAGTGATAAACAAATCGATCATATTAAAGCGATTATTCAATCAATGACACCAAGTGAAAGAGAAAATCCAGCAAGTTTAAATGTTTCACGTAAAAAACGTATCGCTAAAGGTTCAGGTCGTTCTTTACAAGAAGTCAATCGATTAATGAAACAATTTAATGATATGAAGAAAATGATGAAACAATTCACTGGTGGCGGACGTAAAGGTAAAAAAGGCAAACGTAGCCAAATGGAAAATATGCTTAAAGGCATGAACTTACCATTCTAATAATGAATAACAACATCGAGCAATCAAATGGGTTGTTCGATGTTTTATTGGTTATAAAGGTTTATTTCATAAATCTATTTTTAGAGGTTCGGCCTAGCTAAAGCTAGTGCGCAGTGGTTGATTGGACTTGAAATAAAATATTTCAAGTGCCTAATCAACTGTGCGGGGGTGAGAGGACGAATTCAAAAGAATTCTATCTCACTCCCATAACCAAATCTACGATTTATTTCATAAATCTAGATTTGGTAAAGAAAAAAGTCTTTACAAAGTTTGATTGAACTGTTAATATTATTTCTTGTAGAAAATAAAAAGTAAAAGATTTAAAGGAGAGTTTTATATATGGCAGTTAAAATTCGTTTAACTCGTTTAGGTTCAAAAAGAAATCCATTCTATCGTATCGTTGTAGCTGATGCACGTGCTCCACGTGACGGTCGTATTATCGAACAAATCGGTACTTACAACCCAGCTAGCGTTAACGCACCAGAAGTTAAAATCGACGAAGAATTAGCTTTAAAATGGTTAAAAGACGGTGCTAAACCAACTGATACAGTTCACAATATCTTATCTAAACAAGGTATTTTAAAAACTTTTGATGAACAAAAGAAAGCTAAATAATTAGCGAAAGTTTTAATAGTTTAAAACTTATCTAAGGCGCCCTTTGTGGCGTCTTTTTATTTAATAAAAAATCATGATACTATGTAAGAAATGAACTTAATGTATTAGGAGGGGCGCAATATGGAAGTTGAAGTGGGACAGATTGTTAACACGCATGGAATTAAAGGCGAAGTAAAAGTTAAATCTAATTCAGATTTTACGGAAACACGTTTTCAGCCAGGAGAAACATTAATAGTTAAACACAACAATAATGAAATAGCGTTGACAGTTACTTCTTATCGTGTGCATAAAGGGTTTCACATGCTTAAATTTGAAGGTATCAATAACATTAATGATGTTGAACAATATAAGGGAGACTATTTATATCAAGAGCGTGATCACGAAGATATAGAATTAGAAGAGAATGAGTTTTATTATTCAGATATCATCGGATGTACAGTGTTTGATGATGAAGATACACCAATTGGTCGAGTAATCAACATCTTCGAAACAGGTGCAAATGATGTATGGGTAGTGAAAGGTGACAAAGAATATCTTATCCCTTATATTGCCGATGTAGTTAAAGCAGTTGATATTGAAAATAAATCAATTCGAATTACACCAATGGAAGGATTGTTAGACTAATGAAGATTGATTATTTAACATTATTTCCAGAAATGTTCGATGGTGTGCTGAATCATTCTATTTTAAAAAGAGCGCAAGATAAAAATATTATCAACGTAAACACGATTAATTTCAGAGATTATGCTGTCAACAAACATAATCAAGTAGATGATTATCCATTTGGTGGCGGTCAAGGCATGGTGTTAAAACCAGAACCTGTATTTAATGCTATGGAAGATATTCAACGCGATGCGGATACACGTGTAATATTAATGTGCCCTCAAGGACGTCCATTTTCACAAGAAATAGCACAAGAACTTAGCGAAGCAGAACATATTGTCTTTATCTGTGGACATTATGAAGGCTATGACGAACGTATTCGTGAGCATCTTGTTACAGACGAAATTTCAATGGGTGATTACGTCTTAACTGGAGGCGAGTTACCTGCGATGACGATGACGGATGCGATTGTGCGTTTGATTCCTGGTGTTCTAGGTAATGAACAATCTCACCAAGATGATTCTTTCTCAGACGGTTTGTTGGAATTTCCGCAATATACCCGCCCAAGAGAGTTTAATGATATGTCAGTGCCTGATGTATTATTATCTGGTAACCATGCAAATATTGAAAAGTGGCGTCATGAACAAAAGTTAATACGTACTTATAATAAGCGTCCGGATTTATTGGAACAGTATCCACTTACAGATAACGATAAAGAAATTTTAGAAAGCTATAAAAAGCAATTGAAAAACGAGAAGTAGTATGCTAATATATATCAAGTGTGAAAAGACACTAAAAATCACTATGATCCGCTGCTATATGTATGTCGAGGCAAGAACATAGGTTGAAGGAGAGTATAAAAATGAGTAATCATAAGTTAATCGAAGCAGTAACTAAATCACAATTACGCACAGACTTACCAGCTTTCCGTACTGGTGACACTTTACGTGTACACGTACGTATCGTGGAAGGTTCACGTGAACGTATCCAAGTATTCGAAGGTGTTGTAATCAAACGCCGTGGTGGAGGAATTTCAGAAACTTTCACAGTTCGTAAAATTTCTTCAGGTGTAGGTGTGGAACGTACATTCCCATTACACACTCCAAAAATCGAAAAAATCGAAGTTAAACGTCGTGGTAAAGTACGTCGTGCTAAATTATACTACTTACGTAGTTTACGTGGTAAAGCTGCTAGAATCCAAGAAATTCGTTAATCAGCATACTGAAGATATGATAAAGGTATGGGTTAGTCACAACGCATATCTTAATCAAAAAGACTTCCAATTGATGGCTTCATGCCAGATTGGAAGTCTTTTTTGTATTAGTTAAGTTTTTTAAGATGAATGCACTTTACGTTTTACCCATAGGCTAAATATGACACTACCTATTATTCCGATTACACTTAATACTATTAAAATGAATAAATGAGGTGGTGTATATGTTAATCGTATATGCGTATCATTTTTATTGACTGGAATGGCAGTCATAATACCATTTGCTTTTTCAACTTTAACGTCTCTACCGTTGACGTTTGCTTTCATACCATCTGCATATACAGTCGGTAGAACAACATAACCTGAAGTGCCTTTAGATTTTGTAATAGTATAACCATTTCTATTTTCTTTTACTTTAACAGCTTCTAGCTGCTTTGAAGCATGTTTTAAGGTATCATAATTTTCACCGTAAATGCCTTTAACAGATAAGCGATATTTTCCCTTTGAAAGGTGAATGTTTAACTTATCAGATGATTTCACCCTCATTGTGACAGGTGTAACAAAGCGACGGTATTTATAGCTTAATTCATTACGATTTTGAGTATATTCATTTACACCTACATTATGTGCTTTATCAGGTGCTAATAATTCTACATCCATTTCCACATACATATCTTTATATTTATTTGCAATGGATTGTGGCAATGATAAGGTTACGCCACCATCATCTTTAGTTACTTGAAGGTGATTTTTATTTTGCCAAGAGGCGTTATTTAACGATTCCTCCGCTTCACCAAGTAAATTATCGTTACGCTTAAATGATGTATTTGCTTTTTTAGAATTATTATCTAGGACTACACCTTGTAACATCGCCTGTTCACGATCTAGCGGTGATTTAAGATCCTTAGCATTATAAATCTTGTCAGTAACGTGTGCAGCTGGATAATCCATTTTATTTTTGGAATGTATTAATTTGTCTTTACCCTCAGTAATTGTCTCTGCCTTTTCAAAACCATAAGGCATGTTTAAATCCTCAGGATGACGGAAACGGTCTTGAACATCCCACATTGCTTCTAAATTCGCGCGATTACCTAAATAACGATAAGTACTATTCTTATCCACCGGCATATTGATTTGCATTAATTTATCATAATAGTTTAAGATGCTCCCATCGAAAATGCTGGAATATAGGGAGATGCCATTATAATGATAAATAAACGGTGAATTTAACCCATACATCGACATGTAATCAATGCGATGAAATGGATCATTAGTTGCGTCATTAATATGATTAATCTTTTTAGCAAGTGTCTTATTATGATAACTAGGGTCGTGAATTGTTTTCATTGTAGTGGCATAAGGATCAATCGTACGTGCTCGTGAATCATGCGTTAATACAACTTGTTGCACGACGAAGGTAAGAACCATAGCTAAAAGTATAATAGGGTGGTTTAACCACTTTTTCCTCCAAACTAAGAAAGCAAGTACCACCATCAATGCTAATGGAACAACCATCCAATGAACATAGCCTTCAGCAAAGATTAATTTAAGTATGCCAAAAATGAAGACCGGCACCGCAGCAAATAAATAATGCTTCAGCGATAATTCTGATAAATATTGAATAAATAAAGCGATCAATGCACTTGTTGATAGGGGTAGGAAATAAACCCAACGACGTTGTGGTAAAGAGAAACCATTAAACGCACTATCAAAGTATTGTGAAAGTGAACCGATTAATAAAAACCATGTAATGATGGCAAAAATACGATAATAGTAATGCTTATATAGTTTAAATGAAAGTAATGCGACTAATGCAATAATTGATACAGTGATATAAAAACCATTTGAGAATATATAATATTTATTATGAGTCAAATCAGTGAATAACGAAATGTTAAAGTCATTATTTTGCTGTCTATCGTTATTTAAAAATGACGACACGCCAGTATAGAAACCTAAAATACTTGAAAGCAACGCTAAAATTGCACCACAAGCAAGTAGATAGAACTTTTGCCAACGTGTAACGATATCATAGCGATATGTAAAAATCAGTCGTAATAAGAAATATATTCCTAATACAATGGCTTGATAATAGCTAAAGTAGAAGTTTGAAAATAAAGTTAACGCAACTGAAAATATAAATAAGCCAATTTTTCGTTGTTGGAAGAAACGTTCCATTCCCCATATTGATAATGGTAAGAAAATCAATAAATCACCATAAAACGACCATGTATAGTTATAGTATAATATGAGCGTTGAAGCACCATAAGAGATGGTCGCTATTAATAGTGGTGCAGGTTTTAATTTTAAATATCTAAAGCAATAAAATGCACAGATAAATGTAATGATTGTTCTAATATAGGCAACAATCAATTGGTTAAATGGCCAAAAATCAATTTGATGGGGATTCCAATTAAATAGGGTTTCTCCAAGCCAAACAAATATGAAATTAAGCCACATAATAGGGGAGAAGGAGTAATAATAAGCAAGTCCTTTAACATAGTCGCCCCCTAAACCAAATGACTGGTCATAAAAACCTTTGAATTGAGTAAAATGCTCATATAAATAGAGTTGAAAAGGCATCATTTGTCTAAAACCGTCGCCAGAACCACTAAACACATATCCCTCTCTAAAATAATCGCGTATAAATGGATAATAAATCGCTAACGACACTAAATTAGCAACGATAAAAATGAATCCAAATGTCCATAATGGTTTAGTCCAAACTTTCTTAATCAATTTACTTCCTCATCTTTCTCTTTTTTGAATTGTTAAATCGTACAAATATGAAGCTTATAGTCATACTTATTAAAGAAATCAGTATCATCGTATTCCAATAAGGTGGTTGATACTTGATAGTAATTGTTTTAGCTGATGCATTTACAGGTACACCTGTCATCATATAATTTACTTTTACCGGATTAACACGCGTTCCATCGACATAGGCGCGCATGCCATCTCGATAAGGAATATTAATAGAAGCCATCCCCTTACGATGTTTATCTAGATGAACTTCCACGCCATTTTTAATATCTTTGTAATTACTGTGATCTCTATGCTGATAAGCCTGTTTAAGCGTATCATAATTTTCCCCATTTAAATCGAGTAACTTCATATTAAATTCGCCATCTGGAGATAACATGATAGTAATATTACCGTTTTTATCAGGTTGCGTACGGTAAAGTTGCGTGTCTATGCCAGTTCGGTACGTTGAATTATTAAATAAACGATGGTTCGCATAATTATTGACAGCAACTGTATAATTACTATCCGGATTACCACGTTTAATCATCATTGTAAGATAGAAATCATCATATTTTTTACGTAATGCAGAAGGCACATGTAAAGTAATGGAACCGCCTTTACCACCTACAACTTTATATTTATGGTTGCCTAGTTTCTTAATGTTGTGAGATTGCATGTCTACTTTATTAAGTAAGTCAGGCGCTTTAGCAGTAAACTTAGTCCCTTTGTCTTCCATTATTACGCCGTCTAGCATCGCATGTTCACGATCTATAGCTGTAGTCAGACTCTTACTATTATAAATCTTGTCAGTTACTTTTACTGAAGGTAGATTAAGTTGATTTTCATATATTGAGTATTGCCCGCTTGTTTTTATTTTTTGAAAATGCGCAGGCAAATTACCTTGATATTCTTTTAACATTATATAACGAATAGAGAATAAACTTGCGAGATTTTGACGACCATTGATAGATTGATAGCGACTCAAGGATTCTTCAGCTAAATTAATCTTCAAGGCATCGTAATAAAAATCAAGAATATTATGATGGAAGATACTTGAATAAAGACTCAAACCTTTAAAATGTTGATACATTGGCGTATTGTCTTGTTCATTCACGCGCCAATCTATACGTTCATCATTCTTCTTATTTTTCACCATTTCTTTAACAAGCGCACGTTGTAAATCTGAACTATATAAACTCGAATTGACATAGAACGTATTGGCACGATCTCTGTGATCTTTAAAATATATTTGATTATTTATAAATACAATTGAGACGACAATACTTAATAAGATGATGGATATTCCATATATATAATTAAGCTTTATACGATAAGACGCATCTTTTATTAATAAAATAATTAAACCAATGAGTGATACCATTGGAACAAGAATTAACCAAGCGACGAACTTATGATAAACAAAAGCACTACTAAAAATAACTATTTCAGCTATAAGATTAGATATTATGTAAGTTCTAAGACTCAACGTACGATAATATTTTAAAAATAAACCAATTAATATTGCTGAATTAAAAGCTAGAATAAAGTGCCAACGTTTTTGTGGTGCAGAAAAGCCATTAAACACTTGATCCACAAGTGGGATAAAACTACATATGATAAAAATGAATGTGAGTATAGCAAACATTCTATAGTAATAATGTTTATATAATTTAAACGATAATAAAGCTTGGATGGTAATAAATAATATGACAATAAGATAATTATCAAAGAATAAATTAGTATTAATATCTAATTTTTCAAAAGCAGGGACATCACCTGAAAAGGGAATACGTCGATTGTTTAAAAAACTTTGCGTACCATGGAAAAAAATAAATAAACTGTTACCAAGTGCTAATAATGCACTAATGACTAGCAATAACAGCGCTTTTCCCCGTGAAACTATATCTTTAGGATGTCTAAATATAATTCGTATTAATATGTAACCTGCACCTATTAAACTTAAGTAATAAGCGAAATAGAAGTTGTTAATTAAGAGTAGTGTCACAGTCACTATAAATAAACCAAACTTCTGTTTCTGTAACACACGTTCAATTGACAATAATAGAAAAGGCATCCAAATAAAGACATCACTAAAGAATGGCCAATAAACGGTAAAACGATAATATAACGGCGACATAACAAATAGAAAGGCCATAATTAAACTTAGCCATTTATTTTTAGAAATCCATTTACTATATAAATAGGTGCAATACATAGCAATCGTTGCTTTGACAATTGACATCATAAGTGCATCAATCATCCAAAACATTAAATCTTGAGTATGTAACGTCATGAAAACTTTTAATATCAATATAATAATAACGTTTAAAATAAATAATAAATTAGTGGAGAAGTAATAACTTAAGTCAGTGAAAAAGTCTCCACCTAAGCCAAAATCCGAAGCATAAAATAAATTTCCGTGACTCCACTTATCAAATAAATACATTTGAATAGGAACCATTTGCTCCATACCATCATTCGGCCCAGTGAATAAAATACCATCATGAATGAAGCGGTAAATAATATAGCTATGGCCAATTAAAGCAAGTGCTAGGAATAAGCCTATATGTATTAGAAATTTCTTCATATTTAACCTCTAACTTGTTTTAAAACATTTTCATAATTAAATTGTAGGCTATTCGTGGTTAGGAATAAAGTAATTTGAGCATGACGTAGAGGGATGATAACCGTTATTAGTTCACTCATATTCAATACGAATGATAAAATGAAAGAGAATATACAGGTTTAGTGGTGAAGGTTTTGATTTTCAAGTATAATCAAAAAGTTGAAATCATATAAAATTAACGAAAGCAAGGTGAATGAATATGCCAATCCAATGGTATCCAGGTCACATGGCTAAGGCCAAAAGAGAGGTTACTGAACAATTAAAAAAAGTAGACGTTGTCTTTGAATTAGTAGATGCACGTATTCCGTATAGTTCACGAAATCCAATGATAGATGACGTCATTAAGCAAAAACCAAGAGTAGTCATTCTAAATAAAAAAGATATGGCTAATTTAAATGAAATGCAAAAATGGGAGCGTTTCTTTGTAGATAAAGGCTATTATCCTGTAGCGGTTGATGCTAAGCACGGCAAAAATCTAAAAAGCGTAGAAACGGCTGCTATTGAAGCGACTAAAGAAAAGTTTGAAAGAGAAAAAGCAAAAGGATTAAAACCACGTGCGATTCGTGCCATGATTGTAGGCATTCCGAATGTTGGGAAATCTACACTTATTAATAAATTAGCTAGAAAGAATATCGCTCAAACAGGAAATAAACCTGGTGTTACTAAACAACAACAATGGATTAAAGTGGGCCAATCACTACAATTATTAGACACACCTGGGATCCTTTGGCCTAAATTTGAAGATGAATTAGTAGGTAAGAAATTAAGTTTAACAGGTGCGATTAAAGATAGTATTGTGCATTTAGACGAAGTGGCAATATATGGTTTAGAATTCTTGATTAAACATGATTTAGAAGGCTTTAAGCATCATTATAAAATAGATGTGCCTGAAGATGCTGAGATGTTAGAATGGTTCGATGCTATTGGTCGACGTCGAGGACTATTACAACGTGGTAATGAAGTAGATTATGAAGCGGTTATTGAATTAATTATCAATGATGTACGTAATGCTAAAATCGGCACTTACTGCTTTGACTTATATGCTGAAATGAAAAGTGAGTTAGACGATGACGCAAACGATTAAAGAAGTAAAAGCATTGCTAGCCACAATCACAGATATTGAAGAATTAGATAATCATGAATTAAATGCTGATAGTCGTAAAGGCGTACAACAAAGTATCGTTCAACGTCGTAAACAACTTTTAAAAGAGCAAGAAATCATCCAGCATTATAAAACTATGAGTAAATTTGAGAATGAATTGCTTGAACAACATCCTGAAGCATTAATTTGTGGGATAGATGAAGTAGGGCGCGGGCCATTAGCAGGACCAGTAGTGGCCTGTGCTGTCATACTTAATCCGGGCCACCAATATTTAGGGTTAGATGATTCCAAAAAAGTCTCAGCTGTAAAACGCGAATTATTAAATCAACAGCTTAAAGAAGGCGTACTTGATTATGCATATGGTGTGGCGAGCGCAGAAGAAATCGACCAATTAAATATTTATAATGCGACAAAAGTAGCGATGGAACGTGCCATTGCGCAATTGAAACATCAGCCAGATCACCTATTGATTGATGCAATGACGTTAGATAATTCAATTCCTCAGACTTCAATTATTAAAGGGGATGCTAAAAGTGTGTCCATTGCGGCTGCAAGTATTATGGCAAAAGAGTATCGAGATACATTAATGAAAGATATTGCAGAAGCATATCCTGGTTATGAGTTCGATAAAAATGTGGGTTACGGCACGAAAGCGCATCTTGAAGGATTAAATCAATTAGGGATTACGCCATATCATCGACAGAGCTTTGAACCAGTGAAATCTATGTTGTAATTATTTGAATTTTAAATTTATTGCAAAAAATGAAACAGTTTCAGTTTACAATAGCGCTTTCATTTTTTATAATTGAAATGAACTTAACCTAAGAAACAGGAGGATGGAAGATGAATATCCACGAGTATCAAGGTAAAGAAATATTTCGTTCTATGGGCGTAGCCGTTCCAGAAGGACGAGTTGCATTCACTGCTGAAGAAGCGGTAGAAAAGGCGAAAGAATTAGACTCAGATGTTTATGTGGTAAAAGCACAAATCCACGCTGGGGGTAGAGGTAAAGCAGGTGGTGTTAAAATTGCTAAATCACTATCTGAAGTTGAAACTTACGCAAATGAATTATTAGGTAAACAATTAGTTACACATCAAACTGGCCCAGAAGGTAAAGAAGTAAAACGCTTATACATCGAACAAGGTTGCGACATTCAAAAAGAATATTATGTAGGTTTTGTTATTGACCGCGCAACTGATCGTATTACTTTAATGGCTTCTGAAGAAGGCGGTACTGAAATTGAAGAAGTAGCTGCTAAAACACCAGAAAAAATCTTTAAAGAAACAATCGACCCAGTTGTAGGTTTATCACCTTACCAAGCACGTCGCATTGCTTTCAATATTAACATTCCTAAAGAATCAGTTAATAAAGCAGCGAAATTCTTACTTTCTTTATACAATGTGTTTGTAGAAAAAGACTGTTCTATCGTTGAAATCAACCCATTAGTAACAACTGGTGACGGTGACGTTTTAGCATTAGATGCGAAAATTAACTTTGATGACAATGCTTTATTTAGACATAAAGATATTCAAGAATTACGTGATTTAGAAGAAGAAGATCCAAAAGAAATTGAAGCATCTAAATATGACTTATCTTACATCGCATTAGATGGAGATATCGGTTGTATGGTTAACGGTGCTGGTTTAGCTATGGCCACAATGGATACAATTAATCATTTTGGTGGAAATCCAGCTAACTTCCTAGACGTTGGGGGCGGCGCTACTAAAGAAAAAGTTACTGAAGCATTTAAAATCATCTTAGGTGATGACAATGTTAAAGGTATCTTTGTAAATATCTTTGGTGGAATCATGAAATGTGACGTTATCGCTGAAGGTATCGTAGCAGCAGTTAAAGAAGTAGACTTAACTTTACCTTTAGTTGTACGTTTAGAAGGTACTAACGTTGAACGTGGTAAACAAATCTTAAACGATTCAGGATTAGCAATCGAACCAGCAGCTACAATGGCTGAAGGCGCACAAAAAATTGTTAAACTTGTTAAAGAAGCGTAAGGAAAGGATGGGAACACTAAGATGAGTGTATTTATAGATAAGAATACTAAAGTAATGGTACAAGGTATTACAGGGTCTACTGCCCTTTTCCATACAAAACAAATGCTTGATTATGGCACACAAATCGTTGCTGGTGTAACACCAGGTAAAGGCGGACAAGTCGTTGAAGGCGTGCCAGTGTACAATACAGTAGCAGAAGCTAAAGAAGAAACAGGTGCTAACGTATCAGTTGTTTATGTTCCAGCACCATTTGCTGCAGACTCTATTTTAGAAGCGGCTGATGCTGATTTAGATATGGTTATTTGTATTACTGAACACATTCCAGTTGTCGACATGATTAAAGTTAAACGTTACTTAGAAGGTAGAAAAACACGTTTAGTAGGACCAAACTGCCCAGGTGTCATCACTGCTGATGAATGTAAAATCGGTATTATGCCTGGATATATCCACAAAAAAGGTCATGTAGGCGTAGTTTCACGTTCTGGTACATTAACTTACGAAGCAGTTCATCAATTAACTGAAGAAGGTATTGGTCAAACTACAGCTGTAGGTATCGGTGGCGACCCAGTCAACGGTACAAACTTCATCGATGTTCTTAAAGAATTTAATGAAGATGAAGAAACTAAAGCGGTTGTTATGATTGGTGAAATTGGTGGTACAGCTGAAGAAGAAGCAGCTGAATGGATTAAAGCTAACATGAAGAAACCAATAGTAGGTTTCATTGGTGGTCAAACTGCTCCTCCAGGTAAGCGTATGGGCCATGCTGGTGCGATCATTTCTGGTGGTAAAGGTACTGCAGATGAAAAAATTAAAACATTAAACGATTGTGGTGTTAAAACTGCAGATACACCTTCAGAAATTGGTACAACATTAATCGAAGCAGCTAAAGAAGCTGGCATTTATGAAGAATTATTAACAGTTAAATAATCATCATTAAAATTTGAATTGATTTTATTGTCTAAGACCTGATTTCTAACACTGGAAATCAGGTCTTTTGTTTAATTTATTATAAGTAATTAATATTTATTAAAGCAACGAGCGATAGAATTAGAAGAGAAAGTGACTGAAATTAAACAATCATTAAAAGTGAATGCTAATTCAAAAAAGACAAAAACAAAATATCACCAATTAAATCAACAACTCGAGAGCCTTTATAATAAAATAGCAAAAACTGAACAATTAATCATTACGGATGGTACATTACTTGATTTAGCTGCTGCATTGTTTATTTACAACAATCACGAAATGTACTATTTATCAAGTGGTTCTAATCCTAAATACAATGAGTTTATGGGTGCCTATTGTCTACAATGGGATATGATACGCTACGCAAAAGAGAAAGGGATAGAGCGTTATAATTTCTACGGCATAACTGGTGACTTTGGTGAGGATGCAAAAGATTATGGTGTTCAACAATTTAAAAAAGGATTCAATGCATTTGTAGAAGAATATGTAGGCGATTTTATTTAGCCAGTAAATAAGTTGTTATATAAATTATATAGGAAATAATAAAGGAGGTAGAGATGATAAAGATATAAATCTCTACTTTTTACTTTTATAAAAGTTAGTTTACATAAGTAAATCTTCTATTTTACTCATTAAGTTTTAATATTATTTCGATAGTGAAATGTATTTATAATGAAATATCAAATTGACAGAATTACTTTATAATGAGATTAAAGGAGAAGACATCATGACTAACAACGATGAACTATTATTAAAAATGCGGTGGGTTGGTTATTCTACCCATCAGATACACCACTTACTTTCGTTATATCCTGACTATTTTAATTTGTCTTATAAAGATCAAAAAGATACTTTAAGGATATGGGATGAAATTTACAATCATAATAAGCTAATAGACAAATTTATGGATATAGATTTAAATAAAATTTTAACCTTCTTAAAAGATAATGATGTGAGATATGTTACATTCTTAAACCCCAATTATCCTAAGCTGCTTAAAGAAATATACGATTTTCCTCTTCTCATATTTTACCGTGGTAATGTAAAGCTATTAAATTCTACTAATACTCTAGGTGTTGTTGGGTCTCGCACTGCTACTAATTATTCTGCAAGAGCATTACAATATTTATTTCCTCATTTTAAACGAATACCACTAACAATTATATCTGGATTAGCTAAAGGTGCCGATAGCTTAGCACACCATTTTGCATTAAAATATCAACTTCCTACAATAGCTGTATTAGGATATGGACATATGATACATTATCCGAAAGAAACACTAAAGTTACGCAATATTATTGAAGAAAAAGGATTAGTAATTAGTGAATATCCTCCATTTGTTAATATTGCGAGGTATCATTTCCCACAACGTAATCGTCTAATTAGTGGTTTATCAAAAGGCGTTCTTATTACTGAAGCAGGTATTAAAAGTGGTAGCCAAATCACGATTGATTGTGCAGTTGAACAAAATAGAAATGTATATGTATTACCAGGTTCTATGTTTAATCCATTAACAAAAGGAAACATACTAAGAGCTCAAGAAGGTGCAATGATAGTTTCGGAAGCTCAAGATATATTAAATGATTTTTAAGAGGAGTTTAATTGCTAAAAAATTGCTAAAATTGTTATAAATGATAATTTATATTATGAAATAAGTTGATATTATATGTTAATAGAAACTATTTAAAATGATGATCAAAAACGGATTTAATTAAAGTTAAATATTGACAAAATCAAAATTAACCGTTTATCATTTATCTTTAGTAATTGAAAAAGCAAGGGGGAATTCACTTTGGCAGATAATTTAGTCATAGTTGAGTCGCCTGCAAAAGCTAAAACCATTGAAAAATATTTAGGTAAAAAATATAAAGTTATTGCTTCTATGGGGCATGTTCGTGACTTACCAAGAAGTCAAATGGGTGTCGATGTAGAAGATAATTATGAACCAAAATATATTACTATTCGCGGTAAAGGTCCCGTCGTTAAAGATTTGAAAAAATATGCTAAGAAAGCGAAAAAAGTTTTCCTAGCGAGTGACCCCGACCGTGAAGGTGAAGCGATTGCTTGGCATTTATCAAAAATTTTAGAACTTGATGATACAAAAGAAAACAGAGTAGTATTTAATGAAATTACAAAAGACGCGGTTAAAGAGAGTTTTAAACATCCACGCGATATTCAAATGGATTTAGTGGATGCCCAACAAGCGCGTCGTATTTTAGATAGATTAGTAGGTTATAACATTTCTCCAGTATTATGGAAGAAAGTAAAAAAGGGTTTATCAGCAGGACGTGTACAATCAGTAGCTTTAAGATTAGTAATCGATAGAGAAAACGAAATCCGCAATTTTAAACCAGAAGAATATTGGACAATTGAAGGCGAATTTAGATATAAAAAGTCGAAATTTAATGCGAAGTTCTTACACTATAAAAATAAGCCATTTAAATTAAAGACTAAAAAAGACGTTGAAAAAATTACAGCTGAACTTAATGGTGATGAGTTTGAAATTACGAATGTAAATAAAAAGGAAAAAACAAGAAATCCAGCTAATCCTTTTACAACTTCAACACTTCAACAAGAAGCAGCACGCAAATTAAACTTTAAAGCGCGTAAAACAATGATGCTTGCACAACAACTGTATGAAGGTATAGATCTAAAAAGACAAGGCACAGTTGGTTTAATTACTTATATGCGTACAGACTCTACACGTATTTCTCAGTCAGCTAAAGATGAAGCAAAGAATTACATTGAAGATAAATACGGAAAAGATTATGTGTCTCGTCGCACAGCTAAAGGTAAACAAGGGGATCAAGATGCCCATGAGGCAATTCGTCCTACAAGTACTTTACGTACGCCTGAAGAAATGAAAGCATATTTAACACGTGATCAACATCGTTTATATAAATTAATTTGGGAACGTTTTGTAGCGAGTCAAATGGCGCCAGCTATTTTAGATACAGTAGCTTTAGACGTTACTCAAAATGACATTAAGTTTAGAGCTAACGGACAAACAATTAAATTCAAAGGCTTTATGACTTTATATGTTGAAGCTAAAGATGATAAAGAAAATGACAAAGAAAATAAATTACCAAAATTAAATGAAGGCGATAAAGTTACTGCAACACAAATTGAACCTTCACAACATTTTACACAACCACCTCCACGTTATACAGAAGCACGTCTAGTAAAAACATTAGAAGAATTGAAAATCGGTAGACCATCAACGTATGCACCGACAATTGATACAATTCAAAAAAGAAATTATGTAAAACTTGAAAGTAAGCGATTTGTACCTACTGAATTAGGTGAAATTGTATATGAACAAGTAAAGGATTACTTCCCAGAAATCATAGATGTAGAATTTACAGTCAATATGGAAACGCTTCTAGATAAAATTGCTGAAGGTGACATCGGCTGGAGAAAAGTAATTGATAATTTCTATGGTAGTTTCAAATTAGATGTAGCACGTGCAGAAGAAGAAATGGAAAAAGTCGAAATCAAGGACGAACCAGCTGGAGAAGATTGTGAAGTTTGTGGCTCACCAATGGTTATAAAAATGGGTCGTTTTGGTAAGTTTATGGCTTGTTCTAATTTCCCTGATTGTAGAAATACCAAAGCTATTGTTAAAACAATTGGTGTTACTTGCCCTAAATGTAAAGATGGCGATGTAGTAGAAAGAAAATCTAAGAAAAATAGATTATTCTACGGCTGTTCAAATTATCCAGAGTGCGACTTTATTTCATGGGATAAACCTGTAGGTCGTGATTGTCCTAAATGTAATCACTATCTCATGGAACATAAAAAAGGACGTAGCTCTCAAGTTATTTGTTCAAATTGTGACTATAAAGAAGAAGTACAGAAATAAAAAATCGAGGAGGATCAATATGAGTCAAACCGTTAACGTAGTTGGTGCAGGTTTAGCTGGTTCAGAAGCTGCTTACCAATTAGCACAACGAGGAATTAAAGTTAACCTAATTGAAATGCGTCCAGTGAAGCAAACACCAGCGCATCATACAGATAAATTTGCTGAATTAGTATGTTCTAACTCATTAAGAGGTAATTCATTAACTAATGGCGTAGGTGTATTAAAAGAAGAAATGAGACGCTTAGACTCATTAATCATTGCAGCTGCTGACAAAGCTAGAGTACCTGCAGGAGGCGCTTTAGCTGTAGATAGACATGATTTTTCAGGATATATTACTGATACATTAAGAAATCATCCAAATATGACTGTATTAAATGAAGAAATTCATAGCATTCCAGAAGGTCATACCATTATTGCTACTGGACCATTAACTACTGAGAACTTAGCAAAAGAAATTGTAGACATCACTGGCAAAGATCAGTTATATTTCTATGACGCTGCAGCACCTATTATTGAAAAAGATTCAATCGATATGGACAAAGTGTATCTAAAATCACGTTATGATAAAGGTGAAGCGGCTTACTTAAACTGTCCAATGACAGAGGAAGAATTTAACCGTTTTTATGATGCAGTGCTTGAAGCAGAAGTTGCGCCAACAAATGAATTTGAAAAAGAAAAGTATTTCGAAGGATGTATGCCTTTTGAAGTAATGGCTGAACGTGGTCGCAAGACACTATTATTCGGACCTATGAAACCAGTTGGTCTTGAAGATCCTAAAACAGGCAAACGCCCATTTGCGGTTGTACAATTACGTCAAGATGATGCTGCTGGTACGCTTTATAACATCGTTGGTTTCCAAACGCATTTAAAATGGGGTGCCCAAAAAGAAGTTATTCGATTAATTCCAGGCTTAGAAAATGTTGATATCGTAAGATACGGCGTTATGCATAGAAACACTTTCATTAATTCACCAGATGTTTTAAATGAAAAATATGAGTTAATTAATGAGAAAAGAATTCAATTTGCTGGTCAAATGACTGGAGTTGAAGGTTATGTTGAGAGTGCAGCAAGTGGCCTTGTAGCTGGAATTAATTTAGCGCATAAACTTCAAAATAAAGGGGAAGTTATTTTCCCTAGAGAAACGATGATAGGTAGTATGGCTTATTACATTTCTCATGCTAAAAACGAAAAGAACTTCCAACCTATGAATGCTAATTTTGGTTTACTTCCTTCATTAGAGAAACGTATTAAAGATAAAAAAGAACGTTACGAAGCACAAGCAAACAGAGCTTTAGAATATTTAGAGAACTTTAAGAAGACACTATAAGTTTTAATTTATATATAAATTAAAATTGAGAAGTATTATTTCGATATTTTGAACAATTCTCAAAAGATTTTGAATTCTATAGCTAATTATTTTAGTCCCTTCCATAATATATGCTACAATGCATATGATGGAGGGGATTTTTAAGTGGAAGAAATCCAAAAAACATTTTTAAATATGCTTAAAGTTGAAAGAAATTTCTCCGACCATACCTTAAAATCTTATCATGATGATTTAGAGCAATTTAACCGCTTTTTAAATCAAGAAATGTTAAAATTAAATACGTTTGAATATAAAGATGCTAGAAATTATTTAAGTTTTTTATATTCTCAAAATTTAAAAAGAACGACTGTATCTAGAAAAATATCAACGCTAAGAACATTTTATGAATTTTGGATGACTCAAGATAATTCAATCATCAATCCTTTTGTGCAATTAGTTCATCCTAAAAAAGAACAATATTTACCCCAATTCTTTTATGAAGAAGAGATGGAGGCATTGTTTAAAACCGTAGCTAAAGATTCTAAAAAAGGATTAAGAGATCGAGTTATCTTAGAATTATTATATGCAACAGGCATACGTGTTTCAGAATTAGTAAATATTAAACTTACCGATATAGATATGTCATTACCAGGCGTTAAAGTACTGGGAAAAGGTAATAAAGAACGCTTTGTTCCGTTTGGAGAATTTTGTCGACAAAGCATTGAACAATATTTGAATGAATTTAAACCCGTTCAACATAAATCGCACCCTTATTTAATAGTAAATATGAATGGTGACCCAATTACGGTTAGGGGAATTCGATATGTGCTTAATGATGTAGTTAAACGCACTGCAGGAGTAACTGAAATTCATCCCCATAAATTAAGACATACGTTTGCCACTCATTTATTAAATCAAGGGGCTGATTTGAGAACAGTTCAATCTTTGTTAGGCCATGTAAATCTTTCCACGACTGGAAAGTATACGCATGTGTCAAATCAACAATTACGCAAGGTATATTTAAACGCACATCCTCGAGCGAAAAAGGAGAGTAAATAAATGAGCAAGACATCATTACATGCTACAACTATTTATGCAGTGAGACATAATGGAGAAGCAGCGATGGCAGGAGATGGCCAAGTTACACTTGGTGAACAAGTGATTATGAAACAAACTGCCCGTAAGGTTAGACGTTTATATGAAGGTAAAGTATTAGCTGGATTTGCTGGAAGTGTAGCAGATGCATTTACTTTATTTGAAA
Source organism: Staphylococcus pragensis (assembly GCF_004785665.1). GTDB lineage: Bacteria > Bacillota > Bacilli > Staphylococcales > Staphylococcaceae > Staphylococcus > Staphylococcus pragensis. The sequence continues at coordinate 598,631 of NZ_SRPJ01000001.1, forward strand.
AGTTTGAAACTAAGTTGCAACAATTCAGTGGTAATTTAGAACGTGCAGCTGTTGAATTAGCTCAAGAATGGCGAGGAGATAAGCAATTACGTCAACTTGAAGCGATGCTTATTGTTATGGATAAAGATGCAATATTAGTAGTTAGTGGAACAGGAGAAGTTATTGCACCAGACGATGATTTAATTGCGATTGGTTCTGGCGGTAACTATGCATTAAGTGCTGGTAGAGCATTGAAACGTCATGCTACACACATGTCTGCTAAAGAAATGGCTTACGAAAGTTTAAAAGTAGCCTCTGATATCTGTGTATTTACAAACGATAATATTATTGTAGAAACTTTATAATAGTTTAATAAAAAATGGGAATGAATAGATATGGACATACATTTAGTTGGAGGTAATAGTTAATGGATGCAAACGGTATAAAATTAACACCTAAAGATATCGTATCTAAGTTAGATGAATATATTGTTAGTCAAGATGATGCGAAACGTAAAGTCGCAATCGCTTTAAGAAACAGATATAGAAGAAGCCTTCTTGATGATGAAACTAAACAAGAAATCGCACCTAAAAATATTTTAATGATTGGTCCAACAGGTGTAGGTAAAACGGAAATTGCACGTCGTATGGCTAAAATAGTAGGCGCACCTTTTATTAAAGTGGAAGCTACTAAATTTACTGAAGTAGGCTATGTAGGTCGCGACGTTGAGAGTATGGTAAGAGATTTAGTAGATGTCGCAGTACGATTAGTGAAGGACCAAAAGAAAGCTTTAGTTAAAGATGAAGCCACTGAAAAAGCTAATGAAAAATTAGTAAAACTATTAGTTCCTAGTATGAAGAAAAAAGCGTCACAAAATAATAACCCACTTGAATCTCTTTTAGGTGGCACACTTCCAAACTTTGGTAATCATGATGATGAGGAAGAAGAAACACCAACCGAAGAAATTAAAACAAAACGTTCTGAAATCAAAAAACAACTTTTGGATGGTAAACTTGAAGAAGAGAAAGTTAGAATCAAAGTTGAGCAAGATCCAGGTGCATTAGGCATGTTAGGTACAAACCAAAACCAACAAATGCAAGATATGATGAATCAACTTATGCCTAAACGTAAAGTTGAACGCGTTGTTCCAGTGAAAACGGCACGTAAAATTTTAATAGATGATTTCGCTGATGAATTAATCGATCAAGAAACAGCTAATCAAGAAGCATTAGAATTAGCTGAACAAATGGGTATTATCTTTATTGATGAAATCGATAAAGTTGCGACAAATAATTCAAATAGCGGCCAAGATGTATCAAGACAAGGTGTACAACGTGATATTTTACCAATCCTTGAAGGTAGCATGATTCAAACGAAATATGGTACTGTAAACACTGAACATATGCTATTTATAGGGGCTGGAGCATTCCACGTTTCAAAACCTAGTGACTTGATTCCTGAATTGCAAGGTCGTTTTCCAATTAGAGTTGAACTTGAAAGTTTAACAGTAAATGACTTCTTCAGAATTTTAACAGAGCCTAAATTATCACTTATTAAACAATATGAAGCTTTACTTAAGACTGAAGATGTTACTGTGAATTTCTCTGAGGAAGCGATTACTCGTTTAGCAGAGATGGCATATCAAGTAAACCAAGATACGGACAACATTGGTGCACGTCGCTTGCACACTATTTTAGAAAAAATGCTTGAAGATTTATCGTATGAAGCTCCGAACATGCCGAATGCGGTCGTAGATATAACACCTCAATATGTTGATGATAAATTGAAATCTATTTCAACTAATAAAGATTTAAGTGCATTTATTTTATAATATAAATAAAGGAGAAATTTTATGAGCTTATTATCTAAAACTAGAGAATTAAATACGTTATTACAAAAACATAAAGGTATAGCTGTAGACTTTAAAGATGTTGCTCAAACAATTAGTAACGTAACTGTGACAAACGTGTTTATTGTATCACGTAGAGGAAAAATCTTAGGTTCAAGTTTAAATGAACTTTTAAAAAGCGAAAGAATTAGTGAGATGTTAGAAAGCAGACACATTCCAAGCGAATACACTGAACTATTAATGGATGTTAAACAAACAGAATCTAACATCAAAATTGACAATGAATTAACTGTTTTTCCTCCTGAAGATAAAGAAACTTTCATTAACAGTCGTACTACTGTGTTTCCAATTTTAGGTGGTGGAGAACGTTTAGGTACATTAGTACTAGGACGTGTTGAAGATGACTTCAATGAAAATGATTTAGTTTTAGGCGAATATGCAGCCACAGTTATTGGCATGGAAATTCTTCGTGAGAAACATAATGAAGTGGAAAAAGAAGCACGTGATAAAGCAGCGATTACGATGGCAATTAATTCACTTTCTTATTCTGAAAAAGAAGCTATCGAACACATTTTTGAAGAATTAGGCGGCAATGAAGGATTGTTAATCGCATCAAAAGTTGCTGACAGAGTAGGTATTACTCGTTCTGTAATCGTCAATGCCTTACGTAAATTAGAAAGTGCTGGTGTAATTGAATCTCGATCGTTAGGGATGAAAGGCACATTCATTAAAGTTAAAAAAGAAAAATTCTTAGACGAATTAGATCGTAATAAATAAGCGTTAATCATTTGAAGCGAAAAAGTTTTATAGTAAATTATTTTTCATTTTAGCTAGTTTATAGAAACGAGCCAAGTTAATCTTTCAGGTAAGATAACTTGATGGCTCGTTTTTATTTTCTCTAAAATAAATGATATTAAATCAGCCATTGCACTAGTAAAAAAAATATGGTATTATTGTTGACGGCTATAAAGCCAATACACACATAATAAGCGTATATGCAAAGGGTGCAATTCTAAGAATTGTCTTTACATTAGTTTATTATGGAGGTAAATAACCAATAGGAGGAATTTAAAATGGCAGTAATTTCAATGAAACAATTACTAGAAGCCGGTGTTCACTTCGGTCACCAAACACGCCGTTGGAACCCAAAAATGAAAAAATATATCTTCACTGAAAGAAATGGTATCTATATCATTGACTTACAAAAAACAGTGAAAAAAGTTGAAGAAGCTTACAATTTCTTAAAACAAGTATCTGAAGATGGCGGTAAAGTCTTATTTGTAGGTACTAAAAAACAAGCACAAGAATCAGTTAAAGCTGAAGCTGAACGTGCTGGACAATTCTACGTTAACCAAAGATGGTTAGGCGGAATTTTAACTAACTATAAAACAATTTCTAAACGTATTAAACGTATTTCTGAAATCGAAAAAATGGAAGAAGACGGTTTATTCGAAGTATTACCTAAAAAAGAAGTTGTTGAACTTAAAAAAGAATACGACCGTTTAATCAAATTCTTAGGCGGTATTCGTGATATGAAATCAATGCCTCAAGCATTATTCGTAGTTGACCCTCGTAAAGAGCGCAACGCGATTGCTGAAGCACGTAAATTAAATATCCCAATCGTTGGTATTGTTGACACTAACTGTGATCCTGATGAAATTGATTACGTTATCCCAGCGAACGACGATGCTATTCGTGCCGTTAAATTATTAACTGGTAAAATGGCAGACGCTGTCTTAGAAGGTCAACAAGGTATTTCTAACGATGAAGTAGCTGCAGAACAAAACATCGATTTAGATGAAAAAGAACAATCTCAAGAAGCAGAATCAACTGAAGAAAATACTACTGTTGAATCAAACTAAGATATAGTTTAAATGGGTGATAAGATGTAATGCTTATCGCCCTTTTTTCAAATAAAAAAATATTTATTAAATAATAATAGAGTATTGGAAATTATAGTGCCTTTAATGGTAATATTTAAGTATCATCTATTATTACAATTAGACATATTGGAGGAATAATTAATGGCAATTTCAGCAAAACTTGTAAAAGAATTACGTGAAAAAACTGGCGCTGGTATGATGGATTGTAAAAAAGCGCTAACTGAAACTGATGGTGACATCGATAAAGCGATTGATTACTTACGTGAAAAAGGTATCGCTAAAGCAGCTAAAAAAGCTGACCGTATCGCAGCAGAAGGTTTAGTACACGTTGAAGTAAAAGGTAATGAAGCTGCAATCGTTGAAATCAACTCTGAAACAGACTTCGTTGCTCGTAATGAAGGTTTCCAAGAATTAGTAAAAGAAATTGCTAACCAAGTTCTTGAAAGCAAAGCAGAAACAGTTGAAGCTTTATTAGAAACTAAATTATCAAGTGGTCAAACAGTTGATGAAAGAATGAAAGAAGCTATCTCAACTATCGGTGAAAAATTAAGCATCCGTCGTTTTGCTATCAGAACTAAATCTGACAACGATGCATTCGGTGCATACTTACACATGGGTGGACGTATTGGTGTGTTAACTGTTGTTGAAGGTTCAACTGATGAAGAAGCAGCTAAAGACGTTGCTATGCACATCGCAGCAATCAACCCTAAATATGTTTCATCTGATCAAGTAAGTGAAGAAGAAATCAGCCACGAAAGAGAAGTATTAAAACAACAAGCATTAAATGAAGGTAAACCTGAAAAAATCGTTGAAAAAATGGTTGAAGGACGTTTACGTAAATATCTTCAAGAAATTTGTGCAGTTGATCAAAACTTCGTTAAAGATCCAGACCAAACAGTTGAAGCTTTCTTAAAATCTAAAGGTGGTAAACTTGTTGACTTCGTACGTTATGAAGTAGGCGAAGGTATGGAAAAACGAGAAGAAAACTTTGCTGACGAAGTAAAAGGACAAATGAAATAATCTTTCAAAATTACCAAACAAGAAAGAAGGCACCTTTGAGGTTTTCTATTAGATAAAGGCTCTACTTTATCTCAGAAGACGCGTTCGTGTCTTCTTTACTTGTATATATTACATATTTTTACAATAGAGAGGAAAAAACAATGGCGCAAACTTCTAAATATAAACGTGTAGTTTTAAAACTTAGCGGTGAGGCACTTGCAGGAGATAAAGGCTTTGGAATTAATCCAATGATCATTAAAAGCGTAGCTGAACAAGTAGCTGAAGTAGCTAAAATGGATTGTGAAATTGCTGTAATTGTTGGCGGTGGCAATATCTGGAGAGGGAAAACGGGTAGCGATTTAGGTATGGATCGCGGTACAGCTGATTATATGGGTATGTTAGCAACTGTAATGAATGCACTTGCTTTACAAGATAGCCTTGAACAATTAGACTGTGATACTCGCGTATTAACTTCAATTGAAATGAAACAAGTTGCAGAACCTTACATTCGTCGTCGTGCGATCAGACACTTAGAGAAAAAACGTGTGGTTATCTTTGCAGCGGGTATTGGTAATCCATACTTCTCTACAGATACAACTGCAGCATTACGTGCAGCAGAGGTTGAAGCTGATGTTATTTTAATGGGTAAAAATAATGTAGATGGCGTATATTCAGCTGACCCTAAAGTTGATAAAAATGCAGTAAAATATGATCACTTAACTCATATCCAAATGTTACAAGAAGGATTACAAGTTATGGACTCAACTGCTTCATCATTCTGTATGGACAATAATATTCCTTTAAATGTCTTCTCAATTATGGAAGAAGGAAATATTAAACGTGCAGTAATGGGTGAAAAAATCGGTACTTTAATTACTAAATAATTTGAGGTGTAAAACATGAGTGACATTATTCAAGATACTAAAGCTAGAATGAAAAAATCTATCGATAACTTATCACGTGAATTAGCTAATATCAGTGCAGGTAGAGCTAACTCTAATTTATTAAATGGTGTAACTGTTGATTATTATGGTGCACCAACACCAGTACAACAATTAGCAAGTATCAATGTGCCTGAAGCACGTTTACTAGTTATCTCACCTTACGATAAAACTTCTGTTGCTGATATCGAAAAAGCAATTATTGCTGCTAACTTAGGTGTTAACCCAACTAGTGATGGTGAAGTAATTCGTATCACAGTTCCAGCTTTAACAGAAGAACGTCGTAAAGAATTAGTTAAAAACGTGAAAAAAATTGGTGAAGATGCTAAAGTTTCAATCCGTAATATTCGTCGTGATATTAATGATCAATTGAAAAAAGATGAAAAAAATGGCGATATTACTGAAGATGACTTAAGAAGTCAAACTGAAGATGTTCAAAAAGCGACTGATAATTCTATTAAAGAAATTGATCAATTAGTAGAAGATAAAGAAAAAGATATCATGTCTGTATAATTTAGAATATTAATACCGTTTAATTATTCATAAATTTTGTGAATTTATCGTATTATTAATTATAATAGTACAATAATCATTTTAGTCTAAACTGTGCCAATTCAGACTTTGGTACAGTTTTTTAATTTGCTTATTCAATGCCATTATCGAGTATGATAAAATGATAGATGATTTCTTAAATAACTAATATAATATAACAGAGATGATCAGGCTCGGAGGAAAGACCATGTTTAAAAAGCTAATACAAAGAAATAAGACTAAAATCACTCACAACGATGATTTAGATTTACATAATTTACCTGAACATGTAGCGATTATCATGGACGGAAATGGACGTTGGGCTAAAAAGCGTAAAATGCCTAGAATTAAAGGTCATTATGAAGGTATGCAAACAATAAAAAAAGTAACGCGTGAAGCGAGCAATTTAGGTATTAAATACTTAACCTTATACGCTTTTTCAACGGAAAATTGGTCTAGACCTGAAAATGAAGTTAATTATATCATGAATTTACCTGTTAATTTTTTAAAAACTTTTCTACCAGAATTAATAGAAAAAAATGTCCAAATTGAAACAATTGGTTTTTTAGAGGCAGTGCCTCAATCAACTATTGATGCTATTGAATATGCAAAAGAGAAAACAAAAGATAATACAGGTTTGAAATTAATATTTGCCATTAACTATGGCGGACGAGCTGAAATTGTTCAAAGTATGAAATCAATTTATGATGAGCTTCAAAATAATGGTCAGGATAGTAATGACATCGACGAAACAATGATATCGAAACATTTAATGACGCATCCCTACCCAGATCCTGAATTATTAATTCGCACGTCTGGTGAACAACGCATTAGTAATTTTCTAATTTGGCAATCTTCTTATAGTGAATTTATATTCAATGAGAAGTTATGGCCGGATTTTGATGCTGAGGAATTTAAAAAATGTTTAAAAATATACCAATCTCGTCAAAGACGTTTTGGAGGATTAAGTAAGGAGTAGCGTATGAAAGTTAGAACTTTAACCGCGATTATAGCTTTAATTATATTTCTACCTATTTTATTAAAAGGTGGAACTATTTTAATGTTATTTGCTTATTTACTAGCTTTAATTGCATTAAAAGAACTGTTGAATATGAATATGATCAAATTACTTTCTATTCCAGGTATTTTTAGTGCTTTAGCGTTAATTATTATTATGTTACCGCAAGATGCTGGGCAATGGGTAAATGATGTTCAGCTAAAAAGTTTAATCGCAATGAGCTTTATATTACTAAGTTATACTGTACTTTCTAAAAATAGATTTAGTTTTATGGATGCAGCATTTTGTTTAATGTCGGTTGCTTATGTAGGCATAGGTTTCATGTATTTTTATGCTACACGTGAAGATGGATTGCACTATATACTATATGCATTTTTAGTTGTATGGTTAACTGATACAGGCGCATATTTATTTGGTCGTTTAATGGGCAAACATAAATTGTGGCCTGTCATTAGCCCGAATAAAACAATTGAAGGTTTTATTGGTGGATTAATTTGTAGTCTAATTGTGCCACTAGTTATGCTATTTTTCGTTGATTTCCACTTAAACATTTGGCTACTGTTACTTGTAACGATAATCCTAAGTGTATTTGGTCAACTTGGTGACTTAGTGGAATCAGGATTTAAACGTCATTTCGGTGTGAAAGATTCAGGCAGAATTTTACCTGGACATGGTGGTATACTAGACCGTTTTGATAGTTTTATGTTTGTGTTACCTTTACTCAACATATTATTAATACAAATATAGTGAGAATTTAATGTAATATTTATTTTTAAAAAATGAATAATGGTATAATTGAGGAGTTATTGAATTTACTGTTGATTAGAAGCATTCAATCACGTAATTCTTAACTCCTTTTCTCAAAGGTAATAATTAGAAAATTTTGTTAAAGTAAATATAGTAAATGACTGAAAGAACCTTTATCAATCGATGAACGTAATGCGTAACGGTGGGAGTTTACGGTGTGTAAACGAGCTAGACATGCATAATGGAACGAAGAGTGAAAGGAATGTTATACAGTCATAAATGCTTGAAAAACTCTACAAAATCATACATAATCTACAACATTCTTATGAATTGAATAGAAGTAGATAAATTTAATTAATTGAGGTGTAGCGAGTGAGTTATTTAGTCACTATTGTCTCATTTATTATCGTATTTGGTGTGCTTGTAACGGTACATGAATATGGTCATATGTTCTTTGCTAAACGTGCAGGGATTATGTGTCCAGAATTTGCGATTGGTATGGGACCGAAAATTTTTAGTTTCCGTAAAGACGAAACCCTTTATACGATCCGTTTACTACCTGTGGGAGGCTACGTAAGAATGGCCGGGGATGGTCTTGAAGAACCGCCCGTTGAACCAGGTATGAATGTAAAAATAAAATTAAATGACCAAGATGAAATTACACATATTATTTTAGATGATCAGCATAAATTTCAAAAAATTGAAGCTATTGAAGTAAAGCAATGTGATTTTAAAGACGAATTATTTATTGAAGGTATTACAACTTATGATAATGAAAGACATCACTTCAATATTGCTAAGAAAGCGTATTTTGTAGAAAATGGTAGTTTAATTCAAATTGCGCCTAGAAATCGTCAATTTGCTCACAAAAAACCACTGCCCAAATTTTTAACATTATTTGCAGGGCCATTATTTAACTTCCTCTTGGCTATAGTATTATTTATTGGTTTAGCTTATTACCAAGGAACGCCTACAACTACAGTTAATCAATTGGCGGATAATTATCCAGCACAACAAGCCGGGTTAAAAACAGGTGATAAGATTGTACAATTAGGTAGTCATAAGGTAGATAAGTTTGAAGATATTCAAAAAGCTGCCGATCAAATTAAAGATCATAAGACAACGTTAAAAGTTGAACGTGATGGCAAGGTTAAAACGTTAGATATTACACCTAAAAAACAAGTGATTAAGCAAACAAAAATGAACTCAGTTACAAAATATGTACTAGGTTTCCAACCTAAAAATGAGCACTCATTGTTTAAACCTATTCCAGCTGGTATTGAAGATTTTGTTAACGCTAGTACAGTCATTTTCAAAGCAGTAGGTACAATGATAGCAAGCATCTTCACTGGCGGTTTCACATTTGACATGCTTAATGGACCAGTGGGTATCTATCATAATGTTGATTCAGTGGTTAAACAAGGTGTCATCGCGCTTATATTCTATACTGCTTTATTAAGTGTAAACTTAGGTATAATGAACTTATTACCAATTCCAGCACTTGATGGTGGTAGAATTTTATTTGTAATTTATGAAGCTATATTCAGAAGACCAGTGAATAAAAAAGCAGAAACAGCTATCATAGCTGTTGGGGCAATATTCGTAGTAATTATCATGGTACTGGTTACTTGGAACGATATACAACGCTATTTCTTATAATTTAGGAGGAGAATGATATGAAACAATCGAAAGTATTCATACCAACGATGCGAGAAGTACCTGCAGAAGCAGAAGCTTTAAGTCATCAATTATTATTAAAAGCAGGATTAATCAAACAAAGTACAAGTGGTATTTATAGCTATTTACCACTAGCAACACGCGTATTAAATAATATTTCTAAAATTATTCGTGAAGAAATGGAAAGTGTTGATGCAGTTGAAATTTTAATGCCTGCACTTCAACAAGCTGAGTTATGGGAAGAGTCAGGTCGTTGGGGAGCGTATGGTCCTGAACTAATGCGTTTAAAGGATCGCAATGGTAGAGAATTTGCTTTAGGACCAACACACGAAGAAGTAGTGACTTCAATCGTACGAGATGAACTTAAATCTTACAAACGTTTACCAATTACTTTATTCCAAATTCAATCTAAATTCCGTGATGAGAAGCGCCCACGCTTTGGTTTATTACGTGGTAGAGAATTCATCATGAAAGATGCTTATTCTTTCCATGCAGACGAAGAATCACTAGATCAAACATACCAAGATATGTATAACGCTTATAGCCGTATATTTAAACGAGTAGGAATTAATGCTCGTCCAGTAGTTGCAGATTCAGGTGCTATCGGCGGTAACCATACACATGAATTTATGGCATTAAGTAAAATTGGTGAAGACACAATCGTTTATAGTGAAAATAGCGACTATGCAGCAAATATCGAAAAAGCTGAAGTGGTTTATCATCCTAATGAAAAACATACAGATATTGCTGAATTAAGTAAAATTGAAACACCAAATGTTAAAACTGCACAAGAATTAGCTGACTTTTTAAATCGTCCAGTAGATGAAATTGTTAAAACAATGATCTTCAAAGTAGATGGCGAATTTATAATGTTCTTAGTAAGAGGGCATCACGAATTAAATGATGTGAAAGTGAAATCATTCTTTGGCACTGATAATGTAGAATTGGCATCTCAAGATGAAATAGTTAATTTATTAGGTGCTAACCCAGGTTCATTAGGTCCTATTCATGATAAAGAAATTAAAATCTATGCCGACAATTATGTTAAAGATTTAAATAATATCGTTGTAGGCGCAAATGAAGATGGTTACCATTATGTAAATGCGAATGTTGATCGTGACTTCAAGATTGATGAATATGGAGACTTCCGCTTTATCTTAGAAGGTGAACAATTAAGCGATGGTTCAGGTGAAGCTAAATTTGCCGAAGGTATCGAAGTAGGACAAGTATTTAAACTTGGTACTAAGTATTCAGAAGCTATGAATGCAACATTCTTAGATAATCAAGGTAAAGCGCAACCATTAATCATGGGTTGCTACGGTATCGGTGTCTCTAGAACGCTAAGTGCGATTGTAGAACAAAATAATGATGAAAATGGTATTATTTGGCCTAAATCAGTGACACCATTTGATTTACATTTAATTACAATTAATCCTAAAAAAGAAGAACAACTTGAATTAGCTAATCAATTATATGCACAATTCCAAGGTAAGTACGATGTGTTATACGATGATCGTAAAGAACGTGCAGGTGTTAAATTCAACGATGCTGATTTAATCGGTTTACCTATTCGTATTGTAGTAGGTAAGAACGCTTCTGAAGGTATCGTTGAAGTAAAATTACGCCATACTGGTGAAAGCGAAGATGTGCATATTGATGATTTAGAAGCACATGTAGCTAAAATTTATGAAAACTTATAAATTTATTTAAAAGTTTAACTCGAAGCGGTAAAAATGTTTGTGGCATTTTTACCGTTTTTCATTGTGTATATAGAATTAATTTTCAAAAAATAAAGAAATAATCTGTACGAATGAAAAATGATAATTGAAGTAGTATAATAGATATCAAGTTTGTGAATGTAGGGTAGTTGAAAATACTATCAACTGTGATGAATTTAAGTAAGAAATAAGGTGGTTATCTGTCGTGGCAATGACGAATCAAGAAAAATTTAGAGTACTTGCTGACCAAATCAAAATTTCAAATCAACTTGATAAAGAAATTCTTGAAAATGGGGAATTAACGCGCGTTGATGTATCAAATAAAAATAGAACATGGGAATTTCAAATTACATTGCCATACTTTCTTTCGAATGAAGATTATTTAATCTTTACCAATGCAATCACCGAAGAATTTAAAGAAATCGCAAAAGTAGATTGGCATTTTACGATACAAAATACGAGTAACCAAGATGAACATGCAATCAAATACTTTGGTCACTGCATCGAACATACTGCTTTATCACCTAAAGTGAAGGGACAACTAAAGCAGAAACATTTAATTATGTCTGGTAATGTTTTAAAGATTATGACTTCAAACGATATTGAAAGAAATCATTTTGACAAAGTATGTAACGGCAGTTTGGTTAAAGCTTTTCAAAAGTGTGGATTTGATATAGATAAAGTTGTCTTTGAAACAGATGAGTCTAACACGGATGAAGACTTAGCTTCATTAGAGGCGCATATTCAAGAAGAAGATGAAAAAAGCGCAAGAGAAGCAACCGAAAAAATGGAAAAAATCAAAGCTGAAAAAGCGAAACAACAAGATAATAACGAAAGTAGCGTCGATAAATGTCAAATTGGTAAGCCAATTCAAGTTGAGAATATTAAACCAATTGAATCAATTATCGAAGAAGAATTTAAGGTAGCTATTGAAGGGGTCATCTTTGATATTAATCTGAAAGAACTTAAAAGTGGCCGTCACATCGTAGAATTGAAAGTGACAGACTACACAGATTCATTAGTACTAAAAATGTTTACTAGAAAAAATAAAGATGACTTAGATCACTTTAAAGCATTAAGTGTAGGTAAATGGGTACGTGCACAAGGACGTATTGAAGAAGATACATTTGTGCGTGACTTAGTCATGATGATGGCAGATATTGAGGAAATCAAAAAGACACCAAAACAAGATAAAGCTGAAGAGAAACGTGTTGAATTCCATTTACACACGTCTATGAGTCAAATGGATGGGATTCCTAATATTGGCTCTTATGTAGCGCAAGCAGCAAACTGGGGTCATAAAGCTATTGCAGTAACCGATCATAATGTAGTACAGGCGTTCCCAGAAGCGCATAGTGCTGCTGAGAAAAATGGCATTAAAATGATTTACGGTATGGAAGGTATGCTTGTAGATGATGGTGTACCAATTGCTTATAAACCGACAGATAGAGATTTAAAAGAAGCAACTTATGTCGTCTTTGATGTTGAGACAACAGGTTTATCTAACCAATATGATCAAATTATTGAACTTGCCGCTGTAAAAGTGAAAGACGGCGAAATTATCGATAAATTTGAACGTTTTAGTAACCCGCATGAAAAGTTATCTGAAACAATCATTAATTTAACGCATATCACGGATGATATGTTAACGGATGCTCCAGAAATTGAAGAAGTATTAACTGAATTTAAAGAATGGGTTGGAGACGCTATATTTGTAGCGCATAATGCTTCATTCGATATGGGCTTTATTGATACTGGATATGAAAGACTTGGTTTTGGTCCTTCTACAAATGGGGTTATTGATACGCTTGAATTATCTCGTACGATTAATACGGAATATGGTAAACATGGTTTGAACTTCTTAGCTAAAAAATATGGTGTAGAACTGACACAACACCACAGAGCCATTTACGATACTGAGGCAACAGCCTACATTTTCATAAAAATGGTGCAACAAATGAAAGAGTTAGGCGTTACAAATCATAAAGATATTAATAAAAAATTAACCAACGAAGATGCTTATAAACGTGCGCGTCCTAAGCATGTCACTTTAATTGTGCAAACTCAAGAGGGACTTAAAAATCTCTTCAAAATTGTAAGTGCATCATTAGTTAAATATTATTACCGCACACCAAGAATTCCACGTTCACTGTTAAATGAATATCGAGAAGGCATCTTAGTGGGTACAGCTTGTGATGAGGGTGAACTATTCACTGCGGTAATGCAAAGAGATCAAGCAGAAGTTGAAAAAATCGCGAAATATTATGATTTCATTGAAGTTCAACCACCAAAACTTTATCAAGATTTAATTGATCGTGAATTAATTAGAGATACTGAAACGCTATATGAAATTTATGATCGTATCTTAAAAGCTGGTGAGAGTACAGGTATTCCGGTATTAGCAACTGGTAATGCGCATTATTTATATGAACATGATGCGATTGCACGTAAAATTTTGATTGCTTCTCAACCAGGTAATCCTTTAAATCGCTCAACGTTACCAGAAGCTCATTTTAGAACGACAGATGAAATGTTAGACGAATTTCATTTCTTAGGAGAAGAAAAAGCCTATGAAATTGTGGTTAAAAATACAAATGAATTAGCAGATCGTATAGATAAAGTTATTCCAATTAAAGATAAACTGTTCACACCACGTATGGAAGGTGCTAACGAAGAAATACGAGAATTAAGTTATGCTAATGCGCGAAAACTTTATGGGGAAGATTTACCTCAAATTGTTATTGATCGTTTAGAAAAAGAGTTAGCAAGTATTATCGGTAATGGTTTCTCTGTAATCTATCTAATTTCTCAACGATTAGTTAAAAAATCATTAGATGATGGCTATCTTGTAGGATCTCGTGGTTCTGTAGGTTCAAGTTTCGTTGCGACAATGACTGAAATTACAGAAGTTAACCCACTACCACCGCACTACATTTGTCCAAACTGTAAGACAAGTGAATTCTTTGATGATGGGTCAGTAGGGTCAGGATTTGACTTACCAGACAAGAAATGTGGTACATGTGGTGCTGAGTTAATTAAAGAGGGACAAGATATTCCGTTCGAAACGTTCTTAGGATTTAAAGGGGATAAAGTGCCTGATATTGACTTGAACTTTAGCGGTGAATATCAACCTAACGCCCATAACTATACGAAAGTGTTATTTGGTGAAGATAAAGTATTTCGTGCTGGAACAATTGGTACTGTTGCTGAAAAGACTGCCTTTGGTTATGTAAAAGGTTATTTAAATGATCAAGGTATTCATAAACGCGGTGCTGAAGTGGATCGTCTAGTTAAAGGATGTACTGGTGTTAAACGTACGACTGGACAACACCCTGGCGGTATTATCGTAGTACCTGATTACATGGATATATATGATTTTACGCCTATTCAATTCCCAGCAGATGACCAAAGTGCTTCATGGATGACCACACACTTTGACTTCCATTCTATTCATGATAACGTATTAAAACTTGATATTCTTGGACACGATGACCCAACTATGATTCGTATGTTACAAGATTTATCAGGTATAGATCCTAAAACGATTCCAGTTGATGATAAAGAAACGATGCAAATCTTTAGTAGCCCTGAATCATTAGGTGTGACTGAAGAAGAAATTTTATGTAAAACCGGAACATTTGGAGTGCCTGAATTTGGTACAGGATTTGTGCGTCAAATGTTAGAAGATACTAAACCTACAACGTTCTCAGAGCTTGTTCAAATTTCAGGGTTATCTCATGGTACAGACGTATGGCTAGGCAATGCGCAAGAACTAATTCGCTCTGGTATTTGTGATTTATCAAGCGTAATTGGTTGTCGTGACGATATCATGGTTTATTTAATGTATGCAGGTCTAGAACCATCTATGGCTTTTAAAACAATGGAGTCTGTACGTAAAGGTAAAGGTTTAACGGATGAAATGATTGAAGCTATGAAAGAAAACGATGTACCAGATTGGTATTTAGATTCATGCCTTAAAATTAAGTACATGTTCCCTAAAGCCCATGCTGCTGCATATGTTTTAATGGCTGTGCGTATCGCGTATTTCAAAGTTCATCATCCTTTATACTATTATGCGGCTTATTTCACTATTCGTGCTTCAGACTTTGACTTAATTACAATGATTAAAGATAAAGAAAGCATCAAAAATACAGTTAAAGATATGTATTCTCGATATATGGATTTAGGTAAGAAAGAGAAAGACGTGTTAACTGTATTAGAAATAATGAACGAAATGGCGCATAGAGGTTTCCGTATGCAACCTATTAGCTTAGAAAAAAGTCAGGCGTTTGATTTTATTATCGAAGGCGATACTTTAATACCACCATTTATCGCCGTTCCCGGTCTAGGTGAGAACGTAGCGAAACGTATTGTGGAAGCTCGTGAAGATGGTCCGTTCTTATCTAAAGAAGACTTAAATAAAAAAGCAGGTTTATCACAAAAAATCATTGAGTATTTAGATGATTTAGGTTCATTACCAGATTTACCAGATAAAGCACAGTTATCTATTTTTGATATCTAAAATGAGTAGGCCAACAAAGTTACTATTTTTTACTAAACTGGAACTATTCAATGCTTTATTTAAATAGCTTAATTTGTTTAAAAAATGAACTTGTGATATAATTGCACTGTGTAAAAATTAGACTCAGGCAGAAAGAGTGGGCATATACCCGCTCTTTTCTATTTGCCAAAAAAGGAGGCCTGTATGAGTAAAATAACTAAAGAAGTAGAAACTATCATTTCTCCTGTTTTAGACGAATTAAATTTTGAACTAGTAGATATCGAGTATGCTAAAGAAGGAAAAGATTATTTCTTAAGAATTTCTATCGATAAAGAAGGTGGCGTCGATTTAAATGATTGTACGCTTGCTTCTGAAAAGATAAGCGAAGTAATGGATGAGAAAGATCCAATATCTGAAATGTACTATTTAGATGTTGCCTCACCAGGTGCTGAGCGACCAATAAAAAAAGAAAAAGATTATCAAAATGCAATCGACAAACCAGTATTTGTGTCACTATACGCTCCTGTTGAAGGAGATAAAGAATGGTTAGGCATCTTAAAAGGTGTCACTGATGATGCAATTACGATGGAAGTTAAAGAAAAAGCTAGAACTAAAAATATCGAAATCCCAAGAAATAAAATTGCAAAAGCACGTCACGCAGTAATGATTTAACGTGATGAGGAGGAATAATTGTGGCAAGTAATGAGTTATTATTAGCAACTGAATATTTAGAGAAAGAAAAGAAAATCCCAAGAGAAGTTTTAATTGATGCCATTGAAGCAGCATTAATTACAGCATATAAGAAAAACTATGATAGCGCTAGAAACGTGCGCGTTGAATTAAATATGGATGAAGGTACTTTCAAAGTTATCGCACGTAAAGAAGTCGTAGAAGAAGTACTTGATGACCGTGATGAAGTTGATTTAAGTACAGCATTAGTTAAAAACCCTGCTTATGAAATTGGCGATATTTATGAAGAAGATGTGACACCTAAAGACTTTGGTCGTGTAGGTGCACAAGCAGCTAAACAAGCGGTAATGCAACGTTTAAGAGATGCTGAAAGAGAAATTCTTTATAAAGAATTTATCGACAAAGAAGAAGACATTTTAACAGGTGTGATTGACCGTGTTGATCATCGCTATGTTTATGTTAATTTAGGTCGTATTGAAGCTGTATTATCTGAAGCTGAAAGAAGTCCTAATGAAAGTTACATTCCAAATGAACGCATCAAAGTGTACGTAAACAAAGTTGAACAAACTACTAAAGGCCCTCAAATTTATGTGTCTAGAAGTCATCCAGGTTTACTTAAACGTTTATTTGAGCAAGAGGTACCTGAAATCTACGATGGAACTGTTATCGTTAAATCAGTAGCACGTGAAGCGGGAGACCGTTCTAAAATCAGTGTTCACTCTGAAAATCCTGACATTGATGCAGTAGGCGCATGTGTAGGTGCTAAAGGTGCGCGTGTTGAAGCTGTAGTTGAAGAACTTGGCGGAGAAAAAATTGATATCGTTCAATGGAACGAAGATCCTAAAGTTTTCGTGCGCAATGCATTAAGCCCATCACAAGTACTTGAAGTAATTGTTAATGAAGATAACCAATCTACAGTCGTAGTTGTACCTGATTATCAATTATCTCTTGCTATCGGTAAAAGAGGTCAAAACGCACGTTTAGCAGCCAAATTAACTGGTTGGAAGATTGATATTAAATCAGAAACTGATGCACGTGAAGCGGGCATTTATCCTGTTATCGAATCAGAAGAACAAGCTGATGAAATCGTTATGACAGGCGATGAAGATGTAGAAATCGATGATGTGAATTTAGAAGAATCTAATTTAACAACTGCTGAGTTAGCAGCCGAAATCGATGAACCTTCTGATGAAGAAAGTGAAGAAACTTCTGAAGACGTAGAGCAAACTGAAGAAGAGAATGAAAATAAAGACGTTTAAGCACAAAATTGGGGTGAGTAATTAATAATGAAGAAGAAAAAAATTCCAATGCGCAAATGTATTATTACTAATGAAATGCGTCCTAAAAAAGAAATGATTCGCGTTGTTATTAATAAAGAAGGCGAGATATTTGCTGATGGTACAGGGAAACAACAAGGTAGAGGCGCATATGTTTCAAAAGATGTTAAAAGTGTAGAAGAAGCTCAACAAAAAGGCGTACTTGAGAGATATTTTAATGAAAATCCTGAAAAATTAGACCCAGTCTACAAAGAAATTATCAGATTAATTTATAGAGAAGAGATTCCTAAATGACCAAAGAAAAAATATTTAATTTTTTAGGGTTAGCTATGAGAGCTAGAAAAGTTAAAGCAGGAGAATCTGTATTATTAACAGAAATAAAAAAACAAAATGTTAAATTGGTTATTTTAGCATCTGATGCTTCTGAAAACTCTATAAAAAATATACAAAATAAATGTGAAACATATCATGTTCCATTTAGAATTTTCGGTACGAGAGCAGAATTAGGCCAATCTTTAGGCAAAGCAAAACGTGTAAATGTTGGAGTCACTGACTCAGGATTTGCTAAAAAGCTAAAGGCTATGATTGATGAATATTGTAAGGAGTGATTATATGAGTAAAAAAAGAATTTATGAATATGCGAAAGAGTTAAACGTGAAAAGTAAAGAGATTATCGATGAGTTAAAAAAAATGGACGTAGAAGTATCTAATCACATGCAAGCGCTAGAAGACGATCAAATTAAAGTGCTTGATAAGAAATTTAAACCACAACAAAGTGGTAATAATGATAAACAAACTACTCAAAATAATCACCAAAAACAACAAAGTAATAACAATAATAAGAAACAAAATAACAAAGGTAACGCTAATCCTAAAAACAATAATAAAAATAAAAACAACAAAAACAATAAAAGCAACAAAAATAATAAGAACAATAATAAAGGAAACAAAAATAAACCAGCAGCTGAACCAAAAGAAATGCCATCAAAAATCACTTATGAAGAAGGCATTACTGTTGGTGAATTAGCGGATAAATTAAATATTGAATCATCAGGCATCATTAAAAAATTATTCTTATTAGGTATTGTAGCGAATATTAACCAATCTTTAGATGAAGAAACGTTAGAATTAATTGCTGATGACTATGGTGTAGAAATTGAAAAAGAAGTAGTAGTTAATGAAGAAGATCTTTCAACTTACTTTGATAACGAAGAAGACGATCCAGATGCAATTGAAAGACCGGCTGTAGTGACTATTATGGGTCACGTTGACCATGGTAAAACAACGTTACTTGATTCAATTCGTCATACAAAAGTAACTGCTGGCGAAGCAGGTGGTATTACACAACATATCGGTGCATATCAAATTGAAAATGCTGGTAAGAAAATTACTTTCTTAGATACTCCTGGACACGCAGCTTTCACTACAATGCGTGCACGTGGTGCTCAAGTTACAGATATCACAATCTTAGTAGTAGCAGCAGATGATGGTGTAATGCCACAAACAATTGAAGCGATTAACCATGCCAAAGAAGCAAATGTACCTACAATCGTTGCGGTAAATAAAATCGATAAACCAACTGCTAACCCAGATCGCGTTATGCAAGAATTAACTGAATATGGTTTGATTCCTGAAGATTGGGGCGGTGACACAATCTTTGTTCAGTTATCAGCATTAAGTGGCGATGGTATCGATGACTTATTAGAAATGATTGGTTTAGTAGCTGAAGTTCAAGAATTAAAAGCTAACCCAGATAAACAAGCTGTTGGTACTGTAATTGAAGCAGAATTAGATAAATCACGTGGTCCAGCAGCATCATTACTTGTACAAAATGGTACATTAAATGTTGGTGATTCAATCGTAGTAGGTAACACGTATGGACGTATTCGTGCTATGGTAAATGACCTTGGTCAAAGAATTAAAACTGCAGGCCCATCAACTCCTGTTGAAATCACTGGTATTAATGACGTACCTTTAGCTGGTGACCGTTTCGTTATTTTCAAAGATGAGAAACAAGCACGTCGTATCGGTGAAGCACGTCATGAAGCAAGCGTAATTCAACAACGTCAAGAAAGTAAAAATGTTTCGCTAGATAATTTATTTGAACAAATGAAACAAGGTGAAATGAAAGATCTTAACGTTATTATTAAAGGTGACGTTCAAGGTTCAGTAGAAGCCTTAGCCGCTTCATTAATGAAGATTGATGTTGAAGGTGTAAACGTACGTATCATCCACACTGCCGTAGGTGCTATCAATGAATCAGATGTAACATTAGCTAATGCATCTAATGGTATCATTATCGGATTTAACGTTCGTCCAGATGCAGGTGCTAAACGAGCTGCTGAAGCTGAAAATGTAGATATGCGTCTTCACCGTGTTATTTACAATGTTATCGAAGAAATCGAATCAGCAATGAAAGGTTTATTAGACCCTGAATTTGAAGAGCAAGTTATTGGTCAAGCTGAAGTACGTCAAACATTTAAAGTATCTAAAGTGGGTACAATCGCAGGTAGTTACGTAACTGAAGGTAAAATCACACGTAACGCAGGTGTACGTATTATCAGAGACGGTATCGTTTTATTTGAAGGTGAATTAGACACATTAAAACGTTTCAAAGATGATGCTAAAGAAGTAGCACAAGGCTACGAATGTGGTATTACAATTGAGAAATTCAACGATATTAAAGAAGGCGATATTATCGAAGCCTTTGAAATGGTAGAAGTTGAAAGATAATTTAACCCTTTAAGTTAGTTAGATTTTAAGGTAAAAATAACTATATGAAGCCACATAGCAAATTCGCAGTAGTTGATTGAATTGAGAAGTCGCTTATAACAAGCCTTTCTCAACGTTAGTCTTTCTTGCGGGGGTGGGACAATGATTTCTAATTGATTTCAGTCCCACTCCCTTTTTTAAGAAATAAAAGTAATATAATCATTTCTAAAGTTTAAACGAACTGAAAAAAGGAAATTTAAAAGATAAGTAGAATTAAACATCAATTAAAGAGGTGACACAAATGAGTAACATGAGAGCAGAACGTGTTGGCGAACAAATGAAAAAAGAAATTATGGATATCGTTAATAATAAAGTGAAAGATCCTAGAGTAGGTTTCATCACAATTACTGATGTTGACTTAACAAATGACTTATCACAAGCTAAAGTATTTTTAACAGTACTTGGTAGTGACAAAGAAGTGAAAGATACTTTTAAAGCTTTAGATAAAGCTAAAGGATTTATTAAATCTGAATTGGGTTCAAGAATGAGATTACGTATTATTCCAGAATTATTCTTTGAATACGATGAGTCAATCGAATACGGAAATAAAATTGAAAAAATGATTCAAGATTTACACAAACAAGATAAATAATGAAGGATTGGCTGAGGCATAGTATCATGTCTCAGCCTCTCAATTATTACTGAAATAAAACTTATACATAAATCGTTTTAGGATAAGGGCGTGAAATAATGTACAACGGCATTTTACCCGTATATAAAGAACGTGGACTTACAAGTCACGATGTTGTATTTAAATTAAGAAAAATTTTAAAAACGAAAAAAATCGGTCATACTGGCACATTAGATCCAGAAGTTGCAGGGGTGTTACCTATTTGTATTGGGCCTGCTACTAGAGTGAGTGACTATATTATGGATATGGGTAAATCTTATAAAGCGACTGTTTCAATTGGTGAAAGTACAACTACTGAAGATCAAACTGGAGAAGTTATTAATAAGGTGAATATTGCGCCAAATGAACTTAATGAACGTCAAGTAGATTTAATATTAGAAGATTTTCAAGGTATCATAACTCAAGTTCCACCTATGTATTCTTCAGTAAAAGTGAATGGCAAAAAATTGTACGAATATGCGAGAAACGGTGAAACGGTAGAACGACCAGAAAGAAAAGTGAATATTAAACAAATCGAACGCACGTCAGATTTAGTGTTTAAAGATAATCAATGTCATTTTGATATCATTGTTCATTGTGGAAAAGGGACATATATTCGTACGCTTGCCACTGATATAGGAAAAGAATTAGGTTATCCAGCTCACATGTCTTTATTAACGCGCACAACTTCAGGTGGCTTTGATATTAAAGAAAGTTTAACACTTGAACAAATTTCAGATTTCCATGAGCAAGACACATTACAATCTCATTTATTTCCTATAGAATATGGTTTGAAAAGTTTGCCTGAGATACTTATTTCAGATGAAAATATGAAAAAAAGAATTTTAAATGGTCAGAAATTTAATAAGAAAACATTTAAAAAATCAATAAAAAGTGATCAACTTGTATTTAAAGATGCAGACACTGACAAAGTAATGGCTATTTATGTTCAACATCCTGACAAACCACATGAAATAAAACCTAAAAAAGTATTCAATTAAAGGAGTTAGACGTTATGAAAGTGATAGAAGTAACCCATCCAATCCAAAAAGACCAATTAATCCAAGAAGATGTTGCCATGGCTTTTGGTTTTTTTGATGGTGTGCATCGTGGACATAATAAAGTATTTGAAGCGTTAGATGAACGTGCTCAAGAGAAACATTTGAAAAAAGCAGTGACAACTTTTGACCCACATCCTTCTGTAGTGTTAAATCCTGAACGTAAACGTACGGATTATTTAACACCGCTTTCAGATAAACTTGAAATGATTGAACAACATGACATCGATTATTGTATTGTCATTAATTTCTCTTCTCGATTTGCAAATGTGACTGCTGAAGAATTTGCACAAGAATACATCATTAATAACCATGTTAAAGAAGTTGTTGCCGGTTTCGATTTTACGTATGGTAAATTTGGAAAAGGTAATATGTCAGTTTTAAACGAAATGGAAGAATTTAATACCACTATTGTTGGTAAACAAGAAATGGAATCTGAAAAGATTTCAACCACTGCTATAAGAGAAGCTTTAAAAAATGGTGACTTGAAAAAAGCAAATGAACAATTAGGTTATTTATATCGTATTAAAGGTACGGTAGTGCAAGGTGAGAAACGTGGACGTACGATTGGTTTCCCTACTGCCAACGTTCAACCTAGTGATGATTACGTTTTACCGAAAAAAGGTGTATATGCAGTAAGTATGGCTATTGGTGCTGAAAATAAATTGTATCGTGGAGTAGCGAATGTTGGGGTAAAACCTACATTTCATGATCCTTCAAAAGCAGAAGTTGTTATTGAAGTAAACATCTTCGACTTTAGTGATAATATTTATGGTGAACGCGTGATAGTTTATTGGCATCATTATTTAAGACCAGAAGTTAAATTTGATGGTATTGATCCGTTAGTTGAACAAATGAACAATGATAAAGAACGTGCTAAATATCTATTAGCTGTTGATTTCGGAGATGAAGTATCGTATAATATCTAAAGTTGAGTTTTATAAATATAAGACTTATTAAATTTATTCCTTTCTCTTGGCAAGTTGAAACTCCGACGCTTAGCTCAGATTAAGGTGTATACAAAATTTAGGAGGAATTTAATTATGGCAATTACTCAAGAACGTAAAAATGAAATTATCAAAGAATATCGCGTACACGAAACTGACACTGGTTCACCAGAAGTACAAATCGCTGTTTTAACTGCAGAAATCGCTGCATTAAACGAACACTTACGTGAACACAAAAAAGACCACCATTCACGTCGTGGATTATTAAAAATGGTAGGTCGTCGTCGTCACTTATTAAACTACTTACGTGGTAAAGATATTCAACGTTACCGTGAATTAATTAAATCATTAGGTATTCGTCGTTAATATTAATATATTTAAAGGAAAGCACCACTTGGTTTGGTACTTTCCTTTTTTTATCTTTTTAAACAATCACTAATATAAAATTATAAAAATTAATGATATGATGTAGATATTAGATTTCAGAGAGGAGATTCATAATGTCTCAAGATAAAAAAGTTTTTAAAACTGAGTGGGCTGGAAGATCGTTAACGATTGAGACAGGTCAATTAGCTAAACAAGCTAATGGTGCAGTATTAGTGCGCTATGGTGATACAGTAGTATTATCAACGGCTGTAGCCTCAAAAGAACCTCGTGATGGTGACTTTTTCCCATTAACAGTGAACTATGAAGAAAAAATGTATGCTGCAGGTAAAATTCCTGGCGGTTTCAAAAAACGTGAGGGACGTCCTGGAGACGAAGCTACATTAACAGCGCGGTTAATTGATAGACCTATTCGACCACTTTTCCCAAAAGGCTACCGTCATGATGTACAAATTATGAATACAGTACTAAGTGCTGATCCTGATTGTTCACCTGAAATGGCAGCAATGATCGGTTCATCAATGGCATTAAGTGTATCTGATATTCCATTCCAAGGACCAATTGCTGGCGTAAATGTCGGTTACATTGATGGAGAATACGTAATCAATCCTACACTTGAACAAAAAGAAGTTTCACGCTTAGATTTAGAAGTAGCTGGGCATAAAGATGCGGTCAACATGGTTGAAGCGGGCGCAAGTGAAATTACTGAAAAAGAAATGTTAGAAGCGATCTTCTTTGGTCATGAAGAAATTAAACGTTTAGTTGCATTCCAAGAAGAAGTTGTTGAGCATATTCAACCAGTTAAGAAAGAATTCGTACCTGTTGAACGTGATGAAGAACTTGTAAACAATGTAAAAGCTTTAACAGAAGAAAAAGGCTTGAAAGAAACTGTCTTAACATTCGATAAACAACAACGTGATGAGAATTTAGATGCTTTAAAAGCTGAAATTGCAACTGAGTTTGTTGACGAAGCGGATCCTGAAAATGAATTATTAATTGATGAAGTCTATGCTATTCTTAACGATTTAGTTAAAGAAGAAGTACGTCGCTTAATTGCAGATGAAAAAATTAGACCAGATGGTCGTAAACCAGACGAAATTCGTCCATTAGACTCTGAGGTTGGTTTATTACCACGTGCACATGGTTCAGGATTATTTACACGTGGTCAAACACAAGCGTTATCTGTATTAACATTAGGTGCTTTAGGAGATTATCAATTAATTGATGGTTTAGGACCTGAAGTTGAGAAACGATTCATGCATCATTATAATTTCCCTAACTTCTCAGTAGGTGAAACTGGCCCTGTAAGAGCGCCAGGACGTCGTGAAATTGGACATGGTGCGTTAGGCGAAAGAGCCTTAAAATATATCATTCCAGATACAGCTGACTTCCCATATACAATCCGTATTGTAAGTGAAGTATTAGAGTCTAACGGTTCATCTTCACAAGCTTCAATCTGTGGTTCAACGCTTGCATTGATGGATGCAGGTGTACCAATTAAAGCTCCAGTAGCAGGTATTGCGATGGGTCTTGTAACACGTGAAGATAGTTATACTATTTTAACTGATATTCAAGGTATGGAAGATGCGTTAGGTGATATGGACTTTAAAGTAGCAGGTACTAAAGAAGGTATTACTGCTATTCAAATGGATATTAAGATTGACGGTTTAACAAGAGAAGTGATTGAAGAAGCACTTGAACAAGCACGTCAAGGCCGCTTAGCAATTATGGATCATATGTTACAAACTATTGATCAACCACGTAAAGAATTAAGTGCATATGCGCCTAAAGTAGAAGTTATTCATATCAATCCAGATAAAATTAGAGATGTTATTGGACCTGGTGGTAAGAAAATCAATGAAATCATTGATGAAACAGGCGTTAAATTAGATATTGAACAAGATGGTACAGTCTTTATTGGCGCAGTTGATCAAGCAATGATTACACGTGCTCGTGAAATTATTGAAGATATCACACGTGAAGCAGAAGTAGGTCAAGTCTACAATGCTAAAGTTAAACGTATTGAGAAATATGGAGCATTTGTAGAAATCTTCCCTGGTAAAGATGCATTATTACACATTTCTCAAATTTCTAAAGAGCGTATTAATAAAGTCGAAGATGTATTAAAAATTGGCGATACAATTGAAGTTAAAATTACTGAAATTGATAAGCAAGGTCGTGTGAATGCATCTCATAAAGCATTAAATGAATAGGAATTGAGACAGAAATTAAACTCATTTCTTCATCTCGCTCATTAAGGGTGACTATACCAAGATTGTTAAGGTTAAGGCGTTTGTTTACGCTTTAACCTTATTTTTTTAACTCATTTAGATATCTGTGGTACTTGCTGTTACAAAAATGAATAATTTAAGTAAAAATAAGCATTAATAGTTTTTGCCTATATTACAAGAAGTAATGAAGTACTTTAATAGTGTACATCCTACATAAATTAAATTATAATAAATGATGAGTTTATATGGACGGGGATTTTTTTATATAGGAGGTAACATTTTGAGTTTAGTAAAGAAAAAAAATGACGATATTCGCATCATCCCACTTGGTGGCGTTGGCGAAATCGCTAAAAATATGTATATCGTTGAAGTAGACGATGAAATGTTCATGTTAGATGCGGGATTAATGTTCCCAGAAGATGAAATGTTAGGTGTAGACATTGTTATTCCTGACATTCAATATGTCATCGAGAACAAAGAAAAATTAAAAGGAATCTTTTTAAGTCATGGTCATGAACATGCAATTGGTGCTGTTAGCTATATTTTAGAACAAATTGATGCGCCGGTTTATGGTTCGAAATTAACTTTAGCGCTTGTTAAAGAGAATATGAAAGCAAGAAATGTGAAGAAAAAAGTGCGCTATTACACAGTTAATCATGATTCAGTAATGCGTTTTAAAAATGTAAATATCACTTTCTTTAATACAACACATAGTATTCCAGATAGCTTAGGCATTTGTATCCATACATCTTACGGTTCAATCGTTTATACTGGTGAATTTAAATTTGATCAAAGTTTACAAGGTCATTATGCGCCAGATATTAAGCGCATGGCTGAAATTGGTGAAGAAGGTGTATTTGCATTAATCAGTGACTCTACTGAAGCAGAGAAACCTGGTTATAATACGCCAGAAAATGTAATTGAGTCACATATTTATGATGCCTTTGCTAAAGTGCGAGGACGTTTAATTGTGTCTTGTTATGCGTCTAATTTTATTCGTATCCAACAAGTGCTTAACACGGCTAGTAAATTAAACCGAAAAGTTTCATTCTTAGGACGTTCATTAGAAAGTTCATTTAACATTGCACGTAAAATGGGATACTTTGATATTCCAAAAGATTTATTAATCCCTATTAATGAAGTTGAGAATTATCCTAAAAATGAAGTCGTAATTATTGCTACAGGTATGGAAGGCGAACCAATTGAAGCTTTAAGTCAAATGGCTCAACATAAGCATAAAATTATGAATATTGAAGAAGGCGATTCAGTTTATTTAGCAATTACCGCTTCAGCTAATATGGAAGTCATCATTGCAGATACATTGAATGAACTTGTTCGTGCAGGTGCACACATTATTCCTAACAATAAAAAAATCCATGCATCTAGTCATGGTTGCATGGAAGAATTAAAAATGATGATTAATATCATGAAGCCTGAATACTTCATTCCTGTACAAGGTGAATTTAAAATGCAAATCGCTCATGCCAAATTAGCTAATGAAGCAGGCGTTGCACCTGAAAAGATTTTCCTTGTAGAAAAAGGGGATGTCATTCATTATGATGGCAAAGATATGGTATTAAATGAAAAAGTACAATCAGGTAATATCTTAATCGATGGTATTGGTGTTGGTGATGTAGGTAATATTGTATTAAGAGATCGTCATTTATTAGCAGAAGATGGTATCTTTATCGCAGTAGTTACCTTAGATCCTAAAAATAGACGTATTGCTGCAGGGCCAGAAATTCAATCTAGAGGTTTTGTATACGTACGTGAAAGTGAAGATTTAATGAAAGAAGCTGAAGAGAAAGTACGTGAAATCGTTGAAGCAGGACTTCAAGAAAAACGTATCGAATGGTCTGACATTAAACAAAATATGCGTGATCAAATTAGTAAGCTTTTATTCGAAAGCACGAAACGTCGTCCAATGATTATACCAGTCATTTCTGAGATATAAGATATATATAACAATAAAGAGGTCGGGACAACACATCACAGCAGTGAAATAATAGAACGCGGGGTATCATAACTTGCGTCATTCATTATTCACGTTGTTGAAAGACAATTTAGTCTGAAGATGTATGATATTGTCTCAACCTCTTTCCTAATTTTTATGAAAAGTGAAACCAATACATAGTCATAACTTGTTTTAAGCAATACATATAAAAATTAACGCATGAAATAAAAGAAGGTGTACAAATTTGCCACAAACTAAGAAAAAAACAACTACTAGAAAAAAAGGAACTTCTACACGAGCACGTAATACTAAAAAGCAACAAAAAACGGAAAGTTCTTCTTTAAGATACGTCGTAGCAATTGTAGTTGTCATTTTATCAGTATTAGGCATGTTTCAACTCGGCATTGTTGGACGAATGATTGATAGCTTCTTTAATTATTTATTTGGTATGAGTCGCTATCTTACATATATTTTAGTCAGTTTAATTACAATTTATGTTGCTATGCAAAAACGATTTCCTAAATCACGCCGAACGATAGGCTTAATTCTATTACAGTTCGTTTTATTAATCGTCGCACAAATTATATATCATATGACTAAAGGTGCAGTAGCGGAGCGAGAACCGGTACTTTCTTATGTATATAAATCATATAACCATACACATTTCCCGAATTTTGGGGGAGGTTTAATTGGTTTTTATTTATTGAAAATATTTGTGCCATTAATTTCTATTGCTGGTGTCATTATTATTACTTTATTACTACTAGTTTCAAGTATTATTTTACTTATGAAATTACGTCATAGAGATGTTGCTAAATTATCTCTAGAAAAGATGAAATCATCGAGCTCAAGTGCTTCGTCTAATTTTAAAGAAAAAAGAGAACAAAATAAGATTAAAAAACAAGAGCGTACACGTCAAAAAGAAGAACGCGCACGAGAGCGACAATTGCAAAAAGAGCAAGAAGAAGAGCGATTACAACGTGAAAAAGAAGTTACAGATGTTAGTGATTTCCCAGAGGTAGAAACACCATCTGAAGATATTCCAATTTATGGTGATAACGATAGTTCAGAAGAGAGACCAGTAGCTAAGAAAAGAAAGAAACGTCACTTCGACTTTGAAGACGAAATACCTTTTGAACGAGCTCCAAAAGCAACTCAATCTAAGCCATCAACACCACAGCACGATAATTCTTCAGAAGATGGTAAACAAGCGGGTAGCTCTATTTCAGAAGCCGGTGAAGTAGCGAATGTAGCATATCATATTCCACCGTTATCATTATTAAAACAGCCAGCCAAACAGAAAGCGACATCAAGAGCTGAGGTTCAAAGAAAAGGTCAAATTCTTGAATCTACAATGAAAAACTTTGGAGTCAATGCGAAAGTTACTCAAATTAAAATTGGCCCTGCAGTAACTCAATATGAAATTCAACCAGCCCAAGGGGTTAAGGTAAGTAAAATCGTAAACTTACATAATGATATTGCCCTTGCACTAGCTGCAAAAGACGTCCGTATTGAAGCACCCATCCCTGGACGTTCAGCAGTAGGAATCGAAGTTCCAAATGATAAAATTTCATTGGTTACTTTAAAAGAAGTGTTAGAATCCAAGTTCCCAGCGCAAAATAAATTAGAAGTTGGATTAGGGCGAGATATCTCTGGAGAACCAATGACTATCCAGTTAAATGAAATGCCTCATTTATTAGTTGCAGGTTCTACAGGAAGCGGTAAATCAGTATGTATTAACGGCATTATTACTAGTATTTTATTAAATGCTAAGCCACATGAAGTCAAACTTATGTTAATCGATCCTAAAATGGTAGAATTAAATGTATATAATGGCGTACCACACCTATTAATTCCGGTAGTTACAAATCCTCATAAAGCATCTCAAGCATTAGAGAAAATTGTAGCTGAGATGGAACGACGTTACGATTTATTCCAACATTCTTCAACACGAAATATCGAAGGGTATAATCAATTCTTACGCCGTCAAAATGAAGAGCTGGATGAGAAACAAGCTGAATTACCTTATATCGTAGTGATTGTCGACGAGTTAGCTGACCTAATGATGGTAGCAGGTAAAGAAGTGGAAAATGCGATTCAACGTATTACGCAAATGGCGCGTGCAGCCGGAATTCATTTAATTGTGGCTACACAAAGACCATCTGTAGATGTTATTACAGGTATTATCAAGAATAATATCCCATCACGAATTGCGTTTGCAGTAAGTTCTCAAACTGACTCAAGAACGATTATTGGTTCAGGAGGAGCTGAAAAGCTACTCGGTAAAGGTGATATGTTGTATGTTGGTAATGGAGAATCTTCTCAAACACGTGTGCAAGGGGCATTTTTAAGTGATCAAGAAGTGCAAGATGTAGTGAATTATGTAGTAGAGCAACAAAAAGCTAACTACGTGAAAGAAATGGAACCCGATGCACCTGTAGATAAGTCAGAAATGAAAAGTGAAGATTCATTATATGATGAAGCTTATTTATTTGTGATTGAACAACAAAAAGCAAGTACTTCTTTATTACAAAGACAATTTAGAATTGGCTATAATAGAGCTTCAAGATTAATGGATGATTTAGAACGCAATCAAGTTATCGGTCCTCAAAAGGGCAGTAAACCTAGACAAGTCTTAATAGATTTAGATAATGAAGAGGTGTAAAAATGACAGAATTAAACTCAGTTTTTAAAGTTAAAGAGTATATATTTAGACAGATAAAAAATCAATCTTTAAAACCTGGTGACCCACTTCCTAGCAATTTAGAAATTGCTAGAGAAGTGAATGTCAAAACAGATGATGTCTATGTCGCAATTGGGGAACTCATTACAGAGCAAGTCCTAACAGATAACTTTGAAGAGGGACCAAGTGTTAAAGCGTTACATCCTTTCTTTTATCCATTAAATAAATTATTTAGCATTAATGACATGATTGAAAAAGCAGGATACCATTCAGGTACTGAATATTTAAGTTTAGAACAACAACCTGCATCAATATGGGATGCTCAAATGTTAGGAATTGAAGATAAGCAACCTATTACGATTATTGAACGTTTACGCACTGCTAATCATCAACCGGTTATATATTGCTTAGATAAAATTGCTAAAAATAATCTAACTTGTGCAGATTATCAAGTTAGTGATGGCTCAATGCTTAAAGCAATAGAAACAAATACAGGTCATAAAGTGGCATCTGCTGAAACTGAAGTTGAAGCTATTAGTTATGAACCACATATTTCTGAAATATTAAATGCTTCTCCCCATGAAGGTTTAATGTTATTAAAGGTTGTACATTATGATGAAATGGGTAAACCTATCTTATATTCATTAAATTATGTTAAAAGTAGCTTAGTTAAATTTAAATTGACGCGCACTAAGCTTTAAAACTTAATAAGGAGTGAGATGTTACATTGAATTCGCAAGTAAATAAGGATAAATATCAACATATCAACATATTGCCTACCGAAAAATTTAAAACAACAATGATTACTTTTAAATTTATGGCGCCGCTTGATTATAATACAATCACTGCAAGGTCATTATTAAGTAAAGTTCTAGTACGCGGTACTCAGAAATGGCCAACTGATAAAGCATTGAATAGAGAGTTATCAGAATTATATGGGGCTTATATCAACAGCTTTGTATCTAAATTTAAAGATAAACATGTGATTACTATCTCACTAGAAATTGTTAATGAACGTTATCTTAAAGATAATACACCATTACTTGAAAAGGGACTTAATTTACTACAAGAAGTTATTGCTAACCCTCTCATTAAAGATAAAGCATTTGACCCTACATTTGTGACGCAAGAAAAATCATTATTATCTAAAAAAATTGAGTCAATAATAGATAATAAAGCACAATATTCATTTTTAAACCTACTTAAATATATGTTTAAAGATGAACCATATCGTTACTTAGCAACGGGACAAATAGAAAATATAGCTCAAGTTTCATCTGAAAGTTTATACGATACATATCAATCTATGATTAATAATGATGACTGTTCTGTATATGTAGTAGGAAATGTTGACGAAGCGGAAGTTAGTCGATTAATTAAGGAAAAATTTGATATCAGACCATTTATACTTCAACAATCAGTTATGCCTGAGTTGAAGTACAATCAAACTGAGCCGCAATTCATTGTTGAAGAGGATGAAGTAGATCAAGCAAAGCTTAACCTTGGTTATCGTTTTCCTACGCGTTACGGATCTAAAGATTATTATGCCCTTGTTGTTTTAAATACAATGTTTGGTGGAGACCCTTCATCTGTATTATTTAGCGAAGTACGTGAAAAGCAAAGTTTAGCGTATTCAATCCATTCACAACTAGATGGTAAAAATGGCTATTTATTTGTTTTAAGTGGTGTATCGGTTGATAAATATGAAGTCGCTAAAGAAACGATTTTAAAAGAATTTGAGAAATTTAAGAATGGTGAATTTGAGGATAATAAACTAGCACTCGCTAAAAAAATTATTGTTTCACAACGTCAAGAAATTGCAGATAGACCTAAAAGTATTATTGAGGTTATGCAAAACCAATTACTTCTTGAAGAAGCACAAACTGATGAAGAATATATGCAAGCCATCATGAGTGTGACAAGGGAAGATGTTATAGCAATGGCTAATAAAGGCTTACTTGATACTATTTATGTGCTTACTAAAGGAAAAGGAGGTCAAACTGATGAAAAATAAATACTATGAACTCATAGATGAGCATGTGTTCGAACATGAACTAGAGAATGGTTTACGTTTATTTGTGATTCCAAAAAAAGGATTTCAGAAAACATTTGTTACATATACGACTCAGTTTGGCTCATTAGATAGCACATTTAAACCACATGATAGTGATGAATTTGTAACTGTTCCTGATGGCGTAGCGCACTTTTTAGAGCATAAATTATTTGAAAAAGATGAAGATGAGGATTTATTTACTACATTTGCAGAAGACAATGCTCAAGTAAATGCTTTTACTAGTTTTGACCGTACAAGTTATTTATTTAGCGCAACAGATAATGTTGATAGCAATATACAACGTTTACTTGAAATGGTAGAAACGCCTTACTTTTCAAAAGAAACAGTAGATAAAGAAAAAGGAATTATAGCTGAAGAAATCAAGATGTACCAAGAACAACCGGGCTATAAAATTATGTTTAATACATTACGCGCTATGTATCAAAACCATCCAATTAGAGTAGATATTGCAGGTAGTGTGGAGAGTATTTATGACATTACAAAAGATGATTTATATTTATGTTATGAAACGTTCTATCATCCTTCAAATATGGTGTTATTCGTAGTGGGAGATGTTGATCCAGAGCATATTCGTGAAGTAGTTGAAACGCACGAGAATAAACGCAATAAAACGAATCAACCAAGTATTCAAAGAGGCCACATTGATGAACCAGTCAACGTGATAAAACCTTATGTCACTGAAGAAATGAAATTGCAATCGCCACGATTAATGTTAGGATTTAAAAATCAACCTTTAAATGAAACACCTGAAAAATATGTCCAACGCGATTTAGAAATGACCCTATTCTTTGAATTAGTATTTGGTGAAGAAACAGAATTTTATCAAGTGTTATTAAATAATGATTTAATTGATGACACCTTTGGCTATCAATTTGTTTTAGAATCTACATATAGTTTTTCAATCATTACTAGTGCAACTCAACATCCCGATAAGTTAAAAGAAATACTTTTAACTGAGTTACGACAACGTAAAGGAGCGTTAACTGATACTGAAGCCTTCGAGTTATTGAAAAAACAATTTATTGGTGAGTTTATCTCAAGTTTAAATTCTCCTGAATACATTGCCAATCAATACGCAAAATTATACTTCGAAGGTGTAAGTGTATTTGATATGTTAGATATCGTTGAAAATATAACGCTTGAAAGTATTAATGAAACGGCCAATCAATATTTAAACTTAGATAATTTGGTAGATAGTCGCTTGGAGATTAAACAGTAATGAAAGCTTTAGTTATGGGCGGATCAGGTAGTATAGGCACGGCTATTGTAGAACGACTATTGAAGGATAACTTTGAAGTTATCGTGCAATACCATCATACTGATGTAGCCATTTTAAAAGAAAAATATCACAACGAAGCGGTTGAATTTATTCAAGCTGACTTAACGAAAGATATTGATTTAGAACAAACCTTTGGTCATATTCAACATTTAGATTGTTTAGTTTATAGTGCAGGCACAGCCTTGTATGGCATGATTCAAGATATGACTGATGATGATATTGAGCAAAGTTATCATATTCATGTAAAACAATTTATAAGATGTTGTCGCTACTTTGTAGACACGTTGCGACAAAGTTCCAATGGAAGAATTATTGTGATTTCTTCTATATGGGGAGAAACTGGTGCAAGTATGGAAACCGTTTATTCAGCAATGAAAAGTGCTCAAATTGGGTTTGTTAAAGCGTTGAGTCAAGAGCTGGCAATGACGAACGTAACGGTAAATGCTGTGACGCCAGGGTTTGTTTCAGGTAATATGTCTCAAACATTTAGCGACGTTGAAAAAGAAGTCATTTTAGCAGAGCTTCCTCAACAACGAATGGTGAAACCTGAAGAGGTAGCGCATACGTGTGCTTATTTATGGCATCCATTTTCTCAAAGCATTACAGGTACCGTTCAGAAAGTGAATGGTGCTTGGTACTTATAGATACATATGAAGTTTAAAGTGTGAAGAGTTAAATTATTAATTAGCATTATCTAAATAAATGATATAATATGATTATCATTTTATGAATGTATACTGATGCTAAATGGATATTTAAACAAGGGGCGGATGTAAATGACGATTGCCGAAAAAAAAGAATGGTATCTTGAATATGAAATTACTGTGAATCGTGCTGGCCTATTAGGGGATGTTTCAAGTTTACTTGGTATGTTAGGTATTAGCATTGTCACAATTAATGGTGTAGACCGAGGACGCCGTGGTTTATTAATTAAAACGGATAATCTTGAAAAAGTAAAACGCTTTGAGCACATCATTAAAGAACTTAATGAAATCGAAATTACTAAATTGCGCTTACCTGAATTACGTGATCGACTAGCAGTACGTCACGGTAGATATATCGAACAGGATGCAGATGATAAAAAGACATTTCGTTTCGAACGTGAAGATTTAGGACTACTTGTAGACTTTTTAGCTGAACTTTTCAAAGAGGAAGGTCATAAGCTGATCGGTATCAGAGGAATGCCTCGAGTTGGGAAAACGGAATCAATTGTAGCTGGAAGTGTGTGTGCACATAAACGTTGGTTATTTATCAGTTCCACGTTAATTAAACAAACTGTTCGTAGCTCTCTAATTAAAGGTGAGTATGAAGCAAATCATGTTTATATTATTGATGGTGCAGTTACAGCTAGAGAAACAAATCCTAAACATCAAGAGTTAGTTAGAGAAGTGATGGCATTGCCATCGATTAAAGTAGTGGAACATCCGGATTTGTTTGCAGAATCATGTGATTATAATATGGATGATTTTGATTACATTATTGAATTACGTGAAAATGAAAATCAAGAAATACAATATGAACACATGAAACAACAAACTGTTAAAAGTAAAAACACATTAGATTTTGGTGAAGATACATTTGGCGGAGGCTTTGGATTTTTTGAATAGTAAGTGTGGAGGCTTTTGAAAGTGAGCACAATTGGAGAAACTTTAAAAGGTAGAAGAGAAAGATTAGGAATGACACTAGCTGAACTAGAAGAACGTACGCAAATTAAGCGTGAAACGTTAAAAATGATTGAAGATAATCGTTTTAATCAATTAGCTAAAATAGACTATGCTGAAGGCTTTATCAGACGTTATGCTAGTGTAGTGAATATAGATGCAAATCAACTTATCTCAGCACATAAAAGTGAAATTCCTAGTAGCCAGAATCAATTAGATGATCTCCTTTATCGTTATCATAGTGATGAGGCGCCAACATATCGTACTAAGAATAAAGAACCGTTGCAACTTGCAGTTATTATGGGTGGCATTGTTATTATTACTTTTGTTCTTTGGGTTTTGGCAGTATTAATATTATAATCAAAAGATATAAATTTAGAAATGAGGCTTTAACATGAATATACCAAATCAAATTACAGTTTTTAGAGTAATACTTATTCCTGTTTTTATTTTATTTGCTCTAGTTAACTTTGGATTTGGCAGTGTATCAATTTTAGGCGGATATGAAATCCGTATTGAACAACTTATTGCTGCTATTGTGTTTATCATAGCATCATTAAGTGATTTCTTAGATGGCTATTTAGCAAGAAAATGGCAATTAGTTACAAACATGGGGAAATTTTTAGATCCTTTAGCAGATAAGTTATTAGTTTCAAGTGCGCTTATCGTTATGGTACAAATGGACTTAACTAATTCAGTAGTAGCGATTATTATCATAGCCAGAGAATTTGCAGTGACAGGTTTACGTTTATTACAAATTGAACAAGGTTTTGTTAGTGCGGCAGGTCAATTAGGTAAGATTAAAACTGCAGTCACAATGGTCGCTATTATTTGGATTTTATTAGGGGATTTATTTGTACATTGGATTGGATTCCCTATTGGACAAGTCTTACTTTATATTGGTGTATTCTTTACGATTTTATCTGGTATTGAGTACTTCTATAAAGGTAGAGATGTTTTTAAACATTAAATTAGTGAAAATATTAACCAAGAATAATTGTAAGATAGTTTTCTTACGGATATTCTTGGTTTTTTATTTTTTATAAGCCTAATTTTAGAATAAATAGATTAAGACGTTTATAATATATATGTTGTATATGAACGAGTATTGTAAGTATTACAAGGGGGAGTCATAAATGAATATTTCAATCATTGCAGTAGGTTCGGAATTATTATTAGGACAGATAGCTAATACTAATGGCCAATATTTATCTAAGTTATTTAATAGTATTGGAAAAAGTGTCGTAGAACATACGGTTATTGGAGATAATCCACAAAGACTTGAATATATTATTAAAGAAGGTTTAAGACGATTTGATACTTTAGTATTAACTGGTGGTTTAGGACCAACGAAAGATGATTTGACTAAGCATACTGTAGCTAAAGTGCTTGGGAGAGAACTTGTTACAGATAATGAAGCATTAGAATATATTGAACAATATTTTAAAGAACAAGGACAAGAAATGACACCTAATAATAAGCAACAAGCGTTAGTCATTGAAGGCTCAAAAGTTTTAAAAAATCATTATGGCATGGCTCCAGGTATGCTAGTTGAAAAAGATGATAAGAAAGTAGTGTTATTACCAGGGCCGCCACGTGAAATGCAACCAATGGCTAAAAATGAATTACTTCCTTATTTAATGGACGATGATAAAGTCATCTTTTCAGAACAATTAAGATTTGCAGGCATAGGTGAATCAAAAGTTGAAACAGAACTTATGGATTTAATCGATGAGCAATCTAATCCTACTATTGCACCGTTAGCTGGTACACATGAAGTTTATATAAGATTGACTGCAAATGCTGATACAAAAGAGGAATGTCAACGTCTAATAGCGCCTGTTAAAGAAGAAATATTAAATCGTATAGGTGAATACTACTATGGCTCAGATGATGTCGTCATTGAACAGTCAGTTATAAATACTATGAAAGAAACATTTAGTATTTATGATGGCGTAACAAATGGTGCAATATATACACGTCTTAAAAATTATGATGAGGAGCATATTCTAAAAGGATTACTACCTGATAATGAGGTATTCCTTGAGGAAAATAATGATATTGAAGAAAAAGCAAAAAGAGCGGCACAATACGTTAAAGATTTATATAAAACAGAAGTGGGTATAGCTTTATTACATGACAATGAACATGTTGTCTTAGGAATGTTTCAAGATGATGAATTTAAAGTAGACGCATTTAAAATGTCACAGAAAAGAAATCTACTTCAAAACAGAAGTCAAAATTATGCATTAATAAGATTACTAAATTGGCTTAAGTAATTTGATATTTCTTCAAAAATCTAATTTTTAGGCACATTTGTTCGATTTTAGAACTTTTAAATTTGAAAAATGCGAACAAATATTCGCAAAATGCTTGTAATTCATTCTGATTGAGAGTATAGTATTAGATAAGATATTAAATAGATAACCAAGGTTGTCGACAAAGAAATTTTTAAGTATAAAGACTGAATGAAGACCATCGTCAATCTAGGAACCAAAATGCATAATGCTGGGAGTTTACTATATGTAAACGACTTAGTCATGCATAAGGTGATGAAGAGTGAAAAGGTTTGTCTACAGTCTAATTAGATAACTATCTCATTTAGGAGGTTTCGCTTTGGATAATGAACGTCAAAAAGCTTTAGATACAGTTATTAAAAATATGGAAAAATCATTTGGTAAAGGTGCCGTTATGAAATTAGGCGACAATAAAGGTCGTCGTGTTTCAAGTGTTTCCAGTGGTTCAGTTACTTTAGATAATGCATTAGGTGTCGGTGGATATCCTAAAGGAAGAATTATTGAAATTTATGGACCTGAAAGTTCAGGTAAAACAACAGTAGCTTTACATGCTATTGCAGAAGTACAAAAAAATGGTGGCGTAGCTGCATTTATCGATGCTGAGCATGCGCTTGATCCAGTTTACGCAGAAGCTCTAGGAGTAGATATTGATAACTTATATTTATCTCAACCAGA
Organism: Staphylococcus pragensis; assembly: GCF_004785665.1. GTDB lineage: Bacteria > Bacillota > Bacilli > Staphylococcales > Staphylococcaceae > Staphylococcus > Staphylococcus pragensis. Next base: position 637,066 of record NZ_SRPJ01000001.1, read on the forward strand.
CCATGGTGAACAAGGTTTAGAAATTGCTGAGGCATTTGTAAGAAGTGGCGCAGTAGATATCGTTGTTGTTGACTCGGTAGCTGCTTTAACACCTAAAGCAGAAATCGAAGGGGAAATGGGCGATACTCATGTAGGTTTACAAGCGCGTTTAATGTCACAAGCGTTACGTAAACTTTCAGGTGCTATTTCTAAATCTAATACTACAGCAATATTTATTAACCAAATTCGTGAAAAAGTCGGCGTAATGTTTGGTAACCCAGAAACTACACCTGGCGGTAGAGCATTAAAATTCTATAGTTCTGTTCGTTTAGAAGTACGTCGTGCCGAACAACTAAAACAAGGACAAGACATTGTTGGTAACAGAACTAAAATTAAAGTTGTTAAAAATAAAGTAGCACCTCCATTCAGAGTAGCTGAAGTAGACATTATGTATGGTCAAGGTATTTCTAAAGAAGGCGAATTAATCGACCTTGGTGTTGAAAATGAAATCGTTGATAAATCAGGTGCTTGGTACTCATATAATGGTGAAAGAATGGGCCAAGGTAAAGAAAATGTTAAAACTTACCTTAAAGAAAACCCTCAAATTAAAGACGAAATTGATCGTAAGTTACGTGAAAAACTTGGTATTTTTGACGGTGATGTAGAAGAAAAAGAAGAAGACTCACCACAGTCATTATTTGATGAAGAATAATATCTAGCATTTTAAAATAAATTACATCCTGAGGTAGGTGAAAGGAAGCTTTCACCTGCTTTGTTTTATTCAAAAAATTGTTTGATAATATATATGTAAACTGAATCTTATGTGCAATTTCATATCTTGACACTACCAACTTTATAAACGTACAATTAATATGTATAATTATTATACAACTTATAAAATCATATAGATTTTGATATACAAAGCAAATACCTAGAAAAAGGAGGTGTTTATGTGAATTTATTAGACCTCCTACTCATTTTGCTGGGGATTATTCTAGGGGTTGTTGTAGGGTATATTGTAGCCCGAAATATATTGCATCAAAAGCAATTACAAGCTAGACAAACTGCTGAAGATATTATTAGGCATGGTCAAAAAGAAGCCGAAAATATCAAAAAAGAAAAATTATTAGAGGCAAAAGAAGAAAATCAATTTTTAAGAGAACAAACTGAAACTGAACTACGTGAAAGACGTGGTGAGCTTCAAAGACAAGAAGCCCGACTTCTTCAAAAAGAGGAAAACTTAGATCGAAAATCTGATCTTTTAGATAAAAAGGATGAGATTTTAGAACAAAAAGAATCTAAACTTGAAGAAAGACAACAACAAGTAGATGCAAAAGAGAGTAGTGTTCAAACATTAATAATGAAGCATGAACAAGAATTAGAACGCATCTCCGGACTAACTCAAGAAGAAGCTGTTAATGAGCAACTTCATAGAGTAGAAGAAGAACTGTCACAAGATATTGCAGTACTTGTTAAAGAGAAAGAAAAAGAAGCAAAAGAAAAAGTTGATAAAACAGCGAAAGAACTATTAGCTACTACCGTTCAAAGATTAGCTGCTGACCATACTACAGAATCAACCGTATCAGTAGTTAATTTACCAAATGATGAAATGAAAGGCCGTATCATTGGTAGAGAAGGTAGAAATATTCGAACTTTAGAAACATTAACAGGTATCGATTTAATCATCGATGATACACCCGAAGCGGTTATTTTATCTGGATTTGATCCAATAAGACGTGAAATCGCTAGGACTGCATTAGTCAACTTGGTGTCTGATGGACGTATCCATCCAGGACGTATTGAAGAAATGGTTGATAAGGCTAGAAAAGAAGTTGACGATATTATTAGAGACGCTGGTGAACAAGCTACTTTTGAAATTAATGTTCACAATATGCATCCTGACTTAGTTAAAATATTAGGTCGTCTAAACTATCGTACTAGCTATGGCCAAAATGTTTTAAAACATTCTATTGAAGTTGCGCATTTATCAGGAATGTTAGCAGCGGAATTAGGAGAAGATGTTAATTTAGCTAAACGTGCTGGTTTACTTCATGATGTGGGTAAAGCTATCGACCATGAAGTTGAAGGTAGTCACGTAGAAATTGGCGTAGAATTAGCAAAAAAATATGCTGAGAATGATACTGTAATTAATGCTATCCATTCTCACCATGGTGATGTAGAACCAACATCAATCATTTCAATATTAGTAGCTGCAGCTGATGCACTTTCTGCAGCAAGACCAGGTGCCCGCAAAGAAACACTTGAAAACTACATCCGCAGACTTGAACGTTTAGAAACTTTATCTGAAAGTTATGATGGTGTGGAAAAAGCATTTGCTATTCAAGCGGGTAGAGAAATCAGAGTAATTGTATCACCTGATGAAATTGATGACTTGAAGTCATATCGATTAGCTCGAGACATCAAAAATCAAATCGAAGAAGAACTACAATATCCTGGTCACATTAAAGTGACAGTTGTAAGAGAAACAAGAGCAGTTGAGTATGCGAAATAATTTTTAACAGACCTAATCATTTATTGGGTCTGTTTTTTCTTCGACTTTTTAAATTAGACCGATAACATGACATCAATTAGTATAAGTAGTAATTTGAAAAATAAAAATTAAGCTAGAAGTTGAAACGTCGTATTTTAACGTTAACTTCTAGCTTTTTAAAATTTCACTTATTCATTGACTATTTAAGTTGTAAATCAGTTTTTCTTACTTCAGAAATTATTTCAGCAGTATCATAGCAGTTTGTAGCAATATTTGAATATCTTTCTGCTAAACGATAAGCATTAACGTATAATTCTAAACTTTCTTTAGCAATATCTTCAGCATCCTCAGACTTTGATGGATTAGATGTAACTACTAATTCTGCAAATTTTTCAGGATCAATATTAATTGACATATATTTATTACAACTCCTATTATTTTTATAAGTTTATATTATCATATGTTATATACATGCTAAAGTAAAGTTAGGCATAAATTTAAGTTGAGTATAAATCCTCTCTTTAAATCTAGTCCTTTTTGAATTAAACTGTTTTTATGAGAGGATGAACATTTAATGAGAATATTATTTATCGGGGATATTGTTGGTAAAATTGGCAGAAACGCTATTAGTGAATATTTGCCTAAAATTAAGCAAGCGTATAAACCAACAGTAAGTATCGTAAATGCAGAAAATGCTGCTCATGGTAAAGGTCTAACTGAAAAAATTTACAAACAATTATTAAGAGATGGCGTAGATTTTATGACAATGGGTAATCACACGTACGGCCAACGTGAAATTTACGATTTTATTGATGATGCAAAAAGGATGGTTCGTCCAGCGAATTTTCCAAGCGAAGCCCCTGGTGTGGGAATGCGCTTTATTCAAGTTAATGATATCAAATTAGCAATTATTAATTTGCAAGGTCGTTCATTTATGCAAGATATTGATGATCCCTTCAAAAAAGCAGATCAATTAATTGAAGACGCAAAAAAAGAAACGGATTATATTTTTGTGGATTTCCATGCTGAAACTACATCAGAAAAAAATGCAATGGGATGGTATTTAGATGGTAGAGCAAGTGCTGTAGTTGGTACGCATACCCATATACAAACATCTGACGATCGTATCTTGCCTCAAGGCACTGGATACATTACTGATGTAGGAATGACTGGATTCTACGATGGTATTCTTGGAATTAATCGTGACGAAGTAATTGAACGCTTTATTACAAGTTTACCTCAAAGACATGTAGTTCCAAATGATGGAAGAAGTGTGCTATCAGGTGTTATCATTGATTTAGATAAAAACGGTAGAACGAAGCATATTGAAAGAATTTTAATCAATGACGATCACCCTTTTAATAAATAATATATTTTGTGTTTAATATTTTTATTGAAAATGGATTTATTATAGTCCATTAGTATGAATTTAATCAAATGCCACTGTTGACATAGTAAGACGGTGGTTATTTTTGTTATTATTTAAGATGAATTATTTCCACAGGAGGCATATGATATGAAATCACAGATATCATGGAAAGTGGGCGGACAACAAGGTGAAGGAATTGAATCAACAGGTGAAATATTCGCCACAGCAATGAATCGTAAAGGTTATTATCTTTATGGATATAGACATTTCTCTAGTCGTATTAAAGGTGGTCACACAAATAATAAAATTAGAGTATCTATCGAACCAGTTCATGCGATTAGTGATGATTTAGATATTTTAGTCGCATTTGATCAAGAAACAATTGAATTAAACCATCATGAGATGCGAGAAGATAGTATTATCATTGCAGATGCTAAAGCAAAACCTACTAAGCCTGAAGATTGTCGTGCTCAATTAATTGAATTACCTTTTACGAGCACTGCTAAAGAGTTAGGTACAGCGCTAATGAAGAATATGGTAGCAGTAGGTGCTACATGTGCAATAATGGATTTAGATACAAATACGTTTGAAGAACTTATTAATAATATGTTCAGTAAAAAAGGCGATAAAGTTGTTGAAATGAATATTGAAGCGTTAAACCAAGGATACAATTTAATGAAAGAGCAATTAACTGAGGTTGAAGGTGACTTCAAGTTAGAAGCAAATAATGAAGACCCACATTTATATATGATTGGTAACGATGCAATAGGATTAGGTGCTATCTCAGCAGGGTCAAGATTTATGGCTGCTTATCCAATTACACCTGCTTCAGAAATTATGGAATATATGATTGCTAATGTTCCTAAAGTTGGTGGTACAGTTGTTCAAACTGAAGATGAAATTGCAGCAGCTAATATGGCTATTGGAGCTAACTATGCTGGAGTAAGAGCATTTACAGCTAGTGCTGGACCTGGTTTATCATTAATGATGGAAGCCATTGGTTTATCGGGTATGACTGAAACGCCACTAGTGATTATCAATACTCAACGTGGTGGTCCATCAACAGGGTTGCCTACGAAACAAGAACAATCAGATTTAATGCAAATGATATATGGTACACATGGTGATATTCCTAAAATTGTCGTAGCTCCAACTGATGCTGAAGATGCATTTTATCTAACAATGGAAGCCTTTAATTTAGCAGAAGAATATCAATGTCCAGTCATTGTATTAAGTGATTTACAATTATCATTAGGTAAACAAACTGTTAAAAATCTAGACTATAATAAAATCCAAATTAAACGTGGAGAGTTATTACAGTCTGATATAGAACGTGAAGAGGATGATAAACAATACTTCAGACGTTATGCATTAACAGGTAGTGGTGTATCTCCTAGACCGATTCCAGGAGTCAAAGGTGGTATTCATCATGTTACTGGTGTTGAGCATAATGAAGAAGGTAAACCGAGTGAAGCAGCTGAAAACAGACGCCAACAAATGGAAAAACGTATGCGTAAAACAGCTGATTTACTAATTGAAAATCCTATTGAGTTAAATAAAGCATATGACGAAGCGGATATATTATATATAGGATTCATTTCAAGTAAAGGTGCGATACAAGAGGGTACAAAACGCTTAAACGAAAAAGGTATCAAAGTGAATACAATGCAAATCCGTCAATTGCATCCTCTACCCGTAGACACAATCCAAGATGCTATTGATAAAGCTTCTAAAGTAGTGATTGCGGAACATAACTATCAAGGACAATTAGCGAATATTATTAAAATGAATACAAATGTTCAAAATAAATTAATCAACCAAACTAAATATGATGGTACGCCTTTCTTACCTCATGAAATTGAAGAAAAAGGTTTAGAAATAGCTAAAGAAATTAAGGAGTTGGTTTAATTGGCTACATTTAAAGATTTCCGAAATAATGTTAAGCCAAATTGGTGCCCAGGCTGTGGTGATTTCTCTGTTCAAGCAGCTATACAAAAAGCGGCAGCTAATGTAGGTCTTGAGCCAGAAGAAGTAGCAATCATCACAGGTATAGGATGTTCAGGTCGCTTATCAGGTTACATTAATTCTTACGGTGTACATGGTATTCATGGTCGTGCTTTACCATTAGCTCAAGGTGTTAAAATGGCTAACAAAGATTTAACAGTTATTGCATCAGGAGGAGATGGCGACGGTTATGCGATTGGTATGGGACATACTATTCACGCTTTACGTCGTAATATGAATATGACTTATATTGTTATGGATAACCAAATTTATGGTTTAACTAAAGGTCAAACTTCTCCTTCGTCAGCAGTTGGATTTGTAACTAAATCTACGCCTAAAGGTAATATTGAGAAAAATGTAGCGCCATTAGAATTAGCATTATCTTCAGGCGCAACATTTGTAGCGCAAGGATTTTCAAGTGATATTAAAGCATTAACAAAATTAATTGAAGATGCTATAAACCATGATGGCTTCTCATTTGTAAATGTATTCTCACCATGCGTAACGTATAATAAAATCAATACGTATGACTGGTTTAAAGAACATTTAACTAGTTTAGATGATATTGAAGGATACGACCCAACGGATAAACAATTAGCTATGAAAACTGTATTAGATCATGAATCTCTAGTTAAAGGCATTGTTTATCAAGATACAGAAACGCCTTCATATGAATCTCAAATCGAAGAATTAGAAGAAAGTGCATTATCTAAAAGAGATATTCATATTTCAGAAGAAGATTTCCAAAAATTAACAGCTCAATTTGTTTAATAATATTTACTCTTAAGCCTAGCACATTATTAAATGTGTAGGCTTTTTTATTTAGAATGAAATTATTTGAAATTCTCTCTTACTCTCATAGTTTTATTAAAGAGGAATAACAAAATTTAATTGCAAGTAAGTTTTGTTAAATCTTAGTAAAGCTACTTTTTATAATGATTTTAAAGGGAAGAGTTTAAATATACATTATTAAAAAGTGGGGGTTCTATGGATAAATTTAAATCAATGACAGAATTAGTAAAACAAACAAAAGAGAATGAAGATTGGGAAATAGTTAGTAATGATTTAAGAAGTAATGTGACTATATTAGCTATACATGGAGGCGGTATTGAACCCGCAACTACTGAATTAGCATGTGTTATAGCTGAGCAAGGACAATATAACTATTTTGCTTTTAATGGTATAAGAAGCAAAGGAAACAATGAGTTGCATGTAACTTCTATCAATTACGATAATGAAACAGCTATGAACCTTGTGAATGATAGTGACATAGCAGTAACAATACATGGTTGCTCTGGTGATGAAAGCGTTGCATATATAGGTGGAAAAGATATAGAACTTAAAGAGGCCATAGGGAGTGGTTTAGCTAACATCGGTATAGATGTTCAAGCTGCACCAAGTAATATGGCTGGTGCTCAAGATAACAATATTGTTAATCGCACTACAAAAGGTGCAGGTGTTCAAATTGAACTTTCTTCAAAATTAAGAAAATCTTTATTTAAAAATAGGAAAAGTAATTTTAAAAGTAGACAAGATCAATCAAATTGGGATGATTTAATGTACGAAATAGCTAAAGCAATTAATAAAGCGATTGAAAGTCTAAATTAAATAAGTTATTTAGAAATAAGAGTGCTAAAATAAATATGAATATAATTTATAGAGGTGAATGAATAATGCAAGATACTTTAATGAGTATACAAATTGTCCCAAAAACACCAAACAATGAGGATGTTATTCCGTATGTTGATGAAGCTATTAAAATTATAGAAGAATCTGGTTTGCATTTTAGAGTGGGGCCACTTGAAACGACAGTTCAAGGAGATATGAGTGAATGTTTAATTTTAATTCAAAAATTAAATGAAAGAATGGTTGAATTAGAATGTCCAAGTATTATTAGCCAAGTGAAGTTTTATCATGTACCAGAAGGCATTTCAATTGAAACATTAACTGGCAAATACGACGAAGCTTAATAAAAGTTTATCGAAACTAAGGCATATTAAATGCCTTGGTTTTTTTATTTTTAGAAATTTTTAGTAGCAATACTAAAAAAGTATGTAATTAATCTTTCATAAACTTTACTATTTTATGAATTCTTTTGAACTCTTTTTGCACTTTATGGTTAATTTTAATATAATGTACTAATGATATTAGGGCATATAGAAAGGATATTGTAAAGTGAACGAAGAACAAAGAAAAGCTGGTACGATAAATATATTAGATGAACGTGAGAAAAAAGCTGAAAAAGATTATAGTAAATATTTTGAACATGTTTATCAGCCACCTAGTCTTAAAGAAGCTCGTAAACGTGGGAAACAGGATATAAATTATAATCGCGACTTTCATATAGAAGAGAAATATAAAGGAATGGGTAAAGGACGTACATTCCTTATTAAAACATATGGCTGTCAAATGAATGCGCATGATACTGAAGTAATGGCAGGTATTTTACAGGCATTAGACTATACTGCTACAGATGATATTAATGAAGCGGATGTCATTTTGATTAATACTTGTGCAATTCGTGAAAATGCAGAGAATAAAGTGTTTAGTGAAATCGGGAATTTAAAACACCTTAAAAAGAATAGACCAGAAGCTTTAATTGGTGTGTGTGGGTGTATGTCTCAAGAAGAGTCAGTAGTAAATAAGATTTTAAAATCTTATCAAAATGTAGATATGATTTTTGGAACTCATAATATCCATAAGTTACCTGAAATTCTTGAAGAAGCATATCTATCAAAAGCAATGGTAGTGGAAGTATGGTCTAAAGAAGGAGATGTCATTGAAAATCTCCCTAAAGTACGTGAAGGTAGCACAAAAGCATGGGTAAATATCATGTATGGCTGTGATAAATTCTGTACATATTGCATTGTTCCATTTACTAGAGGTAAAGAACGAAGCCGTCGTCCAGAAGATATTATTGAAGAAGTACGTGGTTTAGCACGTGATGGTTATAAAGAAATCACATTGTTAGGACAAAATGTTAACTCTTATGGTAAAGATATAAAAGAACTGAACTATGGTCTAGGAGATTTATTAGAAGATATTTCTAAAATAGATATTCCACGTGTTCGCTTTACTACGAGTCACCCTTGGGACTTTACTGATCGTATGATTGAAGTAATCGCTAAAGGTGGAAACATTGTTCCTCATATTCACTTACCAGTACAATCAGGTAATAATGCTGTGTTAAAAATTATGGGACGTAAGTACACACGTGAAAGTTATTTAGATTTAGTTTCTCGAATTAAACAAGCTATTCCAAATGTTGCACTAACTACAGATATTATTGTTGGTTACCCAAACGAAACAGAAGAGCAATTTGAAGAAACTTTATCATTATACGATGAAGTGAAATTCGAACATGCTTATACTTATTTATACTCACAAAGAGATGGTACACCTGCTGCTAAAATGAAAGATAACGTGCCTAATGAAGTTAAAAAAGATCGCTTACAGCGTCTGAATAAAAAAGTAGGACACTATTCAGAAGAGGCAATGAAACAGTACGATGGTCAAGTAGTGACAGTATTATGTGAAGGTACTAGTAAAAAAGACGATACTGTTTTAGCAGGATATACTGAAAAGAATAAATTAGTTAATTTTAAAGGTCCTAAAGAAGCAATTGGACAATTAGTAGATGTGAAAATTGAAGAAGCTAAACAATATTCATTAAATGGTACTTTCGTGCGTTTCAATGATAATGTATTGGTGACAAATTAACATGTATAGTAAAGAAGAAATATTAAAGCAAGCAGAGCAACTTTCGGGTAAAATTAGTGACTTAGATATCATTCAAACTTATCAAAATATTGAACAACAGATTCATGAAAATGCTACGATAAAAAATAAAATGAATCAATTAAAAAAACAGCAGAAACAATCTGTTAATTTTCAAAATTATGGTAAAACCCATGCTTATGAACAATCAGAAGATGAAATTCATAATTTGGAAAGTGAAATTAATAGGTTACCAATTGTTGAAGAATTTCGTTCTGCGCAATATGAAGCTAATGATTTTTTACAAATGATGATTAGCACGATGGAAAAAAGATTAAATGATTATAATAAAAAAGAACATAATGATTTATAAATGAGAAAGGAACTAAACTATGAACACTCGAAAACTTACACTCACTGCATTATTGATAGCCATCAATGTGGTGTTAAGCAGTATTATTGTTATCCCTTTAGGGCCAATTAAAGCAGCACCAGTTCAACATTTTATCAATGTACTATGTGCTGTATTTGTTGGACCATGGTATGGCTTAGCCCAAGCTTTAATTTCATCAATTATTAGAATTCTTTTTGGAACAGGAAGCTTCTTTGCGTTCCCTGGAAGTATGATTGGTGTATTATTAGCTAGTCTTTTCTATATGTATAGAAAACATATATTTATGGCTGCAGTAGGTGAAGTTATAGGTACAGGTATCATAGGTAGTTTAATGTGTATTCCTGTAGCATGGATGTTAGGTATGCAAAACTTTTTTGTTAAACCATTAATGCTTGCTTTTATTATCTCAAGTTTCATAGGTGCGATAATCAGCTATTTCTTACTTATAATGTTGAAAAAACGAGGCTTACTCGATAAATTTAAAAAATAATTGTCATAGATTTTTATTTAGTCAATTTAAAAAGATTATCATTTCAAATGTAGTTATTAGATGTCATAACCTCTTGTATCTTTCATTTTGGAATGGTAATTTTTTTATCTGAAAATATATTATTGAATAGAATATAAATTATAAAATAGAGTTTACCCGAAAACTTTCACTAGTAATGAGAACGAGCGTGTAATAATGAGTTATGTTAAAATAGATAAGTTAAAAGTACGTATAAAAATTAGAAATACTTTAGTTAGGTTGTGAAAATATGTCGAATACGACCCCAATGATGCAACAATATTTAAAAATTAAATCTCAATATCAAGATTGTTTATTGTTTTTTAGATTAGGCGATTTTTATGAAATGTTTTATGAAGATGCTAAAGAAGCTTCTAGAGTTTTAGAAATTACTTTAACTAAAAGAGATGCTAAAAAAGCTAATCCTATTCCAATGTGTGGTGTACCATATCATTCCGCTAATAGTTATATTGAAACGTTAATTAGTAATGGATACAAAGTAGCAATATGTGAACAAATGGAAGATCCAAAACAGACTAAAGGTATGGTAAAAAGAGAAGTAGTTCGAATAGTAACTCCTGGTACCGTAATGGAACAAGGGGGTATGGATGAAAATCAAAATAACTATATTCTTAGCTTTATTTTACAAGATAATAGTTATGCTTTAAGTTATTGTGATATTTCGACGGGAGAACTTAAAGCTACTCATTTCGACGATGAAGGTACATTGATAAATGAAATTATTACTATCAATCCAAATGAAATTGTAGTCAATCATGAAATAGATGAGGAATTAAAAAAACAAATTAGTTTAACGACTGAAACAATAACAGTTAGAAATGACATTTCTGATGCTACCTATGAAGTTAATCAACTAGATAATCAAAAAATGTATTTAGCAACCCAATTACTTTTAGATTACATCCACCATACTCAAAAAAGAGACTTGTCTCACATTGAAGAAGTTATTTCATATACGGCGATCGACTTTATGAAAATGGATTACTACGCTAAGAGAAATTTAGAATTAACAGAGAGTATTAGACTTAAATCGAAAAAAGGAACGCTATTATGGTTAATGGATGAAACTAAAACACCAATGGGTGCCCGTCGATTAAAACAATGGATTGATAGACCATTAATTCATAAAGATAAAATTGAAGAACGTTTAAATATAGTAGAATCATTTATTAATCATTTTATTGAGAGAGATACCTTAAGAGGTTATTTAAATCAAGTTTATGATATTGAAAGATTGGTAGGACGTGTAAGTTATGGAAATGTTAACGCTCGCGATTTAATTCAACTTAAACATTCTATTTCTGAAATTCCTAACATTAAGTTATTACTTGAAGAAATGGATAATACAACCTCTGAACAATTCAGTGCACTCGAACCTTTAGAAGATTTATTAAAAGTGCTTGAAGATAGTTTGATTGAAGAACCCCCGATTTCTGTCAAAGACGGTGGTATTTTTAAACAAGGCTTTAGTAAACAATTAGATGAATATCTTGAAGCTTCTAAAAATGGTAAAGATTGGTTAGCGCAATTACAAGCTAAAGAACGTGAACGTACTGGAATTAAGTCACTAAAAATTAGTTTCAATAAAGTATTTGGTTATTTTATAGAAATTACGCGTGCTAATCTTCAAGGCTTCGAGCCTACAGAATTTGGCTATCATCGTAAACAAACGCTATCTAATGCCGAACGTTTTATTACTGATGAACTTAAAGAAAAAGAAGATATTATTTTAGGCGCTGAAGATAAAGCAATCGAATTAGAATACCAATTATTTGTTAGATTAAGAGAACATATTAAAACGTATACTGAACGCTTACAACGACAAGCTAAAATTATTTCAGAACTTGATTGCTTGCAAAGTTTTGCCGAAATTGCTCAAAAATACAATTATGTTAAACCTGAATTTAGTGTAGATAAAACATTAAAACTTGAAAATTCTCGACATCCAGTAGTTGAGCGTGTAATGGACTATAATGACTATGTTCCAAATGACTGTCAGTTAGATAAAGATAATTTTATTTATTTAATAACAGGACCAAATATGTCTGGTAAGTCGACATATATGCGACAAGTAGCCATTATTAGTATTATGGCTCAAATGGGAGCATATGTACCTTGTGATGCTGCTGTGTTACCTATTTTCGATCAGATATTTACTAGAATTGGAGCTGCTGATGATTTAGTTTCGGGTAAAAGTACATTTATGGTAGAAATGTTAGAAGCTCAAAAAGCACTTACTTATGCTACAGAAGATAGTTTAATTATCTTTGATGAAATTGGTCGAGGTACTTCAACATATGACGGACTAGCATTAGCTCAAGCGATGATTGAATACGTTGCACAAACATCACACGCTAAAACTTTATTCTCAACGCACTATCATGAATTAACTACTTTAGAACAAGAATTGCCAAGCTTAAAAAATGTGCATGTTGCTGCTGAAGAGTATCAAGGAGAATTAATCTTCTTGCATAAAGTTAAAGATGGGGCAGTAGATGATAGTTATGGTATTCAAGTAGCTAAGTTAGCGAATCTGCCTGACTTAGTAATTGATCGCGCTCAAGTTATATTAAATAATTTTGAACAAAAAGACGACAATCAAATTGACTCAGCAACATTAAGTGAACCTTCCATCTCAGAGTTAAATATAGCGGAAGAACAAGAGACTGGTACAGATGAAAGAAACGAACTTGATTCATCAGTTTATTCGGAAAATGATACGGAAAAATCACACAATACTAAAAATAAAAATCAATTCGAACAAGCTAGTTTCGACTTATTTGAAGCTAATAAAGAAACTAGTGAAATTGAGGAACAAATCAAAAATCTTAATATATCAAATATGACACCTATTGATGCATTATTAAAATTAAGTGAATTACAAAATCAGTTAAGATAGAGGTGCTATTATGGGTAAAATTAAAGAATTGCAAACCTCTCTAGCTAATAAAATAGCTGCCGGAGAAGTAGTTGAGAGACCGAGCTCAGTTGTTAAAGAATTGCTTGAAAATGCCATTGATGCACAGTCAACAGAAATTAATATTGAAGTTGAACAATCAGGGATTTCTTCAATTCGCGTGGTAGATAATGGAACTGGAATAGAACAGGATGATTTAGAGTTAGTATTTCATAGACATGCTACGAGTAAGTTAGATGCTGATGAAGATTTATTTCATATCCGAACTTTGGGCTTTAGAGGAGAAGCATTGGCAAGTATTTCTTCTGTAGCTAAAGTCACTTTGAAAACTTGTACCGATAATGAAAATGGGCATGAAATATACGCTGAAAATGGAAAAATTATTAATCAAAAACCTGCTAAAGCGAAAAAAGGTACGGATATTAAAGTAGAATCATTATTTTATAATACGCCAGCTCGTTTGAAATATATTAAAAGTTTATATACAGAATTAGGTAAGATAACTGATATTGTGAACCGTATGGCTATGAGTCATCCAGACATTCGAATATCACTTATTTCTGATGGCAAAGTCTTACTTAAAACAAATGGTTCAGGAAAAACAAATGAAGTCATGGCAGAAATATATGGTATTAAGGTAGCTAAAGATTTAGTTCATATTTCCGGAGATACTAGTGATTATCATTTAGAAGGATTTGTAGCTAAACCAGAACATTCTAGAAGTAATAAACACTATATTTCAATTTTTATTAACGGTAGATATATTAAAAACTTTGTACTTAATAAGGCCATAGTAGAGGGTTATCATACACTTCTAACTATAGGTAGATATCCAATCTGTTATATCAATATTGAAATGGATCCAATTCTTGTAGATGTCAATGTGCATCCTACTAAATTAGAGGTTAGACTTTCTAAAGAAGAACAACTTTATAATTTAATTGTTGAAAAAATACGTAGTGCTTTTAAAGATAGAATTCTTATCCCTCAAAATGATTTAGATAAAGCACCTAAGAAAAATAAAGTACTACAATCGTTTGAACAACAGAAATTAGATTTTGAGAAAAAACAGAGAGAAAATGAAGAAGCTTTAAAACAAAATAACAATCGTCCTACTAATAACTGGAATGTTGATAATTTCGATAACGTAACTCATGCTAATGAGTATACAAGTGATAATGAGTCTATGGCTGATGAAGATACTGCTAATTTTGATACCTATAATAATAAACGATCAGATGACGTAGATTACTTCCAAATTCAGAAAGATATTTTAAATAGTTTGGATAGAGCAGAGAGTTCATTGAATGAAGAGAAAGAATATGTAGATTTAGATAATGAAGTGTTTAATCAAAATACTGATTTAGATACTGAGCCGCAAAACACTTTAAGTAATGCTAATGAAGAAAATGACATTAAAGGTACAGTGAGTAAAACACCATCTCGTCGCGTGCCTTATATGGAAGTTGTAGGACAAGTTCATGGTACTTATATTATTGCCCAAAATGAGAATGGCATGTTTATGATTGACCAACATGCTGCACAAGAACGTATTAAGTATGAATATTTTAGAGAAAAAATCGGAGAAGTAAGTAATGAAGTTCAAGATTTATTGATTCCTTTGACTTTCCATTTTTCAAAAGATGAACAAATGATTATTGACCAATATCAAGAAGAATTAGATAAAGTAGGTGTGCATTTAGAACACTTCGGCGGTCACGATTATATTGTGAATAGTTATCCAGTGTGGTTCCCTAAAGTAAAAGCGGAAGAAATTATTAAAGATATGATAGAATTGGTGCTAAATCATAAAAAAATAGATATTAAAAAAATGCGAGAAGATGCCGCGATTATGATGAGTTGTAAAAAATCCATAAAAGCGAATCATTATTTAAAAAATAATGAAATGGCTGACTTAATAGATCAATTACGTGAAGCAGAAGATCCATTCACATGTCCTCATGGCAGACCGATTATTATCAATTTCTCAAATTATGAATTAGAAAAATTATTTAAACGAGTAATGTAGAAAGGGATACGCTAAATGAAAAAGAACGTGTTACCGGCAATTCGTACTATGAAAGATTTAGAGAAGCTCACTAAAACAGACTATAAAGTGTGTGTGTTACTAGATATGCATATTGGACACTTAAAAAGTGTAATGGAATTACTTAAAAATCATAATATTGAAGCATTTATCCATATCGACTTAATTAAAGGCATGGCTCATGACGAATTTGCATGTGAGTACATTATTCAAACTTATAAGCCTAAAGGAATTGTTTCGACTAAAACTAAAGTGATTCAGAAAGCTAAGTCACTCAATACATTAACGATATTCAGAGTGTTTATTATAGATAGTCAGGCGATAAATAGAAGTATTCAACTTATTAAAAAAGTGCAACCTGATTTCGTTGAAGTGTTGCCAGGCGTCGCCCATAAAATTGTTAAAATAGTTGGCGAAGAAACTGCTTCAAAAGTGATAGCAGGAGGCTTAATTGAAGAAGACAAAGAAGTTCAAGAAGTGATTGATAGTGGTGCGAGTTATGTAACAACTAGCAATCGTGCACTATGGTAATCGAGAAACATACAATATTTTAGTAACAATTAAATTATTTTGATGCATAATTTTTCTAATTAAGCGCTTATAATCATGTGATATTTAATTAAATGATTATAAGCGTTTTTTAATACAAATGACTCACAATATTGCATTAAACACAAACTATTGAAAATGCTATAAGACAAAATAATTTAAAAAATTTTTTAAAAACAAATTTTACAGCTTTTAAATAAATCTATTATTTGTGACAATTTTTTTACAAAAGTATTGACAACGCTTACACCGATTATGTATGATTTAACCAAGTTAATATTTGATTAAGAGACGAAGAGATTTCTGCAATGCATATATCTAGTGCTTTTGTAGGAATCTTTTTGTCTTCATAGGAGGTAAAAACATGAATATATATTTAGCAGAGTTTTTAGGTACTGCTATCTTGATATTATTCGGTGGTGGCGTTTGTGCTAACGTAAATTTAAAACGTAGTGCCGGACAAGATTCTGACTGGATAGTTATCGCAGCTGGTTGGGGATTAGCAGTATCGATGGGTGCTTATGCAGTAGGGAAATTTTCAGGAGCGCATTTAAATCCTGCGTTAACCATTGCACTTGCGATGGACGGTAGTTTTAGTTGGGCACAAGTTCCTGGCTATATCATTTGTCAATTACTTGGTGGTATCTTTGGTGGGGTGTTAGTTTGGTTAATGTACTTACCTCATTGGAAAGCAACAGAAGATCAAGGTGCTAAACTTGGCGTATTTTCTACAGCACCTGCAATCAAGAACTATTTCGCAAACTTTTTAAGTGAAATCATTGGAACAGCTATCTTATGTTTAGCGATTATGTACATTGGTATAAATAAAATTGCTGACGGTATGAATCCATTAATCGTTGGGGCTTTAATCGTAGCGATTGGCTTAAGTTTAGGTGGTCCAACTGGATATGCAATTAACCCAGCACGTGACTTAGGTCCTAGAATTGCTCATGCCATTTTACCAATTGCTGGAAAAGGAAATTCAAATTGGGGTTACGCAATTGTTCCAGTTTTAGGCCCAATTGCTGGTGGTATGCTTGGCGCAACAATTTACAAAGTATGCTATCAAGGACAGTTCGATATTTCTTGTATAGTTGCTATCGTTGTTGTCATTGCTACTTTATTATTAGGTGTTGCACTTAATAAATCTAATAAATCAAATGATATTGAATCGATTTATTAAATTTAAATGAAATATAGCATTTTTATGATTAATTTTTTGGAAAAGTGTAATAAAGATAGTACACTTCCTTATTAACAAGATACTCAAGCTACATAATAGCACTTTTTCATTTATAGATTAGAAAGGGAGAATATTTATGGAAAAATACATCATGTCAATAGACCAAGGAACAACAAGCTCTAGAGCGATTTTATTCGATAAAGATGGGGATATTAAAGGCGTCGCTCAACGTGAATTTAAACAATACTTCCCTAAATCTGGTTGGGTAGAACACGATGCTAATGAAATTTGGACATCAGTATTAGCAGTTATGGCAGAAGTGCTAAATGAAAATGAAATAAATGCTGAACAAATTGAAGGTATCGGTATTACTAACCAACGTGAAACTACAGTCATCTGGGATAAAAATACTGGACGCCCTATCTATCACGCAATTGTATGGCAATCTCGTCAAACTCAATCTATTTGCCAAGAATTAAAAGATCAAGGACACGAAGATACATTCCGTAACAAAACAGGTTTATTACTAGATCCATATTTCGCAGGCACAAAAGTTAAATGGATTTTAGATAATGTAGATGGTGCTAGAGAAAAAGCTGAAAACGGCGATTTATTATTTGGTACTATCGATACTTGGTTAGTTTGGAAATTATCTGGTGGAGAAGCTCATATCACAGATTACACAAATGCAAGTCGTACATTAATGTACAATATTTATGATTTAAAATGGGACGACGAACTTTTAGAATTATTAGATGTTCCTAAAAACTTATTACCAGAAGTTAAAGAATCAAGTGAAGTTTATGCGCATACTAAAGACTATCACTTCTTTGGTCAAGAAGTTCCAATTGCTGGTATCGCTGGAGACCAACAAGCAGCATTATTCGGTCAAGCTTGTTTCGAACGTGGAGATGTGAAAAATACTTATGGTACTGGTGGTTTCATGTTAATGAATACCGGAGAAGAACCAGTTAAATCTGAAAGTGGTTTATTAACAACAATCGCTTATGGTCTTGATGGAAAAGTAAACTATGCATTAGAAGGTTCTATCTTTGTCTCAGGTTCTGCGATTCAATGGTTACGTGATGGTTTAAGAATCATTAACTCAGCACCACAATCAGAAAATTATGCTACACGTGTCGATTCAACTGATAATGTATATGTAGTACCTGCTTTTGTAGGTCTTGGTACACCATATTGGGACTCAGAAGCAAGAGGTGCAGTATTTGGCTTAAGCCGTGGTACTGAAAAAGAACACTTCATTCGCGCAACACTTGAATCATTATGCTATCAAACACGTGATGTAATGGAAGCAATGTCTAAAGACTCTGACATTGAAGTACAGACTTTACGTGTCGATGGTGGCGCTGTTAAAAACAATTTCATCATGCAATTCCAAGCAGATATCGTTAATATCGCTGTAGAACGTCCTGAAATTCAAGAGACTACAGCGCTAGGTGCTGCTTACTTAGCAGGTTTAGCAGTAGGCTTCTGGGACAGTAAAGATGAAATTGAAAACAGATGGCAATTAGAAACTGAATTTAAACCACAAATGTCTGAAGAACAAAGAACTAAGTTATATAAAGGTTGGAAGAAAGCAGTAGAAGCAACTCAGGTCTTTAAATTAGAAGATTAATCACTATTAATGGCTTAGTTTTGAAAGATGTGTTATGATAAACTTAAGTTAATATATTAATCGAGATTTGAGAGACCTGTTTCATGCAGTATGCTTCTGTATGGATAGGTCTCTCTTTTTTTAATTAAAAGTTGGAGGGGTATAAATTATGGCTTTGTCTACTTTAAATAGAGAAGTAATTAAAAAGAACTTACAAGATACTGAATATGACGTAGTTATTATCGGTGGCGGTATTACTGGTGCAGGTATTGCATTAGATGCTAGTCAACGTGGTATGAAAGTAGCTTTAGTTGAAATGCAAGACTTTGCGCAAGGTACTAGCTCACGCTCAACTAAACTTGTTCACGGTGGTTTACGTTACTTGAAACAAGCACAAATTAAAGTTGTAGCAGAAACAGGTAGAGAACGTGCAATCGTTTATGAAAATGGTCCACACGTAACTACACCTGAATGGATGTTATTACCAATGCATAAAGGTGGTACATTCGGTAAATTTACAACTAACTTAGGTTTAATGATGTACGACCGTTTAGCTCGTGTTAAAAAATATGAACGTAAAAAAATGTTGACTAAAAAACAAACATTAGATAAAGAACCATTAGTTAAAAAAGAGGGTTTAAAAGGTGGCGGTTATTACGTTGAATACCGTACTGATGATGCTCGTTTAACTATTGAAGTAATGAAACGTGCTGAAGAGAACGGGGCAGAAATTATTAACCACACTAAATCTACAAACTTCTTATACGACTCAAAATCAAAAGTAAATGGTATCGAAGTTCAAGATCAATTAACAGGCGATATCTACCAAATCAAGGCTAAAAAAGTAATCAACGCTTCAGGCCCATGGGTAGATGAAGTGAGAAGAAAAGACTATACACGTAATAATAAACAATTACGTTTAACTAAAGGTGTACACGTAGTTATCGACCAATCTAAATTCCCATTAGGCCAAGCAGTTTACTTTGATACTGAGAAAGATGGTCGTATGATTTTCGCTATTCCACGTGAAGGTAAAGCGTACGTAGGTACTACAGATACTTTCTACGATAACGATAAAGCGAAACCATTAACTACTCAAGAAGATAGAGATTATTTGATTGATGCGATCAATTACATGTTCCCAGATGTAGATGTTAAAGATGAAGATATTGAATCTACATGGGCTGGGGTAAGACCACTTATTTTAGAAGATGGTAAAGATCCTTCTGAAATTTCACGTAAAGATGAAATCTGGGAAGGTAAATCAGGTCTATTAACAATCGCTGGTGGTAAGTTAACTGGTTATCGTCACATGGCATTAGAAATTGTTGATTTATTAGCGAAACGCTTAAAACAAGAACACGGTTTGAAATTTGGTGAATGTGCTACTAAAAACACTCCAATTTCTGGCGGTGATGTAGGTGGCAGTAAAAACTTTGAAAAATACGTTGAACGTAAAGTTGAAGAAGGTAAAGCAATTGGCTTGAAAGAGGATGTTGCACGTCGCTTAGCTTCTAAATATGGTTCAAATATTGATAAATTATACAATATTGCTCAAATCGCAAAAGATAAAGATCTTAAATTACCATTAGAATTATATGTACAATTAGTTTATAGTGTACAAAATGAAATGGTTTATAAACCAACTGACTTCTTAGTACGTAGAACTGGTAAATTATACTTCAATATTAATGAAGTAAAACAATATAAAGATGCAATTATTGAAGAATTGGGTCAATTATTGAATTACACTCAAAGCCAAGTTAACGAATATACTAAAGAAGTTAATGTAGCTATTGAAGAAGCAACACATGGTAATGAACAATTAGCTGTAAAAAAATAATTGTTAACTAGCTTATAACACTTTTAATACTACTAACATATGGGTGTCTTACCAATATGTTAGTAGTATTTTCTTATATCCTAAAAAAATTAATACATAGTCCATTTAATATTTTGATTTTCAAAAAATTCATTTACTCACTATTAAAAAGTCACTCTCAATTTGATAACATTAAAAAGTAAAGGTATATTTAAAGGAATACTAAATCATTTTAATTTATAAAAGATTTGTTTTTCGTTGGGAGGCATATGCGTGGGTCAAAATTCTTATAAAATTACCGTTGAAGATGGTACAACATTAGAAGTTAAAGTAGATAAAGCAAAAATAGCTACCTTTGGCGTCGTTCATATTTTTCACGGGATGGCTGAGCATATGGATCGTTATGAGGCACTCGTTCAATCTTTAACTCAACAGGGATATGATGTTATTAGACATAATCATAGAGGCCATGGTATGGAAATAAATGAGGATGAACGTGGCCACTTTGATGATATGAATATAGTGGTGCAAGATGCGTATGAAATAGCTCAAACATTACATAGTGAAAAAAGGGACTTACCTTATATTGTTTTAGGTCATTCAATGGGTTCGATTATTGCTCGTTTATTTGTTGAAAAGTATCCTGATATGGCACAAGGATTAATATTAACAGGCACGGGTCTGTATCCTAAATGGAAAGGGATACCAGCAATGATTGGTCTAAAATTAATTACATTATTCTGTGGTAAACGCAATCGTTTAAAATGGGTAAATCAATTAGTTTATAAGTCTTTTAACAAAAAAATCGATCAACCAGAAACGCAAAGTGATTGGTTATCTTCTAGACGTGATGAGGTTGATAAGTTTGTTAAAGATGAATATACCGGTTTCTTAGTTTCAAATCAGCTCATTTATCAAACAGTTAAAAATATGATGAGAACTGCAAATGATGGTCAATTGAAAAAAATGAATTCGCAATTACCAATACTACTTATTTCAGGTAAAGAGGACCCATTTGGAGATTACGGTAAAGGCGTAAGAAATTTAGGGAAAAAATTTAAAGCAGCTGGAATTAAGCATATTACAGTTCAACTATACGCCCATAGACGTCATGAAATTTTATTTGAAGAAGATGAACAAATGATTTGGAATCATATGTTTGATTGGATTCAAAAACAAATATTAAATAAAAGTTAAAGTGAGGGATAATTTTGAGTGATTCTACCAAACCCTTTTTAGTTGTAATAGTGGGGCCAACTGCTTCAGGTAAAACTGAGCTAAGTATTGAATTAGCCAAACGCATCAATGGAGAAATCATCAGCGGAGATTCTATGCAAGTGTATCGACAAATGGACATTGGTACCGCTAAAGTAACTCAAGAAGAAATGGATGGCATACCTCATCATATGATAGATATATTGAATCCAGACGATACTTTTTCTGCTTATGATTTTAAAAAAAGAGCAGAAATATTAATCGATGAAATTACTGCTAAAGGCAAAACGCCAATTATAGCTGGGGGCACAGGACTATATATACAATCGTTAATTTATGACTATCCATTTGATGATGAAAGTGTATCTAAAGAAGTAGAGGCACAAGCCAATGCAAAAATGAGCGAATTAGAACAACTTGATAATCAAACCTTACATCAATATTTAGCTTCATTTGATCCTGAATCCGCAAAAGATATTCATCCCAATAATCGAAAAAGAGTCAATAGAGCGATAGAATACTACTTAAAAACGAAAAAACTTTTAAGTTCTCGCAAAAAAGTGCAACAATTTACAGAAAATTATGATACATTATTAATAGGGATTGAAATGTCGCGCAAAACATTATATTCAAGAATAAATAAACGTGTTGATATTATGTTGGGCCACGGATTATTTAATGAAGTGCAACAACTCGTTGAACAAGGTTTTGAATCTACTCAAAGTATGCAAGCAATTGGTTATAAAGAATTGGTTCCCGTAGTCAAAGGACAAATGGAATTAGAACCTGCCATTGAAACGTTGAAGCAACATTCTAGACAATATGCTAAGCGACAATTGACTTGGTTCAAAAATAAACTAAATGTTCAATGGTTTGATAGAGAGAGACTTACACTTCAAATGATGTTAGATGAGATTACAACCCAAATAAATAAAAGGAGTTCTAAACATGATTGCAAACCACAACATCCAAGATCAAGCACTAGAGAACTTTAAAGCAGAGAAAACTGAAATCACAGTCTTTTTCTTAAACGGATTTCAAATGAAAGGTGTTATCGAAGACTTCGATAAATACGTGATTAGCTTAGTATCTCAAGGCAAACACCATCTGATTTACAAACATGCGATCAGCACTTTCACTGTTGATGATGAAGCTTCTGAAGCAGAATCAGCAGTAGCGAGTGAAGAATAAGTTGTAATCAAAGTGCCAAGTTTAAAAGTTTTGTAGAGCGTAGACAGCGGTCTAGCATGACTTTCACTTGCTGAAAACTCATCATTTTAGCACTTTTGAACAAATAGAGGAAATGTTTGTAATAAGAAAAAGCTTCATATCAGACGGACATTAGAAAATAAATGTCTTCTGATATGAAGCTTCTTTTTGTTTTATAATAATTTTTCAATATCTTTTTCGATTTGAGCTGGCTTTTTCTGTGGTGAGAAACGGCTCACTACACGGCCATCGCGATCTACTAAGAACTTAGTAAAGTTCCATTTGATTTTTTCATTCAACATACCTTTAGCCGCATCAGTTAAGTAACGGAATAAAGGATGTTGATTGTCCCCTTTGACGTCTACTTTTTCATGAATAGGGAACGTTACGCCATAGTTAATTTTGCAGTTTTGGTTCGCTTCAGCGCCAGTACCTGGTTCTTGTCCACCAAATTGATTACAAGGGAAACCTAAAACAATAAAGCCTTGATCTTTATATTTCTCATATAAAGCTTGTAAGCCTTCAAATTGTGGCGTAAAACCACATTCACTTGCTGTATTTACAATTAGCATAACCTGACCTTTATAGTCAGCTAATTTATAATCTTCACCGTTAGATTTTTTTACTACAAAGTCATATATATTTTCCACAATATCACCCTTTCTTATCAACTTTAATTTAACATAATTTTAGAAGATAGTCTTAAGAAACACACTATGATAGAATATTTGAGAAACATTTTAGAAGGAGATGTATAACATGGCGCAGCAAACCACTCATGATACAAAGAAAAAATTAGAAACTGCTGTTTTAGTCGGTGTACATGCTCAAAACGATAATCAATTTAATTTTGAGTCAACAATGGAAGAATTAGAAGCATTATCATTAACTTGCCAACTAGATGTTAAAGGACAAATCACACAAAATAGAGAACAGGTTGATCATAAATATTATGTTGGTAAAGGTAAAATCGAAGAATTAAAAGCTTTTATAGAATTTCATGAAATAGATGTAGTAGTAACGAATGATGAATTAACTACTGCACAGTCGAAAACATTAAATGATAATTTGGGCATAAAAATTATCGATAGAACTCAATTAATTCTTGAAATCTTCGCGTTAAGAGCGCGTAGTAGAGAAGGTAAACTTCAAGTTGAGTTAGCACAATTAGATTATCTTTTACCACGATTACAGGGTCATGGAAAAAGCTTATCACGTTTAGGCGGCGGAATTGGTACAAGAGGTCCTGGTGAAACTAAGTTAGAAATGGATCGTCGTCATATCAGAACCCGTATGAATGAAATTAAGCATCAACTTCAAACAGTGGTAGAACATCGTGAACGTTATCGTAATAAACGAGAACAAAACCAAGTGTATCAAATCGCATTAATTGGTTATACAAATGCGGGTAAATCATCATGGTTCAATGTCTTAGCTGGTGAAACGACTTTTGAAAAAGATTTACTATTTGCGACATTAGATCCTAAAACAAGACAAATTCAAATTAATGATGGCTTTAATTTAATTATTTCAGATACTGTTGGATTTATTCAAAAATTACCAACTACGCTTATTGCTGCTTTTAAATCAACATTAGAAGAAGCAAAAGGTGCAGATTTATTATTACATGTCGTAGATGCAAGTCATCCTGAACACCGTGCACAATTTGATACTGTTAATCAATTAGTAAAAGATTTAGACATGGATCAAATTCCACAAGCAGTCATTTTCAATAAAAAAGATCAATGTAATAAAGAAGAAGATGCCCCTGTTTCAGAGGCGCCTTCAATATTTGTTTCTAGTCGAGCTGACGAAGATAAAGCGAAAGTGAAACAATTATTGTTTCAACAAATCAAAGCGTCATTAACGCATTATAAAGAGACGGTTCCTGCAGCTGATGCCGACAGATTATATTTCTTGAAACAACATACATTAATAGAAGAAATGGATTTTGACGCTGAAAAAGAAGAATACCTTATTGAAGGTTATAAAAAATAGTAAAAGGAAGTCATTAAGCATGTCAGATATTAAACAATTGGTTACTGAAGTAGAAGATACTTTGGCGCCATATTTTAAAGAAATAGAAGAAACTGCATATATTAATCAAGAAAAAGTGTTAAATGCATTTCATCATGTTAAAGCCACAGAAAGTGACTTAACGGGTAGTACAGGGTACGGTTACGATGATTTCGGACGTGATCATTTAGAAGAAATATACGCGCATACATTTAAAGCGGAAGATGCGATTGTCAGACCACAAATCATTTCAGGTACACATGCGATAACGTTAGCACTTCAAAGTACTCTTAAATATGGAGATGAACTCATTTATATTACAGGTAGCCCGTATGATACGTTATTAGAAGTGATAGGGGTTAACGGTAATGGTATTGAAAGTTTGAAAGAACATGGCGTAAGTTATAACGAAGTCGCTTTAAAGAACGGTCAAATCGATGTTGAGAGTGTTTTAAATACTATCTCAGAGAAAACGAAAGTGATAGCGATTCAACGTTCTAAAGGTTATGATCAACGTCCATCTATTCCAGTTGATGAAATTGAAGAGGCTATCAAATGTATTAAACAACACCACCCAAATATTATAGTCTTTGTCGACAATTGTTATGGTGAATTTGTCGAACGCCGTGAACCTATTGAAGTAGGGGCTGATTTAATCGCTGGATCATTAATTAAAAATCCTGGTGGTGGATTAGCTAAGATTGGTGGTTACATTGCTGGTAGAAAGGATTTAATCGAACGCTGTGGCTATCGCTTGACTGCTCCTGGTATTGGGAAAGAAGCGGGTGCGTCATTGAATTCACTACAAGAAATGTATCAAGGCTTCTTCCTTGCGCCTCATGTCGTAAGTCAAAGTTTAAAAGGCGCCTTATTTACTAGTCTACTTCTTGAAAAAATGAACATGAACACTGTACCTAAATATAATGAACAACGTACCGATTTGATTCAAACAGTTCAATTTGATACGAAAGAACAAATGATTGCGTTCTGTCAAAGTATTCAACATGCCTCACCAATTAATGCACATTTCAGTCCAGAACCTAGTTATATGCCGGGTTATGAAGATGATGTTATTATGGCAGCAGGTACTTTCGTTCAAGGTTCTTCTATTGAATTATCTGCAGATGGCCCGATTCGACCGCCATTTGAAGCTTATGTGCAAGGTGGACTAACATATGAACATGTGAAGATTGCCGTAACTAGAGCAGTGAGCCATTTGAAAGAACAGAATATGATTTAATAAAAATTCCTACTTTTTTAAGTAGGTTTTTTATTTTTTCTGAAAATGAAGATAAATTATAATGCGAAATTTAATAATTATATGAAGCAAATGCTTGATATAACAACATTTAAGGAGTATTTAAATTTTTATGTCAGAAAACCTAACATATTTTTGTAATGCGAATGAAACTATGCTAAATTATAGACAAGTTCAAAAGTAGAGGTGAGGTTATTGATGTCTAACGATAGAATAAGACGCAATATGGCCGTGTTCTCTATGAGTGTAGTTTGTAAATTAACCGACCTCACTGCTAGACAGATCCGCTACTATGAAACACATGAACTTGTAAAGCCCGAACGTACGGAAGGAAACAAACGATTGTTTTCTTTAAATGATTTGGAAAGACTTTTAGAAATTAAATCCTTAATTGAAAAAGGATTTAACCTGAAGGGAATTAAACAAATCATTACCGGTAATCAAGGGCATTTGTCACCCGATGAACAAGAGACTAGAAAGAGAATGATTGTAGACGCAACGCAAAAACCACATGGTGAAGCTTTGCCAATAAATCGTGGCGATTTATCGCGATTTATTAAATAAATATTTGGAGGATTTCTGTTATGCCAAAACGTACATTTAGTAAAGATGATATTCGTAAATTTGCAAAAGAAGAAAACGTTAGATATTTAAGATTACAATTCACTGATATCTTAGGTACAATCAAAAACGTTGAAGTACCAGTTAGCCAATTAGAAAAAGTTTTAGATAACGAAATGATGTTTGATGGATCATCAATCGAAGGTTTCGTACGTATCGAAGAATCAGATATGTACTTACACCCAGACTTAGATACTTGGGTAATCTTCCCATGGACTGTTGGTCAAGGTAAAGTAGCACGTTTAATCTGTGATGTTTACACGACTGATGGTGAACCATTCGCTGGTGACCCACGTACAAACTTAAAACGTGTCTTAAAAGAAATGGAAGATATGGGCTACACAGACTTTAACCTAGGGCCTGAACCAGAATTCTTCTTATTCAAATTAGATGAAAAAGGTGAACCAACATTAGAATTAAACGATAATGGTGGTTACTTCGATTTAGCACCAACTGACTTAGGTGAAAATTGCCGTCGTGATATCGTATTAGAACTTGAAGATATGGGATTCGATATCGAAGCAAGTCACCACGAAGTTGCGCCTGGTCAACATGAAATTGACTTCAAATATGCAGACGCAATTTCAGCATGTGACAACATCCAAACATTCAAATTAGTTGTTAAAACAATTGCTCGTAAACATAATTTACATGCAACATTTATGCCAAAACCATTATTTGGTGTTAACGGAAGCGGAATGCACTTCAACGTTTCATTATTCAAAGGTAAAGAAAATGCATTCTACGATCCAAATGGCGAAATGCAATTAACTGACGATGCATATCACTTCACTGCAGGTATCTTAAACAACGCACGTGGATTCACTGCTGTATGTAACCCATTAGTAAACTCTTACAAACGTTTAGTACCAGGTTACGAAGCACCATGTTATATCGCATGGAGTGGTAAAAACCGTTCACCATTAGTACGTGTACCTTCTTCAAGAGGATTATCAACTCGTATTGAAGTACGTTCAGTTGACCCAGCTGCTAACCCATACATGGCATTAGCAACAATCTTACAAGCTGGATTAGATGGTATTAAAAACAAAACTAAAGTACCAGAACCAGTAAACCAAAATATTTATGAAATGAATCGTGAAGAACGCGAAGCTGTAGGCATTCAAGATCTTCCATCAACATTATACACAGCGCTAAAAGCTATGCGTGAAAACGACACAGTTAAAAAAGCGTTAGGTAACCACATTTACAATCAATTCATCAATTCTAAATCAATTGAGTGGGACTATTACAGAACTCAAGTGTCTGAATGGGAACGCGAACAATATATGAAACAATATTAATCGCTAAGCAAATCGGGGAAAGACTTAGGGAAATAAGGAGTTAAGGCATTTTGCCTTAGCTCTTTTTTGTTTTTAGTTGGGTAATTGAATGAGAAAAATAAGTATAATTTTGAAGAAATGGGCAACTATTTTAAAATTCATTAAAAACAGGGCTAACTTTAAAATTAGCCCTGTTTTTCAATATCAAATTAACTCTAATAACTTATCTACGTTTTCTTCAGTAGTAGCCCAACTTGTCGCAAATCTAACGACACGATGGTTATCATCATATTTTTCCCACACTGCGAATTTCACTTTTTGTTGTAATTCTTTAATCTTATCTTCACTTAAAACAAAAAATTGTTGGTTGGTAGGTGAGTCGAAATATACTTGATAGCCTTTTTCGATAAATCCTTTTTTCATCTTGTTAGCCATGTTAATCGCATGACGGCTAATGTCAAAGTATAAATTATTAGTAAATAATTCTAAGAACTGGACACCGACTAAACGACCTTTAGCTAATAAAGCACCATGTTGTTTAATACGTGTTGTGAAGTGTTTCGGTTCGTTATTATTTGTGAAGACAATTGCTTCGCCACATAAGGCACCGATTTTTGTACCGCCGATATAAAATATATCACAATACTTCGCAATATCTTCAATAGTTAAATCACTTTGATCACTCATCAATCCGTAACCTAATCTAGCGCCATCCATGAATAATGGTACTTTATGTTCTTTACAAACAGCAGCTAGATTTTTTAATTCTTCTTTACTATATAACGTTCCATATTCAGTTGGATGAGAAATATATACCATGCCAGGAAATACCATATGTTCACGTTTAAAATCACTATAGAACGTATCTAAATAAGCATTAACTTTTTTAGGTGTGATTTTCCCTTCATGAGAAGGAATAGCTAAGACTTTGTGACCGCTAAATTCTATTGCGCCACCTTCATGTACTGCGACATGTCCTGTGTCGGCTGAAATGACACCTTCATACGATTCTAAAACGGAATTAATTACAACTTGATTGGTTTGTGTACCGCCTACTAAGAAACGTACGGTTGCTTCAGGACATTTAATAGTAGCTTTAATTTGTTCAGCTGCTTTTTTGGAAAATTGATCATCCCCATAGCCACTTGCTTGTATTAAATTCGTATCGAGTAGTCTTTGTAACACTTTTTCATGTGCGCCTTCTAGGTAGTCATTTTCAAAAGAAATCATATATTTCCCTCCATGGAATTAATTAACACAAATTATTATATTATTCTGAAAATTTAAAAGAATGTCTTTAGTATACCTTAAATCACTCGTGATGTGAATTTAATATTAAAAAAATATAATTGTAAGCGTTTTAACTAATATATTTAAATTTAGTTGCTAAACGTATATAAAAAGACTATGATTTAAACAAACAGAAAAGAGGAGTGTTAGATAGATGAATAAGATTAAATTCAAAAAGATTAAAGAAAAAACATTAGAAGGTTTAGAAGCTAAAGTTAATGAGTTTTTAGCTAGTAAGGAAGGTAGTCAATTTAAGCTTTTAAATGCTTCAATTGAAAGAGTAGAAGAACAAAAGTTTCCACATAACGAAGAAGTTTTAAGTGCTACATTAATTTTAGCGCACCAATAATTTTAAGCATTAATATCGGGTTAATAGGAGTAAATGTTATGAAATATATATTTGGTCCAGATTTAGGGACTGTATTTACAATTATATTAGCTTTAGGGTTTATTATTAATTTAGTATTAGCTTTTATAATTATATTTTTAGAAAGAAATCGACGCAGCGCAACATCGACATGGGCCTGGTTATTTGTATTATTCGTTTTGCCTTTAATAGGCTTTATTCTATATCTATTCTTTGGTAGAACAGTATCTAAACGTAAAATGGAGAAAAACAACGGTAAAGAATTGGATACCTTCAAAGATGTCATTAAGCAACAAGTTGAAGCATTAGACGCTAATAATTATCAAACGAATAATAATGAAGTTAAAAAACATCGTGATATGATTAGAATGCTATTAATGAAACAAGATGCCTTTTTAACTGAAGATAATAAAGTAGATTTATTTATAGATGGTCATCAACTTTACGACAAAGTAATTGAAGATATCTATAATGCGAAAGACTACATACATTTAGAATATTATACTTTCGAACTAGACGGGCTAGGGCATCGAATTATTGATGCACTAGAAACAAAGCTTAAAGAAGGCTTAGAAGTAAAAATCTTATATGACGATGTAGGCTCTAAAAAAGTAAGAATGTCTAAATTTAAACATTTTAAGTCATTAGGTGGGGAGGTAGAAGCTTTCTTTGCCTCTAAATTTCCACTTATCAACTTTAGAATGAATAACCGTAATCATCGCAAAATTATTGTTATTGATGGCCAAGTTGGTTACATTGGTGGTTTTAACATTGGTGACGATTATTTGGGATTAGGGAAATTAGGGTACTGGCGTGATACGCATATTCGTGTTGAAGGTGATGTGGTCGATGCTTTACAAATGCGTTTTATTCTCGACTGGAACTCTCAAGCCCATCGTCCTCAATTTGAATATGATGATAAGTATTTCCCACCGAAGAAAGCGCAACATCATGGCAATTCGGCAATTCAAATTGCTTCTAGCGGACCAGCTTATGAGCTTCATCAAATTGAATATGGTTACACGAAGATGATTATGAGTGCTAAGCAATCGGTTTATTTACAAAGTCCATACTTTATTCCAGATCGTTCTTATATAAACGCTTTGAAAATGGCTGCTAACGCCGGCGTGGACGTGCACTTAATGATTCCAAGTAAACCTGACCATCCTTTCGTATACTGGGCTACATTTTCAAATGCAGCAGATTTAATTGAAAGTGGTGTCAAAGTTTATATGTATGAAAATGGCTTTATCCATTCAAAAGTCGCTATGATTGATGGAGAAGTCAGCAGTGTGGGGTCAGCAAATATGGACTACCGAAGCTTTGCTTTAAACTTTGAAGTCAATGCATTTATCTATGACAAAGATATCGCGCAACAACTTAAAACAGCATTTGAAGAAGATGTTAAAAAATCTAAACAACTAACAAAAGAAGAATATGACAAACGATCACTATCTATAAAAATAAAAGAAGATATAGCTAAATTAGTATCGCCAATTCTATAGAATTTAATGACTCACTAAGACTAAATTTTAGTTTTAGTGAGTTTTTTTAGAAGGATGGATTTAATTATTTTTTGCCTTTTCCGCTTCTAATTGATCTACGTGAGTCGCTAATAAACGCAAAACTTGTGCTACTTTGTCTGGTGGTGTTTCATTAGCTAATGTGTGTTCAAATATATTGCCATTTTGCGTTTGCACTCTATAAATAAGTCCATGTGTATCGATAATAATATCAAGAATTTCCATTGTTTCCACCTCTTTACTTTAGTATTTAATATGAGGTTTCTTTTTGATTATCGTCTTAATATTTCTATAAAGGATAAATTATATAGTTATTCCTTATATCTACCACACTGACTTTAAATTAATCTTAAATATTAAAAATAAGGGAGTGGGACAGAAATTAAATAAATTTTGTCGTCCAACCCCAGCTTGCTTTATTAGTGGAATTTCTTAATGACATTCTCTGTGCTGGGGCCCCGCTCCCCGGCAAGGGTGACTAGATTTGAAAAAAGCTTGATTTAAGCGCATTTTCAAACCAGTCAGTCTTTGCCAATATATTAGCAAAGGCTGAGACATTTTAATTTGTCTCAGCCTCTTATTTGTTTTTACGTTTTTTAATAAAGGATTGAATAATATAAATAATAAAACCGACTAAAACGCCTAATAATACGGCTACTACTACTGATACAATGATTGGAAGTTTATAAACAATTTGAAGAATAACACCAATGATGATGGCGATTACGACAGTTATAGTAGTCAGTAAATTTTCATTACGTTCGTTCATGTGTTTCACTCCTAACGCATTACATTATAGCATGATTTTAATTGTTTCTTCATTTTCAGGAAAAATAAAAAAACGATTTATATAAATAAAAGTAAATATTTAATTGACGATTAAATTTGAATTATATATTATATGGAAGTATCGAAAAGAAGAGCAGGTGAGTTCATGAAATCTAAAAAATCTCTCAGTATAATCGTCTTAGCTGTGATTATAGTAGGGGTGTTAGCATTCCAATTTATTAATCACACAGGTCCGTTTAAAAATAGCGGGAGCCCAACTTCATCAACTACAGAATTAAAGGGTAAAGAGAAAGTACATATTGAACGTGTCGTCGATGGTGATACATTTGTAGCTAGAAATAATAGCGGTAAAGAAATAAAAATAAGATTAATCGGTGTGGATACGCCTGAAACCGTTAAACCTAATACACCTGTGCAACCTTATGGAAAAGAAGCTTCAAATTATAGTAAAAAACATTTATCAGGTAAAGATGTATACTTAGAGTACGATAAAGAAAAAGAAGATCGATACGGACGTACTTTAGCATATGTCTGGTTAGATAAAGATACAATGTACAATGAAGAATTAGTAAAACAAGGGTTGGCACGTGAAAAATATTTTGCGCCTAACGGTAAATATAGAAGTACTTTTGAAAAAGATGAAGCGGAAGCTAAAAAGAATAAAGTTAATATCTGGAGCTAAAATAAAGAGAAAAAGCGATTATCATATTATCTAGGAAAATGGTATGATAATCGCTTTTATCATTAATGTTAAATATTCGATTCATCAAAATAAATTAGTTATTGAAGCTATTGACGATTTTACTAGCCTGTGCTTCAGTAAGTGGGTGTTTAGATAAATTAATTGCATTTTTAATCACATGTTCGAGTGAATATTTTGTTGAGACTGTGTCTACATATTTCTCACGATCTTGCGCACCTTCAATGATATTAACACTTCCATCACTAAAGTAAATAATACCAATACTTTGAATTTTGTGGTCAAAATGCTTTTCAATATTATCTTTTAAAGACTTAGAATTTATCGCAGCTTGTTCATATGGATCATAGTCATAAAAGTCATAAATCACTCTATTATTTTGAACTTTTTCGACAAAAGTATAAATGTCACTACGTGGTGAATTGAATTGGCTATGAAACTGTTTGCTAATATAATGACCAACTATTTGATTAACATCTTTAGTATCAATAACCATTTTATCGTCTACCGGCGCATTAAAATGATAGAACGTTTTCTGATTCCATTTTTTGACATCAATATTGATTAAACCAATATCAGAAATAACAATAAAATCAAATGTTCTAGCATATTCGAATAAAGGATGTTTAGTTGCTAGATTACTCGTCGTAACGATATGATAAAATTTTAATTGACCTTCAGTGATGTAGTTATCTAAAATTTCTCTTATCACTCTTTTTGCATTACTTTTAGCATGCGGACTGATTTCCTTGTTAGAACTTAACATTTTGTTTCTAAGATCTAAATTCTCTTTACTTAAAACTGCATTTTTAGATATCATTTGATTTCTAGCATACATTTCAGTGTCAACTCGATCTTGCATATAACGTTGATTTAAAATAAATGCCAAGATAAGTACTGCTATGATAATTAGCAAAATAACCGTTAACGTCATAATTAATCACCTGCATTTTTGTTTATTCGTTTATATCATTAAACGTTTTCAAAAATTTTAAATGATATAAGACAACACATAAATTATAAACGTAATATATCGACAGTTCAATATTCTGAAAATCAAGAAGGTCTTAAGATTTTGTTAAGACATTATTAAAAACAATTGATTTTACACTTTAATTTTAATTCAAGTTTCTTAACTTTTAGGTTTGATAAATATAATGTAGGTTTCTGTTAGAAGTAATTTGGCTTATAAATTAGTTATTTTTATATCGAAAATTTTAAAGAATTATTTTATAATAGTTAATTATCAATTAAATATTAATTGAATTTAAAATGTTGGAATTAACATTTTATGAGTTAAATACTTACATATTTTTCATAAATTGAAGTTTGAAAATATTGTACAAGAAAGGTATAATAATCACTATGAAAGCGTTTCCTTAGGAGGTAGTAGAATGGAGAATGAACATCAAGAATATGTAGAAAAGTTAGTAGACATTCTTAAATCAAAATGTCGAAAATCTTTTAAATTTCATGGGGAAGTCGCTATGCAGTTATTTTTAAACGATAACTTTACGCTACCTTCAAAAGTTGACATATGTGTTGAGAGAAAATATTTAGTCGAAGTGTTAAGAGTAATTCCTTCATCATACACATATAATTTTTATAATAAAAATAATAAGAAAATGGATAAAGATAAATTAAATGTGCCGGAAGTAGCTCATATCGATGTCACAATTAATAATGAATTAGTTCTAAATATCTTTATTTATGATGTTGTAAATGAAGAATGGATATTTAGATTAGATGAAAGTATTCGTCTACCTAAAAATAGTATTTATTTTCATTCGCTCACTTGGAATGTTGATTATATAAAACCAGAAATAGTGCTAATGTATGATTTGATGGATAATCAAAATTATCATCAATTACCAAATTATAAAAGGGTATTAGAAGCGTTAAGTTACTATCAATTTGTTATATTAAAAATGGTTGTGGGTGAGCAAAGAATCCAAGCAGCTTTAACACAAGGTTAAACCTAATAAAATTTAAGATAGAAAAAAGCAACTGATATAGATAAGACTTTAACAGTATTTATCAACATATCAGTTGCTTTTTATTACTTTTTAGCACATAAATTTTTTAAACAAACACCGTGATAACAATATTCATAGGTTGATAAGACTGCTTTATCAGCATCTTCAACCGAAATTCCAAACATCATTGAAATTTCTGAGGCGCCTTGGTTAATCATTTTTAAGTTAATATTAGATTCGGCTAATGCATGCGTAATTTGATGGGCGGTACCTACAGATTTGTTCATTCCTTCGCCTACAATCATTAAAATAGCTAGATCATGTTCAATACTTAATTCATCAACATCGCATTTTTTACGTATAGCATTTAAAACTTCTTGTTCCTTACCTTTAATTTGATGTGTACGCATAATAATACTGATACTATC
Organism: Staphylococcus pragensis; assembly: GCF_004785665.1. Taxonomy (GTDB): domain Bacteria; phylum Bacillota; class Bacilli; order Staphylococcales; family Staphylococcaceae; genus Staphylococcus; species Staphylococcus pragensis. The sequence continues at coordinate 672,357 of NZ_SRPJ01000001.1, forward strand.
GATTCCTGAAGGCATATGGTCAAAAGAAATATTGTAATCTTCAAGAATTTCTAATATTTTACGAGTAAACCCAACTTGTCTATTCATCAGATATTTTTTTATATTAATTACTGTAAAGTCTTTGTCACAACTAATACCGATAATAACTTCTTTATCATTAATATCGCGATCATGTCTAATGAACGTTCCTTTATCTTGGGGACGATTAGTATTTTTAATAACTACAGGAATTCTATGTTTATACAAAGGTTGTAGTGCTTCATCGTGGAAAACACCAAACCCTGCATAAGATAATTCGCGCATTTCTCTATATGTAATTTCATTAATGAGTTCTGGATTTTTTATAACATTTGGATTCGCTTTGAAAATACCTGAAACGTCAGTAAAGTTTTCATAAAGTGATGCTCTTACGCCTCTAGCAATAATTGCACCAGTGATATCTGATCCGCCTCTAGGGAACGTTACAACATAATTTTGTTTAGATACCCCGAAGAAACCAGGAATAATAATTTTTCCTTCAACCTCTCTCAGTTTATAGATTTGGTCATAAGCTTCTTCTAAAATTTGTGCTTGTTGAGGCAAATCACTAACTAAAATACCAGCATCTTTAGGGGAAAAGTATGTTGTTTTAACATCTTGTGAGTTATTATAACTTGCGATTAATTGAGCATTAAAATTCTCGCCGCACGATAATAAAGCATCATATAAACGAGGGGTTCGTTTTTTAATGTTTTAATGATGTGTTCAAGTGTTTCATCAATTGTAGTTAAAAAAATCATATCCATCTCTAGCTCTTCTAAAATATCTGCATAGCGCTGAATAATTTCCTTCTTTTTATCTTGATAGTCTAATCCATTTAGAACCTTTTCATACAAACGAATTAAAAGGTCAGTTGTTTTTATATCATCTTTGTGTCTTTTTCCAGGAGCAGAAACAATAATGATTTTACGTTCGTCATCTTCATTGACAATATTAAGGACTTTTTTAATTTGAGTTGCATTTGAAACAGAACTACCGCCGAATTTTGCTACTTTCATAAATTGTATCAACCTTTCTAAAAAATCAGAAAATTCTATTTAATTTTCTGATACCCCGTGGTAATATATATCTATATATTCACTTTTTACGCTAAAAAAGTCCTATCAATTTAATAGTATACTATAATAAAGTATATTTCAAGAAAACAATTGTATTTCTCAGTAATACAAATGGGGGAAGATAGTTATATGAAAGAATTGAACGTTGCTTTACTTGGCCTGGGAACAGTTGGGTCAGGCGTAGTAAAAATCATAGAAGAAAATAGACAACAAATTAAAGATACGCTCAATAAAGATATCATTATTAAACATATTTTAGTTCGTAATAAATCTAAAAAAAGACCTATCAATATTAGTCAATATCATTTAACAGATGATGTAGACGAAATCTTAAATGATGATTCAATTGATATCGTTATCGAAGTTATGGGAGGTATTGAACCTACCGTTGATTGGCTTAGAGATTCGCTTAAACGTGGTAAACATGTTATTACAGCGAATAAAGATTTACTAGCCGTACACTTAAAACTTTTAGAAGACTTAGCTGAAAAACAAGGCGTAGCACTAAAATTTGAAGCAAGTGTAGCAGGTGGTATTCCAATCGTTAATGCAATCAATAATGGATTAAATGCCAATAATATTTCTAAATTTATGGGAATTTTAAATGGTACTTCTAATTTTATTCTTTCTAAAATGACACGAGAACAATCATCATTTGAAGAAGCACTAGAAGAAGCAAAGCGTTTAGGCTATGCAGAAGCGGATCCTACTGATGATGTTGAAGGAATTGATGCAGCACGTAAAGTAGTGATTACTTCTTATTTATCATTTAACCAAGTCATTAAATTAAATGATGTAAAAGTTAGAGGAATTAGTAACACAACATTGAGTGATATTAATGTAGCAGATAAATTAGGTTATAAGATTAAATTGATTGGTAAAGGAACATATTATAACAGCAAAGTTTCAGCATCTGTAGAACCAACTTTAATACATAAATCTCACCAATTAGCTGCTGTGGAAAATGAATATAATGCTATTTACGTTATTGGTGATGCTGTAGGAGACACTATGTTCTACGGTAAGGGGGCAGGTAGTTTAGCTACAGGTAGTGCGGTAGTAAGTGACTTATTGAATGTTGCGTTATTCTTTGAATCCAATCTACATACACTTCCTCCACATTTCGAATTGAAGACTGATGAAACACGCGAATTAATGGATAATGATGAGTCAGTTTCTCTTAAGGAAAAGTTAAATTATTATGTAGTTATTCATAGTGACAAATCAATAGAAAAAATTGAAGGTGAACTAAAAGCGATATTACCTTTCCATAAATCGCTTCAAATAGAAAAAAGAGATGAAACATCTTATGGTGTAGTGGTTATTGGCTTAGACGTATCTCCTGAAGATGAACTAAGTAAAGCAGGATTGAATGTTGAAAAAATTTATCCAGTTGAAGGAGTTTAATAATTATGAAAAGATGGCAAGGATTAGTAGAAGAATTTAAAGAATATTTACCTGTGAATGAAGACACACCTCATTTAACACTTAATGAAGGTCATACACCACTTATCCATTGTGAAAATTTATCAGCAATGTTAAACATTGACTTATATGTCAAATTTGAGGGTGCAAATCCTACAGGTTCTTTTAAAGACCGTGGCATGGTAATGGCTGTCACTAAAGCAAAAGAGCAAGGTAAAAAAGTAGTTATTTGTGCTTCAACTGGTAATACATCTGCTTCTGCAGCAGCCTATGCCGCAAGAGCAGGTTTAAAAGCAATAGTCGTTATTCCTGAAGGTAAAATAGCGTTAGGAAAGTTATCTCAAGCGGTAATGTATGGGGCAGAAATTGTTTCTATAGAAGGAAATTTCGATGAAGCTTTAGAAATTGTTAAAGAAATAGCAGCAAATGATGATGAAATTGAATTAGTGAATTCAGTTAACCCATATCGTATTGAAGGACAAAAAACAGGAGCATTTGAAATTGTTGAACAATTAGAACAAGCACCAGATGTTTTAGCGATCCCAGTAGGAAACGCGGGAAATATCACTGCATATTGGAAAGGGTTTAAAGAATATAACGAGAAAAAAGGTAGCCAGTTACCACAATTATTTGGTTTCCAAGCAGAAGGTGCATCTCCAATTGTTCAAAATAAAGTAATTAAAAATCCTGAAACAATTGCTACTGCTATTCGTATCGGTAATCCTGCTAGCTGGAGTAAAGCGACAAAAGCGTTAGAAGAATCTAATGGTTTAATTGATAGCGTAACAGATGAAGAAATTTTAGAAGCTTATCAATTAATGACTTCAAAAGAAGGTGTATTTAGTGAACCAGCAAGTAATGCTTCTATTGCTGGACTTATTAAATTACATCGTGCAGGTAAGTTGCCAAAAAATAAAAAAGTTGTAGCTATTTTAACTGGTAATGGCTTAAAAGATCCTGATACAGCTATTTCTATTTTAGATAATCCTATTCAACCGCTTCCGAATGATAAAGCAAGTATTATTGATTACATCAAAGGAGCATTATAAATGAATAAATATTTGCACCTTAAGATTCCAGCATCAACTGCTAATTTAGGAGTAGGATTTGATTCAATTGGAATGGCTATCGACAAATATTTAAATTTATATGTTCATAGAATCGAAGGTGATGAGTGGGAATTTGAGTATTTAAGTCCAGAATTAAATAGTCTTCCTAACAATAAGGACAATTACATATATCAAGTCGCCCAACAAGTTGCTACTAAATATAATATTGAGTTACCGACGTTAAAGGTTGAAATGAGAAGTGACATACCATTAGCAAGAGGATTAGGATCTTCAGCATCTGCTTTAGTTGGAGCATTATATATAGCTAATTATTTTGGTAACATTCAGCTTTCAAAATATGAGTTACTTCAGTTAGCCACTGAATTTGAGGGGCATCCCGATAATGTAGCACCGACAATATATGGAGGCCTATTAGCCGGATATTATAATCCAGATACTAAAGAAACAGATGTAGCTCATATTGATGTGCCTGACGTGGATATTATTTTAACTATTCCTCCATATGAATTAAAAACTGAAGATTCTCGAAATGTTTTGCCAGATAAATTTTCTCATAAAAAAGCAATTCAAAATAGTGCGATTAGTAATACAATGATTTGCGCGTTAATACAGCACAATTATGAACTTGCTGGGAAGATGATGGCACAAGATGGTTTTCATGAACCATATCGTCAACATTTAATTCCAGAATTTGAAGAAATAAAAGCGTTAGCCAAGAAATATGATGCTTATGCTACAGTGATTAGTGGAGCGGGACCTACTATCTTAACATTAAGTCGTAAAGAAAAAAGCGGCGAGTTGGTAAGAGCATTGAGACATCAAATTACACATTGTCATTCTGAATTAGCTACGATTAATCAAGTAGGTGTAGTTGAAGAAATTGTGTATCCTTCTTAAATTTATTGTAAAATGAGAACAAGCAATTTTTGAAAGGAGCACCATAAAAATATGAGTAATTTCAAAGTGATAGTAATGGATATGGATGATACTTTAATTAATAGTGATAATAAAGTAAGTCCTGAAACGAAAGAGTATTTAATAGATCTTCAAAATCAAGGCTATAAAGTAGTTCTAGCTTCTGGACGACCAACAGAAGGTATGTTACCCATAGCTAAAGAATTACATTTAGATAAACATGATAGCTATATCATTAGTTATAATGGTGGAAAAACAATCAAAGTAGCCACTGAAAAAGTTGAAGTAAGTAAGAGTGTCTCAAAAGAAGACTTTGATAAAATCGCAGACTTCTGTAGAGAAAAGAACTTTTTAGTGTTAACTTATCAAGATGGTCATATCATTCACGATGGTGATCACGAATATAGAGATATTGAATCTCAACTTACTGGTTTACCGATGAAGAGAGTAGACGATATCAAAAAATATATCAATGAAGATGTGCCTAAAGTGATGGGTGTAGATTATGTAGAGAACATTACGAATGTAAGAGATGCATTACATGGTTCATTTAATTCCAATATTGATGTTACTACAAGTAAACCATTTTTCTTAGAGTTTATGGGTAAAGGCGTATCTAAAGGTAATGCTATTAAAGCGTTATGTGAAAAGTTAGATATTTCTTTAAAAGAAGTAGTGTGCTTTGGCGATAGTTTAAATGACCAGTCTATGTTTGAAGTAGCAGGTTATTCTGTAGCTATGGGAAATGCTACTGAAGAATTAAAAGAAGTAGCGGACAAAGTGACATTAGATAATGATTCTAATGGTATACCAGCCGCTTTAAAAGAAATTTTATAAATAATTAAAGCATGAGTACTTATTATCTTTGAATATACTAAAATGTTTTTAGTAAAAACGTTAATAAGTATTCATGCTTTTTAATATTACTTAGCAGTATGTGTCCAATCATGTTTGCCACGATAGCGTTTGACATAAGCGTAAACTTGGTCCGCTGCATAATCTAAATTAGTATAAACAGTAATAGTATATGCCGATTGATTATCGTTAAATGGTTCGTTACCAAACACGTCCTTTAAGTGAATAAATAAATTCTCCATCTGATCGTGTTCGAGACTTGGATACTCTCGTAAAGTACGTTTAAGTAGCTGACCATTTTTCTCTTCAAGAGATTGGACTACGATTACAAAACGCTCTTCACTTTTAATGACATCGTCAAATAAATTTGTTTGACCAACCATTCTTCTCACCTCTAAATCGATATCTTAAGACTTATTATACAGAATAAATTAAACCGTGGAAATACACAGAATACGTTTCAATGAAAAAGCGAACAGTTAAGAGAGAAAGAGGATATATATGTTCATATCCAAAGTTCTCTTTACTGTTCGCTTAAAATATAAAAATTCTAATTATCATGATAATGATGAGGCGTAATATCCATTTCATCTAACTTAACATATTTTGTTTTTCTAATTACTTTATGCACCAAGAAAATGAGTGCTAAAACAATTAAAGGTAAAATATTAATGATGAACTTACCGATATGACCACTAAATAAATCGCCTATTGAATTACCAAAATATAAGAAAATAAGTGTTGCAAATACTAGGATTGGACCTAGAGGATATAAAGGTGATTTATAAGGTAATAAAGTATTTATATCTTTGCCTTGGCGTTTTATCGCTTTACGTAAACGCACTTGAGCCCATGAGCTAGCTACCCAAACAATAATTACCAATGAGCCAATAATATTTAATAAACTAAATACTGCATTAGAATAAAAGTTAGCGATAATAATGATTGCTACAATTAAAATATATGTTGTAACTAAAGCACGTAAAGGAAGTTTCGTTTTTTCATTTAATTTACTTAAGAATTTCGGCGCTTGTTTTTCATCACTTAAAGAGAATAACATTCTACTTGTAGTATACATGCCTGAGTTCGTCGCTGATAATAATGAAGTTAAAATAACTGCATTTATAACAGAAGCCGCGAAAGCAATTCCAATTCTATCAAATACAATGGTAAATGGACTTTGAGATACAGATTCATGCTCATTTAGTAACAGTGGATCTGAATAAGGAATAATGGCTGCAATGACAGCGATAGACAATACGTAAAATAATAAAATTCTCCAAAAGACTTGTTTAACGGCTTTAGGCATTGTTTTTTTAGGATTATCTGATTCACCAGCTGTCACAGCGACAACTTCTGTACCGCCCACTGAGAAACCTGCTACAAGTAATACGCCTAAAAAACCTGAAAAGCCGCCAACAAACGGTGCTTGCCCTTTAGTATAATTTTCAAAGCCATAAGTATGGCCACCTAGGATACCAAGAATCATTAAGAAACCAACAATTATAAATACTATAATTGTAATCACTTTAATTAGTGAAAGCCAAAACTCAGTTTCCCCAAATGCTTTAACTGTGAATATGTTTAATAGGAATATTATCGTAATGAAGATTAAACTCCAAGTAAGCGGACTAAAGAATTTAAATATATCCCAATAAAATAAAACATTTGATGCGACCATTACGTCTACACTTGAAACTAAAGACCACATTATATAATATAGCCATCCCATCGTGAAACCTAGAGAAGGATCAACGAAGCGGGTAGCATATGAACTGAATGAACCTGATACAGGATAAAAAGTAGCAAGTTCTCCAATTGATGACATTAAAAAATAAAGCATAACGCCTATTAATAAATAAGCTAAAATAGCGCCTCCAGGACCTGCTTGAGCTACAACGCTACCAGTAGCTACAAAGAGACCTGTACCGATTGCTCCGCCAATTGCAATCATGGATATGTGTCTTGAACTAAGACCACGTTTCATATTGTTATCTTCCATATGTTGTCTCCTATACAAAAATTAAATATACACATCATTTTAATGCTTTTATCTCAAGTATTCAATAACTTTTAAACAATTCGTTCTAAAAATTTTAAATTTTCTGATTTTTCAAGAAAAAGTGAAAATACGTTTATCTACAAGGGAAATGGGTTTAATAATAGTAGCTATTAGATTATAATTATTACAAAGTAAGGTAATGAGAGGAGATTTACTATGTCTAAAGAAGATAAAAAATTGACTGGTTTATTCGGACATCCCGTTTCAGATAGAGAGAATAGTATGACAGCAGGCCATCGTGGTCCGTTATTAATGCAAGATATATATTATTTAGAACAAATGTCACACTTTGATCGTGAGGTCATTCCTGAACGTCGTATGCATGCAAAAGGTTCAGGCGCATTCGGTACATTTACAGTAACGAATGATATTACTCAATATACAAGTGCGAAAATATTCTCAGAAGTTGGTAAACAAACAGAAATGTTTGCACGTTTCTCAACAGTTTCAGGTGAGCGTGGAGCAGCCGACTTAGAAAGAGATATTCGTGGTTTCGCTTTAAAATTTTATACAGAAGATGGAAACTGGGATTTAGTTGGTAACAACACGCCTGTATTCTTCTTCAGAGATCCAAAATTATTCATTAGTTTAAACCGTGCCGTGAAACGTGACCCACGTACTAATATGAGAAGTCCTCAAAATAACTGGGATTTCTGGACAGGTGTCCCAGAATCATTACATCAAGTAACAATTTTAATGTCTGACCGTGGTATGCCTAAAGGTTTCCGAAATATGCATGGCTTTGGCTCACACACATATTCAATGTACAACGATAAAGGTGAACGTGTATGGGTTAAATATCATTTCAGAACTCAACAAGGTATTGAAAATTATACAGACGAAGAAGCTGCTGAAATTGTTGGTGGCGACAGAGATTCTTCTCAACGTGATTTATATGATGCGATTGAACGTGGAGATTATCCTAAATGGAAAATGTACATTCAAGTAATGACTGAAGAACAAGCTAGAAATCACCCAGACAATCCATTTGATTTAACTAAAGTTTGGTACAAAGATGAATATCCTTTAATTGAAGTAGGGGAATTTGAATTAAATCGTAACCCTGAAAACTATTTCATGGAAGTTGAACAAGCTGCGTTTGCACCTACAAATATTGTTCCAGGTCTAGATTTCTCACCAGACAAAATGTTACAAGGTCGTTTATTCTCATATGGTGATGCGCAACGTTATAGATTAGGCGTTAATCACTGGCAAATTCCAGTAAACCAACCTAAAGGAGTAGGCGTAGAAAACTTATGCCCATTTAGTCGTGATGGTCAAATGCGATTCCTTGACGGAAACCAAGGTGGCGGACCTCATTATTATCCAAATAATCAAGGTGTTTATGATTCACAACCAGAATACAAAAAACCACCATTCCCTGTAGATGGTGATGGTTATGAATACAATCAACGCCAAGATGATGACAATTACTTTGAACAACCAGGTAAATTATTCCGTTTACAAACAGATGATGCTAAAGAAAGAATCTTCAAAAATACTGCAAATGCTATGGATGGTGTTTCTGAAGATGTGAAACGTAGACATATTCGTCATTGCTATAAAGCTGACCCTGAATACGGTAAAGGCGTAGCAAAAGCATTAGAAATTGATATTAACGATATCGATTTAGAAACTACAGAAGATGAAACATACGAAAACTTCAAATAAATTAAAATATTAATTGCGCATAATTGTACCTTGTGGTAAAATTTTAAATCGTAAGAATTCCTAGTTGTAAAAGAAAGGGTGTTAATTATGCGCGTTAATGTAACATTAGCTTGCACAGAATGTGGCGATCGTAACTATATTACGACTAAAAACAAACGTAATAATCCTGAGCGTATTGAAATGATGAAATACTGCCCAAGATTAAACAAACACACGCTACATCGTGAAACTAAATAATCACTTATCTTTTAAATACGACATTTTAAGATAATATTAAAGAGCTAAGACTGCTGACAAAGTTAGAAAGATTTTGTCAGCAGTCTTTTTTTATTCATCAAAATTCTAATAAAGTGATTTATAATTTGAAATTTAAAATTTTAACTACTTGCAAATGAGAAAAGATGTGTTAATATATAAAACGTAATTATTACGATTTGTAAAAAGGAGATATCATTTATGGCTAAAAAATCAAAAATCGCAAAAGAAATGAAAAGAGAAAAATTAGTTAATCAATATTACGAATTAAGAAAAGAATTAAAAGCGAAAGGTGATTACGAAACTTTAAGAAAATTACCAAGAGATTCTTCACCAACGCGTTTAACTAGAAGATGTAAAGTAACAGGAAGACCTAGAGGTGTTTTGAGAAAATTTGAAATGTCTCGTATTGCGTTTAGAGAACATGCACATAAAGGTCAAATTCCTGGTGTGAAAAAATCAAGTTGGTAAACTTTTATAAAAAGTACTACTTTAGTCCATTTACAATATAAATAAAAGGTTGTAAAGTATATAAGGGTGAAAATCATGAATGATTTATGTAAATGCTTTGTAAATTGTTCGTATTTTCAATGTTAAATAAATTTATATAGGGGCTATGAAATTAAAATGAAAATTTTTGACTATGAAGATATCCAATTAATTCCAAATAAATGTATTGTTGAAAGTAGATCAGAATGTGACACAACGGTTCAATTTGGACCAAAAACTTTTAAATTACCAGTAGTACCAGCAAATATGCAAACAGTTATGAATGAAGAACTTGCACAATGGTTTGCAGAAAACGATTATTTCTATATCATGCACCGTTTTGACGAAGCAGGTCGTATTCCATTTATCGAAAAAATGCAAAACAAAGGTTTATTTGCGTCAATTTCTGTAGGTGTTAAAAAGAATGAATTCCAATTCGTTGAAGAGTTAGCTGAAAAAGGTTTAGTACCAGAATATATTACTATTGATATTGCACACGGTCACTCAGATTCAGTTATTAATATGATTAAACATATTAAACAACACTTACCTGAATCATTTGTTATTGCAGGTAATGTAGGAACTCCTGAAGGCGTAAGAGAATTAGAAAATGCTGGCGCAGATGCTACGAAAGTAGGTATTGGTCCAGGACGAGTTTGTATTACTAAAATTAAAACAGGATTTGGTACAGGCGGTTGGCAATTAGCTGCATTAAATATTTGTAGCAAAGCTGCTCGTAAACCAATTATTGCTGACGGCGGTATTAGAACACATGGTGATATCGCTAAATCTATTAGATTCGGAGCAAGCATGGTAATGATTGGATCATTGTTTGCAGCACACGAAGAATCTCCAGGTGAAACTGTTGAATTAGAAGGTAAACGTTATAAAGAATACTTTGGTAGTGCTTCTGAATTCCAAAAAGGTGAACACAAAAATGTTGAAGGTAAAAAAATGTTTGTAGAGCATAAAGGTTCACTAAAAGACACATTAGTTGAAATGCAACAAGACCTTCAAAGTTCAATTTCATATGCTGGTGGTAAAGATTTAAAATCATTAACAACAGTAGATTATGTCATTGTAAGAAATTCAATTTTCAATGGGGACAGCGACAGAGGTTAATTATAAAAAGTGGCAGGTGTGACTTATTAAAAAATTTCTTTTATTTTCATTGTTATTGTTGTCCTTTATCTTAATAGTGCCACTCAACGAAAGTCCATCCCTCATTCATTTACAAAATGACGTTCAAGCTAAAGTCAGTAAATGGATGAATGGGGATACTAGTGTTAAAAATAATACGTTAAAAGTTCCGAAAGATCAGGAATTTGCAATTAATAATATACAATTGAATACATCTAAAAGCGAAGTTGAAAAACACTTAGGTCAACCTAAGCGAGTGACCACGAATGAATATGGATTAAAATGGTTTACTTATTATGATGGCGACTATAATAACTTTGTTATGGTAAGCTATTTAAATAATAAGGTCAACGCACTATATAGTAATCAAAATATTATTACGTCTAAATCGAAAATAAAATATAATACACCTAAAGAGGTTGTTGAAAAACGTTTAGGTCAACCTATAAATGAAGTAGTTAAAGGAAGATATCGTTTCGAAGTTAAAGATGATGAATATGATGTCTTCCATAAAGATCATGTATATTCTACAGTATTTTATGATAAGCATAACAATAATGGTGTTACTGCACTATTACAAGTTAGTGAAGCGATGGAGAATCGATTGTCTCAACAATACGGCGCGCCATCCTCTGCTTTAGAAAAAAGCTTTGAATATCAAAATTATGATTTAGTAAATGCTGAACGTAAACAACACGGTTTAAACACTTTAACTTATTCAGATAATCTAGCTCAAACAGCTAGAAAACATAGTGAAGATATGGTTAAAAATAATTACTTTGATCATACAGATTTACAAGGAAATTCGCCATTTGATCGTTTGCGTAAAGATGGCATCACATTTGATACTGCTGGCGAAAATCTCGCTTATGGACAGAAGAGTAGTATTTTTGCTCATGAAGGTTTAATGAATTCTTTAGGGCATCGTAAAAATATTTTAAATAACGATTTTACTACGTTAGGTGTCGGCGTAGATTTTAATAAAAATCGTCAGCCATATTGGACTGAAAATTATACTGGTGAGTAGTTTAAATATTGAATGTTTGGGGTATCTTTTTATTGATAAGGAAGTTGATAATATGACTACTAATACAAAAAATAAAAAAGACATTCTTGATAAAGTGAAAGATATTTTAAACAAAAAAGACACAGTTGAAAAAAAGAACTAGAGCTAGTCAAAAAAGACTAGCTCTAGTTCTTTATTATATATAAATATATAAGAGAGATAGTTAACTTAAGAAAACAAGTGCTACTTATAATTCTCTATAAAGACCTATTACTTTACCGATAACAGTAACGTTATCTAAATAAATAGGATTCATAGTGCTATTTTCTGGTTGTAATCTATAACGATTTTTCTCTTTGAAGAAACGTTTTACAGTAGCTTCATCATCTTCAGTCATTGCTACAATGATATCTCCATTTTCTGCAATTGTTTGGCTTCTAACGATGACTTTATCTCCATCTAAGATGCCAGCCTCAATCATACTTTCACCAACAACATTTAAAATAAAAATATCGCTATTGTGAGTAGAAGTTAAATGCTCTGGTAGTGGAAAATATTCTTCAATATTTTCAACAGCGGTAATAGGAATACCAGCTGTGACTTTACCAATTACTGGCACATATATTGTTTCTTCCATATTAATAGAGTCATTTGATTGTTCACTCACGATTTCAATTGCTCTTGGTTTTGTTGGATCTCTTTTTATATATCCTTTTTCTTCTAATCTTGATAAGTGACCGTGAACAGTTGAACTTGAAGCTAAACCAACCGCTTCACCAATTTCACGAACACTTGGTGGATAACCTTTAACTTGAACTACATGTTTAATGTAATCATATATTTCACTTTGTCTTTTTGTTAATTCTCTCATATATAGGCACTCCCTATGTTTATTTAACGTTATTATAGCATTAATTTTTCATTAAAACAAACATTTGTTCGTTTTTGTATTGACTAGGATCATCTGTTCTGTTAAAGTGTTAATACAAACAAATGTTCTAGGAGTGTAATAAATGATTAATAAATATACTAGTAATTTGATTAGCAATATAGCCATTGTAGTAGTCTCTTGCATTGTTTTTCTAGTTTTTTTCATTAGTTTATATCATAGCTCGCAAATGGAACAAACGTACGAAATTACAGATCATACTATCTCTAAAAAAGCTATGTTAAATAGTGACGATAAGAACATAAAAGACACAAATACAGAACAAACAGATTACAAAGTGTTCGCGTTAGTCCAATAAACTTTTAATGTGTAGAGTAATTATATATAAATTTTAAAAGCATAAATTCCTTATAGAATTAGTTAAGGAATTTATGCTTTTATTTTTAAGAAAGTAATAAATGTTAGAAAGTATGTTGATGGGGTAATAGCACTCAATACACGAGTTTATTTAATATAAACATATATTTATAATTTGAATCGTTAGTAATGGCAGAAATAGCTTTTAAAAAACTTTTTTAACCCACATATTTTTGGTATATTTTATGAAGTAATTAATAAAAATATTTTATTCGAAAAGAGAGTGATTGCCTTGACTAAAGACAATTTAAATATAGATAGAATTAATGAATTAGTTAAAAAGAAAAAAGAACAAGGATTAACTGAAGCTGAAGCTAAGGAACAGTCTAAGTTACGTAAAGCTTATTTAGAATCATTTAGAAAAGGGTTTAAACAACAGATTGAAAATACTAAAGTAATAGACCCAGAAGGAAACGACGTTACACCTGATAAATTGAAAAAAATTCAAGAAGAAAATAAAAATAATAAAGGTTAAAATTCAAGGTTTAACCCCTTGAGATTAATTCCTTATCAAAAACAATATATTTAAGTTATAATATAACAAAGATTATTTAGTAGAAGGGAAGTATTATAGATGTTTAACGAGAAAGATCAATTAGCCATTGATACTATTCGTGCTCTAAGTATTGATGCAATCGAACAAGCAAATTCTGGGCACCCAGGTCTACCTATGGGAGCGGCTCCAATGGCTTACACTTTATGGACACGCCATTTAAACTTTAATCCTCAATCAAAAGACTATTTCAATAGAGACCGTTTCATTCTTTCAGCGGGTCACGGTTCGGCTTTACTTTATAGTCTTCTTCATGTATCTGGTAGTTTAGAATTAGAAGAACTTAAGCAGTTCAGACAATGGGGATCAAAAACACCTGGTCATCCTGAATTCAGACATACTGATGGTGTAGAAGTAACAACTGGTCCATTAGGCCAAGGTTTTGCAATGTCAGTAGGTATGGCTTTAGCAGAGGATCATTTAGCAGGTAAATTCAATAAAGAAGATATCGATATCGTTGATCACTACACTTATGTATTAGCTTCTGACGGCGACTTAATGGAAGGTATCTCTCATGAGGCCGCTTCTTTTGCTGGACACAATCAATTAGATAAATTAATCGTGTTATATGATTCAAATGATATTTCTCTTGATGGGGAATTAAATAAATCATTTTCAGAAGATACTAAACAACGCTTCGAAAGCTATGGATGGAATCACATCTTAGTTAAAGAAGGTAATGACCTAGAAGAAATTGATAATGCTATTACTAAAGCTAAATCTCAAAAAGGTCCTACAATCATTGAAGTTAAAACAATTATTGGTTTCGGAGCTCCAAACGTAAGTGGTACGAACGGCGTTCACGGTGCACCACTAGGCGATGACGAAAGAAAATTAACATTTGAAGCTTATGGTTTAGATCCTGAGAAACGCTTCTACGTGCCAGAAGAAGTATATGAAATCTTCCAAACAACTATGTTAAAACGTGCTAATGAAAATGAAGATGCTTGGAAAGAAAAATTAGAAGAATACTCTAATAAATATCCAGAATTGGCAGAAGAATTTAAATTAGCGATTAGCGGTAAATTACCTAAAAATTATAAAGATGAGTTACCTAAATTTGATAGTGAGCATAACGCTGCTACTCGTGCTGATTCAGGTGAAATTATCCAAGCTCTAAGTAAATCAGTACCTTCATTCTTTGGTGGTTCTGCTGACTTAGCTGGTTCTAACAAATCTAATGTTAAAGAAGCTATAGATTATGACCGTAACACACCTGAAGGTAAAAACGTTTGGTTTGGTGTAAGAGAATTTGCAATGGGCGCAGCAGTTAATGGTATGGCAGCTCATGGTGGTCTCCACCCATATGGTGCAACATTCTTCGTATTTAGTGATTACTTAAAACCTGCACTTCGTTTATCATCAATTATGGGACTTAACTCAACATTCATCTTTACTCATGACTCAATTGCAGTAGGTGAAGATGGTCCTACTCATGAACCAATTGAACAATTAGCTGGTTTAAGAGCTATTCCAAATATGAATGTGATTCGTCCAGCTGATGGTAATGAAACAAGAGTAGCTTGGGAAGTTGCTTTAGAATCTGAACAAACACCAACGTCATTAGTATTAACTCGTCAAAATCTTCCTTATTTAGATGTTGATGAAGCTACAGTTGAAGAAGGCGTTCGTAAAGGTGCCTATACTGTTTATGAAACTGAAACTAAACCAGAATACTTATTATTAGCTACTGGTTCAGAAGTTAGCTTAGCTATTGAAGCGGCTAAAGACCTAGATAAACAAGGTAAAGGTGTAAGAGTAGTTTCTATGCCGAACTGGTTAGCATTTGAACAACAAAGCGATGAATATAAAGAATCAGTAATTCCTAAAGACATTACTAAACGTGTTGCTATGGAAATGGCTTCACCACTTGGTTGGCATAAATACGTTGGTACTGAAGGTAAAGTTATCGGTATCGATGGATTTGGCGCAAGTGCCCCGGGTGATTTAGTAGTTGAAAAATATGGATTTACTAAAGAAAATATTTTAAATCAAATTAGAACATTCTAATTGATTACTAATGCTAGAGAGAAGACTTTCAACGGGAAAGTCTTCTTTTTTATTAAATTTTAGGTATCAAAATGATATGGTAATTTGTTATCATAATAAATGTGTTTTTATTCTTAAACTAGCTATTGAAAATAAGATAGTTATTTAGTAAAATTCAGTAGGTATAGAAAGTGGGTGAAACAATGGCAACTTGGTTAGCGATATTATTAATCATTGTAGCGCTTATCATCGGACTTGTTGGTGGTTTCTTCTTAGCAAGAAAATATATGATGGATTATTTGAAAAAAAACCCACCTATTAATGAAGAAATGTTACGTATGATGATGATGCAAATGGGACAAAAACCATCACAAAAGAAAATCAATCAAATGATGACTATGATGAACAAAAACATGGATCAAAACATGAAAAGTTCAAAAAAATAATTTTTAAGAAGGATTGTACCGTTTAAAGGTTTACAATCCTTTATTTTTGATGTAAAACAATTTTAGGATTATTATTGATTCAGAAATTCAATTAAAATTTTAGCTATTGAAAATAATTTTAAAGTATTAGTTTATGAATATAAGAAGGTGTAATTTTGGCATATTTAATTTTTTCAGTAGTATTTGCATTGTTTATGGGGATTGTCGTTATCTTCATACGTATGAAAGCTCAAAAATTCCCAGTTAATGAGAAAAAAATTATTTTACCACCGTTCTTCATGGCTACAGGTGCACTAATGTACGTTATACCGTATTTTAGATTAACTGGTGCAGAAATAATTGAATCTATTATTTTGGGCGTTCTTTTTTCATCAGTTTTAATTTGGACAAGCCATTTTGAAGTTCAAGGAACTGAAATTTATATGAAAAGATCTAAAGCTTTTCCAATCATTTTGATTTCATTATTAATTATACGTACGGTGATTAAAATATTTATAAGTAGCTCAATTGATCCTGGCGAAATCGGTGGAATGTTCTTCTTATTAGCATTTAGCATGATTGTACCTTGGAGAATAGCTATGTTATATAAATTTAAAAAATTGAAAAAAACTGTAGTTTCATAGATTCAATGGGAGCGGGACAGAACTGAATTTGATTTCTGGTTCGCTTCCTTTTTTATTTGAATAAGAAAAAAAGAATGTGTATAATTTATACGAACAAATGTTCTTAAGGGGGATTTCTATGAAAATCATACACACAGGAGATTGGCACTTAGGAAAGATTTTAAATGGCAAGCAATTTTTAGAAGATCAAGAATACATATTAAATCAATTGATAAATAAAATTAGTGAAGAAAAACCAGATGTTTTTATTATTTCTGGTGATATTTACGATACAACATACCCAAGTAAAGAAACAATTAAATTATTTGAAAAGACGCTCAGTACGATAAATATTCAGATGGGTATTCCTACCATTATTACTAATGGTAATCATGATGGAAAAGAACGCTTGAATTACGGTTCTACTTGGTTTCAACATTCAAAATTATACATACGTACTAGATTAGAGGATATGAACTGTCCTATTACAATTAATGATGTTAATTTTTATACATTACCATTTGCTACAGTAAGTGAAATCAAAGCATTTTTTGAAGATGATTCAATTGAGACATATGAGCAAGCTACTCAAAGATGTATTGCTTATATGTCTGAAACTATGGTTAAAGACGAAGTGAATTGCTTAATTGCACATCTTACAATTAATGGAGGCAAAACGTCTGATTCTGAAAGACCACTTACAATTGGTACAGTTGAAAGTGTGGATAAAACATCTTTTAATATTTTTGACAAAGTACTATTAGGCCATTTACATCATCCGTTTAGTATTGAGGATAAGGTGATTAGTTATAGTGGTTCATTATTACAATATTCATTTTCAGAAAGTAACCAACCAAAAGGTTATAAACGACTTGTAATTAACTCTAAAGAGGACATAACGAATCACTTTGTCCAAATAAAACCTTTGCGAGAATTGGAAGTTATTGAAGGTGATTATAATGATGTTATTCAAGGTAATATCAAAATAAAAAATAAAGAGAATTATTTTCATTTTAAATTGAAAAACATGTCACATATTAGTGACCCTATGTTACAACTCAAACAATTGTATCCTAATACTTTATCGTTAAGTAATATAACTTTTGAAAGTAGCAGTCAATTTCATCAAGCTGAATTAAAACAAGAAGATGATGCGACAATTATTAAGCAATTTTATAAATCGATTACAGATCAAGAGCTAACTGATTATCAAAATAATAAAATTCATGACTTACTTAATCAAGTAATGAATAAGGAGGTTTAAACGGTGAAGCCCATAAAATTAAAGTTAACTAATTTTGGCCCTTTTTTAAATGAAACTATTGATTTTCAAGAAATTAAAAATGAAAAATTATTTTTGATAAGTGGTAAAACTGGATCTGGTAAAACAATGTTGTTTGATGCAATTGTCTTCGCTTTATTTGGAAAAGCTTCTACTGAGGGACGAAATGAAAGTGAGCTGAGAAGTCATTTTGCAGATGGAAAATCGCCTATGTCTGTAATTTATGAATTTGAGCTTAAAGATAAAGCATTCAAAATTGTAAGACAAGGTGCTTTTACAAAACAAGGTAATACCTCTCAAACTCCAGGAAAATTAGATGTTTATGAATTAGAAAAAGAAACAAATCAATATGAATTGCGTGAGAGTAAGATTAGTTCAGGAAATCCATTTATTAAAAGTATTTTAGGGGTGAATGCAGATCAATTCAGACAACTATTTATATTACCTCAAGGCGAATTTAAGAAATTTTTAGTTTCTAATAGCTCTGATAAACAAGGTATTTTAAGAACTTTGTTTAATAGCATAAGATTCGAAGAAATTCAGAATTTGCTACTAAATGAAGTAAAAGAAGAAAAGAAACAAATTGAATCCCGTCAAAATCAAATTCAATTGTTATGGGAAGATATAGATGACTTTGAAAATGAAGTGTTAAGCCAACTTAAGTCAATCGACAGTCTTCAAACACAAGAAATTTTAAAAGTCATTCCAAATTTTAAAGAAGTTGGTCAACAATTACTTAATGATTATGAAGAATTAAAGAATAAAAACTATTTTGCGCTAACGAACTTAAATCAACGTATTGAAGATAATAAACAACTTAAACAAAACTTGATAGATTTAGAAAAACGAAAAGAATTAAAAAAGCAGTTAGATGAAAAAGCTAGTTACATTAACCGATTAAATAAGGAATTAGATAGATTAAATGAAATAAAAACACTTTCTAATTTATATGACCAAGAAAAAAATAAAGTTCTAAAAATTGAAGAAGTTAAAAATAAAATAGCGACCTCCAAGTCTAATATTACTCATCTAAAACAATCATTAGAATCATATTCAAGTAAATTCGAGTCTTTAGTACAAAACGAGAATGATATTGAACAAAAATCTGAATATATCAATAATACTAGGCAATTTTATGTGAACCTTACAAAATACAAAAATGCTTATACTGATATAAAAACTACCGACCATCAGTTAGTTGAGAATAGTAAAAATCAAGAAGAAATTAATTATAATGAAAATGAACTTAACGAAAAAGTTAAAACCATTGAAGTTGATGAGGATGCAATTGATCAATTAACACAACGTATTTATGGGCTAGAAAGAGATATTGATAAACAAAAACAATTACACGCTAATAGAGATAAATTGGCTAAATTAAAAATTGAATATAATGATAAATCCAACCAACAAGAAGTTTTAAAGCAAGAAATCGAAAGTTTTAATGCACAATTAGAAGATATTGATAAAACAAATATCGATTTAAATGATAAACAAACGTTCGTGCAAGAAATTCAATCTGCTTTACATATTGGCGACACTTGCCCGATTTGTGGAAATGAAATTGAATCCTTAAATGCACATATTGATTTTGAAAAGATCAATCAAAATCAACAATTAATAAGAAAATTAACAAACGATATTCATGACAGAAATATTAAATTAAGTAATATTGAAACTTCTCACGCATTTATCTCTCAGCAAATGAAAGAATTAGAAGTTAATGAAAATGACATACAAGATATTAAAAAATTAGAACAATCTTTACAAGATACAAAATTAGAAAAGCAACAAATTCAAGAACAAAAAAATAAGTTAAAAGAATACAATAATCGATTAAATAAGATCAGAGAAACTAAACACCAATTATTAGTTGATTACGAAAAATTAAAATCTCAGAAAAAACAATATGAAATTTTAATTAATGATTTTGAAAAAACAACAGCATTTAATGATATTAAATCGTTTGAAACGCATTATGCTGAGAATGAAGAATCGGTTAATGATTTTCAAAAACAAAAAGAAAATTTAAATAAAAAAATTCAGCAATATAATCAAGAATTAGCTATCGAAAAGAATAATTTAGAAAATCATGAAAATAGCCATCAAGAATTAAAAAAAGAATTATCTCAACTAAAAACTCAAATAGATAATGAAATGACGAGAATAGGTGTATCAAATTATGAAGAAATTGAACATTTATTACAAAAATTGAATACTAAAAATGATATTGAAAAAGAAATTGAGGACTATAATCAAGAACAACATAGGCATTCAATTGAAATAGAGCGATTGACTCATTTAACAAAAGATAAAGAACTAGAGGATATTCAATCTTTAGAAGAAGAAAAACTAAACGTAGAAGAACAGTACAATGAAACTTTCGAAATCTCAACAACTATACAATATAAAATACAACAAAATGATATAAAATTTGAAAATATGAAAGTGCACATTAATTACTTAGAGGAAGAATTAAAAGAACAACAACAAATATTCGAATTAGCGGAAGTATTGTCGGGCAAAAACAATCAAAAATTAACGCTTGAAAATTATGTGTTAATTTATTATTTAGAACGTATTATTCAACAAGCTAATATTCGATTGAAGAAAATGAGCGGTCAAAGATACCAACTCCAACGTAGACAATCCGTTTCACAAGGTTATAGTGGATTGGAAATTGATGTTTTTGATCTTCATTCTAACCATTCAAGACATATTAGTTCTTTATCAGGCGGTGAAACGTTCCAAGCTTCTCTAGCACTGGCATTAGGGCTAAGTGAAGTGGTTCAACAAGAATCCGGTGGCATTACTTTAGACTCCATGTTTATTGACGAGGGCT
Organism: Staphylococcus pragensis; assembly: GCF_004785665.1. GTDB lineage: Bacteria > Bacillota > Bacilli > Staphylococcales > Staphylococcaceae > Staphylococcus > Staphylococcus pragensis. The sequence continues at coordinate 693,362 of NZ_SRPJ01000001.1, forward strand.
TCGGCACTTTAGACCAAGAAACACTCGAAACAGCACTAGATACTCTAATGAAATTACAAACTTCAGGAAGAATGGTTGGGATTATTTCGCATGTTAGCGAACTAAAACAACGCATTCCGCTTATACTTGAAGTAAAAACAAATCAATATCAAAGTAGTACTCAATTTAAATGGCATTAATACAACAACATTAAACATAAATAATATAAAAAGACATCATAGCATCTATACGTAGTAAAATGTATAGATATTAAGATGTCTTTTTATATGTTATGTAACAATTATTTTTGTCTTAATAAGTCACGTATTTCAGTTAATAATACTGTATTAGCTTCAATTTCTTCCTCTTCTTCAGTTTCTTCTTTTCTCATAAGTGTATTAGCAATTTTTACGAAGATAAATAAAGCCGCTGCAACAATAATAAAGTCAATTATTGATTGAATGAACAAACCATATTTAATTCCCCAAAATTCCCAATCTTTAGCAAAGTCAACTGAACCAAAGATTTTACCGATTAAAGGCATGATGATGTAGTTAACTAGTGATGTAACGATTTTGTTAAAAGCAGCCCCCATAACAACTGCAATAGCTAAATCTAATACATTTCCTTTTAAGGCAAACTCCTTAAACTCTTTTAACATAAAATAAACTCCTTTCATTCATACAGAATAAAATATATTATACATCATATAAAATATTTAGTAAAACATATTTTTAACGAAATTTGCTTAAGAAAAAAGCCTTTGTTATTCTATTAATTAGAGTTATTGAAATATAGTTATATTATTTCTACGCACTTTGAAAATTTAATATGGGAATGAAAGGAGTATATTTATTATGAATTCTTCTTCTGAAGGAAACAAAAAAGGAAAGAAGTTTTCGCCGGTTTTCATCTATAGTGCTATTGTGGTAGCTATAGTAGTACTTATTGGTGCTATTTTACCGGAGCAATTTGATTCTATTACTAGTAATATCAGTAGTTGGATTACTGAAAAACTCGGTTGGTACTACATGATTCTAACTACTATTATCGTGTTCTTTTGTATATTCTTAATTTTTAGTCCAATTGGTAAACTTAAACTTGGTAAACCGGAGGATAAACCTGAATTTAATACAGTTTCTTGGTTTGCTATGTTATTTAGTGCTGGTATGGGTATTGGTTTAGTCTTTTATGGTGCAGCAGAGCCAATGGCAGATTTCGCAGCTCCACCAAATGCTGATCCTAAAACGACTGAAGCTTATACTGAATCATTACGTTCTACATTCTTCCACTGGGGATTCCACGCATGGGCTGTTTATGGTGTAGTAGCACTTGCATTAGCTTATTCTCAATTTAGAAAGAATGAACCAGGTTTAATTTCTAGAACGTTACGACCAATCTTAGGGGACAAAGTTGAAGGCCCTATTGGAACAATTATTGATGTTTTATCAGTATTCGCTACTGTAGTAGGTGTAGCAGTTTCATTAGGTATGGGTGCCTTACAAATCAATGGTGGTTTAAATTATCTATTTGGTATTCCAAATAATGTATTTGTACAATCAATCATCATTGTTGTTGTAACTATCTTATTCATTGCTAGTGCATGGTCAGGATTAAGTAAAGGTATCCAATATTTAAGTAACCTTAACATCGGTTTAGGTACTGTATTAATGATTATTGCTTTAATTATTGGACCAACTGTTTTAATCTTAAATATGTTTACTAGCTCAACAGGTAGTTTACTTAACACATTCTTATTTAACAGCTTTGATACAGCTGCGTTAAACCCTCAAAAACGTGAGTGGATGTCATCATGGACACTTTACTATTGGGGTTGGTGGCTAAGCTGGAGTCCATTCGTAGGTGTATTCATTGCACGAGTTTCTAAAGGACGTTCAATCCGTGAATTTATTTCAGGCGTCTTATTAGTACCTGCAATCGTAAGTTTCTTATGGTTCAGTGTATTTGGTGTCCTAGGTATTGAAACAGGTAAGAAACATCCTGAGCTATTCAAGATGACACCTGAAACTCAATTATTCGGTGTATTTAACCATGTACCATTAGGTATGGCGTTATCATTAGTTGCATTAGTATTAATCGCATCATTCTTTATTACTTCTGCCGATTCAGCTACTTTCGTATTAGGTATGCAAACAACTTATGGTTCACTTGAACCATCAGGTATAGTTAAAGTAACTTGGGGTGTTGCCCAATCACTTATCGCGTTTGTATTATTATTAGCTGGTGGAGGAGATGGTGCTGAAGCACTTAACGCAATTCAAAGTGCCGCAATCATCAGTGCCTTCCCATTCTCATTTGTTGTAATAATGATGATGATTAGTTTCTTCAAAGATGCTAACCAAGAACGAAAATTCTTAGGTTTAACGTTACAACCTAATGATGAAAGAATGAAAGATTATATTAAATATCAACATAAAAATGATGATTCTGATATTTTAGAAAAACGTGAAGTGCATAAAGCTTCTGAAGTTGAAAGAAAATAATAAATTATTCTATGTAAAAAGCCTCGAAAGTATCATACTTTCGGGGTTTTTTATATGTGAAAATAAAAGTATTTACCATATGGCAATGAAAATCATTCTCAATTAATAATATTTACTTATTGCACTAAGTGTATATGATAAGTATTACTTATATACTCTGATTAAAAATGCGAAAGCTAAATAGTGTGAAAACTAGAGGTACAGAGTTGTTTTAAAAAACATATAATTATACAATTTAATTAAAGGCATATAATTATGAAATGTTAATATTCAAGGGGGATAAACATATGACTTCTAACATAAAAGAACAAGCTAAAAAAACGTTTGAAGTAAATGGTAAATCATATACTTATTATGATTTAAAAAGCTTAGAAGAACAGGGTTTAACCAAAATCAGTAAATTACCTTATTCAATTCGTGTTTTACTAGAATCAGTTTTAAGACAAGAAGATGATTTCGTTATTACTGATGAACACATTAAAGCTTTAGGTAATTTTGGCAACGAAGGTAATGAAGGGGAAGTTCCATTCAAACCATCTCGTGTTATCCTACAAGACTTTACTGGGGTGCCAGCTGTAGTTGATTTAGCATCTTTACGTAAAGCGATGAATGATGTTGGCGGGGATATTAATAAGATCAATCCTGAAGTGCCAGTAGATTTAGTTATCGACCACTCAGTACAAGTAGATAGCTATGCTAATCCTGAGGCACTAGAACGAAATATGAAATTAGAGTTTGAAAGAAACCATGAACGTTATCAATTCTTAAACTGGGCAACTAAAGCATTTGATAACTATAATGCAGTACCTCCAGCAACTGGTATCGTGCACCAAGTTAACTTAGAATATTTAGCAAATGTGGTACATGTACGTGACGTTGAGGGTGAACAAACGGCATTCCCTGATACATTAGTAGGTACAGATTCACATACGACAATGATTAATGGTATCGGCGTTCTAGGTTGGGGCGTAGGTGGTATCGAAGCTGAAGCGGGTATGCTTGGACAACCATCATATTTCCCAATTCCTGAAGTAATCGGTGTACGTTTAACAAATTCATTACCACAAGGTTCAACAGCTACTGACTTAGCTTTACGTGTAACTCAAGAATTACGTAAAAAAGGTGTAGTAGGCAAATTTGTAGAATTCTTTGGTCCAGGTGTTGCAGATTTACCATTAGCTGACCGTGCTACAATTGCTAATATGGCTCCAGAATATGGTGCAACTTGTGGTTTCTTCCCAGTAGATGAAGAATCACTTAAATACATGAAATTAACTGGTCGTTCAGAAGAACACGTGGAATTAGTTAAAGCATACTTAGAACAAAATAATATGTTCTTTACTGCGGATAAAGAAGATCCAGCTTACACTGATGTCATTGATTTAGATTTATCAACAGTAGAAGCTTCATTATCAGGTCCGAAACGTCCTCAAGATTTAATTTTCTTAAGTGACATGAAAGCAGAATTTGAGAAATCTGTTACTGCTCCAGCAGGTAACCAAGGCCATGGTTTAGATGAGAGCGAATTTGATAAGAAAGCTGAAATTCAATTTAAAGATGGCTCAACAGCTACAATGAAGACAGGTGATATTGCAATCGCTGCAATTACATCATGTACAAATACATCTAACCCATATGTTATGTTAGGTGCAGGCTTAGTAGCTAAGAAAGCTGTTGAAAAAGGTCTTAAAGTACCTGAATTTGTAAAAACATCATTAGCACCTGGTTCAAAAGTAGTAACTGGTTACTTACGTGATTCAGGTTTACAAGAATATCTAGATGATTTAGGTTTCAACTTAGTAGGTTATGGTTGTACAACTTGTATCGGTAACTCAGGTCCTTTATTACCTGAAATTGAAAAAGCAATTGCAGATGAAGATTTATTAGTTACATCTGTTTTATCAGGTAACCGTAACTTTGAAGGTCGTATTCATCCATTAGTGAAAGCTAACTATTTAGCATCTCCTCAATTAGTAGTTGCTTACGCTTTAGCTGGTACAGTGGATATCGATTTACAAAATGACCCAATCGGTAAAGGTAAAGACGGAGAAGACGTATACTTAAATGATATTTGGCCTACAATTCAAGAAGTGGCTGATACAGTAGATAGTGTTGTAACTCCAGAGTTATTCTTAGAAGAATATAAAAACGTTTATAATAATAACGAAATGTGGAACGAAATCGATGTTACAGATGCACCACTATATGACTTCGATCAAAATTCAACATATATTCAAAACCCAACATTCTTCCAAGGCTTATCTAAAGAGCCTGGTACAATTGAACCATTAAAAGATTTAAGAGTAATGGGTAAATTTGGAGACTCAGTGACTACTGACCATATTTCTCCAGCAGGTGCTATCGGTAAAGATACGCCAGCAGGTAAATACTTATTAAGCCATGATGTTTCAATTCGTGACTTTAACTCTTATGGTTCACGTCGTGGTAACCATGAAGTAATGGTAAGAGGTACGTTTGCGAACATTCGTATTAAAAACCAATTAGCTCCAGGTACTGAAGGTGGCTTTACTACTTATTGGCCAACTGACGAAGTAATGCCAATTTATGATGCAGCTATGAAATATAAAGAAGACGGTACTGGCTTAGCGGTATTAGCTGGTAATGATTACGGTATGGGTTCTTCTCGTGACTGGGCTGCTAAAGGTACTAACTTACTAGGTGTTAAAACAGTTATCGCTCAAAGTTATGAACGTATCCACCGTTCTAACTTAGTAATGATGGGTGTGTTACCATTACAGTTCAAAGATGGAGAATCAGCTGATTCATTAGGTCTTGATGGTAGAGAAGAAATTTCTGTAGATATTAATGAAGATGTTAAACCACATGATATTGTGACGGTTCACGCTAAAAAAGAAAACGGCGATGTTGTTGATTTTGAAGCAATCGTACGTTTCGACTCATTAGTAGAATTAGACTACTATCGTCACGGTGGTATCTTACAAATGGTATTAAGAAACAAACTAGCACAATAAGATTAATTGTTAATAAGCCATGCCGACGTATATGTTGGCATGGCTTATTTGTGTTACTATTGAATTGTAAGATATTTGAAAAGAGGTACTTAAATATGATTTACAGTATGACTGAAATTGAAGCTAGATATCAAGAAACAGATAAAATGGGTGTAATCTATCATGGCAATTACGCCACATGGTTTGAAGTAGCCCGTACAGATTATATTCGCAAGTTAGGTTTTAGTTATGCAGATATGGAAAAAGAAGGTATTATATCGCCTGTGATGGATTTACAAATTCAATATAAAAAATCTATCTTTTATCCTGAAAAAGTAAAAATTAAAACTTGGGTAGAACATTATTCGAGATTATGTTCACAATATAATTACGAAGTATATAATGAAAAAGGGGAATTAGCTACGACTGGCTCGACTCAACTGATTTGTATGAAAGCAAGCAACTTCAGACCAATTCGTTTAGATCGTTATTTCCCAGACTGGCATGAAACTTATAGTAAAGTTGAACAGCTAAATAAAGAAGGTAAAGACTTAGAAGTTACTAATAGCAAAGATTTAGATTTCTAATTACTTATAAATAAAGACCATGAGAGCATATCAAACTACTATCTCTCATGGTCTTATATTTAATATTATTCAATCATTAGTTAATTTTAGAATAGGCAATTTCATCATCGTGGTCTACTTTTTCAACAAGTACTTCATTATCTTCGAAATACCATAAGTCATCTTCTGCCACTACTACAATTAAATCATTGTAATTTTCTTCATAGCCAATTTCAACATCGTTTCGTGGTTCTACTCTGAATGCTGGGCTAAAACCTTGTTTAAGTTGAAATTCTCCACCATATCTAACATAAAACTGTAAAACTTTATTGTCTTCAGGTAAATCTAATTCATCTTTAAACCATTCTACAGCTTGATCAGATAATTTGATTTTCATTCTAGAATCCTCCTTGATTACCTATTTATTTTTATTTGACATAACTTTTATGAGAACTGTCAAAATTATAACATATTGTAACTTTTAAAAAACTTTATAAGCTTAAGCCGTTCATAATAATAAAAGAGAGCAAACTAGAAATCAAATTTAATTCTAAAGATTTCATTAGCTTGCTCTCAAATCAAAGTCAATTTTTAGACTAAGTTATACTATTTTTAGCTGGTCCGCTTCTATAATGAATAAGGAGATTACATCCACTTAATTTTAGGTTCTTCTCCTTTAAAGATTCTTACAATATTACTTCGGTGTCTTACAATTAAGATAATAGAAACAAATAAACTCATCCAGAATAAAATATAGTCATGTATGAATAAAGAACCAATCACACAACTAATTGCTGCGATGATACTTGAAAGTGATACATATTTTGAAAGGTAAAGTACACCAAAGAAGATAATAGCTAATACAAGTAATAATATAGGATTAACCCCTAGAACTACACCAGCACTTGTCGCTACAGCTTTACCGCCTTTAAACTTAAGATAAACAGGATAGACGTGACCTAAAATAGCAAACAGACCAACAATTAAACCGTGCGTGAAGAACGTGCTAAGTGGTCCATCAGCATGCACTGGAAACCATATTGGGAAGAATACAGTTATAAATCCTTTGAATATATCTAGGAAAGTAACTATAAAGCCTGCTGGTTTACCAAGCACACGGAAACTATTTGTTGCGCCTGTATTTCCGCTTCCAAATTGTCTTATATCTTTTTTGAAAAAGAGCTTCCCTATAACATACCCATTAGGAATAGCACCAATGAGATAGCTAAGAATTAACATAAGCACTATCATCATATAACTTTACACATCCTTTAATAACTTAGATTTATTTTACCATAATCTACGAGTTAACAACGACTGAAAACTAAAAAATGTTTATTACATCTGTATTAATCTTTATAGTGTATAACTCATACTTGCAATTTAACTTAATTTATATAAAAATATCTATTGTATAGTTTTTAAAACGAACGTACGTTTGTAGGAGGCGAACAGATTGACGACGAAAAAAACAAATCACTACTCAGATGATTCTATCCAAGTGTTAGAGGGATTGGAAGCGGTTAGAAAACGTCCAGGTATGTATATAGGATCTACTGATAAGCGAGGATTACATCATTTAGTATATGAAATTGTCGATAACTCCGTCGACGAAGTATTAAATGGTTATGGGAATGAAATTGATGTAACAATCAATCAAGATAATAGTATTTCAATTCAAGATAATGGACGTGGTATGCCTACTGGTATGCATTCATCAGGTAAGCCTACTGTAGAAGTAATATTTACGGTCTTACATGCAGGCGGTAAATTTGGTCAAGGTGGCTATAAAACATCAGGCGGTTTACATGGTGTAGGTGCTTCAGTAGTAAATGCTTTAAGTGAATGGTTAGAGGTTGAAATACATAGGGACGGAAATATTTACAAACAAAGCTTTAAAGATGGTGGTTTACCAGCCTCAGGTTTAGTTAAAGCTGGTAAAACAAAGAGAACAGGAACTAAAGTTACATTTAAGCCTGATCCAGAAATTTTTAAAGCTACGACAACGTTCAATTTCGATACTTTGAGTGAACGTTTACAAGAATCCGCTTTCTTATTAAAAAATCTTAAAATTACGTTAACTGATTTACGTAGCGGTAAAGAAAAAGAAGAGATATACCATTATGAAGAAGGAATTAAAGAATTTGTAAGTTATATTAACGAAGGCAAAGAGACTTTACATGATGTAACGACATTCACTGGCGCTGCTAATGGTATTGAAGTCGATGTAGCATTTCAATATAACGACCAATACTCTGAAAGTATTTTAAGTTTTGTAAACAACGTACGTACTAAAGATGGTGGCACACATGAAGTAGGATTTAAAACTGCAATGACTCGTGTGTTCAATGATTATGCAAGACGCATCAATGAACTAAAAGAGAAAGATAAAAACTTAGATGGTAATGATATTCGTGAAGGTTTAACTGCAGTTATTTCAGTGCGCATTCCTGAAGAATTATTACAGTTTGAAGGACAAACTAAATCTAAATTAGGTACATCTGAAGCGCGTAGTGCCGTCGATTCAGTGGTTTCAGAGAAACTTCCGTTTTATTTGGAGGAAAAAGGTCAATTATCTAAATCACTTGTTAAAAAAGCGATTAAAGCACAACAAGCTAGAGAAGCGGCACGTAAAGCACGTGAAGATGCACGCTCTGGTAAAAAGAATAAGCGTAAAGATACATTACTATCAGGTAAGTTAACACCTGCCCAAAGTAAAAATACAGATAAGAATGAATTATACCTAGTTGAGGGTGACTCTGCCGGTGGTTCTGCTAAACTTGGTAGAGATCGTAAATTCCAAGCTATCTTGCCATTAAGAGGTAAAGTGATTAATACTGAGAAAGCCCGTCTTGAAGACATTTTCAAAAATGAAGAAATTAATACGATTATTCATACCATTGGCGCTGGTGTTGGTAACGACTTTAAATTAGAAGATAGTAACTATAATAGAGTCATTATAATGACCGATGCCGATACAGATGGTGCGCATATCCAAGTATTATTACTAACATTCTTCTTTAAATATATGAAACCGCTAGTACAAGCGGGTAGAGTATTTATCGCTTTACCACCGTTATATAAATTGGAAAAAGGTAAAGGTAAGTCTAAGAAAGTGGAATATGCTTGGACAGATGATGAACTTGAAAAGCTTCAGAAGAAACTTGGTAAAGGTTTCATGTTACAACGTTATAAAGGTTTAGGTGAGATGAATCCTGAACAATTATGGGAAACAACTATGAATCCTGAAACTAGAACGTTGATTCGTGTGCAAATTGAAGATGAAATGCGTTCATCTAAACGTGTAACGACGTTAATGGGAGATAAAGTTGCACCACGTCGTGAATGGATTGAAAGCCATGTAGAATTTGGTATGCAAGAAGATCAAAGTATATTAGATAATACTGAAGTCCAAGTCTTAGAAACTGAAGAATATACTGAGGAGGAAGGAAATTGAGTGAGATAATTCAAGATTTATCACTTGAAGACGTGATAGGCGATCGTTTTGGAAGATATAGTAAATATATTATTCAAGAACGTGCGCTGCCAGATGTTCGTGATGGTTTAAAACCTGTGCAACGCAGAATTTTATTTGCAATGTATAGTAGTGGAAATACTTATGATAAGAACTTCCGTAAAAGTGCTAAAACTGTGGGGGATGTTATTGGTCAATATCATCCTCATGGTGACTCTTCAGTTTATGATGCAATGGTACGTTTAAGTCAAGACTGGAAATTACGTCATGTCTTAGTAGAGATGCATGGTAATAATGGTAGTATCGATAATGACCCACCTGCAGCGATGCGTTATACTGAGGCGAAATTAAGTCAGTTATCTGAGGAATTGGTGCGTGATATCAATAAAGAAACTGTAGCGTTTGTATCTAACTATGATGATACAACGTTAGAGCCTATGGTATTGCCTGCACGTTTTCCAAATTTATTAGTTAATGGTTCAACAGGGATTTCTTCAGGTTATGCGACTGATATTCCTCCTCATAATTTGGGGGAAGTAATTCAAGCTACGTTAAAATATATCGATAATCCTGATATTTCTGTAAGTCAGCTTATGAAATACATTAAAGGCCCGGACTTTCCAACTGGTGGTATTGTGCAAGGTATTGATGGTATTAAGAAAGCTTATGAAACTGGTAAAGGTAAAGTCATTGTACGTTCAAAAGTAGACATAGAATCATTGCGTAATGGTCGTCAACAATTAATCGTTACAGAAATTCCTTATGAAGTTAATAAAAGTTCACTTGTTAAACGTATCGATGAGTTACGTGCGGATAAAAAGGTCGATGGCATTGTAGAAGTACGAGATGAGACAGACCGTACTGGTTTAAGAATTGCCATTGAATTGAAAAAAGATGTCAATGCTGAGTCCATTAAGAACTACCTTTTCAAGAATTCAGATTTACAGATCGCTTATAACTTTAATATGGTGGCAATTAGTAATGGTCGTCCTCAGTTAATGGGAATTCGTCAGATTATTGATAGTTATCTTGGACACCAAATTGATGTTGTAACGAATCGTACGAAATTTGACCTCGAACATGCTGAAAAGCGTATGCATATCGTTGAAGGTTTAATGAAAGCATTATCTATTCTAGACGATGTGATTGAGCTAATCCGTAGTTCTAAAAACAAAAAAGATGCAAAAGATAATTTAGTGGCTAAATTTGATTTCACTGAAGCACAAGCGGAAGCGATTGTTATGTTGCAATTATACCGTTTAACAAATACAGATATTGTTTCACTTGAAAATGAATTTAACGAATTAAAAGAAGTTATTAAAGAATATCATCATATTTTAGATAATCATGATGCATTATTGGATGTTATCAAAAACGAATTAACAGATATTAGAAAGCGATTTAAGTCAGATCGTTTATCAACAATTGAAGCGGAAATCGCAGAAATTAAAATTGATAAAGAAGTAATGGTGCCTAGTGAAGAAGTCATCTTAAGTGTGACACGCCAAGGATACATTAAACGTACATCTACGCGTAGTTTTAATGCGAGTGGCGTCACTGAAGTAGGTTTAAAAGATGGCGACAGTCTGCTTAAGTATCAAACTGTTAATACACAAGATACGGCCTTAGTATTTACAAATAAAGGTAGATATTTATTTATTCCGGTTCATAAATTAGCAGATATACGTTGGAAAGAGTTAGGGCAGCATGTATCTCAAATTGTGCCATTAGAAGATAATGAAACTGTTGTAGATGTATATAATGAAAATGATTTCAAAGATGACGCGTATTACGTTATGGCGACACGTAACGGCATGATTAAACGAAGCGGCGTACCATTATTTAAGACGACGCGTTATAATAAGCCATTAGTTGCGATGAAAGTCAAAGATAATGATGAAATCATCAATGTTATTCGATTAAGTGAAGATCAACTCATTACTGTATTAACACACAAGGGTATGTCATTAACCTATTCAACATCTGAATTATCAGATACTGGGTTGAGAGCAGCAGGTGTTAAATCTATTAACTTAAAAGACGAAGATTATGTCGTGATGACTGAAGCAGTTGGCCCAGATAATACTATTATTATGGCGACTCAAAGAGGCGCAGTGAAACGTATTAAATTTACAGTTTTACAAGAAGCTAAACGTGCGCAAAGAGGTATCACATTACTTAAAGAATTAAAGAAAAATCCACATCGCCTTGTAGCGGGTCATGTAGTTAACAATGAAGTAACATATACTTTAGTTTCAGCAATGCATTCTGAAACAGGTCAGATTTCTGATATTCACGAATCTGAACAATATACTAATGGATCATTTATTGTAGATACAAATGAGTTTGGTAACGTGATAGATCTAACACTTAGCGAATAAAATTTGAAAATTTATATTTTCAAGCTATTGATAAAATGATAAACTAAATTTTGTTATTTTAACATTTTGTAATTAACAAGAGATTTATATTGTTTTTGGGTAAAATTTTAAAAGCATGTGAGTGATGACTGGTGCTTAATGATTTTATTCAATTTAATATAAATCTCTTGTAGTGTATTTAAGATTTTATTAAAGAATAGATTAGGAGGATTTCATTGAGCGATTTCGATAGTTTAATTCCTGGATGGTTCAAATCAATTGTTCAGGTAGGAAATGATTTAATATGGTCTCAATATCTTATTGGACTATTATTAACAGTAGGTGTATTCTTCACTATTAGTTCTAAATTTATTCAGTTACGTATGTTACCTGAAATGTTTAGAGCGTTAACAGAGAAGCCTGAAACATTAAATAGTGGGGAAAAAGGTATTTCTCCATTCCAAGCATTTGCGATTAGCGCAGGTTCACGTGTAGGTACTGGTAATATTGCCGGTGTAGCTACTGCAATCGTGTTAGGTGGTCCTGGTGCAGTATTTTGGATGTGGGTTATTGCTTTTATTGGTGCAGCGAGTGCCTTTATAGAAGCGACTTTAGCGCAAATTTATAAAGTACATGATAAAGAAGGTGGCTTCCGCGGAGGTCCAGCATATTACATAACTAAAGGTTTAAACCAAAAATGGTTAGGTATTTTATTTGCTATTTTAATTACAATAACGTTTGCATTTGTATTTAATACAGTGCAATCAAACACTATCGCTGAATCATTAAAAACACAGTATAATGTAAGTCCTGTTATTACAGGTATTATTTTAGCTGTTATTACTGCAATCATCATCTTTGGTGGTGTACGTAGTATCGCAACGTTATCATCATTAATTGTGCCAATTATGGCTATTATTTATATTGGTATGGTTTTAATCATTTTACTTTTAAACATTGATCAAATTATTCCAATGATTGGTACAATTATTAAAAGTGCTTTTGGTTTAGAACAAGTTACTGGTGGCGCAGTTGGTGCTGCTATTTTACAAGGTATTAAACGTGGCTTATTCTCTAACGAAGCTGGTATGGGTTCTGCCCCTAATGCAGCAGCGACTGCAGCAGTGCCTCACCCTGTGAAACAAGGTTTAATTCAATCACTAGGTGTATTCTTTGACACAATGTTAGTATGTACAGCAACTGCAATTATGATTTTATTATATTCTGGTTTAAAATTTGGCGAAAATGCACCTCAAGGTGTAGAAGTAACACAATCTGCATTAAATGAACATTTAGGTTCAGCAGGTGGTATTTTCTTAACTATAGCTATTACGTTATTTGCGTTCTCTTCTGTAGTAGGTAACTATTATTACGGTCAATCTAATATTGAATTCTTATCTAATAACAAGGTAATATTATTTATCTTTAGATGTTTAGTTGTTGTTTTAGTATTTGTCGGTGCAGTTGTAAAAACTGAAACAGTATGGAGCACTGCCGACTTATTCATGGGATTAATGGCTATCGTAAACTTAATTTCAATTATAGGATTGTCAAATATAGCTATCGCAGTGATTAAAGATTACCAACGTCAACGTAAAGCAGGTCAGAAACCTGTATTTAAACCTGAGAATTTAGAAATTAACTTATTTGGTATTGAAACTTGGGGTCGAGAAAATAAGATTCCTAAAAATCACTAAGTTATCATTTTTATAATATTAGTTTCATCATAATGATATATCCCTTTCAGAGTAAGCTCTTTCTATGAAAGAATTTCTTTGAAAGGGATATTTTTTGGTTTGGAGAGATATCTTTTCAATTGTAGTGTTTAGCTATATAATTTTAATCATAAAAAAGAAAGGTGATTATGATGAGCGAGTATTACATTTCCAAGACTTTAAATAATAACGTCATCATATGCACTAATAATAATCAACAAGAGGTCATTCTAATAGGTAAAGGTATCGGATTTAATAAAAAACCTGGCATGACACTAGATGATAATGCTTCAATTGAAAAAGTTTATAAATTAGAGCAAAAACAACAACAAGAATATTATAAATCTTTAATAGAATTAGCTGATGAAGCTGTCATACATGCTATTATCGAAGCGGTTAATTTTATTACAAGTAAAATCAATACTACTGATGATAAAAATCTAGTCGTAGCGTTAACTGATCATATTATTTTTGCATATAAAAGACTTAAACAAAATCAAGTGATAAATAATCCTTTCGCAATGGAAACGATGCATTTATATAGCGAGGCTTACACGATCGCAAGCCAAGTAATAGAGCGATTGAATAAACAGTTAGATGTTGAATTTCCTCGTGATGAAATAGGCTTTATAGCCCTTCATATTGCTTCTAATACTGAAGATTTATCCATCCATGAAATGTCACTCATTAATAAATTAATTAGTAAAAGTATTTTAATTATTGAGAATGATTTAGGCCATGAAATTAATAATCAAACCGTGCAATATCAACGATTTATTAGACATGTTCAATTCCTTATACGTCGATTAAATAAACAAGAACATCTTCAAGCGCAAGAGGTCTTTATTAACATGGTTAAACAACATTATGCTAATTGTTATAATACGGCATTTAAAATTTCAAAAATGATTCAAAAACATATTAATGTTCCCGTGGATGAGTCTGAAATAGTATATTTAACATTACATATTTATCATTTTGAAACTCAAATTACTACTTAAAACATAAATACAAATGGAGTTATTTCATGATATGATGATAATTAGTTGATGTTTACAATTAAGCATCACTTAAATAATTCAAAAGTTTATATTTGTTAGTTAAGGTATGGTGAAAAACATGACAACTGAACAACAACAAGTTGAAGAAAAGAAGTCGAAAAAACTAACCTTTTCTGAAACGCGTTTTATGAAATTTTTAGGTGGTAAAGATTTATTATTTGCCTTAGTTTCACTAGTGTTACTTGGTATTGTAATATTTATTTTTGATAAAGTTTCTTATGTTTTCCATCCCTTTATCATTGTATTTAATACAATTGTAGCACCTATCATTGTGTCACTTATTTTATTTTATTTAATCAACCCTATTATTAATTTGATGGAACGGTATAATATTCCAAGATTACTTGGCATTATTATTGTCTTTTTAGTCATTGCAGGTGGCGCTACTCTTATCGTTAATTTACTAATCCCGCTTATCGGTGATCAAATAACGCGATTAGTCAAAAACTTCCCGAAATATGTTGAAAAGTTTAATGAGTTGATTGATAAAGTGACTCATTTTTCATTCCTGTCTTCATTTTATAGTCAAATACAAGATGGGCTAGACTCGTTCTCAAATAAAGTACCTACACTTGTTTCAAACTATTTCGATGGATTTAGTACTAAAATTATGTCGTTTGCTGAAACAATCGTGAATGTGGGTGTTGTTATTGTAACGACACCATTCGTATTATTCTTTATGTTAAAAGACGGCCATAGATTTAAGGACTATAGTACAAAGATAATGCCTCCAAAATTCAGAAAAGATTACCATGATTTAATTGAAAAAATGAGCGTTCAAGTTGGTTCATATATTCAAGGACAAATTATTGTATCATTCTGTATTGGGATTTTATTATTTATAGGTTATAGCATTATTGGATTAGATTACGGTTTAGTATTGGCTTCAATCGCAGCAGTAACAAGTGTTGTGCCTTATCTAGGACCAACGATCGCGATTTCACCGGCTATTGTTATTGCGTTAATTACTTCTCCATTTATGCTATTGAAATTAATTATCGTATGGACACTCGTTCAATTCTTTGAAGGCCACTTCATTTCTCCTAACATTATGGGTAAAACGTTGAAGATTCATCCACTTACAATTATCTTTATCTTATTAAGTGCCGGAAATTTACTTGGTGTGGTAGGGGTTATACTAGGTATTCCTGGTTATGCTATTTTGAAAGTGTTAGTATCACATCTCTTTTTATTATTTAAACGTCGTTATAATAAGTATTATGGTGATGATGCTGGTCAATACGAAATTAAACAAGAAGAACATAAAAATTTTACTGAAGCGGAATAATTTAATTTTTAAGTCATAACAAGTGAATTTCATTTGTTGTGACTTTTTTATTTTGTTGAAACGAAAGCGTAAGGATTTATTCTTCACAAGATAGTTTTACATTACAATTCTGTTAGCTTAATTAAAGGGTCAGTATATGTTCATTCTAAAAAAGGTATGATATATTTTTAATTAACTTAAGATAAAGGATAGAAGTGAAATAATGACTGAAGAATTTAAAAATAGAATTTTATCAATATTAAAATTTGTATTTGCAGCCGTGTTATTTATTGCCGTAGTGGTTACGTTATATCACGAGTTAGCTAATATTAATTTTAAAGAAACGTTAGAATCATTTGGTAAAATCAATCGCTGGCATTTAATTGGATTATTTATTTGTGGTGGCGCTTCGATGATATTACTAAGTCTCTATGACTTAATACTTGTTAAAGCGCTTAAACTCGATATCGCATTGTCGAGAGTCTTTAGATTGAGTTATATCATTAATGCTTTCAATGCAATTGTAGGCTTTGGTGGTTTTATCGGAGCTGGATTTAGAGCGTTTGTATATAAAAACTATACCTCTGATAGAAAGAAACTCGTTCATGCGATTTCAATCATTCTTGTATCCATGTTAACAGGATTAAGTTTACTCTCTATATTGGTGGTATTACATATCTTTAATGCTTCCCACATTCTTAATAAAATTGGTTGGGTAAGATGGATACTCTATGTTGTTGCTTTATTCTTACCTATATTTATTGCTTACACAATCATCAAGCCTATTGATCAACGCAACAAGTTTTTAGGCGTTTATTGTACGTTAGTGTCAAGTATGGAATGGATAGCTGCAGCGGTAGTACTATATCTATCTACTGTGATCGTTAATAGCCATGTAGCATTTACGACAGTTATCGGTATTTTTATCATTGCCGCTTTAGCTGGATTAGTAAGTTTTATCCCTGGAGGCTTTGGGGCATTCGATTTAGTTGTCTTACTTGGCTTGAAATCTCTAGGTGTACCAGAAGAGAAAGTGTTATTAGCATTATTACTATATCGTTTTGCGTATTATTTTGTTCCAGTAATTATCGCACTGATTCTATCTACCTTTGAATTTGGTTCTTCTGCGCGTAAATACTTTGAAGAATCTAAATATTATGCACCAGCTAAAGATGTCACATCGTTTTTATTTTCTTATCAAAAAGATATCGTGTCGAAGATTCCCTCATTTGCATTATCAATTCTCGTATTACTAACAAGTATTATCTTCTTTATTAACAATATTACGATTGTATATGATGGCCTTTATGATGCAGATCACTTTATTTATTATATTGTGTTATCGATTCATACAAGTGCTTGTTTGTTATTATTGATTAATGTGAAGGGTATTTTTAAACAAAGTAGAAGAGCGATTATCTTCGTCATGATTGCGTTAGTTTTAATCTTTGTTGCAACAATGTATACGTACGCTTCAGTTATTTTACTAGCGTGGTTAGTACTTATCTTTATCTTGCTTATCTTGGCATATCGACGTGCTAGAGTATTAAAACGTCCGTTTAGATTAAAGAATGTATTTTTAACGTTACTATTCAGTATTATCGTTTTATACATTAATCATTTAATTATTTCAGAAACATTATATGCTTTAGATATTTATCATATTGAGATGGATACGTCACTATTAAAATATTATTTCTGGTTAACAATTTTAGTCGTCATCATTATTGTAGGTCTTATCGAATGGTTATTAGAAATTCGTTTTACTAGACCGCACAAAGTTGAAAATTTATCTCAATGTCAATCCATTATTGAAACTTATGGTGGGAATTATCTTAGTCATTTAATCTATAGTGGAGATAAAGATATATTTATGCATGAGAATGAACAAGCTTTCTTAATGTATCGTTATAAATCTAATGCATTAGTCGTCTTAGGCGATCCTATTGGAGATACGGCTTCATTCCAATCTTTATTAATTACGTTTTATAATTATGCTGAAAAGTTAGGCTATGACATTATTTTCTATCAAGTTTCTGATAGATTCATGCCACTTTATCATAATTTTGGAAATCAATTTTTCAAACTTGGAGAAGAAGCTATTATTGACTTAACCCAATTTACTACCTCAGGTAAAAAACGTCGAGGCTTCCGTGCCACGTTAAATAAATTTAGTGATTTAAATATTCAATTCGAAATTGTTGAACCTCCATTTTCAAAAGAATTATTTAATGAACTTAAAGAAGTAAGTGACCAATGGTTAGATGGTCGTAATGAAATGCATTTCTCTGTAGGTCAATTTACAGAAGACTATTTAAAAGAAGCACCTATTGGTATTATGAAGAACGAAGAAGGCAAGATTATTGCGTTCTGTAGTTTAATGCCAACACATTATAATGAAGCAATTTCAGTAGACTTAATTAGATGGTTACCAGATTTAGATTTACCATTGATGGATGGCTTATACTTGCATATGCTGTTATGGGGAAAAGAAAAAGGCTATAAAGCATTTAATATGGGAATGGCGACTTTATCTAATGTAGGACAATTAGATTATTCATATCCTAGAGAGCGTGTTGCAGGGCGTGTGTTTGAACACTTTAATGGTTTATATCGCTTCCAAGGTTTGCGTAAATATAAGGAAAAGTATAGCCCTAATTGGGAACCAAGATTTTTAGTTTATCGTAGAGATAGTTCGTTAGTATATAGCATGATGAAAGTCATGAGAGTCATTAGACATAAATAGATAAGTTAACATGAAAGAAGACATCCTACTGAAGTGTCATTGATTACAGATTACACACTTAGTATGGATGTCTTTTTTAGATTATAAATTGGGTTTATAATTTGCACGGTCTTGTTGTTCTTGTGCATAACGTTCTGGGTTCTTTTTATAAAAATCTTGATGATACTCTTCAGCTTTGTAAAAAGTTGAAGCGGGTAATATTTTTGTAGCAATTGCTTTCTCAGCATGTAATGTATCTTGTAACTGTTGAATGTATTCTTCAGCCAGTTTCTTTTGATCATCATTTGTATAGAAAATAGCGGTTTTATATTGTGAACCTCTATCTTGGAATTGTCCTTCAGCATCTAATGGATCAATCACTGAAAAGAAAATTTCTAATAATTTATTATATGAGAATAGCGCTACATCATATTCAACTTTTACGGTTTCATAATGGCCGGTTGTACCGCTTTTCACTTCTTCATAGGTAGGGTTCTCTGTTGTTCCTCCCATATATCCAGAGGTAACTGTTTCTATACCATCGAATTGATCGAAAGGTTTAGTCATGCACCAGAAACACCCACCAGCAAAATATGCTGTATTAATATTCATTTACGCCATCCTTTCATTAGACCTTAGTCCCATTTATCTAAAAAGCACTTGATTTTTTAAGATAAGTTCTTTAACTTTAGTATATATAAATTATAGTACATAGATATATAATTTTGAAGATTTTAAACACAAGGTAGGTAAATATGACAGACGAGAAGGATAAGACACAATTAAGCAGACAATTACACAATCAAACACCTTCTAAACGACGTAAGAAGAAAAAACTTCGTAAATTACCTTTTATAGTACTGATTCTATTAGCAATAATGTTGGCGGTCGCTATTTATGTGATACATAGTTATCGAAGCGGCTTAAATTATGCAAAAGAGCATGCTAAAGATGTGAAGGTACATCAATTTAATGGGCCAGTAAAAAATGATGGAAAAATATCAGTACTTGTACTTGGTGCAGACCAAGCAAACGGTGGTAAATCTCGCTCGGATTCTATCATGGTTGTACAATATGATTATATTCATAAAAAAATGAAAATGATGTCCGTTATGCGTGATATTTATGCAGAAATACCTGGATATCAGAATTATAAAATTAATGCAGCTTATTCACTTGGTGGACCTGAATTATTACGTCAAACATTGAATAAAAATTTAGGCGTTAATCCTGAATATTACGCTGTAGTTGATTTTACAGGTTTTGAAAAAATGATTGATGAATTAGAGCCCAATGGTGTGCCGATTAACGTGGAAAAAGATATGTCTGAAAACATTGGCGTATCATTGAAAAAAGGGCGTCATCGTTTGAATGGTAAGGAATTACTTGGTTATGCTAGATTTAGACATGATGAAGAAGGGGACTTTGGTCGAGTTAGACGCCAACAACAAGTGATGCAAACATTAAAACAACAATTAGTAAATCCAGATTCGATTGTTAAGTTGCCTAAAGTTGCAGGTATACTAAGAGGATATGTTAATACAAATATACCTAACTCTGCTATTTTCCAAACCGGCGTCAATTTTGGTATTAGAGGAGATAAAGATGTACAGTCATTAACTGTTCCTGTTAAAAACTCATATCAAGATATAAATACCAATAATGATGGAAGTGCACTTGATATTGATAAAGAAAAGAATAAACAAGCAATCAAAGAATTTTTTAATGAATAAATAGTTTAAAAGCCATGCTGTTAAGCATGGCTTTTTTGTGATTCTGTTAAAACAATAATTTTATTATGTAAACTCAAAGTATAATAACTTATTTTTCGTCAGATTTTCTTACGCCAGCTACTCCGTAGTGATTTTTCTTCATTTCTTCAATCACTACATGGATTGCTTCTCTATTAGCACCTGTAGTTTTTTCAACTGCATTAGTTACTTCAGTTACTAAGTCTTTTAATTGTTCATCTGAACGTCCTTCAAGTAATTTAACATTTACGATTGGCATAAATCTTCCTCCTTATAACTTAATACATGATTAGTATAGCATTTTTCGTTTTGACCGCAAAAAATATTTTTAAGAACATTCGTTCGTATTTGTATTGATATAGAACAAGTGTTCGTATATAATGATTATTGTATAGGGAGGTTGTTAAGATGTATGACTATAACTTACTTGAAGATAGGGATGTTTTATGTATTGACCAAAAGAGTTTTTTTGCAAGTGTATCGTGTATGGAAAAAGGGTTGGATCCATTAACTACAAAATTAGCAGTAGTTGCTGATACTAAACGACAGGGGTCTGTAGTGTTAGCAGCTACACCGAAACTAAAAGAAATAGGGATAAAAACAGGTTCAAGATTATTCGAAATACCACATCGCAATGATATTTATATCATTAATCCAAGTATGAGAAAGTACTTGGAAGTATCTATTGAAATTTCAAAAATTGCACTTAAATATATTCCAGGTGAGGATTTACATCAGTATAGTATTGATGAATTTTTTATGGATGTAACTAATAGTTATCATAGATTTAATTCTACAGTAGCTTCATTTGCAGAAAGATTGCAGAAGGAAATTTTAGATAAAACGGGTATATATTGCACTATTGGAATAGGTTCCAATATGTTGTTAAGCAAAGTGGCTATGGATATAGAAGCCAAACACACAAAAACTGGTATTACTGAGTGGCGCTATCAAGATGTTCCGCAGAAACTATGGCATATTCAACCTTTAAGAGACTTTTGGGGAATTAATAAAAAAACAGAAATGAAACTTAATAAAAAAGGAATTATTACTATAGGAGATTTAGCGCAGTATCCTTACAGATATTTAAAGAAAGAATTTGGTATTTTAGGAACAGACATGCATTTACATGCTAATGGCATTGACCAAAGTAAAGTACGAGAAAAATACCAAGTTACTAATCCTTCAATATGTAAAAGCCAAATCTTAATGAGAGATTATCGTTTTGAAGAAACAAAAGTTGTGATACAAGAATTAATCGAAGATGTATCAAGTCGTATTAGAGCACGTAAGCAATTAGCACGTACAATACATTTTTCGTTTGGTTATACAGAAGGTGGCGGCGTACATAAGCAATACACTCTAACAGATCCTACTAATTTAGAAAAAGATATTTTTAAGGTAGTGAACTATTATGCGAATCAACTATGTGACAAAAGTGCATTATATCGAACATTGAGCATTTCATTAACCCAGTTGATTAGTGAAGAAGATAGACAGTTAAATTTGTTTATTGATGAATACGAACGGCGAAGAGATGAAAAATTAGCTAAGACAATAGACTATTTACAAAATAAGTATGGAAAGGGCATCGTATCAAAAGCGATTTCATATACTGATGCAGGAACTAAACATGGACGTTTAGGTCTAATGGCAGGACATAAAATGTAGAAAAGAATCCTCTTAACGATAGAGAAAAATTAGAGATTAAGACATTAAGCGTTTGTATTCTGGGAAATCCTAAAGCAGAATTTTCGGTAGCAAGAGCCCAGTATAGAGAATTTCGTTCAGAAATTATACTCCTAAAGCTTTTGTCCCAGTCTCATATTTATTATCAGTTAAGAGGATGTTTTTATAATATATAAGTTTCAAAAGAGTTTAGTGCTCTAACTCCTAATTCACGGTCTTGAGGTGTTTTAAAGCTAATGCGTAGAGCGCCTAAAATGTCTTCACGGACTTCTAAAATTTTTAAGTTACTTATAGAAATATTATGTAAACTTAGTATATTAGTAATTTTGTTAATCATACCCGGTTCATCTGGAATGTCTACATATAGATCATACGCTACATTTAGTGCTCCACGTTGTTTAACAGGGAGTTGATCTCTATAATTTTTTGCATCTTCAAAAAAAGAGTGTATAGTATCACTTTCATCATTTTTAATTGAAGCTGCGATAGCTTGGAACTGCAATTGTAACATTTCTAAAATATCTAAAATGTTTTCTTTGTTACTTAAGGTAATATCCCTCCACATATCAGCGTTACTGCTGGCAATACGGGTGATATCTCTGAAACCACCGGCTGCTAATTGCTTTACTAGTGCATGCTTGTTTGAATTATTTTCACTTAAATGTACTAAACTAGAAGCGACTATATGAGGAACATGGCTTACAATACCTGTAACATAGTCATGTTCTTGTGCGGTAGTAGTAATGAATTTAGCAGATGTTGAAGCTAGCAATTCTTGTAATTTGTTAGCAGCTAAAGCGTTTCGACTATCATTATAAACTAGAACATAATAAGCATTTTCAAATAAATATTTCTTAGAATTGAGCACACCTGATTTATGACTACCAGCCATTGGATGACCGCCAACAAGATGAATATTATGTTCTAAAAGGTATGATTCATATTGTTGAATGTTTACTTTCGTACTACTAGTATCTGTAACAATTAAATTAGGGCGTGTGCGATAGTTAGGTAATTCTTTTAAATATACTTCAGTCTGTTGAACAGGGGTAGCATAGATAATGATGTCAGCTTTTTCGATACCTAAAGCATAGTCTTCAATTTTTTCATCAATGATACCTATGGATTGTGCCTTATCGAGTTGAGTTAAATCAGCATCAAATGCAGAAATTTGAATATCTGGACGATAAAACTTTAAGTTACTTGCTAAACTACCGCCAATTAGACCTAGACCTACGAATAAAATATTTTTCAATTGAATCACCTTATTTCAAAATTTTCAGAATACATTTATTGTAAAATAGCCTACATAATTAAACAATAGATATATAGATAGATTAATAGAGATAGATGAGTAAGTACGATAAAATAAATATTAATAAGATAAAAGGAGGAAATAAGAGTGAGCGAAAAGGTTTTACAAACGATTAAAGAATTAACAGAAATTAATAGTCCTTCTGGTAATGCAGCTGAAGCTGTGAATTATGTAAAAGACAAAGTTGAAAGTTTAGGTTATCCTACTAAATTAACTAATAAAGGTGCATTAATCATTACTGTTAAAGGAAAAGATGATGAGCATCAAAGATGTATCACTGCACATGTAGACACACTTGGAGCTATGGTTAAAGAAATCAAAGACGATGGACGATTAGCGCTTAGTTTAATTGGTGGCTTTACTTATAATGCTATTGAAGGTGAGTATTGTGAAATTCAAACAGAAGCTGGCCAAGTATACACTGGAACAATTTGCCTACACGAAACAAGTGTACATGTCTACAAAGATAATCATGAAATTGAACGTAATATTGAACATATGGAAGTTCGTATAGATGAAAAAACATCTTCAGCTGAAGAAACAAGAGATTTAGGAATTGAAGTAGGGGACTTCATTAGTTTCGACCCTAGAACTCAAATTACACCTTCAGGATTCATTAAATCACGTCATTTAGATGATAAGGCCAGCGTAGCAATGATCTTAGAATTACTGGAAAAGTTAAAACAAGACGACATAACTTTACCTCATACTATCCAATTCTATATATCAAATAATGAAGAAATAGGATATGGCGCAAATGCTTCTATTTCAGAAAAGATTATAGAATTTATCGCATTTGATATGGGAGCATTGGGAGATGGCCAATCTTCAGATGAATATACAGTTTCTATTTGTGCCAAAGACAGTTCTGGTCCGTATCACAAAGAATTAAAATCTCATTTAATTAATTTATGTAAGATTAATCAAATTCCATATAAAGTAGACATTTATCCTTATTATGGATCTGACGCATCTGCAGCGCTTAGAGCTGGAGCTGATATTCGTCATGGTTTATTTGGAGCAGGAATCGAATCATCTCATGCACTAGAAAGAACTCATATTGATTCAATTAAAGCTACTCAAGACTTACTTTATGCATATTGTTTATCACCAATAAAATTGTAAAATGTCATTGACAATTAAAATAATTATATGTATTATACTGAATTATAAGAATTGTCAAATAATTTTAAGTAAAGTAGATAATATGATTTGTAGCATAAGAAAGCTAATGGTAGATGGGAATTAGCACGATATATTTTTGAATTGGGCTTAAAATGTATAATTGAATAATCATTGAGTGAACATGAAAATGTTAATTAAGGTGGCACCACGGTAACGCGTCCTTATAATTGAGGATAGCTAACCGTGGTGTCTTTTTGATTTACAATTTAATATCGTCTAATCACAACTAATTAACGAATAATCTAAAGAAGCAGCGTTAAGGAAGCATTTAATTTCAAAAAAAGTACAAATTAAATAGTCTGAATTTTCAAAATAAAAAAGGTGGAAAATTTTATTAATACTTAAGTCATTAAATAACTCATTTTATTAAGAAAAGGGTGAGCATATGGAAATATATTATGAAGTGATAAGAGCTAACATCACTCCAGAAGTTCTAGGTCAACTCAAAGAACAAAAGATTATATTAACCAGTTTGATATTCAGATTAATGATAATTTACTCAAACAATTGCCATTTGTTTCAGGGTTTATTGGTACGTGTAGTTTTGATTTAGTCAGACATGAATTTCCTATATTGCAACGACTCAATGTCGAAGCTAAGAAAGAACATGATGATGTACAACTATATATGATTGAAGATGTCTATGTATTTGACTACTACAGAGATGATTTGTATGTCATTGCTACTAATCAATTTTCAGAAGTAAGCAAAGATCAGTTAAAAACGAGAGTACAAGAACGTATTGAAAAGCTGTCATCTATTAAAGTATATGAACAAAATATGATAGCGCCACCAAATAGAACAAATGTAACAACTAATATAACTGATAGTGATTTTATAAATAATGTTAAATACTTAAAACAGCTAATTAAAGAAGGGGACATGTTTCAAGTTGTTCCATCAAGAATTTATCAATATCATCATCATTTTGGAGAAAATAAGTATCAATTAAGTTATCAACTCTATCAAAATTTAAAACGACGCAATCCTAGTCCATATATGTATTTTATCAATATGGGTGGGCCAATCATCGTTGGAAGTTCTCCAGAAAGTTTCGTCAAAGTTCATAATAATGAAGTCATTACTAATCCAATTGCCGGCACGATAAAAAGAGGTAAAACAAAAGAAGAAGATGAATATAATGCGAGTCACTTGTTAGCAGATGAAAAAGAAATAAGTGAACATAGCATGCTAGTAGATTTAGGACGAAATGATATTCATAGAGTAAGTAATACAGGGACTTCAAAAATTACAAAATTAATGGAAATTGAAAAATATGAACATGTAATGCATATCGTGAGTGAAGTTAAAGGTCAAATAAAAAAGGAACTGTCGCCTATGACTGTTATTGCCAATCTTTTACCTACTGGAACAGTTTCAGGTGCGCCAAAACTAAGAGCAATACAACGAATTTATGAAGTCTATCCTCATAAACGCGGTATATATAGTGGCGGTATTGGCTACATTAATTGTAATCAAAACTTAGATTTTGCTTTAGCCATTCGAACAATGTTTATTGATGATACTACAGTTCAAGTAGAGGCTGGTTGTGGTGTAGTGTATGACTCTATTCCTGAGAAAGAATTAGAAGAAACACGTTTGAAAGCGAAGAGTTTATTGGAGGTCTCCCCATGATACTAATTATCGATAATTATGATTCATTTACTTACAACTTAGTAGATATCGTAAAACAGCTAGATGAAGTGATAGTCAAATATCCAGACGACAAAGATGTGTTGAATTATAGTGACGAAATTAACGGTGTAATTATTTCTCCAGGGCCTGGTCATCCACTCGATAATGACTGTTTAATCAATGCTATTGATACATATAAACATTTACCAATCTTAGGTGTATGTTTAGGCGCTCAAGCACTCACTTGCTATTATGGCGGTAAGGTTGTTCAAGGTGTAAAGGTAATGCACGGCAAAGTAGACATAATGAAAGTATGTAGTCCAACGCTTCTATATCAAGATTTACCGACTGAATTTAAAGTTATGCGTTACCACTCATTGATAAGTGATGAAAATTCATTCCCTTCAAACTTAATTATTACAGGTAAGACCGAAGATAGCATCCAATCATTTGAAGATAACCACCATTTACATTTTGGTATTCAATATCATCCAGAGTCTTTCGCTACTGACTATGGAGAACGAATTATTACTCATTTTATACATCTTGTGCACGAAAGGAACAACTCAGATGAAACTACTAGAGCACATTTATAATCAAACTATTTTGACACAAGAACAATCGACAGAATTTATTAATACCTTAATTAATCAAGATATTAAATTTGAAGATAAGATTGAATTGCTTGAAGCATTTTCAAGAAAAGAAATTCATCAACAAGAGCTAACATATATTGTAGAAAGTCTAATTCACACAATGTATCCTACGCAACCGACTTATGATGGAAGTATATGTGTATGTGGAACTGGAGGCGACAAATCTAATAGTTTCAATATTTCTACAACCGCTTCATTTATTGTTGCAAGTGCTGGCGTACCAGTAATAAAACATGGTAACAAAAGTATAACCTCGAATTCTGGTAGTACAGATTTACTACATGAATTAGGTATTTCTACGACAGCTGTAACTGATGTAGCAGAGCAAGTGGCACAAAAAGGACTAGCGTTTATAAGTGCTATGGAATCTTATCCAATTATGAAGTACATTCAACCAGTTAGAAAAGCGATAAAGACACCTACAATTTTTAATTTAGTTGGCCCTTTAATTAATCCATTTAAGCTAACTTATCAAGTTATGGGCGTTTATGATCCATCTAAATCAAAAATGATTGTAAACACCTTAAAAGATTTAGGGCGTCGTAAAGCAATAGTGGTACATGGCGCAAATGGTATGGACGAAGCTACATTGTCCGGTGACAATGAAATTTACGAATTAAATGAAGATGGTTCTATTCGTCATTATCATTTAAACGCTAAAGACTTAGGTTTGAGAAATGCAGATAATAACGAACTAAAAGGTGGAACACCTCAGATTAATAAACAAATCACCTTGAACATTTTAAACAATCAAGATCACACTGTTAAACGTGACATAGTCGTTCTAAATGCAGCACTTGCACTTTATGTTACTGAAAAGGTTGAAACAATTAAGGCAGGAGTTAAGTTAGCTCAACATCTTATCGATAGTGGTCAAGCTATGAAACAGTATTTATTGATGGGAGCGTAATGAAATGACTATTTTAGATGAAATTGTAGCGTATAAAAAACAATTGCTAAATAAAGGATATTATGAGGAAAAATTAAATACTCTTAAAAATATAAAAGTGGCACATAAACAGAAATTAGTTGAAAATTTGAAAAGTAGCTTTAGATTAAATATTATTGCAGAAATTAAATCAAAAAGCCCCTCTGTATCTTCATTCCATGAACGTAATTTAGTTCAACAAGTAAAAGATTATGAACACTACGGTGCCAATGCGATTTCTATTTTAACAGATGAACAGTACTTTGGGGGGAGTTTTGAACGATTACAGGAACTTACTTTACATACTAACCTACCTGTATTATGCAAAGATTTTATTATACATCCGCTTCAAATAGATGTAGCTAAAAAAGCTGGCGCAAGCATAATTTTATTAATCGTCAATATTCTAACCGATGAACAATTGCATGATTTATATACTTATGCAAGTAATTTAGAATTAGAAGTTTTAGTTGAAGTACATGACAAAAGTGAATTAGAAAGAGCCTACCAATTAAACCCTAAAATAATAGGTGTAAATAATAGAGATTTAAAAACGTTCATTACAGATGTAACCCATACAAATCAAATATTGTATAACAAAAAGCAAGGATATTATTATATTTCAGAAAGTGGCATTAATACAAAAGATGATGTTGAAAAAATTATTAAGAGTGGAATAGATGGTTTATTAATAGGTGGAGCGCTAATGAATTGTCATGATTTAACTCATTTTTTACCATCTTTGAAAATGAGAAAGGTAAATCAAAAATGATACTCAAGTTTTGTGGATTTAAAACAGTTAAAGATGTAGCAAAAGTAAAATCATTAAATATTGATATGATTGGATTTATACATTTTCCTAAAAGTAAGCGTCACGTTGATATCCAGCAATTAAATAACTTAATGACAGTGGTTCCTAGAAAAATTGAAAAAGTCGTCGTAGTGGTAAACCCAACTTTTAAAGAAGTTCAAAACTTAATCATAAATACACCGCTTGATTGTATTCAGTTTCATGGTAACGAGTCAATCGAATTAATCAAAAAGGTTAGAGAAAATTATAAGAATATTAAGATAATTAAAGCGCTTCCTGCTACAAAAACTATCGCCAAATTAATAAAATTATATGAAAACTATACTGACTATCTAATTATAGATACACCTTCAGAACATTATGGAGGCACAGGACAAAAGTTTAATTGGGAATTACTCAATAATGTTCAAACGTCGACACCTTATTTAATCGCTGGAGGATTAGATATGGAAAGTGTGCATCAACTTGAACAATCAAATTTAAAACATGCTGGTTATGATATTTCTAGTGGCATTGAAAGTAATCATGACAAAGACTTAACTAAAATGAATAAAATCGTACATCTTGTGAAAGGAGATTTAAACTATGAATAACATCCAAACCGAAGCTGATGAATTAGGATTCTTTGGTGAATATGGAGGACAATATGTTCCAGAAACATTAATGCCAGCCATCATTGAATTAAAAAAAGAATATACGAAAGCGAAACAAGATCCTCATTTTCAAAAAGAAATCGCATATTATTTAAAAGAATATGTTGGTAGAGAGACACCCTTAACTTATGCTAAATCATACACAGAAACATTAGGAGGCGCCAAGATTTATCTTAAACGTGAAGACCTAAATCACACAGGCGCGCATAAAATCAATAATGCCATTGGTCAAGCTTTATTAGCGAAACGCATGGGAAAAAATAAATTGGTTGCTGAAACGGGTGCTGGTCAACATGGCGTAGCTAGTGCAACGGTTGCAACACTATTTGATATGGAACTGATTGTCTTCATGGGAAGAGAAGACATTAAAAGACAACAATTGAATGTCTTTCGTATGGAATTATTGGGCGCTAAAGTTGAAGCAGTGGATGACGGACAAGGCACATTGTCTGACGCAGTAAATAAAGCACTGCAATATTGGGTAAGTCATGTCGACGATACACATTATTTATTAGGCTCAGCACTTGGTCCGGATCCATTTCCAACGATGGTTCGAGACTTCCAAAGTGTCATTGGTAAAGAGATAAAGTCACAAATATTAGATAAAGAAGGCCGTTTACCAGACGCAATAGTAGCATGTGTAGGCGGGGGATCAAACGCAATAGGAACTTTTTATCCATTTATTCAAGATGACGTTAAATTATATGGTATTGAAGCAGCCGGTAAAGGTGTTAATACTGATAAGCATGCACTTGCTATTGGAAAAGGGCGACCAGGCGTACTTCATGGCTCAAAAATGTATTTAATTCAAGATGATAATGGACAAATAGAATTAGCACATTCTATATCTGCTGGGCTGGATTATCCTGGAATAGGACCAGAACATTCCTACTATCAAGATATAGGAAGAGTAAAATACGAGTGTGCAAATGACCGAGAAGCTATGGAAGCGCTCATCCGCTTCAGTAAAATAGAGGGAATTATCCCAGCGATTGAAAGTGCTCATGCACTAAGTTATGTAGAAAAATTAGCACCTACAATGAAGAAAGATGAAATTATTGTAGTTACAATTTCTGGACGTGGTGACAAGGATATGGAAACTATTCGACAATATACTAATGAAAGAGGTGGTATAAATGACTAAATTATTTATACCATACATTATGGGTAATAAAAATTTCATAAAAAATATTGCGGTATTAGATAAAAATGGGGCTGATATCATCGAAATTGGTGTGCCATTTTCAGATCCTGTGGCTGACGGGCCTGTGATTATGAATGCAGGGAACAAAGCAATTAAAGAGGGCGTGACCATTGATTTTATATTTAATGAATTAGTTTCGCATCAAAATGAGATAAAGTGTAAATATGTACTTATGACATATTACAATATTATTGTGTCATATGGAGAAAAAGCCTTTTTCAAAGAATGTGAAAAAGCAGGAGTATATGGCGTTATAATTCCAGATTTACCTTTTGAATTGGCCGAAGCATTGAAAAGAAGAATAAGTAACTACTCGGTGAAAATCATTTCACTTATAGCAATGACCGCTTCAGATGAACGTATTAAAACGATTGCAAGACATGCCGAGGGATTCATTTATACTGTGACAATGAATGCTACAACCGGAGAAGATGGAACTTTTCATCCTGAATTGAAAGAAAAAATAAATAGAATAAAAGAACTTACTGATATACCCGTGGTTGCAGGGTTTGGTATTAGAACCCCTGAACACGTTACTAACATCATAGAAGTGGCAGATGGTGTGGTAATTGGAAGTGAAATTGTTAAGAGATTTGAAAGCTATGATCCAATCAAAATGGAGAACTATTTAGTGTCAATAAGAGGGGCATTAAATAAATAAATAGCAACTGTTAATTTCAGTATAATAATACAATTAGAATGGTTGGCAAAGCGTGTGCAAATACTTTAAAATAAAATTAACATAATTATTTAATAAGCTGAAAACTTAGTCTTTCAGCTCTTATTATTTGTCTACATCAATATAAAATAAATTGAAGCATTTGTCTGTATTAATAGTTTCTATTTCAGTTTTATAAATATCTATTGTATACTTATTGAGATTAGAGAAAAATAATTTCAAAGTAATGCTTAGAAGAAAATTATTTAACTGAAATAGTGAACATTAATCTAGATAAAGATATCTTAAATTAGGAGTTATAAATAATGAAGTTTACAAATTTAACGGCTAAAGAGTTTGGCGAATTCACAGATAAAATGCCATACAGCCACTTTACGCAAATGACTGAAAACTATGAATTAAAAGTTGCGGAAAAAACTGAAACTCATTTGGTTGGAATTAAAAATAACAATAATGAAGTCATTGCTGCATGTCTTTTAACTGCTGTGCCAGTAATGAAATTCTTTAAATACTTTTACAGTAACCGCGGTCCAGTTATTGATTTCGAGAATAAAGAACTTGTTCACTTTTTCTTTCATGAATTAGAAAAATATCTTAAACAACATAATTGTCTATATGTGCGCATAGATCCATATTTACCTTATCAGTATCGTAATCATGATGGTGAGATTACTGGTAATGCTGGTAATGACTGGTTCTTTGATAAAATGAAACATTTAGGCTATGCTCATGAAGGCTTTACAACAGGATTTGACCCTATCCTACAAATCCGCTTCCATTCAGTTTTAGATTTAAAAAATAAATCAGCTAAAGATGTATTAAATGGAATGGATAGTCTACGTAAAAGAAATACTAAAAAAGTACAAAAAAATGGTGTAAAAGTTAGATTCTTAACTGAAGATGAATTACCAATTTTCAGATCATTTATGGAAGACACAAGTGAAACGAAAGATTTCGCTGATAGAGAAGATACGTTCTATTATCATAGATATAAACATTTTAAAGATAGAGTGTTAGTACCATTAGCGTACATTAAATTTGATGAATACTTAGAAGAGCTTCAAAATGAACGTGAAACATTAACTAAAGATTTAAATAAAGCGTTAAAAGATATTGAAAAACGTCCTGAAAACAAAAAGGCTCATAATAAAAAAGCAAATCTTGAACAACAATTAGATGCTAATCAACAAAAAATTGATGAAGCTACTAAATTGCAAAGTGAACATGGTAATGAGTTACCAATCTCTGCTGGTTTCTTCTTCATCAACCCATTTGAAGTAGTTTATTATGCAGGTGGTACTTCTAATAAATATAGACACTTTGCTGGAAGTTATGCTGTTCAATGGACAATGATTAACTATGCTTTAGAACATGGCATCGATAGATATAATTTCTACGGTATTAGTGGACACTTTACTGAAGATGCAGAAGACGCTGGTGTAGTAAAATTCAAAAAAGGATTTAACGCTGATGTAATTGAATATGTGGGAGATTTCGTTAAACCTATAAATAAACCAATGTACTCAGTTTATAGAACGCTTAAAAAGATTAAAAAATAGATTTGATTAAGAGGGGAATAGACTAATATGAAATTTACAGAGTTAACAGTAAAAGAATATGAAAACTTTGTACAAAACCCATCACTAGAAAGTCATTACTTCCAAGTAAAAGAGAATATTCAAACTCGTGAAAATGATGGTTTTGAAGTCGTGTTATTAGGTGTGAAAGACGAAAGCAATAAAGTAATTGCGGCTAGCCTTTTTTCTAAAATTCCGACTATGGGAAGTTATGTTTATTATTCAAATCGTGGACCAGTTATGGATTATTCAGATTTAGGTCTTGTCGATTTTTACTTACGCGAACTAGAAAAATATTTACAACAACATCAATGTTTATATGTTAAATTAGACCCTTATTGGATTTATCAAATATATGATAAAGACATTAATCCAATTGAAGGTCGAGAAAAAAATGACGCTTTAGTAAACTTATTTAAATCTCATGGTTATGAACATCATGGCTTCACTACTAAATACGATACTTCAAGCCAAGTGCGATGGATGGGTGTCGATTATCTTAAAGGTGAAACACCTGCTTCACTTAAAAAGCAATTCGACAGTCAACGTAAGAGAAATATTAATAAAGCGATAAACTATGGGGTTAAAGTAAGATTTCTAAATCGAGATGAGTTTCACATCTTTTTAGACTTATATCGTGAAACTGAAGCAAGAACGGGATTTGTATCTAAAACTGATGAATATTTCTATAACTTTATTGATACATATGGGGATAAGGTTCTTGTTCCACTTGCATATATTGATCTTGATGAGTATATTAAAACTTTACAAGAATCACTTAGTGATAAAGAGTCTCGTCGTGATCAAATGATGGCAAAAGAAAATAAAAATGATAAACAACTTAAGAAAATTGCCGAATTAGATAAACAAATAGAACATGACCAAAAAGAGCTCTTAAATGCGAGTGAATTACGTCAAACAGATGGTCAAATTTTAAATTTAGCTTCTGGTGTATACTTTGCAAATGCCTACGAGGTTAATTACTTCTCTGGAGGATCATCAGAAAAATATAATAATTACATGGGACCATACATGATGCATTGGCATATGATGAATTATTGCTTTGATCATGGTTATGATCGATATAATTTCTATGGCTTATCTGGTGATTTTACTGAAAATAGCGAGGATTACGGTGTTTATCGCTTTAAACGAGGCTTCAATGTACATATTGAAGAGTTAATAGGAGATTTTTATAAACCAATCAATAAAGTAAAATATTGGTTATTTACGACACTTGATCGTATACGTAAGAAAGTTAAAAAATAAAGTTTGAAAGAAAAGCATATTGGCATGACGCCAGTATGCTTTCTTTTTTATCGTAATAAGTGATAGAGCCAAATTACGATATAGTGTAGGTAAATTCTAAGTTGTCATTGCATGTTGTAGCCTACAAATTAATAATAGCACACCTCTAGATTTTAGCAATAATATTCCAAAAGAAATTTATTTTGCAAAATTAATAAATATTATAATATAGAGTCTTTTAATTTTTAGTTCCAATGATGATTAGGTTGAGAGATAGATAATTCATTAATTAAAACGTAAAAATTACGAATTAATGCTGAAAATATATATCAACTTAAATAACGGTAGTTAATAGTTAGAACTAAATCCTACAGTTTAGCACTAACAAGAATTTAATATATCATTACATAAGCAACGATCATATACATATATTACATTTGAGCGAAATTCTAGTTTAACGTCTCCATACAGAGCTTTATATCATTACTAATTTTGTTGCATTTAAGCTTAGCAAGTTTGTATAAGTATAAAAATATGAGTTGCTAGACAAATCTAGATTATAACTAAAAAGTAAAATTCAGCTTAATAAATATAAACATAAATAAGACAACTGTACAGAAAGGATTATAAAAATGCTCAGAAATCGTCCTGACAGCGTCATTAAATATAAGATATTAATTATTTAATCTTTTAGTTTACATAATATATATTATAGGAAGTTATATATTAAGTTTTAGGGGACCTATCCTTTTACATTATTTTAGCTTAATTACTAGTTTTAATAAGTACTTATTTAATGTCTATCGCCATTAGTTGATTAGTTTCAGTAAATCACAAATATATCTTATGATAATATCTATACATATATATACTATATAAAGGAGTTGATACGACTCATGAATTTGGTTTTTGATATTGATGGTACGATATGCTTTGATGGTCAACAAATTAACGAAGAAATAACTCGAAGATTAATTAGTTTACATAACGTAGGACATAAGATTATTTTTGCCTCGGCAAGACCAATACGTGATCTTTTACCCGTTTTACCTAAAAATTTTCCTGATATTTCATTAATTGGTGGTAATGGTTCAATTATTTCTATGAATAAATCAATTAAAACTTTAGCTACTATATCTCATGAAGATTTTCAAATTATTAAAGGCGTTATTAATAAGTATAATTTAAATTATATAGTCGATGACAAATGGGATTATGCTGCTAATGTTAGTGCTACCAATGAAATCTATAAGCGTTTAGATCCATTACATTTAGCACAAGAACAATCTATAGATAACATAATTTCGCCTATCAAGGTGATTCTATTAAATATACCTACGCAATATTTCGAAGATATTGCAGCACAATTAAGTACGAAAGCTCCACATTTATCTTTAATTAATCATTCAAATGAACTTAATATAGATATTACTGCACAGCATATTAATAAATATACTGCTATTGAGTACATACTTGGCCTGAACCCAATGTACATTGCCTTTGGTAATGACCATAATGATTTTACGATGCTATATAACGCTAAGGCTGGTTATTTTGTTAATAATAAAGGGGTTGATTGCCCTACTTTTGAAAATAATCAAAGATTACAAATCATAGAGCCAAATGTAGCCTCAATATGTAACATACTTGATCAATTATTAGAAAAAGCATCCATTTAATAGTAATAGATATATTAAAAACCGTTGAAATGTATTAATATTTCAACGGTTTTGTTTCCTATTCTCTTCTACTTTCTATAGAAAAGTAATTAAAAACGACGACGATGTTTTCTATCCTCATTTTCATACTTCTGTATTTCTTTTTCTAATTTTCTTTGTTTACGTTCACGTCTCCAATTTCTAGTAAAATACCATAATAAGAAACTGATAATTAAACTTATGATTGCTAAAAAGGCAGCATAGCCAAGTAATGGTTGGAATGAAATATCATAGAAATTAGGTATAAAGAATGCTAATACTCCCAACACTATAAAAGTAATGATTGCTGATATGATCCACTTTTTCAAAACTAAAGAACAAAATACTGTTAAAAGAATCATAGCAACTATAGTAATCCATAAATAATTAGGCATATCAAAAATAGTCATGTAAAACTCCTTGCATTGTAAATAGTTATAAATGTATATAGCATTATTTTACTTAATTATACAATGTTATAAAAGTGAAATACTCGGCCTAAAGGCTTAATAATGAGAATGAAAATAAACTTGTGTATAATAATTGTAAAACTAGATTCAAGGAGTGATTAGATGTCAACAGGCTTACCATTAAGAAAAGATGTGGCTCAAGAAGAAAAATGGGATTTAAAAGATTTATTTAAAGATGATCAGCAGTTTTATGAGATTTTAGAAAAAACGATAAATGATGCTAAAACTTTAAATCAACAACATAAAAATAAAATATCCTCTTCTAATATTCATGAGGTATTAAACGAATATGAAACGATACTAATTCAATTAGATCGTTTAGGCAATTATGCAGAATTAAGATTGAGCGTAGATACTTCGAATGAAGAAGCTCAAACATTAAGTGCTAAACTGTCAACTTCTTATGGCAAAATTACTAGCCAATTATCATTTGTAGAATCTGAAATTTCAGCGTTGTCTAATAGTGAAATTGAGGACGCTATGGCTAAATCAAATATCCCTCACTATTTACAAAAAATAATGAGTAATAAGCCTTATCAGTTATCTCCAGAGGTAGAAGAAGTCTTAGCGAGTTTATCCCCTACTTTCCAAAGTGCATACGAACTTTATGGTACAACTAAAATGTTAGATATTGCTTTTGAATCATTTGAACATAATAATGTGAATTACCCGTTAGATTATGCAACTTTTGAAAATGAGTATGAAGATAATCCAGATCCTGAATTTAGACGTAAAAGTTTCCAAAATTTCAGTAATGCTTTAAGAAAATATCAGCATACGACTGCGGCTACTTATAATCAGCATGTGCAACAAGAAAAAATTGAAGCAGATTTAAGAGGTTATGACTCAGTGATTGATTATCTATTACATGATCAAGAAGTAACACGTGAAATGTATGACCGCCAAATTGATGTAATCATGAGTGATTTAGCGCCTGTAATGCAAAAATATGCGAAATTACTTCAAAGAATTCATGGTTTAGACAAAATGCGTTTTGAGGATTTGAAAATCTCAGTAGATCCAAGTTATGAACCTCAAATTTCAATTGAAGAATCTAAAAAATACATTCATGGTGCACTTAATGTTTTAGGTGAAGATTATATCAAAATGATTGATAACGCCTACAAAGATCGTTGGATTGATTTTGCTCAAAATAAAGGTAAAGATACTGGTGCTTATTGCGCAAGTCCTTATTTCACTCATTCATATGTCTTTATCTCTTGGACTGGTAAAATGGCCGAAACATTTGTATTGGCACATGAATTAGGTCATGCAGGACATTTTACATTAGCACAACAACACCAAAATTTATTAGATTCTGAAGCCTCTATGTATTTTGTTGAAGCACCTTCTACAATGAATGAAATGCTTATGGCAAATTACTTATTTAGTAATAGTGACAACCCTAAATTTAAACGCTGGGTCATCGGTTCTATCTTATCTCGTACTTATTATCATAATATGGTGACTCACTTGCTTGAAGCGGCGTACCAACGTGAAGTATATCGTAAAGTCGATAATGGAGAATCTTTAACTGCTTCAGTATTAAATAATATTATGCGTACTGTTTATGAACAATTTTTCGGTGATGCAGTTGAACTCACTGATGGTACAGAATTAACATGGATGCGTCAACCTCACTATTATATGGGATTATATTCATATACTTATTCTGCTGGTTTAACAATTGGAACAGTGATGTCTCAAAAAATTAGAAAAGAGGGTCAATCAGCTGTTGATGCCTGGTTAGATACGCTTAAAGCCGGAGGTAGTCAATCACCAGTTGACCTGGCTAAAATTGCTGGTGTTGATATTACAACAGATGCGCCATTAAAATCCACAATCAAATATATATCTGAATTAGTAAATGAAGTCGAATCTCTTACAGATCAAATTGAACAAGAAAACTTGTAGACGTCAATTAATTACTCATAATCTCTATTTTTTATAAAAAATCAAAAACCCCGTTATTTGAATAATCACAAATAACGGGGTTAATTATATTTATTTATCTTAATTTGGGTTATTTTAGAATAAATGCATTAATTGAAAAATCTAGAAATTTCTTTATTGACGAGAAGACTTTTCATAATGTTCGCCAGTAAAGTAATAATATACACTTTCAGCGATATTACTTACATGGTCTCCCACGCGTTCTAAATTTCTTGCAGCTAAATGTGCTTGTCCAGCTACGAATGGATCATTATCGATAAGATACGTAGTATTGACGATATTAACATATAAATCATCGATATCTTTGTCTCGTTCAATCACTTCTTTAATCAATGTAATATCTTCTTGTTTAGCTGCATTGTTTAAATCTTGAAGCATAAGCATTGCCAATTTACCCATTGTCTTTAAACGTGTTAACACGTAATGGTCTGTAATCTTTACTCTTAAACGGATATGAGCAATATTAGCAGCATTATCCCCCATTCTTTCGAAATCAGTTGAAATTTTTAAAGCTGACATCATCATTCTTAAATCAGTCGCAATAGGTTGTTGTTTAGTAATCAACATAATAACTTTCTCATTGATATCACAATCGAATTCATTAATCTCTTTGTCTCGTTCAATCACTTCTCTTGCAAAATTTTTATCATCTTCACTTAACGACACTAACGCACTTTCAATATTAAAATAAACACGAAGACCAAGTCGACGGATATCTTTTATTAACTCGTCTAATTGACCTTCGTATTTTTGTCTAATAATCGTCATGTAGAATATTAACCGAAACGTCCTGAAATGTAATCTTCTGTTTGTTTATCAGAAGGATTTGAGAAGATTTTATCAGTGTCGTCGTATTCATTTACATAACCATTAAGGAAGAATGCAGTTTTATCAGATACACGCGCAGCTTGTTGCATGTTGTGTGTAACCATAATAATTGAATAATTTTCTTTTAATTCTTGAACTAATTCTTCAACTCTTAAAGTTGAGATTGGGTCAAGTGCTGATGTTGGTTCGTCCATAAGAATAACATCAGGTTCGATTGCTAAACATCTTGCGATACATACACGTTGTTGTTGCCCACCAGATAAACCGTAAGCATTTGTATGTAATCTATCTTTTAACTCATCCCAAATTGCAGCGCCACGTAATGATTTTTCAACAATTTCATCAAGAATTTTTTTATCTTTAATACCATGTGTTTTAGGACCATAAGTAATATTATCATAAATTGATTTAGGGAATGGGTTTGGTTGTTGGAATACCATTCCTACATTCGTTCTTAATTTTTCTTTTGAATAATTTTCATCAAAGATGTTTTGGTCACGGTATAAAATTTTACCTGCTGTTTTAACTGATGGTACTAATTCAACCATACGGTTTAATGTTTTAATATAAGTTGATTTACCACAACCTGATGGTCCGATAATAGCAGTTACGTTATTTTCTAAAATATCTAAATTGATATTTTGTAAAGCGTGAGTATCTCCGTACCATAAATCTAAATTTTGAGTAGAATAAACTACTTTTTTGTTAGCGTCAGATTCTTTAGATTGGTTGTGTTGATTTTCGTTTGAAGAAACAACCGTAGATACTGGCGTTTGAGAATGATCAGTATGTTTAGCTACTTCTTGTTTTTTTTCATCTACATTTGTATTTGCCATAATTAAAACTCCTTCTATATTTGAGAGAAAAGTGATAATACACTTTTTCTCTCCCCCAAAATTACGTTAAATGAATTTAAATTAATATTTTCTTGAGAATTTGTTACGTAAGAAAATAGCAACACCATTCATTAATAATAAGATAACAAGTAATACGATGATTGCAGCTGAAGCAACGTTTTGGAATTCAGCTTGTGGCATTTTAGCCCATGTGTAAATTTGTGTTGGTAATGCTGTGAACATTGACATAATGCTTGTTGGTGTAGCTAATAAAATTGTTGGAACACCGATTAAGATTAATGGTGCTGTTTCACCTAATGCACGAGATAAAGATAAGATGAAACCAGTTAAGATACCAGGTAATGATGCTGGTAATACTACACGTCTAATTGTTTGCCATTTATTCGCACCTAATCCGTAAGATGCTTCACGAACAGAATTAGGTACTGCTCTAATTGCTTCCTGACTTGATACGATAATAATTGGTAAGATAAGTAGTGACATTGTTAAAGCAGCAGCAATAACACTATTTCCTAATGCTAATGCTTGAATACCGCCACCACGAACGAATAATGTTAAACCTAATAAACCGAATACGATTGAAGGTACACCTGCTAAGTTAGAAATACTAATTTTAATAAAGCTAGTGAAGAAATTATCTTTAGCATATTCTTCTAAATAAATTGCAGTTCCTACACCTAAAATAATTGAAATTGGAATGATACTAATCATTAACCAAATTGTTCCTGCTAATGCACCTTTAATACCTGCTTGAGAAGGTGTTGAAGATGAGAAGTTAGTAAAGAATTCAGGTGTTAAGTGACCTACACCTTTAACAAGTGTTTGTATAAGTAATGCAACAAGTACTAATAATGCAATTACGATACAAGCAAAGAATAACCATTTATTGATTTTATTTTTAGTAGATCGACTTGAAATGTTTTTTTCAACTTTACTTTGGTCTATTAAACCTTTTGCTTTAGGATTTGTAGTATTAGGATTCGTAGTAGTTGACATATTAATACTCCTCTCTGAAGCGTTTAGAAACCAAATATGAGATAAGGTTCATAATTAGAGTGAACACGAATAATGTGAAGCCTACAGCATAAATACTGTAGTACACGTCTGAACCGAAAGTTGCATCTCCAGTTGCGATTTCAACAATGTAACCAGTCATTGTTTGAATTGAACTAGTTAAAGATAATGATGCAGTTGGTGAACTACCTGCTGCTAATGATACGATCATTGTTTCACCGATAGATCTTGAAATACCTAATACGATTGAGGCAACAACACCAGAGGCAGCAGCTGGAAGTACAACTTTAGTTGCTACTTCAAATTTCGTTGAACCTAAACCATAAGCACCTTCACGAATTTTGTTAGGTACTGACGCCATAGCGTCCTCACTCATACTTGTGATGATAGGAACAATCATAATACCTACTACAATCCCTGGACTAATAGAGTTGAAGCTATCTAATGCAGGAATAATCGTTCTTAATACTGGTGTTACGAATGTTAATGCAAAGAAACCAAATACGATTGTTGGAATACCAGCTAAAATTTCAAGAATTGGTTTAATAATACGACGTGCTTTGTCGCTAGCGTATTCGCTTAAATAAATGGCAGCCCCTAAACCAATTGGTACTGCTACAATTGTTGCAATAATTGTGATTTTTAATGTCCCAATAACCAATGCCCAAATACCATATTTTGGATTTGAACCTGTAGGATTCCAATCTTTAGTGAATAAGAATTCAGTAATCGAAACACGAGTGAAAAATGTAATAGTTTCTGTAATCAAAGTGAATAGAATTCCAATGGTAGTTAAAATAGAAATAGCTGCTATAATCCCTAAAATGACGGGTACAACTTTATCGCTGAATCCACCTTTTTTAGCGTTATTTTTAGCTATCATATCTCTAACATTAGTCTCTGAAGCCATATATAACCCTCTCTTTTTTCTCCCAATAAATTTAAAAAAAGAGCA
This sequence comes from Staphylococcus pragensis, assembly GCF_004785665.1. Taxonomy (GTDB): domain Bacteria; phylum Bacillota; class Bacilli; order Staphylococcales; family Staphylococcaceae; genus Staphylococcus; species Staphylococcus pragensis. The sequence goes on from NZ_SRPJ01000001.1 coordinate 735,091, forward strand.
AGGAAATTATCAGGTAATAATGAGTTCAAATTAAATTAAAACATTTTAAAATCACCCATATATTCTGAAACAAGGTGGCGGTTAAACCACCTTGTCATACCCCTTGAATAATTTCCCAGCCCTTTGATATTAATAATGATTATTTTTTATCTGAATCTTTTTTACCGTATTTATCTAATTCTTTAAGTTCATCTTTGTAAACTTTATCTGGAGAAGCTACATAACCAGCATCTTCAGCAGATTTACCTTTGTCTTCTAAAGTGAATTTAATGAATTCTCTCATTACATCATTATCTTTTAATGATTTTTCTTTAACATATAAGAATAATGGTCTACTTAAAGCGTAAGAACCGTCTTTGATAGATTCTTTCTTAGGTTCAGTTGCTTTACCTTTATCGTCTTTAATTTTAACTTCTTTCAACTTATCTTTGTTTTGTTCATAGAAGCTATAACCGAAGTAACCAATACCTTCTTTGTTTTTCTCAACTGATTGAACGATTACGTTAGTGTCGCCATTTTTCTCAGCTTTGATGTCGCCTTTATCCATTACTTCCTCTTCGAAGAAGTCATAAGTACCATGACTTGAGTTAGGTGAGAAAGCTTTGATTTCTTTGTCAGGCCAGCTTGAATCTACGTCTTTCCAAGTTTTAGCTTCGCCACTGTAGATTTTTTTCAATTGATCTTTAGATAATTCTTTAACGAAGTCATTATCTTTGTTAACAGCAATTGTTACACCGTCTTGAGCGATTTTGAATTCTTTATATTTAATGTTTTTGTCTTCTAATTTTTGTTTTTCTTCATCTTTGATTGGTCTAGAAGCTTGAGAGAAATCAGTTTCTCCAGCGATGAATTTTTCAAATCCAGCACCAGTACCTGCTTGACCAGATGAAATTGTAGCGTTTGGATGATCTTTAGCCCATTTTTCGTTTAATTTTTCAACGATAGGAGCTACAGTAGATGAACCTTCACCTTTTGCTTCTCCTTTAAGGTCTTTACCTTCATCTCCAGAACCACTACCATTGCTGTTGCCACCGCCACATGCACCTAATAATACTGAAGCACTTAATACAGTAGTACCGACTAATTGCCATTTTTTCATTGAAACATCCTCCTAATATAGATAACCCAAATGTTATATGTATTTCTTACAATGCTTATAATACATACCTTTTGTTAATGTAAAATATATTAAATGTAAAGGTTTTGTTAATTTAATAAAGAGATTGATAGTGATGATAGATTATCTCTATATAAAAAATTAAACCCATTACTATGAATACCTTTCGATATCAAGTAATGGGTTTATCAAAGTAAGATTTTTAGTTTTGAAAATATGGGTTCTATAAACTAAGTAGATTTAACATATATAATAGAAGAAAAGCGGGTTAACTTTAAAAGTCAATACTTAGTCTTCTGCGCGACTCCAACCTTTTTTAGTTAACGTAATTTTTCCAGTTTCTATATTGATAATTTTTTGTTTGTATAAATGACCAATGGCACGTTTGAAAGCACCTTTACTCATATTGAATACTTCTTTTATAGCTTCTGGACTAGATTTATCCCAAAATGGTAATTCACCATCGTATTCAACTAATAAATCAAAGATTAATTGGCCGTCTTCATCTAAGCGTTCATGAGCCAATGGTAAGAATGAACCATTTAATTCACCTTTATCATTATGACCAATAATACGTACCTCTACTTCTTCGCCTAAACGTGGTTCTTCTTTTCGTTCTGATTCATGTACAAATATTTTGTAACCATCATTAGATAATAAAAAGCTTCCAACACGTAACAAACGATAAGGTCTTGCTACTAGAACTTGGTTCAATTTATCGTCGTCAAATACTGGTGTGAACATCTTTTCAACAATAGTTTCACTAGCTAAACGTGCAAACATTTGATTATCTCTATCTATACGTAAAGTAACTAATACATAGTCACCAGCTTGAGGCCATAATGATTTAACTTTAGGTAAATCTTCCCAAGGAATTAAAACTTCTCTTGGTAAACCTACATCTACTCGTGCGCCATCACGATCAGTTTTAAGTACTTTTGCAAAATCGTACTTATCTTTAGTGATGTCTGGCATGTTTTGAGTAGCAAATAGTTCACCTGAACGGTTTGGATAAATAAAGAAACTGTACTCTTCACCTATTTCAAAAGCATCGTCGTCATCGATTTCTGATTGATTTAATTTAACTTGTTCTCCATTAGGTCCTTTTAAAAGGTATGTTGAACCTTCTAAGCCAACAACTTCTAAAAATTCTATTGACCCAACTATATCTTTATCTAATGCCATAATATTCTCCTTCAAGGGTTTGTATTCTTTTGTATTATAACATGCCTCTATCAAACAAGCATTCTTACAATTGAACTTACATGAACTCGAAAGTAAAAACATTATGTGATATAATTTTTGCGTTAGATAAACGATGAATAAAGGAGTAAATGCATGTTACAAGTAACTGATGTAAGTTTACGTTTTGGTGATCGTAAACTATTTGAAGATGTAAATATTAAATTTACTGAAGGAAACTGTTATGGACTTATTGGCGCTAATGGTGCTGGTAAATCTACATTTTTAAAAATCTTATCTGGAGAAATTGATTCTCAAACTGGTCATGTGTCTTTAGGAAAAGATGAACGTTTAGCTGTCTTAAAACAAGATCACTTTGCTTATGAAGATGAACGTGTGTTAGACGTTGTAATTAAAGGACATGAACGTCTATATGAAGTTATGAAAGAAAAAGATGAAATTTATATGAAACCAGATTTCAGCGATGAAGATGGTATTCGTGCAGCAGAACTAGAGGGAGAATTCGCTGAAATGAACGGTTGGAATGCCGAAGCGGATGCTGCTTCCCTATTATCAGGTTTAGGTATTACAACTGAATTACATGACAAACAAATGTCTGAATTAGAAAATAATCAAAAAGTAAAAGTATTATTAGCACAAAGTTTATTTGGTGAACCTGACGTACTATTACTTGATGAGCCTACCAATGGTTTAGATATTCCAGCCATTAACTGGTTAGAAGATTTCTTAATTAATTTTGATAACACTGTCATAGTTGTATCCCATGACCGTCATTTCCTTAACAATGTTTGTACACATATTGCTGACTTAGACTTTGGTAAAATTAAATTATATGTAGGTAACTATGATTTCTGGTATCAATCAAGTCAATTAGCACAAAAAATGGCTCAAGAACAAAATAAGAAAAAAGAAGAAAAAATGAAAGAGCTACAAGACTTTATCGCTCGTTTCTCTGCGAATGCTTCAAAATCTAAACAAGCAACAAGCCGTAAGAAACAATTAGAAAAAATTGAGTTAGATGATATTCAACCTTCTTCAAGACGTTATCCTTATGTAAAATTCACGCCAGAACGTGAAATTGGTAACGATTTATTAGTTGTTGATGGTATCTCTAAAACAATTGATGGTGAAAAAGTATTAGACAATATTTCATTTACAATGAATCCTAATGATAAAGCCATTCTTATCGGAGATAGCGAAATTGCTAAAACAACGTTATTAAAAATCTTAGCTGGTGAAATGGAGCCAGATGAAGGTTCATTCAAATGGGGAGTTACTACATCATTAAGTTATTTCCCTAAAGATAACTCTGACTTCTTTGAAGGCGTAGACATGAACTTAGTTGAATGGTTACGTCAATATGCTCCTGAAGATGAACAAACAGAAACATTCTTACGTGGTTTCTTAGGTCGTATGTTATTCAGCGGTGAGGAAGTTAAGAAAAAAGCTAGTGTATTATCAGGTGGAGAAAAAGTACGTTGTATGTTAAGTAAAATGATGCTTTCAAGCGCAAACGTTTTACTATTAGATGAACCAACAAATCACCTTGATTTAGAAAGTATTACTGCTGTCAATGATGGTTTAAAATCATTTAAAGGTTCAATTATTTTCACGTCTTATGACTTTGAATTTATTAACACTATCGCTAACCGTGTTATAGATTTAAATCAACAAGGTGGATTATCTAAAGAAATTCCTTACGAAGAATATCTTCAAGAAATTGGCGTATTACAAAAATAATATTTTTCGACTCACTTTCTATCTTATTGGGAAGTGAGTTATTTTTTGTTTAATAACTATATTTGATATTGTTATATACTTAAATTCTTTTCTCCTTATACCCTACTTTTTACTAAATAGAAGTATCATTGCTATTAAGTAGTAAAATAACTGTTAGATTTTTCAGTCAATTGCAAAAAATCACAATTATCGGTTTACAGACATAATTGCCTTATGTATAATAAAAAACATAGCAATTGAATAAGAAATTGATGAGGCGCATCAATCATTAGTACATATTAGATACACTGTCTGCAACAGCTAATATTGAAAGGGTGCGATGCCGAAACGTTTTATAGACGCAGATATAAAGCGTTGGACTTTGTGGTTAAGAGCTGAGAGTTTGTCATTATTATTTAATAATGGAGTGCATCACTTGTATATAAATTACGAGCAAGTTCGCGCGCATTCCGAACTTGCTCTTTTTTATAGCGTGGGCCTCCCAAAATGTAGGAGGTAAAAGTTTGAAACGAAGTGTTTTGAAGTTCGGCGGTTCATCCGTTGCCGATTTTACAAAGATAAAAAATATCGCAGAAATGCTTAAACGTCGTGTGGATGACGGCGAACAATTAATTGTAGTAGTGAGTGCCATGGGTAAAACTACAGATCAATTAATGGAAAATGTATCAAATCTTACTACAACACCTAAAGATGAAGAATTAGCCCTATTATTAACTACTGGTGAACAACAAACAGTGTCTTACTTATCTATGGTATTGAATGATATTGGTGTAAACGCAAGATCGATGACTGGTTATCAAGCTGGTATTAAAACAATTGGCCATCATCTTAAAAGTAGAATTGCTGAAATTAATCCTGAAACGTTTGATAAAGCGTTTGAAGATAAAGATGTTTTGGTTGTAGCAGGATTCCAAGGAATTAATGATGAATTGGAATTAACAACGTTAGGTCGAGGTGGTTCTGATACAACTGCAGTTGCCTTAGCTGCAAGTAATCAAATACCTTGTGAAATATATACTGATGTTGATGGTGTATACGCTACTGATCCAAGAATACTTAGTAAGGCTAAGCGCTTAGATTATGTATCCTATGAGGAAATGATGGAAATGAGTGCTTTAGGCGCTGGGGTCCTTGAAACAAGAAGCGTAGAACTAGCTAAAAATTACGATATTCCCCTTTATTTGGGCAGAACATTATCAAATGTGAAAGGAACATGGATTATGCCAAGAACAGAAATTTTAGAGAAAAAAGCTGTAACAGGTGTTGCATTAGATAAACATATGATGCACGTAACAATTAGTTATCCCCTACCGGATAATCGTTTATTGACTCAATTATTTACTGCTTTAGAAGATGGTTCAGTAAATGTAGATATGATTTCGCAAATAGTCAATACAGAAGGATTACAATTATCTTTCTCAATTAAAGATAGTGATGCTCATCAAATCTCAAATATCTTAGAGGAGTTATCTACAGCATTTGAAGCACTAGACTATAAAATCAATGAATCATATGTCAAAATCTCATTAATTGGTTCAGGAATGAGAGACATGTCTGGTGTAGCATCTAAAGCATTTATTACCCTTATCAATTCTAATATTCCTTTTTATCAAACTACAACATCTGAAATCAGTATTTCGTATGTCATTGATAAAGAGAATGGTGAAAAAGCAGTCGAAATTTTATACGATGCTTTTGACATCTAATAATCTAGAATATCTTATTTATAATTAATTTTTTTAAAATTCAAATAATAAAACAATGGAGTGACTTTTTATGACAAGAATCGCAGTAGTCGGAGCAACAGGATTAGTAGGAACAAAAATGTTAGAAACGCTTGATCGTAAAAATATTAAATTTGATGATTTAGTATTATTCTCATCAGCTAGATCAGCAGGTAAAGAAGTTGAGTTTCAAGGTAAAACATATGTTGTTCAAGAACTTACAGAAGAAGCAGCAAGTGAGAAATTTGACTACGTATTGATGAGTGCTGGTGGTGGCACAAGTAAACAATTCGCCCCTATTTTTGAAAAAGCTGGCGCAATCGTCATCGATAATTCTAGTCAATGGCGTATGACTGAAGACATTGATTTAATTGTACCAGAAGTAAATGAGCCTCATTTTAAACGTGGTATCATTGCTAACCCTAACTGTTCAACAATTCAATCAGTTGTACCGTTAAAAGTATTACAAGATAAATACGGATTAAAACGTGTCGCTTATACAACTTATCAAGCGGTTTCAGGCTCAGGCATTAAGGGTAAACGTGATTTAACTGAGGGTGCAAATGGTAAAGCACCTGAAGCGTACCCTCACCCAATTTATAATAACGTGCTTCCTCATATTGATGTCTTTTTAGAAGATGGATATACAAAAGAAGAACAAAAAATGATTGATGAAACACGCAAAATCTTAAATCAACCTGAGTTACGTGTAACTGCAACATGTGCGCGTGTACCTGTTCAAGATAGCCATAGCGTTGAAATTGATGTGACTCTTGATAAAGAAGCGACAGTACAAGAAATTAAAGATTTATTCGATCAAGATAGTCGCGTAGTATTAGTTGATAATCCTGAAAATAATGAATATCCATTAGCAATTAATTCAACTGGAAAAGACGACGTATTTGTTGGACGTATTCGTCGAGATGATTCATTAGATAATACATTCCATGTATGGTGTACTTCTGATAATTTACTTAAAGGTGCAGCATTAAATGCAGTTCAAGTATTAGAGCAAGTGATCAATTTAAAAGGAGCTAGATAATAATGGCACATATTTTTGAAGGCGTTGGTGTAGCGCTTGCTACCCCATTCACAAATAATGAAGTGGATTACAATGCATTAGAAAGACATGTTGATTTCTTATTAGAAAATGGTGTACAAGCAATTATAGTTAATGGTACGACAGCTGAGAGCCCTACTTTAACCGAAGAAGAAAAAGAACAAGTATTGGAAGCGGTAGTGAAACAAGTAGATCATCGTGTAGCAATTATTGCTGGTACTGGTACTAATAATACTGTTAAATCTATCCAAGCTTCACAACGTGCTAAACAATTAGGCGCAGATGCAATTATGTTAATTACGCCTTATTATAATAAAACGAATCAACGAGGCTTAATAAAACATTTTGAAACAATTGCTAATGAAGTTAAATTGCCTGTTGTACTATATAACGTACCTTCAAGAACAAATATGACGATTAATCCTGAAACAGTTGAAACATTAAGTCATAATGAATATATTGTCGCAATTAAAGATGCAACAAATGATTTCGAATACTATGAAGAAGTAAAAAAACGTATTAATCAAGATGAATTTGCATTATATAGTGGTAATGATGATAACGTTGTAGAATTTTACGAACGTGGTGGTAATGGCGTTATTTCAGTTATAGCTAATGTTATTCCAAAAGAATTCCAAGCATTATATGATGCTAAACAAAGTGGACAAGATATTTCTAAAGACTTCGAACCAATTGGTAAATTATTAGATGCCCTTTCTGTTGATGTAAATCCAATTCCGATTAAAGCATTAACAAGTTATTTAGGTTTCGGAGAGTATGAATTACGTTTACCTCTTTTACCTTTAGAAGTTGAAGATGCTAAAGTATTAGTTAATGCTTACGAACAGTTTAAAGCAGGTGAACACTAATGAAAATTTTATTAATCGGTTATGGTGCGATGAATAAACGTGTTGCACGACTTGCAGAAGAAAAAGGTCATGAAATTGTAGGTGTCATTGAACCCGAGCATAATGATTCAACACCGTATACTCATTTCGACCATATTGTTGATGCTCAAGAGAAAGCAGATGTCGCAATCGATTTCTCTAATCCTAACCTACTATTACCACTATTAGATGAGGATTTTAAATTACCATTAGTTATTGCTACTACTGGTGAGAAAGAGAAACTTGTAGCTAAATTAGAAGACCTTAGCGAACGTATGCCTGTATTCTTTAGTGCAAATATGAGCTATGGTGTACATGCATTAACAAAAATCTTAGAGGCTGCAGTACCCCTACTTCAAGATTTTGATATCGAACTAACTGAAGCGCATCATAATAAAAAAGTAGACGCACCAAGTGGCACACTTGTTAAGTTATATGATGTTATTAAAGAATTACGTAACAATGTACATCCTGTTTATGACCGTCATGAGCGTACTGAAAAACGAGAAAAAGATGAAATCGGTATTCATGCAGTGCGTGGTGGTACAATTGTAGGAGAACACGATGTATTATTTGCTGGAACGGATGAAACAATTACAATTTCTCATAAAGCACAGTCGAAAGATATCTTCGCAAATGGTGCGATAACAGCTGCTGAGCAGTTAGTCAATAAACAAAATGGCTATTATACCTTTGATAATTTGTAATAACTGAAAGTCATCTTTTTTAATAAATGAAATAATAAGGAGAATCGAACATGGTACAACATCTTTCTGCACAAGAAATTATTCAATATATTAGTGATGCTAAAAAATCTACCCCTTTAAAAGTTTATATTAATGGAGAATTTAACAATGTTAACTTCCCAGAATCATTTAAAGTGTTTGGATCAGATAATTCAAAAGTTATCTTCTGTGAAGCGGATGATTGGAAACCTTTCTATGAAGCTAATCAAGCTAGTATCACAGATTTAGAAATTGAAATGGATCGTCGTAATTCAGCTATCCCACTTAAAGATTTAACTAATACGAATGCTCGAATTGAACCTGGCGCTTTTATTCGCGAACAAGCCATTATTGAAGATGGTGCAGTAGTTATGATGGGCGCTACAATTAATATTGGTGCTGTTGTTGGTGAAGGTACTATGATTGATATGAATGCAACATTAGGTGGACGTGCTACAACTGGTAAGAATGTCCATGTTGGCGCAGGCGCTGTATTAGCTGGCGTAATTGAGCCACCTAGTGCTTCACCAGTAGTCATTGAAGATAATGTACTTATCGGAGCAAATGCTGTTATTCTTGAAGGTGTAAGAGTTGGTGAAGGTGCTATCGTGGCAGCCGGAGCTATCGTTACTCAAGATGTCCCAGCTGGCGCAGTAGTAGCCGGAACTCCTGCGAAAGTCATTAAACAAACTTCTGAAGTTGAAGATTCTAAACGTGAAATTGTTTCAGCTTTAAGAAAGTTAAATGATTAAGAATTAACGACGTATAATTTAAATTTTATAGAGGCTGGGACGCTTTAGTCTCAGCCTTTGTCTATAACTTTTTATACTTTTCCATTTTTTTGGAAAATGAAGTTTTAACAAGACTGGCAGTTATTTTCAAAATAAAACGAACGCTCTCATTATTAAGTAAAAAAGGAATGATAATATGAATGAATTAGAATTTGTCACAAAACATAGAAGACATTTACATCAACACCCAGAGTTGAGTTTGCATGAATTTGAAACTACAAAATATATTGTAAATTTCTTAGAAGAGTTAGGTATTTCATATGAGCGCCCTCTTGAAACAGGCACAATTGCTTATTTAAAGGGAAATAGTGATCATACGATTGCATTTAGAGCTGATATTGATGCCCTACCAATCTTTGAAGAGAATGACATTGATTATCGTAGCCAAACTGATAATGTCATGCATGCATGTGGTCACGATGGTCATACAACTGCATTAATGTTATTTGTAAAACGTTGTAAAACAATGGCAGATAATAATGAATTACCTCATAACGTTGTATTTATCTTCCAACCTGCCGAAGAAACTGGCGGTGGTGCTAATCGTCTAATTAAAGCAGGTGCGTTTAATAATTACCCTATTGAAGCTGTATTTGGTATTCACATCAACCCGTTCGCTGATGAAGGTCAAGTAGTCATTCGTGATAATGAAATTACAGCTAGTGCCACAGAATATCGCTTCTTTTTAAAAGGTTTATCAAGTCACGTAGCGGACAAAGAACAAGGTCATTCATGTGGTGAAGCCCTACTACATGTTTTAAATCAAGTAGGACAAATTCAACAATATCATTTAAACGGTTTAAAACGTAATATTGTACATATGGGACATTTTGAAGCTGGTGAGGCCATTAATACAGTGCCTAGTAACGGCTATTTAGAAGGTACAATTCGTACCTATGATGCTAATGACTTAAATGTAGTTAAAACGCAAATGCAAAAAATAGCTGAAAGTGTAAAATTATTGTTCAATGTAGAATGTGAAGTGAAGTTTGAAGAAGGTTATCCTGCGACAATGAATAGTCCTCAATTAAGAGCAAGTGTGGAACAGGCAATTCAAAGTGCAAACTTAGAAGTAATAGATAAACCATTACCATTTTTATTTGGAGAAGACTTTAGCTTCTATGGTCAGCAACTCGCTCCTGCTTACTTCGCATTCGTAGGTACACGTAATGAAGATAAAGGTTTTGTCACAGGTTTACACACATCTCACTTAAATTTTGATGAAAAGATATTAATCGATGTGGCTAACTATTATGAACAATTATTACTACATTATGGAGAGGAGTAACTTAAATTGACAGCAACATGGTCGGTTGATTCAGAAGCGTTTTATCAAAATGCTGTTAAAGTAAAAAATAATAATTCAATTATGGCAGTAGTAAAAAATAATGCGTATCATTATGGATTAGAATTTGCCGTAAAGCAATTTTCAAGAGCGGGTATCAATACTTTCAGTACTACTTCTTTAAAAGAAGCTATAAGAATTCGTAAATTGGTGCCTGAAGCTACAATATTTTTAATGAATGCAGTGTATGACTTTGATACTGTGAGAGATAATCAAATTCAAATGACTTTGCCCTCTCTAGAATACTATTATAAATATAAAGAGGAACTACACGATATTAAAGTTCATTTAGAGTTTGAAAACTTATTACATCGTTCAGGTTTCAAAACGTTAGAAGAAATTAAAGAAGTATTAGAAGATGATTATCACACTTCTAATTCGAACAAAATGATTATCTCAGGATTGTGGACACACTTTGGCTATGCCGATGAATTCGATGTTCCAGAGTACGGCTTAGAACGCAAAGCTTGGTTAAATGTAGTAAATACACTATTAGCTGAAGGCTATCAATTTGATATGATACATGCTCAAAACAGTGCAAGTTATTATCGTGAAGGACAAGCGCTGCTTCCCTACCATACGCACGCACGTGTAGGCATAGCTTTATATGGGTCTCGTCCTTACAGTAAATTAGAAGAAGAACGCATTCAACAGTCACTTACAGTTAAAGGAAATGTTATACAAGTTCGTGAAGTAAATGAAGGCGATTATTGTGGCTATAGCTTTGCATATGAAGCTACACGTAACAGAACTCAATTAGCAGTTGTAGATGTAGGCTATGGCGACGGTATTCTAAAATCACGCGCAAAACATGAGGCGCTCATTAATGGCAAACGCTATCCTATTCGTGCATTAATGATGAGTCATATGTTTGTAGAAGTTGACGATGAAGTTCATGCACAAGATGAAGTGATATTATATAATAACGATATACGCATTGATGAATATACATTCAAAGGTGTGGGCGCTAACTCTGAACAACTTAGTGCGATGAATCATGATTCTCTCATAAAGGAGTATAGATAAAAATGGCAGTTAAATATAATGAATATGGTGAGTTAACAATGGCAGGTACAAGTTTAAAAACACTTGCTCAAAGCTTTGGTACCCCTACTATTGTTTATGATGAAGATGAAATCCGCAATCAAATGCGTAGATATCACTCAGCTTTTCAAAAAAGCGGTTTAAAATATAATATTTCATATGCTTCAAAAGCATTTACATGTATTCAAATGGTCAAATTAGTTCAAGAAGAAGATTTACAATTAGACGTAGTTTCTGAAGGTGAACTGTACACAGCGTTAGAAGCTAAATTTGATCCTAGCAAAATCCACTTCCATGGTAACAACAAAACAAAACGTGAAATTCAATACGCTTTAGAAAGTGGCGTTGGTTACTTTGTCATCGATTCGCTTGAAGAAATCGATTTAATTGATAGATATGCAAGCGATACAGTCAATGTAGTCTTACGTGTTAACCCTGGTGTTGAGGCACATACGCATGAGTTTATTCAAACTGGCCAAGAAGATAGCAAATTTGGTTTATCAATTCGCCATGGTTTAGCGATTGAAGCAGTTAATAAAGTACGTGACTCTAAACGTTTACATTTAAAAGGTATTCATTTCCATATTGGTTCTCAAATTGAAGGAACTGAAGCGATGATCGAAACTGCTAAGATCGTACTTAATTGGCTTTCTGAAAATGATATTAAAGTTGAATTACTTAACCTAGGTGGCGGTTTCGGTATCAAATATGTTGAAGGAGACGTTAGTTTCCCTATTGAAGAAGGCATCGCAGAAATTACAGATGCTATCAAAGCTGAAACAGAGCGTTTAAACTATGAAGTGCCAGAAATTGGTATTGAACCAGGCCGTTCAATTGTTGGAGAGGCTGGTATTACTTTATATGAAGTTGGTACAATCAAAGAAATTCCTGAAGTTAATAAATATGTTTCAATTGATGGCGGTATGAGTGATCATATTAGAACTGCATTATATGGAGCTAAATATCAAGCATTATTAGTGAATCGTCATGAAGAAGCTAATGAAACAGTAACAATTGCAGGTAAATTATGTGAATCAGGCGATATTATTATTCGTGATGCAAAACTCCCTGCTTCTGTTCAACGTGGTGATTACCTAGCAATTCTTTCTACAGGCGCTTATCATTATTCTATGGCTTCTAATTACAATCAAATGCAGAAACCACCTGTTTTCTTCTTAAAGGATGGAAAAGCACGTGAAGTCATTAAACGTCAATCATTACGTCAATTAATCATTAATGATACTAAATAAACGTAGTTACTGAGCGATGTTTGTATAAATAGATATAGCCATATTCTAAACCTTTTAAATGAAGGATAGAATATGGCTTTTATATATTCCTTAAAATTGAGCAATAAAAAACACCTTACATCTTGGTAAGGTGTCAATAAAGTCAATATTTTACAATCTATTTATTATAGTTTAACAACGTTTGCAGCTTGAGGACCGCGATCGCCTTCAACTACTTCAAATTCAACTGATTGACCTTCTTCTAATGATTTATAACCATCTTGGTTAATTGCTGAAAAGTGTACGAATACGTCGTTTTCACCTTCAACTTCGATAAAACCAAAACCTTTTTCAGCGTTAAACCATTTAACTGTACCTTGTTTCATAATTCTGAAACCTCCAAGACTAAATTCTTTCAATATGCGTTATTCGCATATTACAAAAAATACATGTGACAATTATGTATGAATAACAAAACGCTATATATAACTCTTACAGATATTCTTTGCAATATGGAATAAAACCATTGCTTAATAGCTATTATATGTTAGTTCGAATTAAATTGCAATACAATTATAGAAAATTGTCTTTTAATTAATTTTTGGCAGATTATAATAAACTTCATTATTATTTAATACAATAAAACTATAAAATATTTGTAAATCTTCATCGCAATCTTCACAAAAATTTAAATCGCAATTATTATAAAATGCATGAATATTATATTTCCCAATTACATAATTATCATAATATTGTTTGCTTGCATTAATAATTTTTTTATAATTTCCCAACATGTCTTCATAACTATCGAAATGATGTTGTTCAATGATTTTATCTGTCCAGTCGCTAAATAACCACCATCCCTCGTAGTCAGCTTTAATCTTTGCAACTGTCCACATCGTCAATTCCCCTCTCAAATTAAAACTATAAAATTATTTTAACTCTAATATAAATGAATTCAAGTTTTACGGCTCATACTTTTGGCCGACCTCTATCTAATGTGATAGTAAATATTAGTTTTTTGATGCTAAAGTTCGTATAATAGTAATAAGAGGTGATATTATGCAACATAAGCATTTACAAGTATTTGGAACAGTTCAAGGTGTAGGTTTTCGTTACTATACAGAGAAATTAGCTCAGAAATATAATATTGTAGGAACCGTTCAAAATGTGGAAGACTATGTTGAAATTTATGCTCAAGGTAAAGAAGCAGACTTAGAACAATTTATAAATGCCGTTATAAATGGCGCATCACCAGCTTCTTCTGTTGATAATTATACTATTGAAGATGTTCATAACGATAAACAATATTCAGAATTTCAATCGATTTAAAATATAAAGGAAGATGCCATTTGAGATATAATATTTCTCGATTCATAGGCGTTTTAGTAGGGATTCCAGTAGCTATTATTTCATGGGCGGTAAGTTTATTTGGGTTTGATCTTTCATTTATACTAGACGCCTTAATAGGTATTGGGATGTTTTTTGTATCTTACTTCCCTACTCAACGCTTAACGTCAAAAAAATATTTAACTGAAATAGGCTTATCACGTAGAGATTATCGCTTTGTTAGAAATCAGTTAAATCAATCGCAAGATAAAATTAGAAATATATTAAGATCTTATGTTAATGTGCGATCGCTTAAAGATTTTCGTCAAATTAATGATATTTATCGCATTTCGAAATCTATTCACGTGGCTGTAAAGCAAAGACCAGGTTTGTTTTTCAAAGTTGAGAGTTTCTTCTATTCTCATATTGATAATGCATTAAATTTAATTGAGTCTTACACGCGTTTATCAAAAATGCCAAAGAAATCAGCATCAGAGAAACAAAAACTGGAACAAACACGTATTACATTAGACGAAGTAAAGCGCACGTTGATTGCAGATTTAAAACGTTTAAATGAAGACGATTATGAGCGATTAGATGTTGAGATGGAACTTAATCGTCTTGAACAAAATCGTCATAAAGATAGTTAACTTAAAGAATGGAGCGAAGATATAAATGACGAAAGAAGAACAATTTATTAACTCACATCCATTAGATGATTATATAGAACAACAGCAGTTAAATACTAGTAATAGCCCTAATCTTTCTCAGAACACAATTGCTGAAGATTTTGAGCATCAATTTAATGAGAATGAACTTAAAAAAATTGATTCAATCAGTCAACAGATTAAACCGTTAGATAATGATGGTTTATTAGCCTTTGGTTCTCATCTACAACAAAATATGTCTCAATTCTCACATCGTATGTTAGATGAAGTTCAAGCTAAAGAAATTGGTCCTGTTGGTGACGCATTGAATCAACTTATGTCTAAACTCAAATCTGTAAATCCAGATGATTTAAATCCGGAAAAGCAATCTAAATTAAAACGTCTTTTCAAAAGAACAAAAGCTTCAATCAACGAAGTGTTCTCAAGAATGCAGTCAGTAAGTTCACAAATAGATCGTATTACGATTCAATTAGATAAACATAAGAATAATCTATCAAAAGATATTCAATTGTTAGATGGATTATATGAACAAAATAAGACGTATTTCGATGACGTTACATTATATATTGCTGCAGCTAAACGTAAAAAACAGGAAATTCTTACTAATG
The DNA here is from genome assembly GCF_004785665.1 of Staphylococcus pragensis. Lineage (GTDB taxonomy): Bacteria > Bacillota > Bacilli > Staphylococcales > Staphylococcaceae > Staphylococcus > Staphylococcus pragensis. The sequence goes on from NZ_SRPJ01000001.1 coordinate 750,561, forward strand.
ATATTCCTAAATTACAACAACATGCCGAACAAACTGGCAATCAAATGGATATTCAAGCCGTGGCAGATATGCAACAGTTTGTCGATCGTCTGGATAAGCGTATTTATGATTTACAATTATCAAGACAAATTGCGATTCAAACTGCCCCGCAAATTCGAATGATTCAAAATGTTAACCAAGCGTTGGCTGAGAAAATTCAAAGTTCAATACTTACAAGTATTCCACTATGGAAGAATCAAATGGCAATTGCCCTTACGTTAATGAGACAACGCAATGCAGTAAGTGCACAACGTGCTGTTACAGACACAACGAATGATTTGTTAACGCAAAATGCAGCGATGTTGAAACAAAATGCGATTGAAACTGCTACTGAAAATGAACGTGGCATTGTAGACATCGAAACGCTTAAAACAACGCAAAGTGATATTATTGAAACAATTGAACAAACGCTTCAAATTCAGCAAAATGGTCGTCAAAAACGTCAAGAAGCTGAACGAGAACTCAGCGGTTTAGAAAATGAACTTAAGCAACATTTATTAACAATGAGAAAAGAATAAATGCCTAGACTAAAGAGCACATCACCTACTATAAGTGATGTGCTCTTTCTCATTACTTATCATTTTGATATTGAATATAATCTTGTTTTACAAATATAGAAATAATGTAGCTTATAATAGTAGCAATAATTGCAATTGGTAACCATTCTAAGGCAACTTGTTTTAAAGGTAGTTCATCTATAAATGCAATCTTGACCCAACCATTTGATGAAATAGTGCTTAATACAGAAATACAACTTACTACGATAATAGGAATCTGTTGAGCAATCGGTTTGGTTGGAATAAATTGGGCAATTAAAATCAATAAAATTACCGTAATTGCAATTGGATAAATAATACTTAATACTGGGACTGACATAGAGATAACTGAATTTAGTCCAAGATTTGCTAATACAAAACTTATTAGAGTAAATATAACGGTGTAAATTTTATAAGAGATTTTTGGATATAAACTATGGAAATATTGACTTACAGAAACAATTAATCCACATGCAGTAGTTAGACAAGCTAATGCTACGATAATACCTAGTAAATATTTTCCAAAAATACCGAATCCTTGAGTTGCCATATTGGTTAATAAGTATGCACCAATATTTTGGTTTTTAGCAGCTAAGTTATCAAGCGTCTGATGATTTATCAACATATGGTTACCTATATAACCTAACGAAACATAAATAAATATTAATGCTACGGCTGCAATAAGACCTGCCATAACTGTTTGTTTAAAGATATTATTTCTTTGACGTTCCCCTGTAGATTTAATGGCATTCACAACAATCATTGAAAATGCGATTGAAGCGATAGCATCCATAGTTAAATAACCTTCTGTAAAACCTTTAGTAAAGCTACTTAATGTAGATGTATATACATCGGCGTCTCCGTTTGAATGACTATTACTTCCAAAATCTACAAATCCTTTAATAATCATTGCTAAAATTGTAATTAATAACAATGGCGTAAGTAGTGAACCAATACGATCTACTATCTTATTCGGGTTGATGCATAAATACAAGACAATTAAAAAGTAAATGAGAGTAAATATGAATAATGCCACATTACTATTAGTGTGTGCAATTGGCGTCACTGTCATTTCAAACGCTGTGGAACCAGTACGTGGTATCGCGAAAAGAGGCCCGATAGTTAAATAAATAATAATTAAAAAAATCATAGAGAATTTAGGCGAAATTTTACTGAGTGAACCTATGTAACCTCTATTATCAAAGGCTCCTACAATTACGCCTAGCAAAGGCAAACCTATGCCTGTTAAGCAGAAAGGAATCATTGCCCACCAAAAATATTGACCACTATCCTGCCCTAATTTAGGAGGAAAAATGAGATTACCAGCACCAAAAAACATGGCAAATAGCATGAATCCCATTATCCAGGTATTTCTATTCATAGAATTGCTCCTTTTTATGTATATATGTGCAATAGTTAACATTCTACCATAAAAAGGATTTGCAAGTCTATGTAAATTCAGAAAATTTAAAAACATTAATTATATTTTCTGATTATTAATTTTATTTTTAAAAAGATTTTAGTAATAATTTTTTAAGTAATGGAGATAAATGAGCTGGCAGATTCTCTACTCCCTCTACAAACAACGCATATTGACCGTAAATATTATGGATAGTTTGTTCTATATCTTCTGTAATCGTATCTTGACTTAAAAATACATTGAATACTTCTATCCCATATTTACGAGCCATTTCAACAGCTTCATACGTATCTAAAATACCATCCTGTGCATAATTAAATGCTGATGGCTCACCATCTGAAAAGACAATTAAGAAACGTTGATTATGACTACGTCTTAATAAGCGTTCACTAGCTATTCGTATTGCTACCCCGTCACGATTATCATCTTGAGGATGTAATGACATAATACGCGGACCACTTTTATCCATAGTTGAATAATCATAATGAACAATCTCATCAATGATATTAGGCTGTTTATTATCATCTGTATCAAATGCATCTTCATTAAAAGCAAGTATTTCATGTTTAACATTCAATGATTTCAGCGTCTCGTGGAATAATACAACACCTTTAATTGTTTCATTCATTTTATCAAACATACTTGCAGAAACATCAATTAATAATGTAAATGTAGCATCAAACGTTTTACTTAAATCTTGTTTTTTATAAAATAATTTATATTGATCATCAATAAACCAATTGATTAAATCACGTTGTAAACGTCCTTTTGTAAGATTGTGACGTTCATCAACATGCTCACGATCAATTGTTTTCTTAATAATTTGGATTAAGTCTTTTGTTTCAAATTGAACATCATTCTTCACATTTTGATATTCTAAAAGATATTCTGTTTCAATATCAGGCACATTCCATTTGATTTCGACGTTTTCATTAATACCTTTAAGGGCAAATGAAGGATTTTGACCAATTGAACCACCTTCATCATTATTAAGCGTAGTATCAGATCCACGTCCTTTTTTAGTCATCATATCTGTCATGTCATCAGTAGAATCGCCTTCACGCGCCGTATCATTATCACTTAAAACATCACTGTTTTCACCTTCATGCAATTCCATTTCCAAGTAAGCGCCACCCTCAGACTTGCTATCCTGGGCATTCGTTTCAGCTTCAGCAGTTTCAGCATCAGTATCCTCACTCGTATTGTCATGACCGTCTACATTGCTGGCATCGGTACGTTTAATATCCTCATATGCTAATTCATGTATCGCTTCATAAACTCGTCTAGGAAGATAATAATATTCATTTAGCATGTCCTTACTTAACATATCATCAATTTGAAACATAATACGTTGTGCTAAATACATATTATCTTCAGAAGTTTCATTTTGGAAAAAGTTAGGCAAATACTGGAACATATGATTTAAAATATCATCAAATTGTGGATGCATCATTGGAATATCAAAGAAATTTTGACTTAAAAATGCACGTTCTAAATATAAAAATAGTAAGTCAGTATAAACCGTCTTAGTTTTATAAAAAGTAATTTGCGATTCAGTATAAGATAAACGTGTTTGCAGGCGTAAATCAATGAGTTTAGCTGTACTTGGTCGTTCATTACGGATGTGGTTAAAAACACGCATATCTTCTAAAAGACGGAAGAGTTGATGATAAAACTTAGGATGTTCAAACTCATCTTCATGAAGTACTTCATTCACAATTTTTTCATCCATCATTTGATAGCCATATGCAGCTAACATTACATCCGTTTTTAAACCTGCATTTTCAATTTCAGCAGGACGATGAGACCAAAACCAACTAGTGATAAGTGTATTATTAATCGGATCATAAAAAGGGAATTTTTGAATTTTAACCTGTGTTTGTTCGTTTTTTAGAAGTAAGCGCGCTAAGTCTTGTAACATCATGACTTGTTTAGCATCGAGTTGCTCATCATTAAATTTTATAAAACGATCACTCATATTAATCCCTCTCTAAAAGTTTAGTTCAATTGCATTTTTAATCGCTTGTTGTTCACGTTCGTCTTCCAATTTATCAATAATTGTTCGTTGAATCGCACGTTCAATAGGCATCACGGTAATTAAATCACTTAAGTCAATAAGTGCACGAATACTAGCTGCCTCTTCTGAAATTTGACCTTGTTTAGACATTGTACGTAAATCTTCATTGAATTTAATAATTTGTTCAATGATTTTATCATCCTGCAAATTACTTTGTTGTTTAATAACTTCTTTTAAGATGTCACCATCAATGTAATCTACTTGAATTACAACAAAACGGTTTTTAAGTGCTTCGTTCATTGGTAATGTGCCTACATACCCTTCGTTAATAGCAGCAATAACATTGAAACCAGGCGCAGCTTTAATTACTTCTCCAGTGAATGGATTAGTGAGTTGACGACGATAATCTAATACACCGTTTAAAATTGGTAATGTTTCAGGTTTAGCCATATTAATTTCATCGATATATAAGATATGACCTTCACGCATTGCTTTAATAACAGGACCATCAATAAAGACAATTTCTTGGCGACCTTCATCGTTTGTTTTAATTGTTTTAAATCCTAATAAACTTTCAGCATCTAAATCCACAGAACAGTTAACTTGATGCATAGGCGTATTAACCGTTTCACTTAAAGTTTCCGCTAATTTCGTTTTACCAGAACCAGTTGGGCCTTTAAGTAAGATATTTTTATTTAATTTAAATAATGCTTTTGCATCATTAAATACAGATTCATCAGAATTGATATATTGATTTTGTACCATAATAATTTAAACTCCTTCTTTCTTTAAAAATGAAAAAAATAGACTAAGGAGTCTTTTTTTAACTCCCGAGTCTTAAATTGAACAACATGTTTAAAAATGATTGGCAGTCTTAAATTTCTTTAAAATAATCTTTGTAATAACCACCAACTAAACCAGAATTATCAATAATTTGATAATATTCTTCAGTTTCATTAATTACATCATATTGTTTGCCGATAGTTAACATGTCAGAAACTGTAAATTTCTTAGCATCTGTATTAGTAACTTCAACTTTTTTAATTGGTGTACGCTCTTTCCATGTTTCATGTAACATAGCCATATATATTCCTCCAATAATGAACTAGTATAATTTATTTTTCTAAAGTATAAATGAATGAGATGCCACTATTTTCAGTGATACGAATTGATTTAGCATCACCTTGATTTAACATTTGATAAGGGATTCCAATTTCATCTAACTCTTTTTTAGCATTTTCAAAATCCTCAGATGAATTAGCGCTAAATTCAACTTGTTCAACGATACCTTCCTCAACCATTTCTATTTCTTCTTTAGGTTGATATAAGTGGATTTCGCCGCCTAGACCACCTTCACCGATTTTAAATACTTGAATAACTTGGTTTGGAAACTCAGTAGATTCATATTCTGCATAATGTACTAAATTGAATACATTTTTAAAAATAGAAGCTGTCACAGGCATTTCATTTACTTTAATAATGATTGGCCCTAGACCTTGTAATTGATGAAGTGGATTAACTGAACTTTCAAATGTCGGCGTACCTAAGCCAATTCCAGTATTGTGCTCATTTGAATAAATATCAAAAATTTGTTGATTAGTGTCTTTGAAACTAAAATGTTTGTTGCCGTTTAACTCGGTTATTGAACTATATTCAATATCGTTATCTTTTAAGATTTGTTGATATTCTTCAAGACCTGCATCAGATGGAGTTCTTAATCCTACACTAGAAATGTGTTGGTTTTGATATGTTTCATTTGGAACTTCAACAAAATGTATACGAGTTCCTGGGCTTAAATCTGCATCACCAAATCGTAAAGCTTGATTTTTAGATGCAACATTAAGACCTAAGATATCTTTAAATAATTTCTTTGTGTTAGAAAGATCACTTGTCCCTAATGTGACACTTCTAAGTCCGATCATTAACTGACACCCCTATATTTATCTTTTCTCAATTATTATAACGTATTTTTCATGCGAATTATATGATGAACTATTGGAGATTACTATTTATATCGTTTACTATTAAGACGAACTTTATATATTAATTAAACATATTTAGTTCGATAATTTAAAATCATTAGAAAATATAAATTCAGCATTTTACCACTCCCCTACCCTTTAAAATATAGAGAGGGGAGTTTATTTTTATAAAAAGTATATATTTATTTGGTTAGAGTTTTTGGTAGAAAAGTTCGTTTTTTAGATGTTTTCGAGAATTATCAACATTGATTACATTTTAATATGCAATCAAAAATATATGATTACTACAATTAATGAATTGATTTACTTGCAAGTATATATTTTTTAAATAGTCACATTCTATGTCTTTATTTGCACTTATATACTTTGAATTTATTAACGTTCTTATGCTTTGACAGACTTTTCATTTAACCTTTAATGCCATGATTATTATAAATCAGAGTAATACGCTTATTGACGTAAAAATGCTGCACCTTAATTAAACAAGCCTATTTTAACTTAAATAAGCTCAAGTGACGTCTCTAATGATTTTCGCCTCTTCCAACCAAAAAAATACAACGACGATAAACGCCGTTGTATTAAATATTTACGAGGTTGTATTCCTTTGTGATTAGCTTTCTAGTAATAGATCTTCTGGACTTTCGATAAGTTCTTTAATTGTTTTTAAGAATCCTACTGCTTCTTTACCGTCGATAATTCTGTGGTCGTAACTTAATGCAATATACATCATTGGTCTGTTCTCAATTGTGTCTTTATCAATCGCGATTGGACGAGTGATAATTGAGTGCATACCTAAAATAGCAGCTTGATTACCATTGATAATTGGTGTACTCATCATTGAACCGAAGATACCACCATTAGTGATTGTGAATGAGCCATTAACCATGTCATCTAAACCAAGTTTTTTCTCACGTGCTTTTACTGCTAAGTCAGCGATTGCTCTTTCAATTTCAGCAAAGTTCTTTTTATCGCAATCTCTTACAAATGGTACTAATAAACCATCGTCAGTTGAAACGGCTACGCCGATATCATAATATTGTTTAGTAATCATATCGTCGCCATCAATTTCAGCGTTTACTTCTGGATATTTCTTCAATGCTGCCACAGCTGCTTTAGTGAAGAATGACATAAAGCCTAATTTTGTACCATCATGATCTTTGATAAATTGTTCTTTTTTACGTTTACGTAGTTCCATAACATTTGTCATGTCTACTTCATTAAATGTAGTTAACATTGCTGTGTTATTAGATACTTCTAATAATTTTTTAGCAGCTGTTTTCTTTCTACGTGACATTTTTTCACGAATAACTGGTTTATTTGGTGTGCTTGATGATTTTTTAGTTTCTTGTGGTTTACTATCTTGTGAAGATTGAGTAGCTTGAGATTGACTTGCTTTTTGGCTATTATCAACATCTTCTTTACGTACTACATCATTACCTTTACCAGAAACTGAACTTAAATCTACACCGTTCTCACGAGCATGACGACGTGCAGATGGTGTTGCATTAACACGCTGGTTATTAGATGAAGATTGTTCTGATTCATTTAAGCTAGTTGAAGGTGCTTCTGTTTCTTTACCTTCGTTTTTCTCAACGTTTTCATCTTTTTGATCTTCAGTCGATTGTTCATTACTGCTGCTAGAAGCGTTATTTCCGCTACCTTCTCCAACTGTTGCAATAACTTGACCTACTTCAACTGTATCGCCTTCAGAAGCAAGTTGTTCTTGTAGAACACCTTCTTCTTCAGATACAACTTCAACATTAACTTTATCAGTTTCTAATTCAAGAATGGCTTCACCTTTTTCAACGCTGTCACCTACGTTTTTTAACCATTCTGCAATAGTACCCTCTGTAATAGATTCTGCTAATTCTGGAACTTTTACCTCTGCCATATTATTTCCCCCTAGTTATTTTGAGTGCTACTTTCAATAATTTTATTTTGAACAAGTTTATGAATTTCTCCATCACCTTCGGCTGGTGCTGCACGTTGAATTCTGCCATGATAACTTAAATTATATTCATTACCTACAAGAGATTTTAAGTATGGATATACAAATAACCAAGCACCTTGGTTTTTAGGTTCTTCTTGAACCCATGAAACAGTTTCAAGATTAGGTAATCCATTTAATACTTCTCTAATTTCTTCTTCAGGGAATGGATATAATCTTTCCACAGCCACTAGTAAAATAGATTCGTTAGGATTTTTAGCTAAATGTTCTTTTAAATCAATAAACATTTTTCCTGAAGCTAGAATAACTTTAGTCACTTTATCTTTTTCAGCTTCATCTACAAGGATTGGTTTAAATCCACCAGATGTAAATTTTTCAATTGGTTGAGCAACAGTTTTGTTTCTCAACAAGCTTTTTGGTGACATAATAATTAAAGGTCTCATAGCTTCTGTGCCTAAACTTTTAGCTTGTGCTCTTAATAAATGGAAGTAGTTACTTGAACTTGATAAGTTAACCACTGTACTATTATTTTCAGCTGCTAATTGTAAAAATCTTTCAAGTCGTGCTGAAGAGTGCTCAGCACCTTGACCTTCAAACGCATGTGGTAAGAATAGTGTTAAACCGGTTCTTTCACCCCATTTAGCACGGCCAGAAGACATGAAGTTATCAAATATCATTTGAGCCATGTTCGAGAAGTCACCATATTGAGCTTCCCAAATATTCATGCTTTCTTTGTTCTCAACGTTGTAGCCATATTCAAAGCCAACAACAGCTGCTTCAGATAATGGACTATTGTGAACTTCAAATGTAGCTTTTTGATCAGGAACATGATGTAAAGGTGTGTAAACATCTCCATTTTCCTCATCATGTAAAACAGCATGTCTATGACTAAATGTACCTCTTTCACTGTCTTGTCCAGTTAAACGAACTGAGATACCGTCTTGAACAATTGTTGCAAATGCAAGTTGTTCTGCTTGTGCCCAATCCACTAAACCGTCTTCTTTTTCGAATGGTTCTCTACGTTTTTCAAGCACTTTATCTAGCTTTTTCAACACATGGAAATCTTCTGGATAAGTTAACATCGCATCATTAATTTCTTTCAGATGATCGAATGTGAAGTCCTTATCATCGCTTTGTAAAGGTTGTTGTAAAGATTCAGGTTTTTCCATATCAGGATTATCCATTTTATCGGCTTTATCAAGTTTATCTTGAGCTGAACGCATAGATTTTTGGACATTATCCATAATTTCATTCATTTGCTCTTTGTTAATAACGCCTTCATCTACTAGTTTGTTACCATAAATAATTTCAACAGAATCATGTTTACGAATATTTTGATATGGAACAGGGTTTGTAATTGATGGTTCATCCATTTCGTTATGCCCGTAACGACGATAACCTACTAAATCAATTACGAAGTCTTTGTGGAATTCTTTTCTGAAATCCATTGCGATATCAATTGCTTCAATTGTTGCTTCTACATTATCAGCATTAACATGTAAGATAGGCACATCATAACCTTTAGCAATATCAGAAGAATATGTTGTAGAACGACCATCAACTGGTTCAGTTGTAAAACCAATACGGTTATTCGTAATGATATGTAAGGCGCCTCCTGTAGAATAGCCATCTAAATTACTTAAATTCATTGTTTCGAAATTGATACCTTGACCTGGGTAAGCTGCATCACCATGGACTATGATAGGCATAGCTTTATGGAAGTCAGTAGAAGGACCACCATTATGATGAGTATCATCTTGAGCAGCACGTGTTTTTCCAATAACAACTGGCGCTACAATTTCTAAATGACTTGGGTTGTTTGCAAGTGAAATGCGTTGTTCTATACCATAAGAAGAAGTTGTTTTAACGCCACCTAAGTGATATTTAACGTCACCTGTCCAACCAGAAGTTAATTCTAAGCTTCCATCTTCAGGTAAAAACTTCATTGGATCAGTGTGCATGAATTCTGAAATCATCATTTCGTATGGTTTTTCTAATACATGAGTTAAGACATTTAAACGTCCACGATGGGCCATGCCGATTTGAATATTCTGAATTTCTACTTCTGCAGCACGTTTTAGAGTATGTTGTAACATAGGCACTAATGTGTCTACACCTTCGATTGAGAAACGTTTTGCCCCTACGAAGTTTTTATGTAGATACTTTTCAAAGCCTTCAACATGTGCTAGTGTTTCGAATAATTTTTTCTTTTCATCATTATTAATATTTGCTTTATAAGGTGTTTCAATTCGACGTTTTAACCATGTACGCTCTTTATTGTTGTTAATATGGTTATATTCGAATGCAATAGGTCCCTTATAGCGTTTTTCCATACGCTCAATTGCTTCATATGCATTGTCATAAATATCACTAAAATGTTCAGAAACAATGCCAGCAGAAATTTGTTCTAATGTCGCTTTATCTAAATTAAAATCTTCTATAGTTAATTTAGGAACATTAGTTCTTTCAGGAGCATTTACAGGGTAAATATCGGCCTTAAGGTGACCATATTGTCTAATGTTATCGATTAAGCGCATGATACGTTTGATAGTGCTATCATCCGCTGAAGAACCACTCCCTTTTGTGGTAGGTTTAGCCTCGATATTAGCTTCACCATTTTTTATTGTACTAAAAAGAACTTGTAAATCATCAGATACAGAAGAAGGGTCTTGTAGATAATCATCATATAAATCTAACATAAGACCTAAATTTGCACCAAAGTTTACAGGAGCTTCCGTAACATCCTTGTTATCCTTTGCCATAGTATACCCTCCACAAAATAGTTAAACCGCTTACAGAATAATCATAGCATTATTTAACACTTTGATAAAGCCTATTGACTGAATATTATGTAAAAGGATGAAGAATAAAAATAAGTTTTGCCAAAAAGGTTTTTTTGTATCGTAATTTATATCATTTAAAGCCTTTTTTGGAGGAAATTTCTTCCAAATGAGTCTTTATTATAGAGTATTGGATTGTAAACTTCTTAAGTGATAACGTTATTTTTAAGGTCTTGAATTAAAAAAAGACTAAGATTGAACAAAACATAGTTCAATCCTAGTCATCTGCGGTTATTTTTCTAATTAAAATGAAGTGAGCCAATTTTATTATTTAAAAATTATTTTAAAAGTAGTATATTGATTTACTTTGCTATCAACCATTATATAGCCACTATATTGTTGCACAATCTTTTCAGCTATAGAGAGACCTAGACCATTACCTCCTTGGCTTCTAGCTCTTGATTTATCAACTCGATAAAAGCGATCAAATATAAATTCTTGATCTTCTTTAGGAATACCCATACCGTGATCCGTTATTTCAATACTTATTTGTTTATTTCGAAGTTGAGTTTTAATAATGATATGTTTGTTTTCTTTATCATATTTCATCGCATTGTCGATAAAAATTAAAAGTAATTGTTCGAATTGATGGCGATTAATATACAAGTTTAACGGCTTATTTGCTAAATGAACATCAAACTGATAATCGGGATGTAATTGTTGTAATGATTTAACTCTTGAACGAATTTCTTCGTTAATATCGACGTCTTCACTTTCTAATGCTTGTATATTCACTTTATCTTTCGTTAAAAGTAATAACTCTTCCACGAGTTTTGTAATACGATTCATTTCTTCTAATGAAATATTTAATGATTCCTCTAATACTTCTGGGTCTTTTTTTCCCCAACGCTTAATTAAATTTAAATGTCCTTGAATAATTTGAAGCGGTGTCCGCAATTCATGTGAAGCATCTTCTACAAATTGTCGTTGTTGATTAAATGACTCTTCAATTTGAAACATCATATCGTTAAACGTTTCAATTAAATTATCGGTTTCTTCATAATTAGTATTGAGCTCTAGTTTATTTTGGAATCCATCGCGTCGTATTTGAATCATTTTATTAGACATTCTTATTAACGGCTTGGTTATTTGTCTTGAAATGATATAACTAATTCCACCAGTAATTACTGTTGCTACTACTCCAAACATAATAGCTACTATATAAAGGGAACGTACGACATTATTATATCCCTCAAGTGAATGAACTAAAACGATAAACCCTTGGAAATTACGACTTTGAATAGGTTCAGTCATGATAAGAAATTGTCTACCATTATACTTTTTAACTTTTACGCGTTCAATATTTGCTAAATCAAATTGTGGTTTAATATGCATACTACTCTCATTTGAAGTATGCATGATTTCTTTACCATTTTGATTGTATACTACAACTTCTTCAAAATTTTCTAAAGATGCACTTAAATCTAGAGGTGAAATATGTTCCATAGAGCGTGTTTGAATTAAATTAACAATTTCACTAGAGCTATGCTCGGCTTCATCAATTTCTCCCTTACGCAATGTGTCTTTCAGAAAGAAAATAGTCATTGAGCAAAATAAAAGGATGGTCGTAAACACAATAAGTGTCGTAATTGTCATCCATTTATATTGTAAAGTACGTTTTTTTATCATCGGATCACATACCCTACACCACGTACAGTTTCAATTGTTTTCTCTTTACCAAATGGCTTTAATTTATTTCTTAAATAGCGAATATAAACATCTACCACATTCGTTTCTACTTCGCTATCATACCCCCATACATGATCTAAAATTTGTTCTCTTTGTAATACATGATTACGGTTTGTCGCTAATACGTATAATAGATCATATTCTGTCTTCGTTAAATCAAGTTGTTCACCATTAACGGTAACTTTGAATGCATCGATATCAATTTTAATACCATTGATGTCGATAATATCTTTTTGGGGTTGGCGACGTAATACTGCACGAATTCTAGCGAATAACTCTTCTATTTCAAATGGTTTTACAATATAATCATCAGCACCATAGTCTAATCCAGTCACCTTATCATACGTATCACTTTTGGCTGTAATAATAATAATAGGCGTAGTCTGTTCTTGACGCACACGGCGACATATTTCAAGACCGTTAATATTAGGAAGCATTAAATCTAAAATAATTAAATCATAACTATTGTTTAATGCTTTGTCTAAACCAGCTTGCCCTTCATATTCAATATCCACGTTATAATTATCGTGGGTTAATTCTAATTCAAGGAATCGAGCTAAATTTTGTTCATCCTCTACTATTAATATATCTGTCAATGGTTGCACCTCTTTTTTTGAAAATAAGCTAACAAATACGTTTAATAATTTAAAATTAATTTCCGCTAATTATGGCCAATTAGCCCTTTATAATATAAGTAATATTTTATCATAGTATATCTCTAAATAAGCATACAAGTATGTTAAAGCAAAGTAAGATGTGATGAATTTTTGACTTAACATTAAACGCTTCAAAATAAATCTAAATTTTTCACATTTCTAATTGACAATGATTATCAGTCGTGTATAATAATAGTTGAAAATGATTATCAATACCGACTAAGACAATTCCCCCCACATATATTTCGTTCTTACAGGGTTGATCATTTTCGAGTTATTCCCCTTTTATATGCCCGTAAAAGACTAACGTTGAAGTTTTAAAATTAGCTTAAACGTTTTAATTAAAGTAGTGAATCTAATGCCGAGGTTCACTGCTTTCTTTTTTGGTTATTTCTCACTTACCTCATTTTCCTAAAAAGAAAAGAGAAACAGGCTTCAAATATGAATACTCTGCTTCTCTTATGAAAAATATTAATATGAAGTTGGATATAGTTGTTTCTTCAAAATTAATGTTGATAAAACAATACAGAAAGCGCCGCCAATAATGCCAGCAATAACATCAGTAGGATAATGCACGCCTAAATACACTCTTGAAATTGAAATTAACAGAATGAATAAGGCACATAGTCCGATGATAATGCCTTTATTAGAACCAGACATACTTCGATTAGCAATAAACATTGCACTTCCGAAAAATGACGTTGAACCCATGGCATGTCCACTAGGGAAACTAAAACCACTGATATCAATTAAACGTAATAATGTTGGACGTTCACGGTCAAAGATGTTCTTTAATACAGGGTTTAGAATGCCTGATAATGCCATAACAATTGCAAAAAATAATGCTTCAATTTTACAGCGTTTAAGCATTAAATAAGCTACAAACATTAATGATAAACAAACCATGGCCCACACTTCTCCAATTTTAGTTGCGCCTAGCAAAATTGAAGTTGTTATAAAACTTTCTGATGAATAAATAAATTCATATACTTCTGTATCAATCCATTTACCTAATCTTGATTCATGGAAAAAAGCGATAATTCCAAAGATTAGAGTGAAAACTATGAGTAATGTAATGCGCTTTGCACGATTCATCAAGTACGCCTCCTGTATTTATAAAGCGTCGTTCAAGATTTTATCAAACAAATCTTCTCTAGTATAACTTTCATTATAGGTTTCCATTTGTTTAATGATACTGTCACGTTGACTTTCAATATCTTTTAATTGTTCTAAAAGTTTAACTTGAGTGAGCTGATCTTCAGGAATTGTTCTGCCATAACCTTTAGATTCAAAGTTTTTAGCATTATCTATTTGGTCGCCACGAGATTGATCTAATCCTAATGGGATTAAAAGCATTGGAATACGTAACGTTAAAAATTCATATATAGCATTTGATCCAGCTCGACTTACTACGGTATCCGTAATAGCAAGTAAGTCAGTAAGTTCCTCTTTCACAAATTCGTATTGTACATATCCACTCTTATTAATAGAGTGATCGATTAAACCATGACCTGTAAGATGAATGATTTGATAATCTTGAAGCAGTGCTTCAAAATTTTCACGAATCGCATCGTTTAACTTTTTACTACCTAAACTTCCACCCATTACAAGTAAGACTTTCTTAGAATTGTTAAAGCCTGTAAGTTGATAACCACGTTCTTTGTTACCTTCTTTTAAGTCTGCACGTATTGTTGCACCTACAAAATCTGCTTTGTCTTTAGGAAGATAATTTAAAGTGTCCTCGAATGTTGTGTAGATTTTTTTAGCAAATTTTAAAGATATCTTATTTGCTAAACCAGGTGTTAAATCTGACTCATGAATAATTGTTGGGATTTTTAATGAACGAGCGGCTATTACTACTGGAACAGAAACAAATCCCCCTTTAGAAAATAGTAAATCTGGCTTCTCTTTTTTTAATACTTTACGTGCATCAAGAACGCCTTTTAATACTTTGAATACATCTTTAGCATTTTCAAAAGATAAATATCTACGTAACTTACCACTTGATATTGGATAATATTTAATCTCAGATAATTGAGATTCAATCATTTCACGTTCAATGCCGTTTTTAGATCCAATGTAAAATGCCGTGTGACCTTTTTCAATAGCAGTCGGAATGAGACTTAGATTTACGGACACATGTCCGACTGTGCCGCCACCAGTAAATGCTATTTTAGTCATAGTTATTAACCTCTATTCTTATATGTTTTTATAGTATGCATAGAATGGTGCACCTCTATCAAAGGGATGATAGTCTATTTCTGCCTCGCCAACTTTTTCGAACCCAAACTTCTCAAATAAGCCTTGTGCAGGTTTATTAAGCGCAAACGTATCAGTTAATATAACATGTACGTCGTGATCTTCAGCAAGTTGAACAGCGAAGTCAAATAATTCAGTAGCTGCACCTTTATAATTTTTTGACCCAGCTAATCTGTGGATGACATAAGCACCTTCTCTATCAACTGGCCATTCTAAATCATCATACCATTCTGATTGTTGTTGGTCGACCACTATAAAACCGTAAATTGAATTCTCTTCTTCTAATACATAAAGCGTTTCAGTATCAATATCTTCTTCAAAATGTTCGGCAATAGGATATTTGTCATCCCATTGATTATTATCTTGTTCTTGCATTAATTGTTTTGCTTCTTCAACTAATGTCTCGATTTGATTTATATCTTCTTTTTTACCTAATCTAATTGTCATTTTCAAAACACCTCTTTATTTTAGTTTATCCAATAATTTATCTAATACTGTATCTTCTTTATTAGATTTTTCAACTAATAACTGCGTGAATTTGTCGTTCGTTTTAGCATCAAATTTACCAGTAGTAGGTAAATGATTATCAGATTGAAATGCTTTAAGTTTAGTAGATAAATCTGAGTCAAATTGATTTGATTCGTCATTTATTTTATAGCCTAAAGCATTTAAACCAATCTTAATTGATTTAACATTTTTATTATTATCTCCTACTGAATATGTTTTATCAGTTGGAATGACACTAATAGATTGATACTTAGGAGATGCTATTTTAACATCTGGTTCGATACCTTTACCATGAATGTAGTGGCCATCTGGAGTTAACCATTTCATTTGAGTATATTTTAATAATGAACCATCACTAAATTCACGAGTTGTTTGTACTATACCTTTACCAAACGTTTTTGAACCATAAACTTTTGCTTTATGATGATCTTTCAGAGCTCCTGTAAATACTTCTGAGGCACTTGCTGAGCCTTCATTTACTAAAATGCTCACTTTCATATCTTTTGCTTCTTTTAAAGCGTCATTCGATGTCGTAATTGATTCTTTATCATTACCTTTCTCAAGTTGAACAACAGTTTGTCCTTTATCGATAAAGATATTAGCCATTTTAACGGCTTCATCTAATAAGCCACCCGGATTATTACGTAAATCAAGTACAATACTGCGAACACCTTCTTTATGTGCTTTAAGTACTGCCGCTTTTAATTCGCCAGCCGTATTTTCTTGGAATTTATTAATGGTCAAAATACCGATACCATCTTTTTTCTTATATTCTACGCTTTTAACATGGATTTTTTCTCGTTTAATATCTATATCTTTTTCTTGAGATCCACGTTTAATAGTAAGTGTTACTGTGGTACCTTCTTTACCACGCACCTTTTTGACTACTTCATCTAAAGGTTTGCCTTCAACAGAATGTCCATTTATTTTAGTTACAACATCTTTCGGTTGTATTCCTGCTTTTTCAGCAGGAGAATCTTTAATAGGACTTGTAATCATAATTTCTTTGTCTTTCTTCTGCATTTCTGCTCCGATACCTACGAAGTCACCTGAAACATCTTCGTTAAAACTTTTAGTTTCTTCTTTAGTCATGTATTCAGAATATGGATCTTTTAATTCTTTAACCATACCGTCGATGGCTGCTTCTGTTAATTTATTAGATTGTTGTTTTTTATAATAATCATTATTTAGAGTTTTATAGGCGTATTCAATTTTTTTCATTTCTTTACGTTCGTCTTTAGTCAAACCACTCAATTTGTGATTGATTCCAATCGTCGCAGCAACAGTTAATGCTGCAGTGAGAATAATAGCAAGCAGTAAGATAAGAATAAATTGCCAAATCTTTAAGTGTACTTTTTTAGGAGATGACACTTCTTCATTTTGATTAGAAGACAATCGCTCATCATGCTTATCTGTATTATGATTCATTCAAACACTTCCTCTATTACTTCATATGTATTTACTCTTTATTTTGAAAAGATATTACTAGTATGTCTTTATTTATAGTTAAACGCAAATTAGAAGACTATTTAAAGTTTAAAGTAATAAAGCGGGAGAGAAATCAATCTTTTGTTAAAAAGATTTCCTCGTCCCGCCCTAGCAAGAATAATTAAAATTTCAACCATTCTGTATATTCTTCATATAAATCGTCAAATACTGACATTGGTACTGTAATATCACTTTGCATCTCAATATAATCAGATAGTGTATTAAAGTCGCTTTCATGTTTAGGAAAAGCTAAATCATTAAAAATTTCTTCAGCTAATTCGCCTTTACTATCTTTTCTTCCTCTGACAGTAAGTGCAAATTGGTAAAAAGAATGATTCTTCATTAGCTCATAGTCACATCAATGACTTTTGTTTCGCCTTTTACTACTGCTTGAACATCATCGAAATGAATTGATTCAGTTTGATCTGAATTAGTAATAATAATTGGTGAGATGACATCTTTAGCATTTTTTCTGATATATTCTAAATCAAATTTTAATAATGGGTCGCCAACTTTTACTGTATCACCACTATTTACTAAAATTTCAAAGCCTTGACCATCCAGTTGGACAGTATCTAAACCAATGTGTACTAAAAGTTCAAGACCATTATCAGCTTTCAACCCAATAGCGTGTTTTGTAGGAAAGACATTATCTACTTTACCTTCAATTGGTGATACTACTTCACCTTCAGAAGGATTAATACCAAAACCTTCACCCATCATTTTTTGTGCAAATACAGGATCTGGAATATCTTCGATTTTTACATATTCACCTGTAAGTGGTGCATAAATTTCAGTTTCTTTGTTAACTTCTTTACCTTTACCAAATAATTTTTTAAACATATTTATTCACTCCTATTATTTTTCAAAATGTGGAATTAAATCGCCATATCCAAGGTCTTCTAATTTCTCATAAGGTATGAACTGAATTGCAGCTGAATTAATACAATATCGTAAACCGCCACTTTCTTTAGGACCATCGTTAAACACATGCCCTAAATGACTATTTGCTTCTTCAGATCTTACTTCCGTTCTAACCATACCAAATGTTTTATCAACGAGTTCAATGATTTCATCATCGTCAATTGCTTTAGAAAAACTTGGCCATCCACAATTGGACTCAAATTTTTCTTCAGATGTAAATAATGGCTTACCTGAAATTTTATCAACGTAAATTCCTTTATCAAAATGATTCCAGTATTCATTTTGAAATGGAGGCTCAGTACCATTTTCTTGTGTTACTAAGTATTCCATATCATTTAGTTCATTTTTATTTTTTTTAATCATTTTTTGACCCCCAATGCGATTCAATAAAAGCTTTTCTACCTGATCCACGTTGGTACTGTTCGTAGTGCATAGGGTTTTTCTTATAATAATCTTGATGATAATCCTCTGCTGGATAAAAATTCTTATAAGGAAGCACAGGCGTAATGACAGGTTTTTTAAAAATACCTTGTTCATTCAACTGTTGAATTTTTAATTCAGCAGCTTGTTTTTGTTTCTCATCATGATAAAAGATTGCAGGTTCATAGCTTTCGCCTCTATCAAAGAATTGACCACTATTATCAGTAGGATCAAATGTTTTAAAATAAACATCTAATATATTTTCAAAAGATGTAATTTCAGGATTGTAAGTGATTTGTACAGCTTCTCTATGGCCTGTTTCATTCGTACAAACTTGTTCATATGTGGGATTCTCTACGTCACCGCCAGTATAACCTGAAACTACACTTTCAATACCTGGATATGAAGTGAATGGTTTAACCATGCACCAAAAGCATCCTCCAGCAAATGTTGCGTATGCCATTTAATTACCTCCTTTGTCATTATTTAAATTTACGCTAATATGCGTATATTTTAAAGTGATTTACTTATTCAGCACTTAAAATATATTAATGACGAACAACGACTAGCCCTATTGCCCCTTGTCCAGTATGAGTCGAAATAACTGGTGTTGTGACATTTACATCATATTCTTGAGGACCAAAAGCATCATCAAATTGTGATTTTAATTTTTCGACAAAATCAATCACATTAGCGTGCGCGACACCAATAGATTTAATTTTATGTTTGTCAATAAATTCTGAAATTTCTTTTTTTAAATATTGAATACTTGAGTTTTGTGTACGTGCATTATGCACCATTTCTAAATAGCCATCTTCCAGCGTACCAATAGGCTTGATTTTCATAATATTTCCAATAAACCCTTTTGTCTTACTAATACGTCCACCTTTGATTAATTGATTAAGTTGACCTATAACTACAAATAATTTTGTATTTTTTTGTACTTCTTTAAGGCTCTCAACTATTTCAAACGAAGATAGATTAGTATTAACTAATTCAACTAATTTTTGAATTTGATAACCAAGACCAAATGAAATTGATTTTGAATCAATGACAGTTATATTGGCATCTACCATTTCACTTGCTTGTAGTGCAGTTTGGTAAGTTCCGCTTAGTCCAGATGACATGTGTATACTAAAAATTTCTACATCATCTTTCGATAAAGTTTCATATAGTTCGATAAACTTCCCAATTGGCGGTTGACTCGTCTTAACATCGGCGTCATCTTCGATATGTTGTATATATTCTTCAGATGTAATGTCTAATTGATCGACATAAGATTTGCCATCAATCGTTACACTTAAAGGAATGACGTGGATATCATGTTCTTTTAAATAATCTTGTGATAAGTCTGACGTAGAATCCGTCACTATAATTTGTTTTGTCATAAGTACCTCCATTAAATCACTTTACTTATTATGTTTACGAACTAAATGTAGAAATGTATGTGGAATTGTATTTTTCTCATCTAATTCCCCTTCTACAGAAGATTCAACTTCCCAATCTTCAAATGTATATTCAGGGAAAAATGTATCTCCTTGATGTTTTCCTTCTACTACAGTGATATACATATCATCTACTTTATCAATCATTTCTTCAAACAATGATTGACCTCCAAAAATGAATACGTGTCCTTCCAAATCATATATTTCGTCGAAAGAGTGTATAACATCTACGCCATCAGCATGAAATGAAGTGTCACGTGTCAATACAACATTTCGTCTGTTTGGTAATGGTTTACCGATTGAGTCATATGTTCTTCTTCCCATAACTAAAGTGTTACCTGTTGAAAGTTTCTTAACATGCTTTAAATCATTTGGTAAGTACCAAGGTAAGTCATTGTTATAACCAATAACACGTTGTTGATCGTGTGCTACTAAAATTGATAAAGTCATCATTTTCCCTCCGTTATTTATTTAAGAAAAATTTTTGATTTTTATTAAGTAATTCAATTAAATATAGATTGAAATGTCTATATAAGGTTACTTCATTTTCAAATAAATAGTAAATCGGAATAGCTTTATACTGCAATAGGTGCTTTGATTGCAGGATGTGATTGATAATCTATTAATTCAAGGTCTTCATAATTTATATCGAAAATCGAAGCGTTAGAATTTATTTGTAATGTGGGAGGCGTATAGCTCTCTCTAGATAATTGCGTTTGAATAGCATCAATATGATTTGAATAAATATGTGCATCTCCAAATGTATGGACAAATTCGCCTACTTCAAGGCCACATTCTTTAGCAATAAGGTGTGTTAATAAGGCGTAGCTAGCAATGTTAAAAGGCACACCTAAGAAAATGTCTGCACTACGTTGATATAATTGGCAACTTAATTTACCGTCTTGTACATAAAATTGAAACATTGTATGACAAGGTGGCAAAGCCATTGAATCGATTTCAGCAGGATTCCATGCAGATACAATGTGACGTCGTGAGTTAGGATTATCTTTGATTTGTTGGATCACTGTTTTTAATTGATCAAAGTGATTCCCTTCTTTATCTACCCAATCACGCCATTGTTTACCATAAACATTTCCTAAATCGCCATACTTTTGAGCGAAACTATCATCATTTAAGATGCGTTGTTTAAATTTGGCCATTTCTTCTTTATACAGTTCATTAAAATTAGAATCTTCTAAAGCTCTATGACCAAAATTTGTCATATCTGGTCCATCATAATCTTCAGATTGAATATATTTTTCAAAAGCCCATTCATTCCAAATATTATTGTTATATTTTAATAAATATTGAATATTTGTATCGCCTTTAATAAACCACAATAATTCAGTAGCTACTAATTTGAATGATACTTTTTTTGTAGTTAAAAGTGGGAATCCTTTTGATAAATCAAATCGTAGTTGATGACCAAATTTTGAAATTGTACCTGTGTGTGTTCGATCATCGCGTTCATTACCTATTTTTAAGATTTCTTCGCATAAGCTGTGATACGCTGAATCAAAGGGGTTTAACATAGTGTCATCTCCTAAATGTATATATTAACTATTATTATACTAGAAAATGAATGGTTATTAAATTATCTATAATAGAGTTCCTCAGTTTTTCAGAATTTTAATCATGAATAGAGGCCAATCTTTAAATATTAAACTAGCAAAATAAAAATAAAACCTATAATAAACTCTTTGAAAAAATCAATTAGCTATTATAGGTTTTAAAAATTTATATTTAAAGATTAACTTTGTTTAGCAATTTTCATCAAAAGCGTCTTTAATGTCCATGCAAATATCTTGAATATCACGGCCTTCAATATGTTCACGTGGAATAAAGTGTTTCAATTCAGTACCTTTAAATAATGCGTATGAAGGACTTGATGGTACTTGTTGAATATATTCACGCATTGTTTGTGTTGCTTCTTTATCTTGTCCAGCAAATACAGTGATTTTATTTGTAGGTTTTTTATCATTTTGTTCTGCTACGGCAACAGCTGCTGGTCTAGCTAAGCCAGCTGCACAACCGCAAGTAGAGTTGATAACAACGAATGTGGTATCGTTATCGTCCACATTATTCATATAGTTTGATACTGCTTCACTTGTTTCTAAACTTTCAAAACCATTCTCAGTAAGTTCAGCACGCATTTGTTGTGCTAATTCTTTCATATATTGTTCATATGGATTCATAGTAAATACACTCCTAATTTAAGTATTTAAATTATTGTTTATTTATCACGATTGGCAATTTGTTTCCAAACTGAGCCAAGTGCTTCGTCTCCCTTTTCAATACGAGAGATAGCCATTTCAATTTGTAATTTAACTTCATATGCGGGATCATCAACATGTGCTTTTAAGCTTGGAAGTTGATCTTCGCCACCTTCGTCAAATAAGAACATAGCTGCACGCCAACGTACAATTTTTTGTGGGTCATCTAGGGCTTTTTCCATTTCTGGTAAAGCTTCTTTATACCCTAAATCACTCAGACAATCTCCTGCTGTACGTCTGACGGCAGGACTTTTATCTTTAAGGCCTTCATAAAGATATGAAAGTACAGCTTTATCATTTATCATGCCAAGTAAAACAATTGATTCTCTTCTTAGAGCCACTTTTTCTTCCTGTAAAGCAAGTTGTAGAAGCGGTAAATCTTCAATTGTAGGTGTTGGAAATTCCTTTAGCATACGTAAGCGAGCTTTCCAATCTTCGGTTTGACGATATTCTTCTATTGTAATGTGTTTGTATTGTGACTGTGGAACAACTACTGTTTCTGTTGATAAAGCTGCTTGCGTTAACTCTTTCAATCTTTGCTCTGGATACATCGCAAGAATTTCTTCAACTACTTCAGCCATAATCTCATCAAGCTCACCATAACGAATACCTAAATCACGCCATTTACGTAAAAAAACGACATTCTCCCCATCTTTTTGAGCACTTAACATACTATCTACGAATATATCAGGGAGTTGCTGACGTTTTTCTTGATCAGAAGTAGTTAATTTGATTTGATATGGAATGTCTTTAAAGGTTAATACTTCTGCTTTTACTTCACCGAAATGATCATCAACTTGAGATTGAACCACAGTGTCATCTTCATTACTTAGCGTGGAAGTGATGAGAGGCAATACATTTTCCCAATTAGCACGTGGTTCTTTATCTATAGCTAAAAAGTCCATAACATAGAAGATAGATTTAACGCCTTCTAATGCTAATAAATCATTTATAAATTTTGGATTTGATTCTTTAAATTCTGTATAAGTATTAGATTGATTATCTGATCTTTTTTCAGTTAATACTATTTTCATAGTATTTGGACTAGGTGTTGGTTCAACTCTCAAAATCTCCATTTAAAAATCTCCCCTCTTAATTATGAATTAATTGAAAGTGGATTGAATTTGAGGTAATAAATCATTCCAATTAGCATCTTCTTCTTTATCAACAGAAATAAAGTCCATGACATAAAAAATAGACTTTACCCCATCAATTTCAAATAATCGATTGATAAAATCAGGTTGTCCATCTTTAGCTGATGTAAATGTATTAGATTGATTATCTGATCTTTTTTCATCTAAATTAATCTTCATTGTATTATAATTTGGTGTTTCTTCGATTGATACAATTTGCATAATACGATTGCCTCCTATTATAGACTGTCGCCTCATCCTTCACTCTTTATCAATTTATACGCAACTGGATTCCCTACGCATAGTAAACTCTCATCATTGCGTATCATTTTCTCTTCAATTGATAAGGAGGCCTGTCAGTCTAGATACTTTGAAATATTGTCTTAAGACACTTCTTATTGAAGTTCATTTCCTAATTGCTTAATTTGTTTACCAATTGAACACTCTGAGATACAAAAGTGATGAGCTTGTGTTTTACCCTCAGTTTTTCTAATGTGCGTTTTAAGTAAACATTTATCACAATAAGTATTCATTAAGTCATCAATTTTTTGAATTGCATTTTGTTCGGAATGCGTAAGAATGCTAGTCACTCCTTATTTCAGTTATTATCTGATAATAATCATGGAGTTATTATAACTTAAATTAAAGTAATTTTGAAATAATCGATTTACTCATAAATTTATAAAATTTCTAACTCCTATTGCAACTATTGTACTTTTACTATAAAATGTATAAGTTGTTTTTGCGGTTTCTAAACACCCGCATTATCAAAATTTAGGAGGATAATCATGTTTAATGAAATTTTTGGAGTAGCAACATTTTTTGTTACTTTTATTTTAATGGTCGTCATGTTTCGTTGTTTTGGTAAACAAGGCTTAATAGCTTGGGTAGCTATAGGTACAATCATTGCTAACATACAGGTTATTAAAACTGTAGATATCTTTGGAATATCTGCTACTTTAGGGAATGTTATGTTTGCTTCAATTTATTTGGCTACAGATATTTTAAATGATATCTATGGTCGTAAAGTAGCTAAACGTGCTGTATGGTTAGGCTTTTCATCAACATTAGTTATGATTATTGTAATGCAAATGTCATTACATTTTATTCCAGCTCCTGAAGATGTAGCTCAAAAATCATTAGCAACTATCTTTGATTTAGTACCACGTATAGCTCTTGGCTCAATTTTAGCTTATATTATTGGTCAACATGTCGATGTATTTATCTTTTCAATGATTAAAAAAATCTTTAGTTCAGATAAAACATTTATTATACGAGCATACGGTAGTACAATGTTAAGTTCAATTATTGATACAGCTTTATTTGTAGCTATCGCATTTGTTGGTACATTACCTATTGCCGTAGTGTTTGAAGTATTTATAACAACTTATTTACTTAAACTAATGTCAACTGTATTTAATGTTCCATTTGGATATATTGCTAAATCGATGTATCGCAAAGGTAAAATTCATAAATTAGATGAGGGTTATTAATTCATTGAATAGCATAGAAGAGGTTTGGACAGAATACTACTTTTGGAACATTGTTTCTTAGTTTAAAGCAGAAATTCTTTATGTCTTAGACCTTTTCTCATGCTATTCTCTTTTTTTAGAATTTGATAGTATAGTATTGAAATAGTAAGTTTATTTTATTTGAAAAGGTGTTATAAAATGGCGAAAATATATTTTGATGCTGCATCAAATGGAAATCCAGGTCAAAGCACGTGTGGCATAGTAATTAAAGAAGAGAATGAAAAATTTACTTTTACACATGATTTAGGTGAATTAGATAATCATAGTGCAGAGTGGGCTGCTTTGATACATGCTTTAGAACATGCTAGAGAATTAAACGTTAATAATGCCCTGTTATACACAGATTCTAAATTAATTGAAGATAGCGTTAATCAAGGTTATGTAAAAAATATCCGTTTTAAACCTTATTTTGAAAATATGGAAATTTTAGAACAAAGCTTTGAATTATTATTTGTAAAATGGGTTCCTCGCGATCAAAATAAAGAAGCAAATCAATTAGCACAGCAATATCTTTATAAATTAAGTAAAAAGAAATAGTTAATCAAAAATAAATCCTTGAGATCAGGAAAGATTACTCTTAAATTAGAGAAAATTGAATCTTTCATATATCTCAAGGATTTTTAATTATAGTTTAGAAGAAATATACTTACCTGACACGTATAGCTCATGCTCGTTACAAATAGATAATATATGATTGAGTGAATGAGCATATTCCATTTCGTCATATAAAGAAGCTATGTCAAGTGGAACCTCTGTATGGATTTCTGCTAATTGTTTGGATAGTAGTAAATTTGCTTCATCATTTTTAATTTTCTTTTGTTGTCCTGGTGTTAATTCATCGATATGCTGAAGGACATTTTCAACACTATCATAAGATTGAATCAATTTAATTGCTGTTTTCTCGCCTATTCCTTTTACACCTGGATAACCGTCTGCACTATCTCCCATAAAAGCTTTAATATCTATTAATTGAAGTGGATTTAATTGATATTCTTCATTGAAACGGTCTAGCGTATAACGATTATATATATTGAATCCCTTTTTAATGAGCCATACTTCTACATTGCGATTAATACATTGAAGGATATCCTTATCTCCAGTGATAATGTGTACCTCGCTGTCTTGAGAATAGGCTTTAGCTAATGTACCGATAACATCATCAGCCTCATAATTGACCATTCCGACGTTAATGAAACCGAATTGCTCAGAAATTTCTTTTACATAATCAAATTGAGGAATAAGCTCATCTGGAGGCGCTGGACGATTTTGTTTATATGAATCATACATTTCATTTCTGAAAGTTGATTGCCCCATATCCCAACACACTGCTACATGTGTAGGATTGATATCGTGAATAGCATTAAAAATATGCCTTACAAATCCTTGTATACCATTTGTAGGTATGCCTTTTGAATTATACATAAATTGATTGTGTAAACTTGTAGCATAAAAATGTCTAAATAATAGCGCCATGCCATCTACTAGTAGGACACGTGATGTCATAAATAGTGCCTTCTTTCTATTTTAAAAGTACTTTCAGTTTTGAGTTTACTGATTTTAATTGTTCTATAAGTGTTTCATCCATAGTAAATGATACTAAATCATCTATTTGTTGTTGTATATCATTTTCTAAATGATTGAACGTAGTTTCAGCTTCTTTAGTTAATGTTGAAACGTAAGAAATAAGCGCTTGTCTTAATTCGCTTAATTGATTTTGCAATAATTCTAGTGTATTAGAACTAATCATTTCCTGTATTTCTCTTTGAGAGTTAGGATTTAATATTTTACGCTTAGTCAATTGTTTAGGCAAAGCTGCTACCATATCATTAATATCAATTCTTAAGAAAGCCGTATCCGTAAAATGAGGTTTAATATTAAATTCAGGATAAATCAACACATGTAATTGATTTAACTTTTGAATGACAGGTGCAATTTGTTCATTGAGTTGTCGGTTATAATATTTTTTAATACGTTCTACTAAAAGACTTTGTTCAAGATATAGACGTTGATGGATTTGATCTAAAAATGTTTTTGATGAAAGTTTCTTTTCTTCATTAAAATCTTTATTTTGCGTCATTTGACTATTAAATACACTTTTAACATCATCTAATAATTGTAACTTTAAGCGTCCATTTAAGTGATAAATTTGGTCTTCAACTTCATTACTAGTATGTTGCTCACTTGTCATTAACAATTGATTTGAAAGACGTTGTTCATGTTGATAAGATTTGAGTTTTTCTTGACGTTCACTGATTAGTGATTGATTTGTTTGGAATTCTTCTATCATTTGATCGAATGATTGACTCATTTGTTCAAATTGTTTAATCATTTGTTGCTCTAAAATAGTATTTGATTCTACTTCGACAAAATGTTGAATACTTTCTCGTAACTGTGCGATACCATCATCATGATCTTTAAGTGCACGTCTACTTGAGACACCAAATATCTCAGAGTTTAAATTAACTTGGTTTAAAGCATCAGCCACGTAATCTTTCACAGCTTTAATATCTTCTTCATTTTCCGCTAAATCAATAGCGTTAATAACCATTTTAAACGCTTGATTTTCATTTAATTGATTCATGTCTTTCATATGTTCAATGAAAGCTTTGTCATTATCTGTAAATGAATGGTTAAAGTAACTTACATATAATATTAAATCTGAAGATGTTAAAATTTGTTCAGTTTCATTGGTATGACGTTGATTATTTGAATGTAAACCAAGAGAATCAACGATAATTTTACCTTTTAACCAGTTTAGAGGTAAGTTAATATGAACAGTTTTAACAAAAGTAGCGTATTCGTCTTCGGCACTCCATTTTTTTATATCTTCTTGAGAAATTTCATGCGTAATTGCTTCAGTAATCATTTCTTGATAAAGTGCATAATGTTTTTCAACTGCATTAACAAAAGCTAATTGATTTTTTTCTAATTGTTGTTTTAATGAAGTAATATCACTATTAATAAATTCCTCTAAAGAATTAAAAGTAATATTATGATATTCAATAAGTTGATTTAACTCGTCTAATAATTGTTCTTGTGTTTTCAATGTAATTTTACTATCTTCACCATATGACAATTCTGTAGTAGCTGCAGTTGTTGGATTCGGAGAACTAACTAAATATTGCCCACCAAGTAAAGCATTAATTAAACTACTTTTACCTGCACTAAATGTACCAAAAACACCAATTTTCACTATTTTATTATCTAAACGAGTTAAAGTATCTTGAATGTCTTTTTTCGTTCTATCAAATAGTGGTACTGGTTCAACTAATTCTAGAGCTTGTTTAATATCAATTTCACTCGCAGTGAATTGTTGAGTTGCCTCATTTTCATCTAACTGACCTTCGTTTGTTTCGCCTTGAGCCATATTTTTAAGCTGGTAGTTAGCTTCAGTTCGCCCTATCAACTTATCCAAAGAATCTTCCATGTGAATATAATAATGACGATAATTCTCAGTCGTTAAAGATTCCTTCAAATTCTTTAATTCTAAGAATCGTTCATAGACTTGCATATCTTCATCTTCTGTATTGTTTAAACCGGTAGCTTGTGTGTTGTTAATTGTTTTATCAAATAATGGATTAGATTCTTTCTCAACATAAGTGTTAATAGCTTTTTTAACTTCATCACTAAATGTTAATACATAGGTATTACTAATGCTTGTTTGCGGTTGATATAAATTTGAGATTAATTCACTATTCATTTCGTAATGTTGATTTAAAATTTCTTGATTAACGTCACTATTATTAATAAAGCGTGTTAAAAATGACATGTCTTCTCGTAAAGGTTGACGAATTTGTTGATTTACTTTGTCTTGTAATTTTTCTGTTACTAGTGCTAAGCGTTGTTCTTGTTCTTCTAATTTCTTTTTCTTTTTATTTAAAAGACCGCCTACTTTAAAGTCAGAAGACATACTTTCAAGATAATGTCGAATATCTTCACGCATATCATGTGTCATAATATATGCATTCTCAAGAATATCTTTACGTTTTTGTTTTAAAAAGCTTAATAATTGTTCAGGATTATTTAATAAACGTGCTTCCTCACTAACGGCTTGATTCTGTTGGAATTTTGAATAAGCTTGTTCAAACTCGTCTTCATTAATATTTAATTCCTCAAGAATGTCTTGTATCTCATTTTGAATATAACCAAGTTGAGCATCTGTGATAAATTTAACCGTGCGTTCCACGTATTCTTCAATAGGCTCACGATGGTTGTCTTTATCAACTAAGTAGTCAGAAAGTTGATTGATTTCATTTTCAGGATGATCGAATTTAGACACGTAGAAGATTTTAGTCAATTTAATATCCCAATCTGCAATTGATTTATTCACTCTTTCTTTAAAAGTAGCAAAAGAAATTTCGTCTTCATTATGTTTATCAATTTGATTAATAATAAAAATAACAGGAATGCCAACATCATTCATGCGCTTCATAAATTGAAAATTAAGCGCTGACTGCACGTGGTTATAATCCACCGTATAAAACAAAATATTACTTGTATACATGAATTGTTCAGTCGTTGTCTGATGTGTAGCTATGTTTGAATCGACGCCAGGCGTATCTTGTAAAGTAAATCCATTATGGAACTTTGAAGAAGGAAATTTAATCTCTACGGACTCGACATCAACATTTAGTCGGTTCATTTGTTTTACTTCATCATATGTTTTTAGTTTTGTGTACTGTTGATGTTCTAGATTAGCAATAATCTCTTCTTTATCTGAAACAGAAACGATAGCTGTATTACTTGTTGTAGGTACTGGAGAACTGGGTAAAATATTCTGTTCAAGTAATAAGTTAATCAGAGTAGATTTACCAGCAGAAAAATGTCCAACGAAAGAAGCGGTATATTGGTTCAAATAGACTTTTTTAATAACTTGATTGATTGTATGTACTAATGCCGTGTTGTTAGATTTTTCAACTTCTTTTTTTAATTTATATAAAATATCTAATTGTTCAGTGTTCGCCATGCCTAATCCCCTTTATTTCAAGCGTTCTATAAATAATAAAAAAGTAAGGTTATAAATCACCTAAGAATTATAACCCTATTAATAGAAAGTGATAGCAAAAGTTAATCAATACTTTTGAAATCATTTATTAAATTTTATCACACTCATAAATTTTAAAAAATATAAATAGAACTTTAATTAAACCACGCTGGCTTATCTCCATCGGTATTTGGTTTATTAACACCTATATTGTCTCTTGAATAAAGTTCAGGATTTTTAGCTATACGCACAGCTAAATTAGCAATACTACGTCTTGATACTTCTGTACCTTTAAATTCAGTATTTTTAGATGTAACTTCATAATCTGATTCATTTTTAAATGTTAACCAAGCTGGACGAATAATTGTGTAATCTAAATCTGAAGCTTCAATGATATCAGCAGCTTTGCGATATTTATCTAATTTCTCACCAAATTGTTCTTTGTTAAATTCATTAAATTTTGTTGGTAACTCATTATAAATTCCTGGCGCTGCAATGAAAATTAAGCGTTTAACGCCTTTTTTATTCATTGCCTTAACGATAGCATCAGCTTCAATATCTAATGAACCAGATAAACTAGCGAAGACGACATCCACTTTATTTAATGCTTTTTCTAAGTCTTCTTCATTTTTCGCGTCCCCTTCAAATACTGTAATACGATTAGATGCATAATCAGGAATACGATGTGCATTTCTTAAGAATAAATCCACATTAAATGATGTATCTTCTAAAAATATTTTAGTTGCCTCAATAGAAACTTTACCATTTGCGCCTATAATTAAAACAGTTTGCATATTTCTCTCTCCTCACTAAGATGTAATTAATATGTATGTAGTTAAAACACTCTTATTATCACTTTACATTAGTCATAATAAGAGCGCTAATAAATTGTTTAAATTAATTAAATATTTTCTAATATGTTAAAGAAAATTTACAAATTTAATAAAAACTAAACTTGAAAAATTAGTTATTTATATTTATGAAAGTAATTATTATTTTTTTGCAGGTTTTTGACCCCAGTATTGATAATAAGTACATTCAATATAACCATTAAATAATTTGCGTCGTTTAGTTGCTTTTTTATCAACAAGATATTCAAATTCTTTATTGCTAGTCAAAATATAAGCAGATAAATAAGGATGTTGTTTCATTAATTTTCCGATATAGCGATACATCTCTTCAACTTCATCTCTATCACCAATACGTTCTCCATAAGGTGGATTACCTACTAGAGCAACTGGCGCTTCTGTATCAATAGTTAATGTATTTACATCTTTGACACTGAACTGAATAATATCTCCTAGACCTACTTCTTCTGCATTACGTTTAGCTATTTCAACCATTTCAGGATCAATGTCAGAAGCAAAGACTTGGATTTCTTTATCATAATCAGCTTGTTTATCAGCTTCATCTCGCATTTCATCGTAAATGTTTGGAGGCATAATGTTCCATTCTTCAGAAACGAAATCACGGTTAAATCCTGGTGCGATATTTTGAGCAATTAAACATGCTTCAATGGCAATAGTTCCTGAACCACAGAATGGATCAATGAATGGCGTATCGCCTTTCCAATTGGCAAGTCTTACTAAACTTGCTGCTAATGTTTCTTTAATTGGTGCTTCACCCTGAGCAATACGATAGCCACGTCTATTTAGTCCTGAACCTGATGTGTCAATCGTAAGTAAGACATTATCTTTTAGAATTGCTACTTCTACAGGATATTTAGCGCCACTTTCATTTAACCAGCCTTTTTCGTTATAAGCATGCTTTAAGCGTTCAACAATCGCTTTTTTAGTAATAGCTTGGCAGTCTGGCACACTGTAAAGAGTAGATTTGACGCTTCGTCCTTGTACAGGAAATTGACCTTCTTTATCAATAATATCCTCCCACGGTAAAGCTTTCGTTTTCTCAAACAATTCATCAAATGTTTTAGCGTTAAATCGCCCTACGACAATTTTAAGTCGATCAGCAGTTCGTAACCATAAGTTACATTTAACAATAGCCTTTGCATCTCCTTCGAAAAAGATACGACCATTTTCTACTTGTGTTTCATAGCCAAGTTCTTGGATTTCTTTTGCAACGACTGCTTCTAAACCCATTGGACATACTGCTAATAATTGGAACATTGGTTTGTCTCCTTTGTCAATATTGTTATGTTATATGTTAACAGAATTTAAATTATATATGTATCAGTATAAATTGGAAAAATGAAAAAAGCTCTCCATCAAATGGGAGAGCTAAACTAGTCAATGATATTTCTGTAAGCCATGTTCTGTACCGTTGTACTCATAACGTACACTAGTTGTACTGGTACTCAGGTGGTAACCATCTGTCTACATATCTTTATTATGCGAATAAAGACGTCTCGTTTATACGTTGAATTCCGCTAAACAAGTGCTCCTACCTAATTTGGATTGCTCACTCGAGGGGTTTACCGCGTTCCACCTTTTATATTTCTATAAAAGCTACGTCACTGTGGCACTTTCAAACTATTCTAGCCATATCTAAAGACTTAGGCTATTTCGTTGCCGTCAAATTAATGCCTTGATTTATTGTTTCATCAAGCACGAACACTACAGTCATCTCAGACTGTGTGAGCATGGACTTTCCTCTATATTTCTATAGCGATTACCCAAAATATCACTTTTGCGATTATAACATAAATTTAAAAACTATAACAGATATTTTTACTTTTAAAACATATAATACATACTAGCAAGTTTGCTTGTACTTACAATGATTAATCTTAATGATTATTTGCCAAATACGGCTTTTTCAAGATTTGAAATTCTTTTTAGAATATCTACATTATTCGATGAACTTGAATTGTTTGAAGAGAATGATTTGTTATCAGAAGGTCTAGATGTTGCTACTCGTAATCTTAAATCTTCTACTTCTTTTTTTAGTTTGTTATTTTCTTCAGATAATTTAACTACTTCGTTATTTAAGTCAGCCATTTTTTGATAATCAGTAATGATATCGTCTAAAAAAGCATCCACTTCCTCACGGCGATAACCGCGTGCCATCGTTTTTTCAAAGTCTTTTTCATAAATATCTTTTGCTGAAAGCTTTAAAGAAACATCTGCCATTTTTTCCACCTCATTCGAAACTTTGATCTTGTTCCCACTGTAAATCATTTATAAAAGCAGTGAGTTCATCAAATGCAACAATATCACAAGTATAGTTCGTTTTATCCATAAAATCAACTAACATCCTCTTGAAGAACTTGGGGCTCCCCTCTTGTTCATCATCATAAATTAATAAGGTCATATCTGTATGATCTAGCATAAATTGATCTGTTTGTTTAAATTGATAAGGTCCTTCATATTCAGTGTGATGGACACTCTCAAGAAAGTCTGCTTTTTCTGCAATAGCATTGTACTTCGTTTGATTGACTTCATTCCATTTCGACGTATGTCCATAAAATGGAGTAATTATCCCGAGTTTCAATTCGGGATAAGTTTGTTTTAAATCTAGCACAACATCAGCTGTCCAAAGTTCAATTCCAATTTGACCTTGAATTAATACCCATTCAAGACCTTCATCGATATATTGTAATAACTTATGTTTAATGAATGCTTTCAAATATTCCACTTCAGGCATATCATCTTTAAAAATGTTTAACTCGAAAGATTTGTATCCTGTAACATATAACGTCTTCAAAGTATACATCACTCTATTCTTTAGTGTATTCAAGTAAATAGTTTAAGTCATAATTAACGGCTTTAAATTTTTCTGTAAAAAGTTTTCTACTTGTTCTATGGAAATGACAATCTACTGATAATTCTTTGATATTGTTTACCAATAAATCGAATTTTCTTTCATTCATATAAGCCAATTGTATAATGTCATCTTTATGTTGTATTAGCTCGTTTAATATACCATCAATATAATGAGCATATGGAACAACCTTCTGATAAAAGTCAAAATCTTCACTTTTTGTTTTAACTTCATTATAGTGTGTTTCAATATATTGAAGTTCTTTCAATAGTTCTTTTACAACTTTCTCCATAAAGATGCCTCCTACACTGATTTAATGTATCACAATTCATTTCTACCGTCATGTAGTAGTAAACAAACGAAAGTTTAACTTTTTCTAGAATTCTTTCATTATTGTAATGTTACGCAGACCTTATAAATTGAGTCATATATTGTTTTCACAGTTAAAGAACGTTAAAATAGAGGAGGTTAATAATGAACTTTCATTATTTTCTAAATTAGTTTGTTATATAGTAATCGCATAAAAAGTACATTGATATAGATTAGTACATCTAGATATTTTATAGTTGCTATTAATGAACTAGCGTGGTGAATACTATGAATTATCCTAACGGGAAACCTTTCAAGGGAAATAAGACTAACGTCGGAAGTCATTCACGTCCCTCTTATAGTAAAATAGAATATGGTGGACGAGGTATGTCCCTTGAAAAAGATATTGAACTATCTAACGATTATTATTTAAATCATGGAAAGGCTGTTATACATAAAAAACCTACACCAATCCAAATCGTTAATGTTCACTATCCTAAACGAAGTAAAGCAGTGATTAATGAGGCTTACTTTCGTACCCCTTCTACAACTGATTATAATGGCGTTTATAATGGCTATTATATTGATTTTGAAGCAAAGGAAACTAAAAACAAAACTTCTTTTCCTTTAAATAATATTCATGATCATCAAGTCGAACATATGAAGAATACATTTCTTCAGAAAGGAATTGTATTTTTATTAATAAGATTTAAAATGCTTGATGAAGTATATCTTTTGCCTTTTTCTAAATTTCAACCTTTTTGGAAAAGATATAAAAATGAAATAAAAAAATCAATAACAGTTGAAGAAATAAGAAAAAATAGTTACTATATTCCTTATCAGTATCAACCAAGATTAGATTACCTCAAGGCTGTTGATAAGTTGATATTAGATGAAAGTGAGGACCGCGTATGACGGAAAACAAAGGATCTTCTCAACCCAATAAAGGGAAAAATGGGAAATCCAAAGAAAAAAAGAATAGAAATGTAAAACGAACGATTATCAAGATTATAGGCTTTTTATTAATCGCCTTTTTCATCTTAGTTTTACTCGGTATTTTATTATTTGCATATTATGCTTGGAAAGCACCAGCATTTAATGAATCTAAACTCCAAGATCCTAAACCAGCCGAAATTTATGATAGGAATGGCGAACTGGTTAAAAAATTGGATAATGGTGCTAGAAGAGAACATGTTGATTTAAAAGATGTTCCTAAAAATATGAAAAATGCCGTGCTAGCAACTGAAGATAACCGTTTCTATGATCATGGTGCCTTAGACTACAAACGTTTATTAGGTGCTGTTGGTAAGAACTTGACTGGTGGATTTGGTTCTCAAGGTGCTTCAACGTTAACTCAACAAGTAGTTAAACGTTCATTCTTAACTGAGAAAAAATCTATCGGACGTAAAGCTCAAGAAGCTTACTTATCATATCGTCTGGAGCAAGAATACAGTAAAGATGAAATCTTCCAAATGTATTTAAATAAAATTTATTACTCTGACGGCGTTTATGGTGTTAAAGCTGCAGCTAAATATTATTTCAATAAAGATTTGAAAGACTTAAATTTAGCTGAAGAAGCATACTTAGCTGGCTTACCTCAGGTTCCTAACCTTTATAACATTTACGATAACCCTAAACAGGCTGAAAGTCGTAAAGAAACTGTATTATATTTAATGCACTATCATCATAGAATTACAGATAAGGAATACCAAGAAGCTAAAAAGACTTCATTAGAAGATAACTTAGTAAAACGTTCTACTAAAGAACGTCAAATTGGTTCAACTGATGAAGATCCAGAATACGATTCTTATGTTAACTTTGTAAAAGCTGAATTAATGAATAACAAACACTTTAAAGATAAAAACTTAAGTGAGTTATTACAAAGTGGCATTAAAATCTACACTGATATGGATAAAGATGTTCAAAAAACATTACAAGATCGTATTAATAACGGTAATTACTATAAAAATGATGACCAACAAGTTGGTGCAACAATTCTTGATAGTAAAACCGGTGGCATTGTAGCCATTTCTGGTGGGCGTAACTTTAAAGACGTAGTTGACCGAAATGCAGCGACAGATGCTCACTTAACTGGTTCATCACTAAAACCATTCTTAGCATATGGTCCAGCCATTGAAAATATGCAATGGGCAACAAATCATGCTATCCAAGATGAATCAAGTTATCAAATTGATGGTGGTACTTTCCGAAACTATGATAGTCAAGGACATGGTACAGTATCTGCATATGATGCATTAAGACAAAGTTTCAACATTCCAGCGTTAAAAACTTGGCAAGAAGCTCAATCTAAAGGTGGCAAAGATTCAGTAAAAGACTTTGCTTCTAAAGTAGGTTTAGATTATCAAAATGATCTCGGCCCATCAGACATCTTAGGTGGTGGCGCTTCAGAGTTCTCACCTACTCAATTAGCTTCAGCATTTGCTTCAATTGCGAATGGTGGTACTTATAACAATGCACATTCAATTCAAAAAGTTGTTACTTCTGATGGTGATACTGTTGAATTCGATCACACTAGCCATAAAGCTATGAAAGATTATACATCTTACATGTTAGCTGAAATGTTAACTGGTACATTTAAACCTTATGGTTCAGCTTATGGTCATGGCGTTTCAGGTGTAACAATGGGTGCTAAAACTGGTACAAGTACGTACGGTGCAGAAATTAACCAACAATATAACTTACCAGATAACG
This sequence comes from Staphylococcus pragensis, assembly GCF_004785665.1. Classification (GTDB taxonomy): domain Bacteria; phylum Bacillota; class Bacilli; order Staphylococcales; family Staphylococcaceae; genus Staphylococcus; species Staphylococcus pragensis. The sequence continues at coordinate 787,394 of NZ_SRPJ01000001.1, forward strand.
CTGCGAAAGACGTTTGGATTAACGGTTTCACACCTAAATATACAATGTCTATTTGGATGGGATTCAGCCAAATTAAAGAAGGCGGAGCTAATTCATTCTTAGGTCACTCTGAACAAGAATTCCCTCAATTCTTATATGAGGACGTTATGTCTGACATTACTTCAAGTAATGATGGTGACTTCAAGAAACCTGATTCAGTTGTTGGCTCTAAAGCAAGTGATTTATCTGTAAGTGGTCACCCTGACAATAACACTACTACTCGTGAGGTTTACGGTAGTAACGGTTCTAGTGACGGCTCATCAAAAAAATCTAGCTCATCTTCTGAATCGTCTAATGAGTCTTCAGAGAACTCAAATGACTCTGGAAACACTGGTAGCACTGGAAACGGTGTAAACAATAATTCAACACAACAGAATAATACAAATGCTAATAACAATAATAATGGAAATACGATTTCTAACATTTTTAATTTCAATAGATAATCGCATAGAAGTTTAATTCGTTGTTAGTAAGTTGAATAGTTATAAATAAAGGCTGGGCAAATTGCCCAGCCTTTTTACTATAATAATTTAAATATTTGAGGTTTAGCGTCTTTTTCTAATTTGATACGATGCATTCATTTTAATAAGTTCAATTTTTAATGTCTTCATTTGACTATAACCCATAAAGTGATATTTTCTAGCTAACATATAATTATAACGTTCTGCAAAATTCATAGGTACTACTGGATAATTCTCAAGTTGATGTAAATCTATCTCGTCTATTTCATTAATTTGTTTAAAGAAATCAATAATCAATGTAAAGTACTGATCGATTACAGGTTTAGCTTCAGACGAATTAAGTGCCCTTTTACTTGCAAATTGATCCAATTCTTCCTCTAAAGGTTCAAAATCATGTTTAGTAATCATAGTATCAAGCTTCCTTTTATTATGCTTTCATTCGCTTTTGTCCTTCTCTACAATCTTCTAATAAAGGACAAATCTCACACTTTGGTTTACGAGCAATACAATGGTAACGCCCAAAGAAGATGAGTTGATGGTGACTTTTACTCCATCTCTCCTTAGGAATAATACTGCACAATCTATCCTCGACTTGAGTAACATTATCTTTCCATCTATTAATGCCTAAACGTTTAGATACACGTTCTACATGAGTATCCACTGCTAGTGAAGGTTCTCCAAATGCTACACTCATCACTACATTGGCGGTTTTACGTCCTACTCCTACTAGGCTTTCAAGTTCTTTATGTGTATGTGGCACTTCTCCATCAAATTTTTCAAGTAAAGATTCACATAACTTTTTAATATTCTTTGATTTATTTCGATATAAACCAATTGAACGAATATCTTCTTGTAACTCTTCTATATCCACTTTCACATAGTCTTCAGGTGTTTTATATTTTTTGAAAAGTGAACGTGTAACTTTATTAACTAAATTATCTGTACATTGAGCGGATAATAAAACAGCGATAGTAAGTTCAAATGCGTTGTCATGTTTTAATTCACATTCCGCGTCAGGAAACATATCAGCTATTACATCTATCATTTCAAGTGCTTTTTTCTTACTTATCATCTAATTTCTCTCCATTTAACCAATCAAATTTCGGTACATGTTTAACAGTATGAGTCATTTTAGGTTTGTTAAATTGTTCTCTTATCTTTTTAGATTCATCTATCGTTGTGACGTTATTCTTTTTCCAATTTAATAAAATGCGATCTACGTATTTAAAGCTAAGTTTGTCATGGCTATAAGCTTCATCTAATGCTGAACGGATTAATGCAAAATCATGTTGATCTACATCAATCCATTGATTCAATGTCTCAATTTCATAGGGAGACAAAGGTCTAGCAAATAATTGTTCAATATATTGGAATAAATCTTTAAATTGTTGTTGAGAATTTGATTGTTTATTATCGACTTCATCTTGAGCTAAGATATGACTCAATTTTTCATAAAATCCGTCTAAATTCATATATTCGGTAAATTTGCCTTCTTCATCTTTTTTTACTTGGAGTTCTAACAAGTCTCGTTGAATTAAATTTTGAATAATAGAAGTAACTTCTCTAGGCTCCATTGTTGAACCCTTTTTCAGAAAGTCTATAGAAGGTTGTTTATTTGAAGTTTCTGAGTCATAGATAAGTTTAATCAATATGATTAAATCTTTCTCGGACATACCTAATTCTGAATAATGATCAAAAAGCTCACGTCTCACGACGACTGGTCGTGTTTTAAGTTGAAACTTGTCCAAGTGAAATACCTCCTTTTTTAAAAGTTGAAAAAGCGTCCAGTCAAATAGAGATGACTGGAGACATTTATATATGTGTTTCTAACTGTAGGCGACTTATGGATATAAACGATTTAATAAACGTGGGAATGGAGACGTTTCTCTAACGTGTTCCACACCTGAAATCCAAGCTACAGTACGTTCTAAACCTAATCCGAAACCACTGTGTGGCACGCTACCATAGCGACGTAAATCTAAATAATAGCTATAGCTTTCTTCATCTAATTGATGTTCATTAATACGTTGCTCTAATAAATCTAAGTCATTGATACGTTCTGAACCACCTATGATTTCACCATATCCTTCTGGTGCAATTAAGTCTGCACATAACACAGTGTCTTCATTATCAGGATTTGGTTGCATATAGAAAGGTTTAATCTTAGTTGGATAATTAGTAATAAATACTGGTAAGTCATAATGATTAGCAATTGCTGTTTCATGAGGCGCACCAAAGTCTTCGCCCCATTCAATATCATCAAAACCTTCTTCTTTTAAGAATTTGATAGCATCATCATAAGAAATGCGTGGGAACGGTGTTGCCACTTTTTCTAGTTTACTTGTATCTCTATCTAATGCTTTTAATTCTAATTGACAGTTTTTAAGTACTGATTGCACGATATGTGCCACATATTGTTCTTGTACTTCTAAACTTTCTTCATGATTAGTGAACGCCATTTCAGGTTCAATCATCCAGAACTCGATTAAATGACGACGTGTTTTTGATTTTTCTGCTCTAAAAGTAGGACCAAATGAAAATACACGACTATGTGCCATTGCGGCAGCTTCCATGTATAATTGTCCACTTTGTGATAAGAAAGCATCTTCATCAAAATATTTAGTATGGAATAGCTCACTTGTACCCTCAGGTGCACTTGCAGTTAAAATCGGTGGGTCAATTTTAATGAAGCCATTTTCATTAAAGAATTCATAAGTGGCTCTAATAATTTCATTTCTGATTTTCATTACAGCATGTTGTTTTTTAGAACGTAACCATAAATGACGGTGATCCATTAAAAATTCAGTGCCGTGATTTTTAGGTGTGATTGGATAGTCATGTGCTTCGTGAATAACTTTGATTGATTTCACTTGCATTTCATATCCTAAATCTGAGCGATTATCCTCAGTAATAACGCCTGTCACGTATAATGATGATTCTTGAGTGATTTCTTTAGCAAGTTTGAATGTGTCTTCATCAACTTCTGATTTGACAACTACACCTTGCATAAAGCCACTGCCATCACGTAATTGTAAGAATGCAATTTTACCGCTAGAGCGTTTGTTTGTTAACCAAGCACCAATAGTTACTTCTTGGTTAAGATGCTGTTTAGCTTGTTTGATAGTTGTTTTCATAACTAGTCTCCTATTTGAATTTTCTATTTATATAATCCTTTATCATTTTAACAAAATAGAAAGTGAAGTTCTAGCACATGGCTAGCTTGCGTTAAGGATATTCTTCTCTTCCTATTTATTTTTATCTATATTTCGTTGGATTTTTTGTAACAATTTACTGAACTGTTGTATATCCCCTTTTTTCTGCACATAGTTCTCCAATGTTTGAGCAAAGAAAGATTGATAATTACTGTTCACAAGACGATCGTCAAATGAAACAATTAGCCCTTTGTCATCTTCTTTACGGATTAAACGACCTAGGCCTTGTCTAAAACGGGTAACGGCATCTGGTAAAACGTAGTCTTTAAATGTGGAATCAAATTCAGAATCCATCAACCAATGTTTTGTATTGTATTTATTCATGAATGGCAATTTAGCTATCATGACACATTTAATACCGTTAGATTGATAATCAAATCCTTCAAAGAATGTAGATGTTCCTAAAAGAATTGATTTATCAAAATTATTAAATTGTTGTACGATCTTATAGTTTTGATTTTGTTGTTGCGTCAAAATAACGTAATCTTCAAAAGTTGGTAATTCATTTAATAATTCTTGAACCATATACATCATGCGATAACTTGTAAAAAGAACAAGACATTTAGACTCTGTAATAGAAACATACTCTTCAAGATAATCCACTATTGAAGCTACATAATCATCAATATTTTTATAATTATAAGACACTACATCGCTCGGTATATAGATGTTTGTGTTCTTTTTATTAGTTAAGGTTGACTGTACTTCATAAGTATTAAACTGTATTTCTTCATTAAACCAATTTTTAAATGCATCAAAGGAATGATTAAACGTTAACGTGCCTGAAATAAATGTTAAAGAATTAAATTTATCTAGTACTTGTGTTGTGAGAACGTCTTTTACAGCATAATCTTTTACAATTAATCGAATAGTTGATTTTTGAGATATATTTTTAATAGAAATATAAGCTGTATGATTATTTTTTAAGCTTTGCTCAATATTTCTGTAACTGTCATTGATATATAATAATTGCTTACGTATAGATTTAATGGTTTTATGCGTCATGCCATTGAAAAATTCCAAAGTTTTATTAATTTTATCTACAATCAAATGTAAATCTTTAAGTATCTGCGTTTTATCAAAATCAAATACATAATGATAACGATGCACTTCATCATCATGAACGTCAGATGATTGTATGATTTTAAAGATATTATTAAATAAAACTTCATTTAAATCATGAATCTCACTAATATTACTTTTTAGCCCGAAGACATCAATTGGTGCAATGTCTAATCGCTCTAAAATACGTTGTTGTTCTAGTTGATCTACTGCTTTTAATAGTTTTTCATTTTCATTTTTACCTATTAATCCAAGTTGATACTTCAAATCTGAGTAGTTAAGTTCATTCGTCACTTGGTTAAGTGCATAATCCGGTAAACGATGGGCTTCATCTATAATGCAATCATCAAATAATTGATAGATTGAATTCTCTTGATCAGAATGTATTAAATGTGCATGGTTTGTTATACCGATTTGTATATTCTGAGCATTGCGCTTAATGTAATTATAATAATGAATATCATGTCTTACAGGCACATATGTTTCAACCTTTTGTTCAAAATACATTTTTTGGCCACCTTTAAGGTTCAATTCTTGAATATCCCCTGTCGCTGTTTCAGTGATCCAAATAAGTAACTGCATTTTTAAAATATTCACTTCATAGTTAGAAGTATCATCTTTTAAAATTTGGCTAATTAAGCCTAACGAAATATAATCACTTTTACTTTTAATTAAAGCTGCATTAATTTTAAAATTTAAAGCTTCATTCAAACTTGGTATATCTTTTTGAAGTAATTGATTTTGAAGCAATTTAGTATTTGTTGAAATCATAACGTGACGGCCAGTTTCTATATTGTACATTAAAGCTGCCAATAAATAAGCAAGTGACTTACCACTACCTAATGGCGCTTCTATCATCGCTTTGTCACTATGCATTAATTGTTCCAAAATAATTTCAGACAAATAAAGCTGCTGTGGACGATAAGTAAGATTTAAAGCTTCGGTTACTTTAGTATAAAGTTGTTTTAAAGAACCATTAAAGTGAGTTTGCGGTGCCTTTAAATCACTTTGTTTTTTATAAATAATCTGTTCGAATTGATCAAATTGTACATCTAATTCAGTTTGTTTATGTTGACGAACCATTTCGAATAAAACGTTAAATAAGTCATACTTAAGGTTTTTACTTAAATAATAAAGTTGTTTAAGTGTATCTATAGGAAGTTGCTCAAATTTTTTAAAGGCTTTTATCATTAAGTATGCCGTGGTCGTCGCGTCTTCATCCGCTCTATGTGCGTTTGCAAGTGGAATATTGTGAGAATTTGCCAACTCACTTAGCTGATAGCTCTTATCAGTAGGAAAGACAATTTTGAACAATTCTAACGTATCTATCACTTTTTTAGGCGTATACGTGATACCACTTTTTTCAAAGGCCTTTTTAATAAAATTAAGATCGAAATCTACATTATGTGCTACGAACACACAATCTTTTAACTGATTAAAAATTTCATCTGCAATTTCATGGAAATATGGTGCTTCTACTAACATCGTTTCTTCAATAGAAGTCAATGCTTGGATGAATGGCGGTATTTCTAAATCAGTACGTATCATTGAATGATAAGTTCCAAATATTTTATTATCACGAACGAATGTAATACCAATTTGTATAATTTCATCATAGTCAAGTTGATTACCGGTCGTCTCTAAATCAACTACCGCAAAACTTGTGTTTGCCATTTATATCTCTCCTTATTCCCATGTCTTATACTTATATATCTATATCTGCGCTTATTAAACGTCTGACTTCGTTGTTTTCGTCTTTCACCATTAAGAAACCATCTTGGTCTATATCAATCGCTTCTCCTATAAATTGAGTGTCATTTTCAGTGAATCGCAACTTACGATGCCAGATGTTTGAAGCTTCGATATATTCTTCTCTAATTTCACTGAATGGTTGATTTAAAAATTGAGTATAGCGTTTTTCAATCTCATTAATTAATGTTATTAAAAAACGATATCTATCTATTTTTTCATCACTATGTAAGCGAATACTTGTTGCTCTATGTTCAATCTCTTTTCCGAAATCTTCTTTATCGTGATTAATATTAATGCCTATGCCACAAATAATTGCTTCAATAGCATCGTAGTTCGCTACCATTTCAGTTAAAAAACCACATACTTTTTTATCGTTAATATAAATATCATTAGGCCATTTAATCGCTACTTTATCATTAGAGAACATTTGGATGGCATCTCTAATGCCTAATGCGATAAATAAATTAAATTTCGGAATCATTGAAAATGGCACATTAGGTCTTAAAACTAATGACATCCATAATCCTTTACCTTTTGATGACGCCCAGTTTCGATTAAATCTACCACGTCCTTGTGTTTGTTCCTCACTAAGTATCATCATTGAGTCTTCATAGTTTACTAAAGTTTGCTTAGCAATCGTTTGTGTCGATTCAACAGAATCATACACTTCTACAGTAGAAATGAGATTCTGTTGTTCTAACAAATTAGTTACAATGCCACTATACCATTGATTAGGTAATGCATTTAGTTTATGACCTTTTTGATTAATAGATTTAATATCGAAACCTTCTATTTTTAATTGATCAATAATTTTTTTTACTGCGGCTCTAGAAATTTGTAATTGATCTGCGATATATTGACCTGAAATATATTCAGATTGGTTTTTATATAGCATTGCTATAACATCTTGACTATATTTTGACATTGTCATCCACCCACTTCAAAATTTCATCTTTAGTATTTTGAACTTTACCAATAACAACTGCGCCTTCTACTTTACGAAGTAATTCTTTTAACCATGGTCCACTCTTCTTTTGAAAATGATTTAACAAGTCGCCACCATTAATATTCATATCTTTACGAGTTTGAATAGGAAGTTGATTCGCTATTTCATTAATTGTTTGTTCGTTAATAATTAATGGTGAAGCCGTTGCTAAGCTATTAGCATGAAGTATAGACTGAATGTTAAGTACTTCTTGTATATTTGTCTTACCATAATCGTACACACATAGTTTCAAATCGTCTTTATTATTGATTTGTGGCAATACTGTCATTATTTTTGAATAAAGTTGAATGTCTGATTTTTCTTTATTACTAATTTTTAATTTTGATAATGACGTTTGAGGTTGACATTTAGTTATAATGATAGCTAGCCACATTTCAAATCTGATCGGCGTCTCTATTTTGACTTGATTCATATCTATATCTTTGAAAAAAGGAACATGCGTAAATAAGCCTAATGTTAATAAATTACTGTAACTTTCCCCAACATTTTGGCCACTTATTAATTTCTTTAATTCGACTACAATACGTTCAATTGATAAGTGTTCTATATCTTCAATTTGCTCTTGCATAGCAATATAGGTCATTTTGTCTATTATAAAATCTAATTGTGATTGAAAGCGTAGCCCTCTAAGAATGCGTAAAGCATCTTCGCTAAAACGCTCTTGTGCATCTCCAACTGTTCGAATAAGTCTATGATTGATATCATCTTGTCCTTCAAAATAGTCATAAAGTTTATAATTTTTATCCATAGCGATAGCATTAATTGTAAAATCTCGACGTTGAACGTCTTTATATAAATCACGAACAAAATATACTTCACTTGGTCTACGGTGATCTACATAGTCTGATTCTGCTCTAAACGTAGTCACTTCATAGTTATCACCTTGATAGACTACGTTGACTGTCCCGTGTTCTCTACCAATAGGAATTGTATGGTCAAACATATCTTCTATTTCATCAGGTGTAGCACTAGTGGTGATGTCAATATCATGAACTGCTCTATCCATAATATAATCTCTCACTGAACCTCCAACGAAATAAGCCTCAAAGTCATTTTTTTCAATTGTATCTAAAATAGGCAACGCCTTTTCAAATAATTCAATACCCATATTATGCCTCTTCTTTGTTTAACATTTTTTTATAATAATATTCATATTGATCCGTAATTAAATCTGAAGCAAAGCGTTCTTCAATATCCTTTAGCATATTAGATTGTAATTTATTATAAAGTGATGGATTAGTTAATAATTCTAAAGCATAATTACTAGCACTTTCACTATCGCCGACATCTACAATGAAACCTGTTTCTTCATGTTTTATTACTTCTTTAATACCACCAGCATTAGAACCAATAGGTACTACACCTGTCTTCATAGCTTCAAGTAGTGTCAGACCAAAGCTTTCTTTTTCACTTAATAATAATACTAAATCTGACATTTGATAAAATTCACTTACTTGATCTTGTTTGCCTAAAAATAAAACATACTCTTCAATATCAAGTTCTCTAGCTTTCTTTCTCATATCGAGTAATTCAGGTCCATCACCTAATAAAATAAGCTTACTTGGTAACTTTGCATGTACTTTTGCAAACGTTTCTAATATCGTATCTATACGTTTTACTCTTCTAAAATTAGATACATGAATTAAAACTTTCTCTTCAGGTTTTATGCCATACATTTCTTTTAGTTTTGTTTCGCGACGTGTTGGGAATTCATTTTCACGGACAAAATTATAAATAGGTACAATTTCTTTCTCTGTTTCAATAATATCTTTAGTCTGCTTTGCTAATGAATGGCTTACGCTCGTTACAATATCGCTTTGTTCAATACCAAATTTAATTGCTCCTTTGAGTGAATGATCATAGCCTAGAACTGTTATATCTGTGCCATGTAATGTGGTCATAATCTTAATATCTCTACCTGACATTTGACGGGCTAGAATACCACACACTGCATGAGGCACTGCGTAATGCATATGTAAGATGTCTAAATCATACTCTTTGATCACATCAGAAATCTTTGTACTTAGCGTAATGTCATAAGGGGGATATTGAAAAACAGCGTATTGATTAACTTCAACTTGATGAAATCTAATATTTGGTAAAGGTTTACGAATTCTAAATGGAATGTTTGAAGTAATAAAGTGGACCTCATGCCCTCTTTCAGCCATTTTAATCCCTAATTCGGTCGCTATAATCCCGGAACCACCCATTGAAGGGTAACAAGTTATACCTATTTTCATAAGGCAATTCCCGTCCTTTCTATTTGTATCGTTTATTTACGCTCGAAACGATCTTTATCTCGTGTATTGAACTTGTACATTGTCTCGTTAAAACTTTCAGTCATATCAATATCTAATGAGTTGGCGATGCAAAGTAATACGAATAAATTATCGCCAAGTTCTGCTTTGATTGTATTTTCTGCTTCGGAGTCTTTCTTTTTCTTTTCACCATGATAGTGATTAATCTCTCTTGCTAGTTCGCCTACTTCTTCAGTTAAACGAGCAAGGTTAGCCAATGGGGAGAAATACCCTGCTTTAAATTGTCCGATATAGTCATCGACTTCATTTTGCATATCTTTCATTGATTTCATAACTAAACTCCTTTGCAAATGATTCTAATATAGTATATATCATATTAAACAATCATGCATTTTATGAATATGGAAAACATCAATTAATTTAAATTGCTAGTTGAAAGTAGATTTATATAAATGAGTCATATCAATTTTAATAAAAAAACTGGCATTTACTCTTATGAGTAAATACCAGCTTGAAAATGACTTAGTTATTATCGCTTGCTTTTGCCATTAAGATAATTCTTACAAGCTCAGCAACAGCTGTAGCAGTTGCTGCAACATATGTCATAGCAGCAGCAGATAATACTTTTTTCGCATGTTTATATTCTTTTTCATTCACAATATTTAAAGCAGTAATTTGTTTCATTGCTCTTGAACTTGCATCGAATTCAACAGGTAATGTAACAATAGAGAAAAGCACCGCTAATGATAATAATCCAGCGCCAATCCATAATGCTGTTGAACCAAATGCACTACCCATAGCTGTTAAGATAACACCTAGCATGACAATCATATAACTAAGTGAACTACCTAAGTTTGCTAAAGGCACTAATGCAGTTCTAAAACGTAAGAATGCATAACCTTGAGCATGCTGAATAGCGTGTCCAACTTCATGGGCTGCAATAGCTGTTCCAGCTACTGATGGTCTATCAAAGTTTGCCGGAGATAAACAAACAACTTTTTTATTAGGATCATAGTGGTCAGTTAAAAAGCCTTCACCTTTCACGACATCCACATCATGAATGCCATTGGCACGTAGAATTTCTTCAGCTACTTCGCGACCTGTTTTACCACTTGTTGATCTAACTTGTGAATATTTTTCATAATTTGATTTAACTTTGTGTTGTGCCCACATAGGAATGAGCATAATAATGACGATATATATTATATAAGACACTATTGACAATAATTCCACTCTCCTTTAATAACATTTTACTGGCTATTACCATCATAATCAAATAATTTAAACTTTGATACAAATTGTAAATAATAATACATTATGATAGCTAGTATGCTCAATATAAATGCAATATACCCTACCATAGCCGTATGAGCAGCAATAAAATTATAATATGGATATTTGCCAAGAACATAGTCAATATAATCATTGTTGAATATCCATATGATAGCTATAAATAACCCATGCATTGATATAGTAAATCTAGGATAGAAATATAAAGCTTCTATAGCCATAATACCGTGACTCATAATAAGAAAGATATTCATAATCGTTATATCATGAGCATAATAAATCATTATTACATTCATAATGACAGCCCACAGTCCGTATTTAACTAAAGTAACAAATGCTAATGCTTCTATAATTGAATTACGCTTATTGACAAGTAAGCCAATGATAGCGACACATAAAAATAACGAAGCAATTGGACTATCTGGAATGAATGGCAAAAAATACCATGGCGCTTTATTTAATTGATCACTATACCATATAAAGCCATATATCGTTCCACCAAAGTTACAAATGAGTAAAAACATCAAACAAGTACGATGAAAGAGTGTTAACTCCCAAAATTGTTTTAAATTAAGCATACATAATTAATCCTTTGATGATAAATAATGACGACGTGCTTTCAAATTATTTAGAATTTGAGTCAATTGATAAAATTGTTCTCGGTCATTCATTTGTAAACTTAAATCTATATTCACTTGTAATTGTTCTAATAAAGAATTTTCTTTATAAGTATCTAATATAAGATGATGAATATTTTCTAAATAAGATGCATAATGTGTTGAATGAATTAACTGTTGGATAATTAAATCATTGAACTTAGCATCAGGATAGTGCGCTTCATCAAAATGAATTAAAATATCAAAAGAAATAGCCTGATTTGTAATATAAGTGAATATCTCATTTGTATTAATTAGAATTCGATTATTTTTCGTTAGTTTTATAGCTGAAGCATTGGCGTATTTCAAACCTATTTCAAGTGTTGTATGATCTGCAATCCTACGATTAACGAAATGAATATTCTGTAAGCTTTTGGGTGATGCTTTTAAAAAGTTCAACAGCCATACGCTAATCCTTGATTTAAAATGATAATGAAACAAAGCATATTCAATATAGCTTTGTTTCATACTGGTAAGTGTATGTTCCAAGAGGATCACCTACTTTAATAATCCAATCGGTTTGCTTCTTCGTGCCATGTTTCATTACTAGGATCAATTTCTAACAATTGATTTAGTATAGATTTTGCTTCTTCTTTATGACCAATTTCAGTTAAATAGAAATAATAGTCACTTAAGAAAGCACTTTGTGATTTCATTGTTGGATAAGCAAGTTCAAAGAAATGTTGCGCTTCTTTGTCTCGCTCTTCTTCTCCATAGGCATGAGCTAAATGCCACATAAATACCGGGTCTAAATCTTCCTCGTCCACGTAAGATAATAATTCAATAATTGCTTCATAATCTTCTTCATTACGGAATAAGTCACTTAAGATTAATAGTGGTTCATGATAGGCATTATCTACTTCAAGTGCTTGTTTAAGCAATGCGACACCTTCATTTGCATCACCATGTTCTATTTCTAGACTACCTGTTGAGACCATCAACTCTTTATAGAATTGATTTAAGCGTAAACCTTCTTTGCCGGTTTCAATCGCATCGGCATAATTCTTTTCATTCTCATATAAAGATTGTAAATAGAAGTATCCTTGAATAAAGTCAGGATCTTTAGATAATAATGTCGTCATAATTTTAATCGCTTCTTGAGTGATATCATTCTTTTCATAAGCGATTGATTTTTTGAAGAAGTCTTCCGATGTCATTTCATCTTCATTTATTTCATCAAATAAATTAATGGCATCACTATAGTTCCCGCTTTGTAAAGCACAATCAGCCATGCGTGCGAATAAATTAACGCCATTAACTTCATATTCGCCTGTATCTAAAACAACTTCATATTCACGAGTTGCACGTAAATATTGACCATCAAAGTACAGTAGTTCAGCTAAAGCGAAATGAATAATAGGATCATTAGGTTCAAGTTCGCGTGCTTCAATAAGCTTATCAATGGCCACTTCTATCATATTAATTTGTTGGTAAAGATCAGCTTCAAGCATTAGTTTTTCAGTAGAAAGCTCAACTTGACTTAAATATTCTAATGCTTCGTCTGTTTGATTCTCAGACATAAGTCCTTCAATAAAATAAATTAATAATTCACTTTCATCAGGATACTTATGATAAAGTGTTCTAAATACTTCTAGCCCTTGAGGTGTTAAACCGAAATTATATAAGGTTTCACCTAAGATGAATAAAGCATCGTCATTATTTGAATTTAATGCTTCATTGACACGTGTATCTAAGTTATCTAATTTTTGAAGATTGATATCGTCTATTAATTTATAGATATCCTCCATAGTGTACTATCCCTCATTTTCTAAAAGCTTTAATTTAGGCAAGAAACCTGGGAATGATACGTTAACTGCATCAAATTGACGGATTGTGATTGGTTCGCTACTTAATAATCCTGCTATAGCAAGCATCATACCTATACGATGATCCGTTAAACTATCAACAGTAGCAGGTGTCGTAAATTCAGATGGATGGATAATGAGCCCATCTGCGGTAGGTTGAAGTTCAAAACCTAATAATCCGAGCATATCAGCAGTTGTATCAATTCGATTTGTTTCTTTAACTTTTAATTCCTCTGCATCTTTTATGATACTAGTTCCTGTTGCTTGAGTACATAATAGTGCAATAATAGGTAATTCATCAATTGCTTTAGGGACTATATCCCCCTCTATATGCACTGGCTTTAAGTTTGGTGTATAAGTAATTCTAATAGACGCAGTAGGTTCAGAAGTTTGTGTAATATTAAATAATTCAATATTACCGCCCATTTGTTCAACGATGTCTATAATACCTGAACGTGTAGGATTTATGCCAACATTATGAATTGTAATGTCACTGCCTGGCGTAATTAATGCAGCTACAATAAAGAAAGCTGCTGATGAGATATCTCCTGGTACGTAGAAATCTCTTGGTTTGATGTTTTGAAGTGCGTTCGGTTCAAGTTTAATCGTCTTATTATCGACAGTAATAGGAATATTGTAATGTTCGAACATCGTTTCTGTGTGATTACGACTTATATCTAATTCAGTAATAATAGTCGTATCTTTAGCAAATAAACTTGCTAATAATATAGCACTTTTAACTTGCGCACTTGCTACTTCCATTTGGTAAGTAATACCTTTAATTGAAGCGGGTTCAATCACTAATGGTGTGTAATTGTTATCTATGCCACGAATATTTGCGCCCATGAGACGAAGCGGTTTCAATACACGACTCATCGGGCGTGTGCCAATAGATTTATCTCCAGATAATACGCACTCAATACCTAATCCACTCAGCAAACCAGCGAGTAACCGTGTTGTAGTTCCAGAATTTCCAGTATACAACGTTTGATGAGGCGTTTTAAAGTTCTCATATCCTGGTGAATCCACGATAATTTTATCATCTGTAATAGTAATATCAACACCGAGTAATTTGAAGATTTCTGCTGTACGTTGACAGTCTTCACCTAATAAAGGTTTGTGAATGACAGATTTACCTTTTGCTAAAGAAGATAACATAATTGCTCTATGAGTCATTGATTTATCTCCAGGCACTTCAATTTCACCTTTTAAAGGTCCATGTATATCTATAACTTGTTCATTTGCCATATTTTTCACCTACTTTGCTAAAGATTGTAATTCATTGAAAGCATTCATTAACACATCTTTACTCACATGATGAACAGAGGGTTTACCTATGGTTTCAAGTAGCACCATTTGAATACCTTCACCATTATTCTTCTTGTCAGTTAGCATGTAATTATATAAATCTTCGAAATCTAAATCATTAATAATAGTGACAGGATAATGCAGTTGATTAATATAATCCCAATAATGTTGAATATCGAAATCAGCATTGAGCATCGCATTAGATACAATAAATTGATATATCATTCCTATCATAATAGCGTGACCATGAGGAATTTTATGCTTATATTCAACTGCGTGACCAAACGTATGTCCTAAATTTAGATATTTGCGCATGTTTTGTTCTTTTTCATCTTTAATAATAATATTTAATTTCGTTTTAATACCTTTAAATATAAATTGATCTATTTCTTTGAGTGACTGCAATTTCTCTTTGTTTGAAAAGTGCTTTTCAATATCGTCTACTGCCACTTGTCCTGTTAATAGCGCATGTTTATATACTTCAGCATAACCGCTTAATATCTCTTCATATGGTAACGTTTGTAAGAAATCTAAATCATAAATAACAGCCTTTGGTCTATAAAATGAGCCAATAAGGTTTTTCCCATGTGAAGAATTAATGCCTACTTTACCACCAACACTTGAATCGTGCGCCAGTATAGTTGTTGGTACCTGGATAAAATCTACACCTCTTAAAAGCGTAGATGCAAGAAATCCAGTGAAATCACCAGTTGCTCCACCACCGATTGCTACTAAACATGTATTTCTGGTAAGTTGATAACCTAATAATTTTTCAATTACTTCATAATAATGGTGGAAGGTTTTCATTTTCTCACCAGCAGGTACAGTTAATTTGAAAATATTAGATTGCGTAAGTAAAGATTCAAATTTACTTTTGAAATTAAAATCTACATACTCGTCAATAATAAGAAAAACTTTATCATATTCTTGTATATAGTCTGTTAAATAATCAAACGCATGATGTTCAACGATAATAGGATAATTATTATTAGGATATGTCGTTTGTAATTGCATAAAAAGACCTCGATTCTTACAAATAAATAATATTATTAAAATTCAATATTAAGTTTTCTACGCTCTGAAATTTGTTCTTTTAATTGATCGATATGATTTGATTGAAACTCTTCAAGTAATGCTTTAGCAACTTCAAATGCAACTACATGTTCACAAACCACGCTAGCTGCAGGTACTGCACAACTATCAGAGCGTTCAATTGTAGCTTTAAAATCTTCTTTCGTGTTAATATCTACTGAATTTAAAGGTTTATAGAGTGTTGGAATAGGTTTCATTACACCATTAACAATAATCGGCATACCATTTGTCATACCCCCTTCAAATCCACCTAAGTGATTTGAACCTCTGTAAAAACCTTTTTCAGAATCATATAAAATTTCATCTTGAATTTCACTGCCTGGTTTTTCAGCTGCTTTAAAACCTTCACCAAAGCTAACCCCTTTAAAGGCATTAATACTTACGACGCCTTGAGCAATACGACCATCCAATTTACGGTCATAATGCACATAGCTTCCTACACCGATAGGCATATTTTCTACCATAACTTGCACAACACCACCGATAGAGTCACCTTCTTTTTTAGCTTCATCTATCTTATCGCGCATTTTTTGAGCAATAGTATCGTCGATGACACGAACATCATTTTTATCAATGTTTTGTTTGAAAGTTTCCTCATCATATAATCCTTCGTCTTTAACCCCACCTATTTCAACTACACGACTATATGTATGAACATCTAATTGTTGTAGTAAAATTTTAGCAACAGCTCCTACAGCTACACGGGCAGCTGTTTCTCTTGCAGAAGATCGTTCTAAAACATTTCTTAAGTCACGATGATTATATTTCATACCACCAATCAAATCAGCGTGACCTGGACGTGGTTTAGTAATAGTACGTTTCATATTTTGTCGTTCTTCATCGCTAATAGGCTCAATGCCCATAATATTTCTCCAATGCGTAAAATCATCATTTTTAACTACTATTGTAACGGGACTACCTAATGTGTAACCGTTTCTTACGCCAGAGACAATCTCGACAGCGTCTTTTTCAATTTGCATTCGACGGCCTCTGCCATAACCACCTTGTCGTTTAAACATTTCTTTATTAATATCTTCAGCTTTGATTTCTAAATTTGCAGGTACACCTTCAATAATTACTGTTAATTGAGGACCATGTGATTCTCCTGATGTTAAATATCTCATGAGAAAACGCTCCTTTCCTTTACTACGTTAAATTGTAATATGTGTTATCATATCATATTCACAGTTAGAACATAACTAATGTTTTAGATATTGAATGAATTTGTGTGAATATTTAAATAACTTATGGTTCAATATATTCCAAAAAAATAAGAGTAACACTCTCTAAAGGCGCGCTACTCTTATCTTTAAAATTTATATTTAGAAATTATTCATATAACCAAGTATCTCTAGTTGCTTCATAATCACTTAATTCTTCTTCTTTGAACCATAAACCAATTTCACGTGTTGCAGACTCAACTGAATCAGAACCATGAATCACATTTCTACCTACTGTTAAGCCTAAATCTCCTCTAATAGAACCTGGTGTTGCTTCAGAAGGATTTGTTTTACCAATGATATGTCGAGATACGTCTACTGCATCTTCCCCTTCAACTACCATTGCAAAAACGGGTGCTGATGTAATAAATGAGATTAATTTATTATAGAAAGGTTTATCTTTATGCTCAGCATAATGTTCTTCCGCTAATGATTGAGGTACTGTCATTAATTTAGCTCCAACCAATTTTAGCCCTTTACGCTCAATACGCGTGATAATTTCTCCAATTAAATTACGTTGTACCGCATCCGGCTTAATCATTAAAAAAGTTCTTTCCATTGTGGTTCCCCCTATGTTTTAGACATAAAAATTTTTTGAAAATTAGATTACTTTATTTGTACCATTTATGTATAAAAACTTGTTTTTTAATAAAAAACAACCTGCTACTTCTTAATAGTAACAGGTTGATAAAGCGCTTTCAATATATTTTCATACTCATTATACATTTCGTGATCCCATTTTTTTAATAAGTTTAATAAATAAATTTTGTGCATTTGATTCATTCAATTGATCAATTAAATTGAGTGCTTTTTTTAAGTATTTATCACTGATTTCTTTAGATTGTTGAATACTATCAGATTCTCTAATACGAGAAATAATCGGAGAGAACTCTTCAGAATTCGTTTGATGGTTTAAAGCTGCAATTTGTTGTTTAAATGTTGGGTCTTTTCGCATTTCTAATAATACTGGTAACGTAATATGACCATTCATTAAATCACTGCCTACTGGTTTACCTAGTTTCTTTTCCGTGCTAGTGAAATCCAATATATCATCGACAATTTGAAAGCTCATTCCAATATAATGTCCAATCATTTTTAATTTGTAAATCGTTTCATCATCAGCTTCAGACGTAATTGCTCCTACTTCAGTAGCAAGTTGAATCAATAATGCAGTTTTACGATTGATACGTCGTAAATAGTTTGTAATAGTTTGATTACTGTTAAATTGATCTTGAAATTGGAAAAGTTCTCCTTTACATACGTCTACAATTGCATTAGATATAATATGATGTACGCGATTATCTTGTATTTCAGAAAGATGTTGTAGACCTAAAGCTAATAAGAAATTACCTGTTAAAATCGCAGTAGTAGTATCCCATTTTTTTACAATAGTTAAACGGCCACGGCGTTTATCACTTTTATCAATGACATCATCATGAACAAGTGTAGCCATATGAATTAATTCTAACGCTACAGCTACACGGTAAGTATCTTCAGTATTCTTTTTTGGGCCAAATTGACTACTCAATATAACAAATGCCGGTCTTACACGTTTACCACCTGACGATAGTAAATGGAAAGTTGCTTCTTGTAATACTGAATCATTGCTTTTGATAGCATGTTGAAGCCGTTTCTCTACATTCTTAATTTCACTATTCATGTTTAACTTTGCCACGTTAATCACCTTTTATTTTGTAGAACTTTTTTGTTTATAGCCTAGGTGCATTGCAGCAACGCCCCCTGTGAAGCTACGGACTCTGATATTGTTAAAACCAGCTTGTTCAAATAGACGTTTTAATTTTTGTTTATCAGGAAAATTAAACGTCGATTGTTGTAGCCATTCATATTCTTCTTTAGATTTGGCAAATAATTTACCGAAGATAGGCATTACAAATTTAAAATATAATTTGTACACTTGTTTGAACACAGGCATCGTAGGTTGACTTGTTTCTAGACATACAACCATGCCACCTGGTTTAAGCACTCTGTTCATTTCTTTTAATGCAACTAAATAATCAGGCACATTACGTAAACCGAAACCAATAGTTACATAATCAAATGAATTATCCTCAAATGGTAAATCCATAGCATCACCATGAACTAAATGAATATTATCCATTGATTTTGTTTTCTCTTTACCTACTTCAAGCATATTTTCACTAAAGTCTAAACCAGTCACTTCGCCATTAGGTCCAACTGCTTTACTTAACGCAATCGTCCAATCTGCAGTACCACAGCAGACGTCAAGCGCCTTACTATTGGCTTTTACGTTCATATCTTTCATTACGCGTTTGCGCCAAACTTTATGTTGCTCGAAACTAATAATATTATTTAATCGATCATATTTTTTTGAAATATTTTGAAACACTGTATGGACTTGTTCTTTATTTGCTTTATTTTCAGCCATTTATATTACCTCTACTTTTTTTCTATATAGCTTTGTTTAATTGATTTAAAAAATTGGTCTACTTCATTTTCAGTATACATCTTTAAATATGAAGGATAATACGATTCCACATTTTTAAATAAAGAATGGAAAATATCAATTTCTGATATTGATTGATTGCTAAAATGTGAAAGCGTAATAATAGGAAAAATAGTTTCTATTTTAATTATTGCTTCATAAATATCTTGTACTTCTAGGGATTGATGATGTAATGAAGATTTTAGTTCATTAGATTTAACAATTGCCTGACTAATAGCTAATTGAAATGCAGAATCATCAATTTCAGCTAATAATGTGTAAAAATGAGCACTTAATAAATCCCCAATTAATATAGATTTCTTAGATAATTTATTATGTGAAATTTCATCAAGATGTTTCATTGAAGTATCGATAGTGAGGCAAGCGAGTTTAGCATTCTCTGGGATATCGTAGCTATCTAATAAATCACTTAAATTACTATTAATATGAATTGATTCATAGTCAGTGATTCCCATAAGCCTTTGATCAATTTGTCTATTTAATATGCTTAATGTTCGTTCCATGTTCACACCTCACGTTATTATCACTATACATCTTAACATTATATCTATAAAAATAAAATATAGCGACTTCACAGGAATAAAACTTTATGAATAAACATCTTTTATATAGAAATATTCATGTATGAAATGTATTAAAATAATCAAGTTTTAATATGTATATACAGATATCTTTAAAAGAATTATATGTATAAATAAAAAAGCCCTCGAAGGGCTTTTTAAGTAAATTATTTTACAGCATCTTTTAATGCTTTACCAGCTTTGAATGCTGGAACTTTACTTGCAGGAATTTCGATTTCTTTACCTGTTTGAGGGTTACGTCCTTTACGTGCAGCACGTTCACGTACCTCAAAGTTTCCGAAACCAATTAATTGAACTTTTTCACCTTTAGAAAGTGAGCCTTGGATTGATTCGAAAACAGCGTCTACAGCTGCACCAGCTTCTTTTTTAGTTAAATCAGCTTGTTCAGCAACCGCGTTGATTAAATCAGTTTTATTCATTATGAATTCACCTCCAGATGAATGATAATGATATCTTTTTATATCATTATGCTATGACTTTAACACAAGAATTGGCATTACCGCAACGATTTAAACGCTCAAAACACTGAAATATCAGCTTTTATACACTCAATTCAAAGAAATTTTACAATAAAGTGTAATTTAACACCTTATTCAGCTTTTTTATCGCGTCCCATTAAATCTTTAACGCTATCTTTTACAGGTTTATTTTCAAATAAAACCTTATATAAAGCATTAGTAATAGGCATGTCAACATGTTGTTCTTTAGCTAGATGGTAAACTGAATTAGTCGTATAA
The DNA here is from genome assembly GCF_004785665.1 of Staphylococcus pragensis. Lineage (GTDB taxonomy): Bacteria > Bacillota > Bacilli > Staphylococcales > Staphylococcaceae > Staphylococcus > Staphylococcus pragensis. Next base: position 808,358 of record NZ_SRPJ01000001.1, read on the forward strand.
ATTCCTTCTACAACCATATTCATTTCACTAAGCGCTTCTTCAGTCGTCTGGCCTTTCCCTAATTTATAGCCAAGCGTAAAATTACGAGAATGTGTAGAAGTACAAGTTACAATTAAATCTCCAATACCGCCTAATCCTAAAAACGTCATTGGATCGGCACCCAACTTTTCCCCTAATCTACTAATCTCAGCTAAACCTCTAGTCATTAAAGCTGCTTTAGCATTATCTCCGTAGCCCATACCGGCTACAATTCCACTAGCTACAGCAATAATATTTTTTAAAGCGCCACCTAATTCTACACCTACTAGATCATTGTTTGTATATACACGTAAATAATCGTTCATGAATAAATCTTGGATAAGTTTACTAATTTTTTCATCTTTAGAAGAAGCAGCTACAGTTGTTGGTTGTTTAATAACAACTTCTTCGGCATGGCTAGGACCAGATAGTACGCCAATACCTCCATTGTGGTTTTCTGAAATTGAGTCTTCAATCATTTCAGAAACACGTTTGAAAGTATCATTTTCTATACCTTTAGCAACATGAATAAAAATCTTCTTTGAATCAATAAGTTGATCAATTTGACTTGTAATTTCTCTAATTGCTTTTGTAGGGAGAGCGATTAAATAGATATCAGTAAAATCTACAGCCTCTTTAATATCAGAAGTTGCTCGAATACCTTCATCCAGTTTAGCTTCTTTTAAATATCGTTTATTTTGATGATGTTTATTTAGTTCATCAACACTTTCTTCATTCTTCCCCCACATTAAAACAGTGTGACCATTTTCAGCTAGTACATTAGCGAGTGCAGTACCAAAGCTTCCCATACCAAAAACAGTAATCTTAGTCATAGTGAAATCTCCTTTTTAATTTCTTCTACGTGGAATGATGTGAATTGGTGTACCTTCAAATCCGAACGCATTTCTGATTTGGTTTTCAAGATAACGTTTATAAGAAAAATGCATTAATTCAACATCATTAACAAAAACAACAAACGTTGGAGGTTCAATAGCAACTTGAGTTGTATAGAATACATTCAATCTGCGCCCTTTGTCCGTTGGCGTAGGATTCATTGAGATCGCATCCGTTACTACTTCATTAAGTGTAGAACTTTGAACACGTTTTTTATGATTTTCACTTGCCTCATTAATATAAGGGAATAACGTACGTAAACGTGTTCTTTCTTTCGCAGAAACAAAGGCGATTTGAGCATAATCTAAGAATTGGAATTGATTACGGACGTCATCCGCAAATTTTTTCATCGTATTACTATCTTTTTCAACAGTATCCCATTTATTAACGACAATAACGATAGCTTTACCTTCTTCATGGGCATAACCAGCTACACGTTTATCTTGTTCAATAATACCTTCTTCAGCATCAATTACGATTAATACAACATTAGAGCGTTCAATAGCTTTAAGTGCACGCAATACTGAATATTTCTCAGTTGATTCGTATACTTTCCCTTTTTTACGCATACCAGCTGTATCTATCAAGACATAATCTTGGCCATCATAGCTATACTCAGTATCTACAGCGTCTCGAGTTGTACCTGCAACATTAGAAACAATAACACGTTCTTCGCCTAATATCGCATTGACTAAACTTGATTTCCCTACATTCGGACGTCCAATAATTGATAAGCGAATTGTATCTTCGTCATAAAGTTCTTCCGTATCTTCTTTAAAATGTTTCACCACTTCATCTAGTAAATCCCCTAGTCCTAATCCGTGAGAACCAGAAATTGGATAAGGATCGCCAAATCCTAATGAGTAGAAATCAAAAATATCATTTCGCATTTCAGGATTATCGACTTTATTAACCGCCAATACTACTGGCTTTTTAGATTTATATAACATTTGAGCGACCATTTCATCACTTTGCGTTAAACCTTCACGTACATTAACCATAAAGATAATAACGTCAGCTTCATCAATGGCAATTTCTGCTTGTGCTCTAATTTGGGTTTGAAAAGGCGCATCACCAATTTCAATACCACCTGTATCAATAATATTAAATTCATGTGTTAACCATTCACCTGATGAGTAGATACGATCACGAGTGACACCAGGTGTATCTTCAACGATTGATACACGCTCACCTACTACTCTATTAAATATTGTAGATTTCCCTACGTTTGGTCTACCTACAATAGCTACAATAGGTTTCGTCATAAGCTAACTTCCTCTCTATCTAAAATCTATATAATTTTATCATATGACCTACTGATTTAAAACTAACTATATAACGTCTATCTTTAAATTCTTTTCTGATATGCTCATCTATGTTTATCCTTAACATAAATTATCCACTTAATATAAAAAATCCCAATTAAAGGAATTAAACTTTAATTGGGAGATACATTAGTTAAAATTTAAATGTCATATTAGAATTTTAAATCTTTAAATTTGTCACCGAAAACGTCCCCTAATGTTGGGTTATCGTCATCAGTATCATTGCTTAAATAACTTTGAGTTGTAGCTTCATCGCTTTCGATTAAATCTTCTTTAGGTAAAGTAGCTTTAATTGATAAAGAAATACGTTCATTTTCTTCATCAATACCTAAAATTTTAACATTTACTTGTTGACCTGGTTCTAAAACCTCACCTGGCGTACCGATATGTTTATGGTCGATTTCAGAAATATGAACAAGACCTTGTACACCTGGAGCAATTTCCACAAATGCACCGAAGTTTGCTAAACGAACGACTTTACCTTCGATAACATCATCTTCATGGAATTCACCTTTAATACGTTCAAATGGAGTTGGGAGCGTATCTTTTATTGATAATGAAATACGTTCAGAATCTTTTTCAACAGATTTTACTTTAACATCTACTTCTTGACCTACAGAAACAACATCTTCTGGAGAATCAACATGCTCATGAGAAAGTTCTGAAACGTGAACTAAACCATCTACGCCACCAATATCCACAAATGCACCAAAGTTAGTTAAGCGAGCAACTTTACCTTTAATAACATCGCCTTCATTAAGTGACTCTAATAATGAAGCTTTTTTAACATCGTTTTCAGCTTGCTCTACAGCTTTACGGCTTAAAATGACTCTATTATTTTCTGGGTCTAATTCTTCAACTTTAATGCGAATTGTTTGTCCCTCAAATACAGAGAAATCTTCAATGAAATCAGTTGAAATTAGAGAAGCAGGTACGAAACCTCTTTGACCAACGTCAACAACTAATCCACCTTTAACTACTTCAGTAACTTTAGCTTCAATCACTTCATCATTATCAAGTTTTTCTTGTAAATATTCATATGATTTTTCAGTTTCAAGTTGACGTTTTGATAAGATATATGCACCAGAGTCATTTTCTTCATCAATTTCAATTTTAGTAACATATGCTTCAACCTCATCGCCTTCTTTAACCACTTCGTTAGGGTTCTCGATGTGATGAGTTGAAAGTTGGCTAATTGGAATAATACCATTATATTTAGCACCATCAATATGCACTACAACTTGTTTGTCTTCAACTTGTTGAACCTTTCCAGTGACTTTGTCACCTTCTTTAATATCATTAATCATTGATTCATTGAATTCTTCAGTCATCTTGTTTGCCTCCTTATACACTACATAACTATAACATCTTATAAACTAACAGAATTGTCAAGAAATTCCCCTTTAGTTTCATAAGTTTTTAAAAAAGATATCAATTTTTAAAATTATTTAATATTGAGCAATCAGTTATTTGTATTATTGATTATTAATAATAATTTTTCATCAATATGATATATTTTAGGTTATAGTTATTTATCATTTTCTTTCTCATTAATAATTATATAAGACAAAAAAAGCTATTTAAAATAATTCGCATTATCCATAATGAATAGCACGAATTAATTTAAATAGCTGTGTATATTATTTTCTTAAATTGTTTACCATTGTCATGATTTCATTAGTAACTTCTTCGATGGTTTTACTAGTTGTATCAAGAGTAATTGCATCATCAGCTTTTCTTAACGGTGAAATTTCACGGTTCATATCATAGTGATCTCTGTCAGCAATTTCCTGTTTTAACTGTTCTAATGTTGAAGGTATGCCGCGCTCCTCATTTTCTTTTTGACGTCTTTCAGCACGTTCTTCAACAGATGCAATCATGTACACTTTTAATTCAGCATCAGGAAGGACTACTGTACCAATATCTCTTCCATCCATTACGATACCTTTCTTAGCTGCTAAATCTTTTTGTTTTTCAACTGCAAAAGTACGAACGGGTTCTTTAGATGCAACATAAGATACATTTTGTGTGACATCATTTTCACGTAAATAGTCAGTAACATCTTGATTATCTAGTATAATACGTTGTCCTTTAGCATCATCATATTTTAATTCTAACGTAGTGTTATTAACAAGTTTTTGAAAATCTTCCGGACGTTGTTGTTGTAAGTATTTATAAGTAATAGCACGATACATTGCTCCAGTATCCACATATATCATTGATAATTTACTAGCTACTCGTCTAGCGATGGTACTTTTACCTGCAGCTGCAGGGCCGTCCAATGCAATATTAATTGACTCCATGATTATTTTTCCTTCCTTGTTGTTTTATTTGTATTATTTTATCATAAATATGTAAATTAAAAATAGGAGGAATTTAATGAAACATCTTCTTGTTATCCATACAGGCGGGACGATTAGCATGTCTCAAAATCAATTTAGTCAAGTAGTGACTAATGAGGTAAATCCCATCTCATTACATAAAGATATTATTAATGAATATGCTCATGTAAATGAAGTTCATCCATTTAATATTCCCTCTCCACATATTACAATCCAACATATTATTGAACTACGTAATACCATACTACAGTCTTCTAAAGAGAATATATATGATGGTTTTGTCATTACACATGGCACTGATACGTTGGAGGAAACAGCGTATTTATTAGATTTACTTATTAACATCAAACAACCAATTGTTATTACTGGTGCGATGAGATCTTCAAATGAAATTGGTGCAGATGGCTTATATAATTTTATTTCTGCTATAAGAGTAGCCTCATCGGATGAAGCTCGTGAAAATGGTGTAATGGTAGTATTCAATGATGAAATACATACGGCTAGAAATGTTACTAAAACACACACATCGAACATTAATACATTTCAAAGTCCTAATCAAGGACCATTAGGTATTCTGACTAAAGATAATATTCATTTTTATAGTCGTCCGTATCAACAACAGGCGTTGAAAATGATTGATACAGAAAAAAATGTGCCACTTTTAAAGGCCTATATGGGTATGCAAAGTGATGTTTTAAAATTTTATGCAGAGCGACAAGTGGATGGAATAGTTATTGAAGCGCTTGGACAAGGAAATTTGCCACCAAGTTGCCTAGAAGGTATCGAGGCTTGTTTGAATAATAATATCCCTATCGTTATTGTATCGCGTTCATTTAATGGAATAGTTAGTCCAGTATACGCTTATGAAGGTGGCGGATATTACTTATCTAAAAAAGGATTAATCTTTTCAAATGGTTTAAATGGTCCTAAAGCAAGATTGAAATTATTGGTCGGTTTAAGTAATGATATGAACTTAGAAACGCTAGAAACTTATTTTGAACAGTAATTTATAAATTAAAAGCGGAACAGACAATGATATCTGTTCCGCTTTTGTCGCTTTGTTTAGCTTTCAAGTGGCGTTTGTTTTTTACTTAATATACTTTGAGTAATAATACCGCCGTGATATTTCCCATTTTCAATGAAAATAGAGTTATTGTCATTTCCAGCAGCAATAACCCCCGCTATATAACAATTCTCAACATTTGTTTCAAACGTTTCTTTGTTATGAACAGGCGCGGTACCAAATTCATTTGTATTAATTTCAATGCCGATAGAACGTAAGAATTCATAATCTGGATGATAGCCTATCATCGCAAACACATAATCATTTGGAATTTCAATTGTTTTACCATTTTTTTCATAGATAACGCTATCTTCAGTAATTTCAATTACGTTTGCATTAAATTCCATTGTAATCTTTTCATGATTTACTAATGATTCAAAGTTCGGTAAAATCCATGGTTTAATAGCTGCTGAATAGCGATCTCCTCTATAAAGTACGGTCACTTTAGCGCCTGCTTTTTCTAATTCAAGTGCGGCATCAACTGCAGAGTTTTTACCGCCAATCACTGTTACATGTTGATTGAAGTATGGATGTGCTTCTTTAAAATAATGTTGAACTTTAGGTAAATCTGCGCCTTTAACTTCCAACGTATTGTGTTGACCGTAATACCCAGTTGCAACAGTTAAAAATTTACATTCATAGACGTCTTTAGTAGTAGTAATCGTAAATTTATTATCGATTTTTTTAACAGTTAAAACTTCTTCGAAAGCGTTAACTCTTAAATTATGGTGTTTAACTACCTCTCTATAATATACAAGAGCTTGATTTCGACGTGGCTTACTTTCTTCAACGATAAAAGGTATATCGCCAATACTTAATTTATCACTTGAAGAGAAGAACGTTTGGTGTGTTGGATATTTATAAATTGCATCCACTATATTACCTTTCTCAATTACAAGTGTTTCAATACCCTTTTTCTTTTGCTCGATTGCAGCGCTTAAACCGCATGGGCCTCCACCGATAATAATACTCTCAACGATTTGCATGTTTTTGGCCTCCTTTAATCACCAATATATTATAGCAGTTAAGTCCCTTTTTCTAAATAGAAAAACATTTACAAGTTATAAGATAGTAAATTAATAAAGCAAACAATAAAATAGGAGCAGAACAGAAATTAAAATAATTTCATCGTCCTGCCCTAGGGATGACTAGATATGAGAAAAGATGAATTTAAGCGCATTTTCATATCAATCAGCTACTGCCAAATGTAAAAAAGACTGGGACAATTAATAATTGTCCCAGCCTGTTCTCTAGAATTAATTTTAAATAGCTTATTGAGGAATAACTAATTTTTCACCGTTAGTGATATTGTTACTTGTTAAACCATTAGCTTGTTTAATTTTATTTACATTTTCAATTGTACCTTGACCATAATATTGAATAGCAATACGGTATAAGTTTTCATTACCTGATACTACGTGTGTTTGTTGACCAGCAGTAGCATTATTTGATTGATTGTTATTACCATTTGAATTTTGGCTATTATTTTGAGTAGCCTGTGAATTACCATTGTTATTATCGCTATTACTATTATTATCAGAAGAGTTATTTGAACTATTTTCTGAAGAAGATGCACTATTATTTTCATTTGTTGTTGCGCCAGTTGAAGCACTGTTATCTTTGTCTTTAGCTGCGCTGTTTTCAGAAGATTTATCTTCAGTTGTCGCATTTTCATCCGATTTATTATCATTTACATTTGATTTTTCGTTTGATTCGCTTGATTTGTCTGCTTTATTATCTTCAGTAGTTTTATCTTTTGAGTTATCTTTTTCATCAGATTTTTGTGAAGTTTGCTCTGTAGTATTCTCTTCTTTAGTGCCATCCTTATCTTTATTATCATTATTTAAATACATACCAATGAAGATAGCTAAAGCAGCTAAAATTAATAACAATGCAAGTAATGGTAATAAAATACCCATTAATCCACGTTTTTTCTTACCATCGTGAGCTTGGAAGCTATCATGATTATCATATCTATCATTATCACGATAATCGTCACGGTGGTTACGTGCTTCATTATGATGGTCATCACGTGTATTATGATGATCTAAGTCATTATCTTTAGAATGGTGTTTTTTATTTTTAGAAGCAGCTACACCTGCAGCTCCAGCAGCTCCGGCAGCACCTGCACCAATTGCAGCTGTTTTGCCTTTACTATGTTTTTTATGGTTGTCACGTGCACGATTTGTATCGTCATCGTATTTATCATTATCACGATCACGAGAATTTCTATCATTATCTAAGTGATCTCTGTCATCGCGATAATCTTTTCTGTTATCACGAGAATCTACACGATTGTTTTTACGATTTTTCTTCTTATTTTTATTATGACCCGCAGCAGCTCCGGCAGCTCCAGCACCACCAGCAATTGCAGCATCTTTACCGTTAACTAAGCGATCATCTTGATCATGTTCAAGATTTTCATCATGACGTTGATCTCTTCTGATATCTCTACCATCTCTACGATTTCTGTAACCATCTTCTTCTTGATCAAAATCACGATGACGACGGTCATTATCATTTAAACGGTCATTTTCAAAATCATCTTCGAAGTCATCATAATTGTTAGAACGTCTATCGTTATTACGATGATTTCTGTTTGAATAATCTGATTCATTTTCAAAGCGATCATTATGTACGTCTTCAAAAGCTTCTTCATCGTAACGATCGTCTAATGACCCTTCATTGTTGTAGTCATTTGGTTGGTCATCAAATTTCTTACTACGATTTGTTGCTTGATTACGTCTTCTTTGACGTCTTTGTGCATTTCTTGGTGGAAATTGTTGATCTGATTGATTATCAAATTCATCGATAGTTTCATCAGAGTTGTGATTTGTATGTTCGAATTGATCGTCTGAATCAATTGATTGACGATTTTTTTCGAAGTCATCTCTAAAATTATTTTTAGACATGGCTAACATCCTTTCTTAATTAATTATTTAATTGTCACATACTTTATACCCTTGAATATAGCAAATATGTATCATTTTTAACATTTTTTATAAAACATTTGGTGATTTAATTATATCCTGTATAAAATATCATAGTAAAGAAAAGCACCTAATATTTGAATAAATTTTTAAGTTTTTCATTATAATTAAATTTTCTCTTTACTTTTTTTCTATTAAAACAATTTAGAGAAGTTAAGTTAGAATCAATATCGCAACATTGGTTAGGCTTAGCAGGTACTTCTCCAAAGAACTCAAGTAAGTAACTTCTTCGACATTGATCGAGACTTGTATAACCAATCATGCGTTGATAGCCTAGCTTTTTACGGATTAATGATGTTTTAAATATTTTTTTAAGCTGTATAATTGAATATCTTTGGCGCAAAACGTCTAATATCTCTTGTTTATTAGGAGGTAAAAAGGCACCTAAATCATAGGTTTCTACATCTTCAGCTAAAATCGCATCATTAAATAGCAGCGTTTCAAGAATAAAACTATCATCAGGTTGGAAAAGACTAATGGCTTGACTTTGTTTTCCGTCTCTTCCTGCTCTACCGATTTCTTGTAAATAATTTGATGGACTCGTGGATAAGTGAAAATGAATTACAGTGCGAATGTCCTTTTTATTAACTCCCATTCCAAAAGCACTTGTTGCAACAATGACAGGAATAAAATTATTAATAAATTGTTGTTGCACAGTATGACGTTCTTGATAAGATAAATCACCATGATAAATTCCAGTTAGATAACCTTTTTTATAAATGAGATTAGCCAGTTCGAAACACATTTTCTTAGATGAAACATAAATAATTGTAGGTCCTGAAGTTTCCAAGAATTCGAGCAACCAAGTGATTTTGTCATCATCACTTTCAAAATTGATGTGAGAAAATGAAATATTATCTCTATTCATGGTAGTTTTGATAGTTTTAAACTTAATTTTTAAAATTGTTTCTAAATCTTCTGGGAGATGTGGTGGTGCTGTAGCTGTGAGCGCTAATATGGTTGCAGATTTGAAAAACTGTGTAATCTGTCCTACTAACGCATAATGTGGACGAAAATCATATCCCCATTCAGATAAACAGTGTGCTTCATCTAATACAATTAATCCAAAATTGATTTGATTGATAAGCTCAAAATGATTAGATTGTAATAAAAATTCTGGACTTAAAAATATAAAGCGACTTTTCTTTAATAAGTTGATATTTTCCTTTTTTTCTTGCTCTTCCATACCAGAATGAATATAGCTGACATGCTTTTCACCTTGTGCTTTCAGTTGCATGACTTGGTCATCCATTAATGATATTAAGGGAGAAATAATAAGCGTAGGCTGTTGTTTCATATAAGTTGGAAATTGGTAACATAAACTTTTACCACTACCAGTTGGTAGAACGCCTAGCGTGTGTTGGCCATTAAGAATGCTTTCAATTATTTCACATTGCCCTGGATTAAAAGCGTCATACCCAAACCATTCTTTAAGCTTATCTTCCAACATTAATATCACCTCTTTCGATACCTACAATAATTAATTTGATTTGAAAATATGATAATTGCTCGAATTGATTTTTATATATTTTCAAACGTTCCCCTCTATTATTAACGTAAAATTTTTCAAAATCATAAATGAAATGTTCATCAACATAATCAGTATACTCATGGAAATAGCCTTTAATGAATAACTCCAATACATGATCTTCTATAGTATTCACTTTCACATTTTGTATTACAGCAACTTCATCCATTGTAATCCCTCGAAGTAATTGCTTTTGTGATAATGCCGTTTTATTTAATAACGGAGGTAATATAATTAACTTAGAAAGTATTGGAAATTGGTCCTTTTGTTCGAGGGCATACATCAGTTCCACTAAATCGTTAAGTTCTAATGTAAATAAATCCGTTATAGGAATATCTTCAATTAGACTCACTTGTTGACGCGTATACATTTGCTCATCAAAACCTTGTAAATAATAATGGATATAACAGCAATTGTCATTTTGAGTATAAATAGTATGAAATAATTGTGATAATTCTTCTTGGAAATCTTCAATTAACTCATGATTTATAATATCTAAATAAACCTGTTTCACGCGTTGTTGAACTTTTAATTGCTGGGAAATAGGAATAAACTTCAGCTCATTATTAAGATAATGAGTGATCGATTGAACTAATAATTGAATACAACTATAAGTATTGATTAAACTATCATATGTAAATCTTGTATGAATTTTAAGTTGAATTTGATTACTTTCATTATTTTGAACATATTGCTCAAAAGACGGATATTTTAATTTAGGAAAACTATGATATAATGATAAAAGTTGTTGAGAACAAGCATCAAAAAATGTTTGATGTGATTTTTTTCCGCATAATATATTGTAAATACTTTTATCAGTTTTATAATTAAATGTGTGTCTATACGCATATGAAAAGATATCGTACATAGGTGAATCCTCACTTTATGAAACTTATAAATTAGAAATTAAATTAATCGATGTCTGAATTAACATTTGTTATACTAGTGTAGCATTTTTATCAAAGGAGGCGAAGAAATTGGCAAAGTATACAATCGTTGATATGGATACCTGTATAGCTTGTGGTGCATGTGGCGCAGCAGCACCAGATATTTATGATTATGACGACGAAGGTATTGCTTTCGTAATCCTTGATGATAATCAAGGTACTGCAGAAGTACCAGAAGAATTATATGAAGATATGGAAGACGCTCTTGAAGGTTGTCCAACAGATTCAATTAAAATTGAAGAGGAACCATTCGATGGCGATGCATTAAAATTTGAATAGTAAGTTAAATTTGATTATATCACTATATTATATAGATAGCCGACAAAGTTGCATGCTTTGTCGGTTTTATTTTTTATTTCGAAATGCATTGAGTATAAATTAGGCACGAAATTGGAAAAGACTGGAACCTTATTGATTCCAGTCTCGATTTCAAATAAATTCATATTCTATTTAAGAACTCTTTTTAAACGTTGATATAAAAGTATAAAAATAATAGAAATGATAATTCCTTTAATGATGTTGAAAGGAATGATTCCAGATAAAATTATAATTTTTAAATTGGTAAAGACATCGCCTAAGTTAAAAATCATGCCATATAAAGGTAATAAGACGAAGTAATTTAAAATACTTAGAACAACTGTCATAACAATCGTACCTACCGCTAAACCAATAACTAAGGAACGATTAGAATGAGAGAATTTTTTCTTACTAACATAATAAGCAGATAATAAGAAACTTACGCCAGCTAAAAAGTTAGCAACGGGCCCTACAGGATCTCCCATATTAAAAATAAAATTTAATATATTTTTTACTAAAGCTACTATGACACCTGCTAAGGGGCCAAATGTAAATGTAGCTAATAATGTTGGTACATCACTAAAGTCTAATGTTAAGTATGGTGGTAAAAAAGGCAATGGAAATTTTATAAATGTTAATATAAATGCAATTGCGCTTAACATACTTATAGTAATGAGGCGTTTATTTTGTTGCATATTCAATTTTCTCCTTCCATTCATCTTGCATAGAATAGGAGGATAATTTTGCACAACAAAAAACCTCCATCTTCTCCCATCCAGACTATACTGTCGGCTTCAGATTTACACTGAATCAGCCACTTCAAAGAAGCGGGTCGCAGGCTTATTTTACTGCCGGTCGGGACTCTCACCCTACCCCGAAGATGAATTTCGTATTTATTAATTTAAATTAAATATTACATTAAGGAAAAAGTTTGTGCAATACTCATGCTCAATTCAAAATAAAATTCCCACTTAATCTTTTAGTTTTTAAAGATTAAGTGGGTCAAAGTAATGATTATTCAGGTTTAGGTAATTTAATAATAAAAGTTGTTCCCTTACCTAATGTACTTTCTACGGAAATATTACCACCATGTTCTTCGATAATCATTTTACAAATGAATAATCCTAAACCAGTACCTTGTTTACCACGTGTTCTTGAGGCTTCTACTTTATAAAACCTATCAAAGACTAAATCAAGATGTTCAGGTGCAATACCGCTACCAGTATCCTTTACATACAGAATTTGATAATTATCATCTTCTGAAGTCATGATACTGATTTTGTCACCCGGTTTAGTATAACGCGTCGCATTATCAATCAAATTAGTAAGTACTTGATCAATACGATCAGCATCATATTCCCATGGTGTCTCATCCACATTTGGAAGTAAATTCATATCAATTTCTAAATCATGGGCTTGTTGTCTATATTTCATTTGAATTTTAGATAGCAAGGGCTTAATAGGCTGAACTTCTTTATTTACAGTTAAACCTTCAGCATCCATACGAGCTACATTGAGTAATTCATTAACAAGACGATTCAATCGTTTTGTTTCATCTAATACAATTGATAGAGAATCTCTGATCTCCTCAGGTTCTGTTACGATACCGTCTACAATAGACTCAGTGTAACCCTGTAATAAAGAGATAGGTGTACGTAATTCATGAGATACATTAGCAATGAAATCTTTTTTCATTTGATCGAGATTGTGCTCATTGGTCATATCTCTAATAATAACTACAATGCCACTGCGTCCATCTTGTTGAATACGAGGAATATAGCTCATAATAAATACGTAAAATTTACCATTAAATTCATAATCTTGGAATTCAGTAGTTTTTGAAGTAAATGTTATTTCAATTTGTTTCTCAATTTTTTTATAGGTCGTTTTATCAATAGTTGGGATAATGTCATCTGCCATTTTATTAGATAAGATGACTTCCCTATTATCATTAATGCCTAATACGCCTTCTACCATTGAATTAATTAAGCTATCACGAATATTTCTTTGAGTTGAAATAGCTTCAATATGCTCTTGAATCTCATAGCTCATATTGTTAAAAGTTCGTGATAATTCTCCGATTTCATCTTTTGTTGATACAGTCGTCTTTTGAGAATAATCTCCTTTTGACACGTTAAATGCTTGTGTGCGCAATTGTCGTAAAGGTTTAGTAATTTTATTTGATAAGAAGAAAGCAAACACAGTTGAAGTTGCCAAGAAAATAATGGCAGTAATTAAAATAATAATGGTAATCGCATTATTAGTATCTTCAATTGTTTTTAAATCTTGATAAATAAACACGCCACTGTATTTGGAGTTACTATGATCTTGTGGTTGCATTGGATAACCTAATAATATATATGAACGTGAGTTTCCTTTATGATTAATTGTAACGTTCTGAGTAGCGGACTCGCCTTTAGTAAAAACTTTATTAAAATGACTATCATTATGAATTTCTTTCAACATTTTATTTTTCAATGGGGTATTTGTTGTTTCAGCGTCCATACTCTTATCTGCCATAATAATTCCGCCACCAGACCCATCGATAAGTTGTTGGCTGTGTTCAATGGCTAACTGCTTATTGTCTGCATGCTCTACTAAATGACTGATTCTAGAGGCATCAGATCTGATTTCGTTTTCCGTTTGCTGAGTATAATAATATTGAATAAATGTGATTAAGGCAGCACTCAATAAAATTAAAACTGTCGTTACTATAAGAATTATAGTTAACCACAGTTTTATAACTACACTATTTAGTCGGTTCGTCACTTGTTTTAACCTCAAATTTATAACCAACGCCCCAAACGGTTTGAATCATATGAGCAGCATCTGCAGAAACGCGATTTAGTTTTTCTCTTAAACGTTTTACGTGAGTATCAACAGTTCTTAAATCTCCATAAAATTCATAATGCCAAACCTCTTTAAGAAGTTGTTCACGATCAAATACTTTATTAGGTGTTTTAGCTAAATAGATAAGCAATTCATATTCTTTAGGCGTTAAATTAACTTGTTGGTTATCGGCTAACACTCTATGAGCGTCATTATCAATAACTAAGTGATTAAACTCAATAATATCTCTTGCGTGAGGTTCACTTTGTTCAGGTTTAGAAGATTGAGTTCTGCGCAATAATGCTTTAACTCTTAATACAACTTCTCTTGGAGAGAATGGTTTAACGATATAATCATCAGCCCCTGATTCAAAGCCTTCAACCCTATTCGTTTCTTCTCCTTTAGCTGTAAGCATAATAATAGGTGTATCTTTATGCTCACGCAATTTAGATGCCATTTCAATTCCATCCATTTCTGGAAGCATCAAGTCCAATAGAATGCACGCATAGTCATTTTCCATAGCAAGATTATATGCCTCTCGACCATCACTTGCTTCATGAATAGTAAACGATTCTCTTTCCAAATAGAGTTTCAATAATCTTCTAATTCTATCTTCATCGTCTACAATTAAAATTTCATTCGTCATTTTGCTCTACCTCCTACACATGCTCTTACTCTTCATATTATAGCACATAGACCTATTCAAATCTTTAATTTGTCCCTATATTGTGAAAAAAATATCAAATGAAATTTTGCGTAATTAATTTCATTTGATATTTGAATTAACGATATTTTATTTTCCGTTTTCAGCCATATGTCTTAATACTTTTACTTCATGAGGAGTTAAAACTCTACCTTTACCTACGTTTAAACCTTTTAAATTTAAGTTTCCAAATTCAATTCTAGTTAATTTATCAACTTTATGGCCGAAGTGTTCGAACATACGTCTTACTTGTCTATTACGTCCTTCACTAATAGTAATTTCTACAAGCGTAGTATTCTTTTCTTTATCTTGTTTCTTGACTTTGACTTGTGCTGGTTGTGTGAAACCATCTTCAAGTTCAATACCATGTTCTAATGCTTTAACTTCTTCTCGCATAAGGTAACCTTTTAATTTGGCTACATATTTTTTTTGAATGTGATATCTTGGGTGTGTCATTAAGTTAGTGAATTCTCCATCATTTGTTAGTAATAACAACCCAGATGTATCATAATCTAATCGCCCAACTGGATATATACGTGTTTCTAAATCATCAAAGTAATCAGTGACTACTGTACGCCCTCTATCATCTGAGACGCTTGTGATAACTTGAGTGGGCTTATAAAATAAAATATACATTTTATCTTCTTGTTCAATTTTTATGCCTTCAACTTCAACTGTGTCTGACGGTTTCACTTTTGTTCCAAGCTCAGTCACTACTTGCCCATTAACTTTTACTTTTCCTTCTGCAATTAAAGTTTCAGCTTTTCTGCGTGACGTATAACCACTATTAGCAATTCTTTTCTGTAATCTTTCTAATTCTTTGCTCATTTTGAGTCTCCTTTTTGGTTTATAAGGTTACTGAAGAAATCTTCCATTTCTTCTTCATCTTCTTCAGTAGTTGGTAAATCTTCAATTTTTTCAATTCCAAATACATTTAAAAATAGATCAGTCGTATTTAAAAGATGGCTTCGCGATTGTTCATTATCCTTAGCTTCAATTAATCCACGTGCGATGAGCGTACGAACTGCTCCATCTGAATTGATTCCTCTAATTAATTCTATATCACTTCTAGTTAAAGGTTGATTATATGCAATAATGGATAAAGTTTCCATGGCAGCTTGTGAAAGTTTCATGTTAGATTTTTGTTCAACCAACTGTTCTATATATGAAGCGGCTTCTTTTTTTGATGTTAAAATGTAAATGTTTCCGTACTTTTGAATAGCAAGTCCTTCTGACTGATAAGATTCAATAAGGTCGGATAAAGCTTTTAAATCGATATCTAATATTTCAGCTAGTTGAGTTGCTTCTAAACCTTCATCACCTACTGTATATAATAGTGCTTCTAAAATACCTATATTATCCAATGTTGAAATTCACTCCTCTAACGATGTTTATATCATCAAAACTTTTAGACTGTTCTAAGTTGATTAAACCAGCTTTTGACATTTCTAAAATAGCTAAAAAATGAGTCACTACGTGTTCAATAGGCTCATGAAATGTAAATAAGCTAAAGAAGTTGAATGATGATTTACTGCGCAATTGATGTGTTACCTTTTCAGTAGCTAGTTGAATGGTAAAAGACTCTTTTGTAATTTCCACAGTTTTTGGTGTATTTAAAGCCACTCTATTTTTAACACGTTGATAAGCTACAATTAAATCAGTTAAATCTATCGTTTGGTTACTATCCCAAGTTGTGTCTTTTTCAAGATGTGATAAATCAGTAGGATGTTTAGTAAAGTATAATTCACGTTCTTCTTTTTTGGCATTTAATAACATTGTATATTCTTTATAATTTTGATATTCAATTAATCTCCCTACTAAGTCTTCTCGGGGGTCTTCTTCTAACTCATCTACCGTTGCATGTTGAGGTAATAATAATTTACTTTTAATCATTAGTAGTTCCGAAGCCATAACTAAATATTCACTGGCCAAATTGATTTCTAGTTGTTTCATTGCATGTACATATTGCATATATTGTTCAGTTAGGGCTTTCATTGGTATATCATAAATATCAATTTCGTACTTTTGTATCAAATGTAATAATAAATCTAGAGGGCCATTAAAGGCATCTAACTTAACTTCATACATAATTATCGTCCTTATATTAATTCTGTGTCGTGCATAATTTACTAAAGTATTATAGCATGAATATCATAAACATTTAAATTGAGGTTGAAGTGGAATGGAACGAGCATTAATCGATTTTTATTATCAATTTCATAAGCATCAACATTATTTTTTATGCCATGATATTTTAGAAGATGCTTGGAAAGCTAATCCCCATTTTTCTAAAAATGATGCTATTGTAAGTCTTATATTATTTACTACTGCTATGTATCATTATAGAAGAGAAAATTACATTGGAGCATTGAAAAGCTGTAAAAAGGCATTTGTTACATTTCAAAATGCTAAGGACAAATCGAGTGTGGGTCTATATGAAAATAGTTATAAAGCTTTATTGAATACTCAAATCGAAAAAATAACACTACACAAACAATTCACTCCTGTAAAATTGCCTATTAACAAGCAATTTGAAGATAACATTTATACAGAAATGCCAGATTATGAATTTAACGAATTTGTAATCAAAGATGATTACATCGTACATCATCACCTGCTTAGAGATCGAAGTGAAGTGATTGCTGCTCGACAACAAGCCCTTCTAGATAAGAAAAATAACATGTCATGAAATATGACTTATAAAGAAAAGTACGGAAGTTTTCATCGGTAAAATGAGTTGAATCATGTGAAGATTTTTGTATTTAAAGTACTGCGTTAGTT
Organism: Staphylococcus pragensis; assembly: GCF_004785665.1. Taxonomy (GTDB): domain Bacteria; phylum Bacillota; class Bacilli; order Staphylococcales; family Staphylococcaceae; genus Staphylococcus; species Staphylococcus pragensis. Next base: position 826,075 of record NZ_SRPJ01000001.1, read on the forward strand.
TGGTTCAATGATGTTTATTAAATTCTTCGAAAGTGACCTATTTTTCAAAGTATAATAATGTCTAATTATAAAAGAAGCCAGTGAATGACTTGAAAAATCATTTACTGGCTATACTTCTAGGTATTATGTCCTAAATTCTTATAATTATAAATTTAAGCTCTTGGATGGAATTGGTTATACATTTGACGTATTTGAGATTTAGAAACGTGCGTATAAAGTTGAGTAGTTGAAATATCTGAATGACCTAACATTTCTTGTACTGCACGTAAATCAGCACCATTTTCAAGTAAATGTGTAGCAAAAGAATGACGAAGTGTGTGTGGTGTTAAAGTTTTATTGATGTTGGCTTTTAAGCCATACTGTTTAATCATTTTCCAAATACCTTGGCGTGTCAATGGTCGGCCATGCATATTGAGAAATAATACATTAGTAATTGTCTTTTTCAATAATAGAGGACGCACTTTTTCTAAATAAGTATCTAAAAATTCAATAACTGTATCCCCTAAAGGTATAATTCTTTCTTTATTCCCTTTTCCAAACACTCTGACAAATCCCATAATTAAATTAATATCTTCAATTTCTATATTAATTAATTCTGATACACGCATGCCTGTAGCATATAAAAGCTCTAAAATTGTGCGGTCGCGATAACCATTATTTTTATTTAAATCAGGTGTTTCAAGAAGTTGAACAACTTCTTCTACTTCTAACACATCGGGTAGTTTCTTTTCATATTTAGGTGTCTCAATCAGTACTGTAGGATCTTTAGCGGCATATTTCTCACGTAATGCAAATTGATGAAAACTTCGAATTGTTGAGATAAAACGAGCAATTGATTTCGAAGACGCACCTTCGTCAATAAAATGGCCGAGGCATTCTTGAATAACTTGACGGTCAATAAAATCAATATGTGCAATTTTATGTTCTTTCATATAAGCTTCATATTTAGCTAAATCTCTTCTATAGGCACCGATTGTATTCTCACTTAAACCTTTTTCAATCTGTATAAATTTCAAATATTCTTCAATAATCGTATTCATATTTCCACCTTCATTGATATAGAAAAATGGAGTGAAACAAATTCTAAGTGCTTGTTTCACTCCGACGTCTAAAATTGTTTTAAATTAGCTAAATTATTTACCTTTAGCTTGGCACTCGGCACAGACGCCATGAAATGTTAATCTATGGTCTAAAATGCTAAAATTATATTCTGATTCAACACGTTCTTCTACTTGAGGTAATAAGTCTTCATGAATTTCATCTACTTTACCACATTCCATACATACAAGATGGTGATGAAAATGTTTTGCGCCTTCTTTTCTTAAATCAAAGCGTGCTACCCCATCGCCGAAATTAATTTTATCTACAACTTTTAATTCGGCTAATAATTCAAGTGTTCTATAAACAGTGGCTAGTCCAATTTCTGGTGCTTTATCTTTAACTTTTAAATAGACATCTTCAGCACTAAGATGATCTTTTTCATTTTCAATTAGAACACGAACCGTTGCCTCACGTTGAGGTGTTAATTTGTAAGATGATTGTTGTAATTGTTGTTTTACTCTGTTTAATCGTTCTTCCATGGGAGCGACACTCCTCTATTAATAATTATAATCATTTTAAAGTGATAATATCTCACATACTAAATTAACAATATTCTCAATAAAAGGCAAGCTTTAAACGGTTGTTATTTAGAATGATTATAATTTAATAATATATACTGTAGGCCAATAATTGTTTTAGCATCTTCGATTTCGTCGCTATCAAGTAAGTCTTTGATTTTATCAATTGGCACTTTGTGAAGCTCTACAAATTCATCATCATCTAAGTTCATTTCCCCTTCACTTAAGTTATCTGAGAAATAGATTGATAGTTTTTCATTAGAAAAGCCAGGTGATCCATACATATGAGTAATGAAGTTTAAATCATTAGCAATATAACCTGTTTCTTCTTCTAATTCACGTTTAGCTGCTTCTTCTCTTTCTTCATCCTCTTCAAGTTTACCGGCTGGAATTTCAAGTAATGGTTTTTCAACAGGTTTACGGTATTGTTTGACTAAGAGGACTTCATTTTCAGGAGTAATTGCACAAACAGCTACTGCCCCATTATGATTTACAATTTCCCTTTTTGATGTTTTACCATCTGGTAGTTCTACATCATGAATTTCTAAGTCAATAATTTTACCATTATAAATTACCGTTCTATCAAATGTTTTTTCATTAAATTCCACTATATTCACGTCCCTTTTAATTCTTAATATAAATTGATAAGATGAATGCGTTACCTAAAGTGTATCGAAAGGAGATTGGACATGCAAAAGAATATATTAAAAAGCGGCATAGAAATTTCGGAATTAGGTTTGGGATGTATGAGTTTAGGTACAAACTATCAAGAAGCTGAACCCATTATTGAAACTGCGATTGAAGAGGGTATCACTTATTTTGATACTGCAGATATTTATGATCGCGGTGTAAATGAAGACATAGTTGGAAAAGCTTTAAAGAAATATCAAAATCGAGATGACATCGTTATTGGTACAAAAGTGGGAAACCGTCCAACTGAGGATGGTGGTACAACTTGGGATCCTTCAAAAAAATATATAAAAGAAAGCGTTAAGGGTTCTTTACAACGTCTTGGTTTAGATCATTTAGATTTATATCAATTACATGGTGGAACAATTGAGGATCCTCTAGATGAGACAATCAGTGCTTTTAATGAACTTAAGCAAGAAGGGATTATTAGAGCATATGGTATTTCTTCAATTCGTCCAAATGTGATTGATTATTATTTAAAACATAGTGAGATTGAAACAATTATGTCTCAATTCAATTTAATTGATAATCGCCCAGAAAAATTACTTAATGACATACACGCTCATCACGTAAAAGTTTTAGCACGTGGTCCTGTATTTAAAGGGTTACTTACTTCAAAAAGCGTAGATGTTTTAGATAAGAAGTTTAAAGATGGCATATTCGATTATGACTACCATGAGTTAGGCGAAACAATTGCTTCAATCAAAGAAGTCGAAAGTAATTTAAGTGCCCTTTCTTTTGAATATTTAACTTCTCACGATGCACTTGGTTCAATTATAGTCGGTGCTAGTTCTGTAGAACAATTGAAAGACAATGTTGAAAATTATAAAAAAACAGTAAGTCTTGATCGTATTAAGGCAGCACGTGAACGTGTGAAAAATTTAGAGTATACACAACATTTAAATACTAAGTAAAATTATTAAAAATCGGAGTAGCAATACGCTGAATACGAATATGCTATTCCGATTTTTTAATATTGTTTTAAATAGTGATATAGTCCCTCATCAGATAGCCCTTTTATTGAAACATTCATTATTTCGCCTCTTAAAACTAGCTCATGAAATTTAAATTCAATAAATTCTTGTTCACTACTTTCTAAAGAATTATAGTATGAATTTCCTAATAAATCTTTAAGTTGAAAAGAAGTTTGTGGTGTCATAGGTTGCAAGTTTTCAACAGCATATTTGACATGTTTATTCACACAACAAATCATCATCATTCCACCTTTGTTCTTGTTAAATTTTATTTTTAAATAAAGGAGTCAACCATTGTTCAAGTGTTCTTGGAGCCAATTGGTAAATTTTTAACAAGTGATACATCCACTTTGGTTGATTAATTTCTTTTTTTCTTTTAATGATGCCTTCTATAATATCTTTAGCTAATTGTTGAGGGTCAATCATGATTGAATCATATGTTTGCGCATATTTTAAACTTGGGTCAGCCTTTTCGTGGAAAGGCGTTTTAATTGGTCCAGGATTCACTGCCATAAAATGAAATTGAGATTCCTCGATACGTAAAGCATTTAAAATAGCATTAAGGGCAGCTTTAGAAGCACCATAATGTGCTGCATTGGCTTGTGTAACGAAAGCGGCCTGACTTGAAATGCCTACGATAGTAGCTTTGTTTGAAAAGTAAGGTCGTAAAATATTGTAGAGTAAATTGAAACTAATCAAGTTTACGTCGTATGTTTCAATCATTTCTTCTGCAGTATGATGTGCAACCGATTTGAAATAGCCTAACCCTGAACTGTAAATAAGTCCATTAATTGGAGTGTTAATGTTAGAGGCGACGTTAGCAATGGCTTCCCTATCTTGTAAATCACAGTGAATCATAGACACTTTTGATTGATAAGGACCAAATTGAATATTATTAAACTTTGTTTTATTTCGTGCTATTACTGTAACATATGCACCTTTTTTTAATAACTGTTTCACTATTTCTAAACCTAGACCACTAGTGCCTCCAGTAACAATATAATGATGACCAATCATATCTCTTCAAACCCCTTTATAAACTTTGTTACTATAGTAACTTATTTTTAATTATTTATAAATGAATAGAAAGTTTAATATGTACTTATTTTTCAATAAAAAACTAAGTTTCTGTAATTAAGAGTTTATGCTGAGAATCAACTGGGATGAAGCTCATGTGTTTAGAAACATTAAATTTTTAAAATTCAAAATAAGTACCTCTTATATGTTACTATAGTGGTATAAAATGAATAGTGAGGGTGATGTTGTTAATGAAATTAGTATTTTATGGTGCTGGTAATATGGCACAAGCGATTTTTAAAGGAATTATTAATTCTAAAACGCTTAATTCCAATGATATTTATCTAACTAATAAGTCAAATGAAGAAAGACTTAAACAATTTGCTGAAGAGTTAGGTGTGGAATACAGTTATGATGATGAAGCGTTATTAAAAGATGCGGATTATGTATTTTTAGGAACTAAACCTTATGATTTTGAAGAAGTCGCAAAACGTATTCAACCACATATTACGGATGAAAATCGATTTATTTCCATTATGGCTGGTTTACCAATTAACTATATTCATGAACAACTTCAAGTAACAAATCCTATTGCGCGTATTATGCCTAATACTAATGCTCAAGTTGGACATTCAGTAACGGGAATTAGCTTTTCAGGAAACTTTGGACCTAAATCTAAAGATGAAGTCATTGAATTAGTAAATGCGTTTGGTTCTGTCATTGAAGTTGACGAAGATCACTTACACCAAGTAACAGCTATTACTGGAAGCGGTCCTGCTTTCCTATATCATGTATTTGAACAATATGTTAAAGCTGGTACTGAATTAGGTCTTGAAAAAGGTCAAGTCGAAGAATCAATCAAAAACTTAATTATTGGTACAAGTAAAATGATAGAACGTTCTGATTTAAGTATGGAACAATTACGTAAAAACATCACTTCTAAAGGTGGTACAACTCAAGCAGGTTTAAATGCTTTAGCACAACACGATATTAAAGGCATATTTGAAGATTGCTTAAACGCTGCCGTTGAAAGAAGTATAGAACTTTCAAAAAGTGAAGATAATTAATACTAAATTTTTATTTAAAAAATCCTATCCGCTTTGATGATGTGGATAGGGTTCTAATTTAATAATTAAATTTTATAAGTTTCGAAGTCTTTAACGAACTCGAAGTTTGGTGTATCTTCAAGTTGTTTTAATTCATCTTTTATTTTATCGATATCTTCATAATTATAACGATTGCTTAGATGTGTAATTAGGCTTTTGCTTACATTAGCTTGTTTAATTAAGCCAAAAACATCATCAATATGGCTATGGTGATAATTGTTTGCTAACGTTTTATCCCCTTCTATATAGGTCGCTTCATGAATCATTACCTCTGCATCTTGTGCAATTATCATTTCATTCTTACAAGGCTTAGTATCACCAAAAATAGATATAATCGGTCCAGGTTTGGCAGGTCCTTTGAAATCATCAGAATTAAATACTTGTCCATTATGTTCGAAAGTATCATACATTTTAACTTCTTGATATTTAGGTCCTGGTTCTAATCCAATTGCTTTTAATGCTTGAACGTCAATTGTGCCAGGTGTTGTTGGGGATTCAATACGATAACCATAAGAAGGTATGCCATGATTTAATAACTTAGCTGATACCGAAAAACCTTTATGATGATATGTAAAATTGTTATCAATCTCAATAAATGTAGTTGGATAATTTAAATGAGATTCTGATAACTTAAGTGAAGATTCAATGTAAGCTCGTATACCCTTGGGTCCAATAATAGTTAGTGGCTTATCTTCTCCACCTTGGAATGAACGACTAGTCAATAATCCAGGTAAGCCAAAAATGTGATCGCCGTGCATATGCGTGATAAATATATGATCCACTTTACCTAGCTTAATTGAATGATGTAAGATTTGATGTTGAGTCCCTTCGCCTACATCAAAAAGCCAAATCGCATTTGAATATGGTTCAAGATTTAAAGCGATGGATTGCGTGTTTCTTTCTTTAGTTGGTAAACCCGCACTCGTCCCGAAAAATGTAACTTCCATGCATATGCCTCCTTTTTCTTCAATATATTTTATCATATGTAGAAGTGATTGTTATAATGAGAAATAAAATAAATAAAATTAAAACGATTTAAGGTATAATGGTATTTATATTATATTAAATTGCGCATTATTCGTTTTGGATGTAAATTTGAATTATAGGACATCTGAAAGGCAAAAATGTAGGAACTACTAATAATTTATTTTATAATAAATAAATCATAGCAATTAAAGAATTGAGGTTTTGAACTTGAGTAAACAAACGAAATACATCCCTTGTTTAATTACTATCTTCGGTGCTACTGGAGATTTAAGTCATAGAAAGTTATTTCCGTCATTATTCCACTTATTCCAACAAGATAATTTAGATGAACACATTGCTATTATAGGAATTGGACGTCGAGATTACACGAATGAAATTTTCCGTGAACAAGTGAAAGCATCTATTGAATCACATGTTGAAGATACTACTCAAATTGATAAATTTATGGAACATGTTTATTATTTCAAACATGATGTTAGTGATGAACAAAGTTATCATGATTTATTAGATTTTTCTAATCAGTTAGATACTCAATATCAATTAAAAGGTAATCGCCTATTCTACTTAGCGATGGCACCTCAATTCTTTGGTATTATTTCTGATTACTTAAAATCATCTGGTCTTACTGAAACAAATGGCTTTAAACGTCTGGTGATTGAAAAACCATTTGGTAGCGACTTAAAATCAGCTGAACAATTAAATAATCAACTTCGTCAATCATTTAAGGAAGAAGAAATATATCGTATTGACCACTATCTTGGTAAAGATATGGTACAAAATATTGAAGTATTACGTTTTGCTAATGCCATGTTCGAACCATTATGGAATAATAAATATATTTCTAATATACAAGTTACATCTTCTGAAATACTCGGTGTCGAAGATCGTGGTGGCTATTATGAATCAAGCGGTGCATTAAAAGACATGGTACAAAACCATATGTTACAAATGGTCGCTTTATTAGCAATGGAAGCCCCTATCAGTCTCAAAAGTGAAGATATCCGTGCTGAAAAAGTTAAAGTATTAAAATCACTTAGACAATTAAAACCTGAAGAAGTGAAAAAGAACTTTGTTCGTGGTCAGTATGATAGAGGCTATATTAACGGTGAAGAAGTTAAAGCGTATCGTGAAGAAGACCGCGTAGCTGAAGATTCAAATACACCTACATTCGTTTCAGGTCGTTTAACTATTGATAATTTCCGTTGGGCAGGTGTGCCATTCTATATTCGAACTGGTAAACGTATGAAATCTAAAACAATTCAAGTTGTAGTAGAATTTAAAGAAGTTCCTATGAATTTATACTATCAAACTGATAAATTGCTTGATTCTAATTTACTCGTTATCAATATTCAACCAAATGAAGGTATCTCACTTCATTTAAATGCTAAGAAAAATATTCAAGGCATTGATACTGAACCTGTACAATTATCATATGCATTAAGTGCACAGGATAAAATGAATACCGTTGACGCATATGAAAATCTATTGTTTGACTGCCTTAAAGGTGACGCGACTAACTTTACTCATTGGGAAGAATTAAAATCAACTTGGAAATTTGTTGATATCATTCAAGATGAATGGACAATGAATGAACCTTCATGTTTCCCTAATTATCAATCTGGTACTAATGGTCCATTGGAAAGTGATTTATTGTTAAGTCGTGACGGAAATCATTGGTGGGACGACATTCAATAAAACGTATATAGTTCATGAGGAGGACAAATATGAGTTTGAATCTAAATGATTTAAACTCATATTCTGTCCTTCTTCCATTATTTTTTGAAAAAGTTATTAAATATAGCACACGTTAAGATGTATATTTTTATAAAATAAGGTAAAATATGTATTAATTGATTGTAAAATTATTGGAGTGAAAGTTTTGGACGTTATCAAGCAGATACAACAGGCAATCGTATATATTGAGGATCGTTTATTAGAGCCGTTTAATTTGCAAGATTTAAGTGATTACGTTGGTCTTTCTCCTTACCATCTAGATCAATCATTTAAAATGATTGTAGGACAATCACCAGAGAGTTATGCACATGCTAGAAAAATGACTGTAGCTGCTAGAGAAATGATGCTTAGCGCTTCAAGATTAGTTGATGTAGCTAAAAAGTACAATTATGCAAGTTCAAATGAATTTGCTAATGATTTTAGTGATTTTCATGGTATCTCACCTATTCAAGCATCTGCTAAAAAAGATGAGTTAAAATTGCAAGAACGATTGTATATTAAATTAACGACTACTGAACGTGCACCTTATCCATATAGATTAGATACTACTGATGATATACCATTAGTTGGATATGCTCGATTTGTTGAAGCGGATAACTTATCTAACCCCTTTAAAGTTCCTGATTTTTTAGAAGATTTATTCAACGATGGTAGATTAAAAGAATTGAAAAGATATAATAATATAAGCCCTTATGAAGTATTTGTCATTACTTGCCCGTTAGATGAAGGTGTAGAAATATTTGTTGGCGTCCCAAGTGAACGCTATCCAGCACATTTAGAAAGTAGATTGTTACCGGGTAGACATTATGCTAAATTCAATTTAAAAGGCGAAATTGATTATGCAGTTAATGAAGCTTGGTATTATATAGAATCAAGTTTGCAACTCACTTTACCCTATGAACGAGACAGCTTGTATGTTGAAATTTATCCTTTTGATTTCTCATTTGAGGACCCATTCACTAAAATTCAACTTTGGTTACCTATTAAACAAGAAAATTACGATATATAAATTATTAAATAAAATAAGTGCGATTAATGAGCTGATAACTAGAGCGCATTAACCGCTTTTTTTAGGTAAATATTTTTGCAATATTCTACGCTCTAGTGCTATAATGCAATTAACAAGAGCTTCGTGCATTTTATGCACCAATCCCCTCACTATTGCGAGTAGTGAGGGGATTTTTTACTGGTGTGGCTTGTCGCCTATTTTTTCTTATTATTGCGTGTACGTAGCCATTGCGCAAATAACGCAACAATACAACCACTTATGGCTGTGGTCGTGATGTGAACAAGAGCTTCGACCATCTTATATGCACCCCCTCTCTGCGTCTAAATTGACGCCTGAGAGATAGGCGACTTTATTATTATATCATCTCTAATTATTAAGTAATAGATAACTTTCTCTATAGAAGATGACCTTCCTTAATTGTTACAATACTTTAAGAAAATGAAACGAGGTGAAGATAATATTTAAATTGTCTTCACCTCGTATGCATATTATATTTCAGCTACAAAAGCTTCAAACGGTTTGAGAGATGTTACGTCTAACGGACTATCATAGTTGTGTAGTTTAATTGCTTCACTACCTACCTCAAATGGTAGTGATAATTGTGCAGATTTATCTGTTAAATTCCCTGCCACAACTACTGTTTTACCATCTAATTTACGCGTATAAGCAAATACATTTTCATTTTCTGCATCAACTAAGTCAAATTGTCCATAAGTATAAATATCGTTTGATTTCTTCAATTGAATTAATTTTTTATAAAAATTAAGTACTGATTTTTCATCTTCCAATTGTTGTGCTACATTGATGTCTTTATAGTTCGGATTGACTGGGAACCAAGGTGTACCTTTAGTAAAGCCTCCATTTATAGAATCATTCCATTGCATTGGTGTACGTGAATTATCACGATTTTCCATTTTATATTTATCTAGTAATTGATTAACATCTCCGCCTAGTTCTTTTACAATTTGGTACTCGTTTTTAACTGCCACGTCATTAAAGGTTTCGATACTTTCAAATGGATAATTTGTCATACCAATTTCTTGTCCTTGATAAATAAATGGCGTTCCTTGTTGAAGGAAATAAACTATTGCATGACTCGTAGCAGACTCATACCAGTATTCTTTATCATTACCCCATGTAGAAACTCTACGTGGCTGATCGTGATTTTCAATAAATAAAGCATTCCATCCTACGCCTTCTAATTTCTTTTGCCAACGGTTTAACACATCTTTATACGCTTTAACATCGAATTGTGAGTCGCCTGTACTCCATAAACCTAAATGTTCAAATTGGAAAATCATATTAAACTTACCTTTATCTTCTCCAACCCACTCTTCTGCATTATCAGGATTGACGCCATTCGCCTCTCCTACAGTCATAATGTCATACTTAGAAAGAGATTCATCTTTCATTTCTTGTAACCATTCTTGAATACCTGGTTGATTCATATCTACATCAAATGCTGGTGCATATTTTTTCCCCTCAGGTACTGGTAAATCTCCGGCTTCGAATGTTTTTTTAATATGCGTAATGGCATCTACTCGGAAGCCATCAATTCCTTTTTCAAACCACCAATTCATCATATCAAATACTGCTTTACGTACTTCTGGATTATCCCAGTTTAAATCAGGTTGTTTTTTACTAAATAAGTGGAAGTAATATTGATCTGTGACTTCATCAAATTGCCAAGTTGACCCATTAAAGATGCTTTCCCAATTATTAGGTTCAGAGCCATCAGGTTTAGGATCTGCCCAAATATACCAATCTCGTTTAGGATTATCTTTGCTTGATTTCGACTCAATAAACCAAGGGTGTTCATCTGACGTATGATTTACAACTAAATCTAAGATGAGTTTCATGCCTCTCTCATGGACGCCTTCTAATAAGCGGTCGAAATCTTCCATTGTGCCAAATTCATCCATAATTTCTTGATAATCACTAATGTCATAACCATTATCATCGTTAGGCGATTGATACATAGGACTTAGCCAAATCACATCTATTCCCAAGTCTTTTAAGTAATCTAACTTTTCAATAACGCCTGGTAAATCACCTATTCCGTCATTATTACTATCTTTGAAACTTCTTGGGTAAACTTGATACGCTACTGCTTCTTTCCACCAATTTTTAGTCATTATTGATTCTCCTTTGTCAACTTTTTAGTAGATTGTCTAATTTCTAAATGTGTTTCTATTTCTTTTTCTGAAAATGACACAGGTAACCCTTTTAATAGATTAATGATTGTTGCGCCAGCTTCTTTACCTAACAAATCAGGGTTAATGCAGACGCTAGTTTGTGGCGGTGCTGCATTTTCAGTCAAATAAGAAGTATTAAAAGTACAGGTTTGAATAGTATTAGGTACATTAAAGTGATAATCATATAAAATACTAAGTACTTGAAGGTTTAACATTACATCAGAAGTAATAAGCGCAGTAGGTTTAAGCGAATGATTATTAATACAATAATGTTCAATAATCTTATTTATTGAATGTCGAGACGTTGCCTCTTCAACTGCATATTGGATTGTAAAATCCTCACAAATATTTCTAAAGCCATCTTCTCTATCTTTAGTCACAGCAAAATCTCCTGGCTCTCTAAGAAAAAGGATGTATCTATGACCTAAATTATACAAATACTGTGTTAATAGTTCAGCGGCCTTAATATTATTGTTGTCAATATGAATGACATCATTATAATTAAGAGGTTTACCAACCACGATATAAGGAAGACTTTGCTCATGAAGTAGTTTCTCAATTTCATCATTCTCTTTAGAATATAAGAGTATAAAACCATCTACACTTCGCGATTGAATCATTTGTTTAACTTCAATAAATAGCTCATTTGAATGTTCAGATACCGTCATTTTGGTTGAATAGCCGTGACGATTACATTCTTGATGAATGCCATTAAGCACATCACTATTAAAAGGATTTTGCCTCACATTGGAGGATGAACTTTTAATAATTAAACCAATTGTTAAAGTTTTGTTTGTAATTAATGTGCGAGCAGCTTGATTAGGACTATAGCCTAATTTGTCCATAGCTTCTCTAACTCTGTTCGCAGTTGCTTCAGTAATCTTAGGGTTATTCCGAATCACTCTTGAAACGGTCGATATTGATACATTCGCCTCAGAAGCTACATCTTTAATGGTTGTCTTCATTCATAAGAAACCACACTTTCTTTTAAAAATAGGTAAGCGCTTACAACAAGCTATATCTCTATCTTAAAAATATATGAATAAGAAGTCAACGATTTTGTGCAAACGATTGCACAATATTTGCAAAAAAATGAAGTAGTAACATAAATAGCTACTACTCCATGAAAATATACTATTTTTTAGTTTCGAAAAGGTTTATTCTTCTACCCATTGAGTATGGAATACGCCTTCTTTATCTTTACGTTCATAAGTGTGAGCGCCGAAATAGTCACGTTGAGCTTGAATTAAGTTAGCTGGTAAATCTTCTGAACGGTAACTATCATAATAGTTTACACTTGCAGAGAAACCAGGTGTTGGTACACCATTACGAACACCAGTCGCAACAACATCTCTTAACGCATCTTGATATTCAGTAACAATACCTTTGAAGTATGGATCTAATAAAAGATTTTGTAATTTTGCATTATTATCATAAGCGTCTTTAATTTTTTGTAAGAATTGTGCACGGATGATACAACCTTCACGCCAAATCATAGCAAGGTCACCTAGTTTAAGGTTCCATTCATTTTCCTCACTTGCTTTACGCATTTGAGCAAACCCTTGAGCATATGAGCAGATTTTACTCATGTATAAAGCTTTGCGAATTTTTTCTAAGAAGTCTTCTTTATTACCGTCGAATTTAACTTCAGGGCCGTTTAACTCTTTAGATGCATTGACACGTTCTTGTTTAATTGAAGAAATGAAACGTGCAAATACAGATTCAGTAATAATTGTTAAAGGAATACCTAATTCTAATGCGTTGATTGAAGTCCATTTACCAGTACCTTTTTGACCAGCTGTATCAAGAATTTTTTCAACTAAAGCTTCATTATTTTCATCTAGTTTAGTGAAAATGTCACCAGTGATTTCAATTAAGTAACTTTCTAATTCACCAGCGTTCCATTCTTTGAAAGTTTTAGAGATTTCTTCGTGAGACATACCTAATAAATCTTTCATCATTGCATAACTTTCAGCAATTAATTGCATGTCTGCATATTCGATACCATTATGCACCATTTTTACGTAATGACCTGCACCATTAGGACCAATGTATTCTACGCATGAAGCGCCATCTTTAGCTTTAGCAGCGATAGCATCTAAAATATTACTTACTTTATTATAAGCAGCTTCTTGACCACCTGGCATTAATGAAGGACCAGTAAGCGCACCAACTTCACCGCCAGATACACCCATTCCAATAAAGTTAATACCACTTTCTGCTAATGCTTTGTTACGACGAATAGTATCTTGATAATTTGTATTTCCGCCATCAATTAAAATATCATCATCATCTAATAAAGGTAATAAGCTGTCAATTGTTGCATCAGTAGCTGGACCAGCTTTAACCATTAATAAAATTTTACGTGGTTTCTCTAATGAATTAACAAATTCTTCTAAAGAATATGTTGGGTGAATTTGTTTACCTTCTGATTCTTTCACCATTTCATCCGTTTTTTCACTTGAACGGTTATATACTGATACACTGTAACCACGTGATTCAATATTCCATGCTAGGTTTTTACCCATTACAGCTAATCCTACTACACCTATTTGTTGAGTCATATTACTTACCTCTCTCATTCGATTTTTTCAATAGTATTGTATCACAAAACTTGAAAAGACTTCACTAAACTAATAACTATTCACTGACTAATTCAATGATTTTTAATAACTGTTGTGCCAATTGATTTAAAGACTCCACAGCTATACGTTCAGAAGTAGTATGAATATGCTCATACCCTACGCCAAGGATGACTGTTGGAATACCAAATGTATTAATGATACTTCCATCTGAACCACCACCAGCAATAACAGTATTACCACTAAGTCCTAGTGCATGAGCACTGTTAATTGCATATTGAGTCACTTGATTGTCATCTTCAATTTTAAAGCCTGGATAACTTTTTTCTATTTCTACTTTAGCTTGACCGCCTAATTCTTGAGCAGTTGTTTCAAATACTTCTTTCATATGAGCAACTTGTTTATCAATACTTTCATCATTATGAGAGCGTGCTTCAGCTTCAATAATCACTTCATCAGCTACTATATTAGTGGCTGATCCACCATGGAATTTACCAATATTGGCCGTTGTGTAATCATCAATTTGACCTAAACTCATTTTGCTAATCGCTTTAGCTGCAATGTTGATTGCACTGATACCTTCATTAGGTGTACTCGCATGTGCAGTTTTACCAAGAATAGTTGTTTTTAATACCATTTGTGTCGGCGCACCTACTACAGTAGTACCAACAGGTTGACTCGCATCCACTGCATAACCAAATTGAGCATCAAGCATGGATGGATCTAATTCTTTAGCGCCTTTTAATCCAGATTCCTCTCCAACAGTAATCACAAATTGAATTTGTCCATGAGGAATATTATTTTCTTTTAATACTTCTATCGCTTCAATAATAGCCGCTAAACCAGCTTTATCATCTGAACCAAGAACAGTTGTACCATCAGAATAAATATAACCATCATCTTTAACTTGAGGTTTCACATCAATACCTGGAACAACAGTATCCATATGACTAGTAAAATAAATATTCGAAACATCTTTTTTAGTCGTTGTGCTTGGTAATGTACAAATTAAATTATTAGCACCTAACCACTCTTTCTCAGAAGCATTATCTTCTTTTACTTCCAAACCTAAATCTTCAAATCTTTGTTTTAAAATGGGTTGAATGACTTCTTCATGACCCGTTTCAGAATTAATTTGAACTAATTCTAAAAATGTATTTAATAAGCGTTGACTGTTTACCATGCGTAAAAACCCCTTTCTCATATAATTATTATTTTAACTGACTTTCATCAATATCAAAAATAAATTGATTGCCATTTGTATTAAAATCATTTAAGGTTAATTTATATACTATAATTAAACTATAATTAAAGATTTTAAGTAGGAACTTGAAATTTAAGGAGCGGCTAAGTTGAATAATAAAGTTTTAAAAGTGATTATTATCATAATGTTAATTGCTGTTGTAGCAGCTTTACTACTTACAAGTTTAGTACCATTAATGCACTAATAATCTTAAGTTTGAATTAAAGGGTGAAATGTTGAAGTTTAACATTTCACCCTTTATTTTTAAATATGTGAACAATCAAATCATTAATTCATTTATATCTCACTGTGTAATCTTAATGAACCGAATTGAGACTTGATATTCAAATATTCTTCTAATTCATTAAGAATTTGCATCATACTTGCGCGTGATTTTAAAGATTGATGTGTTTTTGGTAAAGGCAATTCATCTAGGGATAAGCGTATTTCATATAAAGAATGCAACCTTAGAGCTGTATAATCATTACTATTTACATTTTCACCAATTTCCCCCAACAAATTAGCTATATCTTCAATTAATGGATCATCTACTGTAATCTGATGGATTAAAGGTTGGATTCTACGTAAGAGTTCAAGTTGTTCCTCTCTCATATCAAAGTAATGATAATACGAATTTTCATTACGACCAAAGTGATTTTTTACATCTCTAAAAGCAATTGATTTAGCTTTTCGAATATCTAGTTGTATCTTGTCAAAAGAAATAGCAAAATCATTATTATAATGGGTACAAGCTTCACTATAGGATTTGAATATTTTCTTAAATCCTGATTCCACTTCTCTTTTAAAATCAAGTAATTTCTTATCTAGACTAGGCATGATTAAGTTCATGATAAATGCAATTCCTAAGCCAATAGTCAATAGGAGTAGTTCATTGATGATTAGATGTAGATTAATTGTTTTTGCATTAAATACATGTAGCAATATTACACAACTCGTCACAACGCCCTCTTGAACGTTTAGCATAACGGTTAATGGAATAAATAATAAGACGATTAAACCAAGTACTACTGCATTTTGACCTAATAAACTAAATATAAATGAGCCAACTAATAGGACCAAAACGCAAGATACAACGCGTGATACAATGGCTTGTACAGAATGTACTTTAGTGTGTTTAATACATAAAACAATAAGGATAGCGCTTGAAGCATAATTATCAAGCCCTATCCATTTCGCTAAGATAACGCCTAGCGTTATCCCTACCGCAGTTTTAAGAGTTCTAAATCCAATCTTATAAGGATTTAACTTTAACATGGGTAGGTTCCTCTTATCTTTCTTCGCAATATTTTTCGAAAAGATTTTGAAGTTGGTTAATAACATCCATGACATCATGGCCTTCAATTTGATGACGTTCAATCATTTCAGTAATTTTACCATCTTTAACTAGAGCAAAAGATGGGCTTGAAGGTGCATAACCTTCAAAATAATCTCGTGCTTGTTGTGTTGCTTCTTTATCTTGGCCAGCAAATACTGTTACTAATCTATCTGGTAATTTATCATAATGTAATGCATGGCTTGCAGCAGGACGTGCGATACCACCTGCACAGCCACATACAGAGTTAACCATAACTAAAGATGTACCGTTTTGTTGTAATACTTTATCCACTTCTTCAGCAGTAGTTAATTGCTCATAACCTGCAGATTCAATTTCATTACGCGCTTGCTCTACCACGCCATTCATATATAAATCAAAATTTAAATCCATGAGAATCACCTTTCTATCATTTCTTTAGTTATTGTCATTTTACTAATTTAACAATCAGAGTTCAAATAGCTTGTCTAATAGTTATAAAACGTCTTCATTAAAATTAATAGATATTAGTGTTATCTACGGAATAATTCTCAATGCGTTGTTTAACTTGAGACATAAAACGACCTGTTTGTACGCCATCAAGAATTCGATGGTCAATAGAGATACATAAATTCACCATGCTTCTAATCGCTATCATATCATCAATAACGACTGGTCGTTTTACAATTGATTCTACTTGTAAGATAGCTGCTTGAGGATGATTAATAATACCCATTGATGACACAGAGCCGAATGTTCCAGTATTATTAACTGTAAATGTACCGCCTGACATGTCTTCTTGAGTTAATTTACCATTGCGTGCTTTAAGCGCTAATTCATTAACTTCTCTTGCAATACCTTTTATAGATTTTTCATCTGCATTTTTAATGACAGGAACGTATAACTTATCTTCATCAGCTACCGCAATAGAAATATTGATATCTTTATGCAATACAATCTCGTTGCCATCCCAACTACTATTTAAGAGTGGATTAGCTTTAAGCGCTTCAGCTACTGCTTTTACGAAGAAAGCAAAATATGTTAAGTTATATCCTTCATTTTCTTTAAAACTATTTTTGTGATAATTTCTCGTTTTTACTAGATTAGTAGCATCTACTTCAACCATCATCCAACCATGTGGAATTTCAGTAACACTTGTAACCATATTTTGTGCAATCGCTTTACGTACACCTTTTACTGGAATTACCTGGTCATGTAGATTTGATGATTGTGAGGTAACTGGGATATTTTGAGTTTTTACTTCATCTTTAGGCGTAGATGACTGTGTTTGTTGAGAAGCATTGTTTTGGCCTGATTTAATATAAGCTTCAATATCCTTTTTAGTAACCCTATTTTCAAAGCCAGTACCAGGAACTAATGATAAATCTATGTTATTTTCTGAAGCAATTTTAAATACTACTGGAGAAAAACGACCATTATTTTTTGGTGTAGATGATTGAGACTGAGATTGTAACGATTGTTGAGACATATTTGTGTTATTGTACTGATCGCTAATTTCATTATTGATAGAAAGTTGATCATCACCACTTAAATTCATATTAAGTTGTTGGTCTTCATTATCATTTGATTCTGATTCATTTGCACTTTCAATTTTGCAAATAACATGATTAATCTCAACTGTTTCACCTTCATTGACACATAGCTCGGTAATGATACCTGAACTAGTCGAAGGTACTTCTGCAGTTACTTTATCAGTGACTACTTCACATAGTGGCTCATATTCATCAACATGGTCTCCTACAGAAACTAACCATTGTTCAATCGTACCTTCGTGTACACTTTCCCCTAATTTTGGCATTTTAATATCCATAATATTGCCTCCTTAAAATTGTGCAAGTTTGCGCATTTTATCTAAGATTTTGTCAGGGTTCATCATTACTTCATTTTCAAGATTAGGTGAAAAAGGCATTGAAGGCACGTCAGGTCCAGCAAGACGCATAATTGGCGCATCTAGATCAAATAAACAGTTTTCAGCAATAATAGCTGCAACTTCTGACATAATGCTACCTTCAAGATTATCCTCTGTAACAAGTAAAATTTTGCCATTATTTTTAGCTCTTTCAATAATTGTTTGTTTGTCTAAAGGATAAACGGTACGTAAATCTACAACTTCTACACTAATACCATCTGCAGCTAAAATATCCGCAGCTTGAAGACAGTAGTTGACGCATAAGCCATATGTAAACACAGTAATATCTTCACCTTCACGTTTAACATCTGCTTTTCCTAATGGAACAGTATAATATTCTTCTGGTACTTTCTCTTTTAGGAAGCGATATGCTTTCTTATGTTCAAAGAATAACACTGGATCATTTGATTCAATAGATGATAATAGTAATCCTTTTGCATCATATGGTGAAGATGGAATAACAATTGTTAATCCAGGTGTAGAGGCAAAAATACTTTCTACACTTTGTGAATGATATAAACCACCATGGACGCCACCGCCGAATGGTGCTCTTATCGTTAGAGGACATTGCCAATCATTATTTGAACGATATCGCATTTTAGCAGCTTCACTAATGATTTGGTTCACTGCAGGTAGAATAAAATCAGCAAATTGAATCTCTGCGATTGGACGTTTTCCTAACATTGCAGCTCCTATAGCAGTACCAATGATGTTTGATTCAGCTAACGGTGTATCTATGACGCGTTCGACGCCATATTTCTCTTGTAAACCACGAGTTGCGCCAAATACGCCACCTTTACGTCCTACATCTTCGCCTAGAATGAAGACATTTTTGTCTTGTTCCATTGCTAAATCTTGTGCCTGTTGAATGGCTTCTATATAGCTCATTTTAGTCATTAGTTATACCTCCTTCAGGGTCATATACAAATTGATACGCTTCGTTTACTGAAGGATAAGGTGCTTGCTCCGCATCTTTAGTCGCCTTATTTACGATCGCTTTATGCTCTTCTTCAACTTCACTCAACCATTCTTCATCAATAATGCCTTGTTCTAGTAAATAGTCTTTAAATTTTAAATTGCAATCTAATGTTTTTAGAGATTCACGTTCTTCTTTAGTACGGTATGTATCGTCATCATCTGAAGAATGAGGTGTCATACGACTAGTAACGGCTTCAATTAGCGTTGCTCCTTCTCCATTTAGAGCTCTTTCTCTAGCATCTTTCATTGCTTTATACATAGCAATCGGATCATTGCCATCAACGGTTTCACCATAAATGCCATAACCAGTAGCTCTATCAGATAAGTTTTCTGCAGCATATTGTAAAGAATCTGGTACAGAAATTGCATATTTATTATTTATAATGACACAAACAAATGGTAATTTATGAACACCTGCGAAGTTTAGACCTTCATGGAAATCACCTTGGTTTGAACTACCTTCACCTACAGTTGCTGTAGCTATATTTGCTTTTCCATCCATTTTTAAAGCTAAAGCAGCTCCTACTGAATGTGGGATTTGCGTTGCTACCGGAGAACTTTGAGATAATATACCTTTTTCACGGTGACTAAAATGTGACGGCATTTGTTTACCACCAGAATTAATATCATCTTTTTTACCAAATGAAGCTAGCAATGTATCATAAGGTGTAATACCCATATAAGTGACAAATGCTAAATCTCTATAGTATGGTGACGAGATATCTCCTTCTTGCATGGCATAAGCCATACCAATTTGCGTTGCTTCTTGACCTTGCCCACTTACAACAAAAGGTATTTTACCTGCACGGTTAAGCAACCATAATCTTTCGTCTACTTTTCTTCCTAAATCCATCCATTTATAAATTTGTTTGAGGTCTTCTTCTGTAAGGCCGACAGATTTATAATCAATCATCCTATATTTCCTCCCTGTTAAACATGAATTGCTCTATTTTCTATTTTTAATCCTAATTCCATTAATACTTCAGATATGGAAGGATGCACATGTGTGGTTAGACCTAATTCTAATGCAGAACCGTTCATAAACTGTAATAGCGCTACTTCGTTTATTAATTCAGAAGCATGTGGTCCTATCATACTTAAACCGATAATTTCCTCACTATCTTGATTAATGACAACCTCACAAAATCCTCGTTGCTTTGCATCTTCCTCGATAACTGCTTTTCCTATTGCGTTAAATGGTGCTTTATATGTACGTGTATTGATTCCTTGAGATTTTGCCATTTCATTATTTAACCCAATGGATGCAATTTCAGGATATGTATATACACATTTAGGCATTAAATCATAATCTAACGGTATTGGTGATGAACTGAACATATGTTCAACTGCAACCACACCTTCTTTTGATGCGACATGTGCAAGCTGTAATTTTCCGATACAATCACCAGCAGCATAGATATGTGCATCTTCTGTTTGTTGAAAATGATTAACCTTGATATAACCAGCATCATCAGTTTTTATTTTTGTATTATTTAAGCCAATGTCAAACGTATTGGGCATACGTCCTATAGCTATTAATACTTTTTCAGCTTCAACTAATTGGTCATTATTCACTGTTATGGATACGTTGTCTTCACTCTTCAAAATTGAAGATTCATCTAATTGACAATTCTCAAAAAAAGTTACGCCTCTTTGCTCTAAACTATCTTTAAGAAATTTTGCGATTTGACTACTTTCCGTCGGCAATATGCGTTCATTTGCTTCAATTACAGAAACTTTTACGCCTAAATCAATTAAAAGTGAAGCAAATTCAAGACCAATTACGCCTCCGCCAATAATCGCTATACTATGAGGTAATTTTGTCATCTCTAATAATTCATTGCTAGAAATAACATATTCTTTATCAAAGTCTAAGAATGGCAATGGTTTAGGGCTTGTTCCAGTAGCAATTAACACATATTGATTTGGTAATAAATCAGACGCTCCATCACTGTATTCCACTGATATTGTACCACTTTGTGGAGAAAAGATTGAAGTGCCCATTATGCGTCCAGTACCATTGTATACATCAATATGATTTCTTTGCATTAATGCATTTACACCTTTATACATTTGTTCAACAATCTCAGTTTTTCTTGACATCATTGTTGAAAAATCAATCGTAAAGTCGCCCACGTTGACACCAAAGCTTGAAGCTTCTTTAACTGTGCGTGTCACTTCGGCCGATTTTAATAATGCTTTAGTTGGGATACAACCTTTGTGTAAACATGTTCCACCTAGCAAAGATTGTTCAACGATAGCTACTGTTTTGTCTAATTGTGAGGCACGAATTGCTGCTACATAACCTGCAGTTCCTCCGCCTAACACGACAAGATCATATTGTTTTTCAGACATGTTCTTACTCCTAACTTGTCTAAACTTAGATAGAGAGCGTGAAACAATTCAGTTCACACCCTCTTGTAAGTCAAAATTATTTATACTTAGTTATTTTACATCAAATTGATAAATTCTGAAAATAATTCTCACTACTCTCAACAACTATTTTCTACGATTTTGTTCAATCATTTCCTTAGCATTTTCACGCGTTAAATCAGTTACGCTTGCACCTGAAATCATTCTAGCGATTTCGTCTATTTTATCGCCATCTTCGAGTTCTTTCACTTGGGTAGTTGTACGATCTTCATTAGACGCTTTACTAATTAACAAATGATGGTCACTCATAGAGGCAACTTGAGGTAAATGTGAGATACAAATAACTTGAATATATTGGGCTATATCACGCATTTTTTCAGCCATTTTTTGGGCTGCTTGGCCTGATACTCCAGAATCAACCTCATCAAATAAAATTGCAGTTTGACCTCTTGATTGAACAAAGATACTTTTTAGAGCTAACATAATACGCGACAGTTCGCCACCTGATGCTATTTTGTTTAGACTCTTGAGTGGTTCACCTTTATTTGGACTAATTAAGAATTCTACAAATTCTATACCTTCTAAGGTTGGTTTATCTAAAGGTTGGAAAGATATTTCTAAATTTGCATCTTTCATTTGCAGATTTTGAATTTCTTTGACAATGTGATCTCTTAATTCACGTGCAACTTTCCGACGTTCTTTAGAAAGTGCTTTACCAACGTTAAGTACTTCTTTATAAAGTTGAGAAATTTCTTCTTTTAGCTGAGAAGTACTTTCCTCATAATTTTCAATTTTAGAAATTTCACTTTCAAGTTTATCTTGATAAGTGATTAATTCACTAATATCCTTTCCATATTTACGTTTAAGGTTATTTAGTAAATTCATTCTAGATTCAAGTTCATTTAAAACTTGCTCATCGAATTCTGTATTCGACATTTCATCATAAAGCTCATGCTTAGCATCTTCTAAAGTATAGTAGAATTGATCGACATCTTCTTTCAATTTATTGTATTTATTTGGAAGGATATCGTTAATAGCCTGTAAGTGATTACTAAATTCATATAGCCTATCAGTAATAGCATGTTCATCAGTTAAAGCGACATAAGCATTGTTTAATGCCAAACTTAATTTTTCAGAGTTTTGAATTCGACGTATGTCAGCTTCAAGTTGTTCCGTTTCGCCTTCTTTTAAAGAAGCCTCTTTTAATTCTTCAAATTGAAATTTCATCAAATCTAAACGTTGTAATAAAGCTTGGTCTGCCGATTCAAGTTTTTCTAATTCTTTCGTTTTATTTTTATATTCATTAAAGAGATTATGATATTTTTCTTTAATATCTAAATATTTGTCTTCAGCATAGTCATCCAATAATTGCAGATGATATTTTTGTTTTAATAATACTTGCGTTTCATGTTGCCCATGTATATCTAAAAGCTCTTGCATTACTTTACGCAAGTCTTGAAGGGTAACAGTTTGATTGTTGATTTTACATATACTTTTCCCCGAACTAAAAATTTCTCTCTTAACTAGTAGAAAGTCTTCATCAATGTCGATATCTAAGCTTTTAAGAACGGATATAGCATCTTTACTATTATCGATATCAAATATACCTTCAATAATCGCTTTCTTCTCTCCATGCCTTACATAGTCTGATGAAGCACGCATACCAATCAATTGTCCGATTGCATCAATAATAATTGATTTACCAGAACCAGTCTCCCCACTTAATACAGTTAAACCGTCTGAAAATTGGATTTCTAGTTCATCAATGATGGCAAATTGTTTTATTGATAAGGTTTGTAACATGAATTCATCGCATCCTTATAATAAATTAAAAATTCTAGTTTTAATTGTATTACTTGCTTCTTCATCTTTACAAATTAAAAGACAAGTATCATCACCACAAATTGTTCCTAATACTTCATCCCAATCAATTTGGTCAAGAATAGCACCGATAGATTGAGCATTTCCAGGAAGTGTTTTGAGAACAAGTAAGTTTCCTGTACCTTCAATATTAACAAATGAATCCATTAAATAACGGCCCAGTTTTTCAAGTGGGTGATATTTACGATCATTCGGTAAACTATAAACATATTGACCTGAAGGTGTAGGTACTTTAATTAGTTGTAGTTCTTTTATATCTCGTGAAACGGTTGCTTGTGTAACATTTAAATCATATTCATTAAGACGTTTAACTAGTTCATCTTGTGTTTCAATCTGTTCACTTGAGATAATTTCTCGGATTTTTATATGTCTCACTGATTTTTTAGCCATTGTGAACACTCCTAGTTTCGAATATTTATACAATGATTTTAACATAACCCCTTTGGAACTACTACTAAAGTTAACTACTTAGAAAGGTTGTCATATCAGATATTTAAGGTTAAATTTTAAAATGATATGTAGTCAAAAGAATTTATTTATTACATCTAAATGTATAAATTTATACATATTAAAACAATATTAACTTTAATCTGGAGTAAATCTATCTTTTTAAATTTAAAAATCCTTCTAAGTATAATACTCAGAAGGATTAATTTAAAATAATATTTTGTTATTTAGTGATCTCTATTATAAAATAATTCAACTATGTCTAATAAAGGTGTAACATCATAATGAGTGTTAAGTGGATTTAGCGCTTCAATCGCTGCATTTCTGTGCCATTCTAATTTTTCTTCGGCGCCCTTTTTTCCTAGTAAAGAAACATAAGTACTTTTATGATTTTCTAAATCACTACCCACTTTCTTGCCTAGCTTTTGTTCGTCTCCATAGATATCTAATAAGTCATCTTTAATTTGGAACATTAAACCTAAATTATCACTGAATTTTTCTAAGGCTTTTGAAATATTCTCATCCACCTCAGCAATATCAGCCGCGCTTAAAATAGCAAACTGTAATAATGCCCCTGTTTTGGCTCTGTGAATTTGCTCTAATGTAGTTAAATCTACTGAACTATCTTCACTATCCATGTCTAATGTTTGACCACC
Source organism: Staphylococcus pragensis (assembly GCF_004785665.1). Taxonomy (GTDB): domain Bacteria; phylum Bacillota; class Bacilli; order Staphylococcales; family Staphylococcaceae; genus Staphylococcus; species Staphylococcus pragensis. Next base: position 850,808 of record NZ_SRPJ01000001.1, read on the forward strand.
AACCATTCCTAAATGACCACTATCGTGAGCTAAACGAGAAATCACTTTTACTTTTACCTCAGGTTTAAGTAATTGATCATTTGCTACGACTTCAAATGCTTTAGTTAGTAATGCATCACCAGCAAGTATAGCTTTCCAATCACCATATACCTTATGATTTGTAAGTTTACCTCGTCTGTAATCATCATTATCCATGGCAGGTAAGTCATCATGAACAAGCGAATAAGTATGAATCATTTCAAGGGCTAATGCTGTTTGAAGCCCTTTATTATAGTCTTCGTTTAAAACATTGAGCGTTAATAATACTAGTAATGGTCGAATTCGTTTGCCACCAGCATTTAGAGAATAACGCATACTTTCTTCTAAATTAGTATTAAGTGATGAATCTCCAACTGTTTCATTAAGTAATGTATTAATTTGTTCAATTAATTCATTTGTTGATAATTTACTCATTATCGGCACCCTCTGTTTCATCTTTGATTAATTGATTCACTTTAGTTTCAGCATCTTTTAAAGTCGTTTCGCAAGCAGCAGATAATTTCATTCCACGTTGGTATAGGTTTAATGATTCTTCTAATGATACTGTTTCATTATCTAATTTTTGAACGATATTTTCTAACTCTTGCATCATTTCTTCAAAACTTTGTTGTTCTTTACTCATCTTTACACCTAACTTTCTTAACAGTAGCATTAACGCTACCATCTTTCATAGATAATGTAATCTCGTCATTTTCTTTTAAATCATGTGTACTTGTTATGACTTTATCATTTTTATTAACGATTGTATAACCTCTTAACATGATGTTTGTAGGACTTAAATTATTAAGTTGTTCTATTTTATTTTGTAATTTAACTCTACTATTTTCAATGGTTTGATTGGTTACATTGATTAAACGATGACGATGACTAGAAACAGTCTTTTGATTTTGTAAAATAGTTCGATTGAAATTTTTTAAATTAAAATGGTTTTGCAATAATTTAACGTTATTTTTCTTACTTTCAATACTTAATAAAAGTTTTTGTTTTAATTGTTTCTCTAAATCATCTCTTCGTTGAATTTGTTGGTCATATAATAATGAGGGTTGCTTAAATTTGTAATATGACGCTAAATAATCTAAATGTTTATGTTGCTTTTCAACGTACTGCTTAATAAATTTTGTTAGTGAGAATTGATACTGCTTAATTTGTTGCAATAACTCATATTGATCTGGTGTAGCAATTACTGCCGCTTGAGTAGGTGTAGCAGCTCTGACATCGGCTACAAAGTCACTCAACGTAAAATCAGTCTCATGGCCAACTGCTGATATGATAGGTGTTTGACAATTGAAAATAGCTCTAACAACATCTTCTTCATTAAAATTCCATAAATCTTCTATAGAACCCCCGCCACGGCCCAAAATAATAGTATCCACATTCAAACTATCTGCATATTGGATTTTTTCAATAATATCATTTTTAGCTTGGGCCCCTTGTACTAGTGTGCTAATCGAGATTTTCTCTACTAAAGGGTAACGACTATTAATCGTGGAATGAATATCACGAATTGCTGCACCTGTACTTGCAGTTAAAATTGCTATTTTTTTAGGGTACTTAGGTATGGCTTTTTTATATTCTTTATTGAAAAAGCCTTCTTTAGCTAACTTTTGCTTAAGTTCTTCTAGCTTTTGGTAGAGATTACCAATACCATCAAGTTCCATTTTATTAACGTAAATTTGATAATTACCTCGACGTTCATATACTGAAACTCTAGCTTCTAGTAATACTTCATCGCCTTCTTTTGGATCAAATGTAAGTTGTGAAGCATTTCCTTTGAACATCATTGCACTAATAACACTATCTTTATCTTTTACATTAAAATACAAATGGCCACTTGAGTGTTTTTTAAAATTTGATAATTCACCTTTAAGAAATACAGATTGTAAATGTGGATCTTGATCAAATTTATATTTAATATATTTAGTTAAAGTTGAAACACTTAGATATTCAGACATAGACATCACTCAATACTATTTTTTTATATTGCTTAATACACCATTGATAAATTTATAATGATTATCATCACTAAATTGTTTAGTAAGTTCGACTGCTTCATTAATAATTACTTTTGAAGGGGTTTCACTATGAAGAAGTTCAAAAGTAGCCATTCGTAAAATAATACGGTCACTTTTCAATAAACGCTGGATTGACCAATCTTTGAGTTTAGGTTCGATTGTTTCATCAAGCACTGGCTCGTGATCTTTGACACCAGTAACTAACCAATGAATAAAATCAAAATCTAAATCAGGGTAATCATCTTTAATGAAATTAATCGCCTCATTGATAGTCAAATCTGTATCTTTCATTTCTAATTGAAATAATGTTTGAAATGCTTGTTTTCTAGATTCTTTACGACTCATAACAAACTCCTTATTTTAATATTTGTTCTAATCTATTCAGCAGTAATATGCATGATATGAATGTTAATCTCTTTTGGTTCAATAGCAGTCATAGTTTTAATAGAATTGAAAATATTTGCTTGGATTTTACTTGCAAATTTAGAGATTTTAACGCCGTGTTTAATCGAACAGTATACGTCAATGTGAATACCATCATCTTTTGCTTCAATTTTTAAATTTTTACTTAAATTCTTTCTACTAATTTTTTCTAAGTTAGTGTTATTTAAGTCGGCGAAGTGTCCAGTTACACCTTCAATCTCAGATACTGCGATGCTCGCAATAACAGAGATAACTTCAGGCGCTATTTCAACTTTACCTAAATTAGAATTTGAATAATCTGCTACTTTTACCATTTGATGTAACCTCCTACTCAGTATCATCCATAATATTATACTTTTCTAAGAAATTTGTATTAAAACTACCACTTCTGAAAATATCGTTATTCATTAATTTTAAATGGAATGGAATGGTTGTATCAATTCCTAAAATTAAATACTCACTTAATGCTCTAATACCAGTCATAATCGCTTCATCCCTAGTTGGTTCATGAACGATTAATTTAGCTACCATTGAATCATAATATGGAGGTATAGTGTAATTTGTATAACATGCTGACTCAATTCTCACCCCATATCCACCTGGCGCTATATATTGTGTGATTTTACCTGGAGAAGGCATAAAGTTTTTAAATGGATTCTCAGCATTAATTCTATATTCTATGGCATGACCATTAATTGAAATATCTTCTTGTTTATAAGGTAATGGTTCTCCCATAGCTACTTTTAATTGAAGTTTAACTAGGTCGATACCTGTTACCATTTCAGTTACTGGATGCTCTACTTGAATACGCGTATTCATTTCCATAAAGTAGAATTTATCATCATTTAAATCATAAATAAATTCAATTGTGCCTGCGTTTTCATAGTTAACTGCTTTAGCAGCTCTGACTGCGGCATCTCCCATTTCTTGACGTGTTTTTTCAGAAAGAATTGGAGAAGGAGCTTCTTCTACTAACTTCTGCATACGTCTTTGAATTGTACAATCACGTTCACCCAAATGAATCACATTACCAAATTGGTCACCAATCACTTGAATTTCAATGTGGCGGAAATTTTCGATGAATTTTTCAAGATATAATCCACCATTTCCAAATGCAGTTTCGGCTTCTTGTTGTGTCATGCGGAAACCATTTTCTAATTCCTTCTCATTACGAGCGACACGAATTCCTTTACCGCCGCCTCCAGCAGTAGCTTTAATAATTACTGGATAGCCAATGTCGTTAGCAATTTTTTTAGCATCACTTATTGTTTCAACTAAACCATCGCTTCCAGGTACAACTGGAACGTTTGCTGCTATCATTTCCGCTTTAGCTACATCTTTAATTCCCATTTTTTGAATAGATTCATAGCTAGGCCCAATAAACTTCAATTGACATGCTTCACATAATTCAGCGAAATCGCCATTTTCAGCTAAAAATCCATAACCAGGATGAACGCCGTCACAACCTGTAGATGTTGCTATAGATAAGATATTAGGAATATTTAAATATGAATCTTTAGACTGTGTAGGACCGACGCAATATGCTTCATCAGCAATTTGAGTATGTAGCGCGTCTTTATCTCCTTCAGAATAGATTGCAACAGTTTGAATACCTAAATCATGACATGCTCTAATAATTCTAACCGCTATTTCTCCACGGTTAGCAATTAATACTTTTTTCATTATTTCACCTTAAATAACGGTTGGCCATACTCTACCATTTGTCCGTCTTCTACTAATATTTCTACGATTTCACCAGAAATTTCTGCTTGTATTTCATTAAATAATTTCATAGCTTCTAAAATACAAACTGTTGAATCATCCGATACTTTATCGCCTACTTTAACATATGCATCCTCTTCAGGTGATGGTGATTTATAAAACGTACCGACCATAGGTGCATTAATTGTTTGGTAGTTGTCATCTACATCAGAAACACTCTCAGAATTACTTGATGGTGCAGATTGTGTTGCTGATTGTGGTTGAGAAGCTGTAGGTTGTGGTGCAACTACAGATGGTTGCGGTTGTGCGTATTGAATTTCAGTTTCTTTTTGTTTCTTTAAATTAACTACGCTACCTTTATTATCTTCAATATTAATTTCAGTTAAGCTTGATTGATCAAGAATTTCGATTAATTCTTTTATTTCTTTAAAATTCATAAGTGGATAACTCCTTGACTTAGTTTTCATCTACCAATCTATTTTACTTGACTGTTTCAACCAATTCAAGCATGTGTCATTTTCAATTCAAACGCTTAGTAATAATTTATATTATTTTCTTGTTTGAAAATGAAATCCAAGTACGTTTTCGTATTCATTGACTACTTTTTAGAAATTAAAAAACTCTAAGACAATGCTTATGTCTTAGAGTTTATATAACATATAGTTAACGATTAACCTCTTGAAATATAGCTACCATCACTCGTATTGATTACTAAAATGTCGCCTTCATTTACGAATAAAGGTACATTTAAAGTGTAACCTGTTTCAACTGTAGCAGATTTAGTAGCACCAGTTGCAGTATCACCTTTAATACCAGGTTCTGTTTCAGTAACTTCTAATTCAACAGTTTTTGGTAATTCAACTCCAATTGTTTCACCTTCGTATGATTGGATTTGAACTTCCATGTTAGCTTTTAAGAATTTTAATTCGTCTTTTAAGTAATCTCCTGATAACTCAGTTTGATCAAATGTTTCATTATCCATGAATACGTGATTGTCACCATCAGCATATAAGTATTGCATACGACGGTTTTCAATCATAGCTTGTTCTACTTTTTCACCAGCTCTAAAAGTTTTTTCTTGAATAGCGCCAGTTCTTAAATTACGTAATTTAGAACGTACAAAGGCAGAACCTTTACCTGGTTTTACGTGTTGGAAATCAATAACTTTCCAAATACCATTATCTACAGAAATAGTTAAACCTGTTTTAAAATCATTAACCGAAATCATTCAGTTTCCTCCTCAATTATACGCTTACTCTAAAATAATAAGGTCTTTCGTACATTTAGTAAAGACTTCACAGCCATTTTCAGTGATTAAAATGTCATCTTCAATACGTACCCCACCAAGACCGTCGACATAAATACCTGGTTCAATAGTAACACAGTTATTTACTTCTATTGTACCATTTGCATTTTTAGATAATAGTGGGCCTTCATGAATTTCTAAACCAATCCCATGCCCTAAGGAATGTCCGAATTCTGCACCATAACCATGTGCTACGATATAGTCTCTAGATAATGCATCAGCTTCTTTTACGCTCATACCAGATTTAATTTCGTTAATGGCTTTAATTTGAGATTTAAGTACGATATCGTAAATTTCTTTTAATTGAGCATCAGGTTCACCTATAGCGAAAGTACGCGTGATATCAGAACAGTAACCTCTATAATATGCGCCAAAATCTAAAGTAATCATATCTCCACGTTCAATCACTTTATCGCTAGCTACACCATGAGGTAAAGCGCCTCTATATCCTGACGCTACAATGGTGTCAAATGATGGACCGTCAGCACCTAATTCTAACATTTTACTTTCTAATAATGCTTTTACTTCTCTTTCAGTCATACCAACTTTAACTGTTTTTAAAAGATAATCATAAGTGTCATCAACAATTTTAGCGGCAACTTTTATTTTTTCGATTTCTTCAGGTGTTTTAATTTCTCTAATTTGTTCAATTCTATTTCCAATACTAATTAATTGGGCAGAAGCTTGATTAAGAATTTGATATGTATCATAACTAACTAAATGACCTTCGAATCCTACTTTTTGAAAATTTCGACTATTTATGATTGAAATAATCTCGTCATTAATGCTTCCACTTCTATTGATAATGTCAAAATTAACAGCTTGATTAGTCGCTTGCTCTATATAGCGGAAATCTGTAATAAGTTTGTTCTCTTTTTTCGAAATGACAAGTGCACCACTTGTTCCCGTGAATTCAGAAACATATCTACGGTTATAATCTGATAAAATCACTACAGCGTCTAAATCTTGTTTGTTAAGTAAGTCGTGAATTTTCGCTATTTTATCCATATTGTTCACCTCTTGTATAACGTTTGTACATTTTAATTATTTACATTAAAATGATATCATACTTGTTTTCGAATAAATAGATTTTGATTTAGGGAGATTTACATGAAAAAACTAATAATGATTATAGGAGCTTCGTGTTTGCTAGTTGGCTGTGGCACTCAGAACTTAGGTCCTTTAGAAGAAAAAACAACTAAATTAAGAGATGATAACCACAACTTGAAACTCGATATTCAACAACTAAATCAAGATATCAGTGACCAAAAATCACAGCTAAATGCTTTAAATAATGATAAGAAAAACGTTTCGCAAACTGTAGATAATAATAATGAAACAGAATTTTTAAACGCTAGTTCTCAATACTATCAAGATATTGCAAAAGTTATTGGGAATTTTAATAAGCTTGATTTAACTAAAAAGAAAAAAGAAGATAAAAATCAAAATTTAGAGAAATTAAATTCTCTTTCTAATGATATTGATAATGCATATAGTAAATATAAAGGTTCAGTATCTAAAAAGAAAATGAGTGACAAAAACGAAAGTACGGATAAAAATATTAAACAGATAAATAAAAATATTCAATCTGCTTTTAAAGATATTAAAAACGGATATGAATCTAATGATACGGATAAATTAAATCAAGGACGCACTAAATTATCACAAATCAATCTATCTAGTAATTCTGGATCATAGGAGTTTTTTAATTGAAAAATGTAATATTTTATATTGTTTTAGCGATTGCAGCGATTGGATTAATTTTAAATCTAAATGTATTCTTAGTGTCATTTGTTAAATCAATTTTCACTCTTTTTATTATTGCAGTAATCATTTATCTTATTTATTACTTCTTCTTTCTTACTGAAGATCAAAGAAAATATAGAAAAGCAGTAAGAAAGTATAAACGACGCAATCGTAAATAACTAGAATTATAAAAGAGGCTGAATCATTAATGTAAATCTAATTAGGCAATACTACTTCATCCTTGCCTTTAAGCTTTACAATGGTCAGCCTCTTTTTTTAATTATTTTTTATATAACCATTCATCTGAACGATATTTTTCTTCAAGTTCTTTGACTTCTGCTAATTGTGCATCAGTTAAAGTTAAAGGTTTAAAGTCGATGTCTAAGCCCTTTTTAAACCCTTCTTCAAACGCTTTTTCCATTTCTTCAATTGTGATACGACGATCAGAAATGTCATTAATTGAGACAGCTTTGTCTACAAACGCTTTTTTCATTTTATCTTTTAAACGATCATTTTTGAAAATGAACATATCAAATAATTCATCTACATCTACATCTTGAAGTAAAGAACCGTGTTGTAATATAACGCCTTTTTGACGAGTTTGAGCACTACCTGCAATCTTACGTCCTTCAACTACTAACTCATACCAACTTGGCGCATCAAAACAAACTGCACTTCTAGGTTGTTTTAATTTTTCTCTTTCTTCTTTTGAGCGTGGTATAGCGAAATAAGCATCAAATCCTAAAATTTTAAATCCTTCTAAAAGACCTTCTGAAATAACTCGGTAAGCTTCTGTTACTGTAGATGGCATATCAGGATGAGACTCTGGAACGATAACACTATATGTTAATTCTTTATCATGTAACACACCTCGTCCGCCTGTTTGACGTCGCACTAAGCCAAATCCTTTTTCTTTAACTTTCTCAATATCTATTTCTTTTGTTAATCTTTGAAAATATCCTACTGATAATGTAGCGGGATCCCATGTATAAAATCTTATTACTGGATCAATTTCTCCGCGAGAAACAAAATTTAATAGAGCTTCGTCCATAGCCATATTATAGTAAGGATTATGACTTCCTGTATTAATAAAGTTCCATGTTTCAGTCATAAAAAAACTCCAATCACAACTTTTTATTTATTTATAAATCGTATATATAAATTAGTATTAAATTAAATAAAGCCATAATTAGACAATAAAAAAATTTTGATAAATTGTGCTAACAGCCTTATAATTATAATATCGGTTAATTAGGGAGGATGCAATATGAATGTATCTTTGATTATAGCATTGGTTATTATAGTCTTAATTATTCTTTACATGTTAGGAAATTGGTTTATCAATAAACGTGCTGTGACAGAATTAGAACAAAATGAATTTCATAAAGGCTTAAGAAAAGCTCAAGTCATTGATGTACGAGAAAAAGTTGATTATGATTATGGTCATATTAATGGCGCACGTAATATTCCAATCTCAATGTTTAGCCAAAGATTCCAAGGTCTACGAAAAGATCAACCTATTTATCTTTGTGATGCTAACGGCATTGCTAGTTATCGTGCAGCACGTATCCTTAAAAAGAATGGCTATAAAGATATTTACATGCTCAAAGGCGGATATAAAAAATGGACTGGTAAGATTAAAACTAAAAAATAGTTAATTGCCAGAACCATTATTAAACTCTTAGAGAAAAGCTCTAAGAGTTTTTCTTTTGCTATTTATAGATATAATTATGAAATGAATACCAAAAAATGACAGGCATAACTGTATTGTGCCTGTCTTAATATTTACAATGAATTATTGTTTTTCATCATGTAATTTTTCAAATTTTAATACTGGTTTACGAGCAGCCGTAGTTTCATCTAATCTATCAATAATAGTAGTATGAGGCGCTTCTAAAACGGTATCAGGGTTATTTTCAGCTTCATCAGCAATTTGTAACATTGCATCAATGAAGTAATCTAATGTTTCTTTAGATTCAGTTTCAGTAGGCTCAATCATCATACCTTCTTCAACGTTTAATGGGAAGTAAATTGTTGGTGGATGAACACCAAAGTCTAATAAACGTTTAGCCATATCTAATGTACGAACACCATGTTCTTTTTGTTTAGAACCGCTAAGTACGAATTCATGTTTACAATATTGATCATAAGGAATTTCGTAACGCTCTTTTAAGCGTGCTTTAATATAGTTCGCATTAAGTACTGCAGCTTCAGATACTTCTCTTAAACCTTCAGCACCCATTGTTCTAATATAAGTGTATGCTCTTAAATAGATTCCAAAGTTACCATAGAATGGTTTAACACGGCCAATAGAATTTTCAATATCATTGTCATATTTGAAAGTATCGCCATCTTTAACAACCATTGGTTTAGGAAGATAGCTTGCTAATTCTTTTTTAACTCCTACTGGACCTGAACCAGGACCACCGCCACCGTGTGGGCCAGTGAATGTTTTGTGTAAGTTTAAGTGCACAGCGTCAAATCCCATATCGCCAGGACGTACTTTATCCATAATTGCGTTTAAGTTTGCGCCATCATAGTATAATAAGCCGCCTGCTTCATGAACGATTTCACGGATTTCCATAATATTTTTTTCGAAAATACCTAAAGTATTAGGGTTAGTTAACATGATCGCTGCTGTGTTTTCATTTACAACACGTTTTAAGTCTTCAATATCAACTTCCCCACGTTCATTTGATTTTACAGTTACTGATTTAAAGCCTGCAAATGAAGCTGACGCTGGGTTAGTACCGTGTGCTGAGTCAGGTACGATTACTTCGTCACGATGACCTTCACCATTAGCAATATGATATGCTTTAAAGATCATTAATGCAGTCCACTCACCATGTGCACCAGCTGCAGGTTGTAAAGTAACTTCATCCATACCTGTAATTTCTTTTAACTCTTCTTGTAAGCTATAAATAATTTCAAGAGAACCTTGTACTTGTTCTTCTTCTTGTAATGGATGAGATTCAGCGAATCCTGGAATACGTGCTACTCTCTCATTAATTTTTGGATTGTATTTCATTGTACATGATCCTAGTGGATAGAAACCAGAATCTACACCAAAGTTTTTATTTGAAAGTTCTGTGTAATGACGTACTAAATCTAATTCAGCTACTTCTGGAAATTCTGCTTTATCTTTACGGATGAATTTATCATCTAAGATGCTTTCGACAGAATCACCTTTAATATCGCTTTGAGGTAATGAGTATGCATATCTACCTGCTCTAGATCTTTCGAAAATTAATGGACTTGATTTACTTACTACCATTTAGCTCACCAGCTTTCTTAACAAATGTATCTATTTCATCTTTTGTTCTTAATTCAGTAACAGCTACTAACATATGATTTTCAAAGTCACTAGATGCTTCACCTAAATCAAAACCACCAATGAAGCCTTCTTCAGCTAATTGCTTGTTCACTTCTTTGATTGGTTTATCAAATTTAACAACAAATTCATTAAATGATGTTCCATCTAATACTTCGAAACCATTTTCTTTAAATTGATTTTTTGCATAATTAGCGTGTTCTAAGTTTTGAACTGCAATATCATAAACACCTTGTTTACCAAGAGCAGACATAGCAATTGATGAAGCTAAAGCATTAAGAGCTTGGTTTGAACAAATATTTGAAGTCGCTTTGTCACGACGAATATGTTGTTCACGAGCTTGTAATGTTAATACAAAACCTCTGTTACCTTCATCATCTTGAGTTTCACCAACTAATCTACCAGGTACTTTACGCATTAATTTTTTAGTAGTAGCGAAATAACCACAGTGTGGTCCACCAAATTGTGTTGGAATACCGAATGGTTGAGTATCACCTACTACGATATCTGCGCCAAATGAACCTGGAGGAGTTAATAAACCTAAAGCTAATGGGTTAGCATATACGATAAATAAAGCTTTTTTATCTTCAATAAATGAATGAATTTTTTCTAAATCTTCAATTGAACCATAGAAGTTTGGATATTGAACAGCTACAGCTGCTGTTTCATCATCCACAGCTTGTTCTAATTTTTCTAAATCAGTGATTGTACCATCTAAATCAACTTCTACAATTTCAAATTCTTCACGAACTTTTACATAAGTTTTAAGTACTTGTAATGCTTGATAGTGAAGACCTTTTGAAACGACGATTTTGTTCTTTTTAGTATGGTTGAAAGCTAAGATACAAGCTTCAGCAAAACTAGTAATACCATCATACATTGAAGAGTTAGCTACATCCATATTAGTTAATTCACAAATTAACGTTTGGAATTCAAAAATAGCTTGTAATTCACCTTGAGAAATTTCAGGTTGGTAAGGTGTATACGCTGTATAGAACTCTGAGCGTGAAATCATTGCATCTACTACTGCAGGCGCATAATGATCATATACACCAGCACCTAAGAATGATGCATGTGTTTCTTTAGTAATATTTTTATTAGCTACTCTGTTTAATCTTTTTAATAAAGTAGTTTCAGCTTCACCACTAGCGATATTTAAATCCCTGTTTAATAAAATATCTTCTGGTACATCACCAAATAATTCATTAATAGAATTAGCACCAATAGTCTCTAACATTTCTTTCTTATCTTTTTCAGTTAATGGTATATAACGATGACTCACAATACACACCCCTTAATTATTTTTCGATTTGATTTTTCTTAACGATTTTAGCTTTAAGCTGTCTTTTACGCACTTGAACTAGTAATTCTCTTCCCATTTCAAATTCATCACGTTTAATAATTGCCATTGCAATTGATTTACCTGATGAAGGTGATTGAGTTCCAGATGTAACTTCCCCAATTTGATTACCATCTAGATCTAATACTGGGTAACCTGTTCTTGCGATACCTTTTTCAAGTAATTCTAAACCAACAGTTCTACGTTCAGAACCATTTTCTTTTTGATCTTTTAATACTGATTTACCAATGAAATCTTCTTCGGTTAATGGTTTAGCAGCAAAAGCGATGCCACCTTCATATGGTGTGATAGATTCAGTAAGATCTTGACCATGTAAAGGTAATCCAGCTTCAAGTCTTAATGTATCTCTTGCGCCTAATCCGCAAGGAACTACGTCATGTGAAGTAAAGCCGTTCCAAATATCTACCGTATCTCCTGCATCACAATAGATTTCAAAGCCATCTTCACCAGTGTAACCTGATTGAGATAAAATAACATTTTTACCAAATAAAGTAACACCTTGTTTAAAATCAAATGGTTTCATTTCACTTACATCAACATCAACTAATTCACTAACTAAATCTCTAGCTTTAGGACCTTGAACAGCTAATTGACCATATTGATCAGAAACATTTGATACTTCAACATCAAAGTTAGCTGATTGTTTTTGAATCCAAGCAAAGTCTTTATCAGTGTTAGCAGCATTAACAATTAATAAATAATCGTTTTCGCCTACTTTATATGTTACTAAATCATCAATGATACCGCCTTCTTCATTACATAAAGCAGTATATTGTGCTTTAGTTTCAGTTAAATTATTAGTATCGTTTGATAATAAGTATTGGACAAATTTACTAGCATCATTACCTTTAATTGAGATTTCTCCCATGTGGCTTACATCGAACATACCTACATTATATCTAACTGCATTATGTTCTTCTTTGATACTTGTAAACTGAACAGGCATAGCCCATCCACCGAATTCTACTATTTTAGCACCACTGTCTACATAATTTTGATACAATGGTGTTTTTTTTAATTCGCTTGTCATTTGAAAACCCCCTATAATTTTTATAAAAAAACAGAGTAGCAAATTGCTACCCTGTTTATACACTTAATCCAGGAATGCGTAACAGTATTATCCTTTTGCCTGAGAGTTTCGTATTTATACTTGCACCTTCGGCGATAAAGAAAAATCACAGTGTAATCTATTACACTTATATAAGACACATATGATTATCAATATTCTCTCTAATACTGATCAACCGCAAGATAGATGATTTATGATAGAATCATAAATTTCTTTGATTGTTTTTTCACTATTCACTTTCATGAATGCGATTTCATTATATCTTGAAACCCTTGATAAATACAAGTTTTTTAACTGATTTTTAGTCTTATTTTTAGCATTAGGTCTATGAGGGTCATTTTCAATTCGTCGATGAATAGTCTCAATGGTGCAATCCAACCATATGACATTTTTAATTTGCTTTAAGAGGTTTAAAGAATCAACGTTTTCTATTACGCCTCCGCCAGTAGAAATTACATCATATTTCGATATACATTGTTTTAAATATTTATATTCTAAATTTCTAAAACCACTTTCTCCTATTTGTTCAAATATTTTTGGAATAGTTTTATTCTCTTTTATTTCAATATAAGCATCTAAATCAATAAAAGTTAATTGCTTTTCTAGTGAAAGAAATTCACCAATAGTACTTTTTCCTGTTCCCATAAAGCCAATAAATATTATAGGTAATTGTTTAGCGTTCAGTTGAATCACCTTTTTCTAATTTTTCAATAATAACATGATCATAATAATGACTTATATTATGAATTGTCTTCAATTTTATACTAAATTGTGTAGTATAAAAAGTAATTATTGATAAATAAATAATAAATAGAAATAACGTATAACTACTAATAAAGGCTTTAGTATTAAATGTAAAATTCTTTCTCATAATTTATCGTTTCATCCCCAATTTTTAATGTAACTTTGATTATTTTTGAGTTAATAGATTTAGTTTTGAAATCTATAACGTTATTTAATAGAGTAATATTTCCTCGTCCATTATTTTCATAAATCAATTTCGAATTTTTATATTTTATGTAACCTTTCCCCTCTTTTTCTTGTACTAATATAGTGTTTTTATTAATTATTTGGAAAGAAGTATTAGATTTATTTGATAAGTGACTTACATCGGATAGAAAAAAAGTATACTCAGTTTGGTAGTTCTCATATGATTCATGGAGATAAAAATGAGTGAGTTTTAACATTTGGGGAATTAAACTTAATACTAATAGCGTTATTAAAAGAGATAAAAGCATTTCAATAAAGGTAAAAGCTTTTAAATTAAAATTTGACACAAACTTTATTCTTTTCAATAACTTTATAATTACAAATCGAAGCTTTATTGAGTTTAATATGATAAACACCTAAATCAATACCCCTTCTCAATTCTTTAATATTGTAATGATTAATGCTAGTTATAATAGCCTGCTTCATTTCTAAATATTCATATTGTTCTCTAAGAGAAAGATTTAATTGTGATAATAAAGGGATAAAAATAGTAGAAATAATAATTATAATAAGAAAAGAGAAAAGGCTATCTGCTAAAATACTTGCTCTTTTGTTAAATTGATACATATCTTATTCTCCCTTTATCGATATGAAATATGATTTTATATAAACGCTCATTTATATTTAACACAAACGATCCAAAATTATTTATTCTCCCATCTTTATCAAAAGTTATTTTTTTAATTTTAGAGATGGATTTGACTTTACCACTTCGAATTTTAAAATTATAATGTAATCCTTTTTCTTCTACTACATTTATAATTGAAGAATTTTCCGTTAACGCAAGAGTGATAGATTGATTATCACCTATTGCTTTAGACTTGTAATAGTCAAATTGAGAAATAAGTTGATTTAAGCTTAATTCATCACTAAGAATAGAAAAGTTATTTTCTTTAGAAATGGCAAAACTTATATTTAATAAGATAACTAGTATTAAAAGAGTTAATAAACTTTCTATCATAGTAAATCCGCTAAATACTTTAACTTGCAATAGCTTCACCATTGTTGATCGTAATTGTTTCTCCAGATTTACATGATTTTTGGCCTTCTTTGATATATCCGTCTGTTACTAAGTCATCAATACTATTAGGTGCTCTATTATTTTTAAGTGTATAAGCTTCAATTTGACTATTGACCATTTTCACCTGAGCATCACAGCCAGTTGATTGTATGTGAGCTGTTTGTTTAGCAATATTTGGAATAATTAAAATTAATAAAACGCTAATAATAAGTAATACAAGTAACATTTCAATAAGTGTAATTTTAAACTTTTTAATTTTTGTACATAATTTTTCATACTATCGCCTCTTCGTTATTTAATGTTTTGCATAAGTTGAAACATAGGGAGCATAATGACTAGATATAAACTAATAATAAAAAAACCCAAAAATAAAAAAACAACTGGCTGAATAATTTTTGAATGTTTCAAAGCTTTATTTTGAATTCTTTGAATTAATATTTGGCTATATAATTTTAGTTCCACGTCTAATTTTCCACTCTTTTCGCCCTGTTGAATAAATTTGATTAAATCATCTTGGAAACATTGTTGCGCTCTCAAACTTTCTGCTAAACTAATCCCATTATTTGAATTCGTTAATAAAGCTTTACCTAAATAATTTAAAAATGAATTATTTTTTTGACTAACATAAATTGAAACAATACTTTGTAAAGTAATTCCATTTTTATAAAACAATGACAGTTCACTAGCGATTTGATATGTTTTAAATAATTTATAATAACCTTTAAATATGGGTATTTGAGTTAACAATTTAACCTTTCTATCAACACTAATATTAGCTTGTATGATGAGTAAAATCGTAAATATAAAAAGTGAAAGTGATAAGATAATCATAATTAAAGTTGGTAAAGCAGAAATAGTTTGGGTGAGAAATTTTTGAAAGAAGGAAAGATTTACATCCATTGTGGCGTACAATTGTTCAAATTGAGGAAGTACTGTATAGTTCAATATAGTTATCATACCAATACAGATGACTATTAAAACTATGGGATATTGTATTGACTTTATGATTTGTTGCTTAGCATTCAAGTTTGTTTTTAAGTAGTTTATTGATTCTTGAAGAGAATCTTCTATATTACCGAATTTTTGTGCGAAATAAATTTGCGTAATGATTGATTGAGGATAGCCAATCAAATTTAAAACTTCATCACAAGCCATTCCATTTTTAATATTGTCTATAATTTTGCTACTTAACGTTTTGTCCCTATATTTGAAGTACAGATTTATAAAATTGAAACATTCAAATAAAGTAAATCCACTTTTTAATAAACTATTTAAATTCTCAAGGAGCATAATTTGGTGAATTGTGTTCAAATTTCTTTTTTTATAAGTATTTATCTGCAGTTTCTTCACATATTGTGCCCTCTTTCGACATAAGTAATAACTTATCTTTTAAATGATTAAAGTTCTTAGGTAACGTATGATTATGTTCAAAAAAGTATTGTATTTGATTATTATTTATTAATTCGCAAACAAGTTGCCGTTGGTTAGATAATGTAGTTATTAGCCGTTGATTAGATATTAAATTTATAGCTTGTGAAATTTCTTGTATACTAATACCCATCTCTAATAAACGTAATATCGCTCCCTTACAATTACTTGAGTGCATTGTTGATAAAACTAAATGCCCACTTAAACTAGCTTGAATAACACATTTTGCAACTTCTGCATCTCTAATTTCTCCTATCAAAATGACATCTGGATCACATCTTAATATAGCTTTAAAAGAGCTTATATAATCGATACCAGCTTTTTTATTAATTGAAACTTGAGTAATACCTTTGAGTATTTGTTCAACAGGATTTTCAATAGTAATCACATTTAAATTCAGTTTCTCATAGGCATATAAAACCATTTGATACATTAACGTGCTTTTTCCAGATCCAGTAGGTCCTGTAAATAAAATTAAGCCTTGCTTTTTATTCATTAAATGTTTGAAATCCTTAAAATCTTTATATTCTTTTTTAGATTGAAAATATTGAGGTATGATTCTGATAACACAACTTTCTATTCCTAATGATAGAGGTAATGTAGAAATCCTTAAATAATATAATCCTTTCGCTTGATACGTATAACGACCACTTTGAGCAATTTGTTGAGTTGACACATCTAATCCTGCTTGAAATTTCATGTAAACTAATAATTTCTGATAAATACTTAATTTAAAAGTTTCATATAATTCGAGATTATCATTTACTCTAAATTTGATATATACTTCATCTTCAGCAGGAATAAAATGAATATCGCTTGCATTTTTACTAATAGCTTTGTTTACAATTTCTTTAAATAATATCTTCAAAAAATCACCTCCTACATTATTAAACGTAGGAGGTGAAGAAATTACTTTATTTTATTGTCCATTTAAGTAAGGATTTAATTGTTCATCATCAACTGTTGTATATTGACCGTGACCTGGGAATAATGGTAAGTCCCCTTCTAATTCAAATAATTTATCTTTAATTGAATCTACTAAGGTTTCATAATCGCCTCTATATAAGTCTGTTCGACCAATTCCATTATTAAATAGTGTGTCACCTACAACGGCAAAATCATCAAATACATACGTTAAACTGCCTGGAGAATGTCCAGGTGTATGAAGGACTTTCATATTAAAGTTGCCAATAGTAAAGTCGCCCTCATCTAATGAATTAGGTTTTGCTTTACTTGTGATTAAAGGCATACCATATTGTTTAAATTTAGCTGCTCCATTTTTTTCTGGGTCAGTTAAAAAGTCAAATTCTTCTTTATGCATGTAGAGAGGTACATCATATTTTTCTAATACGGCATCAAGTGCACCAATATGATCAAAGTGAGCATGCGTTAATAAAATAGCTTTCAATGGTTTATTAATTTCATTTAATTTTTTAAAGATTTTAACAGGTTCACCTGCAGGGTCAATTAATAAAACACTTTCGTCATTTTCAATAAAATAAGCATTTGTATCTACTAAGCCTAAAGTTAAATTTGAAATTCTCATTTTACTCACCTTGTCCATCCATATGTTTTTGAACTGATTTTAACTTATCGTTCATTTTACGAGATTTATCTCTTCTATCATCAATACGTAAGTTAGTACAAACTCTATCTAATCCTTTATCAAATGGAAGTTCATGTATAGCTTGAACAACTTCAAATAAGTCTTTTAAATCTCCTTCAATCAATGTATTCATAGGTGTTAATTGATAATCAATTTTACCTTCTTTTTTGAATTCCTCTAATTTCATTTGAATTTCAGCAATATATTTACTTACGCTTGGCCCATTTGTGCCAACAGGAATAATAACTACATCAACGATAGCCATTATTTTACACCATCCTTTTCTAATATATAAGTTTTAATTAATCCAGCTGCCCCTGTAATACCTGCATCGTTACCAAGTTTAGCTTGAACAATTTCAGTATCCTTCTGTGCAGGGGTAAAAGTTAAATTATGATATTCAGTTTTAATATTTTCAATTAAAATTAATCCGGCTGTAGACATTCCGCCACCAAGTACAATGTATTTAGGGTTGCTAGTGGCACTAATAATACTACATAAGTATGCAATATGGTTAGCAACTCTTTCAGTGATAAAGATACAGAATTGATCTCCAGCTTTAGCAGCATCAAAAACTGCTTTTGCAGTAACTTTATTTTCCTTAATTAAAAGTAAAATAGAAGATTTAAAGGTTAATTTAGGATAATAAAAATTAACCAAATTAACTACACCAGTTGCAGATGCTACAGTTTCTATACAACCTGATTTACCGCAATTACAGTTAAAGCGTTGATCAAAATCTGTTCTAATATGTCCAATTTCAGCTCCTGAACCATTATGTCCATGAACAATTTCACCGTTTGAAATAATTCCGCCACCTAAACCTGTGCCAAGTGTTATAGCAACAACGTCATCAGCGCCTTGACCTGCACCTTTGTGCTTTTCACCTAAGGCCGCTACATTGGCATCATTATCTACGTAGACTGGACAATCAACAAATTTACTAAAGATTTCTCTAACATTTACATTGCCTGGCCAATGTAAATTTACGGCGCCGTTCACAATTCCAGTTTCAAAATCAACTGGTCCCGGTACTCCTATACCAACACCAAGCGCATTTTTTACATCTAAATCACGAGTCGCTAAAATTTCAATAAATGAGTCATAAATATTTTTTAATAGCTTTTCCCCTGTATGATCAGATGTATCTGTTTCAATTGACCATTTGTGCAATTGTTCTAAATTTTCATCAAAAATACCGAGTTTACAAGTTGTACCACCAATATCAGCTGCTAAAATTACGTTTTTCATTTATGTTCATTCCTTCTTTGGTTAATAATTAAAATACACTTTAAATAATTATCTTTAGATATTAATTCATAATTATATAGTGATTTTATTTCTTGTAACATCATTTCATACATATCATTAGGATCTTTAAAATAAATAATAAATCCAAACTTTTTTAAAAGCTGTAAGACATCATAGAAATTATTGATTTCCTGTTTCATTTGTCTTTTTCAACTCTTTTTCTAAATTTTTATATTTATTGTCATTTGAATCAATTTTTACTGCTTTTTTTACATAACTTAAAGCTTTTTCATTATCATTTAATGCTCTATTTGCTATTGCTAATTCATAATTTAATAGTCCTGAATTAGGATATTTTTTTAATCCTCTTTCCCAATCAGCCATTCCTTCAGCTCTAGAGCTAGTAGTTGCAGTAATTAAACCTTTTAAATAATAAGTTTCGGCATCATCATAGCCTTTATTTATAGTGTGGTCGACTAAATGACTTGCTTCCTTATAATCATATTTTACCATTGCATCTTGAATTAATTTATCATAGATGTTTTGCTCTTTAATTGTGAAAATTCTAATCTGCAATGCTACAAAAATTAATAGGAGTAAAATTAAAAATATCCAAAATAGATTACGATTTACAGTAAAATAATAGCCAACAAGCGTAATTAATATTCCACCTACAAATCCTCCCAAATGTGCCATTATATTGACATTCGACAAGAATAAAGATAGTACCACCATTATTAGTAACGCAATTAGCATTTGTCCAATTACTTTTTTATCAAAAGTTTTACTGATAATCATCATTGCAAAAATAGCACCTATAAGACCAAAAATGGCACCACTAGCTCCAACTGATATCGTATGAACATTAAAAGATAGTGAAATAAAGTTACCAAGTAATCCCGAAATTAAGTAAATACCTAACATCTTTAATGGACCGACAATAGATTCAACAATCTTACCAAAAATAAATAGTGATAACATGTTCATTAATATATGTTCGAAATTAAAATGTAAGAACATTGAAGTGATAAGACGGTACCATTCACCATGAACAACATTAAAGTGAACTAGCCCACCGACATCTAGTAATTTAATATCAGAGAAATGATTTAAATACAAAATCATTATGAGCCAAATAATCACATTAATAGCGATTAAAAGATAGGTCATAGGCGTAAATGTCATCATATATTTATCGATTGGATTTTGTCTCATTACGCGTTTTTTATATTGAAGCGCTGATGTTTTATTACTTCGTGAAATAAGCTTTGCTAGCATTAGATTAGGCATCAATTTTTCTAAATCACGTATGTCATTAATTAAATGAAAGTCCATTTTAAAAGGATGTGTATCTTTAAATTCATTTATATTTAAATCTTTATCGGCAAAATAAAAGAACTCAAATGCTTTAGGTTCGAAGCTTAATTTCTCATTAATGCTACGACTATTTTCATAAATTTTAGATTTATCAAATCGAATTTCTTGTGTAGAGGTAACATCTTTACGAAAAATAGCTAATTTTCTTTTGTGTTGATTTGCAAGCCATACCTCATTTTCATTTTTTTCAATATTTATTAGATGATAGTCAAAATAACGAATCCAATAAAATATTGATTTCCAAAATTGTTTTTCATTATCCATTAATTTCTCCACCATCAAGTTTTATAAATAATTAATTCTTTAACAGGTTGATCGTGATTTTCAATTTCAAAATCTGTAAGTTGAAAATCATAAATTAAGCTAATCGTATTTGCATTTGATTGACTAAGAAATCGATCAAAATAGCCTCCACCATAGCCAATTCTATAACCATCATTACGAAAAGCTACACCAGGTACTATAATTAAATCTAATTCATCTGTAATCTCAGTATCAGCCTCAACATAATTAATCCCTTTTTCATCTTCTACAATTGAATCTAAATCAATTAATTCTTTAAAATTCATTTCACGCGTTTTGTAATTAGTATTAGGAACAAATACTTTTTTATTATCATTTAATACAGTTTGAATGATTTTATATGTATCTACTTCATGAGGCATTGAAAGTACCATACCGATACGATGAGCATTTTTATACCACTCATTATTAAGTAATTGTTCTTTCAACCAATGATCAGCAATTTCTTTTTTTGAAGAATCAAACATCTTCATTTTTAAAAGAATATCTTTGCGGATAGTCTTCTTATTCATTCCCTTACACCACCTTTGCACACTAAATATATTATAACGTTATTAAATGATGATGTCATTTAGATGAAATGAAAATGAGGACTATAATCTAATACTTAATCATACATATAAAATACTTAAATATAAAAAAATAGGCTGAAATATCATTTCAGCCTAATCAATCGTTTTATTATTTAGTTTCACGATGTAAAGTGTGTTTGTTATCACGTGAACAATATTTTTTCATTTCGATACGTTCAGGATTGTTTCTTTTATTTTTTGTTGAAATGTAGTTTCTGTCACCACATTCAGTACAAGCTAATGTTACGTTTACGCGCATGTTAATTCCTCCTTACCTTTTCTAAATACGACTTTATTATCATACCACTTAGAACAAAAATTGAAAAGTATTAATTTTAGTAACGCCTATTAGTTCTAAAATGTGTAATTAAAGATTATTTTTTATTTTTAAAGTAATAATTAATGACATCGCGTCCTAAGTCTCCACCATTTAACCATGGTGGTGGAACTGGTTGGTTAGTATACACAATTGAGAAAGCTAATTTAGGATTTTTAATTGGTGCATAACCTATATAAGTTGAGTTTACGCGAGATTCTCCGTTTTGGAATACTTCGGCTGTTCCCGTTTTACCTGCAGATGGGACTTCTGTTTTATGGAAACTAGCATAACCCGTACCATCGACTTTGTTAAAGGCCATTTCAAATCCTTTTTTAACTTCATCAATTTCATCTTGTGAATTATTAACTTTATTTAATACATTTCCTTTTATTTTCTCTTTAACTGGACCAACATCATCACTATTGGTTGCGTTATGAACGGCTAATCCTATATGAGGTTGAATTCTATAACCATCATTAGCAATAGTAGAAATATACTGAGATAGTTGAAGTGGTGTATAAGTGTCGTATTGTCCGATAGATAAATCAAGATAGTTACCAGGATTATTTGTTAAAGGTTCAATTTGTCCAATTGTTTCATTTGGCAAATCAATCCCTGTTTTAACACCTAAACCTACTTGGTTTAATCCTTTTCTTAATTTTTGACCTGCTTCTCTAATATCTGTTGGTAAATTCATACCGTAATAGTACGGGTCTCCTGCTAATTTTAAAGCAGTTTTAAACATATAAACGTTAGATGAATGCATTAAAGCTTCTTTATCATCTATTCTTACCTTACCATTTTGGTTAAAGTAAGAGCGTTTTGTTAGGCCACCACGGAAATGTAATGGTTCGTCAATCATTTCTTCGCCAACTTTAATCGCATTATTTTGATAGCCAGTTAATAATGTACCGCCTTTGACAGAAGAACCAACGGCAAATTGTCCTGTGAAATTGCCCAAATCGTAATCAGTTAATTTACCATCTTTACTAATTTGTCTTCCAGCCATCGCGAGAATATCACCATTTTTAGGATTCTGAACTACTATAAGCGCATTATCCATGTTGGTAGCACCTTGACTACGTAGCGTTTTAATTTCACTTTCAAGTAATGATTCAACCTTTTTTTGTAAATCGATATCAATCGTTAACTGTAAATCATCGCCTCGTGATCCTTTATTTATCACTTCTGAATTAATCACTTTCCCAGATTTATCAGTAGTATATTTCATTTGTTTCTTTTTACCACGTAATACATCTTCGTATTGATATTCTAAATATGATTTACCTACTCTATCATTTCTTGAGTAACCTTTTGCTAAATATTGTTCTGTTAACTCTTTAGGGATACCTTCAGATGGGGTTGAGACACTACCAAATATACTACGAAGCGTATCGCCATACGGATAGCGGCGATCCCAATCCATTGAAGTATTCACACCAGGAAGTTTATCTAATTGTTGAGAGACAGCTGCATATTCTTTTTCAGTGACATCTTCATTTTTAATTGTTTCTGGATCTAAAGTCGAACCTGCTGACATTTCTCTAAATATTGCTAAGACTTGTAAATCTTTTTTACTTAGAGTGTTAAGTTGTTTATCACCAATTTTAGTATAAAGCTGTTTATCATATTGCTCTTGGCTAATACTTCCATCATTAAGCATGGATTGTTCTTTTTTCATCATACTTTCTACTTGATCTGGATGTTTTTGAATCCAAAAATCTTGTTTATCGCGTTCAGTAATTCTATTCGTCTTCATTGTTATTAATTTAGAAAGTTTCTCTGCTGTATCTAACATATCCTGTTGACTCGTTTTTCTTGAACGCGTGTATGTAATAGCAAGCTTAGAAGCATTATCGACTAAGACTTTACCATTTCTATCAAGTATTCTACCTCTTGGCACTGACTCGTTTACAGTAATATTTTCATCGTTTTTAACTAACTGCTTATAATGAGAGCCATGAGCAATTTGTAAATACCCTAACCTTAATACAATTATTGCAAATATTAATACGATTGCACCGAAAATAAAATTGATACGTTTATTCATTGTATGTTTTATTTTCTCATCATTTGTTTTTTCTTTTAACCTTTTAAGCAAGATAACCTACCTCAATTATTAAAACATGTTTACCTATAAATGATATATGAAATTTATATATATTACCATTATTATATCAAAAAAATAGTGGCCTCTATCAAAGAGACCACTGAAATAAACGTTTATTCATCAACTTATTTAGCAGCGTTATATAATTCGTCTACTTTTTCCCAGTTAACTACGTTCCAGAAAGCACTGATGTAATCTGGACGTTTATTTTGATATTTTAAGTAGTAAGCATGTTCCCAAACATCTAAACCAAGGATAGGTGTTTTACCTTCTGTTAATGGGTTATCTTGGTTTGGTGTAGTAACGATTTCTAATTGACCGTTATTCACTACTAACCATGCCCAACCTGAACCAAAGCGAGCTGCAGCTTTGTCAGCGAATTCTTTTTTGAACGCATCTAAAGAACCCCATTGTTCTTTAATTTTATCAACTACAGTACCTTTTTCTTCAGAATTAGGAGTTAATAATTCCCAGAATAATGAGTGGTTTAAGTGTCCACCACCATTATTACGTACAGCTGTTTGAATATCTTCAGGTACGCTGTCTAAATTAGCAACGATTTCTTCGATAGATTTAGATTCTAAGTCAGTACCCTCAACTGCAGAGTTTAATTTTGTCACATAAGTGTTGTGATGTTTGTCATGGTGGATTTCCATAGTTTCTTTGTCAATGTGTGGTTCTAATGCATCTGCTGCATAAGGTAAATTTGGTAATTCAAAAGCCATAAATAATCATCCTCCTAAAATTTCGATACAATAATAATAACAAGCAATTTATTAAGCAACAAACCTTTTGCTTAAATCTTAAATATTGTTTACTTATTATCTTGTTACTTTATTAATATAACTCATAAAGTTAGATTTTAAACATAATACGCCTTAATTTTTATTATTTACCTAATAATTCAGACTAATGGCCTATAAATTCAAAAAACTATCTAGCTAATGACCTCATAAGCTAGATAGTTCTTTATTAATTAATTCCTTTATGATGACATGATTCACATATACCATATACTTCTAATTTATGTGTATGAATGTCCACATTTGGCAAGAATTGTTTAATTTCATCGATTGGACAATAATCAATTACCTTTGTATCGCCACAATTTTCACAGATAAAATGATGGTGATGATGATTTGTACAAGCAATTCTAAATTTCATTTCTCCGTCTAATTCAGTACTCTCAATGATATTTAAGTCTTTAAATAGATGTAAGTTTCTATAAATAGTATCGAAAGAAATACCAGGATAATCTTTATCTAATTGTTGTTGAATATGTTTAGCATTTATATATTTATCTTCTTGAACAAATATATTAATCATATCTTCACGTTTCTTTGTGTATTTTAAACCATTATTTTTTAAAATTTTTATTGCATCATTTGTATTCATACTTTAATGCCCCTTTTTAAATCTAAAAGTAGATCTTTGATATAACATTGTAATTCCTAATAATAGAACTAATAGGACTACGATAACACCACCTGGTGAAATATTCATATAGAAAGCAAGAATTAATCCCAAGATTACTGAACTTTCACCAATGATAATACTTAAAATAATTAATTGTTTAAAGCCTTTAGTAATTCTCATAGCAATTGCTATTGGGAGTGTGATTAAAGCACTTACTAGTAAAATACCTACTACTCTCATAGAAGCAGAGATAACCATAGCAACGATAACTATAAATAAAAATTGAATCCACTTAGGAATATTGATGACTTTACTATATTCTTCATCGAAAGATAAAATAAATAATTCTTTGTAAAATAAAATAATGAATAAAACTACGATGATTGAAATTACTATTATCGTAAGTAAATCACTCAAATTGACCGCACTTATAGATCCAAATAAAAGCCCTACTATTTCTTGATTAAATCCATCAGCTAATGAAATAAATATTGCACTTAATGCAATGCCAGCACTCATAATAATCGGGATAGCTATTTCTTGATAATTTGTATAAGACGTTCTTAATTTCTCGATTAACAGTGCTCCAACGATTGCAAAAAGAATACCAAACCACATTGGGTTAATAAATGCTAATGCGGGTGATAGCGTGAGAATAAACATCCCAAATGAAATACCACCTAAGGTCACATGACTTAAAGCGTCTGCAATTAAGGATAGACGTCTTACTACAATAAAGGCGCCTATCAATGGCGCAATAAATCCAATAAGTATACCACTTATTAGTGAATAACGCATAAAATCAAAATTTAATAAGGCTTCAATCATGGAAATCACCGTATATCGTTATATTAAATTTATTCATAATTAACTCCTTGTAATCTTATATTATGCTTCACAGCATGATCTATTATGTTGATGATCAACAAATTTTACGGGATGACCATAAATCTTAGAAATTTCAACTTCATCAAGAGATTTAAACTCTTCAGTTGATCCATGGAAATGTAGATGTTTATTAAGGCAAGCCACTTTAGTAGCTGTATCGGCTACTACACCAATATCATGAGTGACAAGTATAATTGTAATACCTTCATGTTTTAAGCGTTCTAGTGTTTCATAGAATTCACTGACATGTTTCGCATCTATCCCATTTGTCGGTTCATCAAGTATTAACACTGAAGGATTAGAGATTAAAGCACGAGCGATTAAAATTCGTTGTTGCTGTCCCCCAGAAAGCTCGGCAATATTTTTATCAATTAGATGATGAATATTTAATCTACGCAATACATCCTCTACTAATTTTTCGTCTTCTTTATTAAAACGTTGAAATAGTTTCTTAGTCTTTGCAAGACCACTTAATACTACTTCTCTCACGCTTGCTGGAAAGCCTGCTCTAAAAGCATTTGCTTTTTGAGATACATAACTTATTTTTAAAGCTGATTGTGTATTCTTTTTATAAGACTTTCCATCGATATAAATTTCACCATTTTGCAACGGAAGTAATCCTAGTATTATTTTTAATAATGTGGATTTACCCGCCCCATTTGGTCCAACAATTGCGAGAAAGTCACCTTTATTTATTTTTATATTTATATTTTCAAGCACTTGTTTATTATCAAAAAAGTAATCAATATTTTTTAATTCAAATACGGGTTGGCTCATGATTTCACCTCGTTTAATACTATACAATTAATGATTTAGTTTGTAAATAGTAATGTTTACGACTTAACAAATAAAAAAAGGAGTGGGACTAAATTCAAGTTGAATTCGTAGTCCCACTCCCGCACTAAAATGACTAATGTTAAGAAACGTTAGATATAAGCAACATCTCAAATTAGTCAGCTTTTGCGAATTTGCTATAAGGTTTCAAAATATTATTTTTGTCTTAAGCGCTTAATAGTCTTAGTAATAATTTATATATTATTGTTGAAGTATTTTATCTTTTAAATTTGGATCAAATTGTTGAGATTTTAACATTTCAATTTCAAATTTATAAGGCGGTTTTTTATTTTTCTTATCTTCACCAACATATGGTGTTTCTAAGATTTTAGGAATTTTTTTAAATTCATCATGATGAACAACATAGCTTAAGGCGTCAAATCCGATATGACCAAATCCAATATTTTCGTGTCTATCTTTGTGAGCGCCTTGTTCATTTTTACTATCGTTAACATGCACGACTTTGATTCGATCTAATCCAATAATTTTATCAAATTCGTTTAATACGCCATCAAAGTCTTCTTTAATATTGTATCCTGCATCATGCGTATGACATGTGTCAAAACAGATAGATAAACGATCATTATGTGTCACCCCATCGATGATACGCGCGATTTCTTCAAAGTTACGGCCTACTTCTGAGCCTTTGCCAGCCATAGTTTCAAGCGCAATTCTCACATCATTATCATGTGTAAGTACTTCATTTAGACCTTTGATAATTTGAGCAATTCCTTTATCTGAGCCAGCTCCAACATGAGACCCAGGATGTAAAACTATATCTTTAGCACCGATAGCTTGTGTACGTTCGATTTCATTTTGTAAAAAGTTGACACCTAATTCAAACACTTCAGGTTTAGTAGTATTTGCAATATTAATAATATAGGGTGCATGAACTATAATATTAGATAAACCATATTTTTCCATTGCCTTATGGCCATTATCTATATTTAAGTCTTCAATACTTTTTCTACGTGTATTTTGTGGTGCGC
This sequence comes from Staphylococcus pragensis, assembly GCF_004785665.1. GTDB lineage: Bacteria > Bacillota > Bacilli > Staphylococcales > Staphylococcaceae > Staphylococcus > Staphylococcus pragensis. The sequence continues at coordinate 878,920 of NZ_SRPJ01000001.1, forward strand.
CTGTATAAATCATGAAAGTAGATTCACCATATTTGTGTGCTTCTTCAGCAGAACCTTCTAACATTTTTTTACCACTCATTGATACGTGAGAACCAATTAACATGTCATTCACCTATCCTTTTTTATTATTCTTTCTTTGTTGTCTACTTTGACGTTTACTATATTGTTTACGTTCTTGACGTTTCATTTTTTCAACTTCACGTTTAAATTTCTTTTTATAACCTGGTTTAACTTTATTCTTAGTTTTACTTCTTACTTTATGTTTTACTTCATTTGTTAAGTGATCGTCTTTTCTTTCACGTTTACGTCTGACATTATGTGCTTTTATCGGTGTTAACTCGCCATTTTTGACGTCTACATTTTCAAAATGATAACCTTTATCTTCAATTAAAGAGATATTATGTTCTTCGTCAGGACTATACATTGTGATAGCTACGCCTTTGTAATTACCACGGCCAGTTCTACCGACTCTGTGCGTAAAGAAATCAATATCATTAGGAACATCAAAGTTGATAACATGACTTACGCCTTCAATATCAATACCACGAGATGCTAAATCACTAGCAATGACGTATTGGAAATCCAAGTTGCGTATACGTTTCATTTGTTGCTTACGTTCTCTAGGAGTTAAACCGCCGTGAATCATACCGACTTTAATGCCAGCTTCATTGAGTGAATCAGCTAATTCATTAGCATTATCTCTACTATTACAGAAGACGATACATAAATAAGGGTTTAGTATATCAATTAATTGAAGTGTCTTATCCACTTTTTCTGTACCTTTAGTAGGAATTAAGTAAAATTCAATATTCTTTTTATTTTGAGATTTAGAATCAACAACTACGAAATCAGGATTGTTTAAATATTTATTTAAAAATGGTTGAAGCGATTTAGGAATCGTAGCGCTAAATACCGCAATATTCGCATTATCATCTAAACGAGCTGCAATGTAGTCTACATCTTCAATTAAACCTAAATCAATCATAAGATCTGCTTCATCCACTACCAAATATGAAGCTAAATGAACATGTAAGTGACCACCTTGAGCCAAATCATTAATTCGTGTAGGTGTACCTATAACTAATTGTGGTTGAATATTAGTACGTTGTTTATCTTTTTCAATATCTGTACCGCCAATAAACAAACTTACTTTTACATCAGTTTTGAATTTTGCTAAATGACTAGCTGCTTGGAATAATTGTTGTGCTAATTCACGTGTTGGTGCCACCACAATTGCTTGAGGTTCTTGAATTTCTGGATTAATAGAATCCATTAAAGGTAATAAAAATGAATGAGATTTACCAGTACCAGTTTGTGATTGACCGATTAAATTAACACCCTTTTTAATTCTTGGAATAATTCTGTTTTGTATTTCTGTTGGTTTTTCAAAATTAAGATCTTTAACAGCATCAATTAATTTTGAATCTAAATTAAATAATTCAAATGGATGATTTGGCATCGATTTAGCCTCCTTGTATCATTCTTGTAGTATATTTTTTAAGTTTTACATATAAGTGAAGGGATCGGTATTAATATCAGAAGATTCAATTTTAAAATCAACACTGAATTCAAACAACCATTGATTTAATAACGTTTTTAGTCCATCTCTCATAACATATTCACTATAGTGATTGATATCTAATAAATTAATACCATTCGTTTTAGCATCTAAAGCATCATGATGTTTAATATCACCAGTTATAAAGATATCTGCGCCTTTATTAATAGCCATTTGTTCAAAGCCAATGCCAGCACCACCGATAATTGCCACTTTACGTATAATAGCGTTCTCATCACCAGTAAATCTCACGCTAGGAATTTGAAGTTGTTGTTTCACTTGCTTTACAAAGTCTTTAATCGCTACTGGCTCAGTGACTTCTCCAATTTTCCCTAGACCATAATTAGCTGTTTTAGTCATTTTAATAAAGTCGTAAACTGGTGTTTCATACGGATGATTTTCAATAATCTTAGTTTCAGCTAAATGACGTTGATGATTTTTTATCATAAACTCTACTTTTACTTCATCTACATATTCTATACTATCAATTTGTCCTAAATGTGGATTTGCATTTCCTAGTGGTTTAAATTGACCTTTTCCTTCAGACTCATAAAAACAATATTCGTAATTGCCTTCTTGCGCTAAACCAGCCTGATCTAAACTATCTTTAAAGTCTTCAACATTATCTTTTGGAATATAAGTTTGAACTTTATAATAGGTCGCCTGTTCATTGTTTAAAAACGTAATATTATGCAGATTTAATTTTTGAGCAAGCATTTCATTTACGCCGTCAACATGATTATCAAGATTAGTGTGCAATGCAATAAGTTGGATATCATTTGAGATAATTTTACGGATTAATTTCCCATATCCATCGTCAGTGATGTTTTTAATTCCTTTGAAAATTAAGGGATGGTGAGCAATTATCGTATTAAAACCTTTCATTATAGCTTGGTCTACTACTGCATCAGTACAATCTAGAGTGGTCAATATACCAGTGATTTCTTTATCATTACTTCCAATTAATAAACCTACATTGTCCCACTCTTCAGCAGTATTTAAAGGAACATTCTTATCAATTACAGACATTAACTGCTTAATTTTCATCATTTAGCACCTCTTTAATCAATGATATTTCATTTTCTATCTCTTTAAGTCTCTCATGATGAACTTCTGAATTCAATTGTTTACGAATGTGTTCTAATGCTTCTAATTCTCTATGCCACTTTTTATAAAAAATAGATGTTTTATTTTCAATTAATTTAGGTCCAAATTTTAAATTAAATTTATTTAGATATTCAATATTTTGAGTATACTCACTAACTACTATTTCATAAATGTGGCCCTTTTCTTCAATAATTTCTTCTGCAATAATTTCATAATTCAAGTTTTGCAATGTTTGACGCAAAACTTCAGTTTGAATATTACTTTGTAAAATTAAACGAGGATGATTACTTAATTTATCTTTACCCTCACTTAAAATTTTAGCGATTAAAGGGCCACCCATGCCACAAATAGTGATATTATGCACATTATCATTTTGGTTAATCACACTTAAACCATCGCCTAAACGTACATCAATTGATTGGTTAAATTGATATTCTGTTACATTTCTTTTTGCAGCTTCAAAAGGGCCTTTAATCACTTCACCCGCTATTACAGTTTGGCAGAGACTATTTTGAAGGGCATAGATAGGCAAATAAGCATGATCTGAGCCAATATCTGCCATCATACCAGGTAATAAATATCGACTTACAGCTTTTAATCTTTCATTTAAATTAATCATAATAAACTCCTTTTACTATAAAAAGGGAGTGAGACAGAAATCCTAATTTATTAAAAGATTTCGTCGTCTCACCCCAGCAAAGATGACTAGATTTGAATAAAGCTCAATTGAAGCGCATATTTAAATCAGTCAGCTACTGCCTACATAATAACTAAGGCTGAGATACTTAATTTTATCCCAGCCCCCAATTTTCATATCCGAGTCATATTTAGATTTATCAATGCTCTTTCATCTTTAAAATCATTTGATTCAAATTTTAAATGAGATGATTAGTCCATGAAATCTTTAAGACGTTTACTACGACTTGGATGTCTAAGTTTTCTAAGCGCTTTAGCTTCAATTTGACGAATACGTTCTCTTGTAACGCCAAACACTTTTCCTACTTCTTCTAATGTACGCGTTCTTCCATCATCTAAACCAAATCTTAAGCGTAGCACGTTTTCTTCACGATCAGTTAACGTATCTAATACATCTTCAAGTTGCTCTTTTAACAATTCGTATGCTGCGTGATCAGAAGGACTTTGAGCTTCTTGATCTTCGATAAAGTCTCCTAAGTGACTATCGTCCTCTTCACCAATTGGTGTTTCAAGTGACACTGGTTCTTGAGCGATTTTAAGAATTTCACGAACTTTTTCAGGAGGTAAATCCATTTCTTCCCCAATTTCTTCAGGAGCTGGATCACGTCCTAAATCTTGTAATAATTGTCTTTGAACACGGATTAATTTATTAATTGTTTCTACCATATGCACTGGGATACGAATCGTACGTGCTTGGTCAGCAATTGCACGTGTAATTGCTTGTCTAATCCACCATGTAGCGTATGTTGAGAACTTAAATCCTTTGCTAAAATCGAATTTTTCAACTGCTTTAATAAGCCCCATGTTACCTTCTTGAATTAAATCTAAGAATAACATGCCACGACCAACATATCTTTTAGCAATACTTACAACTAAACGTAAGTTTGCTTCTGCAAGGCGTGATTTAGCCACTTCATCACCTTGTTCAATACGTTTAGCTAATTCGATTTCTTCTTGAGCACTTAGAAGATTTACGCGTCCAATTTCTTTTAGATACATTCTTACTGGGTCATTAATTTTAACACCTGGAGGGGCACTTAAATCATTCGGATTTAATTTCTCATCCGTATCTGAACTATCTTTTTCGTTGACTAAACTGATATCATTATCATTTAATTGGTCAAAGAAATCATCCATTTGATCTGAATCCATGTCGAAATTTTGCAGCTTCTCAGCAATTTCTTCATGGCTAAGATGACCTTCCTTTTTACCTTTATCAATTAATTGTTTTTTGACATCTTCTAATGTCAATGTCGGATCAATTGTTTGTTTTTTAATTTTAACTTGGTTATCAGACATGAAAAGGCCTCCCAATTTTAATATAAACTTTCAATTAAGGGTTAATTTCTATAATAATTCAATATAATAGAAAAAATATAAATAAAAATTCACAATAATTTTAACATGTAGTAATTCAAAATAATATATTGTGAAATAAATTTAATTAGATAAAGTTGATTCTCATTTAATTTATGGTACATATTTACCCATTAAAAGCGCATAATAACCATTATACAATAACGGTTATTAAATAGAAATACTATATTAAAATATTTAAATATAAAAGACTAGTAAAAGATTCTTCTTACATTCTCTGTTTATTTTTATTAACGATAAGCCCTAAATAATATTTTTGCATTTCAACATCGCCAATGCGTGATGCTTCACGCAATTTATGATTTAATTCTTCTATTGAATCTTCATATTTGTGTTCATTTATACTTTTAATATAATCATCAATCTCGTTATCATAAGGTTCATTATTTAATTCATAATTGTCTAAGGTAATCACAGCTTCTCGTACATCATTATCATCGATATACAAGATGATATCACTAATCGTATATTTATCGTTTTCAGCGTAATACTCTTTTAAAAGTTGAAAAATACTTTGAAAATATTTATTAGAGAAATCTTCATCTTCAAGTTCTCTATGATAATTTAAAAAGATATCTTTATCATTCATAAAATGTTTGAGCAAAGCGCGCTGAGCTTTTTCTTGCTTATTTAGATGAGTGAAAATAGTCGAAATATTAGGTGCATGATTATCATTATAATTATAGTCATAATCGGATGGGTAATAGACATCATTCGGTATATATTGTTGTTGATAATTAACATCATTATTTAATGTAGTCGGATCAACATTAAATACATCAGCTACATCTTGGACCACTTTCTTTTGTAGGATTGATGAGTGCATCATTGCTATATCTTGCGTCACTTCTTTAAGATAGCGTTCATAAGCTAAGTCATTATTATTAATTTCATCTTTATGACTATTAACTTTAAATAAAATAAATGACTTTTTCTCATTATTAACAAATTCTATAAACTTCTCTTTTCCGTACTTTGTTATATATTCATCTGGGTCCATATTTTTAGGTAACTGAACAACAAATACATTCAAACCTTGTTGTAGCAATGTTTGTCCAGTTTTTAGTGTAGCCTCTTGACCAGCAAAGTCCCCATCAAACATAAGTGTAATATTAGAAGTGAGCTTTTTAAGAACAGTAATATGCTCATCAGATAAAGCAGTCCCCATACTTGCCACTACTGTTTTAAGCCCAGAATAATCAGCTTTGATAACATCCATGAATCCTTCAAGTAATATCACTTCGTCATTTTTACGAATAGACTTTCTAGCTTTATCAAGATTATAGAGTAATCTTCTTTTTTGAAAAATGGGTGTCTCAGGGCTATTTAAATATTTAGGTTCTTGATTATTATAAGTACGACCAGAATAGCCGACAATTCTACCTTGAGCGTTCATTAATGGAAACATAATACGGTCTCTAAAACGATCGTAATAACTGAAGTTTTCTTCATTTCGTGATAACAAACCTGCTTCATAAGCCAGTTCAATATCATAGCCCTTTTTCTCAAGGAAATCATGACAAAAATGTGAGTTATTTGGCGCATAACCAATACCACGTGATTTAATAAGTTCTTCAGTAAATCCTCGGTCCATTAAGTAGTTAAGTGCCTCTTCACCCTCAACCGTCTTCATTAAGGCATACATATAGTATTCTTGAATGCTTTCATGCATTTCAATCATACTTAAATCATCTGAAGCAATTTGTGTAGTTTGTTGACTAGTATTTCCAACATCAACTTTTATATTAACACGCTCTCCTAGTTCTTTAACTGCTTCAACAAACGAAATGTCTTTAATTTCTTGAGTAAATTGAAAGACATTACCACCCTTTTTACAACCAAAGCAATGACAGATTTGTTTATCTTCTGAAACTGTAAAAGATGGCGTTTTTTCATCATGAAAAGGACACAAACCAATATAATTGCGTCCTCTCTTTTCTAATTTCACATATTCACTAACTAAATCTAGTATATCTGTTTTTTCTTTTATTTCATTAATAACTGACTGTTCAATTCGCAAAATAAATCACCTATTAAATATTAGTCATAATATTATACCTTTATCGCTTAAAATTTAAAATTATTTTGCTTGTTGTTCAATAATATGAAGCACATCGTTTGCAGTTTCTTCAATTGCTTTATCAGATACATCAATCACCGGGCATCCAATTCGTTCAACAATTTCTTCAAAAAATTCAATTTCTTCTTTAATACGTTTTTCATTTGCATATCTAGCTAAATCGCTAAGACCTAGCTGTTTTAATCGTTGTTTACGAATTCGATTTAGTTTATCTTCACTAATACGAAGTGCAATGCATTTAGAAGGATCTATCTCGAATAGAGCTTCTGGTGGTGTAACTTCCGGTACAATTGGTACATTCATTACTTTATAACTTTTATGTGCTAAGTATTGAGATAAAGGCGTTTTAGATGTTCTTGAAACACCTATTAATACGATATCTGCTTTAGGTAGACCTTTAGGATCTTTACCATCATCATATTTAACCGCAAACTCAATGGCATCAATTTTTTTAAAGTAAGCGTCATCTAATCGATGCACTCTGCCGGGTTGATTATATGGATTATCATTAAATGAGTCTTTTAATAGTCCCATTAATGGCCCCATAATATCTACAGATTTAAGTTGATGATTTTCGATTTTTTCTTCCATGTAATCTTTCATCTCTGGTTTAACAAGTGTATAAACTATAATAGCATTTTGATCAATCGCAACTTGTATAACCTCATCGATATTTTCAAAGGTCTCAATATATGGATATCTTAAAAACTCATGTTTACACTCTTTGGGATTAAATTGAGAAACGCATGCTCTTGCTACAAGTTCTGCAGTTTCTCCAATCGAGTCGGATGCGATGATAATCTTTATATCTTCCATCGTTATACCACCTATTCTTTAAATAATGATACGAATAATTTCGCTATTGTTGTTTTAGAAATACGACCTACTACTTGATACTTATTATTTTCTTTTTTTCTAACAATTGGGATAGAATCGATTTCTTTTTCAATCATTTGATCTGCTGCATATATGACTAATTCGTGTTCCTCTAAAAAAGTAAGATTAGGCATTCTAGACATATTAACGCCTACAGGCATTGTATGAATATCTTCACCAATCATAGATGCGCGTAATAAGTCCTTTCTTGAACAAACACCTATAAAATCATTATTATCGTTAGTAATAAATAATGTTCCTGTATCTTCAAGAAAAATTGTACAAATAGCATCATAAATGCTCATGTCTTCTTTCACAATGACAGGCGGTGACATATAATCTTTAACAATATATTGGCGTAATTGATCACTCAAAATTTTATTTTTTGATTTACCAGAATAATAATAACCAACACGTGGTCTAGCTTCAAGGAAACCTGACATTGTAAGGATAGCTAAGTCAGGTCGTAAAGTAGCACGAGTAAGTTGTAATTTTTCAGCGATATGCTCTCCAGTGATTGGGCCACCAGTTTTAACAATTTCGATTATCTGTTCTTGACGTTTACTCAGTTCTATAGGTCTTCACCCCTTTTAAATTCATTTCTATTATACCCATTTATTTATTCTCCTACAAATGCATACAAATCCTTGCTTATAAATCATCAATGAATTAAACTAATATTAAGCGAGTTAAGGACGGTGTGAGCTTAACAACATAACTTGGCCTAATCATTAAATTCATAAAAGCGAGTGTCTACACTAAATTGGGTGGAACCGCGGGTTAAAATTAGTTTAAACTATATTATTTTTATATAGATAAATCAATTAACTCGTCCCAAGATAATAATAAATGTGACTCTACATTTATTTATTGTCTTGGGGCATTTTTTATTCAAAAAGGAGAGATTATATGGTTAAAGATATGGATACTATCGTATCATTAGCGAAACACAGAGGATTCGTATTCCCTGGTAGTGATATTTATGGTGGTTTATCAAACACTTGGGATTACGGTCCATTAGGTGTTGAATTAAAAAATAATGTTAAAAAAGCTTGGTGGCAAAAATTCATTACGCAATCACCATTTAACGTTGGTATTGACGCTGCTATCTTAATGAATCCTAAAACTTGGGAAGCATCTGGTCACTTAGGTAACTTTAATGACCCTATGATTGATAACAAAGACAGTAAAATTCGTTACCGTGCAGATAAATTAATCGAAGACTACATGCAAAAAGAAAAAGGCGATGAAAACTTTATTGCTGATGGCTTAAGCTTCGATGAAATGAAGAAAATTATCGACGACGAAGGTATTGTTTGCCCTGTTAGTGGTACAGCAAATTGGACTGATATTCGTCAATTCAATTTAATGTTCAAAACTTTCCAAGGTGTAACTGAAGATTCTACTAACGAAATTTTCTTACGTCCAGAAACTGCACAAGGTATTTTTGTAAACTACAAAAATGTACAACGTTCTATGCGTAAAAAATTACCATTTGGTATTGGTCAAATTGGTAAATCTTTCCGTAACGAAATCACTCCAGGTAACTTCATTTTCAGAACAAGAGAATTTGAACAAATGGAATTAGAATTCTTCTGTAAACCTGGTGAAGAAATCGAGTGGCAAAATTATTGGAAAACATTCGCTAGCCAATGGTTAAAAGACTTAAATATTAACGAAGAAAATATGCGTTTACGTGACCATGATGAAGAAGAATTATCTCACTATTCAAATGCAACAACAGATATCGAGTATCGTTTCCCATTTGGTTGGGGCGAACTTTGGGGTATCGCAAGTCGTACAGACTTTGACTTGAAAAAACATAGTGAACATTCAGGTGAAGACTTCAAATATCATGATCCTGAAACTAATGAAAAATACGTTCCATACTGTATTGAACCATCATTAGGTGCTGACCGTGTTACATTAGCTTTCTTATGTGATGCATATGAAGAAGAAGGTGTAGAAGGAAGTAAAGATGCACGTACAGTGATGCACTTCCACCCTGCTTTAGCACCATATAAAGCTGCAGTGTTACCATTAAGTAAAAAATTATCAGAAGAAGCAATTAAAATCTTCGAGCAACTAAGCACTAAATTCTCAGTTGATTTTGATGAATCTCAATCAATTGGTAAACGTTACCGTCGTCAAGATGAAATCGGTACACCATACTGTATCACGTTCGATTTCGATTCATTAGAAGATAACCAAGTAACTGTTCGCGACAGAGATTCTATGGAACAAGTACGTATGCCTATTTCAGAATTAGAAACATTCTTAGCTGAAAAAGTCGCATTTTAATAACTAAAATTAGAACCCACTTTAACATGACGATTGTTTAAGTGGGTTTTTTAGGTTTTTGCTATTCATTAAGTCGTTTTAATTGATTAATAAGTTTTTGACTTTTGAAATACATACCTGCGTATTCTCTATATAGCATAATAAGTAAGTCTGACATTTCATCTAAAATATCTTGATTAATATTGAAATGATTCATTTTATTGATTGGTAATTTTTGAAGAATATCTAATAAATAAAATGTTTTATTTGAAATACGCAAAGCATGAGGATCTTGTGGCAGTTCTTTTTCAGTAATTGTGCCATCAAATCTAAAGCTATATGCCACGAGTTGAGATTGGTCTGTATCTCCAGAAATTGCTGAATGGTCGAAGAAAGCTGTGAAACCGAATCGACTCATACATTTTAATAACACTATGATTGACATTAATTGAGCAGAATCACCTTTGGCTATTTTTTCTAATACAAAATGCAATAATTGATAATGATATGGCGATACCTCATCTTGCTCCATCGAACGATCAATTGTTTCAGCACAAAGTGTGGCGTAACTACTATTAAAAATATCTAAACGTAAATCATAATATTGGTTAATAACATCAATTGAAGATAACGTCCCCATGCCACGCCATTTATTATAAATAAATAAGCCATACACAAATAATTGCGTATGGGCTTGTAGGCCAGTTCTTGATTTTTTAGCACGTCTAACCATTAAAGGAATTTTAGCACCATATTCATTTAAAATAGTGATAATTTTATCAGATTCACCATAGTCAACTGATTTAATAATAATCCCTTTTTGTCTTTCGAGCATTTTTTTCACCGGCCTCAAATCTTACTTATTTTAATCTTGGTCTTCAATATAACCCATTTGACGAATGAAATTAACTTTATTACGCCAATCTTTTTGAACTTTAACCCAAAGTTCTAAATATACTTTAGAGCCAAGTAACATCTCAATATCTTGTCGAGCGCGTTTACCGACTTCCTTGAGTTTTTTACCACCTTTACCTATTACAATTCCTTTTTGAGAATCACGTTCTACATAAATTGTCGCTTCAACCCTAACACGGTCTTCGCTTTCTTTAATCATTCTATCTACATTTACACCAATAGCATGTGGAATTTCTTCACTAGTTAGGTGCAAGATTTTTTCACGAATGATCTCACTTACTACAAATTGTTCTGGGTGGTCAGAAATTTGATCATCTGGATAATACTTTGGCCCTTCAGGTAAGTAAGTTTTTAAAACATCAATGAAATGATCAACGTTTAACCCTTCTAGCGCTGAAATTGGCACGATTTCTGTAAAATCCATATATTCCTTGTACTGCTCGATTCTTGGCATTAACGCATCTGGATGGACTAAATCTATTTTATTTAGTACTAAAAATACTGGCGTTTTCACGTTTTTTAGCATTTCCATAATGTATTCATCGCCGCGTCCAATTTCTTCATTAACATTTACCATGAACATAATAGCATCAATTTCTGAAAGCGTATTTTTAGCAACACGCATCATGTAATCACCTAATTTATGCTTAGGTTTATGGATGCCTGGTGTATCTAAAAAGATGATTTGTGCGTCATCTCTTGTCATGACACCTTGAATTTTATTACGAGTTGTTTGGGCTTTATCGGACATGATTGCAATTTTATGTCCAATTACTCTGTTCATAAATGTTGATTTACCAACATTCGGTCTTCCTATAATAGAAACAAATCCTGACTTATGTTCTGTCATTTATTCTAAATCCTTTCCTGAGAAGCCATGAGGTAATAATTCTGCTACCGTTGACTCTAATAATTCTCCTTTGTGATTTGTCATATAAACTGGCATATCATCATCACACAATTCTTTTAATACTTGTCTGCAAGTGCCACATGGTGATGAAGGTTTGTCTGCATCAACCGTGACAGTGATAGATTCAAAATCCCCTGGTCTATAGCCTTCTGCAATTGCTGCGACTAGGCTTGATCTTTCGGCACAAATAGTTGAAGGATATGCTGCATTTTCCACATTAGCGCCATAAAATGTGCGACCATCTTTCGCTTTTAAATAGGCTCCGACTTTGAATTTACTATATGGTGCATATGCACGTTTTTGTGCTTCTCTTGCTTCTTGAAAATAATGCGATTGATAACTCATTTACCTCATCCCCTTTTCCACTTAAAAAATATGTGGAATAAAAATAATTAATCCAATAATCAATGCGAAGATAGAAACTAACATCACACTGAATGCTGCAATATCTTTCGCTTGTTTAGCAAGCTCATGATAATCCATTGTTACTAAATCGACCACGCACTCAATTGCAGTATTAACTGCTTCTAAAGTAAGTACTAAAACGATTGCTAGTATAATAAACATCCATTCAAACCGGTTTAAATGAAATACGAATCCTAAAACGATTACAATAAGCGCAACAATCATGTGCAATAAGTAATTATGATCTTTAATAAGAAGCGTTTTAAAACCATCAAAAGTGTATTTAAATCTATTTATAAATTTATTAATATCTAGTCAATCCATATGCATTTAATATTGTATCTTGACGGCCAAACATTTCTTTTTCATCTTCTTCATTCATGTGATCATAACCTAATAAATGTAAAAATCCGTGTAATGCTAAGAAACCAAGTTCACGTTCAAACGAATGTCCATAACTATCAGCTTGTTCTTGAGCAACATCAGTACAAATAATAATGTCACCTAATACACGTGGAATGTCCATACCTGAAATTTCAGGTTCATCTTCTTCAAGTGCAAATGAAATTACATCTGTAACTTTATCTTTATCACGATAAGTTTTGTTAATATTTTGGATTTCATCTTTATCTACAAAAGTAACTGAAAGTTCAGCTTCTTCTTGGATATTTTCTTGATCTTTTGCAAAATTGAGTAAGTCATCAATTTGTTGATACCAATCCTCTTTGACAAGTCCAGTGTGATCATTGAAATCAATTGTAAACATTTAAAGGTCTCCTTCGTATCGATCAATAATTTTACTTACTAATGGATGTCTTACTACATCACTTTGATCTAATTGCATAATATTAATGCCCTTCACACCATGTAGTTTTTTAACTGCTTCTTTTAACCCACTTTTGACGCCTTTTGGCAAGTCGATTTGCGTCTGGTCGCCTGTGACAACCATTTTTGAACCGAAGCCTAATCGAGTTAAGAACATCTTCATTTGAGCGTGAGTAGTGTTTTGAGCTTCATCGAGAATGACAAACGCATCATCTAATGTTCGTCCACGCATGTATGCTAAAGGCGCAATTTCTATTGTGCCGCGCTCAATGAAACGAGCAGTTTGTTCTCTTCCTAGCACAGTATTTAAACCATCATATAAAGGTCTTAAATAAGGATCAACTTTTTCTTTTAAATCGCCTGGTAAGAAGCCTAAAGATTCTCCAGCTTCAACTGCAGGTCGTGTTAGCACAATACGTTTAACATTACCTTTTCTTAATTGTTTAGCTGCATAAACAACTGCTAAAAAGGTTTTACCTGTACCTGCTGGACCGATACCAAATACTAAGTCATTACGTTTCATTGCGTTGATATATAATCTTTGACCCATTGTTTTGGCACGAATCGTCTTACCGAATGCATCTTTAGTAATTTCTTCATCATATAAATCTAGTAAGTGTTGAATTGTATCATTTTGTGCCATTTTAATAGCAGCTTCAACATCTTTAAGTGTAATTGAGTTTCCCAATTCAATTACTTTTAATAAATTTTTTAGAACTAATTCTGCTTTTTCAACATGCTCTAATACCTGACCTTTTACTGCAATTTCTTGTCCACGAGCATGTATCACGACATCAAACGCTTCCTCAATAGCTTTTAAATGTTCATCATTATTACCTATTAAAGCTTGAGAATGATTAATATCGTCTATTTGAATTATTCCTGGCATAAAAGCGCTCCTTTTCACAAATACAATATGTTTAGTAATTTAAATTGATAATATTAATTATAACGCTAATTGTCTTTTAAAATGTATTATAAAACTTAACGAATTTCTAAATAGTTACTTACAGTAATACTATCTTTCATATAAATTTTACTAAACAATGTTAAAGGATACAAATGTAATAGGCTTTGTTCATGGTAGAATATTACTTAATTTTAGTATTAATAATATGATGAACTTTAATATGTGCATTTTATCTTTTTAATTATTTATCTGCACTACAAAAATAAAAAAAGAGCAGAACAGAAATCAATGTTAGTTTCAGAGATTTCATAGTTCTGCTCTAGTGAAGTTGAACGTTAATTACAATTGCTTAGGTTTTTCCAGTATTTCTTGCCAAATCAGCCCATTAACTATTTGATCTTTATCAAATTGCAAACTTTGATGAGTCATATCTTGTTCAATAGACCTACTATTAAGCAATTGTTTTAGTCGATAACGTTTTGTTCGTTCAGATAAATTTTTATCTTCAATAATAGCACGTGCTTTACTTTCGATTCGAGACAGTTGTTTTTCTTTTTCTCGATCAATTTCAGAACGGACATTGAACAAACTATCAGCTAATTCTTGTTCTAATTTTTCTTGTAATTTTTGACGTTCCTCATTAGCACGTCGACCTGGATTTTCATTTTTTTGTTGTTCAGCTTGTTGCATTTCAACTTTGCGACGAGATTGTCTTTGTGTGCGTTCAATTTCTTCTGGTTGTTGTTCTTTATAAATTTCTTTTTCAAGTTGATTATCATGATAAACCTTTTTCTGATTGTCTCGTGAACTTTTTCGAGATGTATCAGAGCGCTTAGGTTCATTTGATTCATCAGACAAGCTCTCTTCAAATTCATTAAAAGCTTCTTCTAGTTGTTCGAAAAAACCTTTTTTACGTTCGGGCTTTTGAGTAGGTCCCCCGCCTTTTCTTTGAGGGGGAAGTTGATTACGACGCTCTTCATGACTTTTATCACGCACAGCACTTATAATTGAGATAATAACAGATATCACAAATATGAGAATACCTATATTCATTTAATCACCCCTTAATAATTACTTCGGTGATTCGTCTTCGTTTTGTTCAGTACGTTTGTTAATTGCGTTTCTCATGCCTGTATCTGCTTCTACGTTTTTCAAATTATAATAATCTTTAACGCCAATATTACCTTTACGTAAAGCTTCTGCCATAGCTAGAGGTACTTCTGATTCAGCTTCTACTACTTTAGCACGCATTTCTTGAACTCTTGCTTTCATTTCTTGTTCAGATGCTACTGCCATAGCACGACGTTCTTCGGCTTTAGCTTGGGCAATATTTTTATCTGCAAGTGCTTGTTCAGTTTGTAAGTCAGCTCCGATATTTTTACCGATATCTACGTCAGCGATATCAATAGAAAGAATTTCAAATGCAGTACCTGAATCTAATCCTTTACTTAATACAGTTTTAGAAATGTTGTCTGGGTTCTCAAGGACTTGAGTATGGTGCTCACTTGAACCAATTGTTGAAACGATACCTTCGCCAACACGTGCAATAATTGTTTCTTCTCCAGCACCACCGACTAAGCGTGAAATATTTGCACGTACTGTAATTCGAGCTTTGGCTTTAACTTCAATCCCATTCATAGCTACCCCAGTAATAAATGGTGTTTCAATTACTTTAGGATTAACAGACATTTGAACGGCTTCTAATACATCACGACCAGCTAAGTCGATGGCTGCACCTCGTTCAAATGGTAAATTAATATCAGCACGTTGCGCAGCGATATTTGCATCAACGACTCTATCAACGTTACCACCTGCAAGGTAGTGAGACTCTAATTGGTTTGTAGTTAAATTTAATCCAGCTTTATGTGCCTTAATAAGTGGTCCAATTACTTTACGAGGAGATACACGACGTAATCGCATACCTACAAGTGTTCCGATTCCTACTTTTACACCAGCTGCAATTGCAGATATCCAAAGTCCGATTGGCACAAATGAAAATAGCAATAATAAGGCTACTATAATGATGACAACAATGATGATAAGTCCAATACTAAACATTAAATCGCTCCTTTATAAATGTTCTAATTCTCTTACAACAACTCTCGTACCTTCCACTTCAAGGATTTTAACTTCTTTATTTCTAAGAATAAAAGAGCCGTCAGACACAGCATCAATTCTTTCATTATTAACAGTGATAATTCCTGCTGGTCGTAAATCTGTAACGGTACGGGCTGTTTGTCCAACTAAGTGAGAACGGTCATCGTGAGATCTATAACCTGCTTCAGCAGATGTGGAGTCTTTTAATACAACTTTATCTAAAAATGGAATTTTTCTCTTAAGTATTTTCACTAATATCACCCACTCAATGATAGATAAGATTAAGGCAATTACTACGTTTAGTAGCATAAGCAAAATATTGTCGCCAAGCATTATAATACTTAACACTATTAATGTAATACCTATAATCCCAATAATGGCACCTACCACGAATAACTCTATAATTACTAATATCGTACCTATGAAAAATAGCAATACGGAGATTAAGTTAACATCTCCACTAATAAGAAAGCCTAAAAATAAAATTAATAATGCTAGAGATGCAATGACCCCCGCTAGATTAAATCTTTTAGAATAAAGTTGGTATAAAAAGCCTAGAAAAATGATACAAGTTAATATTAAAGAGATAATTGGATGAGTCAATGTGTTAGATAAATCTTCCATCCAAGCATTATTAGATAAAGCCGAATTAAAACCTATATGTATTACGTTAGAATAAGCCACAATTTCACCTCGCTCTCGTCTATGATTATACATGAATATATTTATATATTATAGTGCTAGCCTATAACTATAAGAATAAAAAAACTCCCGATTAGCAAAGACTAATCGAGAGCATATATATAATTAACATTCGTGTTGAGGGAGTCAACAGAGCTATTAATTATTTGAATTTACGTTTACGTGCAGCTTCTGATTTCTTTTTACGTTTTACGCTTGGTTTTTCGTAAAATTCACGTTTACGTACTTCTTGGATAGTACCACTTTTAGATACTGAACGTTTGAATCGACGTAATGCATCTTCAAGTGATTCGTTTTTACGTACTACTGTTTTAGACATCTGTATTTCCCTCCCTCCAAATATCAACGGAACTTTAAAGTCATTCATCGCATAGCAAATTAACTATGCTTTCATTAGTATAATATATGAAATAATTATGGTCAATTGCAAATCTTTATAATTTTTAAAAATTATAATAGTACAGCATCTTCTGATTTATTAGTAGCGTGATCTACTACTCTAATAGCACTACCAAGGTTAATTGGATAATCAGCTTTATTTATTTTAACTTTAACAATTTCGCCAATTAATGATTCATCGCCTTCAAATTCCACTTTCATATAATTATCAGCATAACCAACTAAAGTACCTTCAGTTTCTCCAGTTTCTTCTGGAATAACTTCTAAGACTTCATCTTCGAATTTAGATGCATACTCTTTTGCAAGTTGATCACTTAAAGCGATTAATTTATGCACACGCTCGTTTTTAATACTTTCATCGATTTGATTATCCATACGTGCTGCAGGTGTACCAATTCTTGGTGAATATGGGAAGACGTGAAGTTCAGAGAATTTATGTTTAACAATAAAATCATATGTTTCTTGGAATTCTTCTTCTGTTTCTCCAGGGAAACCAACGATAACATCACTTGTTACAGCTAAATCTGGAAGAGCATCATGTAACTTCGTTAATCTTTCAGAGAAGTGTTCCATTGTATATTTACGTCTCATACGTTTTAAGACTGTATCTGAACCAGATTGAAGTGGTACATGTAAATGTCTTACCACTTTATTACTTTGTTTCAATACGCCAATTACTTCGTCAGTTAATTGACTAGCTTCAATTGAAGAAATACGAATACGTTCTAAACCATCGATTTCTTCTAAGTCTCTTAACAATTGCGCTAAATTGTAATTTTTTAAGTCTTGACCGTAACCACCAGTATGAATACCTGTAAGTACAATTTCTTTGTAACCAGCATTTACTAGTTGAGTTGCTTGTTCAACCACTTTTTCAGGATCACGAGAACGCATTAAACCACGTGCCCATGGAATAATACAGAATGTACAGAAATTGTTACAGCCTTCTTGAATTTTTAGAGAAGCTCTTGTTCTATCTGTGAAATATGGCACATCTAATTCTTCGTATGTACGGTTCTTCATAATATTTCCAACACCGTTAATAGGTTGACGTTCTTCACGGAATTGATCAATATATTCAAGTAACTTATGACGATCTTGCGTACCTACTACTACATCTACACCTGGAATTTCCATAATTTCTGCAGATGATGTTTGCGCATAACAACCTGTGACGCATACAACAGCCTCAGGATTTTGACGAATTGCTCTTCTAATTATTTGTCTACTCTTTTTATCTCCTGTATTTGTTACAGTACAAGTATTGATTACGAACACATCCGCATTTGTTTCAAAATCGACTCTATCGTAATCTGCTTCTTTAAATAGTTGCCAAATTGCTTCGGTTTCATAGTGATTCACTTTACAACCTAAAGTGTGAAACGCTACTGTTGACATATTATTCACCCCATTAATTCTTTTTCGAAACTTATAGCACTTAATGCATATAGTGGCGCAGTTTCAGCCCGTAAAATTCTTGGTCCTAAACCTACAGTGGTTGCTACTTCACTAAATTTAGAAATTTCTTTCTCTGAAAAGCCACCTTCAGGTCCAAATATAAATAAAATGCGATCATTAGTCCTAAATTGTTTTAATTGTTCTTTAAAAAGACTAACTTCCCCACGTTTTGCTTCATCTTCATATGCTAATAAAATATAGTCATAATGACTAATAGTATCATAAATTTCGTTTAAATTCGACTTGAATTTTATATCTGGGATGACTAAACGATAACTTTGTTCAGCAGCTTCTTTAATAATTTTTTGCCAACGATCTAATTTCTTTTGAACTTTATTTGCTTGCAATTTTACAACAGATCTATCCATTCCAACCGCTATAAAGTTTGAAGCACCCATCTCAGTACTTTTTTGTAATAGCCATTCATATTTATCTGCTTTAATAAGACCACTACAAATTGTCACATTCACAGGCAATTCAGTATTAATATCTTGTTGTTCTAATAACTCAATTTCGATTTGATCTGGTTCAATATTACTGATTTGAGTTGTATAAACTTTTTTATCGTTGAAAGTAATAATAATCTTATCTCCAACAACATTTCTCATTACATTTGTAATATGATGAATATCTTCTTTACTCGTAATAAAAAAACGCTGATTTTCATCAGCGTTTTGATTAATAAAGTACCTTTGCAACTTAGTCACTCACTTTCTGGCCAACGATACAAACCCAACCGTTGTCATGATTGATTGATACTATATTGAAACCTACACGCTTCATATGAGACAAAATGTCTTCATGTTTTTCCTCAATAATACCCGAAGTAATAAAATAACCTTCTTCATTTAGAGTATTATAAGCATCTTCAATCATTTCATCAATAATGTGAGCTAAAATATTTGCAATTACAATATCAAATTTTTCAGTTTCATCTTGTAATAAGTTGCCTGGAACAGCTTCAATTGCATCTTCACAATGGTTTTTCTTAAAGTTTTCTTTAGCTACATTGACAGCCATTTCATCGATATCTAGTGCTTTGATTCTTTTAACACCAATAAGATGACTAGCAATACTTAAAATACCAGAACCTGTACCCACATCTATCACTGAATTAGATGGAGATACATATGTTTCAATCGCTTTTAAGCACATGCTTGTAGTTGGATGATCGCCTGTACCAAACGCCATTCCAGGATCTAATTCAATACATAATTCATCATTTGATTCCTTATTATATTGTTCCCAACTAGGTACAATAGTAAATCTTTCTGAAGCTCTGAAAGGATGGAAATAGTTTTTCCACTCATTCGCCCAATCTACTTCAGCTATCGTTTTTTCAGAAAAAAGAACTGAATCTTTATCGATATCTTCAAGAGCTAAAATGTCATTATAAATCTTGTCTTTTAAATCTTGAGTGTATTTAATTTCATTAAAATAAGCTTTTAATCTTACACCATATTCAGGATAATCTTCTTTTTTTAGTTCGTAGATTTCACCGAACTTATCGGCTGGTTGATTAATTAAGTCATCAGAATCTTCTATTACTACGCCATTCGACCCATAGTTCTCTAAAATATCTGTAACTAAATATTCAACGTCATGACTAACTACAACTGAAAGTTCTGTCCAGTTCATTATTTATTCCCCTCTAAAGAATTTACGTGCTGTATTTTTTGCTTTATCTTTAAAATTAGATGGTTGTTCTTCTATACTTTCACCACTAATCTCCGCAAATTCTCTCATTAATTCTTTTTGTCTATCAGTTAACTTAGTCGGTGTAACTACCTTAATATTAACAAATAAATCACCATGACCGTAACCATGAACATTTTTTACACCTTTATCTTTTAAACGGAATTGTTTACCAGTTTGTGTACCAGCAGGGATGGTAAGCATTACATTTCCATTTAGTGTAGGAATTTTAATTTCATCTCCTAATGAAGCTTGAGGGAAACTAACATTTAATTTGTAGAATAAATCATCGCCGTCACGTTCAAATTTATCTGAAGGTCTAACACGGAATACTATATATAAGTCACCATGTGGTCCACCATTTTCGCCTGGTGCACCTTCACCAGCTAAACGAATTTGTTGATCGTTATCTACACCTTCTGGGACAGTTACTTCTAATTTAACTGTTTTATTTTCAGTACCTTTACCGTGACAAGTTGGACATGGTTCTTCGAATTCTTGACCTGAACCCTCACATTTAGGACATGTTTGTTCAGTTCTTACTCGACCTAAAATAGTATTTTGTTCTACTGAAACATGGCCAGCTCCGTTACAGTAACTACATGTTTTCTTATTAGTTCCAGGTTTAGCCCCATCACCATTACAAGTATGACATGTAACGTCTTTTCTAATAGATATTTCTTTTTTAGTACCAAATACAGCCTCTTCGAAATCAAGAGTCATTGTATATTGTAAGTCATCACCTTTACGTGGCGCATTAGGATCTCGTTGACGTGATCCACCAAAGAAGGAACTAAAGATATCTTCAAATCCTCCGCCACTAAAGCCGCCGAAGTCTTGACCACCGAAGCCTTGGCTGCCAAAGCCACCTTGAGGGCCACTATGACCGAATTGATCGTAGTTAGCTCTTTTATTATCATCACTTAAAACTTCATACGCTTCAGAAATTTCTTTAAACTTCTCATCAGCGCCTTCTTCTTTATTGATATCTGGGTGATATTTTTTTGATAATTTACGATAAGCTTTTTTTATTTCATCTTTAGAGGCATCCTTACTTACACCTAAAACTTCATAGTAATCTCTTTTAGCCACTGTTATCTCTCCTTTTATCGTTCAACGTGTATTCAAATATTTTAATTATAACAGAAAAAGCCAAAGCCAATGTTCAATTGACTTTGACTTTTTGGCTGACATTTATGGTAGTTTACTGAATTTAGCAAACTTTATAAACGATAGCTATTATTTTTTATCTTCATCGTCATTTACTTCTTTAAACTCAGCATCTTCAACGTTGCTATCATTACCTGATTGTTGTTCTGCACCGCCTTGAGCTTGTTGTTGAGCTTGTTGTGCTTGTTGGTAAACTTTAGCAGATAATTCTTGGATTACTTTTTCAAGGTCTTCTTTTTTAGCTTTAATTTCATCTAAATCTTGACCTTCAAGTGCTGATTTTAATGCATCTTTTTTGCTTTCAGCATTTGATTTATCTTCTTCACTTATGTTTTCGCCTAAATCTGAGATTGTTTTTTCAACTTGGAATACTAAGCTATCAGCATCGTTTCTTAAGTCTACTTCTTCACGGCGTTTTTTGTCAGCTTCAGCATTTTCTTCCGCATCTTTAACCATACGATCGATTTCTTCGTCAGATAAAGCTGAGCTTGATTGAATTGTAATATTTTGCTCTTTATTAGTACCTAAGTCTTTAGCAGTTACATTTACGATACCGTTTTTGTCGATGTCGAATGTTACTTCGATTTGAGGTACACCACGTGGAGCTGGTGGAATATCAGTTAATTGGAATCTACCTAATGTTTTGTTGTCAGACGCCATTGGACGTTCACCTTGTAATACGTGAATGTCTACTGCTGGTTGATTATCAGCAGCTGTTGAGTAAACTTGTGATTTAGAAGTTGGGATAGTTGTATTACGTTCGATTAACGTATTCATACGTCCACCCATGATTTCAATACCAAGTGATAATGGTGTAACGTCTAATAATACTACGTCTTTAACGTCACCAGTGATAACGCCACCTTGGATAGCTGCACCCATAGCTACTACTTCATCTGGGTTTACACCTTTATGAGGTTCTTTACCGATTTCTTTTTTAACTGCTTCTTGTACAGCTGGGATACGAGTTGAACCACCAACTAAGATAACTTCATCGATTTCTGAAGTAGATAAACCAGCGTCTTTAAGAGCTTGGCGAGTTGGTTCCATTGTGCGTTTAATTAGTGAATCAGCTAATTCTTCAAATTTAGAACGAGTTAAGCTAATTTCTAAGTGTAATGGACCATTTTCACCTGCTGAAATAAATGGTAATGAGATTTGAGTTTGAGATACACCAGATAAATCTTTTTTAGCTTTTTCAGCTGCGTCTTTAAGACGTTGTAAAGCCATTTTATCTTGTGATAAATCTACGCCATTTTCTTTTTTGAATTCAGATACTAAGTAATCAATGATTACTTGGTCAAAGTCATCCCCACCAAGTTTGTTGTCACCTGCAGTAGAAAGAACTTCGAATACGCCATCGCCTAATTCAAGGATAGATACGTCAAAAGTACCGCCACCTAAGTCGAATACTAATACTTTTTGATCTTGATCAGTTTTATCTAAACCATAAGCTAATGCAGCAGCTGTTGGTTCGTTGATAATACGTTCAACTTCTAAACCAGCAATTTTACCAGCATCTTTAGTAGCTTGACGTTCAGCATCATTGAAGTATGCAGGAACAGTAATTACTGCTTTTTCTACTTTATCTCCTAAATAGCTTTCAGCTGTATTTTTTAAGTTTTGTAAAATCATAGCTGAAATTTCTTGAGGAGTATAAGATTTACCTTCAATGTCAACTTTGTAGTCTGTACCCATATGACGTTTGATAGATTGTACAGTATTAGGGTTAGTGATTGCTTGACGTTTAGCAACTTCACCTACTTGAGTTTCACCATTTTTGAATGCTACAACTGATGGTGTAGTTCTAGCACCTTCAGGGTTTTGGATTACTTTAGGTTCGTCACCTTCTAATACAGAGACACATGAATTTGTTGTACCTAAGTCAATACCGATTACTTTACTCATAATAAAATTCCTCCAATTTGATTAATTTAATGTAATAAATGGTGTTTTCGTCAAATAAAATTATTGATTTACTTTAACCATTGATGGTCTTAAAACTCTATCTTTTAACTTGTATCCTTTTTGTAATTCTTGAGTAATTTCTCCAGATTTGAAATCAGGATTATTATCTTGAACTACTGCTTGATGGAAGTTAGGGTCGAATTCTTGCCCTTCAGATTCGATTTCTTCAAGACCATTTTCTTTTAAAGCTCTTAATAAGCTTTCATGAACCATTTGTACACCTTTTTGTAAGGATTTGAATGATTCGTCTTCGCCTTCAATTTGAAGTGCGCGTTCAATATTATCAATTGTTGGCAAAATGTCAGTTAAGACACGTTGCGCTTGATATTTTTTATTTGTTTCATTTTCATTTTGAATTCGACGTTTGTAGTTTTCGAATTCTGCATATAATCTTAAATATTTTTCTTCGTTTTCGTTAGCTTTTAATTGTAATTGCTGAATTTCTTCATCTTTAGGATCTACTGATGTTTCTTCAGAGTTTTCTTCACTAACGTCATTATTTTGTAAATTATCATCTTCTGAAGTAGTTGAGTCACCGTTTTCTACTGTTGTTGGTTCCTCTTTGTGATTTTCTTTTTCTTCAGAAAAGTCTGTAGTGTTTTTTACAGATTCATCTTTTTCTGTCATGTTATGCCCTCCAATATAATTACAATTAGACTTACCAAATTTGGCTAAGTAATTGAATCACATTTTGATAATGCATCGCAGTTGGTCCGATAACCGCAATTTGTCCTTTTAAAGAATCATCAAAATGATACTGACTAGTGACAATAGAAATATCACTCAGACTATCATCAATTTCTTTACCAATTTTTACATTGATACCTGAGGTGGATATATCTTCTAGTAAGTCAGTAATCCGTTCAGATTCTAAATATTGTAAAATTGGTTGAATAGATGAAACATTGGTTTCATTCAATGCATCAATTAGTTTAACCTTTCCACCCATAAAAATGCTATTACTTTGTTTGAGTAAATGAGAATTAAGCATTGTAATTAAATCATTTACAAAAAGTTCTTCTTCTAAAGTCTTTGAAAAATACTTAGTTTTCTCATTTAATTGAGTATCTTCAAGACTATAGTTATTAGTAATAAATTTTGCTATTTCAGTTAATCTATTACTATTCAAACTTATATTCGAACTTAATTGCAAATGTTCTACATGGCCGGAATGATAAATAATAACCATAATTAATATAGACGGATTCGCCTGTATTAAATGAATATTATTTATAATATCTTTATTGTGATTAGGACGAACAACTAACGTTGCATATTGAGATTTCATAGATAATTCGTTTGCAAAATAACTTAATGCTGAAGAAATATCGTAGTGATTCTCAATCAATAGTTGATTTAACCGTTGAACTTTCTTTTGTTTATGATGAGATGTTTGTTTTAATAATTGATTGACGTATAACCTAAACCCCTTCTCTGATGGCGAACGACCTGATGAAGAATGTGCCTTCTCTAAAAAGTTTAATTCTTCCAATTGTTTCATATCGTTCCTAATCGTAGCAGGGCTCACATTTAAGTGATGTCTGTCAATCAAGGTCTTAGAACCAATAGGTTGTCCTAAATCAACATAATCTTCAACAATTGCATTTAAAATGCTTAATTGCCTTTCAGTAATCATGTTTTCACCTCATTAGCACTCTTTTCTCTCAAGTGCTAATTATAATTTATCAAATTGGTCAAAGTAAGTCAACGTTAAAGCTCTGATTTTTGTAAAAAATTATATATTTAATAAAAATGCCTCGAAAACCTCGTTTCCTATCACTTTTCCTCTCTCAGTTAACGATATATAATCGTTGTTTTCTTTAAGTAATTGATTGTTTTTAAGTTGATTTATTGTTTGACCAAACACTTCATTTAAAGAAACATTAAATTTATTTTCAAACGTTTTTCTATTAACCCCTTTATTCATTCTTAAACCTAAAAACATTTCTTCTTCCATCTTTTCTTTAAATGTAGGAAAATTACTTGTTAAGATAGGACGTTTTCCACTATTTATTGCATTAATATAATGTTGAACTGGATTTAAATTGGAATATCGTTCATCGTTCACATATCCACTTGCCCCAGCTCCAAAGCCATAATATTCTTCATTCAGCCAATATACTTTATTATGCTCAGATTCGTGTCCTGGCTTAGCGAAATTAGAAATTTCATATTGATGAAATTGACTTCCTTCTAATTTCTTCATTAGGTATTGATACATCTCTGCGCCTAAGTCTTCATTAGGTAGCTTCAGTTTGCCTTTACGGTACATATTATAAAATTGTGTTTTAGGTTCCAGAATTAAGCCATAACTTGAAATATGATCAATATCCATTTGAAGTGCTCTATTTAAGCTATCCTCAAAATCTTCTAAAGTTTGTGAAGGTAAATGATACATCAAATCTAAACTGATAGAGTCAATTCCTGCTTTCCTTGCATTGTTAACTGCGTTATAAATATCTTCACTTTGATGTGTACGACCAAGTATTTTTAATAATTCAGGTTTAAACGTTTGTACACCCATAGATATTCTATTAACGCCGTATTCTTTTAATAATTTAACTTTATTAAATGTAAGTTCATCAGGATTAGCCTCAAAACTATACTCACCGTTTATTTTAAATATTGAGTTAATAGCTTTAAGTAATCTTTCAAGTTGAGCTTCACTTAATGCAGTTGGCGTGCCGCCGCCCACATACATAGTTTCTAATTCCCTATTTTGGCTAGTTTTCATTTCTTCAATTAGTGCAGTTAAATATTCATCTACAGGTTGTTTATGAATGAAGTATTTATTGAAATCGCAATATGTACAAATTCTTACACAGAATGGTATATGGATATAAGCGCTTTTAACTGTCATTTTTTACACCCCCACTTTAAATTCTCGAATAAAAAAAGGTTAAGACGAAGGTACATAAGTTCAGTAGTTTTAATTAAGTAGAAACAGTAAGTTTAACACCTAATTTTAACCAAGGCTGAGACATTTTATTTTGTCTCAGCCTCTCTATATACAGTACCTATGATTGTCTTAACCACATTAATGTTCTATTCGTCATCCATTTTTAAGACAGCTAAGAAAGCGTCTTGAGGAATTTCTACGCTACCTACAGCTTTCATTTTAGCTTTACCTGCTTTTTGTTTTTCTAAAAGTTTACGTTTACGGCTAATATCCCCACCGTAACATTTAGATAAAACATTTTTACCCATTGATTTAATATTAGTTCTAGCTACAATTTTTTGTCCGATAGCAGCTTGAACAGGTACTTCAAATTGTTGTCTAGGAATCAATGTTTTTAATTTTTCAACTAAAGCTTTACCTCTTTCGTAGGCAAAGTCTCTATGAACGATGAAACTTAAAGCATCGACTTTGTCACCATTTAACAGAATGTCCATTTTCACAAGATTACTTTCTTTATTCTCAATGAATTCATAATCAAATGAAGCATAACCTTTAGTATTTGATTTCAGTTGATCAAAGAAATCGAATACGACTTCTGATAATGGGATTTCGTAAACAATATTTACTCGAATATCGTCTAAATAATCCATATTGATGAATTGTCCACGTTTACGTTGGCATAGTTCCATTACTGCACCTACATAATCATTAGGAACCATCATTGTTGCTTGAACATATGGTTCATAGATAGCTTCGATTTTATCACGTTCCGGCATTTGAGCTGGATTATCTACAGTAACTTCTGAACCATCTTTCATCACACATTGGTAAATTACAGATGGAGCAGTAGCAATTAATTCAATTCCAAACTCTCTTTCAATACGTTCTTGAATAATTTCCATATGAAGCATACCCAAGAAACCAGTTCTGAAACCAAAACCAAGCGCTTGAGATGATTCAGGTTCAAATTCTAATGAAGCATCATTTAATTGAAGTTTTTCAAGTGCTTCTCTTAAATCGTTATAGTCTTTATTATCTATTGGGAATAATCCACAATAAACCATAGGATTCATTTTTTTATAACCTTTTAAAGGCGCCTCTGCAGGTCGCTCAGCATGAGTAATTGTATCACCCACACGAGAATCATCTACATTTTTAATACTTGCAATAATATAACCAACATCACCAACAGTTAATTCTTCAACAGGCAACTGTTTCGGTGTGTTAATACCTACTTCACTTACTTCGAATTCTTTACCAGTAGCCATCATTTTAATACGATCGCCAGCTTTTACAACGCCTTCCATTACTCGAATTGATGAAATAACGCCTCGATATGGGTCGTACTCAGAATCAAATATAAGTGCTTTTAAAGGTGCACTTGGGTCACCTTCTGGAGGAGGTACAACTTCGACGATTTTTTCCAAAATTTCTTCTATACCGATGTTTGATTTAGCACTTGCTAATACAACGTCATCTTGATCTAAACCAATAACATCTTCTAATTCTTGTTTTACCCTTTCTGGTTCAGCAGCAGGTAAATCAATTTTATTAACAACAGGTAGTAATTCTAATTCATTATCTAAAGCTAAATAAACATTTGCTAATGTTTGCGCTTCGATTCCTTGTGCAGCATCAACAACAAGAATTGCACCCTCACAAGCGGCTAATGATCTAGATACTTCATAAGAAAAGTCTACGTGTCCTGGTGTATCAATAAGATGGAACGTATATGTTTTTCCATCATTCGCTTCATATTTTAATCGTACTGCATTTAATTTAATTGTAATGCCACGTTCTCTTTCAAGATCCATAGAATCTAATAATTGGTCTTGCATTTCTCTTGTTTCTACAGATTTTGTGTTCTCCAAAATTCTATCTGCTAATGTTGATTTACCATGATCAATATGAGCAATTATAGAAAAATTTCGGATAGTCTCTCTTCTGTTATAGCGTTCTTGCATATCCATAACCTATCATTCTCACTTTCATAAAATTAGCCCGTATATGTATACATCTTTGATATAATATCGTTTTTAAAACTTAATTGCAAATTTGAGATAAACTATAATATTTTAACTTTATAATTTATAATTAACATGTTTCAACGAACTAGTTGTTAATTTATACTTCAATTATAAAGTGTTGAATTAGGCTTTCCAATAGCAAATACGATTTAATTTCTAAATAAAATCGTTTAACTTCAATTAATGATTGCACAAACATATATGTTTTGATAAAATATTTCTTGTTGTAATCAAAATAAAATTTGATATGCTAAAGCTCACTTTTAGGAGGTGACAGTAATGCCAAATATTAAATCTGCTATTAAACGTGTGAGAACAACTGAAAGCGCTGAAGCTCGTAACATTTCACAAAAAAACGCTATGCGTACTGCAGTGAAAAACGCTAAATCAGCTATCGCTAATAACGCTGATAATAAAGCTGAATTAGTTAGCTTCGCTATCAAATCAGTTGATAAAGCTTCACAAAGTAACTTAATTCATTCAAATAAAGCTGATCGCATTAAATCACAATTAATGTCATCAAGTAAATAATTTTTTAAAAAAGTTCAAGCTTAGCGCTTGAACTTTTTTTATAGGGATAAAATAAACAATTCAAGTATCAATTGTTTATCCATATAAGATGATTTTAGTTTATAGTCTGTTTCAGCACAATTATCAATGATATTTAAAAGCTGATTTAATTGGTAGTGTCTTACTTGTGTAAGAGCAAGTTTCACTCTATATGGATGTACATTAACTGTCTTAGCAATTTGTTGACCACTATAGCCTTTTTGAGAAAGTATCTTACATTGATAATACAATCTATAATTACTCGTAATTAATGCCAATAACTTTATAGGTTCTTCCTTCATGATAATTAAATCTTTTACAAGTGAAATTGCTTTAGCTTTTTGCCCTTTTTGAATATATTCTGTTAATAAAAAAACGTTTTGTTCTAAACTACGATTAATGATTAAATTAACATCCTCTTTGGTTATTGTTGCCCTATCACCTAAAAATAAGATGATTTTTTCTAATTCTTGTGACACGATGTTGAAATTTATACCTGTTAATTCAATAAATAAATTTAATGCATCTTGCTTAATATCTTTATAGTTTTCATAAAGTTTATTCTGTATCCAAGATTTAATTTCTTCTTCAGACATTTGTTCAACTTTAGAAAGTTTGCCCTTTTGTTTTAACGTTTTAGTTATCTTTTTTCGTTCATCCAATTTATTTTGATAAATTTCAAAAATGATAAGATTCTCGCCATCATATTTATTAAGAAATTCTAAAATTTGATCATTATTAGGTGTTAAATCTTTTGAAACTTTTTCGCCTGTAAAAATAAAAGAATTTTTAACAACAATTGCTTTTTTCTCTGAAATGAAAGGCATAGTTAATGTTTCTTCAATAATATTAGACATGCTATGTTCATAAAGATTAAATTTTATATAATTAAAATCATCTTTTTCTTCATTTAAAAAGTCATTTACAATTTCATTGCTCTTCTTTTCAACAAGCTCTGGTACTTCTCCATAAACGGCCACTATATTATTTCCCATAGTAATGAGCACCCTTTCTAATTTTTACACGTTTACATATTATATCATGAGACAATTATTATCACTAATTTTCAATAATTAATTAAAAGAGGTACTAAAGTGATTATCGAGATCAATAGAAATTTCGCCATCATTTTGAGTATTAAAAATTTTAGAGTCTAATTTTAAAAGAGAATCAATTGTAGATTGATTAGGAAGATGATACTTATTATTTTTCCCACTAGATATGACACTTATAGAGGGATGAATTTTTTCAAGAAATGGGAGCGAACTACTCGTTTTACTGCCATGATGCCCTACTTTCAAAATATCTACTTTAGGTAAGTCATATTTTTTAAGTAATACAGTTTCATTATTTTTTGTCGCGTCTCCCATTAATAATATATTAATCTTTCTATATTTAACTAATAAAACAATACTTTGTTCATTTTTATCCTCACTCATTGGTATATAAGAATGAAGAAAAGATATATTACTATTTGATAAATGAATGGTATCAATCTTTGCTGCATCAAATAATTTGATATTATTCTTATCACAAATCATTCTTATTCGAGAGAGTTGTTCTTTTGAGTAACTGTAAACATTAATATATAATTTTTTAATTTTAATATGACTAGCCAAGTAAGGAAATTCAGCAATATGATCAGCATGTGGATGTGTAAGGATTAAATAATCGATTGAAGATATACCTTTAGATTTTAAAGAAGGGAGTATATGATATTTTGAAATGTTATGATTATCGGATTGATTATTTGAAGATTCTTTTCCTCCAGTATCAACCATTAAAGTTTCATTTTTATTAGTTTGAAACAATAAACTATCCCCTTGCCCTACATTTAAAAAAGTAATTGTACTGTGATATGGTTGAGAATTGAATAAGATTGCTACTATATAGACTAACAGAATTAGAAAACTTGCTAGTACTTTCTTGTGGCAAATAAAAACAAAACTTAAAAGAGAAAGTAAAAAGTAGATTAGTAAGTTAATTGGAGAAGTTGAGGCAACAAATATTTGTTCATTTTTAAATATAAGAAATAATTTTAGAATAACATCATGAAAATCAAAAATATTGTTCATGAGATTGTTAATAAAGTTAACATTATTAACGAAGTGATAAATAATAAATACAAATATTGATAA
Organism: Staphylococcus pragensis; assembly: GCF_004785665.1. GTDB lineage: Bacteria > Bacillota > Bacilli > Staphylococcales > Staphylococcaceae > Staphylococcus > Staphylococcus pragensis. The sequence goes on from NZ_SRPJ01000001.1 coordinate 909,961, forward strand.
AGGAAAGATAACGAAACTATAAAAAGGGACAAAAATTAAATTTGAAAATAGTCCAATCCATTGAAGTTGATTAAAATGATATATACTTAAAATTGAGGAAGATAACTGAGCGATAAATGTTAGAAATAAAAGACTTTGTAAGTGAGACAACGAATTAATTAGTGGTAAAGATAGAAGTATAAAAAATGATATTAAAAAGGAAAATTGGAAACCAATATCATATATTATTGTTGGGTAGCTAATTGTTAAACCAACAAACACAATACTTAAAATATCTAGTGAAGAAAGTTTAAACCGATGAGGAATAATTAGAAATATAATTGTAGCCAAAATTGCTCTTAAAGCACTTGGGGCGAAGCCAGTATAGAAAGCGAAAAGAATAAGCACTAAGATTATAGCTAATTTTATCAGCAATTTTGGAATATTGAATCTCACTAAACTTTGGTGTATTAAGAAGGATATAGTAGCAATATGAGAACCACTCACAGCAAGTAAATGATAAATACCTATTGTTTTGACTTTTTCTAAATACTCTTTATCTATCCCGCTCATATCACCAGTAATTAATGCTAATATTTTTTCAGGATTTTTTAAATTACTATGCTGAAGTTTATTTGTAATATATTTTATATGTCGCTCAATAAAATTATCATGAACAAGCACATGACATTGTTTATAATTAATTTCTTTAATGAATACATATGCCTTATCATTAATAACATTTGAAAGGGTTCCCTTAATTGGACAAGCACTATGCTCTAGCATACTCGCTATTATATTATGATTCTTATTTATATATGTAAACGAATACTCAATACCATCAATATTAAATTCGCCTTTAAACTGATTTTTAGTTTGGCTAACCATACCGTTAAATACTACTTCCCTATTTATAATTTGATGCATACTGTAATATTGGTTAAGTTTAGCGCTTGCGTTTATATTATGTTCTGCTACTAATATCCCAAAAATGAAACTTATAATTAATAAAATGAAAAAGTTAAAATTAAATTGTTTTTGAAGACTGAGGAAAATTAATAAACTTATAAGGAATAGTGAAAATACTTTTAAGTGAATCCACAAAATTCCAGATAATAAACTTAAAGCAATATAAATCATAAGTTATTAATTTACTAAATATCGAGCAACCTTTTCAGCTGAAAAATTAATTTGCTGATGCTCTATTCCTGACTGAGCTAACAATTTAAGTGCATATTCATGATTATGATAATCTTGAGCATAATATATTCTAGTAATACCAGCTTGAATGATTGACTTTGTACAGTTTAGACAAGGAAAATGAGTTACATATATAGTAGCACCTTCAGTAGATACACCTTGTTTTGCACATTGAAGTAATGCATTCATTTCAGCATGAATTGTACGAATACAATGACCATCTTCGATTAAACAACCTTCGTCAATGCAATGAACTTCTCCTGCCACTGATCCATTGTAACCACCGGCAATGATTCTATTATCTTTTACAATTGTAGCCCCCACTGAAAGACGTTGACAAGTTGAACGTAATGCCAATAAATGGCTTTGGGCCATAAAGTATTCATCCCATTTGATTCTTTCCATAATTTTCAACTCCATTAAAGTGTATATTAACTAATATTATAGTTTAAGCCTATAGACATAGTAAATTAAAAATTAAGACTACGATTAACATATTATTTTAAGTTGATTATTTATCAAATTACTATTTTATTTTTAAACTGTAAAGTAATCTTTTATTTTTTCGAAAGTTTTACCTCCAATACCTTTGATATCTTTAAGATTATCAACACTATTAAACTGGCCATTTTTTTGTTTATATTCTAAAATTTCTTTAACTTTTGTCGGTCCTATTCCTGGAATATTTAAGAGGTCACTTTCAGTAGCAGTATTCAGATTTACTTTATTTTGAGTAGAATTTTTTCCATTTGAATTGATACTAGAAGGTGGACTAGAAGAATTTTTATTTACATCGTTTTTAGAAGGAACATTAATCATTTTTTGGTCAGTCAACTTTTCAGATAAATTAATTTGAGTGACATCAGCCTCTTTTAATAACTTTGCTTTTTTTAACACATCATTAACCCTATCAGAGCTTTTCATTTCATAAACATCAGGTTTCTCAACAGCACCTTTGACATCAACTAAAACGGTTTTATTTTCTGAGTCCTTTTTATCTAAATTATCATCTACACCTTTTTTATTTTTGTGATGATTGTTAACTCCTTGATTAGAAATTTTACTATCATTATTTGAAGTATTTACTAGGTCATTGTTCAAATTTGTTTCTGAAATATCCCCTCCTTTAAAAAATATTAAGAAAACACCAATTAATATAATACTAATTGCAATTATAATTTGAACCTTCCATTTCAGAATAAAATTCATTATGTCATTTATATTATTAAACAAAAAACTCATCTCCTTATATATATAAACGTATAAGGAAACGAGTTTACTTTAAAAATTATTTATTAACGACGAAAAATAGTCTTTCTCCATTTTCATCATGATTATTAATATCAAAATCTACAAATGTTTCAACTTTAGAAAAGCCAGCTTGATTTAATAAATTACGATAATGTTGCTCTTCAAAAGTTCTTTGATAGTGAGACTCATCAAATCTATGATAACTACCATCAGTATTTTTAATGAAAAAGCTCATATCATGATAGACACTATAAGGCTCCTCACCAACAATTGCTTCCCAAGCAAGGAAAGTATCATTGGTTTCATCTATATAACATTGATTATTGAATAGCGTGTTCATTTTAAAAATAGTGTGAACATCAAAAATAAAAACTCCAGAATCTGATAGATGATTATATACACAATTAAACGTGTGAAGTACTTCTTCATCATCTGGTAAGTAATTCAGTGAATCACAAAATATTGTTATGACATTAAACGTTTTATTTAATGAAAAATCGGTCATATCTCCTTCTAACCAAGTCACTTGATTAGATTTATTAGCAGCAATGGATAGCATTTCACTACTTAAATCCATTCCCGTAACCGTTCCAATAGAAGTAAGTAACGATGTTAAACTTCCTGTGCCACAGCCGATATCTAGTACATCAAGTTTGTCTGTAAAAGGCTGTGCATAATGCTTAACTATAGAAAACCACTTGTCATAAGGTTGATCTAAAGTTAATTGATCGTATACTGTACTCATTTCAACATACTGAGTCATATTAATAAACTGCCTGTTCGTATGTTTCTATTGGCGCATCTTGATATAATTTCTCAATATTGTAGTAATTACGTTCATCTTTATGGAATATATGTACTACAACGTCTGCTAAATCAATTAATACCCAACGAGCACTTTGATATCCTTCCATACGTTTAACATCGATATCTTGCTCATGAGCAGCTTCCTTAACAGCTCTAGCAATTGATTGTACTTGTCTTTCATTATTACCATGACAAACCACAAAGTAATCAGTCATATCACTGATACCTTGCATACTAAGAGAAACGATATCTTCCGCTTTTTTGTTTTCTGTCGCATTGACAGCAATATTTAATAATTCTTCTGAATTCATTTAATCATCCTTTATTTTTTGATCACTATAATTGTAATAGTTTAAACATGAAATCGTTGCGCCGAATACTGTAATATCTTTACCAATTAAAAATAAAACTGTGCGCTTAGATATCTCATAAATTGTTTTATCTAAGCTACCTTGATTGTATGCCATATCTCGGATTTCTTCAACTCCGGGGGTCTTTCTTCCAGGCTCAATGTAATCAGCAATAAAAACTAATTTTTCAGTTTTAGTCATTTCTTTACGACCGGTAGTATGGTTTTTAATAGCTAATAAAACTTCTTCATCTTGAACATTATATTCAGACTTCATAATTGCTGCACACACTGGGCCATGTAAAATTTCGCTGCCATAACTTAATAATTCGCTATCTAAATCGTGTTGGCGTACGATTTGATACATCGTACTTAAATCATCATATTTGCAATAATCGTGTAAGACGCCGGCTAATTCTGCTTTATCTTTGTCACCATCATAAATTTCTGCTAGTTTAACTGCTGTTTCAGCGACTCTTAATGAGTGTTTGAATCTTTTTTCAGGTAATTTATCTTTTATTAATTCAACAGCTTTTTTAATTTTCATAAAATCCTTCCTCTCTAATATAGTTATTAACCTTTCGGGGGACTAAGACATTTATAGTTTCTTTATTTTTTACGCGTTGTCTAATCATAGAAGAACTAATATCCATACGAGGAATAGTAATAGAAATCATATCCTCGTCAACTGTTTGATGATTTACGCCACGATTAACAATGATAAAAGTAATTAACTGTTTTAATTCTTCGATTTTATACCATTTATCTAATTGCTCATATTGATCAGTGCCAATAATAAAATAGTATTTAGCATCAGGTTCAATATTAACCAAATCTTTTAAAGTATCATACGTATAACTTTGACCTTTTCTTTGTAATTCAGCTTCACAGATTTCGCCAAAGCCAAGGTCACTTATAACCATTTCAATCATTTTCATCCTAAATTTAGCATCTAAATAATCATCATGACTTTTAAGAGGTGCCATATAACTTGGTAAAAAATAGAATTTATCAGGTTTAATAATAGAATGAACTTCATTAGCTACTAGCATATGTGCAGTATGAATCGGATTAAATTGACCGCCATATAAAACGATTTTTTTTACCATAACTTAAGGTAAAGTGATTTCTTTATTTTCTTCAGATTCTCTATAAATGACAATCATTGAACCAATTACTTGCACAACTTGACTATTAGTAGCCTCACTTAAAGTAGTTGCTAATTCATTTTTATCATCAAAGTTATTTTGTAATACGTGAATTTTAATAAGTTCTCTATTTTCAAGTGTATCATCAATTTGAGCAATCATATTTTCATTAATACCAGCTTTACCAATTTGAAAAATAGGATCAATATTATGAGCTAAACTTCTTAGATATCTTTTTTGTTTTCCTGTAAGCATATTATTCTCCTTTTAAATTTTTTAGTACTGCATATTTCATTTCTTGAATATTTGCTTGGTTTCCAGTCCAAATTCTAAAACTTTCTGCACCTTGATAGACGAACATATCCAGGCCATTATAAATTTGATTTCCTTTAGCTTCAGCCTCTTCTAAGAAAGGCGTTTTATAAGGAATGTAAACAATATCACTTACCAATGTATTTGGTGATAGATGTTTTAAGCTAATGACATGTTCTTTATTATCATCCATACCTGCAGGAGTCGTATTAATAATAATATCGAATTCATCTAAATGAGTCTCAGCTTCTTCAAGTGAAATCGCATTAACATCTAATGTCCAAGATTCAAAACGACTTATTGTTCTATTCGCAACTGTTAATTTAGGTTGGACGAACTTGTTCAATTCGTTTGCTATACCTTTACTCGCCCCCCCAGCACCTAAAATTAAAATATAAGCATTTTCTAAATCTGGATATACTTGTTTTAAGCCAGTTACATAACCTAGACCATCAGTATTATATCCAATCCATTTGCCATCTACTATTTTCACAGTGTTGACTGCACCTACAGTTTCTGATTGTGCATCAATTTCATCTAAAAAAGGAATGATACGTTCCTTATGTGGGATGGTAATATTAAAACCAGAAATATCTTTTTCTTCAATAATTTCGCGTATTTGATTAAAACGTTCTACTGGAATATGCAATGCTTCATATGAATCATTCATGTTTAATGAGTGAAAATTAGCATTATGCATGATTGGAGATAATGAATGTGAGATTGGATCACCTATTACAGCATATTTCATTTAAATTACCACCTTACATTATAGAGTTACGTAATATTACATCAACATTCTTTGGAACTCTAACGATTACTTTTGCGCCTGCTTCAATAGTAATAAAGCCTAATCCAGAAATCATCACATCTCTTTTTTCTTTACCCGTTTCTAATCGGACTGCTTTAATATTACTCATATCAAAATTCTTAGCATCTTTTGGAGGGGTTAAGACATTGCCAATTTGATTACGCCATAAGTCATTTGCCTTTTCAGTTTTAGTACGATGAATATTTAAATCATTTGAAAAATAGCACACTAATGGACGTTTTCCACCACTTACATAATCAATTCTTGCTAACCCGCCAAAGAATAAAGTTTGCCCTTCGTTTAGTTGAAAGACACGTTGTTTAATCTCATTTTTAGGTACAACAATTTTTAATTCTTTTTCAGTCACGTAATGCGTCATTTGATGTGCTTGAATAATACCCGGTGTATCATACATAAATGTACGTTCATCAAGTGGAATATCTATCATATCTAAAGTAGTACCTGGGAATCTTGAAGTAGTAACGACATCTTTTTCTCCGACACTTTGTTCAATCAACTTATTAATGAGCGTAGATTTCCCTACGTTTGTAGTGCCGACGATATAGACATCATTATTGTCACGGTGGTGATCGATTGCCGCTAATAAATCATCAATTCCCCAACCTTTGTGAGCAGATATTAATATCACTTCTTCGGCCTCTAATCCGTATTTTCTCGCTGTTCTTTTTAGCCATTCTTTTACACGACGTTTATTAATTTGTTTAGGTAGTAAATCAAGCTTATTAGCTGCTAAAATAATCTTTTTATTACCTACAATACGTTTAATAGCGTTGATAAAAGACCCTTCGAAATCAAAGATATCTACGACGTTGACAATAATTCCTTTGCGGTCAGCTAATCCGTTTAATAAATTTAAAAAGTCGTCGCTGTCCATCCCAACATCTTGAATTTCATTATAATTTTTAAGTCTAAAACAACGTTGACAAATCACATCTTCTCTAAATAAATTATGTTCTGGCACATAACCAGGTGCATTTTTATCTTCAGATTGAAGAGGTGCTCCACAACCTATACATTTTAAAGTTTCATCCAATCAATTTTCCTCCCATTTAATGTATCCTTTATTTTTAAAATAATTTAGTAAACGACGTTCGATTATTCTATTAAATTTCGTAATAAATCCATCAGTTCTTTTCACGGGAACAACCATGATAGTATATAAACCATTGCGATTACCACCAAAAACATCTGTAAGCATTTGGTCGCCAATAACAATTGTTTCTTTAGGTTGAATTTGCATATGCTTAATTGCTTTTTTAAATGCTTTACCCATAGGTTTACGTGCTTTAAAGATAAAATCCACATTCAAGTCTTTAGAAAAACTTGATACACGTTCTTCATTATTATTTGAAACTATAGTGATAGTAATACCTAAATCATTGGCTTTTTTAAACCATTCTTTAACTTCAATAGTAGGAGATTTTACGTCCCATCCTACTAATGTATTATCTAAATCTGTAATAATGCCTTTAAATCCTGCTTTTGCTAATTTTTCAATATCAATTTCAAAAACAGATTTAACATAATCATTTGGCATGAAATATTTTTTAATTAACCCCATAATCTTCACCTTTAATATTTTTTTATAGTTCAGATATTAACTTTTCTACAATCTTACTTGATGATTGAGCTGCTTTTCCTAAAAATTCTTCAAAAGACATTTCAGCTTCTCCATTAGCTAAATCTGAAACAGCACGTGTAACAATAAATGGTACTTTAAATTGATAACAAGTTTGTGCGATTGCTGTCGCTTCCATCTCAACAGCCATAGCAGTTGGAAATTGTCGTTTAATATTTAAACGTTGCTCCGCACTGCCAATAAAACTATCGCCACTAACAATTGGACCAACTTTAGCAGTTAAATCTTGATTAATAACGATTTGTTCAGTTAATTTTAATAGTTTTGAATCTGCACTAAATTTCGCAGGCATTTGAGGTATTTGGCCATATTCATATCCAAAAGCAGTAGCATCAGCATCATGATAAATCACTTCATTACTAATTAAAATATCACCTACTGCTAAACTCTCATCTAAAGCACCTGCAGATCCCGTATTAATGATAATTTGGGGATTAAACTTTTCAATCAATAAAGTTGTTGAAATAGCTGCGTTAACTTTACCTATTCCACTTTGAGTTAGTACCACTTCTTTATTGTTTAGTTTACCTCTGTAGAATTTTACATGAGCTGAAGTAATTTCACTCAACTCTACTAATTTATCTTTTAAAATAGCTACTTCTTCTTCCATAGCTCCTATAATTCCAATCATATTTACACCTCTATCTTCATCTTAGCATAAGCTATTTTATCATAATTTTATAGTCATCACGACCAAGATAAGTTAATTACACGATAAATAGTGGTTCTTTAATTTTAAAAATAAAAATAAGGCTGAGACATTTGATATTTGTCTCAGCCTGCTCAAGTATATTAGCCTTTCCATAGAGTGGCTAAATCTTGTAATGAGAATATTCCAGTAATAATTGTAACTACTACCGCAAGTATACCGAATACTAGCATCCAAGTTGGATGTTTATAGTCTCCGACAACTGATTTCTTACGACTTGCGATAAGGATAGCTCCTAATGTGATAGGTAAAATCCAACCATTAATAGCTCCTGCAATAATCAATAAGCTTACTGGTTTACCAATAAACAAGAAGATTAAAGTTGATACAACAATAAAAATAATGACGATAAGGTTATTTTTATTAACCATCGATTTATGTAACGTTTTTAAGAACGTTGCACTAGTGTATGCAGAACCAATTACAGATGACATAGCTGCAGCAAAGATAACTACACCAAAGATGTTTTTACCAATAGGTCCTATAGCATGTTCAAATACTGATGCTGGTGGATTATCTGCACTTAAAGTTACACCAGTTACCACTACACCTAATACTGCTAAGAAAAGTAACGTTCTCATAATACCAGTAGTTAAGATACCAGCAATAGCAGAGCGGTTGACGAATGGTAAAAACTGTTGACCTTTCATACCTGAATCAAGCAATCTATGTGCTCCAGCAAACGTGATGTATCCTCCAACTGTACCACCAACTAAAGTAATAATTGGTAAAATCAATTTAATAGGATGTTCTGGTGCTACTGTACGAACCAATGCTTCTCCATATGGCGGATTAGATACCACCATGACATATGCCACTACAAGTATCATAACCACACCTAGAATCATTGATACAACGTCCATAATTTTTTGACCACTTTTACTTACAAATATTAAAATAGAGAATATCGCTGTGATAGCAGCGCCCCACTTAATATCTAGTCCAAACATCGCGTTTAATCCTAGACCTGCACCGGCAATGTTACCTATATTGAACGCTAATCCCCCAAAAGCGATTAACAATGAAATGACTGTACCTAAACCAGGTAACACTTTGTTTGATACTTCTTGTCCTCGTAAACCAGTTACTACAAGTACACGCCAAATATTTATTTGAGCGCCAATATCAATAATGATTGAAATCAATATTGCAAAAGCAAAACTAGCATAAAATTCTGCTGTAAATACTGCTGTTTGTGTTAAGAAAGCTGGTCCAATTGCTGACGTAGCCATTAAAAAGACTGAACCATAGAGTAAACGTCTATGATTTTTTGTGAATTGGAAATCTTTCTCGTTAGTTTTTGGTTTTAAATTTTCTCCCATCTTGGAACCCCCTATAAGGATTGAATATCAATGCCTTCTTTCGTTAATTTTTTTCTGATTTGTGATACAAAATCTAAAGCATGGGCGCCATCTCCATGCACACAAATTGTATCGGCTTTTAAATCAATTTCTTTCCCATTTTTACTAATCACTTTATTTTCAGTAACCATTTTAATTACTTGATCTAACGCTTCATCAGTATCTGTGATAACTGCATCAGCTTCTTTACGACTAACTAATTGGCCATTATCTTCATAACGTCTATCTGCAAAGACCTCTGAAGCAGTCTTAAGACCAACTGATTCAGCTTCTGAAATTAATAAAGAATTAGATAAACCTACTAAAATTAATGATGAATCAAAGTCATATACAGCTTGTGCAATAGCATGGGCAATATTTTTATCTTTTGCACCCATATTATATAAAGCACCGTGCGGTTTTACATGGTTAATAGTTGTGCCATGGGCTTTACAAAATCCTTCCAAAGCACCTAGTTGATAAATCATTAAATTGTAAACTTCTTGTGGCGCAATATCAATATTTCTGCGTCCGAAACCTTTTAAATCTGGTAGACCAGGATGTGCACCAATACTTACACCATTGTCTTTAGCTATTTTCACTGTGTCATTCATTACATTTTCATCCCCTGCATGGAAACCACAGGCAACATTAGCAGAAGTGATCAATGGAATAATATCTTTATCCCCACCAAATGAATAATTACCAAATGCTTCGCCTAAATCACAATTCAAATCAATCTTCATTAAAGCTCAACTCCTTTGATAATTTGATGTTTCTCAAGGAATTTAATATCTACATCTTTTGCATCGCCATCAGCATATAATGGATAGCTTAAAACTGCATATAAAAAGTCTGCTGTAGTTGAAAAGCCTTCAATTACCATTTCATCAAGTGCTACTTTTAATTTTTTAATAGCATTTTCACGATTAGCATCTTTAACAATAACTTTAGCTACTAAAGAATCGTAATAAGGAGATACTTGATAACCAGGATATAACAGAGAATCAACACGAATATTAAACCCTTGAGGTAAATGTAACTTTTTAACTTTACCAGGTGTAGGTTGGAATTTCTTTTCAGGATTCTCAGCATTAATTCGTGCTTCAATAACATGGCCATTAAACACAATATCTTCTTGAGTGAATGGTAATTCGCCATGTTGTAGTAAATAAAGTTGTGCTTGCAATAAGTCTCTATCAGCACGCATTTCAGTTACAGTGTGCTCTACTTGGATACGTGCATTCATTTCGATGAAGTAATGTGCATCTTCTGTAACTAAGAATTCAATTGTACCTGCACTTCTGTAATTAGAAGCTTTAGCTACTTTAACAGCGTCTTCACAAATTTGTTTGCGTCGCTCTTCTGATAGAGCCGCACAAGGAGATTCTTCAATTAATTTTTGGTTTTTACGTTGAACGGAACAATCACGCTCACCTAAGTGAACATAATTTTCTTTACCATCACCTATAATTTGAACTTCTACGTGTTTTGCTACTGGTATGAATGCTTCAACGTATACACGATCATCATTAAAGTATTTTTGGCCTTCGCTTTTGGCTTCTTTTAATGATTTTTCTAATTGTTCAGGTTCTTTAACAATACGGATACCTTTACCGCCACCACCGCTAGCAGCTTTTAAAACAACTGGGTAACCAATTTCTTTAGCTAATTCTTTAACTTCTTCTACTGAATTAACCGCACCAGACGAACCTGGTATTACAGGAACGCCAGCAGAATCTACAGTTTGACGCGCAGTGATTTTATCACCCATCATTTCCATAGTTGTTTTATTAGGACCAATAAAATGGATATCATTTTCTTCAACTTTTTCAGCGAACGTTGTACTTTCAGATAGGAAACCATATCCTGGATGAATCGCATTAGCACCGGTAATTTCAGCAGCACCAATTATACGTTCAATATTTAAATAACTGTCTAGTGGGTTAGCTTCTCCAATACAAACAGCTTGGTCAGCAAGGCTAACGTGTAAGCTTTTTTCGTCCCCTTTAGCGTAAATCGCAACAGTTTCTATGCCCATTTCACGACACGCTCTAATGATACGGACCGCGATTTCTCCTCTGTTAGCTACTAAACAACGATACATACACAAGTTCCCCCTTATTTGACTTTAACTAATACTTGATCATATTCTACATTTGTTCCATGATCTACAACGATTTCGGCTACTTCTCCGTCAACGTCACTAATCACTTCATTCATGACTTTCATCGCTTCGATATAACCAATTACATCGCCAGATTTAATTTGATCCCCTACTTTAATTTGAGGTTCAGTTAGCTCTTTACTATCTTGTAAGAAGAAAGTACCAACCATAGGAGATTTAATTTCTTGAGCGCTATCATTTGAACTACCATTTTGACTTTGAGTTGAAGCTTCTTCATTTGTATTATTATTTTGCACTGTTTGTGAAGGAGCACTTACATTACCTTGGCTTTGAACGCCTTCTGTAAAGTCTAACTCTAATTCACTTTTATTATCTTTGAATTTGAAACGTTTAACTCCGTTTGATTTTACTAAATTAATGACCTCTTCTATTTTTTTAATATTCACTAATTATTCCTCCTCAATTATTTTTGCCAATTTATGTGATGTTGATCGCATAGATTGAATATTGTAGATTGGTTCTTTTTCAATACGATTAAGCAATGTTTTTAAATGTTCATCAAACTTTTGTAAATGTTGATTAGCATCCTCAATCGAAATCCATTTAAATTGAAGTTGATCGCCTGGTTTCAACTGAGCTAGCTTATTCAAATCAAGTTGACTCACTGTTGCTATTTTCGTATATCCTCCAACAGTTTGTTTATCATTCAATAAGATGATTGGATTGCCGTCATTTGGTACTTGAATACTACCTAACGCTACAGGCTCAGATATAATATCGGCACTTTCTTCAGGTGCAATATTATTACCTATTAAACGGTACCCCATTCTATCTGATTGGTCGGAAATATTGTATTCACCTTCAACTAAAAGATTTCTTTTTTCTTCTGAAAATGCCTCAAACTGTGGCCCTTCTATAATATGAATAATGTTATCTTTAGGTGTAGCATCATAATCAAGCGTTTTACCTAAATTGTTTTTATAGGTGTCGTTAGACTTAACTTTAATAACATCATTCTTTTTCAAAGTTCTGCCTTTATATCCGCCGATTTGACTTCTAGTGTGCGTTGAGTAACTATCAGCAACTTCAATGATGTCTAATGGACGACCAAAGAATAAATAGCCACGAGCACCTTCTATAGCAGAACCTATTTCAAGTTTATCGCCTTTTGCAGCGAACATTACTGTGTTATGTGCCACTTCTTGTTGATTCAACTTAGCATTAAATTTAGCACCAGTAATAACGAAAGTATTATCTTCTTGAAATTCAATGGTTGGGCCTATAACTGTAAATTCAAGGCTTGGTCCCTCATTATTGATTAAAGCCTGACCTAATTTGAAACTATTTCGATCCATTGCACCAGCACTTGAAAATCCTAAATGTTGGTAACCATAACGCCCTAAATCTTGTACTGTAGTAAAGAGACCAGGCTTAATAATTTTAATGCTCATAGTTATTAGTCACCCACTTTTCTTTATTAAATTTATTATTTGCAATTTCAGTTTCTATTTCTTTAAAAGTAGATTCATCAATCGCATAAAATTTAATATAATCACCAGCTTCGTAAAGCGTCATTGGATTTGAATATTGATCAAAGACTTTTAAAGGTGTACGACCAATGATTTGCCATCCTCCTGGAGAATCTGATGGATATAAACCTGTTTGATTATTAGCAATACCTACTGAACCAGCATTAATCTTGACTCTTGGTTCAGAACGACGAGGCGTATGTAAACGTTTATCCAATCCACCTAAAAATGGGAATCCAGGCATAAAGCCTAGCATATAAATTAAATATTCATTATCAGTGTGGATTTTAATTACTTCATCAATACTTAAGTTATTGTGTTTTGCAACTTCCTCTAAATCTGGACCAACTTCTAAGTTATATAGTACTGGAATATGTATCACTTTCTTATCATCATTCTTATTTGATGTAGAAAGTTCAATATCATCTAATTCTAGTTGTGTTATAAGCTGTTCATAATTTAATTGCTTATTGTCAAAATTAATCATAATTGCTCGATATGAAGGTACAACATCTCTAATAGCTGAAATATTTTTTGAAAGTATGTATTGTGTAGTTGTATCTACATCTTTATAGTTTTGTTCACTAATTTCTTCTTTGAAATAAAGTAAAATTGATTGTTCATTTATAACTTTAATTTCCAATATGATGCCTCCCCCCTCTAAAAGCTACTTACATTTCTAAACAAGTTCCACTAATAAATTAGCTTTGATTTTTTTTATTTTGAAAATGTGATTAGCTTAGCTAGACATAAAACAATATTTATAAAAAAATTATAACATTTGTAAATCGTAATTGTTTAATAAGTATTTCAAATTAAGAATAATAAAAAAAGTAAGGACAAAATTGTAATCGCTTACTTTATTGTATTCATAGCATTTATTTAGTTGTATTTACATAGTTATTTAAGCATATAAAATACAATTTGTCATGAAAAATTTATAATTTTTAAAAAGATTTAGTCATATTTATACCGTAAAATGTTTATTTTAAAGGTAAAACAATTTAAAAATGTTAATTTTACAATATTTTTCGTATGAAACTAAAGAAACACTTCAAATATCTAAACTGACATTTGAAGTGTTATATAAATTACTTAATATCTACGATTTTAACGTTAATTTCGCCACCATTTGGAAGTGGTACGCGAACTTCATCATTTAAGTTTTTACCAATTAAAGCTTTAGCCATTGGTGATTCATTTGAAATTTTACCTTTAAAGGCATCTGCTTCTGCAGAACCAACAATTTGGTAACTTTCTTCTTCATCACCAGGTAATTCTACAAATGTTACTGTTTTACCAATTTGTACTACATTGTTATCGCCAGTATCTTCAATAATTAAAGCATAACGTAACATATGTTCAATTCGTTGAATATCTTGTTCGATAAAACCTTGTTCGTCTTTTGCTGCATCGTACTCTGAGTTCTCAGATAAGTCACCAAATGAACGTGCAACTTTAATTTTTTCAACTACTTCTGGACGTTTAACCGTTTTTAATTCTTCTAATTCTTGTTCTAATTTTTCATAACCTTCTTGAGTCATTGGATATTGTTTTTGATTTTCCATTATGTCATCTTCCTTTTCACATACTGAGATTTAACTTATAGAATAATTAAAAAATAACGTAATATTAGTTTACTTATAAGCTATTGTTTACTTACAAGTGTTTGGATCTTAGTTGTCATTATATCAATAGCGACCTTATTACTTCCGCCTTCTGGAATAATAATATCAGCATAGCGTTTAGTAGGTTCTATAAATTGATTATGCATAGGTCTGACAACATTTAAATATTGGTTGATTACTGATTCCATTGAACGACCACGCTCTTTAGTATCTCGTACTAAACGACGTAAAATTCTTAAGTCGGCATCAGTATCGACATATATTTTAACATCCATCATATCACGTAAAGTTTTATTTTCTAATGCAAATATACCTTCTACGATAATAACATCTTTAGGCTCAAATGCAATCGTTTCATCACTTCTAGTGTGATTAGTATAGTCATACGTCGGTACTTCTACAGCATGACCATTACGTAAGTCTTTTAAATTTTCAATTAATAGATCGTTATCAAATGCGAAGGGATGGTCATAGTTTGTTTCTAAACGTTCTTCAAAAGTTAAGTGTGATTGGTCTTTATAATAATAATCTTGAGCTAATAAGGCTACGCTATGACCTTCTAAATTCTTCATAATTTCATTAGTAACTGTAGTTTTACCAGAGCCAGATCCGCCTGCAATACCAATAATAGTTGTGTTCGTCATTATCCGATTTCCTTTCTCATCATGTTGTTAGGATAAATAGGATGATTTACCTTGATTTGGACAATTTGAAGTGGATGACGTGCAGCATCCAAGCGATTTCCTTCTTCATCATAAATCTCATCAATGACTTGTCTGAAACTTTCAATTTCAGGACCGAAGAATTCAATTTCTTGACCAGGTTTAAAATGATTACGTTGTTGGATAGTTGCAATTTGAGATTTAGAATCATAGTCTAGCACTAATCCACAAAAATCGTAAGGTGACTTTTTATTTTGTTGTAAACCAAACATTTGCTCTTCATATCCTGGTGTACCTTCAAAGAAAGCTGGTGCTGTATCTCTATTAGCACATTTGTCTAGCTCAATTAGCCATTCTGGTTTAATCTTAAAATTCTCAGGGTCTTCTGCATACGCATCAATCACTTTTCTATAAACAGAAACGACAGTAGCAATATAGTGAATTGATTTCATACGTCCTTCGATTTTAAGTGAATCGATACCAATGTCCATCATTTGAGGAATTGATTCTATTAATTTCAAATCTTTAGGACTCATAGCAAAAGGTACTACATCGCCATCTTGATAATATAAATCAAGTTCTCCATCCTCATCAACAGAAAGTAAATCGTAATCCCATCGACAACTTTGACAGCATCCACCTCTGTTAGAATCACGTGCTGTCATATGGTTACTTAATGTACATCTACCAGAATATGCAATACACATTGCACCATGAATGAATGCTTCAATTTCAATATCAACATTCTCTTTCATTTCCTTCATTTCCATAGCACCAGTTTCACGTGCTAATACAACTCGGTCTAAACCTTCTTCTTTCCAATATTCAACGGCTTTATAATTAGAAAGTGATTGTTGAGTAGAGAGATGAATTTCTAGTCTTGGTGCTACGCGTTTACATGCTTCAATAATCAGTGGATCAGCTACAATAATTCCTGTTGCACCGGTCGCTTCTAATTCTATTAAGTAAGATTCTAAACCATCGATATTTTCATCATGTGCAATAATATTAGTTGTTACATAAATTTTAGCGCCATATTGATTAGCAAATTCTACACCTTCTTGAATTTCTGCCATTGTAAAATTATCCGCATTAGATCTTAAACCATATTCCTGTCCACCTAGGAATACTGCGTCAGCACCATAATGTACAGCAATTTTTAATTTTTCCAAATTACCAGCAGGCGCTAATAATTCAGGTTTTTTAACTTTAGTTTTATTTTTTGAATTAATTTCAGCTAATGTTTTCATACAAGCGCCTCCTTTTAATAAACAGTTTGTTTGTATAAAAATCCTTCATCAAATGGACGATGTTCTGGTTGAATTTCTTCAATTGGATCTACTAACATAAATTTTTCATCTTCATATGCTTCAGGATCTTCATTATATAAATCTATAGCTTCTCTATATTGAGTAGTTACAGTATTGATATATTCTTCACTTTGTAGAACACCATCAATTTTAAATGAATCAATGCCAGCTTCAAAGAATGGTTCAAGTTCTTCGATTAAGCAAATATCATTAGGTGACATGATGTGTGTACCATTATAATCCTCGAACACTGGATATTTATTATCACGTTCTTCATCATATAATAACAATTCAGTATCATTTTTATCACGTTGAATTTTCATCTGTCTATCTTGGAATGTATAATAATTGCCAAGTAACATACGTTTAGATTGGAACATACAAGTCATACCATGTACCTGAACTTCAATTTCTACATCCGCATTCTCTTTAATATTAATAATTTCGTCTAAGTTTAATTCGCGTGCTAATACTGCTCGTTGTGCGCCTCTTTTACCCCAGTAGTTGCATTGGAAGTAGTTCGTCACTATAGTTTCAGCGTTCCAATTAAGAGGAATCGGATTACTTTGTTGCTTAATGAACATCACTACAGCCGGATCACCAAATATAATTCGATCGACGTTGACTTCATGTAAGAAATTAATATAATCTTCAAGCGCATTTAAATGATAATTATGGAAAATGCCATTTACAGCAACATAAACTTTTTTCTCGTTATCATGCGCTAATTTAACAGCTTGTTTAATATCATCACGATTAAATTCTCCAGCTAATCGTAATCCAAACTTTTCTTCCCCAATAACAAATGCATCAGCACCTAAATCAATTAATGTTTCCATATGAGCTAGTGATTTAGGGGTAACTAGTAATTCTGTCATTTTTATTCTCCTTTAATAGATATGGCTAACCCATCATCCATATTTACAAAATTAGTTTGATAATTTTCTTGAGCCATTAACCAAGTATTAAATTTCTGCACTTTTTTTACCATTTGTTTAACGTTTCTAGAGCGAACAACATCTATATCCGCCACAAAACCGTGATAAAGTACATTATCTGTAATGACAAGACCGCCTTTTTTAAGTAAAGGTGTATATAATTCAAAGAACTTTTTTGATTGTGCTTTAGCCGCATCAATAAATATAATATCGTATTCTTGGTCATTAACGTGAGAATATTGTTCTAATGCATTACCTTCTATTAGTCTGATTTGATTTTTATAACCGTATTTTTCAAAATTTGATTTAGCTTGTTGAATCATAGCTTCATCACGTTCAATTGTCGTAATACTTATATCATCTGAAATTGAAGCGAATTGCATTGAACTATACCCAATCGCTGTTCCTATTTCAAGTATGTTTTTAGCTTGATGTATTCTAATTAATTGTTTTACTAATTCTAGAGATAATCGATCTATTATAGGTACGGCATGTTCTTCAGCATAAGCTCTTAATTCTTCAATATGATTGTTTGTTTTTTCATGTATTCCAAGTAAATACTGTTGATTTGCTTCCATTTTTTACTTCCTTTTAAAATACAAAATAACATTAAAAATAATCAGTCTATTTACTGGAAGTTTTACTTCTTAATAAAAGTTTTAATTCGAAAACTTATTTGTTTAATGACTGATTGAATAATTAATATATGCTTATAAGATTTAAACTTTATATATTTTACCATAGTTTCAAACTAAATTTAAGAATGAATTTGGAAAATGGAAGCTTTATATTTGGTTTGAAATCATCATACGGTAAAATTCTAATTGAATATCACTATGATGTGTTAATTGACAGATAAAATATAATTTACAAAAAATCCCTCCATAATTAAATCACATTATGGAGGGATTCTAAATTCTAATATTTAATTTCACATGAACAGAATAGCTATTAAATCTCTATTCTTCCATGTTTGTATTAACAACTTCTTCAATCATATCCCATTCTTCATCCGTTTCGATTGGTACTAATTTACCACCATCGCCTGATTCATCAGGTTCGTTAATCATAGGGATAAGTTCGATCATATCATCGTCGTCAGATTGAGCGCCTTCTTCGGCTAAAATGACATATTCTTTTTTGAATTCAGGATGATAGAATTCTAACATTTTTCTGTATAAAACTTCATTACCATCTTCATCAAATAATGTTAATAATTCTTCTTCATTACTAATATTTAACTCAGAGTTATGGTCGTGATTATGTTCAGTCATAATTTAAATCTCCTTTATTGGATAGAATCTAAATAGCCTTGCAAAATAAATACAGCGGCCATTTTGTCAATAACTTTCTTTCTCTTCTGTCTTGAAACATCTGCTTCAAGTAGTGAACGTTCAGCAGCCATTGTACTTAAACGTTCATCCCACATAATTATTTCTATATCTGGTAATGCTTCTTGTAGCAACTTCTTGTATTGTAACGAAGCTTCGCCACGAAATCCAATAGAATTATTCATATTTTTTGGCAAACCAATTACTACTGAACCTACATTGTGTTCTTTGATAATTGTTACTAATTTATCAATACCAAATTCGTTATTTTCCTCATTGATTCTAAGAGTGTCTAATCCTTGGGCAGTCCATCCCATTAAATCACTAATTGCTATGCCTACAGTTTTACTTCCTACATCTAAACCTAAAATCTTGTGTGTTAACATAAATTATTGTTTATGCTCTTTAAGATAGTTTGAAACAAGTTCTTCCATAATTACATCTCGGTCGATATGACGGATTTGATTACGGGCATCATTTTGACGTGGAATATAAGCTGGATCACCTGATAGTAAATAACCAACAATTTGATTTACAGCATTATAGCCACGTTCTTCAAGCGTTTGATGTACGTTGATTAAGACTGATTCGACATTTTCTTTAGGGATTTCTTCATAATTAAACTTCATTGTTTTATCAATATTTTCCATAGATGCGACACTCCTCTAATACGAATTATCTTACATAATAATTTTACACTAGTTGATTACAAAGTTATAGGTTTTTAATGTAATCTTTAATAAAGCGTAATGAGTTTGTGATATTTTCAGGTTCAGTACCGCCACCTTGAGCCATATCAGGACGGCCACCACCTTTACCACCAACTACAGGAGCCATATTTTTAATAATATCTCCAGCTTTAATTTGACTTGTATATTCTTTAGGGACTGTTGCGATAAGTGAAACTTTACCATTAACTTCACTTGCTAAAATGATGATAGCATCTTGTTGTTTAGATTTAAAGTCATCCATTGTTTGTCTGATCTCTTTAGGATTTGAAACTTCAACTTCAGTAGCAAGTACTTTGAAGCCATTAATTGTTTCAATTTGATCTTCAATATTACCCATTTTAAGTGATGTAATTTCTTTATTACGTTGTTCAAGTTGTTTATGAAGTTCTTTTTGTTCATCTTGAATTTGTACTACTTTATCATAGACTTGATTGTCTGATTTTACTTTTAATTGAGTTTTAATAGAATTGAATTTATTTTGGACTTCTTCTAAGTATAAGAATGCTGCTTTACCAGTTAGTGCTTCGATACGTCTTACGCCTGCACCAGTACCTGATTCACTAACAATTTTAAATAAACCAATTTCAGCTGTATTATCTACGTGAATACCACCGCATAATTCAATTGAGAATGGTGCCATATTTACTACGCGCACGATATCTCCATATTTTTCACCAAATAATGCCATAGCACCCATTTCTTTAGCTTCAGCTATTGGCATTTCTTGGATGTGAACGGAAATACCTCTCCAAATTTCTTCATTTACACGTCTTTCTACTCGATCAATTTCCTCTTGAGTCATCGGACCAAAGTGAGAGAAGTCAAATCTTAATCTTTCACTTTCAACTAATGATCCAGCTTGGTTAACATGCTCACCTAATACTTCTTTTAATGCAGCGTGTAATAAGTGTGTTGCGCTGTGGTTCTTTTGAATGTCTTTACGTTCATCGCGATTTACGCTTGCATCTACTTCACTATTAACAGTAACCTGTCCAAATTGCACGACACCTTGATGCAAGTTTTGACCATTTGGCGCTTTAGTTACTTCATGAACTTCAATTTCAAAATTGTCATTACCTACTGTACCTTTATCAGCTACTTGTCCCCCACTAACAGCATAGAAAGGTGTATCTTTAAGAACAAAGTAAATAGTTTCGCCAGCTTCTACACTTTCAACTTTTTCACCATTGAAGATTAAATCTGTTAATGTAGTTTGGTAATCTGTAGTTTCATAACCTACAAATTTACTATCAGTATTGATATTTTTTAATACGTCACTTTGCACTTGCATTGATTGAGAACTTTGGCGTGCTTCTCTAGCACGAGTACGTTGTTGTTGCATTTCTTCTTCGAAAGTCGCCATATCAACACTAATGCCTTCTTGACTTGATAGTTCTTCAGTTAATTCAATTGGGAAACCATAAGTGTCATATAGTTTGAATGCATCAGAACCATTGATTTCATGCGTAGATGCTTTTGCTTTATCGATTAACTGATTTAAAATAGTTAAACCTTCTTGTAATGTTTCATGGAAACGTTCTTCTTCAGATTTCACTACACGTTGGATGAATTCAGCTTTCTCTTTAACGTTTGGATAATAAGGTTCCATAATCTCAGCCACGATATCAACTAATTTGAACATAAATGGTTCATTAATTCCTAGACTTTGACTAAATCTTACTGCGCGGCGTAATAAACGACGTAATACATAGCCTCGTCCTTCATTTGAAGGTAATGCACCATCTGAAATCGCAAATGCAATTGTTCTAATATGATCAGCAATAACTTTGAATGCTACATCTTGTTCAGCAACTTCTAGATATTTTCTACCTGAAACATTCTCAACATCATGAATAATAGGCATAAATAAATCAGTTTCATAGTTAGTACGAACATTTTGTGAAATAGAAGCCATACGCTCTAATCCCATACCAGTATCAATATTTTTATTTGGTAGCGGCGTATACGTATTATCTTTATTATGGTTAAACTCACTGAATACTAAGTTCCATACTTCTAAATATCTTTCATTTTCTCCACCTGGATACATTTCTTCTGCAGGATCGTTTTGACCATACTCTTCACCACGATCATAGAAGATCTCAGTATTCGGACCTGAAGGACCTTCACCAATATCCCAGAAGTTTCCTTCAATTCGAATAATGCGACTTTCTTCAAGACCAACCTCTTCATTCCATAAACGGTATGCTTCTGTATCCTCTGGATGAATTGTTACGTATAATTTTTCAGGTTCCATAGCCATCCATTTTTCACTTGTTAAGAATTCCCATGCAAATTCAATTGCTTCTTTTTTGAAATAATCCCCAATAGAGAAATTACCTAACATTTCAAAAAACGTATGGTGTCTAGCAGTAAAACCTACATTCTCAATATCGTTCGTTCTAATCGCTTTTTGAGAGTTAACAATTCTAGGTTTTCTAGGTGTTTCACGACCATCGAAATATTTCTTTAATGTTGCTACACCAGAGTTGATCCATAATAAAGAATCATCATCAATCGGTACTAATGGTGCAGAAGGTTCAACCATATGTCCTTTTTCTACAAAGAAATCAATATACATTTGACGAATGTCACTTGCTTTTAAATTTTTCATTTATTCCACTCCTAAACATTCTTTATTTAAAAAATTAAAGAAAAACAAAAAAACGTCCATCCTCAATCAAGGGACGAACGTTTTCGCGGTACCACCCTAGTTATAAACACACTGATTATTTCAAAATAACAATCATGTTTATCACTTAATTACAATATGAAACTATCATGAAGTAGCGTTCAACAATTAACCCTGCACTTTTCACCAACCAGTGCCTCTCTATAAGTGTTTAAATTGCCTACTCATCTTCATGTGAATTTAAATTTATTTTAAGTATTTTTCAGGTAAATGTCAACGTTCAACAAAGTCATATGGTGAAACATCCCCCATATTAATCATTGGATTAATTTGATAAATTGTTGCTTCACTTAAAACAATTTGATCTTGAACATCATTTGAGCTTATATCATCTTCTTCATTTGAACTATAGACGACATTCTCATCATTCTTATCTTGATTAGAATGAGTAGTTGAAGGTGCATCAACTTCAAAGTAAGCTTGTATCAACTCACGAAGTTGCGTTTGACGTGTTTGTCCTTGCGTATTCAAGCCAATTTCAAACGCTTTTGGATCACCTAATAAAACTAATGATTGTTTAGCTCGCGTAAGCCCCGTATATAATATTGGTCGCTGTAACATTCTAAAATATTGTTTAACTATCGGCATGATGACTATTGGGAATTCTGAACCTTGTGATTTATGAATGGATGTACAATAGGCATGTGTTAACTCTAATAAGTCTTGTCGCGTAAATGTAATTTCATTGCCTTCAAAGTCCACTACAAGAACATCTTTATTTAGTGCATTTTCCTTCGCCCAAAAAATGCCTACAATGATGCCAATATCGCCATTAAAAATATTATCATTAGGTCTATTCATTAATTGGAGTACTTTGTCTCCTTTTCGGAATTTAATATCTCCAAACTCAATTTCTCTAACATCATCATTTTTAGGATTTAAAATATTTTGTAATACTTGGTTAAGTCGCTTTATTCCAGCGCTTCCTTTGTACATTGGCGCTAATACTTGAATATCGCTCATATCATAGCCTTTATTCACGGCACTTGAAACAACCTTTTCAACTACATCGGGAATTTGATCTACGTTACAATTAATAAAACTTCGATCATGATATCGTTTCGTAATATCGATTGACTCACCATGTTTCATACGATGCGCTAAATCAATAATACTTGAACCATCTTGTTGGCGATACACTTCAGTAAGATTAACGCGTGGCAAGGCATTAGAATCTATTAAATCTTTAAATATTTGACCTGGTCCTACAGAAGGTAATTGGTCTTCATCTCCTACAAGAATAATTTGCGCGTCTAAAGGCACAGCATTTAGAAATTGATGGAACAACCAAGTATCCACCATAGACATCTCATCTATAATAATCAATTTCGCATTAATTTCATTATCTAAAATATCTTCAGGTTGTGTATCTTGATTCCAACCTATTAGGCGGTGAATTGTCATCGCTTCTAATCCTGTAGACTCTTGTAGACGTTTAGACGCTCGTCCGGTAGGCGCTGCTAAGACAATCGGGTAATCATCTTCTTCATAATCAGAATAATTCAATGATAAGCCATGAATTTCGGCATACAACTCAACAATTCCTTTTATAACTGTCGTTTTACCTGTACCCGGCCCACCTGTTAAAAGCATAATTTTAGAATTAATAGCGGTTTGCAACGCTTCTTTTTGTGAAGGCGCATAACTTACATTATTACTGTCTTCAATCTCTCCAATATGCAATTGCAAATCGGATTGTTCTATTTCTTTGAGTTTATTTTTATACGTTTTTATACGATATAAGTTTTGGACGCTTTTTAATTCAGAATAATAAAGACTTGGTATAGCCACACGATCATTTTCAAAAACAAGTTTAGTTTCTTCCGCCAGTTGCTGTAATACTTCTTCTAATTGATTTACCTCTACTACTTCATTATTACGCGGGTCACTTAACATTTCTTGAGTAACTTCAATTACAAATTGATAAGACAAGTATGTATGACCTTGTTTAATACATTCCTCTTCTAACGTATATAGAAGCCCTGCTTTCAATCTTTCTGGATCATTATATTCAATTCCATTTTTACGCGCTAATGTATCAGCTTTTTGAAACCCTATTCCTTTCACATCGTAGACAAGTTGATAAGGATTTTTCTCTAATACATTTAATGTTTCTGATTGATAAAATTGATAAATTGCCATCGATAATTTAGGACCAAACCCTAAATCGTGTAAGCGAATCATCACTTTTTCTGACTCTTGATTTGCGCTAATTTGTTCAGCAATTTGCTGTTGTTTCTTTTTAGGTAAACTCGGCACTTTTTCTAAAACAGTAGCATCATTCAAAATATCGTTTATCGCATTTTCACCTAATGTATTAACAATATTTTGAGCCGTTTTTTTACCTATCCCTTTGAAAAGGTCACTTGATAAATAGCTCACAATAGCATCTTTAGTTTGTGGTAACTCTTTTTCAAATGTTTCAGCCTTTAACTGTTTACCATAGCGAGGATGTTCAACCACTTGTCCTTTAAACGTATAAACATCGCCTTCAGCTATATTTGGAAAGAACCCTACAACTGTGGGTAAGTTATCACATGATTCATTCGTTTCTATGGTATCAACTTTAAGAACAGTATAGAAATTATCTTGATTCTGAAATAAAATAGCGTCTACTGTTCCCTTAATCATTGAATAGTCAAATAGTGTAGGGTCTGACATATTATTCCTCCTGCGCTTTTAGAGATTGAAAAGTTTGTTTCGCATGCTGACTTAACAAGTGTTTAGGATCAATTTCAATTGCTTTATCAAAATAAGCAACCGCCGCATCTACATCTTCTGTTTCCATGTATGTGGCAAGACCTATATTATATAAAGCATCAACATGTTTAGAATCAATAGTGAGTACATTTTTTAACTGTTTGATAGCTTCCTTAAACAATTCTAAATGACATAACACTAATCCATATTGAAATTGGACTTCTGCATCGTTTTTATCATCAAGTTCAGCTGCAGTCATTAAAAACGGCATAGCTTCTCTATGTGAGTCTAGTTGATTAAATGCCATGCCAATCATATAGTTAGTATCCACCTTATCCATATCATATTTTAAAGCAAGTTGATATAGCTTGATAGCTTCTTGATAACGGTCTTGATTATAATATAAGTTAGCTAAATTATAATAAACTGCACCATTCTTGTCATCAATTGTCATTGCTTTTTGGAAAAAGCGCTCCGCTTTCTCAACTTCGCCTGCGTCTGCTAAGACAATACCAGCATTGATATAATTTTCCACTACGTCTGGTTCTTCTTCAATATTATTAAATAAAGCTTGAAGTGCTTGTTCTAGCTGTCCTTCTTTTATCCATTCATAAATTGTTTCTTGCTTTATCATTATGAACCTCCTCAAATTTATGTATTAAATATGAAAATAATCTATAAAATAAAAGAACTGGGACATTATTATTCCCAGCCTTTCATAAAAAATATTTAAATTAAACCACGTAACTTAATTGGCCAGTCGTTTTATATACATCATCAATTGTAGCCCCGCCAAGACAAACTTCTTCGTCGTAAAATACAACTGCTTGACCAGGCGTAATGGCACGTACAGGTTCATCAAAAGTCACGCGAATTGAATTATCAGTTTCTTTTTGTACAAATACTTTAGTATCTTTTTGACGATATCTAAATTTAGCTGTACATTCAAATCCTTCTTCTAAATCAACAGGATTAACAAATGAGAAATCTGAAGCAATGAGATAATCACTATACAATGCACTATGATGGAAACCTTGTTCAACATATAGCACGTTATCTTGTAAGTTTTTACCAACTACAAACCAAGGATCTCCGTCTCCACCAATTCCTAAACCGTGACGTTGCCCAATCGTATAATACATTAATCCACTATGCATACCCATTTTCTTGCCATCTAATGTTCTCATTTCACCTGATTGAGCTGGAAGATATTGAGACAAGAATGATTTGAAATTACGTTCACCAATAAAACAAATACCTGTAGAATCTTTCTTTTTAGCCGTAGCTAAATCTTGTTCTTCTGCAATTCTACGTACTTCTTTTTTCTCAATGTCACCAATTGGGAACATGACCTTAGATAATTGTTGTTGAGATAATTGATTTAAGAAATATGTTTGATCTTTATTGTTATCAATGCCTCTTAACATTTCTACATGCCCATCTTCATGACGACGAATACGAGCATAATGTCCTGTTGCCACATAGTCTGCTCCTAATTTAAGCGCATGTTCTAAGAATGCTTTGAATTTAATTTCTTTATTACACATTACATCCGGATTAGGCGTGCGTCCTTTTTTATATTCATCTAAAAAGTAAGTAAATACTTTATCCCAATATTCTTGTTCAAAGTTCACTGCATAATAAGGTATACCAATTTGGTTACATACAGCAATTACATCATTATAATCTTCTGTTGCTGTACATACGCCATTCTCATCAGTGTCATCCCAGTTTTTCATAAAAATACCAATGACATCATAACCTTGTTCTTTTAATACATGAGCAGTAACTGAACTATCAACGCCACCAGACATACCAACTACAACGCGTATATCTTTGTTTGACAATTTTATTCCTCCTTAAATTTATGATAAATCTTATGAATTTCAGCTACGATATGTTTAATTTCTTGCTCAGTCGTTTGTTCGTTAAAGCTAAAACGTACTGAATGTTTAGCTCGTTCTTCATCTTCATACATCGCTGCTAAAACATGTGAAGGAGTAGTTGACCCAGCTGTACATGCTGACCCAGAAGAAACATAAATATTCGCTAAATCTAACAATGTTAACATTGTTTCTACATCTATAAATGGGAAATATAAATTTAATATATGTCCAGTTGTTTCTACCATAGAACCGTTCACTTCGAAAGGAATTGCACGTTCTTGTAAACTAACTAAAAACAATTCTTTTAGTTGCATTAAATGAATATTGTTATTGTCTCGATTTTTATCAGCGAGTTCAAGTGCTTTGGTTAAACCAACGATTTGCGCTAAATTTTCAGTTCCAGCACGACGTTTCGTTTCTTGTTCGCCACCTAATTGAGAGAATTCGATAGGTGTCTGATCTTTAACTAATAACAGGCCAACGCCTTTAGGTCCTCCAAATTTATGTGCAGTCACACTCATAGTATCAATCTTGAAGTCTTCGAACTTAATATCAAGATGGCCTACAGCTTGTACAGCATCAACATGTAATAATGCACTTGATTGAGCAACGATATCCTCAATATCATAGATTGGTTCAACTGTACCAACCTCATTGTTAACGAACATGATTGAAACCAAAATCGTATCTTCAGTTAACGCTTCTTCTAATTGATCTAAGTCAACTTTACCTGTATCATCTACATCTAAATAAGTGACATCATAGCCTTCTTTTTCAAGTTCTTCAAAGACATGTAGTACTGAGTGATGCTCGATTTTAGTAGTAATGATATGATTTCCTAAATGTTCATTTTCATAGACTAAACCTTTAATAGCAGTGTTATTGGATTCAGTAGCACCACTCGTAAAAATCACTTCACTAGGTTTAGCACCTAGAAGTTTAGCGACTGTTCTTCTAGATTCATCTAGATAGCGACGTGCATCTCGCCCTATTGTATGAATTGAAGATGGATTACCATAATGCGATTGATAAATTTCCATCATTGCATCTATTACTTCTGGTTTAACTGGGGTAGTTGCAGCATAGTCTGCATATACTTCCATTATTTTGTACACTCCTCACAATATTATCAATGTTCCTATAATAGCACCTAACTATCAATTTTTCTACATTGTTGTTTGTAACTCCATTACTTAATATTTTAACATTTATCCCTTGCCTATTTATATACATTTTATTTTTGAAAATGTCTTTTACATAAGTAGTGAGCAAATTAATAACTCATCGTTAGTCATCTTGTTACACTAAGTCATAGTAAAAAATAAAGGAGTCTTTGCAAATGTCTAATATGAAATTTTCTGCACTAAATTTAGTGCCTATTAAAGAAGGTCAAAGTGATAAAGACGCCATTAACGATATGGTTACGTTAGCACAAAAACTTGAAGAACTTGATTATGAAAGATATTGGATTGCTGAACATCATAATGCACCTAATTTAGTAAGTTCAGCTACAGCATTACTCATCCAACATACATTGGAACACACTCAAAGTATCAAGGTAGGTTCCGGCGGTATCATGTTACCTAATCATGCGCCTTTAATAGTGGCAGAACAATTTGGTACTATGGAAACCCTTTTCCCAAATAGAGTGAATCTTGGTTTAGGAAGAGCTCCTGGTACAGATATGATGACAGCAAGTGCATTACGCCGAGACCAACATAATGGTGTTTACGCCTTTCCTGAAGAAGTGGAACAACTTCAAACATACTTCGGACCAGGCAATCAACAAGCCTATGTGCGTGCTTATCCAGCAGTAGGAAAAAATGTACCATTATTTATTCTAGGTTCATCAACAGATTCAGCGCATTTAGCAGCACGCAAAGGTTTACCTTATGTATTTGCTGGTCATTTTGCTCCTCAACAAATGAAAGAAGCAATTCAAATATATAAAGAATTATTTGAACCTTCTGAGGTATTGCAAGAGCCCTATATGATTGTTTGTTTAAACGCTATTATTGCTGAAACAGATGAAGAAGCTGAATATTTAGCAAGTACACTAGCGCAAGTGTTTATTGGTATTGCTCGCGGTAGAATGCAACCGGTTCAACCACCAACAAATGATTTACAAGGATTATTAACCCCACGTGAATATGAAATGGCTAAACAAAGATTTAATGATTCATTAATTGGTTCAGAAGCTACAGTTAAACAGAAATTAGAAGATTTTATTGAAGAATATGGAGAAATTGATGAGCTAATGGGTATTAGTTATATTTATGATCAAGATAAACAATTTGAATCCTTTGAGCGCTTGAAAAATGTAATTCAATCTTTAAATAAGTAATAGTCGAAAGTAATAAGTTAGTAAAGTAGTTCTTAGATAGATATTTACTCGTTTAAGTTGTTGCGCTTTCCTGGGGTGCTGTCTCAGCCTGCAGTCTTCGACTAGCACTGCTCCCCTAGGAGTCTTCACAACTACACTTCGTAATCTATCTTAGAACTACTTACGTAAGTGTGTGATTACTTAAGAACATCAATAATTCTAAATCTCTCAGGCGTCATAAAGCTATACTTGGTGATTTCACAATTTTATATAATTAAATACTATATATAATTAACCCTTCAATTATTTTGGATAGTTTTTGAAGGGTTTTATGGTATAAAAAAAGGACGGTAGATACCGTCCCTAAAATTGATAATTATTTATCATCTTTGTCTTTTTTGTCACTGTCGTTACCGCCAGTGTATTCGTTGATTTTATCTTTTACTTTATCAACTTGTTCGTTATCGCTATCTTTGAATTTGTCTGCAGCTTCTTTAGCTTTATCCATGAATCCCATAATGAAATTCTCCTTTCAAATTTAAGCATAATTTAATTAATAACTAATTTATGTTTAATCTACGATAACAATTAATAATCAAGTATTATCGATTGGATGTATTATATAGATACCCGATTATTATATTAATAAACTCATTTATCAAAAAGTTTTTAAATATAAAACATATATCCATCTAATTTATCATCAGTTTCAATATAATCTGCTAAATATTTTAAAGTTGTATTATCTAAAACTTCACGTACAGCATCTCTCATACGAAGCCATAATTGTTTTTGAGCAGGTGGTTCTGACTCAATACTTTCTACAATCGTAATAGGACCTTCTAATAAGCGAATGATATCGCCTGCTGTAATTTCGTCAGCTGGTACTCTTAGTTGATAACCACCTTTAGCACCACGAACACTTCGAATTAATCCAGCATTTCTTAAAGGGCCTACGAGTTGTTCTAGATATAAGTCACTTAGACTATTTTCTTCTGCGATTGTTTTTAATGATACACACCCTTGTCCTTCTCTTTTGGCTAGGGATATCATTAAAGTTAACCCATATCTCCCTTTCGTTGATATTTTCATAACATTACCTCACTTAATTCGAATAATATATATTCCCATTTTAGCATTTTTTCAGTTAAGATAGTAATAGAAAGGTGTGAAAATCGTGAGTACTGAACCATTAGCTTCAAGGATGCGCCCTACAAATATAGATGAGATTATTTCACAACAACATTTAGTGGGCCCTAAAGGTATCATTAGACGTATGGTTGAAACCAAACGTTTATCCTCAATGATTTTTTATGGACCTCCTGGAATTGGTAAAACAAGTATAGCTAAGGCTATTTCGGGAAGTACTGAATATAAATTTAGACAGCTTAACGCAGTAACTAATACTAAAAAAGATATGCAATTAGTAGTTGAAGAAGCAAAAATGTCTGGGCAAGTCATTTTATTATTAGATGAAATTCATCGCTTAGACAAAGCGAAACAAGATTTTTTATTACCACATCTTGAGAATGGAAAGATTGTATTAATTGGAGCAACTACTTCTAATCCATACCATGCTATCAATCCTGCTATACGATCAAGAGCTCAAATATTTGAGTTGTATCCCTTGGATGAGAATGACATCCGCGTAGCCCTTGAAAGAGCCTTGTCAGATGAAGAACGAGGCTTAAAATTATATCACCCAATTGTTGATGAAGATGCACTTGAATACTTTTCAACTCAAAGTCATGGAGATGTTAGAAGTGCATTAAACGCTTTAGAATTAGCGGTGTTAAGTGCAGATGTAACAAATGAGCAGCGTCATGTTTCACTATCAGATGCTAAAGATTGCTTACAAAAAGGCGCTTTCGTTAGTGATAAAGATGGAGATATGCACTATGATGTGATGAGTGCTTTTCAAAAATCAATTAGAGGGAGCGATGTAAACGCGGCATTACATTATTTAGCACGATTAATTGAAGCTGGAGATTTACCTACTATAGTCAGACGATTATTAGTCATTAGTTATGAAGATGTAGG
Source organism: Staphylococcus pragensis (assembly GCF_004785665.1). Lineage (GTDB taxonomy): Bacteria > Bacillota > Bacilli > Staphylococcales > Staphylococcaceae > Staphylococcus > Staphylococcus pragensis. The sequence continues at coordinate 941,425 of NZ_SRPJ01000001.1, forward strand.
ACTCGCTTCGCCAAGTGCTGGACAACGAACACTTGCAGCTATTCAATCTGCTGAACGCTTAGGTTTCCCTGAAGCACGTATTCCTCTTAGCCAAGCAGTAATAGAACTTTCGTTATCTCCAAAGTCTAATTCAGCTATTACAGCAATAGACAGCGCATTGAGCGATATACGTAAAGGACACGTTGGTCAAATCCCAGACCATTTAAGAGATGGTCATTACAAAGGCGCAAAAGAATTAGGAAGAGCTATTGGCTATAAATATCCTCATAACTATGATAATGGCTATGTAGTTCAACAATATTTACCAGATAAATTAAAAAACAAAATTTATTACGAACCAAAGACTACTTCAAAAAGTGAGCAACAATTTAAAGCAGTATATGACAATCTTCGTAATAAAAGATAAAGTTAAAGACTATGAAATATTGAGTGATCACTCATCTCAATTTCATAGTCTTTTTAATTAAATATTACCTTTATCTTTAATTCGTCGAACTGGTACATCTTTAAGAATGTCATTAACTACGTAACTTGCACATATCAAACCTACTGTACTAGGTACAAAAGCATTTGAAGAAGGAGGCATTTGACCTTTACGGTTACTTGCATTCGGATCCCCTACTGTTGCTTTTACATCTTCACGTATCACGATAGGACTTTCATCTGAGAATACTACAGGTATACCTTTTTTAATACCCTGACGTTTCAATTTATTTCTGATGATTTTAGCCATAGGATCCATATATGTTTTAGAGATATCTGCAATCTTGAAACGTGTAGGATCCGTCTTATTAGCTGCGCCCATACTTGATATGACTTTGATGCCACGTTCCAAACATTCTTTCATTAAATGCACTTTATAAATAATTGTGTCACTAGCATCTATGAAATAATCAATATCGTAATTATTAAATAAATCTTCATAAGTTTCCTCAGTATAGAACATATGTAAAGGCGTTACTTTACAATCAGGATTAATTAATTTAATTCGTTCCTCCATAAGCGTTACTTTACTTTGGCCAATAGTTGTTGTTAAGGCGTGAATTTGACGATTGACGTTCGTAATATCGACGTCATCTTTATCTATAAGTATGATATGACCAATATTAGTTCTAGCAAGTGCTTCAGCTGCAAATGAACCTACACCACCCACTCCTAACACAGCCACTGTTTTATTCTTTAATAAATCTAAACCTTCTTTACCATATGCTAATTCATTTCTTGAAAATTGATGTTTCATTTTGAACTCCTTTATTAAACATTACGTTACCATAATATTAACAGAAAAAGACAAATAAAAATACGCAAGACAAAAGCCTTGCGTACCGATAGAGTCCGTAATTGCCGTAGTTATAAAAAGCTTGATCATTCGGCCTGCTATATACAGGTGGGTGCCCTGTTTCTTGTTTTGCAAGTCCTCCTATTGAGGCGTGTGCGCTGCAAGAAAACCTATTGGGCTCCCTGATCAAAAAGTGTTAGGCCCAAATAAAAAGCAAACATACGTACAATACAGATGACTATCTTATATACGTATAATATCACAAACCTTAAAATAAAGAAATCCTTAATAATTGTTAGAAAATCAAAATATTGATAAAAAAATATTTTAAATTTTTAAGTTTACATAATATAATTATAGTTGTTTAAAAAGCTATTGTGACTGTTTTTCATGTATAAAAAAAGACTGCTAACAGAGATTGAGATACTCTATCAACAGTCTTTTTGAACTTAATATTTAAGGGTTTAAATTAGTGACGAATTCTTAATGATAATTCTTCAAGTTGTTTATCAGAAACTTCTCCTGGCGCATCAGTAAGTAAGCATGTAGCTGATGCAGTTTTAGGGAATGCAATAGTATCACGTAAATTTGTACGGTTAGTTAATAACATTACTAAACGGTCTAAACCTAATGCGATACCGCCGTGTGGTGGCGCACCATATTTGAATGCATCTAATAAGAAGCCAAATTGTTCTCTAGCTTGTTCTTTAGTGAATCCAAGAACTTCGAACATTTTTTCTTGTAATTGGCTATCTGAAATTCTGATAGATCCTCCACCTAATTCATAACCATTAAGTACGATATCATAAGCGTTAGCTTCAACATTTTCAGGTTCTGAATCTAATTTATCAATATCTTCTTTTTTAGGTGATGTAAATGGATGATGCGCTGCTACATAACGTTTAGCATCTTCATCATATTCTAATAATGGCCAATCAGTTACCCATAAGAAGTTTAATTTAGTTTCATCAATTAAGCCAAGTTCTTTAGCAAGTTTTACACGTAATGCACCTAAACTTTGAGCAACCACGTTTGGTTTATCTGCAACGAACATAACTAAGTCGCCAGCTTTCGCACCAGTTAATTCTTTTAATGTCGCTACGTTTTGGTCTTCGAAGAAACGAGCGATTGGACCACTTAAACCGTCTTCAACAACTTTGACCCAAGCTAAACCTTTGGCGCCATAGATATTTACAAACTCTGTTAAACCGTCCATATCTTTACGAGTGTAGTTATCTGCAGCACCTTCAGCCACAATTGCTTTAACTTCTCCATTATTTTCAACTGTATCTTTAAATACTTTGAAATCCATCTCTTTACCTAATTGAGATACATCGATTAATTCCATTCCAAAGCGTGTATCAGGTTTATCTGAACCATAACGACGCATTGCTTCAGCATATGTCATGCGAGGGAATTCACCTTCTAATTCAATACCTTTAACGTCTTTTACTACTTTGCGAAGCATTTCTTCGCCCATTTGAATAACGTCTTCTTGGTCTACAAAGCTCATTTCGATATCGACTTGTGTGAATTCCGGTTGACGGTCAGCACGTAAATCTTCGTCACGGAAACATTTAACGATTTGATAATATTTATCGAAACCACTAATCATTAATAATTGTTTAAATAATTGTGGTGATTGTGGTAATGCATAGAATTCACCTTCATGTACACGAGATGGTACTAAATAATCACGTGCGCCCTCTGGTGTAGATTTAGTTAATACTGGCGTTTCAATATCAAAGAAGCCACTGTTATCTAAATATTCACGAATAGAGCGTGTTGTTTGATGTCTCATTTTGAATGTTTGAGCTAATTCAGGACGTCTTAAATCTAAATAACGATATTTTAAGCGAATATTTTCATCAACATTTTGATTTTCTTCGTTAATTGAGAATGGAGGTGTTTCAGCTTTATTAATTATTGTAATATTTGAAACTTGTACTTCCACTTGTCCAGTTTTAATTTTAGGGTTTACCGTTTCAGGGTCACGTTTAGTTACTGTACCTTCTACTTCAACTACATATTCAGAACGTACTGTTTCAGCAATGCTTAATGCTTCTGCAGAGAAATCTGGGTTAAACACGATTTGAACGATGCCTTCTCTGTCACGTAAGTCAACAAAGATTAAACCACCTAAATCACGACGGTTGTGTACCCACCCTTTTAAAGTTACTTTTTGATCAAGTAATTCTTCTGTAACTAATCCACAATAAGTTGTTCTCTTACTCATTTTTAACACTCCTTTATTATTTTTCAAAAAAGTTAACAAGTTCATCTAATTTAACAGTTTCTGATTCACCAGTTGCCATATTTTTAACATCTATTTGATTGTTTTCAAGTTCTTGATCACCTATTACTACTGTATACTTAGCATTTAAACGATCTGCTTGTTTCATTTGACCTTTTATTTTACGGTTTAAGTAATCTTTATCAGCTTTAACGCCATGTTTTCTTAAATTATTTAAAAGTTTAACACTATAGCGTTCAGCTTCTTCTCCCATAGTCACTATGAATAAATCAAAGTCATCTTCAACATCTAATTCAATGCCTTCTTCTTCAAGTGCTAAAAGTAATCTTTCAATACTTAAAGCGAAGCCAATACCAGTTTGACTTGGACCATCTAATAATTCTAATAAACCATTATAGCGACCGCCACCACATAATGTAGTAATCGCACCATCATAATTAGGATTATCCATCATTAGTTCAAAAGCTGTATGAGTGTAATAGTCAAGACCACGAACTAAGTTAGGATCTTCTACATAGTTAATGCCTAACTCATCTAAGTAATCTTTAACTTCTTCATAATATGCTTTTGACTCACTATTTAAATAATCTGTAATACGAGGTGCATTTTTAACCGCTTCTTTATCACGATCAACTTTACAATCTAAAATGCGCATTGGATTACTATGCAAACGTGATTGACAATCCTCACAGAACGTATCAATCACTGGTTCAAAGTGTTTCACTAAGGCTTCATTGTATTCTTTACGAGAATCCGCATCTCCAATACTATTGATGACAAGTTTCAAATGCTTAAGTCCAAACGACTCATAAATGTGCATTACCATCGCTAGCACTTCAGCATCGATACTTGGATTTTCAGCCCCAATAGCCTCTACACCAAATTGATTAAATTGACGGTAGCGCCCTTTTTGTTTACGCTCATATCTAAACATTGGACCATTGTAATACAATTTAATCGGTTGATTTGGATTACCTTGCATTTTGTTCTCAATATATGAACGCACAACTGCAGCAGTACCTTCGGGTCTTAATGTAATACTTCTATCACCTTTATCCTTAAACGTGTACATTTCTTTTTGAACTACGTCAGTTGAATCACCAACACCACGTGCAAATAAGTCAGTACTTTCAAAGATAGGTGTACGAATTTCTTTATAATTATATAATGTCATCAATTCATCTAGTTTATTTTCAATATAACGCCATTGACTAGACGCTTCAGGTAAAATATCTTGAGTCCCTCTAGGAATTCTAATCACCTAATCACTCCTTCATCTATCTATTACTTTGATAACCTAACATCCTCTAATAAAAAAAGTCCCTTATATAGCACTAAACTATATAAGGGACGAATCGCCGTGTTGCCACCCTAATTGAGAATAAAATAGACTATCTTACTCTCCACTCAAAACGTTTAACGTACGTAAACCGGCTTTATTTATTAAAGCACCTCTTCTTGTGTTCAAAAGTTAAACTACTCAGTATAATCTTTCAGCCTAGGATTATATCTCTACGCAATTATAAATGTTATTGCTACCTATTTCATTTAACTTTTCAAGAATACTAACGGTATTGTTTATAAAGTTCACTCATTATGATAACGAGTTTAGCTTCAGTTTGCAAGACTTATGACGCAAAATATTGTTTCAAGCCATCAACAACCGCTTCTTCAACGACTTGTCTATGCAATGGATCTCTAATCATCATTTCATCTGTAGGATTACTAATATAACCCAATTCTAATAATACAGCAGGTTTATTCGTCTGTCTTAACACTTGGAAATTTTCTTGACGTGTGCCTCTATTAAATAACATAGATTTCTTTTGAATATTCGCATTTAACGTTTCCGCTAGCGTTTCCTGACTATCTTGATACCAATATACCGTAGCTCCATTAGCATTAGCGCTATCTAAAGAATCATTATGTATACTGATATATGCATCGCCATCCATTTTACGATCATCCAAGCTTACATATGTATCATCAGAACGCGTTAACTTTACTTTAGCGCCTGCTTTTTCAAGCGCACGTTTTAACTCTTCAGCGGTTTTTAAGGTATAATTCTTTTCTAAACTTTTATTAGCTGTATTACTGGAAGCCCCTTGGTCACTGCCTCCATGTCCTGGATCTAAGACAATGACCTTATTTTTCAAAGGGTTCTCTTTTTTATTAACATCCTCTGGAATATTCAAGCTTGTATGCCAACCAGCAATCCATCCTTTTTTAGTGGCATTATGATTCTCTACCTCTATCCACTTACCTAGCCTATCTATCTTTTTGAAACTCTCCCCTTTATCCACTTGAAAAATCACAGGATAACCTGCATTGGGACCTGTACGTAATTCAGCATCTTCAGTGATCGTAATACGATTGCTACCTTGGTCATCATGATTCATAAACATGAATAATAAAATTAAAAATAGCAGGAAGAGAATAACTACAATAAGCGTTAGACCATTTTTTAGACCATGTTTTGTTAACCATGCATCTATTTTACTCATATCACTTTGCCATCCTGACTTTCATAAATAATTGTCACTGGGCCATCATTGATAATTTCAACTTCCATGTCCGTACCAAATTCCCCAGTTTTTACTTCAATACCATAATCTCTTAAAGCAGTATTAAACGTTTCATACAGTTGTTCTGCTTCTTCAGGATTTTTTGAATTTGAAAAGCCAGGACGATTGCCTTTTTTCACATCAGCATATAGCGTAAATTGAGAAACAGAAAGGATTTGGCCTTCTACTTGTTGAATATTTAAATTTAATTTACCATTCTCATCTTCAAATAAGCGAGCATTGACTATTTTCTTTGCTACCGCTTCTACGTCCGCTTCGGTAGAATCTTTACCTACGCCCACTAATAAACAATATCCTTTTTCAATTTGATTATGAATATTACCGTTTTTTACTGAAGCTCGTTTTACTCTCTGTACAACTATTTTCATCTCTTTTGCACCTCAATTAATTCCATACTCTTGAAACAGTATATATATCACTTAATTGTTTTAATTTTTCAACTACTCGATAAACATCATTTACATTTTTAACCATTACACTAATTGTAATAATTGCATTTTTATCCGTGTCTGAACGACCGTTAATTTTAATAATACTACCTACTGTCGAGTTGACCGCTTGTATCACTTCATTTAATAAACCATTGCGATCATAAGCATTGACTTCTAAATCCACTTGATAGCGTTGTGTAGAGTCTTTAGATTTAACCCATTCTACAGCAATCAAGCGATCGTATTCATTTTTTATGTTAGGACAATCGGTTCTATGTACTTTAATACCATGTCCTTTAGTTATATATCCAACGATATCATCCCCTGGGATAGGATTACAGCATTTAGAAAGTTTAATTAAAACATTTTCAATGCCTTCTACATATACCCCACTATCAGTGATAATATCCTCTTTGATAGGTAATGACTTTATCACCTCTTGAGCTTCATTAAGCGCTTTTTGCTTATCTTGAATACGCTGACGCTCTGTAAGTTTATTTACCACTTGTAATGCAGTCACGCCACCAAAGCCTACAGCAGCATATAAATCATCATCATTAGCGAAATTATATTTCTCATTCACTACTTCGATATTCTTTTCCGTCAATATATCATCGACTCTAAAGCCTTGTTCTTTAATTTCTGCTTCAACCATGAATTTACCTTTTTCAATATTGGATGAGCGATCTTGTTTTTTGAAAAAGCTTTTTATCTTACTCTTCGCACTTGAAGACTTAACAATTTTTAACCAATCTCTACTTGGACCATAAGAATGTTTACTTGTTCTGATTTCGATAATATCTCCTGTTTGGAGGACATAGTCAATTGGAACAATTTTACCATTTACTTTAGCGCCTATCATTTTATTTCCTACTTCGCTGTGAATCGCATATGCGAAATCAATAGGTACCGCGCCATATGGTAATTCAATAACATCACTAGCTGGCGTAAAGGCATAAACTTTATCACTTTGTAAGTCATATTTTAAAGATTCCATAAATTCTTGCGCATCAGAAGATGTATGATCTGCTTCGGCTAATTCTTTTAACCAATTTAACTTATTTTGGAAATCTTGTGTCTTTTCATTTACAGTTTTGCCTTCTTTATACGCCCAGTGCGCTGCTACCCCATGTTCAGCAATTTCATGCATTTCAAATGTTCTAATTTGAATCTCGAGCGGGTCTCCATTTGGACCGACAACTGTCGTATGTAAAGATTGATACATATTTTGTTTAGGCATTGCAATATAATCTTTGAAGCGACCTGGCATAGGTTTCCATAATGTATGTACTAAGCCTAATATTGCGTAACAATCATTAATTGAATTAACGATGACACGAATAGCTAATAAATCAAATATTTGATCAAATTGCTTTTTCTGTTTCATCATTTTTCTATAAATACTATAGATATGTTTAGGACGTCCACTGATTTCTCCTGAAATGTTCATATTACCCATTTCTTCTTCAATCTTTTCAATGGCATTCGCTATATAAGCTTCGCGTTCGCTACGTTTTTTCTTCATCAAATTAACAATACGGAAATATTGCACACTATCAATGTAACGTAAGGCAGTATCCTCTAATTCCCATTTAATCGTATTAATCCCTAATCTGTGAGCAAGTGGTGCATAAATTTCTAACGTTTCTTTAGAAATACGTACTTGTTTTTCACGAGCCATAGCTTTTAACGTTCTCATATTATGTAGTCTATCTGCAAGTTTAACTAAAATAACGCGTACATCCTTGGCAATCGCAATAAATAACTTTCTGTGGTTCTCAGCTTGTTGTTCTTCTTTAGAACGGTATTTCACCTTTTTCAACTTCGTAACACCATCTACAATACGCGCAACTTCTTCATTAAACATTTCTTTCACATCATCAAATGTATATGGTGTATCCTCAATAACGTCATGTAAGAATCCTGCTACAATAGTTGGACCGTCTAAACGCATCTCTGTCAATATGCCCGCCACTTGAATTGGATGCATAATATAAGGCAGACCATTCTTTCGAAATTGACCTTGATGTGCTTCATATGCAATATGATAACTTTTTAAAACATACTCATACTCATTTGCTGATAAATAGGATTTCGCTTTATGTAGCACCTCGTCAGCACTATATGGATATTCATTATTCAATATATGACACCCCAACTCTCTTATATTCCAAATACTCTGCCCGTTAATTGACTTTTTAAAATTAAGCTACAAACGCTTTAATATCTTTTAATTTGTATAAAAATAACATTTCCAAAGTCATAGAAATGCGAGTATTACTTTTAGTGTATCAAAAGTTCAATACACTATAAAAGGTTTAACTTTTTTATAAATAATAGTTTTATGATACTACAAGTTTTTAAATAAATAAATGCTGTTAAATTAAATTTAGCACCTAGAAATTTATACATTTACTAATAAAAAAGAAGCGGAAGAGAAAGTCATTTTCATCAAATGATTTCATATTCCGCTTCTATATGTGTAGTTATAATAGCTTTGAATTAAGCATTTTATATTAATGCTTACTCATCGTAAGAAATTAAACTCATAACATCATAATCTTTAATTTTTTCAATACCATTTAAATATTTTAATTCAATAATAAATGCAATACCTACTACGATGCCGCCAAGCTTTTCAACTAATTTAATTGCTGCGTCAATTGTACCGCCAGTAGCTAATAAATCATCTGTGATTAAAACACGTTGTCCTGGTTTAATAGCGTCTTTGTGCATCGTTAAAACGTTTTTACCATATTCTAAGTCATATTCATAACGAATGACTTCACGAGGTAATTTACCTTCTTTTCTCACTGGAGCAAAACCAATGCCCATTGAATAAGCTACAGGACATCCAATAATAAATCCTCTTGCTTCAGGTCCTACAACAATATCCACATCTCGTTCTTTAGCATATTCAACAATTTGATCAGTAGCATAGCCATATGCTTCTCCATTATCCATGATTGTTGTAATATCTTTGAAACTTACACCTGCTTTTGGCCAATCTTCAACCTCTGAAACATATTGCTTTAAATCCATTTATCTATTTCCTCCTATTATTAAGCCCTTTTGATTTTTAATCCATTTTTTAAGTTGTGAGAAGTCTTCATATAGTAGAAATTGCTCAACTTCAATTCTTGCTTGTCTAGCTTGATAAATGCGACTTGATTCAATCGCTTGTTTATTTGGATTATTGTTTATTTTAATTATACCATTTTCATCAGTAATAAAGCCTAAATCAAGAAACACTTTCAACATAAATTTAAGTATATTCGGTTTTATTCTTAAATACTGGCATAATTGCATACCTTCTTGAACTAAATTCATTTCTTGTTTATTTAATAATGCTTTATAGCAATTTTTAAATAATGTTGCATTAGGCATGCCTTCGAAATAAATTGACTGACTATGTTGTAAGATTAAATATAATTGCGAATATGTTAAACCATGTAAACTTTGTTGAACACTTTCAAGATTTGGCGGTAAATCACGAAATACAATTATATCATGAGTTGTGTCTATCTCCTCACCATAAAAATAATAATTGTCATCTAATTTTTCCTTTTTAGGATGAATGACAAACGCATACTGATGATTACTAGGATCTATATCTAATTGTTTACGTTTACTTCTATAATCTAGTATTTGTTCATCATTGGTTGCTAAATCTTGAATGATAAGTTGTGGTGATTGATTACCATTCCATTCATTAATTTGTAAATGGCCTAACAAACTAATAGGTTGTCCAATTTCGAGCTGAGTAGCGAGTTGCCCATTTTTCCAGAAAAGATTTTGCAATTGTTGTTCGCCGGCTACTAGTTTTAAGTGCGCTTTATCTTTACCAATTGCTTTAACATCTGTTACATCTATATCATCAATTTCAAACAATGGTTTTTCAAAATCTGTACCAAATGGACTTAGTTTTTGGATATCATTAATATTGCCAACCGTAATATCTTTTTCTTCGAGTTTTACAGTAACATGTTTGGTCGGTTCTAGCGATGTATGTTCTGTTAACTTCGCCATCCATTCATTTAAACCTTGCTCTAATGGTTCAATGTTATCAATTTCCATTGTCATGCCTGCAGCCATGTGATGACCACCAAATTTAGTAATTAAGTCTTGATGGGCACTTAATATTTCAAACATCGACACTTGTTCAATACTTCTCGCTGAACCTTTAGCATGATTTTGTTCTAAATCTATATTTAAAATCAGAGTTGGTAATGAATAAGTTTCAACGATTTTAGAGGCTACTATTCCCAATACGCCTTCGTGCCAATCTTCTTTAGCTAGTAATAAAAATTGATGGCCAGCGTTCACTTTTTCTTCAGCCATAACTAATGCTTCTTCAGTGATTTGAGCAACAATATCTTTACGCTCAATATTGAAATGTTCAACTTGTTCAGCTAAAAACTCGGCCTCTTCCTCATCTTCTGACATAAGCAGCTCTGCTGCCAGTGAGGCGTCTTCTAGACGACCTGCTGCATTTAGCCTTGGTCCGATAATAAAACCAATTGTTTCTTCATTTATCGTGTCATTAAAGCCAGCTTGATTTAATAATGCTTTAATTTGAGGTGGACAATGCTCATTTAAGTGAGCCAATCCGTTTTTTACGATGGTACGATTCTCATCTGTTAAGGAAACTAAATCAGCTATTGTTCCTATAGCAGTTAAACTCTCAAAATAATTAGGTGGATTGTCTAATAGTACTTGAGATAATTTAAAAGCTACGCCAGCACCACATAAATAATGAAACGGATAATCGAATTCTGGATGCATAGGATGAACGATAGCATAGGCCTCTGGAAGTGTACGACCAATTTCATGATGGTCTGTAACAATCACATCTACACCTAATTCCTGTATCATTTTTATTTCGTTATGACCTTGTATCCCATTATCTACAGTAATAATAAGTGAAACACCTTCATCATAAGCATTTCTAAAAGCAAGTTCATTAGGACCATAACCTTCAGTAAAACGGTTAGGAATATACCATCCTACTTCAGCCCCTAGCATTCTCAAAGTATTGACGAGAATGGTAGTAGAAGTAACACCGTCAGCATCATAATCTCCATACACTAATATACGCTCATTTTTATCAATCGCTTGATTAATTCTATCGATTGCTTTATCCATGTCACTTAATAAGCGCGGATCATGACTAATCGTTGATTCAGATAATAAAGCTTTAATATCACTGTCTTTAGTAATAGCTTTACTTTCCAATACTTTTTTTATAATAGGCGTTAATCGATGTGCTTTAGCTACATCATCTGCGATATATTTAGTTGGAGGTTCATAAAGCCATTTATATTTAGATTTAATCATACAACTATCCTTCCTTTTTCCAAGAGCCATTATACCTAAAATTATATTAAATAAAAAGTAACATCATCATAAATAAGTATAACTAAATTATTTAAAAATAAGAAAAGAACTACTGATAAACCAAAGTTCATCAATAGTTCTTATATATAAATATTAAACTAAGATTTTTTCATCATTAGATTTTTTCTCTTTATACACTACAAGTTTTCCATTTTCAGATTTCTTCAATTGACGTTTCTTCATAATGCCCCAAAGAGGAACAGCAATAAAGACTGAAGAGAACACACCTGAAATTAAACCAATAAGTAGTGCAAGTGAGAAGTTAAATAGACTTGCTACACCAAAGATTAATATTGCAACTACAACCACCACAACAGTTAATACTGTATTAATTGAACGAGTCATAGTTTGTCTGATTGAACGGTTAACAATATCGTCAATTTGTTCAGGATCAGTAATCACTTTAATCTTATGCAAGTTTTCCCTTACACGGTCAAACGTAACAATCGTATCGTTAATTGAATAACCTACAATTGTTAAAACAGCAGCAATGAATGTAATATCTACTTCTAATCTGAATAAACTAAATAACGCAACAATGATAAATACATCGTGAAGTAAAGCTAATATAGATGAAAGACCCATTCTCCATTCGAATCTTAATGATACATAAATAATGATACCAATAGCTGCAAAGATAAGAGCTTTCATAGCATTTTTAGCTAACTCTTGACCAATCATTGGTGACACAGTATTTACAGTTGGTTTATGACCATATTCATCATTCATTTTCTCATTTACTTTAATCACTTCATTTTTAGATAAGTCTTTTTTGAATTGAACGGTAGCTTGTTTATTGCCTTCACCGTTAATTTGAACTTGGTCTGGCGTTAAGCCTATATCTTTAACAGAACGTTCAACTTGTGCTTGTGTCAATTTAGAATCAGAATTGATATCTACACGTGTACCTGCTGAGAAATCAATACCTAAGTTTAATTTGAAAATACTTAAAATAATAATTCCTGCTACTAAGATAAGTATACTTAAACTAATTAATGGTTTAGCTAATTTAACAAAATTCCATTTTTCAAATGACGTTTTTAAATCATGTACATCTACGCCTTCATTAATATCATGACGGTCTTTCTTATTAACACCAAATAACCAATATTTCTTTTTGAAATAATTAGATGATACAAGTAATGAAAGTAACCATCTTGATAAGAATACTGCCGTTACGAAGATCATTAAAATACCTAATAACAACATTGTAGCGAAACCTTTAACTGAACTTTCACCGAAGAGGAATAATACACCGGCTGCAATCACAGTTGTTAAGTTTGAGTCAAAGATAGTTAAAAATGAACTTTTGTTTGCCTTACTATAGGCTTGTTTAAGCGTTCGACCAATCCTCAATTCATCTTTTATCCGTTCATACATAATGATGTTTGCATCGACCGCCATACCTACACCAAGCACTAAGGCAGCTAAACCTGGGAGTGTAAGTACCCCAGAAATAAAGTTAAATGCTACTAAAGTTAAATAGATATAAACAGTTAATGCGATAATCGCAACTAAACCTGGTAATCTGTAGAAACCTACCATAAATAAGTAAATGATAGCAATACCAATTGCAGATGCAAATATTGTTTTATCAAGTGCATCTTGACCAAATTGAGCACCTACAGAATTTGAATAAATTTCTTTTAAATCAACTGGTAATGACCCAGCGTTAAGTAATTCTGCAATTTGCTTAGCTCTTTCCACGCCTTCTTGACCATGGAAACCACCAGAAATTTCTACGCTGTCTGAATTAATAGGTTGATTAACAGAAGCGGCTGAAACGTATTTACGTTTATTCTCAGGCTTCTCTAATTCTTTGTGATAGCTATCACCTTTTTTGTAATCTAACCAAACCACCATCATGTTTTCTTGTTTCTTAGAAATTTCTTCCGTTACTTTTTTAAATTTAGCACGGTCTTTTAATTTAAAAGTAACAGCTGGTTCATTCGTACCTTGTTTAAATTCTTGTTTAGCTGAACCTTGTACAATGTCTTTACCAGTTAATTTAACTTTATCATCTGCATCGCGAATGGTTAAATTAGCTTGAGAAGACAAGATTTTTCGAGCTTCGTCAGGATCTTTAACACCAGCTAACTGAACTCTGATACGGTCAGGATCCTCTACTTGAATATGTGGCTCAGACACACCCAACACGTTAACACGATTTTCTAACGTACGAGCAGTCGATTGTAAAGCATTGTCATCAATCTTTTTACCACCTTCAAGTGGTTTAACTTGGTAAAGCACCTCGAAACCACCCTGTAAATCAAGACCGAGATTTACATTTTTAACTACTTTCTTATATGTAAGTCCCATTCCCACAAAGAGGAGGACTACAATTAATAAGAAAGCAATTATCCTACTAATTTTTTTCACATGAACACCTCATTGTTAACTTATGTAATTAGAATAATCTTTTAATTAACCACGTGCAAGTTAATAAAAGATTACATTGTTATAACATGACTTAACTATATTAACATAACACAACATTTAGTGAAATTCAGACCCATGTCCATTCTTTTAAATTTAAAAATGTAGCATTACTTTCCTAATTATATTTTTAACTTATACTAAGACGATTTATTTATTATTTCTTTTAAAAAATAGATTCCGCAACGTAGTTATATGACACCTGAGGGGTTAAGGTTTATTGATAAACTTGAGTGCTTACACACTTAAGTAAGTAGTTCTAAGATAGATAACGAAGTGTAGTTGTGGAGACTCCTGTGTGGATTATAAATAAACATAAGTGCATAGCACTTATGTAAGAAATTCTAAAGATGAACTACGAATGACGTTGTGTGCGGGGCCCCAGCACAAAGACTTTCATATAGAAAGTCTACAAACTAAGCAAGCTGGGGAAGGAACTTAAATGCTTCACACTTACGTAAATAGTTCTAAGGTAGATTACGAAGTGTAGTTTGGAAGACTCTTGGTGGAAAAGAAAGAGCTTCAAGACTACAGGCTTGAGCCTTTCCCACTGGAAAGCGCAACAACTTAAACGAGTGAATGTCTATCTTAGAGCACCTTTGATAAAAACATACACAAAAAAATGCCCACAAAGTTTTTAACTTCGTGGGCAATCCAAGTATCAAAGTATAACTACTTTTCAACTTATATAAATTATGAAGGATCTACTTGTTTAATGGCTGGTTTTTCAAAAGTCATTTCTGTACCATGACCATTTACAGTAATTACTACAGTAGTTTCATCTACAGCTTTTACTGTACCTTTCAAACCACCAATTGTAGTAATACGTTGACCTGCTTCAATTCGACTAATCATTTCACGATGCTCTTTCGCACGTTTTTGTTGAGGTCGAATTAAAAAGAAATAAAACACAATAATTAAAATTATTGGCAAAATCAATGCTGAAACGTTCATTATGTTTTCTCCTTACTAAAAATTTTAGGGTTCTCTACATTAAGTCCATATTGTTCGAAGAATTCTTCTTTGAAGTCTAATAATCTATCTTCTCTAATGGCCTGTCTAATATCTTCCATTAATTTTAGCAGAAAATGTAAATTATGAATAGTAGTAAGACGGATACCAAAAGTTTCCTCAGCTTTAATTAAATGTCTAATATAAGCACGTGTATAATTCTTACATGTATAGCAATCACAATTTTCATCAAGTGGTCTGAAATCTTCTGCAAATTTAGCATTTTTAATAACTAATCTTCCATTAGATGTCATACAAGTACCATTTCGGGCAATACGCGTTGGTAATACACAGTCAAACATATCCATACCACGAATACTACATTCGATTAATGCATCTGGAGAGCCAACGCCCATTAAATAACGTGGTTTATCTTCAGGCATATATTGAACAGTATGTTCTACCATTTCATACATTACTGGTTTCGGTTCACCTACTGATAAACCACCAATCGCATATCCAGGGAAATCAAGTTCAACAAGTTCTTTAGCACTTTGTTCTCTTAAATCTTTGTACTCTCCACCTTGGATAATTCCAAATAACGCTTGATCTTCAGGACGTTTATGCGCTTTAAGACAGCGCTCTGCCCATCTTGTAGTACGTTCAATAGAATCTTTAACATATTTATATTCAGATGGCATAGGTGGACATTCATCGAACGCCATCATAATATCTGAACCTAAATCATTTTGAATTTCCATTGATTTCTCAGGGCTTAAGAATAATTTAGAACCATTCGTATGGTGTCTGAATTCAACACCCTCTTCTGAAATTTTTCTTAAATTACTTAAACTAAATACTTGGAAACCACCTGAATCAGTAAGAATCGGGCCATCCCAATTCATGAACTTATGCAAGCCCCCAGCTTGTTTGATGATATCATTTCCAGGTTGCAACCACAAATGATATGTGTTTCCTAATATAATTTGAGCCTCAATTTGTCTCAATTCTTCAGGACTCATTGTTTTAACTGTGGCTTTTGTTCCAACTGGCATAAACATCGGTGTTTCAAAAGAGCCATGTGGAGTATGAACAATGCCTAAACGTGCACCGGATTGTTTACAAGTTTTAATATGTTCATAAGTAACTGCTGGCATATTAATACCTCTCATTCATTAAATAATTAACATTGCATCACCAAAGCTAAAGAATCTATATTCTAATTCCACAGCTTTATTATATGCATTTAAAATATTTTTCTTACTACTAAATGCTGATACAAGCATGACTAGCGTTGATTTAGGTAGATGGAAGTTAGTAATTAAACCATCTATTGCTTTATATTCGAAACCAGGATAAATAAATATATCAGTCCAACCACTTACTGCTACAAATCGATCGTAATCACGACGGATTGTTTCTAAAGTTCTAGTAGATGTAGTGCCTACTGAAATAATACGATGTCCTTTAGCTTTAGTTTCATTTAATAAATCAGCTGTCTCTTGTGTCATTTGATAGTATTCACTATGCATTTCATGATCGTCAATATTTTCTACACTTACGGGTCTAAATGTACCTAATCCTACATGTAAGGTAATAAAAGCAATATTAACACCTTTTGCTTTTATTTTTTCTAATAAATCATCAGTGAAATGTAAGCCCGCAGTCGGGGCAGCGGCAGAGCCACTTTCTCTTGCATAAACTGTTTGATAACGATCAGGATCATCTAAGCGTTCTTTGATATATGGTGGTAATGGCATTTCACCTAATTCATTTAAACGTTCTTCTAAAATACCATCATAGTGCAAGCGCATAATGCGTCCGCCTTGATCTAATTCTTTAATACACTCAGCGACAATTTTACCCTCACCGAAAGATAATTTATTTCCGACTTTAATTCGTTTGGCTGGTTTTAATAACACTTCCCAATCATTATCTTCAATACGCGTAAGCATTAACATTTCTACTTTAGCACCAGTTTCCTCTTTGAGCCCAAATAAACGAGCTGGCATGACACGCGTATCATTTAAAACAAGTGTATCTCCCGCTTCAAAGTAATCAATGACATCTGTAAAATGTTTATGTTCCATTTCTCCAGATTCGCGCCCTAGTACTAATAAACGACTATGGTCTCTATCTTTTAATGGCGTTTGAGCAATTAACGATTCCGGCAAGTGATAATCAAATTCCTCAACATTCATTTAAATTCCCTCATTCTTTTATATTTTTAAAATGTTCATACGCAAACGCCGTAGCTTTTCTTCCTCTAGGCGTACGTTCAATAAATCCTTTTTGTATTAAAAATGGCTCATAAACATCTTCAATAGTTATACGTTCTTCACCAATGGATACTGCAATCGTATCAAGACCTACAGGGCCACCATTATATTGATTGATAATACAGTTCATCATTTTATGATCGATATAATCTAAACCTTCATCATCCACTTGTAACAATTGTAATGCTTGTTTCGTAGTTTCAATATAAATTTGTTCATCCTCATTAACTTGTTGGAAATCTCTGACCCTTTTCAAAAGACGATTAGCAACACGAGGTGTCCCACGAGAGCGTTTAGCTAATTCGATTGCACTTTCATCATCAATCTTTGTTCCTAAAACATCTGCAGTACGTATAATAATTTCTTTTAAATCATTCTCATTATAATATTCTAGTCTGAGATGAACGCCGAAACGATCTCTTAAAGGACCAGTTAAACTTCCTGCACGTGTAGTAGCACCTACTAAAGTAAATGGAGGTAAATCAATACGTATACTACGTGCTTCATCACCTTTACCAATAATAATATCTAAGAAGAAATCTTCCATAGCAGAATATAACACTTCTTCAACAACACTACTTAAACGATGAATTTCATCAATAAATAACACATCGCCTGGTTGTAAACCTGATAATATAGCTGCTAAGTCTCCAGGTCTCTCTAATGAAGGTCCTGAAACAGTTCGAATGTTAACTTCCATTTCATTAGCAATAATATTAGATAAAGTAGTTTTACCTAGTCCTGGGGGACCAAATAACAACACGTGATCAAGCGGTTCTTCACGTAATTTAGCTGCTTTTATAAAGACTTCTAAATTACTTTTAATAGAAGATTGGCCAATATATTGTTTTAATCTTGTTGGTCTTAATGAATATTCAAACGATGACTCATCATTGTGTAAAGATTGATCAACCATTCTATCATCCATATTTATCTCCCCCAGTTATTTAAAGTTTATTGTACAAGTCTAATTAATTATTTAGATTATGACACTAACGTTTTTAAACCTATCTTAACCGCTTCATCCACGGATTCTATATTTTCTTTATTAAGCACTTTTTCAACTTTCGCTAATTCTCTCTTAGAATAACCTAACGCCTCAAGCGCTAATAAAGCTTCTTTAATAACATTTTCATTTACTGATGCTTGACCATCAATTTGGAATAAAGTTTCACTTGTTTCTTCAGTGATTTGAACTTTACCTTTTAAATCCAACACAATTTGTCGTGCCGTTTTCTTTCCAATACCAGGAAATTTAGTTAGATATGCATCGTTTTCATTTTCAATAGCACGTTTGACTTCATTTGGCGTACTCGTAGCCAAAATAGCTAAGGCTGATTTAGGTCCTATGCCCGTTACCTTAATCAAACTTAAAAACATATCTTTTTCTTCTTCACTAATAAAGCCATATAATAATTGGGCATCTTCTCTAACTATTAATGAAGTATAGATAGTCGCTTCTTGGTTTAAATATTTTTGAAAACGATAAGAATTAGGTGTTTGTATTTCATATCCAATTCCACTCGTTGTTTCAATGACAACATGTGTAGGAAATAGTTGTGTTAATTGTCCTTTAATATACGCGTACATATATGACCTTCCTTACATACTCATACTGATGAGTTCTACTTTAGAAACATGTTCAATCTCTCGTAGTGCGATAATAATTTCATCGATTGATTTCGCAGTATCTTTCGCACTTAATGACAATGTGATAGTAGCCTTATCTTCCATTGGCACACTTTGATGAATAGTGAGAACAGATAATTCTAATTTAGAAACTGTATTTAATACTTGTGCAAGCATACCTACAATATCATTCACATATAAGATAAGCGTAAATTCACGATGTTCAAGCATTTTCTCATCTACTGGAAAGATAGTTTCTCGGTATTTATAAAATGCACTTCGTGATAAATCAAATCTTTTTACTGCTTCAAAAATGGACAAATTCGGATTATTTTTTAAAGCATCTTTAATTTTTAAAGTTTTCACAACAGATTCTGGTAACACATCTTCGCGTATTAAATAAAACTTTTTATAATCTTTATTGTCCACTTAAAGCACTCCTATTCTATAAATTCAAACTCTCCACCCAAGATTCTAACAATATCGCCATTGCTACATCCACGTTCTCTTAAGGCATCATCTATACCCATTGAACGCATTTGTCTTGCAAATCGTCTTACGGCTGGATCACTGTTAAAGTCTGTCATCTTGAACATACGTTCAATTGCATTACCACTTACTACATAAGCACCATCATCGTCTCTAGTAATAGTAAATTTATCTTGAGAAGGTGTATGTTTGTAAAGAACACGGTTAATACCTGCATCCTCGTCTTCTTCTACACTGAAGTCAATATCTTTAACTTCTTCTAATTTATCAGCAATTGTGTATAATAATTGATCAATATTATCTCTAGTAATAGTAGAAACAGGAACAATCGTTACGTCTTCTCCTACTTCTTCTTTGAAAAGCGCTAAATTATCTTCCGCTTCAGGTATATCCATTTTATTAGCTACAATAATTTGAGGTCTATCTTCTAACCTCTGCTTATAATTAACTAATTCTTTATTAATGATTTGGTAATCATCATAAGGATCGCGACCTTCTGAGCCACTCATATCTATCATGTGAACAATTACTTTCGTACGTTCTACATGTCTTAAAAATTGGTGACCTAAGCCAACGCCGTCAGAAGCACCTTCAATTAAACCAGGTAAATCAGCCATTACAAAACTTCTACTATCTGGAGTAGAAACCACGCCTAAATTAGGCTTAATTGTAGTAAAATGATAAGCACCAATTTTCGGTTTAGCTTTAGAGACGATTGATAATAACGTTGATTTACCGACACTTGGGAAACCAACTAAACCAACATCCGCTAATAATTTAAGTTCTAACGTAACATCTAATTCTTCCCCTGGTTCGCCATTTTCACTGAAATCTGGCGCTGGGTTTCTAGGTGTTGCGAAACGTGAATTTCCACGTCCACCTCTACCACCTTTAGCAATAACTGCTCTTTGTCCGTCTTCAACTAAGTCTGCTAAAACTTCATCAGTGTCTACACTTTTAATAATTGTACCAGGTGGCACTTTTAAGACTAAGTCTTCAGCATTTTTACCATGCATATTACTACTTTGTCCATTTTCACCTTTTTTCGCTTTAAAGTGACGTTGATATCTGAAGTCTAGTAACGTTCTTAATCCTTCATCTACTTCAAATACTACAGAAGCACCTTTGCCTCCATCGCCACCTGCTGGGCCACCAAAAGGTACATATTTCTCTCTACGATATGCTGTGATACCATTACCTCCATCACCAGCTTTAAGAGATATTTTAACTTGATCGACAAACATATATCTCACCTCTTTTACTTTTAATTCATCAATGACAATATTATATCATTAAGTATAAAATTTATATAAATAAACAAATTGTATTTTAAACAAAATAAAACACCAGAAGTATTCACTTCTGGTGTTAACTAGACAAAATTATTCAGCAACTGCGTATACAGAAACTTGTTTTTTGTCGCGACCTTTACGTTCGAAACGAACTACGCCGTCGATTTTAGCGAATAATGTATCATCGCCACCACGACCTACATTTTCACCAGGATAAATTTTAGTACCACGTTGACGATATAAGATTGAACCGCCAGTAACGTATTGACCGTCAGCACGTTTAGCACCTAAACGTTTTGATTCAGAGTCACGTCCGTTTTTTGTAGAACTTACCCCTTTTTTAGATGCGAAGAATTGTAAGTTTAATTTTAACATCGGGATACACCTCACTTGTAATTTAATCTGATATTTTCATTATATTCATCTTCAATAGTTTGTAAAGAAACTAACATCGCTTGAAGGATGAGTTGTGCTTGTTCATTATTTGTATCTACACTTCTAATATGAAAATGACCACCGTCATCATCGTAATCAATGTCAGGCTTTTCCGAAGTTAAACCTAAGATAGCATTAACGCTACCAAATAACACTGCTGAAGCACCTGCACAAACAATGTCATGACCATATTCGCCATGATTAGCATGTCCATCCATTATAACATCTGTTACCTTACCATCTTCATTTATTGAAATATCAACAGTAATCATAAGGATTAAGCGTTGATTTTATCAATAGTTAATTTAGTATAAGGTTGGCGATGTCCTTTTTTACGTTTAGAGTCTTTACGACGTTTATAAGTGAAAACAGTAATTTTTTTACCGCGTCCTTGTTTATTAACTGTAGCAGTTACAGTAGCACCTTCAACTGTTGGCGCACCAACTTTAACTGAATCGCCACCTACAAATAAAACTTTATCAAATGTGAATGAATCACCTTCATTAACATCTAATTTTTCAACGAAGATTTCTTGACCTTCTTCTACTTTAATTTGTTTACCGCCTGTTTCGATAATAGCAAACATACTTTGCACCTCCTATATTATAAGTCACGCCATATACAGGTGACTTGTTAAATAAGTACTTAAACCTGTATGCGAGCGGTTGTATGTAGCTATAAAACTACTCAACTACTGCATCTTACCATTCCTATATCTTACTGTCAATCTTGTTTTGCGTTTTTTTGAAAATTTTAATTAAGATTGGATAAAGTATGATGAGTAGTACACTATTAAGTATGATTGTTGGTATTAGACGCAATAATAAGAAGTGTACAATATCAAATTGAACAAATCCAACAATTGAATAAATAAGTGCAATATAACTTTCAAATAATATCAAAGCACATATATTGAATATAAATATCATAGTATAATCGCGATAAAAAACTTTGATAAATTTATCGAAAAGTAACGTTATAGCTATATATCCAAACATATACATTCCATATATACTACCTAAATAAATATCTGTAATAATTCCTAGGAATACACCCAGCAACAAGGCAACGCCTAAACTACGATAAATAGTTAATAATAGTATAAACATTAAAGTTAAATGTGGCACTAATATAAATTCCATATTACCTATATGCATTGGAATGATGAGACCGATGATAGTGTCTAAATAGAAGAGTATCGCGCTAATAATTAAATAATATATAACTCTCATTATTACTCCCTACTTTCTTCAGGGACAGTTTTAGCATCTCTCTTAGCAATATAGACGTGATTAATTTGTGATAAATTGGCTCCTGTTTTAACTCTTACTTCTTGAGCTAAACCATACTCATCATTTTCTACCTTCGTAACTTCACCTATGTATAAATCACTTGGTAATTGATCAGCCAATCCACTAGTAACTACCTTATCACCTTTGGAAATTTTATCTTTATTGTTGATATTACTAATAATAAGTTCTTGGCTTTTTCTATCATAGTGGTCAATCAAACCAAAGACGTTACTTGAGCCATGTTGAATGTTAACTGATAATTTACCTGTTCTCGTATTAGTAGAAATTAAATCTACTTGTGAAGAAAATTGATTAACTTTAGTTACTCTGCCGATTAATCCATCAGCTGTCATTACAGCCATGTTATTTCCTACACCCGCTTTTTTACCCTTATCTATAATCACTGTATTCATCCATTGATCAGGATTACGAGCAATAACGGCTCCTGATATTGCATCATATTTAGAAACGTCACTCATATGTAATTCTTTCTTTAGATATTCATTTTCCGCTTCTAGCTTCTCATTTTTAGCTTCTAATTCTTTAACTTTTTTATTGTCAGTTGTTTTAGATGAGCTGAAAATGTTATTTATTGCTCCAGTCACAAAATTAACGGGATAACTAATAACTCTTTGTCCAAATGAAACAGAATCCCCTACATATTGCTCCGGAGGTGATTGAGTTTGCGATCGAATGGACAAACCAATCAGTGCAATAAAAACTATAATTGCACAAAAAACAACAATCAACTTGTTATTTTTGAAAAACTTTTGCACTCACAACACCTCTACCGATAGTTATTTAAATTGTCCTTTACTATTTTATATTACTCTATAATCTAAATAAAGCACTAAATACTTACCTTTTAAGCTTTATTCATATAAAAAGAAAAAAGAGGCTTGATATCTTATGCTTAAAACACCTTAAAATCAGTGTATTAAGCATTTCAATTTCAAGCCTTAATACTCATTATCTAATGATTATTTTTCTTTGTCGGTATTTTCCTTTTTTTCATCTTCGCTATATAGTGTTTCATCTTTTCTCCACTTAGCGAATAAGTTTTGTGCTTTAGCTTGTTCGTTAGCTTGTTTTTCTTTAGATTGTTCTGCCATAAATCACACCAACCTTTAATTTTTATCTCTAATAGAACTGTAACGTATTTAATTTTGCTTTTCAAATAGTTAAAATATATGCCCTATCAATTAATAAGCAGTCGGTGGCTTAAGCTCAATATTTTGCCCCATGCGATTTAAATCTTGTTCCAATTCAATTTCAGTACTATAGACTCTCATTGAATCGCTACCAAATTTATAAAGAATGAACTTATCTTCTCTTTGCCCTGCAATATAATGATCATTATATCCCATTCTTCCAAGACCTGAGACGGCCATAAATTCATTTTTATCGATTAATTTAAATACATTCCCCACTTGACTAGACGGAATATTTTTTAATAAGTCATTGTCTTCTAAAACATAATGTTTACCATCTGTAGGATATGGATTATTAAATTGATTATAATTCTCACTTATAGGCGCATTATTAGGAGGATGGTTAATAGGATTCCATTCTTGTTCTCTTAGAAAAGGAGCATATTTTAGTGCAATATAGACGACGCAAATAATAGCTATAACTGCAACAATATTTTTTATGAGACTCAGAATAAATCGCATTACTTTCCCTCCTAATTTAATCTTAATCATTATAAATAACTATCATTTCTTATTCATCAGTCTTAGGTACTAGAAGACCTATTACCTAAAGTATGATAGGTTTTTGTGCTAAAATGAATTACAATAATATTATGTTGTAATTGACAAACTTTTTAAGTGAGGAGTGTGACAATGCATATTCTTACAGTTATATTAATTGCATTATTAGTTATTTTATTATTTAAAGTAGGCCTTGCTATTTTAAGATTTATTATCTCAGCCGCTTTAGTTATTTTATGTCTTTATTTAGGTTATCAGGGTATTCTCTGGATTCTTGAAAACTTCCAAACCCTCTCAGCCTATATTCGATAAAATAGAAATGCTAGCTACGTATCTAATGATTGATTTCAGACTACTTAGCTAGCATTAATTTATTTTTTAAAAGTATGAGTTAAATAATTATAAAATTTATATGTACCCGCTAAAAGTAATCCCCAAATGATTCCAGTAACAACAGCTCCAACTAATAATGTAAAGATATCTACCTTTTGATGACTAATAAATACCCCTAAAATTGAAAATACTACAAAACCTATTATAGATAACCCTACCGTTATTAATACTTCTTTAAATCGAATCGTTTGTTGTTTAACATTTAATCTAATTACATAAATAATGGGCAATAATATACCAATAATTAAAAAGATTGTCATAGTACACCTCTTAACCTTTTATTAAAACCTTATTATACAAAAAGTTACTAAGTCATACTATAAAGAATTTAAAAAAGACTTTACTCAAAATATCCTTCTTCTACCAAGCTAGTAAACTTTTGATCACCAATAATAATATGATCTAATAAATCTATACCGAGAATATGACCACATTCTTTCAATCGAATAGTAGTTGCAATATCTTCTTTAGATGGCGTTACATCATATCAAGAGTAATCCATAAAAAAGCCGATTGTAATAACCTTTACACTTTAAAGACATGTCCTTAAAGTGATTCAATTATCTAAATTTCTTTTCTCGTTAATTAGGTTTTGGAACTCTTTTTCTAATTCCTCCGAAGGTTCAATACTCAATCGACTGAGTATCTCAGTAATCCTTGTTTCAAGTAAAAGTTTTTTATCCTCTTTTATATCCCGTGTTTCCTCCCTAGCTTGTTTAGCTTTAAATTGGTCATATGTTCCTTCAAATATTTTAATTTCTTTATTATCAATCATCATGATTCGGGTAGCTATTTTTTCGATAAACCTACGATCATGGGAGACAAAAATTACGCTTCCTTCATACTCCTCTAATAAGGATTCAAACGCCTCTATAGCCTCCATATCAAGAAAGTTTGTTGGTTCATCTAATACTAACGTATTAACATCACTTAAGAACACTTTAGTTAGTGCTACCTTAACTCGCTCTCCACCACTTAAGACATTTACTGGTTTATGAACATCATCTCTGAAAAAATGCATTCTCGCTAGAATGGTTCGAATAAGAGTTTCATTTTGCCGTGAAGAAGATTGGACGTTTTCTAAAATAGTCTTGTCGAGCTCTAATATGTCTAGATTCTGGCTAAAGTAACCAATTTTAACAGATGGTGAAAATGAAATACCTGGCTTATCCTGAACAATTTTTTTAATAAAGGTGGTCTTGCCCGTACCGTTAGAGCCGATAATTGCCAGCTTATCTCCTCCTCGAACGTAAAAACTAGCTGCTTTCCACAATACTCGTTCCTCAATTACACCCGAAACATCTTCAACACGGAGTATAATCCGATTTTTAAAAGTCTCTGAATTCAATAAATCCATTTTAAGTGGGGGTAGTTCTTTTGTTTTTTCTACCTTTTCAAGCTTATCCAGTCTAGTTTCTAGAGCTTTTGCCGTTTTCCGTAACTTCTTCTGTTTATTTGCGAAGTATGGCTTCGCTCCTTTTAGCCTTGCTTCCGATGAACTTATATTTTTCGGTTTCTTAGTAGCTCGTTGAGCTTTCTCTTCTTTTAACTTTATGGCCTCTTCTAACTGTTTCTTTTCTTTTTCATATTTTTCATGTGCTAATTGCTCTTGGCGATTTTCTAATTCTTTCTGCTCAATATAGTCACTATAGTTCCCTTTGTATTCGGTTATACCCCCGTCTTTGATTTCCCATATACTCGTACAAAGAGTATCTAAGAAAGCACGATCATGTGAAACGATGATAAATGCTCCATGCCAGTCCTTTAATTTTCGCTCTAAGTTTTCTATATAATTTGTATCAAGGTTAGTTGTCGGTTCATCTGCTAGTAACAGTTCTGGGTTTTTATCAAGTGCTTGCTGAATATATTTTCGTGTTACTTCACCACCACTTTTTGTTGTTTCCATATGTTTCAATTGTGGAATGAGTTCGCACCGTGAATACTGAGTTACAGTACCTTCTTCAGGAAAAAGCTTTTCATCCAATATGTGAAGTAACGTTGTTTTTCCACTGCCATTTCCACCAACTAACCCAATTCGGTCATTCTGATAAATCTGTAATTGATCTATGTTCAACA
The DNA here is from genome assembly GCF_004785665.1 of Staphylococcus pragensis. Taxonomy (GTDB): domain Bacteria; phylum Bacillota; class Bacilli; order Staphylococcales; family Staphylococcaceae; genus Staphylococcus; species Staphylococcus pragensis. The sequence goes on from NZ_SRPJ01000001.1 coordinate 968,355, forward strand.
GTAAACGATCTTGAACATAGTGTTTTATACGAAGAGCCTCTAACAATATTTTCATATTATCATCCCCTTAAAAATAATCGGAGACAATAAATGCCTCCTAATTCATTCAGAATAGGAGGCATAAATCAATATAGATGTACTCTAAAAAAGACTCTTTTAGAGCCAACTACAGAAATTTAATCCTATCCTGAAGATCACAATTGAAGGCAGCACAAATAAAACATCATTTGTAAATCAAACACCTTCGATTGTTTACTTTCAAAAATAGGATTAGTTAATCATGTAGTTGGTTCACCCTTTCCTTCGTCTAATTAAATTTACCTTAAACAAATGACGGGGAAATGTCAAATGTTTAAGTCAGAGTATTCTTTCTAGTCTTTAAAATAAAGCTCACCATATAATTTCTGAACTTGATTTTTCAATTGACCATTTTCTTCCTCTAATTCTTTTATCCTCGCTTTTAGCGTTTTGATAAGTATTTCTTCTGATTTTTTATTTTTCTTTATAGGCGTAGAGTTCAATCTTTTTCCATTGAGTTGGCGATGTCGGATATTTTCAATTTGTTTTCTTATATCACTTTCTTTATACAACCAAGATTTCGAGACTTTTGCTTCTGCAGCTACTGTATTAAAATTTATAGTTTTGCCTTCTAATGACATTTTTGAAATTATCTTTTCTACATTTAGTCTAGTATTGTGACTTTTTTCTTTTGCCAGTTGAATAATCTTATCAGTATTCCTTGATTGTTTCCCCATTTACTCCGTCTCCTTTAAGCTGCCTATTATCTGCTCTAGTCGCTCTTGTACACGAGAATTGGTTTCAATCTGTCGTTGCCATTGTTTCTCTTTTGCGATAGCTAATAATTCCTTAGTATGAGCTAAGTGATCTTTATGTTGCGATAAGAACTTTTTGCTTGTACAGAAGTGTGTGCAGTCTAAACAAGCATTGGCGTGAGGACAAGGACCAGCGATTATCGGGAGTCGACAATAGCCATTGGGCAATACCTGAGCGTTAATGTTCTTCTTGAACCATTGAAGATCAGTTTTATTGGCTTCTTCGGATTCTTCTATGTCAATAATGCTGCCCTGATTTGTCACAAGCGTCTCTTTGAATTTAGAGAACTCTTCCTTTAATGTTTCATCGAAAATGTGGGCATATCTGCTCGTCATTTCCGGGCTTTCATGTCCTAAAAATTTCTGGACAATATGTTGAGGAATGCCATTATTAATCATTCTTGTACCAACGGTATGCCGAAATGCGTGTGCGTGGAATCTAAAAACGCTTCCTGCTCGATCCACGATATTTTTCTTATGTGCCACCTCGTTTAGTTCCCGTCTAAAAGTATCCTGTTTCAATGGAGAGCCATCTTTACGAGGAAAGAGGTATTCACATCCACCAAACTCCTCTGACACATGCTTTTCATGTGCCTTAATAAGACCAGCTACCTCTCTCGATATCGGAATAGTATGTTCTTTTTTCATTTTCCATTGGTAATATTTTAAAAAGTAATCACCTTCCTTATCTTCGAGAAGGCAATCTCTTTTCAAAGTACACAACTCACTGATTCTCATACCACCTTCTTGAATGATCATTACCATAGTTGCTATATAAGCAGGTAAATCATCTAAATGACTGTTTAATTGCTCCAAAACGTATTCATCAATATATCTCGGTGTTGCTTTCGGTACCTTAGGATAATCTTCTTGGAAAACTAGTATCTTTGAAGGAACGTCATTCCAATCAAACTTCTGAATTGTAGTAAAGAAACCGTCCAAAACCGATATTTTCCCCATTAAAGTGCTCGGTTTAATTCCTGATTTATTCAGTTCTGCCAAGTAGTGTTCAATTTGCTCTCGGGTAAGCTGATGAAGTCTTGTTAAATGTTTATAATTTTTATTAAGAAATACAAAAAACTCTTTCAACCTGCCTGCGATATCGCTTACATGAGAAAAGCTCACGGTGTTTAATTTGAGCTTGCAATATCGTTTTGTCAGCTCTCTGTAATAAATACTAGGAATCTCTTTGAAAGATACGAGATACTCATATTGAGTGGGATTGACTTTATCAGAAGGTAGATTCATTTTTCTTCTATCCCAAACATCCTTTTCCCATTCTTCTCCGTCAAAATAATAATCTTCATAAAACTCCATAAACTGCTTAAGATTTGTCACATAGTATGAATTTGCCTTTACTGTGATTCTTTCTTGTTTGGCATTTAGCTTGTGATTGGTAGTTGTTATTCTGACTCCTTGCTCTACTAAGTAAGTCCTGTATTCAGTCATAGCTTTTTCAATTGGTACTTCTGTGATTGACTCTATGTGAGGATATTTCATATCTAAGAAACCCAACATTTTATTAATTACAGTTCCTTTTCTAATCCACACGGTTTTAGCATTCCAAACCTCATTGGTCATGTGGTAATAGAAAAAGAATTTCAATTCGGTTCTTAACCACAAATTTTCAACTCGGTCAAAATTTACCCATCGGTTTCTTAAAGATGGGCTTTTAGAAAGTTCGATTGCTGAAGGTAGTGGGCACTTTCTGATATCCCATCTATCATCAGCCCAATATCCTTCTAATTTGCTGTTCATTTCTGCTATTTTTTTACCAATTGCTACAGAGCTTATAATTTTTCTTTTGGTATTCATCGTCATTTATCTCTCCCTTCAAGATACTTTTTAAATTCTTCTTTCATATCTTGGTTAGAGAGGTGGACGTATGTGTTTAAAGTGGTCTGAACCTGTGCGTGTCCTAATCTTTTTTGGACGTAAGCAGCATCCCAACCATTTCTAATCAGTTCTGTCGCATGGGTATGGCGTAACGTATGAGGTGTAAACACAATACCTGTTCTTTTATTCAACCGCCGAACGAGATCGAGTACACTTTGATATTTTAAAGGCTGCCCAAAATGCGATTCTTTTAATGCTATAAATACATAATCATGCTCTAATTCATCGTAGTATTCATGCACAAGATAGTCTGTATAGAGAGCCATTAACTCTTTGCTAACATGGATTACTCTTTCTTTTCTAAGCTTTATGTAAGCTCCATTCAGACTTTCTTCTCTAGGTGTTATGTGAACCTGATTATCCCAAGTCACTATGTCTGCCAGTCTTAGAGACAAAACCTCTCCTATTCGCATCCCACCTTCATACATAAGCATTATGATTAATTTATCTCTGAGGGTGTGACAGGCTTCTACGATTTCTTTTACCTCTGAATGATTTAGTGTCCTAATCATTTTCTTTTTTTCCCTTAACTTCAATACGTTTCTTTTATATGGCTTTCCTTTACTCACATGATGGAGAAATCCTTTGTAGTTTCTGCCTCGTGTTTCATTGAACAAATCAAGCATTTTAAAGCCACCAGAACGACTCAAATATTCTAGATAACTAATCACGGCATTAAGAATAGCATTAACAGTAGATTCCTCTCTTTTAGCTTCTTTTGGGTGAATGTCAATAACATTCGCGTTTTCTGTGGGGTTACGTAACCATCCTACAAAATTCGCCAACTCGTCAAACTGAATTTCGTCTAACGAGATTTTTCTTTGCTGCATAAACACATAAAATAACTTTAGGTGGTAACAATATGTTTTTATAGTGTTGGGTGACTTATTAGTATTATCTAGATATTTAATGAAGCTCATAACCGGTTCAACTACTTCAAATTGTTCATCAAGCAATATAAATAGTGGATAAGCTTTATTATCCACTACTATTTTTTGCACTTTCATTTTTCCTCCCCCACTTTGAATACTTTATATACTTTATATTTCTCCTATTGATATAATGTACCCAAAGTAGTATATCATCCATTATACTTTCTTTAAATACTTTAAGTACTATAGATTAGTATACTACGTTTAAGACATCACCAGAAGGATGGTTATGTACTACAATAATTGCATTACTTGACGCTCTAATTGCTGCATTAAATACTTCTCTAGGATGTATTACAGATGAATTTAACGTTCCCTTATAAATTACTTCTTCTTTCATAACAACGTTTTTTGAATTTAAAAATAGTGCAACAAAATGTTCCTGTGTTAAATCCTTCATTTTAGCCATCATCATATCAGCAACATCTTTAGGTGATTTAATTTTAACTTTTTCATGTGTACTTCTTGTATTCATTCTTTCCCCTAATTCAAATGCTGCTTTTAAGGTAGTTGCTTTATAAGTACCTATCCCTTTTATTCTTACTAAATCATCAATAGATAATTGCTTTAGTTCTTTTAAATTTGGATATTTGTTCATAATATCATTCGCTATATCAATACTAGAGTATCCTTGGCGTCCAGTATTAATTAAAATCGCTAATAATTCGCTATTAGATAAGCTTTTTGCGCCTTGTTGAATCAGTCGTTCTCTAGGTAATTCAGTAGCTGCCATGTCCTTAATTTTCAAAAAAATCAACCTTTCTATAAATAAACTAAAAGATAGGGATAGAAATAATTTGCAAATAGATAACCAATAAAGATAAAAGGAATAAAAGGGAGGTTCGAAGATTTCTTAATTAAAATTGTAAAGAATGCGAATGGCATTGCAGTTAATAATGCAAATAAAAGAAAAATGCAAAAGAAGTTATAGGGATAAAAGAGAGATAGCATACTTAATAAGAGAATATCACCATAGCCAATTTGATTTGGCATAATCAAAAAACATGTGTGTAATATTAGGGAGAAAATTAGAAAAGTGAAGATATAAACATGCGATATAAATAAAGAAATAATGGCTAATATAATTATAAGATTCATATTAACGGTCTTAGTATCAATATCATAAAGTGCCATTGATAATAGAAATAAAGATGTGGTTAAAAACAATGGGAAATGTATAGAGGAAGGAATATAACATGAAACTGGGATAATTAGAAATGCTAAAAGTTCACCTATAAAATAATTTGTATTAAGCCGATATCCACAACAGTTAGACTGCCCTTTCAAGCAAATAAAACTAATAATAGGTAAGAGTTCAAACCATTTCAAAAGTTGGTGACAGTTATCGCACTTGGAACGCAATTTAAAGTAATTGAAAGAGAGTTTATTAATCGAGCTCAATTGATATAAGTAGCTAAAAAGAACACTACATAAGTAAGAAAGTATATACATGAAACATCTCCTTTCAATTATTGTAGCAAAAATACGGTAAAAGTAAACTGTATAATTTTATTAATATATAGATTTATTATAAAAATTAATGTATTTCTTACTTTAAAGTTCTAAATATTAATTTCTGCAGATAAACGCAATTTAAAAAACCACCTAATCAACGTCTATACTTAAAATAGTACGTTATTAAGTGGTTAAATAACTTTATGAAATTTAAAATTGTGTTTTAGCTTTTACTTCACTAATGAAATACAAACTACCAGTAATTAACAATCCTTCACCTTCATATTGATTGATAAATTCAACATAATCGTCGACAAATTGAATATTATCAATATTAATACTTTCGGCAAGTTCATCTTTGCTAAGTGCTTTAGGGAAATCAAATTCAGTGAAGTAAATTGTATTAGCTACTTCCGATAATTTATTCAACATACCTGAAACTGGTTTTCCTTTAATAGCTGAGAATAGAATGTCCATTTTAGTGTCGTAATAATTTTTAATTGTGTCTATTAAAGCTTCTACACTTTCATTATTATGAGCACCATCAATAATAATTAATGGATTTTCTTTCACTTTCTCAATTCGGCCAGTCCACGTTACACTCTCAATAGCATCAATCATTTTATTGAAATCTAATTCAATGACATCTTCTTCGTTAAGTTCGATTAATGCGGTAATAGCTAACGCAGCATTTTCTTTTTGATGTTCACCTAACATATTTAAGATAATCGTTTCTAACTCATAGTCTTTATAACGATAAGTAAACTCATCATCTTGTGATAGCACTACAATTTCACGATCTAATTCCATAGGCTTAGCATCATTACTTTCAGCTAAATCACGAATATATTTAAGTGCTTCTTCATTTTTCACCGCATAAATCACTGGTGTATTAGGTTTAATAATCGCACCTTTGTCTTTAGCGATATCTAAGTAAGTATTACCTAAAATATCCGTATGATCTAATCCAATACTTGTTAAAATTGAAAGAATTGGTTTGAATACATTAGTAGAATCATTTTTAATTCCAAGACCAGCTTCCACTACAACGAAATCGACTGGATGAATTTCTCCAAAGTATAAAAACATCATAGTCGTAATTATTTCAAATTCTGTAGCGCCACCTAGTTCAGTTTCTTGTTCTAATGCCTCACTCACAGGTTTGACACGTTCAACTAATTCAACTATTTCATCATTCGTAATAGGATGACCATTTAAACTTATTCTTTCATTAAATGTTTCAATAAATGGTGAAGTAAATGTTCCTACTTCATAGCCATTTTCAACAAGAGCAGCTCTTAAATAAGCAACTGTAGAGCCTTTGCCATTTGTACCACCAACATGAATGCCTCGAATATTTAATTGAGGGTTGTTCAAACGATCCAGCATCCATTCCATTCTTTTCACACCGGGTTTGATACCAAATTTTGTTCGTTCATGTATCCAATACAAACTATCTAGGTAATTCATTGGCGATTCTCCTATGCTTTTAATTGTTCGATTCTAGTTTTTACACCATCATATTTTTCTTGATAACGTTGTTGTTTTTCTCTTTCTTCGTTAATAACTTTTTCAGGCGCTTTATTAACAAAGTTTTCGTTAGATAATTTTTTATCAACTCTATCTAATTCTTTTTGTAATTTATCTAATTCTTTTTCAAGACGAGCGATTTCTTTGTCCATATCGATTAAGCCTTCTAAAGGAAGAACGACTTTCCCTGCTTCTACCACTGCTGTCATAGCTTTTTCTGGAATATCAATATTTGTATCAATGACTAACTCGCTTGGATTACAGAATTTATGAATATAATCTGCATTTTCATTAAGTGTCGCTTTCACGTCTTCATCTTTTGCTTGGATGAAAATTGGTATAGATTTAGAAAGCGGTGTATTAACTTCAACACGAGATTGTCTAACTGATTTAATAATTTCAACAAGTTGTTGCATTGTTTGTTTACTGTCTTCAAAGCTAAATTCTTCTTTAACAGTTGGCCAAGATGCTTTTACAATTGTTTCTCCTTCATGAGGAAGACTTTGCCAAATCTTTTCAGTGACAAATGGCATGAACGGATGTAGCATACGCATAATTTGATCTAATGTGTAACTTAATACAGAACGTGTCGTTTGTTTTTGAGCTTCATCGTCTCCATTCATTGGAATTTTACTCATTTCGATGTACCAATCACAGAATTCGTCCCAAATGAAGTTATATAATGCTCGGCCTACTTCACCAAATTCATATTTATCACTTAAGTGTGTGACTGTTTCAATTGTTTCATTTAAACGCGTTAAAATCCATTTATCTGCTAGAGATAAATTACCAGATAAATCGATATCGTTGTAGTTAAAGTTATCACCAATATTCATTAAACTGAAACGCGCACCGTTCCAAATTTTATTGATGAAATTCCATACTGATTCTACTTTTTCAGTAGAATAACGTAAATCATGACCTGGAGATGAACCAGTAGCTAAGAAGTAACGCAAGCTGTCTGCGCCATATTCTTCGATAACATCCATTGGGTCAACACCATTACCTAATGATTTACTCATCTTACGGCCATCTTCAGCACGAACTAAACCGTGTAATAATACGTCGTTAAACGGACGACGATCAGTAAATTCTAGACCTTGGAAGATCATTCTTGCTACCCAGAAGAAGATAATGTCATATCCTGTTACAAGCGCATTTGTAGGATAGTAACGTTTAAAGTCTTCTGCTTCTTCATTTGGCCAACCAAGCGTAGAGAATGGCCATAACGCACTTGAGAACCAAGTGTCTAATACATCTTCGTCTTGTTGCCAGTTTTCAATATCTTCTGGTGCTTCTTCGCCAACATAAACTTCGCCTGTTTCTTTATGATACCAAGCTGGAATTTGATGGCCCCACCATAATTGACGAGAAATCGTCCAATCTCTAATTTCTTCCATCCAGCGGTTGAATGTATTTTCAAAGCGAGGTGGATAGAAATCAATACGATTATCTGTGTTTTGATTATCTAATGCTCTTTGAGCAAGTGGTTTCATTTTAACGAACCATTGTGTAGATAAATAAGGTTCAACTACAGCGCCCGAACGTTCTGAGTGACCTACTGAGTGCATGTGCTCTTCAATTTTAATAACTAAATCTTGTGCTTTTAAATCTTCTACTAATTGTTTACGGCATTCAAAGCGGTCTAAACCTGCATATGTATCAGCTTTATCGTTCATTTTACCGTTTTCATCCATAACGATGATGTTTTCTAAATCATGACGTTGTCCGATTTCAAAGTCATTTGGGTCGTGTGCAGGTGTTACTTTCATAGCACCACTACCAAATTCAATATCAACATATTCATCTGCTAAAATTGGTAATTCACGACCAACAATAGGTAAAATAACTTTTTTACCAATAACATCCTTATAACGTTCATCATTAGGGTTAACAACGATAGCTGTATCTCCTAACATCGTTTCAGGACGTGTTGTAGCAATTTCAATATAACCTTCACCGTCAGCATATGGATATTTAAAATGATAAAAATGACCTTGAACATCTTCATGGATTACTTCAATATCAGATAATGCTGTTCTAGCTGCGGGATCCCAGTTGATTATGCGTTCTCCACGATAAATAATGCCTTTATTGTAAAGGTCAACGAATACTTTCCTAACAGCTTGACTTAAACCATCATCTAAAGTAAAGCGTTCTCTACTATAGTCTAAACCTAAACCTAATTTAGCCCATTGTTGACGAATAAAAGAAGCATATTCTTCTTTCCAAGACCAAGCGTGTTCTAAGAACTTCTCACGGCCAATATCATGGCGAGAAATGCCTTGTTCTTTTAATTTTGCATCTACTTTAGCTTGTGTAGCAATACCCGCATGATCCATACCAGGAAGATATAACGTATCGTAACCTTGCATTCTTTTCATACGTGTAATGATATCTTGTAACGTTGTATCCCATGCATGACCAAGATGTAACTTACCAGTTACATTTGGTGGAGGAATAACAATCGTATAAGTGTCTTTTGATTTATCTTCTGAGGGTTTGAAATACCCATTTTTAACCCATTCTTCGTAACGACCCGCTTCAACTTCGCGCGGATTATACTTAGGTTCCATGTTCATAGAAAAAACCTCCTAATTATAAAAAAACACCCCTCCTAAAAAATAGGACGGATGTTCCGTGGTACCACCTAAATTCAAGCTTAAAATTCTCGATTGAAAACTTTAACCTTGCACTTAATTATGATTAACGCTCAAACACGCTTTTATTTACTACATAAGTTCAATAAAAGTTCAAGTGGGCTACCTTCAGTAAGAATGCTATACATATTTCCACCAACCATATGCTCTCTTTGCTATCATTCAAACTTACTCTTCCCATAAATATATTTAATTACTTATTTATAGTATAATGGAAAGCCTAATAAGTCAATCTCTTGGAGGTATATTTATGAACGAATGTGCGTTCGGTACAAAGGATCCCATTTATCTTGAATATCACGATCACGTATGGGGACAGCCATTATATGATAGTAAAGCGCTATTTAAACTTTTGGCGTTAGAGTCTCAACATGCTGGATTGTCATGGTTGACGATTTTAAAGAAAAAATCTTCCTATGAAGAAGCATTTTATAATTTTGAACCTGAAAAAGTAGCAAGTATGACTCACGAAGATATTGATAAATTAATGGAGTTTCCTAACATAGTTCATAATCGTAAAAAATTAGAAGCTATTGTATCTCAAGCGAAAGGTTATCTTGAAATTGAAAAAGAACATGGTAATTTTAGTGATTACTTATGGTCATGTGTCAATCATCAACCTATTGACTTCCATTATCGACATGCGTCTGAAAGAATTACTGTTGATGAGCGTGCTACACAATTATCTAAAGACCTAAAGAAATATGGATTTAAATTTTTAGGTCCAGTCACCGTATTTTCATTTTTAGAAGCGGCTGGTTTATATGATGCTCACTTGGAAACTTGTCCTTACAAGCCTCAACATAAATAGAAAAATAGCAAACGCTCGTATATACGAGTATTCGCTATTTTTTTATACTTCTTTTCATGAAAAATCCTATAATTGGAGCAACGAGGAATAAGATGAAGAAAATTCTAAATATGTGGAAACTCGAAATCATAGCTACATCGGCCCCTGTGGCTATTGCTACAAGCACAATTTGACTCATTCCACCAGGTGCGCCCCCTAAAAACAACTCATTCATTGAACTATGAGTAAATAAATGTACGATAAATACCATTAAGAATGCACTAATGATTAAAAGAACATTTTGATAAATGATCGCTATGGCAAGACGCCCTTTCAAATCTCCTAATAATTTAGCAATTTGTAGTCCAATTCTAATCATATAAATCAATTGTGCTGATGCAAGAATACCATTATCTAAAGTAAATGTTGCATGTGTAGATAAATTCCATACTACTAAAACAGCTATTGGTGCCAATAATTGTTTAGTTGGAAAATGAATCTTCGCCATTATAAAGTAAACAATACCGATTGTAATAGCTAAAAATAGAATTTGAGAAATATTTAGAGCTTCAGTTAACGGTGGCGCCTTACTTACAGTTTGATTGCTAGTATCTCCACTACTGAAAAAATATGAGATAAACGGAACTAAGACTACCACAAATATAACTCGAGATGTTTGTGTTAAACTCACTACAAGAATATTCGCTCTTTTATTCTCTTCAGCCATAATTAGCATTTGACTTAGTGCGCCAGGAATAACACTTAATATTGCTGTTTCAGTATTAACTTGAGCTATTTTTTTGAAAAAATATGCAATTAATAATGAGAGCAATATGAGTAATATCGTGACAACTACAATCGTTAACCAATCATTTTTAATATCGTTAATCACTTTCTTAGTAAAAGTAGATCCTATTTGAACCCCTAGTAAAATTAAACCAATTTGACTGAGCCAAAATGGCCATTGAACTTTCAACTTAAAAACTTTTACTACTAATATAGCAGCAATAATGGGACCAAACATGAATGGTAAAAGGATATGAGCAAAATGCAAGATTAAACTCATAACGACAGCAGTAATAAATAAAATTAAATTATTGCGTCTTAATATCCACATTAACGCTCACTTCTTTCATTAAAATGAGGTTAAGACTAAAGTCTTAACCTCACATTATTTTATATTAAATTATACAATGCGACTTAATGCATTATCAAATGCTTGAATTGTTTTTTCAATATCCTCTTTAGTATGCGCAGTAGATAAGAATGTACCTTCGAATTGTGATGGCGGTAAGAAGATGCCTTCTTTAGCCATTTCACGATACATATTGCTAAAGAGTTCTAAGTCACTCTTATTCGCTTGTTCGAAATTAGTTACTGGACCCTCATTCAAGAAGTAACCAATCATAGAGCCCGCTCTGTTAACTGTAATAGGCACATTATGTTTCGCAAAGACTTCTTTTAAACCTTTTTCTAATATATCACCAAGTTCTTGGAAATAATCGTAAGATTCTGGAGTTAGTTGACTAAGTGTTTCATATCCACTAGTCATAGCTAAAGGATTTCCAGATAATGTACCAGCTTGATAAATGTTTCCTACAGGTGCAATGCTATCCATAATTTCTTTTTTACCACCAAAGGCACCTACTGGTAAGCCACCGCCAATTACTTTTCCTAAGCAAGTAATATCAGGTGTTACACCAAAGTAACCTTGTGCACAATTATAGCCTACGCGGAAACCAGTCATTACTTCATCAAAGATAAGTAAAGAACCATATTCAGATGTAATATCTCTAATTCCTTCTAAGAAACCTTCTAGAGGTGGCACTACGCCCATATTTCCTGCGACAGGTTCTACTATAACGCCTGCAATATCATCGCCATAATTCTCAAATGCAACTTTAATTGCATCTAAATCATTGTAAGGCACAGTTATTGTATTTTTAGCAGTACCTTCTGGCACACCTGGAGAATCAGGTAAACCTAATGTTGCTACACCAGAACCCGCTTTAATAAGCAATGAATCACTGTGTCCATGATAGCAACCTTCAAATTTAACAATTTTGTTTCTACCTGTGTAACCACGTGCAAGACGTAATGCAGCTAATGTAGCTTCAGTTCCTGAAGATACCATACGCACTTTCTCAATAGATGGTACACGGTCGATAACTAATTCTGCTAATCGATTCTCTTCAAGCGTAGAAGCACCAAAGCTTGTACCTTTATCCACCGCTTCATGTAACTTCTCAATCACTTGCTTGTTTTTATGTCCTAAGATTAAAGGACCCCAACTTAATACATAATCAATATATTCATTACCATCGATATCATATATTCTAGAGCCTTCAGCATGATCCATAAAAATTGCTGGTGTATCAACAGATTTAAATGCTCTAACTGGGCTATTCACCCCACCAGGCATTAAATTTTCGGCAATTTTCATTGCTTCTTGTGATTTTTCATATCCCATATTTAGTCCTCCTTTTCAAAAATGAATTATTTATCTAAATAACGGCAAATATCTTTCGCAAAATAAGTGATAATCATATCTGCGCCCGCACGTTTCATTGAAACCATTTGTTCCATCACTACGCGTTCTTCATCAATCCAACCATTGAGTGAAGCGGCTTTAGTCATCGCATATTCACCACTAACATTATATGCAACTACTGGAATATTTGTATTATTTTTAACATCTCTAACAATATCTAAGTAACTTAACGCAGGTTTAACAATCATCATATCTGCGCCCTCTTTCAAGTCACTTTCTAATTCTCTTAAAGCTTCTAAGCGGTTGGCAGGATCCATTTGATATGTTTTTCTATCCCCAAATGAAGGAGCAGAATCTGCAGCATCTCTAAATGGTCCAAAGAAACTTGAAGCGTATTTAATACCGTAGCTCATAATAGGAATATTATAATAACCCGCTTCATCTAAACCTTGACGAATTTCAGTAACAAATCCATCCATCATGTTACTAGGTGCGATGATGTCTGCACCAGCTTCAACTTGTGAGATAGCTGTTTTCACTAATAATGGTAATGATTTATCATTATCAACATCATGAGTGTGATCATCAATAACGCCACAGTGACCGTGGTCAGTGTATTCGCATAGACATGTATCTGCTACGATGAGTAGGTCTTCGTGTAATGATTTAGCTTTACGAGTTGCTTCTTGAACAATTCCGTTATGATCATAAGCACCTGAGCCAACTTCATCTTTTTCATTCGGTACACCAAAGAACATAATAGCTCTAATACCTAAATCGTAGGCTTCGTTAATTTCTTCATCTAGAAGATTTAGACTAATTTGATATACGCCAGGTAAAGATTTAATTTCACTTTTAACATTATCTTTTTCTACTACAAAGATAGGGTAAATTAAATCTTCTTTTCTTACATGGTTTTCTCTGACTAAACGACGCATTGATTCTGAAGAGCGTAATCTTCTGTGTCTATCAAATTTCATTATTTATTCCTACTTTCTATAATTTTATTAATAAGTGCTTCTGCCGTCTGTTTATCAGCTATATAGGGTTCGATCCCATATTCTCTCAACGTATTAGCAGTTTGTTGACCTATTGCATAATATTGATTAAAGTCAGACGGAAGTCCTTCATTAAAATAATAACGCACTGCCGATGAACTTGAAAACGTAAGTGCTTCAATTGCATTATTATTTATCATATTTAAGACGTCATGAATATTATTTTTATGAGGAACAGGCTTGTATAAATCGATTTTCACTACATTATTATTAATAGCTAATTGTTGTTGAAGTTTAGGTCGTGCTTGTGCACTACTTGGTATCAATACTTTTTGCCCTTTTATACTTAAATTATTCAATAATCCTTCTTGTGAATAATCTTCTGGCACAAAGTCTACCTTAATGTTTATATCATGACATAGTTGTGCAGTTTTACTCCCTATTACAGCAATATGTTTAACTTGTAGTGTATCCATATAGGGCTGAAATAATCTAACTGCATTTTTAGACGTAAAAATAAGCCAGTCATAGTTATTTTGCAATAATCGAGTATCAATCTCAAGTGGTTGAATTTGGATAAAGGGCTTATGCACAATTTCCACTAAATCACTTTGTATATTACTCGTTTGCGTCATTACTATAACTGGTTTCATTTGTTTTACCCCTCTAAATTTTATATTAATGTTTAAATACATTAACTATTAGTGCGGTTGTTCTTCATTTAGCTTTCTAATAATTTCATAGGCACCTTGTTCAATTAGTACATCACTTACTTTTTTTCCTAATTCTACTGGATCAGTGCCTATTTCAGTATGTTCATATCTCTCAGAGCCGTCAGGTGTCATAATTAACCCTGTGAATTCAATTTCTCCATTTGAATTATTAGTGGCGTAACCACCAATAGGAACTTGGCAGCTTCCATCCATCGCAGCTAAGAATGTACGTTCAGCAGTAACACAAGCTGCCACTTGTTTATTATGAACTTTCTGAAGTAATTCTAATAATTCCTTATCATCACTACGACATTCTATACCTAAAGCACCTTGACCAATTGCCGGTAATAAGACATCTTTATCTAGGTAAGTCGTTACAATATCATCAGACCAACCCATACGACGTAAACCTGCTGCAGCAAGAATAATTGCATCATAATCTTCAGTTTCTAACTTATGAAGTCGCGTATCAATATTTCCTCGAATCCATTTTATTTTTAAATTAGGATATTTAGATAGTATTTGTGCACCACGTCTTAATGAACTAGTACCAATAATACTGCCATCAGGTAATTCATTTAAAGGTGTATGGTTTTTAGAAATATACGCATCAAAAGGTACTTCTCTATCTGGGATACAACCTAACGTGAGGCCTTCTGGAATAATACTTGGAACATCTTTTAAGGAATGGATTGCCATATCAATGTCTTTATTAAACAACTCATGTTGAATTTCTTTAACGAAAAGACCTTTGCCTCCAACTTTTGATAATTGTTTATCTACAATTCGATCCCCTTTAGTAACAATTTCTTTTATTTCTATATCTAAAGTTCGATCAACTTCTTTAAGTTTATCAATAAATTGTTGACTTTGCGTTAAAGCAAGTTTGCTTCTTCGCGAACCTACAACTAATTTGCGCATACATGCTGCCTCCTATTGCTTTTCAAATATTAAGTGAAATGAGCTGTAAAAAATAAATTAATCATACATAAGCAAAATAACACAATATTAAAGTAGATTAAATGAATTGATTTGAGCCACTGATTAAGACGAACAATTACAAACATACTATAAAGGATTGTAATTATTGTAGATAAAATCACTTTAGGATCTGTGAAGATACTTTCTCCTACTGCATAAAATCCCCATTGCGCTCCTAATATAATACTAAAAATTAAAATAATTAAGCCACTCAATGAAGAATAAAATACAATAGTTTCTAAAGTAGCTACACTTCCAATTCTAAAGTACTTCTGGTCAAATTTTTTCTCTCTTAAATTGCGATATTGAATGATGTATAACAATGCATTAACAAATGCTAATGCAAAAAATGCATAACTTAGGACAGCTAAACCTATATGAATTAAGAGTAACTCATTGATAATTGTAACTCTTTGTCCATTCGTAGAATAATGTTCTGGTTGGAAAGTATTCATCATTAATAAAATAAAACCTATGACATTTAAAAAGAATACGGAAAAGCTTAATGCTTTCACAACATTTAATATTAGCGAAATAGATATAATAATCCATGACAAAGAGAAAAATACATCAAAAAGAGAGTTGAGTGGTATCTGACTATGCGATGTCATATATATAGACAAAGAGATTGTTTGTAATATCCAAACAATCCCTAGTGTGTATATACCTAACTCTCGAATTTTATAGCTTTTTCTAACGAAATCTATAAAATAACAAAGAATACTTATCAAATATATGACTAATATAATTTCATGAAATCTAATAAACAGGGTTTCTTGCATATTATCACCATATAAATATGCTTATTCAAAACTTAAGATATGTCGTACTGAAAGCTCCTTTTCTCTTTCTGCTTTACGAGCCTTAACTTGTTCGTAGGGATTTTCAGCTTCAATATCAAAAATACTTTGAAATAGCTCTAATTTTTCATTGCTTTTTTTATCATTACTTAATTCTTTAGCCTGTTTAATTGGATCTTTAAGCATTTGATTAATAATACTTTTGGTATGCTTAGAAATAACTGTACGCTCTCTATCTGACAAATCAGGAAGCTTTCTATCAATACTTTCCATTGTTTCTGCTTGGATTGCCATAGCTTTTTCACGTAATGCTCGAATAACTGGAACTACACCTAACATGTTAACCCAGTCATTATGACTTTGAATTTCATTAGGAATTTGATCTGCAATCATTTCTGCAGCCATTTGTCGCTCGCGTAAATTGGCATCAACTAATCCTTTCAAATCGTCTACATCATAACTAAATACATTATCATTTAAGTTAATACCTGGCTCAATATCTCTAGGAACAGCAATATCAATTAACAATAATGATTTAGCTTTTCTAAGCGCTACCGCTTCTTTCATCATGTTTTTTGTAATAATAAATTCTGGTGAACTAGTTGAACTAATCACAATATCAGCAGAAGCCAATAAGGTAGGTAAAGAATTAAGTGAATCATATTTAACATTATGTTTCTGTGCTAACATTTTTGCATTTTCTTCAGTTCTATTAACGACAGTAATATTCGTAATGCCTGAACCTAATAAGTTAAGAAGTGATAACTCACTCATTTCCCCTGCACCGATAATGACAGCCTGTTTACTTTTAAGTTTACCGAATACCTTTTTAGCTAATTCAACAGCTGCATAAGAAACACTCACTGCATTATCTGCAATATCAGTTTCACTATGCGCCTTTTTAGCGAAAGTAATTGCTTGTTTAAATAAATGATTAAAAATTGTTCCAGTTGTATTTGTTTCTTGAGCTAAAAAGAATGCATCTCTCATTTGTCCAAGAATTTGAGTTTCACCTAATACAATTGAATCTAAGCCAGAAGTGACACGCAATAAATGTTCTACTGCTTCGTCCCCCACTTTTACTTCTGACATCGCTTTTATATCATCTACTTCAAATCCAAATGAACGTGCTAAAAATCTTTGAATATAATAACGTCCTGTATGAATTTGGTCTACTACAGCATATACTTCTGTACGATTACATGTAGATAAAATAACGTTCTCTAAAATAGATTTAGTTTCGAATAAATCTTCATGGGCTAATCGTAAGGCATCATTTCTAAAAGCAACTTGCTCTCTAAGTGCTACATCGGCAGTACGATGATTTATACTTAAAGCAATAAAATGCATTTATAACGCCCTCCATATACTAACAATAATGTTAGTATAACATATATACCTTTGATTTTAAGTCGATTGCTCAAATAAATTAGAAAGATTCTAATCTAACGTCAATTTTTTGTCATTAATTGTCATACTTTCATCACACTAGAATATTTTACTTTAGTAGTGATTATAATTAATATAAATAAGAAGAAATTAAATCCCAAATTTGTTGTTGTTTTGTATTTTGGATTGATGAATAACTAATAATGGTATCTTCAGGATCTAAATCTAATTTTTCTTTTATATTTTTAATATGCTTTTGTACTTTACCTTTTGCAATTTTATCTTCTTTCGTACAAATTACTAATGTAGGAATATCAAAATGCTTTAAATAATCATACATTAATACGTCATCTTCTGTAGGATTATGGCGTAAGTCTACAAGTTGTATAACTAATTTTAAACTTTCTCTTTTAGTTAAATATTCTTCAATCATCTTTCCAAACTTTTCACGCTGTGACTTACTTACTTTTGCATAACCGTAACCAGGAACATCTACGAAGATTAATTGATCATCAATATTAAAAAAGTTTAAAGTCTGAGTCTTACCTGGCTGTTGTGATGTACGAGCCATATTTTTTCTACCAATCATACTATTAATAAATGAAGATTTACCTACATTTGAACGACCACTTAATGCTACTTCAGCTAGACCAGTTTCTGGATATTGTGCCTCTTGAACTGCACTGATAATTAAATCTATATTATTAGGATTAATATTCATATGATATCCTCTCTCTTTAAAGTTTATTATAACTGTTTTATTATAATATATTTTAACGTAAACCTAAAAGAATATGTAACTACTCAACAATTCTCTTTTAATGTAAAAAAGAAAAACCCAAATCTTAAAGAGCGATTTGGGTTTGAAATATAATTAATTATGTTAAGCAGATGTTTTACTATCGTTTAATAAATTACCCTCTGAATCATATAATTCAGGTTCGATTTCATCTTGAATAGTTTCAGCAGTAATCACTACTTTAGCTACATCATCTGATGAAGGCACATCATACATAATGTCGATTAATGCTTCTTCAATAATTGAACGTAAACCACGTGCACCAGTTTTGCGTTCAATTGCTTTTTCACTCACAGCTGCTAAAGCTTCTTCAGTGAATTCTAACTCCACATTATCTAATTCAAGCATTTTAGTATATTGCTTAACTAATGCATTTTTCGGTTGAGTTAAAATATTTTTTAATGCTTCTACATCAAGAGTTTCTAAATTAGCAACAATTGGAACACGACCAATAAATTCAGGGATTAAACCATAAGATTGTAAATCCTCTGGACGGATTTGTTCAAGTAAAGCTTCTTCATCATATTTATCAGCTTCATTACTAGCAAATCCAATAATTTTTTCACCTAAGCGACGTTTAATTACTTCATCAATACCATCAAATGCGCCACCTAAGATAAATAAGATATTTGTTGTATCAATTTGGATAAGTTCTTGGTTAGGGTGTTTACGTCCACCTTGAGGAGGCACACTAGCAGTTGTACCTTCTAAAATTTTAAGTAAAGCTTGTTGTACACCTTCACCTGAAACATCACGTGTAATTGATGTGTTTTCAGATTTGCGTGCAATTTTATCAATTTCATCGACATAGATAATACCTTTTTCAGCTTTATCAATATCGAAATCAGCAGCTTGGATTAAACGTAATAAGATATTTTCAACATCGTCACCTACGTAACCAGCCTCTGTAAGACTTGTAGCATCTGCAATTGCGAATGGTACATTAAGTGTTTTAGCAAGTGTTTGCGCTAATAATGTTTTACCACTACCTGTAGGGCCGATTAAAGCGATATTACTTTTTTGTAATTCAACATCATCTTCATTTGGTCCTAATTGTTGAATACGTTTGTAATGATTATATACTGCAACAGCTAAAGACTTTTTGGCTTTTTCTTGACCAATAACATATTCGTTAAGGTGATCCATAATTTCTTTAGGTGTAGGTAATTCAGTAAACTCTTCAGAATTAGATTGTGCTAATTCTTCCTCTACTATTTCAGAGCATAATTCAATACATTCATTACAGATATAAACACCACTACCTGCAACTAATTTTTTAACTTGATCTTGGTCCTTACCGCAAAAAGAACATTTTAAATTTTCTTCATCTTCATTGAATTTAAACATTCATTTACACCTCTATTCTTAAACGACTATACTAGATAGCATTCTACAATGCAAATTTATAGTAAACAACTATAATGCTTAAAATATAGAGTAGCAGATACATTTATTGATGCACCTGCTACTTAAATTTTAATATATTAATTTTGAAAATTAATTATTTATCTTCTTTAGTTGTTTCAACGTATTTAGCATTGTCTCTTAATAAGTCGATAACTTTTTGAATACGTACGTCATTTTTAATGATGTCTGTATTACCTAAAGTATTTTTGATATCTTCAACTGAAATGTTGAATTGTTGACTCATTTTTTCTAACTCTTTATCGATGTCTTCATCAGTAGCTTCGATGTTTTCTTTATCAGCAATTGCAGATAAAGTTAAGTTAGTTTTAATACGTTGCTCAGCATCGTCTTTCATTTGTTCTCTTAATTGAGATTCATCTTGACCTGAGATTTGGAAGTAAGTTTGTAAATCTAAACCTTGTTGTTGAATTCTTTGACCAAATTCTTGAACCATACGGTCTAATTCAGTATCAATCATAGCTTGTGGAATGTCGATTGTTGTATTTTCAGTTGCTTTATTAATAGCTTCTTCTTTTTCAACGTTTTCAGCTTCTGTAGCTTTTTGTTCAGATAAACGTTTACGTAAGTTTTCTTTATATTCGTCAACTGAGTTAGCTTCTGAATCTAATTCATTAGCAACTTCGTCGTCTAATTCTGGAACATCTTTATATTTAATTTCGTTTACTTTAGTTTTGAAAGTAGCTTCTTTACCAGCTAATTCTTCAGCATGATATTCTTCTGGGAAAGTAACAACTACGTCTTTTTCTTCGCCAGTTTTTAATCCTACTAATTGATCTTCAAATCCAGGAATGAATGCACCTGAACCGATTTCTAAGTCGTAACCATCAGCTTGGCCACCTTCAAATTGTTCACCGTCAACATAACCGTCGAAGTCAATGTTAACTGTATCGCCGTTTTCAACAGCGCCGTCTTCTTTAACTACCATATCAGCTAAGTGACTTAAACTGTGATCAATGGCTTCTTGTAAGTCTTCATCTGTTAATTCAGAATCTTGTTTTTCAATTTCTAAACCTTTGTAATCACCTAATTGAACTTCAGGTTCAACTGTTACAGTAGCTTCGAATTCGAAGTCTTTACCTTTTTCAATTTGAGTAACATTGATTTCTGGTTGTGCTACTGGATTAATTCCAGTTTCATCGATAGCTTCACCATAAGCTTCTGGTAAAAGAATATCTACTGCATCTTGATATAATGCTTCAACGCCGAAACGTTGTTCAAAAATTGGACGAGGCACTTTACCTTTACGGAAACCAGGCACGTTAATTTGTTTAACTACTTTTTTAAATGCTTGATCTAATGCTTTGTCTACTTTTTCTGCTGGAACTGTAACTTTTAATAATCCTTCGTTACCTTCCTTTTTTTCCCAAGTTGCTGTCATGTATAATACCTCCATGATTACATTTTTTATTTTTTCAACTTCCCTATTATATCATACGTCTAATATGGAAACAAACATTGTTTTATAGGGCTTTTCTCACTCTTATTTAAGAAAATCAATAACCTTACTTTAACGAATATTGAATATAATATAAACTAATTTGCTCAATTTTGACCATCTAAAATATAAATAAGTTGTAATACTTCTGAATTAGCTTCATTTGTTTCCAAGCCAATCATTGTTTTAAAATAATCTTCATATGTTTTTACCCAATCTAATTCACTATATAACTCAAATATATTTAATGGATAAAGCAATATGGAATGATTATTCATAATATGATGTGCTTCGTTAGATATATTAAGCGCGCCTTCACTAAGTAGTTCAGTCACTTTAGGTATCACATTATTCTTCATTTCAGTATGTTCAAGACCTTTCAATTTTGAAGGTTTGATACTTATTGAGAATCCATATTTATTTATCGAAATTGATTCTTCATATTCTGCGAATCGCAAATACTCTAGCATTATACTTTTCAAATTATTAGCTTTTACCTCATTTGTAAGTAAAAATGCTACCGTTTCTTTAAATTCGTAGTGCCCGTTATCAATTAATTTCATTATCAATTTAATTTGTTCATTTAAATTTAAAGTATTGAATTGGGATAATAACTGACTAGTTAAATGTTTATCTTCATTTAATTGAGACTGTGCATATTCTTTTATAGGAAATAAAGCCATTCTTGTTTTATGATCTTTTACTTCATCAATTATTTGAGTGATGACTTCAATAGCTTCATAGTACTGACCTAGACCATTTAAAGCTTTGATATAATAAATCATTAGTTCATCATAATAAGGTAAACCTTTTTTCAAAAGAACGATGGCTTCTTCGCGCAATTCTAAAAATGACTTAAGCTGATACAACATATCACATTTAATTAAAGCTAGTTTGTCATCTAATTCGTATTGTGCTTCGTAATCTTCAAACAACTTATATAACTTATCATAATTTTGTCGATTATCCATTTCGATAATATCGTTATAAAGTTTATTTTGCGCTTTAGGAAAAGGGATGATATCTGACACTATTTTGCCCCCTTTTTTATAAATCTTTTAAAATTAATGCACTCCATGTTTCGAAGTTATCATAGTCTTCAATTTTTTCTTGTTCAACCCACTCAATTTTTAAAGTATCAGTTTCTTTAACTTCAATATCTTGGGAATTGACTTTAATTTTAAACACAACTCCGATGTGAACTTTGCCAACCTCATTAGTATCATCATTAATAAAACCGATATAATCCATATTTTGTGAATTTTGTTCTGATAAACCAACCTCTTCATCTAGTTCACGTTGCGCATTAACACGCAAGATTTCATTAATAGATTGTGCGCCTACTACATCATTCATATGGCCACCTACACCTATTGAAGATTGTCCATGTAAACGTTTTTCTCCTCCACCACTTAAACGTTTATAAACTAGTAATTCATTATTTTCATTTTCAAGTAAGCAATACGAAATTAATTGTTTATATGAAGGATCTTCTTCCATATCTCCACGACGTTTTACTTCGTAGTGTGGTAAAGCATTAAAAATACTATCTCCTTGAGGATCATTTTTAGACAAAAATCCATTAAATGTATTTTTTTCATCTTCAAAAATTGTTTTTCTAGGAACTACTATAATTTGTTCATCGTATTTAGACATACTATTCTCCTTATTTAATGTATTCTTTTTATGTATTTTATCAAACTCCTCTATCGAACAACAATTAAAGCAATTTCTATTTCTTAGTTCGTAGCGCTTTAATTTATTAAGAACTGGTTTGTTTGATATAACTAGTCGATTAAATATGTTATAAAAAAATGTCGACAAAGTATAAACACCTTTGTCGACAATATGTGAAGACTTAATAAAATCTTCTATCTTATATTATTTTAAAGCTTCTTTAGCTTTTGATACTAATTCAGCGAATGCTTTATCGTCTGAAATAGCTACTTCAGAAAGCATTTTACGGTTGATGTTGATGTCAGCTTTTTTCAATCCGTTCATTAATCTTGAATAGCTGATATCGTGTTTACGTGCAGCTGCATTGATACGTGTAATCCATAATTTACGGAAGTCACGTTTACGTTGACGACGGTCACGGAATGCATATTGACCTGATTTCATAACTTGTTGTTTTGCTACTTTATATAATGTGTGTTTTGAACCGAAGTAACCTTTAGCTAATTTAATAGTTTTTTTACGACGGGCTCTTGTTACTGTTCCACCTTTAACTCGTGGCATATTAAATTCCTCCTTAGATATAACTGTTTATTATCGTTCTTATTTAACGTCTACAATTATTTTTTGTAAGCTAATAATTGTTTTACGCGTTTCATATCGCTTTTAGAAACTAATTTAGCTTTACGTAATTTACGTTTTTGTTTAGTATTTTTGTTTGCAAATAAGTGAGATGTGAAAGCTCTTGAACGTTTTAATTGACCTGAACCAGTTCTTTTAACACGTTTAGCTGCTCCACGGTGAGTTTTCATTTTTGGCATGATTCATTTCCTCCTACTAATTATGAATTATTTTTCGTTTACAGGCGCTAACATGATAAACATTTGACGCCCTTCCATTTTAGGTTTTTGTTCAACAGTTGCAATATCTTTACATTCGTCAGCAAATTTTTCTAATACACGTTGACCAATTTCTTTATGCGTAATCGCACGACCTCTGAAACGAATTGAAACTTTACATTTATCGCCTTTAGATAAGAATTTGCGTCCGTTTTTCAATTTAGTTTGGAAATCGTGTTCCTCAATTGTTGGACTTAAGCGAATTTCTTTAACGTTGATAACTTTTTGTTTCTTTTTCATTTCTTTTTCTTTTTTCTGTTGTTCGAATTTGTATTTACCGTAATCCATGATTCTCGCAACAGGTGGCTTAGCATTTGGAGCTACTACCACTAAGTCTAATTCTACACGTTCAGCCATTTCTAAAGCTTCACGTTTAGATTTAACACCGATTTGGTCTCCGTTTTGGCCAATGACACGTAATTCTTTTGCACGAATTTTTTCGTTAACTTGCGTTTGATCTTTTGCTATGGTTGACACCTCCCAAAATTTTACGAAATGTTCCAAGTAAAAAGAGCGGACGTATAACGCCCGCTCTTCACTCATACACAATAAATGTGTGACATGATTAACCTGCCAACTGCCTAAAGCGTCGCTACAGGTGAGAAACGGGTGTTTCTACTTGGTTCGTTTCGTATTCAACGTTAATAATCATATCAGCATTTATCATGTAAGTCAACAATTATTTTTTATCTAATGATGTTTAATATCATCCATTTTAACATCTTGACGTAAATCCACTTTATCAAGCGGTATTAATTTTGTTTTATATCTAATTTTATGGTAGATATAAAATGCTAAAAATACTGGAATACCCATGTAAGTAATAACAAAGCGATTTAAATCAAAATGCCCTGTTTTAATAAAATCTACGTCTTGTCCAATAATAACAATCACACATAAAATCCCTGCAAATATAGGACCAAATGGGAACCATTTAGCTTTATATTTTAATTCACTCTTATTATGGTGTTGTCTATCAAAGGCTCTTCTGAATCTATAATGACTAATGGCAATACCAACCCATGCAATAAATCCAGTCATACCACTTGCTGCAACAATGTATTCATATGCGCCACCGCTAAGCTTTTGAACTAAGAAAATAACAATAACTAACACGCCTGTAGCAACTAATGCTAAATATGGCACACCGTGTTTATTCGTTTTACCAAAAGTATCAAATGCTAATTTATCTTTACTCATTGAATATAACATACGTGTTGAAGCGTACATACCTGAGTTACCAGCAGATAAAACTGAAGTTAAAATAACTGCGTTCATGAATGAAGCAGCAAAAGCTAAACCAGCATTTTTAAATACAAGTGTGAATGGAGAAGTTGCGATACTGTCATCTCCACCCATTAAAGCATTACTATCATAAGGAATTAACATACCAATTACAAAAATGGCTAAGATGTAAAATAATAAAATTCTCCAGAATACTTGTTTAATTGCTTTAGGAACAGCACGTTCTGGATTCTCAGATTCACCAGCAGTAATACCGATTAATTCAGTACCTTGGAAAGAGAAACCTGCTACAAGGAATACACCTAAAATAGATAATAAGCTACCGCCAAGGTTGCCTCCTAAGATAGGACCCTCGCCTTTCGTGAATGTTTCAAATCCTACAAACTCGCCACCCATAATACCTAAAATTGTTAGTAAGCCTATAATGATAAATATGATAACTGTTACTACTTTAATTAATGCAAACCAATACTCACTTTCACCATACACTCTTACTGATAAAGAGTTAAGGGCAAAAATAATTACTAAAAAGATACAACTCCATAACCATGCAGGAATACCAGCCATAGGAGTCCAATATTGAATAACTTGAGCAGCTATAGTGACATCTGCTGCTACTGTAATTACCCAGTTAAACCAATAATTCCATCCTAAAGCAAATCCTAATGATGGATCCACAAATCGAGTAGCATATGTACTAAATGATCCTGATACAGGAAGATAAGTTGCCATCTCACCTAATGAAGTCATTAAGAAAAATACCATGGCACCAATAATAGCATATGCAATTAATGCACCAAGTGCACCTGCATCATGAATAGCGCCTCCAGATGTCATAAATAAACCTGTACCTATACATCCTCCCATCGCTATCATGGATATGTGACGGTCTTTCAAACCACGTTTGATGCCGTCATCTTGATTTTTGACTTTACTCATAGAAGCTTCCTTTCCTACAGTAGAGGCTAACTAGAAATATTTTATTTGCTATGTGTTGATAATTAACTTATCAAATTTATATTTTACTTTTATTTATGTAAAATTAAAAATCGAAATAAAAAAAGTTGCATACCTTAGAGATATGCAACCTTTTGCTTAATCTATATCGGTAGCACATCACAAATTGTGACAGTACAGTTTCTATTCGATAACTGTCCCAACAAATGATAATTATGGTTATCATTCATTTCGGCAACTTTACCTTTCACTCTTTCAACGTACGTTCCATAACAACTTCTGAAGAGTTACTGATTAAAGTTGCAACCTCTAACTCATTTTTTTATTTTAACTAATTTGTAATATACATTAAGCATCCATTTTTATCAAGACTATCTACGTTTTTTTAAACGAATTTCATCGACTAAATTCCAAATAAATTCATCTTTTTCAACAGTTTCTTGATCTTGTGAACCGTATTTACGTACATTCACTTCGTTATTCTCAACTTCTTTATCCCCTACAACGATTTGATAAGGAATTTTTTGCATTTGTGCTTCACGGATTTTATAACCCATTTTTTCATTACGATCATCGATTTCTACGCGAACGCCTTGAGATTTTAATTCATCTTGAAGATTTTTCGCATAATCGTAATGTAAATCAACATTTACAGGAATGATTTCAACTTGTTTTGGTGCTAACCAAGTTGGGAAGGCACCTTTAGTTTCTTCAGTTAAGAAAGCTACAAAACGTTCCATTGTTGATACAACACCACGG
Organism: Staphylococcus pragensis; assembly: GCF_004785665.1. Classification (GTDB taxonomy): domain Bacteria; phylum Bacillota; class Bacilli; order Staphylococcales; family Staphylococcaceae; genus Staphylococcus; species Staphylococcus pragensis. Next base: position 995,019 of record NZ_SRPJ01000001.1, read on the forward strand.
TGAATAACTACTGGACGATGGTTTTCGCCGTCACTACCAATGTAATTTAATTCAAAACGTTCAGGTAATAAGAAGTCAATTTGAGCAGTTGATAAAGTTTCTTCTTTACCCATTGCTGTTTTAACTTGAACGTCTAACTTAGGACCATAGAATGCTGCTTCACCAATTGCTTCAACATATGGTAAGCCCATTTCATCAACCGCTTCTTTAAGCATTGATTCAGCTTTATTCCACATTTCATCGTCATCCATGTATTTTTCTTTATCTTCTGGATCTCTATAACTTAAACGGAAAGTATACTCTTCGAATCCGAAGTCTTTATATACATCTTGAATCATGTGTACAACGCGTTTAAATTCATCTTTGATTTGGTCTGGACGAACAAAGATATGAGAGTCATTTAAAGTCATACCTCGTACACGTTGTAAACCTGATACAGCGCCACTTGCTTCATAACGGTGCATAGTACCTAATTCGGCGATACGAATTGGTAACTCACGATATGAATGTGGTCTATTATTGTAAACCATCATATGATGAGGACAGTTCATTGGGCGTAATACCATTTCTTCTGTTTCATCTAATTTCATAGGTGGGAACATATCGTCTCTATAGTGATCCCAGTGACCTGAAGTTTTGTATAATTCAACATTCGCTAACACTGGAGTATAGACGTGATCATAACCCATACTTACTTCTTTATCTACAATATAGCGTTCGATTTCACGACGAATAGTAGCACCATTAGGTAACCATAAAGGTAATCCAGCACCTACTAATTGGTTGTTAGTAAATAATTCTAAGTCTTTACCGATACGACGGTGATCACGTTCACGACGTTCTTCTAACATTTGTAAATGCGCTTTTAATTCTTTCTTATCGAAAAATGCAGTACCGTAGATACGTTGTAACATTTTATTGTCACTGTCACCACGCCAATAAGCACCAGCAGTTGATAATAATTTAAATTCTTTAATTTTTGAAGTAGATGGTACATGTACCCCTCTACATAAATCTGTAAATTCACCTTGAGAATATAAAGTTACATTTTCATCTTCAGGAATTGCATCAATTAATTCTAATTTATAAGGATCATCTTTAAAGAAGTCTTTAGCTTCTTCTCTAGAAACAACTTTACGTTCGATTTTATGATTTTCATCAACAATTTGTTTCATTGTTTTTTCGATTTTTTCAAAATCATCAGATGACACTTTTTCATCCATATCAAAATCGTAATAGAAACCGCCCTCAATAACTGGACCTACACCAAATTTCACATCACCATACAAACGTTTTAAAGCTTGTGCCATTAAGTGAGCAGTAGAATGACGTAAAACTTCTAAAGCTTCCTCACTTCCAGGTGTAACGATTTCAATTTCACCATCTTCTTCTAATGGTCTTGTTAAATCAACCATTTGTCCATTAAATTTACCCGCTACAGCTTTTTTTCTTAATCCAGGACTAATTGATTGCGCGATATCTTCAGTAGTAGTTCCTTTATCAAACGCTTTTGAATTGCCATCTGGGAATTGAATATTAATTTGATCCATTATATAACCCTCCAATTATAAATTCTATTATCGTTGAAAATTAAAAAAACTCGCCCCCTAAAAAAGGGACGAGTTCGTCGCGGCACCACCCTAGTTATTTAGTAAGCACTAAATATCTCTACATAAGATAACGGTCTTGAGCCGGGCACTAATTACTAGCACCTTAAAATGAAGGAGTAACAATTTAATATATTAGCTAAATTCACACCATACATTAGCTCTCTGTATAATATAAATTAAATTATCATATCTTCATTAATTTCAACGATTTAGATTTAAGTTTATTATACATCACTTATTGTAAATTTCAATTGTTTCGTAAATTTTCTCCGTCTAAATAATACGCATTCGTTAAACTCTTAATTCTTTCGACAATTCTAGCCGCTTTAGTTTGCTCAGCACCTTCACGTGTATTAGCTAAATGGTGCTCTAGTTCATCTAAATTTAAATTTGAAGAAAAGAATGTTGGTAGTTCATGCACCATGCGATAGTGAAGTAAAGGGCCAATAACTTCATCTCTTACCCATGGTGTCACTTCTTCAGCTCCAATGTCATCTAACATTAAAATATTAGCTTCTCTAATGCGTTGCAATTTTTTCTCATAACTTCCATCTTTGAATCCACTTTTTAATGTACGTATATATTCTGGAAGATAAACAATTGTAGATGGAACGTTTTTAGATTTTAATTGATTCGCTATCGCGCCTAATATAAACGATTTACCCGTTCCAAATGGTCCATGAATATATAGTCCTTTAACATTTTCCTTGTTCACTAACTTTTTACAAATATCATTAACCGCCATTGCAATATCTAAGCGATGTCTTCCGTTTGTATAAATATCTTTAACCTTCGCATTTAGAGTATCACGTTGCATATGATGAGCAGTAATGAGTTGAGAATTAATACGTGCCTCATCATGTTTAATTTTGCATGGACATTGTTTATATCTAATTTTTATGCGTTCATTTTCAATATAGAGTTCAGGTATATGCCCTTTAACGAAATTCGGACAATGTTCATAATCATGCCCATCATAATGCTTTTGTTGGTCTTTATACTCTTGTAGTATATTTAAATCATTATCAATCATTTTATTCGTCAATTCTGATTGATGCTGAGTTAAAAAATGTTTAACGTCTTCATCATTTAAAACTTGTTGCTTTATCTTAGCAATTCGGCGTTCTAATTCATTGTTTGTTCCAATGATACTACTAAAAGATTTCATCTAATCCTCCTCCCAGTCTTGAGCTAGTTGAGCACGAAAAGCTTCTCTATCTTTCTCAAGTTGTTCATCATTATCTTCTTTCTTAGTCGTTGATTGCTGTCCTCTATTTTGTAGCCATTTTGGTGTTTTCTCTCTTGAAACAATTTCACGATGTTTCGAATAGCGTCGACGTGACTGATTTGAATTATAAGTTTTAGAAGAACTATCTTCTTTTGTTTTTAGAGCATAATTATATGCTTGCTGAGCTGTTTTAATGCCTAACTTTTTCCAGTTTGAGGCAATCTCAAATATATAAGTTTTAGGAAGCTTCATATCATTTTTAAGCATGACAAATTGTAGCAGAATGTTAATAACACCAAATGACAATTTTTCGCGTTCTATTAATTCTTCAATCATTCTTTTTTGTTGTAAAGTTGGCTCAGATTCTGACCATGATGAAAGCATATCAATTGGACTCGTTTGTTCTAATAAATCAAACCATTCATTAGTAGATGTTTTATCATCTTTTAGCGCATTCTCATTTTGCGTCTCAGGTAATGATTGATGACTATCACTCGTTTTCACTTGCAATTCAGGAAGCTGCTGATTATGTTCTATTAAATAATAGGAACGAGCATGCTTTCTCATATCTTCAAAAGAAAGTTGTTGATTACTTGTAATTGAGTTCAGAATGATGCGTTTCATTGAATCTGGCGTTAAGCCGTATAATGTAGCTAACTGAATAATTAATTGACGTGCTTCTTTATTAAGAATTTCACTACTAATAAAATGCGTTTGCAACATTTCTTTTAGCATATCAAAATCAAATGTTTCATTTGATAAATCGATACCTGAATAATTAGATTCTTTGATTATTGGAGATGAATCTACACTTATATTATTTTGAGGCACTTTAAAAACATCGGTAAATTTACGTGTCACTTGTTGAAACCTTGCTAAATTAGGTTCATTCTTTTCAAAATAAGCTTTTAAACGCTTATATCTTTTATTATCTACTTCGTTGTATAGATAAACAGACAACATCGGATCATTAAAGAATTGATATGCTGTTGGTGGTTGAATGAGTTCATAAATAAAAAAAGATTGTTCATGACTATGTTTCACATACGTCTTAATTAAACCAATTGCTTCTAATGCATCCATGGACTTTCTAAACTCTAATAAATTGATCTTTAATTCGTTCATGATAGTGTAGTGCGTTAGTGCTTCACTTACTGATTCATTTACAAATTGATTCATGTAATGATAAACACCAATCGCTTGCGTACCAATTAGTGGAACATATAAACGATTTAGTATATCTAAATGATTATGATTAAAGAAAAAATAGCGATAAACTTCAAACCCATCGTGAGGTCTTAAACCATATTCATAAGATTGCAAACTCATTTATGAATCACTCCGTTTATTTTCATTCAATATACCTTGCATAGAGGCCAGTAATTGGTCTACATCTTTAAATTCTTTATACACAGAAGCGAAACGTACATAGGACACTTGATCCACATGCATAAGTAAATTCATCACATGTTCCCCAATATCTCTAGATGAGATTTCAGTATGACCTGTGTCACGCAATTGCCATTCAACTTTATTAGTAATATCTTCCAGTTGTTGATAACGTACAGGTCTTTTTTCACATGACCTTACAAGTCCATTTAATATTTTTTCTCTTAAAAATTGTTCACGTGTGCCATCTTTCTTCACTACTATAAGCGGACTAACTTCTATATGTTCAAATGTCGTAAAACGAGTTCCACAATTTTCACATTCACGTCTTCTACGAATTGCATTAGCTTCATCAGCATGACGTGAATCAACGACACGTGAATGCGTTGAATTACATTTTGGGCATTTCATATCTTTCACCCTCTTGAATAGATTATGCTTCATTATACTATAAATGTAATTGAGACAAAAGAAGTCGACTTATGAGCTAAAATACCAAATCTGTATTTATTTCAACTAAAATTGGTATTATATATCTAAACCTTATTTATTTTACTTATATTGATGCAATATATTGTCCAATAATTGAAAATAAAAAATTTGTACTTCCTTAGATAACTATTCCAAACACTCTTAAACTTCAGATGAGTAAATATACCTTCAAAAGTTTACATAATAATTTTAAATTAAACTTAAATCTTATTAGTAGTTCTGAAGTGAGTGATGAAGTGTAGTTGTGCAGACGCCTAATAAAAAAAGTATCGAGTGATTCATACACAAGCCTTTTCCACCGAAAAAGCACCACTACTTAACAAATAAACACCTACCTAATAACTACAAATACATGTAAAAAATAAAACTGCCGGCAAAGATCAATACTTTGTCGACAGTCTGACTCATTTCCCTTATGAATAAGAATTGAGATTATTATATATAATTAGTTAGCAGGTACTGCATTTTCAGAAGCAATTAAATTACCAATTTGTTCAGCAACTTCAACTACTCTATTTGAGTAACCCCATTCATTATCATACCAAGCAATAACTTTAACTTTATTGTCACCCATAACGATAGTGTTTTGAGCATCAACAATAGCTGAGTTAGGATTAGTATTAAAATCAACAGATACTAATGGTGCGTCCTCAACATCTAAGATACCCTCTAAACCAGCATTACGGAATGCATCGTTCACTTCATCCACTGTAACGTTCTTCTCTAAATCAACAACTAAGTCTACTAAAGAAACGTTTTTAGTTGGCACACGTAAAGCAAGACCATGTAATTTACCTTCTACTTCAGGTAAAACTTCTTTTAATGCTTTAGCAGCACCAGTAGAAGTTGGAATGATACTTTCGTTACATGAACGCGCACGACGTAAGTCTTTATGTGGATTATCAATGTTATTTTGGTCGTTAGTAATAGCGTGAACTGTTGTCATTAAGCCATTTACAATACCAAATTTATCATTTAACACTTTTGCAACTGGACCAATACAGTTTGTTGTACAAGAAGCATTACTGAAAATGTCATATTCTTGAACATCTAATTTATCGTCATTTACCCCTTTAACAATCATTTGAACGTGGCCACCTTTTGATGGACCAGTTAATAATACTTTTTTAGCGCCAGCATTAATATGGCTGATTGCTTTATCTCCATGATTGAATTTACCTGTCGCTTCAATGACGATATCAATATCTAAATCTTTCCAAGGTAAGTTTTCTGGATTACGATCTGACACTAATTTAATATCATGACCATCTACACGGATACCATTTTCAATTGGTTCTACTTTTTTATCGTATCTACCGTGAGTTGTATCATAATTAATTAGATGCGCAATTGTTTCTGGTGGATAGCTAGCATTGATTGCTACTACGTTTAAGTTATCTTTATGTAATGCAATTCTTAATACCATTCTACCGATTCTACCCATACCATTAATTGCTATATTTGTTGACATTTAAAGCACCCCTTGATTGTTTGTTTATATGTTATACTTTATAAAATTAGTGTAACATAATTATTTGAATTTGAAAGCGTTTTCCACTAATTTAAATATTTTATTTTTATATAACTTTAATAAGTTTTAGTTATTAAAAAAATCTTAGCGAAAAGTGTTATGATTAATAACTTCTTTTTCACTAAGATTTGGGGCTTAAAATTATTCTTTATTTAAAAATCCTTGTTCAGTTAATAAATTTTCAACATTTTGTTTTAATTCAAGTTTGTCTCCAAGATTATCTATGACATGATCTGCCATTCTGCTTTTTTTATCAATTGAAATTTGACTATATACTCTTGCTTTAGCATCTTCCGCAGTCAAATTATTGCGTTCCATTAAACGATCAATTTGAACACTTTCTGAAGTATATACTAACCAAACTTCATCTACTGTATCTTGTAAGTCATTTTCATATAGAAGCGGAATATCCATAATTACATTATGACCTTGTTGTAAATATTCATGTTTTTCTTCTTCCATAATTTCTCTTACAATTGGATGCACGATTTTATTTAATTCGAGGCGTTTTTCAGGATGATTGAACACGAGTTCTCCCATGTATTTACGATCCATTTCACCTTCTTCAATAATTGCTTCCTCACCAAATTGCGCTCTAACTTGTTCTAGACCTTTTGAACCTTTAGCTACAGCTTTACGCGCTGCTATATCCGCATCTACAATTTTGAAGCCATATGCAGTTAAAAGTTCAGAAACTGTAGATTTACCTGTTGCTATACCACCTGTTAACCCAATCACTTTAGGCATAAATATCACCACTCATTTCTATTTCTGACACTGCGGGCAGAAATGACTATTTCTAGCTGCTACTACTTTTTGTTCTATGTCATGCCCACATACTTTACATTTACTTTGTTTATACACATTTAAATGAAGTTGCATTTCACCAGTTTTACCATCTGCATGTCGATAATCTGAAATGCTAGTACCTCCATTATCAATACCCTCTTTTAGAACTTCTTGAACATAATAGAACACCATTTTACGTTCAAGTTCAGTTGTACCTTTAACTTTTCTTGAAGGATGAATTCCCGCTCTAAACAGCGCTTCACACGCATAAATATTGCCACAGCCAGCGACAATCTTATGATCTAATAACATCTGTTTAATTGGCTTATTCTGTACTTTCTTTTGATTTAAATAATCTTTAAAATGTTCAAGCGCTTCATCATCAAACGGTTCCGGCGCTATTTCTAAAAATGAAGGATAATCGTCAAAGGAAGCTAAGTTACGAATTTCTCCAAATCGACGTATGTCTGAATAGACAAGTTTTTTGCCATTATCTAAGTGAAAAATAACATGCCAATGTTTTCTATAATTAGGTGTCGTTATTTCAGATAATTGATTAACGATGAAAAACCCACCTGCCATACCTAAATGGCTTAATAAAATACGTTCATTATTATTTTTCTCGATATTAAATACGATATATTTACTACGACGTTCAATTTTTTTTAATGTATAACCTTCACTATTTAAACAGAAACCATCTAGATTTATCCCTTTAATGATAGTTTCTTTACCTTGGCGTTTCCCTTCAATTACTTTTTTTGAAAAGGTTACACTTTTAATAGTAGCATTTTTAATATATGGTTCTATACCTCTTTTAACATGTTCAACTTCTGGTAATTCTGGCATTTCAATTTCCTTTCTCTATTTCGCATCATACCAAGTAGAGCCATAGTTTGAATCTACTTTTAAAGGTACATCTAAATCTAGTGCATGTTCCATTATGTCTTCTACAAACGCACTAAAATCTTCAATTTCATCTTTAGGTACTTCAAATATCAATTCATCGTGAACTTGAAGTAATAATTTCGCATGATAAGAAGTCTCTTTAACTTGCTTATCAAATTCAACCATTGCTAGTTTAATAATGTCAGCTGCGCTACCTTGTATTGGTGTGTTCATCGCAGTTCTTTCAGCAAAGCCTCTTAAATTAAAATTACGACTAGTAATATCTGGTATATATCTACGACGATGTAATAGTGTTTCAACGTAACCATTTGCTTTCGCATCTTTTACAATATCTGACATATATTGTTTTACACCTGGAAAACTAGCTAAATAATCATCAATAAATGCTTTTGCTTTTTTACGAGTTATTCCTAAACTTTGACTTAAACCATAGTCACTTATTCCATAAACAATACCAAAGTTAACAGCTTTGGCTTGACGACGCATTAAATCATTTACGCCATCCGCTTCAACGCCAAAGACTTTCATAGCAGTAGCAGTATGAATATCATGACCATGAATAAACGCTTCTTTCATACTTTCATCTTGCGTAATATGAGCTAATACACGTAACTCAATTTGAGAATAGTCCGCTGAAAGTATGACTCTGTCATCTGAGTTTGGTTTAAATGCACGACGAATTTTACGTCCTTCCTCAAGTCTAACAGGTATATTCTGTAAGTTAGGGTCTACTGAAGACAAGCGTCCAGTTTGAGCTAATGTTTGATTGAAACGTGTATGAATACGTTTGTCATCACTAATTACTTTTTGTAATCCCTCAACATAAGTTGATTGTAATTTAGATAATTGGCGATAATCTAAAATATAATCTATGATTGGGTGTTCCCCTTGGAGTTGTTCTAACACATCAACTGCTGTAGAATAACCCGTTTTCGTCTTTTTAATGACTGGAAGTTTAAGCGTTTCAAATAATACAACACCTAGTTGTTTAGGCGAATTAATATTGAATTCTTCTCCAGCTGCATTATGAATATTACTAATAAGTGTATCCAATTTTTCTTGAATTTCATGTTGCATTTGTTGTAAATCATTGACATCTGTATAGATACCTGTCTCTTCCATTTCACCTAAGATGCGCGCAAGTGGAAGTTCTAAGTTCTGTAATAATTCTATTTGATTATGCGCTTCTAACTCTTTTAACATTAAAGGTTGTGATTCATGAATAGCTTCAGTTATAGAAGCGATATGAATGTTTAAAACGTCATCATCAGGGATGCTACGTTTTTTACCTTTACCATATATAGAAATATCATCTTTTACATAATTTTGACGATAATGCGTTACAACAGAACGGACGTCATCTATTGTTCTTGAAGGCTCTATAATGTAACTTGCTAGCATTACATCAAATTGAATATTTTTAATATCTATATCTAATCTATGAGCTACGACATACGTTTTCTTAGCATCATAAACACATTTGATCGTATTCTCATCTTCAAGCCATTTGATTAAATCAGGATAATCATTAATACTGTCAGCATTGATAACAATATGTTGTTCACCTGTATAGAAACCAAATTTTAATATTTCATCTTTTAAATAGTTTGAACCATCTATTTCAAAATGTATTACTGCTTCATCTAAATGCTTTAGATCGATATGTTCAAAAGTAGGTTCAATTTCAAATGTTCTATCTGAATTATCTTCAGTCTCAGGAACGTCGCTATCCATATCAGCAAGTAACTGCTTAAACTCTAATTTTTTAAATAACTCAATTTTATCTTTATTGTCTTCTTGATTTTTAAGTTGTGTATCTTCTAAATTTACTTCAATAGGACTTTCACAATTTATTGTCGCTAGGTCTTTACTCATTAATGCATCATCATGACTGTTTTCAAGTTTCTCTTTAAGTTTTTTTCCTGAAACTGATTCAATATTGTCATAAACACCTTCGACAGTTTCAAATTGTTTTAAAAGTTTAATCGCAGTTTTTTCACCCACTCCAGCAACACCTGGAATATTATCTGACGTATCTCCCATTAACCCTTTCATATCAATAATTTGATGTGGCGTTAATCCGTCATATTTTTCGGCAATAAATTCTGGAGTATAATGATCGACGTCAGTAACACCTTTTTTCGTATAATAAATAGTGACATTATCAGTCGCTAATTGAGTTAAATCTCGGTCTCCGGTTACTATAATCGTTTCAAAACCTTGCTTATCCGCTTCTTTACTTAGTGTACCGATAATATCATCGGCCTCGTAATTTTCTAATTCATAGTGTTTAATATGATAAGCATCTAATAATTGACGTATATATGGAAACTGCTCGCTTAATTCAGGTGGTGTACTTTGTCTGCCACCTTTATACTCACTATACTTGGAATGACGGAATGTCGTTTTACCTGCATCAAATGCTACTAAAAAGTGGCTCGGTTGTTCTTCTCTCATAATTTTTTCTAGTAACATAGCAAATCCATAGATTGCATTTGTATGAATACCTGCTTTATTAGAAAGCAGTGGCAAGGCATAGAAAGCTCTAAAACTTAAACTATTACCATCTATTAAGATTAATTTATTCAAAGTGCAAACCTCCAGAATGAATTTAATTATATTTTAGCATATTCCCTGTATCATCACGAATTAATGACTTTACTGTAAATCTAAACAATAAAAAACCTGTCTATTTGCGATATACAAATAAACAGGTAATTTAAAATTTTATTGTTTTTCATCTATAAATGACACTCTAAACAATGAACCTTTACCAAGTTGGCTTTCAACATTAATCGTACCATGATGTGCTTCTACAATATGTTTTGTAATTGATAGTCCTAATCCTGTTCCTCCTGAATCACGACTTCTTGCCTTATCTACGCGATAAAATCTTTCAAAGATGTGTTTTTGTTCATCTTTATCAATACCAATACCAAAGTCTTGAATTTCCAAGTTAACTTTAATATCTTCTCGATAAACTCTCACTATAACTTTATTATCTTCAAAAGAATAATTAATCGCATTAGATAATAAATTAGTAATCACTTGTGCTAGTTTATTTTCATGGGCCTCAATAATCACATCTTTTTCAATTTCTGAAATAATAGCAATGTTTTTATATCTCGCCTGGTTTTGAAGATTATCAATCGTATTACAAGCTAATTCTGAAAGGTTAACGTACGTTGTTTCAAGTTCCGTTTGTTGTTCAATATGTGATAAATCTAGTAAATCCATCACTAGTGATTCAATACGATTTGATTCTTTTAAAATAATATTTAAAAACATTTCAAGTGATTGTTCATCATTTTTAGCACCTTCAATTAAAGTCTCAGCAAAACCTTTAATTGACGTAATTGGTGTTTTAAGTTCATGAGAAACATTTGCTACAAATTCTCGTCTTAGATTTTCAAGTTTCTTTAAATTTGTAATATCATGCATAACGACTACTAGCCCTTGTAGACGTTTTTTAGATTTACTTAGAATTGGTATACATGAAACATCAAAGTATTTTTGATGTACATCATTAATATATAATTCTATCTGATCGTAGATTTGTTTTTCAGTTTTAAACGCTTCAAGTATTAAACGTTGTATTTCTTCATCTAGATATGAGGTATAGTCTTTACTTTCTACTTTTTTACCTGGTCTAAACACTTCATAATATGCATGGTTAGCTATCACGATTTCTCCCTGCTTATCAATCATTAAGACTGAACTTGGAATATTCTCAAGGGTTGTTTTTAAACGATTAGATTGCATTTTTTGCTTATTATTAAGCTTTTGAAGTCGTCTCGCTAAATCATTTGTTGTAACAAAAAGTGCTCGCGTTTCTTTAACGTTACTTTCTGGTACGCGAACATGATAATAACCATCCGCAATAAGTGATGTTGCATATGTAACTTCATTAATCGGTCTGATATAGGTTCTATTAATACTTCTAACTGCTAAGTAAACTGCCAATAATACAAAGATGCCAATGATAGACAAGTATTTCCACATACTTTTTTGTAACTCAATAATTTCATTATTTAAGCCGCTTATGTATATCTTTTTATCATTCATACTATGTTTAAACGTATATCTTAATTGTCCATTTTCATTGTGATAAACAATTTCAGAAGGATTAGCAGCATTATCTATATTTTTATTTAAATTATGATGATTACCCAATTTATAGATAACCTTGTCATTTTTATATATATAAACCGTTAAATGTTGGTCAGATGCAATATTAGTAATTTCTTTATTGTTCTTTTGGTTATTTAATTTTATAAAATTTTCAGAAATATGGGTTAATTCAGCACTTTGTGTTGTAGATAATATTTGATAAATCGTATGATGTATAATAGCTCCTAAACCTATAAAACTGATAATCGTGATGGTACCTAATAGAAGAAGTAATCTATGATGAAACTTTAACATTACCCTTTAGGTCTTTCTAATTTATAACCTAAACCACGTACAGTTTTAATTAATTTAGGTTGCTTAGGATTTTCTTCTAATTTATCCCTTAAGTGACTAATATGTACATCAACTATTCTAGAATCTCCAGCAAATTCGTAATTCCATACTGAATTAAGCATATGTTCTCTTGTGATCACTCGCCCTTGTCTTTCGATTAAATATAGAAGTAATTCAAATTCTTTAGGTGTTAATTCTAATAATTCATCATCTTTGTAGACTTCAAAGAATTCCGGTCTAATTCTGATATTTTCTATTACTATATCTTCTTCATCCACATCATCTTTTTCTACTTCACTAGCAAATTTCGATCTTCTAAGGATAGCTTTAACTCTCGCTACTACTTCTCTAGGTGAAAAAGGTTTAGTCATATAATCATCTGCGCCCAATTCTAACCCTAATACACGATCAAATTCATCATCTTTAGCAGTTAACATTAAAATTGGAACTAAGTTTTTGTCAGATCGAATTGTCTTACAAACTTCAATTCCATCTTTTTTCGGTAACATTACATCTAAAACAATCAGTTCAGGTTGAACTTCATTTACTTTTTCAAGTGCCTCTTCCCCATCGTATGCAACTTCAACGATGTAACCAGCTGTTTCTAGATTATATTTTAGTAAAGTTACAATGGATTGCTCGTCATCCACCACTAATACTTTTTGTGACATAATGTGCCTCCCTGATTAGAAATAACATTCATGTACATTATAACTGATGTTTAAATAAAAATAACATACCACATATTAAATTTACATAAACTTAACAATTAATATAATATTTTCTATTTATTAAGAAATTATTTTACTAACCTTAACTTAATATTAACAAATTTAGTCATTAAATTATAATTTTTTATAAGATTAATCAAAAAAACTCACTTGAAGCCTATATCTAAGCTTCAAGTGAGTGATATTAATACTTAATGATTATTTTAAATTTTTAATAAGTTCATCAGCAAATTCAGAAGTAGAAACTTCTTTAGCGCCATCCATTAGACGAGCAAAGTCATAAGTAACGATTTTTGAAGCGATTGTTGCTTCAATAGCATCTGTAATCTTATCAGCCGCTTCTTGCCATCCTAAATGTTCAAGCATTAATACAGAACTTAATAATTCTGATGAAGGATTAACTTTATTTAAGTTTGCGTATTTAGGAGCAGTACCATGTGTTGCTTCGAAAATCGCATGTCCTGTTTCGTAGTTAATATTAGCACCTGGTGCAATTCCAATACCACCAACTTGTGCTGCTAAAGCATCTGAAATATAGTCACCATTTAAGTTCATAGTAGCAACTACATCATGCTCAGCTGGACGAGTTAAAATTTGTTGTAAGAAGATATCCGCAATTGAATCTTTAATAATGATTTTGCCTTCTTGTTCTGCTTTGTTTTGAGCTTCATTAGCAGCATCTTTGCCATCTTTTTCAACAATTTCATCATATTGTTGCCAAGTAAATACTTTATCTGCAAATTCATTATGTGCTACATCATAACCCCACTGTTTGAATGAACCTTCAGTAAATTTCATAATGTTACCTTTATGAACTAAAGTTACAGCTTTACGATCATTATCGATAGCATATTGAATTGCAGCTCTTACTAATCTTTCAGTACCTTCTTTAGAAACTGGTTTAATACCAATACCTGAAGTTTCTGGGAAGCGGATATTAGTAGCACCCATTTCATTTTGTAAGAAATCGATGACTTTCTTAACTTCATCAGTACCTTCTTTAAATTCGATACCAGCATAGATGTCTTCAGTGTTTTCACGGAAGATAACCATATCAACATCTTGAGGACGTTTAACTGGTGAAGGTACACCTTTAAACCAACGTACAGGACGTAAGCAAGTGAATAAGTCTAATTCTTGACGTAAAGCAACGTTAAGTGAGCGAATACCACCGCCGATTGGTGTAGTTAAAGGCCCTTTAATTGCGATTAAATATTCTTTAATCGTATCTAATGTTTCTTGTGGTAACCATTCGCCAGTTTCATCATAAGCTTTTTGACCTGCTAAAACTTCTTTCCACTCAATACGTTTTTCACCGTTATATGCTTTTTCAACAGCAGCATCAATAACACGACTTGCTGCTTTCCAGATATCTGGTCCAATACCATCACCAATAATAAATGGAATGATTGGTTCATTTGGTACATTTAATCCTTCATTAGCTCTAGTAATTTTTTCTGTTGACATAACTTTAACCTCCAAGATTAATTATAATTAAATTATTTTAATAAATTAATTTATCTTTCTTCGATTGGTACATATTTGCGATTTTTTTCACCAATATAATTAGCACGTGGTCTCATAATTCTGTTATCACGATATTGTTCAAGAATATGAGCAGTCCAACCAGAAGTACGGCTCACTGCGAAAATTGGTGTGAATAAATCATGTGGAATATCCATACTGTGATATACAGTTGCACTAAAGAAATCTACGTTTGGAATAATGCCTTTTTCTTCACGCATACGTTTTTCGATTGCAATTGAAATATCATATAATTCACTTCTTCCTGTTTCAGAAGTGATTTTGCGACTCATTTCACGTAAATATTTAGCACGTGGGTCTCCGTCTTTGTATACACGATGTCCGAAGCCCATAATTTTGTCTTTATTTTTGAATTTTTCATCTAAATAAGCATCTACTTCATCAACTGATTTAACATCAGATAACATATTCATAACTTGTTCATTTGCACCACCATGTAAAGGTCCTTTTAAAGAACCAACAGCAGCTACAATACCTGAATACATATCAGATAAAGAAGAAACGGCACAACGTGCTGTAAATGCTGAAGCATTTAGTTCATGATCAGCATGTAAAACTAATGCTTTATTGAATGCTTCAACTTCTGTATCAGTTGGTAATTCCCCTCTTAGCATATATAAGAAGTTAGCTGCATAACTTAACTCTGGGTTAGGTTTTACAGGTTCTTTACCTTCACGCACACGTGCAAATGCAGTAACTAATGATGCAATTTTAGCTTGAATACGAATCGCTCTTTCTTTACGATTCTCTTCTGTTTCATCTTCAGCATCTGGATCAAAGTGTGCAATATAAGAAACTGATGTACGTAATGCTGTCATTGGATGTACATTATCAGTTGCGTATTCCTCGAAGTGTTTATACACTCTTGGATTTAATGTCATATATTTATTTAATTTTTCTTTTAATGTATCTAATTCATCTTGAGTTGGTAATCTATAATTCCATAAAAGGAAGATAACCTCTTCGAATTGCGCATGTTCTGCTAAGTCGTCAATATCATAGCCCGCATATGTTAATTGACTATCAATAATTGAACTGATTTTAGTTTCAGCTGCAATTACCCCTTCTAAACCTTTTTGTAATTCTGCCATAAGCAATTCCCCTTTTCTTTAACTTAATGTAATGGCTTTCAAGAACATTATAGCTAATTGTCTAAATTTTGTGAATGAATATATACCTTTTCACAATCAAACTAATGTGTATCCAATTTACTATTATGATACTTTTATAACCTATAATCCCCGTTATCAATGGCTTTATGCTTCAATTTAAAATGTAACTAGTAAGAAAATATTGAAAATTTTAATTTTTTTATCAAGAATGATTACAATTTGTTAACTAAATATTAAAGGAAATTTTAGAAAAAATTATAAAAATAATTGTCGAATTGGTTATATAAGTGCATAATAAATATTAATTAAATGTAAGGGAGTTGTCTTATGGCTGAAGAAAAATTACAAAGAGGGTTGAGTAATCGTCATGTGCAATTAATTGCCATTGGCGGCGCAATTGGTACAGGGTTATTCTTGGGAGCTGGACAAACGATAGCAATGACAGGTCCATCTATTTTATTCACCTATATTATTATAGGCTTCATGTTATTCATGTTCATGAGAGGTCTCGGAGAAATTATGATTCAAAATACCCGTTTCCACTCTTTCGCAGACGTGACTAATGAATACATAGGACCTTTCGCCGGTTTTGTAACTGGTTGGACTTATTGGTTATGTTGGATTATTACAGGAATGGCCGAAGTTACAGCTGTTGCAAAGTATGTAAGTTTCTGGTTCCCACACATTCCAAACTGGATTTCAGCATTATTCTGTGTATTAATTCTAATGGCATTCAACTTATTAAGTGCTAAAATATTTGGTGAATTAGAATTCTGGTTTGCGATTATCAAAATCGTTACAATCATCGCTTTGATAGTTGTAGGTTTAATTATGATTCTATTCGCGTTTAATACACAATTTGGTCATGCAAGTTTCACTAACTTATATAAACATGGCATCTTTGCTGATGGCGCTTCAGGTTTCTTTATGTCATTCCAAATGGCACTATTCTCATTCGTAGGTATCGAAATGATTGGTGTGACAGCCGGAGAAGCTAAAGATCCAGAGAAAACTATTCCAAAAGCAATTAATGCGGTACCATTAAGAATTTTAGTATTCTATGTGGGTGCATTAGCAGTAATCATGTCAATTATCCCTTGGGATAAAGTGGATCCTGCTGAAAGTCCATTTGTACGATTATTCTCATTAATTGGTATTCCGTTTGCAGCAGGATTAATTAATTTCGTAGTATTAACAGCAGCAGCATCATCTTGTAACAGTGGTATCTTCTCAAATAGCCGTATGTTATTTGGGTTATCTGAACAAGAACAAGCACCTCCTTCTTTTAGAAAGACAAATAAAAACGGTGTACCACATATTGCAATTATCGTATCATCAGCGTTATTGTTGGTTACAGCATTGCTAAATTACATCTTCCCTGATGCTACTCTAGTATTTACTTATGTAACAACTATTTCTACTGTATTATTCATTATTGTATGGGCATTAATTATTATTGCTTATATCAATTATCACAGAAAAAATCCTGAGCTACATAAAAAAGTTAATTATAAACTTCCTGGTGGTAAATATATGGGATATGCAATTCTAGTGTTCTTCATTTTAGTATTCTGTTTATTATTCGTGAATGAAACTACTAGAAATGCGATTTTCTTAACACCATTATGGTTTATCATTTTAGGATTAATGTATTTAAGATATAAAAAAGTAGCTAAAAGAACTAAATAATTATATTGCTCATAAACCTTAACTTATCGAATTCGGTAAGTTAAGGTTTTTTTATGTAACAATTAATCTAGTATTGCTTATTCTTAATCGTTCCTTCTTAAAACATACGTCACCCTTTTACACGTGATTCCTTTAAGCATAAAAAATAGGCTAAACCATTTAATAGTAATGGTTTAGCCTATGATATTGATTGTAAAGCTTAATATTTTATATGGCTTTAATTAATTATAAAACGTTAGCATAGCCTTCAAAGATTTTACCTTGGGCAGCATCGACAGTTACTAAAATATCATTTTTGAATTCTTTAGTAGCATTTTCAACACCAATTACTGTTGGAATACCTTTTTCAAGACCAATAATAGCACTTGGAGATGTAATACCATTTTCTTCAGTGATTAAACCAACTGCTTGTTCTACGTATGGTACTAGAGTTTCATCTACAGAGTTAGTAACAATAATTGATTCACTTAAGTCTTTACCTTCTAAGTCACTAGCGCTATTCGCAACAACAGTTTTACCTACAACTGATCCACGTCCTACGCCTTGACCTTTAGCAATTTCGTCGCCTACTAAGTGTAATTTCATCATATTAGTTGTACCTTGTTCACCAGTTGGTACACCTGCAGTAATAATAATTAAGTCTCCGTTACTTACTCTTCCAGTTTCAACAGCAGTTGCAACCGCATTATTTAAAAGATCATCTGTAGTTTTACGACCTTTTTTAATTACAGGGTAAGCACCCCAAACTAATGCTAATTGACGAGCAGTGTGTTCACTAGGTGTAACTGCGATAATATCTGAATGAGGACGATATTTAGAAATAGTTACCGCTGTAGAACCACTTTCTGTAGCAGCTACGATAGCTTTAACATTTAAGTTAAGAGCAGTGTGTGCTACTGATACACCAATTGCATTTACAAGAGATGTTTCAACTAATTTAGTACGGTCAGATAATAATTTTTTGTAATCTTGAGCTGCTTCAGCAGATACGGCAATATTTCTCATTGTTTTAACTGCTTCTTCAGGATATAAACCTGCAGCAGTTTCACCAGATAACATTACTGCATCAGTACCATCGTAAATCGCATTGGCTACGTCACTTGCTTCTGCTCTTGTAGCACGTGGGTTACGTTGCATAGAATCAAGCATTTGAGTAGCAGTAATAACTGGTTTACCAAGTTTATTACATTTTCTAATTAAATCTTTTTGAACAATTGGTACTGATTCAGGTGGAATTTCAACACCCATATCACCACGAGCAACCATTAATCCATCAGAAACTTCAAGAATTTCTTCGATGTTATCTATACCTTCTTGGTTCTCAATTTTAGGGAAAATTGTAATATTGTGATTATTCTCTCTTTCAAGAATCTCACGAATATCTAATACGTCACTTGGACGACGTACGAAGCTTGCAGCAATGTAGTCTACATCTTCTTTAATACCGAATAAGATATCCGCAGCGTCTTTATCAGTGATACCTGGTAAATTAACTTTAATACCTGGTAAGTTAACACCTTTTTTATTTTTCAATTCACCAGTATTTAAAATATCACACTTAACTTCGCCTTTAGCTTTATCAATGTCTTTAACTTGTAATTCAATTAAACCGTCATCAAGTAAGATATAAGATCCTAAGTCAACATCGTTAATTAAATCACCGTATGTTACAGAGAATTTCTCAGGTGTACCTTCCACTTGATTCATGCTTACGATAACTTCTTTACCTTTTTCAAGTGTAATTAAGCCATCTTTCATGTCGTGAGTACGAATTTCAGGTCCTTTAGTATCAAGTAAGATACCAATAGTTTTACCTAATTTATCAGCTACTTTACGAATTGTATCGATACGCGCTTTATGTTCTTCATGGCTACCATGAGAGAAGTTTAAACGCGCAACGTTCATTCCAGCTTTCATTAATTTTTCTAACATTTCCTCTGATTCTGATGCAGGTCCAATAGTACATACGATTTTAGTCTTTCTCATTATAAAAGCCTCCTAAATTAAATAGATAACTCTTTAGCTAATTCATAAATATCTTTATAAAATTTATGATCATCTTTATTGAAAATGTCTTCAAACGGTGTTGCAGTAAGTTTGTTGTCTTTAATACCAACGCCCTTACCAGATTGTCCTTCCATTAATAACTCTACAGCATAACCACCTAAACGTGAAGCAAGTACTCTATCAGCACCTGATGGACTACCACCACGTTGGATATGACCTAAAACAGAAACACGTGCATCAACATTAATATATTTCATTAATTCATCCGCACATTCTTGTCCAGTCATACAACCTTCAGCGACCATCACTATAGAATGTTTTTTACCACGTTTGATACCTTTTTCAATTTTTTCAGCAATGTCTTTAATATCTGTGTGCGCCTCAGGTACTAAAATAGTTTCAGCCCCTACTGATAATCCAGCCCATAGAGCTAAATCACCACAGTCACGCCCCATTACTTCAACAATAAAAGTTCTAGCATGACTTGACGCTGTATCACGAATTTTATCGACGCTCTCAATGATAGTGTTTAAAGCTGTATCAAACCCAATTGTAAAATCAGTACCATTAATATCATTATCAATCGTACCAGGAATACCAATAGTTTTAATATCCTTCGTTTCTTCACTAATTCGTTGTGCCCCTCGGTAACTACCATCTCCACCTACTACAACTAAACCTTCAATTCCATGCTTGTGTAAGTTCTCTATTCCTCTTTTACGAACACTAGCTTCTTTGAATTGTGGACATCTAGCAGAGTAAAGGAAGGTGCCTCCACGTTGGATAGTGTCTCCAACTGAGCCCAATTCAAGTTTATGAATATCATCGTCTAATAAACCTTGATAACCTTGATAAATTCCATAAACTTCAATATCATTATAAATCGCCTTACGCACTACTGCTCTAACAGCAGCGTTCATGCCTGGTGAATCTCCACCACTTGTTAATACCGCAATTTTCTTCATGACGACATACCCTTTCCTAACTAGAATTATCTTTAGTATTAAATTACCACAATTTTTTTAGGTGTTCCATTAATATAGGTGCTTTATATTGATGTAAACGTTTTATATATTAAAATTAACTTATTCAATATAAAAAAACTAGAAATCAAAGTATTGATTTCTAGTTTTAAAATTAATTTTCATTATAAGAACCGATATTTCTAAACTTGTTAAATCTATTTTCGACTAATTCATCCGCGCTTTGCTTATTTAATTCATCTAAGTGTTTAACAAATGCAGTTTTAATGTCTTTAGCCTGTTGTTCGATATTATTATGAGCGCCACCAAGTGGTTCATTGATTACTTCATCAATTACATTTAATTGATGTAAATCCTTAGCAGTAATTTTCATCGTTTCTGCAGCCATCTTAGCTAATGAACTATCTTTCCATAATAATGCCGATGCACCTTCAGGAGAAATAACTGAATATGTACTATTTTCAAGCATTAAAATTTTATTAGAAATACCGATACCTAGTGCGCCACCACTACCGCCTTCACCAATGACAATAGCGATTACTGGAACTTTAAGTGAAGCCATTTCAACTAAATTTCTAGCGATAGATTCACTTTGACCTCTTTCTTCTGCAGCTTTACCCGGATAAGCACCTTTAGTATCAATAAAGGTAAAAATAGGACGCTTAAACTTCTCAGCTTGTTTCATCAATCTTAAAGCTTTACGATATCCTTCTGGATGAGCCATACCGAAGTTTCTATAAATATTATCTTTTGTACCCTTACCACGTTGTTGTCCTATTACTGTTACTGCTTGTCCGTTTAAATAACCGATGCCACCTATCATTGCTGGATCGTCTCTGAAATTTCTGTCTCCATGTAACTCAATAAAAGAATCAAAAATATGAGGTATATAATCAAGTGTAGTAGGTCTTTCTTGTAAACGTGCGATTTGTACTCTATCCCACGGCTTTAAATTTGTATAAATCTTTTTCGTTTCTCTCTCAAGAGAAGCTTCTAATAAATCAATTTCATCTTGCAAATCAACATCATTTTTTTCTTGAGATTCTTTTAAAGATTCAATTTTATTCTTTATATCAAATAATGGTTTTTCAAAATCAAGCATTCGGTTTCACCTCTTGGTGCATTTTTAAAATTTGAGCAAGCGTTGTTTTCATTTCTTTACGATGCACAACTTTATCAAGTTGACCATGCTCTAATAAAAATTCAGCAGTTTGGAAATCATCTGGTAATTTCTCATTAATAGTTTGTTCAATGACTCTACGACCAGCAAAGCCAATTAAAGCCTTTGGTTCACTTAAATTTATATCTCCTACAGAAGCAAAGCTCGCTGATACCCCGCCCGTTGTCGGATGAGTTAAATAAGAAATATATAGCAAACCAGCATCAGAATGGCGTTTTAAAGAGACGCTCGTCTTACCCATTTGCATTAATGATATAATACCTTCTTGCATTCTCGCACCACCACTAGCTGAGAATAAAATGAAAGGCAAACGATGCTCAGTACAATAATCAATAATACGACAAATTTTTTCTCCAACTACAGAACCCATACTACCCATTCTGAAACGTGCATCCATAACAGCAATTCCGTATTTGATGCCTTCTAATTCTGCAGTACCTGTTACCACTGCTTCATTTAAATCTGTCTTCTTTTGATCTTTTTCAATTTTTTCCTGATAACCTGGAAAATCTAATGGGTTAGCAGATGTCATTCCTTTATCAAATTCTTCAAACGTATGTTCATCTGAAATCGCTTCTATTCTTTTATAAGCAGGTAATGCAATGTGATGATCACAATTAAAGCATACATTTAAATTTTCGGATAATTCTTTTGTATACATAATTTTTTTACATTTAGGACATTTAGTCATTATCCCTGCTGGAACTTCATTTTGTTTTGAATCTTGTACTGTTAAATATTTCTTTTTCTTACTACTTCTATTAAAAAAATCTTTAAACATGTGTAAACCTCCACGTAACCTATCAAACAACCTTATAGTTTACAAAAATGTTGAATTTGCGTCTTTAATCGCTTGCAAAATATTAGAGAGAAATTATGAATAAATATTAATTCATAATTTCTCTGTAAATATAGCAAACTGAATTATTGGTTAATTATTTAACAAGTTGGATTAAATAACTTTTTATTATTTTAAATCAGTTAATTTCATTGTTTTATCGTACACTTTTTGAGGGTCAACATCAATACGAGCTACACCTGATTCCATTGCTGCTTTAGCAACTTCACGGGCCACTGAAGGTGCTACTCTTTTATCAAATGGTCCAGGAATGCAGTAGTCAGGGTTCAATTCATCTTCTTCAATTAAATTAGCAATCGCTTCAACCGCTGCTTTCTTCATATCTTCATTAATGTGAGTTGATTCAGTTTCTAAAGCGCCTCTAAAGATACCTGGGAATGCAAGTACGTTGTTAATTTGGTTAGGGAAATCTGAACGTCCAGTACCAACTACTTTAGCCCCAGCTTCTTTAGCATCATCAGGTTTGATTTCTGGATTAGGGTTAGCCATAGCAAAGATGATTGCATCATCAGCCATAGTTTGTACCATTTCTTTAGATAATAAATCTGCTACAGATACACCAATAAATACATCTGCATCTTTGATAACATCTTCTAAAGAACCATCTACTTTGTCTTTATTTGTAAATTTAGCAACGTATTCTTTAGTCTCATTCATACCATGAGAACGTCCTTCATAAATAGCACCTTTAGAATCACACATAACCATATTTCTAACACCATATGCATCTAAAAGTTTTACAATTGCAATACCAGCAGCGCCAGCTCCATTAAGCACTACTTTAATATCTGATAAATCTTTATTAACAATTCTTAGGGCATTAATTAAACCAGCCATTGTAACAATAGCAGTACCATGTTGATCATCGTGGAATACTGGAATATTTGTTTCTTTCTTTAATCTCTCTTCAATTTCAAAACAACGTGGCGCTGAAATGTCTTCTAAATTAATACCACCGTAGTTAGGTGAAATAAGTTTAACTGTTCTAATTATTTCTTCAGTATCTTTTGTATCTAATGCGATAGGTACACCATTAATTCCTGCAAAACTTTTAAATAGAACTGCTTTCCCTTCCATAACTGGAATACTAGCAGCAGCGCCAATGTTTCCTAAACCTAATACTGCTGTACCATCTGTGACAACAGCAACTGTATTTCTTTTAATAGTATAATCATATACAGTACGAGGATCTTCATGAATCTCTTTACATGGCTCAGCTACGCCCGGTGAATAAGCTAAGCTCAGTTCTTCTTTATTCGTTACCTTTACATTAGGCATTATTTCTAATTTACCTTGATTTTCTTTGTGCATTTGTAAAGCGTCATCTCTTAAAGACATCAAATCAACCCCTGTTAATCATCTATATTTTTTAAACGAAAATTGCGAACAACTTATTTTTTATCTTAACTCAAATGTGTATATAAAATAAAATTAACTGATGATTTTATCTTATTAATCATCAGTTAACTATATCATAAAATTTTTACATATAAAAGTTATACAATCCTTATATCGCTCGGTTTAAATAGATTAATAAATTGACTGAGGTAGTCCCTTTCTCTTTTAATGAAACCTAATGTCATTGTTTTATTAGACGTTTCGTTATAAATCATTACTTCAATATTATTTTCTTTGCTATTTGAAAGATGCTGTTTTACTTCCTCAATATCTGTTACATTTCGAATAATAATTTGATTCGCCTTTTTAATTTGGTTCTCTTCAAAATCATCCATCGTAGTTAAATAATTGACCACTAATTGAATTTGTTGATTTCTTTTTTCAAATTTGCCATATACGACATCAATTTCATTTTCTTTCAAAACGGTTTCCAATTGCTTAAATTTATCAGGAAAGATGACCCCGTCTATAGTATTACGACCATCATTAAGCGTTAGAAATGCCATATTTTGACCGTTTTTAGTGCGAATCTGTTTAACTCTATCAATTTGCACTAAAATTGGTTTAGAATTCATCTGATGTTTAAGCTTAAAAATCCCTAAGTATTGTTTATTGTTAAATAATTTTTCAACAGGATGATTTGAAATATAAAATCCTAAATATTCTTTTTCATAATTGCTAATCATTTGATCACTGAGTTCTTCTTTATCTTGATATGTCTGTTTAGGCGTCAACATATCAAATAAAAAGTCATCTTGTTCTACATTAGAAACGTCATCTAAAACTTGATCAATAGCACTTAGCAATGTAGCCCGAGTCTTACCTAAACTATCAAATGCGCCAACTAATATAAGTGCTTCAAGCAATTTTCTTGTCTTAATTCGTTTAGGGATTCTTCTAGCAAAGTCAAAGAAGTCTTTGAAATTCCCATTCTGATATCGTTCATC
Source organism: Staphylococcus pragensis (assembly GCF_004785665.1). Taxonomy (GTDB): domain Bacteria; phylum Bacillota; class Bacilli; order Staphylococcales; family Staphylococcaceae; genus Staphylococcus; species Staphylococcus pragensis. The sequence goes on from NZ_SRPJ01000001.1 coordinate 1,019,882, forward strand.
GACGATTAATTTCACGCTCTGATAGCCTACACCTTTAATAGCACCAAGCGACAGATATATATTAGATTCAGTCGCTTTATAAAACCAATGGCTTTTATTTATATCAGGAGGCAAAATATTTAAGTTTTGACTTTTTGCTTCATCAATAATAGTCGCAGTTTTACTTTCATTTCCTACTACATTGCTGAGTATATTGGCATAAAAATAATTAGGATAATGTACTTTTAAATAAGCCATAATATAGGCTATTTTTGAATAACTAACTGCATGCGCCCTTGGGAAACCATAATCAGCAAATTTAAGTATTAAATCAAAGATTTGTTTACTTACCGCTTCATCATAACCATTTTCAACGGCACCATTTACAAAATGTTGACGCTCATTTTCTAATACGGTTCTATTTTTCTTACTCATTGCGCGACGTAAAATATCCGCTTGCCCATAACTAAAACTTGCGAATTGACTAGCAATTTGCATAATTTGCTCTTGATAAATGATAACTCCATACGTACGTTTTAATATAGGCTCTAAATCAGGATGCAAATACTGAATATCACTTTGATTATGTCTTCTTGAAATATAAGTTGGTATTTCTTCCATAGGACCTGGTCTATATAAAGAGGTTACAGCGACGATATCTTCAAAATGTTCTGGTTGAAGTCTAACCAGTACTTTTCTCACACCCTCTGATTCTAATTGGAAAATGCCAGTGGTATTACCTTTTGAAAGTAACGCAAATACATTCTCATCATTCATCGGTATTTTTTCAATATCAATATCTATATTTAAGTCTTTCTTAACTTGTGTAATAATTTGGTGAATAATTGAAAGATTTCGAAGACCCAAGAAATCAATCTTTAATAAGCCTAATCGCTCTGCTTCAGTCATTGTCCATTGCGTTAATAAGCCTGTATCCCCTGTTGTTAATGGCACATAATTATAAAGTGGTTTCTCATTTATGATAATACCTGCTGCGTGAGTAGAAGTATGTCTAGGTAACCCTTCTAATTTGCGACTGATTTCAAACCATTTCTCATGACGATGGTTTCGGTGAACGAACTGCTTAAAATCATCGTTTTGATACGCTTCATCCAGAGTGATTCCTAAACGGTGTGGAATAAGCTTAGATATCTCATTAAGAGTAATATCATCAAACCCCATAATTCGCCCAACATCTCTAGCAACCGCTCGAGCCAATAAGTGACCAAATGTTACAATACCAGACACGTGGTGCTCCCCATATTTTTCTTGAACATATTGAATCACTTTTTCGCGTCTGGTGTCTTCAAAGTCTATATCGATATCTGGCATCGTTACACGCTCAGGATTCAAGAAACGTTCAAATAGCAAATTATATTTAATCGGGTTAATTGTTGTAATGCCAAGTAAGTAACTAACTAGTGATCCTGCTGATGAACCACGCCCTGGCCCTACCATGACATCATGAGTTTTTGCATAATGAATTAAGTCACTTACGATTAAGAAATAATCTTCAAAACCCATATCTGTTATAATTTTATATTCATGCTTTAAGCGAGCTTCGTAACGTTCATCTCGATGTAAATCGAATTCCTGTAACTTTTGTTGCAACAGTGACCATAAATAATCTTTAGAGCTTTCGCCAGTTGGTGTTTCAAATTTAGGTAATAAATCTTGATGATATTCAATTTCAGCTGTACATTGATTTACAAGTTCTGCAGTATTGTGCAGTATTTTATCAGATAACTTCATTTCTTGAAGTTCATTTTCTGATAAAAAATGTTCCTCAATATCCTCGACATCGTTGACTAAATCTAACTTTGTATTGTTTTTAATTGCTTCTAGAGCTGGTATAGTATCTATATCTTTCGCATCAAGATACCTAGCATTTTTTAGCCAAACTGTTTTTAAATCATATATTGATGCATCACTTGTGTGATTGATATATATCGCTTCATGATTAGCAAATTCATTAATGATAGATTGATGATCTTCTTGAGCCTCTTTAAAAATAATAGCAAGATCAGCACTATATTTATGTAACCAATCTAAGGGCACAAGGTCTTTCTCCTTCATCTTAATAGCAGATGATAATCGATACAAAGCAGTTAACCCTTTATTATTTCTGGCAAGTAACACTGTTTCAACGGTATTTAATCCATTCGACAAGTGAATGGTCATACCGAAGATGGGTTTAATGTGATGTTCGTTACAAGCATCATAAAATTTCGGGAAGCCATATAAAACATTCGTATCTGTTATTGCTAACGCCTCATAGCCATTTTGTTGCGCTTTTTTAACAACATCATCGATTTTCAAGCTTGAATATAATAAATCATACGTTGTGTGAATATTTAAATGTGCAACCATACATGACTTCCTTTCATTTTAAAATTTATAATTTTTGACGTAATGCTTCTGCTAACTTCTCAAACTCTTCCCAACTATAAACAGAAACGCCTGACGCATTCGGGTGGCCGCCCCCACCAAATTGATTAGCAACATCATTAATGATAATGCCTTTTGAGCGTATGCGACATCTTATTTGGTCTCCCTCATCAACAGCGAATACCCAAATTTTTAAGCCTTGAATATCAGCTACAGTATTTACAAATTGAGATGCTTCATTCGGCAATAATTGATATTCTTCTAATATTTCTTTAGTAATTCTCACTTGGCAAAATGCATGATCTTCACTCAATTCAAAGTTTTGGAAGATATAACCTTGGAAAGGCATCACTTTAGGATCTTTTTCCGACATTTTATTTAATTCTGCATTATGATCAAATGAGAATTTCAATAATTGACTCGCTACTTCCATCGTATGCGGTGTTGTATTATTAAACATAAATCTACCAGTATCGCCGACTATACCCAAATAAAGGACGCGTGCAACAGCATCATCGATAATATTGAAGTCATTAAAATGCGTAATAAAGTCAAAGATGATTTCACTTGTGGATGAAGCTTCAGTATTTACATAATTGATTTCACCGTATTGGTCAGTAGCTGGGTGATGGTCAATTTTAATTAACCCTTTACCATTACTGTATCTTTGGTCATCAATTCGTGGCGCATTCGCCGTATCGCATACAATTACTAATGCATCTTCATAAACCTCATCCGCAATTTCATCTAAACTACCGATAAATTCTAACGATACTTCTGGTTGTCCTACCGTATATATTGTTTTTTCAGGAAACTTGCGTTCTAAATATAATTTTAATCCAAGTTGTGAACCGTACGCATCAGGATCTGGTCGAACATGTCTGTGAATGATGACCGTATCCGCTTCTTCAATTTTTTGCATAATTTCATTAAATATTCCTACCATAAATGATTTCTCCTCAATTTTTATTTTTTGAAAATGCAGCTCCAAACAGACTGCATGACTTACTAATTAAATATCCTCAAACATTTGGCAAATAATCATTGCGTTCGCTACCCTTTCGTTACCACTCATCATTGTAACTTCTAACTTCGCAAAGTTTCTACCTACATCTAACATTTCATACGAAACATTTATGAATGTTTCAATAGGGACAGTTTTAATATATATGATATTCAAACTTTCAATCATTACATCTACTTTTTTAAACTTACGTAACTCGTGTTTAATTGTTTCTTCAATTATTGCTACAAATACAGATTTACTTAATGTACCGTATTGATTCGTTAATAATGGCGAAACTTCTACTGTAATATCATTTTGAGTGATAGTGATATGTTTAGCAATTTGATCATTAATTGTTTCACCAATCTGAGGTTGTCTACCAATTAATTGCATCGCTTTTAATACATCATCTCTAGTTATGACTCCGATTGCTTTTTTATTTCTCGTAGTTACTGGCAAAATTTCAATACCTTCCCATATCATCAGATGCGCACAACTTGCCACAGTTGTTGTTAATTCTACATTGATAGGTCGTTTAGTCATCACTTTACTAACTGTATCTTCAGCTTGCATGTGAATAACCTCTTTACTAGTAATAATGCCTACTAATTTCCAATTTCTATCTACAACTGGAAAACGAGAATGACCTGTCACTTTCGCACGTGCTTTATAATCCTCAATACCCATCTCATCAAATATAACTGTCATATCATTAATAGGTTTAACTATATCATTTACAACTAAGATTTCTTTACGTATCATTTGATTGTACATTGCTCTATTAATAATATTAGCCACTAAAAACGTATCATAATTCGAGGATAAAATTGGTAAATTATGACTATCGGCATAATCAATTATATTTTGAGAGGGTTTAAAACCTCCGGTAATGAGTATTCCGCTTCCTTTCTTTAGAGCTTCTAACTGTACATCAGATCGATTCCCTACAATCAACAAAGTCTGGTGACTGATGTATTTTACGACATCTTTAAGCTCCATTGCACCTATGGCAAATTTAGATACACTATTGCTTAAGCCATTTTTACCACCAATGACTTCCCCCTCGATAATTTTAAGGATTTCATTAAATGTTAAATTTTCAATTTCTTCACGGTTTTTCTTATCAATACGCACAGTTCCTACGCGATCAATCGTTGTTACCAATCCTAATTGACCTGCATCCTTTATCGCCCTATAAGCAGTACCTTCAGATACACTCAAGACTTTTGCTATTTTTCGAACTGAAATTTTTTGACCGATTTTTAAAGATTCAATATACGCTATTATTTGTTCATGTTTAGTCATTCAACTACCTCTTTAAACTGACAATGTCCTATATATTATAACTTTTTACTTAGAAAAAATCGATTTTTGGTAAAACACCTAGTAAATCTCCTTTTTCACACATTTTCCGGATAAAAAATAATAATATCAAAATAATTTAATGATTATCGTTATTTAATAATTATAAATATATTCGTTGGAAAAATAAATTTACATTATATATAATTATATTAAAGGAGGAATGTCCTATGTATAAACATATATTATTAGGCGTTGACACACATTTAAAAAATGAAAAAGCATTGAAAGAAGTATCAAAATTAGCTGGTGAAGATACAGTTGTTACTATCTTTAATGTAATTGGAGAACAAGATGCTCAAGCATCTATTAAAGGTGGCACACATTTAGAAGAACTCACTGAGAAACGCAGTGGAGAACTTGAAAAAACACGAAATATTTTAGAAGACTATGGCATTAATTTTGATCAAATCATCGTGCGAGGAAATCCTAAAGATGAACTTGTTAAACATGCTAATAGTGGTAAATACGAAATCGTTGTGCTAAGTAACCGTAAAGCTGAAACTCAAAAGAAATTTGTACTTGGTAGTGTCAGTCATAAAGTAGCTAAACGTGCGACTATTCCAGTATTAATTGTTAAATGACTTTATTCAATATTAGAAAACTCCTATTATAGAGTGACTTGAAACATATGTTATCCACTCATATAATAGGAGTTTTTCTATTTATCGTATATTGAGAATACGAAACATTCTTCTATTTATTTAAAACTCTACAGCTTCTCCAGGTTCTAAGATTTGAACTTCCCCTTCTGTTACTGCATCTTTAAATTCTTGAGGATTTTGCTCAATTAATGGGAACGTATTGTAATGAATTGGTACTGAAATTTTAGGTTTAATAAATTCATTAATTGCATAACTAGCATCATCAATACCCATTGTGAAGTTATCACCAATTGGTACGAAACATACGTCTACAGGATGGCGTTCTGCAATTAATTTCATATCACTGAATAAACCTGTATCGCCAGTGTGATAAATTGTTTTACCTTCAGTTTCAATAATCACACCCATAGGCATGCCTAGATAAACTGGAATGCCATCTTCATGTGTGAAACTTGAACTATGGAATGCTTGAACATATTTTACAGTACCGAAATCAAACTTGGCTTTTCCTCCAATATTCATGCCGTGAACATTCTCAACGCCATGATATGTTGATAAATAACCTTGTAATTCTGCCGAACCAATGACAGTCGCATGATTACGGTTAGCAAGTTCCACTACATCGCCAAAGTGATCAGCGTGACCATGCGTTAAGATGATGTAATCCACATCTAATCTTTGTTCATCTAAATCACAATTTTCATTACCAGATATAAACGGATCTACAATTACTTTTTTTCCGTTTCCTTCGAAATAAATAGTAGATTGACCATGAAATGAAAGTTTCATAATTGATAGCCTCCTAATAGCTTGTTAGTTGTAGTATACCCTAGCACATAAATTTTATAACACTTTTTAAAGAAAATGCGCGAGATAACGTGATCGTAGTAGTTCATTTTTCTAAAAAAGCCTAATAACAATCTCTTTAGAAATTATTCAATAATTTTGAAATTATTCTTTATTAGACGTAAAATTAAAATCAAAGCATTGAAGGAGGATACTTATTTTATGACAAAAATAGACGAAATTACACAAACATTACATAATGAAAATGCTGATGCAGCATGGATTACGACTCCACTTAACGTCTTTTACTTTACTGGTTATAGAAGTGAGCCTCACGAAAGATTATTAGCAGTATTAATTACTGCTTCTGGTGAGAAAACACTTTACTGTCCTAAAATGGAAGTTGAAGAAGCTAAAGCTTCACCTTTCGATGGTAAAATCATTGGCTACTTAGATACAGAAAATCCATTTGATATTGAACCTCATACTTTTAACAAATTATTAATTGAAAGTGAACATTTGACAGTAAAACGTCAACGTGAACTAACTGAGAATTTCAACGTCACTGAATATGGCGATATCGACCAAACTATTAAGAATTTAAGAAATATTAAAAATACTGATGAAATTAATAATATTAAGAAAGCAGCTGAGTTAGCTGATAAATGTATTGAAATTGGCGTTGATTTCTTAAAAGTAGGCGTGTCAGAACGAGAAGTCGTCAATCATATTGAAAATGAAATTAAAAAGTTCGGCGTAAGTGAAATGAGCTTTGATACGATGGTATTATTCGGGGATCACGCTGCTTCTCCTCATGGAACACCAGGCGATAGAACTTTAAACGATAATGAATATGTTCTATTTGATTTAGGCGTTATTTATAATCATTATTGTAGTGATATGACACGTACTGTCCAATTCGGAATACCTTCAGATAAAGCTCAAAAAATTTATAATATTGTTTTAGAAGCTGAAACAGAAGCAATTCGTGCAATTAAAGCTGGCGTATCATTAAATGAAATCGACAAAATTGCACGTGATATTATTACAAATGCAGGCTATGGCGAGTACTTCCCTCATCGTCTTGGTCATGGATTAGGACTTGAAGAGCATGAATATCAAGATGTATCAAGTACAAATACTAATCAGTTAGAAGCGGGCATGGTTATTACTATTGAACCAGGTATTTATGTACCAGGTGTGGCAGGCGTCCGAATTGAAGATGATATATTAGTAACTGAAGATGGCTATGAAATTTTAACTCACTATGAAAAATAATAAAAAAATCCAGTTGAGACGGTTAATTCCCTTCTCAACTGGATTTTTAATTTTAATATATCGATTAATCTTCTTTTAAAGCGTCTTCGATAGTAGTGTATTCTAAATCAAATGCTTCAGCTACACCTTTATGAGTAACATGACCTTTATAAGTGTTTAAACCTAAAGATAATGCATGGTTAGCTTTAAATGCTTCACGGTAACCTTTGTTTGCTAATAATTGAGCATATGGTAATGTAGCATTATTTAAAGCAATTGTAGACGTACGAGGTACTGCACCTGGCATATTAGCTACAGCATAATGAACTACCCCATGTTTAACATAAGTAGGATCATCATGAGTAGTAATCTTATCAGTAGTTTCAAAGATACCACCTTGGTCGATAGCGATATCAACGATTACTGAACCGTCTTTCATTTGTTTAATCATATCTTCAGTAACTAAGCTAGGCGCTTTAGCACCAGGAATAAGCACCGCACCGATAACTAAATCACTTTGTTTAACTTGTTCTTCGATATTTAATGGGTTAGACATAATAGTGTTTACACGGCCATCAAATAAATCTTCTAATTCTGCTAAACGTTTAGGATTAACGTCTAAGATAGTCACATCTGCACCTAAACCTAAAGCGATTTTAGCAGCGTTTGTACCAGCTTGACCGCCACCGATAATCGTTACTTTACCTTTTGGTACTCCAGGCACTCCGCCAAGTAAAATTCCCATTCCGCCATTAATTTTTTGTAAGAATTCAGAACCAACTTGAGCAGACATACGTCCCGCTACTTCACTCATTGGTGTTAATAATGGTAATGAACGGTCAGGTAATTGAACCGTTTCGTATGCAATACCTACTACTTTATTATCAACTAACGCTTGAGTTAATTTTTCTTCGTTAGCTAGGTGTAAGTATGTGAATAAGATTAATCCTTCTCTGAAGTATTTGTATTCATCTTCTAAAGGTTCTTTAACTTTGATTACCATTTCTACATCCCAAACTGCAGATTGATCAGATACAATTTCAGCACCTGCATTTTTGTAATCTGCATCTTCAAAGTATGAACCTAAACCTGCATCTTTTTCAACAAGTACTGTATGTCCTTGTTCAACTAATGCATGTACACCACTTGGTGATAAACCAACTCTGTTTTCGTTATTTTTTATCTCTTTTGGAATACCAATTTTCATTCCATCCACCTCCAACACCATCGTAACGCTAAACCGATGAAAGCGCAATCAGAAAAAGTACACATTATTGTTAAAATATAAATATTAAATATTCTGAAATTTGTGGTAAAATATAAGTAAGAAAAGCTAAGGGGGTTATTAAGATGTTAACTTATAAAAACATTTTAATCGCAGTTGATGGTTCACATGAAGCAGAGTGGGCTTTCAACAAAGCCGTAGACGTAGCTAAACGTAACGACGCCAAATTAACTATTGTAAACATTATCGATTCAAGAACATATTCTTCATATGAAGTTTATGATGCTCAATTTACTGAGAAATCTCGTGATTTCTCTGAAGAATTATTAAAAGGTTATCAAGAAGTCGCAACACGTGCCGGAGTAACTAATGTAGAAACACGCTTAGAATTTGGTTCTCCTAAAGCCATTATCCCTAAAAAATTAGCAAGTGAACTTAAAGTAGATTTAATTATGTGTGGTACTTCAGGCTTAAATGCAGTAGAGCGATTTATCGTAGGTTCTGTATCTGAAGCAATCGTACGTCACTCACCTTGTGATGTATTAGTCGTACGTACTGAAGAAATTCCAGAAGATTTCCATCCAGAAGTAGCTACACCAGAATTTAGACAACAATATTCTTAAAGCTAAAAACCATTACTATTAAATTTAAGGGTGCCTCATTTTAAAGAGGCACCCTTTTCTGGTTCAACAAAAAAAGCCATGGCCATATCTTAAAAAGACATAACCATGGCTTAAATTTATAAATTATAATTCACCGAATTTTACAGTGTCTCTTGCAATCATAACTTCTTCGTTAGTTGGAATTACAATTACTTTTACAGGTGAATGTGGGTAGTTAATGAAAGCTTCTTCGCCGCGAATCGCTTCATTTTTCTTAGGATCCCAATAAACACCCATGAATTCTAAACCTTCTAATACTTTAGCACGTACTGTTGATGAGTTTTCACCTACACCAGCAGTGAAGACAATAACGTCTACGCCATGCATTCTTGTAGCATAAGAACCAATATATTTGTGAATTCTTGAAGCAAATACGTCTAATGCTAATTGAGCACGTTCTTTACCTTCTTCAGCATCACTTTCAAGGTCACGTAAGTCACTTGAAGTACCTGAGATACCAAGTAAACCAGACTCTTTATTTAATACATTAAGTACTTCGTCTGCAGTTTGATCAGTTTTTTGCATAATGAATGGAATTAACGCTGGGTCAATGTTACCAGAACGAGTACCCATTGTTACACCGGCTAATGGAGTGAATCCCATAGAAGTATCGATTGATTCTCCACCATCGATAGCTGCGATTGATGCACCATTACCGATATGACAAGAAATGATACGTAATTCTTCGATTGGTTTATCTAAGATTGCAGCTGCACGTTGAGATACATATTTATGGCTTGTACCGTGGAAACCATATTTACGGATACCATAATCTTTATAATATTGATAAGGTAAGCTGTATAAATATGATTGCTCAGGCATAGTTTGATGGAATGATGTATCAAATACTGCTACATGAGGAATATTTGGTAATAATTTTTTGAATGCACGGATACCCATTAAGTTAGCAGGGTTGTGTAAAGGTGCTAATTCACTTAATGATTCAATTTTTTGTTCCACTTCGTCAGTTACTAAAGCTGATTCAGGGAATAATTCACCACCGTGAACAACGCGGTGACCAGTACCAGCGATGTCATTAATGTCATCAATGATACCGTGTTTTTTGAAGCTATCTAACATAATGTTAATTGCTTCTTCATGATCTTTAATATCACGAACTTCTTTAACTTTTTCACCATTGACTTCAACAGTAAAAATTGAATCTTTAATACCAATACGTTCGATTAATCCTTTAGTAACTAATTCTTCTTCAGGCATTCTAATAAGTTGGAATTTTAAAGAAGAACTACCAGCATTAATCGCTAAAACTAATTTAGACATAAATTATTGTCCTCCAATTTATTAATTAAATATCCATATTTATTTAACCATTAATACAGTTATAATTCAAGAATATGACAGTTTATTTTTTAGGATGATTTTCTTCCATCCATTGATTCAATTCGCTAATAAATCCTTGAAATTGATTTGGATTTTTGAAATCAGGAATGTTTGCAAGTAAGACTTCTACTGGCTTAGTCTCATTTGCTTTTTTCTTTTGTAAAATTAAGATAGATTTACGCGCTTTCTCATTTTTAAATAACGTCTTAGGTAAATTAAGAAACGCTTGCATTTCTGTCTCTGTAGCAATGAAATTTTCTAACTGTTTTACATTTTCATCTTCAAAAATATTGCTAGGCACAACTAAAAAAGCATATCCAGTCGCTCTTAAAGCTGTAATAGCTTGCTCAATTAATAAATAATGAGAATAACTATGACCTTCTTTAAAACCTAATTTCATTTCTTTACTACGTTCATCTACTGGATAATAACCAATTGGGAAATCTCCAATTACGACATCTGCTTCCTCTAATGGTAATGGCATAATTGCATCTTGAGGATAAACATCAAACGGTATTTCTAAGAAGTTAGCTAAATGCACACTTACTCTAGATAAGACTGGATCCACTTCGATTAAATGATGCATGACTGTAGTATCTTTCAATACTTCATTAACTGAAGCACTTAAATGTCCTGCCCCACTTGCAATATCAACCACGTGCAATTCATCACTATCTTTTGTAAATTTTTGAACTAAAAAACCTAAGATTAAACCTATTGAATCTGGTGTAATTTGATGATTCGCTTGAATCGTTTCTTCTTGTAATAAACTTAAATAAGCAAATTGGAATGCTTTACGTCTGTCCTGTAAAGTTGCTTGTTCAAGCAACTCTCTTTGATTTTGATACACATCTTCCATTGCTAAACCTAAGTTTTCAATAAAGCTTTGACCATTTTCTTCGTTTAAAGCTTTAGCCTTCTCATCAAGCGTACGGAATAACGTTTCCATAATTGTTTGTTCTTCAGTCATATAAACTTCCTTTCCAATAAAAAAGCGTCCATACTTTTTATTTCTTTAAAATGTAACCACTGTTTCTACATTCTTGTTTTTGAAATAAATATGGACACCTGTGTTTATGTCTTTTCAATCATTTATTTATATAATCATTAAATATTACGGTAAGCTTCTAAAGCCGCTTCGAAGTTAGGATAATCCGTACCTTCACTTACTAATTCTTTATAAACAACTTTATTATCTTTATCTAGAACAAAGACTGAACGTGCTAATAATCTTAATTCTTCCATTACTACACCATAATTTTTACCGAAAGATAAATCTTTATGGTCGCTTAATGTAATGACATTGTCTAAACCGTTTGACGCACACCATCTTTTTTGAGCAAATGGTAAGTCAGCTGAAATTGTTAAGACAACACCATCTTCTTGAGATGCTTCTTCATTAAATTTACGAGTTTGTTGATCACATACACCTGTATCAATTGAAGGTACTACACTAATTAATTTCTTTTGTCCTTCAAATTGACTTAAATCAACTTCATTTAGATTATTATCTAATACTTTAAAGTCTGGAGCCTGTTGTCCTTCTGAAACTTCTGTTCCTAATAAATGAATAGGGTTATTTTTAAAAGTAATTTGTGCCATGTTGTTACGACCTCCAAAGTTGGTTAATAAATTATATCTATAATAATACGATAGTAGTAAATCTTAAATCAATTAATTGATACTGTCGTAACAAATTCAATATAACTATTTTCCTAGTAATTGAACAATATAATCGTAAGTATTTTTTAAAATTAATAATGCAGTGACTGTAATGAACAATATTTTAACATAGCCCACACCTTTGTTAATAGCTAATTGCGCCCCTATATATGATCCAACAATCATACTAACTCCCATGATTAAACCGTATACGAAATTGACTTGTCCTAAAATAATGAAAAGAATTAATGCCCCTATATTAGAAGCAAAGTTAAGTACTTTTGCATTCCCAGCAGCACTTAAAAAATCAAATCCAAACATTAATAATACAAATAGCATGAAAGAACCCGTTCCGCCCCCTAAAAAACCATCGTAAAATCCTATTAACAATAGCAACCCTACAAAAATAATAGCTTTACCAATCGTTAGTTTAGAAAAAGTACGAACGTCTCCCCAATCTTTTTTTAATATCGTATAAATTAGGACGAGTGTTAATATAACGATAACAAGTGGTTTTAAAACTTGAGCTGGTAAAAACGTTGCCAGACTTGCACCACCTGCTGAAAATATAAATATAAATGGAAAAAGCTTTAGTACGATTGACAAATCCACTTTTCCTGAGCGAATAAATTTAATCGCACTGGTTAATGAACCAAATGAACTCGCTAACTTATTAGTTCCCAATGCTATAGAAGGTGGCATGCCTATAGCTAGCAATGCAGGAATAGATATTAACCCGCCACCCCCTACTACAGCATCAATAAATGCTGCTAAGAAACCAAAAGCAATAATGATAATAATGATATTTAAACTGATATCCATGATGCCATCCCCTAAAATTAGTTTCTATTTAAACCAATTTTAAAATAATTCATCTATTAATGCATCAGTATCTTTGTCTTTTTCACTCTTATAATCTTTATTAATTGTAATTGTTTCAACATTGTCCGCAGCACGTTGAACCATTTCATCAAAATTATAAACACTTTCATACTTAATTACTTTATCGAAATCTGGTTCGGTAACTGGGTTTTTAGGTGTGAAAATAGTACAACAATCTTCATATGGTTGAATTGAAACATCGAACGTTCCGATTTCACGAGCTTTCTTGACGATATCTTCTTTATCAAGAGAAACAAGCGGACGTAAAATTGGCGTCGAAGTCACGTTATTGATAGCGTACATACTTTTTAATGTTTGACTCGCTACTTGTCCTAAATTCTCCCCATTGACAATCGCATGCGCTCCAATACGTTCTAATACAATATCAGCCACTCTAAGCATCATGCGTCGTGTTGATGTCATCGTATATCTTGGGTGTACCACTTTATTAATTTGTTTTTGAAGTTCAGTAAACGGTACAATGTGTAATTTAATAGGGCCGACGCGTTCAGACAAGATACGTGTTAATTCAATAACTTTATCTTTAGCTTTTTCACTAGTGAATGGTGGACTATGGAAATGAATAGCTTCTATTCGAACACCACGTTTCATAATTTCCATACCTGCTACTGGGGAATCGATACCACCTGAAAGCATTAATAATGTTTTTCCACCACTACCAACTGGTAAGCCCCCAGCGCCTTCATATACTTCTGTAAAAATATAAACACCGTCCATGCGCACTTCTACTCTAACGTTATGATCGGGTTTTTTAACATCTACAGTAATATCTTCCGTTGCTTTTAATATTGTACCGCCTAATTCTCTTTGTAGTTCATACGTATCTAGTGGGAACGTCTTATCCACACGTTTAACATCAATTTTAAATGTATCTCCACTATTAAAATTTTGGGCAAGTTTCACACATAAGTTTTTCATTTCATCTAAATCTTGAGTCGTTTTATGCACTGGACTTACGGATTTAATTCCGAAAATTTTAGTTACACGAGAAATGACTTCTTGAACATCGGCTTCTTCCGTTAGTGAAATATACATTCTGTCTCGTTTTCCATGTACATGCGTACCTTCAAGTGGTTGTATTGAACGAATTACATTATCTTTTAATGCATTGACGAATTTTTTACGATTAGTTCCTTTTAACGTTAATTCGCCATACCTTACTAATAAATGATCAAATTTCATTTATTTAAGCAACTCCTTTATTTCAATATATATTGATTTAAACTTTTCTTTAAATTGATTAATATCTTCCTGCGTCGTTGTATCTCCAAGTGATAATCGTATACTGCCTTCTATTTTTTCTTCACGAATGTTCATGGCTAATAATACTTCATTTAATTTACCTCGTTTTGATGAACAAGCACTTGTCGTCGAAACCATGATATCTAGTTTCGAAAAGGCATTGACAAGTACTTCTCCTTTCACACCCGGAAAGGCAATGTTTAAAATTTGCGGTGCACCATTTTCAGGTGAATTAATATAGACACCCTGATAATCTTTAAAATATGAACGTAATTCTTCATTATATGACGCTAACTTATTATGGCGTTCGTCTAAATTATTTACAGCTATGTCAATTGCTTTCACTAATGAAACATCCATTGCTAGATTAACTGTACCACTACGCACACCATATTCTTGACCTCCGCCATGAACGATTGGCTCAAGTTTTTCTTTATTATCTATTAATAACAATCCTTGTCCTTTAAGACCATTAAATTTATGACCACTAAAACTTACACTATTCACACCTGAAAGCGTCATCGGAACTTTTCCTAAAGCTTGAACAGCATCTACATGTAAGTGCGCTTTCGGATACTGCTTTAATAATTCTACTATTTGGTCAATGGGTTGAATTTGTCCCATAATGTTATTCACGTACATACAAGTAACGAGTCCTACTTTATCATTCATTAGAGAAGATAAATGCTCCATATCAATTTGACCATTCTCTTTGATATTGACGTATTTTAAAACAAAGCCTTGTGTTTCCAAATAACGCATTACTTCTAACACAGAAGGATGTTCTAAGACAGAGGTAATAATTTCATTCGCAAATTGCTTTTTACGTAATGCCACGCCTTTTAAAGCGATATTGTTAGATTCTGTTGCCCCACTTGTAAATATGACATCAAATTGTTGTTTACCAAATAAAAGTTGATTAATACGCTCTTTAGCTTGGTTTAATACTTTTTCAGCTTGTAAGCCCATTTTATGTGGACTATTTGGATTATAATAAACAGATTCATTAACTTTAACAAACGAATCTAATACTGCTTTATGAGGTTTAGTAGTTGCGGCATTGTCCAAATAAATCATTTGCAACACTCACTTTCAAATCAAATATACTATTTAAAAAACGGGATTTAGTATACTCATAACTCCCCTTTTATAATTTTTTAAAATAGACACTAAAGCATTATACTATTTTTTAACAAAAATTAAAGGCATGTATCCTATTTTTAAGGGATACATGCCTATTATATGTGCTAATCTTTATTCTTTTGTAATTTCGTCTTCAATATATTTCGTAATACCAGGTTCAACACTTTCTAGTGCTTGTTCTGAGATTTCAATTGAGCGTTTGTAACGATTATTTTTAAATAAACGTTCCGCTTCATTTAAGCTTTTATCTACATTATTGTGATCTTTACGGTAACGGTTACCATATTGAATTAAACGTTCAGCATAAACTGCATTTACTAAAACATCATTTGCTTCATCTTCAAATGTGTTCATTTGAATCACAATTTTAGATACTCTATCTTTTAATTGCTTAACATTAATTGGACGCTCACTAAATTGTTCATTTACATCTCGGACTTCATGATCAATTTCATTCTTCATAATCACGAAACGTTCTGGCACACTAGTTAAATTAGAAGCAAGCAATCTACGATAAACTTCTTCTTTTTTAGATTGAATTCTTAAAAGATGATCTTCTGCATCAGCTTCATCTTCTCTCATTTGAATAAGATGATTTTGTAATTTTTCTTGTTTTTCATTAATGACTTTTACATGGTCATCTAGATATTCTAAATTGTCTTTAACTTCACTATATCTTACAGCCGATTTAGACATTTCTTTAAGAATATCGTCATATACAGTCACTAAATTTTGAATTTCATTCTCATGTTGACGAATACTATGAACGTCACTTTCATTAATAAAGTAATTCTCACGAATATAATCAATTTCAGTACGTAACGTATAGTTCATTTCTCTAGCTTTAAATAATTCATTAGTGATGTCTTCTTTAGTTTCTTCTACTTCATTTTTTGCTTTAACTTCATGTTCGATTAAATCATACATTTCATCAAGTTTATCATTGATTTGTTGAAGTTTATTATTCGCTTCATCTAATTCTAAGCGACTAATCATTGGTTCAACGAAATTCAATTCTGTTTTCAAACTTTGTAATGTACCATCAATTTTAACATGATCTAAATCGTAGCCATTTACTTTTAAATCTCTACAACCGTATTTTAAATCTTGGAATTGACCTGGTAATTCTTTTTGAGCTTCTCTAATTAACTCAGGAATTTCAGCCATATATTCTTTTGTTTCATTCATTGATTCATTTAATCCCATAATATGATTATGCGCTTGAACGTAATTACCTTCACTTTTAAGCATGTCATATTGTTCTAATTCAGGCTCAAATGATTCAATTTGTTTTTCAAGGGGTGCTGCTGCCTCCCCAAATTGATGTCTATTCGCTAATACATCACGTTTCATTTCACGATAATCCGTTTTACATTTGTTATAAACTTCTTCATTTTCTTTATGTAAAGCTAGGATTTCGTTTACTTCATCTACTTGAGCTTGATAACCCGCTTCGTATCTGTCCATTAATTCATGCGCATCATCAATATCTGTTTGCGCTCCTGAAAATTGGAATTTATCAAGTTGAAGTTCAGCATCGTGAATCTTTTCTTCAACTGGTGCTAAATAATTGTTTGTATGATCTAAGGTGTCTTGTTTTAAAGCATCATATTTAGTTCTAGTTTCACCTTTTAAGTTTAATTCAGAAAGTTTCTCTAAATTTTTTTCAAAAGGTAGTTGTTGGATTTTTAATTTACGTTCTTCAGCTTCTTCAACAATTTTTCTCTTGCTAGAACGCATGTAGAACATAATACCAACAGCAATCAATATGATGATTAATATTGCTAATATAATGATTACAGCCATCTCATTCTCCTCCTATGTTAACATCATTATAACGTAACTTTCCCTTTCATTAAAATAAAAATTAAATGAATTGATAGATTATTTTTTCACTTTATACTTATTTGTAAAATAATTGAATGAGGTATTCTTATGACAGTTATCAAAGAAACAAATTATAGCCTGTTAGAAAAGCAACTTGCTAGTCTAATTGAAGATGAATCAAATTTAATAGCCATCTTAAGTAATACATCTGCTTTACTTAATGATACGTTAGATCAAGTAAACTGGGTAGGTTTCTATTTAATAGAAAATAATGAACTTATCTTAGGACCTTTCCAAGGCCATCCAGCTTGTGTTCATATCGCAATTGGTAAAGGCGTATGTGGCACAGCTGTATCAGAAGATAAAACACAATTAGTTGCAGACGTTCACGCGTTTCCTGGTCATATTGCTTGCGATGCTAATAGTAATTCTGAAATTGTAGTTCCTATCCATAAAAATGGAGAAATTATTGGTGTATTAGATATTGATGCTCCTATAAAAAATCGTTTCACAAAAGAAGACCAACAAGGTTTAGAAGCGATTGTATCTATTTTAGAAAATCAATTATCAAAATAACGATAAATGTATTGACACATATAAAAATACTGGTACAATGGAATTTGTGTGAATTAACGAAAATAGCAGTTGTATATTATTGAGCGCTATGTTGTTCCCGAAGCGGACGTGTCATGTAACTGGAGCTATAAGGTGAAGACACATAAAACAACATATCTTGATGAGCATACAACACTCTTTTTTGTTTTTTCATAACAACAAAAAAGAAAAAGGAGGAGTCTTATTATGGCTCGATTCAGAGGTTCAAACTGGAAAAAATCTCGTCGTTTAGGTATCTCTTTAAGTGGTACTGGTAAAGAATTAGAAAAACGTCCTTACGCACCAGGACAACATGGTCCAAACCAACGTAAAAAATTATCAGAGTATGGTTTACAATTACGTGAAAAACAAAAATTACGTTACTTATATGGAATGACTGAAAGACAATTCCGTAACACATTCGACATCGCTGGTAAACAACACGGTGTACACGGTGAAAACTTCATGATCTTATTAGCTAGTCGTTTAGATGCAGTTGTTTATGCATTAGGTTTAGCTCGTACTCGCCGTCAAGCTCGTCAATTAGTTGGTCACGGTCACGTTGAAGTTGATGGTCGTCGCGTTGACATCCCATCATACTCATTAAAACCTGGTCAAGTTATCACTGTACGTGAAAAATCTCAAAACTTAGACATCATCAAAGAATCAGTTGAAATTAATAATTTCGTACCTGAATACTTAGACTTCGATGCAGACAGCTTAAAAGGTACTTTCGTACGTTTACCTGAACGTAGCGAATTACCAGCTGAAATCAACGAACAATTAATCGTTGAGTACTACTCAAGATAAGTTGCGTAGTATTAAACCACCCTTTCCTTTTGGATTGGGTGGTTTTTTATATCTTCATAATTTAAATAATTCATCTGGAATATCAGAAATAATACCGTCTACCCCTAAGTTAATCAATTTTTTAACATCCTTCGCTTTATTAACTGTATAAGGAATAACGTTTAAACCATTCTCATGTGCGTGAGTCATAAATTTTTTATTTACCAACTTATAATTAGGATTCACAAACGTCGCATATTCAGCAATCTCTTCAAAGTTAGGTAATTTATACCAATATTTCTTTTTACTAACCAATACTCCTAATTGATAACTACTCTGTAATGTAGAAAGACGTTTAACGCTCCCAGCATCAAATGATTGAAGAATCGCTTTATGTGATGGCACTTGATGTGCTTTTAATCGCTGTAGAACTGCTTCCTCAATGCCAGGATATTGACTTGGCACCTTTAACTCTATTAATAATTTTTTGGAGTAATGATTAAATACTTCTAACACTTCATCAAACGTAGATATTTTTGTATTTGAAAAGGCTTTGCTATGTTTAACACCAAAGTCAAAGTTTCTAAGTTCTTCAAGCGTATAGTCCATTACTTTCCCTTTTCCATTAGACGTACGATCAATCGTATCATCATGAATCACTACTAATTCTTTATCTTTAGTAAAATGCACATCTATTTCTAACATGTCAATGTGTTGCATTAATGCCGCTTTAAATCCTTCAATGGTATTTTCAGGATAGCGATGAGACAATCCACGATGCGCTACAATTTGAAACGCAGCATTGGTTTTAATTATTTTCATATAAAGACACCTTTCTTTCATCTTGCACCTCTTTCAACTAAACTTAAGTTAACACACAATTTACGGAGGTCAAACTGATATGGTGAAACATGATTTCGAAGTTCAAACTAAATGGCGAGGTGGTCGCGAAGAAGTAGGTTCAGTGAATGGCGATGTCATTTCTGAACACATTTCAATTCCTGCTCCTTTAGGTGGTAATGGCACTGGTACAAATCCAGATGAATTATTAGTAGCTGCCGCTTCTTCTTGCTATATTATCTCCCTAGCCGCTACGCTTGAAAGAGCTAAATTTACAAATATAGATTTAACGATTAAGACCATTGGTACTGCTCTTTTTGAAAATGGAAAATTCAAAATGGATAAGATTACTCACTATCCTTCTATTACTGTTTCAAGTGATGAAAAATCAACTTTAGAAAAACGTTTACCTAAATTATTAACAATTGCGGATAATAACTGTATGATTTCAAATTCTATTCGCAATAATGTAACTATCGATATTCAACCTACTATTGAATAAAAAACCTTGATCTCACTATGTTTTATAGTGAGATTATTTAATCCTCTTTTAAATTGTCAGAATATTTGTTAAAATAATTAAATCTTATTCATGTGGGAGGAAATTTAACTATGTATTATTATGAACCTTTATTACTTACACCAGGACCAACGCCAGTCCCTCCAGAAATTAATCACGCGATGAATTTACCAATGGTAGGTCACCGTTCTCCAGATTTTGAAGCAATTGCTAAAGAAGCTTTTAATAATTTGAAACCTATCTTTGGTACACAAAATGAAGTCATGATATTAACTTCAAGCGGGACAAGTGTGCTTGAAGCTAGTATGTTAAATATCGTGAATCCAGAAGACCATTTTGTAGTCATCGTTTCTGGTGCATTTGGCAATCGCTTTAAACAAATTGCGGAAACATATTATAAAAATGTGCATATTTATAATGTTGAATGGGGTAAAGCAGTCAATGTCGACGAATTTATTCAATTCCTTTCTTCAATTAACCACAAGATAACTGCAGTCTTTACTCAATATTGCGAAACTTCTACTGCTGTACTTCATCCAGTTGGAGAATTAGGGAAAGCTATCAAAGCGTTTGATAGTGAAATTTATTATGTAGTAGATGGCGTAAGCTGTATTGGCGCAGTTGATGTAAATCTTGAAAGAGATGATATTGATGTCCTCGTATCAGGCAGTCAAAAAGCTCTAATGCTACCTCCTGGACTTGCTTTTGTCGCTTATAATCAACGTGCTCAGCAACGATTTAGTGACGTTACTACCCCACGATTCTATTTAAATTTAAATAAATACTTTGATTCACTTCAACAACATTCAACACCTTTCACTCCGAATGTAGGACTATTTAGAGCTATTAATGCTTATGCAGCTTTAGTTAAGAAAGAAGGATTTAATAATACGATAGCAAGACATAACACGATTAAAAATGCGTTGAGAGCTGCGTTGAAAAAACTTGATTTAGGCTTATTAGTGGAAGATGCTTATGCTTCTCCTACTGTTACGTCTTTCGTACCTAAAGACGAAGCGGAAGTTAAACACATTAAAAATACTTTAAAATCTCAATTTAATATCACTATTGCCGGTGGACAAGGAAAGTTAAAAGGTAAAATATTGCGTATTGGTCATATGGGTAAAGTGTCTCCATTTGATATTTTATCTGTAGTAACTGCATTAGAACTTATTCTGACAGACTATCGCAAAGTCAATTATATTGGTAAAGCAACTACTAAATATACGGAGGTCATCCAACATGACGCATAAAATTTTAGTTTCAGACCCTATTTCTGAAGAAGGTTTACATAGTTTACTCTCTCACCCTGATTTTGAAGTCGAGATAAATACAGATTTAACACCCGAACAATTAGTTGATATCATCCCACAATATGAAGGTTTAATCGTGCGTAGTCAAACACAAGTTACTGCTGAAGTCATTAATCAAGCCCAACAGTTAAAAGTTATCGCTCGTGCAGGTGTAGGTGTAGATAATATTGATATTGAAGCAGCTACATTGAAAGGAATTTTAGTCGTTAACGCACCTGACGGAAATACGATTTCAGCTACTGAACATTCAGTGGCTATGATTTTAGCAATGGCGCGTAATATCCCTCAAGCCCATGCTTCTTTGAAAAGTAAGGAATGGAACCGTAAAGCTTTCAAAGGTGTAGAACTATATCAAAAAACATTAGGTGTCATCGGTGCAGGACGAATAGGATTAGGTGTAGCTAAAAGACTTCAAAGCTTCGGCATGAAAGTTTTAGCATTTGATCCCTACTTAACTGAAGAAAAAGCGCAACAATTAGACATTCAATTAGCTACAGTAGATGAAATCGCTACTAATGCTGATTTCGTTACTGTACATACACCTCTAACACCTAAAACGCGTGGTATTATCAATGCGGATTTCTTTGCTAAAGCAAAACCTTCACTACAAATTATTAATGTAGCTAGAGGTGGCATTATTGATGAGCAGGATTTACTTAACGCATTGAATAATAATCAAATTGCACATGCAGCTTTAGATGTGTTCGAACACGAACCTTCTACCTCTTCACCTTTATTAGATCATGATAAAGTGATTGTTACACCTCATTTAGGCGCTTCAACTGTAGAAGCTCAAGAAAAAGTAGCAATCTCAGTAGCAAATGAAATGATTGATATTTTAGAAAACGGAAACGTTACAAATGCAGTTAATGCACCAAGATTAAATTTAAATAATATTGATAAAGCGACTCAACAATGGATTGAAGTTGGAGAATTGTCTGGCGAATTGGCTATCCAATTATTAGAAGATGCGCCTAGAGAAGTTAAGATTACCTTCAACGGAGAAGTGAGTAAAAAAGAAACAGATTTAATTATTCGTTCTATAGTTACTCGTATTTTACAACAAGATTTAGGTGAACGTGTGAACTTAATTAATGCTATGGCTTTATTAAAAGAACAAGGCGTAACACATCATATTGAAGACCGTGCTTCTCAAGGAACGTTTAGTAACTATATCCAAGTTCACTTAATTGGAGATAAAGAAGAAGTTAAAATCGGGGCGACAGTTATTTCAGGCTTTGGCCCACGTATTGTACGTATTAATGATTTCTCAGTTGATTTTAAACCTAACGCTTATCAATTCATTTCATACCATGCAGATAAACCTGGTATGGTCGGATTAACAGGCCAATTATTAGGTAAACATGATATTAATATCGCATCAATGTCTCTAGGACGTCATAGCGAAGGTGGCCAAGCGATGATGGTGCTTTCAGTTGACCAACCTGTAACTCAAGAAGTTATTAATGAATTATATAAATCTGGTGGTTTTGATAAAATTTATGGTACTACTTTATCAGTAAAATAAATACATTATAAAAGCTCGTAGATGAAATAAATATTCATCTACGAGCTAAACTTATAATAAAATATCACGAATTTTTCCAACGTGATCTACGATATAGTCTGCATGATATTGCTCTAATTCTTCACGAGCTTCTTTCCCTTTTAAGCCTGTTAATGTGCCTATGAACGTAGCATCTATTTTTTTCGCACATAATAAATCTGCTAAAGAGTCACCCACGATATATACCTCTTCTTTATTAACAATATTTTCTTGCTCAGTGATATACGTTTTATAATCCGGTTTATGGTTACCATTGAGGGTTGCAATATAACAAAACGGATTAGGTTTACCTAAAGGAATATATTGTGGGTATTCTCTTTCAGCTTCAAGCACATCACTAGCAGTTACAATGTTACTTTTATCGAAATATTTTAAAAGACCAAGTGCTTCAAATGGTACTATCGTTTCTGTTTTAGGACGCCCTGTTGCAATGGCTAATTGATAACCCGCTTCTTGTAAATCATGTAATAAGGTTTTGACTTCCTCCACAGGTCTTAAAATAATTTCATCATAAATGAATCCTTCTTTTTGATTGTTAATAGGTGTTTTATTTTCAACTTCTTTGAACAACTTTCCGCCTAAATACCAATTTTGATAAACTTCTCTAGATAATTGCCATAGAGGACCCTTAAGTTTAAATATGCTGGTATCATCTAAATTTAGTTGCAATTGAGCATAGTGTTCTAAAGCTGCATATACATTTGCCTTGCCACTTTCAATATTTTTAATAAAAGATAGAGGCGCTTCATATTGAATTTCTATGTCTTTGTTAATGAAAGTTTGTAAATGCTGTAGATCATCTTGAGACATAGATTTTAGTTGTAAAAATGGATTAACAACTTGCGCACCTAACTCTTTTAATATATGTATAAAATGAATACTAAACACGACAAATAACATATCCCAATTGGAATTAAGACCCATTGATTTTAATTGTTTTAAAATGTGATCATCTTGAAACACTCTATTTCTTACTTCTTCAATCAGTTCATCATTCATATTCTCAAAATTAATTGATTTATCTAAACCAAGAAAAGTTCCACTCTTAAGCAATTCTTCTACAGTTAGCGCTGAAACATCAAAACAGCGTTCCTCACTTAAAAATACCCCATCTACATCAAATAATATTGACTTCATTTCACCGCTCCCCCTAATTTTAAATATTCTGATACTTTTAATCATAACTAACCTATGATTAAAGTCAATATACTAAAAAAAGAAACCAGCATGATATATAAATGATTACATATCATACCGGTTATCTGAACAACATATATTTATCAATATGGTTTTATCTTATCAGACTACTAAGACATATATTGTCTGTTTAATTAATTCTTGAAAATTAATGCATTTGTTTTTCAATTTCATCGGCTACTTGTTGGACATGTGTGCCAATAATAACTTGTGCAGAGTGTTTACCATTTTTTGTTACACCCACAGCGCCTGCATTTCTAATTTTTTGTTCATCAATAATAGAATTGTCTTTTAATTCCATTCGTAAACGTGTTGCGCAATTTGTTAATGTATCGATGTTTTCACTACCACCTAAGCCTTCTAGAATTTGACTTGCAGTTTTATGGTATCTGCCTTTTCCAGAAGCGACAGCTTGATCAGTAGAATCATCGGTAGTGTCATCAGTTGGATCTGTAAGTAAGTTACTTCCTCTACCAATGGTATTTAAATTAAATACGCGAATGACTACTCTGAAAATTACATAATATAAAATAAAGAAAACTACGCCTTGAACTAACAACATTAATGGATGATTAGCTACAGGGTTGATTAAAGATAAAACGTAATCAATTAATCCTGCACTAAATGAGAATCCTGCTGTCCAGTGGAAGAACGAAGCGATAAATAAAGATAAGCCTGTTAAGAATGCATGGATTACAAATAATACTGGTGCTACAAACATGAACGCGAATTCAATCGGTTCGGTAACACCTACGACGAAGGCTGAGACAGCACTGGCTAAGAACCAACCCCATACTTGCTTCTGTTGTTTAGTATCGGCACTATGATACATTGCTAAAGCTGCAGCTGGGATACCAAACATCATAATCGGGAAGAATCCCGCTTGATAACGGCCTGTTAAACCTTTAACTGCACCTTGGCCAGTTTGGAATTTACCGATGTCATTAATACCCGCTGTATCAAACCAGAATACTGCGTTCAATGCATGATGAAGGCCTGTTGGAATAAGTAAACGGTTAAAGAAACCATACAAGAAAGCACCAAATGAGCCAAAGCCTACAAGCCATTTACCAAATGCTACAATGCCTGAGAATACTAGTGGCCATGCAAATAATAAAATAACGGCTAAAATCGTACAGAAGAATACAGTCATAATTGGTACTAAACGTTTACCACTAAAGAATGATAAAGCCATAGGTAATTCAACTTCACTAAATTTGTTATATGAATATGCGGCAATTAAACCGATAATCATTCCTAAAAATACATTGGAATTATCCATTTTAGTGAAACCTAGATTAACGGCTTTTTGATTAATGTGAAACATGAGTGCTACATTCTCTGGATTAAGCACTTTAGTCACCATTGCGTAGCCTAAAGCACCTGCTAAGGCAACTGCGCCGTCATTTTTCTTAGCCATGCCAATCGCAACACCAATTGCAAAGATAAGCCCTAGTTGGCCTAGTATAGCTGTCCCTACCGTTGAAAAGAACAGCGCTACAGTTGGCAAGACGTCTAATGCTTTAAGCAAGTTACCAATTCCAACAATTATTGCACCAGCTGGTAACACAGCGACTGGTAACATTAACGATCGCCCTAAATTTTGAAAAAACTTAAACATCTATAATATTTCCTCCCAAATTACTAAATATTAATTCAAAAAAGTAATTGAAATTTATGTATGTTATACACCTATAATAATTTATCATATTTGAAAGCGTTTTTGTGATGGTATTTTCAGTAAAAATCATCAAATTTGTGGACTTAGATAAATTGATTATGATGAATAATATAAAGTTAGATAAAAGGCTTATTTAGGAGCATCTTTTGAGTTGAGATTAAAAAACTCTTGAACCTAAATTATGTTCGCAATATTTAAGTTAAGTGTGAAATATATTAGAAATGTATCAAGAAATAAATATTTAAAAGTTATTTCCATCTCATAATCAACATATATATTAAATAAAATACCAACATTAGGATGGCACTTAAAAATATACTTACAGTTAATTCTAATCCAATTCCCTTTATAATGTTCTTAGTTCTCAATTGTTTAATAGTAAGTAATACAATGTTCGTTACTAACACTGCAAAAATCATAACAATAAAAGGATTCATTTTTACCACCTATCATCTGATGTTTAATTTACTTAGACTTTAACTGCTTTTAAAAAATTTAATTATAGTATTATAGCAACTTATAAATTTTGTGATAAGTAATATATTTCGTAGATGTCCGACTCTTATCCTTGAATGTCACGCAACTAAACTTTTCTAATAAGATTAAGCTCTCAATAATACCTTTTAACTATCTCATTATTATAAATATGCGCTCGGTAATTTTGTTAAAATATACTCTTTAGAAAGTGGTTCATCATATTTAATAGTAATTAATTTAACATCATTTTCTTCGCACAAATCTTGTTTAATTTGATCGTAGCGTTGTTGTTTTAAAAGTTGTGCTTCGCCGCCCCAATGTTCAACCGCTTCGTAGTGTTGAATTCCATTATATTCAAATCCCAATTTTAATTGTGGTATATAAATATCAATTTCTAATCCTTGTAGCCAATCGGGACGGAAATGACGTTTACACTGATACTTATGGAAAATATCTTCAATAATTTTGAACATTGTGGTCTCAGAAGTCCACTTTTCTCCTATTTTTGCGACACCATATTCTTGGCGTAATATATTCTCAGATTGTTTAAAATAGTAATTATTTTTCAAGTCTTCTTCTATTTCAATTTGTTTAAAATACCAACCATACTTTTCTCTAAAACGACTACCAAACTTATCGAATGTGTACCTAGGCGTAGTTTGATTACATCTGAAACAAATATTATCTTTAAAATTAATATCACTCATTGTGATTTCTTGATTCTCTAAATGTGCATTTACTACTGGATGTATATATTTTCTTATGTCTTCTTTCTTATCGATTAATTTAGCAATAGCAGTTTGGGTGCAACTACACATAAAAGGTACTGTTTTAAAGTTCTCTCTAAATGCGAAAAAGATAGTGTTGTAATTCATAGGATAATAAGTAATATATGCGTCTACATTTTCATTAATAGAAAAATCTATTTTTTGGTTATGGCTATAATTAAGAAACCATTTTATTTTATTATTCATATTATGTTGAAACGTTTTGAATTCAGTTAATATTTTTGTAACTAATTTACCTTCTATATATACTTCTTTGTCTTTCCAATTTTTTATTAAATTAATAATTTCTTCGATAATTAATTTATGTTCGAGATACTCCATATCATCACATACTTCTATGCTAAATTGTCCATCATTATCTCTAAAAGATGTTAACTGTTGCAAAAGTGCAATCACTTTTTGGAAATTTTTAGATTTGCTTGGTTTTAGAATGATTTTTAAAATAGCTCTATTTTCATATAATGGCGCAATTTCTTCTTGAGTATGTTTATAAGCATTAGGATGATTTAGCGCCAATCCATCCAGGTGCATCACCTTCTTACCGTTAATTTCCTTCTCCATAGAGCGGCTATTAAATGGATGTAATTCAAGACGATGATTTCCTTCACTATTAATTGATGTTTCTATTGTTCCTGCATATTGGCTACCATTTTCTAAAATATCTTGAATTTCTTTCGCTTCATTTAACGTTTTGAAGATTAAGAAATGTGTAACTACTTCATCATTATTTGTAAAATGCAGTCTTAAGCACCTATCTCTTTCCTCACCATCGAAGCTCACCTCTTTAATTCTTGAAAAGGGTATGTGTAATGTTAAGTGATTTGTAAGATTAACTATAAATAATTCATTCAGTCCAAGATAAAATGAACTATAAATACTTTGTCCAAAATCATTGTAGTTATAGTAAAAATCACATTCCGTTTTATAAAAAATTGCTGTATCTTCGTATGTATCTTTAATATATTGATCATTGGCTTCCATACTTTTTCTATAATCCAATATCTATTCACCCATCATTCTTATTTATATGTAATATGCACTTATTAATCATTATATTATGACACAAAAATAAAGATTGAGAACATGAATCGTCTCAATCTTTATCTGTAATCAACTTATTTTTCTTTTAATTTGTCTTGAATTTGATGTAATTCTTTTTGAAGCTCTGAAGTACGTTTTTCAATTTCTTTAGTTAAAAAGTCGATTTTTTCATTTCGTTTTAAGTCTTTTGGAATATCTGATTGATAAATAGGTTTCCCAAATTTAATTAATGCTTGTCCTGTAATTAAGCCATGTAATTTTGTAGGACCCACGTATGCAGCTGGTAAAATTGGCGCTTTACCTAACATTGCGATTGTTGAGGCACCGCGTTTTAAAGGTGCACCTTCTACTGAAGTACGGTGACCTGTTGGGAAGATTCCTACTGTTTTGTTTTCTTTTAATAAATTAACTGGGCGTTTTAACGTACTTGGACCAGGATTTTCACGGTCTACTGGAAACGCATTTAATGAAGTTAAAAACTTACCGCCCCATTTATTACTGAATAATTCTTTCTTAGCCATATAATGAATTTCATTAGGTACAAGTGCTATCCCTAACATAATCACTTCATTATAACTTTCATGAGTACATGTTACGACATATTTATTATCTTTTGGAATATTTTCTTTTCCTAAAACAAATAAAGATTTAGCCATTTTCACTAAGAAAACATCTAAAATTCTACTAATAATTTTATACATTTTGTCACCTGCTTCTTTTTTATACACTTTACGATTTTATCATTATACTTATTTTTGAACAACATTTCACAAAGATACATCTAAAGTCTGATAGTAGTTTACTGGCAAATTTTCAAAAAAATAAGCATAATTGACATATCGACTAATTTAAAATGGAGGTTTAATATGTCAAATTATAATCAAGATAATTATTCGGAAAATCCAAATTATTATTCACAACCTAGAAAACCGAAATTTCCATGGTTTAAAACTATCTTGGTTGCTTTAATTGCAGGTATTATAGGAGCATTACTTGTGTTAGGTGTAAGTAAGCTTATGGGTAATAGTGGCTTCAATGACAATGGTGGTCAAGTTCAAGAAGTAAGTAATAGTAAAGGTGGCAATGTTCTTGATGGTAAAAGTGATAAATATAAATCAGTCAACGCTATGATTAAGGACGTGTCTCCATCTATTGTTGGTGTCATTAATATGCAAAAGGCGACAAGCTTAAATGATTTATTACAAGGTAAATCTACGAAAGCACAAGAAGCGGGTGTTGGTTCTGGTGTTATTTATCAAATCAATAATAATTCAGCTTACATCGTAACAAATAATCATGTTATTAGTGGGGCCTCAGAAATTAAAGTTCAACTACACAGCGGTAAGCAAGTAGAAGCGAAATTGATTGGTAAAGATGCTGTTTCTGATATTGCAGTATTAAAAATTGATAAAGTTGACGGTATTAAATCAATGAAATTCGCTAATTCTTCTAAAGTTCAAACTGGTGATAGCGTATTTGCTATGGGTAACCCGCTTGGCCTAGAATTTGCTAACTCAGTAACTTCAGGAATCATTTCTGCTAATGAACGTACAATCGAATCTAATACAACATCTGGTGGTACTAAAGTTAATGTATTACAAACGGATGCGGCGATTAACCCAGGTAACTCAGGTGGTGCGCTAGTAGATGTTAATGGTAATTTAGTTGGTATTAACTCAATGAAAATTGCTGCTGAACAAGTCGAAGGCATCGGCTTTGCTATTCCTAGTAATGAAGTTAAAGTTACCATTGAACAACTCGTGAAAAATGGTAAAATTGAACGCCCTTCTATTGGTATTGGATTATTAAACTTAAGTGATATTCCTGATTCTTATAAAAAAGAATTAAAAACTGATCGTGATGACGGTATCTATGTTGCTAAAGTAAGCCATGGTAGTGACTTGAAAGTTGGAGATATTATCACGAAAATTGATGATAAAGAAGTTAAAGAAGATACAGATTTAAGAACTTACTTATATCAAAATAAAAAACCTGGTGAAACTGCTAAATTAACAGTTATTCGCGATGGTAAATCAAAAGAAGTGACTGTTACGTTAAAAAGTCAAAAATCAACAGCATCTGAATCATCATCTTCAGAATCTGAAAATAATAGTCAATTTATAAGATAATTATCAAATATAAAAACACACATTTTGCTAATAATACATCCATTGTATTAAGCAAAATGTGTGTTTTATTTTATGCAACCGGTTGATTCTTATGTGTTAAGAATAACGCAGGAATAATAATGATAAGTAAAGTAACTACTGATACTAAGAAACCTGCATGATAAGCAGTAAGACTATCAGTTATTGAATTACCTAAACGATTTAATACCATTGCAAGTGTCGTAGCAATGAAGGCAGTACCGAAGCTTGCACCCACATTTTCAATCATATTAATACCAACACCTGCTTCAGCGATTTCATCTTCGTTAAGACCCATGTAAGCATCAGTGGTCATACCAAGATTGATGCCACCTACGCTACAACCTCTGATAAATAAAATAATTGAAAGCCATACAATGCTGGTATGTTGTGTGATAAACAATAACGGTACTGAGCCAAACATAGCGATTATCACACTAATAATTACGATCCATTTCGACCCATATTTATCAATGGCTTTGCCTATATATGGACGCGTAATTAACATACCTAAACCTTGCGGGATTAAAGCTAAAGCCGCTTCAATTGCCGTATAGTGTTTGAATGTTTGGAAATATAGCGGAATAATGACCATCGGCCCCATAATTCCTATATTTGATAGAAATAATCCTATAAATGAAGCACTATAATTTCTTCTTTTGAAAATAGATAAAGGTAAAATAGTGTCATTATGTTTATATCGATTATAGAAATAATAGCCTATTAATAAAACTACACCTATAATGACATAAATTAATGTCACAGAATTACTGAAACTGTGATAATCTGCTGCTTTAGTTAAACCATAAATAAATACTAAACTGATTAAAGCTAAAAGAAAAACACCTATGAAATCCATGGATTTAGCTTTATTAAATGGCTTAAAGTTTGGTAAATATTTCATCTGTAATGTTACGGCGACAATAACGACGACGATATTAATAAAGAACATCCAACGCCAGGAAGCAAAGTGGACGATGAATCCCCCAAGCACTGGTCCTAAAATTGGGCCAAATATCATCGGCGTACTCACTACAGCCATGATTTTACCAATATGTTCTTGGCCTGTCGTTTTAATTAGCAACGTAAACATCAATGTGGTGATGACCCCAGCACTCAAGCCTTGAATAATACGGAATATAATGAAACTTTCAACATTCCAACTTATACCAGCTAAGACAGAGGTTAATCCAAATAGTAATGAAGCCCCTATAAATACATGCTTACCATTAAATTGGTTAATTAACCAACCTGCCACAGGAATAATCATGGCTAACGCTAAAGTATAGCCCGTAATCCCCCACTGTACAGTATCTAGGGTAGTCTTGAAAGTTTGGTTAAGTTGTTTAATTGCGATATTGATCATTGTTGAATCAAGCATTGGCGCAATAGCGCCTAAAGCGATTGCCCATGCGGCAGTCATTGTCTCTTTGGAAACTTGATTCGTCCCTTGATTAGACATGAATTCTCTCCTTTAATATTGTTTCTTTGTCAACAAAAATATACGCTCTTTTTGTTTCCGTGTCAACAATATGAGAATAAAATTTTTTCTTAACCATGCTTTAACAATTTCTAATTTATGGTCTCCGATCTTGTTTAATAATTTCTTCATCCAAATGCTGATTATATCGATGAATAAAAGCCATCATATTTTTAAATTCTTCATTAGTCATCGTTTCAAACACTTTTTCATCTCTCTCTTGAAATTCTTGATGTAATTCTGAGTGAATTTGATAAACGTGTTCACCTTCAGGCGTTAATTTAAAATAAATCTCTTTTTTATTGTTTGGGTTTCTATAGTTTTCAATTAAACCTTTTTGTTGTAAACGTTTTGTAAGTTTACTAATGGCACCTCGCGTCATATATAACGTATCAGCTAGATAACGCACATTAGGTTGTGAATATTCTTTAATCGCTTCAATACAATGAACTTCACTCGGTTTATAGCCTTTTAATGCAGCTTCCATTTTATCTTTATTTAACCAACCTATTTTATTGAATAAATCTCTAAAGCTATTCATTAAGATTTCTTCTTTATTTTTTTGCATGTTATATCACTCTTTTTAGAAAATTAATATTATACACATTATAGCTTACATGTATCCTATATTTCAGTATAAAAAAGTCACATAGAAGTGTTTATCTCCTATGTGACTTTACTTTAATTATTTATTTATAATTTACCATGAAGTATTTTTTCTTACCACGACGAATAATTGTAAATTCATCATCAATTTTATCTTCACTACTTAATTCGTAATCCACAGATTGCTGTCTTTCGCCATTAATATAAATTGCACCATTATTAACGTCCTCACGTGCTTGACGTTTAGACGAAGCAATACCAGTTTCAATTAATGCTTCAATAATGTTTGTAGTATCAGCTGATAATTCAACTTGTGGTACATCTTTGAAACCTTCTTTTAATTCTTTACCAGATAATGATTTTAAATCACCACTAAATAATGCTTGAGAAATACGAATCGCGTCATCTAAAGCTTCTTGACCGTGGATAAATTTAGTTACATTTTCAGCTAAAGCTTTTTGAGCTTCACGTAAATGAGGTGCTTCATCTCTTGATTGTTCTAAACGTTCAATTTCTTCTTTATCTAAGAATGTGAAATATTTTAAGAATTTGATTACATCTTCATCTGATTGGTTAATCCAGAATTGATAGAATTCGTAAGGACTTGTTTTATCTGCATCTAACCATACCGCACCAGATTCTGATTTACCGAATTTTTTACCGTCAGATTTTGTTACTAATGGAATTGTTAAACCGTATGCTTCCGTTTGACCATACATACGACGCATTAATTCAATACCACTTGTAATGTTACCCCATTGGTCTGATCCACCTACTTGAATTTTACAATTTAATTCACGATTTAAATGACCAAAGTCAATCGCTTGTAAAATAGTGTATGTGAATTCAGTGTATGAAATACCATTTTCTAAACGTGATTGAATTGAATCTTTACCTAACATATAGTTAACCCCTACATGTTTACCATAATCACGTAAGAAGCTAATTAATGAGATTTGGCTTAACCAATCTTTATTGTTAACTAAAACTGCGCCTTTTTCAGTGCCAAATTCAAATAATTTATGCATTTGTTTACTTAAAGCTTGAACATTTACTTCAACTTGATCTTCTGTTTGTAACACACGTTCTTCTGATTTACCAGAAGGGTCGCCAATCATACCTGTACCTCCACCAATCAGTACAATTGGACGGTGTCCGTGTTCTTGGAAACGACGTAAAGTCATGAATGGTAATAAATGACCGATGTGCAAGCTATCTGCTGTTGGGTCTGCGCCACAATATAAAGTTACTTGCTCTTTATTTAAAAGCTCTTCAATACCTAGTTCGTCAGTTTGTTGGTAAATTAACCCTCTCCACTGTAATTCTTCAATTAATGCGTTTGTCACGATGACGTCCTCCTCTAAATGTAATTATAATATTGAATAAAGATTTAGCATTTTCATAAATAAAAGCGCCCCTACATTAAAAAATGTAAGGGCGCTTGGTTGCACGTTACCACCATACTTAAAACAAACCAATACTATAATACCACTCACAAATAGCTTTATAAATGATATTCAAGCATAGCTGTTCACTCTCTTAATGATACGTTCATTAATAAAACGTAGGATAATTCTTAATAAGGTGTATTCATACAAAAGTAAGTGTTAGTTCACAGCACCCACTAACTCTCTGGGAATCTTACTAAAATACTACTTCTCCTTTTATCCAATATATATTGAATTGCTTTTAATTATAGGTAAGAGATGTTTAAAAGTCAACTTCATGAATGTGGTATACTATATTTAAATTTTAGGAGGTTCGAGATGAAAGTACGTTTAACTCAAGCATATAGAAGTGAAAAATTAAATACTTTTGAAAAAACCTACAAAAAGTTAAAACATATTTGTGTAGGACTTTTTAGTGTTGCTTTATTATTCACTGTTATCGGTTTTATTGGTACTGTATTGTATTTTCATCACTTAACACATGAAGCCTCACAAATAAGTAATACTGAACTTAGAAAAAGAGTACTCCACTTTGCTGGTGACGATCTTTTAAATCATGATAATAAAAATATTTTACAAGAATATGATCGCTCTCAAAACTCGTTAATTGTAGGTCCTGCACATGTTAGTCCAAATGTTATCAAAGCATTAACTTCATCTGAAGATACTTTATTCTATAATCATAGGGGTGTTTTACCTAAAGCATTAGTACGAGCTATGGTACAAGATGTATTTAATTTAA
The DNA here is from genome assembly GCF_004785665.1 of Staphylococcus pragensis. Taxonomy (GTDB): domain Bacteria; phylum Bacillota; class Bacilli; order Staphylococcales; family Staphylococcaceae; genus Staphylococcus; species Staphylococcus pragensis. The sequence continues at coordinate 1,054,500 of NZ_SRPJ01000001.1, forward strand.
AGCAAAGTACAGGTGGAAGTACGATTACTCAACAATTGGTGAAAAACCAAGTGCTTACTAATAAAAAAACTTATAGTCGTAAAGCGAATGAAATCATATTAGCGATGCGTTTGGAAAAAATTTTATCTAAAAATGAGATTATTTATACATATTTAAATATTGTGCCTTTTGGTCGTGATTATGAAGGGGCTAACATTACTGGCATTGCTTCAGCGTCATATAGTTTATTTGGCGTGCCACCTTTTGAACTAAACATTGCGCAATCTGCTTATTTAGTAGGCCTATTACAAAGTCCCTATATGTATACGCCTTATGATACAGATGGCAGTTTAAAATCGCCAAGTGAAGTTGAATTTAGTATTCATAGACAACATTATGTATTAAAGAGAATGTTGGTTGAAGGTGTGATTAGCAAAGAAGAGTATGTGCACGCTAAGAAGTATAATATTTATCATCATTTACTTACTAACCCTAAGTTACATAGTACGAAGCAAACGTCTGCGTAAATTAGTTCGCGTACTGGGTTCTGTCTTTTCAAAAAAGAAAAAGAGCAGTAGAGATAATCTCTACCACTCTTTGTTAATCATTAAGTTCTAATTAGAATAAACCTACTGCATGTCCGTCTTCTGTAACGTCCATGTTTAATGCAGCTGGTTTCTTAGGTAAACCAGGCATTGTCATGATTGCACCTGTTAATGCAACGATGAAGCCAGCACCTGTTTTAGCTTCTAATTCTCTGATTGTAATATCAAAATCAGTTGGCGCACCTAATGCAGTTGCGTCATCACTGAATGAGTATTGTGTTTTAGCCATACAGATTGGATATTTACCCCAACCATTGTCAGTGAATTCTTTTAATTGTTTTTTAGCTTTTTTACTAAATGTAACTGAAGAACCACCGTAGATATCTTTAACGATTGTTTCAATTTTTTCTTCTAATGATTGATCTAAATCATATAAGAATTTGAATTCGTTAGGTTGTTCGATTACTTCAAGTACTTGGTTAGCAAGGTCTACGCCACCTTTACCGCCTTTTTCCCAAACTTCAGTTAAAGCGATACGTACGTTGTTTTCTTTAGCCCAAGCTTTTACTGCTTCAGTTTCAGCTTCAGTATCGTGGATAAATGCGTTTAATGCGATAACTGGTTCTACACCGAATTTACGGATGTTGTTAACGTGACGTTCTAAGTTAACAATACCAGCTTTAAGTGCTTCAACATTTTCTTCTTTTAAGTCGTCTTTAGCTACGCCGCCATGCATTTTAAGCGCACGAACTGTTGCTACTAATACTACTGCTGATGGTTCGAAACCTGCTTCACGAGCTTTGATGTCGATGAATTTTTCAGCACCTAAGTCTGAACCGAAACCTGCTTCTGTAACTACGATATCAGCTAAGTCACGTGCAGTTTCTGTAGCTAAGATTGAGTTACAACCATGAGCGATGTTAGCAAATGGTCCACCGTGTACTAATGCAGGTGTACCTTCGATAGTTTGTACTAAGTTTGGTTTGATAGCGTCTTTTAAGATCATTGCTAAAGCGCCTTCAACTTTAAGATCTGCAACAGTGATTGGTTTACGTTCGCGAGTGTAACCAATTGTAATACGGCTAATTTTATCTTTTAAGTCGTTGATGTTACGAGCTAAACATAAAATAGCCATGATTTCAGATGCAACTGTAATGTTGAAGCCATCTTCACGAGGTACACCATTTGTAGGTCCACCTAAACCAACTATCACATTACGTAATGCACGGTCATTCATGTCTAAAACACGTTTCCATTCGATACGACGAACGTCGATACCTAAATCGTTACCTTGATGGATGTGGTTATCGATGAATGCTGATAAAGCATTGTTTGCTGTTGTAATTGCGTGGAAGTCCCCGTTAAAGTGTAAGTTAATGTCTTCCATTGGTAATACTTGTGCATAACCACCACCAGTGGCACCACCTTTAATACCGAAAGTTGGACCTAACGCTGGTTCACGTAAAGCAACCATAACGTTTTTATTTAACTCATTAAATGCATCAGATAAACCTACTGTAACTGTTGATTTACCTTCCCCTGCTGGAGTAGGACTCATTGCAGTTACTAATACAACTTTCCCTTTGTTATCTTTAGGTTTAATTTGATTGATATCAATCTTCGCTTTGTAATGACCATATTGTTCTAAAGCAGCTTCAGGAATACCTGCTTTTTTAGCAATTTCTCCAATAGGTTTTAATTCTGATTGATTAGCAATATCTAAATCTGATAAATGTGCCAACTTATTTCAACCCCTTATGATAATTAAAATATTTTTATGTAAGAAGACCTTTACTTGATAGAAGGTTTCTTTAAATCTTACATATTAATAATAACTAACTATATAAGCGATGTCGAATTTTTGTTAGCGTTTCCAAGCATTTGTGTAAAATTTAACTGAAAGTTTAGGTAATTTTTAATTTTTATAAAGATTTAATATGTATATAGTTTACATAATAAAAATATAGTCGTTTTAAATGATTAAAAGACTCCACTATTAAAGTGGACGCTCATTTTCAAAAACAAATTAATCTTCCATCGTACTTAAGTCACCAGCATCTAAATTCAATTCCCATGCTTTGAGCACACGTCTCATAATTTTACCTGAACGTGTTTTAGGTAATTTATCTTTAAATTCAATTTCACGCGGTGCAGCATGTCCTGACAGACCTTCTTTAACAAATTTACGAATTTCTTCTTTGAGCTCGTCAGATGGCTCATATCCTTGTCTTAACGAAATAAATGCTTTAATAATTTCTCCTCTTACTGGGTCAGGTTTACCAATAACCCCTGCTTCAGCTACCGCTTCGTGTTCTACTAATTTAGATTCAACTTCAAATGGACCGACACGTTCCCCTGCTGTCATAATGACATCGTCTACACGGCCTTGGAACCAATAGTAACCATCCTCATCTTTATAAGCTGAATCTCCTGATACATACCAATCACCAATAAAGTAAGAGTCATACTTTTCAGGATTTTTCCAAATTGCATACATCATTGATGGCCAACCTTTTTTAATTGCTAAATTACCCATACGGTTGGGTGGCAATTCATTTCCAGAATCATCAATGATAGCTGCCTCAATACCAGGTAACGGTTTACCCATTGAGCCTAGCTTAACGTTCATTGATGGATAATTGACAATCATATGACCTCCAGTTTCTGTCATCCACCATGTATCAAGTACTCTTTTATCGTATACTTCTTTAGACCATTTAATTACTTCAGGGTTGAGTGGTTCACCCACTGATAAAATTGAACGTAGTGATGATAGATTGTATTTTTCAACGATGTCATCTCCTGCACTCATTAACATTCTTAAAGCAGTTGGAGCAGTATACCAAATTGTTACTTTAAATTCTTCAATCATGTTATACCACTGTTCTGGCGAGAATCTTCCACCGGCAATACAATTCGTCACTCCGTTTAGCCATGGCGCAAATACCCCATAAGACGTACCTGTAACCCAACCTGGATCAGCTGTGCACCAATAAATATCATTTTCTTGTAAATCTAATACATATTTACCAGAAATATAATGTAATAACATTGCTTTTTGAACATGTAATACCCCTTTAGGTTGTCCAGTTGAACCTGAAGTATAATGCAAGATTAAGCCATCATCTTCTTGTAACCATTCGATGTCAAAGTCTGCACTTGCTTGCTTAAGTTCTTTATTAAAATCAACATACCCCTCTTCAACATCTTCGTCTACAACAATGATAGTTTCAAGATGCGACAATTTATCTTTAGGAATTCTGCCTAATAAACTATTTGTTGTAATGACTACTTTGGCTTCACTATTTTCAAGACGATCTGTTACTGCTTTTTCCATAAAAGCTTCAAACAACGGGCCAACGATAGCGCCTATTTTTAAAATACCTAAGAATGCAAAATAAAGTTCAGGTGTACGAGGCATAAAGATAAATACTCTATCACCCTTTTGTACATTTGCTTTCTCAACTAATACATTTGCAGCTTGATTTGATAATGTTTTCAATTGCTTAAATGTATATTGTTCTTTTCTGCGTTCATCTCTATAATTTAAAGCAATTTTATCCCCCTTACCTTCGTCTACATGACGATCAATACATTCATAAGCCATATTCATTTTCCCAGTTTCATACCATGAAAATGCTTTTTTTACCTCCTCCCAGTTAAAATTCGCATATGTGTCTTCGTAATTTCTTAAGTTATAATTACCTTTCTGTGCTTCATAAACTTCTATTTTCATCATAAACTCCCCCTTGTTATAGTGAAAACGCTTTCTTAAAAAGTATTATACCTCAATTTTTGTGTTATTCAAAATTTTTAGATAATTATTACAATTTAAGTTGTTTATTAAACTAAAAATTATATAATATGATTAATCATTAGGTGAAATGGATGTGAATAAATTGAAACACAAAAAAACATACATCACTAAACAAATGAAATTTGATCAATTCAATATAGTTATTGAAGGTCCAATCGCACACGACGATTTGAAACAATTAACTTTTGATGAAGCCTTAAACGCCTTTCGCCCTTCACAAGACCAATTTGAAGCATTACTAGAAATTACACAATTACCTGAAGGTCGTATTTATATATCGAGAATAAATCAACATATTATAGGCTATGTAACCTATCACTACCCCGATGAGTTTGAGCGATGGTCTGAAGGCAACTTACCTTATCTCATTGAATTAGGAGCCATTGAAGTTCATAAAGATTATAGACAATATCACATTGGTGGCGAACTCATTTCTCAAAGTCTTTCGCAAGATGAGTTTGAAGATTACATTGTTTTAACCACTGAATATTACTGGCATTGGGATTTAGCTCAAGCCAAATTAAATGTTTACGATTACAAGAAAATGATGCAAAAATTAATGGCTAAAGGTGGTTTAGAAGTTTTTGCTACAGATGATCCTGAAATTACAAGTCATCCTGCCAATTGTTTAATGGCTAGAATAGGTAACAGAATATCTCTTGACCAACAACAAGCGTTTGATGATTTAAGGTATAAAAACCGCTTTCTCTTTTAAAAAGATAAGTGAAAGGAGTGTAGCATAAATGTTACCTACAAATAAAACAGGCTTTGTCTATTCAGAGGAACTGTTAAACTATCGTTTTAACAACGACCACCCTTTTAACCAAATGAGGTTAAAATTAACAACTGAACTACTTCAGAACATAAACGTTTTAACAGAAGAACATATCATTAGCCCTAGAATTGCAACTGAAGAAGAATTGGCTTTAGTTCATCAGTATGATTATATTCAAGCGATTAAACATGCCTCGCACGGTATCCTAAGTGAAACTGAAGCTCAAAAATATGGTCTAAATTCTGAAGATACATTTCAATTTAGACATATGCATCGTCATAGTGCCAGAATCGTGGGTGGCGCACTCAATTTAGCGGATGCTATTATGGAGGGCACATTACAAAATGGCTGTCATTTAGGTGGTGGTTTGCATCACAGTTTACCCGGGCGTGCTAATGGATTTTGTATTTATAATGATGTAGCAGTAACAGCGCAATATTTGTCTACATATTATCATCAACGTGTAATGATCATCGATACAGATGCACATCATGGAGATGGAACACAGTGGAGTTTCTATACAAGTAATGAAATTATGTGTTATTCCATTCATGAAACCGGTAAATTTCTATTTCCTGGCTCAGGACATTATACCGAAAGAGGCGAAGATTTAGGATTTGGCTATACCGTTAATTTACCATTAGAACCTTATACCGAACATGATAATTATTTAAATATCCTAAGAACTACCGTTAAGAGCGTAATTGAATCTTTTAAACCAGATATTATTTTGAGTGTCCATGGCGTCGATATTCATTATTTAGACCCTTTAACGCACCTTAGCTGTTCTTTAGAAACATTATATGAAATCCCATATATTATTAAACAATTAGCTGATGAGTATACGAATAGTAAAGTAATTATGTTCGGAGGTGGTGGCTATAACATTTGGCAAGTCGTGCCACGTGCTTGGAGCCATATATTTTTAGCCCTTTTAAATGAGCCTATTCGCAATGGTCCTCTTCCTGAAAAGTGGTTAACAAAATGGAGTAGCTATTCACCTGTTAAATTAGCGAAACAATGGACTGAAGATTATCGAGATTATCAGCCTGTGTTAAGGTCTAAGGCAATTTCTGAAAAAAACTTAGAACGCGCTCAACGAATTATTGACTGGTATAGTTAAAATTCATAAAAAAAATTGCGAGTTACATTGTTGTAACTCGCAATTTTATACAACTATTTCGTTGTACCACGATATTCAATTCGATGAGGTAAAACCACATTAGGCTCTTCAATTTCTTCTTCATTCATATACTTAGTTAATAAGCGCATGCCTACCGCACCAATATCATATAATGGCTGAATAATACTTGATAATCTAGGTCTAACCATTTCAACTAAACGAGTATTATTAAAGCTAACAATTTGTAGGTCTTCAGGAACATTTATACCGGCATCTAAAGCACTGTGTAAAATACCAATTGCTTGTTCATCACTAATTGATAAAATAGCATCAGGTAAATTGTCCTTAATTTCATCAAAGACGCGAATACCATCTTTATAACTTTCAGAGCCAGATAATTGTAAAGTCTCATTTAATTTTAAATCATGTTTTTCAAGTGCTTCTCTTAAGCCGTCAAGAACGTCTTCTTGCGCTTTTTTAGAATAATCTCCACTAACTAAAGCAAATTCTTTAGCTCCTGACTCAATGAGATGTTCTGTAATTTCCTTCGCTGCTTCTTTAAAATCAATATTAACTGAAGCAATGTTATCATCTTTACCATTAGTACCTGAAACTACAACAGGAACTGAAGATTGATTAATTAAATCTTTAATTTCTTCTGAAATCGTTCCACCTAAGAAAATAATGCCATCTACTTGTTTACTTAGTAAATTATTGAAAATTTCTTTCTCTTTCTCAGGATCATTATCAGAGTTAGAAATAATTGAGTGATATTTATACATAATCGCAATATCTTCAATACCACGTGCTAATTGAGAGTAATAAATATTTGAGATATCTGGGATAATAACGCCTACAGTTGTCGTACGTTTACTAGCCAATCCTCTTGCAACAGCATTTGGTCTATAATTTAAACGTTTAATAACCTCATTCACTTTTTTACGAGTCTCAGGTTTTACATTTTGATTACCATTTACTACGCGTGAAACTGTCGCCATTGATACTCGAGCTTCTCTCGCAACATCATATATCGTTACTGTCATAATATCCTCCTTGTAAGCGTTTTATTTACTATTATAACGTGTTTTCATTACATTTTCAAAGTTTATCACAAAAATTATTTGTGTCAAATAAATTATTTATTCACATTTATGTCATAATTTAATATTAATTAAGTTATTTAAGTCAAATTAATTCATTCAAAACATATTTTTTTCGTAAAGTATTTAATATCCCGCTATTTAATATCTTATATTCTGGAGGAATAATAAATAAGCTATTCATTTTTAACTAGAAAATAGTATTATAAAATACTTACTTTTCTTAGTAAAATGAATAGCTTAAATGATTAAAAGTTTTTTATTTTACTAACTTAACTTTATTTAAGTTGTTTAGAATTATACATTTCAGCAAGTGGTTTTAATTCATTATAGAATTTATCGAATTCATTTAAATCCATTTGTTGACCACTATCACTAAGTGCTACTGATGGATCAGGATGAACTTCTGCCATAACACCATCTGCCCCTACTGCTAAAGCAGCTTTTGCTGTAGGTAACATGATATCTTTACGTCCAGTACTATGTGTAACGTCAACCATAACTGGTAAATGAGTACCTTGTTTTAAGATTGGTACTGCAGAGATATCAAGTGTATTACGTGTTGCTTTCTCATATGTGCGAATACCACGTTCACATAAGATAATATTTTTGTTACCTTGTGAAGCAATGTATTCAGCAGCAAATGTAAATTCTTCAATTGTAGCTGATAATCCACGTTTTAATAAGATTGGTTTATTCGTTTTTCCAGCTTCTTTTAAGAGTTCAAAGTTTTGCATATTACGTGCACCAATTTGGAAAACATCTAAATATTCATCAGCAATTTCAAAATCAGCAGGATTAACAATTTCACTTACTACATTGAGACCAAATTTATCTTTGACATTTTTTAATATTTTAAGTCCTTCTACCCCTAATCCTTGGAAGTCATATGGAGAAGTACGAGGTTTGAATGCGCCACCTCTAATAAATTTCTCGCCTTTAGCTTGTAAGTCTTTTGCAACTGCATCTACTTGTTCTTGAGATTCTACTGAACATGGACCAAAAACAAAAGATTTATTACCATCACCAATAATACCGCCATTATCGAATTTAACTACAGTATCCTCTGGTTTTAACTTACGTGAAACATATAAATGTTTTTCATTTTCAGATTTTTGTAAATCTGTTGATGCTTTAAAGATTTCTTTAAATAACTGTTTGATAACATTATCATTGAAAGGTCCTTGGTTACGGTCCATCAATTGATTAATCATTTCTTTTTCACGTTGAGGGTCATATACTTTTGTTCCTTGCTTAATTTTTTCCTCACCGATTTTTTGTGCTAATTCGCCTCTTTTAGATAATAAATCTAAAATCTGATAGTTAATCGAAACAATCTCTTCTCTGTATTGTTCTAACTTAGTTGACATTCTTACTCACCTCAATAAAATTCCTTACTTATATATTACTTTAAAGCGATAAAATAATAGTATTTAAATAGTATTCTAACAATTAGATGGCTGTTGTTCAACCGTATTGATAAATAAATTATCTAAAATTTGTGAATTGTCTAACATTTAAGTTGTTTATTTTACTAATGCAGAATAAAAAGAGCAATGCAAATTGCATTTGCATTACTCTTTTGCAATATACTTTAATAATTAATCATTAAAAGTACGTTTATCTATTTTACTTTTAGCTTTTTCAGTTCTTTGTTGTTGTTTAGGTGTTTTGTTACCTTGCTTTTTGTTTGATTGTTTTTTTACACCGTTAGAATTTTCATTTGTATCGTGCGTAATAACACCTTTATCAAATTTAGCTGAAGCATGACTTTGGTTATTTTTCAAATGTGCTTCATCTCTATTGAACTTTTTAGTTACTAACATAGGAATTTTATTGCTTTTAGATTTAGCAATTGGTTTTTCAGCTAATAACTCTTCTGTCTTTTTCGCAACATTTTCATCTTTAGTTAATTTATCTTTTTTAGCGTTCGCAGCTTTAGCTATTCTTTTAGCTAATGGTAAGTTATTTGTATTGTGTGTGTTTGTAACTGAAGGGTTAGCTAAATTATTTTCCGCAGCCTCTGCTTTAACAGCACTTTGTTGAGCAGCAAGTTCTTTAGCAGTTACTTTTTCTTGAGATTTATCTGATTTAGCTTCTGCTTTCGCTTCTTGAATTTCTTGGGCTTGTGGTGATTGGTCTGCTAAGTTATTTGATGTCTCTGCTTTAATTGCGTTTTGTTGTGCAACAATTTCTTCTGCACTATTATTTTCATTATTTCTTTGATGATAGTCATTATTCATAGCTTCAACTTTAGCATCCTGAATTTCATGTGCTTGTGGTGACTGATCTGCTAAGTTGTTTGATGTCTCTGCTTTTATCGCATTTTGTTGTGCTTTCAACTCATCTGAAGTAATATTTGAATTTTTTCTATTTTTGAAGTCATCAATTTTTTGTTTTACATTTTCAATATTTTCTTCAGCTTGACGTCTAATATGATGATAGTTATCTTTAAACTCTTGCTCTTTAGCTTTAGCTTGATCAATTTTATCTTGAGCTTTTGTTTTAGTAAGTAAGCCAATAGCAGAACCGATTAAAGCGCCTGTAATAAAGCTTACTACAAAGTCTTTTCTTGAATTCTTAGTATTGTAAGTATACTGATGACGAGAATTTGTAGTAACTTGACTATTTTGATTGCTTCCTCTATTGTGCAAGTCTTCACCAGTGTTGTTTGTTTCAAATGCATCTCTATCATAATGTCTTGTCGCATTTGTATATTGTGCGTTTTCACGTTGATTTGCACCTTGGTTACGTAAATCATTACCTGTATTGTAAGATTCAAACGCATCACGATTATAATGTCTTGTCGCATTTGTCTGTGCTGAACCATCTTGTTGGTTAGCGCCTTGACCATGTAAGTCATTACCAGTGTTGTTTGTCTCGAATGCATCTCTATCGTAATGTTTTGTCGCATTTGTTTGTGCTACATCACTTTGTTGGTTAGCACCTTGACCATGTAAGTCATTGCCTGAGTTATGTTTTTCAAACGCATCGCGATTATATTTCTTACTCATGCTAATTCCTCCTATAAGAAATGCACTTAAACAAGTACAAACCTCATTTAAGTGCATTTGATTGAATCATATTAATTAAAAGTTTTTCTCAACGTTTGTAGTGTAATTTTGATTTGAATGATTTGCATATTTTGCATCATCAGCTACAGAATTTGTTCTGTAGTTTGCACTTCCTCTGCGGTAGTGTCTATTTTGCCATTTGTCAGCAATTTCCATTGCCACATTTGACCATTGAACTACTTGAGAAATTTTATCTTCATTTTGAGAAATGTTATGTGTAATTGAGTTAGTTACACGATCAACTGAACTATTTAAAGTTTGAACTGAATCGCCAATGCCTTTTACGCCATCAACAACAGAGTTTAAACGTTCAACTTTACCTTGAATATCTTCAGTTAAGCGATTTGCTTTGTGAAGTAAGTCAGTTGATTCACGAGTGATACCTTGAACTTGACCTTCAACACCATCTAGTGTTTTAGCCACATGATCTAAATTCTTTTTAACTGAGATTAAAACTACAAAGATTCCAATACATAAAAGTAAGAATGCAATTGCAGCGATAATTCCAGCAATTGGTAAAATCCAATCCATTAAAAACGCCTCCTAATTACTTTTAAAATAAAAGTCATTAATTATTAATACCCAACATAATTATATATAAACATATTAAAATTCATTTGTAATGCCAATTTTTTCTTCATAAGCGCGTTGAAGTTTTTGAATGTCCCCTGCGCCCATGAATAAAATAACTGCATCTTTAAATTCTTTTAATACGTCAATATTATTTTCATCGATTAATGCAGATCCGTCAATACGGTTTATTAAATCTTGGATAGTTAATTCTCCAGTATTTTCTCGAATAGAACCAAATATTTCACATAAAAATACATGATCAGCTTTGCTTAAGGATTCAGCGAATTCATTTAAGAAAGCTTGTGTTCTAGAAAATGTGTGAGGCTGAAATACTGCTACGATTTCTTTGTTAGGATATTTTTTTCGTGCTGTTTCAATTGTAGCACTAATTTCTCTAGGATGGTGAGCATAATCGTCTACTAATACTTGTTTAGCAACATTTGTTTCATTAAAGCGACGTTTTACACCACCAAATGTTTCTAAAGCCTCTTTAATATTATTTACGTTCATTTTTTCTAAATAACTAATAGTGATAACTGAGAGTGCATTTTGGATGTTATGGTCACCATATTGAGGCGTTAAGAATTGATCATAATATTCACCATTGATATAAACATCAAATTGCGTTCCTTTATCAGTAATTTGAATATTATCTGCATAAACGTCATCGTTTTTACTTAAACCATAATAATAAATTGGAACATCCGCTTCTAATTTTCTTAAATGTTCATCGTCTCCCCAAGCAATAATGGCTTTTTTGACATTATGTGCCATGTTTTGGAAAGCATCAGCTACATCATCTATATCTTTAAAATAGTCTGGATGATCAAAATCAATATTAGTCATAATAGCATAATCCGGGTGGTAACTTAAGAAGTGGCGACGGTATTCACATGCTTCAAATGCAAAATAATCACTTGCCGGTAATCCCATACCAGTACCATCACCAATTAAGAATGATGTCTTTTTGTCACCATTCATAACATGAGACAATAAACCTGTAGTAGATGTTTTACCGTGTGCTCCAGTTACAGCTACAGATGTATATTGACTAATCACTTGACCTAAAAAGTCATGATATTTAATAACATCTAATTTTAAATCATGGGCTTTAACGATTTCTTCATGTGTATCTGGAAACGCATTACCTTGTATTACTACCATGCCTTCTTTAATGTTATCAGCACTAAAAGGAAGAATTTTAATTCCTTTATTTTTTAATGCTACTTCTGTAAATACATAATTTTCAATATCTGAGCCTTGCACTTCATGTCCTAAATCATGCATGATTTGTGCTAAAGAGCTCATTCCTGAGCCTTTAATACCAACAAAATGATAATGCGTCATAACCATAAAACTCCTTTTAAATTAATCTTTCTTTAAATCTTCTTCTGTTATATATACATCTCTTGGTTTCGAACCATTAGCGCCAGAAATATAATTTAACTGTTCTAATTGGTCTACGATTCTAGCTGCACGATTGTATCCAATTTGAAAATGTCTTTGAATTGAAGAAGTAGAAATATGTCCTTCTTTAACCATAAATTCACATACATCATCAAATAGTTCATCTTGAGCTTGTGTTTGATTCTTTTTCAGTAATTCTTTTTCTTCAAATAAATAATTGGGCTCTCTTTGCGCTTTAATGAAATCAACGACTTCATCGATTTCATCATCTGACACAAATGTACCTTGTACACGTATAGGTTTATTCATACCGCTGCCTAAGTAAAGCATATCGCCATAACCTAATAATCGTTCTGCGCCACCACTATCTAAAATAGTACGTGAATCTACGCTTGATGACACCATAAACGCAATACGTGTAGGAATGTTAGCTTTAATTAATCCTGTAATGACATTTACTGATGGTCTTTGAGTTGCGACAAGCATATGGATTCCACATGCACGTGCTTTCTGAGCAATTCTTGCGATAGATTGTTCCACTTCTTGTGGAGCCATCATCATTAAATCAGCTAACTCATCAATAACAATAACAATTTTTGGCATTCTTTGCTCATATGACGCTTTTTTATTGAAAGCAGTAATATTTCTCACATGGTATTGCGCAAATAATTTATAACGGCGTTCCATTTCCTCTACAGCCCATTTTAAACTTTGAGTGGCTGCTTTTACATCTGTAATAACTGGTGACACGAGATGTGGTAAATCATTGTATGGAGCCAATTCAACCATTTTCGGATCAATTAATAATAATCTTAATTCTTCAGGGTGATTCTTATAGAGTAATGACATTAAGATACTATTGATACAAACAGACTTACCAGAACCTGTCGCACCTGCAATAAGTGCATGAGGCGTCTTAGCAATATCCATAAGCAATGGATCATTATTAATACGATTACCCATTGCTACAGTTAATTTAGATTCAGCATTTTTAAATTTATCTGTTTCTAAAATGGATTTTAAGTTAACTTTAGTTGGATTTTGGTTAGGAACCTCAATACCGACTAAACTTGTTCCAGGAATTGGCGCTTCAATTCTAATATCTTTTGCAGCTAGCGCCATTTTTATATCATCCTGCAGTGCTGTAATTCTTGAAACTTTAACCCCTTTTTCAACTGCTAATTCAAATCGAGTAACACTTGGACCTTCAGTAACATTTTGAACTTCAGCAGGCACATTAAAATAATAGAATGCATCATTTAACTCTTGCTTTTTCTCTTCAATCCAAGCTTCATCAATTTCATGAGTTTCAGGGTTCTCAAGTAAATCTAAGCTTGGTAATTTAATGTTTGGCCCTTTTCGAATCGCAGGTTTAGACACTTCAGTTTCAGCATTGTTTGCTTGATTACCTTCTTTAGTTGCACCACTAGCTTCATTTGAAGGTACTGAATTGCTTTCTATTGGAGCTTTTGTTTCTTGTTTAGTAACAATTTCTGTTGATAATGACTTTTCAGCAGTGTTGTCGTTATTACGGTCACTAATTACTTCCTGCGTATCATTAGATGAGTTCTCAGACTGGTTTAGTTTACTATGATTTGAATGATCTGCTTCAGAATTAGTTTGTTGGTTAGCAACTTGTTTACCATTAGAGATAGACGTTTCTACTTTTCTGCCATTATTTACCAGTGTAGAAGAGTTGTCATTATCTTCTTTTTTAACTTTCGTTTCTGGTTTCAATTCAGGCACTGCTACTTTACGTGATTTCTTTTTAAATGCATCCATCATACGCTTTTTATCAGACGGCGTCATAACTACATTAAATGGTTTGCTACCTGGCTTAATTGATTGTTTAAGCGATTTTTTAGGTTGCTCAAGCTGATTTTCATTGTTGTTATGATGCTCATCTGTTGTTGCTTTGTTAGTTACAGTATCATCAATATTAGAAGAATTATTTCCTTCTAAATCATGTGTTTTAGCTTGAGAATTGTCAGCTGAATAATCATTGTATGAATTTCTCATCTCATTTTCTTTTTTGTCTGTATCTTCATGAGGTTTTGTTGCATATTCCGTTTCTGACTCTACTGCATTTTGAACAAAATCATTAGTTTCATGTTGAGTTTGAGATGAATTTGATTGATTTTCATTCATGGTCGAATCATCTTGAGATAAAGTACTGTTTGATGATTCTTCAGCTGAATTATCTTCCTCTTGCGCTTTATAAGAGCCATCTTGAGCTTTATCAAGTTCGCGATAATTCGCTTCATCTATAGTCGTCTCATCACTTTTACTTGAATTATAAGGTGCATCATCTTCGTTATTGTCATGAACCTTGGTGTGTTCATTTGAAACATCCTCAATTTGTCCTTCACTATCTTTATCAACTAATGTTGATTCTTGATTAGAAATTAGTTGAGTAGTGTCATCTAAGTGTTGTACTGAAGAATCTTCTGATTCAAATTGCTTTTTATCTTCTTGAGCATTTTCAACCTTCACATCTTCATCTTTCACTTGTTGAACGCTCGGCACTTGATTTAAATCAATTTCTTCATAATTATACGGTGATGCTTCATTTAAGTCCTCAACTTGTTGTTGCTCTATATCATCAGTGTTTACATTTGTTGATTGTGATTCACGAGACGCCTGAGTAATATCATGAGGTTTCGCTTCAATTACATTGTCTGTATCATTCTCATTTGTTGTAGATGATTGATCTGTCTTTTTACCGAATGATTCATCGTCAAGTGAACTTTCTCCTGTATATTGCTTAGCTTGTTGCGCATACATTTCGTCAATTGCTTTTTGAATATCATCATCTTCATTATTTGCTTGCTGACGCTTATTTTGTAAAGCTTCTTTAAACTTACGTTTTTGTTGCGCTTTACGTTCTCTTTCTTTTCTAATTTCTTCAACAATTTGTGAAGCATAGATATTTTCAATATTAATTGTATTATCTCTTTGAGAATAATTAGGTGTTTTTTCATTTGAAGAGAGAGTCTCGTTAGTTTCTGTATTATCTATTGCATTATCAGACACTTCATTCACTGAAGAATGTTTATCTTCATCTTTTGACACACTAATATTATTATTTTTTGAAAATGTTTCTGCAGGTTTTTCTTCATTATGAGTAACACGTTCTGCCGTATTAGCATAACCTTTAGTTGAATCTGCTTTATTATCCTCTGAATCTTTGGCAGGCGGTATCACGCCATTTCTTATAGGACGACGTTTTTTAGTACCAAAAATAGCAGAAGGAACTTCAGAAGTTTTAAAGCTCGACTTATGATATGTAGAATGAGGACGCGTATTATAACTTGATTTAAAACGCTCTGATTGCAATTTCACACGCTCATAATCATTAAAATTTCGTTGAGAAGTAGAGTATTTACTTCTTTGTGAATTTACGTGATTAGAACTTGACTGAGTAGAAACATTTTCACGTCTATGTGAAGGTCTTTCTTTAATTGAAGGGATACCAGTGTCATCATGATTGGTATATTTTCTTCTACGACGTCTTCTCGTATCTTGAGCGCTATCATAAGCTTGAGTTTGTTCAGAAGCTTGATTAAAGTCGTCATAATGATATGAACCGTAGTCGTATAAATCTTCGTTATTGTATGAAGTATCGTTATGATAGGTTTCATCTTCATTGCTATTCTCTTGATAAATAGCATCTTCAGCCTCATCCGTATCTCTACCAACGTCTATTGGGAAACGAAATTTACCTTTTGGTCGGTCATAAATATCATCATTTTCAGGAAGTAATGCATTATCATCATTCATTTGTGTTTTTGAGTCCTGACGACGTTTGTTTTTACGTCTTAATAATTCTTCATTCGAATTATTATCATTGCCAAATAATTCATCAAACCAACTCATACACTCACATCCTTCCTTTTTTAATCAAAAAATGCTTGACCGACTTGATAATCGTCAGATAGTACCATGATACCTTTTTCTTGAGGCGCATTTGGCAAGTTTAATTCTTTCATGGAACAAACCATACCACTTGAAGCAACACCACGTAATTCAGCGTCTTTAATAACCATACCACTTGGCATAACAGCACCTACTTTAGCAACAACTACTTTTTGTCCGGCTTCAACATTTGGTGCACCACACACAATTTGCAAGTTTTCATTACCTACGTTAACTTTTAAAATACTTAATTTATCTGCATTAGGATGTTTATCTTTAGTTTCAACATATCCTACGACAAATTTAGGTGATAAATCTGCATCTAATTTGTAATCTATACTAGATTTATCGATTGCTTGTTGCAATGCGTCAACCAATTCTGGCGTTAATTTGATATGACCATTTTCTTGAATTTTGAAGTAGTTAGAGAATCCAAAAATATTAAATCCAACTACTTTATCTCCGTCTTTGATAACAACGATATCATTTTGTTTATCATATTCGAACGGACCATTTGTAGGTTCGATTTGTAGGAATGCTACGTCCCCTACCCCTGCATTATTATAAAATAAATTCATTGTAACTCTCCTCTATTTATCTTTATTATTAAACTTTTTACGATTCGCTTCCAAACGCTGAATAACATTAGGATCGCGTTTCTGTTTATTATTTTTACCTAGAATAAATATAGGTTCAAAATGTCCTTTTTCATAACCAAAAGATAATGATGTAATAGGAACTAATCCTTTAGTGAAAAATTCCATAGTTAAATGTGCCATCACATCATAACCTGTTTTATTACGAATATCTGCGATAATTAATACATCTTGATGCGGAACGGCTACTAACATTTCGCCTTCGCACTGACTATAAATCTCATCTAAAAATTTAGTATTTAGAATACGACTTGCATCATATCCATCATTAGAATTCACGAAATAAAAAATATTTCCTTTTACTTCGTCAGTTTTATATTTATTCTGTAATTTACGAATATTAAATAAAGACATTTCTTTAACTTGTTGTTCAGTTATACCTAATTGTTTAAGCATACTTTCGTCAATCAAACGGTAAGATTTACCTAAATCCAGTGCGTAGTAAATGTTAGTTTCTGCAGTATGCTTTTCAATAATAAATGGATGACCTTCTTTAGTTTTTTTATCAAAACTTGCTGAACGAATAACAGGCATAATTTGGATATCTTGCATTTTATTTAGACTATCATCATTCATTTGAGCAATTGCTTCTTCGACATAATAAACAATTTCATCCACTATTTTTTCTTTTTGTTCTTCATACTTGGCAACAATCGCATTTAATTTGATTGTGACGCCTTTATGATTGTCTTGTCTATAAATACGTAACGTTTCTTCTTCGCGGTCGAACTTAAAATCGACATCTAAGCTACTTAAACGTTGTTTAATTTTATCTCTCATTTGAAAGACATTCATTTTTAACACTCCTATTTCGCACCTTATAATATTTTACAATAAATAAGTACCTAATTACAGAGAAATCAAAGTATTACTTAAATAGAATTCTATTTTTCTACTTAAAATGAGGTACAAAATCATTATTATAAAATATTACTTGTACTGATTTAAAAATTCGTCAATTTGTTCAATTGATTTACGTTCTTTTCCAATATAGCTACCTACTAATTCACCTTGTTTAAAGACTAAAAAGCTTGGAATACCCATAATATCATTTTCAATAGCTAAATCGATAAATTCGTCTCTATCTACTGATACGAATTTAAAATCTTTATATTTTTCTTCTAGTTTTGGTAAATCTGGTTCAATCACTCGACAGTCTGGACACCATCCTGCAGTAAATTCAAATACAGTATTTTCTTGTTTTAATTCATTAAATTGTTGTTCAGATTCTAATTTAATCATTTTATCTCTCCTAATATTAGTCTTGATATTGTAATTGTTTAATTGTTTGATCATCTAAATTTAAAATAGCGTATTGCAATAATTCACGTGCCGCATAATAATCTCTAATATCAAATACAGCATCAGTGCTATGAATATACCTTGCACATACGCCTATTACAGCAGTTGGCACACCTTGATTTGCTTTGTGGATTTCTCCCCCATCAGTGCCGCCTGGCGAAATATAATATTGATGCTTAATATTATGTTCTTTAGTTAAATCTAATAAATAGTTTTTAAAGTTAGGCTGAAGAATCATCGTACCATCTTTAATACGGATGAGTGTACCTCCGCCTAATTCTCCAGATAACTGTTGTACTCCTTTAATATCGTTCGCCGGAGAACAATCTACTACAAATGCGATATCAGGTTGAATCATTTCTGTCGCTGCTTTCGCTCCTCTTAAACCTACTTCTTCTTGGACATTGGCACCAACATATAAATCAACATCCAACTCGACATCTTTTAACAATTCTAATATCTCAATAGCAATGACACAACCATATCGATTATCCCATGCTTTCGCACTAAATCGATGCTCTGATAATTGAGTGAAAGGAGTATAAGGTACAATCGTGTCCCCTATTTCAATTCCACGCTCACGTACTTCCTCTGCACTTTCTGAACCAATATCTAACATTAAATCTTTAATCTCAGGCACCGCTTCGTTACCTGTTCTAAAATGTTTTGGGATGTTTGAAACTACCCCAATAACGTGTTCGCCATCTCTATTTTTAACTTGTAAGCGTTGACCTTGCCATATATCATTTGCCACGCCCCCAAGATTTGTAAATTGAATCATTCCATTAGAAGTAATATTCGTAATCATAAAGCCAATCTCATCCATGTGAGCAGCAATCATCACACGTTTAGCATTTTCTTTTTTAGATTTCTTTACGCCATAGAAACCACCCATATGATTAGTTATAAATTCATCTACATATGATTTCATTTCTTGTTTCATATATGCACGCACGTTGTCTTCAAAGCCTGGCGCGCCATGCAGTTCAGTTAATGTTTGAATTCTTTTCAATGTTTTGTCGTTTTGCATTTAAATAACACGCTCCTCAAATGTATTATATCATTTTGAATATGGTAAACTAATGATACGAATTCATTAAGAGAGGTAAGAGGTTATGACACGTCAAACAATTAAATTCATCACAATTCCTGTAGTACTAACAGTTGGCGTTTCTACAGCAATTTTGTTTTATTATCTTCTTGACAATAAAAAAGTCAAACAGCCAAATAAAGTGTTAGACGAAGCTAAATCTTATTTCATGAATATAAGAGGCTCCTACATTCTTCATGAGGCATATGTAGACAATGATAAGTATCCTAATCGTTTAATTTATCAAGGCGGAATCACTCAAGATAAGCACAATAAAATTATAGAATATATCTTCTATGCAGATGCTTACACTGGTGAAATATTAACTATCGAAGAGTTGTAGATAACTGCATATATAAAATAAGTAGCATAGTTCCCCTTTATATAGAGAGGTCTATGCTACTTAATTTTTATACGAGCATTGATTTAATACTTCTTATTTAACCTTCTGATATCCCATCTTTTACTCTATTTTATCTTTCAATTTTCTCTTTTATTGTTTTTCCATCATTTTCATATTTTACAGCGAAATATTTATTATCATGATAATATAAAAACCAATAATCATTTCTTATAAAGTAAGGAATTAATCTCTCTTTTTCACGAATAGATTGCATCGGATAATCATCATATGCACATACCCATAATGGATTGTTATGCGCATGTGTTGGAAAGATGTCTGACATATGCACAGCTTTATCTTCATCACTTTCAATCATCACAATGGATTGACCATAACTATGTCCACCGGTATGCTTCATTTTAACGCCAGGATATACCTCGATTTCTTTATCAAATAGCAACATATTCTCTTCATAAGTGCCACGATTTTTCTTCCAATATGTGGCCTGGCTACGAATATTTGGACTGATAAACTCGTGCCACTCATCCTGTTGGATATAATGTAGTGCGTTTTTGAAGATGGCCTTCCCTTCAACGTCAGTTAGACCAGTAGCATGATCAAAGTGCATATGCGTCATTAATACGATATCAATATCATCCACACTTAACCCATGACGTTTGAGTTCCTCTTCTATTTTACTTTCATAATCAACCGCATAATTTCTGAGTTGCTTATCATTTAATTTACCATTACCTATTCCAGTATCCACTAGAATATTTTTATCACCAGTTTCTATTAATATAGGATAAGTGAGATTAGGTACTTGATTCTTATCATTAACATCATACTTTTTGGACCATAATGGTTTCGGTACAACGCCAAATATAGCGCCTCCGTCCATTTTAGTTGTGCCACCATTCAAAGCATTAACTTCGAATTTCCCTATTTTCATATTTCATTTCCCCTTCTCTTTTTTGAAAATAAAATACTTATACCTTTTGTAAAAAGCATTATTAAACATCTATTTTTATTTATATGTTTAACCTTTTCAACGCCATTTCAATCATTGAACACAAAAATATCGCACAATTATAATAATCGCGCGATACGTTAAGTGTATTATTTATTTTTATGAAATTTAGCTTCCATACGATAAATACGTGAGCCTTTATCAGAGAATTTCTTCTCATATTCAGTAAGGATATTATCCTCATTATCTTCCTCATGAAGATTTAAGTTCAATTTAGTGAAATACATACCATACTGAGACATGCTTTCTAAACTAAACGCAAACAATCCACGATTATCTGTTTTGAAATGAATTTCACCGTCATCTTTAAGAATTTGTTCATACAATGCTAAAAAAGTATGATAAGTGAGTCTTCTTTTCGCATGTCGTTTCTTAGGCCAAGGATCTGAAAAATTTAGATATATGCGAGATACTTCACCATCTTTAAAGTATTCATTCAACTCGATTGCATCATTACAAATCATTTTTAAATTGGTGAGTTCAAGTTCTTTAACTTTATCTAACACTTTATACATTACACTTTTTTCACGTTCCATTGACACAAAGTTAATCTCTGGATGTTTTGCTGCCAATGTAGTAATAAATTGACCCATACCTGAACCAATTTCAATGTAAATAGGTTGAGTTTTATCAAACCAATCAGTCATTTTGCCTGCATGTGCGCCATCCATATCTACTAAATCTGGATGTTCTTTTAAATAATCTTCCGCCCATGGTTTATAACGAACTCTCATACAAGAAATCTCCTTATATAAATAAGTTACTATTCATAACTTCATTTAAAAATTTTAACCAAGTATTCATATCTTTGAATCTTTTCTGTTCTTCATACCATTGCACCATACCAATAGATTGAATCACAGTGTACCATTTCATACGCTTATTTAAATCAATGTTTTCTTCTACTCCATAGGTTTTAAACCATTGAGACCATTTATGTTCAGGAACGTAGTTGTAAAGCAACATACCAATGTCGATAGCGGGATCTGCTATCATAGCCCCTTCCCAGTCTACTAAAAATAATTCATCACGATCAGATAATAACCAATTATTATGATTAACATCGCCATGAACAACCGTGAAGAAACGAGAATCTAAGTTAGGAATGTGCTCTTCTAAATAAGTAAGGGCTTTACGAACAACATGATGGGTTAATACTTCTCTTGATAATGAAGCATTAATTTTATTTAGCATAATTGTCGGCGTAATAGGTTCCATTTCCATGCGTTTGAGCATATTTAATAATGGCTTTGAACCATGTATTTTTTTCAATAGTTCCGCTACTCGCGTTTGATACATTTCAGAAGGTTCTAATTCACGACCATTCTTCCAATGTTGTGCAGTAACGACTTCACCTGTCTCAATACGCTTTGTCCAAACTAATTTCGGTACAATGCCTTCTGCTGATAAGGCTGCAATAAATGGATTTGAATTACGTTTTAAGAATAATTTTTGACCATCTTGTTCAGCCATATATGCTTCGCCCGATGCACCACCTGCTGAATCAAGCGTCCATCCTAACTGATAAAATTGCTCCAACTCGTTCACCTCACTTTCAATTAGAAAATGGCTCGAGAAATATAGTTTTCAAGAGCCATATATTCTAATTTATTATAATCGTAAACTGGATTTTCACGATTATTTATTTATATTTTGAACTTTATTATTTTCAACTATTCATTTAGTTTATTATGTAAAAATGGTTTAATAAACTTTCTATTTCTTTAATCACTCACTGAAGATTTTATAATTTTTAGCTTGCTTTTTCAACTGAAAATGAGAAACAAAAAGATACATTTTACTAGTTAAATTAAAGCTCAATTTCGATTAATCTTTAAGTCATATTATAACATAATTTAAGGCCAATAGCTGAATAATTTTTATGTAAATAATATAAAGCTAAAGTTGGACTAAAATTATTTCATCGTCCTGCTCTAACTTTTATAGGTCGTAGACATTCAGTTTAAAAGACTCTATAATAAGCTACTGCTCAAAAATGTCACTAGTATTCAACAATGTTTAATATTAACGCATTTGTATTTAGTTATCCAATACCAAGAACTCAAACAAGCCTGTCACATTTAAAAATGTAACAGGCTTGTTTCATATTTTCACAAAATTTAGGTTCAATATAAGCTATCTACTACTTACTTTTAGATTCAATATACTTATTGAACCCTTCTTGTAATTTACGAGTGACAGGTCCTACTTTACCATCGCCAACTGTTTCGCCATCAATTTTTACGACTGGTGTCACTTCAGCTGATGTACTTGATACAATGACTTCGTCTGCATTTTTCAAGAAATCAACTGTAAAAGTTTCCTCTTTAAATGGAATATCGTAATCTTCAGCGATCCATTTAATAACTCTGCGGGTTATACCATTCAAAATGTAATTATTAACGGGATGAGTGTAAATCGCGCCATCTTTTATTGCATAGACGTTACTTGAAGCACCTTCAGTGACAGTATCGCCTCTATGTTGAATTGCTTCGCTGGCATTGTATTTTACAGCATATTCTTTGGCAAGAACATTACCTAATAAATTCAAACTTTTGATATCACAGCGCAACCATCTTATATCTTCAACTGTAGCGGCATTAATACCACTTTCTAAGTCTTCATATGGACGGTCATAACTTTTAGCAAAAGCCATTAATACAGGTTTAACTTCTGGCGTTGGGAATGAATGATTACGTGGCGCTACGCCTCTAGTTGCTTGAATGTAGATACCACCATTTTTAATATCATTGATCTTTAATAGTTCCCTTACAATATCAATTAGCTCTTCAACTGAATAACCTAAATCGATTTGAATTTCGCCAGCACTTCTAACAAAGCGTTCAAAGTGTTCATCGACTGTAAATAATTTACCATCATAAGCTCTGATATA
This sequence comes from Staphylococcus pragensis, assembly GCF_004785665.1. GTDB lineage: Bacteria > Bacillota > Bacilli > Staphylococcales > Staphylococcaceae > Staphylococcus > Staphylococcus pragensis. The sequence continues at coordinate 1,078,122 of NZ_SRPJ01000001.1, forward strand.
TTCATAGATACCATCACCAAACACATAGCCTCGGTCTTCATATGATACTTTAGCGTCTTCTTGGTTTACAAATTCACCGTTAATAAATACTTTTGTCATAGTTTATCCCTCCACACATAGTGAATAAATTGCTTCTAAATAGATACTTGTTGCGTTGAATAATTGCTTTTTAGTAATATATTCATTCTTTTGATGCATTAAATCTTCTGAATCCTCGAACATAGCGCCAAATGCTACACCTTTATCAAGGTTTCTAGCATATGTGCCTCCACCAATTGTATAAGGTTCTGTCATATCGCCAGTTTGGTTTCTGTAAGCAGTGACAAGCTTTTGTACAAATGGATCATTTTTATCTACATAATGTGGTTGTTGAACTTTACCTAGTTCGACTTCAAAACCTAGTGCTTTAATTTCGTTAGTGAAACGTTCAATTGCTTCTTCAAATTCAAAACCTTGTGGGTATCGCAAGTTTACACCGAATCTACCAGCTTTATCTTTATCATAAGTGATGATACCTACATTTGTAGTTACATCGCCCATAATATCAGTATGGAATTTCATTCCCATTTTTTCACCAAAGTGAGATTCATGTAAATAACGATTACTAAATTCAACAAACGCTTTCGCAGTTTGGTTAAGGTTAAGCGTTGATAAAAAGTCTAAAAGATATAATCCTGCATTAACACCTAATGAAGGGTCCATGCCGTGTACAGCCTTACCTTCTACTGTTAATACTAATTCGCCACTATCCACAACACTTTCACCTTGTAAACGATGTTGGTCTAAATAATGTTCAAAGTGTTGGACTACGTCTGTCATATTCTCTTTAACTAAGACACGTGCTTTAGCAAAATCAGGTACCATATTATAACGTTGACCTGATTCGAAAGATAATAACTCGTAATCTGGTTCATCTGAATCATCGGCAGTGTTTGTTTGTACTAAATCAAATGTTGTAATCCCTTTTTCACCATGAATAGCAGGGAATTCTGCATCAGGTGCAAAACCTAATGTTGGCATTTCTTCAGTTTGGAAATATCTTTCTGTACATTTCCAGTCTGATTCTTCATCAGTGCCGATAATGATATGGATACGTTTTTTCCAATCCACGTTCATTTCATTTAAAATTTTAACTGCGTAGTATGCTGCGATTGTCGGTCCTTTATCATCTAAAGTACCACGAGCAATGATAGCATCGTCAGTTACAACAGGATCGAAAGGATTAGAATCCCAACCATCACCAGCAGGTACAACATCGACGTGACATAATATACCTAATACATCGTCGCCATTACCCGCTTCAATACGTCCTGCAATGTGATCTACATCGTGTGTAGAAAAACCGTCTCTTTTAGCAATTTCATACATGTAATCAAGCGCTTTTCTAGGGCCAGGGCCAACTGGCGCATCTGTTGAAGCTTGAGCATCATCTCTAACACTCTCAATTGAAAGCAGACCTTTTAAGTCATCTATAATCTGACTTTCATATTCTTGAACTTTTTCTTTCCACATTCGAGATCAACTTCCTTTTCAATAGATATACCTATTATTTTACATAATTCTGACTTCAAATTACAGTAAGATGTCAGAAAATTTATAAATTCAATAAAAAAGGAGTGAAACTCCGAAATCAAATCAATATGATTTCATCGTTTCACTCCTAAAACATCTTATAAAAAATTATATTAGTCTTTGTCTTCTAAAGCATTTTTATTATTTTTTAAATCATCTTCACTAACAACACGTAAATTATTATTTACTGTTGCGCCACCTTCATCATCAAATTTTCCTTCTTGTAAAGAATCTTCTTCATTTGAATTTTGGCCTGTGAATTTAGATTTTTCTTCTTCAAGAAATGCTTTAGGATCATTTTTTAAACGATTAGCATAGTCTTGAGGATTATTTCTTACGTCTTGAATTTTTTCATTTGCTTTAGCACCAAATTGGTTAGCTAAATCTTTTGCATTTTCTTTATAACCTTCTGGATCTTGTTTATATTTACTGTATTCTTCTTTTAATCTATCTCTGCTTTCTTTACGAGATAATACAACTGCTGCAGTTGCAGCACCAACTCCAGCTAGAATTCTAAATAAACCTGCTCTTTTAGCCATAGTTAACACCTTCTCCTTTAGTTATTGTTGTAAAAGTTGTAGTTCTTCATCAGTTAGTAATCGATACTCTCCTGATTGAAGATTACCATCTATCGCTAAATTAGCGATTTTAAGACGTTTTAATTCTAATACCTCATTTTCGATGGCATGAAACATCCTTTTTACTTGATGATATTTTCCTTCGTAAATTGTTACATGTGAAGTCGTATCGCTAACTTTAATTAATTGAGCTGGTTTAACTGGCCCGTCGGATAATTCTATTCCCTTTTCAAAAGCTAAAATGTCGCTTTCTTTAATAGGAAATTTCGAGACTACTTCATATGTCTTAGACACATGTTTAGCAGGACTCATAAGATTATGATTAAATTGTCCGTCGTTGGTAATAAGAAGCAATCCTTCTGTATCTTTATCAAGTCTACCTACTGGAAAGATAGAAAGGTGTTGATACTCTGGTACCAAATCTATCACTGTCTGAGCTGAATCATCGTGAGTTGCTGAGATATAGCCTTTAGGCTTGTTTAACATTATATAAATGTTATCAATGTAGTCAATTTTTTCTCCATTAACTGAAATTTCATCTTGATTAGGATTAATTTGAATTTTAGGAGACTTTTCAACTTTTTGATTAACTTCTATATTTCCTTTTTTCAATAACTGTTTTACTTCAGTTCTTGTACCTACGCCCATATTGGCTAAAAATTTATCTAATCTCATCTTAAGAAACCAACTTTACGACGAATTTTGCCAGGTAAATCTCCCAAGAACTCATCAGCTAAGCGATTTTTAATAGTAATTGTGCCATAAATTAATGCACCCACAATCACACCTACAATTAAGATAATTAGTGCGCCGATTTTACGATCAACAGGAATAAAGAGACTTAAAATAAAGTACACAACCTCTACTCCTATCATCATAATTAAGCTATAGATAAAGATTTTTGCCACTTGAACAAATGTATCAGTAAAGTGATATTTTGCATAAACTTTTAAAATCATTAAGTTTGCTATATTCGCAACTAATAATGCAATAGCTGTACTTAACACTGCCCCAGCAGTATGGAATAACATGATGAGTGGGAAGTTTAAAATTAATTTTAAAAGTACTGAACCTAAAATAACAAAAACTGTTAATTTCTGTTTATTAATACCTTGTAACATTGAAGCAGTTACACTTAATAAAGAAATTAATATTGCAACTGGCGCATAGTAGAATAAAATCTTATTACCATCAGGGTTATACTGATAAAACACTGTGTATAATGGTGATGACAATGCCATAATACCTAAACTTGCTGGAACTGTGATATACATTAACACGCCAATCGATGTTTTAATCTGACGGTGCATTTCTGTTAAACGTCCTTCAGCAAAGGTCTTAGTAATGTAAGGAATTAAACTCACTGCAAATCCTGCTGCTAATGATGTTGGTATCATTACGATTTTATTTGTCGTAAAGTTTAAAATTGTGAAGAAATAGTCTTTATTTGCATGCATTCCAGCAGCATCTAATGCATTGTTATGCGTGAATTGGTCTACTAAGTTAAATAATGGGAAGTTAAGACTCACGATAACAAATGGAATACTATAAGAAATAATTTCCTTATACATTTTAGTATAAGATACTTCTAATCCAGTTTTATCAGAAGCCACCATTTCTTCAATAAATGGTTTACGTTTACGCCAGTAGTACCATAGAGTAAATAGACCAGCGATTGCTCCAATTGCGGCAGCAAAAGTCGCAACACCATTTGCTTGTAAATATGTACCATGGAACACATTAAGAACTAAATAACTACCAATTAAGATAAAGATAATTCTAGCGATTTGTTCAGTAACTTCTGATACAGCAGTAGGTCCCATTGATTCGTAACCTTGGAAGACACCGCGCCACGTAGCAAGTAATGGAATAAATACTACTACCATACTAATAATTCGTATAATCCAAGTAATATCGGCTACTGTCCAACCAATTTTCCCTTCTTTTTGACCAAGGGTAATACTTGCAATTTCAGGAGCTAAGAAGAATAAAATTAAAAATCCTATAATTCCCGAAATCGTCATTACTATAAAGCTAGATTTGTATAACTTTTGTCCTACCCTATAGGCGCCTAGTGCATTATATTTTGCTACAAATTTAGAGGCAGCTAAAGGTACACCAGCTGTTGCCACAGCAATAGCGATGTTATAAGGAACATAAGCATAGTTGAAAGGTGCTAATTTTTCTTCAGCATTCGCACCCATGATTGCATAAAATGGAATTACAAAAAGCACACCTAATACTTTAGTAATTAAAATACTTAAGGTTATTAGGAAGGTGCCTCGTACCATTTCCTTATTTTCACTCATATTTAATCTTCCTACCTTTAAAATTAATCATAGATTTGATTGATTTACTTTTTTACTTCTGCATGTTTTCTAGACTTGCATTACTATAAAATATATCACAAAATACTTATTGTTTCCTGTATCTTTTTAAGTTTTCAAGAATTATTCTTATAATCAATAGTTTGTTAATAAAACATACTTATAAAATTTAAATGTACAAATGCTTTGTATAGCGTAACTTCTCATCAATCTTTTGTAAATTCTATTGTACCCATAGTAAAAAATGATATTTCTAGATAAAATATTAACGAGTCATAATGGAGGTTAAATCATGTACCAAACGATTATTATTGGTGGCGGTCCAAGTGGACTAATGGCGGCAGTCGCTGCTAGTGAGTCTAATAACCAAATTCTTTTATTAGAGAAAAAGAAAGGTTTAGGACGCAAATTGAAAATTTCTGGTGGCGGGCGTTGTAATGTTACCAATCGCCTTCCCTACGCAGAAATCATAAAAAATATACCTGGGAACGGCAAGTTTCTTTATAGTCCTTTTTCAATTTTTGACAATGAATCTATTATTGAATTTTTTGAAAGCCGTGGCGTTAAACTTAAAGAAGAAGATCACGGTCGTATGTTCCCCGTATCAAATAAAGCTCAAGATGTAGTTGACACTTTGGTAAATACCATTAAAGATCGTCACGTTGAAATTAAAGAAGAAACAATTGTTAATAGTATTACATTAACAGAGGATAATCATTTCAAAGTCACTACTCATAATGGTGAATTCTTCTCTAAAACTGTCATTATTGCAACTGGTGGTACAAGTGTACCTCAAACTGGTTCAACTGGAGACGGTTATAAATTTGCCGAACATTTAGGCCATACGATTACTGAACTCTTCCCTACTGAAGTGCCGATTACTTCTGCGGAACCGTTTATTAAATCTAAACAATTAAAAGGTTTAAGTCTTAAAGATGTAGAACTATCTGTATTGAAAAAGAACGGCAAGAAACATATAAGTCATCAGATGGATATGATATTCACGCATTTTGGGGTAAGTGGTCCAGCTGCCTTACGCTGTAGTCAATTTGTATATAAAGAGCAAAAAAATCAGAAGAAACAAGATATTATGATGCAACTTGATGTCTTTCCAGATATTAAAAAAAATGAGTTAGAACAAAAAATCAAAAAAATACTTAACGAAGAGCCTGATAAATATGTAAAAAATAGTTTAAGAGGTTTAATTGAAGAACGCTATTTACGCTTCATGTTAGAACAAGCAGGAATTGATGATGAAACGACTTATCATCACTTATCTAATCAACAACTCACTCGATTTGTTGAATGTTTAAAAGGTTTTACCTTTACAGTTAACGGTACCTTGCCAATAGATAAAGCATTTGTCACAGGTGGTGGCGTGAGTTTGAAAGAAATTTGGCCGAAAACAATGATGTCTAAGTTACAACCTGGCTTATTTTTATGTGGAGAAGTTCTAGATATACATGGTTATACAGGTGGATATAATATTACGAGTGCCTTAGTAACTGGTCATGTTGCTGGACATGAAGCTGTACGATTCGAACCAGAAACAGAGCAATAAAACTCACCTAATTTTATATCAAATCTTAATATTTACTTAATTTAATACTAAAAAAGATAGCTCGAAAGAATAATTCAAATCTTTCGAGCTATCTTTATATTTTGTATCAAGATTTCAATTCTACTTAGATACTTTGAATATCTGTTCCTTCAGAACCCCACTCATTCATACCGCCTTCAACGTTAACAGCGTGAATACCTTGATCTTCTAAATATTTAACTACTTTAGCACTACGCATACCGGCAGCACAGATAATGTAGTATGTTTCATCTTTATTAAATTGATTTAAGTTGTCAGGAATTTGATCCATTGGAATTGTTGTAGCTCCAGGAATAATTCCTAATGCAGTTTCTTCATCATTTCTTACATCCACTATATTCACTGGATTAGAATCTAATACTTTCTCTTTTAATTGATCTACACTAATTGATTCCATTTTTTAAAACTCCTTTAAATTTATTTAGCAACAATGTTAACTAATTTTTGAGGTACAGCAATGATTTTTTTAATATCTTTACCTTCAATTGATAGTTTAACATTTTCATCTTGTAATGCTAAATCTTGCATTTCTTCTTTAGATAAATCTTTAGGGATATTTAATTTAGCTCTAACTTTTCCGTTAACTTGTACAACAATTTCTACTTCTGCATCTACAAGTAATGATTCATCGTAAGTAGGCCATGGTTGATACGTAATTGTATCAGCATTACCTAAACGATTCCATAACTCTTCACCGATGTGCGGAGCAATTGGAGCTAACATTTTAACAAATCCTTCTGCGTAAGGTTTGTAAATTTCATTCACTTTATAGCAATCGTTAATAAATACCATTAATTGACTGATAGCAGTATTGAAGTTAAGTGTATTAAAGTCTTCTGTCACTTTTTTAACAGTTTGGTTATAAACTTTATCTAATGAATTATCGTTATTTTCTACAATTTTATCAGAAAGTGAACCATCTTCATTGATAAATAATCGCCATACTCTATCTAAGAAACGTCTAGATCCATCTAATCCATTTTCACTCCACGCAATAGCAGCATCTAAAGGTCCCATGAACATTTCATAAAGACGTAATGTGTCAGCACCATGTGAGGCTACGATATCATCAGGGTTAACTACATTACCTTTAGATTTACTCATTTTTTCATTACCTTCCCCAAGAATCATACCTTGGTTAAATAATTTTTGGAAAGGTTCTTTAGTTGGTACAACGCCTAAATCATATAACACTTTATGCCAGAAACGAGCATATAATAAGTGAAGCACTGCATGTTCTACCCCGCCGATGTATAAATCAACTGGTAACCAATGTTTTAGTTTTTCAGGGTCAGCTAACATTTTATCATTATGAGGGTCGATGTAACGTAAATAGTACCAGCAACTACCTGCCCATTGTGGCATTGTATTTGTTTCACGACGGCCTTTCATACCTGTTTTTTCATCTACTACATTTACAAACTCATCGATATTAGCTAATGGAGATTCACCTGTACCTGATGGTTTAATTTCGTCTGTTTCTGGAAGTAACAATGGTAGTTCATCTTCTGGAACAGTTGTCATTGAACCATCTTCCCAATGAATAATCGGAATAGGTTCACCCCAATAACGTTGTCTACTGAATAACCAGTCTCTTAATTTATAATTAACTTTCTTTTCTCCAGCGCCTTTAGCTTCAAGTAATTCAATTGCTTTTTTGATAGCCGCTTCGTTATCTAATCCATCTAAGTCACCAGAGTTAACATGTGCTCCTACGCCAGTGTAAGCTTCTTTTTGAACGTCGCCACCTTCAATGACTTCGATGATTGGTAAGTCAAATTTAACAGCAAATTCGTGGTCACGTTCGTCATGTGCTGGTACCGCCATTACTGCACCTGTGCCATAACTTGATAATACGTAATCAGCAATCCAAATTGGTAATTTCTCACCTGATAAAGGATTAATTGCATAAGCTCCTGTAAATACACCTGATTTATCTTTTGCTAAGTCCGTACGTTCTAAGTCAGATTTTTTAGAAGCTTCTTCTTGATAACGTTTAACTTCTTCTTTTTTATCTTCTGAAGTAATGTCATTTACTAACGCGTGTTCAGGACTTAACACTAAGAATGTAGTACCGTAGATCGTATCTGGACGTGTTGTGAAGACATCGATTGAAGCATCATTATCTTCAACTTCAAACGAAACACGAGCCCCTTCAGAACGACCAATCCAGTTACGTTGCATATCTTTAATAGATTCAGGCCAGTCTAATTCATTTAAGTCTTCTAATAAACGGTCAGCATATTCAGTAATTTTTAATACCCATTGTTTCATTGGACGACGGTATACTGGATGTCCACCACGTTCAGATACACCATCAACAACTTCTTCATTTGATAGAACAGTACCTAAAGCTGGACACCAGTTAACTGCTACTTCATCTACATAAGCTAGACCTTTATTATAAAGTTGAATGAAAATCCATTGTGTCCATTTATAATATTCTGGGTCAGTCGTATTCACTTCTCTATCCCAGTCGTAACTGAAACCTAACTCTTGAATTTGACGTTTAAACGTTTGAACATTTTGTTTTGTAAATTCTCTTGGGTCATTACCTGTATCTAAAGCATATTGTTCAGCTGGTAGACCAAACGCATCCCATCCCATTGGATGTAATACATTGTAGCCTTGCATACGTTTATAACGTGAAATGATGTCTGTTGCGGTATATCCCTCTGGATGACCTACGTGAAGTCCTGCGCCTGATGGATATGGGAACATATCTAATGCATAAAATTTCTTCTGACCTAAATTATCACTAGCTTTAAAAGTTTTATTATCAGCCCAATAATTTTGCCATTTCTTTTCGATTTCTTTGTGATTGTAACCCAAAGTTTCTCCTCCTAAGACAAATAAAAAACACCTCTAACTATTACATTTTAAAGGGACGACTTATAAGCCGCGGTACCACCCTAATTCACATAACTATGTGCACTTTATAATAGTAAGAGATGTTTTAAATTTAATTATTTAACGGTAAGTTCACTTAATTCTTAACACTAGTTTACACCACCACTAGCTCTCTGTTGAAAAGTCTTTAAGCTACTACTCCAATACAATTTAATATTATGAGATTCGCGCCTTATTTGCAAGTGGTTAAACTAATTTTATTAAAAGTGATTTACTCTTAAAATTATTGACGAGTATTTCTTGGATGTTTGCCTTTTGGTAAACCTTTATCAAAAACAGCAAGGAAAATCATAGCAACAATTAAAAGAAGCATAATTCCTATGAACATTGCACTCATATTAAAGGTATCTACCAACACACCACCGATGAATGGGCCGAACGCTTTACCTACTGTAGAGGCTGAATTAACAACACCTTGATATTGACCTTGTTTACCTTCAGGCGCAAGATAATTAGCAATAGTAGGAACTGCTGGCCATACAAACATTTCACCAAACGTTAGAATAATCATACCGATTAAGAATACAGTAAATTGTTGCGCAAAGCTTGTAACAAAGAATGCAAGCATAAAGATTAAAATTCCAACGAACATTTGTGCTTTTAAATTACCTTTTAATAGTACAATAACAGGTCTAATTAATGGTTGCGCAACTAAAATCATGATACCGTTAACAGTCCAAAGAATACTGTATTGAGATAATGAAATGTTTAGTTCTTGTGTGTATGATGCAATAGTTGTTTCCCATTGAATGTAGGCAATCCAACAAATAGCAAACATTCCACATAAAGCAAGTAAAGCCATGAAACGTTTTTTATTTTCTTTACTTTTAATATCAATACTGTCAGGGGCTTTCATCTTAGCATGATATTCAAGATTGAATTGAGTCACTGCTATTAATGTAAATAGAACATACATAATTAAGTTTGCTATAAAGATATAATTAAAACTCAATTCTGCTACGAAACCACCTAAAGCAGCGCCAAGCGCAACGCCCATATTTTGTGCTAAATAGATAGCATTAAAAGTCGTTCTACCTCCGTTAGGCCAAACGGCACCTGCCATCGCAAATATTGTGGGAACTATCATTCCACCACCAAATCCTAGTAAGACTAACCAAACCGCATACCATGGCCACCCATGGAAGAAGTTTAATAAAGTAGTACTAGTCAAACATGTAAAGGCACCTATCATAATTGTGCGATAACCACCCAATTTATCAAATAATGAACCGCCTAGTAAGTTACCAACTACCATGCCGAATGAGTTCACCATTAGAACGAGCGTAGCTGTTGTTAAACTCTTACCAAGTTCTTCTTTCATATAAATTGTGTTTAAAGGCCATAAAAAGCTGGCACCAGTTATATTTAGCGCCATGCCAATAACTAGCCACCATACTGATTTAGGTATATTCATATTTCTAGTCCCCTCTTTATATATTTGTAGAACCACATTAAACACTATAACATTAAAATATGTTAAAATCTTTACTTAGAACTAAGTTAGATAGAAAGGATAATGTATTATGGGTAACTATTTCCCGTATGCCTTTGAAAATAAACGATATCATACATGGAATTACCATTTAAAAAATAAATTTGGCCAAAAGATTTTTAAAGTCGCGTTAGACGGTGGATTTGACTGTCCAAACCGTGATGGCACAGTTGCGCACGGTGGATGTACGTTCTGTTCTGCTGCAGGTAGTGGTGACTTTGCTGGTAATAGAGCAGATCCTATTGAAGTTCAATTCCAACAAATTAAAGATAGAATGCATGAAAAATGGAGCGAAGGTAAATATATTGCTTATTTCCAAGCTTTTACTAATACACATGCCCCTGTCGAAGTATTAAAAGAAAAATATGAACCTGTCTTAAAAGAAGAAGGTGTAGTTGGCTTATCAATTGCTACACGTCCTGATTGTTTACCAGATGATGTAGTCGAATATTTAGCTGAATTAAATGAACGTACTTACCTTTGGGTAGAACTAGGATTACAAACTGTCCATCAAGAAACATCTGATTTAATCAATCGTGCACATGATATGCAAACTTATTATGAAGGCGTAGCTAAATTAAGAAAACATAACATTAATGTATGTACACATATTATTAATGGTTTACCTGGTGAAGATTACAATATGATGATGGAAACAGCACGTGAAGTAGCTCAAATGGATGTACAAGGTATTAAAATCCACTTACTTCATTTATTAAAAGGGACGCCTATGGTGAAACAATATGAAAAAGGTATGCTCGAATTTATGTCACAAGAGGATTATACCAACCTAGTGTGCGATCAACTAGAAATTTTACCTCCAGAAATGATTATACATCGTATCACTGGAGATGGACCGATTGACTTAATGGTAGGTCCTATGTGGAGTGTTAATAAATGGGAAGTTTTAAATGAAATTGATAACGAACTTGCACGCCGTGATTCGTATCAAGGTAAACATTACAAAGCTGAGTCAAAAATCAAATCATGAAATTAGAACGTATTCTCCCCTTTTCAAAAACACTCATACAAAGCCACGTTACAGAAGATAGCATTGTCATTGATGCAACGTGTGGCAATGGTAACGATACTTTATTTCTAGCTCAACAAGTACCTAACGGTGAAGTTTATGGCTTTGACATTCAAGCTACAGCCATCCAAAACACTGCTGAAAAAGTTAAAGACTATGATAATGTAACATTGATACAAGATGGTCACGAACATGTCTTGAACCATTTGCACGGGAAGATTTCAAAGCCGATTGACGCTGCTATTTTTAATTTAGGATATCTTCCAAAAGGTGATAAGGCCATTGTTACGCAACCCGACACCACTATTAAAGCAATTGAAGATATATTTGAATTATTAAGTGTTGAAGGGATTATCGTGTTAGTGATTTATCATGGTCACGAAGAAGGTAAAGTTGAACGTGATGAAGTGATGAAATATTTAACATCGATGGATCAAACTAAAGCACATGTTTTGCAATATCAATATATTAATCAAATTAATAATGCGCCCTTTATTTGCGCAATTGAAAAACGATAATTCAATAAACAAAGAAATTTAAAACGAGCTTAACACATTATCATCCCATGTGTTAAGCTCGTTTATTTAATTAAACTTCCATTAATGATTTTAGGCTTTCTTCAAATAATTGATACCTTTTTTTAATGTTATTAGTAATAAAATTAAGTAATTCAAATTTATCTTCTTTTTTATTTTCATTAAAGTGAATAATTACTGTGCGCTCATCATCTAAAGGACGTTCTTTATATATCCATTCAGATTGAACTAAATTATTATAAGTCCGTGTTCTTTTATATGATTTAATACAAACGTAACTATCCATTTCTTTTAACGTCATAGGTCCCTTATCCCATAACGTTAACAAAATTAAAACTTCTTCTTTTGATAAGTCGTAATTTTCATAAATTACCTTGAATACAGAATTAATTTCTTTACATAATTCCTCTAATTTTAATATCATCGTTATATTTTCATTAGCTTGATTACTCAAGGCAATCCCCTCCTTCATGTAAATAATCCTATCCCTATCAATTTATGATATGATTTTGACACTTCTAACCCTTGTAAATAATCATAATACTCTTGAATTATGATTAATAATTCACTTAAAATCTATATGTAAAAATGTTTGTTTTTTATATAAAACTACAAACTTTTAAACATGCAATATCAATAAAATTTTATAAATTTATTCAATTAAAATATACCAATTCTCCTAATTTTATTCAACTTTCAATATGTAGTTTTAATTTTATAAACTAAAGATATGTTTATTAAAAAATCAGGATTGCCCCCCTCTTTGTTTTACAAAGGTTGATAATCCTGATTCTTTACTATGATTTAAATGTCTTCAATTTCTTCCTCCTTTACAATAAATCCCATAGTATTCACACTGTTATTTAAAAACGTTAAGACATAACGCATCACTTGATCACGTTCAGGCTCATTATGTATTTCATGATATAGTCCTTCCCACGCTTTATAATAAAATTCCGTCGTAGCAAGTTGTTGTTTTAATTCAGCAATTGAATGTGTATCTAATAATTTATCTTCAGTACCATACATTAATAAGGTTGGAAGTGGTTTTACATCTTGAATATGTTGCAAAGTGTCTTTCATTGTTTCAATAATGATGTTGTACCATTTGTAAGTCACTTTTTTAAGTATTAACCCATCTTGTTTAGTCTCTTCGATAACTTCATCATTACGAGTTAAGTCACTATAATTAATACCTAATTTAAAGCGAGCATCCTTAGAAGCTTTGCCTATATTAGAAATGAACATGTTTTTGCGAGTCTTATTATTTTTTTGTAATTCAAGCATTGGAGACAATAATAACATTCCTTCAATTGGCACGTCATTTTTTTCCAAAAGATTTAATACAATAAGTCCACCTAAACCTACACCCATCACAAATGTAGGTAATTTATATTCATTCGCAATTTTAACCCATTCTAAGACGCTTTCATGATATACATTGAAACTTTTCAAATGACCTTTATTAATGCGTGAAGTTTGTCCTTGTCCTGGTAAATCTCCCATAATTACATGATAGCCATTACGTCTTAACATTGTAATGACATAGGCATAACGTCCTGTATGTTCTAAAATATTATGTACTATGACTACTACGCCTTTAGCATCTTGTTCTGTTTCCCACTTCCACATATCTATTAATCCCTTCATACTTAAATTCCAACAACAATATTATATCAGATAATACACTATGATTGGTGTATGTCATCCATCTTTGAAGTATCTTAATTTAAATATTTTAGTTATGAAATAACTATATGTGTAATTATACATTATAAATACTTTTCAGATAATTGAAAACGCTTTCTTGATAGTGATTTTCATGCTAAACTATATATAAATAAACGATTTGTGGGTAATGGAGGAATTAAAAATGTCACTTTTCAGAGATTTTTTTATCGCTTTATCTAATAGTACATATTTAAATGAAACAGCAAAAAGAATTGGACCACGCATGGGTGCTGATAAAGTCGTTGCAGGCAATACAATTGAACAACTTATAGAAACGATTGAAAGATTAAATGACAAAAACATCGAAGTTACTGTAGATAACTTAGGAGAATTTGTGGGTACAGAAGCTGAAGCTAATCAAGCTAAAAATGAAATTCTTGAAGTTATGCAAGCAGTTAAAGACTATAATGTTGATGCTCACATGTCTGTTAAATTAAGCTCTTTAGGGGCAGAATTCGATTTAAATTTAGCTTACGAAAATTTAAGAGAAATCCTTCTAAAAGCAGACGAATTTGATAAAATGCATATTAATATTGATACAGAAAAATATCAAAGTTTACAACAAATTATTGAAGTCCTTGATAAATTAAAAGGCGAATTTAAAAATGTAGGTACAGTGATTCAAGCATACTTATACGATGCTGATGATTTACTAGATAAATATTCTGACTTACGCCTACGTTTAGTTAAAGGTGCATATAAAGAAGAAGCAAATATAGCATATCAAACTAAAGAGGAAATTGATGAGAATTACATTAGACTTATTGAAAAACGATTGCTTAATGCTAGAAACTTCACTTCTATTGCAACGCATGACGATAGAATAATTAATCATGTTAAACAATTTGCAAAAGATCATCACATTGATAAAGATAATTTTGAGTTCCAAATGTTATATGGTTTCCGTAGTGAACTAGCTGAACAAATTGCTAGAGAAGGCTATCATTTTACGATATATGTACCATATGGTAACGATTGGTTCGCTTATTTCATGAGACGACTTGCAGAGCGTCCACAAAACTTAGCATTAGCTTATCAAGAATTTGTATCAACAGAGACGTTGAAAAAAGTGGGACTTGCTAGCGCAGTTGGTATTGGTAGCTTAACCATTTTATCAGGAGCTGTAAAATTATTTAGAAAATAAAATAGTTAAATGTAGATTAAGAATTAAATCAAGATTATAAATATAGATAAAGTTTTAATTCTTATACATAAGGCACTTCGTTATTTAATGATAGACATTAAATCAAACGAAGTGCCCTTTTTTAAGTATTTAATTATAAAAATAAATGAACAAAAGTGTGCACACATTTACGCAAATAGTTCTAACGTAAATTATGAAGTGTATTTGCGAAGACGCCTAGTGGAAAGGAAAGTGTCGAGTTAGTACAGGTTCGAGACTTCCAATAAGCAAGCGTCGCAACAAAATGAGTCAATGTACAAGTAATTAAAATTGTTTTAGTAAGTTAGCCATTTCAATCGCACTAACCGCTGCTTCAGCACCTTTGTTACCCGCTTTAGTGCCTGCACGTTCAACAGCTTGTTCAATACTTTCAGTTGTTAAAACACCGAAAATGACTGGCGTATCAGTTACATCGTTAGCTTTAGATACTCCTTTAGCCACTTCGTTACATACATAATCATAGTGTGATGTAGCGCCTCTAATGACACATCCAAGTGTAATAACGGCATCATATTCACCTTTTTGAGCTAACTTTTTCGCTACTAAAGGAATTTCAAATGCACCTGGTACATAAGCTACATCGATATTATTTTCATCAACACCATGTCTAATTAATGTATCTTGCGCACCATCTAAAAGACGACCTGTAATAAAATCATTAAACCTACTCACTACTACCGCAATTTTTAAATCTGTACCTACTAATTTACCTTCAAAATTCATTTTAAATCTCCTCCTAAATTAAATGTCCCATTTTTAATTTTTTTGTTGTCATATAGTCATGGTTATGTGCTGTTTCTGGAACTATAATTTCCGTACGATCAACTACTTTAATACCATACTCTACTAATCCCTCAAACTTCTTAGGATTATTGCTTAATAAATTAACTTGTTGCACATTAAAGTAATTAAGAATACGAGCTGCAATGTGATAATCACGTAAATCTTCATCGAAGCCTAATGCTAAATTGGCAGTTACTGTATCGTGCCCTTGTTCAATCAACTCGTAAGCGCGCAATTTATTGATTAAGCCAATTCCTCTTCCTTCTTGAGGAAGATAAATAATTAAACCACCATGCTCATTAATGTAATTCATAGCTGCATCTAATTGTGCACCACAGTCGCATCGTTGACTATGGAAGATATCTCCTGTTAAACAAGCAGAATGAATTCTTACATTTTCAGTACTACGTGGTTCTCCTTTTGCAAGAACAACGATTTCTTCATCTGTTAATGAAGATTGAAAACCATACATCTCGAAGTCGCCATTATCTGTTGGCATATTGACACGTGCTTTTAATTCAACATCATTCGCTTTTTTTTTACGATATTCAACTAAACTTTCAATAGTAATCATTTTTAACTGATGCTTTTCCTTAAACGCTACTAAATCTTGACCTTTCGCCATTGACCCATCATCATTCATAATTTCACAAATGACACCTGCGGGTTGTGCACCAGTTAAAATAGCTAAATCAATTGCTGCTTCTGTATGACCCATTCTTTCTAATACACCATTATCTTTGGCAATTAAAGGGAATAGATGCCCAGGTCTATTAAAGCTCTCTGGCGTAGATTCTGGATTAATTAGAGCGCGCGCAGTAGCCATACGATCAAATGCGCTAATCCCTGTTGAGGTCGATACATGGTCAATACTTACAGTAAAGTTCGTACCATAATCATCTGTATTTCTATTCACCATTGATACAAGATTTAATCGATTTGCAATTTCATTACTGATAGGTGCGCAAATTAATCCTCGTGCATGTTGTGCCATAAAATTAATCGTGTCATCTTTCATCCATTCTGTTACTGCAATTAAGTCGCCTTCATTTTCACGATCTTCATCGTCTACTACGATAATACTTTCGCCTTGTTTCAAAGCTTCAAGCGCTACATTGATGTCATCAAACTTCATATTATGCCCTCCTAAACTCCTAAAAACCAAATGCTTTTAATTTATCAATTGTTAAATCTGAATCTTTTGCTTTTACAATATTCTCTACATATTTAAAAAGTACGTCTGTTTCTAAATGGACATTATCGCCAATCTTTTTAGAGGAAAGAATAGTAGAACGTCTTGTTTCAGGAATTAAATGTATATCGAAACTGTTGCTACGCAGGTCAAAGACAGTAAGACTGACACCGTCTACCGTTATGGATCCTTGTTTCACCATTTGACTCATTGTATGTGACGGTGCTTTAATCGTCACAATACGTGAATTTGGTGTTTCATTCACTTGTGAAATTGTACCTACTTCATCCACGTGGCCTAAAACAAAATGTCCACCAAAACGCCCATTTCCTGCCATAGCACGTTCTAAATTCACTTCATCATTTAATTTTATATTTGATAAGTAGGTTTTATTTTCAGTGCCTTTAATAACTTGCACAGAAAAATAATTACTGTGGAAGTCAATAACTGTTAAACATGCGCCATTGACACTAATTGAGTCGCCGATGTGCATATCCTCTAAAATGCGTTGACACGCGATATCTAACGTTTTAACAGACTGTTGCGTACGAATGTTTTTTATAGTACCTATTTCTTCAACGATACCTGTAAACATATTTATTTCACTTCTTTCGCAATGTCATTTTAATATTTTGGTGAATTAACTCTGTAGAAATGATTTCAAATTGAGTGGCTTCGTTTAAATCAATTACTTTCTCTGTTTGATAAAATTGATATTGACCGGAACCACCT
Source organism: Staphylococcus pragensis (assembly GCF_004785665.1). Classification (GTDB taxonomy): domain Bacteria; phylum Bacillota; class Bacilli; order Staphylococcales; family Staphylococcaceae; genus Staphylococcus; species Staphylococcus pragensis. The sequence continues at coordinate 1,095,788 of NZ_SRPJ01000001.1, forward strand.
ATTATTATCGGGGCATAATAAATAATAAGTTGATTAACATAATTAGTTTGGAGAAATTCTGAAGTAACATGAGGGCCTGCCTCAACAAGTAGCTTACCAACACCTTTATCGTAAATATCAGATAAGATATTTGCTAAGTTACATTCAGTTAAATTTATAATTTTGATATGTTCAGATGGACTGCTAAGCGATTGATTTTCCGTATAAATCCAAATTTCACTAAAGTTGTCTTGGAACATTTGTTTTGTGAAATCGATATCACCACTTTTCGATAATACAATTCGAATTGGATGTTTCCCATCTTGAATTCGCGTTGTATATTGTGGGTTATCTGCTTCAACTGTTCCATTACCTGTTAACACAGCATCATGTGAATGTCTCAATTGATAAACATCTTGTTTCACGTATTTATTTGTTATCCATTGGCTTTGTCCATTATCAGTTGCTTGTTTGCCATCCAAGGACGTCGAAACTTTTAAAGTGATTTCAGGAAGTTGATGTTCTTTCGCTTTGAAAAAGTCTTTATAAAGCATCGCAGCTTCATCTGAAGGTTGATATTCAACTTCAATACCAGCATCTTGTAAAATCTTGTCTCCTTCAGAAGGTAATGTTGTATCCTTTACTGCATAAACGACTTTACTTAGTCCAAATTCAATTATTTTATTAACACAAGGTGGCGTTGAACCGTAATGTGTACAGGGTTCTAGGGAAATATAAATGGTGCCGCCTTTAGCCTTCTCTTGTGCCATATCTAAAGCTTGAACTTCGGCATGTTTATCACCTTGCTTTAGATGAGCACCAAGGCCTACTATACGACCTTCATTTACAACCACTGAACCTACTGGAGGATTAACACCAGTTTGTCCGTCCACCATTTGTGCAAGTTGTATTGCATATTGCATGAAATTACTCAAATTATCACCTCAATAAAAAACCCTATGCCTAGAATCTTCAGTTAGGCATAGGGAGATACATGTATAGTTAAATAAGCTTACTACTAACAGTAAACTATCCATATTTAAATAAACGTCTATTATATCAATAGCGCGTCTTCATTCTTTCTCCCATCCAGACTATTACTGTCGGCTCTAGAATCTCACTAGATCAGCCACTTATAACTTCTTAGTTATAAGCAGGTCGCAGGCTTAAATTACTGCCGGTTGGGAATCACACCCTGCCCCGAAAGAATTACTATGAAATTGTGATAACTTAAGAGTTAATGTAGTTAATTACTACACACTTAATCATACGCTTATTTTTAGAAAATTACAAACAAAGAAATACAGTCTTGTAGACGATTTAGTCACAAAATGTAGCTTTTTTCAGCATTAGGTGTAAGTCTATGATGATTCATGATCAAATTCGCTTTGAACTTCGTATAGATAATTCACAGAGCTCACCGCTTGAGTCACAATCATTTTAACACCGTTTCTCAATTTATTAACGCCATTTGTAACTTGACCAATCGCAATCATATTATGCAATGTACCATATCGCGGACTAATCACTTGATTGGTTTCCGGAATAATTTGAATACCACCCATAGGATGAGCTTGAACTATTTGACGATTTTCAAGATTTAACACTAGTTGATCATCTTCATCTAAATCTGATAGATGGGTTTTAGAACCAGTAGAATTAATTACCACATTATATTGATGGACTTCCGTTTCATCTTTAAATTTTAAATAAAACTGATTGTCCTCATATTTAATATCCTCTAATCCTTTTTTAATGATTAAAGAGCCATCATTTATTAAATCAATAACTAAACGGGCAGTACGAGGAGGCATCGGGTTAGAATTTAATTGAATAATTTTAGTAAAACGTTTATCAAATTCTTTTTGATCACTACGACTGAAACTATTCCAAATCCAATTTAAATTTTCTTTAACATTTTCAATGATACTTTGAAAGACACCTAATTCATCGGGACGATCTAAGTCAAATTGTAAATCTTTAATCGTATCACCTGTTCTACGATGAACCATTCTATCTAATTTAACATTATATAAATCACATTCTAATTTGAATAATTCAAATGCTTTTTCTAATGGCACGTTGCCATAATGTTCCATTTTAATTTCATTGAACTTTTCTTTAGTTAAATATTTAAAATCGATCTCCACCATATTTCCTCGTACACTAGGTAAATTGGCCGATCTACTTGTCATAGTTATTGGTAACTTAGGATGATGCGAAGCGACATAACGTACTACATCTAAACTCGCTAATCCAGTGCCAACTATCGCAATACTATCTGTTTCTTTCACTTCATCTAAGGTATGGTATGTCGGATATGGTGTTTGTATGTATCCTTTTTTTCCTTTTAAATAATATGGATCGTGATATGCAAAAGTTCCAATCGTTAGAAAAATATAATCATATTCTTTCCATTGGGACATATCTTCAGACGTACAGACATAATATTTTAACGTCGTTTCATCAACATCAGAGTTAGTAAATATTTCATGCACTGGTTTATTAATAACATTTAAATTATCAAACATAGTTGCATAATCTGATAAATATGATTTCATATAATGACCAAAGACAAATCTTGGTAAATATTTAGGATTATCGAATTTAAATTCATTCTGATTTTGATACCATTTCCAGAATTCTTCATCATCATCTAAATTTAAACTCATATTTTTAGTAGGTAAATTAATTAGGAGTTGGCTACTATCATTTTGAAAAGGCACGCCTTGTCCCATATTATCTTCATTATCATAGACATCTACTTTTAACTTCTTGAAGTCTTCATTTTTAACTAACTGTCGTAAAACACTGACGCCAGCTGTTCCCATTCCAATTATTGCTACACGCATTTAACATCATCCTTCTATCTATCTCTCATTCAAAATATAATTGTATTATATCAATGTCTTAAATTAATAGTCTTATTCAAGTATAGCCATTTCTAAATACTTCTAACCATTATAAGATATGGTAGAATCTATTTGAGGTGAAATGATTATGAAATTTTTACTTAAAGTTGCCCTTGTATTTGTGATTGCTTTTTCTTGGTTGAATCGAAAAAATAAAGCTGAATAATTTTTTAATATGATAAAAAACCAGCGCACACAATAGTTTAACAAATTGTGTATGCTGGTTTAATTTTAATTATTTTTGATGTTTAGTATCATCTTTATATACATAAAGTTTGAAATATTTACCTTCTGTTTTCATTTCTTTATAGAAATCCGCAATAATTTCGGCGTTATTTTCAGCCCATTTAATATCTGTAGCATATTGGTGTTCACCAGGGTTTTTAGGATTCCATCTCATACTATAAAGTGTATTTTGATCGCTATGTGATAAATAGTGTTGGTGGATGAAATCTGCGCCACCTTTGATAGCTTTCTCAGGTGTATCCCAACCATGCTTTTTAGCGTATTCTGAACCTGTTTTAATAGGATCTTCATCTAGAGCCCCTACGCCGTAAAAGTTATAATACTTCTTACCGTCAATTTCGACGCCTTTAGCTAAATCACTTTTAACTGAACCTGTTTCTAATAACGCATGTGAAATTAAATAAACTTCATTTACATGCTTTTCTTTAGCGGCACTAACGAAAGCATCAGTATGTTCTAATAAAGTAGGTCTATCAAATAACATACGTTTGATACGATTTTCATCAATACCTTGATATTTTGATAAATCTAAAAATTGATATCTTTGTTTGTCATCATCAATGAATTTACTACTATCCATTGCAGCTTTTATTTCACTCGCTGAAGCATCTCTCCAAGCATTGTTGCTTTTATTAGATACTTGTTGGCTTGTATAGTTATCAATTTGCTTCTCAGCAGCTTTATCTAACGTTACATTTAAATGCTCAACACTTTCTTCTTCATCAACATTTTTGAAAAAAATCTGATCAGAAATCATTGAAAAGAAGACGAAACCAGCTACTACTAAAACAATGAGCAACCCTACAAGTCCTATTATAGAGCCCTTCTTGTGCTTCGTCATATTCACACCTCTTAGGTCATTCTTTTAATCTTAATTAAACTATTTCATGATAAAAAGTTTAACATTATTACTACCTTTAAACAATTTTATAGTTACAATGTTACAAATTCATAAAATAACAGTAATCAAAATGAAACTTAACAAAATAAAAAGTAATGAAATAAGTGGAATTTCATTACTTGGTACATCTATATATAATTCGTTAGTTATCTAGATCAATCTATATAAAGTTATTTATTCTCATTGCGGTAATCCATCATGATGAAACTCGCAGCTTGTGATCTATTCTTATAGTAATATTGGTTTAAATCAATTGTGCCCTCAACTTCACCATCACGGTACATCATTTCATTTGTGAAATTATTAATCATCACAAATTCAGAACGATCTCTAATAATATCTAAATCATCATTTCTCGCAAAGAAATGTTCAAGATTTAAATGTGCGTAATCCAACTTCATACCTCCCACTTTTTAAATGTCGCATTGTATTCTAATGAACGATTTAATTCAACATTTTATTATATTTTGTCATTCTATGTTTACTATTTAACACCTATTTTTTAAATTACGCAAATGATAATTCATTGTGACTATATTATTCTCTATTTATCCGGAAAATTAATTTATGTATATACATAATCAAGGAGTTTAAATCGTACACATTGAATTTTGAAAAAATTTACGCTAACCACTATAAAATAATTCATTATTTGTTAAAACAATACCATATAAAGTATAATTATGATGAATTTTACCAATTACTTTTAATTAAATTATGGCAGTTATCTCTTATATATGATTCAATTTCCTCTATCACTCTTATCTCATTTCTATATACTCGATTAAAATTTTATCTTATCGACCTTTTTAGACATGAAAAGGTAAAAATTGAAACTATTGATTTAGAAACTGCAGAAATAAATTCTTCTATGAACTCTTTTTATAAACAATATCCTCTTAATTATCTACAAGATGTTCAGTCTCTTCTTCGTCCTCACGAATACACTTGGCTCAAATTTTATATGCAAGGTTATAAACAATATGAAATCGCTAAGTTAATGGGTGTTTCTACTACTACTATTAAAAAGTATAAATCCCTAACTTTTAATAAATTACAAACTTATTATCATGAAGGTGTATAACGTGTTACCCCATAATTCATACCATTTATTATATATTCAAGCCATGTCAGGTAGTTCGCTTAAAACGAAGTGTTGCTTTACAACTTATGACATGGTACTGCCTTTTCCAATAAAAAAGGTACTGATTTATTATTTGGAGCAACATCAACGTTCATATTCGCAACAGGTAAAATTAGCGAAACGTTTGTTGACGATTAATAAATTAGTACCATTATATATATCTCTAATAAAGTGATTCTTTTTCCAGTGAAGCAACAGCGTGCACCCTTACAAATTTATTTGAATGCTCAAGCAATTATAGGATTAACATCAACAAGTACCGGAACTATAGTAACGTTCGATAATTTAATCCAGTTTAAAATTAATGAACCCTATACGTTGGTTTATAAGAAATGGCAAGAAAGCTTACTATTATTTCATTTAGTGCAAAAATCTACGCCGTCTTATTAAATTTGTACTCTAGCAACTTCTTAGTAAATAGCGCTGTCACTGATTTAATTAATAACAAACTGACTAAAGCTAATAAAATAGCCCCTATTAAAATTAAAATAACGTTAATAACTGGCATAGAAACTTGAGGATTAACGAAAAAATTTACTGCCGTTAAACTCGTGATAAATCCGGTTAAAAATAAACCTAATAATAATGCATAAACAATAACCATACCAATTAACATAGCGAATAAAGTTATACTTGAAGTATTTTTCTCTTTAAAAATATATTGCTTTAAAAATGTATTGGCGTACGTCACAGGTTTATTAAATTTATACGCATCTGCTTGTTCACTATGCGTTGCAAGTTGCTCATCAAGTAATTTTTTCTCTTTTTTATTTAGAAACCATAACTGTTTTTTTACTTTTTGTTCGAAGGCTGCTTGTTTCATACTTAGTTGTATCTCTCCTTTTCCTCTCTTACTCATAAATCTTAGCGGAGTTTATAAAGAGTAGCAAGATGTTATTCTCTAAAAATAAAAGAAGCGAACCAGAAATCGAATTTAACTAAAACGATTTCTGATTCGCTCTTCTTTATTTAATGATTATAAAATTGATAATCCTGAACTTTGAATATCTTTAGCGAAACCTTTTACAGTGTCTACTGATAATTCATTAATGTCACGACCTAAATTTGTGTTTACTTTTTTAACAACATCAGCTGGACATGTAATAATATCAACACCTAGTTGATCAGCTTGAATAACATTGAATGTTTCACGGCAACTTGCCCATAATAATTTAACGCCTTCTTTGCTGTGTGCTACTTCAACAGATTCTTTGACTAATGGAAGTGGATCTACGCCTGTATCTGCAATACGTCCAGCAAACACTGAAATATAAGTAGGTACACCAGCTGTTACCGCTTCAGTGATTTCTTTAACTTGTTCAATTGTATAAACTGCAGTCACGTTTAAGCGAACATTATCTGCTGATAATTTTTTAATTAATGAGATAGTTGATTCACCTTTAGAATTTACAACTGGAATCTTAACAAACACGTTGTCACCATATTGTTTTAAGATTTCAGCTTCTTTTTCCATTGTTTCTAAATCATCTGAGAACACTTCGAATGAAATCGATGCATCTGGAATTTCACGAACCGCTTCTTCAGCAAATGCTTTATAATCTGTAACGCCAGCTTTAGCCATTAAACTAGGGTTAGTTGTGAAACCATCCACTTCTTTATTTTTATATGCAGCTTTCATTTGTTCGATATCTGCGCCATCCGCAAATACTTCTACGTTAAGTTTAGTCATCTTACTATTCCTCCAAATTAAGTTTTACGAACATAGAAATATATTAATTGTATGAATTTAAATTTCAAATATGTATATTTTGTGATGAACTTTATATATTATTTTCTATTCCGTATAGATAAATGGTTATAAACTATTTATATCATTCTTGGTGTTTGTTAGCGAGTGTTTTGCTTATTTTTGAAAATGCTTCCTCACTATAACGTGCTAGTATCCAATTCTATAAATGTGGTAATATAATGTAATGATGTCGCACAGGAGGTTCAATATGTCGAAATCTAAAAAGTACTTTATTATTTCAGTTGTTTTATTAGTAATAAGTTTTTACTTTAATACATTTAACCCATTACTTAGTAGACAAATTACATCAATAAAACATTTATTAATTGCTTGTAGTCTTCTCAATGTGATTATTCTAATAGCGTCTATTATATTTTCAGATAAAGCCATTAAACATCTTAATTCCAAAAAAGATAAGCTAAGAACTGCCACTAAATTGTTACCTTTTATTATTTTGGTAGTTATTCTGTTCCATATCTTCGCTTCAATTACCACTTTTGGTGTATTTTCTTAAATTTTAATGGTAACTTTGAATGTTCAATAAATCAATTTTAAAATTATAGGTGAAAGTTCATGCAATATATTTTTGTCTTTATCGGTGGAATGGTTGGTGCATTACTTAGATATTTTATATCTTATATAAATAATGGCATGGCATTTCCTATAGGTACTTTAGTAGCCAATTTAGTTGGTGCATTTCTCATGGGATACCTTTCTACTATAGCCATTCAATATTTTAAAGACCATCCTAAGTTCAAGAAAGGACTAACAACTGGATTTTTAGGTGCCTTAACGACTTTTTCAACGTTCCAATTAGAACTTGTAAAAATGTTTCACCATCATTCCTTTATATTATTATTAACTTACGCTTTAGTTAGTTATATAGCAGGAATTTTATTGTGTGGGATAGGCGTAAAATTAGGAGGTCGTACCCAATGATTAATGGCTTATTAATTATGCTGGGTGGTGGTTTAGGCGCAGTAGTAAGAGCTTGGTTAACAGACTTTACGAAAAGTAAATGGCCTTCACCATTACCCATAGCGACACTAATAGTGAATATTATTGGAAGTTTTTTAATAGGATTAACGTTAGGTGTGACACTTAATCATCCATCGTTCAGCTTATTCTTCTCAACTGGTTTTTTAGGCGGCTTAACGACTTTTTCAACATTATCCTATGAGCTGGTCAATTTTATAACACCTAAGTTTAAACCATTACATATTATTAGTTACACAATTTTACAATTTATTATAGGATTTTTAGCTTGTTACCTAGGTTATATTCTTTAGTCCTATAATCTTTTTAAAAATAAATGCTATTCATTGACCATGAAGAAGCGGTCAATGAATAGCTATTTTTGTATTAATGTCCTTCAAATGTATTAGGATCTGGTCCTACCCTTTTATCTTTATTTAATTGATCAATGCGATTCATTTGATCTTCAGACAATTCAAAATCAAACACATTAATATTTTCTTCAATTCGACTAGGTGTAATTGATTTAGGAATCACAATCACTCCATGTTGAATGTTCCAACGAATAATAACTTGTGCTGGTGATTTACCTACTTCTTTACCAATCTCAATTAAAGTTTCATCATTTAGAATTTGAGCATTCATTAATGGTGACCATGATTCCATATAAATTTTTTGTGCATCTAAATATTTTCTCAATTCATTTTGCGTAAAATAAGGATGAAATTCAACTTGATTGATTACAGGCTTAATTGATACTTGAGCTAGTAAAGCTTCAAGATGTTCTGGTTGAAAGTTACTTACACCTATATTTTTTACTTTGCTATCTTTATATAAATCTTCCATACCTTTCCACGTATCAATCATCACTGCTTCATTCGTACCTGGCCAGTGCACTAAATATAAGTCTAAATAATCAAGACCTAATTTTTTAATACTTGTATCATAAGCTTGAGCTACATTTTCGCGACCAAAATCTTCAAAATATAATTTAGATGTGACAAAGATATCTTCACGACTTAAACTAGCCGCTTCAAGTCCTTCTTTAATACCTATACCTACTTGTTCTTCGTTCCCATACACTTTAGCTGTATCAATACTACGATAGCCTGATTCAATTGCATGTTTCACTGCTTCTTTACATGTTTCATCATTTTCAACTCTAAATGTACCTAGACCTAATTTAGGCATGTGATGTCCATTATAAAACTCAATTGTTTCCATTTTATAGACCCTCCCACTATTTATCATATGATTTATTTATAACATGTATGATGTATATGATGATATTATTTTATTCCCTAAAATCTCTCACATTAATACACAAACATGACATTAATAATAATGTGACTCAAACAAGAGTATTTAAAATATTGTTAAAATGAATATCAACACACTTACGTAAGAATTTCTTTACAGAAGTACAGGCATGAAAAAACGCTAGAAAGAATAATCTTCCTAGCGTTTAAGTATTAATTAAATGTTTCAATTTTATCCATAATAGATTGTAACTCTTCAACATTAAATTGAATTCGTCCGTGGAACACAAACTTATTAAAGAACTCATCTAATTGTTCAGGTCCTACTAAAACTTTAACACTTGAACTTTGTGCATAATTTGAAATCGTTACATCTCCATCATGTTTAGGATTGAAATACATAATAGAAGTTGGCGTATATTTCGTACCTAATTGTGTTTGTAAATCAGTCGCTAATTTTTCAATTGCTTCAAGCTGGTCTGAGTAATTTACAAATGATAAAGAAGATTTGTCATCATTCTGATCTAACACCAATGTTTGAGGTGATTTAGGATCTAAATCAAGTGTGTTAAACACTTGTTCCATCATAGGTAACTCTTGGAATTGATTACCACTAATACCATTGTAAACATGCCCTTTTAACAATTGAGAGTCAATAATATAAAGACCAGTACGTGTTAATACTAAATGACTAATGCGTTGAATATCATTAAACTCATTACTTGGTAAAAAGATATTCGCCATAATATGCATATCATCACGTCGAATACGCTTCTCATTCACTAATCGGTCACGAATACCAATTAATCGCATGTCCGTTACATATTCACTTGTATTTTTAGAGAAAAGTTTTAAAGCATCAATTTCACGATTTTTTCCGCTAATTGTGGCATCGAAATCTTCTTTTTGTCGAGTAACTTGTTTCTTGTTTTCGATACGCTCTTTTTCTAAAGCCTCTTCATGCGACTCTAGCATTTGCTTTTCTTTAAGACTGTATTCTTCTTTCGTATTCTGTTTGATATTATTTTTACTTTTCAAGGTAACTAAGAATAATATTAAACAAATGATTGCTACAACAATTGCTGCAATTAAACCAATTTCTATTGGTCCAAATGAATTCATTAAAACAACGCTCCTTCAGACTGTAGACAATTTCTTTCAGTCATTATACTTAAAATTACTTTATCGACAAGCTTACTTCTTTACTATCAATAGTCCTAATTATAATAGAAATGATTAATAATTTCGATATAAAACATCAAATTTTGTATAGAGGTAATTATGCTTGTACAGCATCTTTTAAGACATTAACTTTGTCTAATTTCTCCCATGGTAATAGGACATCAGTACGTCCAAAGTGACCATAAGCTGCTGTTTGTTTATAAATTGGTTGTTTTAAGTCTAACATTTTAATAATGCCCGCTGGTCTTAAGTCAAAGTGTGCTCTAACCGCTTCAACTAATTGTGCTTCTGATACTTTACCAGTATTAAATGTATCAATAGAAATCGAAACTGGTTCAGCTACACCAATTGCGTAAGCTAATTGAACTTCACATTGATCAGCTAACTCAGCTGCGACAATATTTTTAGCTACATATCTTGCTGCATATGCTGCTGAACGGTCTACTTTAGTTGGGTCCTTACCACTAAAGCAACCGCCACCATGACGCGCATAACCACCGTACGTATCTACGATAATTTTACGTCCTGTTAAACCAGCGTCCCCTTGAGGTCCACCGATTACGAAACGACCTGTTGGATTAATAAAGAATTTAGTTTCGTCATCAATTAAGCCTTCTGGTACCGTAGGATAAATGACATGTTCTTTAATATCACTTTGAATTTGTTCTAATTCAATATCATCAGCATGTTGAGATGATACAACGATTGTGTCGATACGTTTAGGTTTGTCATCTTCATCATATTCTACAGTTACTTGAACTTTACCGTCAGGACGTAAGTAATCTAAAATACCATCCTTACGTACATCTGATAGACGTTTAGCAAGTTGATGAGATAAGAAGATTGGTAAAGGCATATATGTTTCAGTTTCATTTGTAGCGTAACCAAACATTAAACCTTGGTCTCCTGCACCAGTTGCTTCAATTTCTTCTTCTGAAATATCTTCACGGTACTCTAATGCTTTATCTACACCTTGTGCAATGTCTGGAGATTGTTCATCAATTGCAGTTAATACTGCCATTGTTTGATAATCATAACCATATTTTGCGCGTGTATAACCAATATTTTTAATTGTTTCGCGTACAACTTTAGGGATATCTACATATGTAGAAGTTGAAATTTCTCCTGCAATTAAAGCCATACCTGTTGTCACTGTCGTTTCACAAGCGACACGTGCATTTGGATCATCTTTTAAGATTTCGTCTAAAATGGCATCAGAAACTTGGTCAGCGATCTTATCAGGGTGGCCTTCAGTCACTGATTCTGAAGTAAATAAACGTTTATTATAAGTCATGTTTTGCTCCTTTTATTATTTAAATTTACGAAAATTCTCTTTCAAATTGTGAGCTCAAAATAAAAGAGCCCTCTTCACTATAAAAGATAGAGAGAAGGCTCTTAAACGTCCATTCGCTCTTATCGTTCAGACCATATATGTCTGCAAACGGTTTGGCACCTTTCTTTTGTTAAAAAGAGGTTGCTGGGTTTCATTGGGTCCATGTCCCTCCACCACTCAGGATAAGAGAATCCGTTACTAACTATACTACCGAATCCCCTCATCAATGTCAATTTCGATTTTTAAAAGTTTTTGTCTTTTCCAGGTGGAATAAATAAGGCAATATGTTATACTAATTTAATGTAAAGGCTTACACGAAATATTTCAATAAATTGATGCTGGAGGGATTGGGTATGTCAGTAGATACATACAGCGAAACACCTAAAATTAAACATTTGTTAGAGAAAGAAAGCTCACTGTTTCAACTTTCTACTACACAACTTTACAACAAGATTTTAGATAATAACGAGGGCGAATTAACTGAACTAGGAGCAATCAATGCAAGTACAGGTAAATATACTGGACGTTCTCCTAAAGATAAATTCATCGTAACTGAACCTTCTTATAAAGATAATATCCACTGGGGAGATATTAACCAACCTATTGATGAAGAAACCTTCTTAAATCTCTATAATAAAGTTTTAGACTATCTTGAAAAAAAAGATGAACTTTACGTCTTCAACGGCTATGCTGGAAGCGACAAAGATACTCAACTTAAACTAACGGTTATCAATGAATTAGCATGGCATAACCTATTTGCACAAAACATGTTTATTAGACCTGACTCAGTTGAAGAAGCTAAAAATATTAAGCCAAACTTCACAATTGTTTCAGCACCTCATTTCAAAGCAGATCCAGAAGTAGATGGCACTAAGTCAGAAACATTTGTTATTATTTCATTCAAACATAAAACAATTTTAATCGGTGGTACTGAATACGCTGGGGAAATGAAAAAAGGAATCTTCTCAGTAATGAACTACTTATTACCAATGCAAGACATTATGAGTATGCACTGCTCTGCAAACGTAGGTGACAAAGGCGATGTAGCTTTATTCTTCGGTTTATCAGGAACTGGTAAAACAACGTTATCTGCTGCACCTGACCGTAAATTAATCGGTGATGATGAACATGGTTGGAATAAAAATGGTGTCTTCAATATTGAAGGTGGATGCTATGCTAAAGCAATTAACCTTTCAAAAGAAAAAGAACCTCAAATCTTCAATGCTATTGAATATGGTACAATTCTAGAAAATACTGTAGTTGATGAACGCGGTCGTGTAGATTTCGACGATAACACTAATACTGAAAATACACGTGCAGCTTACCCTATTCACCATATCGATAATATTGTGTTACCTTCAAAAGCAGCACATCCTAATACGATTATCTTCTTAACTGCAGATGCATTCGGAGTACTTCCTCCAATTGCTAAATTATCTAAATCACAAGCAATGTATCATTTCTTAAGTGGTTTCACTTCTAAACTAGCTGGTACAGAACGCGGTGTAACAGAACCTGAACCATCATTCTCAACATGCTTCGGTGCACCATTCTTACCATTAAACCCTACTAAATATGCTAATTTATTAGGTAAATTAATCGATGAGCATGATGTAGATGTTTATTTAGTAAACACAGGATGGACTGGCGGTAAATACGGTGTAGGCCGTCGTATTAGCTTACACTATACACGCTACATGGTTGACCAAGCTATTACTGGTAAATTAAAAAATGCTGAATTCATTAAAGATGAAAAATTCGGCTTAAGCATTCCTACTGAAATAGAAGACGTACCTAAAACAATCTTAAATCCAATCAACGCATGGAGTGATTCAGATAAATATCGTGCTCAAGCTGATGATTTAATTAAACGCTTTGAAGAAAACTTCAAAAAATTCGGTCCGGAAGTTAAAGAAATTGCTGAAACTGGTGGATTCAATAAATAATTATTAAATAGGAAAATGCCCACTCCACTGACATCTTGATGATGTATCAGTGAGACTGGGCATTTTCTTTTTGTTCTTCAATTTTTTTCATCCAATCATGAATATAATTCAACGCTTCTTTCATTGCTTTAGGGCGTGGCACATGACCTTCTTCTAATTGATAGAATGTATCGTACAGAGCCTCCTTTTTCTGCAACTGTTCTTCCAAGTAATAACCTTGATGAATGCCAACCTGCCAATCTTTGCCTCCATGTACAATCAATATTGGTGGGCTCGTACTATCAATTGATTTGAGTGCATCACGTTTCTCATACTCGTCTTTATCTTTCTTCGGATGACCAACCATCCGTCTCAACATGCCACGCAAATCTACTCGTTCTTCATACATTAATCGCACATCAGAGACGCCACCCCATGCAATATAACTATCAACTGGATAATCTTGGAAAGTTAGCAACCCTTGAAGTCCCCCTCTTGAGAATCCAATCATATGTACATAAGCCTTTGGATATTTCTTTTTTAAAATGTGCACGAGTTCTGTCACGTCGTTTAAATCTGCACGACAAAATTCATCTCGACCTTCACTACCATTACTTCCTCTATAATATGGTCCTACAACTAATGTATTTAAATTCGCAAACTGCATCAATCTCGCAGCACGTACACGTCCAACTTGCCCCTTGCCTCCACGTAGATATATCACTATACGTTCTACATGCTCATTGTAAGGCGTCATTTGTAAGGCTTTGACTTTAAGATGATTAACCTCATACGTTATCTCTTCAAAACGGTGCGTGTGTGATTCAATCGGCATTTTTTTAGTAGCTATAATACCCAAGCTCAATCACCCTCTCCAAACATTTGAGAATAGCGTCATCTTGAATTAAATAACTTTGATACGCTTCAGAAATATCATCAATACGCTTAAATAGCTCTGGACCCTTAGTTTCTAAGTAGTCATTTTTATTTTGAATCTCTTTGACATCAATGACATAAACATCTTTAGCAAACTTAGAGCCATCATTAGTATGCACTTGATATTGAGCAATATAATTTATATCATCAGCAATTGCACCTGTTTCTTCGAACAACTCCCTCTCAATCGCTTGTTGACTAGATTCTCCTTGTTCAACTTTACCACCAGGAAATTCAATATCTCTTTGTTTATGTTGCGTAAATAATAGCTGTTTTCTGAAAATGGGAATAGCTAAAACGTGATTACCATTCGGTTCATCATTATTGGTTTTAAACTGCATTGTGACACGTCTATTATCTTTATCTACAAACTCCACGTTCCTCACTACTCCTTTGAATGTGTTAAACTATTTAATAATTAATCCATGTTGGAGGGTATCTATGTTTAAAAAATTCTTTTTAGGCATTATTCATATATATCAACGTTATATTTCACCTATGACACCACCGACTTGTCGCTTCTATCCTACTTGTTCAGAATATACTAGAGAAGCAATTGAAGTCTATGGTGCCTTTAAAGGTGGATATATGGGCGTGCGTCGTATTTTAAAATGTCATCCACTTCATAAAGGTGGTTTCGACCCTGTGCCTTTGAAAAAAGATAACCACGATCATCATCACTCATAAGGTATTAATTGCGTTTTATTAATCATTGGGGGATTAAAATGAATTAATCCCTCTTTTAATTTACCTATGCCTTGCGTAAAATCTTCTTTAAAATAATACCCATCCGGCGTAATATCTCCTGGATAATCCCCCTCTTTTGCTAACAACGCTGTAAAGTAACGGCTCAAACCATATTCGTACATTCCGCCAACTACCACTTTAACTTGGTGTTGATGTACAGTTTGAATTAATTGTTGTGCTTTATCAATCCCACCTACTCTAAATGGTTTAATAACCACCACTTCGATTGGATAATGTTCAATGATTGAAATAATCGCTTCTTCATTAAGTGCTTTTTCGTCTACAGCAATAGGTGGATAATTATTTAAATCTACTTCATTAAGTAGAGATAACGATTTAAAAGGTTCTTCGATGTATATAATATTTTGCGACGTCACTTGTTCTACCTTTTCCAAATCACTAATAGTTAATGATTCATTAGCATCTAAAGCTAAATAGTAATTGTGCTTGAGATGTGTATCTAACTTACGAATATCCTCATTTAAATGATTAGACCACTTAAGCTTAATACGAGGCGGTTGCGTCGTTTGAAGTGTTTGTAACTGTGACTTCGTTAAACCACTAGCAGTCGCACCATACTCTACGGTGAAACTAGGTAGCTGATGATACATTTGATAAATTGCCATCACTGCTGTACAACGTGCTGCTGGAAAAGACTCAAGCTGATTCAAATATGGCTCCCAATCCGCAAAACTATTAAATATAACTCCTTTAATGTTTCTCGCCAAATCTTCTAAAATGCTTTTTACAGAATAAATGGTTTCTTTATCATACCAATTTGTTTCAAACGCATTGCATTCTCCAAAATAAGATTGATTTTTATCAGTGATGAATTCCACTATAAGCGCTTTTCGGTGTGTCATTTGAACTTTTGGAGTGATAATTGGAGAATGAAATGGTGCATTAAAGTAATAAAAATTGACTTCTTTAATTTTCATATTGATTAACCTGTGAAATCACTTTATTGCGTTGTAATTTTCCAGTAGAAGTATAAGGTAATGATTCCATGCGATAATAATGTTTAGGAATTTTGTACTTAGCTAAATTATTTTGCAGAAATTGGATAAGTTCATCCCTTGAAAGTTCATTTTCAGAAACATAAAAAAGCACTGGAATTTGGCCCCAGGTTTCGTCCCTTTGTGGAACACATACCGCATCTTCTATACTTTCAAATTTCTTAGCAATCGTTTCAATTTCATATGGATAAATGTTTTCGCCGCCACTGATAATCAAGTCTTTACGACGATCATAGACCATAACATAACCTTCGTCATCAATTTCAGCAATATCGCCCGTTTTGAAATAGCCATCTTCAAACGTGTCATCCAGTTGCTTAGGATATAAATAGCCATTCATGACATTATTTCCTTTGATAAGAAGCTCTCCATGCCCTTCTTCATTTGGATTTTTAATTTTAACTTTCACATTTTCACTTGGTTTGCCAACAGTATCATAACGTTGCGCAAGCATCTCTGGCGTTGCAGTTAAGAATTGAGAACATGTCTCCGTCATCCCAAACGAATTATAAATTGGTAAGTGATTACTAAGTGCTTGATCAATTAACGTTGATGATAACTTCGCGCCACCTAGTAATATTTTTTCAATTGAAAATGGTTGATTTAACCCCGCATCCATGAGCCATTTTAATGTCTGTGGTACAAGTGACACATGAGTAGGTTGCTCTTCTTCTATAATATTAAGCATTGTTTGAGTATCATATTTCTTTAAAATGCGAACTGTGAAGCCTTCAATAATTGAACGTAAAATCACACTTAAACCTGAGATATGATAGATAGGCAGTACAGATAGCCATATTGTATCTTGATCAAAGCCTAAACTCTGTTTACATCCTATGGCACTCGCATAATGATTTTCAAAGGTTTGTGGAACTGCCTTTTGAGGACCTGTAGTACCAGAAGTAAACATAATTGAAGCAATACGTGTAATATCGAACGATTGAGTGTTTGAAGTTGGTTCAAGTGTATTTAATTCATTGAAATAAACAATTTTAAAAGAAGGTAAATCAAAATTCGTAGTAGAAATAATTGTAGAAATATCTACAGAGCACATTTGATTAATCATTTCTTGTTGCGTCAGACGTGTATTAATCATAGCAACTTCAATATTAGCTAACCAGCATGCGTTCACCAATATTACTGAGTCAATGTCATTATGAATATATAGCCCTACTCTATTTTCATTTAATGATATTAACTGTTGAGATAATTCGAAAGCACGATGATATAAATCTTCAAACGTCATAGCAAATTTACCATCAGTAACTGCAATTTTATTTTTATTCTTTATACTCTGTTCTTTTAACCAAAAATCCAAAATACATTCCTCCATATAATATACATATTTATTATAACGATTTTCTTTAGAGTTAGCAGTGGATGTGATTAAAAGAATTAAATAATTATCTCCTAGATTCATTACAAAAGTGTTAAAAATAAAAAAGAAGACAATTTGAATTGCCTTCTTTCTTAATTCATTAGCTCATAACAAATATTAATCATTCTGAGCTATAAAACGGGAAGTAAGGGATTCGAACCCTTGAAACGCTTGTGGCGTTTACACACTTTCCAGGCGTGCTCCTTCGGCCAGACTCGGACAACTTCCCCCATTATAAAATTGTGTAAATAAAAAAACAGAAGCGATATTTCACTTCTGTTTGGATGACTCCTACGGGACTCGAACCCGTGTTACCGCCGTGAAAGGGCGGTGTCTTAACCGCTTGACCAAGGAGCCATGGCTCCACAGGTAGGATTCGAACCTACGACCGATCGGTTAACAGCCGATAGCTCTACCACTGAGCTACTGTGGAATAATGTTAATAATGGAGCGGGTGATGGGAATCGAACCCACAACATCAGCTTGGAAGGCTGAGGTTTTGCCATTAAACTACACCCGCATAGTAAACGATTATGGGGCGGTTGAAGGGAATCGAACCCTCGAGTCTCGGAACCACAATCCGATGCGTTAACCACTTCGCCACAACCGCCAAAGTGTAAATGGTTCAGGACAGAGTCGAACTGCCGACACATGGAGCTTCAATCCATTGCTCTACCAACTGAGCTACTGAACCATAATAAGTAAGTAATGGCGGTCTCGACGGGAATCGAACCCGCGATCTCCTGCGTGACAGGCAGGCGTGTTAACCGCTACACTACGAGACCTACTAAATTATGTATTGCGGGAGGCGGATTTGAACCACCGACCTTCGGGTTATGAGCCCGACGAGCTACCGAACTGCTCCATCCCGCGCTAATATTATTATTTATTTCTTAAAATCAAGTACTTTATTAGTATATCATTTAAGTCTTAGTAGTGTCAATACTTTTTTTAATTAAATTTTACATTTAATTAATTTAAGCTTTATATATTTATGCGATAATTACTTTTTAAGCACCGCTCTTTTGAATACTTTATTAGTATATATACTATGCACTTTATAGTCAATAACAATTACAAAGTATTTTGTGTAAAAAAACGCTACACTTAGAAAATTTTAATTAAATATACGAATTGGATATTAATTACCTTAGTAATGCCCGATAAAATGCTACTTTTGCTCATAAAAAATCACCGTTTAACCTTTCTTATAATGATTATAGATTAGGCCAAACGATGATGTATATCCCCTATTTAATTAATAATCACTCTAAATTATCTTGTCATATAGATTTGCATTCTTTCTTGAAGTTCGGTAAAAGAAACAAATCCTTCTTCTTCAAGAAAATGGCCGCCCTCTTCTACGATTCTCATATGACCACCCAATGTTTCGAGAAGTTTTTCTGTTTCTTTATATGAAACATGTTGATCTGTTTTAGAAGCTAATCCATAAAAACGTTTAACTTTACTTTTAATCGTAGAATAATCAATATTTATTGGATCGATATTGACATTTTTGTCTAAATCTTCAGCATCTTCTTTAAAACCAGCTATACTGAAAAATCCTGCTAATGATTCTTCAATATTCAAATCTTCAATATATTTCAATGCTGCTATTGATCCAAATCCATGTGTAACAAAATATGTATCTGAGCTAGGAATTTCAATTTGCTTATTCATTTCTTTGACCCATTGATGAATATTATGGTTATTATCATTATCTAAATGAAATAATTGAACATTATAGCCTTCCAATTTCAAATTATGTTGCAACCATTCATACCAATGATTATGTGAATCTCCTATACTTGAGTGAACAATAATGACATTTGTCATAGTTAATCCTCCTATTGAATAATTGATTGGTTTAACTTAACTTTATTTAAACATAACTTAAAATAAAACACTTTAAAGAGACGGTTTAATTCTCTAAAAAGTGTTCTAATATTATCCATTTATAATTCATCTATAAGTTCTTCTACTGCATTTTTCCCTTGTTGAATACAGTCAGGTAGTCCTACTGCTTCAAAGGGTGCACCAGTAATTCGCAAACCTTTATACGTTGCTTTCACATGATTCTGGATTTCACGTATTTGTTTAATATGGCCGATATGGTATTGTGGCATACTTTTTGGCAAACGATTGACTATAGTAAAATCTGGATCACCTTTGAAGGTCATCATTTTATTCAAATCACGACGAGCAATCGCTGCTATTTCTTCATCTGTATGATCATCTACTACATTATCACCAGGTTTACCTACATAAGCACGTATTAAAACTTTGCCTTCAGGGGTTGTAAATGGCCATTTTTTCGTAGTCCATGTACAAGCAGTTATATTCGTATGACTTGTTCTTGCGATAACAAACCCTGTACCATCATACGTATTCTCGATGTTCTTTTCATCAAATGCGAATACAACCGTCGCTACCGTAGTTGAATCCATTGAATTAAAGTAATTAAACGCCTGATCGTGATTAAACCATTTCATGAAAGTGTGATGAGGTGTTGTGACTAAGACACCATCAAATGGTTCGCTTCCACTATTGGTAACTATTTCATAATTATCTTCATTGATTTTTATATCATCGACAGGGGTATTGTAGCGAATTGTTACGCCTTTAGATGTCACATCTTCTTCTAATGCTTCAATAAAAGAACTTAGCCCATGTCTAAATTGTTTAAATTGGCCTTTAGGCGCGCCTGGATATAATTGGCGCTGCTTAATGCGCTCTGCCTTTTCATGTTGCATTCCTTTAATTAAACTACCAAATTCTTCTTCTTTTTCTTTAAAATTAGGAAATGTACTCATAAGACTTAAATTGTCTATGTCTGTACCATATATACCACCCATAAGTGGCTCAATTAGATTTTCAAGAATTTCATTTCCTAAGCGTCGTCTAAAGAACTCCCCTACTGATATATCATCCTTCATTTGGATTGGAGATTTAAATAAATCTAGACCTGCTCTTAACTTTCCAAGTGGCGAAATTAATCGCG
Source organism: Staphylococcus pragensis (assembly GCF_004785665.1). Classification (GTDB taxonomy): domain Bacteria; phylum Bacillota; class Bacilli; order Staphylococcales; family Staphylococcaceae; genus Staphylococcus; species Staphylococcus pragensis. The sequence continues at coordinate 1,116,472 of NZ_SRPJ01000001.1, forward strand.
TTTTAAGAAATGGTTTAATATCTGTTGGAATACCCATGATTGAGCCACCAGGAATAGGATAAAGTTTATTCTTCGCAAAAATGTAAGACTGACCTGTTTGATTAGTGATTAAATCATCTTCTAAGCCGATATCTTTAGCAATATCCGTCATAATCGTCTTGCGCCCTAAGTAAGATTCTGGCCCAAGTTCAATCGTATAGCCATCTTTACGATAAGTTTGAATTTTACCACCAGGTCTTTGAGTTGCTTCAAAAATAGTTACATCAATCTCTGGTTTATAATGTTTAAAATAATATGCGCTAGCTAATCCAGTAATTCCAGCACCTATAATTGCAACTTTTTTACTCACTATGAGTCCCTTCCTTTATTAAAAAACTGTTTTTATTTCATCAACGATTGCACCAATAAATAATGGATGTGTATCTGGCATAGCTGGGCGGTAATAATTTGCGCCTACTTCCTCACATACAACTTTACATTCATAATCGTTATCATACAAAACTTCTAAATGTTCACATACGAAACCAACAGGAGTATAAATAAAGTTTTTATAATGATGTTCGTTGTAAAGGTCACGTGTTAAATCTTGAACGTCAGGCCCTAACCATGGCGTGCCTGTATTCCCTTCAGATTGCCAGCCTTGCGCCACATGTAAAATATTAGATGAAGATGCTAAGCGTTTCATTGTATCTTGTAGTTCATTTGGATAAGGGTCGTTATTTTTTTCAATAAGACCTTTAGGTAAACTATGTGCAGATACAACTAAAACTGTTTCATCATGTTCTTCACTAGGAATTTGTTCTAACGTTTCATTAATTTTATTAGTCCAATATTCAATAAATTTAGGTTGTTGATAGTAGTGTTCAACATGATAAAGTTTAATACCGTATTTATCCGCTTCTTCTTTCGCACGTTTATTATAAGAACCAACTGAGAAGCTTGAATAATGAGGCGCTAGCACTACAGTTACCGCTTCTTCAATACCATCTTTATTCATTTTTTCAACCGCTTCTTCAATAAAAGGAGAAATGTGTTTTAATCCTAAATACAATTTGAATTCCACGTCTTCATATTCATCGTTTAAAGCCTCTTTCAATGCTTCAGCTTGACGGTCAGTTGTACCTGCTAATGGAGAAAGTCCTCCAATAAATTCATAGCGCTCTTTTAAATCTTGAAGTTCTTCTTCAGATGGTTTTTTACCATGTCTAATATCTGTGTAATATGGTTCAATATCGCTTTCTTTGTATGGTGTGCCATACGCCATAACTAATAAACCTACTGTCTTAGTCATTATATAAAACCTTCCCTTTTATTATAAATTGCTATATTAACAATGATTATTTTTGTGTGTAATCATGCACAAATTGTGTCACGCGTTTAAGTGTATCTGGTTGAACTTCTGGAAAAACACCGTGTCCTAAATTAAAGATATGTTGACCTCTTTCTAATCCTTCATCAAGAATAGATTTAATTCTTTTCTCAAGAACTTCCCAAGGCGCAAGTAATAAAGATGGATCTAAATTACCTTGAAGTGTTTTATTAACGCCTAAATGATTCGCTTGTGTAATGGATGTACGCCAATCTAAACCTAGAACATCAATTGGTAAATCATTCCATTCATTAATTAAGTGACTCGCTCCAACACCGAATAGAATAACCGGAACATCATAACGTGATTTAATACCATTAATTAATTGTGTCATAGAAGTTTTAATATAGTAGCGATAGTCTTCAACATTAAGTGCACCTACCCATGAATCAAAAATTTGAATCAATTCAGCACCGGCTTCAACTTGAGCTGCCACATAATCAATAGAGATCTCTACAAGGTGATTCATTAACGCAAACCACGTTTCTTCATCTCCATACATCATTGCTTTCGTAAAGTTGTAATTCTTAGAAGGTCCACCTTCAATCATATATGAAGCCAATGTAAATGGTGCACCAGTAAAACCGATTAATGGAACATTTAGTTTTTCTTGAGTAAGAATTTTAATCGTTTCTAATACATAAGGTACATCTCTTTTAGGATCTATCTGAGTAAGTTTTTCTACATCTTTAACAGATTTAATTGGATTATGAATAACTGGACCAATGCCTGATTTAATTTCCACATCTACCCCTATTGGTTTAAGGGGTGTCATAATATCTTTATAAAGAATAGCAGCATCCGTATTATAATTGTCTACTGGTAAATGTGTTACATAAGCACATAATTCTGGTTGGTGTGTTATTTCAAACAGTGAGTACTTCTCTTTCAATTTGCGATATTCTGGTTGTGATCTTCCAGCTTGGCGCATAAACCATACAGGTGTATGGGATGTCTGTTCACCTTTTATTGTTTGTAAAATCGTATTATTTTTATTATGCACCATAATATCCTCCTAAATTAAAATCATTCTTATCTATAATATCATATCACGTTTATTTTATCGTTTATACTACATTAAATGTCATAAAAATGACATAGCACTTTAGTATATATATTTAATGAATATAAAATTACTTTTAACAGTAATTATAAACTATTTAATATAAACAAACCTATCATTCATAAGGTCTATTTTAACTTTAAAATAATTAAATTATATAAATAATTGATATAGCAACAATCCCTGTTTAATCGTATAATAAAAGCAATAAGGGAGGTATGATTCATGAAAATATATACAACTTACGGAACTTATGGTTACTTAAATCAAATCCGCTTAAATAACCCAGAAAGAAATTTATTTTTATTTTCTACGGATGATTCTTCTGTCATTATTGAGGAAACAGAAGATAAATCAATATTAAAGCATCCTACTGTTTATGATACAGTCGTTGAAATCAACGAATTAAGTAATGATCATTTTTATTCAGCATTATTCATCCCAACTTCAGATGATCATTCATATCAATTAGAAAAGAAACTTGAAAATTTAGATTTAAAATTAGAAAACTTCGCTGGTTTTAAAAGTTACCGCTTCCTAAAACCTGAGGAAGGCACAACTTATAAAGTATACTTTGGCTTTGCTAATCGTCAAACATACCAAGACTTTAAAGAATCAGATATATTTAAAGATTACTTTTCAAAAGAAGCGTTAAGACGCTACTTTGGTTCAAGTGCACAACATTCTAGCTATTTTGAAAGATATTTATACCCAATTAAAGATTAGTATTATAAAAAATAAAGGTTGTCTTAGTTAATTGAGATGTATTTCTCACTAACTTGAGACAACCTTTTTTATTTAATCTTTTAGTAAAGATTCTTGAGATTGTAATTTTTTGATTGTACTGCGAATAGTAAGCCATCCTACTATAAAGAAGACAATCGCGAAGATAAAGTATTGCGGATAAATGATGACAAACGTTATGGAGAAAATAACCCCAATGATTATCATTAAACGATATAAGAACTTTTCATAGCCTTTAATCACTTCTGCATCTGATACCGGCCAAACTTGAGGCCATAATCCATATGCTTGTTGAGTATAGAATTGAGACATTTGTAATAAAATAATGTACATAAATAGGCTTCCAATAATCACTGTAACAATTGGGAATGATAACCAAATCATCAAAATAAGTGCAATCACAAGTAATCTTAAGATGATTGTAAATGCATCTCTTCCCCTCACGAAGCTACGCGTAAATAAATATAAATACATATTTTTAGAGTTAAAACGTTGTCCTTTAGGCGTTGGTAACAAGAAGTCCAAATATTGTCGTCTTACTGCACTTTCTTTTAAATGTTTAACATCAGTAAACATATTAACGAATTTATAGTAATTTGTATGATGACGTTCTTCAATTAATATCATGCGTTCCCATGGGAATAAGTAGCTATGCTTCATTTTCGGAAGTAGGAAAATCGCTAGCACTAATATAACTGTAAAAATAATTCCCCAGTACATTTGATGACCTAGCACTAAATAATATGCTAATCCATTAAGTACAAATAAAATGATATTAAGAGACCAACTTTGTAAATGTGATTGGTACCACTTCCATCTTAGTAATAAACCAAGAAACGGATGAATAAGGACTAAAACGATAAAGAAAATATAACCTAAACTTAGTCCATGATTAAGTTTGTAAAATAATGGAAATAGCACGATTAATAAAACGATTTGGATAATGATTCGATTGAAATAGCTATATCTTAAGCTTAAATTCATATATTCTTTCATGTGCTCCTCAAACGGTAAAAGGAATATACGGTCAGCATCTTTTAAAAAAGTTCTAATTGGAAATATAGATGTGATTGCTAAAACAAGACTCGCAAACAAGGCATAATCGATGTGTGTTGGCATATGTTTTAACCATTGGCCATAACTAAGAATGAACGCGCCAAGTAGTATTAATAAGAATACTGAGAAATGCCCATTAAATATAAATTTATTATAATAGCTTTTTTCCTTACGAATCGCTTTATGACGCTGTTGAAATAATGCTATAGCTGATTTATTCATGTATGTTGCCCACCTTGTGTAACATGAATATAAATGTCATCAAGTGTATGGTGATGTAAGCCTGTTTGCTCACGGAGTTGGTCTAAATTGCCAAAGCCTACAACTCTACCTTTATCTAGAATAATGAAGCGGTCACAATAACGTTCTGCTGTTGCTAGAATATGCGTACTCATCAATACTGTTCGTCCTTCATTCTTCTTCTCTACCATTAAATCAAGCATAGACTGAATACCTAAAGGATCGAGACCTAAGAATGGTTCATCGATAATATATAGTTCAGGATTAACAATAAAGGCACAAATAATCATAACTTTTTGTTTCATCCCTTTTGAAAAGTGACTCGGGAATACTTTAAGTTCATTTTCTAATCTAAATGTCTTTAGTAACGGACGAGCACGTTTCATAGCTTCTTCTTCACTAATTTGATACGCCATTGCCGTCATAGCGATATGCTCTTCTAATGTTAATTCTTCATAAATTACTGGTGATTCAGGTATATAGGATAACTTTCTGCGATAAACTTCAATATCATCGGTGATATTTGTATCTGAAATAGAGAGCGTACCTTCCATAGGCGTTAGTAATCCTAACATATGCTTAATTGTTGTACTTTTACCTGCCCCATTAAGCCCTATTAAGCCTATGATTTCTCCCTCTTTTAATTCAAAATTTATATCTTCAATTACAGGACGTTTGCCGTAACCTCCTGTAAGATGTTCAACTTTTACTGTCATAAGGCACCTCCATGACATACATTGTACCAAAATCATTCTCTAACTACTAAAGTTAGCTATAGCTTACTAACGAAATTTTAATACAGTAATGATATAATATTGAATAAAATAAGGCATAAGGAGTGTATTCAAATGGCAGAAACAGTATTTGGTAAGATTTTAACTGGTGAAATCCCAAGTTATAAAGTATATGAAAATGAGTACGTATACGCTTTTTTAGATATTTCTCAAGTGACTAAAGGTCATACTTTATTAATTCCTAAAAAAGCTTCTGCAAATATTTTTGAAACAGATGAAGAAACAATGAAACATATTGGTGCTGCAATACCGAAAGTGGCAAATGCTATTAAAAAAGCATTCAATCCTGATGGTTTAAACATTATTCAAAATAATGGCGAATTTGCTGATCAATCTGTATTCCATCTTCATTTCCATTTCTTACCACGTTATGAAAATGATATTGATGGCTTTGGTTATAAATGGAATACGCATGAAGATGAAATTGACGATAATAAGAAAAAAGAAATTGCAGAGCAGATTAAAGCTCAATTTGAATAATTCTGCATATTGTATGTCTTTAAAGGGTAATATAAAATTAAATTGAGTTTTAAAAAAATTAAATTTACGATATTAAACTAATAATTTAATTTAAACTTATTAAAATGACGATATATTAAGTGAGGAGAATATAATATGAAAGTAACACGCGTATTATTTGGTATTGGTGTTGGCGTAGCAGCTGGTGTCGCTGTTTCATGGATGAACCGTGATGATCGTGGCGTAATTGAAGGCGATACTAATGGCGTTAAAGTGCCAACTGGTGCTCGTTCTGAATTAGAACGCGAAATCGAGTCAGTTAAACGCAGTTTCCACAACATCATTGATTATAGTAAACAAGTTAAAAATGATGGTGTACAATATGGTAGCGAGATTGGCGATGAATTTAAATCATTAATTGGTGATTTTAAATCAGATATCAATCCTAATATTGAGAAGTTAAAATCACATATTGAAAATCTGCAAAATCGCGGTGAAGAAATCAGCAATACATTTTCAAAGGATAAAAAATAATATTGTTGATAGTTAATGAGGAGTAAAATAGGAATCTATTTAAAGATTTCTGTTTTACTCTTTTTTGTTTATTAATTTCATTTTTAACTGAATGAAATAAAAAATAGCTTCTTCACTTTGCCGGTAGGTGTAAATATTATCTTGATTTTATCTATAGTAAGTTAGATAATACTTAGCGTATATATGACCTATTAAGAGGTGGAATTATGTTTCTATGTAAACAGCAAATCGATATTCACGCTCGTTTTGGGATACCAAGAATAGCATTCCTTAGCTTTGTAACTACGGTGATTGCGTTTTTAGTAAGCTATGAAATTATGTATTACTTTGTTGATACACCGTTATCAGATAGATACTTTTTAATTTTATTATTTTTTTTATTTATGATGTATCCTATTCACAAATTTATTCATTTGTTATTCTTTTTACCTTATTTCAAATCTTTTAGAGCGCATAAATTAAATAAAAAGCGTTATTTACCATATTTTAATACGTATGTCAGCACACCTGTTCACAAAATTTATTTTTGTATTAATTTAGTTATGCCTTTTTTAACTATTACAAGTATTTTAATATTCTTAACTACGCGTTTTCCAGAATATGGACATTATTTTATGTTTTTATTAGCATTAAACTCTGGCATTTCAGTTATGGATTTTTTATATTTGAAAATAATTATTTTTTCTAATGAAGGACAGTTTATTGAAGAACATCAAACAGGCATTAGTATTCTAAATAAAGTACCCTACCATTCACCATATTAATATTTAGGAGTGGGACAGAAATTTAGATAATTTCTTTACAACCCTAACTTGCTTTGCTTGTGGACTTTCTTTTTGAAAGTCTTTTTGTTGAGGCCCCAACCCCAGTGGGCTTTCTTTTCGAGAGGCTATGGTCAACATGTAAATCTGCCTATATGTTAGCGAAGGCTGAGACAATCTACTTTGTCTCAGCTTTTTTTAGTTCTTAAGTCGTATAGGCACTACTACTTTGGTAGTAGTGCGTTGGTTTCTAATTGGTGAAGCGCTTAGAATATGTTATAGTTACGTTGTTATTAATGTAAAAGGAGCTATCAACTATGAAAATTATGAATAAATTAATTGTTCCGGTAACAGCAAGTGCCCTGCTTTTAGGTGCTTGTGGTAATCATTCCACTGATTCGGAAAGTAACACGCTTATTTCTTCAAAAGCTGGAGATGTAAAAGTTAAGGATGTAATGAATAAAATTGGCGATGATCAAATTGCAAGTACTTCATTTAGCATTGCCTTAAATAAAATTTTAGCTGATAAATACAAAGATAAAGTCGATACTAAAGATATTGACAATAATATTAAAAAAGAAGAAAAACAGTATGGTGGTAAAGATCAATTTGAAAGCATGCTTAAACAACAAGGTATGACTTTAAATGATTATAAAGAACAGAAAAAACTAGCTGCTTATCAAAAACAATTATTAGCAGACAAAATCAAAGTATCTGATAAAGAAATAAAAGATAATACTAAAAAAGCTTCACACATTTTAATTAAAGTTAAATCAAGTGATAGCGATAAAGAAGGCTTAAGTGATAAGAAAGCTAAAGCTAAAGCTGAAGAAATACAAAAAGAAGTTGAAAAAAATCCAAGCAAATTTGGAGAAATCGCTAAAAAAGAATCAATGGATACATCTAGTGCTAAAAAAGACGGTTCATTAGGTTATGTTGTTAAAGGCCAAATGGTAAGCAGTTTTGAAAAAGCCTTATTCAAACTTAAAGAAGGCCAAGTATCAGACGTTGTCAAAACAGATTATGGTTACCATATTATTAAAGCCGATAAAGAAGACGACTTTGATAAAGAAAAATCTAGTCTAAAAACTAAGATCATTGAGCAAAAAGTTCAAAAAGATCCTAAATTATTAACTAATGCATATAAAGACTTACTTAAAGAATACAATGTAGACTATAAAGATAGAGACATTAAAAAAGCTGTAGAAAATACGATTTTAAATCCAGACAAATTAAAACAGCAACAATCTCAACAAGATAGCTCATCTGCTGGCCTATCTTCATAATTTTCAAAAGTTAAAAAGTTATTAAAAACGATAGTTGCAACTGATTGAAGTTGCAACTATCGTTTTTTTGTATTATCAAGATATTTTATTCTTAATCTAGTTTCTCTGGGTTGTAGAATTGACGATTTTCCATACCAAAAATACGTTCTGTAAATTGCCCTTTTTCTGTTTTCTTGAAAGCTTTTTCAAACATGTTCATTTTTGCATCAATATTATCGATGAAGAATAAAATTTCCGCTTCTTTTAAATGTGGTAATTTAGGAGAACCGAATTCCATTTTACCGTGATGCGCTAAAATCATGTGACGTAACAACATGACTTCTTCGCCTTCTATGCCAAGTTCTTTAGCAGCTTCGGCTACTTCATCACTTGCGATTGAAATATGACCAAGTAAATTACCTTCAACGGTATATGTCGTCGCTACAGGACCGCTTAGTTCTCTCACTTTTCCTAAATCATGTAAGATGATAGAACTATAAAGTAAACTACGATTTAATAATGGATAAATATCACATAGTGATTTAGCGATTCGCAACATTGTTAAAACATGATAGCTTAAGCCACTCGCAAAATTATGATGATGTGAACTTGCTGCAGGATAAGTGAAAAATCTGTCTTGATATTTTTTTAATAAGTGACGTGTAATACGTTGTAAAGTCGCATTTTCAATATCTAATATATAATGTGAAATTTCTTCTTGTAATTCAGCTGGTGTTAAAGGTGCACCATCAATAAAATCTTGCGCTTTAAATCCTTCTTCAGGTTTAGCCAATCTAATTTGATTGATTTTCATTTGTTTGCGTCCTCTGTAATTAATAACATCACCTTTAACCCAAACAATTTCTTCAGGTTTCAAAATTTGCATTTCTTCTTTTGTAACTGTCCACAGTTTTGATTCTATATCGCCACTTTTATCTTGTAAGAAAAGCGTCATATAATCTTTTCCCTGAGCAGTAACGCCTTGTGTTGCTCTATGAATCATGAAGAAATTTTCAACTGAATCTCCTGGTTTTAATTTCTCTACGTTTCTCATCGTTTACCGCCTTCCTCTATTTTATTTAATATCAGCATTTCTTTAGAAGGAATCGTAGTATCTTTTGTGCATGTGAAGTAAAGCACTTGATAATCATATGCTAACTCTCTTAAATAGTTTAACATCATTGATTTTCTTTGTTTATCAAAATGTACGAACGCATCATCTATTATGATTGGGAATGGATAATATGGTCGTAATACTTTGATTAAACTAATTCTTAACGCTATATATAATAATTCTTTTGTTGATTGACTTAATTCTAATGGATGGTACATCTGTCCATTATGATGTTTGACCATGATTGAATCATTTTCGTAAGTAATCAAATTATAATTATCATTTGTTAAAGATTTAAAGATAGTAATGGCTTCATTTATTACTTGTGGTAAACGTTTATCTTTAATTTGCTTAATGTGCTCATTTACTAGCGCTTCTAAATAACTTAAACTAGCCCAGTCTTTAGCGATGGAGTTCATTTTATTTTTTAAACTATGATAGTTATGACGTAGTTCTGATAACGTCTTATCTGTTTCCATTTGATTAATTTGTGCAGTTAATTCGCTTACTTCCATTTGTTTCCCTAAATACTGATCATTATAATCATCTACTTGTTGCGCTAACAACTGATCTTCATCTTCCACTTGAACCGTTGTTTTACTACTTAAAATAGAGCTATCCTCATAAGAAAAGTGGTGATTTTCTAAATAAGTAGTTAAATCATTAAAACGCGCTAAATTTTGTTGATACTGTTGATATTGCTCATAATGTTGATAATAATCTGTTTCATTATCTACATTAATGAAGTTAAACAATGATTGAATTGTTTCGTCATTTTCAGTTAATCTAAGTTTTAACTGTTTTATTTCATTTCCTAATAATTGAAGTTGATTTTGCAATTGATTTTTCTTTTCTTTATTTGCTTCGTAGGTAGAAAGCCACTTTTTCATGTCATTAAATAAAGATATTTTATTAAAGTGAGTTAACTCATGAGCAATTTGGTTTTGCGCTTTTTCATAAAATGAAACTAATTTTTGATTTAATTCATCTCTTTGTTTAATTAAATCTTTCAGATGATTATCGTTTGTCTTTAATTGATTCATTGTAGTGAAACTACCAATTAATAACTCATCAGTCATTTTTTCAGGTAATTTAATATCAGTCTTAACTTCTTGTAAATTGCTAGATATCTCATTCAAGTCCTTATTTGTTTTATCTAATAACTTTTGCTGATGTGCTGATTTATTAATTAAGACATTTTTACTTTTAGTAGCGTTATTCCAACGTTCACGAAGATGATATTGTTGATCTAAATCAAAGTTTAAATCATAATTTGCTTCTAATTCTTTTATTTGTTGTTCTAAGTTACTAATTTCATCACTAAACGTTTCACTATAATCCACGTCTTTTGATTTCGTCATGAATATGCCAACGACAAATAATATTGTAAGAATAGTAAAGATGATTCCAAATATCATATTGGCTGTAATAAATGAAAAGATAGTTAATCCTAAACCAATTAAGCTTAAAACAATAAAACTAACTCTTAACCACCAATTACGTTTATTCTTTCTTTCTTTTTCATTTTCAAATGTTTCTTTTAATTTGTTGTATAAATTTTCTTTTTCATGAAGTTCTAATTTTTGTTGATTATATTCTTTTTTCTTTTCAAGTGACGTTTCGGAAACTAATTCTTTTTCTAGCGTTGTAATCTCTTTAGCATTCGCTTGTTGTTCGATTTTAATTTCGTCAATGATTCTTTCAATTTGTTGTTTCTGACTTTCTTGCTCGTTACGTTCTTTAATTTTTTGGCTCACATAGTTCTTCATTGCTTCAGACGTATCTGTTTCATGATGGACATCTTGCCAGCCTAAATTTGTTTTTAGTGTTTGTTGTTCTCTTTGAGAGTCATCGATTTCTTTATTCAGTGATGCAACTTTTAATTCATTTTGTTGAATATCACTTTCTTCTTGAGATAAACGATAGAAATTGTTAACTGCTTCTTCTGTTGGAAGTTCAATTTCATTAAAGTCTCTTTCAACTTTCTTTAATCTCTCTTCTTGTATACTGATGTCTTTTTCTAATGATTGCTTATAACGGGCAGCCGTTTCGTATCGTTCAATCCCTTTTTCAGGGAATTTAAGTGGCTCGATATTTAACTTTTGTTCTAAACTTTTCCACTCTTGTGCTTGCGGATGAATAGCGAGTTCTTTTTGTTTATTTTCATGCATTTTAGATAATTGAGTTAAATTATCTTTAAGATGCGTTAAATGACGTTGAGATTTATCTCTATCATCTATTAAACGATGATACTCGTTTAACTTCGCTTCTTCATTTCTAATTTGTAATTCTATCTGTTTTAAATCTTCAATTTGTTGATTTAAAATCGGATTCTTCCCTGCTTTTTTATAAAGTGTAGCTTTCTTTTGGGCAATCATATTTCCCATTGAAGTGAATTCAGATGAACCAAGCGCACCTGCTTCTAATAGATAATTTTGTAATTGCTTTTCATCCATATTGCGATGTATATCTTGTAAACCTAAAACATTAAAAGAAAATATACCTTGATATGTTTTTTTAGAGATATGATTAAGTTTCTTCTTCAACCATGCTTCATCACGAATAAGTCCATTTTCAAGATAAACTTTAACGTCCCCTTGCGCACTTCCTTTAATACGTTCAACAACTACTTCGGATTTATCATCAAAGAGGAGTGTAAGTTTCCCACCATATTGATTACCCATACGAGGTTCTAGACGTGGTTCTTTCTCTTTTTTCGTTGGAAATCCAAATAATATTGAATGGATAAATGCTTGAATAGTAGATTTACCTGCCTCATTTTCACCATAAATTTCAGTAAATGAATCGTTAAAAGTAATCTTTCGTTCAACAAATTTACCATATCCATAGATTTCAAGTGATTTAATGATCATAGTTATCACCTCGCATGTCTTCTTTCAATAATTTCTCAGCTCGATCAACCAACTCAACTTTGTCGAAATTAGTGTAATCATCTAAATATTTGGAAGCTCTAGGATTTAAATATAGTTCAGTCATCGCTTCTTCGAATAACTTAGTGTCATCAATTAATTCTTTTGAGAATTCTCGAACAAGTGGCGTGTCTTCGTTTTGAATATAATTAAATATTAAATCTTCAATGACTATAAAGTGATTCTCATTTTCTTCATACTCATCAATCATAGCTTTGATTTGGCTAATATCTTGAGGTGATATCGCTTTTTCGCTATCTATATCTAAAGTCAGTCTATAGAATGCTTTACCTTGAGAACGCACACTATCTTTGAATTGTTGTACTACTTCATAGATGCCTTGTTTATTCGTTTTATCCGTCTCAATTGTAGCTGTATCGAAACGAATAGATTGTGTAGGAATAAATTTCGTTGTAAGTTTTAGACTATCCCCTTCAACAAGCAAACAACCTTTTTCTCCTTGCTCTCCAAAATGTCTACCTTGAATATTACCTGAATAATGAATTGGCGGCATATCGCTTAATTCCTGACGTTCATGAATATGGCCCAGTGCCCAATAATGATAAAGTTTACTTTTTAAATCTTCTAAAATAAATTCTGTGTAGCGATTTTCAGCACTTGATTTACTATATGTGCCATGAAGCATACCAATATGAATGCCGTTAGCACCTTGGCTAGATGGATATTCATCAATTTTATTTTCATAACTTGCATTATTTTGATAACTAAAACCATGTATATTAATTGTTTCGCCATCTTTAGTTATCGCTTGATATGTTTCAACTCTATTTGAAAAGACAGATACATTATTAGGCCAATCATCTGTAATTCTTTCAGTTAATGGGTCATGATTCCCATGGACTATGTATACAAAGATTTGTTCTTTTTCTAAACGTTTAAATTGTTCTTTTAAGAATACTTCAGCACGTAAAGTACGATTCTCTTGATCAAATAAGTCTCCTACAATAAGTAAGAAATCTACTTCTTCTTTAAGAGCAATGTCTACGATATTTTTAAAACTTTCATAAGCACTATTTTGCACATCTTCAAAAATCTTTGGCGCTAAATGGCTTTTAGATTTGAAAGGACTATCAAGGTGCAAATCCGCACAGTGAATAAATTTAATCATCAGTTTAGGCTCCTTAGTATTAGGATTAGATGTCTCTATTATGTATTTATATATTTTACCATATCTTATTTTATTTGGGTCGATGAACATTAAACATTAAAAAAAAAGCTACAAGACTTTCTATAAGTAGAAAGTTTTGTAGCTTTAGACTGACAATTACTCTATCAGTCTTTATATAAACATTTCATTATCTAAAACCTAAGCTATTAATTAGTCAGCGTAGATTTCATCTAAAGGTTTTACGATAATTTGATTAATTTCTTGGAATACTTGGCTCATTTTTTGTTCAGCTTGCATTAATTCAGAAATATTTTCATCTTTTTCAATTGCTTGAGCTTGTTCTTGAGCTTTAGCTAAATCTTCCTCAGGAATTTCTTCACCTTGCATTTGTTTTTGTTGGAAGTTTAATTGAGTTTCGCGGAACTCATCAAATAATTTTTTAGATTCTTCATTGTCTTTAACTTTAGAGAAAGCATCTTTAATTGCTTTGTATTCATCGCTATCTCTTAAAGCTTGTTCTAAATTGTTTGCGTAATCATATAAATTTACTGCCATGTCTATATTGCACTCCTTCGTGTAATGATGTTTTAACAACTCTTTATTACCATAACATATTATGGTTCGTTAGACAAAGATTGCGACTAGACCTTGGAAGAAACCAATAATTCCTCCTAAAATAAAGCCTAATGACATAATTAATTTAAGTTCTTTATTCGCAATCTCAATAATTAAACGTTCAATATAATCCAAATCAAATGTATTAATTTGGTCTTCTACTAATTTACGTAAATTAATTTTTTCCATAATTGTTGAAACATGTTTTGACGCTTGTTCAACAACTAAATTTGTAATTTTATTAGCAATTTCTACTTCTAAATAATTAATAAATTGAGGTGCCAAATCGCTAAATGGCGTATTTACTTTATCATTTAAATTTAAATAAGATGTTAGCCATTGAGTTGTAGACTCAGATATTTTTGAAAATTGCTCTTCTTTAACTACTTGTCCTAAAGATTGATTTTTTAGTGTTTCATACTCATTATGAATGACTTGATCAATAATGCCTTTCGCCTTAGGATGACTTGTTAAACGTATTAATTCATGTTGTATTCTGTCGGCAATGCTCTCTTTAGTCATAAACATTTGTAACAGACCAACAATTTTTCCTTTTTCAGCAAAAAATGTATCTAACATATCGTAAATATCGCGAGCGCCTTTGTCTGAAGATAAATAGATACGTGCTCTTTCACATAATAAATCACCGACGTTCTCCATCTTATCATCAATCATTGAAATAGCTTCTTGAGGTAAAATCTCTACGATAGGTACATGGCGATGCTCTTGATAATATTGATTTAGTTTATTAGAAATTGTGTCATCTAATTTATCATTAATTAGATAATCGATATCAATATCAAAATTATGTGCAAAGTTTCGAATCGTCGCATCATCACGTCTAAGTTTAGAAATTTGTTCAACAACAAATTCATTAATCGTTGCTCTTGTATTAGGTTCATTTAATTTATTATGAATAACGGACTCGGTAATGAGATGTTCTTCGATGACTTGCCCAATCTTAGTCGCAATTTCATCTCTACGTTTAGGAATAAGCCCTGGCGTAAATGGAATACGCATTTTAAAGATGTAATGAGGCTTATAGGGGTGAAATAACATGCGAATCGCAATTACATTGGTCACGCCACCAATGACCGCCCCCACTACAATCATAAAAAGTATTACTAAAAAAGCTTGCATTGGTTATTCTCCTTATTGTGTTATAACATTAAGCAAATTATATCATGCACTGTCTAAAATCTCATGACTGAATAGCTAAAATAAGTTAATTGTAATTTGCTTATAACTATTTCTTCAATGTATCTAAAAAGACGAATTTATTGCACATTCACAACAAATCCGTCTCAACATTCTAACTAATTTATTATTTAAAATAGTGATTAAATCATTAATAGATTCTTCTATCACTTTATTAATCTGTTTACACTTTACTAGACGTGCATTAATTCTTCTTTAGCATTTCTGTTAAAGTAAGTTTCAGCTTCTCTTAATTTCGCTGTACCAAAGATGGGTTGTTTCTCAGAGTTAAGTACTCTATAGATATTGCTTACTTTATTGCTTTGTAAGATGAAACCATTACGAGTCTCGATTGTATTCCAATAAATATCACTAGTTGTAGAATGGTTAGGGTATGCACAGTGATTACGTGAGATTGTTTGTACAATTTCAAGTGGGTCACAACCGAACGTATTATTTAATACGTCAGAATCTCTAAATAATGCACAAATTGATACGCAAGTTGTCCAGTTAGGTAACACGCGTTCTTTCTCGATTTGAACTAATGTTTTCTTTGAAAGGCCAATTGTTTGAGCCATAGTATCTTGCGTATAGCCCGCTTCAATTCTTACCATTTTAAATTTTGTTTGAATTAAATCTGTAAAACTCTGTCTATCCATATTTTGTTCTCTACCTTTCTAATAGGGGTTATATTCTCCGGACGCAAGAAATTGCAATAATACACATTTCTTGAAACACAAATTACATCTTAATATATTTTCAATAAAATGAAAAGAGGAATTTTTGTTTTTACATACAATTTTATTAAAGGCAAAATTGTCAAAATAATTAAACAAGTTTAATAAATCATTTATTTTTAAAAGAAATTGTTTTGCAATATTAATTTTTAATACCTTAAAGATCTTATTTTGAATAAATTTTTTATATTCCCTAGTTAAATGAGTTTATTTTCAATTGCATAAATTGCTGCTTGGGTACGATCTGTTACTTCTAATTTATTGAAAATATGACTTACATGCGTTTTAATTGTTTTTTCTGAAACAAATAATGTAGAGGCAATTTCTTTATTCGTTTTACCTTTAACCATTTCACGCAATACTTCAATTTCTCTCTTTGATAACTTGTTATTAAAATGCGGTTTCTGAGACATAGAAGCCATGACGTTTTTTGCTTCAGGATGAATCACCTTTTCATCATTCAACACTTGTAAAATAGTATTAATTAATTTCTGTGGTTCAACGTCTTTCATTTCATAACCATCTGCACCCTTACTAAGTGCTGACATTACATGCTCATCATCTACGTAGCTTGTTAATACGAGTACTTTTATTTCTGGATAATGTTTTTTAACGTATTCTGTCACTTCAATGCCATTCATTCCAGGCATGACTAAATCTAATAAAATAATATCTGGTAAAGCATTCTCTTTTAAATCATCTATGAAACTTTGACCATCTGCAAAACTAGCTTGAACTTCTAAGTCCTCTACTGTAGACAGTAAAAATTCTAATCCTTGTCTTACAATATGATGATCATCGATTAAAATTACCTTTGCCAAATGTTAAACTCCTTCCCCTACTTTGTTAATGGAATATCAAATTGGATATTTGTACCTTCATTAATCTCTGAATGAATATGTAAGTGTCCTTTTAACAAATGAATTCTTTGATTTAAGTTCTTCAAACCTTGTGATTGATGACTACTATGTGCTTTAGTATCAAATCCAATACCTTTATCTTTAATTTCAACATATAACGTATCATGTTGTTGTTTTATAGTTACATAGATAGTATTTGTATGGGCATGTTTTTTCGCATTATTCATTGCTTCTTGTATCATTCTATAAACATGCTCTTCTATTGTATTAGACAAATCAATTAGTCCGTCAATTTCAATATTCAAATTTATACCTAATACTTTTGCATAATTTCTTAGGGCATGCACTAAACCATGTTCAAGTCCTACAGGTTTCAATTGCCATATTAATGAACGCATTTCATTCACGGCATTTTGACTCGTTTCTTCAATAGTTTTAAATGCCCGCTTTGCTATGTCATCTGACGTAATATCGTGTGCAGCATGGGCAGTTAATTTCAATGAAAAGAGCATTTGATTCACAGAATCGTGTAAATCTCGAGCTAAGCGGTTACGTTCATTAATACGCGCCGCTTCTTTCTCCTGATCAGTTAAGTAAATTCGCTTGATTGCTGATCCTATTTGTAATGCGACTGATTCAAGCAGTTCCAAATCTTCTTCACTATATTCAGAAGTATGAGGGGTCGCCACATTTAATAAGCCATATTGTTCATCACCTGAACGGAGTGGTACTGTTGCGTGATGTGTAATTTCATCTGTTGCTTCTTGATATGCTTGAGCTGCTTTATTAATTCTTGAACAGTTGATAATATTTGATGCTTTCGTCAATCTTTGGTTATGATATGCTTTTACACACCAGCATGAACCTTCTGACATGTATTGACAGTTATTAGCTTGTAAAGCACCAGGAAGATAAACGTCTGCTACTAACTCATGTTTTCCTTCATCATTAATAAAGAAGATCCATCCTGTAGTGAAATTACTGCCTTGTATTAAACATTTCAATGCACCGTTCATCATACTATAGAGCTCTGTTTCTTCATTAAGATATTCCGCTATTTCTTTTAATAGCGCTAAACGAGTTGGTTTTTCCATCTTATTCGCTCCAATTAAATTCTTATTAGCATTATATCATTATACCGTGTGTTTTTATTTTTTTAAATTTTTAAAATGGACGCTACGTGTTGGGGTAGCATTTTCAAAAAATGAATAATTAATATCAATTTCATTCAGAGAGCTATCATTCGCAACGCCTAATACAACGAAGATATGATATGATAAATGCGTACTTAATAGGAGGATTCTATGAAATTTAAAATACCTGAGACTTATAATGATTTCACTTTAAGAGAAATCTTTCAAACGTTGAAATTACCAAAAAAAGACTTACATCAACTTAATATGTCTAAAGAAATTACAGTTAATGATGCGCCCGCTAAACTGACATCTAAAGTATCTACTGGAGACAATGTTTACATTCCTACGCCTGAAGAGAAAAGTAATTATTTACCAAGTTATCGATATGCGCAAGTTAGCTATGAGGATGATGATTTAGCGATTGTAATGAAACCTAAAGGGGTTAAAACGCATCCTAATGATTTAAAAGAGAGCAATACATTAATGAACCACGTGATTTATACGGTTGATAGTGACTATGTCGAGCCTATTCATCGATTAGACCAAGAGACAGTTGGTTTACTAATTGTGGCTAAAAATCCATTAATGAAGAAGATTTTAGATCGTATGTTGGAAGATAATGAAATTACGCGAATTTATAAAGCGAATGTAAAAGCGCTATTACCGCTAAAACCTCAAACAATTGATATGCCAATTGGTAAAGATAAATTCCATCCGAATAAACGTCGTATTTCAAATACAGGTCAACGCGCTATCACGCATATTTTATCTTCTGAGATGGTTAAAGAAGGCGTATGTCAATTAGATATTAAACTTGATACTGGTCGTACTCATCAAATTCGCGTGCACTTAGCTGAGATTGGTCACCCTGTAATTGGAGATCCACTTTATGGAGATTCCACACTAAGACAATTGGAACTTAAAAGTTATCAAATAGAGTTTAAACACCCACTTACTCAAGAACTCATTTCAGTTAGTTTAGATGATATTTAAACTAAGTATAGATATAAAAAAGGGGAGTGGTACAGAAATTAAGTAAATTTCGTCGTCCAACCCCAGCTTGCTTTATTAGTGAAATTTCTTAATGAAATTCTCTGTGCTGGGGCCCCGCTCCCCGGCAAGGATGACTAGATTTGAAAAAAGCTTGATTTAAGCGCATTTTCAAACCAGTCAGCTACTGCCAATATATATTAGCAAAGGCTGAGACATTTTCATTTGTCTCAGCCTCCTTAATTTTTATTCAATTAATGAGGATCAACCATATCTTCAGGTTTAATCCATTCTTCAAATTGTTCTTCAGTAACATAACCAGAATCAATTGCAGATTCTTTTAATGTTAATCCTTCTTTGTGTGCTTTTTTAGCAATTTGAGCTGCTTTTTCATAACCGATATGTGGGTTTAAAGCAGTAACAAGCATTAATGATTGATTTAAGTAATTATCAATATTTTCTTCAATTGGTTCGATACCTACTGCACAATTATCATTAAATGTTTGCATACCATCAGCTAATAAGTAAATTGATTGTAATGTATTATGCAGAATAACTGGTTTGAATACATTTAATTCAAAGTTACCTTGTGAGCTAGCAAAGCCAACTACACTATCGTTACCCATTACTTGTACTGCTACCATTGTTAACATTTCACATTGTGTTGGGTTTACTTTACCAGGCATGATTGATGAACCTGGTTCATTTTCAGGGATAGAGATTTCAGCAAGTCCAGCTCTAGGTCCTGAAGCTAACCATCTCACATCGTTAGCAATCTTCATTAAATCAGCAGCTAATGCTTTTAATGTACCATGTAATTGCACTACTTCATCATGAGATGTTAAAGCATGGAATTTATTCTCAGATGACACAAAGTCATATCCAGTATTCTCAGAGATAAATTTTGCTACTTTATCACCAAATTCAGGATGCGCATTAATTCCTGTACCTACCGCTGTACCACCGATTGCTAAGTTTAGAATATGTTTTTTAGATTCAGATAATAATTCTTCACATTTATCTAACATATAGCGCCAACCACTAATTTCTTGGCCTAATCTAATTGGTGTCGCATCTTGTAAATGTGTACGTCCAATCTTGATAATAGATTGGAATTTATCTTCTTTTTCTTTAAAAGTATCGCGTAAATGTTTTAAAGCAGGTTCTAATTTAGTTTCTACTTCATGATATAACGCAACGTGCATTGCTGTTGGGAATGTATCATTAGAACTTTGTGATTTATTCACATCGTCATTAGGATGAATAGATTCATCACTACCATGTGCTTTTAAATATTCATTAGCCACATAACTTACTAATTCGTTGACATTCATGTTACTTTGTGTGCCACTTCCTGTTTGCCATACGACTAATGGGAAATGTTCATCTAATTCACCTTTTAAAATTAAATCACATGCGTGAACGATAGCATCTTTTTTAATGTCGCTTAATTTACCAAGCTCATGGTTAGCTAGCGCTGCGCCCCTTTTCAATTGAGCAAAACCGTATACAACTTCAATTGGCATACGCTCTTTACCTACTGGGAAATTGCGTTTACTTCTCTCAGTTTGAGCGCCCCAATATTTATCTGCTGGTACTTCAATTTCTCCAAAAGTATCATGTTCAATTCTTACTGACATTTGATGATCTCCCCTTATATGCTTATTTAACTTAAGTATAGCATTAATTAAATTCAATGAGCAATGAACAACTAAAACGGTTTCATAATGAAAAAACCACTTGAATCAGTTTCAAGTGGTGAGAACTTTATTCAGTTATTCATATTTGATTTTTACAGCTTGTACGACCGCTATAGCGCTTAAAATATATAAGATAACACTTAATACTAAAGTAACCGGACTTAATGTAATTAATACACCTAAAAAGCCTGATAACCCTTGATAAAAATCATTTAATGTATACATTAGAATTGCAGTGACAAGTATACAACATATTACACTTATGATTACGCCTGTCTGATTACTTTTAATAAAAGGTTTTGCCGTAACATCATCAATTAATCCTTCAGATAAGTTTAATTGTAATTGTACGATTTTGAATAAAATAGGCAAGTATAACGTTCCTAATGCAATAGGAAATCCTTTTATTGATAATAGACTCACGATAATCGTTGCAATTGTAATGTGTAGCCAATATTTATGCAACATCGATATTGCTCCTCATCTCTTTTATTAATACATATTTTACCATATAAAATGTGTTGCTTTTGTGTAAATTAAAAAAGCGAGCCAGAAGTCACTTAGTAACTAAAATGAATTCTTTGACCCGCTTCAACTTACTTTACTTTGTTTATAATATTATATAGAGATATGCCTCTTTTTTAACTCAAGATTAATCTAAATCAGAGCGAACATCTGAATCATGTGATTGACTAAATTTCTCTTCATCATTTTCCTCAGAAATTTGCTCCATTTCTTTACCTAATTCTTTTAGATCATCTAAGTCTTGAACCATTGCATTCTCTTCTTCATGATAATTCAATTCTGTTTCTTTTTTATCAGACATCATTTAAACCTCACTTATAGATTTATGCAAAATGAGCAGTAAAGTATTCTTTAACGTCTTCAGGTAAACCTTCAGCAGCAGCTCTATCTAATACTACTGTTACCATACGATGTACTTTTAAATCTGCTGGTTCGAAGCTTGATTTACCATTTTCCTCATATAACTTTTTAACAAACTCGCGTTTATTTCCGCCAGTGATAACTAATACTACTTCACGTGCTTTCATTAAGCCTTGTCTAATATTTACATTTAAGCTACCTTTTTCATCAATAGAAGTCACTTGTAAAATAAGCTTACCTTTGTTTTCTTTAGTTTTAATTTTGTCATCAATAAGAGATGCTGCATCATCGTCTAAGTTAATAGGATAAATTTGACTTGATGGTACACCTAATGCTTCATAATAAGAACGGTTTTCATCATAATCTAAAATGTTGATTTGACTGAAATCTACAGGATTACGATCTACATCTTTTTTTAATTCATCTAATACTGGGGCAGTTTCTCTATCTAAATGTAGCCCTGCAATAGTTGTAGGATTGTTGTTAAATTGCTTTCTAATGATGTCCGCTGTGAATTGTGCTACTTGGTCAACATCATTAAATACTTTAAAGTTCATTGCCATTGTTATTACACTCCTCTTGAATCTCATTTGTCTTAAAAAAACGGTATTATATAATAAAATACCCTTATGACAAGTGAATCAAACTAATTTAAAATGTTATAATAATTCACTAATAAATATAACATTTTTTATTGTATAAATGCATTTAAATATGAATGAGTTTATCGTTTTACTTATAATAAGCCTGGGAAATTTTGCTGGCGAAGCGCTTCATAAATCAATAAAGCTGCAGTATTAGATAAGTTTAATGAACGAATATTTTCACTCATTGGAATTCTTAATGCTGTATCTGCGTATTTTTCTTTAACCCAGTCAGGTAAGCCTGTTGTTTCTCTTCCGAAAATAAAAAATAAATCAGTATTTGGTTTATTAAAATTAAAATCGCTGTAAGTTTGCTTACCAAATTTTGTTAAAAGATAATATTCTCCCTCAGTCACTTCAAAAAATTCTTCAATACTTTCATGATACGTTATATTCACATGCTCCCAGTAGTCTAATCCAGCACGTTTTAACATTTTATCATCTGTACTAAAGCCTAAAGGTTTGATTAAATGTAGATTTGTATTTGTCCCCGCACAAGTACGTGCTATATTTCCTGTATTTGCAGGTATTTCAGGTTGAAATAATACGATATGATTTGTCATTTATTGTTTCCTCATTTCTAGTCCTTTTAACATTTCAACTTGAACTTCTTCTAGTTCGTCATCGTAATGTTCTTGTATAAATTCACGAGCCGCTTCACCAAGAATTTGTCCAATTGCCCAATAAGCTGTTCCCCTAATCATAGGTCTTGGATCATTCATAGCAACTTCTTTTAATTCTGGTATAGCAGTTTCTTCATTAAAGTGAGCCAAAGCTATTATAGCATTTCTTTGGATGGGCTTTTTTCCTCTCCAAGCGCCTGCTAGGTGCCCATAAGTATTTTTAAATTCTTTATTACTCATTTGTAATAATGGCACTAAACGTGGTTTTAGTATTTCTGGTTCTAAAACGATATCATCATGAGTAGTATTAATACCTCTATTTTTAGGACAAACTTGTTGGCAAGTATCACAACCATATAAACGGTTACCAATTTTATAACGATATTCATCTTGTAAATAACCTTTAGTTTGCGTAAGAAAACTAATACATTTTTGTGCATTTAATTGACCATTACCAACTAATGCACCAGTCGGACAACGGTCCACACAAATCGTGCAATCACCGCAACTATCTAATACTGGGTCATCAGGTTCAAATGGAATACTAACTAACATTTCTCCCAAATATGTCCACGTACCTAAATCAGGGTTGATAATAAATCCGTTACGACCAGCAAAGCCTAACCCAGCTCGTTCCGCCACTGCTCTATCAGAAAGCACGCCTGTGTCCACCATACTTTTAATTTCTACATCTGGTACTTTAGATATTATAAACTCAGCTAATTTATCTAATCGCTTCTTCATAATTGTATGATAATCTTGACCCCATGAGGCACGCGCAAACATTCCTCTTCTGTCTCCTCTTACACTTTTAGGAGCACCTTTTAATTTATTAGGGTAACCGACTGCAATAGCAATGATAGAGCGCGCAGTTGGCAGACTTAATTTAGGTTCCGTACGTAAAGCGATATCAGATTCTTCAAACCCTGAAGCATAGCCTTTCGCATGATAATCCTCTAACTTTTGTTTTAGTTCATCAAATGGATCTGCAGTTGTAAAACCGATGCTATCAATTCCAATAGTATAAGCATAGTCAATTATTTCTTTTTTTAGCTGCTTATAATCCACTAAATCTTCCTCCTATAAAAAATATCCATAGGACATTGTAACACAAAGGGATATTTAAAGATGCAAGATTTATCTCAATAAAAAAGAGCGGAACAGAAATCATTAAGATTTCATAATTCCGACTCCATTCTTAAAATCTTATTTAAAGGTAGTGACTACTTATAACACTCTAGCGAGGAAGTTCTGAGTTCTTTCATGTTTAGGGCTATTAAAGATATGTTGAGGGGTGCCACTTTCGACAACATAGCCATCAGCCATAAATACTACTCTATCACTTACATCTTTAGCAAATCCCATCTCATGCGTCACAACTACCATCGTCATACCTTCTTTAGCAAGTTCTTTCATTACTTTAAGCACCTCGTAAACAACTTCTGGATCAAGTGCTGAAGTTGGTTCATCAAATAAAATGACGTCAGGATGCATAGCTAATGCTCTTGCAATTGCTACCCTTTGTTTTTGACCACCTGACAATTGAGCAGGATACACCTCTGCTTTTTCTTCTAAACCGACTTTTTTGAGTAGTGCTTTCCCTTCTTTTTTCAAATTTCCTAAGTTATCTTTTTTTAGTAATTTAGGCGCAAGTATCACATTTTCTAGTACTGTTTTGTGTGGAAATAAATTGAAATTTTGAAAAACCATACCCATTTTCTGGCGTAACGTATCCAAATTCGTACTTTTTTGCGTTAATTCATTACCTTCAAAAATGACCTTTCCATTCGAAGGTGTTTCAAGTAAATTCATACATCTTAATAATGTACTTTTACCACTTCCTGAAGGCCCTATAATAGCGATTACTTCACCTTTATGTACTTCTAAATTGATGTCTTTTAACACTTCATTTTTCCCGAAAGATTTATTTAAATTCTGAACTTTAATCACTGGCTTTCATTCTCCCTTCAATTAAACTCATTATTCTTGATAAAGAGAAAGTTAATACAAAATATAATACTGCTGCAATAATTAATGGTGTAAATGGATCGAATGAAATACCTTGAACAACTTGAGCGTTAAACATTATTTCACTTACACCAATTGTTGAAACAATTGATGATTCTTTAATTAATGTTACGAATTCATTACCAAGCGCTGGTAAAACATTCTTTACTGCTTGAGGTAAAATAATGTGGAGCATCGTTTTAGAATAGTTCAATCCTAAGCATTGTGCTGCCTCTGTTTGTCCTTTATCTACAGCATTAATACCAGCTCTGACAATTTCAGCAATATAGGCTGAGGAGTTAATAACTAACGCTATTGTTCCACATATTAATGCTGAAACATCTAATCCTAATACAGCTGTAGTACCAAAGAACACTAAAAATACTTGAACAAGTATTGGAGTACCTCTAAGGAATTCAACATATACAGAAGCTATCCATGATAATAATTTAAATTTACTTAATTTCGCTAAAGCTATTAAGGCACCAATTATCGCTCCAAAGATCACTCCAATAAAAGAAATTAAAATTGTATTTTTTATTCCTTTAATAAAGAAAGCACCATATTTACTAAAGAAATTCCCATCATCTTGCATTTCTTTTGCTGCTTTATTCATATATTGATCAATCATCTTTTTATCTTTAACTTCTTTAATTGTTTTATTGATATGTTCTAATAAAAGTGGTGAATTTTTAGGAACTGCAATCACTGTGTCTTTTTTAGCCTCATTAAAATCAGCATTATCAATTACTAAATCCTCATTTTGTTTTGCATAAGCTTCAGCTACTGGTTTTTCAACAACCAAGCCTTCTACTTTTTTACTTTTTAAAGCTAAAATAGCATCCGGCAAGCGGTTTAACAAACTTAAATCAACATTCTCAATTTCTTGTTGCGCTATCTTTTCTTGTTCAGTACCTTTTTGCGCTGCAACTTTTTTATTAGCAAAATCTTTTAATGAACGGTATGTATCTTTATCACTTTTTCTAATTAATACCACATTACTTGACTCCATATAAGAATCAGAGAAGTCTACTTCTTTTTTTCTTTCTGGTGTTGATGTCATACCAGAAATAATAATATCTATTTTTCCAGTTTTTAAAGCACCTAATAAACTATCAAATTGCATATTCACAATTTTTAGTTTTAGCTGATTATCGTAAGCTATTTTTTTGGCTAACTCTATATCAACACCTGCATAAACACTTTTGCCATTGACTGTTTTTTCGAATTCAAGTGGTGCATAATCAGCTGATAGACCCACTTTCAATTCTCCACTTTGCTTAATTTTTTCCCACTTAGCATCTTCATCAGCGTGAGCTATTGGTTCTATGTATATTAAAGTCATACTAATTAAGATTGCTATGATGATTAACTTAGATATATATTTCATAGGCAACCTCCTTTTGGTTTTAAATTATTATACATATTAACGAATTATTATGCAATATTAATTTTAAAAAAATAAAGCACTTATCTCGTAAAGTTAAGATAAGCGCTTTATTATTATTATTATTGTTTAGGTATTTCAAAACGATAAATACTATCTGTATATGATGGTATTAATTTTTTGCATATTTCATGTATAATGAACGCACTTACGAAAGGAATAATTAGATATCCAAAAGTTAATAGGATGATATTCATTGTAATATTACCAGGCATACGGTTTAACGCGTTGATAGGGCCTACTAGTCCAGTGTAGCCAAATCCTGCTGATAACGGCGTACCCTTGATACCAATTGCGTATGCAAGAATACCTCCTATAATACCGTTTAAAGCTAAAGGTATAGCTATGATGAGATGCTTGAAATAAACAGGAATCATCATTTTAGCAGCACCAATAAATAGTACAATATTTACACCAATTGAATTGACGCGTAGTGATCCAAAGAAGAAGGTCACACAAGCCGCTACAATACCCATATTAGCTGCCCCACTACCTAATCCTGAAAGTCCAATTGCAGTAGCGATAGCAACTAAAGATATTGGTGTAACCATTAATAAAGCATATGTAACACTTATCAATATAGTCATTAACAATGGATTTAGTTCAGTAAATGAATTAATGATATGACCAAGTGCTTTAGTAATAGTCTGTACATAAGGGAGTGTTAATAATCCAATCAGTCCACTTACTACTGGAATTAATACAGGTAATATAATCATTTCAAATGAACCTAATTTACCTTGTAAAAGTAAATAAAAAGCACATGCAATAATCACAACTATAATTGTGTTAATAATATCGCCTATACCTTTCAATGCAATGCCATTCGCACTAAACTGTATCGCGCCAGAACCTAACATTGCTGATACACCAACCATACTTGCACCAGCCCCACTGAAACGAAATTGATGCGCAGCTAATATACCAATAATAAATGCCATAAATGACTGAATCACAGTCACAATTTGAAATATTACTTCTAATGTGGGATGACCCTCTTTAAAAAACTTTAAAAGTTCCCCTAATAGAGCATTAGGTAATAATGCTATAACTACCCCTGCCCCAACCGCATTCAAAATATTGCTAAAAAAATATTTCATAGTCAAACGTTGTTTATTCATAGTAGCCTCCGTTTCCAAACATTAGCTTTATATTAGTACATTATCCATTTATAAACAATATAAATTAAAGACTTTTATTGATTCATTATTGAAATGTTGAGGTTTTAATTACGATTTTTGGACCCCATTTTTACAAATAATTGTTTCGGGGTCCATTCGGGGCCTTTTTTATTAGTTTTATATGGTGTCTAATAAAAAAGAACCCCCTATAAATCAAGGTTTCTAGTGTGTAAAAGTGTTTTAGTGATATAACTCTAAAAAATTATGACCATTTACTAAAAGAAACTTATGTAAAAGATAATAAGAAAGCAGTACATATAATTGAAATTATATAACCTCCAGTGACTATAATTGTCATCTCAAAATCTTTCAGTGACCAGTCAGTGGCCAAAAAATAGTTTCTAAACGTGTCTAAAAGCATAAAAAAAGAGTGAAAACGTTGATTTAACAACATTTTCACTCTAAAAATTCCTAAAAGAATTTAAATAAATACCGGCGGTCGGGGTCGAACCGACACTCCAATGAAGGAACGGGATTTTGAGTCCCGCGCGTCTGCCAATTCCGCCACGCCGGCACAATTTAGATAAATAAAAAACTTCCATGTGGAAGCAATATATGGAGCGGAAGATAGGACTTGCACCTATATCTCGTTCCGGGAAGGAACGTATTCTAAAAATTGAAATACTCCCGCGCTATATTAAATTATGGAGCGGAAGATAGGACTTGCACCTATATCTCATTCCGGGAAGGAATGTGTTCTAAAAGTTGAACTACTCCCGCATAGTAAGTTGGAGGCGGCAACCGGATTTGAACCGGTGATAAAGGTTTTGCAGACCTCTGCCTTACCACTTGGCTATGCCGCCAATAAAAAAACTGGGCTAGCTGGATTCGAACCAGCGCGTGACGGAGTCAAAGTCCGTTGCCTTACCGCTTGGCTATAGCCCATTAATATTATAAGGGCGGTTGAAGGGAATCGAACCCTCGAGTGTCGGAACCACAATCCGATGCGTTAACCACTTCGCCACAACCGCCATGGCAGGGACAGTAGGAATCGAACCCACATCAAAGGTTTTGGAGACCTCTATTCTACCGTTGAACTATGTCCCTATTAAATAATGGTGGAGGGGGGCAGATTCGAACTGCCGAACCCGAAGGAGCGGATTTACAGTCCGCCGCGTTTAGCCACTTCGCTACCCCTCCATGAGATGGTGCCGGCCAGAGGACTTGAACCCCCAACCTACTGATTACAAGTCAGTTGCTCTACCAATTGAGCTAGGCCGGCAATCTAAAATGGTTCAGGACAGAGTCGAACTGCCGACACATGGAGCTTCAATCCATTGCTCTACCAACTGAGCTACTGAACCATAATAAGTAATGGCGGTCTCGACGGGAATCGAACCCGCGATCTCCTGCGTGACAGGCAGGCGTGTTAACCGCTACACTACGAGACCAAACTAAATTGCGGGAGGCGGATTTGAACCACCGACCTTCGGGTTATGAGCCCGACGAGCTACCGAACTGCTCCATCCCGCGATAATGAAAAATAAATGGCGGAGGAAGAGGGATTCGAACCCCCGCGGCCCGTTAAGGCCCTGTCGGTTTTCAAGACCGATCCCTTCAGCCGGACTTGGGTATTCCTCCACGTTTTATAGGTAATTTGCTATTAAATTATTAGATGGCGGTCTCGACGGGAATCGAACCCGCGATCTCCTGCGTGACAGGCAGGCGTGTTAACCGCTACACTACGAGACCAAGAATACGGAGGAAGAGGGATTCGAACCCCCGCGAGCCGTTAAGCCCCTGTCGGTTTTCAAGACCGATCCCTTCAGCCGGACTTGGGTATTCCTCCAAAATTATATGGACCTTGCAGGACTCGAACCTGCGACCGAACGGTTATGAGCCGTTAGCTCTAACCAACTGAGCTAAAGGTCCAAATTATAATTCTACAACTATTAATTAGTGGCGGTGGAGGGGATCGAACCCCCGACCTCACGGGTATGAACCGTACGCTCTAGCCAGCTGAGCTACACCGCCGTTATCTAGTTTATAAATTTGAAATATGGTGGAGACTAGCGGGATCGAACCGCTGACCTCCTGCGTGCAAAGCAGGCGCTCTCCCAGCTGAGCTAAGCCCCCATATTTTATAAATAGTTCCTATCGGGAAGACAGGATTCGAACCTGCGACCCCTTGGTCCCAAACCAAGTGCTCTACCAAGCTGAGCTACTTCCCGTAAGAGAACGCGCCCGATAGGAGTCGAACCCATAACCTTTTGATCCGTAGTCAAACGCTCTATCCAATTGAGCTACGGGCGCAAAATAATAATGGTGCCGAGGACCGGAATCGAACCGGTACGGTGATCTCTCACCGCAGGATTTTAAGTCCTGTGCGTCTGCCAGTTCCGCCACCCCGGCACTATAAAATTAATGGAGCGGAAGACGGGATTCGAACCCGCGACCCCCACCTTGGCAAGGTGGTGTTCTACCACTGAACTACTTCCGCATATGCGGGTGAAGGGAGTCGAACCCCCACGCCGTAAGGCGCTAGATCCTAAGTCTAGTGCGTCTGCCAATTCCGCCACACCCGCGTATACATGTGAGCCATAGAGGATTCGAACCTCTGACCCTCTGATTAAAAGTCAGATGCTCTACCAACTGAGCTAATGGCTCTTAGATGGTGCCGGCCAGAGGACTTGAACCCCCAACCTACTGATTACAAGTCAGTTGCTCTACCAATTGAGCTAGGCCGGCTATTTAATTTGAATGGTGGAGAATGACGGGTTCGAACCGCCGACCCTCTGCTTGTAAGGCAGATGCTCTCCCAGCTGAGCTAATTCTCCATTCTTATAAGCCTGGCAACGTCCTACTCTAGCGGAACGTAAATCCAACTACCATCGGCGCTAAGGAGCTTAACTTCTGTGTTCGGCATGGGAACAGGTGTGACCTCCTTGCCATTGTCACCAGACAAGTGAATGATTATACATTCA
>NZ_SRPJ01000021.1 GCF_004785665.1 Staphylococcus pragensis
TGGAGTAACCATTTGGAGCTAGCCGTCGAAGGTGGGACAAATGATTGGGGTGAAGTCGTAACAAGGTAGCCGTATCGGAAGGTGCGGCTGGATCACCTCCTTTCTAAGGATATATTCGGAACATCTCGTAGAGATGATGGATTAACGTGACATATTGTATTCAGTTTTGAATGTTTATTTCAAACATTCAAATTAAATGATGATTGCATTAAACATTATAATTTGATATAATATTTAATTGTGATTGTTGAAAATATTATTTAAAGAAATCGTTTCTCAGACGATGAGTTGAATAAATTTAAAACGCAGTTTACTTTCGTAAATGAGCATTTAAATTTGTGATAACGAAGAAGTATGAAA
>NZ_SRPJ01000022.1 GCF_004785665.1 Staphylococcus pragensis
CATTCACTTGTCTGGTGACAATGGCAAGGAGGTCACACCTGTTCCCATGCCGAACACAGAAGTTAAGCTCCTTAGCGCCGATGGTAGTTGGATTTACGTTCCGCTAGAGTAGGACGTTGCCAGGCAACCACATTTGACCATTTGGTCTTTTTTTGTGGCAAATATTCCAAGAATTTTAAAAAAGTTGTTGACTTTTATGCCAATAGCGAGTATAATTAATTCTTGTGTTAAAGAAATGAACATTGAAAACTGAATGACAATATGTCAACGTTAATTCCAATAAATGTAACTTTAAGTTACAAACACTATTTAGTTTTATGAGCTAATCAAACATCATAAATTTTTTATGGAGAGTTT
>NZ_SRPJ01000023.1 GCF_004785665.1 Staphylococcus pragensis
AGTCGTAACAAGGTAGCCGTATCGGAAGGTGCGGCTGGATCACCTCCTTTCTAAGGATATATTCGGAACATCTCTTAGAGATGATGGATTAACGTGACATATTGTATTCAGTTTTGAATGTTTATTTTACATTCATATATTTAATGGGCCTGTAGCTCAGCTGGTTAGAGCGCACGCCTGATAAGCGTGAGGTCGGTGGTTCGAGTCCACTCAGGCCCACCATTAAATAATTTAAATTGTACATTGAAAACTAGATAAGTAAGTAAATAGATTTTACCAAGCAAAACCGAGTGAATAGAGTTTTAAATAAGCTTGAATTCATAAAAAATAATCGCTAGTGTTCGAAAGAA
>NZ_SRPJ01000024.1 GCF_004785665.1 Staphylococcus pragensis
TCTGAAAGACTCTCACTTTCTGATCCACTTAATGACGTACTTGCACTTGTTGAATCACTCACGCTTGTTGATGCTGATTCACTGTCTGATGTGCTTGTACTTGTTGAGTCACTCATGCTTGTTGATGCTGACGCACTATCTGATGTGCTTGCGCTTGTTGAGTCGCTCACACTTGTTGATGTTGATGCACTATCTGATGTACTTGTGCTTGTTGAGTCTGAAAGACTCTCACTTTCTGATCCACTTAATGACGTACTTGCACTTGTTGAATCACTCACGCTTGTTGATGCTGATTCACTGTCTGATGTGCTTGTACTTGTTGAGTCACTCATGCTTGTTGATG
>NZ_SRPJ01000025.1 GCF_004785665.1 Staphylococcus pragensis
GCATAAAAAAGCTAATTACAAATGGCGTATTGATGAGACGTACATCAAAATAAAAGGAAAATGGAGCTATTTATATCGTGCCATTGATGCAGAGGGATATACATTAGATATTTGGTTGCGTAAGCAAGAGATAATCATTCAGCATATGCGTTTATCAAACGTCTCATTAAACAATTTGGTAAACCTCAAAAGGTAATTACAGATCAGGCACCTTCAACGAAGGTAGCAATGGCTAAAGTAATTAAAGGTTTTAA
>NZ_SRPJ01000002.1 GCF_004785665.1 Staphylococcus pragensis
GATTTTTATCTTTAATTCTTAATGTATTTAATATAGACTTACACATAGGCGCATTACCTTTCTTTTTTATTTGGTGTGGTAGCTAATAATTATAGAGGTAATTGCGCTATTTTTGTATTCAAAACATAAAAATTGGACTGATGATTTTTAGTCATCAGTCCAATTTATTATAGAGCCGTTTTTTATTACATTTAATTTGGATAACACTTTAAAAGTAATAAATTATTGTTCGTGTCGTCTATATTTGACACAAGTATATATGTCGTTTATATTTGACATAAGAAGTTATCAATAATTAAGAGGTGATTAAAGATGGCCGATTTTAGAGACAAAATGATTAATCGGGTCATTGGTACAACGACTGATCGTGATGAACGAGAGAAAGAGGAGCTTTACTCGCATTTTACAACAACATTTCTTATCACTTATTTTGGGTTACTTATTTTAGCGTTCATTAGTTTGATTAATGATTATGTGACGCAACGAGTTAACATACCTACCATTGGCGTATTTATTTTATTCTTTATTGCTAATATTTCTTTAATGATAGGTATTCGAAAAAATAATTTAGATGAAAATCGTGTTTATTCTAAAGAAGAATACAAACGTTTATTAAAAAAACATAAAGTGAGCTGTTTATTCGCTGGAATTATGTTTGGTGTCATAATGAGCTTACTTAATTTAATACGACTATACTTTTCTGGTGAAACAATTGAATTAGGATTTTTTATAGCAATAAATCTTATTTCAGGTTTAATGTTTGGAGTGTTAAGTTACTTTATAGGTAAAAGTAAAATTGTTAAAGAGTATAATGAAAACGAGTAAAAAGTAATTGAGTACAAATTAGCAATACGATTTGCTTGATATATGATTATATTAAAGAAATAATATTAATATATTAAACTCCTTAAATATTATATAATTAATTTATAAAATATTTAAGGAGCGTTCTTATGTTAAAAGCTGATCCGATTATAGCGAAAATGAAGAATCAAAAAATTAACTATGATAGAGTACTGAAAAAGTTAATTCATCAATGGTAACGCCAAGAATTACGTCCTAAAATTCTACTTCATAGTTGTTGTGCGCCATGTAGTACGTACACTCTAGAATATTTAACGCAGTATGCAGACGTAGCCATCTACTTTGCAAATCCTAATATTCATCCCAAAAATGAATATTTAAGACGCGCAAAAGTACAAGAACAATTCGTTAAAGATTTTAATGATCGAACTGGGAAAAATGTTAAATATATTGAAGCAGAATATAAGCCACACGAATTTATGAAAATGGCTAAATCACGAGGATTAACGGATGAGCCAGAAGGTGGATTGCGTTGTACAGCATGTTTCGAAATGCGTTTAGAATTAGTGGCAGAAGCAGCAGTAAAATATGGATATGACTACTTCGGTAGTGCATTAACGTTATCACCGAAAAAGAATGCACAATTGATTAATCAATTAGGTATGGAAGTTCAAAATCTATATGATGTTAATTATTTACCTAGTGATTTCAAGAAGAATAAAGGTTATGAGCGTTCTATTGAAATGTGTAATGACTATCATATCTTTAGACAATGTTATTGCGGGTGCGTCTTTGCTGCGATGGCACAAGGTATTGATTTTAAACAAATCAATCAAGAAGCTAAAGCATTTCTACAAGAATTTTAATTAAAAATGACTCCTAATTTGAAGTTCAACCTTTCAAATTAGGAGTCATATTTTATAATGTGCGATTGATGAAACGAATAATTGCTAAAACTGCGATAATTCCTGTAGAAAGAAGACCGACTATTTTTAAACCTTTTTATCTTTGGTTTCAGTATATTACTTTTTGTCGGGAAGTAAAGTACATTTATAATTATTTGGCGTCTAAACCAATAATCTCACTTACATTATTATAATTATGTTGTTTTAAATAAGCCGCAATGTCTTTGTTGATTTTTTTAGTTAATCCAGGACCTTCAATGACTAAAGATGAATAAATTTGTACTAATGATGCACCATTTCGCATCATTTGAATTGCATCTTTGGCACTAAAGATACCCCCTGTACCAATAATTAAGAATTCACCGTTTGTTTGTTGGTATGCCCATTTCACTAACTCTAAGTTTCTTTTGAAAAGGGGTCTACCACTTAGTCCGCCATCTTCCACTTTATTAGATGATGTTAAACCATCACGTTTACGTGTCGTATTTGCTAAGATCATACCATCAAATGTTTCAGTAATTGCCGGTAAAATATTTTTAAAACCATCGAGTTCTAAATCGGAAGTTAATTTTAAGAAAATAGGAACATTAACTTCTGTATGAGCTTTAAAATCTTTCAATGCTTGACATAACATTGAAAATTCATCTTTATCATGGAAACTTTGTAAATTCTCAGTATTTGGAGAACTAATGTTAACCGTAAAGAATGAAACATCGGCTTTAAATGTATCAATCACTTTGATGTAGTCTTGATAGCGCTCATTATAAGGTGTTGTTTTATTAACGCCTACATTTAAGCCAACTGGAATATTGTATGCATGACGACGTAAGTTCCATAAAGCTCTATTCATACCAATATTGTTGAAGCCCATGCGATTAATTAAAGCCTCATCTTCAATTAAACGATACATACGTGGTTTTGGGCTACCGTCTTGAGGTTTAGGTGTAATACCGCCTAACTCTAAGGCACCGAATCCAGCATGTTGAAGTGCTTTAGGTACTTCACATGATTTATCGAATCCTGCAGCTAAGCCAATAGGGTTATTAAATGTAATACCTTTGATTGTTTGAGATAGTGAAGGGTTGTCATATGTAAATAATTTGTGGATGATTGGTAATAAGAAAGGTTGTTTTTGTGCAAACTTCAAAGCGTCAATTGTCATGCCGTGTGCTTTTTCAGGATCAAATTTGAATAAAAGTGGTTTAATTAATTTGTACATAATAATGCTCCTATTTCATTGTATTTGAGGCTTACTATCCTCATTTAATATCATTGAAAAACATTCTTATATTAGACTAGCATTTTCACTAGTAATTGCATAGTTAAATTCTTTAGTGTTTGAAAATTTGCCTTAACTTAAATCACAAAATTGAGTAAAGAGATTTTCGTGAAAGATTAACGGAGGCATTTTCAGGAAATATAATAATTAAATACTGATAAACAATTTAAGGAGGATGACGTCATGAAAAAAGAATGGCAAGACCAATTACCGTTAGATCATATACAAGACATTACATCAGTTAGTGGTGGGGACGTGAACGAAGCGTTTAAAGTAACGACACAAGATGACACATATTTCTTGTTAGTCCAACGTAATCGTGATAAATCATTTTATGCAGCAGAAATTGCGGGACTTAACGCGTTTGAAGAAGCAGGTGTGACAGCCCCACGTGTTATTGCGAATGGTGAAATTAACGGCGACGCGTATCTCATCTTAAGTTATTTAGATGAGGGGACAAGTGGAAGCCAACGTGAGTTAGGTCAACTTGTAGCTAAGATGCATAGCCAACAACAGCCAGATGGTATGTTTGGATTTGATTTACCCCATGAGGGTGGAGATTTCTCCTTTGAGAGTGGATGGTCAGAGTCATGGATTAAAATCTTTGTAGAAGATCGTATGGACCATTTACGTGATGAATTGATGCGCAAAGGTCTATGGAACGAAGAAGACAATAAAGTATATGAACAAGTCCGTACTGTAATGATGCACGAATTAGAAGCACATAATAGTAAACCTTCGCTATTGCATGGTGATTTATGGGGTGGCAATTATATGTTCTTAACGGATGGTCGACCAGCGTTATTTGATCCATCGCCATTTTACGGAGACAGAGAGTTTGATTTAGGCATCACCACTGTCTTTGGTGGATTTACCCAAGAATTTTATGATGAATATGAGAAACACTATCCTTTAGGAAAAGGCGCGCGCAAACGTTTAGAATTTTATAGACTGTATCTCTTTATGGTGCACTTACTTAAATTCGGAAATATGTATGCAAGCAGCGTCAATCGCTCAATGGATGAAATATTAGCATAATGACAAAAAATTAAGGAGGCATTAGGTATCAATGTACCTGTGCCTCCTTTATATTTATTCATTATCTATCAGTAACTGTTTTAATTAATTGTTTGCCATTGTCATATAACATTGTCTCAAGTTCGTGACGTGAGATTAACTCAGTCGATTCAAGTTCATCGGCTAACAACGTAACCACTTGATCTGTTGTGTAAGGCGCATCTGAACCATAGACGATTTTGTCCATATCTACACATTGTGCGAGATTTGGAAGTTGGTATGGTAATACTTTCCCAGCTAAATCGAAATAAAGTTCTTTCATCACTTGTTCTAAATCATCAGGTTGACGTTCGCTACCAAACATCTTATTACCCATAGAGACACGTTGTGCGATGACTGGTAATAGTGCGCCACAATGAGGCACAATCCATTTAATATTTGGATACTTACTGAACACGTTGTTTTGACTCATATAAATAATAGTACGTGTTGTATCAAAGATGAATTCCATTAATGGCGCAGGAACGACTTCACTCATTGCCTCAATATTTGGCTTTGGTTCATTAGGATGCAATGCAACGAGTGCATGACGTTCATTCAACTTAGCTAACACGCTGTCTAAGCGGTCATCACCAATATAGACACCGCGTGCGTTAGTAGGTAAAGTGAAGCCTAATGCACCTTGTTGGTCCAACGCTTCATCTATAGTCGCAATACTTTCATCTACTAACGGTAATGGCAATGTTGCAAAGAATCCTAATTGCTCAGGATATTTATGAATGAAAGAAGAGGCATAGTCATTGACTTCTTTCGCTAATTCCACCATCTCATTATCAGGGGCAGCACTGATGTGAGGGCTTGAAATAGATAGTACACCATATTCAATTTCCATACGATTCATTAAATCTAAATATCCTTCAGGAGAGAACGGTGGTGTCGCTACACCGTCACCTTTACCGTTGAAATATTTATCTAGGAATTTTGAGAATCTCGGAGAAATATAGTGTGCGTGTAAATCAATTTTCTTCATATCTATTGACGCTTCCTTTTCTTTAAAAGTTAACCAACTGTCGATGTCTTCATAATATGCGTTGACCTCATCTGGTCGATCGATACCTTGAAGTTCACTGTTTACGTCATAACCAATTTCATTTAAAGCATAGGATAAGCATGCATAACTTTGTCGATACCCTTCAAAATCTTGTTTCGGTAAATTAATTGTCGTTGGTTTGACCGGTGTTAAGCTATCTTTCTCATAAATACATTCAAGACGTGTAATGTACCAAACACCTTGGTCATCTTTTTCAACGCAATAAACTAATTTGGCATCAGATTGTAATTCCATCTCCACATTCTGAATAGGTAAACGAGTTTGAATCGTAGCTTGCATGATGGCTATTGCACGTGTGTCGTTAATCCAAATTTGTGAATTGTGAATTTGATGAGGTGCATAGCGATTCATTTCCCTAGATGATACTACAAATTCATGCCCCGTCCCTTTAAACCATGAAATATTAACGTAAGAATCCTCAGCGAAACATGACTCCATGCTATCCCATAGTGAATTATCACGGCAGAAACGCTCAAATTGAATCAGTTCTAGAATGTCTTCTTTCGCTAATAACGTTTCATTCGTATACGGCTTATTTCTTATGAAAAGCACAGTCCGAACACTCCTTTAGGTTAATTATCCCCAGATTTCAAGTAATACTTTTGCGAAGCCTTCTGGCTCTTGAACATAACCAAGGTGACCACCTGGAATATCAACGATTTCGATGCCAGTTTGTTCAGAAATGTAGAAGTTAACTTCTTGAGGGAATGAATCTCTAGAAGCGGTACCATTTAATAATGTAATGATATCTTTATGTTGGTTTAAGTCTTCAATTGAGATATCTGATTCAGTATATTGACGGATTTCGTATTTAAACCAACCTAACATTTCTTCAAAGCGTTTTTTACTTTCAGCATCATCTTCAGCTTGTGCTGGTTTAGACATATATTGTTGGTCAAGTTGACTAGTATTTAATGTTTCGCCGAATAATTTCATTGCTTGAGGCATACCTTCGTTAACTGCAATATCAATGATTTCAGCGTTTTTATCTTGCCAATATTTAGCGTTTGGTAAGAATGTGTTGATTGGTGGTTCGTGGAATGCAATACGTTTAACAATATCAGCGTGTTCTTTTAATACGTGCATTGCTACGATTGCCCCTGAACTTGAGCCTAATACATACACAGGTTCGTCGCTTAAGTGTTTTGCTAATTCTGCGATATCCTGAGCGTCGCGTTTCACACGGTAGCGACTGTCTGGGTTTGATACTTCGTCAGGTAGATTTGATTTTTCAGACAAATTAAAGTATATTATTAAATTAAGAAGTATAAATATTCAAAAAGTTACTTGTTACTCAGCATTTTAAAAAATAAAGGGGTATGTTGTTTAACTGTACAACTAGAATTGATCAAACTGAATAGCTTACTCCATAGGATGGAGAGAAGACTATGGAAGATAAACTACAAAGAGGATTGTCTAACAGGCATATTCAATTAATTGCAATTGGCGGAGCAATAGGGACGGGTTTATTTTTAGGGGCAGGTCAATCCATTCATTTGGCTGGACCATCGATTTTATTAACCTACATTGTTGTAGGCTTGGTATTATTCTTATTCATGAGAGCAATGGGAGAAATGCTACTTTCGAATTTAGGATTTAAGTCATTTGCTGATATTGCACATACGTATATCGGACCATTAGCAGGATTTATTGTAGGTTGGACGTATTGGTTTACGTGGATTGTAGCAGGTATGGCAGAGGTAACAGCAGTTGCAAAGTATGTTAACTTTTGGTGGCCGACCATTCCAAGTTGGTTAACGGCTTTATTTACAGTATTAGTGTTGATGGCGTTAAATTTAATGAGTGCTAAAATATTTGGGGAGTTAGAGTTTTGGTTCGCATTAATTAAAGTAACAACTATTATCGCATTAATCGTAGTAGGGATTGTCATGATTGTGATGGGGACGCATACAGCAAGTGGCACAGCGAAATTATCTAATATTTGGAGTCACGGTGGTTTCTTCCCAAACGGGATGACAGGGTTTTTACTCTCATTCCAAATGGCTATCTTTTCATTCATTGGAATTGAGCTCATTGGTATTACCGCTGGGGAAACTAAAAACCCTCATAAAACCATTCCACAAGCGATCAATAATGTTCCTTATAGAATTCTCATTTTCTATGTAGGTTCTTTAGCAGTAGTAATGTCAGTAGTTCCATGGGATAAATTGAATCCTGCTGACAGTCCATATGTAAAATTGTTTGGCTTGGTAGGAATTCTATTTGCGGCTGGTGTCATTAACTTTGTTGTATTAACGGCTGCAGCATCTGCTTGTAATAGTGGTATCTTTGCAGATAGTAGAACAATGTATGGCTTAGCTGCACGTAAACAGGCACCTCCATTTTTACAAAGAACGAATAAACACGGCGTGCCATATTACTCAATCTTAATCACATGTGGCTTATTACTTATCGCCGTGGTATTAAACTACGTTATTCCGAACGCTACTGAAGTATTTGTATATATTACAACGGTTTCTACCGTGCTCAACATCATTATTTGGACCATTATTATGATTGCATATCTCGGTTTCTTGAAAAGTAAACCAGAATTACATGAGCAAAGTAAATTTAGACTACCAGGTGGTAAGGTAAGCGCATATCTCATTCTAACGTTCTTCGTCTTTATCTTTATCGTACTTGCACTAGATAAAGACATCAGAATTGGTGTACTAGTTGGACCGGTATGGTTAGCAGTATTATACTTAATGTTCTTACGTTATAAAAAAGAGAAACGCAAAGAAGGTATTGATTTAGACGAACCAAAAAAAGACCCAGCAATAGGCGAATAAAAGTTAGACAATTATATTGACGTGTTTTTACTATTATAATAGTAGAAACGCGTTTCTTTATTATTCTATTTTATTGTTTTCTTCTATTATTAAATTCCATTTAATAAAGTGATAGGGCTAAAAAATTAAATATTTGTACTTCGGTTTCTTCATTTTGTACTTAAATTGTACTATTTAAAAATAAAATTTTAAATAAATATTCTGAAAATTTAGATATTATGTTATAGTAAGATGCATCATCACTTATTTAAGCGTGTATCAACATCTTAGGAGGTTTCAATATGACATCAGAGCTTAGAAATATAGGAGTCAAAGATTTTACATTTAGGGTACTTTCCGGCGTAGCAATTGGAATCGTTGTAGGTTTAGTGCCGAATGCTATTTTAGGTGAAATTTTTAAAGCACTCATGCATCATCATCCCGTGTTTGCGACTTTTCTACATGTCGTACAAGCCATGCAATTTACTGTTCCTGCTTTAATCGGAGCACTTATCGCTTTAAAATTTGAAATGACACCACTTGCAATAGCTGTCGTGGCATGTGCATCATATGTGGGAAGTGGCGCGGCACAATTTAAGAATGGTGTTTGGCTTATCGCAGGTATTGGGGACTTAATTAATACGATGATAACTGCGGCCATTGCAGTATTATTCATCTTATTAGTTGAAAAACGTGTAGGCAGTATGGCGCTCATCGTTTATCCAACTGTAGTGGGTGGAGTGTCCGCGACAATTGGCGTGTTAATCTTACCTTATGTCCATATGATTACCACTGGGATTGGAAATATGGTCAATAGTTTCACTGAATTACAACCAGTGTTAATGTGTATGTTAATTTCAATGGTATTTAGTTTTATTATTATTTCACCATTATCAACAGTAGCAATTGCGATTGCGATTGGAATTACAGGATTAGCTGCAGGATCAGCTTCAATTGGGATTTCAGCTACTGAAGCGGTATTGTTAATCGGTACAAGCCAAGTGAATCGTGTTGCCGTACCAATTTCTATCTTCTTCGGTGGAGTAAAAATGATGATGCCAAATATGGTTAAATATCCAATTATTATGTTACCAATTTTAATTACGGCCGCCGTTTCTGGTATCGCGGGAAGTTTAATTGGTATTGCCGGTACAAAAGAATCAGCAGGTTTTGGATTCATCGGTATGATTGGACCTATCAGTGCGTTTAAGTTTTTACATGTCGATTCAGCGATGATGAGTATTATCTTAATCGTTTTAGGATTCTTCGTTGTACCATTATTAACTGCGTTTATTCTAGATATTGTTTTACGCAAAGTTTTAAAATTATATACTAACGATATTTATAAAAGATTATAAATTTTTGAAATAACAGTTTGTGAGGAATTGATAATGACGTCTTTATGACAAAGTATTGGTTCCTCATTTTTCGAAAAATAAATTAATTATAAAATAGCTTGTGAGTAAATAATGTTACAATAAAATAAATAGTGATTAAACAAAAGGATGGATGGTATATGGCTAATAAAATTGAAACATTAGCACTAAGAACAGCAGAGTTAACAAGACAAACGCATGAGTTAGGCATTCCTGTCATGATATTGTTTGAAGGAGTTCCGGCATCAGGTAAAACGCGTTTATCAAATGAATTACTATTAAATTTTGATGCGAAATATACGCGCTTTATTGCCACGCAATCACCACAACCCGACGACTTAAGATATCAATTCTTACAAAAGTACTGGAACACTTTACCTGCTAAAGGCGATATTAATATTTATTTCCGTAGCTGGTATTCACATTATTTAGATTATCGTGAGAACGAAATTAAACATAATAGATATAAAAATTATGATGTTTTGAAAGAACAGATTGCTTCTTTTGAAAAGATGCTGAAAAAAGATAACTATGAAATTATTAAATTCTTCATTGAAATTAATGAAGAAAAGCGTCAAGAGCACATTAAACAAACAAAAGAGAATCCTTTAATGCGCTGGAAAGTACAAGAATATGGTAATGTACTACCGACTGAAACATACTTAGATGACATGCACCAATTTATTAAAAAGGATAAACAATGGAAGATTATTGATTACACTGAACGTCAAAATGCGATTGAAAAAATGTACAATCATATTATAGAACGTTTAGAACATGCGATTGATAAACATCAACAACAAGAAAACCATGTTGATGGAGAGTTCACACCAGACTTTAAAACGGATTTATTCGATATTAATGTAGATAAAGTATCAAAAGATGAATATAAACAGTTGATTACAGAATTACAACAACGCATGAGAGAAATTCAATTTGCTTTATATGATAGAAAGATTCCACTTATCTTAGTATTTGAAGGTATGGATGCAGCCGGTAAAGGTGGTAATATCAAACGTATTAGAGAAAAGCTTGACCCGACCGGTTATGAAGTAAATGGAATTAGTGCGCCAACAGATGTAGAACTAAAACATCATTATTTATGGCGTTTTGCGAAAGATATGCCAAGAAGTGGACACATTGAACTATTTGACCGCAGTTGGTACGGTCGTGTACTTGTAGAACGAATTGAAGGCTTTGCGACTACAAATGAATGGCAACGTGCGTACGATGAAATTAATTCTTTTGAGAAAATGTGGACAGATGAAGGGGCAATTCTTTTAAAATTCTTCCTTACATTGGATAAAGATGAACAATTGAAACGTTTTAAAGATCGTGAACAAAATGTCGATAAACAATGGAAGATTACTGACGAAGATTGGCGCAATCGTGAAAAATGGGATTTATACGTCGAAGCGAGTCACGATATGATTGAAAAAACGAATACTTCTTATGCACCTTGGCTAGTAGTTCCAGCAGATCATAAAAAAACGTCACGCATCGAAATACTTAAATACATCATTCGTAAATGTGAAAAAGTATTATGGGGCGTTAAAGATTATTAAAAATGAGTAGTTGACTTTACTTTTTTTAACTTGATGAATCA
Organism: Staphylococcus pragensis; assembly: GCF_004785665.1. Lineage (GTDB taxonomy): Bacteria > Bacillota > Bacilli > Staphylococcales > Staphylococcaceae > Staphylococcus > Staphylococcus pragensis. The sequence goes on from NZ_SRPJ01000002.1 coordinate 10,870, forward strand.
ATTCAAGAGACTATTTTATAGAATAGTTTCTTGAATTTTTTATTTTAAATAGAAAAAATCAATGGAAAATAATATGTTAGAAATATTACAGGTATGTAACAAAACAGTAATTTGTAATATTATGAACTATGTAAAACAATTGTAAATTTTTTAAAAGAGTAATGTAATTCCTTATTTCATAATGAAATTTTAAACTTAAAACCTAAAAATGTATTGTTACAACACACTTCAGTAATATTTCAATGTTACAAAATATATTCTCCATTGTAATTTTTTTGTAAGATAAGCGTAATATTATTCGTATTTTTTTGTGTTATAGTAGCTATTGTCAAAAGTTAAACAAAAAACACAAACACATTAACACTAAAGAAATTAACAAATCGAAAAATATAAACTAAATTCTTGGAGGAATTATTTTATGAAAAAGACAGTTATCGCTTCGTCATTAGCAGTAGCATTAGGAGTAACAGGTTACTCATTAACTACAGATTACAGTGCACATGCATCTGAACAAACTTCAAACTACACACAATTAGCTAACTTAGCTCAAAACAACCCATCTGAATTAAATGCTCACCCAGTACAAGCTGGCGCTTACAACATTTCATTCGTTAAAGATGGTTTCAAATACAACTTCACTTCAAACGGTTCAACTTGGTCTTGGAACTACTACTACACTGGTGGTGCTGACACAGTTGCAGCTACAACTCAAGCAGCTACAACTACACAAGTTGCTCCAGTTCAAAAAACTCAAGCAACTAACTACTCAGCATCTTACAACCAAGGTTCAAACCAATCAGTAAGCTCTAACCAACAAGCTAACCAAACTCAAGTTAAAAGAGTATCTGCTCCATCATACAGCAACAACACAACTTCATACTCAGCACCAGCTGCATCATCAACTGGTGGTTCAGTTAAATCACAATTCTTAGCTAACGGTGGTACTGAAGCTGCTTGGAACGCTATCGTAATGCCTGAATCAGGCGGTAACCCTAACGCTGTTAACCCATACGGTTACAGAGGTTTAGGTCAAACTATGGAATCATGGGGTACTGGTTCAGTAGCTCAACAAACTAAAGGTATGATTAACTACGCTAACAACCGTTACGGTTCATTAGATAACGCTATTGCTTTCCGTGCTTCTCACGGTTGGTGGTAAGATTTACTAAGATAACTGGATAGCACATCGAGTTATCGGGAAGAGAGGATGACATTAGTCGTCCTCTTTTTTTATGCCCATTTTTAAATAGTTTAGCTTATTTCCATATAGGGAATAATTTAAAACTATATATAAAGTGAAATAATGGGAAAGTGTTGGGTGAAATAACATTAAAAAATTATTAAAACTTGGAATTATTCATAGTGTATATTGGTTTGCGAGTCAAATGGTTATAGCCTCTTTAGGAACAAAGGTTTCTCAAACTTTCTTTATAAAGTATAGCCAATTTTTTAAGCCATTTTCCTGGGAAAAGGACGGCAAAATGTGGAACACCTTATTTAAAATTAATAAATGGAAACGTTACATACCTGAAGGCAGTCAATTAAATCAAAATATTTACAATAAAAAACAATTAACATCATTTAAACTTAATGACTTACATACAATGATAATAGAAATGAGACGTGCAGAATTAGTCCATTGGCTATCAATGATACCTGTGCTAGCGTTTCTTAAAGCACCCGCTTATATTAAAATAATTAATGTCATATATGTGTTGTTGGCGAATCTTCCAATTATAGTCACCCAACGTTATAATTGTCCGAGATTAGAAAAAGTGTATCAATTAAAATTGAAAAGAGGTGCCCATCGTGACTAAGAAAAAAATAATAGTTATTGGTGGCGGTTTAGGTGGTATATCGGCGGCTATTCGTTTAGCGCAAAGCGGTTTCGAAGTGAATCTTTATGAGAAAAATAATCATATCGGTGGAAAGGTAAATCGTCTTGAAGAACAAGGCTTTGGTTTTGATTTAGGGCCTTCTATTTTAACCATGCCTTATATCTTTGAAAATTTATTTAGGCATAGTCATAAAAGAATGTCAGACTATGTCACGATTGAGCGTTTGCCATTGGAATGGCGAAGTTTCTTTACTAATGGTGAAGTGATTGATTTATACGAAGATTTAACCGCAATGGCGCATTTGAATCCAAGTTTAAATGAAGAAGATGTCCAACAGTTACATCGATTTCTACAATATGCGGAAAGCATTCACCGTTTTACAGAAGAAGGTTATTTTGCGTTAGGCTTAGATACGGTAAGCGAAATTATTAAATATCAAGGTCCTTTCAATTCTTTAAAAGGTGTTGATTACTTTTCAACAATGCAAGAAGCTATTAATCGATATGTTGATAAGCATGAATTGAGAGATATGTTGGGCTACTTTATTAAATATGTAGGCTCTTCTTCTTATGATGCACCAGCTGTATTAACATTGCTTATTCATATGCAATATGAACAGGGTTTATGGTACGTTAAAGGTGGCATTCATCATTTAGCACAAGCTTTAGAACGACTTGCTCGAGAAGAAGGCGTAACCATTCATACAGGTGTGGGTGTGCAAAGTATTGATACATATTTTAATCATGTAACTGGCGTGAGATTAGATAATGGGACACATATTAATGCAGATTACATTGTTTCTAATAGAGAAGTGATTCCAACTTACCGAGACTTGTTGTACTTTTCAGAGAAAAAGCTAGAGAAATTAGAGAAAACATTTGAACCTGCTAGTTCAGGGTACGTTATGCATCTAGGTGTGAATAAAGAATATCCGCACTTAGCACATCATAATTTCCTATTCTCAAGTGATTCTAAGCGTAATTATCATGAAGTGTTCCATGAAAAGGTCTTACCACAAGATCCTGCAATTTATCTCGTAAATAGCAACAAAACGGATGAAACACAAGCACCTGTAGGTTACGAGAATTTGAAAGTATTACCACACATTCCATATATTCAAGATAAACCGTTTACCGAAGCGCAATATAATGAATTTCGTGAACGTGTATTAGATAAATTAGAACGAATGGGCTTAACGAATTTAAGACAACATATCGTTTATGAAGATATATGGACACCGCATGATATTGAGCGTCATTATGCTTCAAATAAAGGTGCCATTTACGGTGTGGTAGCTGATCGTAAGAAGAATAAAGGTTTCAAATTTCCTAAACAAAGTCAGTATTTTGATAATCTTTATTTTGTAGGTGGTTCTGTTAATCCTGGTGGCGGCATGCCAATGGTAACGTTAAGCGGACAACAAGTGGCTGATAAAATTAATGCTAAAGAACAGGCTCATTTACATGAATAATTGAAAGGGGGGACGCTAGTGAAAGTATTAGAACCACTATTGCATGGAGTGATAGGAACCTCTTTATAAAGTGGATATTTAATGTACAATCGACGTCATTTACTTCATTTTCAAAATGATAATACTGCTAGCGCCTCTCAATCTGTCAGTATTATTATACCTGCAAGAGATGAAGCACAACGATTACCGCATTTGCTTGAAAGTTTGAACCGACAAACGATACAAGCGGAAGTCATCGTAATGGATGATGGTTCCCAAGATGATACGGTTCAAGTTGCAAGACAATGGGGTGCGAACGTCTATGCTGTCACTGAAGATGAGAACAATAAAAGATGGTATGGTAAATCCTTTGCCTGTTATCAAGGTGTGAATTATGCGACTGCAGATATCATCATGTTTATAGATGCAGATGTCGTATTATTGGATAATCATGCTTTGGAGACTATTTTACAAAGTTATGAGCAACAACGATATCGTGGGTTATTAAGTATTCAACCGTATCATACCGTTAAGAAGCCATATGAACAGTTATCAGCTTTATTTAATTTGATGACAGTGGTGGGGATGAATCAATTCTCGAGTGTGGCAAAGAAAGAGCCACAATCGTTAGCATTTGGTCCTGTAACGGTGATGAATCAAGCAGATTACGTTTTAACACAAGGACATCACAATGCTCGCAACCATATTATTGAAGGTTTCGCGTTAGGTCAAGCTTTCAAACAACAACAATTGCTTGTCACTTGTTATGAAGGACAAAACTATGTAGGATTTAGAATGTATGAAGAAGGTCCAATTAGTTTAATTGAAGGTTGGACCAAACATTTAGCAGTAGGTGCCTCTCAGACACAGGGACGCATCATGATGTTGGTTATCATATGGATGATTGGACATATGCTTATGCCATTTATCTTAACGCTTAGCTTTTTATCGAAATCTATTTCTTTTAAGCGTATTAGTTTATCCTATGGCTTAGCTACGCTACAATTTATTCAATTACATAAACGTATTGGTTCGTTTTCAGTATTATCTTTATTGTTAAGTCCAATACTATTTTTTGTGTTTATTTTCATTTTTATGAATTCCTATCGTCATATTCATTTTACAAAAACGGTACAATGGAAAGGACGTACTTTTAATATTAATTATTAACGCATAAACAGGGGGCTCTCCATGAGAACTATAGAGGAAAGTTATCAATATTGTCATCAAATTATGAAGGATTATTCTAAAAGTTTTTCATATGCATTTGATATGTTACCAGAACAACAACGCCAAGCGGTTTGGGCAATTTATGCCGTGTGTCGTATTGTTGATGATAGTATCGATATACATCAAGATGTTGAGTATTTACATAAAATCCGCCGTGATGTTCAGTTGATTGAACATCACGCTAGTATACCTGAGGTATTTGAAAGTGATGAACAGATTATGTTGGCCTTTGCCGATACGAGTAAACATTTTCAAATGAATTATCAGGCCCTCTATGACTTGATTGATACGGTTGAAGCGGATCAACACTTTGAAATGTTTGAAACAGACCAAGGGCTACTAGATTACTGTTACGGTGTAGCAGGCACGGTAGGGGTATTACTCATTCCAATCTTATCTACACCACCAACACAAACGGCTTATGATAACGGTAAACAGTTAGGTGAAGCATTACAACTTACAAATATCTTGCGTGACGTAGGAGAAGACTATCGTAATGGTCGCATTTACTTTAGTGTTGAACGCTTGAATGAATTTGACGTTTCGATTGAACAAGAAATTGAGCGTGACAAGCCATCAGAGAATTATCAACGTATTTGGGAATTTTACGCCAAGCTAGCTGATGATAACTATGATGCTGTACTTAACAATTTAGAAGTGTACAATAAAGAATCACGTATGATTATTGAATTAGCTGCTGAAGTGTATCGAGGCATTCTAAATGAAGTGAGAAAAGCAGATTATACACTTGATAAACGTGTCTACGTGTCAACTTGGAAGAAGAACAAAATTTACCGTAGTTTAAAGAAAAAATATAAAGCTTAGGTGGTAATGGTATGAAAATAGCCGTAGTAGGTGCAGGCGTAACAGGATTAGCAGCGGCTGCAAGGTTGGCCGCACATGGCCATCAGGTCACCATATTTGAGAAAAATGAACAAGTTGGCGGACGCATGAGTCAATTCAAAAAAGATGGTTTCACATTTGATATGGGACCAACGATTGTCATGGTTCCCGATGTATATAAAGCAGTATTTGAAGAAAGTGGTAAACGTTACGAAGATTATATAGATATGAGACAGTTAACGCACATCTTTGACATCTATTTCTCAGATAAGGATAAAGTAAGTGTCTCTACTGATTTGCCACAGCTTAGTCAAGCATTAGAAGCGATTGAACCAGGTTCGACACAAGGATTTATGTCATTTCTTACTGATGTATATAAACGCTATGTAGTGGCGCGTAAGTACTTCTTGGAACGTACTTTCCGCAAACCGAGTGAGTTCTATAATCCGCTCTCTTTATATCGAGGCTTGAAATTACGTACCATTAGCAAAGCGGATCAACTCATTGATAATTATGTATCTAATGATAAAATTCGTAAATTGTTAGCTTTTCAAACGTTATACATAGGCATTGATCCAAAACAGGGCCCTTCAATTTATTCGATTATTCCGATGATTGAAATGGTACATGGCGTGTATTACATTAAAGGCGGCATGTATAGTTTGGCTAAAGGATTATTGAAACTAGGTCAAGATCTTGGCGTAGAAGTACGTTTGAATTCAGACGTTCAAGAAATTATTATCGACCCTAAATTTAAACGCGCAGACGGTTTACGCGTGAATGATGAAATTCATCGCTTCGATAAAGTACTTTGTACGGCTGATTTCCCATATGCTGCACAACATTTGATGCCATCTCATTCGCCACTTAAAAAATATTCTTCTGAAAAGGTAGATAACATGGATTATTCATGTTCTGCGTTTCTAATCTATGCCGGCATAAATCGCGACTTACGTGATAAAGTTCATGTACACAATGTGGTGTTCGCTGAAGACTTTAGAGGTAATATTGATGATATATTTAGCGGTAAAATGCCTAACGATCCATCACTATATCTGTATTTCCCGGCTGTAGAAAATGATTCATTAGCACCAGAAGGACAAACAGGAATGTATGTCTTGATGCCTGTCCCTGAATTGAAAACAGGGAATATCGATTGGCGCGACCCAGCGACAATAGAACGAGCTAAAGACGTCGTTTACAATAAAATCCAAACGATTGAAGCATTAAAAGATGTACGAGAAGATGTGATTTCAGAAACCATCTTTACACCATTAGATTTCGAGAGTCGCTATAATGCTAAATTTGGTACAGCATTTGGCTTAATGCCAACATTAGCGCAAAGTAATTATTATCGTCCACCTAATGTATCTAGAGATTATAAAGATTTATATTTCGCTGGCGCAAGTACTCATCCAGGTGCCGGCGTGCCGATTGTCCTTACAAGCGCGAAGATTACAGCAGAAGCAATGTTAGACGATATCGCACGTGGCCATTAATTTTTAATACAAACAATAATTCAGAAAATTATCAATATTGACAATACTTATCGAACTGATAGAATAAAATTAATTCGATAGAACTTATTTAGAGAAACGGTAGTGTCATATATGATTTTTTGGCTATATGTCACTTTTAACTAAGAATGACATATAGCTTTTTTATTTTTAAAAGGGGGATGGACGTAAATGGTAATGTCAAAACGATTAGCAGCGATACCGGAAAGTTACTTTGGTAAAACGATGGGGCGTAAAGTTGAACATGGTCCCCTTCCACTGATAAATATGGCAGTAGGTATTCCAGACGGAGAAACACCTCAAGGCATTGTCGACCACTTCGCAGAGGCTATACGTATACCGGAGAATCATAAATACGGTGCCTTCCATGGTAAAGAATCTTTCAAAGAAGCGATTGTTAATTTTTATCAACGTCAGTACAATGTCACGCTAGATAAAGATGACGAAGTTTGTATTCTTTATGGTACAAAGAATGGATTAGTCGCCTTACCTACATGTATCGTCAATCCTGGAGAGAATGTCTTATTGCCTGATCCAGGTTACACAGATTATTTAGCAGGCGTCATGCTTGCAGATGCTCATCCAGTACCGCTTCATTTAGATCCTCCCGATTATTTGCCAGATTGGGATAAAGTAGACCAAGCCACATTAGAGAATGCTACCCTCATTTATTTAACGTATCCGAACAATCCTACAGGTTCTACAGCGACGAAAGAAGTATTTGACGAAGCAATTCAGAAATTTAAAGGTACACGCACTAAGATTGTTCATGACTTTGCTTATAGTGCTTTCGGATTTGATGCTAAGAATCCGAGTATTCTTGCTTCTGAAAATGGCAAAGACGTTGCTATCGAAATCTTCTCATTATCAAAAGGATATAATATGTCAGGTTTCCGTGTAGGATTTGCAGTTGGCAATAAAGAGATGATTCAAGCCCTTAAAAAATATCAAACGCATACTAATGCAGGAATGTTTGGTGCCTTACAAGATGCCGCAACCTATGCATTAAATCATTATGATGACTTTTTAGATCAACAAAATGAAACATTTAAACGTCGCCGTGATGCCTTTGAACAACGTTTAAGTGAAGCAAAGTTACCACTTGTACATTCTAAAGGTGGTATTTATTCATGGCTTCAAACACCACCTGGTTATGACAGTGAAACGTTCGAACAATATTTATTACAAGAACAATCTATATTAGTAGCACCAGGTATTCCTTTTGGGGAGAATGGACGCCATTACGTCCGTATATCATTAGCACTTGATGATAAACAATTAGCCGAAGCGGCTGATAGATTGGCCTCTTTATCACATTTATATCAAGATTAATAACTAAGAAGAAAAGAGATGAGATATCATGACTAAAATCAAAATAATGAGTGTTCGAGAAGAAGATATTCCATTTATTGAAGAATGGGCAACAGAAAATAAAGTTGAAGTAGAATTGAATAAAGACTTCTTAACGGAAGAAAACGTTGATAGTGTTCAAGGTTTTGATGGATTATCTTTATCACAACAACATCCTCTGTCAGAAGAAGTGTTTGCGAAATTACAACAATATGGTATCAAACAAATCGCACAACGTAGCGCAGGATTTGATACGTACGATTTAACTTTAGCTTCGAAATATAACATCATTGTTTCTAATGTTCCATCGTATTCACCAAGTTCAATTGCTGAATTTGCAGTAACGCAAGCCATTAATATTGTGAGAAATCAAAATGACATTCAGCGTAAAGTACGTGCACATGATTTTAGATGGGAGCCTTCAATATTATCTCGTTCAATTAGCGAATTAACTGTGGCGGTGATTGGTACTGGTCGTATTGGTTCAATTACTGCAAAGATATTTACGAAAGGATATAACAGTCGTGTCGTTGCATATGATCCTTTTCCAAATGAACAGGTCGCACATGATGTAGAATATAAAAATACGTTAGAAGACGCAATAAAAGAAGCTGATATCGTTACGGTACATATACCTGCGACTAAATACAATCATCACTTATTTGATGCGTCCCGCTTCGCACAATTCAAGCAAGGGGCTGTCTTTGTTAATGCAGCAAGAGGTTCAATCGTGGATACTAAAGCATTGCTTAGCGCCATTAACGAAGGTCATATTAAAGGCGCAGCACTAGATACTTATGAACATGAAAGAGGAGTATTCCCTGGAGATTATCGCGAAAAAGCTTATAATGATGCGCTACTAGATGAGCTCATTGCAAGAGAAGATATTATTCTCACACCACACATTGCCTTTTACACTGACGCAGCGGTGAAAAACTTAATTGTAGACGCATTAGACGCTACTATAGATGTATTAACGACAGGCACCACTAAATTAAGAGTGAACTAATAAAAAACTCCTAGAGAGGAACACTATAGCGCTCTCTAGGAGTTTCATACTCAAATGATTGAAGTTATAAATTATTTTACATCATAACCTTGATCTTCGATGGCATCTTTCATTTCTTGCATTGAAACTTTATTGTCATCGTAATCAACTCTAACTTCATTTTTATCTAAATCTACTTCAGCAGTTCTTACACCATTAATTTTGGCTAATGCTGATTCAATAGCATTTCTGCAATGGTCACAACTCATACCATCTACTTTGATTACATCATTAATCATGTCACGTCACCTCCAAGAACTTACTCTATATATACCCACATTTTACTCCTTTTCATTAAATGAAACAAAATAAAATAGAATGATGTTAACGAATTACATTTATAATTTCATGCGTTTCAAACGTAAGGCATTACTTACAACACTCACAGAACTTAACGCCATTGCGGCACCAGCAATCCACGGTGCTAATAAGCCCATAGCTGCAATCGGAATACCTGCGACATTATATCCAAACGCCCAGAATAGATTCTGCTTAATATTACGAATCGTCTTATCACTCGCATGAATCGCTTTAGGAACTAAATGAATGTCGCCACCTAAAATAGTAATGTCAGCCGCTTCAATCGCCACTTCTGTTCCTGTGCCCATCGCTATACCAATATCCGCTTTCACTAATGCAGGCGCATCATTAATACCATCACCAACCATCGCCACTTTATGATGGTCTGCTTGTAAGTTGGCAATGTGTTGCGCTTTATCTTCCGGTAAGACATTCGCGATGACTTGGTCAATACCAACCTCATCAGCAATCGCACGCGCCGTACGTTCATTATCCCCAGTCAGCATCACCGTACGAATATGCATCTCATTTAACTGTTGAATCGCTTCTTTCGCAGAAGCCTTCACCGTATCCGCGACAGCAATCAGGCCTTTCAACTCATTGTCATAAGCAGCTAACATAACCGTTTGACCTCGCGCCTCAAGCGATGCCATCTCAGAACGCACATCACTCATATCAATATTATTGTCTGTCATTAATTTACGATTGCCCACATATAACGTTTTACCTTCAACTTCTGCTTGCACCCCATGACCAGGTAACGTGCGGTAATCAGTAACCTCAGAAGTCACCGCGCCTTGTTCACGCGCATAACTAACAATCGCATAAGCCAACGGGTGCTCTGAATTACTTTCAACAGACGCCATAAATGACAATATGTCTTTTGCTCCTTGAAAATAGGTTACCTCAGGTTTCCCATGTGTTAACGTACCCGTTTTATCAAACACCACTGTATCAACCTGGTGAGTACGTTCTACATATTCGCCACCTTTAAATAAAATACCATGTTCAGCAGTGCGTCCAGTCCCGACCATGATAGACGTAGGTGTAGCAAGACCAAGCGCACATGGGCAAGCAATGACCAACACAGAGATGGCTGCGACTAAGGCATCTTCAAATTGCCCAGGATGAACAAATACAATCCAAATTAAAAATGTAAGGGCAGCAATACCAATAACAATTGGCACAAAATAGCCAGAAATAATATCAGCTAAACGTTGAATAGGGGCTTTAGAACTTTGTGCATCTTCGACAACTTTAATAATGTTAGACAACGCAGTGTCTTTACCCACTTTAGTCGCTTTAATCGTAATAACACCATTTGTATTCATTGTCGAACCGATGACCGTATCATCGACTTGCTTGTCAATTGGCATTGATTCACCAGTTAACATCGATTCGTCTATAGCCGTTTCGCCTTTAATAATTTGACCATCTACCGGTATTTTTTCACCAGGTTTAATCAACAATGTATCGTTCACATTGACTTGATCTAAAGGCACCATCCGCTGTGTACCATCATCATTAACAATACGTGCTTCTTTCGCTTGTAAGTTTAATAACTCACTTAATGCATTGGTTGTTTGTGATTTCGCACGTGCTTCTAAATATTTTCCGAACAGAATTAGCGTAATTAATACGGCACTCGTTTCGAAATATAGATGAGGCGTGGTAGTAGTGCCAACTAGCCACTTAATCATTTCATAAATGCTATAAAAGTAAGCAGCACTTGTACCCAAAGCGACTAACACATCCATATTGGCGCCCCCATTACGCAAGTTCTTATATGCGCCTACATAGAATTGCCAACCGATAATAAATTGGATAGGCGTCGCTAAAATAAATTGAAACCAAGGATTCATTAAAATATCAGGCAAGTACATATTGAATAAATGAACGAACATGGTCATTAAGAGCGGAAAAGAAAGGATTGCAGAAATCATTAATTTGTTACGTTTATGCTTTAATTCTCGTTCTTTACGTGAGGTTTGTTCTTCCTCGGTTTGTTTTGGTTCAGCATCATAACCCAACTTTTGAATACGACCCATCAATGAATCAACATCTGTTTGTCCAGGATAATAATCAATGGATGCTTGTTCAGTTGTTAAATTGACAGTAGCTTGTTTCACACCTGCCGTTTTATTTAGCACCTTTTCAATACGGTTAGAACACGCAACGCAGGTCATCCCAGTAATATCTAATTCTGCTTTATCAGTGGCTACATCATAGCCTAACTTTTGAACAATCTCGACAAAATCATCCACTTTATATTCACTGGAATCATACTTAATGTTGGCTTGTTCAGTCGTTAAATTAACTTGAGCATCAACATGATTCATTTTATTAAGACGTTTCTCTATTCTATTAGAGCATGCAGCACACGTCATACCAGTAATGGCTAACGTGGTTTTACTATCTTGACTCATTTTTTGCACCTCCTCGGATGTTCATGTTTAATATACCCCCTAAGGGTATTTCAGTCAATGACTCTGTTTACACATTAAAAAAGCACACATGTCAGAAGGGAATCTAACATGCGTGCGCTCACTTACACAGTATTCATTTTAGAAAAAATCTGAAGGATTGAAGTGTTCTAAATGTAAATCTTTTAAATTATTGAAATCGTAATTTGAAATTGTTTGCACAAATTGACCATTTCTAACTTCATCGTAATAGTGATTGGCTTCGTTAATAATATCGTGATCTTGGAACGTTTTTACAATGCCCAAGATAATTAGCAAAGTAATAATTCCTTTGAATATACCTTTCATGTGTTATCGCACTCCTTGTCTTTCTCTCTTTTAGGACAAATTACTGAGGATAATTCATTTTCTCTTTAATTTAACTTTATTATATAAGGTTATTGAATAAATTTCATGCGTCCTTAGTACGGATTTACTATCATTCAAAAGTTGTAAATAAATTGAATGAGATGAGACAAATTTCTTATGTTCAAAATTGATGATATCTAACTCAAATTGGATGTGAAAACTAAAATATTTTAATTTCTGTCTTACTCTCGGTAATTGTTTTAAAACTTCAGTAAATGGGAACGGTTAAGTAAATAACAAAGGAGTGAGCATGAATGAATTTATTAGAATTTCATAAAAAAATAAAAGGCTATACTCAATCGAAACAACCTGGCAGTGAGAAGAATATGGATCCAAGACCAGTATCAGAATTAGATGAATATAAAGCTGCAGGTAAATTAAAAGGTAAAGTAGCACTTATTACTGGTGGTGACTCAGGTATTGGTCGCTCAGTAGCAATCTTATTTGCGAAAGAAGGCGCAAATGTTGCTATCGGTTATTATAATGAACATGAAGATGCTGAAGAAACAGTTAATCATCTTAAAGAAATCGGCGTAGAAGCGAAAGCTTACGCACATGATTTAAAAGATGCACAACAATCTAAAGATTTAGTGGAAAATGTAGTTAATGACTTTGGCGGTTTAAATATCTTAGTTAATAACGGTGCAGTTCAATTTCCACAAGATGATTTCTTAGATATTACGCCAGAACAATTCAAAGAAACATTTGATACAAATATCTTTGGTATGTTCTTCTTATCGCAAGCAGCTGTGCCTCACTTATATGAAAATGATACAATCATTAACACAACAAGTGTTACGGCTTATCGTGGTTCAGGTCACTTAATTGATTATTCTTCAACTAAAGGTGCGATTGTATCATTCACTCGTTCATTAGCGACTACATTAATGGAGAAAAATATTCGTGTAAATGGTGTCGCTCCTGGTCCAATTTACACACCACTTATTCCATCTACATTTGATGAAGACAAAGTGGAAAACCAAGGTGGCGACACGCCAATGGGTAGACGTGGTCAACCTGCAGAACTAGCACCTGCATATGTATTCTTAGCTACTAATGCAGATAGCTCTTATATTACAGGTCAAATTATCCATGTAAATGGTGGAGATTATATTACGTCATAATATGACATAACTATAAAGATTAAAGTCCCTGGAAGTGAATTGACTTCTAGGGACTTTTTAATTTTCACAATTAATAAGTAATGGACTTTTCGTGCTAAATAAGTAAAGATTGTTTAAACTTTAACTAAATATAAAAGTAGGTGAGACATATGACTGAAAAAGATAAAATGTTAGCGCATCAATGGTATGATGCTAATTTCGATGAAGCATTAGACGCGGATCGTGTTCGCGCAAAAGATTTATGCTTTGAACTCAATCAAACGCGTCCAAGTAATAAAGAAAAAAGAAAAGAAATACTAACTGAATTATTTGGATACGAAACGGAAAATTTAGCACTGATAAGTCCGTTTGATACGGATTATGGTTGGAATGTGAAACTAGGACGAAATGTATTTGTAAATAGCAATTGCTACTTTATGGATGGCGGAGGTATCACTATTGGTAATGACGTCTTTATTGGTCCTTCATGTGGTTTTTATACCGCGCATCATCCACTTACATACAAAGAACGTAATAAAGGTCTTGAACTAGCACAGCCTATTTCAATTGGTAATAATATTTGGTTTGGCGGAAATGTCGTAGTGACGCCTGGTGTCACTATTGGTGATGGTTCAGTTATTGCAGCTGGGAGTGTAGTAACGAAAGATATACCAGAGAATAGTTTAGTCGCTGGCGTTCCAGCCAAAGTGATACGAACAATTACTGAAGAAGATGCGCCTAAGATAGATAACTTTTGATAACTATAAAACCTCTAAGCGTATGATATAAATACAACTTAGAGGTTTTAAATTTTTAATTTAATTATATATACAATTTTTATTATTATAAGCTAGATAGGCTTTAATACCTTCATCAATAGTATATTGAGGTGCATATCCTAAGGCTTGAAGTGGCGTAATGTCAGCACAAGAATGCTTAATATCGCCAAGTCGTGGTGCTTTAAATGTATATGGAATGCTATATCCGAAGCCCTTTTCAAAAGCACTAAAGACCGCTTTCAAATTGGTTTGTGATCCAGTGCCTACATTGTAAATTTGGCCATTAGTTTCAGAAGATTGAACGGCTAACCATAATGCAGAAATTAAATCATCAATATAAACAAAATCACGCGTTTGTTCGCCATCTCCATAGAAAGTAAACTCGGATTGATGGATGAATTTATTATTCATAATTGATAAAACACCCGAATAATCAGAATTTGGATTTTGTCTAGGTCCATAAACATTGAAGAATCTTAAACAAGCGCAAGGAATTTGATAAAGATTATTATAAATTTTAGCATATTGTTCTCCTGAAAATTTCTGTATCGCGTACGGAGAAAGTGGGAAAACTTTTGATTCAGAAACTGACTTTGGCAAACCAGGTAGATTACCATAAACTGCTGCTGAAGAAGCAAATATTAATTTTTTAATGTTTGGATTCCATTTACGTGTCGCTTCTAATAAATTGACTGTCGCTTCAATGTTTACTTCATTAGAAAGTTGAGGTTTTTCTATCGTTTCAACGACGCTTACCATAGCTGCTAAATGAATAATGTAATCAAATTGTTCTTTTTTGATTAAATGCGCTACAAAGTTGAAATCAGTGATATCTTTTATATAAATATTTTCTTTTTTAACAAAAGGGATATTTTCCAAAAAGCCAGTGCTAAGATTATCTATAACATGAACGTCGATGTTTTCATTAATAAATTTTTCTGCTACATGAGAGCCAATAAAACCTGCTCCCCCTGTAATTAATACTTTCATAAATATACTTCCTTTTCTCTAGATGTCGGTAATTTGTGCTGATTATATTATACTGCATTTTTATAAAATTATGAATTGAATATAAAATAATATTATTTTACAAAATGTAAATGTGGAAGAAAAGTGTCCATTATTTAGACAAGTAAAACTTTTCAGAAAACTGAGTGTAAGCGATTGCAAAATGGAGTAACTACATAGTAAAATGAAGATAATGATACGAATTATCATTTCATGTAAGGCAAGTTTTAAATCAAGTGTTTTAAATTCTTACAAATACATAGGGGGTAATTAAGAATGGTAGTACCTTTCAAAAATGAACCTGGGATTGATTTTTCAGTACAAGAAAATGTGGAAAGATTTCAAAAAAAATTAGAACAAGTAAAAAGTGAGTTAGGTCAAACACTTCCAATTGTTATTGATGGAGAGCATATTACTAAAGATGATACATTCGATTCAATTAATCCAGCGAATACTTCTGAAGTGATTGCTAAAGTTTCAAAATCAACTAAAGAAGACGTGGACAAAGCATTTGAATCTTCAAATAAAGCCTATAAAGAATGGCGTAAATGGTCACACAGAGACCGTGCAGAATTATTATTACGTGTAGCAGCGATTATTCGTCGTCGTAAAGAAGAAATTTCTGCGGTTATGGTATATGAAGCAGGTAAACCATGGGATGAAGCGGTTGGTGACGCTGCAGAAGGTATTGATTTCCTTGAATATTATGCACGTTCAATGATGGATTTAGCTGAAGGTAAACCAGTATTAGACCGTGAAGGTGAACATAATAGATACTTCTATAAACCTATTGGTACTGGTGTAACGATTCCGCCATGGAACTTCCCATTCGCAATTATGGCTGGTACAACAATGGCACCTGTAGTTGTAGGTAACACAGTATTATTAAAACCAGCTGAAGATACAGTTTTAACAGCTTACAAATTAATCGAAATCTTAGAAGAAGCAGGTCTTCCTAAAGGGGTAGTAAACTTTGTACCTGGTGATCCTAAAGAAATCGGTGATTACTTAGTAGATTCAGTGCATACACACTTTGTAACATTTACTGGTTCACGTGCAACTGGTACACGCATCTATGAACGCAGTGCTGTTGTTCAAGAAGGCCAAACATTCTTAAAACGTGTCATCGCTGAAATGGGCGGTAAAGATGCGATTGTTGTAGATGAGAATATTGATACTGACTTAGCAGCACAATCAATCGTAACATCTGCATTTGGCTTCTCAGGTCAAAAATGTTCAGCATGTTCACGTGCCATCGTACACAGCTCTGTATATGATGAAGTATTAGAAAAAGCAATTGAATTAACAAAAGACCTTACAGTAGGTAATACTGTAGATAATACATTTATGGGTCCAGTTATTAATAAAAAACAATTTGATAAAATTAAAAAATATATCGAAATTGGTGGTAAAGAAGGTAAAATTGAAATCGGTGGCGAAGCTGACGATTCAACAGGTTACTTCATTAAACCAACCATTATTTCAGGCTTAAAATCTTCTGACCAAGTGATGCAAGAAGAAATCTTCGGTCCAGTCGTTGGCTTTACTAAATTTGATAACTTTGAAGAAGCAATCGAAATTGCGAATGATACTGATTATGGTTTAACAGGTGCAGTCATCACTAATAACCGTGAAAACTGGATTAAAGCAGTAAATGAATTCGATGTAGGTAACTTATACTTAAATCGTGGTTGTACTGCAGCAGTTGTAGGTTACCATCCATTCGGTGGTTTCAAAATGTCAGGTACAGATGCTAAAACTGGTAGCCCAGACTACTTATTAAACTTCTTAGAACAAAAAGTCGTTTCAGAAATGTTCTAAATTATAAATTTAAATGGGAGCCTCTCGTAGTAGAGTGCTCCCATTTGCTATATGTTATGACATTTTAGAATAATCTTGGCCATTCAACATCCAACGTACACCGTATTTGTCAGTAAATACGCCCATTTTACCACCCCAAAATTGTTCTGCAAATGGTAATTCGATATTAAGTGATTCATGATCTTTAATCTTATTGTAGAATTGTTGAACTTTTTATGCATCTTCTTGATCATTAACGTCGAAATCAATTAATAGAGAAATGCCGTTATTAATATTTGCTACGCGTCCAAATGAGTCAGAACACAGAATTTTAACGCCTAGAACTTCGAATTCAGCATGCATAGTAGAATCTTCAACTTGTTCTTTAGTCATTCCGAAATCTTCTGCTTGGTTTTCTCCTACTTTTAATCGATTGATTTTAGTGGCACCAAACACATTTTCATAATACTCAAGTGCATCTTTAGCTTTTTCAAAAGACAAATATGGATGTAATTCAGTCATTTTACTTCCCCTTTTAAAATTAATGGCTTACAAGTACAATTTTATAAAATTCCAATGTGAAAGTCGATGATTTACTGACTACTTAACTTTTATATTAACGAGCTTGTGAAACATCTCGTCCATCTCTTTAGGACTAAACGTCGAATTTTCATTTCGTTCCCATTCTAGAAAGCTAGTTAATACTGCGCCAAAGACATAAAACACTAAACTTGATGGTATTGAATTATCTATAGCATTCGGTGCATATTATCTTTAAATTCATTTTTTAAAAATTCAATTAAATAATTATTTCGAGCCTTCTCAAATTCTTTATCTTCTTGTTGTTTCACTTCAATACGAGAAATTTCCTCTCTATTGAAAGTAGTGGCTAAGGTATAAAAAGGATTATTTAAGCGCTCTTTAATATCTACAGAAAAATAAGCATTATGCGTTAACTTTAATAAGTAATTTAATAATTCATATTTATCATAAAAATGCTTATAAAACGTCGTACGATGTATTTGTGCATTTTCGCAAATTTTATTAACAGAAATGTTAGAGAACATTTCTTTTTCAAGTAAAAGATACAAGCTTCGAGTTAATGCCTTTTTAGTTTTAATCACTCTTAAATCTATATCGTTCATGTTATATTCCCCCAACATGTACACAATATAAAAAATAGAAGTAATACATATTATATAATTATAAGTTATATTTATACACAAATAAACCAATGATACCAAATATTTTGTGAATTAATAATAAAATATAAATAATTCATTTATTAAAATAATATATAAGTGTGCGAAAGAAACGTGGGTTTCAAAATTGTCACAAAGGGTATATTATTTAAAACAATCATTATAAATATGAAAAATTATTTAACAAATTTTAGTAATATAGTATTTTTTATAAATTTTTTCAATATTATCTATGGTTTTTATAAAAATACTCTATATGGGAGGATTAAGTACGATGAAAGGTAGTAAAAGATTAGATCAAATTAAAGAAGATAACAAAAAACAACTAAAAAAATTATTTAAATATGATAAAAGTAACGCATTATCATTTAGTAAAGAAGACCGTGAAAAAGTTCAAGACAAATACGGTGTATATGTGATTTTCGATAAAAAAACACCAATCTTTGTCGGACAAACTGGTGGTTTTTCTACAGGATACCAACCAATTACTAAAGATTTATTCAATAAATTAGGACAATATAATTTAAAATCTGGCGTTGGAACTACTAAGTTCAAAAAAGCTTTAGCTCAAGAAAAAGGCGTAAGCGAAGATGATATTAAAAATATTACTGCTGAAGAATATGGATTAAAATTCCAATATGTAAACGTCAAAGATGAACCAGCATTTATTAACGTTTTAGAAATTTTAGCTTTAGAATATGCTAAAGACAAAGGTTATGAATTATATAATTTCTAATATAATAAACAAGGGAGTGCACTATATTAAGTTATAGTGCACTCCCTTTTTATGTTAAAGATGTTTAGTTTCTTTTTTAGTATTTCTGTATTTATGTTTATAATAGCTTGAAAGTTTCAAATCGTGAATAAATGAAATCAGCGGTCTAATCATCATTTGGATACTTCCAATTACAAAAAGCACTGTCCCTGCAAATACAGTATTGTCACTAAAAAAACTTCCCACTAAAAAGATTAAACCTAATACAATATCATTAATTTGATATAACGCTTTATAAAAGAATGATATTTGTTTAGCGTGGTCATCTTCATTAAATTTATTCGTATTGAAATGTAAATCAACGTCATCTTTATTCAAACCTGCCATCAGCAATTCCTCCATTACTTTAATAATTGAAGTTTCCCGTTGTACATTCATTCCAAACTTCGTCATAATAACCACAAAGGAGTGAGAGTCATGCCTTATTCAATGCTATATACATCGCCCGTGCAGAATTTAGAAATTATTAGTGATGGTACTGCAATTACACACGTATTGTACAAATATAATTCTTCAGATTTAGAGTATCCGACACATTCGAATTTAGCTATTTTCGGAAAAGTAAAGCAATGGTTGGACGACTATTTCTTAGGAAATAACCCTACAATTGATTTTCCATTAAAACCTCAAGGAACTGAATTTCAACGACTCGTTTGGAAAGTTTTACAAGGTATTGAATACGGTGGGTTTGTAACGTATGGAGATGTTGCTAAACAAGTAGGTAAAACACTAAATAAGCCTAAAATGTCAGCCCAAGCAGTAGGGGGCGCAGTAGGTAAAAATCCAATTTCAATTATCATTCCATGTCACCGTGTAGTAGGAAAAGACGGAAGTTTAACAGGGTATGGAGGTACAATTGATAACAAAATTAAATTATTAGAAATCGAAAAAGCCGATATGACAAACCTATACAGACCATCCCATTCCACAAAACCATAAAAAAGAAGCCGTACTAACACGACTTCCATTTAACATATTATTTTGACTATAAATTAAAACATAAATCATAAAATGACTTTGTTTGAAGCTTAATAAAACATAATCATTATGAGCCTCAGGACTACACCACTTAGGAAAGAAATTCGAGAGATGAACAACAAGTGACGTTGTGTGACGCCCGAGGGAGCAGCGATTTAATGGACTTAAGTGCTTACACACTTAAGTAAGTAGTTCTAAGATAGATTACGAAGTGTAGTTGTGAAGACTCCTGTATTGATTATTAATGAACATAAGTGCTATGCACTTATGTAAGAAATTCTAAAGATGAACTACGAATGACGTTGTGTGACGCCTGAGGGAGCAGGATGAGTGTCGAGACCAAGGCTCGACCCAGCCCCCTAGGCAAGCATCACAACGAAACTAGTGGCTGTCCATCTAAGAATTTCTTAACAACTAGAGCGCAATGAAAATCCATTTATAGATTATTCAGGACGATGATATTGTCTAATATCTTCTTCAATACTTTCTAAATAGAAGATATCCTTGTCGTCTTCAGATTTCTCAGCAACATGATCAAACTCTAACTCATCAAAACGGTTAAAGTATGCTTCATACGTTTCCACTGAAACTTCTTCACGATGATTCAATAATGCTTTATGACCTTCTTTATCTAAATGATTTTCAAAGCCATCAACTAACGTAGCACTAAAGAATTCGCCAACTGAACCAGAACCATAACTGAATAAACCAATCGTTTGTCCAGCTTTTAAGTCTCTATTTTCAAGTAAAGAAATTAAACTTAAATATAAAGAACCAGTATAAATGTTACCTACATAACGGTTATAGTATACAGCATCTTCATAACCAGCAGTTAAACGCTCTTGTGTCGTTTCGTCCGCATCATTAATAATTGAATCTAATGCTTTTTTACCCATCTTAGTGAATGGAACATGGAAACATAATGATTCGAAATCAGATAATGATTTACCTTCACGACGTGCATATTCTCCCCAACTTTCTTGGAAAGATTTAATATAAGCATCTTTAGATAATGCACCAGCTACAAGTGGATATTTATGGCCTGTTGGTCGCCAGAAATCATACACATCTTCAGTGTATGCCACAGCATCATCATTTAATTCTAAAATGCTAGGATTATGAGAAATCACCATTGCAACTGCACCAGCACCTTGAGTGGGTTCACCGCCTGATTGGATACCATAACGTGCTGTATCACTCGCGATAACTAACACTTTCTCGTTAGGACGTTTCTCAAGATAATCTTTTGCAAGTTGAATCGCTGGTGTTGCCGCGTAACATGCTTCTTTCATTTCGAAACAACGAGCAAATGGTTGAATATCTAATAAGTTGTGAATTTGAACAGCAGCTGCTTTCGCATTATCAATTGCTGATTCAGTAGCGACGATAACCATTCCGATATGTTTTTTATCATCTTCTGTTATAATATCCTTAGCAGCATTAGCTCCCATAGATACGATATCTTGTGATACTGGGCTTACAGCCATTTGGGTTTGTCCAATACCTATTAAAAATTTATTTGGATCAACTTGGCGTGCTTCTGCAAGCTTAGCCATGTCTACATAGTATTTAGGGACGTAAAAATTAATTTTATCGATACCTATACTCACGGGCATTACATCCTTTCAAAATAGTAGTATTAATCATATTAATAATAGAAACGTTATATAAATAATCAAAATATTATAAAATTTTGGGAAGCGTTTTCATTCAAAGTGTTGAAATGCATAATTAAATATTGTTTAATGCTATTAAATGTAATAGTAATGCGTGAACCAACATTGAATGAAACGTTTATTTCATTGCTATTATTAACAATCATATTAGTAATCATTTTACCAAAATCAATAACTAAAATACAATTATATATAAACTACATACAAGGAGATAAAGAATGAAAAAAATCGCTATTGTAAGTGCCAAAAGAACACCAATTGGCAGATATAAAGGGAAATTGAGAAATTATTCAGCAGTAGAATTAGGTACGACTGCATTAAAAGGTGCAATCGAGGCCATTGATATCGATCCTAGCACAATCCAACAAGTCATCTTTGGTAATGTGTTACAAAGTGGTGTCGGACAAAACCCAGCGCGTCAAATCGCTATTAAAGCAGGTATTCCAGATGCGACACCAGCAATGACTATCAATGAAGTATGTGGCTCAGGATTAAAAGCCATCATCTTAGGTAAACAATTGATTCAATTAGGTGAAGCAGATGTAGTAGCAGTTGGTGGTGTAGAAAGTATGACAAATGCACCACAACTCATTTTAAAAGAAGACGAAGAACCTGTTGAGAGCTTCATGCATGATGGTTTAACTGATGCTTTTCATTACGTACCAATGGGCGTGACTGCAGAAAATATCGCTGAGAAATATGACATCACGCGTGAAATGCAAGATGAATTTGCGAATAATTCACAACTTAAAGCGGCTAAAGCAACAGAAGCAGGTAAGTTTAACAACGAAATCATTTCGATGAAAGATGCTGAAGGCGAAACGATGACATCAGATGAAGGTGTGCGTCCAAATACAAGTGTAGAGAAACTTGCGACGTTAAAGACCATTTTCAAAGAGGACGGTACCGTGACTGGTGGGAATGCTTCAAGCATCAATGATGGTTCATCTGCGTTAATCTTAATGGAAGAATCATATGCGAAAGAACATGGTTTCGAAATTCTTGGTATTATTGGTGATTACGCAGAAGTTGGTTGTGATCCACAATTCATGGGATATGCACCATTCTATGCAGTTGAAAAGTTATTAGAAAAAACGAATAGCAAGATCGACAACGTTGATATCGTAGAAATGACGGAAGCATTTGCAGCTCAAAGTATTCCCGTTAAAGACAATTTACATATTCCTGATGAGAAGTTGAACATCTACGGTGGAGCGATTGCTTTAGGTCATCCAATTGGCGCAAGTGGTGCACGCTTAGTAACAACATTAGTGAACGCGCTTGAACAAGAAGACAAACAAACAGGTATCGCAACTGCTTGTATCGGTGGCGGTTTAGGTATCGCATTAATGGTTGAAAAAGGGGCACAGTAAAATGAAGAGTTTAGACAAAGCGTTTCGTCATTTATCACGTGAAGATAAGTTGAAACAATTAGTCGAATACGGTTGGTTAAATGACGATAATTATGAGGTATTACGCAACAACCCGATGATTAATGAAGAAGTAGCCAATAGTTT
The DNA here is from genome assembly GCF_004785665.1 of Staphylococcus pragensis. Taxonomy (GTDB): domain Bacteria; phylum Bacillota; class Bacilli; order Staphylococcales; family Staphylococcaceae; genus Staphylococcus; species Staphylococcus pragensis. Next base: position 34,115 of record NZ_SRPJ01000002.1, read on the forward strand.
AATCGAAAATGTGATTGGACAAGGCACATTACCAGTAGGGTTATTACCTAAAATTATTGTTGATGACAAAGAATATGTTGTGCCAATGATGGTGGAAGAACCTTCTGTGGTTGCAGCAGCAAGTTATGGTGCGAAACTAGTTAACAATACTGGCGGTTTCAAAACGGTTAAGAGTGAGCGTTTGATGATTGGACAAATCGTCTTTGATGCAGTAGAAGATACAGAGGCCTTAGCGCAGGATATTAAAAATATTGAGCCTCAAATTAAACAAATCGCTGATGAAGCGTATCCATCTATCATTGAACGCGGTGGCGGTTATCGTCGTATTGATATTGATACATTCCCTGAGCAACAGTTGCTATCACTAAAGGTCTTTGTAGATACGAAAGATGCGATGGGCGCCAATATGCTTAACACGATTTTAGAAGCGATTACAGCTCATTTGAAAAATGAGTTCCCCAACCGCGACGTGTTAATGAGTATTTTATCAAATCATGCTACAGCGTCTGTTGTACGTGTACAAGGTGAGATCAAAGTCGAAGATCTAAATAGAGAAGAACGTTCGGGTGAAGAAGTAGCTAAACGTATGGAACGTGCTTCAGTACTTGCACAAGTAGATATTCATCGTGCAGCGACACATAATAAAGGTGTCATGAACGGTATTCATGCAGTAGTATTAGCCACAGGTAATGATACACGTGGTGCAGAAGCAAGTGCACATGCGTATGCGAGTCGTGATGGTCAATACCGAGGTATTGCAACATGGGAATACGATGAAGACCGCGGTCGTCTTGTGGGTACCATTGAAGTACCGATGACTTTAGCGATTGTCGGTGGTGGCACGAAAGTATTGCCAATCGCTAAGGCTTCATTAGATTTATTGAATGTAGAAACGGCACAAGAACTTGGACAAGTCGTTGCTGCCGTAGGATTAGCACAAAACTTTTCAGCGTGTAGAGCCTTAGTGTCTGAAGGTATTCAAAAAGGCCATATGAGCTTACAATATAAATCATTAGCGATTGTTGTAGGTGCGCAAGGTGATGAAATTGCTAAAGTAGCAGACGCTTTAAAACAAGAACCTAAAGCCAATACTGCTGCTGCACAACGTATTTTAGAAGAATTAAGAAAATAATTAAAAAGTTTAAATAGAGAGTAGGTTTAGCATGAGAATGTTAAGCCTACTCTTTTTTGGATTAAAGAAAAAATCCCTTAATGAAGTAAGTAAGACATTGGTACTTACATCATTAAGGGATTCTTATATATTTAAATAGCATTAAATTTAGTAAATGTAGTTATAACTGCGTGCAGCACTTCTGCTTAAGTAACGTGTGCCGTATCCAAGTGGTACATTATAGTTATATTCTGATACTAAAATGCTTCCATTTCTATATACACGCTCTACAACAGCAACATGACCATAATATCCTGCAGTTGATTGCATTACTGCGTAGCGACGAGGAACGTGGCCTGTTCTATATCCTGAACGTTGTGCATTGTAATACCAGTTCTTTGCGTTGCCCCATCTATTTGAAACAGGTTTACCTAATTGAGCGCGACGTTGGTATGCCCACCAAGTACATTGCCCTCTATTGTAATAGTTATATGATGCAGCGTGAGAAACGTGCGTGTGTTCAATATTTTGATATGTGAAAGTTCCAGCGAACATGATTCCAGTAGCTAATAAAAGACGTGATAATAATTTTTTGAATTTCATTTTGTTCTCCCCAAAATATAAAATACTTAAAAACTGTATTTATCATATTCGCTAAAAAGGTGTAATACAATATAAGAAATCAATTATACAAGTAAATGTAATATGTATGAAATATTCCATTAAGTTTTGTAACTAATTTTACAAATTTGTGATTTTAGTAAAGTAAAAGGGGTATGTTGTAAAAAGAAAAAGAAAACGAACGCCCCGAAAGGCGTCCGTCATCTGAGATGATACTTCCATGAATGTATAACTACATTATTAGAAATCATACATTTGTGAATTGGTTAAAAACAGACAAAGCTCTTTTAACAATAGTCACCGGTATGTTTTCTGGACACGGATTATGTCGAAAGTATGTCAATATTTCGATTTGGCTCTTCACGTCTCTAGGGAAATTGTTATCTTGATTAATCCAATTTACCAATTCACCTAATGGTGTGTCATCACCAACAAAATTTTGCATAAATTCGTAAAAGCTCAATGCCTCACCTCGATATTCAATTTGAGCCGTTACGATTATAACATTTTTTGCAAAATAAAAATACCAATGAGTTTAATTTAAATTGAATACAAATATATTATTTTAGATTAATTGAGTATTTTATAGTATTGAAAATATGATTTTGTATAATGTATAGCGTGTGCGTGTATATGTTATCAAAGTCATATTTTTTATATTTATCATTTTATGTAAGCGTACCGTGATGGATTTTAATTTTCCAAAAAATAAAAAATAAATTTGTGTATAATATTAGTAGAAGTAAAAGCAAAGAGGGTGAGCATTTGGATATCAAACATATGAAGTACTTTATGGAAGTTGTAAATCAAGGTGGTATGACAAATGCTTCAAAGTCTTTATATATCGCCCAACCGACAATCAGTAAGGCAATTAAGGATATTGAAAATGAGCTCAATATGACGTTGTTTGACCGTCAAAAACGTTATTTAGTGCTTACTGATGCAGGTAAAGTATTCTATAAAAAGTGCGAAGAAATTATCGCATTATATGACAATATTCCTTATGAAATCAATGGGTTACTTGGACTTGAAACAGGTCATATTAATATTGGTATGTCTGCCGTGATGGACATGCAACACTTTATATATATTCTAGGTGAGTTCCATAAACTCTATCCGAACGTGACATACAATTTGAATGAAAGTGGCGGTAAATCGATTGAAACGCGTTTGATTAACGACCAAATCGATATCGGTATTACGACAATTCCTATTAATGAGAATGTCTTTGACTATTTGTCATTATATAGTGAGGATTTAAGATTAGTAGTCAGCGGTGAACATGAGTTGGCGACGCGCGATTCAGTGACGATGGCTGATTTGAAGAATGAAGATTTCATCATGTTCAATGAAGATTTCTATCTTAACGATAAGATTATTGCGGCTGCTAAGAATTCTGGCTTCATACCCAATACAGTTTCAAATGTGTCGCAATGGAATTTTATAGAGTATCTATTGTTGGCGCAGTTAGGGGTAAGTATTTTACCGGAACATATTGCGAGCATGTTAAAAGATAATATTAAAAGCATCAAGATTGAAGATCCAGGTATGCGTTGGGAACTTGGCGCAATATGGAAGAAAGATAAATTACTAAGTCATGCCACTTCGAAGTGGATTGAATTTATGAGTGAACGCTTAAAATACGACTGATTATTTGAATCATTCGCGGAGAAGCGGGAAAGTGAAATCTTCTAATTACAGTAGATTTCATTGGCCTGCTTTTCTTTTATTTGAAAATGAAAACAATATGGCATAGCGCAAACAAAACTGACTTTTTCTAAAATAAAACGGTTACATAGAAAAAAACTATAGATAACATTTAAAATGAGTATTTTTATAGTTTTTCAACATAAATTACAATTATGAATATAGTTTTAAATTTAGCTGTAACAATTTAGACATATTTTAGTGGAGGTTCAGTCACCTTGAAAAAAGCGCTCATAATTGCACAAATTATCGTTCAAGTTGCCATTATTATAGTCATTAGTTATATAGGAAGTTTGCTGCAAGATCTCTTACACATTCCACTTGCTGGCAGTATTGTAGGTATGATTTTGCTATATCTTTTATTAGAATTTAAAATCCTTCGCATTAACTGGATATCAGAAGGTGCAGAATTTTTATTATCGACGATGGTGTTCTTCTTTATCCCATCAGTTGTCGGTATTATGGATGTTTTTTCTAATATTACTAAGAGCTATATCATCTTCTTCTTATTAATTATAGTAGGTACAAGTTGTGTTGCCCTTGTTTCAGGTTATATCGCTGAAAAAATGGTAAAAGAACCTAATACCAAGAAAGGTAATGAGTTAAGATGATATTAAAAGCAATTTTTATGATATTGTTAACCGTCGTAATGTACCTATTGGCAAAAAGGTTACAATTTAAATATAACAATCCATTGTTAAACCCTGCCTTAATCGGTTCTATTGGTGTGATTATCGTTTTATTAGCTACACATCAAAATTATCATGATTATATGGCTGGTGGTAAATGGATTAATCATTTACTAAACGCGACTGTTGTGTGTTTAGCGTATCCACTTTATAAGAATCGACGTAAAATCATTGAGAATATGAGTATCATATTTTCAAGCGTAATGGCTGGAGTCATTCTTAATTTTGTGTTAGTGTTTAGTTCGTTAAAGTTGTTAGGTTACTCTGAAGAAACGATTGTGACAATCTTACCTCGTTCCATCACAGCTGCTGTAGGCATCGAAGTATCTCATGAATTAGGTGGTACAGATACGATTACCGTATTATTCATTATTACTACAGGGCTAATAGGGAGTATGATGGGTTCAATGTTATTGAAAGTAGGTAATTTCAAAACATCGATCGCAAGAGGCTTAACATACGGTAACGCATCACATGCGTTTGGCACGGCAAAAGCGTTAGAACATGATATTGAATCTGGCGCGTTTAGTTCAATTGGAATGATATTAACAGCTGTAATTAGTTCAATACTTATTCCAATTATGATTATTTTATTTTATTAATGGGAATATGAAATAAGTACTCGTACAAGTTAGGAAAGGAGCTATTTGTTAAAATGGCGAAAATTAAAGCAAATGAAGCATTAGTCAAAGCATTAGAAGCATGGAAAATTGATCACCTATATGGTATCCCAGGGGACTCTGTTGACGCAGTAGTTGATAGCTTACGTACAGTAAGAGATTCATTTAAATTCTATCACGTACGTCACGAAGAAGTAGCAAGTTTAGCAGCTGCTTCATACACTAAAATTACAGGGAAAATTGGTGTAGCATTAAGTATCGGTGGTCCTGGTGTTGTTCACTTATTAAACGGTATGTATGACGCTAAAATGGACCGTGTACCTCAACTTATTATTGCTGGTCAAACTAACAGCACATTATTAGGTACTAAAGCATTCCAAGAAACAAATATTTCTAAAATGGTTGATGACGTAGCAGTATTCCATCACCAAATTCAAAAAGGCGATAACGTATTCGACGTTGTTAATGATGCAATCCGTACTGCTTATGAAAAACGCGGTGTTGCTGTAGTTATCTGTCCTAACGACTTATTAACTCAAAAAATCAAAGATACAACGAATCGCCCAGTAGATACAATCAAACCTAAAGCACCATCACCAACATTCCGTAGTATTAAAAAAGCAACTAAATTAATCGATAAAAGTAAAAAACCAGTTATGCTTATCGGTGTAGGTGCTCAAAATGCTAAAGAAGAATTACGTGAATTTATCGAAGCGGCAAAAATTCCAGTAATTCACACATTACCAGCTAAAACAATTTTACCTGATGACCACCCATACAGCATTGGTAACTTAGGTAAAATCGGTACGAAAACATCTTACCAAACAATTCAAGATGCTGACTTATTAATCATGGCAGGTACAAACTACCCTTACGTAGATTACCTACCTAAGAAAAACATCAAAGCAATCCAAATCGATACTAACCCAGATGTAATTGGTAAACGTTTCAACATTAATGTAGGTATCGTTGGCGACACTAAAGTGGCTTTCCATCAATTAACTGAAAGCATTAAACACGTTCCAAATCGCCCATTCTTAGAGAAAACTTTACAACGTAAAGCTGTTTGGGATAAATGGATGGAACAAGATATGAGCAACGAAAGTTCTCCAATTCGTCCAGAACGCTTAATGAAATCAATTAGTAAATTCAGCACTGACGATGCTGTATTCTCAATTGACGTTGGTACTTCAACAGTTTGGTCAACTCGTTACTTAAACTTATCTGTAAATAATAAATTCATTATTTCATCATGGTTAGGTACAATGGGTTGCGGTCTTCCAGGTGCTATCGCTTCTAAAATTGCTTACCCTAAACGTCAAGCAATTTCAATCACTGGTGACGGTGCCTTCCAAATGGTAATGCAAGACTTTGCAACTGCTGTTCAATATGATTTACCAATGACAATCTTTGTTATGAACAACAAACAATTATCATTCATTAAATATGAACAACAAGCTGCCGGTGAATTAGAATATGCGATTGATTTCTCTGATATGGATCACGCTAAATTCGCTGAAGCTGCAGGCGGTAAAGGTTATGTCTTAAAAGACCCTAACCGTATCGATGAAGTTGTAGAAGCTGCATTAAATGAAAATGTACCAACTATCGTTGACGTACATGTTGATCCAAATGCTGCGCCATTACCAGGTAAAATTGTTAATGAAGAAGCAATCAACTATGGTAAATGGGCTTACAGATCAATCACTGAAGATAAAAAATTAGACTTCGATGAAATTCCACCAATTTCAGTAGCAGCTAAACGTTTCTTATAATATCAATTCTTTAGGGAAGCTTACCTTAACAGGTAAGCTTCTTTTTTATGTGTAAATAATTAAAGTAGTTCTAAGATAGATACTCACTCACTTAAGTTGAGATGCTTGCCTAGGGGGCTGGGTCGAGCCTTGGTCTCGACACTCATCCTGCTCCCTCAGGCGTCACTCAACTACGTTTCATTTTCTATCTTAGAACTACTTACATAAGAAACTTTAGCGTTTAGAGGTATTAAATTAATAATAAACGCAATTTCACAACTTCTGTTCGTAATTTATCGTAAGATTATTTTTTAGTATGTAAGAACTTAATTTTTTAAGACTTCTTTTCTAATGAGGAATTAATATAACGATAGTTTTTATGTAATATTTAAGTTTTATAGAAATAATTTTAAAAAGCGATAAAGAGCAATAAAAAAGTATTGAAAACGTTTTACCCAATGTATATAATTAAAATTAATTACAAAAAGAACTGCGTGTTACTATTAAATTAGGCATAAGCAAATTAGAGATTAAGACATATTAAACGTTTTAATTAGGATACAAAATAGCTATGATGATTACTTTACATATTAGTAATAGGTTAATTATAGGGCTCTGTAATTTGTATCCTTGAAAGTAGAAAAGATGACGGGAGAGATTTACGCTCATTAAAATGAGTATGAATTGCGCTTGCGCTGTCTTAAACATACTTTCCTCTATTTGCTTATGTCTTCTTTGTTGTCATAAAGTTCGTAAAATTAGTTTAGAAGGGAATAGGACTTATGTTTAAGAAGTTTTTCGGTCAATTGCAACGTATTGGTAAAGCGTTAATGTTACCAGTTGCGATTTTACCAGCTGCTGGTATTTTACTTGCGTTCGGTAATGCAATGCATAACGAACAATTAGTTAAACTAGCGCCATGGTTAAAAATGGATGTCTTCGTCGTGATTTCATCTGTCATGGAAGCAGCTGGACAAATTATCTTTGATAACTTGCCGTTGCTATTTGCAGTCGGTACAGCACTTGGACTAGCTGGTGGTGACGGGGTTGCCGCTTTAGCTGCTTTAGTAGGTTACTTAATTATGAATGCGACAATGGGTAAAGTAATGAATATCACAATTGATGATATTTATAGCTACGCAAATGGCGCAAAAGAATTAAGCCAAGCTAATAAATTACCAGCAAACGCTTTAATCTTAGGTATTCCAACACTTCAAACAGGTGTGTTTGGTGGTATCATCATGGGGGCACTTGCAGCATGGTGTTACAATAAATATTACAATATTACGTTACCAGCATTCTTAGGCTTCTTTGCAGGTAAACGTTTCGTACCAATTGTTACGTCAGTAGTAGCAATCATCACAGGTATCGTATTAAGTTTCGTTTGGCCACCAATCCAAGATGGTTTAAACGGTTTATCTAATTTCTTATTAAATAAGAACTTAACATTAACAACATTTATCTTTGGTATTATTGAACGTTCATTAATTCCATTTGGTTTACACCACATCTTTTATGCACCATTCTGGTTTGAATTTGGTCAATATAAAGATCATGCAGGTGACTTAATTCGTGGTGACCAACGTATTTGGATGGCACAATTAAAAGATGGCGTACCATTTACAGCAGGGGCATTCACAACTGGTAAATATCCATTTATGATGTTCGGTCTTCCAGCTGCAGCTTTCGCAATCTACAGAAATGCACGTCCAGAACGTAAAAAAGTTGTTGGTGGTTTAATGTTATCAGCAGCTTTAACATCATTCTTAACTGGTATCACTGAGCCATTAGAATTCTCATTCTTATTTGTGGCACCATTATTATATGTCATTCACGTATTGTTAGCGGGTACATCATTCTTAGTCATGCACCTTCTAGATGTGAAGATTGGTATGACATTCTCTGGTGGATTTATCGATTATATCCTTTATGGTTTATTAAACTGGGATCGAACACACGCATTATTAGTCATTCCAGTAGGTTTAGTTTATGCGGTTGTTTACTACTTCTTATTTAGCTTTGCAATTAAGAAATTTAATCTTAAAACACCAGGTCGTGAAGACCAAGAACAAGAAATCCGTAACTCAAGTGTTGCGAAATTACCATTCGACGTTTTAGACGCAATGGGTGGTAAAGAAAACATCAAACATTTAGACGCATGTATCACACGTTTACGTGTTGAAGTAAATGATAAATCTAAAGTAGATGTTCAAGGATTAAAAGCATTAGGTGCTTCAGGTGTACTTGAAGTTGGAAATAATATGCAAGCTATCTTTGGTCCTAAATCTGACCAGATTAAACACGATATGGCTTTAATCATGAAGGGTGAAATCACTAAACCTAGTGAGACAACTGTGACTGAAGAAGTTTCAGATGAACCAGTTCATCTTGAAGACGTGAAAGAAACAGAAATTTATGCACCAGGTACTGGTCACATTATTCCATTATCAGAAGTGCCTGATAAAGTGTTCTCTGAAAAAATGATGGGTGATGGCGTTGGATTTGTTCCAGAAAAAGGAGAAATCGTAGCACCATTTGATGGTACGGTTAAGACCATTTTCCCAACTAAACATGCCATTGGATTAGAGTCAGATACTGGTGTAGAAGTATTAATTCACATCGGAATTGATACAGTGAAATTAAACGGTGAAGGTTTCGAAAGTTTAGTTAATGCGGATGAGCCTGTAACACAAGGTCAACCGTTAATGAAGATTAACTTAGCGTACTTACAAGAACATGCACCTAGCATCGTAACACCAGTGATTATTACAAATTTAGGCGACAAAACATTAACAGTTGAAGATGTTGAGTCAGTTGATCCTGGTAAAGCAATTATGAAAATTAAATAATATGTAAATAGACCTCTTGTCAGAAATAATGACAGGAGGTTTATTTTTTAGAAAAATGAATTACCAAAGTTCTACAGCACTATAGAGTAATAGAATCGTGATAATTACATTGATCACTTTATAATGTTGTTGATAGATTCGATTCATCATTTGTCCTAAAAGACTCCATACGATTGCACCAGCAATACCGATGATAATAAGTAAAATAGAGCGTATGTATGTAGAATTCCAAGCATTAGGTAATGTGAATGTGGTTAAACCCGTTAAAAAATATAACATCGCTTTGACATTAGTAGCTTGAATAAGTATTCCTTTAAGTACAGGACGATCTAATGCTTCTTTAGCACTGTCTGGCTTAGAGAACAAAACATGATATGCAAGATAAAGTAGATAAAGCGTACCTATTATTTTCATAATAAAAATAAAACTTTGATTATGTTTTAAAGGTTCGGAGAATATTAAAGCAATAGTCAATGTAAATAAAATACCTATAAAAACACCTAAATTAAAAGGTAATGATCGTATAAAACCTTTACGCTGACCTTCAGACATTGCCATGATGGTATTTGGACCAGGTGTGAATGACATTGTAGTAATAAAAAGTAAGTAAGAGAACAATCCGCATTTCTCCTCTCAAAAATAGTGAATAGGACTATTCTAGCACTATTGAATATATAAATGTAACAAAAATTAGATAATTCTGATAATTGAAAGTATATTTTATGACTTATCATTTATCAATACCAAATGCACTGAAATCATATACATCTACATTAGCAGTTGTGCCGCCAACTATTACATCCTGTAAGTTTATTTATTTAAGGGAAATAATATATAATAAGATTGAATAATGACTTAAAGGAGATTATATTTATGGAACATGAAGGCTTATTAGTAGCTGAAACAGAAATAGAAGTGAATAATTATGATATTGATGCGATGGGTATAGTAAGCAATATTGTATATGTGCGTTGGTTCGAGGATTTACGTACAATATTCATTAATGAATATATGACATTCTCTGAAATGATGAAACAGCACATTTCTCCAATATTAATGAGAACTGAAATAGACTATAAAGTGCCTATTACAATTCACGACAAACCTGTAGGACGCTGTTGGTATGTTAAAGGTAGTCGTTTAAAATGGGTCTTTAAATTTGAAATTGCATCTGGAGATAAAGTACACTGTGTAGGTTATCAAACAGGCGGCTTCTTTGATTTAGAACAGCAAAAGATTACTAAAATGCCAGAAGTATTCCAAAATATTCTTAAAAAAGATTAAATACTTGAATCAGAGGTGAACATAATGATAGAACAACTTAACAGTATAGAACAATATCAACAATTTATAGAGACGCATCCGTTAGCTGTCATTCATGTTATGCGTGACCACTGTTCAGTATGTCATGCTGTGCTACCTCAAATTCAAGATATCGTAAACGAATATAATCATGCTGCGTTTGGCGTCATTAATCAATCTGAAGTAGAAGCCATTGCTGGGGAGTTGTCGATATTTACTGTGCCAGTAGATTTAATCTTTTTGGATGGAAAAGAAATGCACCGTCAAGCGCGCTTTATTGATATGCAAAGCTTTGAACATCAACTACAATTGATGAACGATAGTCTACAATAATATTAAGGAGCTGGGACAATAATAAAATGTCTCAGCCTTCGTTAATATTTGGCAGTAGCTGACTGTTTTGAAAATGCGCGTAAATCAAGCTTTTTTCAAACCTAGTCATCCTTGCCTGGCGGGCGGGGCCCTAACATAGAGATTTTCGCAAAGAAAGTCTACAAACAAAGCAAGTTGGGGATCGGGGCCCTAGCACAAAGACTTTCGCAAAGAAAGTCTACAAACAAAGCAAGCTGGGGATACAACGAAATTATTTTAATGTCTGTCCCGCTCCCTTTCTTTTTACATGAGATTATCTATAATTCCATCAGCACGTTGTTGGTATTCTTTAATAATTTCGCCAGATTTTTTTAGTTTTGACAATTCTTCTTTTGATAGTGCTAATTCGATAATTCGATCGGCTCCATTTCCATTTATAATTGTAGGAGTGCCAATATATATATTGTTTAAACCGTATTCTCCTTCAACATAACTTGATACATTCATAATAATATTTTTATTAAAAAGAATTGCTTCTACTATGCGAACTAAACTTAAAGAAATACCAAAATTGGTTGTTCCTTTTCGCACATAAATATCGTAACCTACTTGAGTAGTTTGTGATGAAATTGAATTCTTGAATGATGTGATATCTGTGTCATTGCCAAGCAATTTTAATACTGGTTCACCTGCTATTTGAGCGTGTGACCAAACATGAACTTGCGAATCACCATGTTCACCTATAACCGGAGCATATACGTTATGAGGAGCTACATCAAAAGTACGGCTTAAGAAGAATTCGAAGCGAGCAGTGTCAAGAGATGTACCTGAACCAATGACTCGGTTTTTAGGGAAGTTAGATACATTTTTAATGACATAGCTCATAATATCAACTGGATTTGAAGGTAATACAAAATAACCATCAAAGCCGTTATCGATAATTTGTTGAACCATAGGTACAAAGATATTCACGTTATCTTCAAGAAGTTTAAGGCGTGTTTCTCCTTTGTCTAGTTTAGCGCTAGCACAAATAACTACAATATCAGCATCTGCACAATCAGAGTATGTTCCTAGATGAACATCGACAAAGCTGTCACTAAAAGGTGTAGCATGATTTAAATCCCATACATCAGCTTTGGCTTTATCTTCATCAATATCAATAATGGCGAGTTCGTCAACTAATCCTTTTGCTACTAAAGCGTGTGCAAACGCAGAGCCTACGTATCCACTACCAATAAGCACAATTTTATTTCGTGTCACAATCAAGAACCTACTTTCTTCTTATATTTTGAAAATTCTTATAATTTAGTATAAGAATACCATTTTGTTAACAAAAGAAAAACCCTTGAATCGTTCGTTATTATGAAATGTTTTTTACTAAAATAATGCAATATAAAGATTTATAATTAATTAATGTATAGGAGGGCATTAAAAAATGAAAAAAAGATTATTATCAGTCATGACTTCAGGTGTATTAGGCTGGCTTGCTTATATTAAAATTAAAGAAAAACGCAGTTATCAAAGTTATTTAAGAGAGAAATTCATTCGCCTATCAGGCATGAAAAAAACTTTTGAGAATGTAGAAGATGCGAAAAAAGCACTCGAAGCAACTAAGGAGATGACTGCAGGGAAATATGATGGCACGAGTTATGAGTTTGAACATGATGTTAAAATCAAAGACTGGCATGGTTCTTTAACTTACATCTTAAATGCCAAACGTGATCGTCAACAAAAAGTAGTGCTATACATCCATGGTGGTGCTTGGTTCCAAGATCCATTGGAAGAACATTTCCAATTTATTGATAAATTAGCTGGAGAGTTAAATGCTAAAATCGTAATGCCAATCTATCCTAAGGTGCCTCATCGCGATTATCGTACTACATTCCAATTATTAAAAGAACTTTATGAAAAACAACTTATGTTAGTAGAGAGTGCGAGTCAACTTACAATTATGGGTGATTCTGCTGGTGGACAAATTGCCTTATCATTTGCACAATATTTAAAAGAAACGACTCAGTTACAACAACCTGGTCATCTTGTCTTAGTATCTCCAGTATTAGACGGCACATTTAGTAATCCAGAAACAAAAGAATATGAAAAGATTGATCCAATGCTTGGTATTGATGGTAGTAAATACTTTATTGAATTATGGGCAGGCGACCTACCTATCGAAGACTATAGAATTTCACCAATAAACGGTACGCTTGAAGGATTAGGTCGTATATCAATCTTTATTGGTACTAAAGAAACGTTATATCCTGATGCATTAAAATTATCTAAAATGTTAAGTGAAAAAGGCATAGACCATGATTTTACGCCAGGCTATAATTTGTTCCATATTTATCCAGTCTTTCCATTACCTGAACAACAAAAATTCTTCTCGCAAATTAAAAAAATTATTAAATAAATATTTACATTTAACTGCTCTTTAAAAATTGATAATTAGAGAGCAGTTATTTTTATACCTTTATTTTATGAATTTGAATAGTATTTTCATAACAAATGAAATTAATGTAAATATAAACTGTATGTGTGTATTTATTAAAAGTAAGTAAAAACCGTTTTTTTAATTGTTTAGTGGGAATTTGCTTTATAGATACATAAAGTATCTAAAATTTAATTTAGTGGAGGCATTATTAATCATGGCAGAAGAGAAGAAAATGAGTTATGAAGAAGCGGGTAAAAAGGGCGGAGAAACAACAGCAGAAAATCAAGATAAAGAATTTTATCAAGAAATCGGAGAAAAAGGCGGGAAAAACTCATAATTTTTAAATATACATCATGGAAAAAATAAGGCGTGGGAATGATTTAATATAGGTCATTTCCACGCTTTTATATTTAGCATATTTACATTTCTGGTTGCTTTTTCAATGACAAGATGAGTATGAGTAGCAGTATCAACACGATACCAATAATTTGAATAGACTTAAATGAGACATCAAGCCACAACGCACTTGTAACCACGGCAATAACGGGTTCAATTGTACCCAGTAGTGTCGTTTCTTTAGGAGAAAGGTATTTCAAACTATCGATAAAGAGATAGAATGCTAAAGCTGTTCCAGCGATAATCCCAAAAATGAGATATCCTATCGTAGACGGTGCCATTTGAGTTAAGGGCACTTGCCAAATCGGATGCTTAAAATTCATTGCAATACCTGAAATAATCATTGCCCAACCTACGACTAAGATAGAAGGAAACTTTTCAATTAAGCCAGTAGCATAAATTGTATAAAAGGCTAGCGCAATGCCTGAAATAATCCCCCACATTAGGCTGGTAGGGGAGACAACTAGATGTGAAATAGACCCATTTGTGAGTAATAAAAATGTGCCGATTAATGTCATCGCAATGGCTAAAATATCAAAAGGACGAAACACATCTAACCCGCGAATGACAAACCAAATAATAATGTAAACGGGCGCTATGTATTGTAGTAAAGTAGCGACGGCTACATTCCCCGTAGCAATCGAAGACATGTAGGCGTATTGTACAAATAGCATGCCTAATAAACTATAAATAAGTAAACTGATGAATGTTTTTAAATTTTTAAAAACAACTAATATAGAACGCTTTGGATATAATACTTTGTAAACGCCCAGAAGGAAGATACCGCTAACAATAAGACGTGCAGTCACATACCAATCTACATCTATACCACGTTGGTTAAATAATAAGTCAGAAACGGTGCCACCCAATCCCCATAACGTAGCCCCAATAATAGCGAAGAGCACACCTTTTAATCTATGTTGTGAGTGAGCCATTCAATGCACCTCCATCTATTTTGTTAAATTATAAATCTCATAATATAATGTTTTTAAATAATATAATACTCAAATAGTGTTAAAAACTATCAAGATATTGAGGTGTTTAAGAATGAGTAAATATATGATTATCACTGATGATTTAGAAGAAAAGATTAAATATCCAGATGGACGTTGGCCTCACGTTATTTTACATACTAAATTAAATGAAACTTTACTAGGTTACATACCGCTACATTGGCACTACGCTTTACAGTTTATGTATGTGACCGAAGGAATGATTCAAGTTAAGATAGCAGATAATGAGATAGTGATTGAACAAGGAGAAGGGCTATTTATTAATTCAAATATTGTCCATGAAATTCATGAGGTTCGGTCTAATTCGCGTTTTTATTGCTGGAATGTAGGATTACCTGATGTAACAGACTATATTAATTTTAAATATATGAGTTATATTATTGATCAAGCACCTGTGGTTCCATATATCAAATTAGAACGTCATAATGAAGAAGATGTGTGTTTACTGGATAGTATTGAAAAAGTAGGACAGACTTACATTGCACAAAAAGGATATTATCAACTTGAAGTGCTCAGTGAATTTTATCGATGTCTTAATTATTTATTATTAATTTTTGGAAAATATAATAAATCAAATCATTACTTTTTTGATCCAAGAGTTAAACAATGTATTGAATATTTACAATCGCATTATCATAAAAAAATTACGTTACAAGAGCTCAGTCAATTGATACAGATAAGTGAAGCGGAAACAATTAAATTATTTAAACGATTTGTGGGCGATACGCCGTTCAACTATCTTCAGAATTATCGTTTAGGACAAAGCGCTAAGCAATTAATGTATATGAAGTATAGTGTCACAGAAGTAGCGATGTCGTGTGGTTTCTCAACAACGAGTTATTTTATTCAAATGTTTAAACAAAAGTATGAACTTACGCCCTGATGATTGTGCATTTGCTTTTTTATTATAAATATCTAAATGCTTAGATTGTGTATTAGTAGCTATTTCATCTTTAGGTAGTTCATTAGCTTTGTTCATATTTAATTCACGGATATCTTCATTTGAGGTTTTAGTTACGTTATCAATATGATGAGGATCAGTATCTAATACAGAACGACTCATATCGTTACCTTGTAAACTACCAACAAGAATAAAGATTAAATAACTAGAACACGCTAGCAATATGAATGCTAAATAAATGCTGACAGCGATTTTAACGGGTTTTGTCATGGGTCTGCTCATTAAGTTCCTCCTGAAATCATAGCTTTATTCATGTTTAAGGTAACATCACAATTTTAATTTAGTGTAAATAGAGCGTAAATATTTGTTTACTTGTCAAAATGAAATTATCTCTGTCATAAATTAAAAAAATATATTATCATTAAGTATAAAAATATTTACAAACATCAAAAACTTTTAACAATAAATTTACATTTTTAAAACTGACAAAATATGTACGTGTTAGCATACTTTTATTAGTAGTCATAGCTTATTATCTTTTTTAATAAGCGATTACTAAGAATGAAATTAAAAAGAAACTATTAATTTAATCTATATTAATAAATTTATTTTCTTCATTTTCAAAATACATAAATGTTTAAAATGGTTTAAACACAACTTAATATAAAATCAATCAAAGAGAGGGCATTATTTTGATTCTTATTATAATTTGTATCGTATTAATATTATGGCTAGGTATTAAAGAAAAGAAACGCCATAGTAATCGATTAAAGAAGATTCCTATACGAATCAACATTAACGGTATTCGAGGTAAGTCAACGATTACAAGGATGATTTATAGCGTATTAAGAGAGGATCGTTATCGCGTTATAGGTAAAACTACAGGAACAGACGCTCGAATGTTGTATTGGTTTACAGAGAAGGAATATCCAGTAATTAGGAAACCTCAAGGCGCAAATATTGGTGAGCAACGAGATATTATTCGTAAAGTAGTTAAACAAGATGCAGAGGCTTTAGTTAATGAATGTATGGCAGTTAATCCTGATTATCAGATTGTCTTTCAAGAAGATTTAGTTAAAGCGAATATTGGCGCTATCGTCAATGTAATGGAAGACCATATGGATGTATTAGGGCCAACGCTTCAAGATGTTGCGCAAGCTTTTACTGCAACCATTCCTCGTAAAGGGAAATTGGTTGTCATGAAAGATGATTATACTGATTTTTTTGCGAAAGAAGCTAAAAAACGTAAAACGGAATTAATAGTAGTAGATAAAGATAAGATTCCTGAATCATATTTAAGAAAATTCGACTATTTAGTCTTTCCTGACAATGTGGCTATTGTATTAGGGGTAGCACAAGCAGTAGGTATAGATAAAGATGTGGCTTTAAGAGGTATGTTAAATGCCCCACCTGATCCAGGTGCCGTTGAAATTAAATATTTTAATGCAAATAACACACAAAATGTATTTGTTAATGCATTTGCAGCAAATGAACCACAATCTACGAAAGCCATTTTAGATAAGGTGGAGTCTTATAACTATCCTTATACGAAAAAAGTAGTTATCTTAAATTGTCGTTCAGATAGGGTAGACCGCACACGACAATTTGCTGAAGACTTTATTGAAGAAGTCGACTTTGACACATTGATTTGTACAGGTAAAAGTACGCAGATGGTGACAGAAGTCATGCAACGTTTGCCAGAAAAGAAATATCTTAATTTTGAAAATCATGAATTTCGTGATATCGAAAAAGCTATTATGCAAGAATCACAAAATGCGCTTATTTTCTGCGTAGGTAATATTCATGGTCCAGGTGGAAGAATAGCAGAATTTATAGAAGGGATAGAATAAAATGATAGGTTCAGAATTATACTTCTCCTTATTTGTTGGCATTGTATTAAGTTTAATCTTTGCAGAGAAATTTGGGATAAACCCAGCAGGACTCGTAGTACCTGGTTATTTAGCACTTATATTTGATCAACCCGTTATGTTATTATCTGTGCTCGTTATTAGTTGTTTAACGTTCTTTATTGTTACATATGGTATTAGTAGATGGGTAATTTTATACGGACGACGTAAATTTGCAGCCATGATACTCACAGGAATGGTATTAAAATTTATCTTTGACTTAGTTTATCCATTAACACCATTTGAAACAGTTGAAGTTTCAGGTATTGGTGTCGTTATTCCTGGGATTATTGCTAACACAATTCAAAAACAAGGTGTCGTAATTACATTAGCTTCAACAATGCTATTAACATGTATTACATATGTCATCTTATTCTTATACAGCTTTATTAATTAATCGCGAGCAAGGAGCGTAAAGTAATGAAAAAGAAAAAACGGTTAACAGCGAGCGAATGGTTACTTAAGCAAACTAAACGTCATAAACGTCGTAACTTTATTTATACACTTATTGTTTTAATCATTGCAGTCGTTCTTTTAGTCTTTGCTATTCGTGCTGTAAAGGTTGAGCCAGTAGAAGCAATGCCAAAGTCTAATCCTAATGTCATTCGCAGTACATATTTAGGAAACATCACATTAAATCGACATATTAGAAAGATGAACCTTAACGATGTATTTGCTAGCTTGAATGAACCACTTCGTAATAGTGATTTTTCGACCGCATCACTTATTGTTAGTCCCTTTTCAAAAAATGCCACAGATAATCTAAATAAAAATTTAGACAATATTATGTTTTTGAAAAAGCAGAATATTAAGAGTGTGAATTTAATTAACAATACGATTGATAATGTGCAAGCACAAGATTTGAGTAAAAAAGTAGAAGCACAAACAGATTATAACTTCTTAACTGGAAATGGCTCTAATTTAATCAATAGTAAAACGGTGCAACAAAATGTTAAAGGGAAAAAGATAGCTAACGTTTCCTTTACAGATGTGGAGTCAAATTATGAAAATCCATTAAAAAATACGACATCAATTAGTTTAGATCCTAAAATCTTTGTTCCGTTGATTAAAAATTTAAAGGAAAGCAATGATTTAGTCATCGTCAATGTGGACTGGGGTATTCCAAATGAACGAAATGTAACTGACCGTCAAAAGGTCTATGGACATGCTTTAGTCGATGCAGGAGCAGACGTCATTGTTGGTCATAATACAGTAGTACAAAAAGTAGAAAAATATAAAAATGCAAGTATCTTTTATAGCCTAGGAAACCTAACATCAGATTCATTCTTGTCAAAAAATCAAAAAGGTATGGTTGTTCAACATGATTGGGATGGACAACATAATAAGTTCCATCTTACACCTGTTCGAGGCGCAGACGGTAAAATTACTAAAGATAAGATGAATAGAATAGAAGAACAACGTTATTACAACAACATCAAGGATAAAACAATTCAACTGAAACAGGAGAATGGAGGATATACCTATGAATATTAAAAAGCATTGGGTAGGTATCTTAACGACCATCATCATCGTAGTGATCTTATTGATGGTTACTTTTGCGAAAGCGAATGAAGGCCTTGATCAATTTGAGAAGAATGATTTAAAAAATATAACGGAGCAATATTTATCTAAAGGGGCCAGTTAGTATGAATATCTATAATAAAGTGATGCTCACTATTATTTTAATAGTGACAATTCTGATTTCATTTACATTTTATTATTTTAAAAAAGAAGATAAGCCTGATAAAGACACTTTATTTGAGAATAAAATTGCAAATCATAAATCCTCTGGCGATAATAAGACTTATGGCGTAGCATCTAATAATGCCATTGCAACAAGTGTAGGTAATAAGATTATTGAAGACGGAGGTAACGCTGTTGACGCTGCCATAGGTGTTTCATATGCACTTGCTGTGACAGAACCCCATTCATCAGGTTTAGGTGGTGGTGGTGCTACTTTAACCTATAATGGTAATGACGGCGAAGAACCAAGAATGTATGAATATAAGACCATGTCTTCATTTAATTATAAAAAGGGTGATCAAATAGGAACACCTGGCTTTGTGCAAGGGTTACATGATATGCATGAACGCGAAGGTAAAATGGATGAAAAGAAAATCCTTAATTATGTCATCCCATTAGCAGAAGATGGTTTTGAAGTTGATGCGGAATTAGAACGTAGTTTAAAATTGTTTGGTTCTGATATTGATCGCGACTCTCCCTTCTTTAAAGGTAAACGTACTGTACGAGAAGGTGATGTCGTAAAACAAGATGCCTTAGCTAAAACGTTAAGAAAAATTCGAGATAAAGGCACTGGCTATTTCTATAAAGATATCGGGAAAAGCATTTCGAAGCAAATTGATGGTGAACTAAATGAAGATGACTTCAAAGCATTTAAAACAGAAGAAAAGAAACCAGTCAGTACGAAATATTTAAATAATACTGTGTACTCAGCATCAAATCCACTTGGTGGGACATTGATGTTGCAAGGACTTAAAATTGATGAAAGTTTAGATACTCAAAATGATCGTGCTAACTTTATTTCAGGTATTATCAAATCACGTGATGTGATGTATCGTAATAGGGATATTGTTAACGGTCAAGAAGCAAGTAGTGATACACATCTATCTGATGATTATCTATTGAGTCGCTTGAATAGTATTAATTCTAGTTCAAATGTTAACAATGGAAGTGACTTCAATACACAACAAATCAATAACACGAGTACGACGCACTTTGTAGTCATCGATAAGAGCGGTAAACTCGCAAGTACGACGAATACATTATCTAGTTTCTTTGGTTCAGGTAAGTTTGTTAAAGAAGGATTCTACATGAACAACTCATTAACCAACTTTTCTAATGATCCTAATAGTCCTAACGTCGGTGATAAGCATAAAGCACCACGTTCTTATACAGCACCAACCATCGTAGTCGGTCCTGACTTCTACATGGGTATTGGTACGCCAGGAGGAAATAAAATTCCGACGTTGATTAATGAAGTCCTTATTGATTATTTAAGAGGAAATGGCACGTTACAAGAATCCATTGATAAACCACGTTTCTATAATGATGGTGGTACTATCTTTTATGAAAATGCCATGGAAGAACAAGATATCAATGAATTTAAAAATCTTGGTTACGGCGTTGAAGAAAAACGTAATGACCCTAACTTTGGTAGTGTCCAAGGGGCGATTTACAATAAAAATGATCACACTGTAGAAATTGGTCACGACGTAGGTAACCGATAATTTTAAAAATTTAATGTAGAATCAGTACATGAGGCTGGGACAAACTAAATTGTCTCAGCCTTTATTTACGTACGTTAGGTATTAATTTTTTAGGATTAAAAAGTAATCAATATAGTAGCAACTATTGAAATTATAGATAAAACCGATATGATAAAAGGGTAGGTTTAAGGAATTAATTTTATTTTTATAAAAAATGAAAACAAAATGTATTGATTGAATAGAAGTATATAACGAATTGATAAACAAAGTAAGTAAAGGGTGGGCAGTCATGAAAGAAGTTGTGTTAGGTATAGATTTAGGTACAAGTGCAGTAAAAATTATTGCAGTGACTCGACAAGGAGAGGTGGTTGCATCAACAAGTGAACCACTTACATTGATTCAAACGCGTCCAGGGTACAGTGAACAGGACCCTAATGAATGGTTTGAAGCGGTTAAACAAGGTATTAAGCACCTCAATGAAGCATCAAAAATGTCAGATTATGTGGTGAAAGGTATTTCATTCTCAGGCCAAATGCATGGGCTAGTCGCACTGGATGCCAATCATGCGCCAGTACGCCATGCTATATTGTGGAATGATACACGTAACTCTGAACAATGTCGACAAATCAAAGAAGTCTACGGAGAACGTTTAAACGGTAATCCTATTCTTGAAGGCTTCACTTTGCCTAAAATGTTATGGGTGAAACAACACGAACCTGATATTTGGAAGCAAGTAGATGTCTTTGTATTACCGAAAGATTATGTGCGCTATTGTTTAACTGGCCAAGTGCACATGGAATATTCAGATGCAGCAAGCACATCACTACTTAGTCCGCAAACGCATGATTGGACACGCGACGTTGGAGATCATTTCGGTCTTGGGGACATTTATCCTCCTTTAGTACGTTCAACAGGCTATGTTGGAGATGTGCGTACTGAGTTAGCGCAAGAGCTTGGTTTCACTGAACAAGTGAAAGTCTTTGCAGGCGGGGGAGATAATGCATGTGGTGCTATCGGTGCTGGTATTATTAATGATAACGATACACTATGCAGTATTGGAACTTCTGGTGTCGTTCTTAATGTTGAAAAAGATAGCTACACCGAATATCGTAATAATATTCATTTCTTCGACCATAGTGTGCCTCAAACTTTTTATGCGATGGGTGTAACGTTAGCAGCAGGTTATAGCCTTAGTTGGTTGAAGAAGACATTCTTCGAAGATGAGTCATTCGATGATATTGTGGCACAAGCGAGCACTTCATCTGTTGGGGCGAACCGTCTCTTATTTGCTCCTTACTTAGCTGGAGAGCGTACACCTCATGGCGATGCATTTATTCGTGGCAGTTTCATTGGAATTAGTGGTAGCCACACAAAAGCTGACTTTGCGCGTGCCGTACTTGAAGGTATTACGTATTCATTATATGACTCTATTCAGTTGATACGAGAAGCGGGTAAAGAAATTACACACGTAACCTCTATTGGTGGCGGCGCGAAGAGTGCATTTTGGTTACAAATGCAGGCTGATATATTTAATGCTACTATTCGAAAATTAAAACATGAAGAAGGACCGAGCATGGGAGCTGCAATGATTGCAGCATACGGTTTAGAGTGGTTTAACTCATTTGATGAATGTGTCGAACAATTTATCGATATCGAGCGTACCTTCGAACCAAACGAAGAACGTCACCGTCAATACGAAGCATATTATCAAATCTACCAACAAATTTATCAACAAACGCATCAATTAACAGAAGACTTATTAAAAATTGAAGAATAAAATCTAAATTAATATCAAAAGAGAAACGAGCTTGATGATAAAGTTCGTTTCTCTTTTTTGATACTTGAAAGTCCGCTATTCAAAATATTAAATTTAGAATGATTTTATCTACAGAAAATAAATATTTGTAAAATAAATTTTTGAGGCAAATGGATAGGAATAATTTATAAATAAAAATTTCTATTTTAAACGGAATTATATTGACAAAAATATAAAATAAGCGTTTAATATCACTATAAAATATAATCCTTTAAGACATCATGAATATGTTCCAACTACGAAAGGATGAATGATATGTTAATCAATAAGCAAGAACTTTATGAAAGTGTTTGGCGTAATCATTTAAGAACGTTTGCCTACATTAATGAATTAGATTATGAGGCATTACAGACAACCTTACACAAGCATGGCATTCCACTACCAAACAATGACCAATTAGAACAACACATTTTATCTCCTACGCAGAAATTATTTTCATTAGATGATCCTTCCTTACTCGTTTCTTTGAAAGAAGAACCACCACTTAATCACACACTCGACGATTTATACTTTCTTAATGTGTATCCTCAAACAATACATGATCAGATCATTACTTCTTATTATTATCTTCAAAGTATTAACTTAAAATCTAAGACACTGCAAAAACGCAACTTTTCATTTACAGATTCCCAAATTAAACCACTTCTAGCAAATTTAAATATCAGTGCGTCATTGTATTCAAATTATCTTCTTTTATTTAAAATACTTTGTACACATCTTCAAAAAGCAAAATTTAAAATAAAGATTAAAAATGATATTTTATATTGTGAATTAGAAGATTATAAAATAGAGCTTTCGTTAAGTACATTAACTTCGACACATAATAATGAAAGTGTATTAGAAGCACATCTTAGCGCTTACTGTAAATATGCCCCTACAATAGAAATAGGTAAATCTTTAAATCATCAATCTTCTAAACAATCCTTTTTATTAGAATTATTCCTCATCATACTTAAATTTCCTGAAAGTTTAATTTTAGAAGAGTACCGCCTAACTAAACATAATTTATTGCTTTCTCAAAACTTAAAGTCATGCGTCAATCTATATCCCAAACAACCTCTGTTTAATTTCGATACCTTTAAACAACTTATTATTTCCTATAAACGAGACAATGTACAACATTCTTTCTTAGAGTGGTTGCAAACGACTCACTCACTTAATTTAATTCCTCGAGATACTGCATTTCAATTATATAATCAACTTTTCAATAAAAATTATAAACCGACAGAATTTATAACTAAGCGTCAATATCATGAATTAATTGAAATACTGGTGGGAGCTTCGTCATAAATCTATATTATCTCATTAGACCACCTCCATAGTTTTTCTATTACAAAACGAGTTAAATAAAGAGTGAATTAAATTAATAAGTAATTGGTAAAATTTGGTATAATGTAATAACACTTATGTGAGACCATTCATTTAAGTTAAAATATTTATATTAAAAAAACGAAATGATTAAAAATGTAGCAAGTGTGTAAAACTAAAATCTTAAAAGATTTTAGTTTCTCGCTTGCTATTTTTATGTGAGCAAAATAATAGTATCTAATCTAAAATGACGTTACGGTGTAGGTGTAAATGACTCAAAGATAACTACATAATTTTTGCATTGTTACAAATATTTTGGGATTGGGATAAGTAGTTTACAAAGTTACTTTTTACAGTGTAAAATGTTAATAATTAATCATTTGTTAACAATTTTTAGCAAAATTAAAATATTTTATTCCTCAAAAAGTTTCTAAATGTGATTTATTTCACAATTTAGTCTTATTTAACTCTTTAGATGTATTGAAATCGTTTTCCAATGGGTGTACCATAATCATGGTTAACAAATAAATAGAAAGAGGTTTTGGGGAATGAATATTATTTTAGGAGTGGGCACCCTTGTATTAGTGCTTATCGTTATGACGCTATTCTTAAACTTTGCGCCATATGGTAAACAAGGACTACAAGCATTATCAGGGGCTGCTTGTGCAACGTTTTTACCACAAGCGTTCTTAAGTTACGCTATTGGTGGCGTATTTCATATCCAATTTTTTCAAACAATTGGTGATTTAGTAGGAAGTTTAGCGGGAGTAGCAGTTGGGATTTTAACATGTATAAATCTTGGCGTTTCACCTGTATTTGCTGTTATTGTAGGGTTAGTACTATATGATTTCAAATTATTACCAGCTTTCATTGCAGCTTACTTAATTGCATTCGGAATTAAATTTATCGAGAAGAAAGTTCCGGAAGGTTTAGATTTAATCGTTGTTATTTTATTAGCACCAGCGATTGCATTCGGATTAGCGAAAGTGATTAGCCCAGGAGTTATGGCTGTATTACATCAAATTGGTGGCGCAATTACTTCTGTAGGTGCTAGTCATCCATATGCATTAGCCGTTATTTTAGGACTAGTAATTCCAGTAACAGGTATGACACCATTAAGTTCAATGGTATTAACAAGCTTGTTAGGACTAACTGGAATTCCAATGGCGATTGGTGCATTAACATGTACTGGTTCTTCATTCGTAAACGCTGTATTATTTAGCAGACTTAACATTGGTGGTAGTAAATCAAAAGCATTTGCTGTCTTCATTGAACCATTAACACAAATCGATTTAATTGCTAAATATCCTTTACAATTATACGGAACAAATGCCATCATCGGTGTGGTAAATGCATGTATCGTAACATTTAGTGGACTAGTAATAAATGTTAAAGGTATGGCAACACCAATCGCAGGTGCAATCGTATTATTCGGCTTTAATAATGCGACTAAATCAATTCTTACAATTATTGCAGTTGCAATCACAAGTGTGATTTTAGCATTTGTTTTCAGTACGTTAATCAAAAAATTCAATTTAATGAATATGAGTATGAAATTGCCTAGTAAACAGAAACAACCTAAGGAGAGTGTTTAATAATGGCTACTAAAAAAAGCTACGATTATCAAAGTGCATTTGATATCATCGGCCCTGTCATGATGGGACCTTCAAGTTCTCATACAGCAGGCGCTGTTAAAATTGGAAATGCTGCCTATTCAGTATTAGGCAATATGCAACCTGAAAAATTAACAATTCACTATTACGAATCTTTCGCAAAAACACACCAAGGTCACGGTACTGACTTAGCAGTAATCGGTGGCTCAATGGGTTATAGTACATTTGACAGTCGTATCAAAGACTCTATAACAATTGCAAAAGATCAAAATATTGATATTGATATTATAGAAGAAGACGGCCCAAGCATTGGTGAGCACCCTAACTGTGCTTACTTAATCGCAGAAGCTAATGGTCGCCATATTGAAGTGATCGGCAACTCAATTGGTGGCGGTACAATTAAATTAAAAAGAATTAGTGTTGAAGGACTAGAAGTTAACTTTAACCATGGTTTACCTATCTTAGAAATGGACGGCAAAATTGGCAAATCAGAAGTCAATCATTTCTTAAATGATATTAGTGAACTTGGTGCATCTATTGATGAGGAAATGATCGAAACGGGCAAAGATCATAGTTTAGCGGTATTACCATTAACTAAAGCATTACCTGAATCAACGTTAAATCAAATTAAAGAAAAATATAGTCACTTAAACATATCCTATATAAAATAGAGGGGGATTAAAGATGTTTGATTCAATTAGAGAAACTATAGACTACGCAGTTGAAAACAAAATGTCTTTCGCGGATATTATGATTAAAGAAGAGATGGAGCTTTCTGGTAAATCTCGCGAAGAAGTTAGAGAAACAATGAAACAAAACCTAGAAGTTATGCGTGACGCCGTGAAAAAAGGGACAACAGGCGACGGTGTTGAAAGTGTAACAGGTTATACAGGTCACGATGCGGCAAAAATTCGTGACTATAATGAAAATAACCATGCCTTATCTGGCTATGAAATGATGGAAGCTGTTAAAGGTGCCGTAGCAACAAACGAAGTTAACGCAGCGATGGGAATTATTTGTGCTACACCAACAGCAGGTTCTTCAGGTACTATCCCTGGTGTGTTATTCAAATTAGAAAAAACACATAATTTAACAGAAGACCAAATGATTGACTTCCTATTTGTATCATCATTATTCGGTCGTGTTGTAGCAAACAATGCAAGTGTTGCTGGTGCTACAGGAGGTTGCCAAGCGGAAGTTGGTTCTGCATCAGCAATGGCAGCAGCGGCAGCAGTATCAATCACAGGTGGCGAACCAGAAGCATCAGGTCATGCAATGGCATTAGCTATCAGTAACTTATTAGGTCTTGTTTGTGACCCAGTTGCTGGATTAGTTGAAATTCCATGTGTAATGCGTAACGCAATTGGTTCTGGTAACGCATTAATCTCAGCTGACTTAGCATTAGCTGGCGTTGAAAGCAGAATTCCTGTTGACGAAGTGATTGAAGCAATGGATAAAGTAGGTCGTGGCTTACCAGCAGAACTTCGTGAAACTGGACTTGGTGGTCTAGCAGGCACACCAACAGGCGAAGCAATTAAGAAAAAAATCTTTGCTGCTGAAGAAAATCCAGTTAAAAACTAAAGTATAATCAATTCAAATAACTCACCATTCTCGAATGTGATGAATCCATTCGAGGATGGTTTTTTTATTGTTTTTTGAAAAGGCAGATCCAATATATAAAACTTTAATAATAATTTACAGAAAATTAAAAAAGTTATTGCAAAATTTCACCTATGTGTATAAAATAACTCCAAAGGGGCTGATGATATGCTTAGATTAAGTATCATCTTTTTAGTATTCGTCATTAACACAACGATTACACATTATTTCACAGTTGAGGGAACTTGGGAGAATCTCTTATTTGAATCAATGTCATTAAGCATGATTTTAGTATTTCTGTTTTATTATGTGAGTTTTGTTATTGAAGAGAAAAAGAGGAAAAAAATAGAAGAATTAAAAGAAAGATTTTATACATTTCAAAAACAAGTGGAACAAGAACAAGTGGACGAATAATCGTTCACTTGTTTTTTAGTTCTAGAAAATATGTGACATAAACTATTTATCAAATAAGTCATATTGATAAAATGCAAGATCAAGCCAACGCTCAAATTTATATCCTACATTTTTAATTGTACCTGCATGAGTAAATCCGAATTTTTCATGCAATTTAATACTACCTTCGTTTGAAGCATCTATTCCTGCCACGATAGTGCGATAATTTCTTTGTTTGGCATCTTCTATCAAATGACTAAGCAGTTGCGAGGCAATGCCTTTTCCACGATAATCCTTATCAACGTAAATCGAATGTTCAATTGAATATAGATATGCTGGCCAATTTCTAAACTGTCCATAGGTTGCAAAGCCAACTACTTTCTCATCTAACTCATAAATAAAGATAGGTTCGTTTGCGAGTTTCTTAGCTTCAAACCAAGCTTCACGTTCTTTCATTGTCTGTGCGTCATATGTGTAAACCGCTGTAGTATTTAAAATTGCATCATTATAAATGTCTAATATTGCGGATAAATCTTGTCTTTCAGCGTTTCTAATCAAATTGCCACCTACTTTAGTATTTTTTCTTATTTTAAAAGGTTGAACCTATACGAGCAAATGTTTGTAATTAAACCTTACACTCAAATGGTGAAATTAAATTAAAATAGTGATTTAAAAGTGATATACTATGAGCAAAGAACGACTAGCTTAAAGGAGCCCCACATAATGAAAAATTGGACAAGTCATTTAATGACAATTATAGGCGTCATTTTAATTCTAGTGGCAATATATTTATTTGCTAAACCACATATAGATAATTATCTGCATGAAAAAGATAATGATAATAAAATTGAACAATATGATAATGATGGTAAAAAAGAAGCATCGAAAAAGGAAACACCAACTATTCCTAAAGATAAATCCAAAATGGCAGGTTACATATCCATTCCAGATGCAGAAATTAAAGAACCAGTCTATCCTGGCCCAGCTACACCAGAACAATTAAATCGTGGTGTAAGTTTCGCAGAAGAAAATGAAAAATTAGACGATCAAAACATCTCAATAGCTGGACATACCTTTATTGACCGTCCACATTATCAATTTACTAACTTAAAAGCAGCCAAAAAAGGAAGTAAAGTTTACTTTAAAGTAGGCAATGAAACACGTAAATATAAAATGACTAGCATCCGCGACGTCAACCCAGACGAGGTTAAGGTGTTAGATGAACATAAAGGTGAAACAAATCAATTAACCTTAATTACTTGCGACAATTACAATGAACAAACAGGTGTCTGGGAAAAACGCAAAATCTTCGTCGCCAAACAAATAAACTAATATTTTAATTTCCTCTTACTTTATCAATGAGTAAGAGGATTTTTATTTTCAGTCACTTATTCTTATAAGGATAAATACACCAATAATTAGTTTTAATCACTGAATTTAATTTCTAAATATGAATATAGTTTCAACCTTATTTACTAAACTTTAATCACAAAAATGGGATAGCTATAATTAATTTAAATAAGACGTTAAATTCAAGGGGGAACCTTTATGGTTAAGGCAATTGCTGTAGATATGGATGGCACATTTTTAGATTCGAATAAGGAATATGATAAAGATCGTTTTGAAAGAATCTTTCAAGAGTTAAAGCAACGTAACATAGAATTTATTGCTGCAAGTGGCAACCAATTTGCGAAACTGAAATCAATATTTGGGGAAAGAGATATGTTCTTTATTTCTGAAAATGGGGCAGTCATTTATCATGGGACAGACTTATACAATTATCGTAGTTTTAATCAAGATGATTATACCGAAGTAGTCAATTATTTAAATATTGAAAGAAACATCGATGAATTTATCGTATGTGGTTTGAAAAGTGCATATATTTTAAAAGATACAAGTGAGGATTTTAAAAAAGATGCGCATTTCTATTATCATCAATTAGAAGAAATTGATTCATTTCAACCTTTACCAGAGGATGAATATGTCAAAATCGCTCTAAACATTAATCGTGATACACATTCAACATTAGATACTGATTTAGAGGAAAAGTTTAGCGATACCACTAAACTTGTTTCAAGTGGTCATAATAGTATTGATATTATTATGCCTAACATGACGAAAGGACAAGCATTAAAACGATTATTAAGTGAGTGGAATATGGATGCGTCAGAGTTAATGGCATTTGGAGATGCGAATAACGATAAAGATATGCTTGAATTCGCAAAATACAGCTATGTCATGGCAAATAGCCAAGATCAATCTTTATTCGATATTGCAAGTGCTGTAGCGCCGAGTAATGATGAACAAGGTGTTTTACAAATTATTGAACAAGAAGTATTAAAATAGGCGAGAAAAAAAGCTGAAGTCTCAAAGAATTGAGAGTTCAGCTTTTATAATTTATTCTGTATTATCTTAGTTTAATTGAGTGTCACATTTACCTGTGTTGATAACAGATAATGCAGCGTTTAATCCACCCTCAACTAAGTTTCTTACAGCTTCATCTGAGAAGAATGCGATGTGAGGTGTAACTAAGATATTTTCATTTTCAATTAATTCTAATAATGTTTTATCTTCAATTTCTTTATTAGTCCAGTCATAAGTGAAGTAGTCTGCTTCATTTTCATAAGTATCGATAGCAGCACCTGATAATGTACCGTTGTTAACAGCTTTAATTAATTCAGGTGTATCAATTACAGCACCACGAGCAGCATTAACTAATACAGCACCTTTTTTCACTTTAGAGAACATGTCAGCGTCGAATAAGTGGAAGCTTTCTTTGTTTGCTGGTACGTGTAATGAAATGATATCTGCACCATCAATTGCTTCTTCAACTGAATCTTTGTATTCTAAGAAATCTAAAGAATTGTTTGGATAAGCATCGTAACCTACGACTTCAGCGCCGAATCCAGAATAGATTTTACCAGTAGCAGCACCGATACGACCAGTACCAATAATAGCAACTTTCATGTTTTTAACAGGTGTAGACATAATTGGTGCAGCCCACTTGAAATTATGTTCTTGAACGCGTTTTTCAATAGCTGGGAATTTACGTACTAATTGTAATGCAATTGATACTGAATATTCAGCGATTGTTTCAGGTGAATAACTTGGTACGTTAGAAATCACAATACCATGTTTTTTAGCAAGGTCTAAATCGTACATATCGAAACCAGCTGTACGTTGAGCAATTTGTTTAATACCATATTTTTCAAGTTTAGGATAAACTGAATCTGCTAATTTACCAAATTGCATTGTAGTTACGCCATCGAAACCTTCTAATTGATCTACAGTATCTTCGCTTAAAATGTCTTCAGAAGTTACAACTTCAACGTTGTTAGCTTTACCCCAATTTAAAGCGTCATTTTTCTCGTAGTCACGAGTTCCGAAAAACATAATTTTTGTCATTATAATAACCCCATTTCAGATAGTAATAATATATTAATAAATAAATAAGACTGAAGTTGTCTATAGAAATGTATGTGTAATTAAAATAATGATTGGAAACATCTCTATTACTTAACTTACAAATACATTATATTGTGAATTAATTCACAAATCAATAGTTTTTAGCAATTTTTTGTTTAAAATGTTAAAAATTTCACATAAACAAGTCTTTTGGGATTAATTTTCAAATAATAAGAAAGAAATTTGTAAGCTAATATCTTTAGTGTGAAGGGTGAGTCATTTATAATTTGAGTGATACTAAACTTAGGAGGATATGTTTATGAGTGAAATGCAAGATACAATTCTAAAGGCATTCAATTTTAGACATGCAACAAAAGAGTTTGATTCAGCAAAGAAAGTGAGCGATTCTGACTTTGATACTATACTTGAAACAGCAAGATTATCGCCAAGTTCATTAGGTTTAGAACCATGGCGCTTCGTCGTAGTTCAAAATTCAGAGTTACGTGATAAATTAATTCCGTATAGTTCAGGTGCTCAAAAACAATTGAAAACGGCTAGTCATTTCGTAATTATCTTAGCCCGTAAGAATGTAACTCCTAGTTCTGATTACGTTCAATCAATCGTTAAAAATGTTAAAAAATACGAAGAAAGTACGTTACCTGCGTTTAATGATAAAGTAAATGGATTCCAGACTAATTTCCATATTAATGATAATGATCGTACATTGTTAGATTGGGCGAGCAAACAAACATATATTGCCTTAGCTAATATGATGACGTCTGCAGCATTGTTAGGCATTGATTCATGTCCAATGGAAGGTTTCGACTTAGACAAAGTCACTGAAATCTTATCTGAAGAAGGCATTTTAAATACTGATGAATTTGCGCCTTCAGTGATGGTTGCATTCGGTTATCGTAAAGAAGAGCCTAAAGCAAAAGTACGTCAATCTGCAGAAGATGTTATTCAATGGGTTGAATAATTTATATATATTTAAAAAAGCTATCTATTTCAAGTGGATGAAATAAATAGCTCTATTTATTTTACAATACTTGTTATTTGTTCTTCGTATTTTTACGACGTAATAAAAGTAAAGAAGATCCAAATATTGCAGTAAGAATACTTAATAAAATACTATTATTTTGTTTAGTTTCTCCAGTTAAAGGAAGTTTATCTTTTGTGTCTGCAATCTTATCTTGATGAGTGTTTTTATGATGGGATTGCAAGTGTTTTTCATTTGAACCATTAGTATTGCTTATTTTATGAGCATGTTTAGATTCATTGCATTTTTCTGATGTATTCGGTTTATTTGGCGTTTTAGATTTATCTGGTGTTTTAGATTTATCTGGCGATTTAGGTTGTTCCGGCGATTTAGGTTGTTCTGGCGATTTAGGTTGTTCCGGAGTTTTAGGTTGTTCCGGAGTTTTAGGTTGTTCTGGTGTCTTAGGTTGTTCTGGTGTCTTAGGTTGTTCTGGTGTCTTAGGTTGTTCTAGTGTCTTAGGTTGCTCTGGTGTCTTAGGTTGCTCTGGTGTCTTAGGTTGCTCTGGAGTTTTAGGTTGTTCTGGTGTCTTAGGTTGTTCAGTTACTTTAGCTACAGCAACATCAGCATAATCTTCATTATCAGCTACTTCATATAAAACAGATGAATTTGCTGCTAACGCAAAAGTTATCCAGTAATAAAAAAAAGAATGGCTAACATCATTACCAATTAATGTCCAATCATGTAACTTTTTAGTAACGCCTATTGATGGTTCAAGGTATAAACCATTTTCATCAAAATCATCTTCATGAATGTATTCAGGATGTTCAATAAATGTATATGAAAAAAGTTGATATATGATGTCTAAAATTATCTAATGGTTGCGATCCATTTTCAAAACAATCAATTGGATAATTTTCCATTATTGATTTCCATCTTAGTCTAGCATCGAGTGGCAGATAAGGCGTTTTTTTAAATTGTTCTTTAGTGATATCAAAGCTAACATTTAATCCTATCGATCCATCTATTAAAGTGCTTACACCATATGATTTAGCATAATCGGGATTATAAGTTCCGCCACTAAAATAATTGTTAGATTCATCATATTTTATTACTGATGAAGGTAATTCATTCTTACCTGCATTTTTCAATTTCAAATATTCTTCATATGTAGGGATGAGATTAAATTTATTAGTCTTTTTATAGTCTTCTTCAGAGATTTGACCTAAAGTTAAATTAACATTATGAGGAACTAAGGTTTCTTCTTCTCGTGTACCTATGAGTTTGAATTGCACATTTTGAACGAATTTAGGTACGGTTATTCCAAAAGTTTTACCTGTTTTCATATGATCACTTGATTTGATAGGACTTAAAGATACAGTGAAATTATAATTTACATTACCATCATCTTTAAATGTGGATAAACCTGGTGTGACATCAACGCCACCACCACCTATAGGCAAAAGAGAACTCACATCCCAATTAGGGTTTTTTTGGGGACGTTTAAATCTATCTGCATTTATAAGATGTTTTTGCTGATTATTGTTTATCGGTGATAGATTAGAATCTGAATTAGTTGTTTCTGTATTAGTATTATATGAATCTGATTCGTTATTGTTATTATCTGTATTAGCATTATATGAATCTGATGTGTCTTCACTATGATTTATAGATTGAGAATTATTAGTAGAATTCAATTGGTCATTATTATTTAATTCTTTATCGTTATTGGCTGCATTAGCAGATGAATCTATTAGAGGGGCTGATTGATTAGTTTCATTAGGTTGATTGTCATCAGTAGGATTACTTGTAGACGGTGAGTTTACATGTGAAGAATTATTAGTATCATTTAATTCTGAGGCGTGGGCGACTGAGTCAACACCGATAAATAATACACTACCTAAAAGTATAGAGCTGATTCCTATAGTGAACTTGCGAATACCAAATCGTTGTTTATTATTGAAAATCAATTAAATCACTCCTTAATATAACTAAAATAATATAAATTATTTATAATATATTAGATTAATCATACACCAAAGTGATACGCTATTAAACGATATGCTATAAAATAATATTTTTATATTATTAATAAATAACTATAATTGTATGTATTTAGGGAGCGGATTAAAAAAAGTATGAAATCTAATGAATCCTAAATGCTTGTTTTGACTACAGTCGGTTATCATAAAGAAATTTTACTAGCAAGGTAAGGACGTCATTCAATGGGTTTAACGTTTAGTGAATAAAATTTATATGAGCGGGTAAAATAAACATATAAACAATGAAACGAAATGAGTTCGAGCAACTTGTTTCGTTTATTCTTAAATTTAGAGTAAAATAGATGCAGAATGAGTAAACGCTTACATTCTGTGTATTATGTTATATGAAGCTATTCACAAACGTTTTTAAATACATTTAAAAAGGATGATGACTAATGGCTAAAGTTAATGTTAGAGATTTTATCGATGAGAAATATGATTTATTCATTAACGGAGAATTTCAACCTAGCGAAAGTGGAGAAACATTAACAGTGACAAATCCTGCTAATGGTGAAGATTTAGCAGAAGTAGCTAAAGCGAATAAAGCTGACGTAGATAAAGCAGTTCAAGCAGCTCATGATGCTTTTGATAGTTGGAGCAAGATTTCTAAAGAAGAACGCGCAGACTATTTATTAGAAATTAGTCGTCGTATTCATGAAAAAGCTGAACACTTTGCAACAATCGAATCATTACAAAACGGTAAACCTTACCGTGAAACATCAACAATTGATATTCCTCAAGCTGCGAACCAATACAAATATTTCGCAAGTGTATTAACAACTGACGAAGGTACTGTTAATGAGCTTGATGAAAATACAATGAGTTTAGTTGTTAATGAACCAGTTGGTGTGGTAGGTGCCGTTGTAGCATGGAACTTCCCATTCTTATTAGCATCATGGAAATTAGGTCCAGCATTAGCTGCAGGTAATACAATCGTAATTCAACCATCATCATCAACACCATTAAGCTTAATCGAGCTTGCAAAAATCTTCCAAGACGTTTTACCTAAAGGTGTTGTAAACATCGTAACAGGTAAAGGTTCAGAATCAGGTGACGCCATCTTTAATCACGAAGGCGTAGACAAATTATCATTCACTGGTTCAACTGATGTAGGTTATGGTGTTGCTAAAGCAGGTGCTGAACGTATCGTACCAACGACATTAGAACTTGGTGGTAAAAGTGCAAACATCATCTTTGACGATGCCAACTTAGACCAAGTGGTTGAAGGTGTTCAATTAGGTATCTTATTCAACCAAGGTGAAGTATGTAGTGCAGGCTCTCGTTTATTAGTGCAATCTTCAATTTACGATACAGTAATGCCTAAATTAAAAGAAGCTTTTGAAAATATTAAAGTCTGCGATCCATTTGATGAAGACGCGAAAATGAGTGCTCAAACTGGTCCAGAACAACTTGAGAAAATTGAAAGCTATGTAAAATTAGCTGAAGAAGATAGTAATGCAAACATCTTAACTGGTGGACATAGAATTACAGACAACGGTCTAGATAAAGGTTATTACTTCGAACCAACAATTATTGAACTGAAAGACAACAGTCATCAATTAGCGCAAGAAGAAATCTTTGGTCCAGTGCTAGTTGTTGAAAAATTTGAAGACGAAGAAGAAGCGGTTAAAATTGCGAACGACTCAGAATATGGTTTAGCAGGTGGTATCTTTACTACAAATATCAACAGCGCTTTAAATGTAGCAAAAGCAATGAGAACTGGTCGTATTTGGATTAACACTTACAACCAAATCCCAGCTGGCGCACCATTTGGCGGATATAAAAAATCAGGTATTGGTCGCGAAGTATACAAAGATGCAATCAAAAACTATCAACAAGTTAAAAATATCTTTATCGATACTAGCAACCAAACAAAAGGTTTATACTAAAATAGATAGATCATAAAAAACAGGGCGTTCTAAGCGCCCTGTTTTTTTATGTCTAAATATGATTATTTTTAGTATTTTAATTAATGATAATATTGATGTAAATATTTTGTTTTATATATTTAATTGTAAAATTCCTAGTGATAAAATAAGATATGAAATAAAAGGGAGGGATAATACTTATGAATTTAGAAGAAAAATCGTACGTTGAACAACAAGTGGCTAACCGTTCAAAAACAATGCTTGTCTCTTATTTATTATGGTTCTTTTTAGGGAGTTTAGGTGTACATCGTTTTTACCACGGTAAAATAGGTACAGGAATAATAATATTATTAATAACATTATTTGTTACTTGGTTTACATTTGGGGTTATTACAGCCATTTGGTTAATTGTTGATGCATTCTTAATTCCAGGATGGGTTAGAGATGATGAAAATAGAGTGCGTCAACAAGCTATGCAAGAAGTTAATTTAATGAAAAATAATCAATAATAAAAACAGGGTAGTCGTCAGACTATCCTGTTTTAATATTTATCCAGGTACTACGCTTGTATCACTGTGAAGTGTGATGTCGAAGCCTTCTGGTGAAGTAAGATGTGTTTCTTCAACATTTGGTTTATAAATATTAAAGTGAGCTAAGCCATAAGTGTGTTCATTGTCTAAGCGCACTTGATTAGATTGCCAAATATTTGCGGCGATATGATGGTGATAGTTTTGCGTAGACATAAATAATGACTGTGGATATTGAGAAATATGTTCTAACCCAATTTGATCAATATAAAATTCACGCGCTTGACCTAAATCATGTGTTTTAAGATGTAAATGTCCAATTTTGCCCTCTGCAGGCCAACCTTGCCAACCGTCTTCTGAACGTTGTGCAATTAAATCATCGGCATCCACTTCTAGGGTATCCATTTTCACAAAACCATCAGACCATTGCCAAGTGTCAGTAGGGCGATCTTGGTATACTTCAATTCCATTGCCTTCTGGATCATTGAAATATAGTGCCTCACTCACTAAATGATCGCCACCGCCAACAGAAATATTCATACGGCTCATGTGGAAAAGGAAGTTCGCTAAATCTGTGCGAGTGGGTAAAAGATACGCAATGTGGAATAAGCCAGCTTCTCTAAACGAAGGGCGACGTCCGTCTTCTAACAAATTCAAAGTTAACGTATGGCCATACGCACCGACGTTAAACGTAACAGATTGATTATATTGTTCTTTTATTGAAAATCCTAAAATATTAGAATAAAAATCAGTCATTTTTTTTAAGTCTTGAACATTTAAAGTTATATTTGTAACTTGTGTTGCTTCAGTTGTGTGAAA
This sequence comes from Staphylococcus pragensis, assembly GCF_004785665.1. Taxonomy (GTDB): domain Bacteria; phylum Bacillota; class Bacilli; order Staphylococcales; family Staphylococcaceae; genus Staphylococcus; species Staphylococcus pragensis. Next base: position 71,318 of record NZ_SRPJ01000002.1, read on the forward strand.
TGAAGTCATAATAACGTACCTCCAAGGATGAATACATTCATCTTTATCTATTATTTATATTAAGTATAATAAATATACTACCAAAACAACAAACGTGCAAGATAATTGTTTTCACACATAAAAAACTCAAGAAGAATGAATATCTCCTTGAGTAAACGAACTTTCGAAATAATGAATTATCCGAAGTAAACGTCTTGATAATCTTCATTTTTTTCTAATACGTCTTTCGCAAATGGACAAGATGCGATGATTTTTAGGTTGTTTTCACGCGCATGTTGAACCACTGCATCTACTAATTTAGTGCCTAAACCTTGACCGCCTAATTCATCAGAAACGCCAGTGTGATCAATATCGATTTCGTTATTATCAACTTGCTTGTAAGTAATTACTGCTTGAGGATTGTTCTCATCTTCACCAACGTAAAATTTGTTATTACCTTGTTTAATTTCTTCAGCCATGTTACGTCACTCCTTTAATAATGTCATAGTAATATGTATCACTTTTTCAGAAAAATAAAACATTCGATAAATAAATTTTAGAATATAAAGATTATAGAAATTGTTATAAACAGAGATATTGCTTTTTTTAAACAGAACCGATATAGTTGAGAACGAAATTATTACGTTTTGGAGGGATTGAGTTGTTTTTGAAAAGGGCGTCTGTACTGATCCTCGTTATGTGCTTAAGTATTGCTTTATCAGCGTGTAGCACAACACACAGTACGCATACGAAAGAGAACGTTACAACCAAAAATAAAATCGACATCTATACGACGGTATTCGCATTCAAAAGCTTTACGCAACAAATAGGGGGCAAATATGTGAATGTGGATACCATTTATCCTCCAGGCGCGGACACGCATACGTATGAACCAAGTCAGCGCGATATGATTAATATTGCTAAAAGTGATTTGTTTATCTATTCGAGCGATGATTTAGATCCAGTTGCAGCAAAGATTACGAAGTCAATGAACAATGACGACATGAAGTTAGCTGTGGCAGATGGACTTAGTCATAAAGACTTATTAACCGAAGACGATGATCACGATGAACATGAACATCATCATGCTGAAGCGGGACATGACCCTCATGTATGGTTAGATCCAGTATTAGATAAAAAATTCGCTAAGAAGATTAAAGATGATTTAGTAAAAAGAGATCCATCTCATAAAGCGTATTATGAACATAATTTTCAAAAGTTAAATCAAGACTTAACACAGTTGGATAAATCATTAACTCAAATTACGACCCATCCTAAACGTGATAAAGTAGTGATTTCTCATGATTCATTAGGCTATTTGGCACATCGTTACCACTTTGAACAAGAAGGCGTGAGTGGTATGAATAATGAAGATCCAAGTCAAAAAGATATTCTTGCGATGATTAAACAAATTGAGCAAACGCACCAACCATATATCTTGTATGAACAAAATATTACGTCAAAAATCACTGATGTCATTCGCGATGAAACAAAAGCTCAACCAGTAAGTTTCAATAACTTATCCGTCCTAACTAAAACACAAGCCAACGACGACACATTAACCTTCCAATCCATCATGAAGAAAAATATTAAAGCGCTCGATAAAGCATTAAATCAGTAATGCATCAATAAATAACCCCCTTATCCCAGAACATGGAATAAGGGGGTTGTCTTATATAATTACGACCATCTAATATAACTTACTGTTGTATTGTAGTATTCTTCAAAGCCGTGAATACCATCGGCACCGCCTAAACCAGATTCTCTCCAGCCAGCATGATAACCATTTACCACTTCTTCGGCTTCACAGTTCGCATACACTTCACCGAATTTAAGTCGTTCTGTCGCTTCCATCACTTCTTTTAACTTCTCAGAGAAGATATATGAAGATAAACCGGCATTTGTATCATTCGCCGCGTCAATCACTTCATCAAAGTCATTATAAGTCGTTACAGCTAGCACAGGTCCAAAGATTTCTTCTTTGAATGCACTATCGTTAGGGTTTACATTATCAATAATTGTAGGCTCATAGAAGAAACCAGCACGGTCCATTTTATGTCCGCCTAACACAAGATGAGCACCATTTTTAACTGCTTCTTGAACTTTCTCATCAATGCTATCTAATTGTTTCTGATTAATGATTGCACCGTAATCTGTATTGTTATCAAATGGATCACCCACTTGAAGTTGACTCATGTGGTCTTTTGCTTTAGCAATAAAGTCATCATGCACATCTTCATGTACGAAGATACGTTCAGGACATGTGCAGACTTGCCCCGCATTATTGATACGCGCTGTTACGATATATTCTACTGCTTTATCTAAATCGGCATGTGGCGTAACTAAGACTGGCGCGTTACCGCCTAACTCAAGATTCACTTTCTTCACAGTATCAGCCACATTCTTATAAACGGCTTTACCAGCAGCCATACTACCTGTTAGTGAGATTAATTGAATATCTTTATGTGTCGCAAGTTGCGTACCAACCGTTTCACCAGTACCAGGTATGATTTGAATTAAGCCAGCAGGAATAGTTGACGCACGGAATAATTCCGCTATTTTCAATGTTAATAATGTTGTTTCCTCACTTGGTTTAATAACTACAGAACAACCAGTTACCACTGCTGGAATAACCTTACGCATTAAGACCAAAATTGGCGCGTTCCATGGCACAATACCTGCCGTCACACCAATAGGTTTCTTCGTTAATTGAATCGTTTCATTCGCTACACTATTTTGCAATACTTCACCTTTATTACTCATACTTAAGCTTGTCATATAGTCAATAAATTGTACCGCTTTATCAATTTCTCCCTCAGCTTGCGCAAGTGTCTTACCTTGCTCTTCAACATACAACTTCGCTAACTCATTCTTATTTTGCTCTAATAAAGGAATTAATAATTTTACATGCTCTGCACGTGTAGGCGCAGGCACACGCTCCCATTCACGTTGCGCATGTTTCGATTTCTCAATTGCTTCATTCACTTCTTCTTCCGTCGCAAACGTAATTGTATCAATCTTTTCACCCGTTGCAGGATTAATCACATCCATCGTCTCATTTGACTTACTCTCTACAAATTCATTATTAATAAATAGTTGATTGGTCACTTAAGACACCTCCAATCATAGTATTCCCCGAAATCTTTTATTTTATTCTTTTGAAAAGTGGGATAGAAATCTAATTTGTAATAAAGATGTCGTAGTTTCGCCTCGACAAAGATGACTCAAATTGAAAAGTCTAAGACAAACGCAATCAAATTGACGATGAACTACAGAAAGTGTATAATTTATCTCCAAATCGAAATGAAATTCTGGAATGTGAGGTAAGGAAATGGATCGCACACAAGGATCATTAAAAGCATTTATAGGGCTACATAGGGCATTAGATGCATTAGAGAAAGTAGTTAAGCAAGATGTTCAAAATTACGGGTTAAATGTTACAGAATTTGCCGTCTTGGAATTACTTTATAATAAAGGCCCACAACCAATTCAACGCATCAGAGATAGAGTACTCATCGCTAGTAGCAGTATTTCTTATGTGGTGAGTCAACTTGAGGATAAGGGTTGGATTACGCGAGACAAAGATCCTAACGATCAACGCGTCTATCATGCAACTTTGACTGATAAAGGACAGCAATTTATGGCGCAGATCTTTCCTCAACATGCTACGACACTGACAAATGCTTTCTCAGAATTAACACAAGAAGAATTAATTACGCTTCAACATGCATGTAGAAAGTTAAGTCATCAATCAGCCGAAGTATAAACATAATATAAAAGGTTCTCATGGATACTTGTAACGTATCTGTGAGAACCTTTCGTATTATTGATGATTTGAAGATATTAATTGAATAAAGCCTCGATATATAACTGGAATAAGGAGTATGAAACCGAACAAGCCCATAATTGGGAAGACTTTTCCGATTAAAGAAATGAAACCGATAAACGTACATATAAACGTGACGACAGCCATAGCGATAATGAGCACGTAATAGCCTTTGGAAAAGGGTTCCGTAAAACGAGAAGCGAAGGCATACATTAACCCAACGACCGTATTGTAAATTACTAAAATCATAATTATCGACATAATCGTACCTAATAATGGAGAGATATGACGCGCAAGTAATAGGGTAGGGAGCGCCACAGATTGAATATGCTCAAACTCTGTAATTAAGCCTAAATTAATCATCAATAGTAAAAACGTAATGAGGAGACCACCTAATAAACCGCCCCAAACTGCCGATTGGCGATGTTTCAAACGGCCGCCCATCACACTTAAGAAACTAAACGCAGCCGCAATTTGTAAACTTGCATAATTTAAACCATCAAACCACCAACCAAGTGATAACCCGTGATGATGCTGAGCATAATCATTGGCAGCCGTGAAGTTTAAATCGCCCGTTATAAAGTAATAAATCGCGATAATCGTCACTACAATGACCAAGAAGGGCGTTACCACACCTAACACAGCAATTAAACGGTCGAAATTTAAAAATAACGTCACTAGAATAAGAAGCACTAACAGTAGGGAACTTATCCAGAAAGGTAAACCAAAGCTTTCATGCACAGTCGAAGCGCCTCCAGCCGTCATAATTATCGCTAATGAAAATAGAAAAATAGTAAGAATAATATCAAATAAACGTGCCATCCAAGAAGGTAAATAATACCGTATCGATTCAGAATGGTTATGTGATTTTATTCGATAACCCGTTTGTAAAACAAAGATGCCACCTAATGTCACGATGATGCCTGTAATAAGAATTGCCAGGATACTATAGCTACCATTACTTGTGAAAAATTGAAAAACCTCTTGTCCTGTCGCGAAACCAGCACCCACGACTACACCGACAAACGCAAATGCGACCATAATCGCCTCTTTAAAATACTGCACTTCTGAAAAATCCTTTCAAACTTTAAAAATATTAATAAAAACAATTATTTATTTTAACGAAATTTCACACAAAAATAAATACTAAAGTTTACATGAAGTGTACACTGTCTTTACACAAAGGTCATTTAAAGGAACGAAATATAATAGTAATGCAGTCTTAAAGAAAGTTTGATAGTATAACACAGTATTAAGTAAAAAGTAGAAAATGAATTTTTTAATCGAGGAAGGTGTAGGCATGTCTTTTGATTTACCTGTCATGCTTATCATTGTGCTATTTTTAGCGCTAGGTATCTTTAGCCAATGGTTAGCGACACGTATCAAATGGCCCTCAATCGTCGTCATGTCGATTGTAGGACTATTAGTAGGGCCAATACTGGGACTAGCAAACCCTCAACATACGTTGGGGTCGGAAGTATTTAGTCCTATCGTTTCATTAGCCGTAGCAATTATTTTATTTGAAGGTAGTAGTAACTTAGATTTCCGTGAATTAAAAGGTATTTCCAAAGCGGTTATTCGTATTATTACGATTGGCGCTGTCATTTCATGGGTTTTAGGTGCAATTGCCTTAAACAAGATTTTAGATTTCCCACTATCCGTCTCTGTCGTGATGGGTGGACTATTCTTAATTACTGGACCAACAGTGATTCAGCCATTGCTCAAGCAAGCGAAAGTGCGCAAGAGTGTGGATTCTATCTTACGTTGGGAAAGTATTATTTTAGACCCTATTGGTCCAATTTTAGCTTTAACCGCATTTTATGTTTATCAAATCATGGAACAAGGTTTTGGTTTTCAAGTTATTTTCCTATTTATCTTTAAAATTGTTATCACAGCTGCAATCGGATTTGGCGCATCATTCATATTCAATTGGTTAATCCAACGCGATATGATTCCACAAAACTTAATGCCATCCATTCAGCTCGTCTTTATCTTATTGGTATTTAGTATATGTGACCAAATCTTACAGGAATCTGGTTTATTAGCCGTAACTATCTTTGGTTTAATGATGGCACGCTATAAACGCCATGACTTAATTTTCAAAGAGTCAGATCATTTCGTTGAAAATGCTTCATCAATATTAGTATCAACTGTGTTTATTCTGATTACGTCATCATTAACCTCATCTGTATTAATAGATGTCTTATCATGGCAATTACTTGTCTTCGCGATAGTGATGATTATCCTTGTACGTCCTGTGTCAGTACTACTATCAACAATAGGTACTGAAATCACGAAAAAAGAACGTTTACTTGTTGCGATGATGGCACCGCGAGGCATCGTCGTTCTTACGGTAGCTCAATTCTTTGGTGGGTTATTTATGAATGACCATGTCAAAATGGCAAGCTATATTACACCAGTAACATTTGGATTAGTATTTATTACCGTAGTGATTTATGGCTTTAGCTTCACACCAATAAGTAAACTACTTGGCTTAGCAAGTACAGAGCCACCAGGCGTGATTATTGTAGGTGAGAGTGAATTCTCTTTCCATCTAGGTAGTAAACTTCGTGAGCATGATATTCCAGTAATGGTCTTCAATTTATTTGAGAACACATCGACGAAAGCAGAAGAATATGGCTTTGAAATCTTTAAAGGTAACTTACTTTCAAGTAGTGACCGTATCTATGCCGATTTAATTCGTTATAATAAGTGTTTACTCATGACGAAATCATTTATTTTCAACAGTTTAGCCTTTAACGAATTAGTGCCAGAGTTTGGTTTAAATAATGTCAGTATGATGCCTGTGTCATTTACCGACGAACAAGCCAGAAATAATCTCAATGGCCCATTACGCAACCATATTTTATTTGATGAAAATCATAGCCCAAGATGGTTCGATAATACCATTACAAATAAAAACATTGTGGAAATTCATGCAGAAGAATATGAACATATTACCGAACATGACATGATTATTTATCACATCGATGATGGTAAAGTCGTATCATTTAATAAAAGTAGTAAGCCACTGCCAGAGCAAGACAATGGCACGTATGGTATCTTAAGAGACGTGTATGAATAAGAAATAAGTTCTAAGATAGATTGTCATTCACTTAAGTTGCTACGCGTTCCTGTGGGAAAGGCTCAAGCCTGTAGTCTTGAGGCTCTTTCTTTTCCACTAGGAGTCTTCGCAACTACGTTTCATATCTATCTTAGAACGCCTTACACAAGTACACTTGTAGTTCATCTTAAAATTTCTTACATATTTATTAATATCAAAATTTATACTTAGTAAAGTATTAATAAATATGTGTTATGTATTGAACTGTATATTTGTTTTTTATTGATAATATAAAACCAAAGAAAACAAAAAAGACTGGCGAAGATATTATTCTTTGCCAGTCTTTTTAGCTACTGTTCATTAATTTGAATAGGTAAAAGATAAACTATTGTAAATAACCACATAGATATATTGTAGATTTAAGTGATTCTAAAATGGATAATGAAACGTAGTTGAGTGACGCCTGAGGGAGCAGGATGAGCGTCGAGACCGCGGCTCGACCCAGCCCCCTAGGCAAGCATCTCAACTTAAGTGAAATGACCATCCATTTTAGAAAAAATGATAATTACAATTGTAAAATTATTTCAAATATCTATCGTGCATTAATAATTTAAGAATGCGAATTTGTTCTAACATTTCTTTACCTTCGTTTGTGTCTTTAATCTTCTTACGTTGTAATTCTTCATCGACCACACGACGTACGGATAATTCATCAGCACCATCTGAAAGTACTTTATCTCTCGTGTCAAAATGTTGATGTGCCACCAACTGCATGCCAAATGAATTATAAAGTAACGTATATCCTGCAATACCTGTTGTCTTCTGATACGCTTTAGAGAAACCACCATCAATCACAATCATCTTGCCATCTGCTTTAATAGGGTTCTCACCATCAATCTCTTTAACTGGCGTATGTCCATTAATAATACGGCCCTCATCTGGGTTTAAGCCAAAGTCTTTCAGCATCTTACGAATCATATCCACATCTTCACGTAAATAGTAGTATGGATTTTTAGGCTCTTTATGAGAGGCTTTATCTTCAATAAAGTAACGTTCGAATGTTGTCATTGCTCTTTTTCCGAAAAGTGAACTATATTTACCTGTCCATAAATACCATACTAAATCAGTTGAAAGATCATCAGTAATTTCCTTGTTATCATATGCTAAACGTACATGTTTTTCGAAAACATCAAGTAAGTCGCGACCTTTATGCAATTCACCTTCAATTTCAAACGATTCCATTTCTCCATTTTCATCGACAGGAATACAACCGTGAATAAGAAGATTGCCGTTGTAAGGTAGGTAAAGTTTACCTTTTTGCATTAAGAAAGCCATATGGCGTTTCAATTTCTCAGATTGTTGGAAAGAAAGTAACAATTTGTTGATGACTTCTTCTTCTTCAGGTAATAATTTGCCTGGGTCTTTTGGATCAACCGTACTAAAACATGTATCTTTTAAAGGATATGTTTTGCCGTAAATTGTAATTTCATTCGTATCATAGTTGACCTTTTCAAGAACTAAACGATCATCCATTTCAAAGCTTGGGCGACGTTTAATAATTGGCATTTCTAATTTGAATTGAATCATTGCAATCGCTTGGTGAATCTTTGTGATTTGACTCTCTTCGAGTTTAGATAAGCCAGCAGGTTTGTCAGGACGTTTCTTCGGTTTAAAGGCAGGGTTGTCGCCATCATAATACTCTTCAGCTAATGTGAGTAAAGGACGTAAGTTAATACCATAAGCGTCTTCAATAATATCTAAATTATCATATCGTGCACAAATACGGAGTAAGTTGGCAAGACAAGCTTTAGAGCCTGCATAGGCGCCGACCCATAACACATCATGGTTACCCCATTGAATATCGACTGAATGATAATTGATTAAAGTATCCATAATTTTATCTGGTTGAGGACCACGATCGTAAATGTCACCCACAACGTGAAGGTGATTTACAACAAGGCGTTGTACAGTATAAGACAATCCGATGATTAAATCGTCTGATTGTTCGAGTTCAATAATGAGGTTAACAAGCGTTTCATAATAAGATTTTTTATTTTTAAATTCGTTGCTTTTATAAAGGAGTTCTTCCACGATATATGTAAATTCTTCAGGTAATGCTTTACGTAACTTAGAGCGCGTATATTTTGAAGAACAGTAAGTAATAAGTTCAATCAGACGTTCAATTGTAGTGATATACCAAAGATTTAATTTACCTTTAGAATCGAAGTTATTTTTCACAAGTTTTAATTTTTCTTCTGGATAATAAACAAGGGCAGCTAGGTCATCAATTTCTCTTTGAGATAATTTATTTGTGAAGATGTCATTGATTTTAGCGCGCACATTCCCAGAACCATTGCGAAGTACGTGTTGGAAAGATTCATATTCACCATGTAAGTCACTCACAAAGTGTTCTGTACCTTTAGGTAATTCTAAAATAGATTCTAAATTAATAATTTCGGTAGCAAGTTTTTCTGGGCTATCGAATTGTTGAGACAATAAATCTAAATATTTCTTTCTTAATTCACTTTCAGTCGTTTGCGTCATTTATTTTTCACTCCTGTGTGGGATTGTCATTTGTTTTTAAAAGGGCAGTAAAATATAAAACCGCTTACATAAATTATCTTTAAAAAGTAGCACTTTTTCAATGGTGATGCTTAAATTGTCGAAATTAAAATATGAAAAAAACCCTTCATACTAGATGAAGGGTTGAAAAATTAACGTGTACGTTTTCTATTTTTAATGAAGATAACATATAGAAGGTACAAGATTGCTAAGAAGATAATGACATACATGATATAAGAATAAGTATGTAAACCAGCCATTAATACGTCAAAGCTGTCACTTAATAAACGGCCTAATAAAATAAGCGCAAAGTTCCAAATCGTTGTACCTAATAATGATAAGACTGTAAATGTAATGACATTCATTTTATTGATACCAGTAGGAATGGTAATGAGTACACGTAAAACCGGAATGAAGCGGCACAATAAAACTGCCCATGGACCATAGCGTTTAAACCAATCATTGGCACGCTTGACGTCTTTACCTTTTAGTTTGAACCATTTCCCATGTTTATCAACAAAACGGTAAATACTTTCTTCATTGATTAAACGACAGATATAGTACAAGATTAATAATCCTATAAATGAAGCGATAGTTGAAATAAGGAATAAGACGGGAATCGATAGGCCTGATTTAACAGACATTAATCCTGCAAACGTCAAAATAATCTCAGAAGGGACGACAGGCAACACATTCTCTAACAGGATAAGAATAAAGATGGCTGCGTAGCCCCATTTACTTATAAAATCGGTAATTAACTGTTCCATTTATAATTAAGAACTCCTTTAATTTTAAGCTTTATAACTATAATAAAAAATTCATAGTAAATTCATTATAATAAAATTTACTATGAATTGCTTGTATAAACCTAAAAAGTTATTATTTTAAAGCTTTTAAGTAGCGATGATACAGTTGAGTAGCTTCTTCATCATCTTCGATACCATAAACATTCATACGTCCGTCTTTAAACAAGGTAATTTCATAATCTTTATCTTGAATCAGTTTGGCAAATGACGTTGATTTCACCATATCACCTGGGAAATGTTCAGCATGTTCAAAGACAGCAGGTTGGTATCTAAAGAGATACGTTTTACCACAAAGACTTTCAATGTGTTGTTGTTGCTTTGTTTCTAATAATTCATAATGTTGTTGTTCGCAAACTTCACAGTCATTGTCTTTCAAAATATCGACATTCATGGCTTTGAAGTTAATATCGAAAGCATCAATGGTTATTAATTTCTTGGAAAACCCTTTTCCAGATAAATAGCGAATAGCTTCGGATACTTCATAGCTTGCCACTTGTGTAATGACAGGCGGTAAGACGCCATTAATCGCACAACTTTCGCCAGTAGAAGGCATACGTTTTAATAAACATTTTAAGCAAGGCCCCTCAAAGTCGATGCCATAGACTGTCCCCTTACTGCCAACTGCAGCACCATACACCCAAGGAATATGATGCTTATGGCATACTTCGTTAATTAGATAACGAATTTTAAAATGGTCCATGCCGTCAATGACAATGTCAGGTTGCACCTTATTTATAATATCTTCAATATTCGTAGAGTCAACTTCTTGATAAAATGCTTGTACTTCTACATTGGAATTAATATGCGCTAATTTTTCTTTAACGGCGTGTACTTTAGGCACCATGTTGGTAGCGTCATCTTCTGTATACAATGCTTGGCGATGTAAATTTGATGTTTCCACAATATCCATATCAACAATGGCCAAGTGATGGGCACCCATGCGAGCTAATAGTTCTGCCACATGACTGCCTAATGCACCGGCACCGAGTATTAAGATCTTCGCATTCGATAGGGCGTGTTGCCCATTTTCACCAAAAGCATGATAACGCATTTGACGATTGTAACGTTGCATTATAAGAATCCTAATCCTTCAGTTGGGCTTGATGCTTGTGCAGTATATTTCACTGGAATTCGTCCAGCTTCATAAGATAAACGGCCAGCTTCAATACCTAATTTCATTGCTTCAGCCATTTTAACAGGGTCTTTAGCGCCTGAAACCGCTGTGTTTAATAAGATGGCGTCAGCACCTAATTCCATTGCGTGACAAGCGTCTTTAGCTGAGCCAATACCAGCATCAACGATAACTGGAACGTTAGCGTTTTTAATAATGTAGCTTAGGTTTAATTGGTTGTTAATACCACGGCCAGTACCGATTGGAGAAGCAAGTGGCATTACAGCATGTACGCCTAATTCTTCTAAGCGTTTCGCTAAGACAACATCGTTAGAAATGTAAGGGCACACGATGTAGCCTTTCTCTAATAATACTTTACAAGCTTCGTATGTTTCGAAAGGATCAGGTAATAATGTTTCATCATCACCGATGACTTCGACTTTAATCATGTCACATACGCCTGCGTGGTTAGCGATTTCAGCGATACGAACTGCTTCTTCTGCAGTTTTAGCACCTGCTGTATTTGGGAAAGTGATGAAATCTTTTAAATTAATATTTGCAAGTGGGTTAGGTAAGTTTTTGTCATATAAGTTCATACGTCTTACTGCGAATGTAAGGACATTTGTTTCTGACGCTTTAATCGCTTCAGTTTGGATTTCTTCATTTTCAAATTTACCAGTACCTAATAATAAACGAGATTGTAATTCTAAATTTCCAATTTTAAACATATTATCCGCCTCCAACAAATTCTAATAATTCTAATTGATCATCTTCACGTACAGTGTGATTATCGTACTCTTCTTGTTTAATTAATGTCTTATTATGCTCGACGATGACACGTTCAGGGTCTAATTCAAGTGAGTGAAGCACTTGAGTAATCGACTGTTCTGCGTCGAATGTGAACGCATCACCATTAATGATACACTTCATTATTTGACCTCCTTGAAACATTAAATGACTCATAATTGCGTGGTTTAACACCAGTAAATAGCCAATTCGCGATATCACGGCCTATGACAGGTGAAAGTAAAATACCATTACGATAATGACCTGTAATGACGTATAAACCATCGTCTATACGGTCCATGATAGGCAATTCGCCATCAGTATAAGGGCGCACGCCAGACCATTGCTTAATGACTTTACCTTGTGTTAATTCAGGAATACGTTCATTCGCGTATTGATGTAGCCATGAGACGCCTTGATCGGTATTGCCGACAGAATAATTATCGAACTCGCTTGTTGCGCCAATAAGGAAACGATTAGGTTGTTTCGGCACGATGTAGCAACCATTCGTCATAAATACCGTTTCTTTTAAATCTAAGTCGTCATGTTCAATTAATAATACTTCGCCTTTAACACCAACTACTTTACGCGGAAGTTGGTAGCGTTCTAATAATTTCGAAGTCCAAGCTCCTCCAGCGACAATCACTTTCTTAGCAACTAATTGACCTCTTGACGTAGAGACATCATAGTAGCCATTTTGACGCTCAACATTAAGCACCTCTGTTTGATAATAGCGATGAATATTGCGTTGCTGTAGTGATTTAAAGAGTGCTTTCGTATAATGGTTCGCATTGATTTGTCCATCATTTGGAATGTAAATTGCCATTTCGCTTGATGTGACATGACCATGCGTTAAATCAATTAAATCTTCTTCAGATAATTCCACTACACTAGGGTCCATGGAACTTAAGAATTCATATTGCTGTCTTAAACTTTCAACATCTTCAGGGCGATTCGCCACTTTGATTAATCCCGATGACTGATATTGAATATCGATACCTGTTTCATCTTGCAAAGCTTCGCACAGTTCTGGGAAAAGTGAGCGTGATTCGAGCGCAAGTCTAAATAAATCATTATCCTCAGTAAATTCATTTTGTGCACCTAGCATACCGCCTGCTTTGTAAGAAGCATGTTTACCAGGAACATCTCTATCGACAATAGCGACATCCATTTGTGACTGACTTAAATGTCGCGCAATAGACATGCCAATCACGCCTGAACCTATAATAAGAACGTCATGCATCTTTCAACCACTCCTTTCGTAACTGTTCGATTTGTTGTAAAGATGCGTTCATAAAGAAAGAAATTGCACATATACCAGTAAACCCTTTAGGTAATTGGTGAATCGTTTCTTTAGTGATGCCACCAATAGCATAAATAGGAATCGGCAAACGTAAAACGTCATTGACCTCTTCTTGTGAACGTGGCTGTTGATTTGGTTTAGAAGGCGTTGTGAAAATGTGGCCATAAAACACATAATCAAGACCATGTTCATAAGCTTGCTTCACAGATTCTTTAGAATGGGTCGACATACTGACTTCGACATGAGGGTATCGTTGTTTGTAATCAAACGCAGTCTTATCCATTTCACGGCAATGTAACCGCGAAAGTGATAAAGATTCTAGTAACTTAACATCACTATGAATGATTACTTTCTCTTTTGGAAAGCCTGCATCTAAAAGTTGTGTGATGAAGTTAAATAACGCTTCACGTGACATAGGGGTACGAAACAGTAGTCCGTCTATCCCTTTAGCTATAGCTAAGAAATGCTGTAAATCTTCGTCTGTTAAATCTTTATAAGTCGTTATTGCAATAAATATATGCCTCACCCCTTGAACAATAAAAAAACGCTATTACCCTCGTAGGGAAATAGCGTTTAGCTCAACTTTACGATATCCTTTGCGCCACTTTCCTACGCCAGTACAAACTGGATCAGGTTCCAGGAATTATAAAGTTCGTTCTTTACTCTCAGCCTTAAACAAAGGCACTTCCAGTGGATGATAAATTTTATTCATTTATAAATTAATTAATAGCGTTTCAGTTCAATTTCATTTTACAGTTTTTCTGATTAGAGTTCAAATCTTAAATAAAAATAAATATGACACTACTTTTCGAAAAGTAGTGTAACAACACAAACAAGCGCAATTTAATAAAAAACTTTTGTAAAGATATTGTAAACGTTTGCAATACCTGGTAATATGATAAAAAATAAGTGATTAAGCCTATCATGACAGGGCTTGAAAGGTGGAAAGTGATTAGAGCAAAAGGGAGTCTTCATGATTAATAGACAACATAAAAAGAATCAACAAAAAAAGGAAAGTAGGAAAGAATATGGTTCAAAGACAAAGGAAAAGTAATGTCCGTTGGATGTTCGCATTACTATTTTTTATTATCGGAGTAATTGCATATATGGATAGATCTAATATCTCATATATTGCACCACAAATGATGCAAGATTTACATATGAATAAACAACAATTTGGTTTATTAGCATCCTTCTTCTCATTAGGATATGCATTAATGCAAGTACCTTCAGGTATGTTAGCTGAAAAGTTTGGTCCACGTAAAATGATTACTATCGCATTAGTATGGTGGAGTGCATTTACAATTTTTACAGGAATGATTAAACATCACGGTTTATTATTCTTAGTGCGTTTCTTATTTGGTGTAGGGGAAGCACCAATGTATCCATCAAATGCAGTTTTCAACTCAACATGGTTTGCGAAAGATGAAAAGGGAAGAGCATCTAGTGCATTATTAGCAGGTTCTTATTTTGGACCAGTACTTGCACCTATCGTGACAATTGCAATTGTAAATGCCTTCAACTGGCAAGCTGTTTTCTATATTTTTGGTGCAGTCGGCGTATTAATTGCGATTTTATGGGCAATTATCGCGAAAGACCTTCCAGAACAACATCGTATGGTTAACGAAGCGGAAAAGCATTTCATCATGCAAAACCGTGACTTAGTACAAACAAGCAAGTCATTACCACCATGGAATCAATTCTTCCGTCGTGTAAGTTTCTATGCTATCGCAGGTCAATACTTTGTAGTTCAATTTATCATTACATTATTCTTAATCTGGTTACCAACATACTTAACTGAGCAATACCATGTAGAATTTAAACATATGGCAATTAGTTCATTACCTTGGTTTATTATGTTTATCTTAATTTTATCTGCAGGTGCCATTTCAGATAAAATTTTACGTAGTGGTCAATCACGCTTTGTATCAAGAGGATTAATTGCGATTGCTGGATTCATTGTGTTTGCGATTTCAATCTTCTTCGCAGTTCATACAGAAAGCTTATACATTACAATCTTCTGGTTATCACTTGGATTAGGTGGTATGGGTATTTCAATGGGTATGAGTTGGGCTGCAGCTAACGATATTGGTCGTAACTTTGCCGGTACAGTTTCAGGTTGGATGAACTTATGGGGGAACATTGGTGCCTTAGTTAGTCCATTCTTAGCTGGTGCAGTAGTAACATCTCTTGGATGGTCAATGACATTCCAATTACTTATCGTTCCAGCTGTCATTGCAGTTATCTTATGGTTCTTCGTTTCACCAGATAAACCATTAATTAAAGATGAAAGTAAACAGTTAAAATAATAGGTTTGATTCATAGAAAAGTGAGCAAAACGCTCACTTTTTTTATTGACATATTTCTTGGGATGCTATTTCTAAAGCAGTTCTTAGATAGATATTAACTCACTTAAGTTGCTACGCATTCCTGGGGTGCCGTCTCAGCCTGTAGTCTTCGACTGGCACTGCTTCCCTAGGAGTCTACGCAACTACGTTTCGTTATCTATCTTAGAACGTCTTACACAAGTGCTAATGCACTTGTGTTCATTATTAAAATACTCCGCAAGAGTCGCGCAACAACATTCGTAGTTTATCTTTAAATATATAGTGGGCTATGTCAATTTAATAAGATGCTATAATATAAAGGTCGCCTATCTCTCGGGCGTCTATCTTGACGTAGAGAGGGGGGTGCTTAGATGACAGATATTCTTGTTCACATCGTAACCACAGTCATAAGTGGTTGTATTGTTGCGTTATTTTCGTATTGGCTACGACAACGCGATAATAAGTAAATAGGCGACGAAGCCACACCAAAAAATCCCCTCACTACTGCCATAGTGAGGGGATTGGTGCATTAAATGCAGATATTCTTGTTAAGTTGATTATATCATTAGCGTAGAAGAAAATGCAAAACGAAGGCATGAATATCAAATGCACTGTCCTCAACTTATAAAGAGATATCACTGTTTAGTCAATAAGAAGAAATGGTAAAATAAAGTAAATCTAATTATTGAAGGTGATTGCATGATTATTATTAATGCCAAACTAAAAGTAAATGAGGACTATCGCGATGACTATCTAGATTTAATGAAAAAGCTAGTAGAAAGTTCTCGTCAAGAAGAAGGCAATACATTCTATAGCCATTACGAAGATGTAGACGAACGTAATTCATTTGTAGTGGTTGAGAATTATAAAGATCAACAAGCAGTTGAAACACATAACCATTTAGAACATTTTAGAGTATTTAGTGAAAATATCGGCAAGTACATTACCGAAGAACCTGTCATTGATGTAGCCGAAACAAAATAAATCTCATAAATACTAACTTACCTAGTCTTTGCTAGGTAAGTTTTTTAAATAAAACAACCTAGAAATATGAGAGATTAAAACATGTTATCATAGTCATGTATGTTTCATAGAAAGGAAAGATAACATTGGGAAATGTATTACATTCTCTTATTACGTTTGATACGACTAAGATTGACCCAATGAAAGGTCTCCGTCAAGGTTTACTCATGATTATCCCAGCCTTAGTAGGTTATCTATTAGGAGACTTTAATATTGGTTTATTAGTATCAACAGGGACCTTAGCGCATGTTTATGTTTTCAAAGGGTCCCCTCAATCGATGCTTAGAACCGTGATTCTATGCTCGATTTCTTTTGCCATCTGTATGATGCTCGGAACATTAACGGTGACGCAACCTGTTCTTTACGGTTTTATATTACTCCTAGTAACAGTCATACCGTTTTATATTTTTAGTGCATTAAAGATTGCTGGCCCGTCTTCTACATTCTTCTTGGTCACATTTTGTTTACCTAGTAACTTACCTGTTGCACCTGACCAAGCGTTATTTCGTGGCTTGGCTATTTTAGGTGGGGGAGCACTTGCAACATTTGTTGTGCTATTGATGATTCTTTTTCAAAAGCAGAAAGTTGAAGATCGTGCGATTACATCAGACTTTAAAATGATTCATGAGTTAATGCATCACTTTAATGACACTGAAAAGTTTAAAGAAGTGTCGCAATCTGCAGTAACTGCATTTAAAAACTCAGATGAATTATTGATTACTGCCACAGCGGGAGCAAAATCAAAATTAAATTCACGTTTCCAACGCTTGTTATTACTCCATACCTCAGCACAAGGGATTTACTCTGAATTGCTTGAGTTACATGAACAAAATATTCGTCCATTACCTCAAGATTTAATAGATATGATGGATGTAACAATGCGTAATGCATACCGTCATAGTGCTAAGCGTGAGAATTGGACGAAAGAAGTGCATGTGAATGATGAGTTCGACAATCTATTACAGCACATTCTAAAAATTGATGAAATTGCGAATTTAAATGCAAATCAAATTGAACATCAAGCGAGCGTTAGAAAGCCATTATATAGTCAACGTATTCTTCATAATTTAACACTGGATTCTATCGTTTTCCGTAACACGCTCATCTATGCTGTGATATTAGGAGCAGCGATTTTCGTATCATTAGCCTTTAATATTCAGAAATCGTATTGGATTCCATTATCGGCACACACAATCATGTTAGGTATGACGACACGACGCATGTTAGACCGTTCCGTTGCCCGTGGTTTAGGTACTATCCTAGGAACTTTATTACTATCAGGTATTCTGTTCTTTAATCCACATCTCGTTGTAGCGGTCATTATCATGGGCTTAGCCGCAATGGTAACAGAGGCGTTTGTAGGTTCAAACTATGCCTTTGCCGTTATATTCATCACAACGCAAGTTATCTTATTAAACGGCTTAGCATCACATAATCTATCTATTTCCATTGCGTATACACGTATTTTTGATGTCCTCATCGGAATTGTGATTGCCATCGTAGGTATCTTACTCATTAACCATCAAACAGCTTCAGCCATGTTACCACGTACAATTGCTGAAGTAGCACGTAAAGAAGCGATTCTGTTCCATTATTTATTCTCTGAAAATGCACACCAAGATACAAAACGTGAAAGAAAAGAAAGCTTTGAATTATCCGTTAAAATGAGTAATATGACTCAGACTTATAATTCAGCGAGTGGTGAATTATTCTCTAATAAAGCCGTTTTACGCTATTATTATCCAAGTATTTTCGCATTAGAAGAAATCAACTTTATGTTAATGCGTGCCATGCAAAATAAGGATCGCCAACATATTTCAGATACACAAATGGGCGAATATTTAGTTACATTTGAAAATGTAGCGAAACATTTCGAACTTCAAAGTAGTTTGGATGTTAAAGAATTATCAGATTTACCACAGTATAATTATTTAAAATCAGCGCTAATGAAACTACAAAGCAACTGTGTCGCATCACGTAAAGATGTCGATGATACTGAAGTGAAATCAGCTACTGAAGCATAAAGTTTGTTTACAGGCAGGCGTTTCATTTTCAAGTCACGTGGTAAAACCTTATTAAGATGAATAAGAGGAGTGTGACACTATGCCTTGGACAATGGACGATTATCCAAATACTTGGAAGAACTTTGATGAACTTGAACGTAAAAAAGCAATTGATATCGGTAATGCCATGTTAAAAGATGGCTATAAAGAAGGTGACATTATTCCAATTGCTACAAAACAAGCGGAAGATTGGTATAAAAACGCAAGTCAAAATGAACTTGATGAATTAAAAAATAAACATATAACACAACATCAAAAAGATGACTCAGCTAATCCGGAATTAAACGAAGAAAATGTGCATGTATACTTTGAAGATAATGAGTGGAAAGTGAAAACAGAAGGCGCGAAACAAGCTTCTGATTCATTCGATAAGAAAGAAGACGCGAAACAACGTGCACAAGAAATCGCGAACAATCGAGATACTAAAGTCATCGAACACAAAAAAGATGAATAATAAATAACCCACTTATCCCAAACAAGTTCAAAAGCTTGTTTGGGATTTTTTAGTAGTTCTTAGATAGATATTCACTCGTTTAAGTTGTTTCGATTTCCCACAAGAACGCGAGTAACTTAAGCAAGCGACTCGTTCAAGAGTTATATAACTCAGTCTAATTACCTAGGTTAAATGGGATGGTTATTGTTTTTAGTTCATTTTGCATTTCGATATAATGGAGGTTAAGGAACAAGGGGGAACAGCTATGTACGTAGAAAGAAAACCATCATTGTATATAGAAGAATTGCGAAGCGAATTTAAAGACAGCTTAAATCATTTCAAAGACGGGGATGAAGCCTTTGATAGATTGATTGGCTTTGTTGAACTTGACCATTTATATTCATCTGCTTTAAAAGAAATATGCACGAAATTAGATATTTTAGATGATAATTTTAATCACGTGTATAAACATAATCCCATTCATCATATGGAACGTCGTGTTAAAGAGATGAATAGTCTAGTTAAAAAGTTACAACGTAAAAATTTACCTGTTAGTGCAGAAAGTGCGAAAGAGAACATCTTAGATATTGCTGGTATTCGTGTCGTATGTAATTATTTAGAAGATATTTATGTTATTGAAAAGATGTTATTAAAACAAGAAGACGTTAAACTATTAAAACGTAAAGATTATATTAAACAACCGAAAGAAAATGGCTACCGCAGTTTACATCTTGTCGTTTCAATTCCCGTCTTTTTAGCTGATCGCGTTGAAGTAACGCCCGTTGAAATACAAATTCGTACGATAGGTATGGACATGTGGGCAAGTTTAGAACATAAAATTCGCTATAAAAATAATACAAATACAGAAGATTATAAAGATAGACTGAAAGAATGTGCACTTGAAATTACAGATATTGAAGCGAAAATGCAAGTCATTCATTCAGAAATATCGAATAGAGAAATGGAGTAAGGGGTTCGAATTGAACCCCTTTTAATTATGCCCTAGAATAGATAAATTTGTGATAGAATAATTGATTAGTACTATTTTAAATTTTGAGGTTGATTATGGATAAACGAAATTTTAAGACACAAATTTATCAATTAAAAAATTATGGAAATGAACAGAGCGAAGTGGCATATGCAGGGAATATGGACACAGATAAAACAATTGTATTTCTACATGGCGCACTAATGACATATCGCATTATGACACTATTTGAGCCTTATTTCAGAGAATATAAAATGATATTTATCAATTGTCCGAGCCGTGGCAAAAGTTCAAAAATTGAACGAGAACATCATAATTTAGATGATTATGTTGAACGTATTGAAGATGTCCTAGAACAAATTGTAGAAGAGCATCATATAGATAAAATGATGATTATTGGTTACTCTATGGGCGGGATGATTGGTACGCGGTTATTAAAATTTAATAAACTTCCAATTTCGCATCTCGTCTATTTAAGTAGTGCAGCAAAGATTTCGCCTAATGCGAGTATGGTGTCACGTTTATTTACAAAGAATAGGAAACGTGAACATTTAAAAGACGAACTTGTTGCGATTAAGAACTTGCCACAATACATTTTGAAGAAGACAGTCTATGCACGTAAAGAGAACGGCGTTAGTATTTTATCCTTTGTCGCACCATTAAGAACAATTATTACTGACCTCATTTATACGGTGAAAGCCGATTATATGCCTGATATTGAATCAATTAAACAATTTCCTAAGCTATTATTTATCGCTGGAGAAGATGATGACGTGATTCCTTACACAGATTCCCAGGCAACGATGGAAGAATTTAAGAAATATGGTGGCGAAACAGTAGGTATTCTTTACCCAGGTATTGGCCATATTGATTTTCCTTCTGTTTTAGAGAAGCTACCCAACGGCACAGAAGGAATTATCGACCATATAAAAGACTGGATTGAATCATAGTAAGACAGAGGGCAGACTGCTAGTTATTATTTTTTTGAAAATGGTCTTGCTCATAACGTAACGTCATGAGCTATGTTGAAGGTAGGAGGTGAAGGCTATGTCACATTATTCAATCGGAGAACTTGCTAAACAAAGTGGCCTCACAATTAGAACATTACAATATTATGATCGCAAAGGGTTATTAACCGCTGAACGTCATCACGACTCTAACCGACGTTATTATACAGACACACAACGACACCAACTTCAACTAATATTAATCTTGAAAAAATTTGGCTGTACATTAGATGAAATTAAAACATTACTTTATGAAGATAATGACTTACAAACGTTGAAAATGATGCTTCAACTTCATAAAGAAACAATTGAGCAAGATATGCAACATCAAGCTGAGACTTTAAAACGTATCAATGCGGTACAACAATATATTTCAGAACAATCCAGTTCTTCAATCAATCATTTAACTGACATAGATAATGTTATGAAAAAATCTCAAACACTCAACACAGTAAAAGGTAAAATTTGGCTTAGTGCAGGGTTAATAGGACTCATACAATATTCTGGATTAGTGATTAGCTTGTTAAGAAGCTCAGCGAAACCATTCGTAACAGTGATACCCATTCTAGTAACGTATGCTATAGGGTTAACTACTTTCTATTTCAAGCATATCTCTTATCTATGTCCAAATTGCCAACACGTCTTTAAACCATCATTAAAATCATTCGTCTTAGCAAAACACACAACTAAAACACGCAAACTTCAATGCCCTAAATGTCACGAAACACATTATTGCATAGAAGTAGCAAACGATAATGAATAACGTTAGCATTGCATCCTAGTATGAATAAGCTAGGGTGCTTTATTTTCATTTAAAAAAGAAAGCGCTTGCAAAAATAAGAACAGTATATTAACATACTTGTATACAAGTTGAAGTAAGTAGTAATTAGAGGTGAGTGTTGTGAATCAAGGATATCCAGAACAATGGCTTGGAGGTATGACCAAAGGGGAAGGTGTAGCTGCTGAAATTCGCTTACAAATTGTAAATGGAGAGATTGAGAGCGATACCTTACTTACCGAGAATCAAATCGCAAAACAATTTGACGTCAGTCGTTCTCCAGTACGCGATGCCTTCAAATTATTACAGACCGATCAATTAATACATCTCGAACGTATGGGAGCTAAAGTACTATCATTTGGCGAACAAGAAAAGAAAGAATTATATGATTTAAGACTGATGCTCGAGTCGTTTGCATTTTCAAAAATGAAATATATCGATCGTATTCCTGTAGTCAAAGAAATGCGCAAGCACCTTGAAATGATGAAAGTATCTGTACAATTTGAAGATGCTGAAGCATTTACGCAACATGATTTGCAATTTCATGAAGCGACGATTAAAGCCTCAAATCATCAATATTTACAAACGTTCTGGAACCATTTGAAACCGGTTATAGAATCTTTAGTCTTACTCTCAATGAGAGAGCGCATGGCACATAATAAAGAAGACTTTCACCGTATTCACAGCAATCACGAAGTATTTATTGAAGCCATTGAACATAACGATTCAGATAAATTAAGAGAGGCGTTTCACTTAAACTTCGATGACGTGGGGAAAGATATCGAAAGTTTCTGGTTACGTTAAATAGAAGGAAAGAAGGAATATTATGAAATACATGATTGGCGTTGATATTGGTACCACAAGTACAAAATCAGTGTTATACGACGAGAATGGACAATTCATTATGAAACATAATATAGGCTATCCATTACATACGCCAAACGTAGATGTTTCAGAAGAAAACCCGGATGAATTATTTGATGCGGTGTTAATGACAGTGAAATATGTTGTGCGAGAAGCGGGTGTTAAGAAAGAAGATATTAAATTGATTTCTTTCAGTGCACAAATGCATAGCTTAGTCGCTCTAGATGCGCAACATTCAAGATTAACAGAAAGTATTACGTGGGCAGATAATCGCGCAAGTAAATACGCCGAACGCATCACTCAAGAACATAACGGTCATGAAATTTATCAACGCACAGGCACGCCGATTCATCCTATGTCTCCCTTATCTAAAATCTTCTGGATGAAACATGAGCAACCTGAAATTTATAATCAAACGGCAATGTTTGCTGATATCAAAACATATATTTTCTATCAACTGTTTGAGCAATATGTCATCGATTATTCAATGGCATCTGCGACAGGCATGTTTAATTTGGAACAGTTAGATTGGGATGAAGAAGCTCTCAATCTATTAGGAATTTCAAGAAACCAATTACCTAAACTTGTTCCAACTACGCATATCCTAACAGGTATGAAAAAACGTTACGCTACATTAATGGGTATTGATGAAAATACGCCAATCGTAGTTGGTGCAAGTGATGGCGTACTTTCAAACCTTGGTGTTAACAGCTTTAAAAAAGGAGAAGTTGCCGTCACAATCGGAACATCAGGCGCCATTCGCACAGTCATTAATAAACCACGTACAGATTACAAAGGACGTATCTTCTGTTATGTGTTAGACGAAGACCATTATGTTATTGGCGGACCAGTTAATAACGGTGGCGTTATCCTGAGATGGTTACGAGATGAGCTCTTAGCAAGTGAAGTTGAAACGGCTAAACGCTTAGGCGTAGACCCATACGACGTACTTACAAAAATCGCAAGTCGCGTTAAACCAGGCGCAGAAGGTTTAATCTTCCACCCTTATTTAGCTGGGGAACGTGCGCCACTTTGGAACGCAGACGCACGCGGTTCATTCTTTGGCTTAACACTATCACATCAGAAAGAACACATGATTCGTGCAGCCTTAGAAGGCGTACTTTACAACCTTTACACGGTATATCTTGCATTAGTTGAAGTAATGAATGAAACGCCTAGTACGATTAAAGCAACAGGGGGGTTCGCGAAGAGTGAAGTATGGCGTCAAATGATGGCAGACATCTTTGATACAGATCTCATTGTGCCAGAAAGCTACGAAAGTTCTTGCCTTGGTGCATGTGTCTTAGGTCTTAAAGCATTAGGAGAAATTGAAGACTTTTCTATTATTGAAAAGATGGTAGGAACAACTAACGCACATCAACCAAACCAAGAAACCGTGAAAGTATATCAACAATTAGTCTCAATCTTTATTAATCTTAGTCGTTCATTAGAAGAACGCTACGCAGAAATTGCGGATTTCCAACGTAAGCACATGGACTAAACATGACATCATAATACAAGAACACAAAGGGAGGACTTACAATGTTTGGAGAAATTTGGCCACTTATCAGCGTGGTAATTGGAATATTACTACTCTTATCATTAATCATTTTCTTAAAATTAAATACATTTATTTCATTAATCATTACATCAGTTGTTACAGCTATTCTTTTAGGTATGCCATTAAATAAAGTCATGAGTACGATTGAAACAGGTATGGGAAGTACACTCGGCCACATCGCACTTATCTTTGGACTTGGCGCCATTCTAGGTAAACTACTAGCAGATGGCGGAGGCGCAAATCGCATTGCAGATACATTAATTGCTAAATTCGGTCAGAAACACGTTCAATGGGCAATGCTAGTTGCAGCCTTTATCGTCGGTATCGCACTATTCTTCGAAGTGGGCTTAGTATTATTAATTCCATTAGTATTCACTATCGCCAAACGTGCGAAAGTATCACCACTTAAACTTGGCTTACCAATGGTGACAGCTTTATCAGTAACACACGGTTTCTTACCACCACATCCAGGACCAGTCGTGATCGCTAAAGAATTAAAAGCCAATATAGGACAAGTATTATTATTCGGTATCATCATCGCTATTCCAGTCACTATCATCGCTGGACCAATCTTCAACAAAGTAGCACAAAAAATCATCCCTTCAGCTTATACACGTGAAGGCGACATTTCGGCTTTAGGTTCACAAAGAGAATTTAAAGATTCTGAAATGCCTGGATTCGGCTTAAGTATCTTTACAGCCATCTTGCCAGTGCTCTTAATGTTAATATCAACTATCGTTCAATTAATTACTGGCCATCAAGAAGCTAAAAATCTATTTGAACAAATCATTTACTTCATTGGTACAGCTGGCACAGCAATGTTAATTTCAGTTATCTTTGCCATCTTCTCAATGGGCTTACATCGTGGTAGAAAAATGGACGACATCATGAAATCAGTCACAGATGCGATTTATCCAATCGGTATGATGATCCTCATCATCGGCGGTGGCGGTACATTCAAACAAGTACTTATCGACGGTGGCGTGGGCGATACAATTGCGAAAATGTTTGAAGGTTCAACAATGTCACCCATCTTACTTGCATGGATAGTTGCAGCCGTATTGCGTATCGCATTAGGCTCAGCAACAGTCGCAGCCATTTCAACAACAGGTATCGTCTTACCATTACTACAACACTCAGACGTCAACGTCGCACTCGTAGTACTCGCAATCGGCGCAGGAAGCGTTATCCTATCACACGTAAACGACGCAGGGTTCTGGATGTTCAGAGAATACTTCGGACTAACAATCAAAGAAACATTTCTAACATGGTCACTACTAGAAACCATCATCTCAGTATCAGGAATTATCTTCATCCTATTCATAAGCTTATTTGTATAAAAAGATATTAAAAAGACACTCACTACCAATATTAGTGAGTGTCTTTTTTATCAAAACAAAATGATTATTTACAAAATAGTGGACACACAACCATAAATGGAACTACTAGAGTAGCTCCTGTACCACCCATAGTTAAATTAAACAAGCTATTGCTAGGAAAGAATTCCAAAGAATGATAAACTAACAAATGATATAAAAGACAGAATGTACAAAGGAGTTACTTGAGTTTGAAACAGATTAAAAAAGCGATCATACCTGCCGCTGGTTTAGGAACAAGATTTTTACCAGCAACCAAAGCGATGCCTAAGGAAATGCTTCCTATTTTAGATAAACCAACCATTCAATACATAGTGGAAGAAGCCTCTCGCGCAGGAATTGAAGATATTATTATAGTAACTGGCAAACATAAACGTGCGATTGAAGACCACTTCGATAATCAAAAAGAATTAGAGATGGTACTTGAAGACAAAGGTAAAACAGACCTACTTGAAAAAGTTCAATATTCAACAGATTTAGCCAACATTTTTTATGTTCGTCAAAAAGAACAAAAAGGATTAGGTCATGCCATTTATACTGCTCGCCAATTTATCGGTGATGAACCGTTTGCGGTCCTTCTAGGTGATGACATTGTAGAATCAGACGAACCTGCCATCAAACAATTAATGAATGTATATGAAGAAACAGGACACTCAGTGATTGGCGTTCAAGAAGTACCAGAGAACGTTACGCATCGCTATGGCATTATCGATCCTTTAGACAAAGAAGGACGCCGTTACGAAGTTAAACAATTTGTTGAGAAACCTGCTCAAGGTACAGCACCATCAAACCTAGCAATCATGGGACGTTACATTTTAACACCAGAAATCTTTGACTACCTTAAAACACAAAAAGAAGGCGCCGGCAATGAAATACAATTAACCGACGCCATCGAACGTATGAACAATGACATCCAAGTTTATGCATACGACTTTGACGGCGATCGCTTCGACGTAGGAGAAAAACTCGGCTTCGTCAAAACAACTATCGAATATGCACTAAAAGACCCAAAAATGAAAGACGAACTCATCCATTTCATTAAAGAACTAGGACTATAAAACAATTAAATACATCAAGAAAGCCTAAGACTTTTAAATTAACATTAAAGGTCTTAGGCTTTCCTATTGTTAAAAATAGCTCATCTTATAACAGACTAAATTAAGGATTAAAATATAAAAATATTAATAATACATATTCAAATAAAAGGCCCATCTCATTTTCCGCTAAGATGAGCCTTTAGGGAGTTAATACCTATGTATCTATCCCACTAAAATATAAATCCTTCACTATATATTAGACCGAAATCTAATATATATAAATTATAATATATAAAAATTAATTAAAATACCCCACACAATAGCAATTCCTTGACCAAAAATATCACTTTTTGAACTTTTTCACGTTTTTACGTAAAAAACTATAGCTTCAAACTAATTAATAGTTAAAAGCTATAGCCTAAAAAAGGAGTATTCAATTTCGAAGAACTCAATAATTTTGAAATCGTCCCTACTCACTTCAAATCTTGTAATAGCGCATGAAACTATTACTACTTTATTTTAATATAGTATATTTTCATAAAAAAGAGCGTTCAATAGCAACTTATTGACTATTTTTATCAATTTTTGAGCTAATAATAGTGTATTATTTTTAAAAGAGAACATTTATTATAATTCTGAAAGTAATATTAGTTTCATTAAAGTAAAACTTATGAAAAAGGGAGCATAATTATGTGGTCAAAACTAAATGAAGATGAAAAACTAAAATATCAAAAATTAATTACTAATTTTGCTAGTTTGAGTGAAGCATTCTCACAAAAAAGTGAAGACACAGATACAAATGTTGCTCCAATAGTAAATTCAAAATTTCAAGAAACAGTATTTCAGAAATCTTTTGGAGCTATTGGTGAAGATATTGCTAATACTTCTTATGATGCTTCTCTATTATTAGATGAAGAACATAAATATTTAGTTGGAATAAAATCATTTGGGATAAATTCAGGAGATCAAAAAATAGCGCAATTTAAAAAGAATAGTCAATATGATAATTGGGGTTCAATACTAAACAAAATCTCTGAAAATGCTAAAGCATCTAAAAGTAAGCAAGAAGCAGATGATAAAAATGAAAAGTTATATTATGAACTAGCGACTAAAATAGCAATTTTAAGAAATAAAAGAATAGCATCTTCAAAAGAACAGATAAAAGGGTTTAAAGGGACAGATAAAGATGTCGAGTCTATTTACCATGTATTAATGCCTTCTAGAAAAGGTGAAGAGCCGAAAATTCATGTAGGAGAAACTCCTTACACTTCAATAAATATAGATAACATAAAAATTCATGGTGCTACGAATCTTTCAAATCCTACTAATTTTAAATTTTCAGATGATATACACGATTACAAATATACTTCAGCAGATAGCCAATTGCTTATGTCATTTAAAAATAAAGATATAGTAGTAGAAACATGGGATGTTAATTACATAAAAGATCCCTTTGAAGTGTTTGAGAATTTAAATGAACAATTAAGCTATAAAGATAAAATAAGTAATGATTTGGCTGATCAAGTAGAATCAACAGTTTCTTGGATTATATATAATGAAAATGGAAAAGTAGAAGAAAATTCAGGGTTTAATGGCTTTAATGGAGGTCCTAAACTAAGTAAAGCGAATAATAGTAGAGAAAAAAGAATTGCTAGACTGATAGAGAAATATGGAAAACATTTAACAAAAAATCAACTTACTAAAATAGAAAAAGACTTAAAATCTATTTTATTGAATGAATGGAAAACAAATGAAGAAAAAGAAGAAATGAAAACTATAAGAAGTAACTTAATGGAATACATTGAAACTATAGATAATACAAAACTGGAAAAAGAAGTTCAAAAAATAATATTTAGACCTTTAAGTGAAATGTATATTCCTATTCCAAATTCTAAGCAATTCCATAATAGTTTTCCTGATTTTTTTGGTGAGAATATTGGAAGATTTCAACCTCAACCTAATTCTAATAAGCTATTATTACCAAAAGAAGAAAGAGTATTTAAGCTTGAATTTTTATCTTCAAAAAATACTATTGAAGCTTATATTAATCAAGATAATGGGAAAAGTATTCAGTCTTATAAGGATCAACAAATTTTAGGAGAATGGATATTAAGAGGGGTTTTTCAACTTAAACCACGAGAGATATTAACTAAACAAAAACTGATTGATGTTGGTATTAATGGTATTAGATTATATAAATTTAAAGATTCTACTAGAGGGATTGGCATAGACTTTATTTGGATTGATGAAGAAAATCCTCCAAAAGATGCAATAGGATGGATAGCAAAACAATAGGGAACGTATGTGCGTATTTTGTATACGTAAGCTATTTTAAGTGATATAATAGATTAATAATTTATGGAAAGTGAGTGAATAATATTGACGTCTATGAGCAATGAATCAAAATTTAATAAATATTCACTTGCTGCATTTTTTAGTGGCGTTGGTGGCATCGAGTTAGGATTTACACAAACAGATAAATTCACAATTAATTATGCTAACGAATTTGATAAAAACGCTCAAAATACATATAGAGAAAATTTCGAAGATGTACATTTAGATACTAGAGATATCCATGAAGTAAGGGAAAGTGATGTTCCTGAAAGCGAGGTAATAGTAGGCGGTTTTCCATGCCAGGCCTTTAGTATAGCAGGCTATAGAAAAGGTTTTGAGGATGAAAGAGGAGATTTATTTTTTGAATTACTCCGAATTATTAAAGAGAGAGAACCTAGAGCTATTTTTATTGAAAATGTAAAAAACATGGTCACACATGATGAAGGAAATACTTTTAAAGTTATTAGAGAAGCATTAACGATGAATGGTTATTATATTAAATGGAAAGTTTTAAATGCAAAAGATTATGGTAATATTCCTCAAAATAGAGAGAGGATCTATATTGTAGGTTTTAAATCATCACAGGCATTTAATGAATTTAAATTTCCAGAAAGTATACAGTTAACTACTACTCTAGATGATATCATTGATTTTAATAATGAATTAGATGAGCGATACTACTACCGTAAAGGTAAACAACCTTTCTACGATATTCTTGAAAGTGAAATGCTAGATTCAAACTTTATATATCAATGGAGAAGAAAGTATGTAAGAGCTAATAAAAGTGGAGTTGTACCTACACTAACTGCTAATATGGGGACAGGCGGTCATAATGTGCCATTGATTAAAACTATAAATGGTATACGTAAACTTACCCCAAGAGAAACATTTAATGTTCAAGGTTTTCCTACTGATTTTAAATTACCTTCGGATATGTCTCATGGTCAACTTTATAAACAAGCAGGTAATAGTGTAGTTGTTCCAGTAATAAAAAGAATTGCTGATAATATAGCTAATGCTTTAGAACATGATATATTAAATTACCAACTTAATATTAATGGATACTACAGTTTAATTTATACAAAAATGGAAGGCAAATTTGAAGGGGCTAGTTATATCTCTGTTAGCTTTGATAGTGAAGAAAAATTAAACCAATATATAAAAGAAAATAATATAACTTTTATTACAGATGATGAGTATAAACAAATTACTAAAAGAAAACAAACAAGCGAATTCTATACACTAAAATATTTTAAATAAAATAAGGTCTCACAAGATATTAGCAATTAATATTTTGTGATGCCTTATTTTTTATATTAATTTCAATATTGCAATTAATATTTATTAGCAATAATATCTATATTATAATAATAGTATTAATACTAATATAGGGGAATATTATGAAAATAGATAACGAAAAATATGAAATTTATTTAGAACATATTAATACATTAAAAAAGAAAGGGAAACCTTGGGAAGAAATAATAAATTTAGGACCAAATGATACATCAACGCAACAAACTTTAAATGTCTTAGCATCGCTGAAAGATGAGGAAGAGATTACTGTTACTGAGTGGAAAGAATTAGTAGAAGAAGTTTATGAAATGGAAAAGTCTATAAATATTACTACATTAGGTAGAAATACTAAAAATGATGCCAAAATACCTAATACTTCTTATTCTTCATGGGGAGCATATAGACAAAAGCTTGAAGATCAAGGGTTTTCAGAAAGATCAATCAATAATATACAAAATTCTTCTTATGAAGTATTAAAATCTCTACAATTTGATACAAGAAAAACAGGACCAATCAAAGGCCTTGTAATGGGTAATGTTCAATCTGGTAAAACTGCGAATATGGCTGGTTTGATGGCAATGGCAGCTGATAATGGTTTTAATTACTTTATTGTTTTATCTGGAGTTATTGAAAACTTAAGGCAACAAACTGCTAACAGATTGTACAACGATTTAAAATATCCTAAAGTAAGTACAATAAATAAATGGAATCGTATTGACAACCCTAGTACAAGATCTAAAGATGCTAAAGATAATATAAGTAATTTTAATTTAAATGAGAAGTCCAAAGAAAAATATTTTACTGTTTGTTTAAAGAATAAAGGAAGGCTAACTAGTTTATTCAATTGGTTGAAATCTGATCCAAACAAAGCGAAACAACTTAAGATATTAGTAATAGATGATGAAGCTGACCAAGCAAGTATTAATACTAAAGATATAGAAGAAGATACATCTACAATAAATAAGCTTATTAAAGATATTGTAAATGATAAATCATTTTTAGCGATGAATTATATATCTTATACTGCAACACCATATGCTAATGTGCTAAATGAAACTGCTAACGATTCGTTATATCCAAAAGATTTTATAACTTTATTAGAACCTTCAGAAGACTATATTGGCCCAAAACAAATATTTGGTACAGAAATGCCAGAACAAAGTCCAAAAGTAGATATTATTAAAGAAATTAGTGATACTGATGCTAATTTGGTTAAAGATATTCAAAAAGGTGAAACTAATCAAAATATCCCTAAGAGTTTTAAGGAAGCTATTCAATGGTTTATTCTAACAGTTTGTTCTATGAGAGCTTTATCTTTAAGAAAACCAATATCTATGCTTATACATACTAGTTTTAAAATTGATCATCATGAATTACTCGCTGATAAAGTTCAAAAGTATATTAAAGATTTGAAAGATAATTATAGTGAAGAAATTATTGATCAATTTAAAACAATTTATCAACAAGAAATGTCTGTAATGAATAGACCGATATTTATAGAAGGAATGAAAGAATACTCAACACCAGAAAACGTTCCAGAATACCCATCATGGGATAAAGTGAAATATCAATTAGATAGTTTAATTAATCTAGATAACAATGAATTTATTAGTCATATTCCATTAAATGAAGAAAAAGCTCCTGTATTTCATCGTGGTATACATTTAGCAATTGATAATAGTAGAACTAAAATAAATAACCAACATGTAAGATTGATCTATCCTGAAAAAAATAATATGCCAGAAGTTGCGCCAGCATTCATTGTTATTGGAGGAAATACTTTATCAAGAGGTTTAACTTTAGAAGGACTAACTACGACATACTTTTTACGTACAACAAATCAAGCTGATACTTTAATGCAAATGGGTAGATGGTTTGGATATAGAAAAGGTTATGAGATTTTCCCAAGAGTTTGGTTAGATAATATGGCTAATAAGAGATTCTTATTTTTAAGTCAAATGAATGAAGAGTTAAGGGACGAAATTAAACAATATGCAGAAAATGGAAGTACACCAATTGATTTTGCACCACGCATAAAAAATTCGCCTAATTATCAATTGATTAGAATAACTTCAAATAATAAACAACAATCTGCAGAAGGAAAAGAATTTAATTTTTATGGTTTTAATAGTCAAACTGTGTATTTTGAAAAAAATGAGAAAGTATTAACTCATAATCTTGAAATAACAAATTCATTTTTAAATAACATTACTGAGCCTCAAATAAAGTCTAATAAATTGGTATGGAAAGATATTGATACTCAAAAAGTTAAAGACTTTCTATTAAATTATAAAGTCTCAGAAGTAGATACAAAAATGAGAGCACTCCCAGCTTTAGTTGAATGGTTAGAAAAAAATGGTGGAGATTTACAAGGATGGAGTGTGATTCTATCAGGTACTGGAAGAGTTGATGACAATCATGATAGTGATTGGATGATTCAAGGTCTTCATGTTAATTCTGTTATACGTACTAAATTAGTTGAGCGAAGTAGAGAAGATGTAATTTCAATAGGCACACTTAGGGTTCCTAATGATCTTTATGCAGATATAGATGCAACATTAGAAAAAAATGAAGGGAAATCTGCCAAAATGGTAGATGTCAGAAATACTCGTGAAAAATATGGTTATGGAAATACACCTCAATTAATCATTTATAGAATCAATAAAGGTGATAAAGATTTTAAAATTATCAATTCAAATTCTAGGGAAAAATTAGATTTTCCTAAAGATATTATAGGTATCAATATTATGCTACCGGGTGTGTCGAGAGGTAATAAGGAAACGTATATTTCGGCAAAAATTAATTTAAATAATGAAATTGTTGATGAAGATGAATTCAGCGAAGACTTTGAAAGAGAGGACTAAGATAAATGAAATTAAAAAATGCTCCTAATGATTTGCAAAGTATGGCTCAAGATGGAGACGCTATTTTAAGATCTTTACAAAATAAAAGCTTACCAATTGTAGATTTAATGATCAGAGAATCATTACAAAATAGTCTAGATGCAACTTTACCTAATGTCGAAAATACGATAGTAGATTTTAATATAGGAAAATTTAATTCTCATGAATTATCTGCTCATTTAGAAGGTATTGAAAATAAATTAAATGAGAGATATGAAGGACTTGAAGATTTTATAAGTATTGGAGATAAAAACACTCACGGTTTAACTGGAGATTTTCGTTCAAATAATGCTTACGAGTTAAATAAAAGTAATTTTTACAAGTTAGTATTTGGTATTGGTAAAAACCAAGAAGCGGAAGGTGCAGGAGGAAGCTGGGGACTAGGTAAAACTAGTTATTTCCGAATTGGAGCAGGAATAGTTATTTATTACACTCGAGTAAAAAATGGTGAAGAATATGAAGAAAGATTAATTGCTTCGCTTATTGAAAGTCCTAAAGAAGAGTCGAGACTATTACCACATAACGTAAGAGGAATTGCGTGGTGGGGCGAATATGGTAATGAGGCAACCGATGATAGAATTTTCCCATTAACTGATAAAGATCAAATTAGTGAAATACTTAAGATTTTTAATCTGACTAATTATGAGAATGAAGAAACAGGTACTACAATCATCATTCCTTATATAAAAAATATGCAAAAAAATAATGAAGATAACGATTTGTATCCTTGGGAAAAAGATAAAGAATTAGCAATCAAATATGCTATCCAAAGATGGTATAATCCTAGATTAAATAATTTCG
Source organism: Staphylococcus pragensis (assembly GCF_004785665.1). Taxonomy (GTDB): domain Bacteria; phylum Bacillota; class Bacilli; order Staphylococcales; family Staphylococcaceae; genus Staphylococcus; species Staphylococcus pragensis. The sequence goes on from NZ_SRPJ01000002.1 coordinate 105,546, forward strand.
AGTATAATCACTTTTTAGGAAACTCGAAATTGATAGCAAGGGTAAATAGTGAACCTCTTATTGATGAATATAATATTGAGCAATTTTTTAAAATTATGAGAGATTTATATACTTCGGCTTTATCTACAAAACCACAGGAAAAAAGTATAAATGTAAAACCGATTTATCTTAAAAGAAATGGTATGAAACAACCTAGCGAAATTCCAGTAGGCCATGTGGCGTTTAAGGAAGCTACTAAGGAAGAACTTGAAATGGTAGCTCCAAATAATAGATTCTCACCATTGCAGTTAATAGGATATAAAAACGACAAAAAAATTGAAGATAATAATTCAAAGATCATTGCCTATTGTAGAAAGCCAGGGATGATTGTTGAATATAGTGTCGATGGTGAATGGGCACCTAAAGCTAATTTATTAAATAATAATAATTTATTATTAGGTTTCTTTGTACCTAATTCAAATGGTGAGTTAACTACAAAATTTGAAAATGAAGGTTATAACTATCTTGAACAATATTTAAGAGCTACAGAAAATGCAGACCACGCTAATTGGATAGATGAAGATGGATTTGGAATTATCCAAAGAATGAAAACTACTACTAGCAAAGTAATAAATGATTTTTATCAAGGTGGAGATAATGAAAAACAATCTTCAGCAACTTCAGGCATTTCACGTAAATTTGGAAAAATGTTTTTACCACCGAAAAATTATGGAAGAACATCAACTAATAAGAAACTAGATAACAAAAATACTAGAACTTCAACTACTAAAAATAGATTAGCAGATATTAACGTATTAACTTCTGAACCAATTAATGAAAATAGAGTTAAAGTTACATTTAAAGCAAGTATTAAGGGTACTTCTCTAAACGCTATATTTTTAGAAGTTTTAACTCAAGAAAAGAAAATGACTAAAAAAGATTGGGAAAAAAATATGGGGGATGCATTAGCTTTTCCGTTTGAAATTAGTGATATTTTTGTAGATGAAATCAATGGTGATCCATATCGTTTACCTTATACTCAAATCGATGATTCAAGAGTAAGAGTATTTCAAAATGATAATAGTGAATTTATTATAGAAAGCTTAGTTGAAGAAAAAATTGAATTAACTGGCTCAATGATTATAAATACTAAAACATTTAGCTTTATTCCAAATATTTCTATTGCATCGAATAAATATAGTGAGAATGGGGATGAATTAGATTGATGCTTTCTACTAATCAAATTGCACTCTACAGAAAATTAAATAATGAATATATTGAAAAAGCAAAAGTAAGATTTGAACAATTAAAATTATCATATTTAACAAATGATGAAGAAGAAATAAAAGAAATTGAAATTAGTGATGAAGCACTAAACTCTTATAATATCAATGAATTTGATTCTATGTGGTCTCCATATGATAACAATTTAAAATTGGAACAAAAATTAGTGATTGATTATCCAAGTGTTCTATTTGGTGAAGACGGGATCACTTGTGAAAATAATGTTATTGGTTTAGCAGTACATATTTATTCTAAAACTTCTAGTTTTCAAAAAACTGTAGAAATTGCTTCATTTAAGAAACAAGAAGAAAGATTAGAAATTGATTTTGATTATAATTTTGAAGCGTCAACTATACGAGGGGTAGTTAATTTAGACTTTTTCTTCTATTTAAAAGAAGTTAATGAAACGTTACCTTATATGGCGAATAATAAAGGTATGACATTATCATATGAAGACTTAAATCCTATTGAATTAGTAGTAGATGGCATTGGATCAAGCTTTCCAATTTCTGAGTTTGAAGATAAAGAAGGCCCACTGTGGAAAATCGAAAAAAATTGGATTTCCCCTGATGAAGATATGCTAGATGCTTCTAATATTAGTATTGCTTTTAATATAAAACATCCTTTGTTTGCCGAAATAAAAAAAGAAACAAGAAGAATTAACAGTAGTTATATGAATCATATTATTGTTCAAGCAATGGCTATGATCATACAAGAAGTTATTATTATTGAAGAGTATTCTATCGAAGAAGAAGAAGATTTAATATCTGGAACAATTCTTTCAGCTGTTTCATATTGGGTAAAAACTTTTAATATAGATTTGAGTGACATTTTCTCGATTCAAAATAGTTTGATGAAAAATATTGAGAATTTGAATATGGAGGAAGAAAATTAATATGATTAACTGGGAAAATATTAAATATGATATAAGTACTGCTAATAAAGATTTTGATAAACTAACTATTAATATTGATGGCATTGAACCTATTAATCCTCCCAATGAATTTAAAGAATTAAGAGAAAAATTGATTTTTGCTCGTGATGTTCTTTATGAAGAATATAATCTAGATATTGCAAATAAACTTGATTATCAATTTGATGTTTTATTCGGTTTGAAATTGTATGAAATTTTGATTGATGATCCTAATTTTTCAAATAGAATAGCTGCAAATGATGAAATATGGAGATTTTTATCAATTAAAGTTATTCCAGATATTGTACATGCTAGATGGGGGATGAATGCTTCCCATTTTTATCAAACATCTAGAAGAATATGGCTTAAAACTATTTGGTGGTATATTCATTTATCTTGGCAAAATAATGTGCAAGATACATATGATATTTTAATCAATAATACAACAGATACAATTTTACAATTGGTGGAGAGACCTGGATTAGGTTATAATATACCTTTGTTTAGAGAGTTGATGAAGCAATATTCAAATCATCAAGATAGTTCTAGAAATTTATTCAGAACGGTATTAAAACTGAATACAGCACAAGTTCTGACTATGTCTCCAGAGTTAGTAGATGGCGGTTTAGAAGAGTATATTAATAATTTATTTGAAATGGCCCTGATTGAAAAATGAGTATTTTTTATAATAATTTGTATTCAAATGTTTTAAAAGAAAACTGCAATATGTTTAACAAGTTAACGATAATATCAGGCTATGCTTCAGCTTCTTTTTTACAAAGAGTTTTAGTTGAATTTCCTAATTTGTATATTGATTTATATATTGGAATGAGTCAAGAAGGCATTTTAATTAGTAATCATAATAAATTTTTAGAAATTATGAGAACTTATCCCAATGTTAAAGTGTACTATCAAGTAAATGGTAATTTAACTCATATTAAATCATATACATTTTCCGCAAATGAAAAAATAAAGACATTTATAGGTTCAGCAAATTTTACAGAAAATGGATTTATTTGTAATAATGAAATACTTAGTGAAATAAATGAACCAATGATTCAATTGCATGATAAACAAAAAGAAGTATCAAAATTATGTACTGATAAAGATATTGGTAGTTATATTAAATTTAGCGACAATAAATTACAAAATGAAGATATATTTAACGAGATTGATTTAATTAAATCAAAAATAGAATATTTCAATAAAGAAAACAATATATATAATGAAGTAGATTCTAAATTTTTAAGCAACTATATAAAATTGCCGGTTGTAGTCCCCTTAAAAGCTAGTGCATTATGGGATAGCACAGGAATAAATTCAATTTTTAAGGACAAACAGCCTAATTTAGTTATGGCTAACTACAATTCATCAAAATTAAAAGAATTTTTCAATGAATCTATGACTAACTATGTATATGATTTTGAAAATACCCTTTTAAAATGTGAATTAGATGGTCCATTTAAAAGAGAATTACATTTTTTAAATATAAATATTTATGATTATTTTAGAAAGATAATAGGTTTAAAAGAACAAACCCCTATTACACATGAACATCTAGAATATTTTGGTTATAAATTCTTTACTTTTAAAAAAGTTGAAAGTAATAAGTATTTATTAACATTTACTAACTAAATAAGAAGGGGGAATACATATTTTTAGAGTAATAGAAACATTTAGTGGTATTGGTAGTCAAGCACAAGCATTAAAAAATATAGGTATTGATTATTCGGTAGTTGCTACAGTTGAATGGGAAATAGGTGCTTTATATGCTTACGATATTATTCATAATGGTCCTCAAGACTTAAAACCTTATAGACACCATACAAGAGAATCTATTTTAAATATTGTTTCGAAATATAACCTTTCTAATGATGGAAAGCAACCTATGACCCAAAGAGGTTTACAAGCGCTAAATATGTCACAGTTAAAATCCATTTTAATTGCTATCGGTAGAACTAATAATTTGGTTGATATAACTAGTGTTAAAGCAACTGATCTTCCAGATGCCGATTTACTTACATATTCTTTTCCATGCCAAGATTTATCTAAAAGTGGGCATTGGCATAGAAATGAAGGCGGCATAAATAGAGATGCTAATAATAGGAGTACATTATTATGGCAAATTGAACGTATATTAAAAGAATATGATGAAATAAACAAACCACTTCCTAACTTCTTATTAATGGAAAATGTTAGTGAAATTTTATCTGAAAAGCATAGAGATAATTTTAAAGAATGGTGTGAATTTTTAGAGTCGTTAGGATATGTAAATCAAATTTACACATTAGATGCAAGTAATTTTGGTATACCTCAAAGTAGAATTAGAACTTATATGGTAAGTGTTAAGTCAAATAGTGTAGAACAAACTGAAGAATTAACTAAATACTTTTTTGAAAATAATTTAGAAAATTACTATTCTTCTCACTCCAAACCCTTATCACATTATTTAAAATTAGATTATTCAAATGAAGTTTATAGAAATGAAGCTATTGAGAGTACTCCTGCCTTTACGCCTTCTCGAAAAAAGATACTCGAATTAAATAAATATTTAGCTAAAGATAATGAGGTATTTGATAGTAAAACTGCTCGGACTATTACGACTAAACAAGATAGACATCCAAATTCTGGAATTATACTTTATGATAAAGTTACTTTGGTAGAAAAGAATAAAAAATATAGAAACTTGACTCCTCGAGAGTGTTTTCTATTAATGGGATTTAATGAAAAATCTTTTGATGATTTAATGGAAAATAATATTGTCTTTGAAAATGATAGAAAAATTTTGCCTAATTCTAAATTAATTCGACTTGCAGGTAATAGTATCGTAGTTGATGTATTAGAAAAAATATTTGAGCAGATGATAGAAATTGATAATAATATTTTAAATAAAAAATTAGTAAAAGCATAAGGTTTCTAAGTACCTTGTGCTTTTTTAATATCTTGATGTATTTTTACTATTTTTTTAAATATGACATCTAGGTCGTGAAGTTTTGCGACACTCCAACGTTGATTATAAATGAACATAAGTGCTATACACTTATGTAAGAAATTCTAAAGATGAACTACGAATGACGTTGTGTGACGCCTGAGGGAGCAGGATGAGTGTCGAGACCAAGGCTCGACCCAGCCCCCTAGGCAAGCATCACAACAGAATGAGTAAATGTTCATCTAAGAATTTCTTTAGAACCCTACATGTTGAGAAGCCTCTTAGAAAAGGGAGCAAAAAACGTAACGAACTAAATACTATATACATAAAAACGTTTATTAGGTTTTATTTTCAAAAAGTGAACTATTTGTGAAAAGTATCACAAAATACTTTAAAAATTATTAAAAGGGTGTATTATTAAGAATGTAAGGAATGAGTAATAATTAATGGGAGTGATACTAATGAGAAAAGTGATTGAAGAAGTTATTTTTTCTGATGAAGGCAGCTATGAAATTTATTTAAAAACTGGCGTTAACCAAGGAATGATCGGTGATATTAAAGATGGCTACTTAACAATCGATTCTATTCCATACATTGATGCCGAACGCCTTTATTACTACGGACTCGAACGTAAATCATTAGTCACAAGCTAACACCAAAATTGAATGGCCTCCTATACATTCAAGTAAATCATGCCCTCGGGTGAGCAAACGAGGGCATAAACATAAATATACCCCTAATCATTCTGGAATAATGTGTTGAAAGCCCATGTCTTACCAAGTGAGACACGGGCTTCTAGTTTATAATGATTTAAAATTGATCTTTGAAATTCTTCTTAACTTCGTTATAGTCATACTCTTGATTATATAACTTAAATTTAATTCCATCCTCGCTTGAAAATGGCATTCTCACATTTGGAATACGATCCAGTCGTAAAATAAATTCTCTCTCTTGACGTGTACGTTGTTTCACCGACATGTCTAACCATTCTTCTTCTGTAAATAAGTCTTCAAAGCGGAATGAAAAACTTGTTCTACTTTTTTTAGCACGTAACGTTTGAATACGTTCTTCAAAATTCATGGAATATCCTCCTATCTATATGCCCAATACTTTGCCATATATTAACTTTATTACGTTTTAATGTTTTTTACAATTACTCGCGTGATTTTCTCTGAGAATTTTCAAAAAGAATAGTATAAGTGGGTTTAGGATTTAAAAATTTAGGAAAGGTAATCAATGAAACTAGAAAAAAGGGTGACGTAAACATGACAGAATTAAAAGACCGTGTCGCAATTGTGACTGGCGCAAGCAGTGGTATTGGTGCAACTATCGCTAAAACACTTGCGAAAGAAGGCGTTAAAGTTGTACTCGCTGGACGTAGCGATGAGAAACTACAAGACGTAGCTAAAGACATGCAAGAGGGCAACTTCCTAATCACACCAACGAATGTGAAATTTAAAGATGACGTAGACGCTTTAGTGGAAAATGCGATCGCAAAATTCGGCAAAGTCGATTTCTATGTAAACTGTGCCGGCATCAATACTTCAGCACGTATTAAGAAATATGATATAGATGAATGGGAAGCGATGATTGATACAAATATTAAAGGTTTATTATATGGCGTCCATGCCGTATTACCTAAATTTGAAGAACAAGGTTCAGGCCATTTAGTTAACTTAGCTTCTGTTTCAGCGACTGAAGTGTCTAAAGAGAGCACATTATATAGTGCAACTAAATCAGCTACATTAATGATATTCAACGGTTTAGAGAAAGAACTTGCTCGCACAGGTATCAAAACGACAAGTATCCATCCTGGCATGGTGGCAACACCAATGACAGAGAATACAGACTTTGGTGGACGTAAGAAACTTGATACTGACGATATTGCAGACGCTGTGATTTATGCGTTAACGCAACCGGATCATGTGAATGTGAACGAAATTACAGTACGACCTGTTTAATATAGAACTAATGAAGATGTTTCTTGTTGGAGAACAAGAGGCATCTTTTTTGTTTATGTACGGAATGTGATGTGTTGAAATGATACACTTATGGTGAAGGGCAGTAATAGGGTATTCATTTTCAAAGAAGGAGTGACTGGGATGGAACAACGTTTTTATGAGTTATTGGATTTATTGGTGCGATTTAATACGGAGAGTCCGCCGGGGCGTAATACGGATCCGTTGCAAGATGAGATTGAGCAGTTGTTGCGTGATTTAGGTTTCGAGATTCAGCGTGAGCGTCTGTATGACAATGATAGTGTGATTGTGGCGACGTTGAAGGGTGAGGATCCTGAGGCGCCGAAATTGATCTTGAATGGTCATGTGGATGTGGCGTCTGTGGAGGACGACTCGAATTGGGACTTTCCGCCGTTTCAACTTACTGAGCATGAGGGCTGGTTGTATGGTCGCGGTGTGAGTGATATGAAGGGCGGTATGGCATCGTTATTCTATGTTCTTGAAAAGTTACATCAAGAAGGTCGTCAGCCGAAAGGTGATATTATTGTGCAATCTGTTGTAGGTGAAGAGGTTGGGGAAGCTGGTACGAAATTGGCATGTGAAATAGGGCCTAAAGCAGATTTAGCGTTAGTGTTAGATACGAGTGAGAATATGGCATTAGGGCAAGGTGGCGTTATTACTGGTTGGATAACGGTGAAAAGTAAGAATACTATTCACGATGGTGCGCGTAGTCAAACGATTCATGCAGGTGGTGGATTATTTGGTGCGAGTGCGATTGAAAAAATGACGAAAGTGATTCAAGCGTTAAATGAACTAGAACAGCATTGGGCAGTGATGAAACATAGTCCTGGAATGCCACCGGGTGCGAATACGATTAACCCTGCCGTCATTGAAGGTGGACGTCATCCAGCGTTTATCGCAGACGAATGTCGTTTATGGATAACGGTGCATTATTTACCTAATGAAAGCTATGAAGAGGTTGTCGCTGAAATTGAAGACTACTTGAATCGTGTAGCAGAAGCGGATATTTGGCTTCGTGAGAACCCATTACAATTTGAATGGGGCGGGGAATCTATGATAGAAGACAAAGGTGAAATCTTCCCAAGCTTTACGATTCCTTTAGATCACCCTGGATTCAAACAATTACAAAAGGCGCATCGTGACGTTCATGGCAGTGACATGCAACATGGTATGAGCACGACAGTTACAGATGGCGGTTGGACAGCCCATTTCGGTATACCAACGATACTGTATGGTCCAGGTAGCTTAGAAGAAGCTCATAGTGTAGATGAGAAGATAGAAGCAGAAGAGCTAAACACCTATAGCGATGTACTCTACACATTCTTAAAACATTGGTACGAACATCCAGAGAAATAGATTTGAAGAATTATCGTTTGAAGTTGTGTGACGCTCGAAGGATTTAGATTATAGATGAACGTAAGTGCTCACACACTTACGTAAGTAGTTCTAAGATAGATTACGAAGTGTAGTTGTGCAGACTCCTAGGGGAGCAGTGCTAGTCGAAGACTACAGGCTGAGACAGCACCCCTGGAAAGCGGAACAACTTAAACGAGTGAATATATATCTAAGAACTACTTTACAAGACAGTGGCTCGACCCAGCCCCCTAGGCAAGCGTCTCAACTTAAGTGAAATGGTGATTCATTTAAGAACTGCTTTAGAAGATCTTAGAAATCCCCACAGATTTATCTGTGAGGAATTTCTGGCTGAGACAGTACCCCTGGAACGCGGCACAACTTAAACGAGTGAGTATCTATCTTAGACGACTATAAAGACAAATGAAAAAGGCAATGGCCCGGTTAAGGACCATTGCCTTTAATAGTATGAAGACTATTTCTTAAATGAGTGACGAATACGGTTCATCCAGCCAGCACGACGTTTAGAAACGACGGGCATGCCTGAAGGTTGCGCAGCTCGCTTCTTTAACTCTTGACCGTACTTCATCGCTTCTTGCATTAAGTAAACTTGAGAGTTTAATGGAGATAAATTATTTTCAACATAGTGATACTCACCATTTTGATCTTGATAACGACCTTTTTGGTTATCAGATAATTGTAAATCCATAAATTCAACTAAACGTTTACCAATTTCTTTATCTTCCACAGGGAATAGAATTTCCACACGTTTAATCATATTACGTGTCATTACGTCTGCAGATGATAAGTAAATGCGTTCGTCACCATTATTGTGGAAGTAATAAATACGTGAGTGTTCTAATAAACGTCCTACGATACTTACCACTTCGATATTTTCACTAATGCCAGGGATACCTGGTTTTAAGCAACAAATACCACGAATGATTAATTGAATTTTCACACCAGCTTGTGATGCTTCGAATAACTTTTCAATAATCGCTTTATCCGTTAATGAGTTCATCTTCATCATGATTTTCCCGTTACCATGTTGAAGGTGACTGTTAATTTCTTTATCGATACGATCAATAAAGACATCACGGATATCGAATGGTGCTACGATTAATTTATTGTATTCTGGTTTAACAGAGTAACCACTTAAATAGTTGAAGAAGTTAATCGCATCTTCTGCAATTTCTTTATTTGTTGTGATGATACCCATGTCAGTATAAAGTTTAGCCGTTTTATCGTTATAGTTACCTGTACCTAAATGAACGAATGATGTTAATTCGTTTCCGATACGTTTAACAACTAAAGCGATTTTACTGTGTGTTTTTAAGTGTGTCATACCGTAAATTACGTGACAGCCAGCATCTTCTAACATACGTGCCCAATGAACGTTGTTTTCTTCGTCGAAACGTGCTTTTAATTCTACAAGCACAGTTACTTGTTTACCTTTTTCAGCAGCTTCTTTCAAGCTGTTAATGATAGGTGAATCTTTACTTACACGGTATAACGTTTGTTTAATCGCTACTGTGTTCGGATCATCAGCCGCTTCACGAATGAAATCAACGATAGGTTCGAATGATTCGTATGGATGGTGGAAGAAGATGTCACGTTTTAGTGCAAGGTCATACACATTGTTATTGCCTAAAGAACGTGGAATTTGTGGTGTATATTTCTCATACGTTAAATAATTTAATTTATGTGATAAATGACCAACTAGACCAAAGATAAATGTTAAATCTAATGGACCGTTTAAGAAATACACATCTTGTTTATCAACTTCAAGTGTTTCAATTAACCAGTCTAAATCATCTGGATTAGCTGTACGTCCATCTACTTCTAAACGTACGGCTGAACCACTTTTACGTTCTTTTAAGAAACGTTCGATTTCGATTAATAAATCTTCAGCACCATCTTCATGGATAGTTAAATCGGCATTTCTTGTAATTCTGAAAGTAAAGGTATTTAGAACCTCATATCCAGTAAATAAATAATTAATGAAATACGTAATTACGTCTTCGACCATAACTACATATTGTTTAGCTCCTTCATTGTAAGTTAAGAATCTTGGAATGAGTGAAGGAATTTGGACAATAGCTGAATTAATTGCATCCTCAGTATCAATATCAACGAAGATATTTAAGCTTTTATTATTAAGTTTTGGGAAAGGATGGTACGCATCAATGCCAAGTGGTGTTAAAGTTGGTAAGATTGTTAATTTGAAATCTCTTTCTAACTTAGTTAATAATGTGTCAGATAGTTCATCCGGTTTGCACATCACGATGTCGTAATCTTTTAATTCCTCAATTAATTCATTGTAGCGTTCGTATTGTTTATCAACGTATCTTTTTGCTTTTTCTTGGATAGCATCAACTTGTTCTTGTGGTGTCATTTGCGCTTTGTTTTCTGGTTTGTCATAGCCCATTTTTACTTGGTCTTTCAAACCAGCGACACGAACCATAAAGAATTCATCTAAGTTCGAACTAAAAATTGACACGAAATTTAATTTTTCGAGTAGTGGATTGTTATTATCGTATGATTCTTGAAGTACGCGATAGTTGAAATCCAACCAACTTAATTCGCGGTTATTGTAGTATTGTGGTAAACTGATATCATTTTCTCCCAATTGAGTTTGCATATTCCAAATACACCTCGTCATTTCCTCAAATATACTTTATTTATAGTGATTTAATAGTCAATGGCAGAATGACCTAATTCTAAGATAGCATATTAATTTTAAGATTTTGTAAAGATGATGGAAACTTTCCCTTTAAGTATCTTTTCGATATGTTTTTTCTGTCTATTTGCTTGATATTCTTCAGCAATAGGTTCACCGTCTGTGTAATAAACAGTTAGTTCGTAGTCATCTTCACCTTTTTTCTTTTTCTTCAATTCCACATCGTCAACAAAACTTGTGTGTGAAATATTTAGCGCGTTGATGAATTTAATGATGCCACCTAATGTTTGAATCGTGTCGATTTCTTTACTACTAAACCATTCTGTTTCTTTGCAATAAAATTTAAGTAGCGATTTATTTTTAAAGCTAGCGAGTAATGCAAGTTTCACACGGTCTTTATGTGTGTAACCATTAATCATTGAGTTCGCGATAATATAGTAAGTATGTGGTGAACTTGAATCTGAATCGATAAAGCTACCTAGATAATAAATATAAGCGCCTTCTTCAAATAGACGTTGGTCGTTATCGCTAATATCTAAATCACGCATCTCAATAAGTTGTGCTAGTAAAGATTTAGCTAATTTTAAACGCGCTTGTGAACTCACATCCTCGATATGATATTCACGTGCTAAAAAATGGATTGACTCTTTGCGCACATTATTTTTATTAAACACATCTGGATAGCTTTCACGAATTTGTTTAATGACATAGCCTTCGCGTAATCCGTTTCTTGAAAATGTAAACTGTGTTGCATCTACTTTTTTATAAAGTGTTTTAAAGACGGATACAGCTGGTAGAATAATGTCTACACGGTCACGACTTAACCCATCTAGGTTAGTTAAATCATCACGTGAACTTTTACGGATAATGTCATACACTTCATCAATATCTTTATTAGACATTGTATAGTTATGTACACCGCCGATAGGATAAGAATGTTCTGATTGATGGATACGCGCTACGTTTCGCGCAGAACCACCTACACCAACTAATGCCACTTCTTGATCTTTTAACCAATCTAATGTATCAAACTGTTGAGATAAGAACTTCTCCATATCTTTAATGGCACTTTTATCATTGTGATCTTTGCCTTCAAAGAATTTGCGTTTTAAAGTGACAACACCAAATGGGAAACTATGTGATTCAAATAGTTCTTTGTCTTTAAATAGAGTGACTTCTGTAGAACCACCGCCGATATCTACTGAGACACCATTTTCAATTTCAGTCGTATGTGTAATCGCATAGTAACCGTAATATGCTTCATCTTTTTCAGGTACGATTTTAATATCAAGACCGACTTCTTTCTTCACTTCTTTCACAATTTCATCGTTGTTCTTTGATTGACGGATTGCAGCCGTCGCAATCGGATGCAACTCTGTAACATTAAATTTATCTGAAACAGATTTGAAACTGTGTAATGCATCGATTAAGACATGTATGCCTTCTTTACTCATTTTATTATCTTTAGTGAGATATTGACTCAAACGAGCAGGGGTTTTAATATTAAGCAATTCACTAAGACCTGTATTTTTATCGAATTTAAATATTACTAATCGGATGGTATTTGATCCAATATCGATTAAACCTATACGTTCTTCCATCATGTCCTCCTCAATGACTAGAATATGTGTTGAATTTTATTACTTATTTATACTTTTATTTTACCGTAATATTGGGGATTGAAAAAGGGAGCAAAAGGAAATCTTAGTTTAATAATATGAAAAAGGAGTGAAACAGAAATCTTTGATGAAAAAGTTTCGTAGTCTCACTCCCTGTAAGGATGACTGGGATTGAAAATGCTTAATATAAGCACACTTTCAATTCAGTTAGCTGCTATCACTTTATAAAATTAGACTGTGGTATTTAATCATTTTCAAACTCTTGTATCCATTTATTTAGGTATTTTAACAGGGCCACCTGGTCCTAGTGGTATGCCAAGTAAGTACCAGACAATCACGAATATGGTCCAGGCGATACCTAAAGCAATGGTGTATGGCATGAGACTTGAAAGTAATGAACCCAGTTTCATATTTTTATCATACTTTTGCGCATAAGAAAGCAGTAATGGCATATAAGGCATCATTGGTGTAATAGGATTGGTAACTGAGTCACCCACACGATAAATCATTTGCGTGAAAGCAGGGTGGAAGCCAACTAAAATCATCATTGGTACAAATATTGGAGCGAGAATACCCCATTTAGCTGATGCACTACCAATTAACATATTGACTATACTACTTAATAAGATGATACCGATAATAAGCACGATACCATTCTGATGTTGTAATAATTTAGCACCATACACTGCGACGATAATGCCTAAGTTACTCCATTGTAAAAAGGCAAGTAATTGAGCTGCGAAGAATACAATTAAGATGAATGAACCCATTGAACCTAATGAATCTGCAACCATAGTACCTAAATCTTTTGTGCTTTTAATTTGTTTACTCATAACGCCATAAATGACGCCAAGAATTAAGAATAGGACTAGGATAACTAATCCGACACCGTTAATTAATGGTGAATCATCTATTAAACTACCTGTCTTCGGATTACGCAGCCAACTTGATTCAGGAATACAACAAATAATGAGCGCAATCACTAAGATAAGAAATGATATGTTTGCCCATAAAAGTGCTTTCTTCTCAGTAGGTGTTACTTTAGAAGATGTTTCATCCTCCTCATCTAAATCTGATTGACTTTCATCATATTTTCCTAAATGAGGCAGCACAATCTTAATTGTCACGAAATAAATCACGGGTAGTATTAAGAATACACTGGCAGCGATAAAGTACCAGTTCATTGCGACATTGATTTTAACGTTATCTGAAACTATTTTTGTAGCTGGTTCAGTAAAGGCATACACGAGTGCATCTTGCATACCGATTAATAGATTGGCACCGAAGCCACCAACTGCTGCAGCGTAAGCCATTGTTAAACCTGCGATAGGGTGGTAGCCAATCTTAATGAAAAGCATAGCAGCAAGTGGTGGTAAAATCACTGTGGCTGCGTCTCCCGCTAAACTACCTAAGATACCAATTAAAATAATTGTAGGTAAAATCAGTTTGTTAGAGGCTTTGTTTACGACAGAAATCATTAGTTTGTCAAAGTAGCCAGTTTTTTCAGCGGCACCGACACCAATCATAACTGCAAGCACCAAGCCAAGCGCTGGAAATTCAGAGAAATTTTTAATTGCATCATTCATAATCATCGCAATGCCATCTGTACTAATAATACTTTTAGCATGGATGATTTTCCCTGTACCGGGATGTTTAACTGAGATATTAAATAGTGAAACAATCCATGTGATGACAGCTAAACCGACACACATGAGAAAGAAGAGTACTGCTGGATCGGGTAATTTATTACCCACTTTTTCAACGCCATTTAAAAACTTTGTAAGTAAAGATGGTTTATCTTTTGTATTTGTGGTCATGAAATGGCCCCCTTTATTAGATAACGTAAAGTATAACAAACTAATTTTTAAAATATAGCAATATTCAGAAATTTAAATATAAGAATTATTTATTACTTGAATAAGTTATTTAAATTTATGAATTGTTAAATTGAGGTTTAAAATTTTTTGGGTTAAGCGCTATCATTCGTTTGCCCGCGTTTGAGATGCTTCATTTTGTGGAAAAAGAACGAAGAATACAACAATAAAGTTGAGTAGAAATCAATTTGGGAGCGTGAACAGTTATGAAACGTTTAGAAAACAAAATTGCAGTGATTACTGGAGCGAGCACTGGTATTGGGCAAGCGTCTGCGAAAGCATTAGCTGAAGAAGGTGCGCATGTCTTAGCATTAGATATTTCGGATGATCAACAAGTTCAAGATTTCGCGAAGACAGCGAAAGAAGAATATGGACGTATTGACGTCATTTTTAATAACGCAGGTGTGGACCACAGCGCAGGTCGTATTCATGAATATCCAGTGGAAGTGTTTGATAACATCATGAACGTAGATATGAGAGGGACATTCCTAGTAACGAAATTCTTACTTCCATTAATGATGGATAATGGTGGTTCTATCATCAATACCGCTTCATTCTCAGGGCAAGCAGCTGACCTATACCGTTCAGGATATAACGCTGCGAAAGGTGCAGTTATTAACTTTACGAAATCTATTGCGATTGAATATGGTCGTGAGAATATCCGTGCTAACGCAATTGCACCGGGTACAATTGAAACACCATTGGTAGATAACTTAGCAGGTACATCTGAAGATGAAGCGGGTAAAACTTTCCGTGAAAATCAAAAATGGGTAACACCTATGGGCCGCTTAGGTAAACCAGAAGAAGTAGGCAAGCTAGTAGCCTTCTTAGCGTCAGACGATAGTTCATTTATTACTGGTGAAACAGTTCGTATTGATGGCGGCGTGATGGCATACACATGGCCTGGCGAAATGTTAAGCGATGATAATTGGAAAAATACAGTAGAATAGAGATAAAATGTGGTAAAAAAAGTCGTTCTATTAATTTAGAACGGCTTTTTTAATTCGTTATTTAAAACGAAAAGACGACTAACACCAATACACCATTTAAAACCCCCAGTCTACTGCCATAGACTGGGGGTTGGTGTCATTATATGACGATACTGTTCGTTAAGATAAATATACCATAAATGAATATAAAAATACAATTTTTAACTAGTAAGTTACCATTTTATTTTGTCATAAGCATCATCGTTAAGTGAGCGGACGATTTCAGTTACAAGTCGTACTGAATTTTCATAGTCATCAGTATGCAACACTGACACATTTGAGTGCATATAACGTAATGCGACACCAATAGAAATCGTAGGGATACCTTCATTAGCGACATGAATACTACCTGCGTCTGTACCACCGCCTGGCGTTGTATCCCATTGAACAGTAATATAATGTTTCTTCGCCACTTCCTTGATGTGTTGACGTAACCCTTGATGTGCGACATTTGAAGCGTCCATTAATATAACTACAGGTCCATTACCGATAGCTGTCTCACTGCCTTGATTTGTCATTCCTGGTGTGTCATATGCTACAGCAACATCTACTGCGATGGCTAGATCAGGTTTAATTTTATTGGCAGCCACTTTAGCACCACGTAAGCCGACTTCCTCTTGCACAGTTGCGCCAGAATATAAATCGATGCCAATTTGTTCATCTTTTAAATTTTTAAGAACATCGATAGCAAGCGCGCAACCATAACGGTTATCGAAGGCTTTAGCTGTTAAATATTTGCCATTTGCAAGTTGTTCGAACTCACTATATGGCGTAATCATATTACCAATTTCTACGCCATGTTGTTCTGCATCTTCTTTACTGCGCACGCCAATATCGATAAACATATCTTTAATATCGATTGGCTTTTTACGTGCTTCTGGTGTAAGGACGTGAGGCGGTTTAGAACCAATGATACCGCGAATCTCTTTGCCATCGTCCGTCGTGATCGTTACTTTTTGTGATAACATCACTTGATTCCACCAGCCGCCAATCGGTTGGAACTTAATGAAACCATTATTATCAATGCTTGTCACGATGAAGCCAATCTCATCTAAATGACCTGAAACCATTAATGATTTTGTGCCTGTTTTACTTTCTTTTTTCCCGAAAATGCCACCCAAACCGTCTTCGATAATTTCATCACTCACAGGTTCTAGATAATGACGCATTGTTTCTTTAACTTTGCGCTCATAACCTGCAATACCATTTACGTCAGTCAATGACTTGAGTAATTCGATTGATTCTTTCATATGTATGTGCCCCCCTAATATATGTAATTACAATCATTGTAGCATGATTAAACTTAATTTTCTGAAAAAATAGCGGTTTAAAATATAAAAAGAATTGAAAAATCTCACATCCTCAATAAGTAAGTGCTATAATTTATTGTAAAGATGAATAAAAGGGAAGTAGAGGCATATCATGAAGAAATTCTTAATATTAGTGGGCATTGTTGTATTAAGTGTAAGCTTGTTAAGTGCTTGTAGTAAAGAGCGTTCCAAGACATATGAAGGTGATGTTGATGGTAAACATGTCATCACGACTTTGACTTATAAGAAAAATAAAGTATTAAAACAAAACACAATTAGTACGTTAAAATATAATGATTTAGGTATGTCGAAAGAAGAAGGTAAAAAAGCATTTGATGATAATCGTTCGCTGAAAGATTATAAAGGCGTATCGTATAAATTAGAAGATAACCATGAAAAATGGGTTGAAAATGTTGAGATTGATTACAAAAAAGCTAATCTTAAAGAAATTGGAAAACAACTTCCGTACGCTACATTATCTAAGAATGGTAAAAAAGTGAATATGGAAGGGTCAGTACGTTATTTAAAACATTTAGGATTTAAACAAAAATCGAATATGACAGATGACTAAAAAAGAAGGAGTAGGCATTTTCGCCTGCTCCTTTTTAAATTATGAAATACTATTTAATGCAGCGTCTAAATCATTAATAATATCTTCAGCGTTTTCAGTACCGATTGATAAACGTACCATTTCTGGAAGTACACCGGATTGACGTTGTTCTTCTTCAGTTAATTGTTGATGTGTCGTACTTGCTGGATGGATGACTAATGATTTTGAATCACCGACGTTTGCAAGTAATGAGAATAGTTGTAATTCATCAACGAAGTGAGCGATGTCTTCAATTGAACCATCAACACCAAATGTTAAGATAGCGCCTTGGCCTTTAGGTAAATATTTATTTGCAAGTTGATGATATTTACTGTTTTCAAGTCCTGGATAATTAACCCATGTCACTTTAGGGTGTTGATCAAGGAAGCGTGCTACTTTTAAGGCATTTTCAGAGTGACGTTCCATACGTAAATGAAGTGTTTCAAGACCGATTAGGAATTCATGAACGTTGTAAGGAGAAACGGCTGAACCTAAATCACGTAATAACTGAACGCGCGCTTTCGTAATGTATGCAGCTTCGCCAACATCTTTCGTATAAGAAATACCGTGATAGCTAGGGTCGGGTTCAACTAAACCAGGGAATTTGACGTTGTCCCAATTGAATTTACCACTATCGACGATGATACCACCGATAGAAGTACCATGACCGCCAATGAATTTAGTGGCAGAGTGAATGACAACGTCTGCGCCATGTTCGAATGGACGACATAAGTAAGGAGAGGCAAAAGTATTATCAATGATTAATGGAACCCCGTTGTCATGAGCAATATTTGCGACAGCTTCAATATCTAATACATCAATGGCAGGGTTACCAATTGTTTCTGCATAAATCGCACGTGTTTTATCATTAATTGCTTTTTTAAAATTATCTGGCTGACTTGGATCAACGAAATGGACTTTGATGCCTAATTTTCTAAAAGTAATATTTAATAAGTTGAAAGAACCGCCATAAAGGTTTGAAGAGGCAACGATCTCTGAGCCAGTTTCAACAATGTTGAGTAAGGCGAGGGTGATGGCTGCTTGACCAGAAGATGTAGCGAGCGCACCTACGCCACCTTCTAATTGAGTGACGCGTTCTTCGAAGACATTTTGCGTAGGGTTCATAATTCGTGTATAGATATTTCCAGGTTGGGCAAGGGAGAATAAATCTTGAGCATGTTGAGTATTATCAAAAACATAACTTGATGTTTGATAAATCGGTACTGCACGTGATTTAGAGAATTCATCGATGACTTGACCTGCATGAATCGTTTGAGTTTCAAATTTCCAATTTGGGCGTTGTTCTGACATGGTGAGGACCTCTAATAAATTGAATTTTCAGATAATTATATTTGTATATATTATACAGAAGTTGGAGGATAAATCAAACTGATTTACTCGGGATTGAAAAATTAATATAAATTAAGAGGCTAGACAAGAAAGCTAATCTTTTCGGAAACTAATTAACGGCTTCCCAAAAGCAGGATTTTCGGCAGAGACCGTCACGACTCGAAAAAATTTGAGAAACAATTTTGCTCATCGTTCGGTTCTGCTCAAATCCTAAACGCTTTTGTCCAGACCTCTGTGCTTTAACTGATTAATTTTAATTTATAATTTGCGATATCTTGAAGCGTACCATCGCCTCGTTTAATGACGATATGGTCTTTTGTAATTTCGTTTGGACTTTTAACGCCAACAGCAGCTGCGATATTGAATAAACCTTCATGTAAACTTGTTACATAATTAGTCACGCGATATTGCTTTTCATCAATAATTAATGCTTTTTCTTTTTTAGGATCCGTTGTTGCCACGCCAACTGGACACGTATTTAAATGACATTGTTGACTCATAATACAGCCAACACTTATCATCATACCGCGTGCGACGTTAACTAAGTCAGCACCTAAGCCTAAAGCAATAGCAATTTTATCTGGCGTAATTAATTTACCTGATGCGAAAATTTTTGTTTTATCACGCACGTTATAGCGTTCCAACATTCCAGAAACGATAGGTAAAGCCGTAAACAAAGGTAAACCTACGCCATCTTGAAGTTCTTGGAAAGTAGCCCCTGTACCACCTTCGCCACCATCGATAGTGATAAAGCTCGGATAAATATCTAGTTTCACCATAGTTTGTACTAACTTTTCAATTTCATCTACTTTGCTAACTACAATTTTAAAGCCGACTGGTTTTTGACTAATCCCACGAATTTTATCAACAAATTTAAATAACTCTTCGGGTGAATTAATAAAATTGAAGCGGTTAGGTGAGTTAATTGTTTTATGAGGTTCAACATTTCGAATCTTAGCGATTTCTTCTGTAACTTTATTACCTTCCATATGACCGCCACGTGTTTTAGCACCTTGAGCAAGTTTAAGTTCATATGCTTTAATTTCTTTGTGTTGATTTAACTCTTTGAATAAATCCTCGCTAAAGTTACCGTCTTTATCACGTACCCCGAATAATCCTGGTCCAATTTGGAAGATGATGTCGCCGCCACCTTTAAGATGGAACTCTGATAGACCACCTTCTCCTGTATTCATCCACGTTCCTGCTCGTGCTAACCCTTTTGATAAAGCAGTAATCGCATGAGAACCCAATGCACCATAACTCATTGCCGATTGACCTACAAGACGTTTGACTCTAAATGGATGCGCCAGCTCTTCCCCTAAGACAACTGCATTCTCATCAGATAAATAAAATGGATCAATTTCTTGTTTCTCACGATGTTCATCACGTGTAAATAATTTTTGATTATCTACTTTATACAGAAATGTAGAAATCATTTGGCTATTATCTACTTGTAACTCCGTAGCTTGTAATGGGAACATTGTATTGCGTATGTAGAATCCTTCTTTATATTCTCTTAACGTCCCGAAACTTGCCATACGTGAATTATATTTCCCTGATAGTACGATGTCTGTATATTCTTGTCTTGAAAATGGCTTTCCTTCTGTATCGTTCGCAAATAAATACTGACGTAATTCTGGGCCGATTTTTTCAGCAAAATAACGCACTCGACCTAATACTGGATAGTTACGTAATACGCTATGTTGTGTTTGTTTACGATCTTTCAATAAGAAAATGAATGCAAGTACTAGTAAGCCAATAATGATGATGAAAATCATAACATTAACTATAAATTGCATGGTAGTAAGTAATTCATTCATTTATATTTTTCCCCCTTTTCCCCTTTATATCTCAATAATATAGTATTTATTATTTTTTACAATTAAACATTTAAATTTTTTATAAATTAGTAAAAGTACAAATTTAATAAAAATCAATTGGTCTTAATGATAAGGTTATTTTAAAATAGTAAAATATGAGTGTTGTAAGTTTGAGGTGACATATGGAGAAAGAGAAAGAAGTTATTAAATATGTAGTACCTAGAAATCGATGGGGAAGTAATGAAATAGTAAAAAAAGATTTCCTACTTATTCCTATTTTTATATTTTTTCAAATATTGATGCCAATTATTATTGTGTTCGGTGTGTTAGGGGTAACGGCGATGATTACTCAAGATCCACCGCCATTATATTTTTATAACTTAACATTGAGTATTAGTTTCGTTGTTGCGCAATTCATAGTGATTGTAGCGTTTTTTGCCTTGCATAAATTTTATATTGCGGATGTTGCACGTCGCCAATTCTATTATGCTAAACAATATATAAGTATGATTGTGGTCACAGCCATCATTGCTTTAATCGCTTATTATGGCGTTAACATGATTGCATCGATGCTCTCATCACCTTTAGGTTATGACAAGACGCAAGCTCAAATTCGCTTGCAAGGATTATTTACCCATCCTAGTGGCATATTCTTTACATTTTTCACGATGGTCATTTTCCGACCTTTAATAGAAGAACTCATCTTTAGACATTTAATCATACATGAATTAGGTAAACGTTTAAGCTTAGGTCTTGTAGTTGCATTTAGTTTAGTTGTCGAAGTTAGCTCACATGTGTACGACTTAATATCTTGGCTAGAAATCTTACCATATATGATACTCTCACTCGGTGCTATCATTGTTTATTTAAGAAGCGGTAAGAACTTAGTAGCGTCTTTCTTGTATCATAGCTCTGTACAATTGGTCATATTTATTATTACAATGATTGAGAGGCTTTTTTAATTTTTGAAAAGTAATATCGCTTACTTTTCCAAGAATCAGAAGATAAGGAGAGACAGATGACTTCGAAATATAATGATTCGCAACAAACAAATGAACGACCACCATTGAGGAATGAATTTGCTTCTAAACGTGTAGTGAAAAGAGATTTCTGGCTTATCCCTGCCTATTTAGGATTTAATATGCTGTTTCCTACTATATTAGTATTGATTACTATGATAGGCGTGGCTCTAGTGGCAGGACATATGACTGAAAATGAATTTGAACGCAATTCTATGGCTTGGGGACAAATTTTCACTTTAATTGGTCAATGCCTAATATTATTGTTGTTCTATTTAATGCATTATAAAACGCTTATTCCCTTAGCTATTCAACGTTTTAAAGATTTAAAGAAACACATTGTACTAATTATTGTCGTATTAGTAGCAATGTATTTATTACAAGGCGTTTATGGCTTTTTTATAGAATTATTACCTGTGAAATATCAATTCGATGATACAGCTAACAATAAAGCCATTGAACAATTATTTACAGTTAAGTGGTTATGGCCAATTCTATTTTTAGATATCGTCATCATTACGCCAATTGTAGAAGAACTATTATTTAGACATCTTATCATTCATGAATTAGGTAAGAAATTAACGTATGGCGCAATGTATGTTATTTCTATTTTAATTTTTGCTGGGTTACACGTACTTGGTGCGACATCACCCTTTGAAATAGGACCCTATTTAATTATGGCTACTGGCTTCGTGGTTGCTTATCATCTTAGTGGTCGAAATTTAGCGACAACTATAACGTTACATATGATCAATAATTGTGTATCCTTTATAGCAATTATTGTTCCTATTATTGCAGGTAAATAATAGGGTATAAAGAAGTAAGACGTGATTCAGACGTTAGTGTACTGAAATTGAACGTCTTACTTTTTTGTTTTATAAATAAGATTTTCAATAAATAATTAAATTAATTTTTGCAAAAAATTAAATTTAAATACTTGATAAATAGTAGTAGGATAGGAATAAGGAGGTTAGAACTCGATGTTATTAGAAATTAAAAATCTAAGTTATAAAGCATCTCGCCGTACAATTTTAAATAATATTAACTTCCAAGTTGATAAAGGCGAAACGATTGCTATAGTAGGCCCTTCAGGTAGTGGTAAAAGTACGTTTTTAAAACAAATCAACAATTTAATTAGCCCTACGAAAGGGGAACTTTATTTTAAAGGAAAGCCGTATAGCGATTATCAGCCAGAAACACTGCGTTCTCAAATTAGTTACCTTATGCAACAAAGTGAGCTATTTGGAGAAACCATTGAAGACAACATGGCATTTCCAGCAATGGCCCATAACGACACATTTGATAAAGAAAAAGCTAAAAAATTATTAGAAATGGTGAATTTAGGGGACTATTCTTTAAATTCAAAAATTGAACACTTATCAGGTGGGGAACGTCAAAGAATTACAATTGCACGTCAATTGATGTATAAACCTGAAATATTGTTACTTGATGAATCTACAAGTGCCTTAGATACAAAAAATAAAGAAAAAATTGAAAAAATGATTTTTCAACTAGCAGATGAAGGTGTCGCTATTTTATGGATTACACATAGTGATGATCAAAGTATGCGTCATTTTCAAAAAAGAATTACCATTACTGATGGTGAAATAACGAAAGAGGAGGACTTACAACATAATGAGTAATACAGCCCTCTGTTTAACTGCCTTACTTTTATTAATCCCAATTATTATTTCCTACAAAGAAGGCTTACATATTATTAAAGATTTGGTAATTGCTTCTCTTCGTGCAGTTATCCAATTATTGATTTTAGGATTTGTGCTTAATTATATCTTCAAAATTGATGAAGCATGGATATTAATATTAGCGGTATTAATTATTATTATTAATGCCTCTTGGAATACGATTAACCGTGCGTCACCAGTAATGCACCATGTATTTATTATTTCCTTTGTAGCAATTTTTATAGGGACAGCGTTACCTTTAGCTGCCACAGTCTTAGCTGGAGCGATTGATTTCAAAGCAAATGAAGTCATTCCAATTGGTGGTATGTTAGCAAATAATGGTTTAATTGCGATTAACTTAGCATATCAGAATTTAGATCGCGCCTTTGTCAAAGATATTGGTGATATTGAATCGAAATTAACACTCGCCGCTTCACCTAAGTTAGCTTCTAAGGATGCGATTAGAGAAAGTATCCGTATGGCGATTGTCCCAACGATTGATTCAGTGAAGACATACGGTTTAGTCTCTATTCCAGGTATGATGACTGGGTTAATTATCGGTGGTGTGCCGCCTTTACAAGCGATTAAATTCCAACTATTAGTCGTATTCATTCATACTACCGCAACTATTATGTCTGCCTTAATTGCAACATATCTAAGCTATAATCAATTCTTCAATGCCCGTCATCAACTCATAGCACGTAATAACGATATCCAAGAAGATGATGAAGACGATAAATAATTTTTTGAAAATAAAAAGTCAGTTTCCGTTTGATAATTTGAGCGGAAACTGACTTTTTGTTTTTTACACGATTAAGATTTATCGACAAGAGAGATGTGGAAATGTACGCCAATAGTAGTCGGCAACACCTCAATACTTCCATCATGAAAGTAAATGGCATCTTGGATAATGGACAATCCCATGCCATGATGAGCGCTATCTTTTTTAGAAGTATAAGATTGCTTAATCAAATCATCTATATTTGTTTGAGGCAAACCTTGTCCATCATCGATATAGTCGATATTTAATATATTACTTTCTCTAGTAAAGCGGATTGTTATACTTGGGTGTTTATCATTATGTTCAATACTGTTATTAATTAAATTAATGAGTAAGCGTTCAAAATATAATTTATTACCGTAAAACTGTGACTCGTTATCTAAATTAAATGATAAAGCTAGCTGTTGATACCCTATGATAGAGGCGATGCGTTCCACCGTTGATTTTATAGGGAAGTTCTCTTTATCTTGTTTCATTTGTTGCGTTTCTAAATCAAACGTTTGATTCAAACTATCGATTAAGTCACTCATGAAATTAGCTTTTTCAGAAATAAGTTGAACATAAGGCTGTGATGCTTCATCAGTTTGAATTAATTTCGAATAGCCATAAATCGTTGTGAGAGGCGATTTCAAATCATGAGAAATTTGGCTAATCCATTTCGTTTTATAGTAATTAATCTGATTATGATAAAACTTATCTGATAACATTTGTTGAGTTAATAGACTTAACGAGTGCTCTAATTCCGGATACGTTTTACGTTTTGATTTTTTTCTCATACGCTTTCGTTTACGTTTAGATGTAGGTTGATATAATTTACCTTCAGATAAATTACCAATCCAATCAATGTAATAAGCCAAAGGTTTGGTTAAACGCTTCGAAATTAAGAAAGCTGTAATAGAGACAAAGAAAATATTAATAACAAAGAAAGTAATTAAAATCTTGAAAAAAGCTTTGTTCATATCGTGACCAGGCGTCCCTAAATCCTTTGAAGCGTCATATTCCCTATAGTTCAAATTTTTAGAGAAAGTTAAGGTGTGATTTGAAATATTATAATCATATTTATTATAATCTTGTGTTGCAATGCTCTCTAAAAGTTGAGGAGTACTAATGTGATTTGAATTTTTTATTTTATCGTTATTATCATGATGTTTATAAATATAGACTAGATAATTTTGACCATTACTAGTTCTAATAGAATTTGCAGTACGTATATCAGAAAGAATATAGGGCTTTATACTATGCCCTTTAAGAGATTTAGGATAAGTAATTTCACCTTGTTTATTTGTGAAATATAAATCAGCGTGATCTTGTTTAGCTAAGTTTTTTATTTTCTCATTTGGTTGATTGGTAATATCAAACATATCTAAATAATCTGTGTCTAGTTCATTCATGCTACCGCTAAAATTAAATACGATATTTAAAAATAATGAAGTTACAAAGACCATTGAAAAAATAAAGTTAATAATTAAAAAGATACTAATATATTTTAAAAATTTTAAAGTAAAACGTTTATTCATGATAATCTTCCTTAAACATATAGCCTTTGCCACGTACTGTTTTAATCATTTTAGGTTCATTAGGACAAGCTTCAATTTTCTTGCGTAATGTACGTATGTGAACCATTAATGTATTATCATCAACGCCTGTATCGTAACCCCAAACTTTAGTGTAAAGTTGATCTTTAGTAAGCACTTGGTTTTTATTATTAATGAGATACGTTAATAACTGGTACTCTCGATTAGTTAAATTAACTATTTCATTATTTACATATACTTCCATACTATCGAAGTTAATTTTTAAATTTTGATATGTATAAATAGGACTAGACTTCTTATTTAAATGAAGAGCCACTCTATAATAAAGTTCCATTGGATCAAATGGCTTTTTAATATAATCCACCGCACCATTTTCAAAGCCTTTATAAACATCGATATGAGTCGTTTTCGCTGTAACAACGATTACCGCAGTTTTAGATAAATCTATATATTTTAACAGCTGATATCCATCTTCTGATTTTAAATTTAAGTCTAGAAGAATTACATGATAATGCTTATTCAGTAATTCATTTTTAGCTTCATCAATATTAAATACAGACTGCACTGTATCAATACCTTTAGTAGTTAATGACAATTTCATTAGTTCATTAATATCTTTATCGTCTTCAATAATAAGCACATTCTCATTCATTGCGAACACCTCATTATTTATCTTATAAAACTTTTTAAAATTTAACTATTGTTGCATTAATGATTTAAGGAAAATTTAAGATAACTCTAAGAAGTAGTTAAGTACAGTGGTTTAGCATAAAGTTAAATCAATGATGTAAAAGGGGTTTGTACTAATGAAAAGATTATCTTATATTATCGGATTTCTTATTACTGTACTTGGACTATATAACATTTTGCGCTTGGTTTTTAGCTTAGTAGAAAATCATTTTAATTTAAACTTTGGAATCGATATCTTACTCCATAACAATTATGTAACTTATGGCACTATGATTGTATTAATTATATTGATGATTGCGGAAACGTTTGTGGAACAATATTTAGAGAATAGAAACGACCTATCTTAAATTTTTTGTACAAAAATAAAAATGAATATTATAATAAAACAGTTACTGAGCTTAAAAAATAGCGAGTAGCTGTTTTTTTTATGAAAAATTTAATAATTAGGAAAGGAGATTTCTGCATGTCTATCATGCGTATAGCAACCTTTATCATTAGCGTCTTTATCGTTGGAATGGTTGAAATGATGGTCGCCGGAATCATGAATTTAATGAGTGACGATTTAGGCGTTTCTGAAGCTGTCGTTGGACAACTCGTAACGCTTTACGCGCTAACATTTGCGATTTGTGGCCCTATATTGGTTAAACTGACTAACCGTTTTGCGGCCCGTCCAGTATTGCTTTGGACTTTAGTTGTCTTTATTGTAGGGAATGTCATTATCGCAATTGCCCCGAATTTTACTATTTTAGTTATTGGACGTATTATTTCTTCTGCAGCAGCTTCATTAATTATTGTGAAAGTACTTGCTTTAACTGCTATGCTTACTATCCCTAAAAATCGTGGAAAGATGATTGGTGTGGTATATACAGGATTTAGTGGCGCGAATGTCTTCGGCGTTCCGATTGGTACAATGATAGGTGACTGGGTTGGTTGGCGTTTTACATTTGTCTTTATTATTTTAGTGAGTCTGATTGCCGGATTATTAATGATTAAATATTTACCGACTACTTCAGAACTCAATTTTGCTAATCAACAGTTTAGTCATATTGATGAGAGTGGTCAGCAAACGTCTCACATTTTGAGACCAGCCGAAATCGTGAAATATTTAGCGATTACATTGTTAATTTTAATTGCTAACTCTGTGACATTTGTTTATATTAACCCGCTTATTTTGGAAAATGGACACAATATGGGCTATGTTTCATTAGCATTATTAGTTAACGGTGTTGCAGGTGTCGTAGGTACTTCAATGGGAGGTGTACTTGCGGATAAACTAACAAGTAAACGTTGGTTAATTATTGCTTTCTCAGTCTTTATCGTTATGATGATTATTATTAACTTAATATTATCAACTACACTTCTATTATTAGTTGGTTTATTTATATGGAACATTGTTCAATGGAGTACAAACCCTGCGATTCAAAGTGGGATTATTGAACACGTAGAGGGTGACACAAGTCAAGTGATGAGTTGGAATATGTCATGTCTTAATGCCGGTATTGGTTTTGGTGGTATTATTGGCGGCTTAGTTGTTTCTAATATGTCTGTCGAAGCGGTCACGCTTGTCAGTGCATTTATAGGACTATTAGGTTTAATTATTGTTCTTACTCTTAAAAATATACATTATGCGAAGAACTAAAAGTTAAGGCGTATCGTAATCTTTGCGATACGCCTTAGTTGTATATGTGGGGATTTTTATTGTTTGAATGATAAGGTTGCCATGGCATTGTGTCAGACGTTGCAAAAGTAACTAAATCACTTATCATTTGCTTGCTTAATTTAGTTTCTGAAGTTAAGTTTTTAATGTCGTGTGCCTTTAGGATATTCATTTTCCCAAACCAAAAGACAAGGTCTAGAATGTGATAGGCACTGTTAAAGTCAGAAGAATTGGGTAAGTGCCAATCGAAACGTAAATACCAACACTTTGCATGAGGTAAGGTATCTAATAAGTGCAGGGCAGGTGCTTTAAAATATAAGTCGGTGACAAGTTGCGCTTGTTGCTTACCTGTTTGTGACGCTGATCCCTCTACACTAATATCATTTAGCGCCATGACGTCTACAAAGCGTGAAGGATCTAATTTACGAGACTCGTTGCGAATATAACAATCTCCTTCATCATTAGTCACACCTACGACGATAGGTTTTGTGAACTGTGACAATGGACGCGTCATACTGTCGTCTTCGATAGGCGCATAAATTAATTCTAAACCTTTGGATTTACCACGAGAAGCTTCATCTGACGCTTGTAATTCCAATATGTCTGACACTGTTAAATCTTCTAGCTCTTTATTTGGGAAATGAGTATCTATCAATTTGTGAAAATGTTGTGCTTTTAAGTAGCCAGTTTCTTCTTTATTAAGTCTCAAGGTACCGCTGAGTAACATTACTTTATGATAAAGACTATCTAATTCAGGTATCTGCATTAATGCCATAATACTCATACTGCCAGCAGATTGACCCATCAATGTAATATTCTGCTGGTCTCCTCCAAAGCTTTCAATATAATATTGAACCCATTTCAATACATTAATTTGATCCGATAAGCCATTGTTTTTATCTAATTCTTTATTGAAATAAGACCAATCTAAAAAGCCTAAAACCCCTAAACGATAGTTAAATGTAATGACGATAACATCATGTTGTTGGACAATAGATTCAGGTGTATACAATTCTGCAGAACCATGTCCATTCACGAATCCACCACCATAAAAATAGATAATGACTGGTTTGTGCGTATGCTTATTATTTTGCATCCAGATATTTAAATATAAGCAATCCTCACTTTGTGGGAAAGTTACATTTTCAGAAGAAAAGAAAGTTTCCAATTTATTATAGGGTTGAGGAGGAATAGACTTAAAATGGGTGGCTTCAATATCATTCTCCCAAGATGTGTATAACTCAGAATGTTTAAAACGACGATGACGCGTAGGTGGATAAGCATAGGGAATACCTAAAAATTGAGCGATGCCGTCTTCATTTATACCATGTATCTTCCCGCTAGTCGTAGTGACTGTAACCATATTGCAACACCTTCCTCTCACTCCGTTCAAGCTAACTATAGCACTAAAAATGGCTGAAAAAAATACCAAACGTGAAGTCACTTTCACGCTTGGTATGGATTAAATTTATTTCTCTGCTTGCTCTTGATTAGCTTCTCGTTTCGCTTCTGCAAGTGTATCTTTTTTCATTTGCTTATTGATCTTCTTAGCACGTTTGTAATAGATACTTTCGAAATAGCTTGTAGTACCCATTTTATAGAAGATTAATGCTAATACAATGATCACAATGAAATCATAAGGGTAGTGAATTAAGTTGATTCCTTTAAATTCCTTACTACCAATAAATGACATAGTGGCTAATAAGATTAAGTAAATAATAATCCATAAACTACCGCCAATTTGTTTTTTAGTGTTTTTCCAATTCATTTTATATTCATAGAAGAAATAAATTGGTAAACCTAAAATGATAATGAAAATAACTTCAGCAGTTGTTGGCCACATTGCCCAGTAAATCGCTAATGAAGCGAGAACGAATGATAAAGGTGCCATCACTTTCAATAACGTACCACGGAATGGACGATGTAATTTAGGACCCATTTTACGTAGGGCAATTACTGTTGTTGGACCAGTTAAGTAAGCTACTAATGTAGCTGTTGAGATAACCGCCGCAAGTACACCCCAGTCACGGAATAACGTAACCATAATCATACTAATAATGGCATTGAATGCAATCGCAACTCGTGGAATGTTGTAAGTTGTATTGATTTTACCTAAGAATTTAGGAATATGACCATTTTGTTCCATCGCATTTAAGACACGACCTGTAATCGCTACGAAAGAAACACCTGTACCAAATGGTGAAACTACCGCTTCAATATATAATAAAATCGCTAACCAGTTAATACCTAACAAAATCGCCATATCTGCGAATGGTGAGTTGAAGTTAATTCCGTGCCAACCATGTTCATGAATCATTGATTGTGGCATAGAAGTAATAAACGTACTTTGTAAAATAACGTATAATGCGGCACTTAATGTTAATGAAATTGCGATACCGCGCGCAATATTTTTCTCAGGATTTTTAATTTCAGATCCCATATTAATAATCGTTTGGAATGCATTAAATGAGAAAATGATACCTGAAGTAGTTGTAGCCGCAAAGATTGGGGCACTACCATAAGGCATAAATTGACCCATAGATGAACCATAGTTACTAGTATCGAAACCAGAAAGCATTAACATAATGATTGTTAATAAAGGCACACCTAATTTAAAGACTGAAATTAAACTTGTAAATGACGTTAATAATTTTACTGACCAGTAATTCAGTAAAGAAAAGATAATGATAATAATATATACAGCAAATAAGCCAATCGTACTAATCGTTCCATTATGCATCAACGCACTAGTAGGCTTTGCCCAATCCCATGGCCAAGAGCTAATGTACTGAACAGCAGATACCGCTTCAATTGGGATAATCGTTACGAGTGAAACCCAGTTAGCCCACGCAGCAATGAATCCTAGTAAAGACCCGTGCGTATATTGTGCATAGTTACTCATACCACCAGATTGTGGGAACATTGTCCCGATTTCAATGTAATTGTAAGAAATTGTACCTATTACAATAAAACCAATAACCCACGAAATAATGGCAGCTGGGCCCGCTATAGAAGACGCTTCCCATGCACCAAAGAGCCAACCAGAACCAATTAAACTACCTAGACCAAGTAGTACTAATTGTGTCAAACTGATTTTATTACTATTGTTATTGTTGTTTCCCATAAAAACTCCTTTTAATATTGTTTTAATATTCATTTAAAATGACACTTTTTAATTATACGCCTATCGTATAATTAGTCAATTTACATTTTAGTAAATTTACAAAATATTGTGTTAACAATAGTTAAATTTAAACTTAAATAATATAATAACTGTATTGTTATCAAATTATTTAATAAGAAGGTGTTTAAGATGACGCATAAACAAGCCAATGATCAAGTTTTAGCTTTTTTGGAAAAGGATGGTCAATGGAGGGAAGCCTATCAATATCTTAGAGATTTAATATTTGAAGAAACTGAATTAGAAGAGACCTATAAATGGATGCATCCGTGTTATACATTAAACGGCGCAAATGTCGTATTAATCCATGGCTTTAAACATTATGTAGCGTTACTCTTTCACAAAGGTGCCATCTTGGAAGATGAATATCATACATTAATTCAACAAACGGAGAAGGTTCAAGCAGCGAGACAATTAAGGTTTGAAACATTAGATGAGATTAAAGCGCGTCGTGAAGAAATTCTTTATTATGTGAATGAAGCAATTAAAGTGGAAAAAGCTGGCAAGAAAGTAGAAATGAAGAAGACAGAGGATTACGACATACCTGAAGAATTACAAAGTAAACTTGATGAAGTGCCAGAGTTTAACGAGGCGTTTTATAATTTAACCCCGGGACGTCAACATCAATATATTTATCATATTTCACAAGCGAAACGCAGTCAGACAAGACAAAGTAGAGTGGAGAAATATTTTAATCATATCTTAGAAGGCAAAGGCATGTATGATAAGTAAAATGTAGTTCTAAGATCAAATTTCACTCGTTTAAGTTGTAAAGAAATTCTTAGATAAACATTTACTTATTTTTGTTGCGATGCTTCCCAGGTGGGCTGTCTCTAAAGCAGTTCTAAGGTAGATATTTACTTGTTTAAGTTGTGCGCTTTCCTGTGGGAAAGGCTCGTGCCTGTAGTCACTCGACACTTTCTTTTCCACTAGGAGTCGTCACAACTACACTTCGTAATCTACCTTAGAACTACTTACATAAGTGCCATGCACTTATGTTCATTAATAACTCTAACTCCTTCATGCATCACACAAAAGTATTCGTAGTTTATCTTTAGAATGTCTTACATAATCCTCATTTAAAACTATGAAATAAATTATATTGAAGTACCGTGTTTATTAAATATATATAAAGATTTTTAGTATTGTAGCGAGAATTTTATAAGTATTATAATTTTAATGAATTTAAGCGTTTAAGTACTTATATAGTTCTAAAATGGATAATGGAACGTAGTTGAGCGACGCCTGAGGGAACAGTACAAGTTGAAGATCTTAGAAACTTCCACAGATTTATCTGTGAGAAATTTCAGTCCCCTAGGCAAGCGTCTCAACTTAAGTGTAATGGAAATCCATTTAAGAACCACTTTAGAAATACTAGCTAGAAATACGAAGTATTGAATACATAATAAGCCCCTCCATAAAGTGAAATATGGAGGGGCTTTTAGGGAATGATATTATTATTTAATCAATAGATTAACCGTTTAATTTAACTAGGATTTTAGCTTGTGATTTATCATTTACTAGTTGTTCGAAACCAGATTCAACGATGTTTTCTAATTCGATTTCATCTGTTACTACGCTCTTAACATTTAAGCTTCCATTCGCAATTAAATCAATTGTTTGTTGGAATGTAGTAGGTGAGTAAGCGATAGTTGAAGCTAAGTGGATACCAGAGTTAGTTAATAACATTGGATCAAAGCTAACTTCGTGCGCAAAGATTGAAACGATAACGACTGTACCTCTAGGACGTGTTACTTTAACAGATTGTGCTAATGTCACACCTACACCAGCTACTTCGAAAGTAACGTCTACACCATTCTCAGTGTGTTCGTTAATATATTCAACTGGATCTACGTCACCAGAATTAATAATATGTGTAGCGCCTACTTCTTTAGCTTTAGCTAAACGTTCTTCTGATAAGTCGAAAACGAAGATTTTACTTGCGCCAGCTGCTTTGGCTGCAACGACAGCTAATAAACCGATTGGTCCAGCACCAAAGACTGCTACAGTGTCGCCGAATAATAAATTACCTTCTTTAACAGCTTGAACTGCTACTGCTGTTGGTTCTACTAATGCACCTTCTTTGTCAGATACATTTTCAGGTAAAGCATAAACATTTTCTTCAGGAGCATTAGTG
The DNA here is from genome assembly GCF_004785665.1 of Staphylococcus pragensis. Lineage (GTDB taxonomy): Bacteria > Bacillota > Bacilli > Staphylococcales > Staphylococcaceae > Staphylococcus > Staphylococcus pragensis. The sequence continues at coordinate 138,896 of NZ_SRPJ01000002.1, forward strand.
AATTCTGCGAAACCACCATCTGAACCTAATCCGATGAATGAGTAACCATCATATAAATCTACGCTTTCGTCTTTTTCACGTTTAGAAACAGTTGGGTTAACAACAACGCGATCGCCTTTTTTATATTTAGTTACATCTTTACCAACTTCTTCAACCACACCAGCAAATTCATGACCTAAAGTAACAGGTGCTTTTTGACCTAAGAATGGGTCAGGTTTATCAGTAGAGATAAAGACAGGTCCTTCTAAATATTCGTGTAAGTCAGTACCACAAATTCCAGCCCAAGATACTTTAACTTTCACTTCGTTATCTTTTAATTGTTTAGGTTCGCGATCTTCAACACGAACATCTTTTTGACCATACCATACTGCTGCTTTCATAAAGTAAAACATCCCTTCGTTAAATACTAATTACATCTTTAGATTAATACTAACGATTTAGGAATTCAATTTTTCCTAATAAAATTTCGTTATTGATTTTGAAGATTTCGACAATTCTACGAACTTTGTTGCTGACAATAATATTTATTAGTATTTAATTTCTTTTGCTTTAAAAATGGTGTTGAACTTTTCCTAATTGTTATGTTGCTTAAATGTTATAAGCATAAAAATTAAATTGTGAAATTTTTTTAATAGTTTCAAACATGTAACGTTTCAAAAAATTATATAGGATATATATAAATAAATGATGAAAAATTAACGAATTTCATTGAAATTGAATTTACTAAAATTTTATGAAGCAAAGGTCATGAGACCCTTGTTTGACTTATGACACATTTGTTTAACAACGGGACTAATGGCCTTTTTATGTTCGTTTATTTTTCTTCAGGGTTTAAATAGGAAGGAGAAAGCTAATGGCGCTAAGTATTAAAAACTTAACCAAGATTTATTCAGGGAATAAAAAAGCGGTAGATAATATTTCATTAGATATCGAATCTGGGGAGTTTATTGCTTTTATTGGGACAAGTGGTAGTGGTAAAACGACAGCTTTACGAATGATTAACCGTATGATTGAAGCTACTGACGGAACTATTGAAATGAATGGGAAGAATGTGCGAAGTATGAATCCAGTAGAATTACGTCGCAGTATTGGTTACGTGATTCAACAAATTGGGCTTATGCCACATATGACTATTCGTGAAAACATTGTGTTAGTACCGAAACTTTTAAAATGGTCTAAAGAAAAGAAAGATGCGAAAGCGAAGGAATTAATTAAGTTGGTTGATTTACCTGAAGATTATTTGGATCGTTATCCATCTGAATTATCAGGCGGTCAACAACAACGTATAGGGGTTGTACGTGCATTAGCAGCCGAACAAGATATTATCCTAATGGATGAACCATTTGGTGCATTAGACCCTATTACGAGAGATACTCTACAAGATTTAGTAAAAGAATTACAACAAAAACTAGGAAAAACATTCATATTTGTAACACATGACATGGATGAAGCGATTAAATTAGCAGACCGCATATGTATCATGTCACAAGGTAAAATTGTGCAATACGATACGCCAGATAATATTTTGAGAAATCCAGCGAATGATTTCGTTAAAGAGTTTATTGGTCAAAATAGATTGATTCAAGACCGTCCTAATATGAGAACTGTGGAAGATGCGATGATTACACCTGTTACTGTTAATGCAGATGATTCGTTGAATGATGCAGTTAACGTTATGAGACAAAGACGTGTTGACACTATCTTTGTGGTGAATAATCATAATCGCTTATTAGGGTTCTTAGATATTGAAGATATTAACCAAGGTTTACGCCAAGGTAAAGAACTTATCGATACCATGCAGCGTGATGTTTATAAAGTACATATAGATTCAAAATTACAAGATTCAGTTCGCACAATTCTTAAACGGAATGTTAGAAACGTTCCAGTTGTTGATAACGATAATACGCTAATTGGTTTAATTACACGTGCTAATTTAGTAGATATCGTATACGACTCAATTTGGGGCGAAAGTGATGAAGAAATGGAATTATCAGATTCACATATGAACGATGTAGAACGTGAGAATGAAATTGGTAATCAAGAGAAAAAGGACCTAGCGCAACACCAACATGAAGATGCGACACATAAACAACAAGACGTAACGGATCGTTTTGATACAGAGAATTTGGATGATACGCATAATTCAGGAGTTGATCGTTAATGAAAGAATTTTTCCAAGAATATGGAAGCCAACTCGTATCGAAAACAATCGAACACTTCTACATATCAGTGATCGCGTTATTGCTTGCGATTGTCGTAGCGGTACCGTTAGGCATTTTATTATCTAAAACTAAGCGAACTGCGAATGTAGTGTTAACGATTGCGGGTGTGCTTCAAACGATACCGACGTTAGCCGTTTTAGCACTTATGATCCCAATCTTTGGTGTAGGTAAGACACCAGCGATTGTTGCTTTATTTATTTACGTATTGTTACCCATTTTAAATAATACCGTACTTGGTGTACAAAATATTGATAAAAATATTATTCAAGCTGGAACGAGTATGGGTATGACGAATTTTCAATTAATGAAAGACGTAGAGTTGCCACTTGCGTTACCGTTAATTATTAGTGGTATTCGCTTATCAAGTGTGTATGTTATTGCTTGGGCGACATTAGCAAGTTATGTCGGCGCAGGTGGTTTAGGCGACCTTGTATTCAATGGTCTGAACTTATATCAACCACCAATGATTATTAGCGCTGGTATTCTTGTTACTTGTTTAGCTTTAATTGTTGACTTCTTGCTTTCTTTAGTTGAAAAGTGGGCCGTGCCTAAAGGACTTAAAGTATCTAGATAATTGAAAAGGGAGGATTTCTAAATTTATGAAAAAGTTTAAATTAACTTTCATACTTCTGGCATTGTCCCTCCTTGTATTATCTGGATGCGGATTACCAGGTCTAGGCGATGGCGATGCGAAAGACAGTGTAAAAATCACTGCAACAGAAACTAGTGAAACGAAGATAATGGCAAATATTGAGAAATTAATGATTGAACATTACACACATGACAAGGTTAAACCAACGATTATAGGTAACTTAGGATCTAGTATCATTCAACATAACGCGTTACAACGTGGTGATGTGAATATGTCAGCGGTACGTTATACAGGTACTGAATTGACAAGTGTTTTAGACGCGCCACCGACGAAAAATCCGAAAAAGGCGATGGCAGAGTCGCAAAAACTTTTCAAAAAGAAATATGATCAAAAGTTCTATAATTCATTTGGATTTGCCAATACTTATGCATTTATGGTGACAAAAGAAGTTGCTGATAAATATCATCTTGAAAAGGTTTCGGATTTAAAAAAATATAAAGATGAATTACGTCTTGGTATGGATACGCAATGGATGAACCGTGCGGGTGATGGTTATCCAGCATTCCAAAAAGATTATGGCTTTAAGTTTGCGAGTGCACGTCCAATGCAAATTGGTTTAGTTTATGACGCTCTAAAGAATAAAAAATTAGACGTGGCTGTAGGTTATTCAACGGATGGACGTATTGCAGCGTATAATTTAAAAATTCTTAAAGATGACCGCAAGTTCTTCCCACCGTATGATGGTAGTCCGTTAGCGACAGAGAAGTTAATTAAAGACAATCCAGAAATTGATAAAGCATTAAAGAAATTAGAAGGTAAAATTAGTACAAAAGAAATGCAGAAATTAAATTATGAAGCGGATGGTAAAGGTAAAGAGCCTGCCGTTATTGCTGAAGAGTATGTGAAAAAACATAACTATTTCGAAGATGATAAGAAAGGTGGTCAAAAATAATGAAAGGTAACTTATTAAGCTCGCTTTATGAATATTATACCTTGAACTTTGGCTACCTTATGGAGTTATTTTTCAAACATTTATTAATGTCGATTTATGGTGTGTTATTCGCGTGTATCATTGGAATACTATTGGGAATACTAATTGCCAGATATTCTAAATTAGCATGGCCCATTATCACGATAGCGAATATAATTCAAACTGTACCTGCTATCGCTATGTTAGCTATTCTAATGTTAGCGTTAGGTTTAGGGCCAACAACAGTAGTTGTAGCTGTGTTCCTATATGCGTTACTTCCTATTATAAAAAATACGTATACTGGAATTACAGAAGTGGATGCTAACATTAAGGATGCTGGTAAAGGTATGGGTATGACAAGTAACCAAATTATGCGCATGATTGAACTGCCTTTATCATTATCTGTTATTATCGGAGGTATTCGTATCGCGCTAGTTGTAGCTATTGGTATTGTGGCTATTGGTTCATTTATTGGTGCACCAACACTTGGTGATATCATCATTCGTGGTACGAACTCAACAGATGGTACGGTTTATATTTTAGCCGGAGCTATTCCCATTGCTTTAATTGCGATTATTATTGATTTAGGGTTACGCGGTTTAGAAAAAAGATTAGACCCAACTCATAAAAGTAAAAAGAATAAACAAGTTCAAAAAATTAATTAATAAGTGTTAGATAAATAAGAAAAGCGTTGTATACGCGTGAAGTTGCACTATAATAGTGCGCTTTCACGGTAACAACGCTTTTTATTATTAGAATAATACTGAAGCAAGTGGTGGAACGATGGCTACGATAATGACACCTACGATAACCACTGCGATACTTCCCATTGATTCTTCTGTTTCCCCTAATTCTTTTGCTGCGGCAACGCCTAATGTATGTCCGCTAGTACCTAACGCTAAACCTCGTGCGATAGGGTTAGAGATTTTAAATAATTTAACAATTTTAGTACCTAATGCAGAAATTACGACTGCGTTTAAAATAACGGCTAATGATGTTAATTCTTTCACACCGCCAATACCTTCAGAAACTGGTAAAGCAATTGCTGTTGTAGCAGCTTGTGGTAACATTGATGCACCGATTTGATCTCCTAAACGGAAAAGGATTGTTACTAAGTAAATTAAGATTAAAGCAACTAATGTACCGATTGCGATACCGCCAAAAATTTGTAGCCAATATTTCTTCAATACGTCACGCTTTTTATATAAAGGAATCGCGAAACTGATTGTTGCTGGTTCTAAGAAGAAGTTGATGATGTCGCCACCAATTTTATAATTTTCATAGCTAATGCCTGTAACTTTTAAGAAAACAATACCTGCTACCATTGCCACAAAGAGTGGTGCAAGTAAGAAGAAACCATTTGTCTTTTTATAAAAGTATTGTGCGATAACAAACGGAATGAGTGAGACTAATATCCCAAAATATGGTGTAGTGATACCTAAATGCTCTGCCATTATTTACCCTCCCCAAGTTTTGTGTTTTCATTTTGTTCTTTAGATGGGAATAATGATTTTGTAACGAATAACTGTGAAACAAATCCCACACAAATAAGTAATAATAATGTTGAAATAATGATTAATAATAAGATTAAAATCGGATGTTGACTTAAGATAGGTAATGAATTAATTACAGAAACCCCAGCTGGTACGAATAAGAAACTAATGTTATTTGTTAGTGCTGTACCGACACCTTCAACTTGTCCCAATTTTACAATTCCTGTACATAATAATATGAATAATAATACCAGTCCGATAACCGATGCTGGCATTGGAAATGGTATAAAGCTTTCAATAATTTTTGAAATTAATAAAACGACTGCAATGGTTAAAGCTTGTTGGAAAAAGCTATATGTTTTTTCAACTTTGCCATTTCCATGACTACGCGTTTCTTGCGTCTTTGCTTGACTCATTATTTTTCGCTCCCTCTCTCTATTTCTCTTAAGTTCAGTTTATTATTGAAGCGGTTACTTTTGGGAGATTAAAAGGCGAGTTACAAAAAATGTGTTGTGAGATGCATTATTTGAAAGGTGACTATCAATAAGGGAAAAGAAGTTCTTAGCTACTTTAAATAAGAGTTAACACATAGTTACTTTTCAGAGAGTTAGAGGTAAAAAAAGAAAAGCTTTTAATCTCATCTTAGCGAGCTGAATTTGAAGGCTCTCCATGGATTAAAAGCTTAGATTTAGTATGATGATACGTAAACGTATTTATTTTAAACCAATTTCTTGCTTGAATGCTTTCATATAAGAACGACTGACTTGATATTTAATGCCAGTTGTCATCGTCACTTGATAAGTGTAGTTAAACCATTGTTCTACGCTATCGATGTGCTGTTTATTAATAATCGTGGCACGATGAATTTTAATGAATTGTTCCTCTGGCAATTTTTTATCATAAGAATTGAGCGGTTCTGTTGATTCATAATCTCTTTTGATTGTAGATATGGTTGTAACACCATTGTTAACTGAAACACCAACGATGTCTGCTAAGTTAATAACGTAAATACGTTCATCGACCTCGATAGGAATAACAGATGGTGAAGCGGTAGTTGACTTATCATTTGGCATAGGGTTTTCTTTTTGTGCAAAATCAGACGATTCTGTCGTATTTGAACGAAGTAATAGGGCACGTTCTACTTTTTGAACGGCTTGCGCGATACGTTCTTGTTCAAAGGGTTTTAAAATATAGTCTAGTGCGTTGAGTTCAAATGCTTTTACAGCAAAGGTATCATGTGCTGTGGCAAAAATGATATAAGGTGCCTGTTTCATTTTTTGAATTTTTCCAGCTAAATCAATGCCACTTTCATCCATTAAATTAATATCAAGAAAGACAAGGTCATACGTTTCATAAAGCAATTTTTCAAGTGTCTCTTCAATATTTTCAGCTTCTTCTATTAATTCGAATCCGCCCATCTCGTCTAATAAATAGTGTAATTCATTACGTGCTAGGGGTTCATCATCTACAATTAGCGTTTTCACTTAGTCTTCCTCCTTTAAATGATGATAAGGGATGTGACAACTCACAGTAGTACCTTGGTCATTAGAATTGAAATGAAGTTGAGCAATAGAACCATATATTCCTACTAAACGACGGTTCAAATTCTCCAATGCGCTTCCTGTACCTGTTTCAGACATGACACTCATTTGACCAATCAATGGTAATTTCTCTGCATCAATACCGTTTCCGTTATCACTTACAGCAATTTTAAGCGCTTGTTGCTCATAGTGAGCATCGACTTTAATGATGTTATCTTTACGTCGATGTTTAAACGCATGCTTAATTGCATTTTCAACTAATATTTGAATAATGAAAGGTGGAATTAACACGTTTTTACAATTTTGGTCGACATTATAATGAATCGTAAAGCGATCTGGGAATCTTGCTTGTTCTAATGATAAGTACGCTTCTACTTGTTGTAATTCTCTCTCCAAAGTAATGGTATTATTACGCGCCCCTTGTAAGTTTGATCGAAAGAACTGGCTTAAATGTAGTAATAATTTGCGGGCCTTTTCACTATCGATACGTACAAGCGCCGAAATCGTATTAATCGCATTAAAGAAGAAATGAGGATTCACTTGTGCTTGTAATGACTTAATTTCGGCATCACGCAAGAGCTTACTTTGCATCTCAGCTTGTCCAAGTTCTAATTGACTTGAGAAAATGTCTGCCAAACCACGCGCAAGTTGTTTCGTTGAAGTTGTGATGTCACGTTCTTCAGTAAAATAAAATTTTAAAGTGCCAGCTATTTCATTATTCGTCATTAAGGGGATAACAATCGCAGCTGTCAAAGGACAATTCGGGTTGTTACAACCAATACTTTCTTTTGAATGGGCTTCCTTCAATTGCCCAGTGCGAATCACTTCTTTAGATAAATGAGTGATAATTTCTTTCTTCGCAACATGATGGTCACTTCCAGCTCCCACATGTGTTAGGATATCTGTTTTATTAGTAATCGCTACGGCAGATACTTTCATTAGCTTTAAAATGATTTCAGCTACTGGCCTTGCTGATTTCTCATTTAATCCCGAACGAAAATAGGGTAACGTTTTATTCGCTAGTTCTAATACGTCATGGGTTTGTATCGCACGTGTTTGTTCTTCTTGTTTAAGCGTCGATAAGATGATAGATAAGAAAATAGCAGTACCAATACTGTTAATTAAAATCATAGGTAATGATATAAATTGAACTAATGACCAAGCAGCTGTTGCATCATCAGCAAAAACAAAAATACAAATCATTTGAATGGCTTCATTTAATGCTCCTATTACTGCGCCAACAAGCATAGTAGGGTAAGTATAACGACGCATCGTACGGTAACCATATACTCCTGATATTAAGGCAATAATTACAGAGGAGATTAAATAAGTATAGGCATTTGCACCACCAATAAATAAACGTGATAAACCAGATATAATACCAACAATAATAGCCACAAACGGTCCGCCAATCAGACCTGACATACCAATGGTTAACACACGTGTATTGGCCATCGAAGCATTGTCATTCAAATGATAATAAATATTGCTAGAAATAATTTTGCCATTTTCAATCTCAATTCCTGTGAAATTAGAAATAATCGCGAAAAGGGAGAAAATAATCGTTAATTGCCATTGAGAGCGTAATTTCTCACGTTCACCCATCATCTTTTTAAAATGATTAACATTCATCAATATGTAGGCAATGATAATGATTAAACCTACGCGCTCAAGCAATAATATAAATAAGTTAAACATATTAAGACACCTTAATTTTAGAAAATTTAAATATACTGTTTATTATAATATGGAAAATTTGATGTTAATAGATTAAAATTAATAACTATATTTACCAGTTATTTTAGAATTAGTCGTTTAAGATATTTTTAACTATTTTAATAAGAAATATTTCATAAAATAAAGTATTTTATTAAGTCAATTAACCTTAATTATGATAAGGTTTTTAATATAAACTATTTTAAATAGTTTTTAGGGTATATTAGGAGGAATTTTTCAAAATGGAGTCTTCAAAAGAGTTTAGGGGAGATAATAAACTACTCATAGGTATTATTATAGGTGTACTAACGTTTTGGTTGTTTGCGCAATCACTCGTTAACATTGTACCAACGCTACAATCATCATTTAATACAAATATGGGTACAATCAATATTGCAGTAGGTTTATCTGCATTATTCTCAGGATTATTTATTGTTGGTGCTGGGGATATTGCTGATAAATTTGGACGCGTCAAGATGACCTATTTAGGTTTAGCTTTAAATATTATAGGATCATTATTATTAATTATTGCACCAATTGCTTGGTTATTATTAATTGGACGTGCGTTACAGGGACTATCAGGTGCGTTCATTATGCCATCAACGCTTGCGATTATTAATGAATATTACATTGGAAAAGACAGACAACGTGCTGTAAGTTTCTGGTCAATCGGTTCTTGGGGCGGTAGTGGTATATGTTCACTATTTGGTGGATTTATGGCTTATACAGTTGGTTGGCAATGGATTTTTATTGTGTCTATCGCTTTATCTATCTTAGCCTTTTTCTTAATTAAACATACGCCTGAAACAAAGTATGAACCAGGACCTGAAGAAACAGAGAATAACTCTAAATTTGATGTAATGGGATTAATCTTGCTTGTGATTACGTTATTAAGTGTTAATGTCATGGTGACACAAGCCGCTGATCGTGGATTATTCTCACCAATGATTTTATCTCTTGGTGTAGTATTCCTAGTGGCTGGAATTTTATTTATCATTCGCGAACTTAAAGCAGATAATCCACTTGTTGATTTTCATTTATTTTTAAATAAAGGTTACAGTGGTGCGACACTCTCTAACTTCATGTTAAATGGTGTCGCAGGTGGTACTTTGATAGTTGTTAACACATATTATCAAAGTCAATTAGGATTTAGCTCGTTACAAGCGGGTCTCATTTCTATTACGTATCTTGTAGCTGTACTTATCATGATACGTGTAGGTGAAAAGTTATTACAAAAACAAGGAGCAAAAAGACCATTATTAATGGGTAGTGGCTTTACCTTTGTTGGTTTACTATTACTATCATTAACGTTTTTACCAAATGTAGCGTATATTATTTCAAGTATAATAGGTTACTTATTATTTGGTATTGGTTTAGGTACATACGCAACGCCTTCAACAGATACAGCGGTTGCTGAAGCACCTGACGATAAAGTTGGGGTAGCATCTGGTGTTTATAAAATGGCGTCTTCATTAGGAAATGCCTTTGGCGTAGCGATGTCTAGTACCATTTACGGTTTTTGTGCTTCACAAATGAATTTACAACTTGGTGGCGCAGCAGGAGTAATATTCAACGCAGGTATTGCTTTAACTGCTTTCGTTGTTATCTTATTCTTAGTTCCAAAAAAAGCAGGTAAAATTTAATATTATATACAAAGTTAGGAACAATGTAGAAATCTTTTATTAAACTGGATTTCTGTATTGTTCCTATTTTTAATAAAAATAAATTAATTTATCTAAAAATTAAGAATATTGTGTGTATTGTATTGACTGACAATAAGTGAAGTAGTATTTTAAAATCATCATTAATAAAAAGGAGTTATGACATATGAAAATAGCGATTGCTGGTTCAGGGGCGTTAGGAAGTGGATTTGGAGCAATGTTATACCGTCAAGGTTATGACGTTACATTAATTGATGGTTGGGAACCTCAAGCTTCAGCCGTTAAAAATGATGGCTTACATATTGATATCAATGGAGAACAACATCATTTAAATATTCCTATGTATCAAGATACGGAAATCCCAGAAAATGCTAAATACGATATCGTCTTTTTATTTACTAAAGCCATGCAACTTCAAGACATGTTACACCATATTCAATCGCATATTCATGACGAAACGATTATGGTTTGTACGATGAATGGCTTAAAACATGAGCGTAAAATTGCAAACTATGTAGATGAAGCGCGTATCGTAAGAGGGGTAACGACTTGGACGGCTGGTTTAGAATCTCCAGGACATACCCATTTAATGGGTGCAGGGCCTGTTGAAATCGGTGCGCTTGTGGAAGAGGGACACCCCAATGTTGACACAGTATTTGATATTCTGGAAAAAGCAAAACTTAATCCTCATAAAAGCGAAGATTTACAACAATCTATTTGGAAGAAAATTTGCGTAAATGGTACAGCCAATGCATTATGTACGATTCTAGAATGTCGTTTATCTAATCTAAATGAAAGTGATTATGCGAGAAAGCTTGTTTATAAAATTACTCAAGAAATTGTTCAAGTTGCGACAGTAGATGGGGTACATTTAAACGCAGATGAAGTTTACAATTATCTCATTGATTTAAATGATAAGGTAGGTCCTCATTTCCCATCGATGTATCAAGATTTAATTAATAATAATCGTTTAACTGAGATTGATTATATTAATGGCGCTGTGGCTAAATTAGGTGCTGAACATCATATCGAAGCGCCAGTTAATCAATTTGTAGCTAATATGGTTCACGCTAAAGAAGAACAACGTCACGCGAAATAATCTAAACGTGTTAAGTCTTTGAAATTACATGCAAATGTGATGTTCAAAGGCTTTAACTATGTTCACTTTTAAAATATGAATTTTGGGGTAAAACTATAAATAATTAAGAAGATGATCAACAAAATAGGAGTTGTGATAATAATGAATCAAACAACGAAACGTATCCTTTTGACTGGTGTTGTAGGCGGTCTGTTGAGTGGAGCTGTAAAGATGGGGTGGGAAGGTCTCGTACCTCCTAGAACACCTGAACGTGATGAAGAGCCACCGCCAATGACATTACTTAATAAAGTAGGTTTACCTGAGAACGTTAAAAATGCTACGTATCACTATAATGGGAATGATGTTCCAGTAACAGTCATGTGTATTCACTATGGCTTTTCAGTTGCTAATGCATTATCTTATGGTTTATTAGCTGAAAAATGTTCAAAGGTTACGGCTTTAAAGGGTTCATTATTCGGTATAGCCGTGCATATCGCATTCCATGAATATATTTTACCGAAACTTGAATTGACGCCACCAGTTAAAGAATTACCAATTGAAGAGCGTATTTCAGAATTGCTAGGTCATATTGTATGGATGAATACGATTGATTTCGTTCGAACTTCTGGACAATAAGTACGAGTTTAGATATTCATTTTCAATAAAGAGAAATAGAAAGGTGAGTATAAAGTATGACCAAAATATTTGTAACAGGCGCGACAGGATTAATCGGTACAAGATTAGTGCAACGTTTGAATGAGGAAGGTCATGAAGTGGCAGGCTTCACGACATCTGAAAAAGGTAAAGAGAAATTAGAACGTCTTAATGTCAAAGCATACATCGGCGACATCTTAAAGGCAGATACGATTGACGCAGCAATTGGAGATTTCCGACCAGAAATCATTATTAATCAAATTACTGATTTGAAAAATGTGGATATGGCGGCGAACACAAAAGTACGTGTTGAAGGTGGTAAAAACTTAACAGATGCAGCTTTAAAATATGATGTGAAGAAAGTTGTAGCGCAAAGTATTGGCTTTATGTATGAACCTGGAGAAGGTTTAGCAACTGAAGAAACACCTCTTGATTATAACTCTGAAGGAGACCGTAAAATTACGGTTGATGGTGTGGTTGGTCTTGAAAAAGAAACAGCACGCATGGATCAATATGTCATTTTACGCTTTGGTTGGTTATATGGTCCAGGTACTTGGTATGGTAAAGACGGCATGATTTATAATCAATTTAAAGATGGTGAAGTGACAATGACAGATGGTGTTACTTCATTTGTGCATTTAGATGATGCCGTTGAAGTTTCTATTCAAGCGATGGCGTTTGATAATGGTATTTACAATGTGGCAGATGACGAACCAGTTAAAGGCTCAGACTTTGTGGCATGGTACGCTAAAGAAGTAGGTGTTGATCCTAAAGTAACCATTCAACCTGCGCAACCATTTGAAAGAGGTATTACGAACGACAAATTTAAAGCTCAAGGCGGAAAATTAATTTATAACACTTGGAAAGATGGTATGCATCCATTGAAATAATGGGAGCGAAAAGGGAGCTGAACCACATTGCGGTTTCAGCTCCCTTTTGTATTTGGAATTATTGTTCTTTTTCTTGTGTATGTTCTGTTTGCGATGATTTATCTGATTCACGACGTTGGCGTTCAATACGTTGTTTTAGCTTTTCACCTTCAGCTTTACCCACTTTAGCATAATGACTATGTGCAAAATGCATTTGAATAATTAAGAATGTTGCACTGACCGCCCAATATAAACTCAATGCTGAGGCAGATTGTAGGGACGCATAGATAATAAATAATGGAGATAAAATCATCATAACGTAATACGATCTGCGTTCATTCTTAGGATAGTGAATGGAGTTCACTAATGGTTGAATAAAGTAAAGGAAGGCAGCGATACAAGTCATAGCGATATCTGTATGCATTAAGTTAAACCATAAGAAGTGAGGATGTTGGATAATACCACCACTTGTCGGATATTTAATGCAAGTATACAATCCTAATAAGATAGGGATTTGAATTAAAATTGGTAATGTCCCAATTAAATTCTTAAATGGATTGATACCGTAATCGTTGTATTTCTTCATTAATAATTTATTTGCTGCGCTTCTTTCTTCTGGTGTCTTAGCTTGTTTAATTTTTTCCTGAATTTTATTAATTTCAGGTTTAACTACTTTTGTTTTGCCACGCACGACGTGAATATTTTTAACTTGTACAAACATTAAAGGCATCAACACAAGACGGATAATTAACACAATAACGATAATTGCTAAACCATAATTATCATGGAATGAGCGTCCTAAGAAATGTAGTAACGCATCCATTGGTCTAACGAATACTGTGTAAAAGAATCCGTGTTGATCTTCTTTATGAGAATAATCGCACCCAGCTAATAAGACAACTAGACTCATAAAGAATAAGGACCATTTCTTTTTCATGTCTCTACTCCTATGCATTGAGGTCTTTAATAATCTTAGTCTTTAGTATGTTTAGCTTAACACACATCGACATATTTTATACGCTTTTATGTTGATTATTCACTATTTTTTGAGTAAGAAGTGTTAGTTATAATGTTCAAGAATATCAATGCAAATAAACTTGTTAAAAGTATAAGTATGCTCATCAATGCTACTTTAGCAGACGTAGGTAACCACGACATAATAAACTGCCAGTCTGTGTTAGCTAAAATAATCGATGGCAATAAATGAATAAGTCCTAAAGTCAATGCAAAAGCCACTAATAGCATTAAAATTCTTATTTTAATATTGCGTGAGCTAAAATTGAACTGCATAGGTTTGCATTTAATAATGAAACGATAGATGAGCACTAAAACCCTAATAATAGCTAATCCTATGATGACTGTAAGCGCAATAATAATGCTTTGCCATTGATTAATTAAATTCTGAAGTGTTGTGACATGCTGATTCGCACTCATCTGAGTATCTAAATGATGTGCAAGTTTTGGGACATTTTTAGAATAGGCATTTGCGAGCACGACGATGCCGTAATCTTTTTTAGGATTCAAAATAATATATGATGAGTAATTCTCTAATGTACCGAGATGATACACCAATGTGTCTTTAGTACTCTCATCTATGAACCAACCTGTGCCGTAACTTGTTGGCGATGAATTTTCCTCGGTTTTCACTTTAGGTTGATGTGTTTCTTTAATTAATACACTTTGCTTAGAATGTGCATTGAGTTGAAAACGAATCCAAGGTTCTAAATCTTTAGTGCCTGTCATCATATAAGCGGCAGGGTTGTCACCAAGATTGAAGTCTGGATTATAAGCGTAGGCCTTACCATACTTCACTTTATATCCTTGAGCGTCATCTGCTTTTTTCTCATTACTTTCTTTAGTAGTTGAGTGATGCATATTTAATGGTTTGAAAATGTGGTCCTTCATGTAATTTGAATAGGATTCATGAGAAACATTTTGTACAATGAGGCCTAACATATCATAGTTCATATTGGAATACTGGAACTGTTTGCCAGGCTTCGAATCAAGTGTACGTCCTTTGATACTGTTGACTATACCAGCTAAATTATTATTCTTTTTAGTGATTTTATCGTTATCGGTGATATCGCCAGGAATACCACTCGTTTGAGCGATTAATTGATCAACAGTAATGTCTTCTTTTTTACCTTTATACTTCATATAAAATCCAGGTATATACTTACTTATTTTATCGTTTAATTTAATTTTGCCATCTTCTACGAGTTGCATAATGGCATAACCAGTAAATGCTTTTGTGTTAGATGCAATTTCGAAACGTGTTTTCGGAGAAACTTTAACCTTCTTATCAATGTTAGCGTAGCCATAACCTTTATTAAGAAAAACTTTATTATGTTTAATAATTAACACCGACATACCTGGGATATGATCATCCTTCATTTCATTGGTAATCATTTTATCAATATAAATTTGAGAGGAAGGGCTAAACATAGAATAACTAGGCTTCATTTTAGTACCTATTGAAATAATAGCGACAATAATGAGCAAAATAATACCACTTACTAATAATTTCTTTTTCATTCTTTCTTTTCCCTTTAAATAACTTTCTATATAGTGAACAACCTAAATGTATAACTGTGATAAGTATAGCAACATTTTTTTGAAATAGCTCAACAAAGGGATTTATACGTTGTTAGCAACATTTTTGAGATGACTATATTATAAAAATATACCTGAAAATATAATGGTAAAAAGTAACTTTAAGAGTATAAATATCTAATAAATCTTATGTTAGTGGCTATACTTTTATTAGAAATGGGAGTATATTTTATCCATTGAAATTGAATATAAAAGAGGTAAGGGTTAAATGTTCACTCAATTTAAAAGACTTTTAATTGGTAAGCCTAAACGAAATAGAGATTTGAAAAATGAGAAAATCAGTAATTTCAAAGCGCTAGCCATTTTATCATCCGATGCCTTGTCATCCGTTGCGTATGGTCCTGAACAAATTTTAATTACATTATCTGTTGTGGGAGCAATTGCATCATGGTATACGTTACCTATTGCTTGTGCGGTATTAATTCTATTGGCTGCGTTAATTCTATCGTATCGCCAAATTATTTATGCCTATCCTAAAGGTGGCGGGGCCTACATGGTGTCTAAGACAAACTTAGGAGAAAAATGGGGCTTACTTGCAGGTGGTTCTTTACTTGTCGATTATATATTGACGGTAGCAGTTAGTATTGCATCAGGTGCTGATGCATTTGTAGCAGCGTTCCCATCTTTATATCATCACAAAGTATTGATTGCATGTTTATTAGTGTTATTTATTTTGATTATGAATTTACGTGGTTTAACTGAATCAGCCACTGTATTATCATATCCAGTTTATTTATTTATTATCGGGTTAATTATTATGATTATTATTGGTGTTTGGAAAGTTGCGACAGGTCAAGCGACACCTCATATGCACGCAAGTGTAGGTACGGCCGTACCAGGTGTGACCTTATTCCTGTTATTAAAAGCCTTTTCATCAGGAGCTTCATCACTCACAGGGGTGGAAGCAATTTCCAATGCCGTTACAAACTTTAAAGATCCAGGTCCTAAAAATGCCGTTAAAACTTTAGTGACTATGGGTGGTATCTTAGCTTTCTTATTAGTAGGTATCGTAGGTTTAGCTTATTGGTATGGTATTATGCCACAAACTGAAACGACAGTATTATCTCAATTAGCAGCAAATATTTTAGGACATAATGTTGGCTATTACTTTGTACAAGCTACTACAGTGATGATCCTTGTATTAGCAGCCAACACAGGTTTTACAGCTTTCCCAATGTTAGCGGCAAGTATGGCGAAAGATAAGTATATGCCTCGTATGTTCAGAGTACGTGGTGATCGCTTAGGTTATTCTAATTCAATTATTACTTTAGGCGTTTGTGCGATTTTATTAATTATTATTTTCAAAGGTAAAACTGAGAACTTAATTCCGTTATATGCGGTAGGTGTGTTCATTCCATTTACATTAGCACAATACGGTATGGTGCTTAAATGGATTAGAGGTCGTGAAAAAGGTTGGGCTACGAAACTCATTGCAAATGCAGTGGGTGGTACCATCACTTTCATCGTATTTATGATTTTCTTGATTACTAAATTTACACATGTATGGCCAATATTAATCTTTTTACCAATTGTAGTTTATGTATTCTTGCGTATTAATAATCACTACAAAGATATTGCGAAACAATTGAAATCAACTGCAATGGTACAAGATATGCCGATTGTTGATAAAAACTTAGCTGTTGTACCTGTTAGTACAATTACATCTGCGATTGATAAATCCGTATATTATGCACAGATGATTGCGGATGATGTGATTGCTGTACACGTCTCATTTGGCGAAGAAGCGGACAAAGGTTTTGCTGAAAAGTGGAAAAACCATTTCCCAGATGTGCGTTTAGTTATCTTGCATTCAGAATACCGTAGCGTTATCCGTCCGATTTCACGTTTTATTGATAAAA
Source organism: Staphylococcus pragensis (assembly GCF_004785665.1). GTDB lineage: Bacteria > Bacillota > Bacilli > Staphylococcales > Staphylococcaceae > Staphylococcus > Staphylococcus pragensis. The sequence continues at coordinate 156,164 of NZ_SRPJ01000002.1, forward strand.
TTAATAAAAAAGCAAATGATAAAAATTATGTCATTACTGTAGTAGTACCGCAGTTTATTACTAAAAAATCATGGCACAATTTCTTGCATAACCAAACTAGTATTCGCTTGAAAATGCATTTATTCTATCAAAAAAATGTCATTTTAGCGACAGTACCATTTAAATTACAGAAATAATAAAAAGCAGGAACTTGAAATGTTGTTTTTCAAGCTCCTGCTTTTTTAATTGTTTAATGTTGTGCTTCATGTGCTAACACAATTTCGTTATAGTTGATATTTTCACGCAACTGTGTCGCAATTTCATTTGATACTTTATTACGAGCAATTAATTCATCAAGTAACTGACGTTGAATGTATAAAGCTTCAAGTTTAACCTCATGTTGCTGTTGCGTTGTTAAGGCATAAATCTCTTTATTTTCCTCTTTTTGTTGTCTTCTATTTTGATTTTGACGAATTGTACGTGATAATGCGTGATATTGGTTAATAATTAAACTTACTTCAAGGACGTTTGAACTATTTTGTTCTTCCCGCATTCTCATAATAATGTTGTGATTTACGACACGCATAATTTGTTGTACTTTATTAAAGCTATTTTTATAGGCATTTCGTTGAGCTTTACGTTCTTCTTTAACTTTATGACGCTCTTGCTTATACTCTTCACGTTTTTCTTTGATAGATGCGCGATCCTCTTTAGAAGTAGCTTTATGTTCTTCACGCATAAGTGCACGATCTTCTTTGTGAACTTTGTGTGCTTCTTTACGTGAATCTTTTCTAGCTTTGAAGCGTAGGAAGAGCATTTTGAACAGACGGCTTACTTTACGTATAAATGACATTTCACGATAAGATTGGCTGAATTCCATCACGTTACGATAGTCAGTTAAATCTTTTTTAGAAATACGTTCTTTATCAATTAGACGCTCAAGTGTTTCAGTTTCTTCTTTTTCAGCAATCTCCTGTAAACGACGCAATTCTTTCGTATTTTGATTATCGGGTTCCATGTTTATTAAGAATGATAATTCATTAAAATACTGGTTGAGAATTGGACGATAATCTACATTTTTATTATCTTTTGCTTTTGTCTTAAAGGCATCAAGCACATTTTGAACCATAAAGATTTTAGCCGATTGATACGTCATGCCTTTAAAGTCTGAGACTTTTTCAGAAGGGGTGATAATAGGTAAAACAATTTGAGCCATGATTAAACTAATTAATACCATTAAAGAGGCAATAAATAATAAATCATTACGATAAATAAATTCTTGTTCACCATTCATCATATAAGGTAGTGTCAGTGCCATAGAAAGTGAGATAGTACCATGAATACCACACATGGTCATGATAAAGGCATAGTGACTACGCTTAGGCGGTCCCGTATCTTCTTCTTCATCAAGGTAAGATTGGACATTTTTAGGATAATAAAAGTCTTTGAACCATAAATATACCCATATGTATCTGAAGATATAAATCGCAAGTGCAATCAGTAATGTAACCATAATAAGGAAAGTAATATTTTGAGGTTCTTTATGAACGATTTCCATAAATACTTCCGGTACAATGAAGCCTAATACGACAAAGACAAATCCATTTAATGCATAACTTAACGTGTTCCAAATTTGGTTGTAGTTCATCTGTAATTCAGTTTGGGCGCGAATTAAACGATCACGCTCTAAGCCGTGAATTAATCCAGCTACAACGACAGCGATAATTCCTGAGGCATGGACTTCTTCACCGATAAAATAAATCGCAAAAGGTGTAAGTAATTGGATAAATGTTAATGTATTACTATCTTTCAAACCTTTATTTGCAGTTAAATAAATTCTTAGTCGGACTACTAATGCGCCTCCAATAATACCAACTAAAATGCCAAGGATGGTTGAAAGAATGAATTGGCCAATAGCATCAAAAGCTGAAAAACTACCTGTAACTAATGCTGTCACTGCAATTTTAAATGAAATGATACCAGCAGCATCGTTAAGTAAAGATTCGCCTTCTAAAATGGACATCGAACCTTTGGGTAAGACTTTACCCTTTGTAATAGCTGAAACTGCTACGGCATCAGTAGGGCAAAGGATGGCTGCGATAGCAAATGCTGCAGGCATAGGTAAACTAGGCCAAATCCAATGGATAAAGAAACCTACACCAATAACGGTAGTAAATACCAGTCCCATTGCCATTAGAATAACGGGTTTGCGATATTCTAATAGTTTCGTACGGGAAACATGTGTCCCTTCGACAAATAATAATGGGGCAATCACTGCCATCATAAACACTTCAGATTCAAATTCAAAATGAATTGGAATAGGGAGAATAAAAAGGCAGACACCTAACGCAATTTGAATAAAAGCAGTAGGAATTTTAGGGAACCTATTATAAATAATAGAACTAATAATGACTGCACAAATAAATAAGAGAAAAGCTTCTAATAGTTCCATATATAACTCCTTTTTTAAATTTTGATAATAGTATTATTTTACATGATGTTAAATAGGCTATCAAAAAAGTATAACTATTATACAAAAAAATGATTAATTTAACTTATTTCGTTCTATATATTTTACCTTGAAAAATATTGACTTAAACTAAAAAAAGCGAAGTACAATCGTATTCTAATAAGAAAAGATTGTATTTCGCTAAGATAAATTATAAAGGCGCTATCTTAATAATTAATAGATTCACGTCCTTGTTTACGTGTACGCTCGGCCAATGCTTCTGCATTCTTTTTATATTTTTTATATAAGAAGAATAAGAAAATGAACCAGAACGGTGAAATGAAAACTGCCATTCTTGTATCTGCGCTAAAGAACAATAAGATAAAGACAAAGAAGAAGAAGGCTAGGACAACATATGCCATTGCTTGTCCACCAAATAATTTGAATTTATTCTTACGATGTTCTTCAGGATTTTTACGTACATAGATGATATAAGAAATAATAATCATAGCCCATACAACTAAGAAGAGGACGGTTGATAATGTTGTAACGTAAATAAATAGTTGCATGGCATCTGGGAAGATAAAGTTCAGTAAAGCGGCTGCCAGCAATGTACCAGATGAAACTAGCATAGATAAGTATGGCACGCTATTATGATTAGTTTTACTTAATACTTTAGGCCCTAAACCTTGTTTAGATAAACCAAATAAAATACGGCTATTTGAATAAATACCACTGTTGGTTGCTGAAGCAGCAGCAGTTAAAACAACAAAGTTAACTAATCCTGCTGCGAAAGGTAATCCAATTAAACTAAACATCGTAACAAATGGACTGCTTTCTGAATTAATTTTATTCCATGGAATGACTGACATGATAACTAATAAACCACCCACATAGAATAATAAGATACGCACAGGCACGTTATTAATCGCTTTAGGAATAACGTTTCTTGGATCTTTCGTTTCTCCAGCTGTAACACCGATTAACTCAATCCCAATGAATGAATAAACGGCGATTTGGAATGCCATTAAGAAACCGAATGGTCCATTAGGGAAGATACCGCCATGATTGACTAAGTTACCAAATGAGGCATGTCCATATGATGTTCTAAATGAGAAGAAGATCATCACAAGACCTATAATAATCATCGCAATGATAGTGATGATTTTAATAATTGAGAACCAAAACTCTAATTCACCGAATAACTTAGCACCAAGCATATTGAAAGAAATAAGCATGAGTACAATAAATAGAACCGTAATCCAGTGAGGTACTTGCGGAAACCAGAAACTAAAATATTGTCCCATGGCCGTTAAATCAGACATACTTGAAGCAATCCAAGAAAGCCAATACGTCCAGCCGATAACGAACCCTCCAAAAGGTCCGAGATATTCATTCGCAATATCTACAAACGAATTAAAACGTGTATTACTTAATAATAATTCCCCGAGTGCACGCATAAACGCAAAGAGTACCATACCAATAATCATGTAAGTAATTAGTAATGAAGGTCCTGTCAATGAAATGGTTTGCCCAGAACCTAAGAATAAACCTGTACCAATGGCGCCACCAATCGCAATTAATTGGATGTGTCTGTTACTTAATTCTCTCTCTAACTGTCTTGCCATATACTTCCTCCTCAGAATACATGGTGTTCATGTTTTTTGAAAACGCTTTCTTATTTTTGTATTTTACAGGTCACTTTTAACAGATGAGCGTAAAACGAGATAAACGGTAGTATGTATTAGTTTGAATATTCTGTTATTTGGGAAAGTGTTAATTTTTAATTTTAATAAATTATGTGCCATTGCTAAAAGTTATTTTTATTATACTCTTAATTTTTAGAAATACAAATATATTTATTAAAATGAAATAACCAGAATAATTTAAATTTAAAAGTTTATATGACATAATAATTGGAACTTAATAAATAATAGAGTAAGAGGGACAATTATATGAAATTTGGAGCCATATCAGATTTGCACATTGATCGTCATCCGAAGTTAGATGCGCATGCTTATTTGGAATCACTCACACGTATTATTAGAAAACGAGACATAGATATATTATTAATCGCTGGGGATATTTCAAATCATTTTCAAGCAAGCTATCAGTTTATTCGTGATTTAAAACATAATACTTCTATTCCAGTATTATTTGTGCCTGGCAATCACGATTATTGGGCACCGGACGATGTGAATACCTCTAAAGAAATTTATGAATTCTACGCTAAGCAACCGGAATGTCTCATTGGAAAGCCTTATGTGATTAATGATGAGTGGGCGATTGTCGGTCATACAGCTTGGTACGATTACAGTTATGCCGATGATAAGTTTGATCTTGAACGTATTAAGCGAGGTAAATATTATGGGGCAACATGGCAAGATAAGGTGAAGATTGATTGGCAAACAGATGATAGAACGCTTTCTCAATGGACCGCAACGCAAACTGAAAAGGATCTAACTAACGTAAGTGATAAACACATTATTTTAATGACACATATTGTTACACATCCACAATTTGTCGTGCCCACACCTCATCGAATTTTTGACTTCTTCAATGCGTTTATTGGCACACGTGATTTTGATAATTTGTATCAAAAGTATCCTATTCATTATAGTATTATGGGACACGTTCATTTCCGCAAAGCTATCGTTGATAAAGGCATTACCTATATGTGTCCTTGCTTAGGCTATCGACGTGAATGGCGCACAGATGATATAGATACAGAAATGAATCATGCATTAGTGGATTTTGATATTTAACATATTTAAAGTTTTAAAAAGTCCTCACTAAGTAGAATTATTCAAAACTACTTAGTGAGGATTTATTATGGTTGAAGATAAATACACTTCTTACCAGGTTCATTAAAACTACGTTCCATTGTTGCTTTACCAATCTTAATGACTTGAAAGCGATTTGGAACAATAGCAGGAAAGATAAATTTACGAAATACATGACTCCATAATGGATCAATATAATAGTAATAGTTCTCGTCATAGCCAATTAACAACGTTACGTGAATATTAGAAACTAACTCAGTTGTTGTATTATCAAATTTAAACTTTTTGCGGTCAGGTGCATCGCCAAGACTCGTATGATACATAATAACAGGTTGTCCTTGGTCAAGTATGGATTCTAACTCAGTTAAATCTGTACCTGTACCGTCAACGAAGCGGTTATCAAATGTTTGTAAATAGGGAACGTAGGCATCTGGAAAGATGGTTTGATGATGTCCAAATTTAATCAATAGTTGATGACCGACATAACCTTTATGGGGATTATTCGGATGCGTTGGCCAACGTTTCATAATGTCTGTTGCCTTAACGTCATAATGATTATATTGAAGTAACATAGCTGCTGAAACGCCTTCACATCCCATCACCATAGGAATAGGAAATAATTGGCTAATCGGTTTTACAGGTAATATGGTTTTCTTCATATTGGTTCTCCTTCATTCACTCGTAACATGTTGCGCGCGTTCTTTTTAAAGTAAATTCATTATATACCCTCGCAGGTCTTTCGTATATTGATTTGAACTGGGTATATAATAGTTAATAGTTTAAATTTTGTTTTTTAAAAAGGAGGACAAAATGAACTACCGTTTTAAAGATTTAAAAAAATTAAAGATTGTAGGAATAAAACGCAGATTCAGTAACGGAAAAGAGATGCAACATGGCATTCCAGAATTTTGGCAAGAAGTAAATGATAAACAATTAACTGAAGACATCATTGGAAAAAGCAACCATCAATTATCAGGAATATTAGGTATTTGTCGTGCACTAGACAATGGAGAAATGGAATATATGATTGGTGTACCTACTAATGAAGACGTTGATGATGAGGGCACTTATGAATTAATAGAGTTAGATGCTCAAACGTATATTGTTTTTGACGCTATTGGCAAAGTGCCTCAAGCTGTTAAAGAGACAATTGCACAAATTCATCAACACGTCTTACCACAACTTGATGTCACAGTTAAACGAGCACCGTTTTTTGAACATTATTTACCGGGAAATACTCAAAGTGATGATTATATTACAGAAATTTGGATGCCTATTTCTCGCTAATCATTGAAAAAATGATTCCATTGTCATGCTTATATACAAAGATACATCACAATAGAATCATTAATGAATCAATTATTTACGGACAGCATGAACGATATAGTTCATGTTGTTTTTATGTTTGCGCATTGTTTTAAACATTCTTAAAAACATTGGTCGATTGGTAGGTTTTAAGGCATTTTTAATAATCTTAAGTGTACCCATAATGCCTTCATCACTAATCATTCCAGGAGGCGACATTGTAAGCATCGCTGCATTCAAGATAATATCAAAATTGTTATCTTCAAAGGGTAATTTCGCAGCATTTGCTTGTGGTAAACAAATAGGTTTCTCTACATGTATTTGTCGAAAAGTTATAACAAAATAATGAATAAATAAAAATGGCAAAGTAATCTCTTGAATCAAGATTACTTTGCCAAACTCATTCTAAATATTTTTTCGATTGTGATGTCTAAAATAAATCATTTGAAGGGCGATTAATAATATAGCTGTGATTGTAATAACTAGAACATACGGCATAATATTATATTCCCCTTTTAAACCAACTATAGGAGAAATAATGCCGCCAAGGATAAATTGAAATAGCCCTAATAAACTTGAAGCATTACCACTTCCACCTGTACGTTCTTCCATAGCCATAGAGAATCCGAGAGGACCAACAGAAGCTACTGGACAAACATTTAAGAAGAAAGCAATTAGTAATATCCATAAAGGACCATGTAAAAGAAGGGTCATTGTAATGAATACAACGCCAATAATTTGAATTAAAGTTAAATATATAAACAAACGATAACGATGAATATATGTAACTAATATAGCAACACTTTGGCTGACAACGATAAGTCCTATGCCGTTAATTGCAATCATTATACTATATTGCAAAGGTGTCATATGATAAATCTTCTGAGTGATGAATGGTGAAGCAGATGAAAAGCTAAACAACATGACGTAAGTTAAACCTTGTAAGAACATAGGAATAACGAAACCTGGCTTTCTTAACAACTGCCCGAAATCTAAGAAAATGGCTTTGAAATTTAATCTACGAGCTTCATCTTTAACCGTTGAAGGCATATTCAACGCAAAGCCACTTAAAATCACGAGACTAATAATAGTTAGGATAACGAAAATGATTCTCCATGAACCTAGTGTTAATGATAAGCCACCAAGTAGGGGAGCAATAATCGTTATAATACCGTTAACCACCATGAGTGAAGCTAGAAATTTAGCAAGTAAGTCACCTGTATATTTTTCTCCTGCAAAAGCTTTAGCAATAACGATAATACCACCTGCTGTCAATCCTTGAACCAAACGTATAATAATGAATGACGAGAGGTGCGTTACAAAGATAGAACTTACAGAGGTTAAGAGAAAGATACATAAAGTGATAATACCTGTTTTTTTATATCCAAACGCATCTGCTAAAGGTCCTAATAAGAATTGACCTAATGCTAACCCAATCATTGTAAATGATAAAGTCAACTGCACTTCAGAAGTAGAAGAACCAAAGTGATGTTGCACTGTAGGTAACGCAGGCGAGTACATATCAATAATCATTGGACCAAAGGCAGTCATGCTACCTAAAACAATAATTAAAAACAAGGGGAGTTTCGTGCTTGTTGTATTCTGCATATAGAATCTCCTTGAAAAGATTTGTAAATTACATTATATCGGTTTTTCAAACATTTGTAAGTTATAAAAATAGTTTTATTAAATTAAGGAATAAAAAATTGAAGTTTGCATAGGTAGGGGAAGTAGGGGCCTCGTAAATTCGGAGTTGATATAATATATAAGTCATCGTTTTACTTCTATGCTGTAATTAACATGGAAGGAGGTGACATCATGTTCAGCATCATATTTGTATCTGTAATAGCTCCTATAGTAGTAGGAGTTGTACTCACCTCATATTCTTATTGGCTGAATAAGCGTGATAAATAATTAAACGACGACATAGTCAATACACCAAAAGAGCCCGATAACTATTCGCAGTAGTTATCGGGCTCGGTGTTTGTCATGCTTAGCATCATATTTGTTACTTGTATTATAACATCATAGTAGATTTGAATGCAAAAATTAGTACCTTGTAAGATGAAATGCGGTTTTAGTCTAACAAATTACTATTGATTGGTTGCGTCTTTAGCACCATTAATTAGACTATCTAATTTATTTTTAATGTCGTCCACTTTCGTATTCACATCATTTAATAAGCTATCTACTTTACCTTGATTTTCATTATTTTGCTGCGCATTGTTAGCTTCTTTTAATTTATTAACTTGCTCTTGATAAAACTGAGTCAATTTAGAATCATTATTATTTTCTTCATTATTCTTCAGTTTGTTAATCTCATCTTGAATTTGTGAAATACGTGAATCGCTATCAATTTTGTCTTTGATATCGTTTTTAGCTTTTTCCACTTGGCTTTGAATGATATCTTTTTGATCGTTGACTTGGTTTTCATAGTTTTTAGAAACTTTATTAGGATCATTGCTAACTTTTTCATCTTCGCCACTCATATGATTAACAATTGCTTTCGTAGCAAAGATAGCAATAATCACTAATAGAATCGCTATAATCGCAATTAACCATTTTTTAGATTTTCGATTTTTCTCATTTTCTTCTTCTAATTGTTGTTCACGACGGAAATCACGTTCATTATAATAACGTTCACCATGGTCATCATAGAAGTCATCACGACGATGGTCATCACGAGACGCATAGTCTTCACGATATCTTGGATCTTCTGACTCAGGACGACGTTGACCATTTTGCTGGCGATAGCCGTCATCATTTTGTCTACGCTCTTGACGATAACGTGCGTCCTTATTGTGTTTAGAAGGTTGACGATATTGGTCATCGTATTTATAAGATTCTTTATATTTATCTGTACGTTTCATGTTGGTCACCTCATTAATATTTATTTTTTCATTATTTGTTGGAGTAATCGTGCCACATTTTCCGCGGTACGTTGAATATTGTGTTTCCCATTAGTTAATAAATCATCTATCTCCATAGGTTGTTCGATGATGCTAAAGGCACTGTCAATCCCATGCTCATAAACTGCTTCATAGCCATCTCCTAAGCTACCACAAATCGCTACGACAGGTATATCATACTGTTTTGCTGCTTGTGCTACACCAATAGGCTTCTTGCCATAAATGGTTTGTGCATCCATTTTGCCTTCTCCAGTGATGACTAAATCGGCATCTTTTACTCTCTTTGAAAATTGAGTTTCCTTGAGAACGATATCGATTCCTTTAGATAGGGAAGCATTTGAGAAAAATGCTAGAATACCTGCACCTAAACCACCAGCCGCACCGGCACCAGGTACATCTTTAACATTTTTATCAATATCTCTTTCAATCATATCATGATAGGTAGTTAGGGCGGAATCCAACTTTGGTATCATCTTATCTGTCGCACCTTTTTGAGGACCATAAACAGCGGTTGCGCCATTATCACCTAATAAAGGATTAGTCACATCACAAGCGACTTCAAACTGTATATGATTTAGGCGTGAATCAAATTGAGAGATATCAATATGTGCTAGTTGTGAAAGATAACCGCCACCTAAAGGTAATGTTTCCTCATTTTCATCTAAAAATTGAACACCGAGGGCGGCAAGCATACCACTGCCACCGTCATTCGTCGCACTTCCACCAATTCCTAAAATAATCTTTGAAACGCCATGATCAATCGCATCTTTAATCAGTTCTCCTACACCAAAGGTCGACGTCTTTAATGGATTACGTTCATGAGGTTTAAGTAAATCTAAACCAGAAGCGGCTGCCATTTCTATGATTGCTACATTATTATCTTGTGAGCGGGCGTAACTTGCTTCAATCTCCCGATGTAGGGGGTCATGAACTTTAACTTTATATGTTTCAGCGTTTAATGCTTCCCTTAATGCGTCAGTGGTGCCTTCACCACCATCTGCCATAGGAATAATGTCATAGTTGATTGTTTTATTAAATATTTTTTGAAAGCCACATTGAATGGCTAAACCAGCTTCTTTAGCTGACATGCTTTCTTTAAATGAATCAGTTGCAATTACAATTTTACTGATTGGCATATCCTCACCCTTTAAATAATGGTTAATTTATAAAAATGGTATATAATAATATTTAAAATTAAAATTTATTAGATAAGTCTTCCTAAGTTATAAGAAGGAGAGAGAAATGTTTAGATTAAAACAACACGAATTATACATCTGGTTAATAGGTTTATTAATCTTCTACTGTTACATCGCATTGATGATGCCTCTACATAGTTCGGATTGGTTTTGGGGCAGTCATCAAGGGATGCAAGCTATGATTACTCATTTTAAATATATTGATGGTGATTATATAAGTAATGTCTTGGCATTTGCTATCACACAATCTGTAACATTGCGCGTTGTCTCATATGGCATCATTTCTATACTTTTTGTCCTAATGTTGCTTAAATTCGTGACATATACATTTTCAACTAATACATTCATTTTAATCATTCTCTTCATATTTATTATACCCGATTCAATTTTTGCGCAAAGCTATGGCAATTTTGAATTATTTTATAGTTATGTATTTGGGACTTGCATCGCACTCTATATTTTACATTTTGCAATTTCAACTTTTATTGTTGAAAATGAGTTCAACTTTGGGAATGTCTGTTTATTTTGGATAGCCTGTGTCATAGGTCAATGGTTTGCGGAAACACTCACTTTCTATAATGTCATGATATTGTTGAGCGCAATATTCATTTACTTCATTTGGAAGCGGAAGCTCAACTATAACCTATTAATAGGCTTTATGTTAACGTTGTGTGGTACATTGATCATGTTATGTAATGAAACCTACATTCATTACTTTATCAATATCGAGAATTTACGCGCTCAGATAGATGAATTAGGATTCTTTCATAAAATAAAACTGACATTATTTGAACAGTTACCTCAATACATATTTTTCAATCATATCTTTTTAATAAGTGTAATTGCTATTGTTTTAATTATATTATTGATAAATAATGTCGCTTTCAAAGAGTGGACTAAATATAAACGGTTAGTGTTAATATTTGGGATTAGCGCATTACCTATATACAAAATATTGATTTATGACCCTTTCAACTTGAAACAATTGGCTATCTTATATAGCTATGGCTTCGTCAATATTATCATCTGCCTTATATTCTATATTAGTGTGTTTATAGCGAGTTTCCATATAGTTAAAAATCATTATATGCGCGTTGTTATAGGAGGTATAGGCATTTCAATTATTCTTAATGCGATTCCTGTATTTTTAATTGGAAAAGTAGTGCCACAATATTTCTTTATTATATATACTTTATGGTGTCTACTTGCCGTTATTCTTCTAACTACACTAGGTAGACTAACCACAACTATTTTCAACATACTTAAATTATTAAATATATTATTAATGGTAGTTTATATGATTGTTTGTACGACGCTTTATATTGAAAATGATAAACGATTAGAGTCTATACATACACAAATAGGTAAGCATAAAAATGAACTGGTCATCCATCATTTACCATTTGAAACATACTTTAGTGGTATGACGCCAACCAGTGAAATTGATAAAGACAACTTCAAAGAATATCATCACATTCCTAATAATAAAAAAATAAAAGTAATGCCGTTTGAAATTATAGAAACAAACGACTAAGGAGAATTATTATGAAGTTAACAAAAACGCACTATGAAATTATAAAATTTGTGATAGTCGGTGGGATTAATACGCTTGATTATTATCTCGTGTACTTAATATTATTAAAGTTATTTAATGTACATTATATGCTGAGTCATATTATAGGTTTTGTAGTGAGTTTTATTATTTCTTACTATTTAAATTGTTATTTTGTTTATAATGTAAAACCAACTTTGAAAAAGTTTTTAAGTTTCCCTTTAACACAAGTTGTGAATATGGGAATGCAAACATTATTCTTATATGTTTTTGTAAGATGGTTTAATTTTCCATCTGAAATCGCACCGTTTGTAGGATTAATTGTTACCATACCAATTACATTTATATTATCAAAATGGTTATTGCGTGATAAATAAATTGTACTCATGCGCCTTTTAATGATCTAAACACAGATTCATTAGAGGGCGTTTTTTAGCGGTGGTTAATTGAATAATTAGGCTTAGCTAAAAAATAAATTAGCATATTTATACAAAAATTATAGAAATAAAAAAACGTTGTAATTCAAAAATTCATGGCTCATACTATTGATATTAACGCTTTTAAGGTGGGTAAAAGATGTCTCAAAGTGAAAATCTAAAGTTAGCTCAAAGAGGCGCGTATCTAAGTTTAGTTGTATATATTATTCTATCCATTTCTAAATATATTACCGGTTTTGTATACGATTCAGCAGCAGTAAGGGCAGACGCTTTAAATAATATGACCGATATTATAGTATCAATTGCGGTGATTGTAGGACTTAAGATTTCTATCAAGCCGGCTGATAAGAACCATCCTTATGGCCATTTGAAATCTGAGAATATTTCAACATTATTAGTATCATTTATTATTATGTTTGTAGGGATACAAGTTGTAATTGAAAATGCCCCTCGCATATTTACACATGAACATAACACACCTAATGCCATTACGATTGTTATCAGCTTAATCAGTGGTATCATAATGCTTGGTGTTTATGCAATTAACCATCGCTTAGCTAAAAAAACAAAAAGTAGTTCTTTAGATTCAGCAGCAAAAGACAATATGTCTGATGGGTTAGTAAGTATTGGGACAGCAATTGGATTAGTATTTACTCAATTTGGATTATCTATTGTCGATGTTATTTTAGCCACACTATTAGGCTTACTCATTATTTATACTGGTTTCGGTATTTTCAAAGATTCTATCTTTGCTTTAAGCGATGGTTTTAATGAAAAGGATTTAGAAGATTATCGTAATGAGGTATTAGAAGTCAAAGATGTGAAAGATGTAAAAAATGTAAAAGGCCGTTATCATGGCAGTAGTATCTTTTTAGATGTCACAATAGTGGTAGACGCACATTTATCATTACAAGAAGCGCATGAAATCTGCGATAGAGTGGAGACCCATTTACATAGCGTAGGTAGTTCTTCAGTATATGTTCATCCAGAACCGGATACATTAGATTAAATAAAAAGGTTCACTATTGAGCAGAGAGCTTAACAGTGAACCTTTTATCTTTACCACCAACCATTGGCTTGTCTGAAGCTAATCGCTGCTTCAATTGAACCATAACGTTCTTTGGCGTATTGAATCATGCCTTTAGTTTGTGTTTCAACTGAACCGTATCCCCAAGATTGGTTCGTTTGACCTAAGCCATGATATTGGCCATTTGAAGCATTTGGATTACCACCAGATTCGGGTAGAACAATGCTTTCCCAAAGCGCTTCTGTTCCCCCCGCTGCAATAAATTGTTCATAAACAGATTGCGTACTTTCGCTTGATGTATTGACACTTGATGTTGAAGCCGATGACGAAGATGATTGATTATATTCATAATTTTGTTGTTGTGATTGAGTTGATGTAAGTTCACTCGCATGTGCTTGTCCAGATTCTATACCGGCCCCACCTAACGAGACCATAGTCATTAATGCAAATATTGTTTTCTTCATAATAAAAAACTCCTTTGTTAATCGGTTAATATTGAGAGCGGTGCCCCAACACAGAGACTTTCGAAAAGAAAGTCTACAAGCAAAGCAAGTTGGGGATATGACGAAATTATTTTGATTTCTGTCCTACTCTCATTTCTCGGTATCCCAATTTATCTTGCTGTCGATTACGGTGACTATACTTTAACACCTTTAGACATGTCATAGGTTACTGCCATATCAAAAGTAATTATCAGAGATGTAAACCAAGTAACAAACATGTCAGTTTTAAGACATTTATGCCAAAGTGATGATAAAAAGCAAAGATTATGAAAAATATTGAAATAGTTTTATAATGAAATTATTAGAGAAAGAGGCACTCAGATACTTAGCACAAAGAAGAAATTTTCAAGCCTCGTTTTACTTTTCAAAAGAGTATAACGAAGTCAATACAGGAAGGTGTTTTATATGCCAAAATTAATCTTATGCCGTCACGGACAAAGTGAATGGAATGCTAAAAACTTATTTACAGGTTGGGAAGATGTACAATTATCTGATCAAGGTCGAGAGGAAGCGATTAAATCTGGCCGTAAGTTAAAAGAGAGCGGTATCGAAATTGATGTGGCGTATACATCATTATTAACAAGAGCCTTAGAAACAACGCATTATTTATTAGCTGAATCTGACCAACAATGGATTCCGGTTCATAAAAGTTGGCGTTTGAATGAGCGACACTATGGTAAATTACAAGGTTTAAATAAAGATGAAGCGCGTAAAGAATTTGGTGAAGAACAAGTACATCAATGGCGTCGTTCATATGACGTGAAACCTCCAGCGGAAACTGAAGAACAACGCGAATCATATTTACAAGACCGCCGTTATCGTCATTTAGACCACCGCATGATGCCATATTCTGAAAGTTTAAAAACGACGCTTGAACGTGTTGTACCGATTTGGACTGATAGAATCTCACAACATTTATTAGATGGAGAAACTGTGTTAGTTGCCGCACACGGTAATTCAATTCGTGCGCTTATCAAATATTTAGATAATATTTCTGATGAAGATATTGTCGGCTATGAAATTAAAACAGGTGCACCATTAATTTATGAATTAGATGAACAATTAAACGTTACAGATCATTATTATTTATAATTTTCTATTGAAAAGAGTGGATTGGAATTCTTTATAATTAGAAAGATTTCCAATCCACTCTTTTTTTAGGAGTTAAATGTTAAAAATGCGTGTAGTTTGCAATTAAGTTTTATGAACTACAATAAAGTGATTTTTAAATGACTGTATGAAAAGTCACTTATTTACGTTTATGTTGCTTAATTATTTTTAAAGCACGTTTACGCGTTTTAATGTTGGGACTGTTTAAATTGCGGCGTGCCGTCTGTAAATCTTGTTTCATATTTGGGCCTCCTTTTCTAAAAGAATAAAGGAAATTACGTTCTTTGTAAATAGTAATAATTACGATTTATAAAATTTACAACTATTGATGTGAAAATTAAACCTAAATCTGTATAATAAGCAACAGTATCTGACACTTAGCTTCTTGAGAATGGAGGAAAACAATGTCGCATAAAAGAAAATTGGCAATGATTTATACAATGTTGTTAGGCGGTTTCTTTGGATTATTAAATGAAACTTTACTAACGACTGCGTTGCCACGAATTATGAAAGATTTTAAGATAGAATATTCGCAAGTGCAATGGCTCACGACGGCCTTTCTATTAACTAATGGGGTAGTTGTCCCGTTATCGGCGTTCATTATTCAACGTTATACGACGAGACAAGTGTTCTTAACAGGCATCGTGATCTTCTTAATAGGAACGTTATTAGGCGGTTTTAGCCCGAACTTTACAATCTTATTAATTGCGCGCGTCATCCAAGCGTTAGGCTCAGGTATCATGATGCCACTGATGATGACCACGATACTTGATATTTTTGAACCACATGAACGTGGTAAATATATGGGCTTCTTTGGTTTGGTTATCGGTCTAGCGCCAGCTATAGGACCAACATTATCTGGTTATTTAGTTGAATATTTTAACTGGAGATCACTATTCCATGTCGTAGCTCCAATTTCAGCAATTACATTTATTCTTGCTCTGAAAATTGTTAAAAATGTGGGCACAAACGTTAAAGCACCAATTGATATCATTTCAATTATCTTATCTATTCTAGGATTTGGCGGATTACTATATGGTGTAAGTTCAATTTCACATGATGGCTGGAATAATCCGATTGTTCTATTAACGGTTATAGGTGGCATCATCTTAGTAGGATTATTTATTTGGAGACAACAACGTCTTGAAACACCTTTGCTTAGCTTTAAAGTGTTTAAAAATAAGGAATTTGCGGTCGGTTTATCAATCATGGCAGCGACTATGATTTCAATGATTGGCTCTGAAACAGTGTTACCCATGTTTGTGCAAAACGTCTTAAATCGCACACCTGTAGATTCAGGATTAATATTACTTCCAGGTGCGATTGTTATGGCCATAATGTCGATGATATCTGGATGGTTATATGAAACCTTCGGCGCTAAAATATTAGCTATTATCGGTATGTTAATTGTTATTGTCACGACATCTTACTTTGTCTTTATGGATGAACATACTTCGACCATCATGCTCGCAACGATTTATGCGGTTCGTATGATTGGTATTGCTTTAGGATTAATGCCAGTCATGACCCATACTATGAATCAATTGACACCGGAATTAAATGCTCATGGTTCTTCGATGACAAATACGCTTCAACAAATTTCTGGTTCCATTGGTACTGCGGGCTTAATTACTATTCTAAGTTCAGCTAGTAAAAGTTTTAAGCCAACGATGAGTGACTATCAAGGGATGAATAAGCAAGACATGATGCATCAAATACAACTTGATGCAACGTTGCATGGTTATCATGCTGGTTTCTTATTCGCAGTAGGTATTACCGTTATCAGTTTGTTGTTAACTTTTCTCATTAAAAGTAAAAAGAAAGTCAAAGCTGAGGCGCAAAATCATTAAGCGTGTTGAGTGATAGTTGATAATATCCAAACATTCTGAACACTTGATATGACGCAAATTATTATTGACTATTCCTACCGTTGAGATTAGAATTAATTTATTCTGACTAATTTAATAGGAATATGGAGGAAATATAGAAATGAAAAGACTTTTATTTGTAGCTTTAGCACTTATCTTCGTGTTAGCTGCTTGTGGTAATAGTGGGTCATCTGATAAAAACAGTGATTCAAAATCTAGTGACAGCAGTAGCGACAAAAAAACTTTAAGAGTAGGTACTGAAGGTACATATGCACCATTCACGTTCCACAACAAAAAAGACGAATTAACTGGTTATGATATTGATGTCATCAAAGCAGTAGCTAAAGAAGAAGGTTACAAACTTAAATTCAATGAAACATCATGGGATTCAATGTTTGCTGGTTTAGACGCTAAACGTTTCGACGTTATTGCTAACCAAGTTGGTATTAACAAAGAAAGAGAAGAAAAATACAAATTCTCTAAACCTTACACTTATTCAAGTGCAGTATTAGTAGTACGTGAAAATGAAAAAAATATTAAATCATTTAATGATGTTAGAAGTAAAAAATTAGCACAAACATTCACATCTAACTACGGTAAATTAGCTAAAGATAAAGGTGCTAATATCACTAAAGTTGATGGCTTCAACCAAGCAATGGACTTATTATTATCTAACCGTGTTGACGGTACATTTAACGATAGCTTATCTTACTTAGATTATAAAAAACAAAAACCTAATGCTAAAATCAAAGCAATTAAAGGTGACGCAGAACAAAGTAAATCAGCATTTACATTTAATAAAAGCGTAGATGACAAAGTAGTATCTGACTTTAATAAAGGCCTTGATAAACTTAAAGAAAACGGTAAATTAGAAGAAATCGGTAAGAAATGGTTCGGTGAAAATGTTTCTGAGCCTAAATAGTCAACAACAACACGCACTTGATGCAGCAGGGCAAGCATTTGGACCGATGTTGGAAGGATTAGTAAAATATTCTATTCCAATTACTATCGTTACGTTTATCTTAGGTTTAATCATTGCTTTATTTACAGCGTTAATGCGTATTTCAAATAGTAAGATATTAAGAGGAATTGCACGTGTCTATGTTTCAATCATCCGTGGTACACCAATGATTGTACAATTGTTTATCATCTTCTATGGTATACCTGAATTAGGTCGATTACTTACAGGTAACGCTGATGAACAATGGACATTATCTTCTGTATTATCAGCTATCATTGGTTTATCTCTTAACGTAGGTGCGTATGCATCTGAAATTATCCGTGGCGGTATTATGTCTATTCCTAAAGGACAAACGGAAGCGGCGTATTCTATTGGTATGAATTATCGTCAAACTATTCAACGTATTATTTTACCTCAAGCAATTCGTGTATCGATTCCAGCTTTAGGTAATACGTTCTTAGGATTAATTAAAGATACATCTCTTTTAGGATTTATCTTAGTAGCTGAAATGTTCCGTAAAGCTCAAGAAGTTGCTTCTACAACATATGAATATTTCACAATTTATATTCTAGTAGCAGTAATGTATTGGGTAGTATGTTTCATTATTTCAGTGATTCAAAGCTTCTATGAATCATATATTGAAAGAGGGTATAGCTCATGATTGAATTAAGTGGTATCCATAAATCATTCAATGATAAAGAAGTCATTAAAGGCATTGATTTAAACGTTGGTAAAGGGGAAGTTGTGACGCTTATTGGCCGATCAGGTTCTGGTAAAACAACGTTACTACGTATGATTAATGCCTTAGAGATTCCAACTGAAGGTAATGTAACAGTTAACGGAGTAAGCTATACAGCTGACAACAAGAAGTCTCAAATTAATGTTCGTAAACAATCAGGTATGGTTTTCCAAAGTTACAATCTCTTCCCGCATAAATCAGCATTGGAGAATGTGATGGAAGGTTTAGTAACTGTTAAGAAAATGAATAAAGCGGATGCTAAAGAGAGAGCGATGAGTTTATTAGAAAAAGTTGGATTAACAAGCGTTAAAGACCAACGTCCTCACGCTTTATCGGGTGGTCAACAACAACGTGTGGCGATTGCAAGAGCACTAGCTATGAATCCCAAGGTCATGTTGTTTGATGAACCAACATCTGCATTAGATCCTGAATTGGTCAATGACGTATTGAGAGTAATTAAAGAATTAGCAGAAGAAGGCATGACCATGGTTATTGTGACACATGAAATGCGCTTTGCGAGAGAAGTTTCAAATAAAATCGTCTTCATTCATGAAGGTAGAATTGGTGAACAAGGTTCTCCAGATGAGGTGTTTAATCATCCTAAAACAGAAGAACTTCGCAGATTCTTAAATGTAATTAATGAAGAATAGTAAAAATATAACCACGTTATAGAGAAGTGAAAATTCTCTATAACGTGGTTTTTTATTGAATCTATTTAAAATGAAATTATCTTCTGCGTTCTAATAATTTTTGAGCGCGATAAGCGAATGGTTTAATTGGTTTAATAAAGTCTCCAATGTATTCATATACATTAGCATTGAAGCCTTTTTTAAATTGTTGTACACCATAGTCCTCGGCATCTTCATTGAAGTCTCCTGTGATACCGTAGAAGTTATAGCGATCAATATTATGTTCTTTAGCGAATTTAATCATTTCCCATTGTAAACGGTAAGCACCCATATATGCATTGTATTTAGGGTTAGAGCCACTTGATAAGTAATAAACTTCGTGATCGTTATAAATATAAAGTGCAGCTGCTAGATTTAATATTTCGCCTTCTGCAGCAATTTTTTCTTTTGTTTCATTGAGCTTACGTTCATTACTATTTAATTGTTGCTCAACTTGTGTTTTCTTATTTTTATTCTTCTTAGAATTAGGACTTTCTTTTAATGCTTCATCGACATCAGCCAATTGTTTTGTTAAATCATCATGTTTTTGTTGAAGAGTAGATAAATAGTCTTTTAAATCGATATAAGCAAGTTTTAACATTGCATGGTCTTGGTAAGTCTTTTGCATTTCATAGAAATAAGGTTTATCTCTAAATTTGAAACCGTGCTTTTCTTCTGCCATTTGGAACAATTCAAAGAATGTATCTGTTTCTTCCATAGGTAATGTTCTAACTTTAACGCCCATTTCATATGTCTTTTTAATATTACGGCGTGTTTGATAATCCATTTCTTTTAATAATTGATCTTCAGATTTATCATTAAGGTCAAGAACAGATAGCCAACGGATTTGACTCATTGTACTATAACCTACGGACCAACCTTGATGTTTATAGCCTAAATCTTCTAACGTTTTAATAACGGCACGATTATCATAGCTTTCTAAAATTTCGCCGTCTGCATTTCTTAAATTTTCTAAAATATAAGGATCAACTAAGACGAATAAGCAATTTTGTTTTTTTAAATAGTCTGTTAATGATTTAAAGAAAAAATGAACTAATTTAATATCACTATAATCCATTACTGGACCGCGGTGAGTATAGAAATATTTATAGATTTTTAAAGCACGGGCTTCAGTCATTAAAGTTCCAGCAATAACGTTGCCTTCCTCATCTTTGACACCTACAATATGGACATCATGTTTCATTTCACTTCTATTGTCATAATGAATACGTGATTGAGTGTAATGTGAAAAATTTTCTGATGTAAATTTTCCAAATTCTTCAGGTGTTAAATTAACGAATTTCATACATATCTACTCCTCTGTCTTTTTAAGAATTCTAATCTATTCTATCAAAATAACCGTATTATTACACATAATTTATTATTATATTTAGTCATACTTTAGTAGTATATTGAATTATTTTTTTAAAATAATAACTTGAAAAATTATAAAAAATTGATTTTTAATCATCTAGCGCTCACGTCAAAAGCGTTGTATGATAGAATTTGCAGTAATAGTATTATTGGAAGTTGATAATATACCGAACTGAGTTGTAGGAGTGAATTTAATTGAAGAAATTAATTGTAACGATAAGTGTATGTGCACTGCTATTAGTAGGGTGTGGCAATGATAAATACACTGATAAAATAGATAAAGCGGTGAAGTTACAAGATCAGAAACAAGAGCGACTTGCAAAGAATGACCAAGGCGATGTGGTCAAACACTTTGATAAAAAAGACGCCAATATCTACGTATTTGAAAAAGGGAAGTACGTAGTATTAGCGTATAAGCCTTTGAGTAACAATGAAGAAGTGCATTACTATACATATCAATTTGATGGTAAGAAGGCGACATATTTAGAGGATTTTGATACCAAAAAATATATTGATGGTCACGATCCAGACTATAAAGAAGAAAATATGAATTAATATCATGACTAAAGGAGCATCTATGAAGAAGATATTATTAGCGGGTGGTGCATTTATCGTATTACTTCTTGTTATTGGTGCATGCTCAAATAATAAGAAAGAACAAACACCGCCTAAAACTAAAAATGGCAAAATATTAATAGTAGAATATGGAGATTTTAAATGTCCGTATTGTAAAAAAGTGGAAGAAAAAGTGATGCCTACCATTAAAAAAGAATATATTGATACGAATAAAGTGGAATATCAATTTGTGAATGCTGGATTTTTAGCGCAAGATTCTTTAGTAGGCTCAAGAGCTGGCAATGCAGTAGAAAAAATTGCACCTAAAGAATATTTAACTTTTCAACATAACATTTATGCTCAACAACAAGATGAAGATAAAAAGTGGTTAACTGAGGACTTCTTAGATAAAGAAATAGATAAATTAGATATTGCACAAAATGATAAAGCGCGTATTAAAGAAGAATATAAAACAAAAAACAGCGACGCATGGAAAAAAGCAGATGAGCAGAAAAAACAAACGAAAGAAAATCACATCAAATCTGTACCAACAGTATTTATTAATGGTAAAAAAGTAGACGATCCATACAAATTAGAAAACTGGAAAAAATATTTATAGTTATATGACTGTTATAAACAGAGTGCATTAAATTCAAAAATGAATTTAATGTACTCTGTTTTTTTATGATGTACTTGCTATTTGAGAAAATAACGTCTATACTTTTAAATCGTAATCATTACTATTTAGGAGGAGCAACATGAGAAAAATTATAAGTATCACTGTATTAGTTACGATTTTAGTCCTAAGCTTAGTAGCTTGTGGAAAGTCAGATCAGTCAAAAGACACAAGTAGTAGTAAAGATGGAAAAATCAATGTGTCTACAACAGTTTATCCATTACAATCGTTTATTCAACAAATTGGTGGGGACCATGTGAATGTATCTTCAATTTATCCCGCTGGTACAGATTTACATGATTATGAACCTACACAAAAAGACATTTTAAATGCAAATAAATCTGATTTGTTTGTATATACTGGTGATGATTTAGATCCAGTTGCAAAGAAAATTGCTAGTACCATCAAAGAAGATAAGAAGAAATTATCTCTTCAAAAAGGATTAGATAAAGCAAAATTATTAACGGATCAACATGAACATGGTGATGAAGACCACGAACATGAAAAGGGGCATGAACATCATCATCACGGTGGCTATGATCCGCATGTTTGGTTAGATCCAAAAATGGACGAAGTCTTTGCTAAGGAAATCAAAGAGCAGTTAATTAAAAAAGACCCTCAACATAAAGCTGAGTATGAAAAAAATTATAAAAAATTAATGAGTGATTTAAATAATATTGATACATCAATGAAAGAAATTACTAAAGATAAACAAGGAAATGCCGTATTTATTTCTCATGAATCACTAGGTTATATTGCAAATCGTTATGGCTTTGTTCAAAAAGGTATTCAAAATATGAATGCAGAAGATCCATCACAAAAAGAACTGACAAAATTAGTAAAAGAAATTAAAGATAATAATGTGAAATACATACTGTATGAAGATAATGTAGCGAATAAAGTTACAGAGACGATTCGTAAAGAAACTAATGCAGAACCGTTAAAATTCTATAATATGGAGTCATTAAATAAAGAACAACTTAAAGATAAAAGTATAAGTTATCAAAAACTAATGCATGACAATATTAAAGCGTTAGATAAAGCTTTAAATACTAATATGAAACTTAAGGATTCTAAAGCGGAACATAAATATGATAAAGCCATTTCAGAAGGCTATTTCAAAGATAATCAAGTGAAAGACCGTCAATTATCTGATTATGCGGGTAAGTGGCAATCAGTTTATCCATATTTAAAAAATGGTGATTTAGATGAAGTAATGAAACATAAAGCTGAAGAGGATTCATCTAAATCTGCTCAAGAATATAAAAAGTATTATGAAAATGGTTATAAAACAGATATTTCAAATATAAATATTGAAGGAAATCACATTAGTTTTACTAAAAATGGGAAAACAGAAACTGGAGAATACGAATATATTGGCTACAAAATTTTAGATTATAAAAAAGGAAATCGTGGTGTAAGATATATCTTTAAATTAGTAGATAACGAAGATAAAAATAACGCGCTTCCTACTTATGTACAATTTAGCGATCATAATATTTATCCTAAGAAAGCAGAACATTTCCATATTTTCATGGGAAATGATAACAATAAATTGTTGAAAGAGATGAATCATTGGCCAACATATTATCCAGCTCATTTAAACAAAGAAGAAATTGAACATGAAATGTTAGAACACTAAAATAGAATTCATTTTACTTGTATTTTTCATGAAGTTAATTTATTATACTAAGTATAATAAGTATACAAAAAATGAAACATGATTTAGTAGTTTCATAATTTAACTATTGGAGGTATGCTAACATGGCTAATTTTAATTTAGATCCAGTGCATTCAGGGGTTAACTTTTCAATTCAACACTTAGTAGTATCAAATGTTAAAGGTCGTTTTAATGACTTTGATGCTGACATTACAGGCGATTTCAATGACTTAAGTTCATTACAAGGGACTTTTACAGTACAAGCCAATTCAATCGATACTAAAGTAGAAGATCGCGATAACCATCTTAAAGGCGCGGATTTCTTAGATGTTGAACAATATCCAGAAATTAAATTTGAAATTACTAAAGTCGATGACCACTCAGTAACTGGTAACTTGACTATGAAAGACCATACGCAAGAAGAAACATTTGACTTAGACTTCAAAGGTATTAGCTTAAATCCATTAAACGGTAAAAACACAGCTGGTTTAGTCATTACTGGTAAAATCGACCGTGAACAATACGGTATCACTTTCAACCAACAATTAGAGACTGGTGGTTTCTTATTAGGCAAATCATTAGATGTTGAATTTGATTTAGAATTTCCTATTGAAGAATAATATTTCTGACAATCTATCTATGCAGATTTAAACAGATGAGGTGTTTACCTTATCTGTTTTTTTGTTATATTTATAGAGATAAATTGTTAAATTTTGTAAGAATAAAGCTTTTTGAAAATGAGGGAAGTAAATAATGACAATTAAAATAAAAGATAACAAGATGATATTCTCAAGAACATTTGATGCACCAGTTGAACAAGTATTTGATGCTTACACAAAGAAAGAATTATTTGAACAATGGTTTCATCCACAAGGGGCGACAACGAAAGTATTCACGTTTAATGCTGTAACTGGCGGGCAAGCATTTTTTGCAATCGAAACGCCTGAACATACGAGTCACACACTTACAGAATATAAAAAAGTGAACAAACCATATTACATCGAATACTTTGATTTCTTTGCGACACCTCAAGGTGAGAAAGATACACGCCTGCCTGGTATGCATATCTTTATGGATTTCGAAGACGAAGGCAATCGTACTACTGTGACATCTACTTCTGAATTTCCAACAAAAGAAGCGGCGCAACAAGCAATTCACATGGGTGTTGAAGCGGGAATGAATTCGACACTTGACCAATTAGAGAAATTGTTGGAATCATAAAAACGTCACTAGGATGTCAATTTTTATAAGCAATTTTAAGTTATAATGTAGGGGAAAAGAGGATGATATGATGAAACAACGCTATTTAAAAGTACTTGCATTATTTTCAGTAAGTACATTAATTCCTACATTATTATTTAATTCAAAATGCCTAAATAATGGTGCGATTAAATATGTTCTAAGAACAGCATTAGGGTATGGCATTTTTGCGAGTGGTTTACATTATTTATCTAAATTCAAACGCACACGCTAAACATTTATCGAGATGTAGTTTAATTGAAACTGCATCTCGTTTTTTGTTTATAAGAAAATTTAATTTTATCTATCTCTTTATAAATAATTTATATATAATTGTAAAATATACAATTATATATTGTAGGGGGTTAAGTAATCAATGTTGGAAAATCACAAACATGTAGAGGATACATATGCAACAAGACATATCGTTGAAGCTGTAGTAGACCAAGTTCAAATGAAACAAGTCATGGCTAAGAAAACACCTGGAAGATATTTGTTAAAAGCAATGATGTCAGGATTTTTATTGGCAATCGTGACCGTATTTATGTTAGCTGTTAAAACTCAATTTTCGGGGACAAATGAGGGTTTAGTGAATTTGTTAGGTGCTATTTCATTTAGCTTAGCATTAGTATTAATCGTTCTAACCAATTCAGAGTTACTTACAAGTAATTTTATGTATTTGACAGTGGGCTGGTACTATAAAGCAATTACAGTGAATAAAATGATTATTATTTTCTTATTCTGTTTCTTAGGAAATATTATTGGCGGATTCATTTTATTCTTCTTAATGAAAGGGACACACGTCATGACGCCAGAGATGATTGCAGCTTTAAGCAAAACAGTACATGCTAAAACAGTAGAATCATCATGGTTAAACATTTTAGTTAAAGCGATATTCTGTAACTTCTTTATAAACATTGGCATTTACGTTTCAATGTTATTTAAAGAGGGACTTGCAAGAGCATTCTTTATTGCTGTCGGTGTTATTGTCTTTGTATTTATGGGCTATGAACACGTTGTTTTCAACGCCGGTTTATATGCAGGAATGATGTTCTATAACATTGATGCATTATCATGGTTAGACGTATTAAAAAA
The DNA here is from genome assembly GCF_004785665.1 of Staphylococcus pragensis. Classification (GTDB taxonomy): domain Bacteria; phylum Bacillota; class Bacilli; order Staphylococcales; family Staphylococcaceae; genus Staphylococcus; species Staphylococcus pragensis. Next base: position 182,249 of record NZ_SRPJ01000002.1, read on the forward strand.
TATCGTCTTTGCATTTATCGGTAACTACATCGGTGGAGGTATCTTTGTAGGTCTTGTATACGCTTATTTAAATGGTAAACGCGATAGTTTTAGTACAAAATAAATAGACAAAATTAACGAGATGATTTAGTTGAATAAAAAATTATCTCGTTTTTTTATAGGTTGACTTAATTCTCTAAAAAACATATCATTTTAATCAACATTAACATGATTCATTAAAATATTGTGGTTTAGTGATTCATTTTCAAAAAAGAAAGGGATGAGGGGATTGGTAGCAAATATTTTAGTAGCACACGGTATGCGCAAAGGAGACCAAAATAAAGCACTAGGTGACTTCCTAGAACATCTATTAAGTGATGAAACATATAATTATGAATTGGCGTTTATTGAAAGTGAAGAAAAAAGTATCGAGAATACTATTGGCCGATTGATTGATCAAGGAGAAACAGAATTTAAAGTAGTTCCTTTATTAATTTTTTCAGCGATGCATTATATTGTCGATGTGCCAAATATTTTAGAAAGTATTAAGCAAGCGCATCCTCATATTCGTTATGAAATTAGTGAGCCTCTCGGAACACATGATTACATGGTGGATTTAGTTGAAAAGCGTATTAATGACGTACATATTGATGGTACAACTAACTACGCGATTGTATTAATCGCGCATGGTAGCTTCTCATATACTAAAGCGCATGATGAACTTAAAGAATTTAGTGAAAAGTTAACACAAACAGCACCAATTTATTGTCGTACGTTGTACGGGGATATCACATTTAGAAATGACCTCGACCAACTATCACGTGACTATGATGAACTCATTGTCGTGCCGATGTTTTTATATGATGGACGATTAGTAAATAAAGTAAAACGCCTGATTTCAGAAATGGATATTGAAGGCACACTACATATTACACCATCCATTAATTTCGATAACATACTTAAACTTATTATTAGTGAACGTTTAGACCAACTGTATATATAAATTTTTAAGACTCTCTTACTGAAAAAGTAGGGGAGTTTTTTCATGTTTCAAGCAAAAAATAAAGTATTAGGGAATTCCCTATTTTTTAAAAATATGTGAAAAAAATCACAAAATTAACTGAAATTGTTATAAAATAGCAGTGAAGAAAGTAGTTGCAAATTCGCAATAATAATAAATTTATAATTTTAATCATTATAAATGACTAAATATTAAGTGGTAAAAGGGGCATATTTTATGACTAAACAAAAGCTTGTAATGATTGGTAATGGTATGGCAGGCCTTAGAACAATAGAAGAAATATTAGAACGCTCAAACTCAATGTTTGATATTACAATCATCGGCAAAGAACCTTATCCAAACTACAATAGAATTATGTTGTCTAACATTTTACAAAAGAAAATGACAGTCGAAGAAACTATTATGAATCCTTATGAATGGTATGAGGAAAACAATATTCGATTAATTGTAGATGACCCGGTAGAAGCAGTTGATAAAGCAAATCAAACTGTGACAACTTCTAAGGGTGTAGAAGTTCAATATGATATTTGCATTTTTGCGACAGGTTCAAGCGCGTTTGTATTACCTATCCCAGGTTCAGATTTACCTAGTGTTATCGGATGGCGCACAATTGAAGATACTGAACGTATGATTGAAATAGCTAAAACTAAAAAACGCGCAGTTGTTATAGGTGGTGGCCTACTTGGTTTAGAATGTGCACGTGGTTTAATGGACCAAGGTATGGATGTCACTGTTTTACATTTAGCTGAATGGTTAATGGAAATGCAACTTGATCGCAAAGCCGGCGAAATGCTAAAAGCAGATTTAGAACGTCAAGGTATGAATATTGAATTACAAGCAAATTCGAAAGAAATCATTGGTAATGAAGATGTTGAAGCGATTAAATTAGCTGATGGTCGCGTGATTAAAACGGATTTAGTAGTCATGGCGGTGGGTATTCGTCCATTCACTAACGTTGCAAAATCAGCAGGATTAGAAGTGAATAGAGGAATTGTCGTAAATGATTATTTACAAACATCTGATCCTAATATTTATGCTATAGGTGAGTGTGCGGAACATGCTGGTAAAGTATATGGTTTAGTAGCACCACTATATGAGCAAGGTAAAGTGCTTGCAGACTTTTTAACTGGTAAAGAGACAGAAGGTTATAAAGGTTCTACTACATTTACTTCATTAAAAGTCTCTGGTTGTGATTTATATAGTGCGGGTCAAATTGTTGAAAATGAAGATGTCCAAGGTATCGAAATCTTTAATAGCGTAGATAATATTTATAAAAAAGTATATTTAAGCAACGGAGAAGTAGTCGGCGCAGTATTATACGGTGATACTGATGATGGTTCAAGATTTTATAGCATGATGAAGAAACACGAATCTTTAGAAGATTATACGTTAGTCTCTTTACTTCATAAAGGGGGCGAAGAGGCAACAACTTCAATTGCTGATATGGCTGATGATGAAACAATATGTGGTTGTAATGGTGTCGATAAAGGAACCATTGTTAATGCGATTACTACTAAAGGATTAACATCTGTTGACGAAGTGACTAAGGCGACGAAAGCAGGTAATTCTTGTGGTAAATGTAAAGGTCAAATCGGTGAACTTTTAAAATGTACATTAGGTGATGACTTTGTTGCAGCGAAACCTACAGGTATTTGTGCTTGTACCGATTTAACACGCGATCAAATTGTTACTCAAATCAGAGCTAAAGGACTTAAAACATCTAAAGAAGTACGTCACGTCCTTGATTTTAAAGATAAAAATGGTTGTCCAAAATGTCGTCCAGCAATCAACTATTATTTAAATATGGTTTACCCTCATGATCATCAAGATGAAAGAGAATCACGCTTTGCGAATGAACGATACCACGCCAATATTCAAAACGATGGTACATTCTCAGTTATTCCACAAATGCGTGGGGGTGTGACAGATGCGGATCAATTGATTCGATTAGGCGAAGTAGCTAAAAAATATAATGTACCTTTAGTAAAAGTGACAGGCTCACAACGTGTTGGTTTATATGGATTGAAAAAAGAAGAACTGCCTAAAGTATGGGCAGACTTAGGCATGCGTTCTGCTTCAGCTTACGGTAAGAAAACACGTTCAGTTAAAAGTTGTGTAGGTAAAGAATTCTGTCGATTTGGTACCCAATATACTACACGTTTAGGTATTCGCTTAGAAAAAACATTTGAATATATCGATACCCCTCATAAATTTAAAATGGGCGTGTCAGGTTGCCCACGTAGTTGTGTAGAATCAGGTGTTAAAGATTTCGGTGTTATTTCTGTAGAAAATGGTTACCAAATTTATATTGGAGGTAACGGTGGTACTGATGTAACAGTAGGTAAACTTTTAACTACTGTTGAAACAGAAGATGAAGTAATTCAATTATGCGGCGCTTTAATGCAGTATTATAGAGAAACTGGTATTTATGCTGAAAGAACTGCACCATGGCTTAACCGTTTAGGCTTTGACAATGTTAAAGAAGTCTTACTTGATCCAGAACGACAAAAAGAATTATTCGATAGAATTATGGATGCTAAAAAAGCAATTGATGGTCATGGCGAACCTTGGTCAGCTATCGTTGAAAATAAAGATGCACAAAAAATCTTTGAAGTTGAGAAGGTGTAAAGGATGAAAGCAATGGAAAAAGTAAAAGTGACTACACTAGAAGAATTAACGCCATTAATCGGGAAAAAAGTCATCGTTGAGGATAAACAAATTGGCATTTTCCTAACAGAGAGTGGGGAAATCCACGCTATCAATAATATCTGTCCACATAAGCAAGGACCTTTATCAGAAGGGACAGTGAGTGGCGAGTTTGTGTACTGTCCTCTTCATGATCAAAAGATTGATTTGAGAAACGGAGAGGTTCAAGAACCTGATACAGGTTGCGTAGAAACATATAAAGTTGAAGTACATGACGGAGACGTCTACGTATGTCTTTAAATGCAGAACCGAAAGTCTATTTAATCGGGGCAGGTCCAGGTAACCCTAATCTGTTAACTAAAAAAGCTGAGCGCATCCTTCGTAAAGCAGATGTGATACTTTATGATCGTCTCGTCAATCCATTAATTATTCAGTATGCATCACCTTCAACTGAAGTGATAGATGTCGGTAAAAAACCTTATGCGAAACACATACAACAAGAAGAAATCAATTTAAAGATTGTTGAAGCGACGAAAAGACATCGTATCGTTGTTCGTTTAAAAGGTGGAGATCCAGCTATTTTTGGACGCGTCACTGAAGAAATTGATACTTTGAAAGCGCATGGTATCTCGTATGAAATCGTTCCAGGTGTAACGTCAGCAAGCGCAGCCGTAGCTAACATGGATATAGGTCTAACCATGCGAAGTATTGCGCCAAGCGTGACGTTCTCAACCGGTCATTTTAAAGATTCTATTAATCGTGAAACAGATATTCGGAATCTCATTAATGGCGGTACATTAGCTATCTATATGGGTATCAAACGACTGAATCATATTATTAAGCAAATCACTGTCTATACCAACGAAGATTATTCAATTGCGATTGTGTTTAATGCGACTTGCTATAACCAGAAGGTCATCATTGGCAAACTTAGTACGATTGAAGCGCAGTTACAACAGCTCAATTTAGAAAGTGAACCAGGTATTTGTATTCTTGGCGCGATGGTTGAATATATTGATAAAGACAAAGTGGAACAAAGTGAAGCACAACACGATGAAACATTATATATCATTAATGGTTCGAAAGATGAAGCATTGTTAACTGCTGAAGACCTTTCGGAAAAGGGGAAACATTGTCTACTCGCATATGATGATAGTTACCATAAATCACAACAATGGTTATATCAAAGTATAATAGACAAACATCATTTTAAATTTATCGAAACTACATATTAAGCATTTCAGCTTTATATCTTAATTCATAGTCATACAGAACAGTGATCATTTATCACTTCTGTATGACTATTTTTTATTTATAGAAAATGTATCGACGTTGCATGTCTTTTTAGGGATTCTTCTATATGAAATAGGTATTTCCCTAATATATTTACTTTGTGAAAAAATGTACAATTAACTTGAATTAATAAGTAATTAACATATAACGTAACAAGCTAAATACCTTGCTCGGTAGGAGGATTTATATAAATGGGAAAATTTGGATTAAATTTTTTTAAACCAACTGAAAAATTTAATGGTAATTGGTCAGTACTTGAAAGCAAAAGTAGAGAATGGGAAAAAATGTATCGTGAAAGATGGAGTCATGACAAAGTCGTTAGAACGACACATGGTGTGAACTGTACAGGCTCATGTTCATGGAAAGTCTTTGTTAAAAACGGCGTCATCACATGGGAAAATCAACAAATTGATTATCCTAGTTGTGGGCCAGATATGCCTGAATTTGAACCTCGTGGATGTCCACGTGGTGCCTCATTTTCATGGTATGAATATAGCCCGTTACGTGTTAAATATCCATATATTAGAGGTAAATTATTAGAATTATGGACGACAGCTTTAGAAGAAAATAATGGTAACCGTATAGCGGCTTGGGCTTCAATTGTTGAAGATGAAGATAAAGCTAAAGCATATAAAGAAGCACGTGGTATGGGTGGTCATGTACGCTCTAATTGGAAAGACGTTACGGACATTATTGCTGCTCAAATCTTATATACAATTAAAAAAGATGGTCCAGATAGAATCGCTGGATTTACACCAATACCAGCTATGTCGATGATCAGTTATGCAGCAGGGGCAAGATTCATTAATTTACTAGGTGGTGAAATGCTTAGTTTCTATGACTGGTATGCTGACTTGCCTCCTGCATCTCCACAAATTTGGGGTGAACAAACAGATGTGCCTGAATCAAGTGACTGGTACAACGCTTCTTATATTATTATGTGGGGTTCTAACGTACCATTAACACGTACACCGGATGCTCATTTTATGACAGAAGTAAGATACAAAGGAACTAAAGTTGTTTCAGTAGCACCTGACTACGCAGAGAACGTTAAATTTGCAGATAACTGGTTAGCACCAAATCCTGGAACGGATGCTGCGGTAGCACAAGCCATGACACACGTTATCTTACAAGAATTTTATGAAGATCACCCAAGTGAAATGTTCATCAATTATTCTAAACAATATTCAGATATGCCATTCGTGATTATGTTGGATGAAGATGAAAATGGTTATAAAGCAGGAAGATTCTTACGTGCCAGTGACTTAGGAATGGAAAGTGACAATAGTGAATGGAAACCAGTTATCCATGACACGATTAGCCATCAATTTGTCGTACCAAATGGCACAATGGGCCAACGTTGGGAAGAAGGCAAAAAATGGAATTTGAAATTAGAAACAGAAGATGGCACTAAAATAAATCCTGCAATGTCAATGGCTGAGGAAGATTATGAACTTAAAATAATTCAATTCCCATTCTTTGATAGTAAAGGAGATGGCATCTTTGAAAGACCGATTGCTACAAGGAAAGTAACATTAGCAGACGGTAAAGAAGTATATGTAGCGACAGTCTACGATTTAATGACAAGTCAATATGGGATTAAACGCTTCAATCACGAATTAGAAGCAAAGTCGTATGATGATAAAGAATCTAAATATACACCAGCTTGGCAAGAAAGTGTGACAGGTATTAAACCAGAATTAATCACACAAGTAGCAAGAGAATTTGCACAGAACGCTATTGATACTAAAGGACGCTCAATGATTATCATGGGTGCTGGTATTAACCACTGGTTCAATTCGGATACGATTTACCGTGCCGTTTTAAACTTAGTTCTATTATGTGGTTGCCAAGGTGTTAATGGTGGCGGTTGGGCGCACTATGTTGGACAAGAGAAATGTCGTCCTATTGAAGGTTGGAATACTGTCGCTTTCGCCAAAGATTGGCAAGGTCCACCACGTTTACAAAATGGTACAAGTTGGTTCTACTTCGCAACAGACCAATGGAAATATGAAGAATCAAATGTTGATAAATTAAAATCACCATTAGCTCAAAATATTAAGCATCAACATCCAGCTGATTACAATGTTACAGCTGCTAGATTAGGATGGTTACCTTCATATCCTCAATTTAATAAAAACAGCTTATTGTTTGGGGAAGAAGCTAAAGACGCGGGCGATGACTCTAATGAAGCAATTTTAAAAAGAGCAATTGACTCTGTTAAGAATAAAGAAACTCAATTTGCAGTTGAAGATCCTGATTTAAGAAAAAATCATCCTAAAACATTATTTGTATGGCGTTCAAATTTAATTTCAAGTTCAGCTAAAGGCCAAGAATACTTCATGAAACATTTATTAGGTACACGTTCAAATTTAATTTCAAGTTCAGCTAAAGGCCAAGAATACTTCATGAAACATTTATTAGGTACACGTTCAGGTTTAATGGCTGAACCTAATGAAGAAGATAAACCAGAAGAAATTAAATGGCGCGAAGAGACAGTAGGGAAATTAGATTTACTCGTATCATTAGACTTCCGTATGACAGCAACACCGCTTTATTCAGATATTGTGTTGCCGGCTGCGACTTGGTATGAAAAACACGATTTATCATCAACAGATATGCATCCATTTGTGCATCCCTTCAATCCAGCAATCGATCCATTATGGGAATCACGTTCAGACTGGGATATTTATAAAACATTAAGTAAAGCAGTTTCTGAAATGGCTAAAGATTATTTACCAGGCACATTTAAAGATGTGGTGACATCACCACTAGGTCATGACTCTAAACAAGAACTTGGCTCAGAATACGGTATTGCTAAAGATTGGTCTAAAGGTGAAGTCGAAGCTATTCCAGGAAAAACAATGCCAAACTTCTCAATTGTAGAGCGTGATTATACAAAAATTTATGATAAATACGTCACTTTAGGACCTTTACTTGAAAAAGCAAAAGTGGGTGCACATGGCGTAAGTTATGAAGTCAAAGATGAATACAATGAACTGAAAAGTATGGTAGGTACATGGAACGATGAAGATGAAAACTCAGTGAGAAATAATCGTCCACGTATTGATACTGCACGTAAAGTAGCCGATGCAATATTAAATATTTCATCAGCAACGAATGGCAAATTATCTCAAAAATCATATGAAGATTTAGAAAATCAAACAGGTATGAAATTAAAAGATATTTCTAAAGAACGTGCGTCAGAAAAGATTTCATTTTTAAATATTACATCACAACCTCGTGAAGTCATACCGACCGCTGTGTTTCCAGGTTCAAATAAAAATGGACGTAGATATTCTCCATTTACAACAAATATTGAACGCTTAGTGCCATTTAGAACTTTAACAGGTAGACAAAGTTATTACATCGATCATGAAGTCTTCCAACAATTTGGAGAAAGTTTACCGGTATATAAACCAACATTGCCACCTATGGTCTTTGGAGCAAGAGATAAGAAAGTGAAAGGTGGACAAGATGCTTTAGTTTTACGTTACCTTACACCACATGGTAAATGGAATATCCACTCAACATACCAAGACAATGAACGTATGTTGACATTATTTAGAGGTGGCCCAGTAGTGTGGTTATCAAATGAAGATGCTGAAGAACATGGCATCAATGATAATGATTGGCTAGAAGTTTATAACCGTAATAGCGTAGTAACTGCTAGAGCCGTAACCTCACATCGTATGCCTAAAGGCACAATGTTTATGTACCATGCACAAGATAAACATATTGAAACACCAGGATCAGAAATTACTGATACACGTGGTGGTTCACACAATGCACCAACAAGAATTCACTTAAAACCTACACAACTTGTAGGTGGTTATGCACAAATTAGTTATCACTTTAACTACTATGGTCCAATTGGAAATCAAAGAGATGTTTATGTAGCCGTAAGAAAAATGAAGGAGGTAAATTGGCTTGAAGATTAAAGCGCAGATTGCAATGGTGTTAAATTTAGATAAATGCATAGGTTGCCACACTTGCAGCGTAACATGTAAAAACACTTGGACGAACCGTCCAGGTGCAGAATACATGTGGTTTAACAACGTAGAAACTAAACCAGGTGTAGGATATCCAAAACGATGGGAAGACCAAGAACATTATAAAGGTGGATGGGTCTTAAATAAAAAAGGAAAATTAGAACTTAAAACGGGGAGTCGTTTATCAAAAATTGCTTTAGGTAAAATCTTTTACAACCCTGATATGCCTCTTATTAAAGATTATTATGAACCATGGACATATAACTATGAACATTTAACAACTGCGAAAGAAGGTAAACATTCACCGGTAGCCAAAGCACATTCAATCATCTCAGGTGATAAATTGGATCTTGAATGGGGTCCTAACTGGGAAGACGATTTAGCAGGTGCGCATATCACAGGTCCAGAAGATCCTAATATTCAAAAAATCGAAGAAGATATTAAATTCCAATTCGATGAAACATTTATGATGTATTTACCTCGTTTATGTGAACATTGTTTAAATCCTAGTTGCGTCGCTTCATGTCCTTCAGGTGCAATGTACAAACATGATGAAGATGGTATTGTTTTAGTGGACCAAGATGCTTGTCGTGGTTGGCGCTACTGTATGACAGGTTGCCCTTATAAAAAAGTTTACTTCAACTGGAAGACTAATAAAGCAGAGAAATGTACATTCTGTTTCCCAAGAATTGAAGCAGGTTTACCTACAGTATGTTCAGAAACATGTGTAGGTAGAATGAGATACTTAGGTGTACTTTTATATGATGCTGATAGAGTACATGAAGCTGCATCTGCTGAAAATGAACAAGATTTATATGAAAAACAATTAGATATATTCTTAAACCCATTTGATGAAGAAGTAATTGAACAAGCTGAAAAAGATGGCATTAGTTATGAATGGATTGAAGCAGCACAAAACTCACCAGTGTATAAATTAGCAATTGAATATAAAATTGCATTCCCATTACATCCAGAGTATAGAACAATGCCTATGGTTTGGTATTGTCCACCACTTAGTCCTATCATGAGTTATTTTGAAGGGAAAAATGCTGGCCAAAATCCTGATATGATTTTCCCAGCGATTGAGGAAATGCGCTTACCAATCGAGTATTTAGCTAATTTATTCACAGCAGGTGATGTACAACCTGTTAAAGAAGCACTTCAAAAAATGGCCATGATGAGAAGTTATATGCGTTCTCAAATCACTGGTAGAGAATATGATAGTTATAAACTTGAACGACTTGGTTTGTCAGAAATTCAAATTCAAGAAATGTATCGTTTATTAGGTTTAGCAAAATATGAAGATCGTTTCGTCATTCCAACATCTCATAAAGAAACGTATTTAGATACGTATCATGCACAAGGCAGCCAAGGATATGGCGGAGAATACTTCGGAGATAATTGTGAAGGTTGTGGCGTAGCAGTAGGTTCAGGAAAAACAGGACAAGAAATTTATAATGATAATTTCTATGGAGGTATCTTCCGTGATTAATTTACAACAATTTCTATATTATCAAAAAAGTTTCGGTTACATTGCGCAACAATTGAATTTTCCTGAAAAACTAACGTTTCATCCAAAGACTTTCAACGAAACAATTGATGAATCTCATCCAGGCTATGAAGACTTAGTAAAATACCGTGAAATTATGCATCAATTCTCGTTATCAGAAATTAAAGCAATTTATACAGATACATTTGATTTTAATAAAAAAACGCCGCTTTATATGACTTACAACAAGTTTGATACGCAAAAAGAACGTGGTCAAATGTTGGCTAAATTGAAAGTCTTATATGAAATGTTTGGATTAGAGATGGCTAGTAATGAGTTATCAGATTATCTACCTTTAATGTTGCAATTTTTACATGTAGCACAATGGCAAAATGATCCACGTGCTGAAGGAAATATTGAACTCGTCATTATGATTATTGAAGATGGTACGTATGAAATGGCGAATCAATTGGCACAAGATAATAACCCATATGTATACGTGATTCGTGCACTGCGCAATACACTTAAAGCATGTTTAAATATTCCAAATGAGGTGACGTCTCATGCTTAATCAATTTTTATGGATTATCTTTCCATATCTATGTGTAGCTATTTTTGTAGTAGGGCATATTGCACGTTATAAATATGATCAATTCTCATGGACAGCTAAATCAAGTGAATTGATTGAGAAGAAACAACTTAAATGGGGAAGTTTATTATTTCATTTAGGTATCATTCCAGTATTCTTTGGCCACGTGGTAGGTTTAGCTATTCCAGCTAAATGGATAGATGGCTTAGGTGTAAGTGAAGAGATGTATCACTTCGGCGCTGTTTATATCGGTAGTATCTTTGGTATAATAACATTTATTGGTATGTTACTTTTAACGGCAAGACGTATTACTATCAAAAATGTTCGAAGATTAAGTTCAGCTTCAGATATTTTTGTGAACTTTTTATTAATATTAATTATTTTCATGGGTTGTTATTCAACTTTAGTGACGAATGCGATAGTAAGTGATTTTGATTATCGTCAAACGATTTCTATTTGGTTTAGACATCTCTTCACATTTTCACCTAATGCGAGTTTAATGACTGACGTACCGCTATCATTTAAGATGCATATTTTACTTGGATTTACGATTTTAGCTTGTTGGCCATTTACGCGATTAGTACATGTGTGGAGCGTGCCTTTATCCTATACGAATAGAAGATATATCATTTACCGCAGACATAAAACACGCTCATGATGATGAAAGGAGATACGCAAGTGCCCATTGAACCTTTGATTCAAGAAGAGGCTTTTCAAGACGAATTAAATCGTTTAAGAATAGAGGAAGGATATGATTTTGCAGGGGTGGCATTATATGAATATTCATCCACTTCTTCCCCTATTAAATGGCGTTATGTATCTGGAAGTTTAAATGATCGTTATAAATTAATTATTTTGAGAAAAGGTCGTGGATTAGCTGGAATGGTGATGAAAACAGCGAAACGTATGGTCATGTCACAAGTTTCCCATACTTTGACACCTGGAGAGAAAATTAAATATCCTATCTTAGTTAGTGAAGAATTGACAGCAGTGATTGCGATACCTCTATGTCACAAACAACAAGTATGCGGAGTGTTATTATTAGGACAACGTGACGAAAAACCACTTCCTGATAATCATAATTTAAATATTAGTGGCAAATTATGGGCATTTACTGAAGAAATGTAGGTGATCAAAGTGCTAAATATTCAAGAGAATACTATCGAACGTTTACTCAAAAAGTATTATGAAAAAACAAATGAAAAAATTGTCTTTATTAATAATGATGGCAAAGTAATTGCGATGAATGAAGCGGCCCAAGAAATTATATCACTTGATAACAATTACAGCGTCATGACGGATGTAATATGTAGACGTTGTGAAGGGTATTCTAATGAATTCGCCTTACAAAGTTGTATTAATTGTTATTTAGATACTTCAACACCTAATGATAAGAACTTTCAAGTGTTTATGAAGACAGTGAATAATAAAGTACAACCTTTTACAGCTGCTTATCAATGTATTGATGAAGATGAACAAATATATGCTTTTACGTTACAAGATATTTCACCTCAAATTGAACGTCAAGAAAAGATGTATCAACGTCAGATGTTACGTAAAACAATATCTGCCCAAGAGAATGAAAGAAAGCGAATTTCTAGGGAATTACATGATAGCGTAGTTCAAGAAATGCTGAATATTGATGTTGAATTACGATTGTTGAAATATCAACAAGAGATGTCACAACTTATAGAAAAATCAGAACATATAGAAAGCTTGATGTCTAATTTAATCAATGATATTCGTAATTTATCTGTAGAATTAAGACCGTCGTCACTAGATGATTTAGGATTAGAAGCGGCATTTAAGTCATATTTTAAACAGTTTGAAGAAAATTACGGCTTAGAAATCATTTATCAATCGAATATTAAAGATCATCGATTTAATAGTGAAATAGAAACTGTCGTTTACCGTGTTGTACAAGAAGCTATTTTCAATGCTTTAAAATATGCTGGTGTCAATTCAGTTGATGTTTCAGTACAACAGACTGAGCATAATTTAATAGCAGAGATTGTAGACAGAGGAGCAGGATTTAATCCTAATTCACAGCCACAAGGGACTGGCTTAGGATTATATGGAATGAATGAAAGAGCTGAACTTGTTAAAGGAAAAGTGGATATTGAAACACACATTGGAAAAGGGACTATTATTACATTAGAAATACCACTTTAGAGTACGTAAGGGGAATTTAAATTGAGAATTATAATTGCAGATGATCATGCAGTTGTTAGAACTGGGTTTTCAATGATATTAAATTTCCAGGAAGACATGGAAGTTGTTGCGACTGCTGCTGATGGGGTAGAGGCCTATCAAAAAGTGATGGAATACAAACCTGATGTTCTTATAATGGACTTAAGCATGCCACCAGGTGAATCTGGGTTGATTGCGACAAGTAAAATTGCAGAAAGTTTTCCTGAAACAAAAATATTAATATTAACAATGTATGATGATGAAGAATATTTATTTCATGTACTTCGCAATGGGGCAAAAGGATATATTTTAAAAAATTCACCAGATGAACAGTTATTACTAGCAGTACGCACAGTATATAAAGGTGAAACATATGTAGATATGAAATTAACCACATCGTTGGTCAATGAATTTGTAAATCATACAAATATAGAAATATAGACGAGGCGTCTACGAATGATCCTTTTAAAATACTTTCTAAACGTGAACTAGAAATATTACCATTAATTGCAAAAGGTTATGGTAATAAAGATATCGCAGAAAAATTGTTTGTTTCGGTTAAAACGGTTGAAGCACACAAAACACATATTATGACTAAATTAGGATTAAAGTCTAAACCAGAATTAGTAGAGTACGCATTGAAGAAAAAATTATTAGAGTTTTAATTTAAAATATAATATTGAAACTATTAAATAGCCATGAAGAAAATTGAGAATTTGATAAATCTTCATGGCATATTTTTATGTAAAAATAAGTAAGGAAATATAGGGGGATTCCTTATAAGTATAAGGGAAAATCCTTATGTTCATTTTTTCACAAATTCACTAAAATTAATATGTAATCAGTAATGTGATTGAAATATAATTTTTGACCTCTTTTATATAACAATTACTGATAAAGAAAAAAGAAATAGTGAAGGTGAAAAAATGAATAAAAATAAGGGTGGTTTTCAACTTACATTACAAACGTTGAGTCTTGTAGTGGGATTTATGGCTTGGAGTATTATTTCTCCACTAATGCCATATATTTCTCAAGATATTAAAGTGTCTCCGGAACAGCTATCAATTATTCTAGCTATTCCAGTCATTTTAGGTTCTATTTTACGAGTTCCATTTGGATATTTAACTAATATTGTTGGGGCAAAATGGGTCTTCTTTTGTAGTTTTATAGTATTATTATTTCCAATCTTTTTATTAGGACAAGCTCAAACACCTGGAATGTTAATGTTAGCAGGATTCTTTTTAGGCGTTGGAGGAGCAGTATTCTCTGTTGGTGTAACATCAGTTCCTAAATACTTTTCAAAAGATAAAGTAGGCTTAGCTAATGGTATCTATGGAGTAGGGAATGTAGGAACGGCAGTATCTTCTTTCTTAGCGCCACCAATAGCAGGGATTATTGGTTGGCAAACCACAGTTAGAAGTTACTTAATTATCATTGCAATATTTGCGGTTTTAATGTTTATCTTAGGTGACAGTAAAGAGCCTAAAGTTAAAGTGCCACTAATGTCACAGATTAAAAAGTTATCTTCAAATTATAAATTATATTACTTAAGTTTATGGTACTTTATCACTTTCGGTGCATTCGTAGCGTTTGGTCTATTCTTACCTAACTACTTAGTACATAATTTCGGTATCGATAAAGTTGATGCTGGCATTAGATCAGGCGTATTTATTGCTTTAGCAACGTTTTTAAGACCACTTGGAGGCGTCTTAGGTGATAAATTTAATGCGGTGAAAGTATTAATGTTTGATTTCATAGTGATGATAATAGGTGCAATTATATTAGGTATATCTGATCATATCGCATTATTTACAATAGGTTGTTTAACTATTAGTATATGCGCTGGTTTAGGAAATGGCTTAGTATTTAAATTAGTTCCTTCTTATTTTGCAAAAGAAGCTGGAGCTGCTAATGGCATCGTTTCAATGATGGGTGGTTTAGGAGGTTTCTTCCCACCACTAGTAATCACATATGTATCGAACTTGACAGGTTCTAGCCATTTAGCATTTATTCTATTAGCAATTTTTGGCGTTTTGGCCTTCATTACAATGGGGCATTTATATAAAAAAGAATATAAAAGCTCTTTAATGACCTCAAAATAATAAAAAAACGTAGGAAACATTGATGAAAATGAATCCTACGTTTTTTTTAATTAAATTTGATTTTAAATGTTACTAATCAATAGTAATTTTAGTAGTATTATCTTCGTCTGTAGCTTCTTTAGGTAGAATAACCACTAAAATACCATCATTATAACTTGCTTTAATTTGTGTTTTATCGATATCATCAAAATCAAAGTGTCTTACAAGTTCACCGTTAGCGCGTTCGCTAAGTTGAACTTTACCAGTTTGATCAGAAACATGTTTTTGTGCTTTGATAGTTAAAGTTGAATGTTCATAAGTCAACTCAATCTCTGATTTATTAACACCTGGTAATTCAGCTTCTAGGATATATTGACTAGATTGATTATAAATATTTGTTGGGAAAGTCTTTGATGAGAATTGATTAAATACTTGCTCACCTAAATCGCGAAATACGTCTTTAGGATTGTTTTTAAAAATAGATTGCTCAAAGAATTCTCTATTATTCATTATATATTCTCTCCTTTAAATGAAAGTTAAAATCATAACTATTTAGTGGAAATTTTCAACTTCATTATAAAGAGAGTAAATTCTTACGTAAAGTAAAAGCAATTAATTAAGTAGTATGTAAAAATGTGGATTGGAAAAGAACATGACAAAAGTTTGCAAATTATGTATAAAGTCTTTTATATAGATAAAAATGAAAATATAAGATGTATGCTTTTGTCATGTATTATTATTTATTCTGGTGCATTATCGAAATTGTTAGTAATGACGTGTCGTAATCTATGAACAAGTTCATCATCTTCTTCCTTAGTAAAATTGAAGTCTTCAAATACTTGTTCTGAAATAGATTCTAATACGGGCTTAATCTTTTTACCATTTTCAGTTAAAGAAATTTGTAAATTGCGTTCATCTTCTTTTTCACGCATACGTACAACATAGCCCTTCTTCTCTAATTTTTTTAAGAGAGGTGTAAGAGTTCCAGAATCTAAAAAGACGCGTTGGCCAAGCGATTTTATATTTATTTTTTCATCATCTTCAATAGCCATAACAACCATAAAACTTGTATATGTTAAATCATGTTCTTTTAAATAGTAAGTATACTTTTTAATAACTTCTTTTGAATTTACATATAATAAAAAACATAATTGTTTACTTAAATAGCTGTCCTTTACATACATATTTATCCCCCCTTAACTTATTTAAAGATAGTATGAACTAAAACTAATGTCAAGACTGTTGCCATAGTATTTTACAGAGTTTTCAAGAGTTTTGAAAATACATCAAAAATACGTCTACAAATAGTAAAAAAGTGTTGATTTATTTTGAATTAGAGATATATTTAAGTAAATTTTGTTACAAAAATATGCAAAGGCTTTAAAAATATTGTTATTTCATTCATAATAATTTAAATAATAAAAAATATACTTTTGGGATAGGCAGATTAGAAGGAGTTTCAAAATGAGTAAAAAGCAAATAATTATAAGAGTAGTAATTATATTTGCTATTTCTTTAGTTGTAGCTATCGCATTTTTCTTTGGTATGAAGACATATCAAGGCCACAGAAATATAAAATTAGTTGATAGTTATTTAGAACAAAAGCATCTTACAGATAAAGTGAAATCTGAAAAAACATTATACAGTGCTAAAAAGGGCGTCTATTATAAAGAAGTAGTTTTTAAAGATGAGCCAAACTTAACTTATGTTATTCAACCTATTGGTACACGTAAAGGTATTTTTTCAGAAGGATTTGATACTGAAACTAAAAAAAGTATTAAAGGTGCCAAATATAATTACTTTAATCAGAATTTTAAACCTTAATATTAAGATTTGAGCTGTATTTAGACTCAGTGGAGTAGTCTATGTACAGCTTTTTTATATTTAAATTAATAATTTTGGCTAAATCAAATATTGACGATAATAAATAGGATAAAAAATTTTATATCCCAATTTTGAATTATCTGATATAATTAAGCGATGTCAGATGAAGGGGGTTCCAACATGACTCTGTTCAAGAGAAAGATTAGTTTACCAATGCAAGTTTTAATTGCTTTGGTGCTAGGTGTAGTTGTAGGTTTATTATTGTTTGGACAAACGAATGTAGCAAATTATATTAAACCTTTCGGTGACGTTTTCTTAAATTTAATTAAAATGATCATCATTCCAATTGTATTCTGTGCATTAGCATTATCTATTTCAAATTTAGGGGATTCGAAAAAGATTGGTAGCTATGGATGGAAAGCAATTCTTTACTTTGAAATTATTACAACAATTGCAATCGCTTTAGGATTAATTATTGGTAACTTATTCAAACCGGGTGCTGGATTAGATCCTCACAAATTGCCTAAAGGCGACATTACTAAATATCAAACATCTGCGTCAGCAGCAGAACAATCTACATATGGGAATCACTTTATTGATACCATTGTAAACATCGTACCAACAAACATATTTGAAGCATTAACTAAAGGTGAATTATTACCTATTATCTTCTTTGCAGTATTCTTTGGATTAGGATTAGCTGCAATAGGAGAAAAAGCAGATCCTGTTAAAGGATTTTTAAATGGTGTGTTAGAAGCAGTATTTTGGATGATTAACCAAATCTTAAAATTAGCGCCAATTGGTGTATTTGCATTTATTTGTACAACAGTTATGACATTTGGTGCGTCAGCATTACTACCATTATTAAAACTTGTACTTGTCGTAGTGTTCGCGATGGTATTCTTCGTAATTGTAGTTTTAGGCATAGTTGCTAGAATGGTTGGCATTAGTATTTTCTCAATTATTAAAATATTGAAAGATGAATTATTACTTGCTTTCTCAACTTCAAGTTCTGAAGCGGTATTACCAATTATGATGAATAAAATGGAAAAATTTGGTGCACCAAGAGATGTCACATCATTTGTTATTCCGATTGGTTATTCATTTAATCTAGATGGTTCAGCCTTATACCAATCAATCGCTGCATTATTTGTAGCTCAAATGTATGGTATCCATTTATCGATTTCTGAACAAATTATTTTAATGGTAACATTGATGGTAGCCTCTAAGGGTATGGCCGGTGTGCCTGGCGTGTCAATCGTAGTATTACTTACAACATTAGGTGCAATGGGCTTACCAGCTCAAGGACTTGCTTTAATCATTGGTGTTGACCGATTATTAGACATGGTACGTACATGTGTTAACGTCATTGGTAACGCATTATCATCAATTGTTATCTCTAAATGGGAAAAGGTTTACGATAAAGAAAAAGGTAAAAAATATTTAGAATCAATTTAAAAAAGTAATCTGACATTTTTTGTACCGAGTCATTATGTACTCGGTACTTTTTTATTTTGGAAAATTTGCATATAAAAATACCTCCTTCACAAGATAGAATTTTATCTTTATGAGAAGGAGGTATTATTATAATTACATACCTTTCATGTCATGCATTTCATGAATTTTCATCATTAATCCATGTGGTACATCATCATGTTTCACTTTAGATACCCTTGAAAATTTATCTGAACCTTTTTCTTTTACAAGGAATACAAAATCACCTTTTTTAACGTCAACATCTGTGTCTGAAGGCAATTGAACATTTTTTTCAACTTTTTCAGTTTGTTCACTGACCATCTTTTCAATGGTATGGCTATCTTTCATGTAACCATAGTAAGTTTCTTTTTGACCACCAGTCATCATCATGATAACTAATACGATACATATGATAAGCATGATTACACTTAAAGCAATACCTAATCCTAAGCCTTTTTTGTTTTTCATTATGTAGCTCCTTTAAAAGTACTATCTCATTTATACAGAATAAAATATTAAATTGCAATAAAATACTAAAAACAATATATTCAAATGTGTCATTATTATTACGAACAAAAACAAGCCTATAGATAACATTACCTATAGGCCCAATTATATTATTAATTATAGAATTGCAATTTATAGTTCGATTGTTACAGGTGTATCGATTTCATCATCATTCATAAGTGTGATTGTTTTTGGGTTAACTTTTAAGACGCATAAATCTGGATCTTCTTTTGAATCAAAGAATGTTTTATCTTGAGTTTCCCATAACCAATCAATTACTTTTTGGTCTTTTACGATTTCCATTGTTGCTTTGATTTCAACAAAACTATTATTTGTTGTTTCGTTATAACCTAAAAGAATATAAGCATTAGGGTTGCTTTCAATTTCATCAACTTTAACAGTTTTCGTACTTGTCTTTGTATATAAATCTAAACCATCATTATAAAATACCATGTATCGACTATTAGGCTTGTTATTATAAGCAGTTGATAATACGCCAACTTTAGATTCTTGTAAAACTTTTTCGATTGCTTGAGTAGCTTGTTGTTTATCCAAACTTATCATCTCCTTATTCATTAATATTACCTTAATTACGTAATATTAAACTTATAGATAATAATCGATTAAACTGGTTTAATACAGATATATTTGACCTCATCATGTTGTAACGTAATTTGAAATGTTGCATGATTTTTTTCTTGAATAAATAATTCAGTTTTTGGATGATTAGAGCGGTCTAATTGTTTCATAATGCTTTCTTCAATATAGACAGGCAATTTGTCCTGTGGCATTAAATGTTGAATAGACCCATGCTCATTATTGAGTGTATTAACGATAAACAATGAATTTTCGCTTAATTCATTCTGAAAATGATAGTGCTGTTTGCTATCTGATAAATAGCGATCGTTGATTTTATTAAAAAGAATAAAATGATAATTACCATCTTTACGGCTCATAAGATAATTATTCGCAATGGTAATAGGTTCATCTACAAATGCGTTGATAAATTGATACAAATGCATAATTGGGAGAATACTTCCATGATGATTGAATAATGAAATATACATAGGATCATTTTCAATTAATTCATAACAAATACCACCACCGTACTTTAATAAAGCAGTTAAATGGCACACTAAGTCAGATAATTGTAATGGATGAGCGCCATTATTTGTATATTTGAAACAGCGTAATGATAGGCTGCTATATACAAATTTAGTTGATGGAATGTTAGAAGCTTCAATAAAATGTATATAGTTTTCAAAATGTGTACTCGCATGAGTAAAGCCACGTTGCTTATCTATTAACACATTTTTTGTATTAATATTTTCAATATCTACAAAATAATAATCAAAGTTCATGCGATTCATAATATCGTAAGTTTCTTGTAAGGTCTCACATTGATGTAGTAAACCATCCACAATTAACCCAAATTTAATCGAACGATTTTTATTTTTTAATTTTAGATGAGCAAGATGAATATCTTGAATAGACATCGTTTCAGTATCAAAAACGAGCATAAATTTAACAGTTTTTTTATTCCATTTATAATCTTGATTACTTTGTAAAAATGAAATAATTAGACGATAAATTTCTTTAAATTCATTTTTATTTTTAATAGTAACTGCTAAACTAATTTTCTTTTCGAAAAGCTTTTCAAAACATCTGTTAAGTAAATTAAAATTAATTTGTTGGCCAAGGATATCACTTATATCATTAATTAATATAGCAGGTTTCGGTAAATAAGTGAGTTCAATGTTGTAAAAGTCATTAAATACAAATTGAAATAGTTCATTAGTATTTTGAAAATGAATAAATGCTTTCGAAGATTTAGTTTGTTTTTTGGTTTCAATAGATTGAATATCGATATAAGTTGTTTCAGTAGTTAAATGGTCGGTAAATTCAAATTCTGAAATTAAATCTAAATGTTTTTCTTCTATATGATGTCTGAATTTAATTTTAGGCATAGGTGATAAATCATTTAATTTTGAGCGAAATTGTTTAGGATTAAAGCCTAAATATTTCTTAAATTGATTTGTAAAATTCGTATGACTACTAAAACCAGATAATTCAGATATCGTTGTGATGGATTGATTTGTAGATATTAATAAATTTAAGGCATGTATAATTTTTAAACTTGTATAAAAATCCTTGAAGTTCATATTTAAATAGCGAACAAATAAATTTGAACAGTAAGACTCAGAAATAACCGCATATTGAGCTAAATCTAGTAGAGAAATGGTATTCGTAATATTTTTATTGATGAATAACAAAATATTCGATAGTATTTGATGATCCACTGACATTTTAGGAATATAGCTAGTTTCATTTCTAACTACAGCTTCTTTATAAAGTGTTTGAATAATTTTTGATATTGCCTCTTCGTCTTGAGGTTCATTATTTGAAAAGTGAGTAATACTTTGCAAAATGATGGATTTAATAAAGCGGTTAGATTGTAAAAGGTGACGGTCAAAATAGCAATTAAAGAATGTATTATCCTCTAAATAAAAGTACGCCACAGGAATTTTAAGTTCTATTAAATTTTTAGCCATTTCTATTTGGTATAAATCACCTTGATTAATAATTGCAATGTGATTTTGTAAATCTTTACTTTCTCCATTTATGGAAATAGTTAACTCATTGGTTAACGAAAAAAGTAAAATCACATAATTAATATTTCGTGTTGGTGCAGAAGTAATGTGATCATGTAAAAGAAGGTTGTTGCTCATATATGTGGGTCTCCAAGTCGTTAGTATAGTTTTTAAAAATAATATCGTTCAACATGTTTGAGGATAATAAACGTTATTATAAATTAAAAACTAGGAAAAATTAATAGTGAAAAATAAAAACTTTTTATGTATTTTTTAATGAAAGCGTTAAAAATTTTCATCTACATACAATATAAATAAATTTTTAAGAATATAGCGTGATTGATTTGGAAATTTTTAATAGTGTGGGACAACTCTTTTTATTGCATAATAAATATAGATTTCAAAGCAAGCTTAATTTATTTCAAAGTAAGCGTGATTGACGTTTATTTTAAAAAATAAGTAAGCTAGAAATCGATAATTTATGTATTAGTTCTGTCTTTACACCAATGAACAACATCACGAAGAATATTACACATCAAGAAATAAGCGACTAGACTAACAACTAAGAATCAACTACATGATCATCAAAGTGCTCATCATGTGCATAGGTAAACAGCTTATCTTATACGACTTATTTCATTTCAAACTAATAGACTAACATCTAGATAATCCAACACCCAAGAAACTACACGAATCAACTTCTCGTATGAAATGAAATAACATACTCTAATCACACCAGGCCTATACAACTATGCAGAGTATGAAATAGTTTATGAGATGAGTCAGACATCACAACTATGATTCCCTATACAACTCAGAATAAGAATACACTCATGTACATATAGCACAAGGTACTAACAGTAGCTAAACAATGTATATTTAGAACTAGCCTTAATTCCCCAACTATTTTAAATGTTTATATAAAGTGTTTCAGTTTTACTTATCTATCTAAATATACGGTACCATCTACGCTTTAAGCACCAAGAACAATATTCATCTTTAAGAAAAAAATAGAATTAATACGATGTAGACTGAAGCAAATGACTATGAAGCTTCAGTCTTTTATTTAATTTGTAAGACGCGACTTTCTAAAAGATAGGTAACATTATATTTTTGAGCTAGTTCTTTTAGGAATATAAGTAACTCATTTCTAGTAACTGAATCGTTTTGAAACTCACTTTTTAAAGTTTGCGCTTTTTCTTTTTCTTCTTTAGTAGCATTATTTTTAAAATATCCCCACATATGGTCATATGCATTAATGACTGTTCCTTTTGTTGGTTCACAACGCAATGCTTCCTCAATTTTTAATTGAACTTCTTGTAAAGTAGGAGAAGATTTGAGTAATTCACGAATTTCATTATAGGATTGTTGACTGTGTAATAACACATGATACTTTTCTTCACGCCATAGTTTTTCAATATAGCCACGTTCTTTCATCATCTCACTCCTTATTATTAAAACTAAATGATGATTTACACGCCATTTGATATACATCTTTTCCCAGAATAAACAGACTGCAATCATATGTATATTTGGTTAAAAAGAGTAAAAGTATATTGCTTTATTAATTGGAACCGATTACAATAGAATTAATAAATGAAACCGGTACCATTAACAAGGAGGTTGAAATAATGAGTTATAAACAATCGGCTGAAGAAATTTTAGAAGCGATTGGAGGCGAAGAAAATTTAGACGCGATGGCACATTGTGCGACGCGATTACGTCTTGTTCTAAATGATGAAAGTAAAGTAGATGAAGAGAAGTTATCGAAGATGGATGTTGTAAAAGGAACATTCTCAACTGGTGGCCAGTATCAAATTATAATAGGTTCAGGTACAGTGAACAAAGTATTTGCCGAATTAGAAAAAATTACAGGTAAAGAAGCTTCAACGACTGCAGATGTTAAAGATAAGTCGTCAAAACATATGAACCCGTTACAACGTTTCGTTAAAATGTTATCTGATATTTTCGTACCTATTATACCGGCTATCGTAGCAGGCGGTTTATTAATGGGTATTAACAATCTGTTAACTGCTCCAGATTTATTTTATGATCATAAATCTTTTATAGAAGTACATAGCCAATTTGCTGGATTAGCAGATATGATTAATATCTTTGCCAATGCACCATTTACGTTATTGCCTATACTTATTGGTTTTAGTGCAACGAAGCGGTTTGGAGGCAATCCATATCTTGGGGCAGCATTAGGTATGATTTTAGTGCATCCTGCGTTGATGAGCGCTTATGATTTCCCTAAAGCGTTAGAAGCGGGCAAAGCCATTCCTCATTGGGATTTATTTGGCTGGCACATCAATCAAGTGGGCTATCAAGGTCAAGTGTTGCCTATGTTAGTAGCTGCATATATATTAGCTACGATTGAAAAGGCTTTACGTAAAGTTATTCCAACAGTGTTAGATAATTTACTTACACCGTTACTATCAATTTTAATTACAGCATTTCTGACATTCTCATTTGTAGGGCCAATTACAAGACAATTAGGTTATTGGTTATCAGATGGATTAACTTGGTTATATGAATTTGGTGGAGCGATAGGTGGCTTCATATTTGGTCTATTCTATGCGCCAATTGTTATTACAGGTATGCATCATAGTTTTATTGCAGTTGAAACAACATTAATTGCTGATCAAGCAAAAACAGGTGGCTCATTCATCTTCCCAATTGCTACAATGTCAAACGTAGCACAAGGTGGGGCAGCATTAGCGGCATTCTTAATTATTAAGAATAATAAAAAATTAAAAGGTGTAGCTTCTGCAGCAGGTATTTCAGCATTATTAGGTATTACAGAACCAGCAATGTTTGGTGTTAACTTAAAACTTAGATATCCATTTATTGGTGCGATTATTGGTTCAGCAATAGGCTCAGCTTATATCTCATTCTTCAAAGTTAAAGCCATTGCCTTAGGAACAGCAGGATTGCCTGGATTTATTTCAATTAATCCAGCTCATTCTGGTTGGCTTCATTACTTTATAGGAATGCTAATTGCATTTATCGTTTCTGTAGTCATCACTATCGTCTTATCTCGTCGAAATGCATATAAAGCAGCAGCAGAATAATTAAAAATAAAAAGGTCAAAATCCTATTATGAATGTTAGGATTTTGACCTTTTTTAATGCGTTAAAGTTTCTGTTTACGCCATAAGAAGACACTTACAATCATTACAAGTATGAGAGAAATGCCGACCACGATAAGCCAAGAGAGATAGCTTTTATCATCAATAGGAAGGGGGACGTTCATTCCAAAGAAACTAAAGACAAGCGTTGGCAATGTAAGTAATACGGTAAATAATGTCAATGTCTTCATGATATTGTTCATCTCATTAGATAATAATGAAGAATAAGACGTCGTAATACTTTCTAAGATACTCGTATAAAGTTCAGTGGTCTCAATGGCTTGGTTATTTTCAATTACTAAGTCTTCAAGTAAATCTTCATCTTCTTCAAACCTTTTTATCGCAGGTAAACGGAACAATTTTTTAATAATTGTATCGTTACCTTTTAAAGCGGCTAAGAAGTAAACTAAACTTTTTTCAACTTCCATCAATTTATAAAGTTGTCTATTTGTAATATTGTTTTTTAATTCACGTTCTATACGAATTCGTGATTTATTTAAAAGTCGTAAATTTCTGTTGTAGTGGTTAGAAATGGTTAATAGAATATCTAAAGCAAAACGGCTATGATATTTCAAATTAACATTGTCTTGGCGCGCATAATTTTCTAAGAATTCATTTTCAGCATCGCAAATAGTTAGAATAATCCCTTTTCCGATAACGATACCTAAAGGAATTGTTACGAATGAAAGTACGCGTCGGTTCGTAGAGCTCACAATTGGTAAATCGACGATAATTAATGAGTAACCCGTATCCTCATCATATTCAATACGTGCACTTTCTTCAGAATCTAAAGGATCTCGAATAAAATCTTCAGGAAGATCATATTGTTCCATCAATTCCTCTATTTCTTCTCTATCTGGTTCTACAACATTAATCCATGATGCAGAGCGATCTAACAGCGTTGTTTCAACAATTTCATTAGTCGATGTATGTTTATATGCAGTTAGCATGGTTAATGGTTCCTTTCATATTCAATTAGTCTAAGTTGTTTGAGTACGGGCGTAATGATTTTCTGCCATAATTCTTAATGGACCGTTATAAACGATTTTGAAAATGTGTTGCGTCAATTCGTCGACCGAAATACGGTGTTCATCCTGTACCCAGTATTTAATAATAGAAATTGTGGCACCCGCTACATAACTATGAAAATACATTTCAGGTATACCATCAATTTCATTGTTAACACTTATATATTTTTGCATATTTTCTTTTATTAAGAAATAAATTTTATCTTCTAGCTTACTTTTTCTATCTAATTGAAGAATAGTATGGTAGAAATCCATATTATCAGCAATATGTTGTAAAATCTTCGTCAATGTATTATTGATAAATTCATCTGCAATGGTTTCAGGTGAATTAGCGTTAAATTGTGTTAATGACCATATTTCAGATATATATTCATCTTCCATATCTGATAATAGCGTATATTTATCTTCATAATGTAAGTAAAATGTACCACGATTAATATCCGCTTGGTCTGAAATATCTTGAACAGTAATTTTATCGAGATCTTTTTCTTTTAATAGTTGTATAAAGGCTTTCTTAATTGCTGACTTTGTCTTTCTAATTCGCCTATCTTCTTTCATGTATATCGACCTCCAAGAACTTATTAGACAAAAATAACTAATCTGTTCAAAAACATACGCTATCCGTAAAATTGATTATTGTTTATTTTCGACTACCTCATTATAATTTACAACGTATTAAATATTCAACACATTGTTCAATAAAAATAGGAGGTATTATAAAGTGAATATATTTAAAAGTAATTTACTTTGGGCTACACCTTTAGCTGCGATTGCTTTATTAGTTATCTTTTCTTTAGCTTTTTATCCAGCATTCAATCCAAAACCTAAAGAAATGCCAATTGCGATTGTAAATAACGATAAAGGCGTAGATATCCAAGGTCATAAAGTCAATATTGGTAATAAAATTGAGGATAAATTAATGACTAGTCGTTCTGAAACGATTAAATGGATTAAAGTAGACGACGAATCAGACATCCAAAAAGATATAGAAGATGAAAAATATTATGGTGTTGCTATTTTTAATGAAGACTTCTCAAAAAATGCGATGAGCAAAACGCAAAAAGTAGTTATGGATAGCAAAAAATCAGAAATGCAACAAAAGGTTGAATCAGGAGAGGTTCCACCTCAAGCAGCAAAAGAAATGCAAGAAAAAATGGGGAATCAAAGTGTTGATGTAAAACAAGCTACTTTCAAAACAATTGTTAACAAAGGAGTTAGCATGCAAGCTTCTCAAATTGTTTCAAATGTTTTAAGTGGTATGGGCGATAACTTGAATAATCAAATCACAAAACAAAGTATCGACACGTTATCTAAACAAGATGTAAAAGTAGATGCTTCTGATATTAAAGACATTACAAACCCTGTTAAAGTTGATAATCAAAACTTACATTCTATTTCTAGTCATCAAGGTGGAGGTAATGCTGCATTCTTAATGTTCATGCCAGTATGGATGGGCTCATTAGTATCATCTGTACTATTATTCTTTGCATTTAGAACTAGTAATAATTTAGTAAGAAAACAACGTATTATTGCTTCATTAGGTCAAATTGCTGTAGCAATCGTTACTGCAGTATTAGCAAGCTTTAGTTTTGTTTATTTCATGCACGGTGTATTAGGATTTGACTTCGGTTTAGGTCATATTAATCGTGTGGCATTATTCTTAACCATTTCAATGCTAGGATTCATTGGCTTAATTTTAGGAATTATGGTTTGGTTAGGTATGAAAGCTTTACCAATTTTCATTTTACTTATGTTCTTTAGCATGCAACTTGTTACATTACCTAAAGAAATGCTTCCAAAAAATTATCAAACATGGGTATATAGCATTGATCCATTCACACATTATGCTAATTCTTTAAGAAGAATTATCTATATGAATCAACATCTTTCAATGAATACAACAACTTGGATGATGGTAGGCTTCATGATCTTTGGTGTAATTTCAATTATTGCATCTGCACTTGTTAGAAAACATAGTACAAAACGTACTGAAGTGCCATCATAAGAAGAATTTGAATAACCTCAGTTTATCCATATTTTTGGGTAAGCTGAGGTTTTATTTTTCAAGTAATAAAATCAGAAAATTTAAACTTTAATATATCGGTTGACTATTTTTTAAAAGGGAGTATTATATTCGTTAGATATCTAACTAAATGAGGTGAGGGTATGGAAGCGACGTATCAATATTTAATCAGAACGTTAGCCCATGAGATGAAAAAGTACGCTGACCGTAAACTCGATGAATACAATGTTACTCAAGAACAGAGTCATACGCTTGGTTATTTGTATCGACATAAAGACAGAGGCATTACACAAAATGAATTATTAAATACATTTCAACGCAAAGGTTCCACTGTCAGTTCTACGTTAAAAAGTTTAGAGAACAAAGGTCTTATTTATCGTACGGTTGATCCTAATGATTCAAGGCGTAAAAATTTAAAACTCACTGATGAAGGCAATCAATTAGTGGAATCCTTTGTTACCATTTTTGATGATATCGAAACAATTGTGACAAAAGATTTTACTGAAGACGATAAAGAACAATTAAACGCATATTTCGATAGAATGATAGAAAATATTAGACAATCGAATTAATTTTATAAGAGTGTCTGGAAAGAGACACTCAAATTTTTGGAAATATAGTTAGATATCTAATTATTAGATATCTAAGATAAAAGGAGATTAAGGATATGAAAGACGAGCAATTATATTATTTTGAAGAATCACCAATATTAAAAGCGATGATGCACTTCTCATTGCCAATGATGATTGGTTCATTATTAAGTGTGATTTATGGAATTTTGAATGTTTACTTTATAGGATATTTAGACAATAGCCATATGATTTCAGCAATTTCACTTACATTACCTATATTTGCAGTATTAATGGCTTTCGGTAATTTATTCGGTGTAGGTGGGGGAACATATATTTCACGTTTACTCGGTGCTAAAGATTACACAAAAAGTCATTATGTAAGTAGCTTTTCAATTTATAGTAGTTTTATCTTTGGTATTATCATTGCTATTATTGCAACACCCTTCACAGATCAAATTGCTAGCGTATTAGGGGCGAGCGGTCAAACATTAAAATTCACAAGTGATTATTTAAAAGTTCAATTTTTAAGTACACCATTTGTTATTCTATTCTTTGTATTAGAACAATTTGCACGTGCAATCGGCAAACCAATTATTTCAATGATTGGTATGATTTCAAGCGTGGTATTAAACATGATTTTAGACCCTATTTTAATCTTTGGCTTCCATTTAGACGTAGTAGGGGCGGCATTAGGTACAGCAATTTCAAATTTAGTAGCGGCATTATTCTTTATTATCTATATTGCAATTAAAGATGATACTTTATCTCTAAATATTAAACACGTTAAACCAACTAAAACAATGGCACAAGAAATCTTTAAAATAGGTATTCCAGCCTTCTTAATGGTTGTACTAATGGGTGTTACTGGTTTAGTAGTCAATTTATTCTTAGCACGTTATGGAAACTATGCCATTGCAAGTTATGGTATTTCATTCAGACTTGTACAATTCCCAGAATTAATTATTATGGGATTATCTGAAGGTGTTATTCCATTAATTGCATATAACTTCGTTTCTAATAAAACACGTATGAAAGACACAATTAAAGCAGTTATCTTATCTATTGCAGTTATATTTGTAGTGTGTATGGCTATCGTATTATTATTCGGCCATTCAATCGTTCAATTATTTAGCACTGATCCACAAATCGTGACATTAGCTACATTTATCTTGAAAGTAACGATGACCTCTTTACTATTAAACGGTATTGGCTTCTTATTTACAGGGATGCTCCAAGCAACAGGTCAAGGTCGTGGCGCTACAATCATGGCTATTGCGCAAGGTACTGTTATTATCCCAGTACTCTTCGTACTTAACGCATTATTCGGTTTAACAGGCGTGATTTGGTCACTATTAATTGCTGAAACAATATGTGCGTTATTAGCAATGTTGATTGTTTATTTATTAAGAAATCAGCTTACTGTAGATAAACAATCATTAATTGAAGAATAATTATTTCTTGAAAATGAAAATCACAAACTAATGCAAAACAGAATAAATCAAATATAAGTTTGTACTATCTTATAGGAGTAGAATGACGAAATCTTATTTAATCATAAATTGATTTCTATTCTACTCTTTTTTTGGATAAAAAGTGACAAATTAGAATAATTATTGTTAAAAAGCAGACATTATTTTATCATTATTAAATGAGCAAAATTTTATAGGAGGATGTCAATAGTGAAATTAAAGCGAAGTTCGAAAGTAGCTTTAGCCATCTTTATGATGTTTTTATTTATGTTGGTACCCAATTTTCAACATATCGCATCAGCACATGCTACTTTAGAAAAAACCACACCTTCACAGAATGGAGTAGTCTCAAAGCATCCTGATAATATTGAATTAACCTTTAATGAACCAGTCAATGCAGACTATTCTGGTATCACCATTTTCAATGATAAAGGTAAAGAAATTGCTGAAGTCAAACCTTCAACATCGGGTCATTCTCAGACGTTAACGTTTCCTGCAGATAAAGTAGGACACGGGACACATCAAATAGAATGGCATACAGTGTCAGCTGACGGACATGAAATCAGCGACCGCTTCGACTTCTCAGTAGGGAAGCAAACAGCTAATGGCGTAGATACTACTCCAGCATTCTACGAGACACCTAACTTCTGGTTTGGTGTATTTCGATATATAGCTGAAGGTGCCACAATTATATTAGTCGGCCTTTATTGGCTAAATGGTATTGCACGTCGTAACAACCTGTCGACGTTTGATGTCTTCCCAAGACATATTGCCGTATCTTTAATGATGATGATGGCCTATTTAATGTCACTAGTATTATATTTAATGACATTATCATCAGATGTATTAGAGGATGTATTGTCACTTAATCCAAGTGCACTCGTGCAATTCCCATACATTTTAACTTCAATTGCACTTATTATATTAAGTGGTCTCTTCGTATTAAGAAATATGGAGAAATCGTGGTATTGGATTGTATCAATTGCAATGATTTTAGCCTTAAGTATGTCAGGTCACGCATGGTCTCAAAGCGTACCATTATGGTCAATTATTTTGAGAACCTTACATCTTACAGGTATTAGTTTATGGTTAGGGGCACTTATTTATCTACTGACTTCTGTTTTCACTCGGAAAAGAGATGCCGTAGATTTACTGCGCGAAATCTTATTTAAAGTTAATGTTGCAGCTGTAACAGTCATTATTTTATCAGGTGTATTAATGTCTATCGATGAAACGAAGATATTATCAATTTGGAATAATATGCAACCTTGGACAGTGTTCTTAATTATCAAAGTAGTAGGAACTTTAATAATGATGGCATGTGGTTTCATGCAAACGACGCGTGCATTAAATAAACGTTATAGAGTCAATAAAGTTTCATTAATTATAGAAGTAACCATTGGCGTATTACTTATCGTAGCCGGTGTTGTTATGAGTCAAATCAGTATTCCATAGTAAGGAGATAATAAGATGTTAAAAAAATTATTAGCCACGAGTTTAGTACTTTTCTTTTCATTAGGTTTCTTTAAATTTGCAGATGCGCACGTAACATTAAATCCTAAAGCAGTGGATCCAGAATCGTATGAACGTGTGGATGTACGTGTGCCAGTTGAGCAAAAAGATCACACTGAAAAAGTAGAATTAGAAGTGCCTAAAGAGGTACAAGTCGTCAATATTCAACCAGTAGAGGAATATAAATATAAATTAGATAAAGATAAAAAAGGTAATATCACTAAAATTACTTGGACAGCAAAAGGTAAAGGTATTGGTCCAGACGAATTTATCGACTTACCAGTTATCTTAGCAAGTCCTAAAGATGAAGGTAAATATTCATTTAAAGCGATTCAAACTTATGACAATGGCGATAAAGTGAAATGGGTAGGTAAAGAAGATAGTGAACACCCAGCGCCAACATTAGAAGTTAAAAAAGATGCGAATGCGGTAGCTGTGAAAGAAGATAAATCTGAAGATGACAAAAAAGCGAGTGAACAACAATCTTCAGGTGGTTCAATTGCATTATGGATTATCTCTATTATTGCAATTATTCTTTCATTAGTGGCATTATTCAAACACGCTAGAAATAAATAATATTAGATGGATTAAGGACAATTTCTATTTGTAAATAATAGAAGTTGTCCTTTTATTTACTACAAACACATTCTTCCTTTTATTGTCACTTATTCTTACTTTAAACTATAGAATAATCAATTATAATAGTCTTGTGAGGGAGGATTTTAACATGCGTAGATTATTATATGCTTTTTTAGTCTATATGATTATTGGACTAGTTAGTGGATTTTACTACAGAGAATTAACAAAAGCGCATCATTTTACGGGCGATACGCAATTAGCTTTAGTTCATACGCATACCCTTATCTTAGGGATGTTTATGTTTTTAATATTGCTACCACTTGAAAAAGTGTTTAAATTAAGCAGCTATTATTTATTTAATTGGTTCTTAATCGTTTATAATATTGGCGTTGTAATTACTGTAGGTATGATGATTACTAAAGGGACTTATCAAGTCACAGGTAAAAGTTTTTCACCTGAAGCTTTCGCTGGCTTTGCAGGGATAGGTCATACAGGGATGCTTGCCGGATTATTATTACTATTTTTCTTATTAAGACAAGCCATCTTGAAAGAACCTAGAGATTAATATATGAGAATTAGAGAGTGAGACAGAAATTTAATGTCTTACTTTCTTTTTTATTTCGGAAAATGAATGATAGCGAGGTATTTTTCAATTTATATATATAGTGATTTCTTCAACATTGTTAAGTCGTGTAGTATAATGTACAAGAATTAATGATAAGAATTATCATTTAGACGGGAAATGATTTTAGGAGGCAATTTTTATGCAAGATGTAACAATCATTGGAGGAGGACCAGCTGGACTCTTTGCGAGTTTTTATTCTGGTTTAAGAGGAATGTCAGTTAGAATCATTGATGTACAAGATAAATTAGGCGGTAAAATGCAAATTTACCCGGAAAAAATTATTTGGGATATTGGTGGTGTAGCACCGAAACCTTGTTATGAAATTATAAAAGACTTAATTGCACAAGGGCTACATTTCAATCCTGAAGTTAACTTAAATGAACGCGTTATAGATATTCGCAAAGTGGCGGAAAGACATTTTCAAATAGAAACGGATAAAGGTCATGTTTATGAATCTAAAGCTGTGATATTTGCAGTAGGTGGCGGTATTATTAATCCTAAGCCGCTCAATATTAAAGGCGCTGAACGTTATAATATGACTAATTTGCATTATGTGGTTCAATCATTTTCAAAATTCAAGGATAAAGATATTCTTATTTCAGGTGGAGGCAATACTGCACTTGACTGGGCACGAGATTTAGCTAATATCGCGAAGTCGGTTACATTAATATATAGAAAGCCGGAAATACGCGGTTATGAAGCGATGGTTAAAGTATTACAAGATTTAAACGTTAAACTATTGCCTAAAACACAAATAAAAGAATTGATTGGTGATGCTGAAGATAAATGCATTCATGAAGTTAAACTTGAGAATATCGAAACTCAAGAAGCGCAAACATTATCATTTGACGATGTGATTATTAGTCATGGCTTTGATCATGAGAATCCGTTACTAGTTGAATGTTCTTCGAAACTTGATTTATACGATGAATATCGTGTTAAAGGTTTAGGAAATACAACTACGAATATACCTGGTATTTATGCATGTGGAGATGTGGTCCATCATGATGCGAAAGTACATTTAATAGCAAGTGCATTTAGTGATGCAGGAAATGCAGCTAACTTAGCTAAAACTTATATTGAACCTGATGCATCTGAAGAAGGGTATGTATCAAGTCACAATGATATATTTAAAGAGTCTAATAAAGCAGTAATTAATAAATATTTATAAATAGTAAAGGGGATGTACCATGATTCGTTTTTCTACAGAAGCACCTGAAGCAAAGGCATACTGTGACTTGAGAGTAAAAGCAGGCATGAGTCCTAAATCTCAAGAAGCGGCACGTAAAGGGCTATCCAATGCGTGTTTTACTATTACGATTTATGATGATGAGAAGTTAATCGGTATGGGAAGACTGATTGGTGATGGAGGCACTGTTTTTCAAATTGTAGACATTGCTGTTGATCCGGATTATCAAGGACAAGGATATGGTAGACAAATTCTAGAGAAGATTATGACGTATATCGAATCAGTAGCTGAAAAGGGAACTTATGTTAGTTTAATTGCTGATTATCCTGCCGATAAATTATATGAGAAGTTTGGCTTTCAATCGACAGAGCCTAAATCAGGTGGGATGTATACTGTATATTAAAAATAAGAGCGAAATTCGAAGTGTTGGCACTTGCGAATTTCGCTCTTTCTATTTCAAATATTTATTCAGCGTTGAAATCTATGACAATACGTCCTGTATTTTCATGATTTAATACCGTTTCAATAGATTCAGGTAATTCATCAAATGAAATTGAACGCTTAATTTCTTGTAATTTATCTGCTTTTAAATCTGTGGCTAGACGTCGCCATACGCGCTCACGTAATTTCATTGGTGTATAGACAGAATCGATGCCAACAAGACTTGCACCTCTTAAAATAAATGGATAGACTGTCGCGTTAAATTTGACGCCTCCAGTCATACCAATTAGCGCTACACCACCGTTATTATCAATACGATTGATAACATAAGGTGTACCTTCGCCACCGATAGGGTCGATAGCCGCTTGCCAAGTACGAGAACCTAATAATGCCTCATCATTTTCAGTAATGCGATCAATGATTTCTTTAGCGCCTAAGTCTTCCACCTTTTTAGCCGCTTCTTTATTGCCTGTACTTGCAACCACTTTGTATCCTAAATTAGATAACATTAGTACAGCAAGTGAACCAACACCACCTGAAGCACCACGTACAAGCACTTTACCGCCTTCAAGTGTCATAAAGCCAGCTTTTTCTAGCTTTTCAATAGCTAAGCCAGCAGTATAACCAGCCGTACCATAAATCATAGCTTCTTCTAAAGTTAAATTATTTGGTAATTTTACTACCCACTCAGATTTAACACGTGCGTATTCACTGAAACCACCATAATGACTTACACCTAAATCATAACTTGTAACAATGACTTCTTCGCCTTCTTCAATTGTAGGATCACTAGACTCTACTACTTTTCCTGCTAAATCAATACCAGGAATCATTGGATATGATTTGACTATATTATTGTTATCAGTTGTAGCTAATGCGTCTTTATAATTAATACCTGAATAATGGACTTTAATTAACACTTCACCTTCAGGTAAATCATCGGTTGTCATCTTTTTAAAGTCACTCTTCACGTTGCCATCTTTGTCTTTATCAACTAAAAATGCTTTAAATTCTGTACTCATATCTTATGACTCCTTTAATAGTTATTAATAGACATAAATTGTTTACCCATCTCATTGAGATAGTATGCTAAGAAAATCTTATTGAATCATTATATTTTAATTATCAGTAATAAGGCAAATGATAAATTTTATGGTAATTAAATTTAAAATAGAATTGTTATTGACACATTATGGGGACAAACTTATAATTATTTTGATAATGATTATCAATTGAAACTGGATAAGAAAAACCTACTATAATCATTGAGATTTTGAGATAACACATATTATATAAAATGATTATTATAAATATGAAAAATCAGTAGCGGTTGAATAATCACCTATATTTTATTGAGGTGGAAAGATTATGAAGAAATTACCAACTATCTTATTAGCATCATCATTATTATTAGCAGCATGTGGTAACGGTAATAATGGAGATAATGACCATAGTAAAAAAGACAATCAGTCACAAAGTTCTAGTAGTAGTAAAAATAATGCGGCTTTAAACAAAGCTACGAAAGAATACGAAAAATACACAGATAATCAATTAGATAAATTCTTGGAAGGTACAGAAGAATTTGTATCTGCAATTAAAAATGACAATATGGAAAAAGCAAAAGAACTTTATCCTAAAGTACGTATGTACTATGAACGTTCAGAACCAGTTGCTGAAGCATTTGGTGATTTAGATCCTAAGATTGATGCACGTTTAGCAGATATGAAAGAAGAAAAGAAAGAAGACGAGTGGAGTGGTTATCATAAAATTGAAAAATCACTTTTCCAAGATAACAAAATTGATGACACTACAAAAAAAGATGCTGATCAATTATTAAAAGATGCTAAAGAGTTGGACGCTAAAGCTGATACTTTAGATATTACACCTAAATTAATGTTACAAGGTTCAGTTGACTTATTAAATGAAGTTTCTACTTCAAAAATAACTGGTGAAGAAGAAATTTATTCACATACTGACTTATATGACTTTAAAGCAAATATTGAAGGTGCTCAAAAAATCTATGAATTATTCAAACCTGAATTAGTGAAGAAAGATAAAAAATTAAGCGATGATATTCAAAAGAACTTTGATAAAGTGAATAGTTTATTAGATAAATATAAAGACGGCGACGGATTTAAAGACTACAGCGCTGTAACTAAAGAAGATAGAAAAGCATTATCAGATGCAGTGAACTCACTTGGTGAACCGTTAAGTAAAATGGCTGTGGTTACAGAATGAGTAAAATAGACGATCAACAATCCACACAAGTTTCAAGACGTTCATTTTTGAAAATGCTTGGAATTGGTGGAGCAGGCGCAGTAATTGGTGCAAGTGGCGTTGGAAGTATCTTTTCATTTAAATCGATGTTCGATACACCAGAAGATGAGAGTAAAGATGCTTTCGAGTTTTATGGACGTGTACAAGCTGGAGTTACAACACCTACACAGAAGAATTGTACTTTTGTAGCTTTAGATTTAAAAAGTAAGGATAAAAGCGCAATTAAAGAAATGTTTAAAAAATGGACGGACATGTCTGTCAACATGACAGATGGTGCGCCAGCTGAAAAAGACAGTCAAAATGCGTTATTACCTCCAGTTGATACAGGTGAATCTATTGGTTTAGGCGCAAGTAGATTGACGTTAACCTATGGCGTAAGTAAATCATTTTTGAAAAAATTAGGTATGTCATCTAAAATTCCGAAAGATTTTAAAGATTTACCTCATTTTCCAAATGATCAATTAGAAGATGAGTATAGTGATGGAGATATTATGATTCAAGCGTGTTCAAATGATCCACAAGTGTCATTCCACGCAGTTCATAATCTAGTTAGACCTTTTAGAGATATAGTCAAAATGAGATGGTCTCAAAACGGTTTCGTTTCAGGAAAATTAAAAGAAACGCCTAGAAACTTAATGGCTTTCAAAGATGGTACTGTAAACCCTACTAAAAGTGATGAACTTAAAAAATATGTCTTCATTGATGACGGTTGGGCTAAAAACGGTACATATTGCATTGTAAGACGTATTCAAATTCATATTGAAACGTGGGATCGCACGTCTTTAGAAGAACAAGAGGCAACATTCGGACGTAAACGTGACACTGGCGCACCTTTAACAGGTAAAAAAGAATTTGATAATTTAGATTTAAAAGCGAAAGATGCGAGTGGTAATTACATCATAGATCCAAATGCTCATGCACGATTAGCACGTGAAGCTAACACATCTATTAAACGTCGTGCTTATAACTATAGTGATGGTACTAATGCGAAGACTGGTAATTTAGAAGTAGGGTTAATCTTTACTTGTTTCCAAAAATCTACGCAACAATTCATCGATATTCAGAATAATTTAGGTCATAATGACAAATTAAATGAATATATTACACATAAAGGTTCTGCATCATTTCTTGTATTACCTGGTGTTCAAAAAGGAGGCTATTTAGGTGAAACACTTTTCGATTAAACTCCTTTTAGTAGCGGCACTTCTTTTCACAGTGCTAAGAATTCCAACAACACCGGTATACGCTGCAGATGATAACTCAATTAGTGATGTTTATGTGGCTATTACAGATGCAAAGTCAACGCTACAAGATAAGAGTAAAAGTGATAAAGAGAAACAAAAAGCAGTAGAAGAGATTAAATCTAAAGTTAATGATTTAAATATTAAAAATAATAAAGAAGGTAAAGAGGTTAAATCTAAATTAAAAGATTTAGATCATACTTCTTCGACCGATAAACAAGCTGATCAACTTTCAGAGTTAACTAAATCATTGATTGCTTATGAAAATATAGAATCATCATCTGATATTTCAGGAGAAATTAAAGAGCTAAAACAACAAGTTGATTCTAAAGATCCACAAGTTAAAAAAGCGATTAAAACCAAAAATGCGTCTGAATTACAATCAGTAAATAATAGTTTAAACCAAATTTGGACAAGTCATGAATCTGCAATTCGTAACTATGATGAAGGTAAATATGGACAAATCGAAGTGAATTTAATGCAACTTCGTGTAGCTACGCAAAAAGAACCATTAGATACGAAGAAAGTTGAAAATGCTTGGAATACGTTTAAATCTAGCATTGATACTGTAGAT
Source organism: Staphylococcus pragensis (assembly GCF_004785665.1). Taxonomy (GTDB): domain Bacteria; phylum Bacillota; class Bacilli; order Staphylococcales; family Staphylococcaceae; genus Staphylococcus; species Staphylococcus pragensis. The sequence goes on from NZ_SRPJ01000002.1 coordinate 220,587, forward strand.
CAAAAACAATCTAGTGATGAATCTGGTCAATACAAAGCGTCACAATTAAATGATGAATTGGATAAAGCAATTAAAGGTATTGATGATAATAACTTAAATCAAGCTGATGAAGCATTATCTAAATTCGTACAAATATGGCCATATGTTGAAGGTAAAATTCAAACAAAAAATGGTTCATTATATACAACTATCGAAGATAAAATTCCATATTATCAAAGTATTTTAGATAATAGTAATAAAGATAGAGTAAAAAAAGGCTTACAAGAAATCAATTCAGATATTAAAGATACAGTAGGTCAAGAAGGTTATTCATTTGTTGATGTAATGATTATCTTCTTACGTGAAGGTCTTGAAGTACTCTTAATTATCATGACATTAACTACAATGACACGTAACGTTAAAGATACAAAAGGTACTACAAGTGTGATTGGTGGTGCAATTCTTGGTTTAATACTAAGTATCACGTTAGCAGTTGTGTTCATTCAAACATTAGGAAATAACGGTATCTTACGTGAAGGAATGGAAGCTACGCTAGGTATCATTGCAGTTATTCTTATGTACGTAGTCGGTATTTGGATGCATCGTCGTTCAAGTGCGAAACGTTGGAATGATATGATTCAAAATATGTACCAAAATGCTATTAGTAATGGCAACCTTGTTCTTTTAGGAACAATTGGTTTAATTTCAGTTTTACGTGAAGGTGTAGAAGTTATTATCTTCTATATGGGTATGATTGGTAGCATTACTACTACAGATTTTGTAATTGGTATCGCTTTAGCAATTGTGATCTTAATTATATTTGCATTGCTATTTAGATTTATTGTAAAACTTATACCAATTTATTATATCTTTAGAGTGCTTTCAATTTTAATCTTTATTATGGCATTCAAGATGCTTGGTGTAAGTATTCAAAAATTACAATTATTAGGTACTGTACCACATCATGGTATTGAAGGTTTACCAACAATTAGTTTCATAGGTTTTTACCCAACAGTTGAAACAATTGTTGCTCAATTAATTTACATTGTGTTAATTATTTTCTTCATTTTCAAAAATAGAAAAGATAAGAAAGCACAACGCGTTAAATAAAAATTAAATAATATAAAGAATCCTCGAACAAGGCATTAAAATAATGACCATGTTCGAGGATTTTTGTATAGTTATGCCGATTTAAAGATTAATTTCGTTGTGTAACTTTAGCAATAATCATACTAAATTCAAATAAAATAATTAATGGCAATGTTAATAATAAATTCAAGGTTAAATCGGGTGGCGCAACAATACTTGCTGCAACAAAGCATCCAAAATATACATATTTGCGGTATGTTTTAAGTTCATTAATATCTACTAAGTCTAATTTGGCTAAGCCTAAAAATAATGTGGGTAGTTGGAATAGAACACCAAAGATTAATAACCATCTTATTAATTCGTGTAAATAGGCTTGAAACCCTATCACGGGCTGAATGCTTAAAACGGTTGAAAGGGTTAATGAGAAATTAATAACTAGTGGAAAGCCAATGAAAAATGCGAATGCTACTCCAATAATAAATAATACAGCACACCAAATACTATATTTGTAAATAAATCGACGTTCATGTGGATGGAGGCCAGGTGCGATAAACGCCCATAAATGATAAAAGATAAAAGGCATAATCAAACATAGCGCCACAAAGAAAATAATCATAATATATATTTGAATCATTTCAGTGAATGAAAATGCATGCAGTGTTACATGTGCCCTTTTAATATAATGAATAGATGGTTTCATCCACCAGTGTGATGAAATATAAACAATGATAGTTGAAATAATAAAAGCAATAAACACTCTGACGATTCGTGTTCTTAATTCATCAAAGTGTTCTAGCAATGTCGAATTATTTTGATTGTTCTCGTTGTTGTTTTGACTCTTTACTGGGAGTATCGTGTACATCATCTGAATCTAAATTTTCAGCAGCAGATTTAAATTCTTTTAAAGTGCTTCCAATTGCTCTCCCAAATTGTGGTAATTTTTTAGGTCCAAAAATAATCAAAGCGATAATACTGATAACGACTAGACTTGTTGGTCCAGTGATACCTACTACAAATAAATCTTGAAACATTTGAAAAAACCTCACTCTAATTTATACTTATATCAACTATACTTTATACTCATTGATAAATATTATCAATAGTAATTTAAGACGTTCACAAATTAATTATAATTTATTCTTATTAAAATCAGCGTGCACGTCGTGTTTCAATGCTTGAAAAGCTAATATAGATGGGGAAAGGGCGTAGTAATATGAATGAACACATTGAAGAGATACACAAAAATGAAGTAACTGAGTTAAGACGTATAGCAGAAACGACATTTTACGAAACGTTTAAAGGAGAGTATTCACAAGAAAATTTTCAAAAATTCTTTAAGGAAACTTATAATGAAGAAATATTACTATCTGAATTAGATAACCCCAATTCATTTCATTATTTTTATAAAGTAGATAACGAAATAGCTGGATATTTAAAGTTAAATATTAATGACGCTCAAACTGAACCCAAAGGTGCTGACTATTTAGAAATACAACGTATCTACTTTTATAAAGGTCATCAAGGTGGGGGAAGAGGTAATGCTTTTATTAAATTAGCACTTGAGAAAGCATGTGAACATCACAAGTCCAAAATATGGTTAGGGGTATGGGAATACAATGATAATGCATTAGCATTTTACAAACGACATGGCTTTGAAGTGACTGGTGAGCATGATTTTGTGAATGGCGATATTATAGATACCGACCTTATTATGGAAAGAAATGTTTAAAGTTGTATTTGATATAGTTAACTAAAAAAACGTTAAGATTCGTAAGTTAGAATCTTAACGTTTTTTATTAATGAGCATCATTTAAAATATCGCGCATAAGTTGTGTTAATTTTTTTAAAGATTGGTTATTCTCATTCACTAATGGGTGGTGAGTGATATTAGCTAACGTGTGATTAATTAAATCGTTAAGTAATGCCTCTTCATCTGTATACCAAACATTAGATAAACTATGCATCACGTCCTCATATACACCACGTTCATCTTCGTAAGCTTCATGATTAGGTGTGAACAAGCAAACCTTTTTCCCAATCGTTAAAGCATCAAAAATAATTGAAGAATAATCTGTTAAGACTACATCAGCAATTAATAATAAATCTTGAGTTTCAATATGACTAGGCGCTTCAATCACTTCTTCTGGCACTTGGGCCTTACTTTCAACATGACCTTTATAAACTACATCATATTGTTCTAGTAGCTCAGGTGTAATCGTTAAAGTAACATCTTCTCTGTCAGTTGCATGCCACGTAGGCGCATATAATAATACTGGTTTTGTACGTTCTATACCAAGTTCATCTTTGACCTTTTTATGATGACTTTGATCATTAAGATTATGTAATAAGTGACTGATTCTTGGATAGCCATATGTAATAAATTGCGTATTTTGATTTGGAAAAGCTGTTTCAAACAAGCCTTGTGAGTTAGCAGAATCTAATAAAAAGTAATCTTGTTGTAACCACTTATTATATTTACGCGCTTTATAGTTATAGATATTTTTATTTTGATCTGGTTCATGGCTATCTAAAAATAGCTTTTTAATAGGCGTGCCATGCCATAATTGGATAACTGTACCATTTGGTTTATAATCGTCAGGTATATAACTCTCAATGACTACGATTTTAGCACTCTCAATTAATTCTTTATTTCCTTCCGCTTCAGGAGGTACGAAATAAGGACCTCGACGATCGTTCGTTATAAAGTATGCTTCAGTAGTAGGGTTACGTTTAACGAAATAATTAAATAAATACTTTGAATTTCCTCTGTAACCATAATCAAAGCCTAAGAAAACAACATTATCTTTCACTTGAGATTTATCTTTTTGATAAACATAGCTCAAATTACGATGATTTTTAACAGCACGTTGATGCATTTTATGATACATCCATTTAGGTAATTTAAATTTAGTAGTCACTAACCAACTTTCAGCAAAACGCATTTCATCTTCTTTGCCAGGAAATCTAAATTTATTAAATGGAACTGAATGGCCATGTATATAAGCTAATTTATTTAAGTCAAAATGATTAATCAATTTAACTTCACGCGTATCTAAAGATTTCCAAAATGCTTTGCTAGTTGGCATTTCATCGTTGAAGTCAAAAACAACATGACCATCTATATCTACTTCATTCTTCAAAGCAGTAATAACCGCTAAATCCATAATAGAGTGAATATCATATTTAGCTAAGTGTAAAAGTGTTGCATCGATATTATAAATAAAATTGGGATAATGATTAATATTTTTCATCCAAGATAAAAACGTAAGTTTATCGTCACCAAAATATCGACAATCGTTTAAATATAAGCCGTCAATTGTATAATCCACTGCAATAGAGTGATTTGATAAAGCCACGGCTTCAAGCATATCTTGATTGATTTTAATTTCATTAGAATATGGAATAAAATGTGAAAACCCTGCCGATTTCGCTTTATTAAGTTGTAGCTCAAGATGTGCCATATTAGAAATGTTTATTTGTTTAATCATCATACATTATCCTTTTGCTCGTAAATTTCATATATATATTTTACCACGTGCATTAAAAAAAATCATAGTTACAAAGACATGCAAAAGAGAATGGTTGTAATTCATCTAATACTTAAATCAATGAAAAATTTTAATTTTATTGTATTTGTTAAAAAAATCACAAAAATTTAGTTAAAAACGCTATATAGTATTGTCAATTAAATAAAAAGGTGTTATATTCTAATTGTGAAAAAGTTCACAATATAAAAATTGTGAAATCTAGCATGATTAATTTGTCGACAAAATATTAATTATGTAGTGAACTGTACGAGGTTGAAATAGTCGTAGTGGACGTCCAGACCTCTTCCAGCTGAACGCTCTAGATGATTCATTAAAAAAATAAGGAAAGAAGAGTCAAAATTATGTTAGTTCAAACATTTAACCCCTTCGATAACTTAGTGTTATCTAGCTTAATTGCAGCAATTCCTATTATTTTATTCTTATTATGTTTAACTGTCTTTAAAATGAAAGGTATTTATGCTGCTATTACTACTTTAGTAGTGACATTACTTATTGCTGTGCCATTCTTCAAATTACCAGTAGGTATTGCTTCTGGAGCAGTTGTAGAAGGTTTCTATCAAGGTATCATTCCAATTGGTTACATTGTTATGATGGCCGTACTATTATACAAAATCACTCAAGAATCAGGACAATTTAATACAATTCAAGATAGTATTACTAGTATTTCACAAGACCAACGTATTCAACTTTTACTTATTGGTTTTGCATTTAACGCATTTTTAGAAGGTGCAGCAGGATTTGGTGTACCAATTGCTATCTGTGCATTATTATTATCACAACTTGGATTTAGACCATTACAAGCAGCGATGCTTTGTTTAGTTGCAAATGCAGCTTCTGGTGCTTTTGGTGCTATTGGTATTCCAGTAGGTGTAGTTGATACTTTACATTTACCAGGTAGTGTACATGCGATGGGCGTTTCTCAAACATCTACATTAACTTTAGCCATTATTAACTTCTTTATTCCATTCTTATTAATTTTTATTATTGATGGTTTTAAAGGTATTAAAGAAACATTACCAGCTATCTTAGTTGTTTCAGTCACATACACAGTTTTACAAGGTTTATTAACAGTATTCAGTGGTCCAGAATTAGCTGACATTATCCCACCTTTAGTTACAATGGGAGCTTTAGCTTTATTCTCTAGAAAATTCCAACCAAAAAATATTTATCGTGTACAAAAAGATGTCGAACCTGAACCAGTTAAACATCATAGTGTAAAAGAAATTATGTACGCATGGAGTCCATTCGTAATTTTAACTGTTATTGTTATGATTTGGAGTGCTTCATTCTTTAAAAAATTATTCTTACCAAATGGCGCACTTTCTTCATTAGTGTTCAACTTTAATTTACCAGGTACATTTAGCCAAGTTGCACATAAACCAATTATCTTAACATTTAACTTTATTGGTCAAACTGGTACAGCGATCTTATTAACTATTATCATTACAGTATTAATGGCGAAAAAAGTAAGCTTTGGTGATGCAGGTCGTTTATTTGGCGTTACATTTAAAGAATTATGGTTACCAGTTCTTACAATTTGTTTCATCTTAGCTATCTCTAAAATTACAACATACGGTGGTTTAAGTGCTGCAATGGGTCAAGGTATTGCCAAAGCAGGAAATGTCTTCCCAGTATTATCACCAATCTTAGGTTGGATTGGCGTATTTATGACAGGATCAGTAGTAAATAACAACTCATTATTTGCTCCAATTCAAGCGTCAGTAGCGCAACAAATTGGTACTAGCGGTTCATTACTTGTAGCTTCTAATACAGTTGGTGGGGTAGCTGCTAAATTAATCTCACCACAATCAATTGCAATTGCTACAGCAGCCGTTAAAGAAGTAGGTAAAGAATCAGAATTACTTAAAATGACTTTACGTTATAGTATTGGATTATTAATCTTTATCTGTATTTGGACATTCCTACTTTCATTATTCTTATAAGCATAATAAAAATTGTAATTTGAGCGATGTTGCTCAAATTACAATTTTTTTATGTCTTAATTTAAATTTTTATGAAATAGCAGATACGAATTTGGCATAAACTTTATCTGATGAATATTGTTCAACTGTATGATGGCCTTCTGTTATCACATTGTCATTATGGTCGAGATGGTTGATTGTAAGGTCTATATATTTCGTTAGAGAATTAACATCTGCATAATCAGCTAAATAACCATTTACGCCATGATTAATTAAACTAGCAGGACCTAAAGTATCTTTGAAACTAATCACAATATTGTCCTGTGCCATCGCTTCTAAAATGACCATCCCAAATCCTTCGTTTCGTGAAGGTACGACAGTGATTTTACTTTGTGCTAATTTCTCATTTAACTGTTGAGTAGCAGGATGAAGTGTAATAATATCAGTGAGTTTATAATTATCAATTAATTGTTGAAGCTTCGCACGTTCTTGACCATCTCCATATAATTCAACTTTAAAGTGAGATTGACGCACTGTATTTTGAATTCGTTGAATACTTTCTATTAAAATGTCAAAGCCTTTTTCATACTCTAATCTTCCAGCACTCATAATAATATTTTCTTTGGCAATGGGAAGTGATTGAACATTAATAATATTAGGTACGGTAAAAACTGGCGTAGTTATAAGCTCTTGATATTTTTTTTGATCATTTGCAGTTAAAGTAGTAATCACATCTAATTGATTATAAGCACTGATAATTTCACTTTGATACGCTTTCGGATATGCCTCTAAATTCATATGTTCCATACCAACAGTCGTAATATTTGCAGAATGGTATTGGGCAATTAATATATTAAAACTCGCTCTCGTACCAACTAACACATCGGTATTAACCTGCTTAATCGCTTTGATTATCTTACGTTCTATATAGCTTGAAAATTGATTCAAGCCGGGCTCATATTTTGATAGCCGAGTTGGCTTGAAAAAAGGTGTATAACGATTTAAACGATTCATTACTATCGAGCCGACATTTTGAGGTTTCAAGCGATAATCGATTAGCGTTTTAACATGAATTGCGTCATCTAATTCAAAGTAAGGCTTATCTGCAGCCCTAAAGATAGAAATGATTTCTACATGATGTCCTTTATTTGATAGTGTATTAGCAAGTTCAGTCACTGCTTTAACAGTACCGCCTAAAGCATAAATATTATGCATTAAAAAAGTAAATGATTTCATGGTTACACCTCAAATTTCTTAATTTAAAAAGATTATAGCATGTGTGACTTCCTGAGTAATAGCTATTAAATAGCGCATTGCTTAATAAAAGTAAATTTAGTGTAAGTAGGAAACAGTAACTTAAATAATGTAATAATTAGTATAAACACTTTTTTCAACGAGAAATTATGTATATAATTAGAGTAGTTATTAAAAAGTCGATTTACGTTTTTACGTAAAATTAATATTAAAAATTTTTATAAGAAAAAGAAAGCGTTTTAATTTATTAGGCCAGGGTCTTAACTTATCGACTAAAGATGTGATTATAAAAGGGGGACTGTGTTGTTATGAGTTCACAACATAGCAAAACAGATGTCATCTTAATTGGTGGCGGAATTATGAGCGCAACATTAGGTACATTGTTAAAAGAATTATCTCCAGACAAAGAAATCAAAATCTTTGAAAAGTTAGAACAATCAGGAGAAGAAAGTTCTAACGTATGGAATAATGCTGGTACAGGACATTCAGCATTATGCGAATTAAACTATACTAAAGAAGGTAAAGATGGCTCTGTAGACATTAATAAAGCCATTAAGATTAATGAACAATTCCAAGTATCAAAACAGTTTTGGGCACATTTAGTAAGAACAGGCCAATTAGACAACCCAGGTAATTTTATTCAATCTGTGCCACATATGAGTTTCGTAAAAGGTATTTTTAATGTTCGATTTTTAAAAAGCCGTGTGGAAGCACTGAAAAAAAACATTTTATTTGAAAAAATGGAAATTACTGAAGATAGAGAAAAAATGAAAGAATGGGTACCGTTAATGATTGAAGGTAGAACTTCTAACGTACCAATTGCTTTATCTCGTGATGAATCAGGAACAGATGTTAACTTCGGCGCATTAACAAAGAAATTAATTTCTAATTTAAAAGAACGCAATGTAGAAGTGCAATATAAACAAGAAGTTGAAAATATTGAAAAGTTAGATAATGGTAACTGGAAAGTGACAGTTAAAGATTTAAAATCTGGTCAACAACATACGTATGAATCAGAATTTGTCTTTATTGGTGCAGGTGGCGCAAGTTTACCGTTACTCCAAAAAACAGGTATTAAACAGTCTAAACATATTGGTGGTTTCCCAGTAAGTGGATTGTTCTTACGTTGTACAAACAAAGATGTCATTGAACGTCATCATGCGAAAGTTTACGGTAAAGCAGACGTAGGCGCCCCACCAATGTCAGTACCTCATTTAGATACTCGATTCGTAAATGGAGAACGTTCATTACTATTTGGACCATTTGCAGGCTTTTCACCTAAATTCTTAAAAACAGGATCAAACTTAGACTTAATTCGTTCTGTTAAACCAAATAACGTGGTTACAATGTTAACAGCGGGTGTAAAAGAATTTAACTTAACGAAATACTTAGTTTCTCAACTTATGTTAACGCATAAAGAGCGTATGAATGACTTACGTGTCTTCTTACCAAATGCGAAAGATGAAGACTGGGAAGTTATTGTAGCGGGTCAACGTGTACAAGTGATTAAAGATACAGAAGATAGTAAAGGTAATTTACAATTCGGTACAGAAGTTATCACATCAGATGATGGCTCATTAGCTGCATTACTTGGCGCTTCACCAGGGGCATCTACTGCAGTAGATATTATGTTAGATTTATTACAACGTTGCTATGGTGCAGAATTCAAAGGTTGGATTCCGAAGATTAAGGAAATGGTACCTTCATTTGGATTGAAACTAACTGAACATGAAGATGTATATAGAGCAGTTCATAAAGAAGTACAAAAATATTTAAATGTAAAATAATAAATAGAAGCGGATATCTATTAATGAAAGTTAATTCATTAATTAGATATCCGCTTTATTATTAATGTATGTTTTCAAATAGGTTTATAGTAAATGTTGTCCCTATTTGTTCAGAACTTGATACTGAAATAGTACCATTATGAAGTTCTATGATAGCTTTCGTAATTGCCAATCCTAAACCATTACTATTTTGATGGTTATTAAGTTTGTAAAAGCGATCAAAGAGATGTTGCTGTGCTTCTTCATTTATAGAAGTACCTTCATTCGTTACTGTAAAAATAATTGAGTCATTGTCAGAAGAAAGCATCACTTCAATTGTGCTATCGGTTGTTGCATATTTAACTGCATTTTGAATTAAGTTGAAAAAGGCTTGATATAATAAGCGACTATTTCCTCGGAAATAAACATCTTCTATTTCTGATAATAACATGAGATTCTTATCATCAAGCGCAAACTGTTCATGTCGAATAATATCAGTAATCAAAGCAGTTAAATGAACCTCATCATTGAATTTTAAATGCTGAGCATTATCTAATTCAGAAAGTAAAAGTAACTCTCTAGTTAAATCGCTTAAACGTGTGACTTCTGAATGGACATCATTAATCAACATGTTTCGACTTTGCTCAGTTTTAGATTTTTGCAACTCACTTAATAGTCGTTGTATGTGCGTTAATGGTGTTTTAATTTCATGTGAAACGTTTTGCACGAAATGTTGGCGCATATCATCCACTTGCTTCAAAGATTGACGCATATCATCAAAGCGATATTGTAGTGTACCAATTTCATCGTGACGTGTTTGTTTAATAGGTGTATCAAAGTCACCATTGATCAACCGCTCAGTTGCATTTTTCAAAAGTTTTACCGGACGGATAATCGAGTATGTTGAGAGGATAACAAGCGTGATAGAAATGATAAGCAGTAATCCTAGAAGTACACCCAAAAAGATACGGAACTCACTAAAAGTATGACCAATATCAGGTCGCATAAATACTGCGATAGGTTGCTGTTGATGCGTAAATCTGACACCAACCGTATTATTAGTCTCGTTATCAAAAAAGCCTGTGACAAATAATTCATAGGGCTTATTTTTTATACCGTGAAAGTCTTGACCTTGCAACACTTTATCTATCGAAGCCTTGCTAAGGTTATCTTTTCGAAAAGGATGGCCATAAAAAGATTTATGATGATGTTTGTCCACTGTCACAATTTGATAGTTCATTTGACCTAAATGTTGAAAATACGCGTCTAAATTTGAAGCGTCAAAATGCTCATTATAGGAACGAGCTTCTTTTAACGTGCGCATAATCTTAGCGTCGTTACTCGGTTTTAAATTGAAATGATAATAAACATTAGTAAAAAGGAAACTGACTAAGGCACTAAATAAAATCACGGTAATAGTGTAAATGGCGATTCGGCTATACAACGTCTTAAACATCATAACTCACCCTATAACCTTGGCCTCTGACAGTTTGAATATGTATATTTGATTGTAATTTAGCTAAACGTTGTCTTAAGCGTTTAATATGAACATCCACTGTGCGCTCATCACCTTCATAATCAAAGCCCCAAATCTTCTCGATTAATACATCTCTCGTAAAAATTTGTTTGGGCTGACTACATAATAAGAAAAGTAATTGAAACTCTTTCGTAGGTAAATTCATCTTTTTATTATGTACTGCGACTTCCATGTATGATTCGTTTAACACTATATTACCGATTTGAATTTCACTTTGGGCATTAATTTGATAACGACGTAATACTGCTTGAATTCGGAACAATAATTCTTTAACTTCAAAAGGTTTAGTAACATAATCGTCTGTCCCACTTACGAAGGCATGTTCCTTATCACTTAATGCATCTCTTGCCGTCAACATAATGACAGGGAGGTTGAAATTATTCTTTAACGTCTTACAAAGTTCAAAGCCATCTATACCTGGCATCATTATGTCCACCACAGCAATATCTACTTGATGCGTATCTAAGTAATCAAGCGTCGCTTCTCCACTTGATTGAGTAATCGTGTGGATATGATTTGCCTCTAAATGTGTGGAAACGTAATGCAATAACTTTAAATCATCATCTACAATTAAACACTTCACCATGTTTGCTCTTCTCCTTTATATTTTATCCTCATTATACGAATAACTAATTAAGAAGACAATTCCTCTTATCGTTCATATTCAGTTCATATTTGTCAATTAAGCTATGCACATAAAGTCGTAGTGGGGAGGAATAATATATGAACTTAGCATGGAAAGAAATGAGATTTTATAAATTTCGATATGCTTTAATCATGTTAATTATATTTTTATTAGGAATTATGGTGTTATTCATTAGCGGTTTAGCACAAGGCTTAGCTCGTGAAAACATCTCATTTTTAGACAATACGAACGCACGCTATTTTATTACCGAAGATATGAAAGAACCTAAAATTGAAAGTTCTCATCTAACAACAAAACAACAAAGTCAAATTGAGGATGTCATTCATCAACAGCCAACTTCAATAGGGCCTCAAACTTTGAAACTTCAAAACCAAGATCAAGATGTATTAACATATACGACATCATCAAAGTTGCAACCTAAACTTGAAAAGGGTTCATATCCTCAAAAAAGTGATGAAATTGCTATTAATCAAAAATTAACGGGAGAAGATATTAAAGTAGGAGATAAAGTATCTTTTAAAGGACATCATCAGCAGTTTAAAGTGAGTGGCATTATTGAGGACACGATGTACGCGCACAGTTCGATGATTTTAATGACAAAAAAAGGATTTAACCAACTCAATCAACAAGTTTCAACATTTTATCCAGTAACTGATTTAGATAAACAACAATTAGAAAAAATCAATTCATTGAAAGATGTAAAAGTGAGTACACAACCAACATTAACGGATAATATTGCAAGTTATAAAGCTGAACAATTACCACTTAATCTGATGATTGCAAGTTTATTTATTATTACAGCTATCGTTTTAAGTGCTTTCTTTTATGTGATGACTATTCAAAAAGTTTCTCAAATAGGGATTTTAAAAGCAATAGGTATAAAAACACGTCATCTACTGTCAACGCTCGTATTACAAATTTTAATGACTACGTTGATTGGTGTATTCTTGGCTGTGCTTCTTATTGAAGTATTACAGTTAGTGATGCCAGTCTCAATGCCATTTTATTTGAACAACACAAACATTGTCATAATGATAGCGATTTTCTTAATCGTTGGATTTATTGGAACCATTCTTTCATTCTTTAAAATTTTGAGAATAGATCCTATCGAAGCAATTGGAGGGGGAGAATAATGACATTACAAATTGAACATATCACTAAATCATTTGGTAAAGGAAGTTCACAAACCGATGTTTTAAAAGATGTTAACTTTACTGTTCAACCTGGTGAATTTGTTATTTTAAATGGGGCTTCTGGTTCAGGTAAGTCTACGCTTCTTAATATATTGGGTGGATTACTGAGCGCTACAGAAGGCGACATTCTATTTCATGACGAGCCTTTATTTTCAAAAAATAAAAACAAAACAATGTTACGACTTAAAGAAATTGGCTTCATCTTCCAATCTTCTCACTTAGTGCCATATCTTACAGTTAAAGAGCAATTGACTATTGTGGCTAAAGAAGCAGGAGAATCTACTAAAGCAGCTAAACAACGCGCAGAGCAATTACTTAATGAAATAGGATTAAAACATCGATTAGATGCTTATCCGCATATGTTATCAGGCGGGGAAAAACAACGTGTAGCAATTATGCGCGCCCTTATGAACCAACCTAAACTATTGTTAGCGGATGAACCTACTGCTAGTTTGGATGCTGAGCGAGCTTTAAGTGTAGTAGAAATGATTAAAAATCGCGTTAAAAGTCATAATATTATTGGCATTATGATTACGCATGACCAACGATTATTTGATTATGCTGATCGCATAATCCAACTTGAAGATGGAAAAATAACTTCATAAATTTAAAAAGCCCACAGATGCAGTGCCGTCATCTATGGGCTTTTGTTATGTACTTTGTACTTAGAATATGATTAAAATCGAAATAAAGAATGTAATCGCAAAATAAAAACCAAGGAGTAATTTATACTGATACATTAAGGCTAAGAAATCACGCACTAAAGCGATATCAAAAAAGTGATAAGGCGTATGACTACCAATACCTTCCATGTCCAATCGAACAGTACGTGCAAAGTACAAGCCTCTTAAAATATGAAATTGACTTGTAACACAAAGCATTTTAGCTGAACGTGAAAAGTGATCAGCGATAATATCTTTAGAGAATACAAAGTTCTCATAAGTGCTTGTGGATTGGTCCTCCATGATAATAGAAGAAGCGGGAACACCACGGTCAATTAAATAACGTTGCATAGCCAAAGCTTCTGTGATTGGTTCATCCGGACCTTTACCGCCACTGACTAAGACCTTACAATTTGGCGGTTGGCTTTCTAACACATGTAACGCGCGCTCTAAGCGATCGGCTAACATAGGTGTCACTTGCTCTGAGAAAATGCCCGCCCCTAAAATCATGATTAAATCATATTGCTTTGTTGTCATAGTACGGCCAAACGCTGAAGACCATACCATGTAAAGCGTAAAAGCATAACACGCACTAAAAGCAATCATAGATAACCATAAAAAGATACCATTTACAATTGGAATAGGGATGGTGCTAATATAAAATAATATCGAAATGATTAAGGTACCATGTATTAAATGTTTAAACATCTTGCGTAGAAATTTAGCCCCCTTTTTCAAAGTGAAAAGATGACTATGTTTAATAAATAAGCCAATGATAGCGAGAATCATAACGATGAATAAACCAAGCGGTAACGTCATTGTGAGCAGATTAATTATGTTAATAATAAAACATAAAATGATTGTTAAAATAAACGCAGGCAGATTAAGTAAATGATTACTATTTAATAACACGCCTAACGTGATGAATAAAACTATGATTGAAAGAAGAATTGCAAGCATAATTAAGACCTCTTATATATTTGTCTATTTAAATGTAATTGAAAGTCTAATATTTTAGCAACTATTATTACTGAATTATAGTTTTCAAGCGTACCGATTATTGATATTATTTAACAGAATATATAGAAATTATTTGAGTTTATCAGCAAGGAGCTAGGCCATGAGCAGAATTTCGAAAAATCATATCGAATTTATGAAACGATTTATTGATGATACAAATACGTTAACTGCTAAATTATTGAAAGACCAGCAAATTAAATATGGTATTTCAATGGAACAATCTAATGTATTGCGACTATTGAGTCATCATCATGCCTTATCTATTATAGAAATTACGGAAAAGCAGGGCGTCAATAAAGCGGCGGTTAGTCGTCGTATTAAGAAACTCATTGATGGCGAGTTTGTAAAGTTGCAAAAGCCTAATGATAAAATAGATCAACGTTTAAAATATGTTGTTTTAAGTGATAAAGGACGTCAATACACTGAAGAAAATAATGAAATTGTAAGTAATATTGTTAACGATATGGTGGAAGACTTATCAAGTCAGGACATTGAAAAGGCATTAAATGTGTTGTATGTCATTGATGAACGCTTGAAAAAATATAATGCTAAAATTTAAAAAATTGGCGGACATTCCAAACTATATTACAATTTTGAAAAAAATGATTATAATACTTAGATAGAAAATGATTGGGCAGAATAAAAACAACGTATAAGTGTTCCTATATAAACTATCTATATTATAATAAAATTATGATTAAGAAATAATTAACATCATGCGAGGGGAAGTTGGTGATTAAATGAAACAATGTCCTAACTGTGGTCAGAAACTAAGAAGTAAGGATACGCGACAATGTCCTAATTGTGGTGAACAAGTCGATGGAAAAGAGATCAAAGTACGACAAAATAAAGCCCCTCAAACAGAATCCTCAAATATTAGACTTAGGAAATTTATTCCATGGGCGATTGTTATATTTATTATTATTTTATTGGTTATTGTCTTCTTTTTAGTAAGGAATTATAATTCTCCAGAAGCTCAAACTAAGATTCTTGTTAATGCGATTGCTAATAATGATTCACAAAAAGTTGCAACGTTATTAAGTACTAAAGAAACGCATGTCGATGCTGAGGAAGCGGATGAGTATATTGCGTACGTGAAAAGTGAAGTAGGCATGAAAAAATTTATTCATGATCTTAAAGATAACGTTGAGAAATTGAATAAAAGTGAATCTAAAGAAGCGGCGTATATCAAAACACAAGCTGGGAACAATGTCTTGAGAGTAAGTAAAAACGGCACGCGTTTTTTAATCTTTGATAATATGAGTTATACTGCACCGACGAGAGAGGCTGTGGTAACCCCTAAATTAGAAACAAAATATGAATTTAGAGCTGGGGGTAAAAATAAAACAGTAGTTGTTGATGCAAATAAAACAACATCTTTAGGTAAGTTTATCCCAGGTGTCTATTCAATAGATGCGGAAAAAGAAACAGAATATGGTAAATTCACGGGTCAATTAAAATTTGACTTTAGATATGGTAAAGGCAATACAGTAGAAGTTAACGAGGACTTTAATGAAGCGCTACTTACAGTGAAGTTAAAAGGTAAAAGTGATTTAGACGATGATTCACTGAAAGTAAAAATTAATGATAAAGAAATGAAATATTCAACTTCTAGAGAATATGGTCCTTATCCTCAAAATAAAGATATCGTTGTTTCTGCTTCTGGCAAAGCAAAAGGAAAAACTTTCAAGTCAGAAACTAAAACAATGAGAGCAAAAGATTTAGGGAATATTAATAGTGTCGAATTAGAATTTGATGATGAAGCGATTAGTGATTATGTTGAGGAGAAGGAAAAAGAAGAAAACAGTTTAAAAAATAAATTGAGTAACTTTTTCAGTGATTATTCACTCTCTTTAAATACTGCAATTGCGAGTAAGAACTTTGATTTGGTAAGTACATTTTTAAAAGATAAATCAGATATCTATAAAAATATTAAAAATAATCTAGGGTCAAATCCTGGATTAACACAGCCACAAATACTAAGTGCTTCACAAAAAGGCGATAAAATAGAAACAAAAGTGCAAGAATTAAATAACAATGGACAATTTCAAACTATTGATTATGAACTAACTGAAAATAGTGATGATGGATCACTACAACTTGTGAAAGCAAAATAAAGCGTGGGAAAAAGATTCATTAAAGAATCTAATCCCACTCTTTTTTTAAATACATATAAAAAATAATGACTTTTCCTATTAAATTAAAGACGGGGGCTTTTATATGAATGAGGAACAGAGACAAAATAAACATTCGTTATTGTTTATCATTATCTTGGGTGCACTAACAGCTATAGGTGCATTATCCATAGATATGTTTTTACCAGGGTTACCTGAATTGAAGAAAGATTTTAATACTACAACTTCAAATGCCCAATTAACCTTATCATTATTTATGATTGGTTTAGGGTTGGGGAATTTATTCGTAGGTCCGATTTCAGATAGTATAGGGCGTAAGAAACCTTTAGTAATTGCTATGGTTATCTTCACATTAGCAAGTTTAGGCATCGTCTTTGTCCATAATATATGGATTATGGTATTTCTGCGCTTTATCCAAGGTTTCACTGGAGGTGCAGGCGCAGTTATCTCTAGAGCGATTGCCAGTGATATGTACAATGGTAACGAATTAACTAAATTTCTAGCTTTATTAATGCTAGTGAATGGTGTGGCTCCTGTACTTGCTCCTGCACTCGGAGGTTTAATTCTTAGTGTGGCAGTCTGGCGAATGGTCTTCGTTATTTTGACAATATTTGGTGTATTAATGGTAATGGGATCTGTAGTTAAAGTACCTGAATCATTAGCTATTGAACATCGAGATAGCAGTGGAATAGGGGTAATATTTAGAAATTTTAAGAGCTTATTTTCTACACCACGCTTTGTCTTACCTATGTTAATTCAAGGTGTTACATTTATTATGTTATTTAGTTATATTTCTGCATCACCTTTCTTAGTTCAGAAAATATACGGTGTCTCAGCTTTACATTTCAGTTGGATGTTTGCAGGAATAGGTATTACATTAATTATCTCGAGCCAATTGGCTGGTAAGCTAGTCGATTATGTTCATCCACAGAAGTTGTTACGTGTTATGACCTTTATTCAAGTTATAGGTGTCATTGTCGTAACTTTAACGCTTATCAATCATTGGCACTTTGCCTTGTTAGTCATTGGATTTATCATTCTAGTGGCGCCAGTAACAGGCGTGGCGACTTTGGGATTCTCTATTGCAATGGAAGAACGTACAACTGGAAGCGGCAGTGCTTCAAGTTTATTAGGATTACTGCAATCACTACTAGGTGGTATAGTCACGCCACTTGTAAATCTTAAAGGGGAATATAATAGTACGCCTTATATCATTATTATTTGTATCACAGCAGTTGTACTAATTGTTTTACAACTATTAAATATTAAAGTATTTAAAACAAAACCAGAATAATTCACATAATAAAAGGAGCTTGGACTTTTAGTTAAGTCTTTGCTCCTTTAATCTTTACTTTAACGTTGTAATTTAATTGTATTGGCTAATAAAGCATTTGCAATTATCTCAGGACTTTCTTTACAGCCACCTCTTAGCCAACTTAAAACTACACCGGCTTGACCACTCATAGTATACGTAATAAAAAATGTTTTGTTTTGAATAGAAGTTTCATGTTCACCTAAAATTTTAGAATAATAATCCTTAGTAATGTCAAAATAATCTAATACTAATTCCTTGTTAGGATGAGAAATAAATATAGCATGATAGAACGCTTTCTTTCTATATATATACTTCAATATAATATAGAAGAACTTGTGTACTTTCTCAGGATTCTTTTTAATACTTTCAAAATTATTAGCGAAAGCATGTAATAACTTTTCGTATTTATTTAGATGATAACTTTGGATTTTATCAAGCAAATCATATTTATCTTGAAAATTAGCATAAAAAGTTGAACGATTGACATTGCTATTAGCACAAATCATCTTTATGGAGATATTCTCGATTGGATAGAGCTCTAATAAATCGATTAAACTTTTTATAATTCTATATTTCGCTTTTTGCTTCATTATACGTCACCTATATATTTATACCTTCAAGAAACCAACAAATTTAATGTAATTGTTGGTGTTTTTTTCTTCACATGTCTTTATAATATTAAAAGTAATTTTGAAAAGCAAATAGGAGGAAAAGTTCAATGAAAAAAATGGTGTTAATTAATATCATCACTATCATTGTTATCATTGCTATTGGTATTGTAGGTTTCATGTTATACCACAATGCTACAAGTTATGTAACAACTGATAATGCAAAAGTTGACGGAGATCAAATTCAAATCTCAAGTCCTGCTTCAGGTCAAATCAAATCTTTTGATGTGAAACAAGGCGACAAATTGAAAAAAGGTGACAAAGTAGCTGAAGTAAGTGCTCAAGGTCAAGGCGGAGACGCTAAAGACATGGACATTAAAATGCCTCAAAACGGTACTATCGTTAAAACAAGTGGTATGGAAGGTTCAGTTGCACAAGCAGGTTCACCAATAGCTTACGCTTACAATTTAGATGATTTATATATTACAGCAAATATTGACGAAAAAGACGTTAACAGTATCGAAAAAGGCGACAAAGTTGATGTTTCAATTGACGGTCAAGATTCTGATATCGATGGTAAAGTAGAAGAAGTAGGCCAAGCAACTGCAGCTAGCTTCTCATTAATGCCATCATCTAACGCTGACGGTAACTACACTAAAGTTTCTCAAGTAGTACCTGTTAAAATTTCTTTAGATTCTGTACCATCTAAAAACGTTGTTCCTGGAATGAACGCTGAAGTAAAAATCCATAAAGACTAAGGAGGTCATAGAATGACAGCGACCTTCATTATTGGTTATATAGTTGTAGCGATCATTTTAGTTGGTTTGATTAATGTTTTACTTATGAAATCACGTAAAAACGCAAAATCAAACCAATCTAAGGGACAACACGTAAATGAAGAATCTAAAAGTCAAAGTAATCCATCTAAATTTAAAATAAGTGACTTAGACCGAGATAAAGCGTCAAACGAATCAACTTCTTCTCATCATGACGAAGAAGCACGTCGTCACTTTGAGAACGAAGACGATCATCGTTTTGATAATGACAAACGTAAAGATCATTTCGAAAGCGAACAAGATCAACAAGATTCTGCATCTGAAAAAATTCATCCTGAACAAAAACAAGCATCACATTCCTTACATTATTCAGACGATGCTTCAGACATGAACAGTGAAGAAGCTGTTGGTGAATCAAGAGATGAAGAAGATGTAAATAATCAACATTTACCTAAAGATTCAATTTATGAGCCGATTAATCCGAACTCTCAAGAAGGACGCGTAAATGAGCGTATTAAACATCAAAAAGCTAATTTCGTGTTCGGCAAAAACACTACAAGAGGTATGATTTTAGCAGCACTATTGTTTGGTATGTTTATTGCCATCTTAAACCAAACATTATTAAACGTTGCTTTACCTAAAATTAATACTGAATTTAATATTTCAGCATCAACTGGTCAATGGTTGATGACAGGTTTCATGTTAGTAAATGGTATCCTAATTCCAATTAGTGCATTCCTATTTAATAAATATTCTTATCGTAGATTATTTATTATTGCGCTTGTATTATTCACACTCGGTTCTTTAGTTTGTGCGATTTCTACAAACTTCCCGATTATGATGACTGGACGTGTGTTACAAGCCATTGGTGCTGGTGTCTTGATGCCATTAGGTTCTAACGTTATCGTTACAATCTTCCCACCTGAAAAACGTGGGACAGCAATGGGTACCATGGGTATTGCCATGATTCTTGCGCCAGCAATTGGACCAACATTATCTGGTTATATCGTTCAAAACTATCACTGGAACGTAATGTTCTTTGGTATGACAGCATTAGGTATTATTGCTATCATTATTGGTTTCTTCTGGTTCAGACTTTACCAAAAAACAACTAATCCTAGAGCCGACTATCAAGGTATTGTATATAGTACAATTGGTTTTGGTGCTTTATTATATGGATTCAGTGAAGCTGGTAACAAAGGTTGGGGCTCAGGTGAAATCATCGCTATGTTTATTATTGGTGTTATCTTCATTGCAGCTTTCGTCATTCGTGAATTAACAATGAGAGCGCCAATGTTAAATCTTGAAGTATTAAAATCACCAACATTTACACTTACTACAATTATTAACATGGTAGTAATGATGAGTTTATTTGGTGGTATGCTCTTATTACCAATTTACTTACAAAACTTACGTGGCTTCTCAGCCCTTGATTCAGGTTTACTTTTATTACCTGGTTCATTAGTAATGGGTCTTCTTGGACCAATTACTGGTAGATTATTAGATAAAATTGGTCTAAAACCATTAGCACTATTCGGTATTGCCGTAATGGCATACGGAACTTGGGAACTTACTCGATTAAATATGGATACATCTTATCTCCATATCATGAGTATTTATATTATCCGTTCATTTGGTATGGCGTTTGTAATGATGCCTTTAATGACAGCAGCTATCAACGCTTTACCACCAAGACTAATTTCTCATGGTAATGCATTCTTAAATACAATGAGACAATTAGCTGGTTCTATTGGTACAGCCATTCTTGTTACAGTTATGACTACTCAAACAACTAATCATGTTGCTAACTTTGCGAATGAAATGGATAAAACTAATCCAATGATTATCGATAAAATTCGTCAAATGGCTATGCAATATGGTGGTCAATCAAATGCTATGCAAGCAATCTTAAAATATGTTAATAAACTTGGATATATCGAAGGTATTAACGATGCATTCTGGATTGCTACTGGATTAGCAGTATTAGCGTTTATTTTAAGTTTATTCTTAAAAGGTAAAAAAGGCGCTGAAGCAGAACATGACAGAATGGTAAAAGCAGATCAAAATAAACAAGTAAAATAATTTAAATAAAATTGTGTTGTGGGGGCATGATTTTTAAAGTATCGGTACACGTTAAGTGTTATCGATACTTTTTTTATTTTTTTTTGAAAAGATAGAACCAAATAAAAAAACATCAAGAATTTCACACTTCTTGATGATTTTTTATAATTAAATCTATTTAAGTTTCGTTTTTGGACGACGGTTTCTAAAGAAGAAACTGATAATGAGCAACGCTAAACTACATACCAATAAGATAAGCGCATTGTGAATCGCATCTGCTTCAGAAACAATTTGAGTTGGTGCTACTTTTAAATAGAAATCTTGTAACTTGTCAGAAATACGTTCCCCAATAAGTTGAACGGCATAACCAAAGTAATAAGACATTACTAACAGGATAGCTATAATAATGAAATTAATTATTTTTAAAATTGTACGATTAAAGAGAATAGTAATGATCGAAATCATCATACTAATGATGCATAAGATAAAAAATATATTAAAGACTATGACTAATTTGTCTGCAATATCTTGAATGTTTGCTAGCTGGCCAAAGTTAATATTTAATGAACCAATTTGAGTTACCAAATTTTGAAAATCTTTAATGCCTTCATAATTTATAGGTTGGTTTGCAAAGACAAGATTAAATATTGGTTGTCTGTACATACTATAACCAGTAATACCTACTAATACTAAAATAATAATATGAATAATTAAACTTACCCAAGAGCGTTTTTTCTTGCCAGAGCGATTAGAACGACTAAACGGATGATTATTTGTATATCTATTTTTTTCATAATTATCGTTGCGATAGTTTGACACTTTTTGACCTCCTTTATTCTTATTCATTTGTGTTATAAGATTGACTATTTTATACTGTGTTTAATGTGAAATAACTAGTATATTAATTATTCTTAACACTAAATTTACAACATACCTTTCATTATATCGTTTTTTATATTTAACGGAATAGTATTTCAAATATATCTCATTAAAAATAAAAAAGGCAGGTTATAAATATATCATGAGATCACATATGGTAAATAGAATTATGAATAAGTATTTGTTACACAACCGCTCAATATTATTTGATAATCAAGCTGCATTTGATCAATTTATGGATAGACGTAAAGATGCCAATCAAGCGAAACATAAACAACCTTCAACATTAAATGTTAAAGCGAATCTTGATAAACTTTCTTTAGGAGAAATGCAGGTATTTAGATTCAATTTCCGTCATGAAACGAAGAAGAAAATATTATATATTCACGGTGGTTATAATACATTACAACCTTCACCATTTCATTGGAGATTTATGGATAAACTTGTATTAAATACCTTGTATGAAGTCGTACTACCTATTTATCCTAAGACGCCGGAATACCATATAGAAGATATTTTTAAAGCCATTAGTGATGTCTATGATTCTCTTTTAGAAGAAGTAGAGCCACAGAACATAGTGATTATGGGGGATGGAACTGGCGGCGCACTTGCATTAAGTTTTGTTCAACAACTTGTCGAACAACAACGCCCTGTACCTAAGAAGTTATTCTTAATTTCACCTATGTTGGATGCAACGATGACAAACCCTCAAATAACAGATAGTCTAATTAATAAAGACCGCTTTGTAAATATTGATGGATTACAACGTATTTTAAACGTATGGAGTAATGGAGATGCACTCGCAAATCCACGTATTTCGCCATTATACGGCTCATTAAAACATTTACCACCCATTGTCATGTTCGGAGGAGGTCGCGAGATTTACTATCCAGACATTCAACAATTGGCTTATACATTAGAAGAAGCGAATCACGATATTCAATTCTTTGATTATCCTAAAATGTTTCATGATTTCCCGTTATATCCAATTCGTGAATCACATAAAGTCATTAAACAGATTACTAAGACAATCGATCAATAATTACTGAAAAGAGGTTTCAGAATCATTCTGAAACCTCTTTAATCATAGTCTCTACTTGTGAGATGATGTAGCTTTGTCCCATGTAGTGGTAATGCTGGTCTAATACTTCTTCAAGTTTAGTGTGTGATTCATTTGTATGCTGCATCACTTCTGATAAATTAATTTGCTTATCCTTAACGCGTGTTTGATAATCACGAAACTGTTTAACTAGTGTATGTGCTTCTTCGTTATCATCGATTATTCTTTGTACTGCTTCAATAGCCTGTTTTTGGCCTTGATAATAACTAATGTTAAACGCGCGTTTCATTAATTCTTGACTTGGTCCGTTTATAAATAATTGCTTGGACTGATTTATTTCGATTAACTGCACTTTTAAATCATCATACAAATCATATACTTTTATTGTGATTGAATCTCTTAACGTTTGCGTCATTTCTATTCATCCTTTTTTGTTGGTATACCAATTTGATGGCCCAATTGTTTCGGCCATTCGACATCTCCTTGAATGCTATAATACTCTTCAACATTCTTTTTATATTCTTCTGGAAAAGGGGCAGACCGACGTTGTTCGCCATCAATACCCATCATCATAACTTCATTAGTAGCGGCTAATACATCATCTTCTGTATATAGAGATAAAAAGAAGTGAACACGTTTATCATCATAATTATAGATGTTTACTATAATATGAAATGCTGTATCTAAAGACATTTCAGATAAATAAGTCGTATGTTCTTCTAAAGTGAACATCGTATAATTTAACGTTTTGCGTTCTTCTAATGATAGACCATTAGCATAATTAAATTCATTCACGGCTTCACTAAAGACGGCATTATATTCAGAATCGTGCATGTGGTTATTGTGATCGATTTGAGATTGTTCTACTTTTTTTCTAACAATAAATGGATAATTCATAAATAGTTACGTCCTTTCAATTTATATTTCTAAATTCATTTTACTAAATTAAAATAACGCATACACGACATTTAATTCATGGTAGAATGTAAGACGTATGGTTCTATAGGAGGTAACATATAAAATGACGATGATAATTCGGTATCAAACTTCAAAACAGTCACTTACCCAAGTTGATACAGTAAAAGACATTCCACAGGACGCGACGATCGTGTGGTTTGATTTTGAGAAAGCTACATCCGAAGAAAATGATTATTTAATTGAGAATTTCAATTTTAACTATTTAGAGTTAGAAGATGCTATCAGTGGCGTGCCACGTGTTAAATACAAAGCGTATAAAGATTATCAATACATGGTATTTCATAGTATGTATAAAGATGATTTTTCTCCTATAGCATTAAACGTCTTTGTAAATGACAAGGTATTAGTGACATATCATGATAAACATTTTGAATCTCTAAATAATGTCGCTGAAATGAACTCTAATAATCATGATCCAGATCTAGACTGTGCAGATATAGTGATACATATTTTGGACATGATGGTAGATAAATATTTTGATTTTGTTTATACAATTGAAGAGAAAGTCTATAACTTTGAGGATGCGCATGTTGATGATACGCATAGTAAAAAAGTAATGGACAATGTCTTTAAATTACGTTCAGACTTGATTAAAATCAAACGCGTTTTATTCCCAATGCAAGAATTGGTTAATACGATTAAAACAGAAGGTAATTTAATTGTCGATAGTAAACATTCCATGTATATTCAACATATCGATGACCATTTGATTAAACAGAATAACATTATCCGTACATCGCAAGAAATGACGAATGAGATTAGGGAGAACTTTGAATCGTATTCTTCTTTTAGAATGAATAGTATTATGCAAGTGTTGACACTTGTATCCGTTATTTTCTCGCCATTAACATTTATCGCTGGTGTATATGGAATGAACTTTGAATATATGCCTGAATTGAAATGGCATTATAGTTATCCTTTATGTATGCTAGTCATGTTAATCATAGCAGTGGCGTTAATTGTCTTTTTCAAAAGAAAAAAATGGTTCTAGTAGAGAGTATCAATATTATAAATTAAGCAAAGGTAGGTAGTAGCATGAGCGATATGCAAAGAGAACAGAGGAAAAATGAACATGTTGAGATTGCAATGGCACAACATGACGCGCCTCAATCGGACTTTGACCGTGTGAGGTTTGTACATCACTCGATTCCGAACATAAATGTAGATCAAATTGATTTAACAAGTCATACATCCAACTTTGACATGAAATATCCTTTATATATTAACGCAATGACAGGTGGCAGTGATTGGACGAAGAAAATTAATGAAAAATTAGCGGTCGTTGCACGTGAAACAGGTTTAGCGATGGCGGTTGGTTCGACACATGCGGCACTTAGAAATCCTAAAATGGCTGAATCATTTAGCATTGTGCGCCAAACTAATCCAGAAGGTCTCGTGTTTAGTAATGTCGGTGCTGATGTACCTGTAGATAAAGCAGTAGAAGCGGTGAGTTTATTAGACGCACAAGCTTTACAAATCCATGTGAATGCACCGCAAGAACTTGTAATGCCTGAAGGTAATAGAGAATTCTCAACTTGGATTGATAATGTAGCAGCAATTGTACAACGCGTAGACGTGCCAGTCATCATCAAAGAAGTTGGCTTCGGTATGAGTAAAGAATTATATAAAGATTTAATTGATGCAGGAGTAACGTATATTGATGTGAGTGGTAGAGGTGGTACGAACTTTGTAACCATTGAGAACGAACGTCGCTCTAATAAAGATATGGACTATTTAGCAAATTGGGGACAATCTACTGTAGAATCTCTACTTGAAAGCGCTGCTTACCAAGACACATTGAATGTATTTGCGAGCGGGGGTGTACGTACGCCATTAGATGCTGTTAAAAGCTTAGCATTAGGTGCGAAAGCAGTCGGTATGTCACGTCCATTCTTGAATCATGTTGAAAATGGAGGCATCACGAGCACAATTGACTATGTTGAATCATTTATTGAACATATGAAATCGATTATGACTATGTTAAATGCTAAAGACATTAGTGAGCTTAAACATAGTAAGTTAGTATTTGATCAGAAATTAATGTCTTGGATTGAACAACGTGGACTAGATATTCATAGAGGATAATGAAGTGAAAATAATAAAGGGAGTGGGACAGAAATTAAATAAATTTCGTCGTCCAACCCCAGCTTGCTTTATTAGTGGAATTTCTTAATGAAATTCTCTGTGCTGGGGCCCCGCTCCCCGGCAAGGCTGACTAGATTTGAAAAAAGCTTGATTTAAGCGCATTTTCAAACCAGTCAGCTACTGCCAATATATTAGTAAAGGCTGAGACATTTTAATTTGTCTCAGCCTCTTTATTTATTGTGTAGGTGTTTATTTTTCATTTTCAAGGGTTAACTACCAAAGATATTGATGAAGCCCATCACGATAGGTACGCCAGCTAAATCAATAAGGAAGGCACCAACGATTGGAACCACTAGGTAAGACTTAGGTGAGCTACCGTATTTCTTAGTAATCACATCTAAATTTGCCATAGCGTTTGGTGTCGCACCCAGACCGTGACCAATAAAACCACCGGCCATCACTGCCGCATCATAATCTTTACCTAGCACTCTAAATAGAATAAAGAAAGCAAAGAGTGAAATGAAAGCGACTTGGACTAAAACAATAATAATTAATGGTAAAGCTAATGAATAAACTTGTGTTAATTGAATACTCATTAAAGCAAGTGATAAGAATAAACCAAGTGCGACATCACCGATTTGATCATTCAGTTTCAAATCTATGATATTCCAATTAGTATATTCTGAAATATTACGTATAGCTACTGCTACAAACATAGAACCTACATACATCGGTAAACTTTGTCCAGTAAGATTAGAAAATTGATCGCCTATAAATGTACCTAGTGACATACAAAAGGCAATAATTGTTAATTGAATAAAGAACACTTGTGTTGGTTTATATTTCTTATGTAATGTGGCATTTTCTTCAACCTTACTATAATCTTTGAATGAATCATCACTATTTCCAGGTTTAAGGTTATAATGCTTAATCATCAATTTTACTAATGGGCCACCAATTAAACCACCAAATACTAAACCGAGCGTAGCAGCAGCTAAAGCAGCGGTTACTGCAGAATCAATATTGAAACTTTGTTCCAATGTTTGACCATAAGCCGCCGCATTGCCGTGTCCGCCTTCCATTGACATAGAACCAGCAGTTAAGCCTAATAAAGGTTTAATATGGAGTAGCTTCGCCAGTGAAATACCGATAAAGTTCTGACAAATGGCTAAAACGGCACAACAACCGAAATAAATGAGTAGCACTTTACCGCCAATTTTAAATAATTTAAATGATGCACCTAAACCAATGGTCGTAAAGAATACCATCATAAAGAAGTCTTGAATAAATTGTGCGTCGAGTGTAATTTTTAAAATATTAAAAGTATCTAAGACTGCAACTAATATTGCGAATATTAAACCACCAATCACTGGTGCTGGTATACAGACTCTTTGTAAAAAGGAAACGTGATTAACAATAAATTCGCCTAATAAATAAAGCAGACAAGCGAGACATAATGTTGTCACTGCATCTAATTCCAATTTATATTCCCCCCTTTGTTAATTTCGCACACTTATCAATAATGAAAGCGCTAAAATTATCCATATTAACCATTATACATACAAAAAATATATATTTCTAGAAAGCATAATATCTTTTTAGTATATATAAAGGTTTGGAGTTATTTATATAAATGGAATTAATGTAACTTATATAATAATTTAAAGATTGCTTTTACTGACGTTAAATTCAGCAGGTCGTTATTTCCAAGTTTCTTCTGGCATCACACATTCTGACTTACGTACGCGAGAGACATACGGATTCCCTTTGACTGTGTATCTTAAATGTTTGTGCGTCCATTCGCCTTTATTAGGAATGCCAATTCTTGCACTTTCTTCAATTTCTCGTGGATATTTTCTGTTCTTTACATCAATTGATAAACGACATTCGTTAATAGTGGAACCATCAATTGCACGAGGAATGTTAAATGCTTTCGTCCATTTTCCAGGTCCATTCGTCACTTCATATCCATTTTTATTGCGATTCTTAATCATCGCTTCAATACCATCTTCCGGCTCAACAGCGCGAATCAATACACCTTCAGGTACGCCTTCCGTACGTGTCACTAAGTTAATTAATAAGTGCGTGTGCATGACGTGACCATAAATTGTGCCTCCACGTTTATACAGTGATGTCACTTTAGGCGTTTGCTTGCCTCCAAATCCATGTGCAGCTCGATCATCAAAGCCTAAGTATGCTTCAGTTTCTACAATATAACCGCTATACGTTTGATTGTTATCTTGATAAATAATCTTAACGCCTAATAATGCTTTAGCAGTTTCTGTCGTTGGTTTAGATACGAAATCCACAATTATTCCTTCTTTCTATCTTTTTGAAAATGAAAAATA
Organism: Staphylococcus pragensis; assembly: GCF_004785665.1. Classification (GTDB taxonomy): domain Bacteria; phylum Bacillota; class Bacilli; order Staphylococcales; family Staphylococcaceae; genus Staphylococcus; species Staphylococcus pragensis. The sequence continues at coordinate 249,448 of NZ_SRPJ01000002.1, forward strand.
AAAAATGCACTCCATCAAGATATAAGACTAGAGTGCTATGTTAATTATGTAGTAATATAGCAATTATAATTGAAGTGACAGAGAAATAACATTAATTAAAATCAAAAGCGTGACGTCACATATATTTGACAATTATTATGATAACTCGTTATGCTTTAAATAAATGGGAGTTTGAAAGAAGTGAGGGAAAGTGAATAACGTTAAGAAATATCGTGGAGTAAGTAAAATATCTCAATTAGAACTTGCGCGTTCAGTTGGGGTCTCACGTCAAACGATTAATATGATTGAGAACAATAAATATAATCCTTCATTGAAGTTATGTATTAATATCGCTAAGACATTAGGTGTAACATTAGACGACTTATTCTGGGAGGGAGAAGATGACAGCGACGGATGAAAGGATAGACGAACAACATCAAATAATTAAAGCTAAACATGGCATTATTAGTTTAAACTTTCTAGGTGCGATTGTTTCTTTTGAGGCAATAAGCGATTTAGAAAGATCGTTTTTATCCCCATTATTGATTGGGAGTCTTTTCATTCTAATCGTAATTGTGTGTAGGTTAACTATTCATAAAGAAACAGCGGATGATTTGTTTATCTATGTTAAAACACATGAAGAGAAAAGAAAACTAAATCGTCAATCCAAATTTAAACGTTTCTGGTTTTGGTTAACATGGATGCTTTTTGTGATATTTACAACTAATTTTATCGTACCAATGATATATAAAGGCCATATTAAATGGGAAATAAACCCAATACTTCTTATTTTTCTTCCAATTTATTTTATTATTTTTATGCTAGAAAATGACAAACGTATTCAAATTACTGAACAATATGTCCCAAGCATTGAAGAAAGAGAAGCTAATCCTAAAGGAATTCTCAGACTTATTCCTAATTACCGATTTGCTGACGAGCAACAAAAACAAACGATTATTAATACATATGCATCAAATTATATTTGGATTATCATTTCTCTAACTATCATTGTGATAATTGATTGTGTTGTGGAATTATTTATGCATCATTTGCCTATTGGTTCAATTATTACAATCTTATTTTTAATGATTTCAGGAATAATATTAGCAATTCAATTTTATCGTCTTAAAAAATAATTTCGTTAAAAAATATAACAAGAAAACGCTATCTACAAAAAATATTTTATAGATAGCGTTTTCATTTTTTTATTTATATAAAATGTATGGAATATTAATAAGAAAAGTGTAACAATATGTATGTGAAAAAGTCAGTGCTTAAAATTAATTAGATAAAGAGCGTTATGAGTTGATACAATACAACTAACAAAGTTCATTGTATCGGAGGATTTAGAAATGCTTTATTCCATCTTTATCTTTTTATTAGCAGGTTTCTGTGAAATTGGTGGTGGCTATCTAATTTGGTTGTGGTTAAGGGAAGGGCAATCAAGTTGGTTGGGGTTAATAGGAGGTGCCGTACTTATCATGTATGGTATCGTCGCTACATTTCAGTCATTTCCAACATTCGGGCGTGTTTATGCAGCTTATGGCGGTGTATTTATTGTCATGAGTATTGTATGGGCATATGTTATTGATAAACAAGCGCCAGATAAATACGATTTAATTGGCGCATTAATTTGTATCGTAGGTGTACTTGTAATGATCTTACCGAGCAGAGCCTGATTAAGCGTGTTAAGAGGGAGACGTAAGTAATGAAAGTTGAAGTAGAGAATCAAAATCACGGTATTGACTTAATTAAAATTGACAACGAAGAAACGAACATTGTATTTACGAATTATGGTGCACGCATTGTATCTTGGAAATATCATGATAATAATATCGTGTTGGGCAATAGAGTTGAGGCGGATGAATTCTACCCCCAGAACCCTTATAACTTTGGAGCTACAATTGGACGATACGCAGGTCGTATAGGAAATGCATCATTTACATTAAATAATCAAACTTATCAGCTTGAAGCAAATAATGGACCGCATCAGCTTCATGGAGGTAGTAACGGTCTAGATAAACGTTTATTCGATTATGAAGTAATAGATAATATAACGAATGTAAAGATTATTTTTACTACGCAATTACTTTCTAAAGAAGATGGTTATCCAGGGGATATGACAATTAAAGTGACTCATACGTATGATATGGAACATAGATGGACGATTGAATACGAAGCTCAATCTAACGAAGATACCCTATTTAATCCAACCAATCATGTTTACTTTAACTTAAATAGAGATAACAACGTCATAGATAATCATAAACTTACAAGTAGCAAATTGAATATGTATCCAATCGACGATACCCATTTAATTTCAAATCATCAAACGATTGATTTAATAGATATTTTCAAGAGTGATAGTATTTATTTTAAAGATATTTTTTCATCTGATCATCCATTAATTACTGAACAGATTCAAGCTAACAATGGGTTAGATCATCCTTTTGAAATTGGCAATCAACAATTTCTTATTGAAAATAACGAATTTGCATTAGATGTTAAAACGACAATGCCTAACATGGTTATTTTTACTTTTAATCATACGTCAGATTGGAAAAGTGATTTCAATATTTATAAAGCACATTCAGGTGTAGCGTTAGAAACACAATTTTTACCTAATGACATTAATATGGATAAAGCACAAGCGAAATCCATCTTAAAGGCAAATGAGAAGTTTTATTCAAAAACGATTTATCATATTGCTGAAAAGAAAGAACAATAAAACAGAAACTCTGACTAGTTAGGAATGAGACATTCATTCTCATTTAACTAATCAGAGTTTTTTTATTTGTGTCTTTTAAGCGCCACGTTACGCATTTTTTCTAACTTTTCAATTCGATGAGGTGATAAATATGGGTTTTGAAGTGCATAGTTTAAGCGTTCTAAATTTTTACGATCATTATAATAAATATCATTAAGCTCTTGGACAGACAATCGTGTATCAGCATTGGCCAATTGAAGTAATTCTAGATTATCATCCGCCTTAACAAAGCCTTCTTTAATGACTCTAAAGTAAAAACCTGTCTTTCCAGATGCAGACATTCGTTTAACCAAATCTGGTATGCCATATTTAGTTTGAATCTTCCAACAAGGTTCACGTATTTCTGACACTTCTATTATCGCTTCACCTAAACGGTATTGATTGCCAAAGTACACCTCAGACTCGTCTAAATCTTCTATTGTAAGATTTTCACCGAACATCGCATATTCAGGTAAGTGCGGGAGGTCTTCTTTATACATAGCATAGTTTGCTTTACTAAAGCTACACACTGCTTTATGAGGGCCACCGTGATCTTTATACGCTTGTTCATCCTCAACAAATCCTAATGTAGATAACCACATTTTTCCTGAAAATGGGACTTTATTTAAAGCAGAAAGCATTTGACGCTTTTGCCCATAGTCTAATTCTTCAATCTTTCCAGTAGAAATCGCATAGATAGGAATCATATATGTCACTCCTAACACTGTTTTAAGCAAAAGTTTACTATATTTTATTTGAAAAGATAAGGGATAATCAATAATAAATCTCTACAAGTGCTATATATTTCTTATTATGTCATGTAAAATAATAAGTAAGTAAACATGTAAAGGGGTCTCAGTAAACATGAAAGATTCGCAAGAGCTTAAACGAATGACAGTTGATGATGCTGTTGCTCAAATTACAGATAACATGATTTTAGGCATCGGAACTGGAAGTACCATTGAATTATTGATTCCTAAAATTGCAGAACGTATAAAAGAGGAACAACTCAATATTACAGGTGTTTGTACATCTAATAAAAGTGAATATCTTGCTAAACAATTAAATATAAATATTGTAGATATTAACGATGTTTCCTATGTAGATTTAGCGATTGATGGGGCAGATGAAGTAGATCCTCAACTTAACTTAGTAAAAGGTGGCGGAGGAGCGCTATTCAGAGAAAAAGTCATCGATGAAATGGCTGAGCGTTTTGTTGTCTTAGTCGATGAAGGGAAAATGGTAGATTACTTAGGTGAAAACTTTAAATTACCAATTGAAGTAGATAAATTTAATTGGTTACATACTACTAAAAAGATTGAATCATATGGCAATATCCAAACTGAACGCCGCATGAATGGTGATATCCCATTTATTACCGATAATGGTAATTATATTATCGATTGTCAATTAAATGAAAAAATAGACCCTTATCAATTCCATGAATTCCTTATTCATTTAACAGGTGTCCTTGAAACAGGTTATTTCTTAGACATCACAGACCAAGTCATTGTAGGGACACAACAAGGCGTACAAATCATTAATAAATAACAAATAGTAAGGTAATAAGACATTTCATTAATAAAGTTAATTCTTCTATATTAACTCGTATGAAGTGTCTTATTTTTTTATCTAACATTAGATAATTAGAACTACATAGATATAAAAAAACCACTTCATAGCGAATAATGAAGTGGCTTTAATAATACACGATTTACTTGTTTTTAGTGCTGTCAATTTGATCTTTAGCATTATCTACTACTGATGAACGTCTATCATTTTCATAAGAAGCACTTTCTTTTAAATCATCTTTAACTCGTGACGCACTGTCAGTCGAATTTGTTGTTCTCTTAGCGCCAGACAAATGATTCTTCTTATTCTGATGTGTAACTGAGCCTTCATCTTCAGAAGTAGAGTTATCATCGTCGTCCATATGATCTAAGTAGTTATTAGGTTCAACTTCATCTAAAGATTGGTTCGTGTTTCTATAGAAAATGAAGTGAACAATTAAACTTAATAAGTAAAAGACAACCGCTACGATTGTTGTACTTAAAGCAATTACTTTCATTGAGAAAACATCACCAAGTTCTTCACTAAATAAGAACACTTGCGCAAATGTCATCGCTGCATGGAAGATAACCGCGATATAAATTGTACGGCCTCGCGTAGCACGAATCAGTTCACCAATAATCATAGAGAACATAAATGTGTAAAGGAAATGGTAAGCAGCGTATTCAGTACCATAAGTCGTATTCGCTGTCCATACAGAATACATTAAACCAACGATAATAGAAGCGAAAAATGTATTCACTTTAGTTTCTGTAATATTTTGAATGTAAGAACGGAAACCAAATTCAGCGAATAACGCCATAAGAATATGTCCAATTATAATAGTAAATACTGAAACTGATAAATCAGAAGATTGAAGTAAGATGAAACTGTCTGCAAATGCATTAAAGCTGAACATACCAATAATGAAAATAATTAGAGGTAAAATTAATGCAAGTAACATACGTTCCACTACTCTGATATCAATTGATAACTTCAAACCAGCAAGTTGTACTGGTTTATTTTTAAATGCCACAATACAAATGACTGCGGCTATAGCTGGTGCTATATTTTTAATATCAAAAACGAAACGTTTAATACCGATTGTAGCTTGAAAATCTCGTAGGATAATGGATAGCGTCATTATTACAACGAAAAACACGAAGATTGTTAACGCCCATTGAAATCCTGAAATACGATTAGTCTTCATTTATGTAACCTCCATTAGGGTAACCGTATAAACTCTTTCTTTAATATTATACATATTACTTGGGTATAAATAAATTGTCCATTTCAAATATCATTAAAATGTAATAGTCTTGAATTATTTTTATCTTATTGAAAACAATTTTTAATGTCTTAAAATGATTAGAATTGGGTATCAAACAAATACAAGGCGATAATGACATGATTGAATTAAATAATGTATGATTTAAATATAATATTTATTTTTTAGGGGGCAGCTTAATGTATACACAAGGTAATCCAAAACTATGGACAGGTAGAATTGATAGTGAAACTGATCCAAAACAGTTTAGACATTTTCAAACAGTAAAATTTGCTAATTTAGAAAAAATGGATACGAACGAAGATAAATCGGGTGTAGGTTTATTAGGTTATGCTGTAGATAAAGGCGTTGAACTGAATAAAGGACGAGTGGGTGCTAAAAAGGGCCCGGATGCAGTAAAACGAGAATTTGCTAAATTGCCTGATTTAAGCGAATGTGAAGCATTAATTGATTATGGAAATGTCGAATATGAAGATGGTGAACTAAGTGAAACGCAACAGGAGATGGCTAAATTATCAGCTCAAGTGATTAAAAACCACAATCAAACCTTCTTAATTGGGGGAGGACATGATATAGCGTATGCGCAATATTTGGCTACAAGAGAAGTTTATCCTGATGCGTCTATTGGCATTATTAATATTGATGCACACTTTGATACACGTCCAGATGAGACACCAACTTCAGGTACGATGTTTAGACAAATTTTAGAGGAAGATGAACATGCGGATTACTTAGTGCTTGGATTAGCTCAAGGTGGTAATACACGAGCGTTATATGATTATGCTGATGAAAAAGGAATTATTTATGTCTATGCAGATGAACTCTTACATCAAGTTTCCCCAACGATTAAAGATAAAATTGAACGCTTTATGCATGACCATGATACAATTATGTTTACTATTTGTATGGATGTTATTGATAGTGCCTTTGCTCCTGGTGTGAGTTCGCCAAGCGTCTTAGGTTTATATCCACATTCAGTATTTGATATAGGTAAACGTGTGATTTTAAGTGAGAAAGTTTCTTCTATTAGTATTGCAGAAACTAATCCAGATTATGATGTAGATGATCGTACATCAAGATTAGCTGCTAATTTAATTCATCACTTTCTTGTGTAAGGAATTATTTGAAATTCTTAGATGAACATTTACTCATTCTGTTGTGATGCTTGCCTAGGGGGATAAGTCGAGCCTTGGTCTTGTAAAGTAGTTCTTAGATGAATGTTACTCATTTTGTTGCGACGCTTGCCTAGGGGGCTGGGTCGAGTCTTGGTCTCGACACTCATCCTGCTCCCTCAGGCGTCACTCAACTACGTTTCGTTATCTATCTTAGAACGCCTTACACAAGTGCACACGCACTAGTGTTCAATATAAAAAACACCAAGAGTCACGCAACGCCATTCGTAGTTCATCTTAGAACTACTTACTTAAGTGTTTGAACACTTAGGTTTATTAAAATTATTGCTTTTAATAATTCTCATAACTAAATAATTTATTATATTAAATTTCAGTCGCTCTTATGTGGAAGAGTGGCTTTTTTAATACGAAATAAATATAAATGTTAATTGTGAGAAAAATTTGACAATTGTGATACCATAAAGATAAAGGGGGAAGCGCTATGCAGGAGAGATATCAAACCTACTTACAACAATGGAATAAAGATATTTCACAAAATATCTTAGTAGGCATATTGATGGGACTAGCCTTGCTTCCTACCACCATAGCATTCTCATTTATTGTCCACATAAGTCCAACTATCGGCATTATGAGTTGCGGGTTAATGCTCTTCTTCATAAGTTTTCTAGGTGTACGATTGAGTATGGTTTCTGGACCAAGTAGTGGTATTTCTATTGTGGGCGCGCCTTTAGTTGAGCACTACAATGTGCATTACTTAATTGCCGCAACGATTGTAATGGGTATCGTACTTTTTATATTTGGACTATGTCATATAGATAAAGTATTAAAACTAATACCAGATACGGTAGTTATGGGATTTATGAATGCCTTAGGTATTTTATTATTAACTACTCAAATTAAGTATATATTTGGTATCTCTGTTGCGACCTATATAGTCGCAATTGCTACGTTTGTCATTATATTTTTATCTTCTAAATTGATTCGGGCGGTCCCAGCACCGTTGATTGCAATTATTCTTGTATCGGTAGGTAGTTATATATTTAAGCCTCATGTCCAATTAGTCCATGACTTAGCTGACATTCATATTGCTATACCGAAGCTTACTTTACCTACTGAATTATTTCATTATCATGCTTTAAGCGTCATTGTCTTATATGGTTTGACTATGGCTATTATTTCAGTAGTACAAACCAATTTAACGAACGAAATGATGAATGTAATTACTCAAAATCCTACCGATAAAGATAAAGAAGTGGTTGCTCAAGGTATATCAAACATGTTAGTTGGATTATTTGGCGGATATGGCAGTAGTGCACTTGTAGGTCAATCGAAGTTTAATCATAGAATGGGCGCGACTTCGCGTTTAGCAACGTTAGTAACAGGACTACTCTTGCTATCTTGTATTTTCATTTTAGCGCCGATTGTCGGATTAATTCCTATGGCGGTATTAGCTAGTGTCTTAATTACTATTTCACTTAACACATTCGATCGCCGAACGTTCAAGCATTTGCGCGAAGCACCTGTCACACGTACGTTTGTGATGTTAGTTACCATTATTTTAGTTTTAACCACGCATAATTTAGCAATCGGTGTTGTAGTAGGTACAGTCGTATACTATATTGTTCAATTTATTTTGAAAAAGGGAGGACGAAGCACGACATGACAGAATATAAAGATTACGTTCAATGGCGTCGTTTATTTCATCAATATCCGGAAGTATCTAATAATGAATTTGAAACCACTCAACGCTTAAAAGAAATTTTAAAAGAATATGATATTAAAATCATTGATATTCCGCTTGAAACAGGGTTTGTAGCAGAAGTAGGGAAAGGCGAACCTTGTATTGCAGTACGTACAGATATAGATGCCTTACCAATTAAAGAACAAGTAGATCACGATTTTACCTCTTCTAATGAGGGGGCTATGCATGCTTGTGGACATGATATTCATATGGCAAGCATTTTAGCAGTAGCGACACAATTAAAAGCACAAGAATCTGAATTAAAAGGGCGAGTGAAATTCTTATTCCAACCGGCAGAAGAAGTGGGGACAGGTGCATTAGCAATGGCGGAAACAGAGGCACTAGATGATGTCAAAGCGATTCTAGGTTTCCATAATTATCCAACTTTAGATATAGGAGAATTTGCGATCAAGTCTGGTCCTATAACGTCAGCCGTGGATCGTTTCGAATTTAAAATTCGTGGAAAAGGTGCACATGCAGCTAAACCAGAACAAGGTAACGATCCAGTCATGGTGTTAGGTCAACTTATTACTAGTTTACAGACGATAGTGAGTCGTAATTTATCTGCCTTTGATAGTGCGGTGGTTACGATTGGCGAAGTATCTTCAGGTAACACATGGAATGTCATTGCTGATAACGCATATGTTCAAGGTACAGTGCGTTCATTTAAACCAGAAATTCAAGACCAAATTGAACAACGTATGACTGATATTGCGAAAGGGCTTGAACAACTCTTTAATGTAGAAATTGAACTGGTTTATACGCATTTACCACAGGCTGTGATGAATGATGAGTTCTTAACAGAGCAGGCGAAAGAAGCGGCTAAGAAGGTTGGTTATAACGTCATTGAATTAGATGAACCTTATACCATTGGGGAAGATTTTTCAGGATTATTGGCTAATCATCCAGGTGTTTTTGCGTTTATTGGCTCTAATAGTGAGTATGACTTACATCATCCTAAGTATGATCCTGATGAGCGTATCTTGGAAAAGGTGCCTGAGTACTTCATAACGTTGATTCATCAATTACTTGCTGAGTATGCATAAAAGGTGTTTGTTAGTATAGAATAATTTTTTACGAGTGCTGTTTGGTTGTGCATTTTCAAAAAGAATGATTAAAAGGGCTATGAAGTTGGGTAAATAGTGAGTGATTATTCTATAGGAGATGATTTAACATGGGTGCACAAGATCCAAGAACGAAATTTAAAACGTCAGATTATGAGAAGCAAGAACAACCTGTACCAGGTTTGCAATCTGAATTAACGCCGCAACCAGATTGTGGTGAGGAATCATATGTAGGCCACGGACGTCTTCAAGATTACAAGATGCTTGTAACAGGCGGTGATTCGGCGATTGGACGTGCAGCTGCGATTGCTTATGCGAAAGAGGGCGCTGATGTGGCAATCAACTATCTTCCGAGTGAGGAACAAGATGCGCAAGAAGTTAAAGCAGTCATTGAAAAAGCAGGTCGTAAAGCGGTGCTTATCCCAGGAGATTTACGTGATGAACAATTCAATTATGATTTAGTAGAGAAAGCACATGATGAACTAGGCGGATTAGACAATGTGACTTTAGTAGCGGGTCATCAACAATATCATGATGACTTAAAAGATTTCGACACTGAATCATTTAAAGAAACATTTGAAACGAATGTTTATCCAGTCTTCTGGACAGTGCAAAAAGCGTTAGATTATTTACAACCAGGTGCTTCAATTACGACAACATCATCTGTTCAAGGTTATAATCCTAGTCCAATCATTCATGACTATGCGGCGTCTAAAGCTGCGATTATTTCTTTAACAAAAAGTTTCTCTGAACAATTAGGAGAGAAAGGCATTCGTGTGAATTGTGTGGCACCAGGGCCATTCTGGTCACCACTTCAAATTAGTGGCGGTCAACCTCAATCAGCGATTCCTAAATTTGGTCAAGAAACGCCACTAGGTAGAGCGGGTCAACCAGTTGAATTATCTGGTACGTATGTATTGCTTGCTTCAGAAGAATCAAGTTATACAACTGGACAAGTATTTGGTGTAACTGGCGGTATTCAAATCGATTAATTAATACAGTTGAAGTCAATGCGAGAGTTGTTAATGCTCTCGCTTTTTTAGATTTTAAAGAAGTTTTTGAGTGCTTTAGTTTCGGCTGATAACGCGCTGATACACATATAACGTCACTATTCGAGGTGAATATATGTAATTTTCATGAAAATAGGTTGACGTTAAATTAGTATTCTTGTAATTTTAAAGTTAAACTGATGTCAGATTATAGAAAGTAGGTCAAATATGGAAGATAGGAAGAAAGGCAATGCCTGGGCATTACTTCCTTTAGTATTATTTATAGCTTTATTTTTAGGTGTAGGTACTATTACAGGTGATTTTACAAGTATGCCGCTTAACGTAGCAATCACAATCACTGTGATTGTTGCTTTAATAATGAATAGAAAAGAAAAGTTTGTAGATAAAGTTGAGATTTTCACAAAAGGGGCAGGCCATTCTAATATCATTTTAATGGTATTTATATTTATTCTGGCTGGCGCCTTTTCAACGACCACTGAAAAAATGGGTGGCGTAACATCTACAGTTAATTTAGGTTTATCCCTTATTCCTCAAAATTTAATCATTGTAGGATTATTTATCATATGTATGTTTGTTTCTATCTCCATGGGAACTTCTGTTGGTACAGTAGCAGCTATCGCTCCTGTTGGTTTCGGCTTTGCGCAAGCAACTGACATTTCTGCTGCGTTAGCGATGGGCACCGTGGTCGGTGGCGCAATGTTTGGCGATAACTTATCGATGATTTCAGATACAACGATTGCGGCAGTTCGTACGCAAAAAACTAAAATGAGTGATAAGTTTAAAGTGAATTTTTGGATTGTATTACCTGGTGCGATTTTAACTATTATTGTGCTTTTCTTCTTAACGAATGGTGTAACCGTTGATCACTCAAAGAGTTATGACTACAATTTAGTGAAAGTCATTCCTTATGTGTTAGTCTTAATCTTAGCGGTGATAGGCGTTAATGTTATCATTGTATTAATCGGTGGTACATTGTTATCAGGTATGATTGGACTGATAGATGGTTCTTTTGGCTGGCAAGGTTTATTAAAAGCAGTGTCTGAAGGCCTTATGAGTATGGAAGACATTGCGATTATAGCTTTACTAATTGGCGGACTAGTTGGTATTATTCAACATAATGGTGGCGTTGACTGGTTGCTTAACTTTGTAAGATCAAGAGTTAAGTCTAAACGTGGTGCGGAGTTTGGTATCGCTGGCTTAGTCAGTGCAGCGGATATTGCGACAGCAAATAATACAATTTCAATCATTATGGCTGGTCCTTTAGCAAAGAATATTGCTGATGAATATGACGTTGATCCTCGTAAATCGGCTAGCTTACTGGATATCTTTGCAGGCTGTTTCCAAGGTTTCTTACCATACAGTCCTCAAGTTATTGCTGCTGCCGCAGTAGCAAGTATATCGCCGTTTAGTGTAATGCCTTATTGTATTTATTCAATTATGTTAGGTGTCTGTGGTGTAATAGCAATTATTTTACGCTATCCAAGAGTGAAACCTAAGGCTTAACGTAATTATTTTGGCGAACTAGTTTTATTTTTTAATTTTCGAAAATGAAAAACAAATAATTTATACATTTCAATAGTTGAAAGTTTGGTACTATTTATAAATGCGTTAAAATAAAAGTAAGAGTGAAAGTAGGTGAAGCAAGTGGCAAAGTATAACGTGGAAAATGAACATGTTGAAATTCATATTGAACGCTTATTAAAATATTCGCCAGAATTAGTTTATCAAGCATGGACAGATGTCAATTTATTAAAACAATGGTTTATGACAACGCAACGTACAAATAAAGTGTTTGATGCAGACATTCATGAAGGCGGCCAGTATCGCATTGTAGATGCTCGTAATGGCAAACAAAATGTGATACAAGGGAAATATGAAGAATTAGTTTCAGATGAATACATTAAAATGACTATCGGCATGCCTGAGTTAAGCGATAATGAAGATGTAATTGAAGTAGAGTTTGAAGAGCGTGAGTCTGGTGGAACACAAATGTTCTTCTTTTATCAATCTTTAGTTGAAAAAGAGCGTCGTTTAACGGCATTAGAATATAAACATAAGAAAAAAGAATATCATGATGCGACTGTACATGGTCTAGAATTAATGTTTGATAAAATGCATGAAGTTCTACATCAGTACGTTGAAGATAATGGATTATTATAATTTCAATAAATAAGCGTCGAATAGATAACTATTCGACGCTTATTTTTTATTTAGTGGGCAGGGGTTGCAGGGGTTACGCTAATTCACCTTTCTCTTTACGCTCGTTATATTTACGTAATAATGTTTCAAAGAAGATATGATAATTAATAAAACTAGAATAATCTGTCCCATCATATAAATAGAATGTATTACTTGCGACATAAACATTGTAATTGGCATGTTGTGCAAGCGTATTATCTTTCATCGTCGTTACAGAAATAAAGTACTTTTGACGGAGCTTCAGCAAATTTGTAATATCAGTAAGCTGTGATGTTTCGCCAGATAACGAAATGATAAAGAACAAATCTTCATCTACTGAACGATTAAGTACCATTTTAATTTCATGTTCATCATGTAACACAATAATATTTTTATGCATAGTTAATAAAATACGTTGTGCTTCTTCAGCTACATTTCTTTGAGCACGTCCTGTGCCGTATAAATAAACAGTTGAAGCATGATTAATTTTATCTGTTAGTAAATGATAATCAACACGGTCTAAATAATTGAATGTTGTTTCAATTTCTTGTTTAAACGCATCTATTGAATCCGTTGGCAATTGACTCAAAGATTCGCTTTCAAATTTCAAATATGATTTGAAATCACTATAGCCATCGAAACCAAGTTTACGTGTAAAACGATGGATCGTAGCGTTGGATGCGTGCGTATATTGAGAAAGTTCATGAATTTTTAACGTTTTACATTTATTGATATTGGTATTAACGAAATGTGCAATTTGAAGGTCATTATCATTTAGTTTATCGAAATTGGCATTTACTCTTTCATCTAATAGCACAATTACACCTCTAATTTTTTTGAAAATATTTTCACTCATAGAAAACATAAACTGATTATACAAAAATATTTCAAAATCAGTCAACGCCGTTGTATATATGAAAGCGTTTACTATAATATAGAATAAGTTATTAAGAAAACGCTTTACATATTAATATTGTCACAACATAGATTGGAAAGATATGGGGGTAAAAATATGAATGCTATTAAACGTTTTGGGAGCGCAATGATAGTTCCCGTTTTAATGTTTGCATTTTTTGGGATTGTATTAGGATTTGCAACATTATTTAAAAACCCAACCATAATGGGTGGATTAGCTGATCAACACACTTTCTGGTTCAAGTTCTGGTCAGTAATTGAATCAGGTGGCTGGGTCATCTTCAATCATATGGAAATTGTCTTCGTAGTTGGTTTACCATTATCGCTAGCTAAAAAAGCGCCAGGACATGCGGCATTAGCAGCATTAATGGGTTATTTAATGTTCAATACATTTATCAACGCGATTTTAACACAATGGCCGCACACATTTGATGCCAACTTAGAAAAAGGTGTTGAAAATGTAACTGGATTAAAAGCAATTGCTGGTATTGAAACATTAGACACAAATATCTTAGGTGGTATCATCATTTCAGCGATTGTGACTTGGATACATAACAGATATTACAGTAAAAAATTACCTGAAATGTTAGGCGTGTTCCAAGGTTTAACATTTGTAGTCACTATTTCGTTCTTCGTCATGTTACCAATTGCTGCGATTACTTGTGTAGTATGGCCAACCATTCAAAGTGGTATTGAATCAATGCAACATTTTATCATTGCATCAGGATATATCGGCGTATGGTTATATCATTTCTTAGAACGTGTCTTAATTCCAACAGGATTACATCACTTTATTTATGCACCAATTGAGGTTGGACCAGTTGTAGCTAAAGATGGTTTGAAAGCAGAATGGTTCAGACACTTAAATCAATTTGCTGAAAGTAGCAAACCATTAAAAGATCAATTCCATTATGGATTCATGTTACAAGGTAATGGTAAAGTATTTGGTGCTATTGGTATTGCTTTAGCAATGTACTCAACAACACCTAAAGAGAATCGTAAAAAAGTGGCAGCACTATTACTTCCTGCAACTTTAACTGCAGTCGTGGTAGGGATCACTGAACCATTAGAATTCACATTCTTATTTATCGCACCATATTTATTTGTTATTCATGCTTTATTAGCAGCTACAATGGATACAATCATGTATGGTTTTGGTGTTGTAGGTAACATGGGTGGCGGTTTATTAGATTTCATCGCTACTAACTGGATTCCATTAGGTCAAAATCATTGGATGACTTATGTTGCCCAAGTTATTATTGGTTTAATCTTCTCTGCAATTTACTTCTTCGTATTTAGATTCTTAATATTAAAATTCGACATTCCATTACCAGGTCGTCGTGCTGAAGAAGAAGTTAAATTGTTCTCTAAGAAAGATTATAAAGAGAAAAAAGGTGAAGGAAACACTGACAATGCAGGTTTCACTCCAAACAATGAATATGAAGCGAAAGCACATTACTATTTAGAAGGTCTAGGAGGAAAAGAAAACATTAAAGATGTGACAAACTGTACAACACGTCTACGCTTAACAGTAAATGATGAATCTAAAGTAGAAGATAGTGGCTACTTTACACATGATCAAATGGCACATGGCCTAGTAAAAAGTGGTAAGAACGTACAAGTCGTAGTGGGTATGACAGTACCTCAAGTACGTGAAGCATTCGAACATCTTGTTTACGATGAAAATGATAAAAATAAATCAAAGTAAGATAAATTGGATTTAATTTTTAGATAAATAGCCAGTAAATGAATTTATAAGTTCATTTACTGGCTTCTTTATTTACAATACCTTGTAGTCATGTAAAGGCGTTCTTAGATAGATATTAACTCACTTAAGTTGCTATGCGTTCCTGGGGTGCCGTCTCAGCCTGTAGTCTTCGACTAGCACTGCTCCCCTAGGAGTCTTCACAACTACACTTCGTCATCTATCTTAGAACTACTTACGTAAGTGTGTGAACACTTACGTTCATCAATAACTCATACCTCAGGCGTCGCAAAGTACGTACCATTTACTTATAAGTAAAAAAAGGCCATTTCTATATAATTTATATAGAAATGACCTTTTACTTCATAACATGGTCGTGAGTGCTTCTTAATATGTTTCTTTTATTAAGAAATGTTTGCTTTATGCATTACATGTGTTTTATACGTAGCTGATAATATATCAATATTGCGACAAGCAATCGTTTGTAGTAATTTAGTGAAAATTTCAGGTGGGCAACATACACTTGCACAGTTATTGTTTAATGTATATTTAATGTCAAATTGATTTGAGAAATAAGTCATAATATCAATTACTTTATCTTTAATAAATGCATCTTGGAGGCCATCAATAGCGACATCAAATCGTTTAGAAGATTGATAAGATTGCTCTGAATCTAATAGCATATTTAAATGCTTAGGTGAAAGAATTTGGTAAATTGAGAATTGATAAAAACTTAAAAAGCTAATGAAGTAGGGAAGCTGTTGTTTAGGCAAGCTTACTTCTAAAGCTGGAATATTATTGTGTTTAATAATAGAGTATTGGAAAGAGTCGCAAAACTTAACATCTTTGCAGACTTTGATTAATTTTTTTCGAGTCGATCTAGATTTCAAACCTACGATGTTGAGCACGTAAGTTTCGAATTTATCTAACAACATGCAATGACCTCCTAATTTATTTATTATATGTAGAACGCATTTAGCTATAAAGACTTAAATAATCGTACGCCGTTCATTAATACACACTGATTGTATCACTCTTTTTGAATATAATCACTAGGACTTTCGAACGAACTTTAATTTAATTTTTTTGTAATATAATCTTAACCATATTTAAACGTTTCGATATAATTACATAACAGTTAATTAAATTTTCAGATTTTTATTAAACTCAAATATTTAAGTTTAGTTTTGAAAAATGAAGCATGAACTGGTTAATTGCATATGTTAAACTTAACTATAATTGTATAGTTTAAAGGAGTAATTATATGTATAAAGCAGTCGTATTCTATTTCGATGGCACCATTATTGATACAGAAAAACATTTATATGAAATCATTAATAAACATTTAAACCATCATCAAGTTGAACCTGTGACATTAGAATTTTACCGTAGTCATATTGGTGGACATGCCCAGGGATTGCACGATTATCTTGAGAACCAAATAGGACAAGATAATAAACAAAAAATTTACGATGAACATAATCAAACCAGTCATGAACTTGAAATGATAGAAACAGTCTCTAAATTAATGGCATATTTAAAACAACGTCATATTCCAATGGCGATAGCGACAAGTAGTTACAAAAAGGATATTATGCCTACTGTACAAAAGTTAGGACTAGACGAATATATTAACGTTATTGTTGGGCGTGAAGATGTAGAAGCGGTAAAGCCAGATCCAGAATTATACTTAACTGCAGTACAACAGCTTAATTATTCACCGGCACATTGTTTAGCTATTGAAGATTCAGCGAATGGTGCCACTGGTGCTACAAATGCAGGACTTGATGTAATTATTAATACAAATGAAATGACTGAAGCGCAAGATTTTTCATCCATTCCATATGTTGGTAAAGATTTAAACTTTGATGAGATTATTGCACGCTTTTTTGAAAAGGATAAGGAGTAAAGGCATATGTCTTGGCAAATTATCTTATTCTTCTTAGCGGGACCAATCATTATTGGTATTGGTAATTTAGTATTAGGCCCTATATTTAGTAAGCATATCCCATTTAAAGTACAACTTCGTTCGTTTATAGTAGGTACAATGATTTATTTAATTTTAGCCACGATAGGTTATTTCCTGTTATTACAAGGTAGAATTTAAAAATAAGCCTTAACCTCATTTTGTATGTATATGAAATGAGGTTAAGGCTTTTAATATAGCTTTTAAATAATTAATTTTAAAATAATAGTTACTATTAATAGTACAATCAGTATTAAATCAATACCTACCATTACAGTAAAACGCGTGCTTTTAACTCCTTGAGATTGAGCTTGTTTCATTGCTTTGTAGTTTGGAATTAAACTAAGCAATAGTAGAACTATTATTAAGATAATACCTATCGTTACTGACATTAATGTGTACCTCCATTTCTTTTTTCAATGATTTCCCATACGAATCCAGCAATAAGACCTACAATTAATCCGATAATCACACCAATTTGAATTGTGAAAAATAATGCACCAATAATTAAGAAAAGGATGGTTGAAATAGATAATGTTATTCCAAACTTAATTTTGCGCGCATCAGAATTAAATATTGAAAAAACGATAATATATAGTACAAAAAAAGTTAACGTAGCTAATAATGTTCTAATAAGTAGAGGACTTATTGTGTCATGTTTAGCTGAAAAATAATTTAATAAGAAAAATATAATACCAAAGAATACGGATAATGTAGCACTCTTTTTTACTAATGCTTGCATGTTACTATGCTCCCTTAATTAATCTATGAAGAGTATAACATATTCTATTTTACCGAAATTGATAGATCTAATTATTAGAAAATTTAACATCATATTTAATAAGAAGATAGTAAATTTTGTAAAAAGTGAAATTTTTCAATTAAAAAAATAGTAAAAAGTAACTCGCTTTAACGCGTTAAAAAGGCTTGAAATCAATGTTTTTGAAAATTTGCAAACACTAATCATGACAGTAATGGAAGCGATTTCAAATATTTGTAAAATTTTTGTTTTAATTTTGTCAAATTATAGTATAATAACTTCAATAAGGTAAAGGATGTTTTTTTAGGGAAAGAGGGAAAGCAAAAAGAGGTTTTCTGAAAATAAAACTATTCCACCTTAGATTAAATAGAGATGGGGTTATTTTATATGGATAACAATGAATTACATAGGGGGCTAAGTGCACGTCAAATTAGAATGATCGCACTTGGTGGGACTATCGGTGTTGGTTTATTTATGGGAGCAACTAGTACAATTAAGTGGACTGGTCCTTCAGTTATCTTTGCGTATTTAATCGCAGGTATCTTTTTATTTTTAATCATGAGAGCAATGGGGGAAATGATTTACTTAAATCCAACAACTGGATCTTTCTCTACATTTGCAAGTGATTATATCCATCCAGCAGCTGGTTACATGACAGCATGGAGTAATATATTCCAGTGGATTGTTGTAGGTATGAGTGAAGTTATTGCCGTTGGTGAATACATGAACTATTGGTTCCCACATTTACCAGGTTGGATTCCAGGTGTGATTGCGGTATTACTTTTATTAGCAGCAAACTTAACGTCTGTTAAAGCATTTGGTGAATTTGAATTCTGGTTTGCAATGATTAAAGTAGTAACAATCTTATTAATGATTATTGCAGGTCTTGGATTAATCTTCTTTGGTATTGGTAACGGCGGCCATCCAATTGGTATTTCTAATTTATGGTCTCACGGTGGCTTCATGCCAAACGGTTTAGTAGGATTCTTCTTTGCATTATCAATCGTTATTGGTTCATACCAAGGGGTTGAATTGATTGGTATTACTGCAGGGGAAACTAAAGATCCTCAAAAGAATATTAAAAGTGCGGTTAACGGTGTTATCTGGCGTATTTTAATCTTCTATATTGGTGCTATTTTTGTAATTGTTTCTATATACCCTTGGAATCAATTAGGAAACATTGGTAGCCCATTCGTAGCAACATTTGCTAAAATTGGTATCACTTTCGCAGCAGGTTTAATCAACTTTGTAGTATTAACAGCTGCATTATCAGGTTGTAACTCAGGTATCTTCAGTGCGAGTCGTATGATTTTCACATTAGCTCAAAAAGGTCAAATGCCTAAAATCTTCACTCGCGTAATGAAAAACGGTGTGCCATTCTATCCAGTACTAGCTATTGCTATTGGTATCTTAATCGGTGCATTATTAAATGTTATTCTTCCTTTATTCATTAAAGGTGCAGACAGCATTTTCGTATATGTATATAGTGCTTCAATTTTACCAGGTATGATTCCTTGGTTTATGATTTTAATTAGTCATATTCGTTTCAGACAATTACATCCTGAAAAAGTTGAAGGGCATCCATTCAAAATGCCTGGTGGTACTCCAGCAAGTATCATTACTATTATTTTCTTATTAGTAGTACTTGTAGGTATGTTATTCAACAAAGATACTGTAGTATCTGTTATTATCGGTATTATTTTCTTAGCAGGCGTAACGGTTTACTATTTCATCCGTGGACACCACAAAAATGATACATCACGCAATCTTAAATAATAAAACTGAAAATAAACTATAAACAACACATTATTCAAAAAAGGCTGAGACAAATAAAAATGTCTCAGCCTTTGCTAATATATTGGCAGTAGCTGACTGGTTTGAAAATGCGCTTAAATCAAGCTTTTTTCAAATCTAGTCATCTTTGCCGGGGTGGGACGACGAAATTTCTTTAATTTCTGTCCCACTCCCTTTTTTATACTGTCTTAATGTTTAAATTCTATATTTGATAAATGTTTTCGATAATTATCTAAAGCCATTTTCGATTGAGTAATATAATCTAATGAAGACTGATAATTTAACGCCACATAGCGATAAAACAGTACATCAATCGTATACATTTGTGCAAATAAAGAAGTGGTTGCGCCCATGCGTAAATCATTTTCATCAGAATGACCGTAAGTTAATACCAGCTCAGATTGACGTGCTACTGGATTATTATCAGAACTTGTAATAGCAATAATAGGAATATGATAGTCAGCAACGACTTTCGTCATCGCTTGTAATTCGCTTTGTTCACCGTTGTTTGTAATAAAGATCACACAATCTTTATTACTATGCGTTGATAACATTGTCGTAAACAGATGTGTTTCTTGAATAAGTTGAACATTTAAACCTACGCGTGACAATTTTTGATATAAATCAGTGGCACAAACGAATGAAGCACCGTATCCGAAGATAAAGATAGTTTCTGATTGTTTGAATTTATCGCAAATCTTATCAATAGTGCTATCATCTGTAAACCTCGCACTCTTCTTTAATGCTTCTTCTGCGCGTGCACATAGCTTCTTTTTCAATGTCTCGACAGGTTCATTGTTTACAAGTTCTATATTATAAGGTGTCACTTGTTTAGGAAATAAAGTTTTTAATTCATTTCTAAGTACTTGAAAGCTTGCATTAATCAATTTCTGACTATAACGATTTAGCGTTGAGACACTAATGTCTAGTTCTTCAGCGACCTCTTGGTTGGACATCCGTAAGAGGGCATGCGGTGAATTTAATATGAAACGTGATAATTTTTTCTCATTTTTAGAAAATGAATTATAATTCTCATCAATGATATATAAAATATTTGTCATCTAATCACCTAATTTGTCTAAGTTTCTCATTTCTTTAGTCGTACCGAAGAAATATGTGAATACAAATCCTCCAATATAGGCAGAGACTAAGCCGATAATATAGCCAAGATATTTTTGGTGTGCGATTAAAGGTAATAAAGAGATACCACTAGGTCCAATAGCGGTAGCACCAATGTGACCGATGCCTCCGATTACTGCACCTCCAATACCACCACCAATGCATGCCGTAATAAATGGGCGACCTAATGGAAGCGTTACCCCATAAATAAGGGGTTCGCCAATACCTAAGAAGCCGACTGGTAAAGCACCTTTAATAGCATTGCGTAAGGTTGTATTCTTTTTACATCTCACCCAAAGGGCAAGTGCAGCGCCTACTTGTCCAGCGCCAGCCATAGCTGCTATTGGCAATAAATATGTAGCGCCTGATTGATTAATCAATTCGATGTGTATTGGGGTGAAAATATGATGTAATCCTAACATCACGAGTGGTAGGAAGAAAGCACCAATGATAAAGCCACTAAATGGTCCACCTACGCCAATGACCCAATTGACAACGCCAACTAAACCATCTGAAATGAAGCCAGCAATAGGCATAATAACAAAGATCGTTAATAGACCGATTATTAATAGTGAAATAGTAGGAGTTACGATAATATCAATTGAATTTGGGACTACTTTATGTAATCGTTTTTCAATTAAACTTAGTAACCATACCGCTAGGATGACACCGATAATCCCACCTTGGCCGGCAAGTAATGGTTCCCCGGTAAAAATATTTTTTATAGGGTGTTCTGGAGTAATACCTGTTAGTAATGTGGTACCCCCGATAACGCCACCTAAACCTGGAGTTGCTCCGAAGACTTTAGCAGCATTGAAACCAGTAAAGATGGCTAAGTAAGCTAACATCCCATCTTTAATCACATTTAACACCGCAACGAGTTGTTTCACCCAATCAGCAGAAATAGTACCAGCTGTGATGAAATTATTTAGAACGGCAGCAATACCTCCAATCAAACCAGCACCTATAAAAGCTGGAATTAAAGGGATAAAAATATTGGCAATCGTTTTTAAAATTTGATTCATTTTGCTTTGTTTACGTTTGCTAGTATACGACGCTTTATTTTCTTGTGCTTGTTGTTCAATACGTCGCTGATGACTTTGTTCATGAGAGATGTCTTCGCCTAATTGTGTGCCACTTACTTTAGCCATCTCTTGCGCGACTTTATTTACAGTTCCAGGGCCGACGACGATTTGAAGACGTTCATCTTTAACAACTCCAAGCACACCATCTATCTTCTTTAACTCAGTATAATCAATTTTGTTATCATCAATAATTTTTAAACGTACACGTGTCATACAATGAATAATATTACTAACGTTTTCAATTCCTCCCACAGCATCTAAAATGCGATGGGCGAGTTGTTGTTCTTTGTTCATACGCAGTGCCTCCTTAAGATTTGATAGCTTGTTTAATCACTCCGTTGTGATTTAATAATCTTAATTTAGCGTCTTCTTTAGTGGTATCACGTAAGTTCATTACAATGGCTACTTTTAAATTAGAATCAGCGCGTTCATATAAATCAAAAGCTTCGTCATAATTTAAGCCACATATATCTTCGATAATATGAATCGAACGTTGCTCTAATTTATAATTTGTTGGTTTCACATCAACCATTAAGTTATCATATACTTTTCCAATGCCTATCATAGTTAATGTAGAAATCATATTTAGAACGAGCTTTTGAGCAGTACCAGATTTTAATCGGGTGGAGCCAGCTAATACTTCAGGACCCACTGGTACTTCAAGAGGAAACTGAGCTAATTTACTCATCTCACTATTGGTATTACATGATAATGCAACTGTCATTGCATTTAATGAATTTGCATACTCAAGTGCGCCTTTAACGTAAGGTGTACGACCGCTCGCTGAAATCCCGATTACTACATCTTTTTCAGTTAAATGAATATCCTTTAAATCATTAGCGCCCATTTCAAAGTTATCTTCTGCGCCTTCTACAGCTTCAGTCATTGCTTGTTGTCCACCTGCAATAATTCCCACCACTTCTGTAGGTTGAGTATTAAATGTAGGTACACACTCAGCAGCGTCTAATACGCCTAGGCGACCACTAGTGCCTGCACCGATATATATAAGGCGACCGTGACTACGGAAACGTTGTATCGTTTGTTCAATAACGTCGCGTAATTGTGGCAGGATTTGTGCTACGACTTGTGCCACTTGTTGATCCTCTTGATTCATTGTATTAAGTGCGTCTGAGATAGACATTTCATCTAAATGCATCGTGTGCTGATTTCTGCTTTCAGTTGTTAAGTGTTCCATAGACAGTCCTCCTTTTCAGAAATAATATCAAATGTGTCGCCAGGTTGAATCAAATCAAGAATGTATAAATCTTCAGAAGATACAGTAGCCACATAATTAATATTGGGGTGACTAGGTAATTCTGATTTAATAATTTGAAGTTCACCTTCATAGCGCTTATTTAAAAGGTTATCGATGGTAATGGTACCTTTCTTACGTACACCATCATGGTGATGATCTGGTTCAATAGTAAGATGATTTATCGCTCTCGATTCTTTAGAACGAATAAGATGTTCTGGTGCATCGATACGCGATGTATGAGTTCTAAATATGAGTTCTGCATAGGCAGAAGAGTAAGATGAAACGTTAATAACGAAATGACGATGTAGTATCATTTGAGCTAAAGCCTTAGCTTTATCATCGCTAATAGCTAAATCACCAATCATAATGTGATGGATACCGATAGTAAGTAATGAGTGTGCAGCTAATAATGTAGGTGTTGATCTATGGTGTTCAATAGTAGGTAAACCTTTAAATAAAGGTCCTCTTAGTATGGTACCTGGAATAAAAGCAATAATCTGCGCTTCCTTATCATATTGAGTAATTAATTGGTTACGTTCTTGTACACTACTCAGTGATAGGCCTGTATCTGGTCTCGGATAATAATTATGGCAGTATAGTATTTCAGGTAAATGTTCTTGCGTGTAAATTGATTTAAGTATATCTGAAGTTATTGTGCTAGCATTTAAGCAACATTTTAAATTATGTGTGTAAAGTTCATGTATAAGAGCCATATTTAAATGGTCATCTATTCTGATCGCAAAATCCCCATTTGGATACTGTTGTAAAAAACTGTAAAGTTGTTGATTAAGTAAAGAAGGATGGAGATCAATAATGTAGGTTACAGGCGTGTCCTGTAATAATTGACATAATTCTCCCAAATATGTCAATTTTGTTTCTTCATTCTCCTCAGGAATTTGTAAAGATGTAAATATATAACGGTAACCTTTGCTTATCATATTTAAGATGTATTCTTTATTTAATGGTTCACCTAAGTACACTGAGAAACCCAACATAAAGCTGCCTCCTAAGTTACATTAATCTAGCCTCATTATATCGTTTTGCTAGTGTAAAGACAATTTACGTTAAGGGCAACCTCTTTTCAAAATAGGCGGAGGTTTATAATTCATTAAATATGCTTTGGATAGTGATATAAGTTTGATAGATGCGACGATGACGTTCATGTAAATCGCACAGCAATTCTCCCTGTTGAAAGTGATGAAGAGGTTGTTGATTTAGGGAATGAAGTAATTTCTGATAAGTAGTAAATGCCGAAGCGGGAGATAGATGTATAGTGGGATTGGCAATATTCTCGTGCTGTTGCAAATTAGCTTCCGAATAATAAGTGTCGACGATTATATTGAATTGTTCAATAGCTTGAATGAGTCGTTTTGGCTCCATGAAATAATAATATTTTATTGTTTCAACAAGTGTCAGTAAGTCTATTAAATTATGTTGATAGTTAATAGGTAATTGTGAGTTGGTCATTGAGTTGCTCCTTTTAGGAAAATGGGGGAGAGTAAAGCGGAGATGAAATATAGGATAATCGAGTAAGAAGAACGCTTTAAAAGTAGTTAGTGCTCTTCTTCCTCGTTTGAATTTAAAAAATCAGTGTAGTTATGAATAGTAATGTCGTAAGTTTTAATCGTTTTTTCGAAAGAATAAGAAATATCATAGATATCAAGTACAGGTAATTCACGTGTACGCCCAGAACCAATTTCGTAAATGATGGCTAACCATATACCATTGCGACAAAGTAAGCCTATAAAAATAACATTTTCGGCAATAAACTTATTATCTTCTTGAAAATCAATTAACATGACGTGACGTTCATTGCTATAAATTAAAATGTCGGCGAATAATTTAGGCAAGGTAATATCTTGAGTATCTTCAAATTTAATGAAATCATTCATATGTCTTAATGAATGACGAAGTCGCACATTAGATAAAGTCAGGCATTGATTAATAATAGTTTCAATCGACTCTGAATATGGTAACGTTGAATATGATTTGCTTTCTATTAAGGTTAAAAATAAGGCAATGATCTGTTGTTCGTTTAAATTGAGCTGAATACTTCCCTCATTATTATGTATTTCGTAACCCCCGCGTTTACCTTTAGAAGTGTATAGTTGAACGCCTTTCGCTTCTAATTCAGCCATATCTCGAGTGATTGTCCGCACTGAAACATTAAATTGTTGCGCTAATTCTGAAGCTTTGACTTTGTGTCCTTGTTTAATAGCTAAAATAATTTGATTCTGTCTTTCTTGTTTATTCAATATTTTCACCGCCTGGACATTACATATCAGGCTGGAGACAAACCCTTTCACTCATCGTCACCTCATACGTCACGTCGGTCACTAAAGAATAGTAAGTTCCCATCGTTACGCATTTCGTTTCCTTGACTGATAAAGGTTTTCTTTCAGCCTTTATAATTAAGGTTACTTTAATATCGATTATGCGTTACTTATTACATTAATTATAACATAAGACTGAGATAGAAG
This sequence comes from Staphylococcus pragensis, assembly GCF_004785665.1. Taxonomy (GTDB): domain Bacteria; phylum Bacillota; class Bacilli; order Staphylococcales; family Staphylococcaceae; genus Staphylococcus; species Staphylococcus pragensis. The sequence continues at coordinate 275,214 of NZ_SRPJ01000002.1, forward strand.
ACATTTAATCACTTATAGTAGATTTTAAGTGTAAAAATAAACATAATTTATTTGGAAAACGCTTACATATATAGTTTTTTTATGCTAATATAATATTTGTAACAGGGGAGAACAAATTCAAACAAAGGGGTAGAAGCTATATAACAGATAGCTTATTGTGAATCGTTCGGGTTACATCGAAACATCTTCAATATTTATTACTTACTTTCCTTTCTATTTGTCGGCTAGCAGATGACTAGCCGATTTTTTTTATTTGTGTAACTTAACCTATAAAGAAATAGAATTTTAAGATAAAATAAAATGAAATAATATAAATGGGGTGCAAGCGATGGAACTAAACCAACTTCAACATATCGATCAACACATTGCACAATGGCTTGAACATTTAGACAATGTGATACCTAATTTAATTGCTGAAATGACTACCGATACTAAAGTAGACCGCTTTGATTTAGTAACGAATGTAGATAAACAATTACAACAACAATTTGAGGACTACCTTGTTGAACATTTTCCTGGCCATCAGTTATTGGGCGAAGAAAAAAATAATGATTCAATTAAACCTTATGAAGGCCACTTATGGATTATGGATCCAATTGACGGCACGGCTAATTTAGTTAAACAGCAAGAAGAGTATTGCATTATTTTAGCTTACTTTGAAAATGGCGAACCACAACTTTCTTATATCTATGATTATCCACATCGAAAACTTTATAAAGCGATTAAAGGTCAAGGCGCTTATGTGAATGGACAACCTTTACAAGCACCAAAAGAAGTGAAATTGGAAGATGCAATTATTTCTTTTGGCTCAGAATATATTAATGATCGTGCAAATAAAGCGCTATATAAAGCGGCATTTGGTGTGAGATACATTGGTGCATGTGGATTAGATTCAATACGTGTCATTAAAGGTCAATTTGGCGCACACTTTAATACAGATCCTAAGCCATGGGATATCGCAGCACAATTCTTATTTGCTGAACAATTAGGATTAAAAATAACACGCCTAGATGGAGGACCTTTAGATTATGCTAAAGGCGGACCATTTATTATTAGTAATAAAGGATGTCATGAAGAAATGTTATCTATTTTAAATGAAGGAAGCGGTTATTTGAAATAGCTGATAGATTATCTTATTTTAGTGAAAATTACAACTTGAGATGTATAGAAAATAAATAATTTTCATATATAATGATATAGATATATAATTCACAAAATAAGATAGGAGTGGTAGGATGCGTAGCACTCGAAATAAAATGAGCCTGCCCGTCAAAATTCTACTATGGCTAATTGGAATTTTAGTAGTATTAGCCATTGCAGCAGTTATATTCATAGGAGCCAGTATTTATATTACTGGTGACAAAATTCATAACCCTTTAAATCGTCAGCACTCAGAATTGCGTTCTAAAAATGTTAATTTAAACAACGGTGATCCATTTACAATTGCATTATTTGGTGTCGATTCTGATGCCCAACGTAAAAGTGCCAATGATGGAGAACGTAGTGATACAATCATGTTGCTATCTATAAATCCAGCTAAAAAGACTACAGAAATTGTAAGTATCCCACGTGATACACAAGCACAGATTGTAGGACATAACACTACTGAAAAAATTAATCATGCTTATGCTTATGGTGGGCCAACGATGGCAGTTAAATCTATAGAGAAATTAATGAATGTGCCTGTTGACCATTATGCCACAGTAGATATGGATGGATTACATGAGATGATTGATGCTTTAGGTGGCGTCGATGTAGTAAGTAACGATACATTTTCTTTCAATGGTACTCAGTTTACTAAAGGTCAAACAACGCACGTAGATGGTAAAACTGCTATGGAATTTATCAGAAGTCGTAAAGAAGAAGGTGCAGGTGGAGACTTCGGTCGTCAAGAACGTCAACAATTGGTCTTACAAGCGATGGCTAATAAAATGACTAGCGCCTCTGCATTGACACATTTCCCTTCATTAATAGGAGAAATTCAAAAGAATGTAACTACAGACTTAACGTTAAGTGACATGAATGCAATTAGAAGTAATTACAAAGATGCCAATAATACTGTCAATCGTCATCAATTAGATGGCCAAGGTGGCATTCAAAGTGATGGCTTATGGTACTTTATTCCAAATGATTCGTCTAAGCAACAAGCTTCAGATATACTCAATAATAATTTAAATAACTAACTAGTTAACTTCATAAACACGCTTGCTCTAACTTTACTTTTAAACGAAGAGTAGGCGTGTTTGTTTTTTTACTTTTTATGAAAATATAGTTTGTAATTTTACAAAAAAGGTACAGTAAAGTGATTTAAATAAACTTAATTATTATCATATTTTAAAACTTTAAATATTGAAAAAATTTATGAAACTATTAACATTATTCACAAATAGTTATACAATTAAAGTAATTCTATGTTCAATATATGTGGGGTATTGGAATGGAATATTTTTTAATTAGTTAATTTTACGGTAAAAAATATAGATGGGGTGGAAAGTATGCAAGAACATTTAATCGTAACGCTTGACGGTACAGATTATCTTGTGGAACCTGGAACGAATTTACTTGAATTCATTAAATCTCGTGATACTTTCGTGCCTTCAATTTGCTATAACGAATCGATGGGACCAATTCAAACATGTGATACATGTATGGTTGAAATCGATGGCAAAATTGAACGTGCGTGTAGTACGGTTGTAGATCGTCCTATGACAGTTAATACACAAAATAATGATGTAAAAGTAAGTCAAAAAGAAGCATTAGATAGAATCTTAGAAAAACATATGTTGTATTGTACAGTATGTGACTATAACAACGGCGACTGTGAAATTCATAATGCTATGGACGCATGGGGTTTACAAGAACAATCATATGAATATAAAGAAAAACCTTATGAAAAAGATTATGGTCCATTCTATCGTTATGATCCAGACCAATGTATTTTATGTGGACGTTGTGTTGAAGCATGTCAAGACATCGAAGTAAACGAAACAATTTCAATCGACTGGGATCGTGAACATCCTCGTGTAATCTGGGATAATGATGTACCTATTAACGAATCTTCATGTGTATCTTGTGGTCAATGTGCAACAGTTTGTCCATGTAACGCAATGATGGAAGTTAATATGGAAGGTAATGCAGGTTATATGACTGATACTGAACCAGGTTCATTAGCAGCTATGATCGACTTAACTAAGAAAGCTGAACCAGGCGATGGTTTATTATTCGCAGTTTCAGATTCAGAAGCAGAAATGCGTAAAGAACGCATTAAGAAAACGAAAACAGTTTGTACATATTGTGGTGTAGGTTGTTCATTTGATGTATGGACGAAAGATAGAGAAATCTTAAAAATGCAACCGTCACACGATTCACCGGCAAATAAAATTGCAACATGTGTGAAAGGTAAATTCTCTTGGGGTCACATCAATTCAGATCAACGTTTGACTAAACCACTTGTTAGAAAAGATGGCGAATTCCATGAAGTTGAATGGGATGAAGCACTAGATGTAATTGAAACAAACTTCAAACGTATTAAAAACGAATACGGTGGCGATCATTTAGCATTTATCGCTTCTTCTAAAGGTACAAACGAAGAATCATACTTAATGCAAAAACTTTCTCGCCAAGTATTTGGCTCAAATAACGTTGATAACTGCTCTAGATATTGCCAAGCACCAGCAACAAAAGGATTATTCCGTACTGTTGGTCATGGCGGTGACTCAGGTTCAATTGATGATTTAGAAAGAGCAGCTATGACAGTATTAATCGGTACAAATACTGCAGAAGCACATCCAGTAATTGCCTCACGTATTAAACGCGGTCAAAAATTATTTGGCTCAAAAATGCATGTATTTGATATCAGAAAACATGAAATGGCTGAACGTGCCGATGCATTCTATCAACCTAAACCAGGTACTGACTTAGTATGGTTAGGTGCTGCAACGAAATATATCATTGATAATGACTTACATGACAAACAATTCTTAAATGATTGGGTAGATAATTTTGATGAGTATTATCAATCATTAGATCTATTTACAATGGAATTTGCTGAAGAGGCAACAGGTATTTCTAAAGAACAAATCATTAGCTTTGCCGAAGAAGCGGCTAAAGCAGAATCAATGTCAATTTGTTGGGCTATGGGTGTTACCCAACAAGATATCGGTAGTGATACTAGTACGGCAATCTCAAACCTATTACTTGTAACAGGTAACTATAGAAAACCTGGTTCAGGGGCATATCCATTACGTGGTCACAATAACGTACAAGGTGCGAGTGACATGGGAAGTATGCCGGACCAATTCCCAGGTTATCAAAAAGTAGATAATGATGAAGTAAGAGCTAAGTTCGAAAAAGAATATGGTGTGAAATTAAATCCTAAACCAGGACGCGACAATCACCAAATGATGGAAGGTATCCATAACGGCGAAATTCAATCATTATACTTATACGGTGAAGATACTGGTATTGTAGACTCAAACATCAACTTCGTACAATCTGCATTAGAAAAAGTAGACTTCTTAGTTGTACAAGATGAGTTCTTAACATTCACAGCAACATATGCTGATGTGGTATTACCAGCAAGTCCATCACTTGAAAAAGACGGTACATTCACTAATACTGAACGTCGTATTCAACGTATTAATAAAGCTTTACAACCATTAGGCGACTCTAAACCAGACTGGGAAATCTTCCAATTAATCGCTCAAAGAATGGGGGCAGATTGGAACTATCAACATCCTTCAGAAATCATGGATGAAGTTGCACGCTTAACACCTTCTTACTCAGGTGTAAGTTATGATCGTTTAGAAGGCTTTAATAGTTTACAATGGCCTGTTGCTCCAGATGGCACAGATGAACCGACATTGTATATGAACGGCTTTAACTTTGAAAATGGACGAGCAAAATTATTCCCATTAACATTTGATAACTTCTTCAAAGAAGATGAAGTTTACGATTTACATGTAAATAATGGTCGTGTACTTGAACACTTCCATGAAGGTAATATGACTTATCAAACTGAAATGGTTAAATACAAAATGCCTAACGCATTCGTTGAAATTTCTCCAGAACTTGCCAAAGAACGTGATATTCACGAAGGTGCTGAATTAAGATTAATTTCAGAAACTGGTGAAGCAACATTAATCGCAACAATTACAGATCGCGTAAAAGGTAAAGAAATCTACATTCCATTAAATAACGATGCGATGTCTAACGGTGACATAGGTGCTATCAATAAATTAACAAACAGTGATGTTGATAAATATACTGATACACCATCATATAAACGTACAAGTTGTCGTATGGAAGTATTAACACGTAAAGGTAAATCACCATTGAATCCAACCAACTTCCGTGTTGATAAACACCGTTATCCGCAATATAGTGTCCAAGTACAGAAAAAATGGGAACGTCCAGATTATGTTTTCCCAGGAAATGTGGTGGATAAATAATGGCTGAAAGAATTACTAAAATTAACCGTTTAGAAAAGTCCGAAGAGCAAATTAAACAAGAAAGTTTAATTGAAGTAACAGACGCAATTGCTGAAAATAAAGATAGTATTTTAAAAGCAATACGTATTGTTAAAGCACTTGACGAAGCTAAAATTCTTGATTTAATGAATGGTGGAATTAGAGGCCGTCAAGTAATTATCAATAAATTTATGACTGAACTTAATAAAGATTTATATGCTGGGTTAATTACTAACTTAGCGCCTATGGTCTTTATGTTAGGTGAGTTAAATGTTCAAGAGTTAAGCCAATTCTTGAATAAATTAAATAAAGGTCTTCACGTGGCAAACCAAGCTAGCCCTAATGCTAAAACGTCTGTACGTGGTTTAATGGGTGTGCTTAAAGATGATGATATGAACCGTAGTTTAACTTATATGTTGAATTTGCTTAAAGGTATGTCTAGAGGCGAAGACTAATTCAATACACATAAGAAATCCTTTTTAGGAGTAGTACGCTAAGTATCTCACTCTTAATAAGGGTTTCTTTTTCATTATTTTGTAAACCATTGTGACATAAATTGTGGTATGGTTGGTTATATATGAATTTACATAAAGGGGTGAGGACTTATTCATCCAAAAGCACTTAAAATGATGACAATTCTTTCTAATATTTTTATCGTATTAGGAATTATTTTTTTAATTATGATGCAATTGGTTTTGGCTATTTCAATGTTTGCAGTATCTTTAGCAATTAGTTTAGTCATATTTAACGTCATGTTTCGTGATCGTACAGGTATGAAAATTGTAATTAATCTATCTTTTGCAATTGTAGTGATTGTTATAATGATTGCTTATTTCTTTTTATCTAAATAAGCTAAACAGGAGATTAACGTAGCTATGAAGAAATATAACCATTTGAAGTTTCCCATGATATTGTTAGTACTGGTGTTAATTGCTTTAGTAGTATTATTGATTTTTAATAAAAAGAATATTTTAAGAAGTGATCTTAATTATCATTTTCAGGAAGCAGTAAGTAAACAAACACAATCTGATCTCACCAATACAATCGATAAAAATGGTGATTTTACTGCAGCAAGTGATACTGAAGTGAAACAAGCGATGCAAATTAAGAAGCATGATAATGATTTAAAATATATGGACCTTTACCAAACAGTGCCAATGTCGAAAGAAGAAGTGACGCATATACTTAAAGGTAAAGGTATTTTAGAGAATCAAGCGAATGCTTTTATAGAAGCACAAGATAAATATGGTGTGAACATTCTTTATTTAATTAGTCACGCAAGAGTGGAGACGGGTAATGGTAACTCTGAGCTTGCTCAAGGAATTAAAGATGGAAATAATGAATACTATAATTTCTTTGGTATTGGCGCTTTCGATGAAGCCGCTGTGCATACTGGTAAGAGTTATGCCAAAGAACAAGAGTGGACGTCACCGCGTAAAGCTATTTTAGGTGGTGCTAAGTTTATTCGCTCAACTTATTTTGACAATGAACAACGTACGCTCTATCAAATGCGTTGGAATCCACAGAATCCAGGACAGCATCAATATGCAAGTGATATTGAATGGCCAGATAAAATAGCTACGTACATGAAAGAATATTATGACCATTTTGGCATTAAAAAAGATAAAATAAGACGTAACTATTACATATCCAAAAATTAAAAATAAGTAATTTAAAGTGAAAAGAGCCTGTGACATGATTTAATGTAACAAGCTCCTTTTACATTTTTAATGTCATTGGAAGTTTGAATTATCTAGAGCATATTAAGGGTATAAGGCAATATGTTAAAATGAATAAGAATTTAAATTCTGAGGTGTAAATAAATGAAAATTGCAATTATAGGTGCAGGTATTGGAGGGCTTACTGCTGCTGCACTATTACAAGAGCAAGGACATGATGTCAAAGTTTTTGAAAAGAGATCAACCATTCAAGAAGTGAGTGCAGGCATCGGCATTGGAGATAATGTTTTACAAAAACTTGGTAACCATGACTTAGCGAAAGGTATTAAAAATGCAGGTCAAAATTTAACTTCAATGAATGTGTATGATGGTAAAGGAACGCTTTTAACTGCTGCGAAATTAAAAGAAAATACATTGAATGTTACTTTGCCTCGTCAAACACTGATTGAACTAATCCAATCTTATGTTCAACCTGATACAATTTTTACAGATTATCAAGTGGCGAAAGTTGATAGTGAAGAAACACAAGTGATGGTTCACTTTTCAAATCATGCGAGCCAATCTTTTGATATGTGTATTGGCGCTGATGGCATCCATTCTGCAGTTAGACAAACAGTTCAACCGGAAGCTAAAATCTTATATCAAGGTTATACATGTTTCAGAGGTTTAGTAGATGAAGCGGACTTGAAGCACATTGATAGTGCGAATGAGTATTGGGGCCAAAGAGGACGCGTCGGAATCGTGCCATTGATCAATAATCAAGCCTATTGGTTCATTACGATTAATGCTTCGGAAAAAGATTCTAAGTTCCGCTCATTTGAAAAGCCACATTTACAAGCATATTTTAATAACTATCCCAATGAAGTACGTCAAATATTAGATAAACAAAATGAAACAGATATTATCAAAAATGATTTATATGATATGAAGCCATTAAAAACATTTGTATATGGGCGTACTGTCTTATTAGGCGATGCAGCTCATGCTATGACACCTAATATGGGACAAGGCGCTTGTCAAGCGATGGAAGATGCTATTGTATTAGCTAATTGCTTGAGTTCTTATGATTTTGAAAAAGCGTTAGCACGTTATGATAAATTGCGTGTGAAGCATACTGCTAAAGTAATTAAACGTTCACGTAAAATAGGGAGCATCGCACAAAAAGAGGGTGCTTTAACAACTAAAGTACGAAATCGTGTAATGAAAATGACACCTACACGTCTGGTAAGTGGTCAAACAAAGTTCTTATATAAAGCGAAAAAGAAATAAAACGAAAAAAGGATTGAATCAATAGTAGTAAAACTACTATCGATTCAATCCTTTTCTTTTTAATTACTTATTAACAACGAATTGTGGTTCTTCACCATTTAATTTTTTAATCGTGTCATTTGCGACAATTTTAGACATCATATCTCTAGCTTCGAATGTAGCGTTACCGATATGAGGAGTGATTACAACGTTGTCTAATGATTTTAAGCCTTCAGTAATTTCAGGTTCAAATTCATATACATCTAAGGCAGCACCTTCAATTTCTTTATCGTTAAGCGCTTGAACTAAAGCTTCTTCATTGACGATAGGACCACGACCAGCATTAATTAAATAAGCAGTTGATTTCATTTTTTTGAATTGTTCAGTATCAATCATGTGGTGTAAATCTGGGTTATATGCAGCGTTGATAGTAATGAAGTCTGCATTTTCAAGTAATGTATCTAAATCTACATATTTAGCACCAATTTCACGTTCTTTTTCTTTCTTTTGATGAGGTCCTGTATAAAGGATGTCCATATCAAAAGCTTTGGCACGTTGAGCTACAGCGCCGCCAATTTCTCCAAGACCGATAATACCGATTGTTTTACCTGAAACTTCACGTCCTCTGAAGAATAAAGGTGCCCAACCATCGAATCCTTTAGTTCGTGATAATTTATCACCTTCAACGATACGACGTGCTACTGCAAGTACTAAGCCGAAAGTTAATTCAGCAGTTGAAGCTGTAGAAGCCTTTGGTGTATTTGTAACATCAATATCTTTTTCACGAGCGTATTTAACATCAACATTGTTAAAACCTGCACCATAGTTAGCAATGATTTTAAGATTTTTACCGCTATCAATCACTTCTTGGTCTACGTTAGTAGATAGAATACTGATGAGAGCAGAAGCATCCTTTACACCTTCTTTTAGTGTTTCTTTATCTATAATACCGTCACCTTCATACATTTCGACTTCAAAGTGTTCTTTTAATAAGTTTAATCCCACTTCTGGAATTGCCCCAGCAATATAAACTTTTTCCATCAAACTCACTCCTTAATGTATATTTCTCTTTAAGTATAATAAAAGAAGAAAACGTATACAAATTAAATATTTTACATACTATTGGAGAAGTCTTAACCCTATTACTGCTATTAAAATCAATGAAATAAAAAAGAGGCGCACAAAATGTTTAGATTCATTATAAAAGATCATACCAACAATAGCGCCACCCGCAGTTCCTATACCTGTCCATATAGCATACGAGGTACCCATTGGAATCGACGTCATTGCCATTTTAAGAAAGCTGAAACTAAATATAAATGTGATAGCCATGACGATAATGAGCCACTTTCTTTTTGTGCGAGCAAACTCATTTAACCATAAAACGCCTAACACTTCTAATAACCCAGCGACCACTAAGCTTATCCAGGCCATACTATATTCCTCCTTCATTTTGATTATTAGTAGAAAGTTTTAAACCAATAATACCTATAAGGAGTAATATAAGTAGTACAATTTTAGTGATGGAAAATGGTTGATTAAACAATATCATGTCAGTAATCACTGTACCTGCAGCGCCTATACCGACAAACACGGCATAAACTGTGCCTACTGGTAAGTGATTAGAAGCAGATAACATTAAATAAAAACTAAGAGATAGAAAAACTAGAGTAAACAGCCATGTGAGAAAATTATGAGCGTTATCTAATCCAACTACCCAAACCACTTCTATTAACCCGGCGAATATTACTTTTAACCACTGCATCGTATAACCTCCTTGCAGTTTAGATAGTGATAGACATATTTTCTCAAAATTTATATGCAAATTCAAAACAACCTTCTCTGAGATGAAAGCTTCAAACGAGAAGGTTGAATTTATAAAAGATAGTTATTTATATTTATAAAGTTTAAGATAAATGAATATAGTTAAATGAACTTACTTGGCTTGATGAAATGGTACGTGTGTCTACTACATATGGTCCACCAGTATAATTCATTTCAGAAATTGTGATAGAACTATCACTATTCACACTTTCTACATAAGCGACATGTCCAAGACTTCCTTGAGTAGTTTGTAATATAGAACCTTTAGCAGGGGTATTGTTTACAGTATAACCTGCTGCTTGAGCAGCACTTGCCCAGTTATTCGCATTGCCCCAAGTTGAACCAATCTTACCGCCGACTTTATCATACACGTACCAAGTACATTGACCTGCTGTATATAAGTTGCCAGAGGTTGAAGAGGTTGTTTGTGTTGAAGTTGAAGTCGTAGTTGAACTATTAGTAGTAGCACTTGTTGATGAATTGCTCGTACTAGACGTTGTATTTGATGTGCTTTGTATATTAGAGAATGATTGTTGTTGAAATTGTGGTTGTTGATATCCACTTGGTTGTTGATGATTAAACTGCGGATGCCCTTGACCGTTATTATTATTATAATTTTGATCATCTTGTGGCATAAATTGAGCATGTGATTGATGGTGGTTTCCGAATTGTGAATGTTGATGTGGTACTGGATTATGATTATATTCGGCAGCGTCAGCATGGTTTGCATTCAATCCTAATGCCGAAACACCGATGCCAGCTGTTAATGTTGAAATAGTGATAATTTTTTTCATAGTAAAAAGTCCTCCCAAGTTTGTCTTCAACAATAGATTGATTAGCGATATGTTGAAGAAACTTTAAATCTAAAATTTAATAGTTAATTGTCGCTCCCAACGACAACACATACTTTACCAGAATATTTTGAGTCTATGGGCGATGTTACGGTTTCGTAAATGAAATACAAAAACCTTGAACAACTTCGTAATAGAAGCATGTTCAAGGTTACAAGCTGTAATAAAACGTAGAAAGCAAGCGATTCCTACGAAAATTGAATAGTTTTAACTTACATAGAGTTTATTAATATTACAAAGTATTGTAATAAATAAGGTCTATAATATTCTATTTAAAAAAACGAATAGAAAGTGGAACAACATATTCTTTACCACCAAAATATTTCACACACGCTACAATATGGAAGATGAAATATAAGATAGAAAGAACAAAAAGTGCTATACATAAAATCACTACTACTAACCCTAAAATGATAGATAATGTATCATTATTTACTGCAAAACCAGCAAAAACAGGAATAAATAGAAGCCCTATAATGACATTCCAAATAAAATAAGAAATGACCATGTTGAAGTAATTTTTACCAGCTTGATCAATAAGACGGGCATCGTTGCGTTTAATAGCCCATAGAATAATAGGACCAATGATAGATGTGAAAAATCCTAATAAGAAAATGAGCATAGACATTAAACGCGCGTCATCATTGTTATCGTTGATGATTTGCTGATGAGCTTGATGATTATAATTTTCTGTCATAAGAAAACTCCTTTTTATCTAAAATTTATTTCTCATATTAAATATAACAAAGTTTTAAATTATATTTTAGTGAATTTTAAATTATAATTTATGGACTTGTTTAAAATTTTTCCAAGACGGTTATATATAACGATACTATAGATAAAAGATGCGTTTCTTAATGCGCATCTTTATTTTTTGAATGCTACTTTCAAGAGATATTCTTACATATTTTAATTTTCAATAAATAGAAAAGAGGGTTAATAAATGAAAATAGCAGTTGTAGGATCAGGTAATGGCGCAGTTACTGCTGCGGTAGACATGGTAGACCAAGGACATGATGTGAAGTTGTATTGTCGAAATTCATCGATAAAAAAATTCAAAAATGCGATAGATAAAGGTGGATTTGATTATAACGATGAAGGAGAAGAGAAATTCATTCCATTTACTGATATAAGTGATGATATTTCTTATGTATTGAAAGACGCTGAAATCATTCAAGTTGTTATTCCTTCTTCATATATAGAATATTACGCGAAGATTATGGCAGAACATGTAACCAATGATCAATTAATATTCTTTAATATCGCTGCTGCAATGGCATCAATTCGATTTATGAATGTACTTGAAGATCGTCATATTGATGTGCAACCTAAATTTGCAGAAGCTAATACATTAACATATGGTACACGTGTAGATTTCGAAGAGGCACGCGTAGATTTATCTCTTAAAGTACGTAAAGTCTTCTTCTCTACTTATAAAAAAGATGAACTAAGTGAAAGCTTCGAAAAAGTAAGACAGATTTATCCTTATTTAGTTAAAGAAGAAAATTTATGGAAGACTAACTTAGAAAATGGTAACCCAGAAGTACATCCGGGACCAACTTTACTTAATGTAGGTCGTATAGACTATGCTGATTCATTTGCATTATATAAAGAAGGTATCACAAAACATACAGTTAGATTGCTACATGCAATTGAATTAGAACGTTTAACATTAGGACGTAAATTAGGCTTCGAATTACTAACTGCCAAAGAAGCACGTATTCAACGCGGTTATTTAGAAAGAAAAGATGAAGACGAACCATTAAATCGTTTATTTAATACAAGTCCAGTGTTCTCTCAAATACCAGGGCCAAATTCAGTGGAAAATCGTTATTTAACTGAAGATATCGCTTATGGTCTTGTTTTATGGTCAAGTTTAGGACGTGCTATTGATGTAGATACTCCTAACATTGATGCCGTTATCGTGATTGCTTCTACTATTTTAGAAAGAGATTTCTTCAAAGAAGGGTTAACTGTAGAAGAATTAGGTTTAGATAAACTTGGACTAGAATAGTACGAGAAAAGAATAAATTGAAATCAAACAGAAAAGAGGTTTTTTAAAACATAGTTAAAGGGGAAATATTATGAAAAGGAAACCAACATTTTTTGAAGCAATATCAACAATTATTGTAATGGTGATTGTTGTCACTACAGGCTTTATTTTATTTGATATACCTATTCAAGTTTTATTATTAATCTCTTCAGCCTATGCAGCATTAATTGCTTTTCGTGTAGGTCTTAGATGGGATGATTTAGAAGAAGGGATTACTCACAGATTAACGACTGCGATGCCTGCAATTTTTATTATATTAGCAGTAGGAATCATCGTGGGGAGTTGGATGTACTCAGGTACAGTTCCAGCATTAATTTATTATGGTTTAAAATTTCTTAATCCTAACTATTTCTTAATATCTGCATTTATTATTTCAGCAATTTGTAGTATTGCTACAGGTACGGCATGGGGTTCAGCTTCAACAGCTGGTATCGCTTTAATTTCAATAGCTGGTCAATTAGATATAAATTTAGGAATGGCAGCAGGTGCTATTATTGCAGGCGCTGTTTTTGGTGATAAAATGTCGCCATTATCAGATACTACTAACTTAGCTGCATTAGTCACTAAAGTTAATATCTTTTCACATATTAGAGCAATGATGTGGACTACTATTCCAGCTTCGATTATCGGTATGGTGGTATGGTTTTTCGCAGGTTTAAACTCTAAAAGCAGTGCCAATTCTAAACAAATTAAGGAATTATTAAATGAACTATCAACAGCCTATAATATAAATATTTGGGTTTGGGTACCTTTAATAGTCATTATTATATGCTTATTGTGTAAAGTATCTACAGTACCATCAATGCTAGCTTCTAGTTTAAGTGCACTTATTGTAGGCACATTGAATAATCATTTCAATATTATTGATGGTTTTAAAGCAACGTTTGATGGTTTCAAACCTGAAATGACTGGGATGAGTCATTTTTCTGATAATGCTAAGACCTTGATGGAACAAGGCGGAATGATGAGTATGACGGAAATTATTGTTACCATCTTCTGTGGTTATGCATTTGCAGGAATTGTAGAAAAATCAGGTTGTTTAGATGTGATGTTACAAACTGTAGCTAAAGGCGTAAAATCAGTTGGTACGTTAATACTGATTACGGTTGTATGCTGTTTAATGATGGTGTTCGCTGCAGGGGTAGCTTCTATCGTTATTATTATGGTCGGCGTGTTAATGAAAGACATGTTTGAAGATATGAACTTGGATAGAAGTAATTTATCAAGAACATTGGAAGATTCAAGTACTATGGTGCTTCCTTTAATACCTTGGGGAACATCAGGTATATACTATGCTCAACAGCTAGACGTTTCAGTTGATCAATTCTTTATTTGGACAGTACCATGTTATCTATGTGCTGTGTTAGCAATTATTTATGGTTTCACTGGTATAGGTATTCGTAAAAAAAGTTCAAGTGAAAATGTAAATAATTCGTAAATTAAATGTTTAAATTCTTTTTTAACGGATATAAATAAGTATGTTAGAACAGTACATAGATATTTTATAGCGATGATATCTTATATATTTGTTTTAACTAACAATATCCTCAAAATATAAGTAAGTAGTGGATTCAATTTTTGTAGCGAGAATTGAATCCATGAACGTGAAACTATTCAAATGAATTAGTATTATTGTTATATGTTATATGTAAAATGAAAAAGGTTAAGCAGAGACTTGTATGAGTTTCTGCTTAACCTTTTTTTTTAGCATTAAAAAAGGATTGTCGAGAGCGACAATCCTTTAATGAGTATATCTATAATTAGTGAATGTAGCTGAATGCAGCAGCTTGGCTAGCTGATAATGTACGTGAAGTTACAACACCAGGACCATAACCATAGTTCATTTCAGATACAGTTACTGAACCGTCGTTACCAACGCTTTCAACGTAAGCAACGTGACCATAAGCACCTGCAGTAGATTGCATAATTGCACCTGTAGAAGGTGTGTTATTTACTGTGTAACCAGCTGCTGAAGCGGCATTTGCCCAGTTATTAGCGTTGCCCCAAGTTGAGCCGATTTTACCGCCAACTCTGTCATATACATAATAAGTACATTGACCTGCAGTGTATAAGTTACTTCCAGCGCTTGCAGAGTTAGAAATTGAAACGCCGTTAGATGATGGTGCAGCTGTAGTAGTTACTTTAACGTTACTATTTGAAGTTGAGTAACTAGTAGTTGTGTTTCCAGTAGTTTGAGTACTTGCATTATAAGATTGAGTGCTAGTACGGCTATAGTTATTGCTAGCATAGTGATTGTAGCTATTGTAGTTGTAGTTACTGCTATTATTGTTGTTATTATAGCTATAATTGTAGTTGTAGTTATAGTTGTATTGATTAGAGTTATTATTGTTATAGTTATTGTTGTTATTTGAAGTATATGTTTGGTTAGAATGATTTAAACGATCTGGGCTCCAGTTACCTTTCCAAGTGTAATGATAATTACCTTGTTGGTCGATAGTGTAAGAGTAGCTGTATGAAGTTGGATCGTTTGGATTGTAACCTTGTTCAGCTGCTTGAGCTTCGTGACCATGTCCAGCGATAGCGATAGTAGCAACTCCTGCAGTAGCGATTGTAGCTGTAGCGATTTTTTTCATTGTTAAATATCCTCCTGAGAATTAAATTAATTTTTATTTATTTAATAGTCATTGGTTGACTTTAAGTCCGATTATTAACTTGTTTCTTTTCGACAAGGAATACTTTAGCAGAAAAAAGTAGATTTGTGGGCGTTGTTACCGTTTTGTAATTTTTTGCTAATATATATTAGTTGTATGAATAATA
The DNA here is from genome assembly GCF_004785665.1 of Staphylococcus pragensis. Classification (GTDB taxonomy): domain Bacteria; phylum Bacillota; class Bacilli; order Staphylococcales; family Staphylococcaceae; genus Staphylococcus; species Staphylococcus pragensis. Next base: position 291,115 of record NZ_SRPJ01000002.1, read on the forward strand.
GCTGAAAATTTTTGTAATATTTAAAAATACTGTCATATCAGTTTTTAAAAGACTTTATTAAAAGAAAACTCATTTTGTTGTAATCTTACTGTAAAAAAATAGCAAAATTTATTTTTCTTTAAAAACAATAAATTTTATAATTTTTGAACTGTATTTTAACATTTGGTTAATGATTATTTGTTTATTGAACAATTTAGTTTAAGGGAAAAAATGAAAAAAATGGATAGTATTTGTATGAAAAATGATACTTTAAGAACGCTATATATGAAATAAACTAAAAATAAGATAATAAAGTGATATAATTAGTCAAAAGTTTGCTACTGGTAGTACCGAAATAAAACATACAATTATATATGAAGATAGACATTCGATGAAGAACGATTAAATGATACGTCGTATTAAGTAATCGTTGATAGGAAAGTGAGTTATAGGGGAAGTTAACTTAATTTCTATTTATGTCGTGTCTTTATATATTATAAAGTGAGAGGACATATGTATGATTAATAACTTTTCGGTAAAGCTATTAAAAAATATAAAGATAAGTAGGCAAAAGGAATCGAATATAAAATTAATCTATTGGTTAAAAGGAACAGGGCAGATTACGTTAAATTTGGATAAGTTTAAAATGAAAACACGTGATTTGATGTTTATTATGTTAAATGATCTTTATTCTATTGAAAGTAAAGAAGATTCAGTCGTTGTAGTAATGGAAATTGCTTTTAAAGATTATTTAAGATTTGCAGATGATTATATTAAATTACACGGTTATATATTTTCATCGATCGAAAGAAAACAAATGGAACCTTTCATTATTAATTTACTTGAATTTGAATGTCGGAAGCCCAGAATTCTTCATATAAAAGATAAACTAGTGAAGCACTTATGTGTAGAACTAGGATATATTCAACGCAAGCATCGTCAGAATTCTAAGTTAGAGAATGCATTAGTTGATGAAGTCCATGAATATATCATCGAACATCATAATCAAAAGATTAATAGACAGGACCTTGCGAATTCTCTAAATATGTCAAATAAAGAATTAAGTCAGGTCATTAAATATCATACGCCCTACAATAATATTACTCAGTATATTAATGATGTTAGGTTAAAGTTATGTTTAATAGATATTTTAAAGAGTAAAACACTTATTCAAGATATCGCATTTGAACATGGTTTTAATCATTTTCCACGTTTTATTGCGTTATTTAATGAAAAGTATGGCGCCACGCCTGGACAAGTAAGAAAAAATAAACAGCCCTTAAATTTAAACAATTTAAAAACAAAAGAAATGCCTTTTGATGAGGAAGCCCAACTTACTCATTGCCGAGGCAAAAAGTCATTATCATTAATTACGATAATAATTACTTCTATATAACTATAAGTGGTAAATGTGTACTGAATAATTATTACTAGAAAATTAATGCTTATCTAATTTTTAAAACATGAACATGATATATGAAGATATTGATATCTCAATTGAGGATAGAAATATAAACGTCTATCTTCTTTTCCAATGATTTTAAAATTGGGTTTATATGTAAAATCATGAGGTGACATATATCATGGAGAAAAGAAAATTAGAGCTGTTGTTATTTTATTTAATCTATATTAAAGCAATAAGCGAAGTTTTAAAGTATTCAAGAAACTTAACTTTAGAACAACTAAAGTTATTAAATGAAATTATTATTTATAATGAAACTCACGAACGTGGGGTATATATAGAAGATTTAATCAAGACTATGCATATGTCTAAACGAAATATTAGATATTATTTAGAACATTTGTATCATTTGAATTGGATTATTAAAGTGCGAGATGATGCGGATCAGCGACGTTTATTAATTCTACCAACTGACTTATATCATAAAAAACTAGACATTTTATTTATAGAAGTTGAAGAAGTAATTAAATTAAAATATTTCAGTCCAAATTTGAAACATCATCATTCTTTAAAACTATCCTATGTCATCATTATTTATAGTGCTTTAAATCAAGTGGAACAAATTGCCCAACAATTTAATTTAACATTAGATGAGTTATTTGTTTTAGGGAAATTAATCTACTATCATGATACTATTTCCTTAAAATCAGTATGTGATTTCTCTCATCATTGCCTAATAGGTATTCCTAATACCATTAACCATTTATCACAAAAAGGTTACATCACTAAATGTAGGAATAATAAAGATGAACGTTTAGTTAATATTAAAATAGTAGAATCACGAACATATGAAACAGAAACCTTATTCATTCAATGTTACAATAAACTTCAAATGGAAATGAAAATTAATGATTTAATATGAAACAAGAAGGAGTTTATTTTTATGATATTAGATAATGTAAATCCTAATGATTTATTCCCTACTGAAAAAAAGGGACCTTCAGTGTTAGGTATGATTGAATATAAAGTGCAAGGGCAAACTGAGTTTGAAGGCGCATTTATAGCCACATCTGAACGATTGATTATGAATGTAGATATGAATGGCCAATTTTATTATAGAAATATTCCATATAATGAAGTGCAACATATTGAATACGATGGTGAAAATATTATTTTCACATTTAATATTGGCAAAGTGCCGATGACACAAATTCAAACTGAAGATGTTCAATCTTTCGTGAATTACGTTAAAGAGAAGATAAATTAAATAAAACAAAGTGATAATATCTAGGATAGTTCTTAAAATTTTTATGTAAGAACTATCCTAGTATTTTTTTATTTCGGAGTATAGTACTTAATTGATTAAGCATAATTTAATTGAGTGAATTAGAAATTAATATATAATATCATTTTAAGTTCATAAAAATATTGAAATATTATACTTAAATGTTATAAAATAAATTTTATAGCATAAGAAATGTTTAGTTTAGTAGTAATAGTACAAATGAACCTTGTAGCAACGAGATGTACATCAAAGGAGTGGTTTAGAATATGGGACAAATTAAAGACATCAACGATTTAGTTAACGCAACATTTCAAGTGAAAAAATTTTTTAAGGATACTAAAAAGAAGTATAACTTAAATTATGAAGAAATTTATATTTTAAATTATATTGTTAAAAGTAAGACCAATGAAATAACTTCTAAAGAAATTGCTACTTATTCAGAGTTTAAACCTTATTACTTAACTAAAGCATTACAAAAATTAAAAGATTTACAGTTATTATCAAAAAAACGTAGCATACAAGATGAAAGAACAGTTATTGTTTATGTAACAGACGAACAACGCGAAAAGATTAACAAATTAATTGCTGAACTAGAAAAATACATTAAATAAAATTTCGGCATTAATATAATAAGTTTGTATGTAGACTAAGATATGGGGGCCATATCTTAGTCTTTTTTTATGTCCATTATTTTTGTGGTCTTACCAGTTGTCTTTAATTTGTTAAAGTCGAGTGTTAAACTAAGATTAAACGATACTTTATATAATGAATAGGTGAGGTAAGATGAAAGATTCATTTTTAATAAATTCTGAAATTCAGAGAAAGTGGATTAAAAAATTTCAAACGATAGAAGATACTTTTAAAGAAAGAGCGGCATATAATGATATCCATTCAAGTTTCCCTTTTAAAAATATTGAATGGTTAGTAAATGAAGGATATAGTTTGCTTACTTTACCAGTTGAATATGGTGGAGAGGGTGCCACAATTGAAGATATGGTTGTATTACAAAGTTATTTAGGATCGCTTGATGGCGCTACTGCACTCTCAATAGGATGGCATTTAAGTGTAGTAGGCCAGTTATATGAACAACATATGTGGGAAGAAGCGATGTTAAAACAATTTGCGGGTGACATCAGAAATGGTGCATTAGTGAATAGAGCGGTAAGTGAAGCGGATACAGGTAGCCCTACGCGTGGTGGACGCCCAGCGACGCATGCCACTAAAACTGAGAGTGGTTATAAATTAAATGGAGTAAAGACGTTCACTTCAATGAGTAAAGCACTTACACATTATATCGTTGCTGCCTATGTAGATGACATTGAGGAAGTAGGTTTCTTCTTAGTTCCTCGTGAAATAGAAGGCGTAGAAATCGCTGATAATTGGGATATGGTAGGGATGAGAGCCACAGAAAGTCATGACTTAGTACTCAATGATGTCTATGTTCCTTTTGAGAATTTTGTTGAAGGAAGACGTAAACCACAACCTAATGGGTGGATTTTACACATACCAAGTACGTATTTAGGCATCGCACAAGCCGCTAGAGATTATGCCATTGAATTTGCTAAACATCATTCACCTAATAGTATTAAAGGTACGATTGTAGAATTACCAACCGTACAACAAAATGTCGGCAAAATGGAATCTTTATTACTTTCAGCAAGACATTTTTTATGGAGTACTGCTAAGGGCTACCAAACTATTGAACAAAATCCAAATGTATGGAATGAAACGTCAGCAAGTAAGATTTTAGTAATGAATCAAGGGCTAGAGGTTATTGATTTAGCGATGAGAATTGTAGGCGCTAAAAGTTTAGAAATGGATAGACCATTGCAGCGTTATTATCGTGATATGCGTGCCGGTTTGCATAATCCGCCTATGGAAGATGCAGCATACACTAATATAGCGAAATCAGTTCTCGATTTATTTTAAAATTTAAAAATAGTAATTAAAATAATTAGCTTAAATCAACAATTATTGATTTGGCTAATTATTTTTTATTTAAATATTGAAATAATTTATTGTAATTTAGCAAGTCTTCTTGTATAATTTTGATGAAATTGATAATCGTTATCACTAGGAGGAAATATGAAAAAGTTAATTTTTCCATTAATCGCGTTAATTATCGTTTTAGCTGCATGTGGGAACGGTGGTTCAAACGATTCAAGTAAATCAGGTTCAAAAGAAGAAACAAAGTCATATAAGTTAGATAGTGGCAAAACAATTAAAATTCCTAAAGATCCACAACGTATTGCTGTTGTTGCTCCAACGTTTGCTGGTGGTTTACATAAATTAGGGGCTAATATCGTTGCTGTTAGTAATCAAGTAGATCAAAGTCCAATTTTAAAAGATAAATTTAAAGATGTGACTAAAATCGGTGATCAAGACGTAGAAAAAGTTGCTAAACAAAAGCCAGATTTAATTATCGTTTACTCAACTGATAAAAATATTAAAAAATATGAAAAAATCGCACCAACAATCGTTGTAGATTATGGTAAGCATAAATATTTAGAACAACAAGAAATGTTAGGTAAAATCGTTGGTAAAGAAGACGAAGTTAAAAAATGGGAAGATAAATGGAAAGAACAAACTGACAAAGATGGTAAAGAAATCAAAGATGCCATTGGTAAAGATTCAACTGTTTCTATCTTCGATGAGTTTGACAAAAAATTATACACATACGGCGATAACTGGGGTCGTGGTGGCGAAGTAATGTACCAAGCCTTTGGTTTAAAAATGCCTAAAGGTCAGCAAGAACTTGTTAAAAAAGAAGGCTGGGCTGAAGTAAGCCAAGAAAAAATTGAAGATGTAGCGGGAGATTACATCGTTTCAACAGGTGAAGGTAAATCTAAACCAAGTTATGAAAATACAAATATTTGGAAAAACTTACCAGCTGTTCAAAAAGGTCATGTAGTTGAAGTGAAAGCGGAAACGTATTGGTATAATGATCCATATACACTTGAATTCATGAGAAAAGATTTAAAAGATAAATTAATCAAAGCAAGTAAATAAAAATATATTTAATAGCGACTATCAATTTTAGTGATATTTAGTTATGGTTATGTAATGAGAGGCTGAGACAAATTAAAATGTCTCAGCCTTTGCTAATATATTGGCAGTAGCTGACTGGTTTGAAAATGCGCTTAAATCAGACTTTTTCAAATCTAGTCATCCTTGCCGGGGAGCGGGGCCCCAGCACAGAGAATTTCATTAAGAAATTCCACTAATAAAGCAAGCTGGGGTTGGACGACGAAATTTATTTAATTTCTGTCCCACTCCCTTTATTTTATAAATTAAAGGAGTTGTTATGATGACTAAAGTGTATTTCAATCATGATGGAGGCGTAGATGATTTAATTTCTCTCTTTTTACTTTTGCAAATGGAGAACATTGAACTTATTGGTGTGAGTACCATTGGAGCAGATTGTTACTTAGAACCCTCGCTCAGTGCGTCTTGTAAGATTATTAACCGCTTCTCTAATTCTTCATTAAAAGTTGCACCATCTTATGAACGTGGAGCTAATCCTTTTCCAAAAGAATGGCGCATGCATGCTTTCTTTATGGATGCCTTACCTATATTAAATGAACCAACGTCCAATACACAATCTACTATGAGTCATTTAGAGGCTTATCAAGATATCATCGAAACGTTAACGCATTCTGAAGAGCAGGTGACCTTACTGTTTACTGGTCCACTTACAGATTTAGCAAAAGCATTAAAAACGAATCCAGACATTACTAACAATATCGCTAAACTTGTTTGGATGGGTGGGACTTTTCTTGAAAAAGGAAATGTAGAAGAACCTGAACATGATGGCACAGCCGAATGGAATGCATTTTGGGATCCAGAAGCAGTAAAAATTGTATTCGACAGCGACATTGAAATAGATATGGTGGCCTTAGAAAGTACAAATCAGGTACCACTTACACCAGCTATACGACAAATGTGGGCAAACGAACGTTCATATATAGGCGTAGATTTCTTAGGCGTTAGTTACGCAGCAGTACCGCCACTCACACATTTTGTGACCAATTCAACTTATTTTTTATGGGATGTCTTAACGACAGCTTATGTAGGTAAAGCGGATTTAGTGCGCTCAACAGAAGTTAACGTTGATGTAGAAAGTCATGGACCGAGTCAAGGACGTACATACCGTACAGAACAGGGACGCCCAATCCATGTAATTACTGAAGTACAACATGATGAATTCTTTGATTACATTACTAATTTAGCTAAAAAATAGAAATGTAAATCAAATGTAAACTTTTTATACAAATAAGTTTACATTAGTGGTATAATCATCTTCGTAAAAGGAGGATGTATGATGAGTACAAAGAATTTAGTATATACAGCTTTAATGACAGCAATTATATGTGTCTTAGGATTAGTTCCTGGGATTCCACTTCCATTTATGCCTGTACCCATTGTTTTACAAAATATTGGGATATTTTTAGCAGGTATTATTTTAGGTAGAAAATATGGCGCACTAAGTGTCATTGTATTTTTATTACTAGCAGCTGCGGGTTTACCAGTCTTATCTGGAGGTCGTGGTGGTATTGGTGTATTTGCAGGACCATCAGCCGGTTTCTTATTCTTGTATCCAGTAGTAGCATTTTTAATAGGATTAGTAAGAGATCGCTATATTCAAAAAATTAATTTTATCGTGTTATTCATTCCAACAATTGTATGTGGCATTTTATTATTAGACATTGTAGGGACAATTATCATGGGCTTCATTATTGGAATGCCCGTAGGTAAAGCGATTGTCATCTCATTAACATTTATGCCTGGAGATTTAATTAAAGCTATCATAGCTTGTTTAATCGGTACAACAATGTTAAACCACTCTCGTTTTAAAAATTTGATACAATAAGCGTATTAAATTGTTTAAATACGTAGGGGATGAACGATATGGGCACAATATCTATGAAAAACATTGCTCAAGAAGGTCAACTTTATTTGGAAGATAAGCAAAAACTTATCTATTTAACACCTTCTCAACCACTGAAATATGATACAAACAAATGGGTTTATAAAACACTTCCCACTTTAGAACAATGGCATCAAGATATGGCACAACAATTTAAATTACATAAGCAACAATCATCTAATCACTTAGCATTTACTTTTCCGGAGAATGAATCACTCAATCCAACATGGCTTTCTGAAATTAAAAAAGCTGGCTTTCAATTAGGCGTATTAGAACTATATATAATAGATGGAACAGAGTTAGCTCAATTTAAACGACGACCTGATATAACAATACGTCGAGTAGATGTTAATAATATAGAAGATTATTTAGCTATCTATCGTTCGTTTGCTTTACCATACGGAGAAGCCTTCGCGAATGAGAGTGTTAACTCTACAAGAGAAACCATCTTAAATAAAGAAGATACGGTTTCAAGATGTGTTGCCTATTTAGAGGGAAAAGCAGTAGGAACTGTAGATGTTATTGAAACTGAAGAAACGGTAGAAATTGATAGCTTCGGTGTACTAGAAGGTCACCAACGCCAAGGTATAGGTACAACAATGCAATCTTATATTGGTGACATAGCAGGTGCACGTCCTGTTATACTCGTAGCAGATGGAGAAGATACCGCGAAAGATATGTATATTAAACAAGGCTACATCTATCAAAGTTTCATTTATCATATCGTTAAAGAAGATGTAGAATAAAAATAAAAAGAAGTGACGTCATCAAATATTTAATTTGACGACGTCACTTTTATTCTCTCTGGATGACTATAGACGTTAAAGTTACCGTCTCTTATAAAACCGATTGCTGTAATATTGAGATCGTTTGCGAGTGTAACTGCTAGAGTGGTAGGCGCTGATTTAGATAAAATCACACCTACGCCAATTTTAGCTGCTTTTAGCAATATTTCCGATGAGATACGACCGCTAAAGATAAGTACTTTATTTCTCACAGGAATATGACGTTGCAAGCAAAAGCCATAGAGTTTATCTAATGCATTATGACGACCAATATCTTGTCTGTGTTCGAAAAATTCGTTGCCATCACTAATAGCCGCGTTGTGTAAACCACCTGTTTTCTTAAATAAGGTACTTGCACTTTGTAGCGCAGTCATCATGTTCAACACTTGTTTAGGCGTTAAAGTGATTTTAGACATAGATGTTTTAGCAACAGCTGCATCATTATGAAAGTAAAACTCACGACTTTTCCCACAACAGGACGCAATCATTCGTTTAGTGGAGTATTCGAAACGATCGCCTAAATCTTTCGTCAACTCTACATGCGCAAATCCTTTACTATCATCAATTTGTAATGATTTTATTTCTTCTTTTTTGAAAATGGCGCCCTCAGAAGCTAAGAAACCAATGACTAATTCTTCCATATGAGTAGGACTACATATGACAGTCGCAAATTCAGTGCCGTTAACCATAATAGTTAATGGGAATTCAGTTACATAGCTATCGGTCGTTTCAATTAATTGTCCTTGTTCATAGCGAACAATAGATTGCCCTTGAAGTACATCTTTATCCATTTACGGATCTCCTTTATCGATAGATAGTTCTATAATAAAACTTTTTCCAATATTTCTAAAAGATTATGTTTATAATGATGATTGTATCTATATCAGAATAAGTTATAAATATTTAAAATATAATTTTAAAATATTTGTTATTGAACTTTTCAATAAATAAAAAAAAAAAGAGTATAATTAAAATTAGAACAATTTATTAGGAGGCTGAAGGAATGAATATAAAACATTTTGTTGCTGCAAGTGCTACATTTGCAGTTGTATTAGCAGGTTGTTCAAATTCTGGAAGTAGTGATGATAACAAGAAATCATCAGAGTCAAGCAATGATGGACAAAAACAAGAATTAAAAATTTCAGCGGCAGCTAGTTTAGGTGACGTGAGTAAAGAACTAGAAAAAGAATTCAAAAAAGATCATAAAAATGCGGATGTAACATTTAATTATGGCGGTTCTGGTGCTTTAAGAGAACAAATTGAAAAAGGTGCACCTGCGGATGTATTTATGTCTGCAAACACTAAAGATGTTGATAAGCTTAAAGATGAAAACAAAGCGCATGATACATATAAATATGCACATAATCAGCTTGTTTTAATCGGCGATAAAAATAGTGATGATGCGTCTGTTAAAGATTTAAAAGGTAACGAAAAATTAGCAATTGGTGAAGTGAAAACAGTACCAGCTGGTAAATATGCGAAACAATATTTAGAAGATCAAGGGTTATATAATCTAGTTAAAGATAAATTAGTATTCGCGAAAGATGTAAAACAGGTTCTAAATTACGTTGAAAAAGGTAATGCTCAAATGGGCTTTGTTTATGAAACTGATTTATACACTAATAATAAAAAAACAGATAAAGTAAACGAAATTAAAAAAGCAGACCTTAAGAAACCGATTACTTACGAAGCGGGTGCAACTTCAGATAATAAACTTGCTAAAGAATGGATGGATTTCTTAAAATCTGATAAAGCGAAAGACATCTTAAAAGATTATCATTTCGAAGTTTAAGGAGGTATAAAGTATGCCTGATTTAACACCTTTTTGGATATCCATTGAAGTGGCTGCGATAAGTACTATTATTGTCACAATCATAGGTATAGTTATTTGTCGGCTACTTTATAAAAAAAGAGGGCATTTTACTAAACTCCTTGAAAGTTTTATTCTATTACCTATTGTTTTACCGCCCACAGTGCTAGGGTTTATTTTATTAATTATATTTTCTCCTAGAAGTGCAGTAGGACAATTTTTTACAAATGTACTACATCTTCCAGTAGTATTTACAATGACAGGGGCAGTAATTGCGTCTGTCATTGTTAGTTTTCCATTGATGTATCAACATACGATTCAAGGATTTAGAAGTATCAACCCTAAAATGCTCAATACGGCACGTACTATGGGAGCTAGTGAGAATAAAATCTTCTTTCGTCTCATTCTGCCTTTATCTAAACGTTCTATTATTGCTGGTGTTATGATGAGCTTTGCACGTGCTATTGGTGAATTTGGTGCGACATTAATGGTTGCAGGTTATATCCCTAATCACACAAATACGCTACCGCTTGAGATTTATTTCTTAGTAGAACAAGGAAGAGAAAATCAAGCTTGGTTATGGGTGCTTGTGCTAGTGGCTTTTTCAATTACAGTTATTGGTATATTAAACTTTGCAAGCCGAGACCTTCCAGAGGAGGTAGAATAAATGTTAAAACTGAAATTACAGTATCAATTAAAAAAGACATTTATCGATATCAATATTAATGATGCTGCTCCTAAAATTTATGCTATACGTGGACCTTCAGGTATTGGTAAAACGACAGTACTTAATATGATTGCAGGTTTGCGTAAACCAGATAGTGCTTATATAAAAATCAATGATCATGTGATTTTAGATACAAATAAAAACGTCAATGTTAAGATTCAAGATAGACGTATCGGTTACTTGTTTCAGGATTATCAGTTATTTCCTAATATGACAGTAAGGAAGAATATTACATTTATGGCAAAACCTTCTGTACATATTGAGGACCTAACAAATCAATTAAATATACGTCATTTGATGGATCAGTATCCAGCTACACTTTCTGGTGGTGAGGCTCAACGTGTTGCTTTAGCACGTACGTTAAGTACTAAACCAGATTTAGTTTTACTAGATGAACCTTTTTCTAGTTTAGATGAAAATACGAGAGATGAAGGAATTAAACTTGTGAAACGTGTGTTTAAAGAGTGGAAGATTCCAATTATCTTTGTTACACACTCCAATTTCGAAGCCGAAGTATTGGCTGATAAAATAGTTAAGATTGACTAAAACAAGCACCTTTTTTTATTGAGGTGCTTTTTTAGTTTATAATTATATAATAAATTGACTTCAAATTAGAGAGGGTTTAATGAATGACACACGAGCGTTATTCAAGACAAATATTATTTAAAGCAATCGGTGAAAAGGGTCAAGAGATGATTGCTAATAAACACGTTTTAATTGTTGGGATGGGTGCATTAGGTACACATGTGGCTGAAGGTTTAACTCGTGCAGGTGTTAAAGCGCTAACGATTGTTGATAGAGATTATATTGAATTTAGTAATTTACAGCGTCAGACGCTTTTCACTGAAAAAGATGCTGAAAATATGCTACCTAAAGTCGTGGCTGCTAAACACCACCTTGAACAAATTAATTCAGATATTCACATTAACGAACATATTCAACATGTAGATTATTATTTTTTAGATACCCATGCTAAGGATATCGACTTAATTATAGATGCAACAGATAATTTTGACACACGACAGTTAATAAATGATTATGCTTATAAGATGGATATCCCATGGATATACGGAGGGGTAGTGCAAAGTACGTATGCACAAGCAACCTTTATTCCTGGAACAACGCCATGTTTTAATTGTGTGATGCCACAGTTACCATCTATTAATTTAACATGCGATACTGTGGGTGTGATTCAACCTGCTGTAACTATGACAACAAGTTTTCAACTAAGGGATGCACTTAAATTATTAACTAGTAATGACATACCAACGAAACTTACCTATGGTGATATTTGGGACGCTAGTCATTATACGATTGGTTTTAGTCGTATGCACCGTGAAGATTGTCCTACTTGTGGCAATGAACCAACTTTTCCGTATTTAAATCAAAATCACACATTATATGCTACTTTATGTGGTAGAGATACAGTACAGTATGAAAATCCGGATATTACTCAAGAGATGATAACGCAGTTTCTTGATAATCATCAATTAAAATATAAATCTAACCAATACATGGTAATGTTTGAGTTTAAAGGACATCGATTCGTAAGCTTTCAAGGTGGACGCATACTTGTACACGGTACAACAAAGACTTCAGAGGCGATCAATTTAATTAATCAATTATTTGGATAAAGGAGTGTTTAAGATGCACCAACATGAACATGAAAAAGTAGAAAGAAATATTCGTTGTGCAGTTTTAACAATTTCGGATACACGTGATAAAGAAAGTGATAAAGGCGGACAATTAGTCCAATCTTTATTACAAGATATGAATGTAGAAGTGGATGAGGAACATTATGCTATTGTCAAAGATAATAAAGAAGATATTCAATCTCAAATAGACAGTTGGTTGGCTTCTGATATCGATGTTATTATCACTACCGGAGGCACGGGTATTTCTCAAAAAGATATCACTATAGAAGCGATACGCCCATTACTGGATAAAGAAATTGAAGGCTTTGGCGAATTGTTTAGATATTTAAGTTATACAGAAGATGTTGGCACGAAATCACTTCTTTCAAGAGCGATTGCTGGTACTGTATTAAATAAATTAATCTTTACACTTCCTGGTTCAACTGGGGCAGTTAAACTAGCAATTGAGAAATTAATTAAGCCTGAATTAAATCATATGGTATATGAATTGAATAAATAATAAAAAGTCATGAGCGAGTAAAAATGATAGGTTTCCCTAATTTAATTACAAGCTCATGACTATTATAATTAAAAAGAACTTAACGTTGATAATCTCCTGATTTGCCACCAGATTTAGATTCAAGATAAGTTTCGCCAATAATCATACCTTTATCTACTGCTTTCGTCATGTCATAAATAGTTAAAGCAGTTGCTGAAGCTGCCGTTAATGCTTCCATTTCAACGCCAGTTTTACCAGTAGTAGATACGATGGTTGTGATATTTAATGTGTAAGTATGATCTTCATTAACTTGCCATGAGAAGTTGACATCAATACCAGTTAAAGGTAGTGGGTGGCACATTGGAATAATAGTGGCTGTATTTTTAGCAGCCATAATACCTGCAATTTGTGCAGTATTTAACACGTTACCTTTTTTATTTGTATTATCAATGATTTGTTGATAAATAGTTTGATTAACTGTAATGCTTGAATGGGCTTGCGCAGTACGCTTTGTAATGTTTTTATCTGAAACGTCTACCATTTTAGCATTACCTTGTTCGTTAATATGCGTGAATTCTGACATAATAACCCTCCTAGTAGAGTTAGTATATCACGAATTTTATTATTTTATGGAGATGAGAAGAATGGCTGTAGAAAAAAGAAATCCAATACCTGTAAAAGAAGCAATTCATCGAGTAGTACAACAAGATATTTTTACGAAGCATACTACTGTAGCTTTAGAAGATAGCTTAGGTCATATATTATCTGAAGATATCGTGGCAACTTATGATATTCCACGCTTTAATAAATCACCTTACGATGGCTTTGCGATTAGAAGTGAAGATTCAGCAGGGGCTTATTCTGAGAACCGTAAACAATTTAAAGTGATTGATCATATTGGTGCGGGCGCCGTATCTGAAAAAATAATAGGACAAAATGAAGCTGTACGTATTATGACAGGCGCGCAATTACCTGAAGGCGCTGATGCAGTAGTGATGTTCGAACAAACGGTTGAAGATGGTGATACATTTACTATTCGTAAACCTTTTGAAGAATATGAAAATGTGTCACTAAAAGGTGAGGAAACAACAACTGGCGATGTTGTTCTGAAAAAAGGACAGGTGATTAATCCGGGTGCTATAGCTGTGTTAGCTACTTATGGTTATACTGAAGTACCTGTTACTCAAAAACCAAGCGTAGCAATTATTGCTACAGGAAGTGAATTGTTAGATGTACATGAAGAGTTACAACCTGGTAAAATTCGTAACTCTAATGGTCCAATGATTCAAGCATTAGCTGAAAAATTCGGCTTAAAAGTAGAGACTTATAAAATTCAACAAGATGATTTACAAAGTAGTATTGAAGTTGTCAAAGATGCAATGGCTAAACATGATATTGTCATTACAACTGGTGGCGTATCAGTTGGAGATTTCGATTACTTGCCTGAAATATACAAAGCAGTAGATGCGGAAGTATTATTTAATAAGGTAGGAATGCGTCCTGGTAGTGTAACTACTGTTGCCGTAGCGAATGGTCAATATTTATTTGGTTTATCAGGTAACCCATCAGCTTGTTTTACTGGGTTTGAACTCTTTGTGAAACCAGCTGTTCAACATATGATGGGGGCTACAGCTTATTACCCGCAAGTCGTTAAAGCAACTTTAATGGAAGATTTTTCAAAAGCTAATCCATTTACACGTTTTATTCGTGCTCATGCATCTTTCTCTCGAAGTGGCGCGACAGTTGTACCATCAGGGTTTAATAAATCAGGCGCAGTAGTAGCGATTGCGCACAGTAACGCAATGATAATGTTGCCAGGAGGAACACGTGGATTTAAAGCTGGCCATACAGTCGATGTCATCCTTACTGAATCGAATGTTTTCGAAGAGGATATGACGTTATGATTTTTCAAATAGTAGGTTTTAAAAATTCTGGGAAAACAACGCTCATGCAACATACTATCAAATTTTTAAAATCACATGGCTATACCGTAGCTACTATTAAACATCATGGACATGAAGGAGAAGATATCACCCTACAAGACAGTCAAGTTGATCATATGAAACATTTTGAAGCGGGTGCCGATCAAAGTATCGTGCAAGGTAGCGAATATCAACAAACAGTTACACGTGCGCATAAACAAAACCTTACTCAAATTATTGACGAATCTGTTACAATAAGTTGTAATATCATTTTAGTTGAAGGCTTTAAAAATGAAGACTTTGATAAGGTGATTGTGTATCGTAACCAAGAAGAACTTAATGAATTATCAAATTTAAGTCGTGTGCGTTATCGTTATCATTTTCAAGAAGAGAATGCACTAGAACATTATGAAGAATGGTTACTAGATTGGATTAAACAAAAGGACTGACATATATAATGAAACAATTTGAAGTCGTTACTGAGCCAATTGAAACTGAACAGTATCGAGACTTTACTTTAAATGAACATCAAGGTGCGGTTGTAGTCTTTACAGGGCATGTACGTGAATGGACGAAAGGTGTTAAAACAGAATACCTAGAATATGAGGCATATGTCCCAATGGCAGAGAAGAAACTTGCACAAATTGGTGATGAGATAAATGAGCGTTGGCCTGGGACGATTGCTACGATAGTGCATCGTATTGGGCCACTTCAAATTTCTGATATAGCGGTACTTATCGCGGTATCATCACCTCATCGTAAAGATGCATATCGAGCGAATGAATATGCGATTGAACGTATTAAAGAAGTTGTGCCTATTTGGAAAAAAGAAATTTGGGAAGATGGCGCTGAATGGCAAGGCCATCAACGTGGTAGTCACGAAGAAGCAACTAAAGGAGATGTCTAACGTGAAGGTGTTATACTTCGCAGAAATAAAAGAGATATTACAGACTGACTCTGAAATGATAAATATTAATGAGGAGCTTAGCGTAGAGCGCTTTGAACAAATGTTATTTGAACGTCACCCCTCTATCAAAGATAAAAAATTTCAAGTTGCAGTCAACGAAGAATTTGTAAAAAAAGAGGATATCATACAGCCAACAGATGTCGTGGCATTGATTCCACCAGTTAGTGGGGGTTAAAAGGGAATGAAAGCAATTATATTAGCAGGCGGTCATTCAGAACGTTTCGGCAAAGCAAAAGCCTTTGCTGAGATTGATGGCCAAATGTTTTATCAACGTATTATTCATGTGCTAGAAGAAACGAACATGTTTAATGAGATTATTATTAGCACGAATGATCAGCTTGCTAACCAATTTAAACATGACAATATTATTGTCGATGATTCAGAAGAGAAAGATAAAGGTCCACTTGCAGGTATCTATACCGTAATGAAAGCGTATAGTGACGAAGAATTATTCTTTGTCGTATCTGTAGATACACCGATGATTACTGGGAAAGCGATTAGCGCGTTATATCAATTTATGGTTTCTAAATTAATTGAAGATCAAATTGATATTGCTGCTTTCTCTGAAAATGAAAAAATTATACCAACTATCGCATTCTATAGTCCAGACATCTTAAATATTATGGAACAAGCATTGAAATCAGATGATTATAGCTTACGACATGTCTATCAACAGGTGAATATTAAGACGTTAGACGTAAACGAAATTAACTCACCAGACTATTGGTATAAAAACATTAACTATCAACATGACTTGGACACTTTAAAACAACAAATAAATTATTAAGGAGGTCCGTGTTATGGTAGCTCAAATTAAGGATAAACTAGGACGCCCTATTCGAGATTTGCGTATATCAGTAACTGATCGTTGCAACTTTAGATGTGATTACTGTATGCCGAAAGAAATCTTTGGGGATGACTTCGCATTCTTACCGAAAGATGAATTATTAACGTTCGAAGAAATGGTCAGAATTGCTAAAGTTTATGCTGAATTGGGTGTGAAGAAACTACGTATTACCGGTGGAGAACCGCTACTAAGACGCAATTTATATCAATTGATTGAAGAACTTACGCGTATAGATGGTATTGAAGATATTGGAATGACGACGAATGGCTTATTATTAAAGAAACATGGTCAAAAACTCTATGATGCTGGTTTACGCCGTATTAACGTGAGTTTAGACGCGATTGATGATGAAGTCTTTCAAGCTATTAATAATCGTAATATTAAAGCTTCTACGATACTAGATCAAATTGATTATGCTGTATCGATCGGTTTCCATGTAAAAGTTAATGTGGTCATTCAAAAAGGTATTAATGATGATCAAATTATTCCAATGATTGAGTATTTCAAAGATAAAAACATCGAAATCAGATTTATAGAATTTATGGATGTCGGTAACGATAATGGTTGGGACTTTAGTAAAGTGGTTACTAAAGACGAAATGTTAGAAATGATTGAAGAACAATTTGATATAGAACCTTTACCTCCTAAATATTATGGAGAAGTGGCTAAATACTATAGACATAAAGATAATGGAGCGAAATTTGGGCTCATTACAAGTGTATCAGCTTCATTCTGTTCTACTTGCACGCGAGCACGTCTATCTTCAGATGGAAAATTTTATGGTTGCTTATTTAGTACAGTAGAAGGTTTTAATATTAAATCGTTTATTCGCTCAGGCGTTACAGATGATGAATTAAGAGAACAATTGATTCATTTATGGAATGTACGTGATGACCGCTATTCAGATGAACGAACAGAACAAACAGTGAAGAATCGTCAACGTAAAAAAATTAATATGAATTATATCGGTGGTTAAATGTTAAGCTATAGCAAAGTGATTAATTAATATCAATTGCTATAGCTTTTTAATTAAGTAATGATTTGCTCTCGATTAAATAGTTAGATGGAAAAAATATGGTTTAAGTATGGAATGTATGAGTAGAAAAGACCTCATGAAAATCAAGTTTTATATTAAATAAGTAATGATATTAAAATAAAATTTGTAATAGATTAAATTGTGTATATGTTATATAATTAAATTAAGCAATTTTAATTATGTAATGCAATTACTACAACAGAGAATCAACATTGGAGGCATTTTTATGAATAACAAAGTACAACGTTTTATAGCAGCTGAAAGAGAATTAAGTCAATTGAAACACTGGTTAAAATCATCATATAAAATTTCAATAGAAGAATTTGTCGTACTTTTTAAAGTCTACGAAGGTAAAAAAATTAGTGGTAAAGAATTACGTGATACATTACATTTTGAAATGTTATGGGATACAAGTAAAATAGATGTAATTATTCGTAAAATTTATAAAAAAGAACTTATTTCAAAATTACGTTCTGAAACAGATGAAAGACAAGTATTTTATTTCTTTAATGCAAAGCAACAACAATTATTAGATAAAATGAAAAGTGAAATTGAAGCAATTGGTATTGCTAACTAATAAATAATTAAAATACCGCAATGACGTTAAATTAATAACGTATTGCGGTATTTTTTTATAATTTAATTTGTTGTGCTTTTAACTTTTCGTCCATGTACAAAGAAGTAAAGGGCAGTACATAAAACAGCTACTACAGCCATAATAATATAAACTTGAGTATAAGTAATTGAATTAGTGAACAAGCCTAGTAATGAAGGTCCGAATCCAATACCTATATCTAAACCGATGAAGTAAGTAGAAGTAGCGATACCATATTTACTTGAAGGTGAAACTTTAATAGCAATGGCTTGCATTGAAGATGATAAGTTACCATATCCAACACCTAAAAATACACCTGAAAGTAACAACATCCAGCTGCTATGACTTATTACTAATAAAACGAAAGAAATGATTAAGGCTACAAATGCCGGATAGACTACCACATTTTCATTTTTAGCATCAATTAAACGACCAGCTATCGGACGAGTAATTAACGAAGCAACAGCATAACAAATAAAGAAATAACTAGACGCTTCTACTAAGTGACGTTGTTCAGCGAAGAATTTTAAGAACGTTAGAATTGAAGCGTAATTCAAACCGATAACCATCATCACAATAGCTACTGGCACGGCTTCTTTAGCAACAAAATTGTGAATACTGAAACTTGAAGCTTTTGAAATTTTTTTATCTGTATCATTCGTAACAGGGTTAAAGTCAATTTTAATAAAGATTGAAATAAGTAAGCTAATCACGCCAAGAATAACACAGATTACAAATAATAGATTAATTGAAAAAGATTTCATTAATAAAATCCCGAAAAATGGGCCAACTGCTGTTCCTAATACTAAACTTAAAGAAAATAAACTGATGCCTTCACTTTTACGTGATACAGGCGTTACATGTGCAGCAATTGTACCAGTTGCTGTTGTGGCTACTGCAGTAGCAATACCATTAATTAAACGTACAAACATAAGAAAGCCAATTGATCCAGGAATAAAATAAAGTAATTGCGTAATAACTAAGAAGATAAGTCCAGTAATTAATATCTTTTTAGGACCAAATTTATTGACATACTTCCCAGTAGCAAAACGTCCAATTAATGAGCCAACGATAAAGAGACCTACAACTAGACCTGAAAGGCTGTCAGAAGCATGAAACGATGTTTTACTATAATCAGCGATAATAACAAGTAATAAATACATGCATAAATACACAAAGAAGTTAATCGTAAAGTTCACAGTGAAACTCTTCGTAAAAATAGGTTGTTTTAAATTTTGAGCTTGGTTCATTCTTTCTCTTCCTCCTCAGATAATGTTTGATGTAATTTAGCCATAGTTGAAATAACATGTTCTAAATCTTCAGTAGTTAAATTTGATTTTTCAATCAAATGATTTTGAATAGGGATAATTCGATAATTCACCTCTGTAAAAAACTGTTGGCCTTTTTCAGATAGATTCAAAATCTTCTCTCTTTTATCTTGACCTGTTGTAATAGTGAGCAATTCTTTTTCAGATAACGCTTTAATAATCTTTCGAGTGGTAGGTTTTTCAATAAAACGGCGCTTAGAAATTTGAACTAGTGTAGTAGGAGCACTATTTGCTATATCTCTTAGTACTAACCACTGACCAGTATGCAAATCAAATTCATCTAATATAGGTTGCGTACGTTTAATATAAGGGCGATAAATACCAATAAAACTATTAAAGAATTCATTTGTAAGCATAAAATAACTCCTTTTATAAATAGTTAGCTAAGCTAACTATTGAAATGACAAATAATATTATACGACTAAGCTGTAAAATTTGCAATAGCAAGATAACAAGATAAATAGAAGTAATATTACCTACATTTTGATAAAATAAAATTGAATTGAAATATAAAAAAGGGGAAAAACTGATGGAATTGAGATTTGACCATATTATTCATTATGTTGATCAATTAAATAACTTTAAATATCCTGGTAATATTTTGAAATTAAGTGGTGGGGGGAAACATCATAAGTTTGGTACATTTAATCGTTTAGCATATATTAATGAAAATTACATTGAATTATTAGATGTAGAAGATGTTGAAAAGTTAAAAAAAGAAGCTAAAACGGAAGAAGGTCGAGTGGCATTTGCTACAAAGATTGTACATGATCATTTTCAACAAGGTTTTAAAACAATGGCTTTTAGAACAACAGATATAGAAGCGCTAAAACAAACACTTCATGAACATAATGTAGATACAATTGGACCTATTGAAATGCATAGAGAAAATAAAAAGGGAGATAAAACGGGCTGGAAATTATTGTATATTGCTGACCCTGATTATATGGTTAAACCTCCGTTCTTTATAGAGTGGGAAGATAGTGAGGAACAACGCAATGAAAAATTAGCAGATTTATATCAAAAGCATTTTACTATTGATCGCATTATTATTCATAGTTCTAAGCGTTCGAAGACACTATCAAAATGGCAGAAATGGTTTAAAATGCGCATTATAGATGAAGGTGAAGATTACACGGATTTACAACTCACTGATGACAACATCATTTATCGTGTTCAAGATGGCCAGACATCTGGCTATAAAACAGTCGTATTTAAAGATAAAGAAGCGACTGCACCTTATTCCATCATTGTGAAAGGTGCTAAATATCGCTTCGAACCAGTAGACTGAAATCTAATATAAATAAATATAAGTGCTATGTGCAATTAGGGCGATATGCACTATTGCTAATAATAATGATAGGATGCTTAACATTGTCGAAAGACGTGTGGTTCTAAGCAATAGAAATAGCACAGTTAATACTAAACTTAAGCCAACAAACATCACTCTTAGACTAAAGTATGCAATTGAAAGTGGTTGGCTTAACGTGATTATAATAGCAATGAGATTAATAATGATAAAGATAGCTAATAATATATTTCTCAATGTCCATTACCTCTTTTATATAAAAAATTGGAAATTTTAATTTTAGAGTCTATATAGTATAGCAGATTTTAAAGAAATTAAATAATCTCAAACTTCAATAGTATGTTTGTCGACACTCACTATTGTAGACTGTATAATGATAATTAATGTGAAAATAAAGGAGTTTTTTATAGCATGGAAAAGATGAATATCACTAATCAAGAACATGACGCATTTGTAAAAAACCATCCTAACGGCGACTTATTACAACTTACGAAATGGGCAGAAACAAAACGTTTAACAGGATGGTATTCAAAACGCGTTGCCGTTGGAGAAAATGGTGAGATAAAAGGTGTAGCTCAATTATTATTTAAGAAAGTACCGAAATTACCGTTTACATTATGCTATGTATCTCGTGGATTTGTAACGGATTATAGTAACAAAGCTGCACTTGAAACACTTTTAGAAGAAACAAAAAAAGTGGCTAAAGCTGAAAAAGCATATGCTATTAAAATCGATCCAGATGTTGAAGTGGAACATGGGACGGAAGCACTTAAAAACTTAAGAGCATTAGGCTTTAAACATAAAGGCTTTAAAGAAGGCTTATCAAAAGATTACATTCAACCACGTATGACAATGATTACGCCTATTGATAAATCAGATGATGAAATCTTTAAAAGTTATGAACGTCGTAACCGTTCAAAAGTACGTCTAGCTTTAAAACGTGGTACAAAAGTAGAACACTCAGACCGTGAAGGGTTAAAAACATTTGCTAATTTAATGAAGATTACTGGTGAACGTGATGGCTTCTTAACACGTGATATTAGTTACTTTGAAAATATTTATGATTCATTACATGAAGATGGCGATGCAGAATTATTCTTGGTTAAATTAGAACCTAAACCAGTTTTAGAACAAATTAATAAAGATTTAGCAGAACAAGAGGCTGAAAAAGAAAAACTTCAAACTAAATTAGAAAATAAACCAAATGATAAGAAAAATGCAAACAAACTTAACGATGTTGAGAACAAAATATCTAAAACAACTGAATTAAAAAATGATATGGAAGATTTAAAACAAAAACACCCAGAAGGCGTATATTTATCAGGTGCTTTACTTATGTTTGCAGGTAAAAAATCATATTACTTATATGGTGCATCATCAAATGATTATCGCGACTTTTTACCAAATCACCATATGCAATATGAAATGATGCGTTATGCAAGAGAACACGGCGCTACGACATATGATTTCGGAGGCACTGATAACAATCCGCCTAAAGGTTCAGAACACTATGGCCTATGGGCATTTAAAAAAGTATGGGGAACTTATTTAAGTGAAAAAATTGGTGAGTTTGATTATGTATTAAATCAACCGCTTTATCAGTTAATTGAACAAGTTAAACCTCGATTAACTAAAGCTAAAATTAAGCTTTCTCGCAAATTAAAACGTAAATAACGACACAGTATTCAAATAATGACATCTGAACGATTCTACAATGACAGAAGCGTTCAGATTTTTTTAGATAAAATGAAAACTCAAACTAAGCAATGAGTTTCTAAAACGTTTAGGGAAGTGACGTAATGATTAAGAAAATGCTTCAATTCTCATTAGGTAATAAGTTCGCTATCTTCTTAATGGTAGTATTAGTTATTTTAGGTGGCGTCTATTCAAGTGCAAAATTAAAACTTGAATTATTACCTGATGTGGAAAATCCAGTGATATCTGTACAGACAACAATGCCTGGTGCCACCCCACAGACCACACAGGATGAAATAAGTTCAAAGATAGATCAACAGGTAAGGTCTTTGGCTTATGTTAAAAGTGTTAAAACGCAATCGATTCAAAATGCTTCGATTGTAAGCGTAGAATATGACAATAACACTGACATGGACAAAGCTGAAGAAGTCTTGAAAAAAGAAATTGATAAAATAGATTTTAAAGATGGTATCAGTGAACCAGAATTAACACGTAATTCAATGGATGCATTCCCGATTGTCGCTTATTCATTTACTAATAGTAAAAATGATTTGAAAAAAACAACTAAAGAAATTAATGAGCAATTAATTCCCAAACTACAAACTGTAGATGGAGTACAAAATGCACAATTAAATGGTCAAACAACACGTCAAGTGACATTGAAATTTAAGCAAGATAAACTTGATGAAGCAGGATTAACTGCCGATGATGTTGAGAATTATATTAAAACAGCTACTCGTGAAACACCACTTGGTTTATTCCAATTTGGTAATAATGAAAAATCACTAGTCGTTGACGGACAATTTAAATCCGTTGATGCACTGAAAGATTTAAAAATACCACTAACTATAGGTGGGCAAGGTCAATCAAGTAGTGGAGACGATGATTCTGATAGTAATAGCATGAGTAGTACAGGAGACGATGCTTCTACCTCAAGTAGCGGTCAAAAATCTCAAAGTAGTTCAATGTCAATGGGCGATAGTGGCGAGATGCCAAGCGTACCATTAAAAGAGCTGGCTAAAGTCACTGTTGGAGATGAACGCTCATCTATTTCTAACACAAATGGTAAAGATGCAGTGAACGTTCAAGTGATGAAAGCGCAAGATGCAAATACAGTTCAAGTCGCTCGCGAAACGCAGAAAAAAATTGATGAGTTCGTAAAAAATAATAGTGATATTAAAGCTACTAAAACGATGGACACTGCTAAGCCAATTCAAGATTCACTGTATACTATGGTTGAAAAAGCAACATTAGGTACAATAGTAGCAATTATCGTTATCCTATTATTCTTAAGAAATATTAAAACAACTGCGATTTCAATTGTTTCGATACCATTATCAATCTTAATCGCGTTGATTGCTTTGAAATTAAGTAACGTATCGTTAAACATTTTAACGTTAGGTGCGTTAACTATTGCAATTGGACGTGTGATAGACGACTCAATTGTTGTCGTAGAAAATATTTATCGACGCTTATCTGATTCTGATGAATCATTAAAAGGCGATCATTTAGTGATTAGTGCGACACGTGAAGTATTTAAACCTATTTTATCTTCAACTATCGTTACCATCATTGTATTCTTACCGCTTGCCTTTGTATCTGGTTCAGTGGGTGAGATGTTTAGACCGTTTGCATTAGCGATTGCTTTCAGTTTATTAGCTTCATTATTAGTTTCTATTACAGTTGTGCCGGCGTTGGCTTCTACATTTTTCAAAAAGGGAATTAAAACAAAACAACGTCCGACTAGTACAAATGAGACTAAAGGTCTTGGGGCGATTAGTAGAGGCTATCGAAGCGTATTAAGTTGGTCACTGAATCATAAATGGATTGTTATTATTATCAGTTTAGTCATCTTAGTTGGAAGTGTCGTGCTCGGCGGTGCAAAATTAGGTACAAGTTTCATTTCAGAAGGGGAAGATAAATTCTTAGCTGTAACGTATACACCTAAACCTGGTGAAACGAAAGAAGCGGTACTTGATCACGCGAAAGAAGCACAACAATACTTACAAAGTAAGAAAAAAGTTAAAACCGTGCAATATTCAGTAGGAGGACCTTCTCCAGCGGATCCAACAGGTAGTACTAATAGTATGGCTATTATGGTTGAATACGATAAAGATACGCCTAACTTTGATGAGGAACCTGACAAAGTTGTTTCTCATTTAGCGAAAATGAAGGACCCAGGAGAATGGAAAAATCTAGATATGGGTACGGGTGCTGGTAATAACTCAATAGAAGTAACCGTTAAAGGTCCGTCGCCTGATGCAATTAAAGATACAGTTGCTAAAGTTGAAGATAAAATGAAATCTGTCGATGGCGTAGCAAATGTTAAATCAGATTTATCTCAAACTTATGATCAATATGAAATTAAGGTTGATCAAAACAAAGCGACAGACAAAGGTATTTCAGCTGGACAATTGGCATTAAATTTAAATGAAAATTTACCAGAGAAAACAATTACCACTGTCAAAGAAGCTGGTAATAAAGTAGATGTTAAAGTAAAACAAAATAAACAAACAGACTGGTCACGCGATAAGATCAATAATATCGAATTACAGTCGCCAACTGGTGAGAAAGTAAAACTCAAAGATATTGCTAAACTTGAACATACGACAACACCAAGTCAACTTAATCAAGAAGATGGCGATTATTCAACTACTGTTTCAGGTAAAGTCATTGCTTCTGACGTAGGTGGCACATCAAGTAAAGTCATGCAAAAAGTGAATCGTATCGATAAACCAGATAATGTGAAGATTAATGTTGGTGGCGCGACCGATGATATCAATCAAGCTATTAGTCAATTGGCCTTTGCGATGTTAGTTGCTATCGTGATTGTATACTTGGTATTAGTTATTACATTTAAAGGTGGTTTAGCACCATTTACAATACTATTCTCATTACCATTTACAATCATCGGTGTAGTGCTTGCATTACTCATTACAGGTGAAACGATTTCAGTACCAAGTTTAATTGGTTTATTAATGTTAATTGGTATCGTAGTAACCAATGCAATTGTGTTGATTGATAGAGTAATTACGAATGAGAAGCAAGGTATGCCTATGAAAGAGGCGTTACTCGAAGCGGGTGGCACACGTATTCGACCTATCTTAATGACTGCGATTGCTACAATCGGTGCATTATTACCGCTTCTATTCGGACAAGACAGTTCAATCCTTATTTCTAAAGGTATGGCAGCTACGGTTATTGGTGGTTTAATATCATCAACATTACTCACATTAATTGTAGTACCAGTTATTTATGAAATTTTATTTACTTTGAAAAATAAATTAACACGTAGATAAATAAAAAGAGAGGGTGGCGCCTGTTTCTAAAACAGGCGCACACCCTCTCTATTTTTTAAATTTAAAAATGTTGTATCATTCGAATATTAATACATTACAAAAGTTAAAATAATGTATATCACGAATAAAATTAATGATAATATATTTAGAATTGAAACACCTTTGTGATCATTCTTTAAGGCTTTGAATGCAGTAACTTCTACATTACCTACTAAAAGAACTAGAACGACGAAGACCCACCAATTCTCTGCAGGGAATTTTAAAGTAGTAATGGCTACTACAAATAATAATAATATGCCCATCACGATTCTTAAAATGCGTGTGAATACAGAGTGCATTTTAAAAATAGTGATGTAACTAACGATAAGATATAATATAGGTAATAAAAGTAGGTAGAGTTTCACCTGATAACATCCTTTCTATCATGACTAATATCATAGCATTCTGATATCTTTCTGACTAGAGGCTTATACCTCTTATTTCTGACGTAATTTTGAACGAATGTTAGCAATTTCTTTCTCGATATCTTCAAGTTGTTTCAATAAAGGGTCTATATTTTGATTTAATGATTCACGTTTCTCTAAATCATTTTGCAAACGCGTGTAATCATATTTGAGTTCATCTAATTGTGATTCTAAATCCATTATGTATGGCACTCCTTTTTATTTTTGGCTTTATAATTTAGTTGAATTATAGCATGAACAAGACACTTCTAAAAATTATGGAAATTGTGTTACAGTTATTAACTGTAATAAAACAGTAAATAAGAAAGAAGGAATTGATGTGACAGAGCAATTTGTAATGATCATTTTATTAATTGCATTAGGATATCTCTTAAAGAAAATTAATTTCTTAAAAGCAGCAGACAGTCAAGTACTTTCTACACTCGTATTAAATGTCACATTACCTTCTTTAGTTATCGTTAATCTAAATAGTGCTGATTTAGATTTTTCTTTTTCAATTCTACCCATTATGATGATTGTTTATGGTGTAATTGCTAAGTTAATCGTTATCATGCTATTTAGGAAATATGATAACCATATTAAAGGTTCAGTAGGAATGATGACAGCTTCATTAAATATTGGTTTATTTGCCTATCCATTAGTCAATACGATTTGGCCTAAGAATGGTATGGTTTATTTTGGTATGGCGGATATAGGCGGTGCCATTATCATGTTTGGTATTACGTACTTTGTAGGAAGTTATTTTAGTGAAGGGGCCGACCAATTCAATTTTAAATTTTTAGGGAAAAAGTTAATTACCTCTGTGCCATTAGTGACATATATCGTCATGTTTATATTAAATATGTCTAATCTTCACTTACCGCACGTAGCTATTGATTTCTTTACTATTATTTCAAAAGCTAACATGCCTTTATCTATGATATTACTAGGCGTGATGCTTAACTTTAAGATTGAACGTCACTTTTTACCAATCGCAATCAAGTATTTAGTCGCACATTACGGTCTAGGACTATTTGCCGGTCTGATGGTACACTACTTCTTACCAGTTTCAGATAATATGATTAAAACGACATTACTCATTGCTTGGTTATTACCAGTAGGGGTAGCTATTATTCCATATTCTATTCAATTTAAATATAAGACGCTACCACTTGTAGGTATGGTAACCAACATTTCTATCGTAATAAGTATTATTATCTTGTATGTATATCAAGCATTATTTGTATAATGAATTATTTAAATATGTAAAAAGCAAGCAACTCAAGGGGCGAGTTGCTTGCTTTTTTATAAGTATGAAACTTTTTAAAATGGAAGTTGCACTCTTAGGTGAATTGGACACATAAGTAGTTTGATTATCCTTTTCCACCCATAAAGGCAGGATAATTCATCATTCCACCATCCACATAGATAGTTGTACCGTGGATATAGCTTGCCAAATCAGAAGCTAAGAATAATGCTACGTTTGAAATGTCTTGTGCTTCACCAATTTCTCTAGCTGGAATCATTTCTAGTGTTTCAGCTCTAGTGTCAGGATCAGAGAATTTTTCTTTCGTATGTTCAGTAACAATTGCACCTGGTGAGATGTTATTAATGCGAATGCCGTATTGAGCATATTCCATAGACATTGTTTCCATCATTAATTTCAAACCGCCTTTACTGGCAGCATAGTTAACATAGTTTGGCCATGGGATTGTATCATGAACACTTGATGTATTAATAATGACACCTTTTTTATCTTCTTTTAAGAATTGGTTAACCGCTTCACGTGAACCAATGAAAGCACCTGTTAAATTTATATCAATCACTTTTTGCCATTCATCTAATGGCATTTTATGAGAAGGGATAGGTTTCTCAAAACCAGCATTATTAATCATAATGTCTAACGTACCAAATTCATTTACAGCTGATTGAACTAAATTTTTAACATCATCTTCTACAGATACATCGCCCTGAACAGCAATCGCTTGTCCACCTGCATTAGTAATCGTCTTTTTAAGGTCTTCAATCTCATCTAAATTACGATCAGAACGATAATTTAAAACGACTTTTGCTTTTGCTTTACCAAAGTTTTCGGCGAATGATTTACCAATACCGCTACTTGCACCTGTAATAACAACTACTTTATTTTCTAAATCTGGAAACATCTTAATTCCTCCTTAATATTTAAACGTAATTATTTTAAGTTACCTAAGATCACTGCAGCAACAATGATTAATACGATACCTGACCAAATACCAATCATTTGGCGTTTATCTTTTCTCTCACCTAATAGGAATATACCACCAAGTGTAGAAACAATAACAAGTAATTGTGATAATGAGAAACTTGTAGCAACACCGACTTTAGGTTGTGAATAGAACATAAACAGGTTACCAACAGCCCACACTATACCAGGGATAAGGTTTAATGCAGTTGATTTGATATTTGTTTCGTGTTTCATAGATAGTAAGAAACCACCAATAGCCATACCGATTGATTGGAAGAATAAAGCGTCCGTACCACTGACACCAAAGATATCACCAATAACTACATAACCGACATAGCCAATTGTAGAAATGATTAATATCATCATCGCTTTTTTAAATTCAGGGTCATTCGATTTTCTTTCATTCTTAGCTTTTAATGAGGTTAGGGCGATACCAGTAACAAGTAATACCATAGCGATAAGTCCCATAGTTACTTGCGTGCCTGTACTCCATTCTCCTAAGAAAATGGCACTAAATAATGTTGTACCTACTAATTGCATTCCTGTTGAAATAGGCATCGTTTTAGATACACCAATGAGTTGTACAGAACGTAACTGGTTACCTTGACCAAATGCCCAAAGTGCACCAGAAATTAAACCAACAATAATAACAGTGATGTTATTAAATTCAGCTTTACCGCATAGTAGTAATATAATCCCAACGATTAAAGTACCTAGCGTAGTACCACGAATTTGGTTGTAAGGTCCGCCGCCTACGAACACATTGATTAAGACAACGCTCCCCCAAAATAACGCTGGTAATAATGCGATTAAGAAATCAATAAATTGCATTATTGACTCACTCTCCTTATGTATTTATTACAGTGTTCCTTTCTTATAACACTTGAAATTAGTGTATCTGAAATTATATTATGTGAGAATTGAATTGCTCACGAATATCCAAATTTTTTGAAAATAAAAAATGCCTACGATTTCGAATTTTTGAAAATCGTAGGCATATTATATTCAGTTTATTCTTAATGAGCGTTTGAAGAGAGATATTTGTATTTCTTGTATTCAGTGTCTATTTTAAAACCCAATTCATTAAAGCGTTCAACTAATGTAGCATTTTTACTGCGAATTTTAAAATATACTTTTTCTAAATCATAATGGTTAAATGCATAATCAATAGCGAAGGATAATAGATCAAAGGCAATCCCCATTAAACGATAATCTGTGTGCGAACTAAAATAACGAATTTCAGCGACTGAAGTTTGAGGAGACACTTGTAAATATAAGTAACCTTTTAATAATCCTTCACTTACAAATAAGAATAAATGATTATTCTCATCAAGGGAATTTATAATTTCTTGACCTGATAGTACGTTATGTTTAAAAGTTTGTTGATGTAATTTAGTAAAAGCGCGTTGAAAACCTGGCTGATATTCAATAATATTTTGGAGGTGATTAGAACGTTGTATAGGTGACGCTACATTGAGATAGTAATCGGTAAAATTGTAACTGGCATCTATATTTTTCATTAAAGGCTTGGAAGTTTGAATACATTCATTATATGAAAAGTTAAATACCGCCTCAGTATCTTGAGAATCACGAAGTGCATTAAACAATGATTGATAGTCATTTTGACTAAAGGACACTTCAGAGTTTACGAATGGTCCCACTACTTTAAATTTATGCTTTTCATATTCAATAGCAGTTATCATGGCATAAGTAGTATCATTTTCACTTAATGAGAATATACTAGGAGATGTAAGAGACTGTTCCAATAAAGCTTTCATTTCAACTTGATCTGTAGGTAATTTGTATACATAAGAGGCGAATTCGGTTGACGATGTTTCTAAAAAAGACAGAACTTGGTTTAAATCGCTTAATTTAATGATATCCATAGCGTACCTCCATTTCGGTCTGATTTTCTAAATTAATTATAAATTTATTTACATTTAAATGAAAGTTATGTCTATTGTTTTACATGTTACAATGAGAGACATATGAATGAAATTTGTCTATAACCAATTGTTATATTGAAAGGAAAGTTTTATGAAATCACTTATCTTAGCAGAAAAGCCCTCAGTAGCACGTGATATTGCCGAGGCTTTAAATATAAGCGGAAAACGTAATGGCTTTATTGAAAATGAGCGTTACATTGTGACTTGTGCATTAGGGCATCTTGTGACCAATGCGCAACCAGAACATTACGATAAAGCGTATAAAGAATGGAAACTTGAAGATTTACCTATTATTCCAAAACATATGCAAACAATTGTTATTGGAAAGACGAGTAAGCAATTTAAAACAGTTAAATCCCTCATTTTAAAAAATGAAGTAAAAGACATCATTATTGCGACAGACGCTGGTCGAGAAGGAGAACTAGTAGCACGTCTTATATTGGACAAAGTAAGAAATAAAAAACCGATTAAACGTTTATGGATTAGTTCGGTGACTAAAAAGGCGATTCAACAAGGCTTCAAACATTTAAAAGATGGTAGAGCCTACAATGATTTATACCGTGCTGCGTTAGCACGTAGTGAAGCGGATTGGATTGTGGGTATCAACGCGACACGCGCGTTAACTACGAAATATGATGCTCAATTATCATTAGGTAGAGTACAAACACCAACGATTCAACTTGTGCAATCTCGTCAACAAGACATTAATCATTTCAAACCACAGAAATATTATACATTGGGTGTACAAGTTAATGGTGTTACTTTCCAATTAAAAACAGACAAGCGAATAGGAAATAAAGACGACATTGAAATGATTGCTGAAAAGGTTAAACATGCTCAAGGACGCATTGATTATGTAGAGTCTAAAGTGAAGAAAAGTTATCCTAGACCACTTTATAGTTTAACTGATTTACAACAAGAAGCCTATCAACGATATAAAATGGGTCCTAAAGAGACGTTAAACACTATTCAAAATTTATATGAACGTCATAAAATATTAACGTATCCACGTACAGATTCTAACTATTTATCTGAAGACATGGCTGACACTATTAAGGAACGTTTACAAGCATTATTAGCTACTGACTATAAAGAGAATATCCGTCCGTTAATTAATAAATCGTATTCATCTAAAATGCGTATCTTTAACAATCAGAAAGTATCGGATCACCATGCTATTATTCCAACAGAAGTCCGTCCAAATATGCAAAGCTTGAGTAATAGAGAAGAGAAAATTTATTTAATGGTAGCCGAAAGATTTTTAGAATCATTGATGATGCCACATGAATACGAAGCGGTTAAAGTCACTTTAAACGTAAACAATGATACGTTTGAGTTTAATGACAAGGTGACTCGTCAATTAGGATTTAAAGCACTTAGAAAAGATTCAGATCATCAAGTACAAGAACTTCATTTTCAAAAAGGGGAAACGTATAAAATTCAAAGCACTAAAGTGAATGAACGTGAAACGACACCTCCAGAGTACTTTAATGAAGGTACATTACTTAAAGCGATGGAGAATCCTCAAAACTATATTCAGTTAAATAATAAAAAACATGCCAATACGCTTAAGCAAACTGGTGGTATTGGGACTGTGGCGACTCGAGCGGACATTATTGAAAAACTGTTTAATATCAATGCGATTGAATCAAGAGATGGCAAAATTAAAGTCACTTCAAAAGGTAAACAAATATTAGAGCTAGCACCTCAAGAACTAACTTCACCATTACTAACGGCTGAATGGGAAGAGAAGTTATTGATGATTGAAAAGGGAAAATATAACGCCCAACAATTTATCAATGAAATGAAAGGTTTCACGAAAGATATCGTCAATAAAATTAAAAATAGTGAACAAAAATATAAGCATGATAACTTAACGACGACAGAATGCCCAACATGTGGGAAATTCATGATAAAAGTAAAAACGAAAAATGGTCAGATGCTTGTCTGTCAAGATCCGTCATGTAATACGAAGAAGAATGTACAACATAAAACCAATGCGCGGTGTCCAAACTGTAAAAAGAAAATGACATTATTCGGTAGAGGGAAAGATGCGGTCTATCGTTGTGTCTGTGGTCATACAGAGACGCAAGCGCATATGGATCAACGATTAAAAAATAAATCAAACGGCAAAGTTTCTAAAAAAGATATGAAGAAGTATATGAACAAAGAGGAAACAATCGATAATAATCCGTTTAAAGATGCACTGAAAAATTTAAAACTTTAGATAAAATCGAACTTAAAGCGTTATCTTTTGATAAAAGTTCGTTTTTAGTATTGTATTTTTCGAAAAGTAATATTAAAATATTAAAGTATTTCAAAAAAAGGAGTTTAAAGCCGTGAAAAAATACTTCCAATTCGACAAGTATGGTACTAACTACAAGAAAGAAATCATCGGTGGTATCACAACTTTCTTATCAATGGCATATATCTTAGCCGTTAACCCACAAGTTCTAAGTTTAGCTGGAGTAAAAGGCGTTTCTGCGGATATGAGAATGGATCAAGGCGCAATTTTTGTGGCGACAGCATTAGCCGCTTTCGTTGGTTCATTATTCATGGGTCTTATTGCTAGATATCCAATTGCTTTAGCACCAGGTATGGGACTTAACGCATTCTTCGCCTTTACTGTTGTTTTAACAATGGGCATTCCTTGGCAAATTGGTTTAACTGGTGTGCTCTGTTCAGGAATATTCTTCGCTATCCTAACTGCTACTGGGTGGCGAGAGACAATTATTAATGCGATTCCTTATCAGATGAAAATGGCTGTCTCAGCAGGTATCGGGTTATTTATTACATTTGTAGGTTTACAAAGTGCTGGAATTATTGTGAAAAATGATTCTACATTAGTAACACTTGGACATTTAACTAAAGGACCAGTATTATTAGCAATCTTTGGTATCGTTGTAACAATTATTCTTTATGCTAAAAAAGTACCTGGTTCAATCTTCATTGGTATGATTATTACTGCAGTTACAGGTATGTTAACTGGTTTAATTCACCCACCATCAGGAGTGGTAGGGAAGATTCCAAGTATTACACCAACATTTGGTGCTGCATTTGAAGCATTCAAAGATCCAAGCCAATTATTTACGATTCAATTTTTAATCGTTATCTTAACATTCTTCTTTATTGATTTCTTTGATACTGCAGGAACACTAGTTGCCGTTGCAACACAAGCAGGAATGATGAAAGATAACAAATTACCAAGAGCAGGTAGAGCGTTATTTGCCGATTCATTAGCAACGATTGTAGGGGCTATCTTCGGTACAACAACTACTACATCATATATTGAATCAACTTCAGGTGTGGCTGTAGGCGCACGTACTGGCTTTGCGAGTGTAGTTACAGGTTTCTGTTTCTTATTAGCTTTATTCTTTAGTCCATTAATTGAAGTGGTTACAAGTGCTGTAACTACGCCAGCATTAGTAGTAGTTGGTATTTTAATGGCTGCTAACTTTGCAGAAATTAATTGGAAAAAATTTGAAGTAGCTGTACCAGCATTTATCACAATCATTATGATGCCATTATCGTATTCAATTGCGACTGGTATTGCATGTGGATTCGTATTTTATCCTATTACAATGTTAATTACTAAAAAACATAAAGAAGTACATCCGATTATGTATGTATTAATGGTACTATTCATTTTATACTTTGTATTTGTACACGGTTAAAATTAAAGACGAGGTAGCCTTGAAAGAAGGCTACCTCGTCTTTTATCTATTATTTAAACATTATCTATGACGTTCATCTCTGTTTTTATGTTGAGTATAGATTACGCGAGCGTCTTTATTAGGAAGATAAGTTGGTGCGCTTAAAACGATAAATACGAAAAATACCATTAAAAAGAAGAGCACCCAGTGTGTAAACATACCGACTACAGGGATAAACGCAATAAAAGAACCAATTATACCTATTAAAGGAATAAGTGCCATTGGCTTAATAGCGTTCTGAGAATCAACTAGTAAAACAATTCCTACTATTAAATATAAGAAAGCATTCAGTAAGAGAGGATGCCAGCCAAAACTTAAAATGACACTGCCTCCTAAAAATGGAATGCCGTAGAAAAATTCACATGCTAATAAAAAGATACTTAAAATCGCTAATGTTACTTTAACACTGCTTTTCATTCATTATTCACCTCCATATGATTCATGAGTACGAAAGAAACTAAATAAT
The DNA here is from genome assembly GCF_004785665.1 of Staphylococcus pragensis. Classification (GTDB taxonomy): domain Bacteria; phylum Bacillota; class Bacilli; order Staphylococcales; family Staphylococcaceae; genus Staphylococcus; species Staphylococcus pragensis. The sequence goes on from NZ_SRPJ01000002.1 coordinate 325,956, forward strand.
TTAAATACTAAAAACTTTCATTAAAGTATTAAATTGCTTTCATCTCATTACTTTATATACCTATTATAATGAAATTTAGAAAAAAGGGAAAAAATTTACCCAAAATGGTTGAACTACATAAACATTTCCAGTACAATACTAAAGTATGTGTTAGACAAGAACATAAAAAGTTACAGAAAAACCTTGATTTATCAATGTTTTTCATGTATCATATCTAATGTTGGACTTGAAGAAAGCGATGAAGCGAAAGGTTACTGACACACCCGGCCGCTTTGCCATGGCGTTGTGTGAGATAGTTTTCGTGGAGAAGTCTATCACTTAAATGTAGACGAACAAGGAGGGAAAATTATGGCAAAACAAAAAATCAGAATCAGATTAAAAGCTTATGATCACCGAGTGATTGATCAATCAGCAGAGAAAATTGTTGAAACTGCAAAACGTTCTGGTGCAGATGTTTCTGGACCAATTCCATTACCAACTGAGAAATCAGTTTATACAATCATTCGTGCGGTACACAAGTACAAAGATTCTCGTGAACAATTCGAACAACGTACACATAAACGTTTAATCGATATTGTTAACCCAACACCAAAAACAGTTGATGCTTTAATGGGCTTAAACTTACCATCTGGTGTAGACATCGAAATTAAATTATAATAGATAAATTTTAGGAGGTGGACTTTCGATGACCAAAGGAATCTTAGGAAGAAAAATTGGGATGACTCAAGTATTCGGAGAAAACGGTGAATTAATCCCAGTTACAGTAGTAGAGGCAAGCCAAAACGTAGTATTACAAAAGAAAACTGAAGAAGTTGATGGTTATAACGCTATCCAAGTAGGTTTTGAAGACAAAAAAGCATATAAAAAAGATGCTAAATCAAATAAATATGCTAACAAACCAGCTGAAGGTCACGCTAAAAAAGCAGGCACAGCACCTAAGCGCTTCATTCGTGAATTCAGAAACGTTAACGTTGATGAATACGAAGTAGGTCAAGAAGTCACAGTTGATACTTTTGAAGCTGGAGACATCATTGATGTAACAGGTACTTCAAAAGGTAAAGGTTTCCAAGGTGCAATTAAACGTCATGGCCAAGCACGTGGACCAATGGCTCACGGTTCTCATTTCCACAGAGCGCCAGGTTCAGTAGGTATGGCTTCAGATGCTTCAAGAGTATTCAAAGGCCAAAAAATGCCTGGACGTATGGGTGGTAACACAGTTACAGTTCAAAACTTAGAAGTAGTTCAAGTTGACACTGATAACAACGTTATTTTAGTAAAAGGTAATGTACCTGGACCTAAAAAAGGTTTCTTAGAAATCCAAACTTCAATTAAAAAAGGTAATAAATAATAAGTAGCGAAAGGAGGAAAAGCATAATGGCTAATTATGATGTATTAAAAGTAGACGGATCTAAATCAGGTTCAGTTGAATTAAGCGATTCAGTATTCGCTATTGAACCAAACAACAGTGTTCTTTTCGAAGCAATTAATTTACAACGTGCTTCATTACGCCAAGGAACTCACGCAGTTAAAAATCGCTCAGCAGTTCGCGGCGGTGGACGTAAACCTTGGAGACAAAAAGGTACAGGACGTGCGCGTCAAGGTACTATTCGTGCTCCACAATGGCGCGGTGGTGGTATCGTATTCGGACCAACTCCAAGAAGTTACGCATACAAAATGCCTAAGAAAATGCGTCGTTTAGCATTACGTTCAGCATTATCATTCAAAGTTCAAGAAAACAGCTTTACAATCGTTGATACTTTTGGTTTTGATGCTCCAAAAACAAAAGAATTCAAAAATGTATTAACTACACTTGAACAACCTAAAAAAGTTTTAGTTGTTACTGAAAATGATGACGTAAATGTTGAATTATCTGCACGTAACATCCCTGGTGTACAAGTAAGCACTGCACAAGGTTTAAACGTATTAGATATTACTAGCGCTGATAGTGTTATTATCACTGAATCAGCTGCTAAAAAAGTTGAGGAGGTGCTCGGATAATGGAAGCAAGAGATGTTCTTAAGCGCCCCGTAATCACTGAAAAATCTTCTGAAGCTATGGCTGAAGATAAATATACTTTTGACGTAGATACTCGTGCTAATAAAACACAAGTTAAAATTGCAGTTGAAGAAATTTTCGACGTAAAAGTTGAAAGTGTTAACATCATCAACTACAAACCTAAGAAAAAACGTATGGGCCGTTACCAAGGCTATACAAATAAAAGAAGAAAAGCGATTGTTAAACTAAAAGAAGGTTCAATCGATTTATTCAACTAAAAAATAAAATAAATGTTACCATTAAGGAGGTAAGCGACAATGGCTCTTAAAAAATATAAGCCAATAACAAATGGTCGTCGTAATATGACTAGCTTAGATTTCGCAGAAATTACGAAATCAACACCTGAAAAGTCATTATTACAACCGCTACCGAAAAGAGCGGGCCGTAACAACCAAGGTAAATTGACTGTTCGCCATCATGGTGGAGGACACAAACGTCAATACCGTGTTATCGATTTTAAACGTAATAAAGATGGAATCACTGCAAAAGTTGATTCAATTCAATATGATCCAAACCGTTCAGCAAACATTGCATTATTAGTATATGCAGATGGTGAAAAACGTTACATCATCGCTCCTAAAGGATTACAAGTAGGCCAAACAGTTGAAAGTGGTGAAAATGCAGATATCAAAGTTGGTAATGCATTACCATTACAAAACATTCCAGTTGGTACTGTAATTCACAATATCGAATTAAAACCTGGTAAAGGTGGACAACTTGCTCGTTCAGCAGGTGCAAGTTCACAAGTACTTGGTAAAGAAGGTAAATACGTATTAATCAGATTACGCTCTGGTGAAGTTCGTATGATTTTATCAACATGCCGTGCTACAATCGGTCAAGTTGGTAACTTACAACATGAATTAGTTAACGTTGGTAAAGCCGGACGTTCAAGATGGAAAGGTATCCGTCCTACAGTTCGTGGTTCTGTAATGAACCCTAACGATCACCCACACGGTGGTGGTGAAGGTCGTGCTCCTATCGGTAGACCATCTCCAATGTCACCATGGGGTAAACCAACGCTTGGTAAGAAAACTCGTCGTGGTAAAAAATCATCAGACAAACTTATCGTTCGTGGACGTAAGAAAAAATAATAACAACTTATTTGGGTGTGCGGCGTAACAGCTGCACGCACACAATAAGAAGGGAGGCGCCCAAATGGCTCGTAGTATTAAAAAAGGACCTTTCGTCGATGATCATTTAATGAAAAAAGTAGAAGCTCAAGACGGAAGTGAAAAGAAACAAGTAATCAAAACATGGTCACGTCGTTCTACAATTTTCCCAAATTTCATCGGTCATACTTTTGCAGTATACGATGGTCGTAAACATGTACCTGTATATGTAACTGAGGATATGGTAGGTCACAAATTAGGTGAATTTGCTCCAACTCGTACATTCAAAGGACATGCTGCAGACGATAAAAAAACTAGAAGATAATAAATAGAAGTAGAGGAGGAAATCCTAATGGAAGCAAAAGCGGTTGCTAGAACAATCAGAATCGCACCTCGTAAAGTAAGATTAGTTCTTGACTTAATTAGAGGAAAAAGCGCTGGAGAAGCTATTGCAATTTTAAAATTAACTAACAAAGCTTCATCACCAGTAATCGAAAAAGTATTAATGTCCGCTTTAGCAAATGCTGAACACAACTATGATATGAACACTGATGAGTTAGTTGTTAAAGAAGCATATGCAAATGAAGGACCAACTTTAAAACGTTTCCGTCCACGTGCACAAGGTCGTGCAAGTGCAATCAACAAACGTACAAGCCACATTACAATCGTCGTAAGTGACGGTAAAGAAGAAGCTAAAGAAGCTTAATAATTATTTAAGGAGGGAATACTGTGGGTCAAAAAATTAATCCTATCGGACTTCGTGTCGGAGTCATCCGTGACTGGGAAGCTAAATGGTATGCTGAAAAAGACTTCGCTTCACTTTTACACGAAGATTTAAGAATCCGTAAATTTATTGATAACGAATTAAAAGAAGCATCAGTTTCTCACGTTGAAATCGAACGTGCTGCTAACCGTATTAACATTGCTATCCACACTGGTAAACCAGGTATGGTAATTGGTAAAGGCGGTTCTGAAATTGAAAAACTTCGTAACAAATTAAACACATTAACTGATAAAAAAGTACACATCAACGTTATCGAAATCAAAAAAGTTGATATCGATGCTCGTTTAGTTGCTGAGAACATCGCACGTCAATTAGAAAACCGTGCTTCATTCCGTCGTGTACAAAAACAAGCTATTTCAAGAGCTATGAAACTTGGTGCTAAAGGTATCAAAACTCAAGTATCAGGTCGTTTAGGCGGAGCTGACATCGCTCGTGCTGAACAATATTCAGAAGGAACTGTTCCACTTCATACTTTACGTGCTGACATTGATTATGCACACGCTGAAGCTGACACTACTTACGGTAAATTAGGTGTCAAAGTATGGATCTATCGTGGTGAAGTTCTTCCTACTAAGAATACTAGTGAAGGAGGAAAATAATAATGTTACTACCAAAACGTGTTAAATATCGTCGTCAACATCGTCCAAAAACAACTGGTCGTTCAAAAGGCGGTAACTTTGTAACATTTGGTGAGTTTGGTTTACAAGCAACTACAACGTCTTGGATCACTTCTCGTCAAATCGAATCTGCTCGTATTGCTATGACACGTTACATGAAACGTGGCGGGAAAGTTTGGATCAAAATCTTCCCTCATACACCATATACTAAAAAACCTTTAGAAGTACGTATGGGTGCCGGTAAAGGTGCTGTTGAAGGCTGGATCGCAGTTGTGAAACCAGGTAGAATTTTATTTGAAGTTGCGGGTGTATCTGAAGAAGTAGCTCGTGAAGCATTACGTTTAGCAAGTCACAAACTTCCTGTAAAAACTAAGTTTGTAAAACGTGAAGAATTGGGTGGTGAAACAAATGAAAGCTAAGGAAATTAGAGACTTAACCACTTCAGAAATCGAAGAACAAATCAAATCTTCAAAAGAAGAGCTTTTTAACCTACGCTTTCAGTTAGCTACAGGTCAATTAGAGGAAACTGCACGTATTCGTACAGTTAGAAAAACGATTGCACGTCTAAAAACTGTTGCTCGTGAAAGAGAAATCGAACAAAGTAAAGCTAATCAATAATTTATATGAAAGAGGAGGTTACAAAAGTGAGTGAAAGAAACGATCGTAAAGTTTATGTAGGTAAAGTTGTTTCAGATAAAATGGACAAAACTATTACTGTACTTGTTGAAACTTACAAAACACACAAATTATACGGCAAACGAGTAAAATACTCTAAAAAATATAAAACTCATGATGAAAACAACTCAGCTAAATTAGGGGACATTGTTAAAATTCAAGAAACTCGTCCTTTATCAGCATCTAAACGTTTCCGTTTAGTAGAAATTGTTGAAGAATCAGTAATTATTTAATACAAGATTAGAGATAAGGGAGGTTTAACTAATGATCCAACAAGAAACACGTTTAAAAGTAGCAGACAACTCTGGTGCTCGTGAAGTTCTTACAATTAAAGTATTAGGTGGATCTGGTCGCAAAACAGCGAACATCGGTGATGTTATCGTATGTACTGTTAAAAATGCAACACCAGGTGGCGTTGTTAAAAAAGGTGACGTAGTCAAAGCTGTTGTAGTTAGAACTAAATCAGGCGTACGTCGTAATGATGGTTCTTATATCAAATTTGATGAAAATGCATGTGTTATCATTCGTGATGACAAAGGCCCACGTGGTACTCGTATCTTTGGTCCTGTTGCTCGTGAATTACGTGAAGGTAACTTCATGAAAATCGTATCATTAGCACCAGAAGTACTTTAATATATAAAAACCAAATCATTTAAGGAGGTGCCCACATGCATATCAAAAAAGGTGACAACGTAAAAGTTATCGCAGGTAAAGACAAAGGTAAAGAAGGTAAAGTTATCGCTACTGAACCTAAAAAAGACCGTGTCGTTGTGGAAGGTGTTAACGTTATTAAAAAACACCAAAAACCAACTCAATTAAATCCTGAAGGTGGAATCTTAGAAACAGAGGCAGCTATCCATGTTTCTAACGTACAATTATTAGACCCTAAAACAAATGAACCTACTCGTGTTGGTTACAAATTTGTTGATGGTAAAAAAGTTCGTATCGCTAAAAAATCAGGCGAAGAAATCAAAACTAATAATTAATAACTAGTTGAAAGGAGGATCCACTTTGAACCGTTTAAAAGAAAGATATAATACTGAAGTTACTGAAAACTTAGTGAAAAAATTTAACTATAGTTCTGTAATGGAAGTACCAAAAATCGAAAAAATCGTTGTAAATATGGGTGTAGGTGATGCAGTTCAAAACTCAAAAGTATTAGATAATGCTGTAGAAGAGTTAGAATTAATCACTGGTCAAAAACCATTAATCACAAAAGCTAAAAAATCAGTTGCAACATTCCGTTTACGTGAAGGTATGCCAATCGGTGCAAAAGTTACTCTTCGCGGAGAAAGAATGTATGAATTCTTAGATAAATTAATCGCAGTTTCATTACCTCGTGTACGTGACTTCCAAGGTGTTTCTAAAACAGCATTCGATGGTCGCGGTAACTACACTCTAGGAGTTAAAGAACAATTAATTTTCCCAGAAATCGATTATGATAAAGTAAGTAAAGTAAGAGGAATGGATATTGTTATCGTAACAACTGCTAACACTGACGAGGAAGCTCGTGAATTGTTAACAAACTTCGGTATGCCATTTCGTAAATAATCTCTAAAAAGGAGGCTAATTAAGTGGCTAAAACTTCTATGGTTGCTAAGCAACAGAAAAAACAAAAATATGCAGTACGTGAATATACTCGTTGTGAACGTTGTGGTCGTCCACATTCTGTATATCGTAAATTCAAATTATGCCGTATTTGTTTCCGTGAATTAGCTTACAAAGGCCAAATTCCTGGCGTACGCAAAGCTAGCTGGTAATATAAAGAGTCTGAAAGGAGGCAACAATCAATGACAATGACAGATCCAATCGCAGATATGCTTACTCGTGTAAGAAACGCAAACATGGTGCGTCACGAGAAATTAGAATTACCTGCGTCTAACATTAAAAAACAAATTGCTGAAATCTTAAAAAATGAAGGTTTCATTAAAAACGTAGAATATGTTGAAGATGATAAACAAGGTGTTATTCGTTTATTCTTAAAATATGGACAAAACAATGAACGTGTTATCACAGGATTAAAACGTATCTCTAAACCAGGTTTACGTGTTTATGCTAAAGCAAACGAAGTACCTAAAGTATTAAACGGTTTAGGTATTGCATTAGTTTCAACTTCTGAAGGTGTTATCACTGATAAAGAAGCTAGAAAACGTAATGTTGGTGGAGAAATTATCGCATACGTTTGGTAATAATAAATAAGGAGGTGCCATAACATGAGTCGTGTTGGTAAAAAAATTATTGACATTCCTAGCGACGTTACAGTAACTTTTGATGGTCATACTGCTACTGTAAAAGGTCCTAAAGGTGAATTAACTAGAACATTTAATGAAAGAATGACTTTCAAACAAGAAGAAAACACATTAGAAGTTGTAAGACCTACTGATTCTAAAGAAGACAGAACAGTTCACGGTACAACTCGTGCTTTATTAAACAATATGGTACAAGGTGTTTCTCAAGGTTTTGAAAAAACACTTGAACTTGTTGGTGTAGGTTACCGTGCTCAAATGCAAGGTAATGACTTAGTATTAAACGTTGGTTACTCTCATCCTGTTGAAATTAAAGCTGAAAATGGCATTACTTTCGCAGTAGAGAAAAACACAACAGTACGCGTATCTGGTGTATCTAAAGAACAAGTTGGAGCTATCGCTTCTAACATCCGTTCAATAAGACCTCCAGAACCTTATAAAGGAAAAGGTATCCGTTACCAAGGTGAATATGTTCGCCGTAAAGAAGGTAAAACTGGTAAATAATAGATAACTCTCTCAAGAAAGGAGTAATAATATGATCAGTAAAATTGATAAAAACAAAGTGCGTTTGAAAAGACATGCTCGTGTGCGTACTAAATTATCAGGTACAGCTGAAAAACCACGTTTAAATGTATATCGTTCAAACAAACACATTTATGCTCAAATTATTGATGACGTTAATGGTCAAACATTAGCTCAAGCTTCATCAAAAGATAAAGACATTGCTAACGAATCTTCTTCAAAAGTTGATTTATCAACTAAAGTAGGAGAAGCAATTGCTAAAAAAGCATCTGACAAAGGTATTAAAGAAATCGTATTTGATCGTGGCGGTTACTTATACCATGGTCGTGTGAAAGCATTAGCAGAAGCTGCTAGAGAAAGCGGATTAGAATTTTAATTTAAAGGAGGGACAAACACATGGCTCGTAGAGAAGAAGAAACGAAAGAATTTGAAGAACGCGTTGTTACAATCAACCGTGTTGCTAAAGTTGTTAAAGGTGGACGTCGTTTCCGTTTCACTGCATTAGTAGTAGTTGGAGATAAAAATGGTCGTGTAGGTTTCGGTACTGGTAAAGCACAAGAGGTACCAGAAGCTATCAAAAAAGCTGTAGAAGCAGCTAAAAAAGATTTAGTAGTCGTTCCACGTGTTGAAGGAACTACTCCTCATACAATTACTGGTCGTTATGGTTCAGGTAGCGTATTCATGAAACCAGCTGCACCTGGTACAGGAGTTATCGCTGGTGGTCCAGTACGTGCCGTATTAGAATTAGCAGGTATCACTGATATCTTAAGTAAATCATTAGGATCTAACACACCAATTAACATGGTTCGTGCTACAATCAATGGTTTACAAAACCTTAAAAACGCTGAAGATGTTGCTAAATTACGCGGCAAATCAGTTGAAGAATTATATAATTAAGGAGGGAAAATAAATAATGGCTAAATTACAAATTACCCTCACTCGTAGTGTTATTGGTCGTCCTGAAACACAACGTAAAACTGTTGAAGCTTTAGGTCTTAAAAAGACTAATAGCTCAGTAGTTGTTGAAGATAACCCTGCAATCCGTGGGCAAATCAACAAAGTTAAACACTTATTAACAGTTGAAGAAAAATAATTAAGGAGGTGCCTATAAAATGAAATTACATGAGTTAAAAGCAGCTGAAGGTTCACGTCGTGTACGTAACCGTGTTGGTCGTGGTGCTGGTACAGGTAATGGTAAAACTAGTGGTCGCGGTCAAAAAGGTCAAAAAGCACGTTCAGGTGGTGGCGTAAGACCTGGATTCGAAGGTGGTCAATTACCTTTATTCCGTCGTTTACCAAAACGAGGTTTCACTAACATCAACCGTAAAGAATATGCTATTGTTAACTTAGACCAACTTAATAAATTTGAAGATGGTACTGAAGTAACTCCAGCTTTATTAGTAGAAACTGGTGTAGTTAAGAATGAAAAATCTGGTATTAAAGTACTAGGTAATGGTTCACTTGACAAAAAGTTAACAGTGAAAGCTCACAAATTCTCAGCTTCAGCAGTTGAAGCTATCGATGCTAAAGGTGGAGCACACGAGGTGATCTAATGTTCCAAACGCTAGTGAGCTTCTTTAAAACTAAAGAAGTTCGAAATAAGATTTTCTTTACCTTAGCAATGTTAGTTATATTCAAAATAGGAACTTATATTCCGGCTCCTGGTGTAAATCCAGAGCCTTTTGAACAACAAGGTTCTGATCAAGGTGTCGCTGCTCTTCTTAACACGTTTGGTGGCGGAGCCTTAAAGAACTTTTCAATATTTGCTATGGGTATTATGCCCTACATCACAGCATCTATCGTAATGCAATTGTTACAGATGGATATTGTGCCTAAGTTCTCTGAATGGGCAAAACAAGGTGAAGTAGGTAAAAGAAAACTTAGCAATGTAACACGTTATTTCGCTATCATATTGGCTTTTATTCAGTCAATTGGTATGGCATTCCAATTTAATAACTATCTTGGCGGTCGATTAATTATTCATCAGTCTGTCATGAGTTATTTATTGATTGCTATTGTATTAACAGCAGGAACTGCATTTTTAATTTGGCTTGGTGACCAAATCACTCAATTTGGCGTTGGTAATGGTATTTCAATTATTATCTTCGCTGGTATCTTGTCAACATTACCATCATCAATTATCCAATTTGCACAACAGGCATTTGTTGGTAATGATGATACAACGTTGGCATGGTTAAAAGTAATTGGGTTAATTGTCGGTTTAATTTTGCTAACAATGGGAGCAATTTACGTATTAGAAGCTAAACGTAAAATTCCGATTCAATATGCAAAAAAACAAACAGGTCAAAGATTAGGTTCACAGGCAACTTATCTACCTTTAAAAGTTAACTCAGCAGGGGTTATCCCAGTAATCTTTGCGATGGCATTTTTCCTATTGCCAAGAACATTAACATTGTTCTTCCCTAAAGCTGACTGGGCGCAAACAATATCTGAATATGCTAACCCTTCAAACACTTACGGCATGATAGTTTATGTAATTTTAATTATTGCATTTACTTATTTCTATGCCTTTGTTCAAGTTAATCCTGAAAAAATGGCAGATAACTTGAAGAAACAAGGTAGCTATGTACCAGGAATTAGACCTGGTGACCAAACGAAAAAATATATTACTAAAGTACTTTATCGCTTAACTTTTGTAGGCTCTATTTTCTTAGCTGTTATTGCTATCTTACCAATCTTAGCTACTAAGTTTATGAACTTACCTCAATCAATTCAAATTGGTGGTACAAGTTTATTAATCGTTATTGGTGTAGCAATTGAAACTATGAAATCACTTGAAGCCCAAGTGAGTCAGAAAGAATATAAAGGCTTTGGTGGTAGATAATTTGTAGGAGGGCAATTTATGAATATCATTTTAATGGGTTTACCTGGCGCAGGTAAAGGAACTCAAGCGAGTGAAATTGTTAAGAAATTCCCAATACCACATATATCTACTGGTGACATGTTCAGAAAAGCGATTAAAGATGAAACAGATTTAGGAAAAGAAGCTAAATCTTACATGGATCGTGGAGAATTAGTCCCTGATGAAGTTACTGTAGGTATCGTTAAAGAAAGAATCTCTGAAGACGATGCAAAAAAAGGATTCTTATTAGATGGTTTCCCTAGAACAATCGATCAAGCTGAGGCATTAAATAATATTATGTCTGAGCTTGGTAGAAACATTGATGCTGTAATTAACATCGAAGTTCCTGAGGAAGAATTAATGAATCGTCTTACAGGTCGTCGTATCTGTGAGAAATGTGGTACAACTTATCATCTTGTATTTAATCCTCCAAAGGTTGATGGTGTATGTGATATCGATGGTGGAAAGCTTTATCAACGTGAAGATGATAATCCAGAAACAGTATCTAATCGTTTAAGCGTGAATGTTAAACAATCTAAACCTATTTTAGAGTACTATGAAGAAAAAGGTGTATTGAAAAACATTGACGGTGCGAATGATATTGATCAAGTAACCAAAGATGTCATTGATATCTTAGATCAATTAAAATAGATCAACTTAGTACGGTCTATGTGTAAGTGAATTTTGATTAGGTTTCTCTGGCAAGAATTAATTTTCTGAGTGTCGAAAGACGATAATAATTCCCGCATTTTGTTAAACTTATAATAACTAGTCACTATATTAGATTCGTATCGTTGAAGTTGTCTATTGACGATTACCTTACTATTGTAAAAAGGGGGAAGTTAATCAATGGCGAAACAAGATGTAATTGAATTAGAAGGTACAGTACTTGATACTTTACCAAATGCTATGTTTAAAGTAGAATTAGAAAATGGTCATGAAATTTTAGCGCATGTTAGTGGTAAAATTAGAATGAATTATATTCGAATTCTACCTGGCGACAAAGTAACTGTAGAAATGTCTCCGTATGATTTATCACGCGGTAGAATTACTTATCGTTATAAATAATCGTCACTCCATAATATAGGGAGGTATAAAAATGAAAGTAAGACCATCAGTTAAACCAATTTGCGAAAAATGTAAAGTCATTAAACGTAAAGGTAAAGTAATGGTAATTTGTGACAATCCTAAGCACAAACAAAGACAAGGTTAATAAAAGAGAGGTGTAAATATATATGGCACGTATTGCAGGAGTAGATATTCCACGTGAAAAACGCGTTGTTATTTCATTAACTTATGTATACGGTATCGGTACTTCAACAGCTAAAAAAATCGTTGAAGATGCTAACGTATCAGCTGACACACGCGTAAAAGATTTAACAGATGACGAATTAGGTCGTATCCGTGAAGTTGTAGACGGTTATAAAGTTGAAGGTGACTTACGTCGTGAACAAAACTTAAATATCAAACGTTTGATGGAAATTTCATCATACCGTGGTATCCGTCACCGTCGTGGTTTACCAGTTCGTGGACAAAAAACTAAAAACAACGCTCGTACTCGTAAAGGCCCAGTTAAAACTGTAGCTAACAAGAAAAAATAATAGGTAAAGGAGGCAAAATATAAATGGCACGTAAACAAGTATCTCGTAAACGTAGAGTTAAAAAGAATATTGAAAATGGTGTAGCTCACATCCGTTCAACATTCAATAATACAATCGTAACTATCACTGATGAATTTGGTAATGCTTTATCTTGGTCATCAGCTGGTGCATTAGGTTTCAAAGGATCTAAAAAATCAACACCATTCGCAGCTCAAATGGCATCTGAAACTGCTTCAAAATCAGCAATGGAACATGGTTTAAAAACTGTAGAAGTTACAGTAAAAGGACCTGGACCTGGTCGTGAATCAGCTATCCGTGCATTACAATCAGCTGGTTTAGAAGTAACTGCAATCAGAGACGTTACTCCAGTACCACACAACGGTTGTCGTCCACCAAAACGTCGTCGCGTCTAATTTTTAATGATTGTTATTGTTACAGGTCACTGAGCGAAACAGTTTAAAAAATAAGTCGACGTATTTAAGGAGGATTTTTGTAAATGATAGAAATTGAAAAACCTAGAATTGAGACAATTGAAATTAGTGAAGATGCTAAATTCGGTAAGTTCGTTGTTGAACCACTTGAACGTGGCTACGGTACTACACTAGGAAACTCCTTACGTCGTATCCTACTATCTTCATTACCAGGTGCTGCCGTTAAGTACATTGAGATCGAAGGTGTTTTACACGAATTCTCAGCTATAGATAATGTCGTTGAAGATGTTTCAACTATTATTATGAACATCAAAAAATTAGCGTTTAAAATCTATTCTGAAGAAGATAAAACATTAGAAATCGATGTTAGAGATGAAGGCGAAGTAACTGCAAGTGACATTACGCATGATAGTGATGTTGAAGTTCTAAACCCAGAACTTAAAATCGCAACAGTGTCTAAAGGTGGACATTTAAAAATTCGTCTTGTTGCTAATAAGGGTAGAGGTTACGCATTAGCAGAACAAAATAATACTAGTGATTTACCAATTGGTGTAATTCCTGTTGATTCACTATATTCACCTGTTGAACGTGTTAACTATACAGTTGAAAATACACGTGTAGGTCAAAGTAGTGATTTTGATAAATTAACTTTAGATGTTTGGACTAATGGTTCAATCACTCCACAAGAGTCAGTATCATTAGCTGCTAAAATTATGACTGAACATTTAAATATTTTCGTTGGTCTTACTGATGAAGCTCAAAATGCTGAAATCATGATTGAAAAAGAAGAAGACCAAAAAGAAAAAGTACTTGAAATGTCTATCGAAGAATTAGACTTATCAGTACGTTCATATAACTGTTTAAAACGCGCAGGAATCAATTCTGTACAAGAATTAGCTGACAAATCAGAAGCTGATATGATGAAAGTGCGTAATTTAGGTCGTAAATCTCTTGAAGAAGTTAAATACAAATTAGAAGATTTAGGATTAGGTTTAAGAAAAGAAGATTAATAAGTTAAAGGAGGTCAACTCATGGGTTACAGAAAATTAGGTCGTACTTCTGATCAACGTAAAGCTATGTTACGTGACTTAGCTACTTCACTTATCGTTAGTGAACGCATTGAAACTACAGAAGCTCGTGCAAAAGAAGTTCGTAGTGTTGTTGAGAAATTAATCACTTTAGGTAAAAAAGGAGATTTAGCTTCTCGTCGTAATGCTGCTAAAACATTACGTAATGTTGAAATCTTAAACGAAGATGAAACTACACAAACTGCACTTCAAAAATTATTTGGTGAAATTGCTGAACGTTATACAGAACGTCAAGGTGGTTACACTCGCATCCTTAAAGTAGGCCCTCGTCGTGGTGACGGTGCTGAATCAGTTATTATCGAATTAGTAGATTAATTCTATATATAAATACACTAACTACTTATATTAAAGCAAATGAGTGCAACGATAATGTTTGCCACATACAAATATTGTCTAGCTCAGAGTGCCCCATCAATTAAATATTATTTTAAAGCGTGAACTCAACTAAAATATGATGGGGTGCGCGCTTTTTTATTTTATATAATCCCTAAAGAGAGACATAGATATTTCCATGTCTCTCTTTTATTTATGCTTTGTGATTCGCTCATATACAGAATGCAAGTAATCATGTAAAATATGATAATAAATATATTTTTAGGAGGACAAACACAGTGGAGGTACAACGACAGAATATAATTGAGCTTAAGCATGTTGACTTTCGATATCAAGGAGATTCATCCTTCACACTAAAAGATGTTTCCTTCACTATCCCTAAAAATAAGTGGACGTCAATTGTAGGACATAATGGATCTGGTAAATCAACACTTGCTAAACTTATCGTTGGCATTGAAACAGCTACTGAGGGAAATATTTATTTCAACAACCAGAAGTTGACAGATGACAATCTCAGAGACATAAGAAATCATATTGGAATTGTTTTTCAAAACCCTGAGAATCAATTTGTAGGATCAATTGTGAAATATGATGTTGCATTTGGTTTGGAGAATCACTCAGTTTCTCATGAAGCAATGCATGAAATTGTAAACCAGGCATTGGAAGATGTTGGGATGTTAGACTATGAAGATTATGAACCTCAATCTTTATCAGGTGGACAAAAGCAAAGAGTAGCGATTGCTGGCGTTTTAGCATTAAGTCCTTCAGTAATTATTCTTGATGAAGCCACATCGATGTTAGATCCTTCCGCTAAACAATCACTCCTTAAACTCATTCATAAAGTGAAGCAAGAAAAAGATGTGACAATTATTTCAATTACCCATGACTTAACAGAAGCCATGGAAAGTGACTATATGGTAGTAATGAATCAAGGGCAAGTGTATAAAGAAGGTACGCCTCAATCTATCTTTAAAGATGTTCATGAATTGAAAGAGATTGGATTAGATTTACCTTTCTCTATGAAAATGAATCAACTATTAGGATTTAAAGATGAGTATACTACCTATGAAGGGTTGGTAGATAAATTATGACGATTACATTTAATGATGTGACTTATACTTATCAAATTGGGACCCCTTATGAATATCCAGCATTAAAAGATATCAATTTGACTTTAGAACAAGGGAAATATTATGCGATTGTAGGTCAAACTGGAAGTGGGAAATCTACTCTGATTCAACACTTTAATGGCTTACTAAAACCTACAACAGGGTCTATAGAATTTAACGATTTTACTATCACCCATAAAACTAAAGATAAATATATTAGAGCGCTACGCCAAAAGGTAGGATTAGTGTTTCAATTTCCTGAATCTCAACTTTTCGAGGACAACGTAGAACGAGAGATTGAGTTTGGTCCACGTAACTTTAAAATGGACATAGAACAAGTTAAAGCACGTGCATATGATTTATTATTAGAACTTGGCTTTTCTAGAGATGTCATGGCTTTGTCTCCATTCCAAATGTCAGGAGGACAAATGCGTAAGATTGCAATTGTTTCTATTTTAGCAATGAATCCGGATATTATTATATTGGATGAACCCACAGCAGGTCTAGATCCTAAAAGTCGTCACCAAGTGATGGAATTATTTAAAAAAATACAACTTGAACATAATAAGACGATTATTCTTGTTTCTCATGATATGAATGATGTGGCTAAATACGCTGATGAAATCATTGTGATGAAAGAAGGAAGAATAGTTGAACAAGTATCTCCAAGAAAGTTATTTAAGAACGAAGCGCAACTTAATGAATGGCATATTGCGTTGCCAGATATTGTTCGCTTACAAAAAGACTTTGAACACAAGTATCAAATGGAGTTAAGTGACGTAGCTTTAACAGAAGAAGAATTTGCAAAATTGTATCAGGAGTGGCATCAACATGAAAAATAAATTAATTATTGGACGCTATCTTCCTCTAGATTCATGGGTACATCACTTAGATCCAAGAGCAAAGATAATATTTGCTTTCTTGTTCATTGTGCTCATCTTCTTCGCTCATTCGTTTGCGACATTCGGTTGGATTATATTATTAATATTACTTATTATGATGCTATCCAAAATTAAATTTTGGTTTTTAATTAAAGGGTTAACACCTATATTTATCTTTTTAATATTTACTTTTTTAATGCATATCTTCTTTACCCATGGTGGCACAAGATTAGTAGAGTTTGGATTTATTAAAATTGATAGTGAAGGTGTATTGGAAGGTATTTTTATCTCTTTACGTTTAATTACTATCGTTATGATTGCGACAATCATGACGCTTTCAACAAGCCCAATTGATTTAACCGATGCTTTTGAAAAGTTATTAACCCCATTAAAATGGTTTAAAGTACCAGTGCATCAATTGAGCATGATTATGTCTATTGCATTAAGATTTATTCCAACATTAATGGATGAATTAGATAAAATTATCCTAGCTCAGAAGTCACGTGGCTCTGAAATCAGTTCAGGTAATCTCACAACGCGTATTAAAGCATTTATACCTTTAATGATTCCATTATTTATTTCAGCTTTTCAAAGAGCAGAGGAGCTCGCTATTGCAATGGAAGTGCGTGGGTATGACGCTAATATTAAAAGAACAAGCTATAGAAAATTACAATGGAGCTTAAGAGATACGATTTGTTTATTAAGCATCGTTCCGATAGCTATTGTACTATTTATATTAAAATATATTGGAGTGTAATATCGTGCGAATTCTAGTCAATATTTCGTACCAAGGAAGTCAATTTTTAGGCTTTCAAATTCAACAGCAAGGACGAACAGTCCAGCAACAATTTGAAAAAATATTAAAACGTATGCACCGTCGTCATGTACGCATTCATCCTTCGAGCCGTACAGACCGTGGTGTACATGCCTATGAACAGTATTTCCACTTCGATACTGAATTAAATATTGCGCCTCAGCAGTGGAAGTATGCCATGAATAGTGCGTTACCTGACGATATTTATGTTAAAGAGGTGCAACAAGTCGATGAAGAATTTCATTGCCGTTATGACTGCGTAGGCAAACGATATCGTTATAAAGTCTATCAAGCCGAACATCGCAATCCATTCGAAAGTGGATTAAAGACTTTCATTAAAGATGATTTAGATTTTGAAAAGATGAACGAAGCGGCACAACACTTTATTGGCACACATGATTTCACAGGATTTTGTTCTCAAAAGACAGAAGTAGAAAGTAAAGAACGTACATTGTATCAAAGCGAAATAGTGAAGACTGCTGAAAGCTTTGACTACATCGTTACAGGATCGGGCTTTTTATATAATATGGTGCGCGTATTAGTAGCATTTCTTATTGAAGTTGGAAAAGGTAAACGCCAACCTGACGAGGTGCCAACACTTTTAAAAGAAAAAAATCGTAATAACGTACCATTTACAGCACCGGCAGAAGGACTGTACTTAGAAAAGATTTATTTAGCTCCAGAAGAGCTTATTAGCGACTTTGGAAACGATATAAAAATTCATTATAAAAAATCGTTA
The DNA here is from genome assembly GCF_004785665.1 of Staphylococcus pragensis. Classification (GTDB taxonomy): domain Bacteria; phylum Bacillota; class Bacilli; order Staphylococcales; family Staphylococcaceae; genus Staphylococcus; species Staphylococcus pragensis. The sequence goes on from NZ_SRPJ01000002.1 coordinate 343,823, forward strand.
CAAAATCACTAATTTGCATTGACAAACAAGAGTAAAAAATATAACATAGTTAACGGTATTGTTTTATATCATCCCACGATAAGCCCCGGAAACTTATTGTGTTACAAGATATATAAGCAGATTATACAGGATAAAATAAATGAACATTTACGCTTTAAAATCGTAACAGAATTTACTAGGTTGCAGGCCTCGTTCGTAGGTTCGACTGCGATGAGTACCTGCAATCTAAGACGAAGCATTTATTTTTAGGAGGACAATTATTATGCGTCAAACATTTATGGCAAATGAATCAAACATTGAGCGCAAATGGTATGTTATTGATGCTGAAGGCCAAACATTAGGTCGTTTATCATCAGAAGTAGCATCTATCTTACGCGGTAAAAATAAAGTAACTTATACACCACACGTTGACACAGGTGACTATGTAATCATCATCAACGCTGAAAAAATCGAATTAACTGGTAAAAAAGAATCAGATAAAATTTACTATCGTCACTCTAACCACCCAGGCGGTATCAAATCAGTTACTGCTGGTGAGTTAAAACGTAATAACCCAGAACGTTTACTTGAAACTTCTATCAAAGGTATGTTACCAAGTTCACGTTTAGGTGAAAAACAAGGTAAAAAATTATTTGTATATCGTGGCGCTGAACACCCACACGCTGCACAACAACCAGAAAACTACGAGTTACGTGGTTAATTAAAAGGAGGAAATTACATTGGCACAAGTTGAATATAGAGGTACAGGCCGTCGTAAAAACTCAGTAGCACGTGTACGTTTAGTACCAGGTGAAGGTAATATCACAGTAAACGAACGTGACGTACGTGAGTACTTACCATTCGAATCATTAATCTTAGACTTAAACCAACCATTCGATGTTACTGAAACTAAAGGTAACTATGATGTATTAGTTAACGTACACGGTGGTGGTTTCACTGGACAAGCTCAAGCTATCCGTCACGGAATCGCTCGTGCATTATTAGAAGCAGATCCTGAATACAGAGGTTCTTTAAAACGTGCAGGTTTATTAACTCGTGACCCACGTATGAAAGAACGTAAAAAACCTGGTCTTAAAAAAGCACGTCGTTCTCCACAATTCTCAAAACGTTAAGATTGGAAACGAACATGTTTTTATCAAGCACTTCTCAATTTCGAGAAGTGCTTTTTTGTATACAAAAAAGCTAGAGATTCTTAAAACCTCTAGCCTTTGAATAATATTTTACCTTTTAAATACTTCTTCGACTACTTCTGTCATATCATTATGAATGACTAAATCTGCTTTTCTATCATATGGTGTTTTATCTCGATTTATAATGACTAAATTATCTCCGGTAAAGTTTGAAATAAATCCAGCAGCTGGTTGTACTACAAGTGATGATCCTAATACAATGACAGTATCTGCTTTTTGAATTTTATCAAGTGCTTTAAACACAGTAGGTTGATCTAACATTTCGCCATATAATACGATATCTGGACGAATGACTTCACCACATTTTTCACAGTATCTTAAATGATGATCCATTACATGTGATTTAGAATATTTTTCACCACATTTAATACAATAAAATCGATTCAATGTACCATGGATTTCATCAATATTTTGACTTCCAGCATCTTCATGTAAGCCATCGATATTTTGAGTGATTACACCTAATGACTTTCCTTCTTTTTCAAGTTCGGCAATCCATTCATGAACGATGTTGGGTTTCTTATCTGCAACGAGTAGGCGTTTATGATAGAAATCAATGAAACTTTCTTTATTATCATTAAGATGATCTATACTTAATAAATATTCTGGTGAATAGCCATCTTTTGAAATTTCGTCAAACAATCCTCCTATTGAACGGAAATCGGGAATACCACTCGCTACTGACACGCCTGCACCAGTAAAGAAGACAATTTTATTTGAGTTATCTATAATTTTTTTGAGTTTTTCAATTTTATTAGCCAAAGTTGTCACCTCATTAAAAGTATTAATTTACTGAATAACCTTCACTTTATATATTATAGTACACACATTTCAAAATAACATTTTATTAAATTCTGCCATAATTAAAAGTTATGATATAAAAATATTAGAGTTCAATCGCTCAATGGTATAAAATTAGTATGCGCTGAAAATCTTTAAACTACATGTCTAAAACGATTAGGCATTTTCAAAATAAAAAAATAGCAATTGGGGGAAGTGAGGAATTGAATGAATAAATACGATCGTTTAGATGAAATTACTAAACTCGTAAATCAAAAAGGAACGGTTAGAACTAACGAAATCGTTGAGGAACTTAATGTATCTGATATGACAGTTCGACGTGATTTAGCTGAATTAGAAGAAAAAGGACTATTAACTAAAATTCATGGCGGGGCGAGAAGTAATTCAGTCTTTCAATTTAAGGAGAAATCACATCAAGAGAAACATACACAGAATAAAGAAGAAAAACGAGTTGTAGCTCAAAAAGCTGCTAAACTCATTGAAGAAGGCGACACAATATTCTTAGGGCCAGGAACAACGATAGAATTTCTAGCTGAGGTAATGGAACATCAATCGTTGACGGTTATTACAAACTGTTTCCCGGTATTTAAAATATTGTTTAAAAAGCGTTCGATAGATTTCAAAGTGTATTTGCTTGGCGGGGAAATGCGAGAACTTACGGAATCGTTTGTTGGAGAAATGACGAATACCTTACTTAAAACGAAACGCTTTAGCAAGATGTTCTTTAGTTGTAATGGTATTAAAGAGGCAGATGTACTTACCTCTACTATTGATGAAGCTTATACACAACAAATCGCATTAGAACGATCGGTAGAAAAATATTTACTTATTGATTCTTCAAAAATTGGAAAAGAAGACTTTACGCAGTTGTGTAAATTAGAAGACTTAACTGCAGTTGTCCTTGATACCGATGATGAAGAAAGTGTTTCGAAATTACAATTACATACAGAAGTAATTTATTAAATAAAGAAATCCTAAGATTGTTTGAAAGTAAACAATCTTAGGATTTTTTAGTTTATAAAAGTTTAATTAAACACAGAAATACATTGTTTTGTTTAAAACAACTAAATATCAAACAATATTCAAACATTTATTGTTGATTATTTGTTTGTTTATGTTTATAATTTAATCGTAAAGATTTGAAAGCGCTTTTTCACACAACAAATAAACATAATGCTGTGGAAAGATATCATCTTAAAAAGGAGAATTACTATGACAATTATTATTGGTTCAGACGTAGATGGCAAAAGATTGAAAGATGTTGTTAAAACATTTTTAAAAGAAAACAATCATGATGTGCTTGATGTAACTGAAGGTAAAGAATTAGATTTTGTGGATTCAACACTAGCAGTTGTACATGAAGTTCAAAAAAATGATGAGAACTTAGGAATTGCAATTGATGCCTATGGTGCAGGAAGTTTCATGGTTGCTACTAAAGTTAAAGGCATGATTGCTGCAGAAGTTTCAGATGAACGTTCTGCTTATATGACACGTGGTCATAATAATGCACGCATGATTACTATGGGAGCGCAAATCGTTGGAGATACTTTAGCTCAAAATGTTGCAAAAGAATTTGTTAATGGTCATTACGATGGTGGACGTCACCAAATTCGTGTAGATATGTTAAATAAAATGTGTTAATTGGGAGGATAATAAAATGAAAATAGCTATTGGTTGCGATCATATTGTAACAGATACAAAAATGGCAGTTTCTAAACATTTAAAAGAACAAGGACATGAAGTAATTGATGTAGGAACATATGATTTTACAAGAACACACTATCCAATCTTTGGTAAAAAAGTTGGTGAAGCTGTAACAAGTGGAGAAGCGGATTTAGGTGTATGTATTTGTGGAACTGGTGTTGGTATTAGTAACTCAGCTAACAAAGTGCCAGGCGTAAGAACTGCATTAGTTCGTGATATGACTACAGCTTTATATTCTAAAGAAGAATTAAATGCAAACGTTGTAAGCTTCGGCGGTAAAGTCGTAGGAGAATTATTTATCTTCGATATCGTAGACGCATTCATTAAAGCGGAATATAAACCTACTGAGGAAAATAAAAAATTAATCGCTAAAATCGAACATTTAGAAGCACATAATGATAAACAAGCTGATCCTCACTTCTTTGATGAATTTTTAGAAAAATGGAACAAAGGTGAATATCACGATTAAAGGTGGACTATCATGATTTTAACATTAACACTTAATCCTTCTGTAGATATTTCATATCCTTTGGAACACTTTAATCTTGATACAGTCAATAGAGTGACAAATACAAGTAAAACTGCTGGAGGCAAAGGTTTAAATGTAACACGTGTTTTATCAGAATTTGGTGAAGATGTTTTAGCAAGTGGATTTTTAGGTGGTCAGTTAGGTGAGTTTATTGAACATCAACTTGATGAGAACCAAATACAACATTCATTTTTCCAAATTAAAGGTGAAACAAGAAACTGTATTGCTATCTTACATGAAGGTCAACAAACTGAAATATTAGAACAAGGCCCTGCAATTAGTGAAGAAGAAGCTAAAGGTTTCAAATCACATTTAAGTCATTTATTTAGCAAAGCTAATGCAATTGCTATGTCAGGAAGTTTACCTAAAGGATTGAACTCAGATTATTATGCAGAAATTATTCAATTAGCTAATCAACAACACATACCAACTGTCCTAGATAGTTCAGGTCAGTCATTAATGGATGTATTGTTAAGCGATAGTAAGCCTACAGTGATAAAACCTAATATTGATGAATTATCACAATTGTTACAAACCACTGTTACTACAGATATAAATAGTTTAAAAGAAGCAGTCACTCAACCCATCTTTGAAGGTATTGAATGGATTATCGTTTCTTTAGGTGGCGACGGTGCTTTCGCAAAACATCATCAAACGTTCTATAAAGTTAACATTCCAAATATTAAAGTAGTAAATCCTGTTGGTTCTGGTGACTCAACTGTAGCAGGAATTACGTCAGGATTAATTCATCAAGATTCTGATAAGGATTTATTAAGAAAAGCAAATACATTTGGCATGTTAAATGCAATGGAAAGCCAAACTGGTCATATCAATGTAAATAAATTTGACGAAATATTCCAACAAATTGAAGTTATAGAGGTGTAATTCATGACTAAATCACAACAAAAATTATCATCAATTGAGCAATTAAGTAATAAAGAAGGGGTTATCTCAGCTTTAGCATTTGACCAACGTGGTGCTTTAAAAAGAATGATGGCTGAACATCAAACTGAAGAACCAACTGTTGAACAAATTGAACAATTAAAAGTTCTTGTATCTGAAGAATTAACTCAATATGCATCATCAATTCTTTTAGATCCAGAATATGGATTACCTGCTTCTGATGCACGTAATAAAGAATGTGGTTTATTACTTGCTTATGAAAAAACAGGTTATGACGTAAATGCTAAAGGTCGTTTACCTGACTGTTTAGTTGAATGGTCAGCAAAACGTTTAAAAGAACAAGGCGCTAATGCTGTTAAATTCTTACTTTATTATGATGTTGATGATTCAGAAGAAATCAATGTTCAAAAGAAAGCATATATTGAAAGAATTGGATCTGAGTGTGTAGCAGAAGACATTCCATTCTTCTTAGAAGTTTTAACATATGATGACAACATTCCGGATAATAAAAGTGCTGAATTTGCGAAAGTAAAACCTCGTAAAGTTAATGAAGCGATGAAGTTATTCTCAGAAGAAAGATTCAATGTTGATGTACTTAAAGTTGAAGTACCAGTCAATATGAACTATGTTGAAGGCTTTGCTGATGGTGAAGTGGTTTATAGCAAAGAAGAAGCGGCACAACACTTCCGTGATCAAGAAGCTTCTACACATTTACCATATATCTATTTAAGTGCGGGTGTTACTGCTGAACTATTCCAAGAAACACTTAAATTTGCTCATGAAGCTGGCGCTAAATTCAATGGTGTACTTTGTGGACGTGCAACTTGGTCAGGTGCGGTAAAAGTTTATATCGAACAAGGCGAAGAAGCAGCACGTGAATGGTTACGCACTACTGGATTTAAAAATATCGATGATTTAAATAAAGTATTAGAAACAACAGCAACATCTTGGAAATCTAAATAATTAAAGGAGGTTAATGATATGAATAGAGAAGAGGTACAATTACTTGGTTTTGAAATCGTAGCTTATGCTGGCGATGCACGTTCTAAATTGTTAGAAGCTTTAACTGCTGCTAAAAATGGTGAATTAGATAAGGCTGAGCAACTTGCTGAAGAAGCTAATGAATGTATCGCAAATGCGCACAAAGCACAAACTAGTTTATTAGCTAAAGAAGCGCAAGGTGATGACATTGCATATAGCGTAACTATGATGCACGGTCAAGACCATTTAATGACAACATTATTATTAAAAGATTTAATCAAACACCTAATAGAATTATATAGAAGAGGGAGTTGACCCTGATGAATAAGTTAATAGCATGGATAGAAAAAGGGAAGCCGTTCTTTGAAAAAATATCTCGTAATATTTATTTAAGAGCGATTCGTGATGGATTTATAGCAGCAATTCCAATTATCTTGTTCTCAAGTATCTTTATCTTAGTAACTTATGTGCCGAATGTATTTGGCTTTACATGGAGTAAAACAATGGAAGGTATATTAATGAAACCTTATAACTATACGATGGGTATTGTTGGTTTAAGCTAAAAAAGAGCTGTAAACGTTGGTATGAAGCGGTTTACAACTCTTGATGATATGAATTGAATACGTTTTGAATACGTGATTACTAAAAACTAACATAATTTGCGAACTTTTCGGCCACTTTCTCACGCTGCTTTTCTGTAACGTGTGCATATATTCCCATTGTCGTTTGTATATCCTCGTGACCTAATCTATCTTGTACCTCTTGAACAGATAAGCCCGCTTCAAATAATAAAGAACAGTGTGTATGTCTAAAGCCATGTACTGTTATCCTTTTAAATTTATTCTTTTTACATATCAAATTCAAAGTTTCATTAGCATATACTCTATTTAGTCGTTTATTCGTTTCTACATTCGTGAATATTTCTTGATGTTTGCTAGATGTATTATGACCGTGTTTAAGAGATAACACACGTTGTTGAGTACGCCACTCTTTTAATACCTCTAATGTCTTACTATCAACACTGATCGTTCTAATTGATGAACGAGTTTTAGGCGTATCTATAAACTGTCTATGATTTAAGCCCTCTGCAAGTGTCTTATTCACGCTTAACGTCTGATTAGTAAAATCTATATCATTCCATGTTAACGCCATTAATTCGCCACGTCTGATACCCGTAAAGGCAAGGGTACGAAATAAAGCATGATGTAATACATTATCTTTTACAAGCTCTAAAAACTGCTGCAATTCATCACTTGTATAGTATTTCATTGTTTCGTGTTTCTGATTACTTTTCTTACGTGGTGCTTTTATGTGATTAAATGGATTATCAGTTATGATTTTTAAACTAATAGCATACTCAAAGATAGTAGACGCATATATACGCCCCTTTTTCGTTTCTGAATATGTTCGATACCATTCATTCAATACTTTTTGACAATGTGGCACGGTAATATCTTTAATAGCCATATTCTCAAAGTGTGGAAGTATCATCATTTTAAATGTTGTCATTGCTTGCTGATAGGTGCTTTCTTTTACTGTATTTCTATATTGTTCTAACCATAGTTCATATATTTGCTTAAACGTCATTATTTCAGTATTTAAGAAGCCGTTAGCTTGTACTTCTGTTTGCAGCTTAGCTTCTGCAATTTTGGCTTCTCTTTCAGTTTTAAAGCCACGTCTTGTTGTCCGCTTCTGCTTACGAGTAATCGGATCAACACCGAGATATGCAACAAACATATACGCCGTTGAGCCGTCTTTCTTTTTATATTTCTTAATCATTGTAAATCAATCCTTTCTACTTGCCCGCATGCGTTTGATTGGATTGAACACACCTTTGAGAGTGGTTACTCATTGGTGCGGTAATAGTATGTATGAACTCGTAAGCAGGAGTGAAATAATAAAAACTAATTTTTATTAATCATACTTATCAATTCATCTATATTTTGAGGATATGTTTCTTTAAAAACTAAATACATTGGTTTATCTTTAATTTTTTGATAGTAATAATTCGGATAATTATAAATGCGTTCACTTATTTTTAAAGATTTTAACTTTAAATCTTTAGCACGTTTAACTAAGTTGTTTTTATCAAAGCTATCATCTCGAGCATTAAATTCATTCATTATCTCAATGTATTCATTTGTAAATGAAATTAATTCTTCTAAAGTAATAGGTTTCAATTTGTCGTTATTAGATTTATCATTATTTAATAATTCTATATATAAATCTTTTACATATTCGTATTTAATAGAAGAAATATCTAAACCTCTTTTTTTTAAAATATTTACAATTTCTAAAGCTTCTTTGTATTCATCAATAGAAGAAAAATATATATCTCCTTCCGTATAATAAGCTTTTAGAACATAATCATAAATTTTTTGAAAATCTTGAAATTGATCAAGTGCTTTACTAAAACCATTGTGAAATAAATCTTCACTAAAATGTACAATTAAATTATATGAAGTATTTAAACTATCAGCATAAGTATGTAAATCGTCTAAATCAATCTTTCGATTGCCATTTTCATGATTGGAAATAGTATTTTGACTAAAACCGGTTAATTCGCTTAATTGATGTTGTGTCATTTTTTTAGATTTTCGAATTCTTTTAATTACTTGGCCTAGAGTGTTCTGTCTTTCCGCCATTTTCCTCAATTCCTTTCTATGAAATAATAGCATATAGAAAAAAATATCTCAATTTGTTATAATTAGTGTTGAAATTTATATCTCATTTTGAGATAATTTATTTGGAGGTGGTTATATGTTGACTAAAAAAGTAGAATTAAAACAAAAATATCTTAAACCTAAACAACAACTTAGAGAAATAAGATTAAAAAAAGAGTTATCTACTAGTTATGTAGCTCAATTAATCGGGTTAGATAGACGGCAATATGTAGCTAAGGAAAAAGGCTTATTTCCTTTTCACGATTATGAAATAGTTACTTTAGTAAATGAGTTAGATATTGATAAAGAAGTATTTTTTATTTAAATTTATATATCTCAATTTGAGATAAAAAGGAGGCTTATAAATGAGTGCACCGATTTTAAGTGAAGCCGCTTCAATCGAGTTAGCAAACGGTATATTGAAACTTGCCGAGCAAATCGCCCAGCAAAAAATAGAACAACAACAGAAGCGGTGGCTTACACAAACAGAAGTAAGAAAGTTATACAGATGTACACATAGTGATGTTACAGAGTGGGAACGTTTAGGACTTACTAAACGTAAACAGGGGCGAAGCTATTACTATGATCGTCAAGAAATAGAAAGATTTTTAGAAAGTCAAAAATATTAATGAAATCTTGCCCGCAAGCGAGTGAATAAAAGTAATAGTACTAATCAATTTCGGAGGTTTTAAATGATAAAACAAATTTTTAACGATACGGAAATTAGATTTATAGAAAAAGACGGGGAACATTGGGCAGTAGCGAGTGATATATCAAAAGCACTTGGATATACACATACACCGCATATGTTAAGAATGATTGATGATGAAGATGTGACTACTCACATTGTGGACAGCACATCACTTAAAAAGAAAGCTAGAAAAACTCAATTAGTAAATATAATTTCAGAAACTGGAATTTATGAAGCTATTTGGAACAGTAGACGACAAGAAGCACAAGAATTTAAAAAGTGGGTTAAGAAAGTTATTAAAACACTGCGACAAGCAACAGGCTTAAAAGATTATGAAGCTTTTCGCATGACTGACAAGCAAATACAAAAAGACGCTATGAGTAAGTTAAAAGAAGCAAATACAACAGCTAAGCGAGTAGATTACATTAAAGCAAACACAATATCAGATAAAGCAACATCAACGCTATATGGCTTTAAGAAGATGATTAAAAAAGGTGCAATGACACCTGAAATGTTAGCAACTCGACAAACAATATTAACTGATGTAGTTGATTTAATGGCTGCAAAAAATCGCTTTGGCTTAGATATTAAAGTGAGTGAAACGATTTACGGTAAATACAACAAACAAGAAGAAGCGGAGTGATAAAATGCTTAGGTTTCTGAATGAACTTATTTATATCTGTGTAATAACCATATTTTTAAATATGTATTCTGAATTACATTATGCGTTGGTATTTTTCTTATTCTCAAGCATGGTAGCTATTATCAAATTTGATATTCGAGATGAACAACGCTCGTATCTCTATAAAGCATATAGAGAACATTTACAAAACAGTAGAAGAATTTAAGTAGAAATGTATCAAAATAATAAACCGCTTCGATATGAAGCAATAGGAGGATTTATAAATGAATACAGAAATGTTTAAAGCATTTAAAGAATTAGAATATGCAGTTGAGAAAGTAGAATTTATAAAAGAAGAAATTAATAGATTAAATCAAGTAACAAAAGATTTAAGTGAGAAGATTAAAGAATATAGAAAAAACGAAGATAATAACGAAGCTAATGCAATTTCGACAGTGGTAATAGATATTGTCAAAATTGAAAATGATAATTTGTTTAAAAAAATGAATGAAGCTTTAGAAGAATTTAAGCAAAAAGCTCAAAGATTTGAAAATATATGCTTTTTCAATGGTATAAGTCTTCAATTTGGATTAAGTGATAAAGTTATTAAATTTGATAAATAGGAGTAGATAAAATGAGAGAATTAAATTTTTATATTGACGAAATGAAAACAGAAGTTATTGATGCAGATTTAAAAACAAAAATAAACACTGTAATAACAATGATTGGCGAACATATGGAAAGTAAAGAAAATTACATGGATAGTTTAATAGCTGACGGAAAGCATATGGAAGTGTATTGCGTTAAGGAATACTATCAAAATGACTATGTAGTAATGGCAGTGCTTAACTCAATTTTAAAAGATATAGATTTTATGCAAAAAGAAATAGCAACTCATCATAGTAATGCTTTAGATAAATTAGAAGCGTCTCCTATCTCCACCGACCAAAGCGAAATAGAAAACGCTGATAAGTAGTTTTGAAACAAACTAAAAATCTAACTGAAAGGATAACACTATGAGTGATATAAAACAATCAAACAAACAACCTAATTACTACTCTATTTTACCTGCAAACGTAAGATATGACAATCGTCTTAATGATAGCGAGAGAGTAATATTTGCAGAAATAACTGCATTTAGTAATGAATATGGCTATTGTACTGCTAGCGATGATTATTTCACTAGCTTGTACGGTCATAATGAATTAACGATATTAAACAGAATTAACCATTTAAGAAAACTAGGTTACTTAAAGATCACATATAAGTATATAGATAACGTATTACAAAGACAGATAGCACCAGTGTTATATGAAAGTGAGGGCGGTAACTATGAGTGATAGATTAATTGATGTTACAGGTGGATATGGAACAATTTATAAGCAAGTCATGAAAGAGCCTAAATTAAGTATCGAAGCTAAAGCGATATATTGCTACTTATCTTCTTATGCTGGAGGTAAAAACATAGCTTTTCCTAGTGTAAGCCTTATTTGTCACGAATTAAATATAAGTAAAAACCGCTTCTATAAGCATAGAAATGAATTAGTTGATAAACAAATTATTTCAGTAAAGAGAGAGCGTACTGAAAACGGGTTTAGCAAAAATATTTATACAATCAATCATCATTTCGTATGTCGCAGTTTTGAAGATATACAAAATGTAGACATACAAAACGTAGATATAAGAAACGTAGACATACAAAATAAAGACACTAAGAATAACAGTATTAAGAAAAACAATTATAAGAATAACAGGGAGAAGAAAAACAGTAGTAGTAGTTACGACACAACAACAGCTTACGACTTTCTTTTGGATAATTTTTTTGAAATGCAAAACACTAATAAACAAAAAGAAGTAAGCAATCTCTTACAAGATATTAAAGATAATACGCTAGATGTAGTAAAGGTAGCTACTAACTACTGTAAGGAAAATAATAAAGGGCTTAACTACTTTATAGCAGTAATTAAAAACTGGATAGCTGATAATGTAGATACTAAAGAGAAAGCACTAGCTAAAGTGACACCTAACAATAAGAAACATAATAAAACTGATGAAGTATTTGCAGCAATGGAAAAAGAGCTAAACACTAACGAAAATGAAAGACAAACAATACATGAAGCGGATAATGTTTTTACATTTTATGAAAATAATGGATTTGGTCGTCTTAATTCTACAATCGTAGAAAAGATAGACGCATGGAGAGAAGATTTCAACGGTAATGACGATATAGTCATTGAAGCGTTAAAAGAAGCGATTAACAATAACGTTTATAAGTGGGCGTATGTGAATAGCATTTTGGTTAGTTGGTATCAAGAGGGCATTAATTCAGTTAAAGATATTGAAGCACGTAAGAAGCAAAGAAATAAATTGAATAATAATAAATCATTTTTAGATCGTTTAGCAGATGATGAAGAAGAAAACTCACAATATAGCGAATTATTTTAAGGAGTGATTGCATGAAAAGTATTACTGATATTGACTTAATGAAGAAGTTACACAATAAAGTGATTGATATGCAACTTGACCTTAAATGTAGTAGATGTGGCAATAGATACGATTATTATAAGTTTGATAACGGACAAGAGGAGCGTATCGGGTGCGATTGCTTCATGATTGAGAAAGCAAAAGAAAGTACAAGTAATTATAAAGCAAAACAGAAGCGGTTAGATATTGAAAGAGTATTTAAACAATCAATGCTTAATGATGACTTATTAAAGGCTCATTTCGATAACTACAAACCTACTAATTCTGAGTTGTTAGAAGCTAAACAAATCATGCAGAAGTATGCTGCGAACTTCTCACTAGATAATCCAACTTCTTTATTACTTCATGGAACATATGGAATTGGTAAAAGTCATTTAGCAATGTCTATTGTAAAAGAAGTGAAGAAAAAAGGTTATACAGCTTTATTTATTGATGTAACAGAACTCATTACAGCATATAGAGATACCTATACAAAAACATCAGACGTGACAGAGAAACAACTCGATCAGCTTATTAAAGACGTAGATTTACTTGTGATAGATGATTACGGTACATCACTAACCAATTATGGATTAAGTAAGATGTTTAATGTAGCTAACTTGAGAACTGGAAAACACAATATTATTACTACTAACAATACAGCAAGAGAATTAACGTTAATTAAAGATAGTAAGAAGATATTTAGCCGACTAATGAAGAATACTCAGATACTTAAAATGCACGGTGCAGATTATCGGTTAAAAGACTTTCATTCATAAATAAAGTTACGGGCTATTATGTCCGTGACTTCTTTTCGTATTTAAGGAGGGGCTGAAATACCCCGTATAGTTAGTAAGATTTAAGTAATCGCTTGATAACATTTTTATAACCAAATTCTAGAAACTAAAAATTTAAAATAGAATTAATCATTTTAAAGCCTATTTTAGAGCATTAATTAAAAATTGATATAAGTTAATAGTATAAGTATATAAGTCTTCTAAAATGAGCTATTACAGTGCTTAAAATTGATTTTAGAACATCTTTAATTGAAAAGAGGGTTAAAGAGATATGAAAGTATTAGAAAAAGAAAATAAAGCAATCATTGACGCATGGAATGTATTATTTGAAGATAACGACTATCAAACGCTCATTAAAGAGTTAGATAGCTTTCTTGATGAAACTAAAGCACTTAGAGAAGCGGGATATAGTAATAGTGAGATAGACAAACAACAGTTATCTAAAATATATAAGTTAGAGAATGGATTTAAGGAATTTGCAGTAAGTAAATTACAAAGTATTAACGATCAATTATGTATTATGCAAAATGAAGCACTAGAGCAAGATATAGACAATCCACATGCTGAAATTATTAAGCGACAAGATTTACAAGCAAGACTATCACTAATAACTAATGATGAAGCGATTGCTCTTATAAAACACTTAGCACCAACTGACACTAAAATATATGAGATATATCTATATGAGAACTTAATAAATAACCGCTTCAATGAGTTGGAGAAGAAGCATATAGCAAAAGACTTCGAGAAACTTAAAGAAAAGGTGTTATATCCTTATTCAGATGAGATTGAATATAAAAGGTTAGTAAGTGAAAGAAACACGTTAAACACGCTTAAAATGAATTATTTAGGCATACCAGCAACTAAAGATGAAGCGGGCTATATTGGTGTACGTTCAGTTAAACAACGTTACTTAGATGTACTAAGCAATAATGAATAGGAGTGTATGAATGAATATTAAACGAGTGAAACATTGTTTATATTACCGTGAAGCAAAGATAACAGAATATGCACTATTAACTGAATTTAGTCCGCAGTTTATAAATTCAAAGATAAAAGGTATCAAATTGCAAATAGAAGCAATGTATTACTTAAATATCTCTCATTCATCTTCTAGTGATGTGTTTGGGTTTGTATCAGTATCATATCCATTAGAGAAACTTGTTATACATATACTAGAAGAAAAGGCTAAGCTAAACGCATATATTAAAAGATCAAGTAAGAAGCTAGCATTATTTAAAGAAGTGGTTAAAGGATATACTCCAAGTGAACAAAAAGAAATAATGTATTATATTCGTTCTAATGGTGCAGCAGTAGATAGTGAACTGATTAACCGTTTAAGATGTGATTTATATAAAGCCATTCATTCACATAAAGTGGGTGTTAAGGTGTGAAGTATGATAGAGAAGCGATTAAACGATTTGTAAAAGAATATCATAATACGACTACGATTGATGTTAAAGAGAGTGAGTTAAATATTGATAACTTCTTTGAAATTAATGATGAAGTTGAAGCGGTAGAAGTCAATGATAATATCGACAATCAAATCTTTTTTAATGAACTAGAGCAAATTGTAGATAGAGTGGGAACAGATAAAGAGTACTTTGTATTTTATTTATTGTGTCAGGGTAAGTCGTTAAACGAAGTAGGAAAGGTATTTAATCTTTCGGGAGAACGTATTAGACAAATGTATAACGGTTTGTTAGATAAAATTGTAAATGAAGCTAGTTAATCCCCCCACTCTAAACATTTAAAGCGTAAAAGTGTTATTGGAGAACGGCGAGGGGTGTCTACTCTCCAAATTTATTATTTTTTCACGCGTGAGGGGGTGGGGTATCAAATAAGAGTGTAATCCATCATGAAATTGTTGGAAAATGTTGGACAAATTCAAACAGGGGCGTTCAAATCCCCCCGCCTAGTATTGTTATTTTGTTATATCGCTTGTTCACTTTTTTTTCAGTGAAAGTATCAATAAGACTTTAAAAATGTGGGGAAATGTTGGGTATTTTTTATATAAGAGTGTTGAAAAATTTAGGAAAGGTTTTGAGAGATAACCTAGAAAATCCTAGCTTAAAAAGGGTACTTACTCAATTTCGAGTAGGTGCTTTTTGGTTAGACTTTTTTGTGTGACCAAAATTATTGCTCAAAAAAGAGTTTAAAAATATTTAAGTTAATCATTTTTGATTAAGTTAAGGTATTAGTCATTAATGTCTAAAAGTATAAAAGTATGCGATTATTTTTGGACGTGTACTTTTAATTTATGCTAAATAATGCAAATTTTTGAAGGGGTTTAATTGTCTTTAACGTGAGTTATATCAATGTATCTAGCAAATTTTAAAATTTAAAAATTAACATCAAGAAAAAGAGAGTAATTAAGCAAAGGAACGACATTAACGACGGGTTAAAAAAGAACATAGTCATTTTTGACTTTATACCTTTAATTAACTTTAATTTTCGAGAGATTTAAAACTATATAGAAACTATGAGCTTCTTAGTGTAGAAAATGATTATTAAGTTTAATAATTAAAATCAACTAAAATACTATATATTACTGCATTTCATATTAGGTTTTCTTAGGTAGTTGAATGTTAAGTATTGTTAAGCTGCTTTGAATAAGTGGGTGCTAAATGATGAAAAATGATGAAGAATTTTAAAGAGTAAAAGGGTTATAAAGTGATGAGAAAAGGTAGAGGTAATCGAGTTTTTAGTGAGTAGATAGTAAATTTGATTTCTATAAAAAATAAGACTATCCAATTTTGGATTGTCCTTTAATACATCTGAAATAATTAGCAGCGTCCAAATTTGGACTT
The DNA here is from genome assembly GCF_004785665.1 of Staphylococcus pragensis. Classification (GTDB taxonomy): domain Bacteria; phylum Bacillota; class Bacilli; order Staphylococcales; family Staphylococcaceae; genus Staphylococcus; species Staphylococcus pragensis. The sequence continues at coordinate 359,977 of NZ_SRPJ01000002.1, forward strand.
TGCAAAAATCCAAAGGTAGAGCAAATATAAAATGTACAAGGTTTATACAAAGTAAGTAAAAAATAGTGCGATTTTGGATAGGTACAAAAATTTATGTAACGAAAAATCGGAAGGTTTTCGTAAGGTAGTCAAAAAATGGGAAGATTTTGGGAAGGTAGTAAAAAATAATAAGGTTATATAAAGGTTACAGAGAAATAAACGTAAGTTTTCGTAAGGTAGCAGTGTTTTTTAAGCCTATTTAAACCACTTAACGTATATTAGGTATAAAGTATCAATACCGCTATTAGAGGCTTTCTAAAACGCTCTCTGAAGCTTATAAGAGATAAACCGCTTCTATATGTTAAAACCTTACATTTACTTATTCAATACAAAGATTAATTAGCTTATATATTCTATAATTAGTACTAGGTACTAAAATGACTTTAAAAAACTTGAAATATAGAGGGGTATTACTTTGCTAACGATTGAAAGACACGATATTAAGAAATTAGAGGACTATATAGAACATATAGAGCAGTATCGCAAAGAAATGAAGTTTACATACTTTGAATTGCTAAATAATACTAATAGCGAAACAAACAACATAGGTATGAAAAATAAATATGAAAGATTATGTAATATTGTTAATGGTGTAGATCAACTCATAAATGAAGCGGACAACGAAACCAAAGAAATTATGCGTTTTAGATATTGGGAGTGTCCGATTGGTTGTTATGAGTGGCAAGATATAGCCGACTACTTCGGTATAAGTAAAACAAGCATGCTGCGTAAACGTGACGCTATAATCAGACGTTTAGCAACGCTTATAGGATATGTGTAAAGTTTAATTATGATTAAGTACTAAATAAGAGTTTAATTTGTTAGTATCTAAAGTAAAGGTTTGTTTTTCTGATTTTTAAATTTAGCTCATATTTGCGTTTTAAGAGCTGTTAAATAAAATATATATGAAATTCTCTAAATGCTCTAAAAAGTATCTTAAATTTGCAAATAAGGGTATTTAAAAGGAGAGATTTAAATCATGAAAATAAGTCAGTGGATAATAAGTTTAGTAGTTGGAATTTTGATATTTTTAGTTGTTTTTTTTATAGGAGATAACTCATTCTCTGTGGCTTTATTATGTGGAGTTGTTGGTTTTATTGGTAATGCGTTAATTGGTTGGAATGCTAGACGAAAAATGTAAGTCATGCATATATGTCGAGAAAATTTATTGATGTTGAGTGGAACTATTTTGGAATAAAGCAATTTTATTTTTTGAGAAGAAAACAAAAGGAGTTTTTACATGCAATTCGGAAATTACAAAATTGATTCGTTTTACTTAATTATGATTATAGGTTTTTTAGTTACTTCTTTATTTTTTCCATTTATGCTTTTATCTGTTCTTGTCTTATTGATTATTGGTTTAGAAAAAGTTGATAAAGAGGGTTAATTTTTGGTTTTGCTTTTTGAAACGAGTTTCTTCTTGTCTTGATACTATGTAGAAATCATTTTTTAAAAATATGAATAGATACTGATATATCAATGTTTCTCTTTGCTTTTTTATATTTTAAGAGACGTTAAATAGTTCATAAACTATATAGAATACCCTAAATGCTCTAAAAAGTATCTTAAAATTGCAAATAAGGGTATTTTAAAATTCAATAACTCTTGTAATAAAATATTAAAAAAAGGAGTTTTTTTATGAATGCTGGTTTGTTTTTGATAATTGCTATTTGTTGTGGTTTGTTACCAATTATAATTTCTGTAAACGAAAAAAATAAGAAGAATAAAAAGAGGTAGAACACGCATTTATACCGAGAAACTTATTGTACGTTGAGAAGAACTGTTAATTAAATTACAAATATATATAGTGAATGTACTATCCGACAATTCGTTGATTTTGGTTTAATAAAGCATTTAGAATAAAGCAATGTTGATTTATGAATTTTTGAGTAGAAGGGAGTTTTTTATGAATAGTAATTATATTTCTATCGCTTTTTTAAATGAAATACCATTGTTTGATCGTAACTTTTCTTTGATAAAACATGAATTTGAACAATGGAATCAAGAGTATGAGGCTTTTAATTTTGAGTTCAATGGAGTTGAATTTAAAAGTCGATTAGCTAAAAAAACTCCTAAAAAATCAGGTTATTTTGTTGCGTTTTGGTGCAAGAATGAAATTAATAAAAACAGACCTTTTAATTTTGACGAATCAAAAGATAAGTTAATTATTAATATTTTAGATGAATCTAAAAAAGGTCAATTTATATTTCCTAAAGAGCTATTAGTTAAAAAAGGAATTATTAGTTCGGAAAAACATAAAGGAAAAATGGCTATTCGTGTTTATCCTAGTTGGGAACAAAGTTTAAATAAAACAGCAGTTAGTACTCAAAAATGGCAAATCCCGTATTTTTTAGATTTTAGTAAGGGTTTTGATAAGAAAAAAATTAAGGAATTATATTTAGGTTGAGTTTGGTTTTAGAAACGAGTTTTTTCGTGTTTTGATGTTAATACTAAGATGAAAATAAATGTAAGTGTGACGTTTATTTATAAAAAGTAAGCGTTTTCTATTTACATTTAGAGCCTTTTATAAGATAATAACCGTAGCTACTAAAATTTACTACTCAAAATCGAGTATCCTTTAAAATGACTGTATCCGTTGGGTGCAGTCTTTTTGTTTATAACTTGTCAAAACTTTACATTTCATAAAGTTACAACCGTACTTAAAAGTCCGCTTGTAAGCAGTACCTTAAAATAGGGAAGTGGTTTAATAAGACAAAAAGGATACCTCGTATTAGTGATACCTTAGAATGCTGATACGTTAAGTTACCGTATTAGAAAAAACAAAAGCGAGCTTATTAATCAATAAAAAGCTAACGCACTAAGTTAGTGCATTAGAAAACGAAAATATTCGTTCTCTAAATTAAGACGAATACAGCCGAAATATCGGCTCAATAGAATTTAAATGGAAAACAGACATATTGGTTATCTAACCTGAAGTACTAGTTTAGTACTTCAGAAAAGCCGTTTGTGGCTTCTCTGCGTAGTCAAAATGGCAACGCATCACACGTTTATGATTTACGATCTCACGGCGCAAATGTGCGCAGTGAATCTCACAATCTAAATTTGAGCAATGAAACTATTAAAATACAAATAGTACAATGGTATGATAATGTAAAGTTAAAAAGGAGTATTAGCAATGGCAAAAGCTTTAATGTTAATCATAACTATTGTTTGTATAGTTTATATTGTGTATAACTTCATTAAAGATAAACCAGTCATTAATATTTTCTTTGTTGGGATAATACAATCAACTTTATTATTTCTAATCCGCTTCTTTTGGATAAAACAATCTTTTAGTAAATCATTTTTATCGTCTTTTGACTTATTTATGATTATAGTTGTAGTTATTTATTTGATATATAAATTAAGTAAGAGAAGAAAAGAAAAAGAGGATAAATAATTACTTATAATTACATATTCAACTTGAGTACGCAGCTTGTGTAATGATCTAGTAGTGAATTTCATTCCCAAAACATTGGGAATGAGATTGTAAATATTTTACTGATACTGTAAATATTGTAGACAATTAATAAATTTAATGCGTATAATGATATTAGAAGTTGTTCCCTTATGAAGCACTTCTATATTTTTCTATATGTGAGTCATTTTTTCTTTGCTATGTCCTTTGGGCATAGCTTCATATTTTATTGTAGACAAATATATAAATAATAAGATAATAGCAAAAGAGGTTTAATAATCTCTAAAATCCTTATATACATAGAGTTTTAACTCTACCTCGACTACATAGAGGCTAGCCTTAATTGGTTAGCTTCTTTTTTGTATAAAAAATCACTCTCAACTTAGCTTATAACGGACTAAGTGAGAGTGTAGATGAAAAGTAAGGAGTGAAACGTTTTTATTACTTTATTACACACAAACTAATGATTTTTATTATAATAGTGTGGCTAAATAAAAATTAGTGTGTAATAATGATAATTGAGATTGTCTAACTGGCGATTCTTTCCTTTCCATTAAGTATTTCTTCTCCATCGAAAATACTGTATGTTTAGGCAATCTCGACACTTTAAAAGCTTTCATAAATAGCATAACTCTTTAGGGGCGTAAAGCCCCTTTTTGTATGCGAAAAAAGTCTCACTAGTACATGACTAGTAAGACTAAGTTCAATGAAAGAAATGTTGTCTATAACTTATGTTAACATACATCTACTTCACTTAATAGACATACATTTTATTATAGCTGCTGTAACTGTTCGTGACGGTAGCTGCATGAACAATTCGTTCAGTCATGTATAAAAGGGAGTAGGGAAACACGACGCCTTTTATTAGTTGATCTAATTAAGGAGTGAACGAAACGTTCCCCCCTTATTCATGAGGTCGTGAAACGCTACCCCATAGATGAGTGAACAAAACGTTCCCCCATGTCTCGCAACTTGCGACGTTAGGTAAATGAATATAGCAACCGCTTCGATACGTAAGAACATTTCCAATTTAGGAATATATTGATACACGGGTGCAGTCCTAAATTAGGATTACAGCATTAACCAGCTTGTCGATTTGGCAATGTGGTTTAAAGGGGCTATGCTTCGCAGAATACCTTAAAAATCTTTAAAATTAAAATAATTATAAAGCGTTAGTAAAACTTTATATAAAAAAAGCCTTTCTATTCTTGTATATAGATAAGGCTTTACTTTTTATATATGAATATTCCCTTTAGGGAAACTATATTTCTTAGAAGGTTTAGGTGGTATAAACGCTCTAGACATAGTTAACAATCCGACCTTACCGCAAAGCATCACAACTATAATAATAAGTTCAGTTATACCGTGGTATTCGGAAGTAAAATTCATACTTAAACCCACTGTACCAAAAGCTGATACCACCTCGAACAATATTTTAATTAGTGGTACATTCGGATTAATAATAGTTAATAAGAAGGTAGTAGCTAAAATGAAAATTATAGAAATATTTACTGTTACAACAGATAGTTTAATATGTTTATCAGCTAAATCTCTATTGAACAAAGAAATGTTATTTTCTTTACGTATAGTATTTAATACATAAATAAAAATTATCGCAAACGTCGTTACTTTAATACCTCCAGCAGCACTGAGAGGGGCACCACCAATAAACATAAGCATCATTAATAATAAAGCAGTAGGAGTTTTAATGTTACCCATATCAATACTATTAAAACCAGCTGTTCTTGTCGTTACAGATTGGAATAAGGCATTACCTAATTTCTCGATCAATCCCATATTATTTAAAGTATTGGATTGCTCTAATAAAAAGAATAATATAGTACCAAAAATAATTAAAATACAGGTAGTTGATAGAACTACTTTTGAATGAAATGAAAGCCTATTAATTTTTTTGCAGTTAATTAAATCAACAATTACAAAGTGACCTAATCCACCTAGAATTATTAAAAAAGTTATGGTGATGATGATGACTGGGTCGTTAGAAAAGTCTATTAGATTATTTTTGAATAAGGCAAAACCAGCATTATTAAAAGCTGATACAGCAGTAAATAAACTTAAGAATAAACCACGCCCAACTCCAAATTTAGGTATAAATGACAGACTTAAGCATAATGCACCTATTAACTCTGTAAGAAAACTATAAATTGCTAAATGCTTAATTAGTTTTATAATCCCTCCAGCTTCATCTATATTCCATGTCACCATAATTAAAAATCTATTTTGCATTGAAACTTTTTTATTTAAGAATATAAATGCGAGCATTGTTACTGTCACAATACCAAGACCACCGATTTGTATTAACAGTAATATAACTATTTCTCCAAGTACGTTAAACTGAGATCCTATATCAGTTGGAGATAATCCAGTAACAGTAAATGCACTAGAAGCAATAAATAGAGCATCTATAAAATTTATAGGCTTTTTACCAGTATAGGGTAAATAAAGTAAAATAGCGCCTATAAGTGTTGTAGATAAAAAAAGCATTAGGTAAAAGTACAAAGATTTATTAGCTTTATTCATGATTTATACTCCAATAGTCAAATAGTCTATTTCAATAAACTGATAATATCATAGATAAAAAATAAAATATAATATATATAATACCTACCATTCCGAAGGTAAAAAGATTTAATACATAATTACGATTTTTAACATACGGACAAGTAAATATAATTTTAAAGTGTCACTTTTGAAGTGGCGTTTTTTATTTTGAATACGTTTTGAATACGTTTTGAATACGTTTTGAATACGTTATTTAAAAAATAATAGCAATCTATAATAAAGTTATATCTATAAAATACTGATAAATCAACGTTTATAAACAATTAGAAATACATATAAAAAGTACAAACTAAACGATGGGAATTGTAGGTTTCATTGTCGCCGGTACGACTGCCAAGTCATTGACCGATTCGTTTAACCGAAAACTCGAAAAAACAAATCAAATTAACTTTATTTCAACAATGATGGCAGCAATGTGTGGATTCTTATTCTTAGCTGCTGATCCAGCTAAAGAAGGTGGATTCTTAAGTGGCTTTATGGGAACTAAAGGTTTATTAACAGCCTTTCTTGCAGCATTTGTCACTGTAATTGTATATAACTTCTTTATTAAACGTGATATTACAATCAAAATGCCAAAAGAAGTTCCACCAAACATTTCACAAGTATTTAAAGACATCTTCCCGTTATCAGCGGTTATGATTATTCTTTATGCACTTGATTTAATTGTGAGAGGTACAGTAAATACTAACGTAGCAAATGGTATTTTAAAAATATTTGAACCATTATTTACTGCAGCAGATGGATGGGTTGGGGTAACAATTATCTTTGGTGCCTTTGCATTCTTCTGGTTCGTAGGTATTCATGGTCCATCAATTGTAGAACCTGCAATCGCAGCTATTACTTACGCTAACCTTGAAGCCAACTTACATTTAATTCAAGCAGGTGAGCATGCTGATAAAGTTATCACACCTGGTACACAAATGTTCGTCGTTACGATGGGTGGTACTGGTGCAACTTTAGTTGTGCCTTTTATGTTCATGTGGTTAACTAAATCGAAACGTAATAAAGCAATTGGTAGAGCATCTGTAGTACCTACATTCTTTGGTGTAAACGAACCAATCTTATTCGGTGCACCATTAGTATTAAACCCAGTATTCTTTATTCCATTTATCTTTGCGCCAATCGCAAACGTATGGATCTTTAAATTCTTCGTAGATGTACTAGGAATGAACAGTTTTAGTATTTTCTTACCTTGGACTACTCCAGGTCCATTAGGTATCGTGATGGGTACTGGTTTTGCATTCTGGTCATTCGTATTAGCGATTGTGTTAATTGTAGTAGACGTCATTATTTATTACCCATTCGTCAAAGTATATGATGAACAAATTTTAGAAGAAGAACTAGGTAAAAAAGTAACAAATAATGATTTAAAAGAAAAAGTGGCAGCTAATTTTGATACTAAAAAAGCAGATGCAATTTTAGCAACAGCTGGCGCAGACGATGCAACATTACAAGCAGATAATGGAAAAGAATCTTCACCTTCAAACAATATTACTGAACAAACAAATGTATTAGTATTATGTGCTGGTGGTGGAACTAGTGGTTTATTAGCTAACGCACTTAATAAAGCAGCAGAAGAATATAATGTACCTGTTAAAGCAGCAGCTGGTGGTTACGGTGCACATATGGATATTATGAAAGATTATCATTTAATTATCTTGGCGCCTCAAGTGGCTTCAAATTATGAGGACATTAAACAAGATACTGATCGTTTAGGTATTAAATTAGCTAAAACTCAAGGTGTTGAATACATTAACTTAACACGAGATGGCAAAGCAGCATTAGACTTCGTTCAACAACAATTTGAAAAATAATTTAGGAGATGAAAGTATAATGAAAAAATTACCAGAGGATTTTATTTTTGGTGGTGCGACAGCAGCCTATCAAGCTGAAGGTGCGACTCAAACAGATGGAAAAGGTCGTGTAGCATGGGACACTTATCTTGAAGAAAATTATTGGTATACAGCTGAACCAGCTAGTGATTTCTATAATAGATATCCAGTAGATTTAGAATTAAGTGAACAATTTGGTGTGAATGGCATTCGTATTTCAATTGCCTGGTCACGTATTTTCCCTAAAGGATATGGCGAAGTCAATCCTAAAGGTGTAGAATATTACCACAATTTATTTAAAGAGTGTCATAAACGTCATGTTGAACCATTTGTAACATTACATCACTTTGATACTCCATAAACGTTGCATAGTGATGGCGATTTCTTAAATCGTAAAACAATTGATTACTTCGTAGATTATGCTAAATTCTGTTTTGAAGAATTCTCAGAAGTTAACTATTGGACTACTTTTAATGAAATTGGACCAATTGGAGATGGGCAATATTTAGTTGGTAAATTCCCTCCTGGAATTAAATATGATTTCGAAAAAGTATTCCAATCTCATCATAATATGATGGTAGCACATGCACGTGCAGTTAAATTATTTAAAGATAATGGATATAGCGGTGAAGTAGGGGTAGTTCACGCATTACCTACTAAATATCCATTCGATCCTTCTAACCCTGAAGATGTTAGAGCAGCAGAACTAGAAGATATTATTCATAACAAATTTATTCTAGATGCGACATATTTAGGTAAATACTCTCGCGAAACAATGGAAGGTGTTCAACACATTTTATCAGTAAACGGCGGTAAATTAGATATAACTGAAGAAGATTATCAAATTCTTGATGCAGCTAAAGATTTAAATGACTTCTTAGGTATCAATTACTACATGAGTGACTGGATGAAAGGCTATGATGGCGAATCTGAAATTACTCATAACGCTACTGGTGACAAAGGTGGTTCTAAATATCAACTTAAAGGCGTAGGTCAACGTGAATTTGATGTTGATGTACCACGTACTGATTGGGACTGGATGATTTATCCTCAAGGTTTATACGATCAAATTATGCGTGTAGTTAAAGATTATCCTAACTATCACAAAATTTATATCACTGAAAATGGTCTTGGATATAAAGATGAATTTGATACTGAACGTAAAACAGTTGATGATGATGCACGTATCGATTATGTGAAAAAACATCTAGAAGTCATTGCTAATGCTATACGTGATGGTGCGAACGTAAAAGGTTACTTCATCTGGTCATTAATGGACGTTTTCTCATGGTCAAATGGTTATGAAAAACGTTATGGTTTATTCTATGTCGACTTTGATACACAAGAACGCTATCCTAAGAAAAGCGCATATTGGTATAAAGAATTAGCTAAAACTAAAGAAATTAAATAATTTTTAATTATAGTCTCCCTTTAATATCAAACAGATATTAAAGGGAGATTTTTTAATATATTGATGGCAATATCTAGAAGCTAGTTTATACTTATAAATAAAAGTAAACAGGTGGCGTTAAAGTTAATGACAAAAAGAAAAATGATTTATTTCATATTTACAATATTTATAATGACTGCATTAGTAACAGGATGTAGCCAAACTGAGAAACAACAATCACAAAATTCGTCAGCGCTTAAAAACCAAACTGTGACATTATTTATGCATGGATATGGAGGTAGTGAAAACTCTGAAAAATATATGGTGAAACAAGCAATAAATAAAGATGTGACTAAAGACGCCATTGTTGCCACTGTAGACAATCAAGGCAAAGTACATTTCAAAGGCACTATTTCAAATGATGCTCAAAATCCTATTGTTAAAGTAGTGTTCGAAGACAATAAAAATGGCGATGTTAATCAAAATGCGACGAATATCAAGAATGTCTTATCTGAGTTAAAAGTGCAATACGGTTTCACTAAATATAACTTTGTTGCACATTCAATGGGCAATTTATCATTTGCATATTTTATGAAAGATTATGGTAATGATAAACAATTACCCCAACTTCAAAAAGAAGTTAACATTGCAGGTACATATAATGGTGTACTTAATCTTAATGAAAAGGTTAATGAAATTAGTGTAGATAAAAATGGTAAGCCTAATAAGTTGAATGATAACTATAAAGAATTATTAGGATTGAAAAAAATTTATAAAGGAAAAAATATCGATGTTTTAAATATATATGGCGACTTACAAGATGGCACACATTCAGATGGACGTGTCTCAAATAGTTCGTCTAAGTCATTAAAGTATTTATTACAAGACAGTCCTAAATCTTATAAAGAATCTAAGTATACTGGTCCATCAGCACAACACAGTCAATTACACGAAAATAAAGAAGTAGCAAATGAAATCATCAAGTTCTTATGGAATAAGTAAGGAAATAAAAAAGAGTAGATAACGCAAAAGATTAAAATTTAAGCGTTGTCTACTCTTTTATTAACCTTTAAAAGCAAACTTCAGCTAAATGCTTAATTAACGCTATTCTATTTTCTTCACCAAATACATGGGGCAATATCATCATTTCATCTGCAGTAAATGTTTGCTGCATATTATGCAATTGCTCTGCAACTTCGTGAGGTAAGCCACTCAGAATTCTTTTTTTATTTTTTTCAATTTTAACAAGTTCTCTGTCAGAATATTGACGATGATGGGCAGTTTCAATAGAAGGATAAGACATAGGTTGCTTTAAATAATTGATACGCATTAACCATAAATGAAGCGCATCGAGTAAATTATCAACTGTTTCCACCTTATTTGCAGTTACAACAAAGGTTGCCATAATAACATAAGGCTTTTTATTACTTGTTTCTTTATGATATAAATCAAAGTGCTTACGGTAGTGAGCGATGACTTTGTTTATTTGTGTCGAAGGTTGTCCCATATGAGCAATGACTAAGGGTAATCCTTTTCTAGCAGCGAGTTCAGCACTTCGTTCACTCATACCTAGAATATATAATTGCGGATAACTTTCAATAAATGGCGTAGCTTGTAGTGACATGAAGCGGTGAGGCTGCTTTGTATCATCAGTAAAATATTTGATTAAGTCATCTATTTGTTGAGATAACTCTGGCTTCTTAGTTTTAAATTCATTCAGTGCTTCGTTCACATTTTTAAAGCTAGGAGAACGGCCAAGCCCCATATCAATTCGGTGGGGATGACGTGCTTCCATAATCTTAAATTGTTCAGCAACTTTATAAGCGCTGTAGTGGGGCAACATCACGCCTCCACTGCCAATATGGATACGATGCGTATGTTCTAATAACATCATCATCACCATTTCAGGCGCACTTGAGGCTACTGAAGGTACTTGGTGATGTTCAGCAATCCAATAGCGCTCATAACCAAGCTGATCAGCTAAGGTTGCTAATTCGATAGTGTGATTGAAAGCATCTTGAGCTGAACGGCCTTCGAATATAGGCACGTAATCTAAGATTCCTAATTTCATATTAAGCAGGCTCCCTTTTCCATAAAAATATTGATTTCACATCATTTGTCATTATAAGTGGAAAGCATGATGATTGCGATTAAATTGTTCATAGTACTATACTGTAAGCAAATATTGAAAGGAGTTTTAGGTGATGAAGAATGAACAAGTATTACTCGCTCAATATCCAGAAGGTATGCCACAAGATGATACATTTAAATACGAAGATATCGATGTAGCTGAATTAGGGAACGATGAAGTTCAAGTAGAATCGATTTATGTTTCAGTAGATCCTTATATGCGAGGCAGAATGTCTCAAGCTGATTCATATGTAGAACCATTCGAAATAGGTCAACCTATTGAAAGTCATATCGTGGGCAAAGTAATCAACTCTAACTCTAATCAATTTCAAGAAGATGACATTGTTGTAGGAATGTTACCATGGAAACGCATCAATACTATAAATGAAGACAAAGTCGATAAAGTTTCAAATACAGATATACCATTACATTTATATTTAAGCACGCTAGGTTTAACTGGCCAGACAGCTTATCATGGTTTGCTTAATATTGGACAGCCTAAACCAGATGAAACGGTAGTGGTTTCTGCTGCTTCTGGTGCTGTAGGTGCAGTTGTAGGACAGATTGCTAAATTGAAAGGTGCCCATGTGGTAGGCATTGCTGGTGGAGATAAGAAAGTGAATTATCTTACGGAAGAACTTGGCTTTGATGCTGGTGTAGATTACAAGAAAGACGATTTTGCTGAAGCTTTAGCTAAGGCAGTGCCAAATGGTGTGGATGTTTATTATGAAAATGTAGGCGGAGGAATTGGTGACGAAGTATTTAAACATCTTAACCGTCATGCGCATATTCCAGTATGTGGAACGATTTCAAATTATAATCATCCGGAAGATGATCAAGGGCCACGTATTCAAAGTACCCTGATTAAGAAACAAGCGATGATGCGAGGATTTTTAGTAGCAGAATTTGCTGATGATTTTGAACAAGCTGGTAAAGAACTTGCACAGTGGATTCAAGAAGGTAAAATTAAAACTGAAGTATCAATTGAAGAAGGATTCGATAAATTACCGCACGCCTTTCGTAACTTGTTTACTGGAGATAATTTTGGTAAGCAAGTGGTCAAAGTTTCAGACGCCGAGTAATTTGGTTTCCCTTTTCAAAAAGCAACAGTAGATTGAATAAAAGGTGGCTAAGAAGTAATGAAAGTAATTGGATTTGAACAACCATTTAAATTAGAAGAAGGCAATTTATTTAAAGAATATGAACTTGAAACGCCTCAACCGAAAGCACGTGACATACTCGTAAAAATTCAAAGTATCAGTGTCAATCCGGTAGATACTAAACAGCGTATCACTCCTGTTGAAGACGCGCCAAGAGTGTTGGGATTCGATGCAGTAGGAACAGTTGAAGCGGTCGGATCTGAAGTTGAGTTATTTGAAGTAGGAGATCGAGTATTCTATGCTGGCACACCTAATCGACATGGGTCTAATGCGACTTATCAAGTTGTTGATGAACGCATCGTGGCGAAAGCACCAAGTAATTTATCGGCTGAACAAGCGGCTAGTTTACCTTTAACCGGGCTTACCGCTTCGGAAACGCTATTCGACGCGTTTGGTATTTCAACTCATGCTAAAGAGAATGAAGGGAAATCACTATTAATAATTAATGGTGCTGGTGGTGTCGGAAGTATCGCAACACAAATTGCTAAAGCATACGGTTTACAAGTCATTACTACTGCTTCACGTGACGAAACGGTAGAGTGGAGTAAAAAGATGGGTGCTGATATTGTATTAAATCATAAGCATGATTTAGCAACGCAATTAAAGCAACATGATATTGAAGCGGTAGATTATGTGTTTTGTACTTTCGATACAGAGATGTATTATGACACGATGATTGAGGTTGTGAAACCGCTTGGCCACATTGCGACGATTGTTGCTTTTAAAGAGAAACAAGATTTAAATGCATTGAAGGCGAAGAATATCAGCTTTACCCATGAATTTATGTTTGCAAGACCTATACATCAAACGGAAGATATGATTCAGCAACACAAATATTTGAAAGATACTGCTGAAAAGGTAGAACAAGGTACGTATCAGCCTACAACTACTAACACGGTTTCAGGGCTTACAGTGGAAAATTTATATAATGCTCATAAAACGTTAGAATCTAATTCAATGATTGGGAAATTAGTTATTAATGTAGAAGAGTAAAGGAAATTAACAATCTATATAGAATTATCTTGAATATGGCGTTTATTATTATGCAATTAGGCAATAGTAATAAACGTCATTTTTTATTGATAAATGGCATTAAAAATTAAATAACAATTTAAAGAAAGGAGTTTATGATGGATGAAAAATAAATCCATTAGTGTGGTATTTTGGACGGCATTAGGTATTTGTACATTGTTTGTCTTATATGGTGCATTATTACCGAAACAGTTAGAAACGGTAACGCAAAATATTACATCATTTATAGCCGTCAACTTTTCATGGTACTACTTATTACTCGTTTTAATGATTTTCTTTATATGTGTGTATCTATTATTTTCTAGATATGCGTCAATTACTCTTGGGAAAGAAGGAGAAGATCCTGAATTCTCTTTACCTTCATGGTTTGCAATGCTGTTTAGTGCAGGAATGGGAATAGGCTTAGTATTTTGGACGACAGCCGAACCGCTCAGTCATGCATTTACATTGACACCGATACATAAAGCAGGCACTCAAGCTGCTATTAACGATGCATTTCAATTTGCATTTTCCACTGGGGCGTCCATGCGTGGGCTGTCTATGGCATTGTTGCTTTAGTCTTCGCTTATTTTAGTTTCCACAAAGGGTATCCTGGATTAGTGAGTGCCACATTAGTTCCTATCTTTGGTGAGAAGCGAATGAAAGGGCCAATTGGAGGCGCTATAGACGTACTAGCGGTTATAGCAACTGTTACAGGGGTAGCGGCTACGTTAGGATTTGGCGCACTTCAAATTAACGAAGGGCTCAACTTCTTATTTGGCTTACCAAATAATTTTGGTACTCAAGTCATTTTAATTATTATAGCCACTATTTTATTTACATGGTCGGCTTGGTCTGGTATTGATAAAGGAATTAAAACATTAAGTAATATTAATATGTTATTAGCATTTATTGTCTTAATCGGTCTATTTATTGTAGGACCTACTTTATATATATTAAATACCTTTACTAATGGATTGGGTAACTATATCTTTAATTTCTTTAGTATGAGTTTACGTATCCCTATGAATGGGGGAGAGAAATTTCAGTGGTTACAAAATTGGACAATCTTCTATTGGGCATGGTGGGTCTCATGGGCACCATTCGTTGGTATCTTCATCGCTCGTGTGTCTAGGGGCCGTACGATTAAAGAATTTATATTAGGGGTATTGTTCGTGCCAGCACTTGTATGTTTCTTCTTCTTTGCAGTATTTGGTGCTTCAGCTGTTTATCTACAAGACAAGGGGATTGCGAATATAGCCAAAGAAGCGACAGAAACAGCAACATTTGCGACGTTGGAACATTATTCACTAGGATTTGTTTTAAGTATTATTACTTTAATAGTCATCATGATATTCTTTGTTACTTCAGCTGACTCAGCTACTTATGTACTAGGCATGCTAAGTTGTAAAGGCGATATTAATCCTGCTTCTTTTGTAAAAGTAAGCTGGGGTATCATACTTGCACTATTTGCGATGATCATGATTTACACAGGTGGTACACAAGCCATTCAAAATTTGCTTATCATTGCAGCATTACCGTTCTCACTTGTAATTATATTTATGATTTGGGCACTCTTTAAATCTTTATCGAATGATCATCCAAGGCATTCAAAACAACACTTTCTACAGTATAAAAATTCTAAAGAAAAAATAAAGAAAAAATAATTATAAATTTTATGTTTTTATTGTACTAAATTTGGGAATATCATTTTTAGACAGTAAACTTTAATGAATTTTAAAAAAGAATAAAATAATTTAAATTTAGTGTTTTAAAAAACATTTAAAGGGTACTTAATCTCTATAATTCATTTAATAGTTCAACAATAACTAAGGAGGTGCATGACGAGGTGAAAAGATTAAAAAACTTTATCCTCGGCCTATTAATAGTTGCTATTGTTGGATTCCTATTGTTTATGTACATAAAAGATAGTCGTATTTCTCAATACCAACACTACTTCTTACAATTCAATTGGTTCCAACCACTATTAATTGGTTTAGCTGCTCTACTTATATTGATCGGTTTAATATTAGTACTCAGCATTTTCAAACCAACATATAGAAAACCAGGTCTATACAAAGACTACAATGATGGACATATTTATGTATCACGTAAAGCAGTCGAAAAAACTGCATATGATACGTTAACTAAATATGAAGATGTAAGACAACCTAATGTGGTTACTAAGCTTTACAATAAGAAAAATAATTCTTATATCGATATTAAAGCAGACTTCTTAGTACCAAATAGTGTACAAGTTAAGTCTTTAACTGAAAGTATTAGAGCTGACATTAAACATAATGTTGAGCATTTTACTGAAATGCCAGTTAGAAAATTAGAAGTTAATGTCAGAGATCAAAAATCTGCAGGACAACGCGTACTGTAAGGGAGGGATAACATGGCTGATAATAATAATCAAAATGGACAAGATGCTGGTCAACAAGTTATTGACTTCATTAAAGCTTATAAATGGCGTATCATCGGTTTCTTCGCATTTTTAATTATAGCAATCTTATTCCTAACTTTAGGATTCTGGAAAACAATTTTAATCATTGTTTTATGTTTAATCGGAATTGGCGTTGGGTATATTAAAGACCGTACACAAGATTTCATGAACTTCTTAAATAGATGGAGTTAGATTTATCTAGTTAAGAATTCATATAAATAAAAAACAAAGTTTTAAATTAATAAAAAGGAGAATGTTTATCATGGCAGTAGATAACAATAAAGCTAAACAAGCATACAATAACCAAACTGGAGTTAACGAACAAGAAAGAGAAGAACGTCAAAGAGAAGCTCAAGAACGTAGAGAAGAACGTAACGATCAACGTTTCGAAAACAAATTAACTTTCTCTGATGAAGTTATCGAAAAAATCGCTGGTATCGCAGCTCGCGAAGTAAGAGGAATCTTAGACATGAAAGGCGGTTTCGCTGATAATTTCACTAACGCTTTCTCAAGCGGTAACAACGTAACTCAAGGTGTTTCTGTTGAAGTTGGCGAAAAACAAGCAGCTGTAGACTTAAAAGTAATCTTAGAATACGGCGAATCAGCTCCAAAAATCTTCCGTAAAGTAACTGACTTAGTTAAAGAACAAGTTAAATACATTACTGGTTTAGATGTTGTTGAAGTTAACATGCAAGTTGACGATGTAATGACTAAAAAAGAATGGGCTCAAAAAAATGATAAAAACAGAGACAACAACAATAACAACAACTCTGAAAGATCAGGTTTACAATAATAAGTAATAACCTTTAAACCTTAAGGCGTTCATTGTCTTAAGGTTTTTTTAGGTATGAAAAAACAGGAACGAAGATACCTTCGTTCCTGTTTGTATTTGCTTAACGATGTAATGGGTTGTCTACTTTAATATAAGTATAATGATGTGCTTCATCTTCTAAACGCATCGTTGTCACACATTTATAATCAATCGTTTCAGCGAATAAAGTAGAGGATATTGTATTTAAACGTTCCTCTTCAACATCATTTAAATCTACTAAAATTTGCTGAATGATATCACTAATTTGACGCCACATAGTCTCCTCAAATGATGTATCTTCAATTACTTTAGCTACAGTTAATACAAGTTCGCCTAAATGATTTTGTACAGTAGAATAGAATGCTTTGTTAAATACTGAAGTTTTAGAATCAGTAAGAATTCTAGATTTTTCATGGAAATCATCTGTAGCATAGCCGCTTGCATTAAGTTGAGCTTCATCAATACGTAAGCCTTCAAAATCACGAATATATATAGTATTTAAACTACCATCTTTATTAAATAAAGCAATTGAATTCTGTAAATGCGCTTCAAGTGCAATTCCGTATTTAATGTATAAAGGAAGCACAATGCCCAATAATTGTGTTGAATAGTCACGTAGCCATAATTGAGCTGCTTCTTCAAAACTGTCTATCCCTTCACTTTGTCGGAATAATTGAATAAGACTCACAATAGGCGTTTCTTCGTTATATTTATAATTCGCAACTAAACTTGATGGAATCATAGGAATACTGTCATTAGCAATTAATTGATAAATATTTTCTCGGAAAAGGGTGCCTAACTGTTCACTACGATCAGTTTGAATGTCCTCAGGGTCATTTATGTTATAGAAATGTATACCTGCTAACTCATCTAATATTTTAATGCGATATTCATGAAATACACTATCATTATTTAAAATGTCATTTAATATCTTTGTTACTAAAGGACCGTTATGTGTTGTTTGCTCCGATAACGTTCTAATCTCCCCAGTAATATGTACATTCGTTGATAGTTTAATATGAGGTAATTGCTTTGGATATTTAGGCATCAATGTTCTGAATGATAAGCCGGCGTAATATGGCAAACTCATATTTAAAGGAATAATGAGTTGTTGCTCAAGTTCTGACTGATATTGCACCTTTAAAATATAATCATATTGCCAAGGATGAACAATCATCAAATGATATTGTGATAAATTGATACTTTCATCTAGTTCCTTAGAAATTTGAGCGTATAATTCAGGTAAGATAGATTCTATCTCATTGTTATAGCTATTAGATAACGCTTGAGTATTAGCGATACTTTCATGAATTAAGACACATTTTAAATGAATTTCTTTACCGTATTCAGAGCTATAATAGATGTTTTCTTGAGCACTTAATCCTTTACGTAATTTTGCGCCAGGATGAAGCGGATGACCTTCAATTACAGCTTGTTCAGAACGCAAGTAACTGTCTTCGTGCGTAGAAATGATATCTAGAAGTGGTTTGTTCATGTCACGCATATGATAGGCTTGATAAGCTAATGCAAGTGCCATATTCGCTACACTATTATCTAAATCATCTTTAAATTGGTCACTAGCCTCATTATTGAGCGTTGGGTCTTCGATTAAGATATTATCTAAAACTTCAAGTGGATGCATCACTCGCGTAAATTCGCTTTGTTCCTCCTTTGATTCAAAGAAAGGTCCTACCACATCTACTCGACCGAATGCATGTCGACCTTCAACTTTTCCATATATGTATTTTTTTGCTTTTGGAAAATGAATACATAATACATCTTCGTCTTTATCAATAGGTAAACGATCCAACTTACTCACTGACATGATTAAACTATTATCTTTAGCATTCACTAAATTCTCACGGTATGAAGAAATAATTAAACGTTGTGAAATCTTATCACGACTTGCCAACAAGTTATCTTTAAAATCACCTAATAATTGAGGATAATTTTGTTTTAAGAATGCATAAGCAGCTTGCTCCTCCTCAGTTAATTGAATATTAAAGTTATTGATATTAATTATGTTAATCATAAAACACCTCAAAATTATTTTACAAAAATCAAAAAGATTTGTATAATCCATATTATCGATAATGATATTCATTATCAATTATAAAGGAGTAGGTGACACACTGTGGCAAAATTTTTCTTTTCCAGTTCCTTTTTATTATTTCTGGGAAATTGGATAGGACAAATTGGTTTAAACTGGTATGTACTTACTAGTTATCATAACGCAGTTTATTTAGGTTTAGTTAATTTTTGCCGACTCGTACCTATTTTAATACTAAGTGTATGGGCAGGTACACTTGCTGATAAATATGATAGGGGATTATTGCTTAGAATTACAATATCTTCTTCTTTTTTAGTGACTGCACTATTGTGTGTTTGTACCTTTACTATCTCCCATATTTCAATTATAGTGATATTAATTTATGCTACTTTACGTGGCATATTGAACGCGGTAGAAACGCCAGTAAGACAAGCATTGTTGCCTGATTTGTCTGAAAGATTGAATACGAGCCAAGCCGTTTCTTATCATTCATTTAAAATTAATATTTGTCGCTCGATAGGTCCAGCAATTGCAGGAATTATTCTTGCTGCGTATCATGCCCCAGCAACATTCTTAGCACAAGCGATTTGTTATTTAATGGCTGTGTTATTTTGTATACCGCTTCATTTTGAACGGGTTAATAACGATGTCAGTAAGACTAAAGAATATTCATTGAAGTTCGTATGGCAGTATTTTAAAACAAATGCGCAAGCATCCAGGATTTTTATAACTTCATTAATTATAATGGCAACTGGATTTTCTTATACGACCTTGGTACCCGTACTCGTTCATCGAATATTTCCTGGTAAATCTGAAATATTTGGTATTTACATGACATTTTGTGCAATCGGTGGTATGATTGCTACACTTTTATTACCCATTATTTTGAAAAAGATAAATACTGTAAACATGTATTATTTAAGTTCGTGTTTGTTTGGTTTAGCATTGTTAGGTGTAGTCATACAAAATGTAGTAGTAGTGTTTATTAGCATGGCACTTGTAGGATTATTTAGCCAATGGGCGCGTACATCAAATAGAATTTATTTTCAAGAGCAAGTGTCTCCTGAAAATCGTGGAAAAATATTAAGTATCGTCATGATGGATAGAGGTATGATTCCTTTGGGAAGTCTATTAATGACAGCTCTATCGGATTGGATGGGTGTCTTAACTACCTTTATCGTCATGGGCTTATTTACAACTGTT
Source organism: Staphylococcus pragensis (assembly GCF_004785665.1). GTDB lineage: Bacteria > Bacillota > Bacilli > Staphylococcales > Staphylococcaceae > Staphylococcus > Staphylococcus pragensis. Next base: position 380,050 of record NZ_SRPJ01000002.1, read on the forward strand.
GTAGCCTTAACCGTTCATTTACTGCAAAGAACAACTAAAGTGGAGGAGTCGAATAATGCAAAGTGATTGGGAATTAGCAGATAAAAATTTACAATACCGCGTCTTAAATGCATTAGTTAAAGAAAAGATATGGGCATCCTCAACAAGAATTACAACTCAAGATCATCAGCTTGAAATACAACTTTATGGATGCGTACTGACAATTCATTATAAACATTTAAGCGAAATGGTTCGATATACTTTCGAGGGACCAATAACTTATAGCTGTGGAAAAAATAAAGTAGAAATAACGTCGTTAGAGAATTTATTAGATGTTTTAGAGCAACATTTTGAAGTTGAGATAAGCGAGCGTTTACGTGCAGAATTATTACATAGTAGAGATAGCTTTATTGAAGTATACAAACATTTCAATAATCGCAAAAAACATATCCAAGATAGTTTGAAATTTTCACGTATGCCGATCACGATTAATTTCTTTGCTTGGTTACAACATTTAAGTGATTCGAATGACTTTAATGACTTAATGTATTCTGAAAGCTTAGTGATTGAAGGTCATCCAACACATCCGTTGACAAAAACAAAATTACCTCTATCAATGGAGGAAGTTAAGCAATATTCACCTGAATTTGAAAAAATTATTCCATTAAAAATCATTTTATTACATAAAGATTATGCAAAAATAACGTCTATAGATGGAAATAGCTCATTTATATTGGAAGAAGTGATTCCGGAATATCATTCAAAACTAAGAAAATTTATTCAAACCTTTCATCTTTCGCTTGATGATTACCAAGTTATATTTGTTCATCCTTGGCAATATCAACATACTATTTATCATCAATTCGAACAGTGGATTAAAGCTCAAATTTTAATTGCTACACCATTTGATATAGAATCGAAAGCAACGTTATCATTTAGAACAATGTCGCTGACCAATAAACCGTATCATATAAAATTACCAGTCAATGTACAAGCGACTAGTGCTGTAAGAACGGTATCAAGTGTAACGACAGTCGATGGTCCAAATTTAAGTATGGCATTGCAAGAAACACTTAATCAATATCCACAACTCAAAGTAGCACTTGAACCTTTTGGTATATATGCTAATACCGAAGATGATCGCGCACGACAATTGGCATGTATTATTAGAGAGAAACCCTATATTGCTAATAATGGTGCAACAATCGTTACAGGGGCATTAGTAAATCCTAATCCGGTTGATGGAAATATTACCGTTGATAGCTACATTGAATGGGTAAGTGGAGAAATAAGTAAACAGAACATTTCTCAATTTATGAGAACATACTGTCGCCAATTGGTCACACCATTAATTGCTTTAATTCAAGATTACGGCATCGCTTTAGAAGCACATATGCAAAATACAATTGTAAATCTTGGACCTCAATTTCAAATGAACTTTGTCGTTCGTGATTTAGGAGGTTCTCGTATTGATTTAGATACCTTGTATAAGAAATTAAAGGATATTAATGTGACGAATACTAGTTTAATAGCGTCCTCCATTGATGAAGTTATAGCGAAATTCCAACATGCTGTAGTACAAAATCAGCTTGCGGAATTAATTCATCACTTTTCAAAAAACGAAAGTATAAGCGAAGTCGAATTATTTAATATTGTACAAGAAGAAATTGAGCTTGCAATAAGTGATGATAAGCCACATGCTAAAACGTTAAGACAAATCTTATTTGGATCAACTATCACGGTTAAAGCGTTGCTTCGTATGAGAATGGAAAATAAAGTTAAAAAATATCTTAATATAGATCTTGATAACCCGATAAAAAAAGAGGTGAATTAAGTGGCAGATATCTCAATTAATTTATCTAAAATTGCATATAATGCTGAAGTCTTGCACAGTATACTAGCAGAACAAGATATTCATTTGACGCCAGTCGTAAAATGTATTGCTGGTGATACGAAAATATTAGAAACATTGATTGACTTAGGATTTAATCATTTCGCGGAATCGAGATTAGAAAATATCAATTCGGAACTTCAGAATAGATGTAGTTATTTATTATTAAGACCGACACCTAAAAAACGATATTTAGAATTAGTTGAAAACGTGAAAATGAGTATTCAAACTGAAATTCAAGCAATTCGCGATATCAATGACATTGCTGGTCAACTTAATAAAAAACATCAAATTATAATAATGATAGATTGGAAAGATGGCCGAGAAGGTGTCTTAACTTATGATATGCTTGATTACATAAAAGAAATAATTGCAATGAAACACATCCAATTTATAGGTATCGCTTTTAATTTTATGTGTTTTAAATCCTTAGCACCTACAGAAGATGATATTTTTGCGATTAATCAATTTGTGCAAGCAATTGAGAATGAAATAGGCTTCCGATTGAAAATTATATCTGGTGGCAATTCAAGTATGCTACCACAATTAATGTATAATGATTTAGGTCGTATTAATGAATTAAGAATAGGTGAAGCATTATTTAGAGGCGTAGATACAACGACTTATCAACCCATTCCAAGATTATTTCAAAATGCAATTACGCTTGAAGCGGAAATAATTGAGATTAAACCTCGTTTATTAGAGGGGAGTCAATGTTATTTACAAGCCATATTGGATATAGGCTATATTGATACAGTGATTAATAAAATCATCCCACTTAATGATAAAGTTAAAATCATTGGAGCTACAAGTGATCATTTAATGATTGATTTAGGAAACCAAGATTTTTATCAAGTTGGAGATACAATTTCTTTTAGCCTTGAATATGAAGCATTATCTCAAATCATGTATCATCAAAAAATATCTAAAACATATGTGAAAGATCAACACATTCAGTCTTTGATCGAGCAAGTAAGTAGTGCTTCATTAGCTATTTATTAAAAAATGATGTCATGCAATATATCAATTTGAAAATATTTTCATATTTGATACATTTAGTCATTAGTCAGTTTTCAATACTGATTAATGGCTTTTTTGAATTTATCCGTAATATTATTTAACACTTTTCAAAGATAAAAAATAAATGATTTATATAAAAAAATTAAAAAATCTTTCAAATGATATTGACATTGATAATCGTTATCAATAAACTAGTTATTGTAAACCTATACATATTAAGGAGTGGGAGTAATGAAAGGTTTCAAAATTGCCGGAATTGCCGCATTGTTATTTGCATTAGTGCTTGTCACTGCATGTGGTAATGTAAGTAATAATGGTTCTAAGGATTCTGATAGCAAATCCTCATCATCGAAAGATTCGATTGAAATTAAGCATGAATTAGGTACAACTAAAGTCCCTAAAGATGCTAAAAAAGTAGTAGCTTTAGAATTCTCATTTGTAGACGCATTAGCAGCTTTAAATGTAAAACCTGTTGGGATAGCTGATGATAATAAACCAAATCGTATTATCAAACCTTTAAAAGATAAAATAGGTAACTATACATCTGTAGGTGCGCGTAAACAACCAAACTTAGAAGAAATCAGCAAGTTAAAACCAGATTTAATTATTGCAGATAGTAATAGACATAAAGGTATTTATAAAGAGCTAAGTAAAATTGCTCCAACTATTGAGCTAAAAAGTTTCGATGGAGACTATAAAGAAAACATCGATGCCTTCAAAACTGTAGCTAAAGCTTTAAATAAAGAAGATGAAGGTAAAAAACGTTTAGATGAACATAAGAAAAAATTAGCTGAATATAAAGATGAAATTCAATTTGATAAAAATGAAAAAGTCTTACCAGCTGTAGCTTCTAAATCAGGATTGCTTGCTCACCCAAGTGAATCTTATGTTGGTCAATTCTTAACTGAACTTGGCTTTAAAGAAGCATTAACTAAAGATGTAACCAAAGGTTTAAGTAAATATTTACAAGGACCATACTTACAGTTAAATGCTGAAACATTAAAAGACGTAAATCCTGAACGTATGTTTATTATGACTGACGGTGCAAGTCCAAAAGAACCATCTTATCAAGAAATGAAAAAAGATCCAGTTTGGAATACTTTAGATGCAGTTAAACATGATCGTGTAAGTATCGTAAACCGTGACACTTGGGCGCGTGCACGTGGTTTAATATCTTCAGAAGAGATGGCTAAAGAACTTGTTGAAATTTCTAAAAAAGATAAAGAGAAGTAAGGTGGATGAACAATGACTATGAAATCAACTGATAGTCAATCCGCTAATGAAAGAGCAACTAAGAAACGCACTACACTCACGTTTATTGTGAGTGTGTGCTTTCTTTTTATTTTTGCTTACTTTAATTTAGCGATTGGTTCTTCAGACATTCATGCTAAAGATATTTATGATTACTTTTTTACTTCAGTAAATAATAAACAAACATTTCTTATTCATAACGTAAGAATGCCAAGAATGATTGGTGGGTTAATCATAGGTGGTGCACTTGCGCTTGCAGGATTATTAATGCAAGCTATAACTAGAAATCCATTGGCCTCTCCTCAAATATTTGGCGTCAACTCAGGTGCCTCTTTTGTTATTGTTTTAGTAACTATTTTAATTCCATCTTTAGGGAAATACGCTACTTTATTTGCTTTTATAGGTTCATTTATTGGTGGACTAACAGTATATTTACTATCCGGTTCAACAAAAAAGATTACGCCAGTTAAATTGGCATTAGCAGGTATGGCCATTCATTTATTCTTCAGTAGTTTAATGCAAGGGATTATTATTTTAAATGAAGATTCTAATACAACTGTAATGTTCTGGCTAGTTGGGTCATTAAATGGATTAAAATGGACGTCAGTGCTATCAATCATGCCATGGCTACTTGTGGCATTTATCACTACATTATTAATGGGACGTCAATTAACCATTATGGAATTAGGGGACGATATTGCTAAAGGTTTAGGACAAAAAACGCAACTTATTCGTATCATCATAGGTCTTCTTGTTATTGTGTTAGCAGGTGCTTCAGTTTCAATAGCAGGGCCGATTGGTTTTGTTGGTTTAATTGTCCCTCATATAGTTAAACGTTACGTAAGCAAAGATTACTTTATTATGGTGCCACTAACTTTTCTAATAGGTGCAGATTTATTACTTTTATCTGATATGCTTAGTCGCCTCATTACCTTCCCATACGAATCTCCAGTAGGTATTGTAACGTCATTTGTAGGGGCTATTTATTTCTTATTAATTACACTTAGAGGGGTGAAACGAATATGACAAGACGAAATTTATCTATTCGTTACGCCATTGTTATTATTTGTCTAATTATTAGTATTTTTATAAGTTTATGCGTTGGCTCTACTATGTATAGCCCAATGAAAGCATTAAAAGGTATATTCACGCTTGATGACTTTATATTAAATGAATACCGTATACCTCGGACATTATTAGGATTAGTAGTAGGTAGTAGTTTAGCTATTTCTGGTGCGGTAATTCAAGGTGTAGTGAGAAATCCATTAGCTTCACCAGACGTTATCGGTATTACTAAAGGTGCCAGTTTAGCTGCTATTATCGTCATAATGGTATTTCCAACTGCTCCACTTATTGTGCTACCCATAGGCTCATTCATTGGTGCATTAGTCATTAGCTTAATTTTGTCATTTTTAATTTCAAAATTTAATATCAAAGGCTCTACACTTGCATTGATTGGATTAGCTATAGGTGCGATTTGTACTGCAGTAGTACAATTTTTATTAATTCGTAATCCTATGGATGCAAATAATGCATTAATTTGGTTAACTGGTAGCTTATACGGTCATACAATTGAGAACTTTTATTCTATTATTCCTTGGTTTATTATTACATTACCATTAGTACTTGGTTTAAGTTATCAATTGGATATCCTAAATTTGGGAGATAATATTGCAGTCGCATTAGGAGCTAAAGTTCAACATCTTAAGATGATTTTACTTATATTATCTGTCATGTTAGCCGGGGCATCTATTTCAGTAGTTGGTGGCATTAGTTTCTTAGGACTCATTTCTCCTCATATCGCTAGATCACTTGTAGGGCAACGTTATTTCCATGTTGTTATCATGTCTGGTTTAATAGGTTCAGTACTTATCTTAGTCAGTGATGGATTAGCTAGAGGCATCCATCCGCCATTAGATATTCCTGTAGGAGTGATTATCGCTATTATAGGTGTTCCTTATTTCTTATTTTTACTTAGAAGAATTTAATATTGTCTTTCATATAGCTAATTCCTTTATAAATTTAGAGGAATTAGCTTTTTTATATTGCACGCTTTTTGAAAATGAGATATAGTATAGAACATATTGTTTATAAAAATACAAATAAAGACATATTTATATAATTTATACAGTATAATTTAGCTTTTATTCATAAATTATGAATATATAAACATTTTCTATATAAAGAAAGAAGGGACAAAATTGAAGGGATACTCAAAACAAGAGATTGTTAAAGGTCGAACTAAGTTTATAGTAATGTCCATCATAGGGATTATCTTATTTCTAATTCCTGTACCTACAGTGCAAGATGGTGAAAAACAAACAACATTACCGGTAGCCTTTTTAGCATATATGCTTAAGAACGTATTAGGTAATGCAATGCCACTTATCATTCTTTTTATTATTACGCTTTCAGGAATATTGACTTTATTATTTTCTTTAATTTTAAGAAACAAAGTTAAACCAGGGAGTTTAATTGAAAGTGCATTTAAAGTAGGACCAGTGTGGTTATCGTTGCGTATACTAGCTGTATTTTTAGCATGGATGACGTATCTCAAACTAGGGTCTAAAGTCATTTATTCTGAAGATACAGGCGGTCTTGTATTTAATGATTTATTACCTACATTAGTTGCTGTGTTCTTATTTGCAGCATTATTCCTACCATTTCTAATGGAATATGGTCTATTAGAATTTTTAGGACCACTTTTCAGACCAATTATGCGACCATTATTCACATTACCAGGTCGTTCAACTGTAGATAATTTAGCTTCTTTTATTGGAGATGGCACAGTTGGTGTGCTTATAACAAGTCGTCAATATGAACGTGGTATCTATTCTAAAAGAGAGTCAATCGTTATTTCTACGACGTTTAGTGTAGTGTCGATTACATTTGCAATTGTTATTGCTGAAACAGTTGGATTACAACATAAGTTCTTCGCATTTTATTTAACAGTAATCGTATCTTGTTTTGTGGCCGCTATCATTATGCCTAGAATCTGGCCTTTAAATAAAATACCAGATGAATTTACTAAAGAAGTGTCTGAAGAGACGCGTCTTGAGAAGTTACCTGAAGGGAAAAGTGCGCTTAGACATGGTTTTGATGAAGCGACAATCGTTGGATTGAATGCGCCAGGTTTCAAAGAATTTATGAAATCTGGATGTAAGACAGTGATAGACATGTGGTTTGTTATTTTACCGGTAGTGATGAGTATCGGAACGTTAGCAACTATTATAGCTAATTATACGCCTGTGTTTGAAATAGTAGGTAAGCCATTTATTCCTATTTTAGAGTTACTTCAAATTCCTGAAGCTACAAAAGCTTCTGAAACATTATTAATTGGGTTTGCTGATATGTTTTTACCTTCAATTTTAATAGCAAATGCCCATAGTGAAATTACAAGATTTGTTATAGGTGCTTTGAGTATCTCTCAACTGATTTACTTATCAGAAGTAGGGGGCGTTATTTTAGGATCAAAAATTCCAGTAAGTTTAGGTAAGCTCTTCGCAATCTTCTTAATTCGAACAGCAATTACGTTACCAATTATTGCGCTTATGGCACATTTATTACTTTAAAATAAAAAGCATTGAAGTTAATCGGGTAAAGATGATTAACTTCAATGCTTTTATTAATTTAGTGTAGATAAAACGTTGGCTTTTACAATTTCACTTTTAATAACTGGAGATGATTCAGAAGATGATTGTCCTCTATTTTTATGTGCTTCTTTAAATGCATCGCTCTGTGTCCAAGCTTTAAAATCTTCCTCAGTTTCCCACCAAGTATTAACATACATATCTTCACTATCTTCATCAGTATTTACTTGCCATACTTCAATTTTATGAAATCCTTTTAACGCTTCGATTTTGCCACCTCTAGTGAAGCGGGGAGCCATTTTTTCAGCGAAGCCTTTTTTTACTGTAATTCTATTAGTAACTACAAACATATTGATTACCTCCTTAAGTATTTGGTCTCATTCTAGCTTTGTTTACTAAAAATTAAAAACTTAGCACTATGAAAAAACTGTCGACTTAAGATAATGAGTCGACAGTTTTCATACCATTAATTGATAACTTTGCGAAAGAAATAAATTATAGTTTGGGTTATTTAGTTAATTCGTTATAAACTTTTTGGTCATTATGAGTATAAATAATGTATTCGTGATCATCAGTGTCAATGATTACTCGATTTGTTTTACCAAATGTAGAACCAATTCGAGAAATATTTTTAGACTCTAGATCTGGCACTGCATGAATGTCTTGGTCTTGAGAAATATTTTTAATTTCATTAGTAGGAATTTTAATATCTGCTACTCTCCATTGAATTCTAACTTCATTATCATCTTTCTTAACAGTCATTGCCATTAAAGAACACATCCTTTATGTAAGTTATGTCTCTATAATATACCAAATTGAAATCGTTTTCAATTATTTATGTGATACTTTATTTTATTTATGACACACTATATTGGTACCCCGAAAATATGTTCGTATTTTTATTGATTTTATGTTAAAATATCGTTAATAAAGGAGAAGATACATGACAGGTAAAACACATATGTCTGCTGGTTTATTAGTGGGTGCTTTAACAACTGAACATTTTCAAACCGATCTTTTTTCAACTGTAACAGTCATATGCCTAGCAATAGTTTCAAGTCTATTTCCTGATATATGTCATACTAGAAGTAAAATAGGGAGACAATTTAAACTATTGAGCTTTTTTATAAATCTTATCTTTGGTCATCGAACCTTTACACATTCTTTATTATTTATGGGAATGATAGGTTTTTTACTTATTCTTATACAAACTCCCCCATACTATTTAGTTTCGATTATCGGTGCAATTGCATCTCATGTTATACTTGATATGTTAACACCTAGAGGAGTTAAATTACTTTATCCTATTCCATTAACTATTAAATTCCCTTTTACTTTTAATACGGGTGGACTTTTAGATGCATCATTAGCAACCGCTTTGAGTATTGGATCTCTATACATATTTTTTCAAACGTTTCTAAATGACATCTTAAAGCATATTAGCTACTCATTTTTAGGGTAATTAAAATAGTGTGATAACATAGTTTAATTTATAATGACTATATTATTAGAAATTGGGTTAGGATGACTAACAGGGTTAAGTTTTATCGAGTATTTTAAATGTTTATCATACTTGTTTAAAATCTAAAATCATTGAATTGCCTATAAGGAGAGTAAAAATGTTAGATCAAAGTAAATTAGAGAAATATAATCAGGAACATTTAAGTGAATATGAAAAGTTAATGAGCAATAATGAAAAAGAACAGCTAGAAAGCAAAGTTGAAACATTAGATTTAGAATTTATTCAAAACCTTTATCAAGATCTTTATGTTAATCGTAAAACAATTTCTGATGTTTCATCAGTATCAGAAGTTGAATTTATGCGTAAAGCAGAATTAACAGAACAAGAACGTGAAAAATACGAACGCAAAGGTATTGAAGCAATAAGAAATGGTGAGTTTGCAGTATTATTAATGGCTGGCGGTCAAGGTACGCGCTTAGGATATAAAGGTCCTAAAGGTTCTTTCGAAATTAAAGGCGTAAGCTTATTTGAACTTCAAGCTAGACAATTATTAAATTTAAAACAAGAAACTGGTCACTTATTAAATTGGTATATCATGACTAGTGACATTAATCATGATGAAACGCTAAAGTATTTCGAAGAACATAATTATTTCGGATATAATCCAGATAATATTCACTTTTTCAAACAAGATAATATTGTGGCATTAAGTGAGCAAGGACGTCTTGTATTTAATGAACAAGGTTATATTATGGAAACACCTAATGGTAATGGTGGTGTATTCAAATCTCTAGAGAAACAAGGCTATCTAGATAAAATGAAATCAGATGGTGTTAAGTTTATCTTCTTAAATAATATAGATAATGTCTTAGTAAAAGTTCTAGATCCATTATTTGCGGGCTATACAATTGTAAACGATAAAGATGTGACATCTAAATCAATACAGCCTAAGGATGGAGAAAGTGTAGGACGACTAGTTAATAAAGATAATAAAGATACTGTATTAGAATATTCTGAGTTAGATGAAGAAGTAGCTAATACATTTGATAACGCTAATATTGGTATTCATGCGTTTAAATTATCGTTCATCAAGGAAGCGGTAAATGAGGATTTACCATACCATTTAGCTATTAAAAAACTAAAACAATTAGATGATGATTTCGGCGTAATTGAACAACCTACATTAAAATTTGAATTATTTTACTTTGATATTTTCAGATATGCGAAAGATTTCATAACACTACAAGTTCCTCGTGAAGAAGAATTTTCACCTTTAAAAAATAAAGAAGGTAAAGATAGTGTTGAAACAGCTACTGCTGATTTAGAACGAATGAATTTGATTTAATAAGGATGGTGGAAGCAGATGTCTAATACATCTAAGAGTACAAAAGATACCGTTGTTGAATCATTTAAAGACATCATTCCTCTATCTTTTGGAGAAGAAATAGGTAACGCAGCTTCACATGGAGCTGCTGCCTTATTAACATTATTTATATTGCCATATGCGGCGGTACATAGTTATAACGAACATGGCACACTAAGCTCAGTTAGTGTTTCGATATATGTGATTAGTATATTTATGATGTTTATCTCTTCAACTATTTATCACTCCATGCAAAACTATTCTGCGCATAAATACATATTGAGAATTATAGATCATAGTATGATTTATGTAGCTATTGCAGGAACTTATACACCAGTGCTTTTAACTATAGTAGGTGGATGGATAGGATGGCTCGTATTTCTATTATTATGGGGCACTACTATATGGGGGATATTATATAAATCTATCTCCGTCAGAGTTAATCAAAAACTTAGTTTAATTGTGTACTTAGTAATGGGATGGGTTGGCATTATCTTTTTACCAATCATTATTATGCGTACATCATGGCTCTTTTTATTATTTATTGTACTTGGTGGGATTGCCTATACAATTGGGGCATGGTTTTACGCTCAGAAGCATCGTCCATATTTCCATATGATTTGGCATATATTTATTGTAATCGCCTCATTTTTACATTTAATTGCTATTCTCTATTTCATGTAAAATGGGTGAGTAACTCAAATGCGTGAATTTGAGTTTAGTTAAAAATTAAATATATGTTATAAGACTGATGAGCATAGGCCATCAGTCTTATTTTTATGCGAGACGTTCAATTTTCATTGCGTTTAGCTACTATCTAAGATTATGCTATTACATGACTTTAAAAAAATGTCTCTAAAATTAAGGAGGTTGAATAGATGAATGTTAAATCTATAGGCATAGTAGTTACGTTAGTATTGACAATGTTTATGGCTGCGATTGAAAGTTCAATTATATCATTAGCTATGCCAACGATACGTAAAGACTTACATGCAGGACCTGAAATATCTTTAGTATTCACTGTTTATTTCATCGCTTTAGTAGTAGCGAATCCTATTGTAGGAGAACTATTAACTCGATTTAAAATTTTATATATTGCAATGGTAGGATTACTTTTATTTGGTATTGGTAGTTTAATGTCAGGTATGAGTGGCACATTTTACATGCTTATAGTTTCAAGAGCTGTTCAAGGTATAGGCGCAGGTGTCATGATGTCATTAACGCAAATCGTACCGAAACTCGCTTTTGAAATTCCTTTCCGCTATAAAATTATGGGCATTGTAGGTAGTGTATGGGGTATTTCGAGTATAATTGGTCCATTACTCGGAGGAGGTATTTTAGAATTTGCAACATGGCATTGGTTATTCTTTATCAATATTCCAATTGCAATCATTGCCATTGTTTTAGCATTCCTTACATTTCACTTTTCAGATGAAACGGAAGTTCAAACAGGTCGCTTTGATGTGAAAGGATTGTCTCTGTTCTATATCTTTATCGGTTTATTAATGTTTAGTATTTTAAATAAATCTATGCTTACTCTAAATTTAGTCGCATTCATTTTAGCTGTAATTGTAGCTATTGCGTTATTTAAACTTGAAAGTAAGACTGCTCATCCATTTATTCCTATAGCTGAATTTAATCGTTCAGTCTCATTAGTATTTATAACTGATTTACTAATTGCGATGTGTTTAATGGGATATAACTTATATATTCCTGTTTATCTTCAAGATCATTTGAAATTATCTCCATTACAAAGTGGTTTAGTGATCTTTCCTCTTTCGGTAGCATGGCTTACTTTAAACTTCAACCTAGCTAGGGTAGAAGATAAATTATCTAGAAAAGCATTATATATCGGCGCGTTTACTTTATTACTCATTAGTAGTATTATTTTAATCTTTGGTTCAAAAGTACCGCTTTTAATAGCAGCCACAGTTATATTAGCAGGTTTAAGCTTTGGATTTGTTTATACAAAAGACAGTGTCATCGTACAAGAAGAAACAAGTTCAAAACATATGAAGAAAATGATGTCATTTTACGCGTTAACTAAAAATTTAGGCTCATCTGTAGGTTCTACTATTATGGGATATTTATATGCTATGTCTACTGGATTAATAGATGGTAACTTACACAATATACTTGGTGCAGTATCAGTAGTATCAATAGTATTAATTATTATTTGGACTACATTATACAAGAATAATCTACAAAGCACGCAATAATGCGTAGTGATGTTAAATTAAAATTAATTAGTATTTGATATTGAGGCAACCAGTGAATTCGTTCATTATGAATTCACTTCTGGTTGCTTTTTTATTTTGAAATCAAGCTTCTTATGTATGAAAATGAATTATTTTACTGGAAAATTAAGTAATATATTATGTTTTATATACCATAAGTTTAAACTCTTTAAATTTTATATTAGCCATCATAAGTGATAAAATATGCGTGTAAAACTAAAATAGGAGGGCAATATTAATGCGTTTTTTAAAAAATAAATTTAATAATATTGTTGTGACGATTGTTGTCCTCACTATATTTATAATTTCAGGTGGAATATTTTTAACGTTTTTAGGATTTGGTTTATTTGGTATAAGTCGAATCCTTATTTTTTTAAAGTTAGGATATTTCACTTATAATAAAAGCTTTTTTGATAATTTACTCTATTATGGCAGTTACATCGTTTTTGGATATTTTATTTTATTTGCGATTGAACATTTAATGGATTATTTCAGAAAACAATTACCAAACAATCCTTATTTTAACGGTGCAACGTATCATTTGATATCTTATATTGTGACTACAGTAATGTTTTACTTTATTATCCATATACATTATGTATATATAAAAATTGAATTTTGGGTAATTGCAGTAATCATTGGCGTATTATATATTTATAAAATTATATTTTATCCTGATAGTGAGAATTTAAATGAAAATAAATAAATATAAGCATTTAATTTGCGAAGAGAAAGAATGTTTGTTTGAATATTTAATCACTGATTAATAAAAAGGAGATTATGAGTAATGGCAAATATTGAAATATCGAAGCATAAAAGAAATTTAATCGTTGCCGTTATGCTTTTAAGTGCATTTATAGCCATTTTAAATCAAACGCTATTGAATACAGCGTTACCTCATATAATGAGAGAATTGCACACTTCGGAGAATACGGCTCAATGGTTAGTGACGGGTTTTATGTTGGTTAACGGAACAATGATTCCTTTAACGGCATTTTTAATGGATAGAGTTAAAACTAAACCACTTTATTTAGTTTCAATGGGCACGTTCTTAATAGGTTCTATTATTGCAGCGATTGCGCCTAACTTTGGTACATTAATGGTTGCTAGAGTGATTCAAGCAATGGGCGCTGGTATTATCATGCCCCTTATGCAATTCACATTATTTACTTTATTCACTAAAGAAAAACGTGGCTTTGCAATGGGACTTGCAGGTTTAGTTATTCAATTTGCTCCAGCAATTGGTCCTACATTTTCAGGATTAATCATAGATAATGCCAGTTGGAGAGTACCATTTATAGTAGTTGTCGGCATCTCCTTAGTTGGATTTATCTTCGGTGCTATTTCCTTAACAAGTTATAATGAAACAAAACAAACAGAATTGGATAAACGTTCTGTCATCTATTCTACGTTAGGTTTTGGATTAATGTTATATGCCTTTAGTAGTGCAGGAAATATTGGATTTACAAATCCAATTGTAATTATTTCATTTATCATAGGAATGATTATCGTAGGCATATTTATAAGAAGACAATTAACAATTTCTAACCCTTTATTAAATTTATGGGTATTCAGAAGTAAAATATTTACATTTAGTACCATTACTTCAATGATAGTAATGATGTCAATGGTTGGACCAGCTCTCCTGATACCATTATTTGTACAAAATGGTTTAGGGCTCTCAGCCTTTATGTCCGGTATGGTTATTATGCCTGGTGCTTTATTAAATGGTTTAATGTCAGTTTATACCGGCAAAATTTATGATAAATATGGACCTAGAATATTAATTTTAACCGGCTTTACTATATTAACTATTACTACCATTTTCTTAGCTTTCTTAAAATATGATACATCTTATACATTATTAGTAGTTGTGTATGCTATTAGAATGTTTGCAGTATCACTTTTAATGATGCCTATTAATACGGAAGGTATTAATGCTTTGGAAAATAAAGACATCTCACATGGTACTGCAATTATGAACTTTGCACGAGTAATGGCAGGTTCATTAGGTACTGCATTAATGGTGACATTTATGAGTATGGGGGCTAAGTTATTAAGTCCTGATTCAACTCAACATGTAAGTAAAGAAGTACTTCAACGTCAAAGTGTTGCAGCAGGGGTCGATTTATCATTTGCTATTGTTTCAGTATTAGTGATAATAGGATTTGTATTCTCATTATTTATTAAAGAAGATAGACATCTATCTCAAAAAAATAAAAATACACGTGATTTGTAACGTTAATATTAAAAGAAGTTAGTATGAAATGATGAGCTAACTTCTTTTTTTGTTTAATTAAAAATAATATACTGAATGAGATAGTCACAAGGAATGTGCATATTTGTTAAAATATACATATAAAGAACACTAAGGGGGATTTACATTGTTAACGGTAGATCAAGTAAAAGAAATAGTTGGAGAATTAAAAGATCCAATTATCGATGTACCTCTTAAAGAAACAGATGGTATTGTCGAAGTTAAAATTAAAGATGAAATTGAACATGCAAGTGTTAAGGTTGCGATTGCTCAATTAGGAGGACAGCCTCAATTAGATTTACAAATGGCAATTGTTAAAGCACTTAAAGAGAATGGAGCAAAAACAGTAGGTATACGTTTTGAAGAACTCCCTGCTGAAAAGGTTGAACAATATACAGGCAAAAAGAAAGAACAACCTAAAACAATTGAAGGATTATTATCACAAGATAATCCAGTTGAATTTATAGCTATAGCATCTGGTAAAGGTGGCGTAGGTAAATCAACTGTTGCTGTTAATTTAGCAGTTGCTTTAGCACGTGAAGGTAAAAGAGTAGGTTTAGTGGATGCTGACATTTATGGTTTCAGTGTTCCAGATATGATGGGAATTGATGAAAAACCAGGAGTTGAAGGTAAAACAATTATTCCAGTAGAACGTCATGGAGTAAAAGTAATTTCTATGGCTTTCTTTGTAGAGGAAAATGCTCCAGTTATTTGGCGTGGTCCAATGCTAGGTAAAATGCTGACTAATTTCTTTGTAGAAGTGAAGTGGGGAGAACTTGACTATTTATTACTTGATTTACCTCCAGGAACTGGGGATGTAGCATTAGATGTTCATTCAATGTTACCAAGTAGTAAGGAAATTATTGTAACAACACCACATCCAACAGCAGCATTTGTTGCAGCGAGAGCTGGCGCTATGGCTAAACATACTGAACATTCAATCTTAGGTGTTATTGAGAACATGAGTTACTTTGAAAGTAAAGAAACAGGCAATAAAGAATATGTATTTGGCAAAGGCGGAGGACGTAAATTAGCGGATGAATTAAATACGCAACTATTAGGAGAATTACCTCTTGAACAGCCTACTTGGAATCCTGTTGACTTTTCACCATCTATATATCAAGAAGATGATCGTTTAGGAAAAATATATAAACAAATAGCTCAAAAAGTAATTGCATCTACTATTAAGAAATAAAAACTAAAAAAGTGTAATTTAAACGCATAAAATATTTAATTTTATGCGTTTTTTCTATTGCAATTTTTTTAAAACTTGTTAGAATATTTTTTTGTGAGCAACAGAAGTACTACAGTTGTTCAACAATAAAAAATAATAAAAATTATTATTGACTTATATCTTTCAATTTGATATGATATAAAAGTCGTCAAAAAGAATGTAAATTCTTTTAAGAGTTTGTTAAAAAGGTGTAAAACTTACCATTGCAAACATCAAAATGATGATTTAAAATAATGAAAGTAATCAAAAAAGTTATTGACTTTTGAAAATAAAAGTTATATAATTAAAGAGATTGTTTTTAAATGAACATTGAACATTGAAAACTGAATGACAATATGTCAACGTTAATTCCAATAAATGTAACTATAAGTTACAAACACTATTTAGTTTTATGAGCTAATCAAACATCATAAATTTTTTATGGAGAGTTTGATCCTGGCTCAGGATGAACGCTGGCGGCGTGCCTAATACATGCAAGTCGAGCGAACAGACGAGGAGCTTG
>NZ_SRPJ01000003.1 GCF_004785665.1 Staphylococcus pragensis
TTAAAACCTTTAATTACTTTAGCCATTGCTACCTTCGTTGAAGGTGCCTGATCTGTAATTACCTTTTGAGGTTTACCAAATTGTTTAATGAGACGTTTGATAAACGCATATGCTGAATGATTATCTCGTTGCTTACGCAACCAAATATCTAATGTATATCCCTCTGCATCAATGGCACGATATAAATAGCTCCATTTTCCTTTTATTTTGATGTACGTCTCATCAATACGCCATTTGTAATTAGCTTTTTTATGCTTTTTCTTCCAAATTTGATATAAAATTGGGGCATATTCTTGAACCCAACGGTAGACCGTTGAATGATGAACGTTTACACCACGTTCCCTTAATATTTCAGATATATCACGATAACTCAATGCATATCTTAGATAGTAGCCAACGGCTACAGTGATAACATCCTTGTTAAATTGTTTATATCTGAAATAGTTCATACAGAAGACTCCTTTTTGTTAAAATTATACTATAAATTCAACTTTGCAACAGAACCATAAATGTAATGGAGAGGATAATATGAAAGAATTAGAAAAAATACTTGAAGATCCAAAGGTGTCAGAAGATGTAAAAAGAACAGTGCAATCAATGAATAAAGATGGTATGCAATTATTAAATGATTACTATGATGAAAATTCTAATTTTTATCAACGAGCTCAACCTGAGCTTATTGCAAATAAATTCTATGCAGATCCAAGTAAAATTAAAAATTTATATCATTATACTACCTATGAAGCATTTGAAAAAATTCTATCTTCATCTACTTTTTTAATTGGATCAATTCACTATATGAATGATGATAAAGAAATTAAATATGTATATGAGTTAATGAAAAAGGAATTGAAATTATTGGAGGCACCTAATGATATAATCCTCAAATTAGAAGAACTAAATACTATTTTGCCAGATGATGTATATGTTTGGTCTTTTAGTGAAAATGATTATTCACAAGCGTTATCAAATTATGGTGATATTGCTCTAGGATTTGATAGTCAGGGAATAATGGAGCAACTTGCAAGTTATTACTCAAAGGGCAAGAAAACACTTGATGAATATACAGTTGGTAATGCATATGTTTTTCCTGTAAAAGTGGAATATGATTATGAAGTACAGTCTAAATATATTAAAGCTTTAGCTCATGCTTGGTTGGTCGCTCATGATAATTTTAAATATGACCCTGATGATATGGAAGTAATAATAGGGAGTATAGTACAAGCACTGCATTTCTTTTCATTAGTGTTCAAAAATCCGTATTTAAGACAAGAAGAAGAAATTAGATACATTATTTTCAACATTAATGAGGATAATCTATTAAAGCCTGAATTGTATATGAATAGTAAACCATTCACAACTTGTAGATTAACACATGAAATGTTAAAAGAAGTAATCATTAATCCTAAAAGTCAAAAAAATTTAAACGATGTAAGCACAATGCTTAATAGGGAAGGTTTTACTAGAACTTCAGTCAATATGAGTAAATTACCTTACTAATGTATTAATTATAAGTAATTAAAAGGGAAAGTTTAGAATCCATGTTATATTTTATTTCTAAACGGTTTATTTTTCCACCTATAAAATTGGGTTTTGGAATATATATAACTTCTAAAATTAGATTTATGTTATATCTTGACTTCAATTCTTTTACTAACTCAATAACTATTTCTGGTACCACTTTCTTTCTAATTCCTTGTACTTTTTTTAAATCTCAATTTCTACACCATTTCCACGAAGTATCAGCTCGCGATTTAATTTTTATATTAGTTTATCCATTATTTCTTTTCTGCTGTATCTATTTTGCTTCATTTCTACTACTTTATCTTTTGTTTCAACTGAATAAGAGGCTCTGTTCATAGAAAAAACACCTCTATATAAAATGAATTTATGGCACTGAACCCTTAAAATGGGAACTTAATAAAAACACTATGTTCTAGGCTGCTAATTCTCTGTATTTTACAGGGGATAAGTAGCCTAGTTTTTGTTGAATTCGATTATTATTATAGTTTTTAATGTATTTTCGACAATATCTATTACAATATGATTAGAGTTATTAAGCTGATTATTGATGTAAAAAGTTTCAGATCTGAACATCATATCGCCCCACAAATTGAATTAATTACAGCAGATGACATTGATAACGCTTATGAAAAAGTGCTGTCATCAAAAGTGAAGTATCGATTTGTGATTGATATCAGTACAATGTAAACGTAAAGGAAAAAGAGTAGAATACACTTTGAATTTAACATACCACTACGAGGCCCAATAGACGCTCCATTGTTTCATTATAAGATGATTCGATGCGTCATCTTATAACAAGAATTATCGTGTTTCATAAATGTATAATCATACTACGTTATTAATATATTTTTTTTGAGATAAATGTTTATAACGATAGTATTGTGGTAGATAACAAATATAGGAAGTCAAAGTAACTCACATATTAAAAAATTAACTTGAAAGGAGCTTGTTATAATGAGTTTTGTAGATAAAGCAAAAGATGCAGCTGAAAAATTTAAAAATAGTGATAATGAACAAGTAAATAAAGTAAAAGATCAAATTAATGAATACACTGGTGGAGAAAAACACGATAATAAAGACAAAAAAGATGACAAATAATTGATTTTGAGTGATGACTGAGTTCATCACTTTTTTTGTTTTAACCTAAACTAATAAAAGGCTGGGATTTAGGCACTGAACCCTTAAAATGGGAACTTAATAAAAACACTATGTTCTAGGCTGCTAATTCTCTGTATTTTACAGGAGATAAGTAGCCTAGTTTTTGTTGAATTCGATTATTATTATAGTTTTTAATGTATTTTCGACAATATCTATTACAATATGATTAGAGCTATTAAGCTGATTATTGATGTAAAAAGTTTCAGACTTTAGCGAGGAATGAAAACTTTCTATCGGGGCGTTATCAGCAGGTGTTCCCTTTCGGGACATACTTCTGATAATGCCTTTTTCTTCGCATAATTGATAATAAGCATAAGATGTATAAACGCTGCCTTGATCACTATGTAATATACACCCCTCGGGTATATCGATTTGATTTAATGTATCATTAACTAAACTTTGGTCTTGTTTATCATCTATTTTATACGCCACAATTTCTCCGTTATAAATATCCATTATCGAAGATAAATACAACATAGAATGACCAAATGGTAAATAAGTAATATCGGTTGTTAATACTTCCATGGGACAACTCGCTTTAAATTGTCTTTGTAATAAATTGTCAGTTTTATAATACGGTTTACCTATCCTTGTCGTCTTTTTAGGTCTAACTCGGCAGTTCAAATGATGCTTCTGCATAATTCTCTGTACTCTCTTATGATTAATTGGTGATGTATAACATTGATTAATCAGTGCTGTAATCTTACGATAACCGTAGGTATAGTGGTTAGCTTCACATAATTCAATAACTTTTTGTGTTACAGTATCATTTTTATAGGTTTTGTTTTTCCATCGGTAATATGTTGATTTAGGTATGTTTAATACTTCTAGTATCAATTTGATTGAATAGTTTCCTTTTAATTGATCCACTAAATCTATGACTACTGTTGATACCACTTCCTTTCCAATGCCTTGTACTTTTTTTAAATATCCAATTCTATATCTTTTCTCTTATTTTCTAATTTTAATTGTTCTACTTCTGACAGCTCTTCTAATCCTTTACCGTAGGTATATTGTTTACCAACGTGTTGTGAAAATCTATAACTTTCCCCATTTTGATACCATCGCCACCAAGTTTTCACTTGTGTTCTATTTCTAATATTTAATTCTTCCATAATTTCTTTTGTTGAAAATCCTGCTGTTTTCATTTCAACAGCTTTATACTTTGTTTCTACTGAATAAGCAACTCTTTTCATAGAAAAAACACCTCCGCATGATTCATTTTAATATGAATTCAACGAAAGTGTTTTATATAATTCCCACTAATTGGGGTCAGTCCAATAATGTCATGGCTTTTTATATTGAAAAAACATGCGATAATTTGTTCCCAAATGTCCTTATAGTTGTACCAATATCTGTAATAGAACACTAGAAACTTGGTTTAACCTTTCCTTTTCGTAAATAAATGTAAAGATATACCATAAGGATCTCTTACATAACCATAACCTTCAGTATAGAACTCTGGGCTGAATGCTTTTAATACTTCACTGCCTTTTTCTATTAACTGGTCATACACACACTTAGTTTCTTCTACATGGTCAAAAGTAATACAAAGCGATATATTATTACCTTGGGTTATAGGTAAACCTTCGGTATCATCCGCAATCATAATTTTTATATCTCCAAATTGAAGTACACATTGATCAATTTTATTTAAATCTTTTTTATCGATATTAAGTTGCTTATCTGTCGGTCTATCCTTGATACGTTGGATATACAGTGTTTTAGCGCCAAACAGCTCTTCATACAACCTTTTCAAACCATCTGCATTTTCTATAATTAAAAAATAGGGACTTACTTGAAAATTCATAGTTTTTCCTCCTTAAATTTGTTATAAATAAGTATATACTGTATTAGTGTCACCTATTGATACTAAAAGGGGAATAATAATGAAAAAATCTGTTAGATTATATCATATGATTGAATACTGTAATAAAAAAAGGAATTTCAAGTTAAATGATTTAATGTCAGAATTTAATATTTCTCGTAGTACTGCTTTAAGGGATATAAAGGAAATTGAAGCATTAGGAGTGCCTTTATATAGTAGTACAGGGAAAAATGGCGGTTATATGACCATAGGTAATCGAAACCAAACGAAAATAGCAATCACAGACGAAGAATTGAAAGCTTTAGTATTTACACTTTCAAGTATCTCCAATGTTAGTAAGTTACCTTTTCAAACAGAATATCAAGAAATATTAAAAAAGTTATATAATAATTCGAATAAAAAAGAATTGATAAACCAGTATAATGAGATATTTCAATATTTTAATGAAGATACATATCAGTTCAAAAGTTATAAGATATTTAATGAAATCATTAGATTAACAATTGGTAGTAAGTCATTTAAAATCTGTTATTCACAAAACTACTTGAATGGTCAATATAAAGGTATTGGTATCTTATATAAAAATCAAAAGTGGTACTTCGTTGTTGTTAATATAGGATCAAAATTAGTGAAGTTGTTAAATATTTCTAAAATAAAAGAAGTATATGAAATAGGAGAAACTCAAGAATGTAATGAAATAACTATGCAGAATTTTCAACAGTTCATGATTGAAAACGAAAATACGATTGATATACAAATTAGAAGTAATATTATTGGATTAAATATCTTGAAAGGATACCTATGGAGTGACTATATGATTGAAAATATTAAAGAAGAGACATATTTGTTTAAATCAAAAGTGAACACGAAAGATATAGATTTTATAGCTAAATTAATAGTCACATGTGGTGCCAATGTCAAAGTAGAATCTCCTATTAGTTTGAAATATGCTGTTAAAACTGAATTAACCAAAATAATAAGTATGTACTAATAGCAAATTAATCTTAATTTTGATGAAAAAAGGTGGTAGTGCTACAGCATACATAAATAGTTATAATTAAATAAAGATGGGTCAATGAAGGTGAATTAAGTGAATAAAAATATTACAACTCTAAAATCTACTGAAAATACTATATATATGCAGTATACGGTTCATATTGATGATCAAATTATAAATAATATAAAAGAGTGTACCAAAAAGTTTAAAATTTTGCCTATGGAAAATAAAATTCCATTATCACCGTTGTTACAACCAGAATATGCAGGAGAGGTACAAGATTTTATTAGTACATATAGGCAGTTTATGATTAATTTTGGTAAAGTAATATTGGATAGTCAAGGCATAAAAATACAGTTTGAAAGTGAATCACTAAGTAGTATTCAACGAGGCATTCAAGAACATTGTTACTTAAATAAGCGAACAAATGACATTGATGTGACTAAAGAATGGTATTTATGCAAATTTTCAAATCAAACATTAGAAGAGGACAAAAATCAATTGTATAATGCTTTAAAGCAACTCATGAATGATTCTAAAAATAAAAAGCAAGCTTTTCAAGAGGTGTTTAAGGTTCATATTGATATTTATCTCTACAATAAAGAAAAATCTGAATATAAGTATCAAGCATCTAGTTATTTCAATCTTGTAAAAGAAAATCCTAAAATAACTTATAAAAAAAGACATTTACAAGAGAAACAAGGGGTCAAGGGTACAACTTTCACGAACAAATTAAAATTATTGAACAAAATGTATGGTGTAGATGTTGCAAGATATCAGCCATTTTATAATTCTAATAATCCTGAATATGAAATTGATGAATTTGATGGAAGGTATATTACTCAAAGATCCAACTATGAGTTTAATAGACTCCAATATCAAGTTATAGAAATTTTATCGAAAGTTCTCGATAAGCATCCATTACCAAAGTCAGATAATAATTATAAACATACTCCTACTATTGAAAAAGCAATATTAAGAGATGATTCCCATAATTTTTATGAGTATTTTGAAGATATAATGAAAGAAATTATGAATATGGATAATTCTCCCTTACAGGAAAAATTATTGACTGATTTTACATATCAATCCCAATGTAGATGGTACTCTGAAAATAAAAAATTAAAATTGCAACTTGAAAGTTTTATGCATAAAGTTTTAGAGAGTAATTATTATGAGGGCAACAAATTATTGAGAATGATGTCTAACGCAATTGAAGAAACAATCAATGAGGCTAATGAAGATAAGTCACGTTTCAATTATTTTAAAGATTACTTTTTGACAGATGGTGGAGTGAAGAATTGGAAGCAAATTAGTGAGAATATTACTGAATTCAATGGTAAAGTTATTAACGATATCCAACATGAATATAATAAGCTACAGTCCAAGAATACAAATCAAAATCAGAAACTAAACTTTGTTTATTTATATCATTGCTTTGAGTTTAGTAATAACGTAGTAAAAGCAAAAGATAATGAAAGTAAAAATTATATCTTGTTTTTTGTAGATAAATATAAAATAAAGACACCATTTTTGGATCAATTATTAATAAATTGTTTGAATCAAGAAATAGGTCAGGAAAGTATTAACTACAATATGCAAACAATGTTTGAAAAAGAAAGATACGATAGAAGTAGTACCATTGAAAAATTAGTAGCAACAAGCAAATTTAAGTATGAAAAAGATGATTCAGATTTATTCAAACAACTTTTCAATGATGTTGAAAATTCAATAGACAGATATATACTCAATTTTACTCAAAATAAAGATGATCTAATTTACAATAAAGATAAAAGTAATGATGATAAAATTTTTATTGAAACGCCTTTTGGTGGGATAAACGAATCCGTTAAGCACCACGCCATTATAGATAGAAATACAGGAAAAATTATCAAAACGGGTGGCGCTATTACACATCCAGATGGTCCTATAAAAGCGGAAAACGGTTATATAGATAAAGATATTTATAATTCAACTGCTGATTTTTACAATACTTACGTATACAAAAAAGGAATGCCTAAGTTTGAAACTGCCGACTCTGATGTACCAGAACAAAAATATAAAGAACTTTCAAAAATCGTAGGTAATTATTGGCAAAAAGAACAAGGATATGACAATGAGTCAAATCAATCAACATCAAATAACAACCAGTCTCAAAATAAAAAAGAAAATAATCAAACAGATAATGATAGTAAACAATCAACGAATGAAAATACAAAAAATGAACAAAACCGAGACAACATTGAAGAAGATAATAATAAATCAAATCAAAAACAAAATAATGAAGAACAGCAAGAAAATAGTAACGAGGAAGCTTCGCAAAATGAGGAACGTGAGGATCCAAATCAACAAATAGAACAATCATCTAGCGAAGATAAGCAAAATCCAGATGCAGCACAAGAAAATAATAACCAAAACAATGATGAAAATACTGATGGTAACAATTATGAAAATGAACAATCTCAAGATGTAGAATCAAAAAGTTCAGAAAATGACAAAGAAACTTCAAAAGCTTCATAAATATAAAAATATTATTATCAAAAGGAGTCTTTAATTGGTTAGTGTTACACAAAGAATTTCACAAATTAAACAACCCCGTGGTGGGTATTTAAACAGAAAATCATTTGAAGTTAAGCAACTAGAACCAGAAACATTTATAGATACAAAATATGAAAATATAGCACCTCAAACAATTGGTTTAGTCGTAGACTACCTTACTCGTATGGTTATAAATCAAGACAAAGAAAAATCATTTGCCATATCGTTAACTGGCGCAAAATTAGCTGGGGAATTACAAACAGCCGAATCATTGTTAAAAGATATTAATGATAATGATGATCTATCTATTATTAAAGCATGTCAATTGGTAAATTACGATATGGTATATAGAGCAGGAAGCATGCCTAAAGAATTTAAAATTCCAGATCAAGACACAATTAATAATATAAAATCACTTATAAACAGAAGTCTTTCATTTTTTAATCAAATTGGTGAAGTTAAAATGGATGGTTTCACATTTGAGGGGGGGTATACAAGCATTATTGATAGTGGAGATGGCGACTTTCTAACTGAAGATACTTTGTGGGATTTTAAAGTTTCAAAACAACTACCACAGAAAAACAGTACGCTTCAATTAGTGATATATTATTTAATGGGGAAGACATCTCAAAAGCCTACCTTTGAGAATATACGTCACATTGGTATTTATAATCCAAGATTCAACCAAATTTATAAATATGATATGACACAGGCTGATTCAGAAATGATTGAAACAATCCAAAAACGTGTTATTGGATACGATTAATATAAATATATGAAACATTTTAAGGGATGGTGTATTTGAAAATGAAAAAAGCAATAACTAGTTTAGCAGTAGCTACATTGTTGTTATCAGCTTCAGGTGTTGTTAAAGCAGCTGAAAATAAAGAAGATTGGGATGAACCTGTTTTTATTAAAGGCGCTGACTTAGAAGGGCAAGATTTACAACAAACTGAGAATGATCTAGGCGTTGATGATAACTATGAAACTTATAATGTTAACGTCAATGATGTGAGTAATTATATCCCAAACAGCAGTAATCTAAGTTATATTTATTCAAGTGCAACAATTGAACATAAAAAATGGGGTAAGGGTGTTGATGTGAAAATTGATACACCAGATAACATTACAAAAGTGACATCTGAACAATATCAAAATGCTGCAATTACGGCAGGAATTAAAAACGCAGAAATACATATAGCTTCTGTCGACCAAGTAACTGGTGAAGGTGCTTTAGCTGGTATTTATAAAGCATATGAAGAAAAAGGTAACAACCTCAACGCTGAAGATATTCAAAATTCTAATCAAGAAATGAATGACTTAGGTAGAATTTCAGAAGAAAATAAAGGTAAAGATGGATATTCAGATGAAGCTTTGAATGCTTCAATAGCAGATATTAAAGAACAACTTGCAGATATTAAACAAAATCAAGATAAACAAATAACACAACAACAAGTTGAAGACACGGTCAATAAAGTACTCGATGAACGTGGCTTGTCAGAAATATTATCAGAAAATCAAATTCAAATGATTAATAATAATATGGTGAATGTGGCAAACTCTAATGCCTTAACTTCTGATCCAAAAGCATTTAAACAAAATGCAAAAGATGTATTAAAAAATATTGAAAAAAACTCAGATGATTTATTGAATAAAGCAAAAGATAAAGCCAAGGATTTGAATACAGAAGAAAATAGAAATCTCCTTCAACGCATATGGGACGGTATTGTGGAAATTATTCAATCTATCATTCAATTTTTCTCTAATCTGTTAAATAAATTATAGAGTTGTTTAAAAAGAGAGGACAAAATCTGCCCTCTCTTTTTTAGCAAAATAACTAATAAGGAGAAGGTAGACGTGTCACACCAGCAAAACCTGCTAAAGATGCTAAGTTACACTTAGATAATCAATCCTCATAAAGAGAAAAAAGAACCCCTAAAAAGTTCAACTTTTTGGGGGTTACTTACTATTAAGAAGTATTTTTGATTAAGCATCTTTCATATCGTAATCACCAATATACTGATCAAGGCGATTTATTGTTTCTCTGATATCATCATGTGTCGTTAATGGGTTCGTTGTACATAAACGAATGACACGTTGGTTATTCAATACTGTGGTATAAGCAATGGCATAACCAGAATCTGCAATTTTTTGCGCAGCCATGCTATTGAGTTGATTATTTTGTGCTTCAGTTAAATCACTGTTTTCATATCTGAAGTTCACAATGGAAAGATTAGCGTGTGAGATAATACGCCAGTTATCGAGACTTGACACGTATTCTTCTGCATATTCTGCTAAACCTTCGCCGTATTTAATGCGCTCGATAATTTCATCTTCACCAATGACTTGCAGAGTAATCCATAATTTTAAAGCACGTGCAGGGCGTGTAAGTTCAATGCCTAACATTTCTGGATCAATCACATCATCATCTGAAGCAATATCATCCAAGTACTCAGCATCTTCGCCAAAGCTTTGCAGCAGATGATTCTTTTCTTTCACGATTACCATAGCGCAACTATATGTTTGGAACAGTAATTTGTGAGCATCCCAACTGGCACTATCTGAACGTTCAATGCCTTTAAATAAGTGTTGTGCTTTATCGGATAAGATATGTGATAGTCCATAAGCACCGTCTACATGGAGCCATAGATTGTAGTGATCACAAATATCTCCAAGTGTGGTGAAATCATCGACAGAACCTGTATTAGTCGTGCCTGCAGTCGCAATCACCATAGCAGGTTTATAACCTTCTTCAATATCTTTATCAATTGCGGCTTTTAAGCTATCTGTATTCATTGTAAAGTCATCGTTGTACTCAATTCTGCGGATATTATTTTTAAGGAAGCCTGCAACATGCAAGGCTTTGCCTACAGAATGATGCGTTTGAGATGTAAGATAAACGGTTGCTTTTTTAATATCTTCCATTTCTACCTGTGCATCTCTAGCCGCAACGATAGCTGTTAAATTGGCCATTGAACCGCCAGATACAAAGACACCACCGGCCGGTTTGATCTCATAACCGATTTTTCCTACCAAGTAGTTAATTAAATTACGCTCAATATTAATTGGCAGCGTCGCATTGGCAAAATTAGAGGCATGGATATTATTTGCTGTTGTTAAAATGTCTCCAAGCCATGATAGACGTGATGCTGGACCTGGTATAAATGAGAATGAACGTGGATGGTTCGGACGATATAAATAATTCAGCACTTCATTATTTAAATCTTTGAGTACTTCATAGATATCTCGCCCTTTATTCGGCACTTCCATCTTTTCATATTTCTCTCTCAACTCGAGCGGTGCCTGTTGTGTCGCAGGTAAGTCTCCAATATCTCTAGATAAATATTTATTAACTTCATCTCTGATAATCGTCTCTAAGTCGATATTGTTCTCATTGAATTCCATTTCCATACTCTCTCCTTCAATTATATTTTTAATAAAAGACAGACGTATTAATTACGACGTTTTACTACAATATAAATGATAGCAGATATTAATAAAACCACGCTAACCATAACGACGAAACCCAGAAGGTGGCGTCCCAATGAATAACGTGCTGTGCTTTAACACTCGGTGCATGTGCGCCTTTCAGAAATTGACGAGGGTAATCGACTTGCAGATTATCATCTGTGATTTTCAATTTGTATTGATGCTTGTCTTTTGGAATTCGATAACTACCCCGTAGAACAGGGGACGAGGACCTCATCTTGATGATCCCAATTGGCTTGGTTAAAAAGAAATCGATAATCCTCGTAGAATAGAGAAAAAGTATTAAAAATATATTTGATTTGATAAAATATTCTGCAAAAAAGAGAAACAAAAATAACTTTCATATAAATAAATTCTTTGCGATTAAGTTGGAATTAGAAATACTAAATACAAATAACAGCGAATGGAATGCATATTATTGAGGAATTGGATGTGTAGTGCAATTTCGAGAGTTACTACTTAAGAAAATAAAAAGAAGAAAACAAACAATAAGAATTAAATCTGAAGCAAGATATAAAAGCAAATATTTTTGCTACAATTATATTAGTAAATACTTTATTAATTAGCATACGACTGAAAGCGAAGTAACAGCTAATAATGTTCCAGATATAGACATTAGTGTTATGAAAGAACAATATTACCATCTAGAAAATGTAATTTTTTAAAAACCTGAAGATAAAGTAGACTATTCTGTGAGTTTTCATGTTAAGAATTCTGAACTTGGGGATGTAGTATAAATATGGTTTAGTAGAAAATGACGCTGGAGCTGTAGCTGAGATTGACTATCAAGAATTAACTAAAGTAGATTATTACTCATCAACAAAAATCCAAGATTTAACACTATCTAATAATAGTGCGAATAATGAAGTTTAAAAGTGAAAAACTTATAATAGCGAATCAAACTAAAGTAATCAATTACAGAATTCAAGTACTACTCAAGCCTCAAACAAATATTGAAACTCAAACACAAGTTAAGAATAATACACTGTTAGAAACAGATGAACAGTCTAATGCCGATTTAGTCCAGTAATAGCCTCTGTATTATTAGCCGCACGATTATTATCAATAATTAAATAAAGTTAATATTAAATAATAAAAATCCTTCAAATTATTTGTTGAAAAAATAATAACTTTGAAGGTTTTTTAGCAAAATAACTAATAAGAAGAAGCGTACCATAAATAAAATTAACAAATAAGGTGTGTAATATATATTGTGAAATCATTAATTGAATAAAGGAGAAAATGGTAATGACTATGTTTCGTGAGGCATTGATTTGGATTTTACTTCTAGTATTTAATTTAATAAACACATTCTTAGTACTCATAGGAAAAATACAATTGTTTAAAGCACCTTTATGGAGCACATGGTTATTATGGGGAATTGTTACAATAATTATAATAAGTGTTTTGCTCTTTAGAAAATATCTACAAAAAAAGGAATCTCTAACTAATATAAACTCCGATATTAATAAAGAATTTAAAGAGGGAGAGTTCTTCGTGCAAATGCCTTTATATATCATTGAGAATCAAAGCAATGTTATATACGGTAATGAGACTATAACTTATAAACCTGTTTTTGATAATATGTTGCATAAGATAATGAGTACTTTTGGTGTTCAAACAAAATATAGTTTGCACATGAATTCTCGTAATAATAGCGTGAAAGTAATTCGTAAAAATATTGCAGCTAATAGACACCAATATACGATTTATTTGAACAATGAAGAAGTAGGTACACTTGAAATGAAAAAATTCTTCAAAAGTGGGGGAAAACAACAAATTCCTTATACACTTAATTACAAATCTGAGTTATTTGATGTAAGTAATCCATTTTTTAGTAATGAAACCAGAATAACATCTGGAAATGAAAATTTATTCACTGCAAAGCGCAGTTTTTTAGATATTTCAAAAAGTAAAAGAACTAAAAAACATGGTGAAAAACACAATATACAAATTCTCAGTACTAAATTAAAGAAAGAAATATTAATAGCAGTTTATTTACAATGTATTATAAACAAGCAAACACAATAAATTAAATATAGTTGTAGTATAAGTTTAGAAGAATAATTATTTACTTATGTTTATCTAGTAATTAGCGAATAAAATTTTAGTACATATATATCCTATTATCATAACTACTAAAATGATAGTAATGGTAAAAAACAAACCATCGTGATATAAATACCGTTGATGATTATATCACGATGCTTTTAAATACCAATTCACAAGACATTCTCAGTTATTATCTATAAAATTAATATTTACTTTGATTAAAATTAAAAGCATCCTTCACACAAAGTGAGGGATGCTTTACTCATTTCGATATAAAACCTATTTGCAGATTATTTTCTCAAATCATCATCAAGTTTTACAAGTGTTGGTTTAGGAATATGAATGCCTTCTTCACTAAAGTACTGGATTACTTCTTTACGAAGTAAGCGTTGACCTGGGAAGTGCATTCCTGGCTTAACATGTGCTAGAAGTTTAATAATCATTTCATTACCATCAACACTATCTAAACCAAGCAATTCAGGTGCTGCTACAAACATGTCATATTTGTTTTTCAATGTTGGTAAAAACTCTAATAATTTTTCTTCTATAACTTCGTAATTCTCATTAGGAGAAAGTGGTATCATTACAATTGGAGAAACGTCTGTTGTTGAATAGTTTACTATTTCACTAATCGTACCGTTAGGCAATGTATAGATTTCTCCAGTATCTGATTGTATACTTGTTGATCTTAAACCAATCGTTTTAACTGTACCCTCTGCAATAGTTACGCCAGATGAATTAATTTGAACATAATCACTTACATCAAACTGTCCTTCAAATATAATGAAGAAACCAGTAATAATATCTTTAACAATCGTTTGTGCCCCAAAACCAACAGCGACACCAACAACTCCAGCTCCGGCTAAAATCGCTGATACACTGATGCCAAAGCGTGAGAGTATTGACGTAAGTACAATAAACCATACGACATAACTGATTAAATTTTGAAGTAATTTTGATAGTGTTTCGCTTCTTTTAATTTTATGACGATTCTTTTTCTTTCCATTAACGGTGAAAAATTTAGTAACTAACTT
This sequence comes from Staphylococcus pragensis, assembly GCF_004785665.1. Classification (GTDB taxonomy): domain Bacteria; phylum Bacillota; class Bacilli; order Staphylococcales; family Staphylococcaceae; genus Staphylococcus; species Staphylococcus pragensis. The sequence goes on from NZ_SRPJ01000003.1 coordinate 14,621, forward strand.
TCTTAATATAGCAATTACAATCATACCCATTAAGATATAAGCAATGATAATTAAAATATTAATTAACACACTTTGATAAAATTCAATTTCTGTCATAGGTTCAAACAACCTATATAATGTATTCTTTAGTTGATTCATAGTAACTTTATTACCTCCGATAAATTTTTTCTATATATAAATCTCTATAAATAATGGGTAGTAAGTCATTACTAAATATAACTAAAAAGTAAATTGTTTGCAATGTAAGAAAATTTGAATTTCAAAAGGATAATGTTTTATAAATGCGATATTTATAACTTAATTATTAGCGATGAATAAAATTTAATGCTAATAATTAAGTTGTTACATATATGCTTATAAACACTAAAGAGATCAGTTCAAAAAGTTTATATTAAAGGTGGAACATAATGTATAAATATAAAAAAAGATATATTAACTCGACTAAATCTTCTACCATATTCGATTCTAAAGGGAAAAAAGTAGGAGTTGTTCAAAAGTATTATAATAATATATTTAAAAAAATTATAGGCAATATAACTTTTGGATACTTTTTTGAGAGATACCTTTTTAAAGATGATGAAGACAAAATCATAGTAAAGTCTAGAAAATTAGTATTATCACAAAAGAGAAAATATATATTGTCTTATTTCGATGCAAATTCCAAGGAATACAATGAGATATATCTAAATAAAAAAGAAAAGTTTAATCGAGAAAAAATAGGATTGTTCGAGTATGAAAATCACCTTTTTACAGTGAGTGTTGATAAAAAAGAGCATTGCAAAATGATAGATACAAAAGACAATAACGAAGTGGCTAGTTGGAATCAAAGAGGAGATTATATTTATCTTAAATTTAAAGGATCTTTTGTGGAAAAACATAAATTATTTACAATTGCTATTCTCCACACATTTTCTAATAATAATATTTATTATAACCATGCAGATATAACTCGTCCCCCTATGGGTCCACCGTCAATGTAAGAATCAGTTTTTTAACTATAAAAGAGCACATCGTTACATCGTTAATGATTGTGCTTTTTGATAATTAAATTTGAAAAATTAGAGAGTTCAATCATTGGTGACATAGTCACTGGAAAGGATTAGTACTAAAACATAAAATTTACTATGTTCTGACTAAATTATTCTTAAGAAAGTTTAAAAATCTAAGGAATTGAAGGGTAATAATAGTATTAACATAGTTCAAAAAAAGGAGCGTTACTTTTGGAAGAAATTAATATATTAGAAGATAAAGATTTAGCTAATAAACTTGCAATATACTCTTATATTAGTTTTGTAATTTTTGGGATTATATTCTATATAATTATGAAATTTGCAGATGCCCCTAGATTCTTTGATTCAGTATTATTCAATGCACTTTTTGTAATTATTCTCTTAATACTTATGTTTGCAATACATGAATGTATTCATGGCATATTTTTTAAAATATTCTCACCTGAGAATAAAGTTTATTTTGGGGCAACTAAAGGTATGATTTATTGTGCGATACCAGGAGGCACATTTACGCCATTAACTTTTACAATTAGTAGTATCGCGCCTTTTATAATTATCACAGCTATATTCATATTCACTTTATTTTTAGGATGGTTTCCAAGAGGTCTCTTTTTCTTCTTTGCTACATTTCATGCAGGATGTTGCATAGGTGACTTTTATTGGGTTTGGAAAATGATCAAGGCGCCTAAACATTCAACTATTGAGACGACTAATAAAGGTATTATCATTCGCTAAAAAACTTTTATTAATAGTATCTATATAATAAATTGGACTGATGCCAAAACCATTAGTCCAATTTTTTCATAAAAATAAAAAATGAAGGTCATTATTCACTCCAATTATCATATGAAAATTTCAATGCGTAATCTAAAATACATAAAAATTAATAATTGCAATATCAAAAATGATTGATTTGTATAATTTTGAATTTTCATAAAAACATATTATATAATGAAATTCAACTGTGATTTTTTAAATTTAAGCAGGAAAATTCATGGTTTAGTATGTAAAAGGGAGAATGTAGATGAGGATTTATACATCAATCATTTTTTGGATGAGAGCAATCGCTTGTTTAAGTGTTGTGATGATTCATTCCATAACAACGACTTTTTATAAATTTGATATGCCAAATGAAGGATATTTATTAAGAATTTTTCAATTATTGTTATTGTACGCTACGCCAATGTTTGTTTTCATCTCAGAGTTTTTATTAGCTAAACAATATAAAACTAAAGTTAAGGAAAATTTTTTCAAACAAAAATTACTCACTTTAGGAATACCCTATATCATTATTAATATGGGACTTGCTTATGTATATGGCCATCCGAAAAATTTCCAAGATTATTTAGAATCAGTTGGTTTTATGATGTTTCATGGAGGCACATTAACTTATTTTATTGTTATCATTTTTCAGTTTTATTTATTACATGTGTTATTTGCTAAATATCTCGTGAAACTTAATCCAATTAAGTTAATTATTTATTCATTAGTGATTACGTCTTTATTTTGAGCTATGAGAAACTTTATAGATGCGCCAGAAAGCGTTTATTTTAATTGGCTTTGGCAAAGAGAAGGATGGATGTTATTTATTGGATGGCTAAGTTACTTCTTATTAGGTTTCTATATGGGATATTACTATGAGACAATGATGAACCGAATTCAAAACTATACCTTACATATTGTGATTGGTGCGATTGTAGTAACACTATTTGTTATATTCAACTATTTATCTGGTATTTTGACATTAGTTGATTCTAAACGGTTTGATACACCTATTTATGTAACGATGGTTATTTTATTATTCTTCTTATTATCGTCGTATATTAAATATGTTCCAAGATTTGTTATCTTTATTAGTAATTATTCATTTTCAATTTATTTAATTCACTACTTTTTTGTACATAGATTAGGATCGTTACATGAGCATCCATTTTTTAATATTATTTTTACATTTACATTAACTGTAACTTTCTCTGTATGTATAGCTTATGTTATGAATTTAAGTAAATACGGCAAGTATATCGTTGGCGGTATTGGGAAAATGAAGTATGAAAAATTTTATCAAAGTTATAAACAAAATTTAGTGGACTAGAACTATGAGAGAAGAATAGATACATTAATTTTAAATATCCTGTGTATATAATGGCATTTTTGAAATAATGTAAATAAATAAAAACACCTTATTAAGTTGAATTTAATCTAACTTAATAAGGTGTTTTGTCATATTTTTAAGCTTCATCCATTTGAGCTTCAAATTCGTCTAATAATGCACGAGCTTCGTCTACTGTTTCAGTGCTCATCAATTGGTGGCGTAGTTGGCTTGCGCCTTTAATGCCACGTACGTAGATTTTGAAGAATCTGCGTAGGGCTTTGAATTGTTGTGTTTCTTCAGTAGAATGCTTTTCAAACAATGTTAAATGCAATCTAAATAAGTCTAGTAGTTCTTTGCTTGTATGTTCGCGGGGTTCTTTTTCAAAGGCAAAAGGATTGTGGAAAATGCCTCTACCGATCATCACCCCGTCAATGCCATATTTATTAGCAAGTTCTAGACCTTTCTGTCTATCTGGGATATCACCATTAATCGTTAATAATGTGTTAGGTGCGATTTCGTCGCGCATTTCTTTAATAGCGGCGATTAATTCCCAGTGGGCATCTACTTTACTCATTTCTTTACGAGTACGAAGGTGGATAGATAGGTTTGCGATGTCTTGTTTGAAGACGTGTTTTAACCATTCTTTCCACTCATCTATTTCATAATAACCTAGACGTGTTTTAACACTTACTGGTAAGCCGCCTGCTTTAGTGGCTTGAATGATTTCAGCTGCAACTTCAGGTCGTAGAATTAATCCTGAACCTTTACCTTTTTTTGCAACATTGGCTACGGGACATCCCATGTTTAAATCAATACCCTTAAAGCCCATCTCTGCTAAGCCAAAACTCATTTCTCGGAATTGCTCTGGCTTGTCGCCCCAAATATGAGCGACCATAGGCTGTTCATCTTCACTGAATGTTAAACGTCCGCGCACGCTGTGGATGCCTTCAGGATGGCAAAAACTTTCTGTATTTGTAAACTCAGTGAAGAAGACATCAGGTCTAGCTGCTTCACTAACCACGTGACGAAAGACGATATCTGTCACGTCTTCCATAGGTGCCAAAATAAAAAATGGACGTGGCAACTCACTCCAAAAATTTTCTTTCATAATATATTTAAACCTTCTTCTTTATTAATATCTCTAATTTTTATGCATGATGATATTACCACAAATGGTGAACTTATACAAAAGGAATTTTGACAAGTTATAATGTCAGCGAGGGGCGTCTACGCGTAGTCTAAAATACGAATTTTTAAAATCATTATATACTTATAGTATAATCAAGAAAAATATAATCTGTTTATAATTATTGAAATTTTAAAGGGGTTTTGACCTTGAATAATATAGATAAAACATGGGTTCCTTTTTATAAAACATTAGCTTCTGAATTATTAAATTATCGCCATCGTCGTGGTGAGTTAATAAGAATGATAGAGATGATATATGAAAGAGCAGGGATTAAATTACCCACACTTGAGAAAAACAATGAGCTGATTGATATTGATCCGTTTACGATTTTTGCGTTATTTAATAAAGCATCTATGCGAGATGTGAATAAGATTAAGATTTTAAATGAATTGGCGCTCTATTTTGATATCCAAACTCAGGTACCAACAAGTTTTTATAGTATTCCTACAGTTAATAATATGAGCGCCACGTTTTATGCGTTTGATGGAAAGCGTAATGCCGATGATATTGATAATTTGTGGGCATTATTTGAGAGTGCTTTGAAATATGCGCATGAACAGAACGACGATAAGAGAATTAATTTTATTGAAAAGTTTAATCTGGTTATTGTTCAACCAGAAATTGGTAATAGTAAGCTAACGAGTGGTTTATATTGGATTGCGCCAGAAACGTTTGCGAATTATGATTCTCTTACAAAAAGTTATATCTTTGAAACGAATCAAATACCAGCTCAATTTATTAATAAAGAGCTTGAACCTAAAGGTAAGTTGAGTGGTGAGAACTATTTAGCCATTATAGATATGTTAAAAGCATTTTTATCTAGTGGTGAAACAGCAGTAGACAATTTTATTGATTTCAGCCATGAAGTTTGGGTTTATTCAAAAGAAAAACCTATAGTGCCAGACCCACCGCCGAAATCTCCGCCTTACACAAAGGACGACTTACTAAACGATGTATTTATGACTGAAAGCAATTATGACCGTCTCGTACGTCTAGTGAAAAGAAAGAAGAATGTGATTTTACAAGGACCACCGGGCGTAGGTAAAACGTATGTAGCGAAGCGTTTAGCGTATTCAATGATGGGCGTTAAAGATGCGTCACGTGTTAAACTAATTCAATTTCATCAAAGTTATGCTTATGAAGATTTTATTATGGGTTACAGACCGACAAATGATGGTTTTGAGCTTTCTACAGGGGCTTTTTATGATTTCTGTAAAGTTGCTGAACAAGATTTAGATAATGATTATTTCTTTATTATTGATGAAATTAATCGTGGTAATTTAAGTAAGATTTTTGGCGAACTTTTTATGTTAATCGAGAATGACAAGAGAGGTTTAGAAGTAGAGTTGCTATATACGGATGAAGCATTTTCTGTGCCTGAGAATCTCTATATTATAGGAATGATGAACACGGCTGACCGCAGTTTAGCAATTCTTGATTATGCCTTGCGTCGAAGATTTGCATTTTTTGATATGAAACCTGCCTTTGAAAATGAGAAATTTAAAGATTATCAAAAAAGCTTAAATAGCCTAGAGTTTGATGCATTAATTCAATGTATTGAAGCGTTGAACAATGACATTGTCCAAGATGATATGTTGGGCGAAAGCTTTGTTATTGGTCATAGTTATTTTAGTAACTTTGAAAATGTCACTACTACTGATTTGTCGGATATTATCGAATTTGAAATTTTACCATTACTCAATGAATATTGGTTTGATGAACCTTCGAAAGTCGACATGTGGGCTGAGAAATTAAGGAATGCGTTTGAGTTATGATCAAGATTCAAAATATCTATTATATGCTGTCGTATGCGTTCACCATTTTAAATAAAAAGGGTTATCAAAAATTAGCGACTGAAGAATTTGAGAATATCGCTGATTTATATGCAGCAATTTTAATTAAAGGTGTGTCAACTCAATTAAAAAATGGTTTGCATCACGAATATGTAGAATACAACGATAGTTTAAAAGTATTAAGAGGGAAAATAAATGTCACTCAATCTATACAAAATCTCGATATGATGAACAAGAGAATGAATTGTACATATGAGGAATTCTCTATTAATACGTACATGAACCAAATATTAAAAACAACGATAATTACGTTGCTAAATGTGGAAATTTCAAAAGAGAGAAAGAAAAATCTTAAAAGATTGCTATTATATTTTGATAAAATTGAGACAATAGATTACCGCAATATTCAATGGAATTTCAATTTTACGCGTAATAATCAGACATATAAAATGCTGTTATCTATATGTAAGTTGATTCATGACGGCGTGCTTCAGTCTGAAAAGGATGGCAATAAACAGTTAATGACGTTTGAAGATGAACAACAAATGTCGCGTTTATACGAGAAGTTCATATTTGAATACTATAAAAAGGAATTTCCACAGTTAACGGTAACGGCCTCACACATCCCTTGGTCAATTGAGGAAGCTTCTAGCCTTGAAATGTTACCCATTATGAAAAGTGACATCATGATAACGTATAATAAGCGATGTTTAATTATTGATGCCAAATATTATAAAAACACGTTAAATAACTATTTTGAAACTAAGAAACTTCATTCTGCCAATTTATATCAAATATTTACTTATGTAAAAAATCAATCTGTGAATTTAAAAGATAAAGATATTACAGTTTCCGGCATGTTACTTTACGCTAAAACTGATGATAACGTTATTCCAGATGATACGTTTCAAATGAGTGGAAACCAAGTGAGCGTTAAGACATTAGATTTAAACAAGGATTTCAAAGTAATTAAGAAACAACTGAATCAAATAGTGAAAACAACTTTCGATTTAATATAAAGCAGCCGACATGTATGGTCTTGTCGGGTGCTTTTTCTATTTCATAATATTAAGTATAATGAAATAAAATGTTACGGAGGGATAGAATGAGCATTTATATTTTACAACATGTCCCATTTGAGAAACCGGGTATATTAGAGACGCTAGATGCGAAAGTAATTAAATTATATGAAAAAGGTTACAGTTTGCCTGATACCGCAGATATAGATTTACTTATTATTCTAGGGGGACCTATGAGCGTAAATGATGATATTGAGTGGTTACCACAAGAAAAGAACTTAATTCGATCTATGATTGAGTATAATAAGCCGATACTTGGTATATGTTTAGACGCACAGTTAATCACGTCGGTATTGGGTTCTACCATTTTCCAAAATAAAAAGGGGAAAGAAGTAGGGTTTGGTGAAATTCAGAAAGCGACAAATCAGTATGATTTCTTACCGGAAAAGTTAGATGTGCTACATTGGCATGGAGAAACGTTCAATTTGCCGAAAGGGGCTACGAGACTATATCGTTCGGAGCATTGTGAGAACCAAGCGTTTATTTATAATGATAATGTGATAGGTTTGCAGTTCCATATGGAAACCACTGAGGCCACGTTGAAAGATATAGTAGAAGCGGATTGTGAGTATATAGAGGATAATGTATTAGGTAATACGGAGCAAACTATACTAAACAACGTTATTCCTTCTCAAAATAAAGAAATACTAATGAAAATGATTGAGTATATCCAAAGCATTTAGAAAATATTGATTTGTCGTTAAATAAGTTTAAAGGTAAAATGAATAATTAGTTAAAATAATTTGGAGATGAATTACTTTTGGGAGATATAAAACTTTTTAGAATTGAGGATGGAAATACTCATGAATTAGAAGGAGAATCTTTAGCAATTGAGAAATCATTGCAAAATATTATTGAGGAAAATTCTGAAGAGCTATTAGGTATTAAGTTTTTAGAAACTGAGTATACAACTGGAAAAAATCACGGTGGAAGAATAGATACTTTAGCTATTGATGAAAATTACTGTCCCGTAATTATAGAATATAAGCGTACAACTAATGAAAATGTAATTAATCAAGGATTATTTTATCTTGATTGGTTATTGGATCATAAAGCAGAATTTGAACTCATAGTAATGAAAAAATTGGGTAAGGATTTTTCGGATAAGATAGATTGGTCATCTCCAAGATTATTATGTATTGCTGGTGGGTTTACAAGATATGACGAACATGCGGTTAAACAAATTAACCGTAATATTGAGTTATATCGTTATAAATATTTTGAAAATACATATTTAATGTTGGACTTGGTTAATACTACTTTTGAAGTGAAAAATATCATAGATGTAAATAAAGAGAAAGAAACATATTTAAATAAACAACTTAAATTTTCTAGTGAACATCTCACCAACTTATATAAAGAATTAAAAGAGTATTTAATGAATTTGGGGGATGATGTACAATTTAAAGAATTAAAATTATATTTAGCCTTTAAAAGAATAAAAAACTTTGTTTGTATGGAAATACTTCCTAACAAACAAAAACTTTTACTTTATGTTAAAGTCGATGTGAAAAATGTAGCCTTTGAAAAAGGATTTATTAGAGATGTAACTAACATAGGACACTATGGAACTGGAAATTTAGCTATAGAAATACGTAATAAAGAGGATATTGAAAAAGCTAAAAAATACATAGAAGAAAGTTATGAAAATAACTAAGTAGTGGATAAGTTTAATGCACTCAAAATTAGTTAATAAATATATGAAGGATAATATAAACATAATTCATGTTTGTATTATCCTTTTTTCATTTCAATTAAAATTCCAAATAACAGGGCAAAAATATTTATTTTTCAAAAAATTAATAATTTTTACCAAAAAATGATGAAAACGCTTTAAAATGTGAACAATTTGTGAAAAAATAATGATTATTACATATTAAATTTTATGGATTAAACTTAATAGGATTGAATTATTCATGCAATGCTATAAAATCATGTAAAAATAATAGAAATTATGAGGTATATGAATTATGGGCGAGACACAAACAATAACACCCAGATCATTCTTATTTAATGTATTAAACGGAGTAGCATTAGCTATCGTGGTAGGGATGATTCCCAATGCTATTCTAGGCGAGCTCTGTAAATATTTAGGCCAATACAATGACTTCTTCTTAAAGATTGCATTTGTAACGCAAGGCATTCAATATACAATTCCAGTTCTTACTGGTGCACTCATTGCAGTGCAATTTGGAATGACACCCATTCAAGTAGCATCAGCTGGTGCAGCCGCTTTTGTAGGTTCTGGCGCAGCTGTAGTTTCAGATCAGAAATGGATGATTGTTGGAATTGGGGATTTAATCAACACAATGATTACTGCTGCGATTGCGGTTGGAATTATGTTATTAATTAAAGACCGTTTTGGCAGTTTAAATATGATTGCACTTCCTCTTGTCGGGGCCGGAGTAGCAGGACTAATAGGCTATTTATTATTACCATTTACCAAGTTAATCACTGTGGGATTAGGTGAATTAGTTAATAGTTTGACTAACATGCAACCCATTATCATGACTATCTTGATTGCGATTATCTTTTCAATTTTAATTGTATCTCCAATTTCCGCTATTGGAATTGGTATTGCGATAGGGATTTCTGGTCTAGCCGCAGGATCAGCTGCTGTTGGAGTAGCTGCTAGTGCGATTACGTTGACAGTTGCTAGTTGGCGTGTCAATAAAATCGGTATTCCAATTACTGTATTATTAGGCGCGGTTAAAGTAATGATGCCTAATTTAATTCGACATCCTATCATTATCTTGCCGGTTGTGTGTACAGCAGCAGTGTCAGGCCTTGTTGGTGGACTATTAAATATCCAAGGTTCACCCAACTCTGCAGGTTTTGGATTAATCGGTTTAGTTGGACCTATTAAATCTATGGGACTTTTAAATACAGGTACAATGACTAGTTTGCTTATAGTTATTGTTGCTTATGGAGTGGTACCATTCATTTCTGCTCTATTTTTCAATTTCTTATTTGGAAAAGTATTGAAATTGTACAGTCCCGATGTATTTATTTTCAAACAATAATATTAAATTATAACGTCTAGTTAATGAGTGTAAGTGCTCATTCAACTAGGCGTTTTTTTATTACACTGATAAAATATTATAATTTTATATGTTTTTGAATATTAAAAAGTTGAAATAAAAAAGTATTTTTTTATTCATAGAATGGGTACAATCTTTTTCGGTTTAATGATATATTCTAAGTAATCAAACGTTAAGGTGGCAGACTTTGACGCTTTTCTAACAACATGTAAAGGACATTTAAAGACTTAAACGCAACAAGATACCCTAGAAAAGCTTAAAAGAGAAAAACTAAATGGGATATATCAATGCGATTTATGCTTTATTTCGTAGGTGATAAACGTGAAACATTTTAAGACTGAAGATCTTAAATTACAAAATGGCGTGATTAAGCCGGAATTTGGAGTCGTTAGATATGATTACCAAAAGAAATTAAACACTTATAAAGCGGTGGAGAAATGGTATGACCCATTGAAACGATTATTGGATGTATTGATGAGTATCGTCTTATTATATTTTACTTTTCCAATAATGGTCTTATTCGCGGTATTAATTGTTATTGATTCATTTGGTAACCCAGTCTATAAGCAAATTAGAGTCGGGAAAAACGGCAAGTTAATTACGATATACAAATTACGATCTATGAAGCTCAATGCAGAACATAATGGTGCGCAATGGGCAGAGAAAGATGACCCTAGAATCACAAAAGTCGGTAAGTTCATTAGAAAAACAAGAATAGATGAATTGCCTCAACTCCTTAATGTTTTAAAAGGAGAAATGAGTTTTATAGGACCGCGACCTGAACGACCAGAATTTGTTGAATTATTTAGTTCAGAAATACAAGGATTTGAGAAACGATGCTTAGTAACACCTGGTTTAACTGGTCTTGCGCAAGTCAAAGGAGGTTACGATTTATCTCCTCAAGAAAAATTGAAATACGATTTGAAATACATTTACAAAGGTAATATTTTTACCGAAATTTATATCTGTTTAAAAACAATTAACATCATCATCACAGGATCAGGATCAAGATAGGTGGATAAAATGCGAAAAAATCTTAATTTAAGTGAATTTGGAAAAATTTTAAAAGAACATATTGGGTTAATTATTTTGTGTATTGTTATTTTTGGAGCTATTAGCTTTGTAGTTTCACAATTTATCATTACGCCAAAATATCAAGCAACTTCAAATGTCATTATTAATCAAAAACGTGCAAATGATGACAACTTATATAAAAATCCAAATGAAATTCAAACAAATATTCAATTAATCAAAACGTATTCTGAAATTATCAATTCAGAAGAAATTAAAAATAAAGCATTAGATGAAATAGATGCGAAAGATAAAAACAGTCTCTATCAAGGGCTTTCTATAGATTCTGTAGAGAATTCACAAATTATTAAAATCAATGTATTAAGTGAACATCCTAAAGAAGCAGTAGCCTATGCGAATGAAGTAGCTAAAGCGGCTAAAGAAGAAATTGAAAGAGTAATGGGCGTTGATAATTTATCGATTTTATCTAAAGCGACAAATAGCCAAGTGAAATCGCCAAAATCTCCTAATATCTTACTTAATGTAGTGTTCGGTGTGATATTCGGGTTAGTGATTGCGCTCTTAATTATGTTCACTAAATATTTATTAAATAACAAAATTAAATCTGAAAAAGAAGTTGAAAACTATTTACATCTTCCTACAATTGGAAAGATTAGCGACTTAGGTGATAAAAAATGAGTAATAAATCAAGTAAATATATAAGCACAGCCCAAGATTTAATCAACGAGGAAATTAAAACGCTTAGAACAAATGTAACCTTCAACGTTACTGGCGAAAATAGCACAGTATATATGATTACTTCTTCAAGACAAGGAGAAGGGAAAACATTTGTAAGCAAATCACTTTCTGAGTCACTAGCAAATACGCGCTATAAAGTGCTACTTATCGATGCAGACATGCGTAGACCTCAAGTACATAAACGCTTTAATGTGCCTAATAATTATGGTTTATCAAATATTATTAGTCATCAAATTCCTTATGAACAAGGCATTTATTATAGTGAAGATTCAAATCTAGATATTATACCTGCTGGGACAAAACCACCCAATCCTTCAGAACTTTTAGATTCGCCTAATTTTAAAGATTTCTTAGAAGATATTAAAGATGAGTATGACTATGTGATTATTGATACGCCACCTATTTTACCTGTTACTGATGCGTTAATTATTGGTAGATTAGTGGATCAAACCATCCTAGTGGCAAATAGTAAAAAAACGCCGAGAGAATTAGTTATTGAAGCTAAAACACGATTAGATAATTTGAAAATTTCTGTTTTCGGTGTGGTGCTAAATCAAGTAAAACATACTAATACTAAAGGCTATTATTAGAAAGGGCTTGTATCAATTTGAAGATTTTATATCTTATTACCAAGGCTGATAATGGCGGTGCACAAACACATTTAATTCAACTCGCAAATTACTTTTGTCAAAACAATGATGTCTACGTAGTAGTAGGATGTAAAGGGCCGATGCTAGAACAATTAGATGCTCGCATTAAAGTGACCATAGTTGAAAATTTAATCGGACCTATCAATGTGAAGCAAGACATTTTAGCAACTAAAAAAATAACCCGCCTCATTAATAAAATTCGTCCAGACGTTATTCATTTACATTCTTCTAAAGCAGGCACAATTGGAAGACTAGCCTATAAACTATCTAAGGGGAAGAAGTCTTTAGTTGTTTTTACAGCGCATAGTTGGTCATTTACAGACGGTATTGCGCCACTTAAGAAATATTTATATTTATTGATTGAGAAGATGATGTTCAAAGTAACTAATCGCGTGATTTGTGTTTCGGAGTTTGATAAGCAATTAGCTATCAAATATAACTTCAATCCTAGAAAGCTTGTAACTATTCATAACGGAATTAAAGATCCATTCAAGTTTACGTCTTTGTCACATGAGAAAGGTGACGCTCATCAATTCGTTATGATAGCCCGATTTGCTTATCCTAAATTGCAGATGAACATTATCAATGCTTTAAATCTACTGAAAAATATGACCGATAAACACTTCCATTTTACCCTTATAGGAGATGGCATTAATTTAAATGAATGTAAAGAGTTGGCTCAATCTGTAGAAGTAACACAAGAAGTGAGTTTCTTAGGTAATGTGATTAATGCACAAAAAGAATTACCTCATTACGATACATTTGTTTTAGTGAGTAAACATGAAGGCTTGCCAATCAGTATTATTGAAGCGATGTCATATGGATTACCAATTATAGCGAGTGACGTAGGTGGGATAAGTGAGTTAGTAGACAATAATGGAAAGATTCTTAAAGATAATGAACCACATACTATTGCTTTGGCTTTAAAACAACAATTAGAGAATGATGATTATATTAAACAAAGTGACCGTTCTAGAGAGAAATATCTTGAGCACTTTACAGAAACTAAAATGTTAAAAGAAGTGGAAATGGTTTATAATGCGTACTCAAGAAAATAGCACATTTTTAAATATATTATTGATAGGCTTAGCAATATTTATTCAACAATCTTTTGTTATTGGTGGCATTAATATTTCAATTGCCGATTTTATTATTTTAATCTTATTTGCTTATATCTTAATCAATCACAACAAAATAATAGAAGTTAACTTTATCTTGATATTTATTCTTATTTTATATATTTATCGCATTCTAATGACGGTTATTTTAGGGGTCTTTGATGATATTCTCATTATTAATTTAAAAGAAATTTTAGCAACATCAATTAAATTTGCATTTGTTGTGATTTATCTTTTAATTGGCTCTATTATTTTAAAATTAAGTAATAGTAGAACTATATTCCTGAAATCTTATGTTATCAGTAGCGCTATGATTGGTATATTGTGTGTGTTTACGAGTGTTTTTAAAACACCATTATTGATGCGTTTACTATTCTTTGATGAACTTAGATCTAAAGGATTAATGAACGATCCTAATTACTTTGCGATGACACAAATTATCAGTTTGATTTTAGTATTTAAATTGACACATCGTTTCTTTTACAGGTTAGTATTGTCACTTATTATTTTATTATCTATTTTCACAACGGGTTCAAAGACCGCTTCGATTATCATTTTATTATTAATCATGGGCTATTGCGCCATTAAATTATTTAATAGAAATGTTGTAAGTATTGTTAGCGTACTATCAGCCTTTTCTATCTTATTATTAGGCACATTTTATATGATTAATTTTGGCAATTGGCACACATATGATGTGGATTTAGGAGGCTCTTTCAATAGAATGACTTCCATCTTTAAAGAAGGAACTGCTTCTATCAATGAGAGTGGATCGGACAGAAGTCTTGTGTGGCTTAACGCCATTAGTTTAATCAAATATACATTTGGATTTGGATTAGGCTTATTCGACTATGTTCATGTCGGTACATATTTAAATGGGGTTAGTCTTGTTGCCCATAATACATATTTACAAATATTTGCAGAATGGGGCATAGTTTTTGGACTCGTGTTTATTTTCTACCTAATCTACTTGTTATTTAGTTTAATTAAATTTAATGAAAATGGACGTAACATTGTATGGATAGCAATTCTTTTAATATTAATGGTTTATTTTATGACGGTATCTTTTAATAACTCAAGATACGTAGCCTTTGTGATAGGTATACTGATTTATTTAGTTCAATCAAATAAGACAGAAGGTAGACATACCCATGAAGAGTGACTCACTTAAAACAAACATTATTTATCAGAGTTTATATCAAGTCATTAGAACAATCACGCCTATTATCACGATTCCAATTATCTCACGAGCATTTGGACCTTCTGGAGTAGGGGTCGCTTCGTTTTCATTTAGTATGGTTCAATATTTTTTAATGTTTGCGAGTGTCGGGGTGCAATTATACTTTAATCGTTTGATTGCAGAAGTAGCGCATGAAAAAACACAATTATCGAAACAGTTTAGCGATATTTTTATGAGTAAATTACTCCTCTCATTAACCGTTTTATTACTTTACGTTGTTACGATGAGTATATTTATTCATGAGTATTATTTAATTTTCCTACTTCAAGGAATTTATATTATTGGTGCTGCAGTTGATATTTCATGGTTTTATGCAGGCATTGAGAAATTTAAAATTCCAAGTTTAAGTAATATCGTAGCATCATTGATTGTTTTAGTAATTGTTGTATTTTTTATTAGAGACACTTCAGATTTACCCTTATATGTTTTTACGTTATCTATTGTGACTGTGCTTAACCAAGTGCCACTTTATTATTATTTGAGAAAATACATTACTTTAAAACGGATTAATTGGAAAAATGTATGGCATATTTTTCATTCTTCCTTAGTCTATTTGTTACCTAATGGCCAATTAAACTTTTTTACAAGTATTGCCTGTGTAGTTCTAGGATTAATTGGAAGTTATAGTGATGTTGGTATCTTTACGAATACATTTAATATTTTATCGGTAGCTATTTTACTCGTGAATACAATCGATTTAGTCATGATTCCGAGAATTACTAAACTAGCACGTAAGCAAGATAACGCTTTAACACAAATGCTAGAACTTAATATAAATATGCAACCGATTTTAACAATTCCGATGGTGCTAGGTATTATTGCCATTATGCCTACATTCTATGTTTGGTTTTTTGGTGAGCAATTTAAAAGTACTGTCTCACTAATGACTGTATTAGCGATATTACTATTTATTATTCCGCTCAATATGACGATAAGCAGACAATATCTTATTATTCAAAATAAGATGAAAGTGTATAATATGTCGTTAATTATAGGCGCTTTTGTTAACTTCATTTGTTGCATTATATTTATACCGTTTTTCGGAATTTATGGTGCTGGGATAGCCAGAATTACTTCCGAACTTCTTATTTTATTATGGAGAGTAATTGATATTTCTGGGACAGGCATTAAATTAGATGTTAAAAATCTTAGTAAAACAGTATTTGCGTCTATTGTCATGGTCGTTGTGTTGATGTTTTTGAATGCCTACCTCACTCCAACAGTGTACTCAACTATACTTTTACTTGTAGTCGGAATGTTAGTTTATTTGATTACTAATTTAGTGTTAAAACATGAATTTATTTTATTAATTTTAAAGAATTTAATTAAGCGTGGTGATAACTTTGATAGACATTCATAATCATTTAATTTGGGGCGTAGATGATGGCGCAAAGGATATAGAAGAAACAATTAATATGATTAAAATGGCATACGCACAAGGCGTTACTAGAATTATAGCGACACCGCATTTTTATATTGATACTTATGAACCGAATAAAGATGATTTATATGAGAAGAAAGCATTGCTAGAACAACGATTAGAAGAATTAAACCTTCCTGTTTCGATTAAGATAGGGGAAGAGATTTATTTAGAACCCGCTTCTTTTGAACAAATTGAATCAAAAACTGCGCTATCTTTAGATAATCAAACCTACATATTAGTAGAGTTCTCATTTAATGATATTCCATTATTTATATTTGACCTTCTTGTTAGGCTAGTAGACATGGGTTATGTTCCTATTATCGCACATCCTGAACGATATAATTCTGTACAGACAGATTTTAGCTTGCTTGAAAAGTTTGTGGATTTAGGATGTATCTTGCAATTAAATGGAGGTTCGATTTTAGGTAATCATGGTAGAAGTGCTAAAAAAGCTGCCAAATATATGGTAAAGCATCGATTATTCCACATTATCGGTAGTGATGCCCATAATGATGTTAATCGACCATTCGTCACTGCCAAAGCGTTTAAGAAAATTAAAGACCAAGACTTTAAGCATTTCTTAGAAACAAATGCAGAAGCCATTTGGAACAATCAAAGAATCAATAGTTACAAATACTTCCAATAAATCATACAAAAAACGAGTTAGACATTGTCGTCTAGCTCGTTTTTAAATCGTTATACAAGAAGTAATTTAATACCTCTAAAGATATTTAATAAGAATAATATACCTGCCCAAATAAAGAAAATAACAGCAAGTACAAGACCTACAAACCAGCCCATGCCATGATGTGAACCGACTAATGCTGGGACAATCATTAATGCTACGAAACCTAAGCCAATGAGTACCCATGTCCAAATGTGATTAAATAAAGCGTTTCTAGAATGCGTTGATCCAGGTGGTGATGCGAAAATCCATACAATCAATGGGAAAAGGACTGGCGCAAAAAATACACTTAGGTAACTTAACGCGCCTAATATATTACCGCTTCGTTCGTTATATCTATCTTCGTAATTTGCCATGTTTTTCACCTCAACTCTATATAAACACATAATAAGGTTGAATTTAAGGATAAAAGCCTTAAATTACAACTCTGTAAGTTAAGCAATAAAAAAAGAACTTTCGAGAAAATAATCATTCCCGAAAAGTTCTTTAAATTCCCTGTGTATTTACATTATGCTTCTGAATGTTGTTCTTTATTTTTGTTCCAAGGCATTGGAATGTGTAAATGTAATAAGTCGAATTTTTTAATAATGAAACCGATAATAAACGCTAAAACAACAGCTGTAATTGCGACTGCTACAATTGTAATAATTGAAGTGATTGGGTTGTTGAAACCGAATAATACAATCGCACCAGCCATTGGTGTCGCCATGCCCGTTACATCAATTTTCAAGCCACTGAAATTGATAATACATGCGGTAAACATACCGATTAGCGCATTTGCCCCATAAAGGACGGGCGCATATTTAACGATAAGATCAATTTGTGTAAGTGGCTCAATAAATACGGCAAAGCGGTTAGACTTGTTACCAATTTTAAGTAAATTAAATAATGTGAAATTCGCAAATGATGCGCCTGTACAAGTGATGGCACCGATAGCCATTGGAACCCCTGTTAAACCTAATATACTTGCTAGTACCATTGAACTTAATGGCGTCATGCTTGTTACTGGAATGATTAAGCCTAAAATAATCGCTAACGCGTATGGACTGCTATCTCCTACAGAGTTAACGGCATTCGCGATTGAATTTAAGACTGCGGTAACGCCTGGATTGATTAATGTTGCTAAGCCATAGACTAAAGCCGGTGCAACAAGAATAACCACGATTAAATCTAAACCGTCTGGTATTTTTTTCTCAATCAATTTAATGACGAAAGCGGTTAAATAGGCTGCAATGAATGCAGGTAATAAACTAAAGTCCTTTAAAGTAAGACCAACGATAACAGCGAATACAGGTGATATTTTTAAGTTGATACACGCGAGTATTCCGACTGCAATACCGCCTAAACTCCCTGCCAAGTCTCCGATTTCCTGTAAGAATTTTATATGGAAAATGCCTCCAATAGCATAACTTAAGAATGCCTGTGGTAAGAAAGTGGCACAAGCAGCCCCTGATAAAGCTTGCAATCCTTCTTGACCATATGGCGCAAATTTCAAGAATAGCTTCATAACAATGAGCACAATCACTAATGTGCCGACCCCTAATATGATATTCATATATAATAACTCCTTAATATATATAATGTGTTTTTTTAAACATTTTAATATTGTAACATATATCGAAAATATTAAATTTGTTAACGATTATATTGTCTATATTTACCGAATTATTTAGAGCTATTATTTTTTATTTTCAAAAGTTCTGTAAAGATGCGCTGAATATTGTAATGACAAGGTCGAGAGAGTGTGTTTGAGGGTGATTAGTGTTACCTAAGCTAACTATTTCTATCAATGGTATAGTGAATATAAATAATTTAATTAAGAAAGTGAAAATTTGATTGTAATTAATAAAACATGGAGATTAATACATGGATGGTATCATTGCGTTTCTTCAAATGTTAGTAATCGTACCTTATTCAATATTTTTATTGGCAGTTTTTATGTATTGTATATGGAAATGCGTCTTTTTCGTAAATGATTTAATTAGGATTTTGTTAGGTAATAGATTGCGACAGGATGACTCTGAGGGTATGTCATTTTTAATTTTATTTATAGCTATTTTTTTAGGATCTTTATTATTTATTATCCCTTTCTATATTGTTGTAATGCTAATTGGTAATTTTTTCCAAATCCCTTTAGTAATTATTGGTATTTACATTATTGTTAAAAAGTTAAAGTAGCGACGAGAAATTTAAGATATTTAATACATAGGAGCGTTGATATGGAAAAGTTTGTAATAGAAGGACAAGATATTTCTAAAGTAATAGATCATCAACATATTATTAAAAAGATAAATATGAATTTTCCATATAATTCTATTGTTTTAATCGAAGGAAAAAATGGTTCTGGAAAAAGTGTTACTTTGAAAATGTTAGCTCATATATTAAAACCATCAAGTGGGACATTAAAGGTAAATGGTATTGTAAGTTATGCACCTGATCACTTGCCATCAACGATTAACTTAACTATTAAAGAATATCTAAAATTCATTAAAGATATAAATTCAAACACGCATTTTAGTATGAATATTGAGGAATTGATTAGTCGATTTAATTTAACTCCTTTTTTAGAAAAAAGAATCAAAGAATGTTCTAAAGGTACTCAACAAAAAGTGAATTTAATTCAATGCTTAGCGAGAAAAGTAGACATTTATATTATGGATGAGCCATTTTCTGGTCTTGATAAGCGTGCGATAGTCCAATTAAAATCAATATTCTCTGAATTAAAACAATCTGCAACAGTAGTCCTAACATCTCATGAAGAGGCGTTGGATTATTCATTTGTTACCCATAAATTTAATTTAGAAAAAAACTCTTTTGCAGTGAATAAATATGAAGCTAAAGCTAAATCAATGATAGTTAAAACTAGAGAAAGTTTAGATTCCAATCTATGTAAAAATTTAAATAAACTTGAAGCGCAAGCAATAAATAATGTTCAAATTAAAGTGAATGTAGCTAAAAGTAACCAATTAATTATGCTGTTGATTGAAGAAGGCTACTTGATTAAAGAGGTAAGAGAGGATAATGAAGATGGCACTTATTAATTATCATTTTAAGAACTTTATAAGATCGTATAAGTGGATTGGGCCTTTAATAATTTTTTTGATCTTGGTAGTAATTCTATATACTTATTCAGGCCAGCCAATACTATCTAGTTTCGCTAGTACCTCAATGCTTCTTCTTTTTATTTCAGCGTGGATAACTGTAATTATTTTTGATATAGATTCTATAAAAGAGAAACAATTATTATTTACACAATTGAAATCTAAAAAGAACTACCTAACTAGTAAATTACTATTCTCTTTTATCATAATTTTGCCCTTAGGTTTATGGGCTGTCATTTATCCTATTATTACTTTTAAATTTGAACACTCGCCTAAATTAATAGAAGTCTTAATCGGTATATATAGTCATATTATTATAATAGCTTTAGGCGTAATTATGACAACTTTAATTAAATCTTTAACTAAGGTTTCTGATAAACTTATTTGGTTATTTATTGTATTAATGTTTTTAATATCAATGTTAAGAAGAATTCTTATTCAATCATTTCCAATTTTAAAATATATTTTATGGATTTTTCCCCCGGTTAGTGATTTTCTTAATATATTAAATAAAAGTCTAGCAGATGTATTAAGTTTTTCATTCTTACTTATTAATTTTTGGATGATTGGTTATTTAATTGTAATGTTGATATTTTTATATATTATTTTTAATAAGTCAGAATATATGTAGAACGACTCCCATCAGAATAGCTCTATATTTTAGAAAATGTACAATGTAAATTACATTTAATATAATAGATAAAATAAAACTGCAAAGTATTATGTTAAAGAATATTGACTGACATAACAGTAACGCTAAATGGGGTTTAATTTTCAAGAAGCGTGAAGCGTAGAGAGAGTTTAATCATTAATAAAGTAATTATAAAGGAGCGCATCCATGGAGAAATTAGTTTCAATCATTATATCTGTGTATAATAAAGAGTTATTTTTAAGGCAATGTATAGAATCATTAATTGATTTGAAGATGGATAAGAGCCAAATCGAGGCAATCTTTGTCGATGATTGCTCAACGGATCAATCGGTGGAGATTATTCAAGAATATGCGAAAGAGCATGCATTTATTCAATTAATCCAATTGCCTCACAATACAGGAAGTCCTTCTGAACCAAGAAACGTGGGTATCGAGAAAGCAACAGGTAAGTATATTACGCTACTAGATGCGGATGATTGGTTAGATGTAGATGGCTTCCCTCAATTAATGGAAAAGGTAGACGCAGATGATGCGGACTTTGGTTTAGGTCAATGTTTCAAACATACAGCTAAGAGTGTATCGTATCATGGTAAATTCACGTCTTATAAAGAAGCGTCATATCTGAAACCTCAAGAGATTAAGAAGTTGTTCAGAGCAGTAGGGCCACCAGGGAAAGTATTTAAACGTCAATTAGTCATCGATAATCAAATTAAGTTTGAACATATGAAATATGGCGAAGATAAATTATTCTTCGTTGAATTATTCTCGAAAGTTAATGACATCACAATGTCAGTAGCGCCAATGTATCATGTGAACCGATATGAGGCGAATGAATCATTAGTGAAGCAAACGTCTATGTTAGAGAAAGCACAGTTAAACTTAGAAATCACAAAAAGAATCTGTGAGATGGACATGGAGTCATCTCTAAAAGAAATGATTATGTCTCGAATTGTTGAGATAGATTTCATTTCACGTTTCCTTCGTACAAAGACTTTTATTAAATCTCAAGATAAACAAGCGTTTTATGACATTTTTGATGAGTTAGAACAACTTTTAACTGAATACAATATTGACGTGCCATCGCTAGTAACAAATCCTGTGTTCAAAGCGATGTATACGTTATATCATAAAGAAGATAAAACAGACTTTATTCATTTTACGAAAGATGTGGTCAATAATAAGTGGCGCTATATTATTCAAGATAATGTCATTTATAGAGATTTCGTCCGTCATTATGACGCAATTAGTCCAATTCGGGTCGATTGTTATCCTATTTATGAAGGGACACATCTCATTAATGGAAATAAATATGAAGTGATACGTGTAATGAAGCCAGAAGAGATTAAGATTCGTGCTGTGAAGATGCTAGAAATTAATAACATGGCGAATAATTGTGAATTAGAATTTGAATATGAGAATGACAGAATCTATATTTTACATGACAATTTTAAAGGATTAGATAAAGCTAATATTAATCTTAGCGTGGAATATGGCGAAGCGGATCACTCCTTGGTATATGCCTCGTTCCCAAGTTTCAATGATGTCTATACAATGAAACGCCAAAGTTTTAAATTGGAACTGATTCATCCAGAAGCTGAGAAAAATTCAGAAACTGCCATTGAGGATAAATACTTTGTGCATATTAGTGGGCCAATGATGACGCTTAAAACGATTAATGTTTATCAAGATTTAGCTTTTAAGGAAAAGGTGGCAAGATTGGAAGCAGGAAGTCGTATAAATCCGAAAGGAATTCAAAATTCGTCAAATGGTACGCCAAGATTAGTGCTTGAAGACGGCAACTTTGTAACGGCCAATAAAGATTTTATCGCGCTAATTAAAACGAAAAATAGCGAAAAATACATCACTGAGATACCAAATGAAGTTAAGATTATTAAAGGATGTAAGTTATACGATTCACGTCAATTTAAAGATAATGTAGTTGCGCCTCTTAAAGTAGGAGAAACGTTGAAGATTAAGAACATTATCTATACTAAAAGCTCAACACCTCGTCTTGTAACTGAAGACGGATACTTCTTAACAGCAAATAAAGACTTTGTAGAAATAATTCATTAATATAATAAGAACATATAAAATTAGAGGTTGAGACATAAACGATTTGTGTCTCAACCTCTTTCACTACTTTATTAATAATTATTCCATGCTTCCGTGAATCGTCTCGATATTATGTTTCATCATTTTATAATAAGAATCTCCTTTAGATCCTTTTTCTCCAATTGAATCTGTAAATACTTCTCCGTAAATGCTTTTGCCAGTTTCTTCAGATAAGCTATTCATAGATTTTTTGTCTACACTTGTTTCTACTAATAAATGTTTAATGTGATTGTCTTTAACAAATTGTATAGCTTGTTTCATTTGTGAAGGTGTGCCTTGTTTTTCAGTATTGATTTCCCAAATATAGCCAGGTTTAATATCAAATGCTTTTGAAAAGTATTTGAAAGCACCTTCACTTGTGATCATGGCACGTTCTTGTTTCGGAATATCACTAAATTTATCTTTACTCTCCTTGTTTAACTTTTCCAACTGAGCAAGATAAGTCTTACCTTGTTTCTCATAGTCTGCTTTATGTGATGAATCTGCTTTAATTAATTGTTTTTGGATGTTCTTCACATATTGAATACCATTGTCTAAACTCAACCAAGCATGTGGGTCAATCTTATCTTTATTGCCAGTTTCTCCATTTAAATAAATTGGTTTAACACCTTTAGACACCGCGAAGACGGACTTATCATCAGTAGATTTACCTGCTTGTTTTAAGGCTTTTTCAAACCAACCGTTACCAGATTCTAAATTGAAGCCATTGTAAAAGATGACGTCTGCATCAGTAAGTTGTTTAATATCTTTCGGTTTCACTTCATATTCATGAGGGTCTTGTCCCACAGGTACGATGCTATGAACGTCTACCTTCTCGCCAGCTACTTGTTTGACCATATCATAAATAATGGAGTTAGTAGTCACGACCTTTAATTTGTCGTGATGTTTGCTAAGTTGATTATTAGAATTTGAACTACAAGCTGCTAGAATGAGCATTAATGCAATAAGTAATGGAATAAATTTTTTCATGTTGTTTGTACACCTCTAAATTTTGTTTTTATTTTTGAAAAGAGAAGAGTAAAAATATAAATACTAAATGTTGCAAGCACAATCGTCGCACCGCTAGGGAGATTGTAAATAAAGCTAAAGTACAAGCCGATGATAGAACTTATTACGCCTATCAAACTTGCTACAATCATCATCGAATATAGATTCTTTGTGATTAAAAAGGCGCTCGAGGCCGGTGTAACAAGCAATGCAACGACTAAGATAATGCCTACAGTTTGAATACTAGCGACGGTTACTAAAGCGAGTAATAGCATTACAAAATAATGTAGCATCGTTGTATTCAATCCACTTACACGGCTGAATGTAGCATCAAAGGTTGAAATCATTAATGGTCGATAAAGTATGACAATCAGTAACATCACGATGACGCCAATAATGATGGTTGTCCAAAACGTTTGTCGTGTGATTGCGAGTAAGTTTCCGAATAAAATATGATGTAAATCTGTCGTGCTATTGATAAGACTGATAATGATGACACCCGTTGCGAGAAATGCAGTGAAACTAATGCCAATCGCTGCATCGGGCTTTGTTTTACTATTGTTTGAAATATAGCCAATTAATAAACTTGCAATCATACCAGTTACTAATGCTCCGATGAACATGGGAATATTGAATAAGAATGATAAAGCCACACCCGGTAAAACAGCATGACTCATTGCATCTCCCATTAACGATAATCCACGCAAAATAATCAAACTCCCTACAGTCCCACATACAACACCTACAATGATTGATGTAATTAACGCGCGGTTTAAGAACTGATAGTCAAATAAATGTTGAATGAAATCAGTCATTTGATAGGGCTCTCCTTTCATCAATAGTAGAAGCTCCATTAAATAGAAAAGTTCGGTTTAGATATTGTGAGTGCATCGCCTGATGACTATCACCGAAGAATCTAACAGTACGATTAAGTAACAGGATTCGATCGAAATATTGTTCTGCTTTAGATAAATCATGATGCACAATAAGAATGAGCTTGCCTTGATTTTTTAATTGGCGAAGTTTCTCCATAATAAGTTGCTCACTGTTAAAATCGATGCCTACAAACGGTTCGTCTAATAAATAAACAGTACTATCTGACATCAATGCTCTTGCTACAAGTACACGTTGCAACTGGCCACCACTAAGCTCGGAAATTTGTTTGTATTGTAACAATGCTAAGTCCAAATCCCTTAATAATTTTTGAAACTTCATTTTTGAAGCGTGATCGACGCGTTTGAACCAGCCGATGGTTTGATAACAACCTGACAATATGACTTTCTCCACATTGATTGGAAAGTCTAAGTCTAATTGTGTTTTTTGAGGAATATATGTAACGTATTGCAATTGTTTATGTATGAATTTGCCATATAAATGCATCTCGCCGGTTGCGTTAAATTCACCGATTAGACATTTCAGCAAAGAGGATTTACCGGCACCGTTGGGCCCCATAATACCGATGATTTCCCCAGAAATTGGAATCTTTAAAGTAATATCTTTAAGGACATGTTTGTGATTTAAATGCAAATTCATGTTGCTAATTTCTATCAACCAACTACCTCCTAAATAAAAGTTTAGGTTAACCTAATTTATTTTATAATAAACACCTAAAATAAGATGTGTCAAGCTGAGATAGTAAATAAAAATATGAATAGTGTATGTAATTATTCGAGAAAAGATGGGTTTAATCGCTCTTTAATCATGGTTGTGGCTACATTTAATTAATTTAGGTCAGATTGACAATCAAGAAGTTACATGTAAAGACCTATGACAAAGGTAAGGTGTCTCAGGTTTTATTAGTGTCATAAACAATGGACGGAAACGTTAAAATACATTAAAATCAGAAAATTTTTAAAATTTATTGAATATTTCGAACAAATAAAGCCGAAAATTTTGTATAATAGCAAGTAAATTATAATTAGGAGAAACAGACATATGACGAAACACAAACTTTCAATTAAAGATAATATTTTTATTGGATCAATGTTGTTTGGCTTATTCTTTGGTGCTGGGAACTTAATCTTTCCAATTCATCTAGGCCAAACGGCAGGGTCTAATGTGTTACTCGCCAATCTTGGTTTCTTAATTACCGCAATTGGGTTACCATTCCTAGGGATTGTAGCGATTGGCATCTCTAAAACGAATGGCGTATTTGAAATTTCTTCAAGAGTAAGTAAAACATACGCTTACTTATTCACTATCGCATTGTATCTGGTAATAGGGCCATTCTTTGCCTTACCAAGACTTGCGACAACATCTTATGAAATTGCATTTTCTCCATTCGTTTCGCCTAGTACAGGTAAAATTTTATTACCCATTTTCAGTATTTTGTTCTTTGTTATCGCATGGTTCTTTGCGAGAAGACCTTCAAAAATACTTGATTACATAGGTAAATTTTTAAATCCAGTATTCTTAATTCTGTTAGGAATTGTGGTACTATTAGCGTTTATCCGTCCAATGGGAGGCATTAGCCATGCGCCTGTAAGTGCGGATTATAGCAATAGTGTGTTACTTAAAGGGTTTATCGACGGTTATAACACGCTTGATGCTTTAGCATCACTTGCTTTCGGTATCATTATTGTAACGACAATTAAGAAGTTAGGTGTGACGAACCCGAATGGTATCGCGAAAGAAACGTTTAAATCTGGTGCCATCAGTATCATTGCGATGGGCGTCATTTACACATTATTAGCTGTCATGGGTACGATGAGTTTAGGACATTTTAAAGTCAGTGAAAATGGTGGTATCGCACTTGCACAAATCGCACAACATTACCTTGGTGACTATGGCATTATCATCTTGTCATTAATCATCATCGTGGCATGTTTAAAAACGGCAATTGGGTTGATTACTGCATTTTCAGAAACATTTACAGAACTCTTCCCGAAAATGAATTATCTATGGTTAGCGACAGGTGTGGCAGTGCTAGCGTGTATCTTCGCTAACGTGGGACTAACAAAAATCATTATGTACTCAACGCCGGTATTGATGTTTATCTATCCATTAGCGATTACGCTCATCTTATTAACATTGGCAAGTCCGTTATTCAATCATTCAACGATTGTTTATAAATTTACAACGTTCTTCACAATGTTCGCGGCGTTCTTTGATGGCGTAAATGCGAGTCCGGAATTCTTTGCGAAGACAGCATTCGCGCAAGCATTAATCGGTTTCGCTCAAAAATATTTACCATTCTTTACGATTGGTATGGGATGGATTGTCCCTGCAATTATCGGATTTATCATTGGTTTCATTGTTTATAAAGTGCGTTTTAGAGGTCACAGACAAATTCAATAATTACCCAATTTATAAGCTATGTTTAACTCATTTAGTATGAGCTAATCATGGCTTATTTTTTATGCTTTTAAAAAAGTCACTATTGTACAAATAAAAATATTATAGTAGTATATAAATCGTAATTATTACGATTTGATAATAGTGAGGAGATTTTGATGACTAAGAGTTATGAAGTTTGGTGGCAAAAGGGAGACGAAACAGACGATGATATGGCCCGCGATCACCAAGAAGCATGGGAGAGAACGATACAACTACTAGATAGTTCAGATATTAAGGGCAAGACGATTTTAGATGTGGGATGTAATCAAGGCGGATTTTTGCGTCAGTTATACGACAAGATTCAATTTAAAACAGGCGTAGGTATTGACTTAGCCCGTTTATCTTTGGAAAAGGCAGACGCCTTAAAAGGACAACGACCGCTTAGCTATTTTTTAACAGACAAACCACAAGATACATCGTATACATATGATACGGCAGTTAGTACATCAGTCTTATATTTAATCGAAGATGTGCCACAGCATGCGCAAGACTTAAAAGCGGTGTTAAAACCTGGTGGCGTTTATTATGCAACATTTGCAGATTTAACACATAATCCAAGTCGTCAATTTATGGATGACACGATTAATAAATATGGCGCGACGCCTTCTCAGAATCACTCGTTAAAGCATATTGTTGATAGCTTTGTTGATGCTGGATTTGAAGTCGCAGTTATGAAAGAACCAGTTCCAGACATCATAGATTTAACACATTATAGTGATTTTTATTTAACGCCAAATGATTATTTACGCACGCTGTATGAAGAGTCATTTTTAATAAAAGCGAGATTGAAAGAAGGTACTGGGGAATGAACAAGAGACTAATAATGACAGTGGCTGCAAGTGCGACACTCTTACTAGCGGGATGTGGCAATAACCATAAAGATGGCAAGGATATCACAGTGTCATTACCAACTGAGGCAAAGGCAGACAAGCTTGATGCACAAGGTTATGACGCGGCAATGCCAGTATATAGCGCGGTTTACGACGCATTAGTGAAATACGATAAAGATAAAGGCATTAAAGCAGGTTTAGCTGATAAATGGAGCGTGGATAAATCTGGTAAAGTGTATGAATTTCATTTAAAAGATAATGTTAAATTCTCAGACGGCTCAAAGTTAGATGCCAAAGCGGTTAAATTCTCCATTGAGCGTGCCAAAGCAATGAATAAAGAAACGACAGTGGAAACGTTGAAGAAATTAGATAAAGTTGTCGTGAAAAATGATCATGTTGTTCAAATTAAATTGAAATCACCGTCGAACCAAGTGTTGAACGAATTAACGCAAGTAAGACCTTTACGCATTATGAGTCCGCATTCTGTAGAAGGTGAGAAAGTGACTGGGAAATTCAAGAAAGCGATTGGTACTGGGGCGTTCGTAGTTAATAAAACGGGCAAAGAAAAGACGACGATGAAACCTAATAAATACTTCGATAATGATCATCCAGTTAAGTACAATCTAGCTTTCCAAACGATTGAAGATGGAGATTCTAGAAATTCTGCTGTGCAAAGTGGCTCAGTAGACATTTCCGGTGGTTCACTAGGCATGTTATCGGATCAACAAATTAAACAAGATAAGAAAAACGACAAATTAACGGTTGAGGATAGACCAAGTACCGTAAGTCATTTCATGGCCTTTAATCCGAATAATAAAATATTGAGCAACAAAGAGATTCGTGAAGCGATAAGTAAGAGTATCAATGCGAAAGCTATTGCGGGTAAACCAGTGGAAGGTTTGTTCCAGAATAATGTGCAGTACGTTAATAAAAAGAATCAGCAGCCTCACGTATTTGATATTGCCGGTGCTGAGAAACTGTTGAAGACTGAAGGTTATAACAAGAATAAAGACGGTATTTTTGAAAAAGATGGTAAACCATTAGCATTCAATTTAGTCATTCAAACGGCAGAGTTTCCAAATTGGAAAGATAAAGCAGAACAAGTGCAACGTGATATGAAACAAGCAGGAATTAAAGTAAACGTTAAAACATTAGATGCTCAATCTTATTACGACACATTGTGGACTAAAAAGGAGTATGACCTCATTTTCTATAGAACGTATTCAGATGCGTTAATGCCATACAACTTTATGAGTTCAGTGTTTAAAAATGATGATGGTAAATCGGGTGTCTTAGCTAATGATGAGGCGCTTACCAAACAATTAGATGATTATCCAGCAAACATATCGAAAGAAAATCAACAACACGCCTTTGATGACATCTTTAAGCACTTTAATAAGCAATATTATGGTGTGCCAATCGCTTATCCGAATGAAACGTTTGTAGTTAGCGATAAAGTAAAAGAATTTAAATTCTCAGGATTAACGGATGCGCCAATAGATTATAAAGCATTGAAAGTTAAAGAGTAATTATGCTAAAACGCACGTTTAAATTATTGCTCTATTTAATAGTGAGTTCGTTTATTATTTTTGTCTTAGTTGAAAAGACATCCGGCAATCCAGCAATTCTTTATCTGCAACGTCATGGTTATACCTCAATTACACAAGAAAATATTGAGTTAGCTCAACATAAACTTGGTTTAGGTCGAAATCTATTTCTTAGATATATCGACTGGGTTGGTCATGCTTTTACAGGAAATTTAGGTTATAGCTTTAGTACCAACGAGCCTGTTACTTCAATGATTATAGAGGCAATTCTTCCAACGCTGACGTTGATGATTGTCTCTGCCTGTATTATGTTGCCTGTCGGATATGTTATCGGCTATGTGGTTGGCACACAATCACAAACTCGTTATAGCTCTGTTATTCGTGGATTCGCGCAAGTGATGACATCTATGCCTGAATATTGGTTAGCAATCTTACTTATCTATTATTTAGGCGTTCGCTGGCAACTCCTACCATTTGTTGGCAGTGATTCTTGGCAACACTTTATATTACCGATCATTGCCATCGTCATGATTGAAGGTTGTCATATTTTATTAATGACTGCGCATCTTATTGAAAGGACACTAGCTAATGATGCTTATCAACTGGCTTTATTACGTGGCTTTCCGTTAAAAGCGCGTATTGTGGTGCAAATTAAAGAGGTTTTTGCGCCTCTTATGACTATTTCTGTGAATAGCGTTATTCATTTAATTGGAAAAGCAGTTATTCTAGAAGTCATCTTCAGTATGTCAGGTATAGGAAAGTTACTTATTAATGCGATTAATCAGCGAGATTATCCGCTTATTCAAGGCATTGTAGTCATTATTATTGTTATTATCATGCTTATTAATTATGTAGGAGACTTAATTATTTTGAAAAATGAACCTAGATTACGTCGTCGTGATGCTTATGAAAAAGTTGATGATGAGAAGAGAGATTTGACATGAAGAGACACAGTAAAACATATGTCATAGTAAGTCTGACTGGTATCCTCTTAATAGCATTAATTACCTATAGCGTTATGCGCAGTAATCATCAGTTTGCGTCATTACAATCTCCTGGTTGGCAACATTTATTAGGCACAGATCAATTAGGAAGGGATTTCCTTGCTAGGTTGTGTGTGGGAAGTTTGGTAACGCTTAGTTTGACTACAATTGTCATTATATTAAGTGTTGGAATTGGCTTGATGCTTGGTCTAATTGCAGGTATAGAAAGAAAATGGCTTGATCAAATCGTGATGTTTATGGCAGATATGTTGTTGGCGATACCTTCTTTTATTATCGCTTTAGTTGTCTTAAGTTTGGTCAGCAATTCCATGATAGGTATGATTCTTGCGCTCACACTAGGATGGATGGGTCGCTACTTACGTTACTTTAGAAATTTGACGCGTGATATTCAAAAACAACCTTTTATTCAATATGCCGTATTAAGCGGTAATTCGAAAGTGAAAACAACAGTCACACATGTGATTCCGCATTTATGTAGTAACATCTTTGCTTTAATTACTGCAGATTTCGGCAAGATTATGCTTAGTATTTCAGGTCTTGCTTTTCTCGGTTTAGGTATTAAACCACCCACACCAGAATTAGGCACGATTTTATTTGATGGTAAGAGTTATTTCAATGGCGCACCATGGTTATTCTTCTTCCCTGGATTACTGTTAGGAGGTTATGCTTTATTATTTCAAATCATCAACAAAAAGATAACCCGATAGTAAACGTTGAACAATTAAGTGTGTTTGATAACGACCGTATCTTGATTGATTCGGTTTCTTTAAAAGTGAACAAAGGAGACTTTCATTGTATTATTGGCGAAAGTGGAAGCGGTAAATCATTGTTAACTAGAACCATTCTTGGCATGAAGCGAGATAATTTGCGATATCAAGGTTCGATAAAGATTGATTTAGGTAAAACGGACGCAGTTTTCCAAGATGTTTACAGTAATATGTTTCAAAACGTTACCATAGGCAAACATTTTCAATATTTGTTTGAAGCTACAAAATCTACAATGACTTCGGAACAACAAACTGAGTGGGTAATAGAGCAAATGCGCTTACTTGGTTTGAATGAAGGAGAAAGGTTGCTTAAACGTTATCCTTTTGAAATGAGTGGTGGCATGGCACAACGTATTGCCTTCATAATGTCATTAATAAGACGCCCGGACGTCTTATTTTTAGATGAATCGACGAGCGCATTGGATACAGATAACGTTGAGCGGTTGATGTCATATTTGATTAAAGTGCAACAACGTTATGGTATGACGATTATCTTTATCACCCACGATATTAATTTAGTTAGAAACTATGCGACACATATAAGTATTATGAAAAATGGACGTATCATCGAAAGTGGCACTGCGAAAGCAATTCTGAATAATCCATCTGAAATCTATACGCAAAAGTTAATTGAGATAGCACATAGGAGAAGAGATTATGCTAGAAATTAATAATGTGACCAAACATCTTGGTGGAAAAATCATTTTCAAAAATATTAGTTTTGAGATGAAACAACATCATTTACTGATTAGTGGAGAAAGTGGGAGTGGTAAATCTACGTTAGCCAAGATTATAGCGGGATTAGATACAGATTATAGTGGCCAATTATATCTCAATCATAGCCTCCGTGAAGATTATACTATTAAAGAATGGATGAAGGTTATTCAATATGTACCACAATATCAACGTGATACATTAAATGGACGTAAAACGGTGCGTTACATCTTAACCGAGCCATTGAAGAATTATCATTTTCAAAAAGAAACGTACTCAGAGAGAATCGAAGCGGTGCTAGAGCGTTGTGCATTACCACCAGAAATATTAAATCAGCGTGTTGGCACGTTGAGTGGGGGTCAATTTCAACGCATATGGATAGCTAAAGCGCTAATTGTAGAGCCACAAATATTAATATTAGATGAAGCGACCACCAATTTAGATGTGGTTAATGAAGAAACCATACTTCAAATGCTCAAAACATTAAAAGAAACGCAACTCATCATTATTTCACATGATCAATATGTGCTTAATTCGTTTAATGGCAAAACAATTAAAATGTCCTCGGTATGAGATAGATTTGACGCTGAAAAAGTATAAGATATAACGGATTTTCATAAATAAATTCTATATAGTTATTGAATTTAAGTTTGAACATGGCTGAAACAGGGGATAAATTTACTGTTAAATATATTCATGAAAGTTGTAAAAAGTTAAAAATGATAGGGCATATCTTAAAGGAGGAGATTTTTATGAATATTTATAGACTTCAATACCAACATTATAAAGACATCGTAGACGATAATATTTTAACTGTATTTGTGGAAGCGAATAGTGAGGACGAAGTAAGAGAGTTTGCACAAAAAGTAAGCTATGCAGTAGAAGATATTAAAAAGTTATCAGATGAAGAATATAGAGAAGAAAGAGCTAAGAATGAGACATTTGGCCTTGAACATGCTGATAAATATTTAGATAAATAATATTAAAAAAAACAGTATCTATTTTAATAGGGATGCTGTTTTTTATTTG
Organism: Staphylococcus pragensis; assembly: GCF_004785665.1. Lineage (GTDB taxonomy): Bacteria > Bacillota > Bacilli > Staphylococcales > Staphylococcaceae > Staphylococcus > Staphylococcus pragensis. The sequence goes on from NZ_SRPJ01000003.1 coordinate 47,790, forward strand.
TGTTTCGCAATGAAACGCCGTATATTCATAATAATCGTTATTTATAGATGATAAGTTAAAGGAGTAACAAACATGAATAATCAAAAAGACAAATTTGAACATGCCATTGTATTAGGCGGTGGTGGTTCACTCGCGATTGGTTGGGAACTCGGTTATCTTTCAGCACTATCTGAAGCTGGTATTGATGTGAGACATGCAGATTTAGTCATTGGTACTTCAGGTGGGGCTCAAGCTGGTACTAGCTTAACTTCTGACCATAGTTGGGAAGAAATTTATGACCAACAAATTGCACCTAAATCTAATGAAGCACCTCCTGTTAATGATATGTCTAAAATATTTGCGCGTTATAATGAAATTGAGAAGAATGCCTCAACTCCAGAAGAGTGGATTGAGAACTATAGTGAGTATGCGTTAGAAGATCATAAATTTGATGAAAGTGTACATATTAACCGTTTAAAAAATAGAATTAAGGTAACAGAATGGCCGTCTAATATGATGATTACTGCGGTAAATGCTAACAAAGCAAAGCGCGTTGCATTGACATCAGAATCGAATGTCGATATTCATAGAGCCATGGCATCAAGTGGCTCATTACCAGGTGTTTGGCCTGCGACTACAATTGACGGAGAGAAACATTTCGATGGTGGTTGTCATTCTATGGAAAATGCTGACCTAGCTAAAGGCGCAAAAAAAGTCTTAATCTTTGCGACAAATCTTCCAGTAGCAACCCCTTATACGCTTGATGATGCTATTAAAGAATTGGAACAAAATGGTTCTGAAGTTAAATTAATTACACCAAGTAAAGCGGTATTTAATCAATTACAAGAACTTGGTGGCAATACAGTTAACCCTGCCATTCGTCCAGACATTTTCAAAGTAGCTCAAGATCAAGGCCGACAAGATGCCGACATGATTAAAGCTTTCTGGGAGTGATGAGTATGAACAAAGATTTAAGTCATATCCAACCACCGACACATTTCAAATATAAAGAAAGTCAGACGATTCTTAAACAAAGTTATGAATTTAAGTGTGATAATCGCATTTATTTTAGTGAGTCAGCACATCAAGACCTCTTTGATCATTCGTATCGTTTGTATGTAGATGTGTTATCGCCTATTGGGAAATTTGGCCTAGGACTAGATTTTAACGAAGTAGATGCGATTTATAATCAATTCATCAAACCTAAAGTCGATCACCAAATTTTAAATGAAACATTACCTGACATGAATACGACAGCAGAGAATATTGCGATGTGGATTTGGGATGAGTTTGAACAGCATCTGCCTGAGAATCACCATATGTACGAATTACAGTTATTTGAGACTGACCGCCATGGGGTAAGTCTAAATCAGGATACAATGAACATTAAAAAGTAAAAATAATATTAAAAATGAAGTCTCTATTTTTCCAATTAATTAGGCACTATTTGTTAATAATATAATAATTTAAATATTTTGAATAATTTTATGAAAAAGATATAATTAGTATAGTAGTATATCTACAATATTTTAATTTTTGGAGGAAAATATTTGGGGACCACATTTAGTCTTATTACTTTTATTTTATTATTAGTCCTAACGGCATTTTTCGTAGCAATGGAATTTGCGATTGTTAAAGTTAGATCGACCAGGATTGAGCAGCTGTCAAAGTCTGGAGACAACAAAGCTGTAGCGGCTAAGAAAGTTATTGAACATTTAGATGAATATTTAGCAGCTTGTCAACTAGGTATTACCATCACCGCTTTAGGTATTGGTATGGTTGGTGAATCAACATTTGAATTTATGTTACATCCACTATTCAGTAGCGTGGGTATTCCGGAGTCTTGGATACATCCGTTTACCATTGGTGGCGCATTTGTAATTGCGACATTTTTACATGTTGTCGTTGGAGAGATGGCACCTAAGACGGTCGCTATACAAAAGGCGGAAGCTATCACATTAGCCTTTGCCAAACCAATTATCTTTTTCTATAAGATCATGTATCCGTTTATTTATATTTTAAATGGAGCTGCACGCATTATCTTGAAGATGTTTAACATGAAACCTGCGAAAGAGAGCGAAGTCTTTCACACTGAAGAAGAATTGAAGCAATTGATTTATGATAGTCATGAAGGTGGCGAGATTAATGAAAGTGAACTTCACCATATTAATCAAGCTTTCAAATTTGATAATTTAGTTGCTAAAGATGTAATGATTGAACGACAATATGTCAAAACGCTTGATATAAATGATCATTTCGAAGAGGCAATTCAAAAAATAAAAAGAAATGCTTATACAAGATATCCTGTTACGAAGAATAATGAGATTATAGGATTTATTCATTCCAAATCATTGTTTAACGTGGAACAACCTACTGATTTAGAACATTTTATTAATCCAATTATTAATGCTGAGATCGAAACACCATTGAAACATATATTAGAAATAATGAAGAAAGAAAAAGTTCATATCGCTACAGTTTATAGTAATTCTGAGTTCCAAGGCATTATTACCTTAGAAAATATTCTGGAAGAAATCGTCGGAGATATTGAAGATGAATACAATTAACAAGAATTTAGTCTTATATAATAAATAATATTTGTAGTGACCTCAATGTCTAGATTTATATTTAGATGATGAGGTCTATTTTTTCTTTTCATCTAAATGATTTAGCAAGATATGGTCTCGAGTTTCAGTTGCCTTCTGACTTTGCCATTTGAATAAACGTCTGCGCTGCTTTAGATAAGCATGTTTTGTCATTCTCTTTATAAGCTAATACAACTTGGTTGTAATAATGATTAGGATTAAGTTGAACAAAGGTGCCATTAAAATGATCTGCAGTCATATCTTTAACGCTTTTAGGGACAAACGTCATTGCGATGCCTTCATTGACTAGGCGTAGAGCGTTTTCCACACTCATTGTTTCTAGCATAATATTAGGTGAAACATTATAATCTTGTAAGATTTGATTAGATAGGCGACGTAGTGTCATTTCAGGTTTAAGTAGAATGAATTTTTCATTATTTAATAAGTGAAAAGGAAATGCGCCATCATCTGCATGTGTTCTAGCTTCATCAAGCAATGAATGTCCCGGAGGTAATGCTAAATAAATATTTTCAGTATATAAAATATCATAAGATAAATCTTCATTATATAAAGGCAAGATAGTGACACCAATATCCACTTGTTGATCAGCTACTATTTGCTCGATTCTGTGAGCAACTTCCTCTACAAGTTCAATTTCCACACCAGGATAATTCTGAATGAATTTCGGCAAAATATTATATAACGTATGTGTTGCTAAAATTGGATTAACCCCTATACGGAGACGCCCCTTTTTCAAATTAGAAATCGTCTGCAATTCTTCACGCATTTGAGTATCAATCTCTTCAATTTCATGTAAATACTCAAGGAAACGTTCGGCCGAATAAGTCAGTTCTAATGGATTACTGTCACGATTAATCAAAGTGACGCCTAAATCATCCTCTATGTTTTTAATATAACGACTCAAATAGGGTTGAGAAATGTATAAATGTTTCGCTGCATGCGAGATATTACCATAACGTTGCACTGCTTCTAAATAACTGATGGCGTGCTTATAGGACATTACCTTCCATTCCTTTCTAGATTTTATATTTGGAACTATAACTTTTTAGTTATAGCTTTAATAGTTGAAAACGTCTTTTACATTCTTCGAAATTGGTTAGACAATAGAAGTGGACGTAATAATAGAAATTACACATATTATACTACTTTAAATTGTGATTCATTTTCAGGGAAATTCAATACAAAGATAAAGGGGTAATGAATGATGACAAGAAATGTAATCGTAACAGGTTCAGCACAAGGTATAGGATATGCTATCGCACAGGCATTTGATAAAGAGAATGACAGAGTCTTCATCTTCGACATGAATCAAGAAGCGGCAGATAAAGCAGCTAACTCATTAAACAACGGTGTGGCATATAAAGTAGATATTACGGATGAAGATGAAGTTTCAAGTGCTATTAAAGATGTAACTGAACGATATGGTGCAGTGGATGTATTAGTTAATAATGCAGGCGTTCAACATATTGATAAAGTAGAAGATTTCCCATTAGAACAATGGAATAAAGTAATTAACGTGATTCAAACGGGTACATTCTTAATGACGAAACATGTATTACCGTCAATGAAACAACAACAAAGTGGACGCATTATCACAATTTCTTCAGCACACGGAGAAATGGCAGATCCATTTAAATCTGCATATGTAGCTTCTAAATTTGCGCAAATCGGTTTTACAAAAACTGTGGCACTTGAAACAGTTAAAGATGGTATAACAGCAAATGCTGTATTACCTGGTCCAGTGCGTACCTCATTAATTGAAAACCAATTAGAACATCTTGCTCAACAAGATGACTCAACAGAACAAGAAGCAATGGAAAAATATATCACAGGAAAAATGCCAATGAATCGTTTATTAGAACCTTCAGAGATTGCGGCTACAGTTATATTCTTAGCTTCAGGAGGTGCTACAGCAATTACTGGAGAAACAATTAGTGTTTCTGGTGGTTCAAACGCATAATTATTAAATATATTAAAAATGAAGAAAGGATGTATTTAGAATGGCAGAACTTAAAGATCAATTAATTGGAACTTGGAAATTAGTGAGATATCAAGATGAAGATAAAGATGGCAATATTTTTTATCCACTAGGCGAAGATGCAAAAGGATTTATTATGTATAATCCAGATGGTTATATGTCAGCTCAATTAATGCAACAAGGTCGTAAACCCTATGCTTCTGGAGATTTACACACTGGTACGAAAGATGAAATGGCTGAGGCAGCACACGGTTATGTTGCATATGCTGGCCGCTTTGAATTAGATGAAGAGAATTCAACGGTTTATCATACAATGGAAGTAAGTATGAATCCTACTTGGTTAGGGGATACACAACCTCGTGAATTTGAATTGGAAGGCGATACACTTAGTATTGTAAATGGCAATGTACCTAACCAAAAATTAGTTTGGCAACGTGTAAAATAAATATCATAGGAAGAATAGGCCAGAAGAACGGATTTAAAGTGAATTCGTCCTTCTGGCCTTTTTCTTTGTTTAATTGGCATTTACCAGTATAGTTAGATTAAAGTTCAAAAAATAAAGAAAAGTGAGTGAATCAAGATGGCAGAGATTTGTGCTTATTTAGGAGCGTCGGTAGATGGATATATCGCAAACCAATCGGAAAGCGTGCAATTTCTAGAAGAAGTGGAAGGTCAAGGTGATAACGGCTATGCGCAGTTTTATGCAAGTGTAGATGTGGTCATCATGGGTGGTAAGACATTTAGATGGTTGCTTGATAACGATGTTAAAGAGAATCCTTATAAAGATAAAAGGGTGGTCGTAATAAGTTCACAACAAATATCAATAGATTGGGATATTGAATTTTACAATGGAGATTTAAACCAGCTATTCGAGCAATTTAAGCCTGAAGAGAAAGTATGGATTGTAGGCGGTGGAAATTTAATTTCTAAACTTATTAATTTAAATCTATTAACGTCACTTCAACTCACCATTGCACCAACAATCTTGAGTGGAGGCGTTTCATTATTTAATGAAATTGATAACAAAGTAGATTTAAAATTGCGTAACGTCACACAATATAACCAATTTGTAGAACTTGATTATATGATAAATTATCGATAAGCGAAGCTCCTCATTTCCATATTATTGATATAATAATGACTAATTAAATAAAGGAGGGGTTAAATGTTTTTAGCATGGAATGAAATTAAGCGTAATAAACTAAAGTTTGGATTAATTATCGGTATACTCGTTTTAATTAGTTATTTACTCTTTTTACTATCTGGGTTAGCGAATGGCTTGATTAATATGAATACTGAAGGCATTAAAAAGTGGAAAGCAGATGCGATTGTCGTAAATAAAGATGCGAACCAAACAGTGCAACAGTCTGTATTTAAGACGTCTAAAGTCAAAGGTGATTTTAAGGAAGAAGCACCATTAAAACAAATAGGTGTCATTGCATCAAATGGTGATAGTAAGGAGAATGCGTTACTTTTTGGTATTACTGAGGATTCTTTTTTAATGCCTAAAATGATTGATGGCAAGAAATTTCATAAGGATAATGATGTAGTCATTGACCAAACGTTAAAAGACAAAGGATTTAAAATAGGAGACACGATAAAATTATCGCAGTCTGACGAAAAATTACATATTGTAGGTATCTCAGAAAGTGCTAAATACAATGCCTCGCCCGTTATTTTCGCAAATAATAAGACTATTGAAAAGATAAACCCAGCATTATCAACTGATAAAACCAATGCGGTGGTCGTAAAAGACAGTAATTGGAAAAATAAAAAAGTAGATAATCATCTCGAAGTGGTAGGAATAGATAATTTTATAGAAAATTTACCAGGTTATAAACCACAAAATTTAACAATGAACTTTATGATAACATTCTTGTTTGTCATTTCTGCAACAGTCATTGGTGTCTTTCTATACGTCATTACTTTGCAGAAGAAGAATTTATTCGGCGTTTTAAAAGCGCAAGGATTTACTAATGGTTTCTTAATGAAAATGGTCTTAGCTCAGACATTTATTCTAGCCTTAATTGGAACATTGATCGGTCTCATTCTTACATTACTTACAAGTCTCGTCTTACCGGATGCTGTGCCTGTACAGTTTAATATTGGCACGCTAATTATCTTTGGAATTGTATTGATTGTGACGTCACTTATCGGCAGTTTATTCTCAGTATTATCTATTCGCAAAATTGATCCACTCAAGGCAATCGGTTAGGGAGGTGCCACAATGTTAAAATTTGATCAAGTTACAAAAGAATTCAAAGATGGAAATCGTATTATTGAAGCGGTTAAATCTACTACATTATCTTTTAATAAAGGTGAACTCATAGCGATTGTTGGCCCTTCAGGTTCTGGGAAAAGTACATTTCTAACCATGGCAGGTGCATTACAAACGCCAACATCGGGCGAAATTTATATTAATGACAAGAAAATTTCTAAGTTAAGTCAAAAACAATTAGCCAAATTAAGAATGCAAGAAATTGGATTTATCTTACAATCGACCAACTTAGTGCCATTTTTAACAATTAAACAACAGTTTCACTTATTGAAAAATTATAAAAAAGATGTGTTGAATACTGAAGAATATAATAAATTATTATCAGATTTAGGCTTAAAAGAACTTGAAAATAAATTACCTTCTGAAGTATCTGGAGGGCAAAAACAACGTGTAGCCATTGCAAAGGCAATTTATACGCAACCTTCAATTATTTTAGCCGATGAACCTACAGCATCACTTGATACAGAAAATGCAATGGCAGTAATGGAAATTTTGAAAGAACAGTCTAAACAACGCAATAAAACATGTATTATCGTTACACACGATGAACGCTTAACTCAATTCTGTGACAAAGTCTTTCATATGGAAGATGGCCGTTTAACAGAAAAATAAATAGAAGAAAACGCCCTTTCAAGTAATAAGTAGTGCTTACTTGAAAGGGCGTTAGTTCCTATCAGAAGATTAAAAGAGGTTACGATATTTAATAATATCGTAACCTCTTTCAGTAAATTAGGATGAAACAATGAAACCTATTTATAAATTAGATTTCTGTATCTCTCCCTTACATCATTTTAAGCGTTATCTTGAAGTTCGCGATTTAAGCGTTATCTTGAAGTTCGCGATCTTCATCATCCATTTCAATCTTCGCTTTTTCAGATTCTTTTTTATATTTTTGATACATAATTACTAAGATAATCGCCCAAACAGGTGCGAATAATACAGCATAACGTGTACTACTATTGATTAATAATACAATGAATATAAATGCGAAGAATACTAAAATACCATAAGCTGTGTATTTACCACCTGGCATTTTAAATTTACTTTCTTTATGCAATTCAGGATTCTTTTTAATAAATCCTAAATAAGCAATCATGATACATGTCCATATCATAATATTTAAAACCGTTGAGAATGTGGTGATTTGAACGAATACCTTCGTCGCATCTTTAAATATAGCATTTAGAATAATTGCAATACTTAATAAACCACATGTAAGTAAGATAGCGTAAAACGGCACACCATTTTTATTTGTTTTATGTAAAAATGCAGGACCTTGTTTTCTGCCAGCTAAACCGAATAACGTACGGCTATTAGCAAAGATACCACTATTACATGATGAAGCAGCTGCTGTTAATACTACAAAGTTGATAATACCAGCGGCAAATGGGATACCAATTAAACCAAATAATTTAACGTAAGGACTTTCCTCAGGGTTTAATTTGTGCCATGGTACGACTGACATGATAACCGCTAATGAACCAATATAGAATATTAAAATTCGGAATGGTACGTTATTAATCGCTTGAGGAATCGTTTTGTGAGGGTTTTGCGTTTCCCCAGCTGTGATACCTATTAATTCAATACCAATAAATGAGAAAATAGCCATTTGGAATGACATAAGGAAACCTGATACGCCATTAGGGAAAAAGCCTCCATATTCCCAAATATTTGAAACTCTAGCAGGACCGTATGACGTCTTCATAGCGAAGATAACCATGACAATCCCAACACCGATTAAAGCTAAAATAGTAATAACTTTAATAAGTGATAACCAGAATTCAAGTTCACCGAATAATTTCGCACTAAATAAATTTAAAGCTATTAATACTAAAATAGTAAATGCAGCTGTAATCCAGTTTGGAATGTTTGGATACCAATAACTTACATATTTAGCTACGGCTGTTACTTCAGCCATACCTGAAATAATCCATGTTAACCAATAAGTCCAACCTACCATGAATCCAGCCATTGGGTTAATGTGGTGATGAGCAATATCACCAAATGATTTAAATCCTAGGTTTGAAAGTAAAATTTCTCCCATTGCTCGCATAAACATAAATAAAATAAATCCTACGATGACGTAGGTTAACAAGATTGATGGACCTGCTAAATGAATTGAAGCACCGGCTCCTAAAAATAGCCCTGTTCCTATCGCGCCACCAATCGCAATAAGTTGTATATGCCTATTGCTTAATTCTCTTTGCAGCTTATCTGCCATAATGTTCTTCCCTTTCGTGGGTACATGTATGACTGAATATAATGACTGTAAGTTGTATACCCTTTGTTATATCATAAATAATTTTTCTAAAATACAAATTATTTATTTTACCAAAATTAATGATACCCTATTTAATTAATAATAATCAATTCTTAGTATAAATGGTAACTATATTATACATTTATTCAGAAAAACTTTAAACTTTTTCTGAATAAATAAGTATTAATTTTTTGTAAGCATATTTCTTCTCATCCTTTTCAAATTCAGTAATAATCTAGAATACGAAAAATTATAGAAATTAAAGGAGAGTGGAAGAATAAATGAACGATTTTAATGAAATATTAGAAAATAGAAAATCTGTTAAAGGATTTGATTCAGAATATAAAATTCCACATGAAGAAATGAACGAGATGATAGCTAAAGCGACGAAAGCGCCGTCTTCAGTTAATATGCAACCTTGGCGTTTTGTTGTAGTAGAAAGTGATGAAGCGAAAGCGAAGTTGCGTCCATTAATTCAGTTTAATACCAATCAAAATGATACATCTTCTGCAATGATTATTATATTTGGAGACTTACAATGTTATGAAGAAGGCGAATATATTTATGAGCAAGCTGTAAAAAATGGGCATATGCCTCAAGAAGTGAAAGAGCAAATGCTTCCAATAGTGCTTGAAAATTATAAAAGTCGTACGCGCCAATCAATGAGTGATATTGTCAAAGTGGATAGCAGTCTCGCAGCAATGCAACTTATGTTAGTAGCAAAACAACATGGTTATGATACAAATCCAATTGGCGGCTTTGATCATGAAGAAATTGGTAAAGCCTTTGGGTATGATTTAGAACGCTATGTACCTGTGATGATTGTCGCTATTGGTAAAAAAGCGAAAGAAGCACACACTTCATTTAGAATGCCCGTAGATAGAGTAGTAGATTATAAATAATTTTTTTACTTGAGGTCATACAAATTAAGAATTTTATTTCTTAAGTATGACCTTAAATTTTTTATTTTATAAAAATCGGGTATAACTATATTGAGTGACGCTATAAAGGAATTGCACAAAGTACTTAATTTATAAGGAGAAAAAGTATGACAAATGCTTCTAAACAACATAATTTAACGTCGTTGCGTCTTGTGGCACCAGGTTTATATGAAACAGAAACAACAGTGCTTCCCTTTGACAAAAGATATATGATTAAATCTTTTGTTTTAGTACGTCCCCAAGGTAATGTTATCATTTACCATTCTCCAAGCCTTGAAAAAGCGCAACATGATATTAAAGCTTTAGGTGGAGCGACACGTATCCTTATTAATCATGAACATGAATCGCTAGGAGGTAAGACAGAGATTGATTTACCATTTTGGATTCATGAAGATGACGCTAAGGAAATGAGTAAAACAGTAAATATAGCCGGTCAGTTTACAAAGCGCGAAATGTTAGATAGTGATATCGAAGTGATCCCTGCGCCAGGTCATACACCAGGTACAACAATGTATTTATGGGATAATGGTGAACACCGTTATTTATTTACTGGCGACTTTATTTGTGTAGATAATGGCGAGTGGCGCACTGTCATTCTAAGTTCAAGTGATAGAGAAGCCTCTATTAAGAGTTTAGAGATGATTCGTGACTTAGAGTTTGATGCTATTGTGCCGTGGGTCGCTATTAAGGATGAACCTTCAGTCTTTTTTGTTGAAAATGAAAACGACAAAAGGGAACGCCTTCAAAACATAATAGATCGCGTTCGTAATGGTGAGAATACTTAATAAATAAAAAAGGTATTTTCAAAGATAAAAATGAAATACGATGTAAAACAATTTTCAATGATTGGAGAGGATAGTCGATGAATGCCAATCGAGGAATCAACCATATTGGTTTAACAGTACCAGACATGGAAGTTGCTACAGACTTTTTCAAGAACGGTTTAAATGGCAAGATTGCTTACGACAGTCAAAAGAAAACAGATGAACCTCGTGGCGGAGCGCATGTAGAACATATTCTTGGCTTAGAAAAAGGGGCTAGTATCATTCATAAACGTATGATGGTCTTTGGTAATGGTCCTAATATAGAAATGTTTGAGTTTAAAGATGCGCAACAAGGTAAACCACAATCATTACAAGATATTGGCTTTACGCATATTTCATTTTACATAGAAACAGAAGCGTTCGATAGTGTGTTGGAAAAAGTGAAAGAAGCGGGCGGAGAGCCTATTTCTGAGCCGCATGTTAACACGAAATATGAGGACACAGACGGCAATAAGACGGTTTATGTTAAGAGTCCATGGGGCAGTTTAATCGAGCTCCAAACCATTCCTAATGGATATTATTATCCGAATGATAGTGAAGCAAATGTGTTTATTCCTAACCCAGCCGATGATTAGATTTAATAATTTATAATTATTGTTAGTTATTACAATATCGTTATATTAATATTTTATTATCTTAGTTTAAGGTATACTTCTACATTAAGATTTTTATGAAAAAAGTCTTATATTTCATTTGGATAGGGTATAGCATCATTCATACATTATTTATTGGAATATCTTTATTAGAATTGGGTAAACAATTTGAAGACATAGTTTTTCTGCTATGTCAATAGAAGATTAGGGGAGTTTTACAAGATGATTGATATTCAAATCGAAAAATCAGAATTAATCGAAGTAATGCAAAGTATTATTAATGAAAAAGTAAATGTTGAAAATGAAGATGCGTGTGAATATTTAGCAACTGAAATTGTAAATGGCTTAGAAGATTATAATAGTGATGAAACACAAGCAAACAATTTACTAGGTTTAAATAGTGAATTACGTCATGAAGTTGATCAGAAGAATCATGCTAAAAAAGTGACCTTAACTGCAACAGAAGACGCCAGTGAGATAGATGACGTCACTCAAAATGCGAGCCGCAACTAATGGTAACTATAAGAAGTGGACATTTGGCTGCTTGCACAATAGGTAAATATAAAAATTTCACCTCCATTGATAAGATTTAAGATCTTCTCAATAGGAGGTGATTTTATTTTTGTACATAAAAAAAGACTTGTAATAATCATTTCTTACAAGTCTCTTAGTAGCGGAGGGGGAAGGATTTGAACCAACGCGAGCTAAAAGCTCCTACCAACCATAAATGGTTGGCCTCTTAAGCCAGGCTTGAGCACCCCTCCATGTCATTACTTAGGTATCATACTATATAAATTCATTTTTGTAAATAAATATTAATTAAATGTAAATTTTAAATAAATTCAAATTATTTTATAATTTTAAAGAAAAAGACGTATTATGTCCCAGTTATGTAATATAATAATAGTGAAAATTTTTAAATAATTATAATGCAATTGAGTTGGAATGTTCATTTTATAAAAGGAAGGAATTAGGAGATAGGTTATGTGGAAATCTAAATTTAGTAAATCTTTAATTGCTAGTGCTATTATTGGCGCAACAGTATTAGGCTATACTGGTCATCATGATGAAGCTAAGGCAGTTGAAACAAACTATTATTATGATGGAATACAATCAAGCAGTTATCAAGCATATTTAAAAGCTAAAAAAATTAGCAATAATAATATTTCTATTCAATATTACCCAAATGCGGCGCAAAATAATTTAAAAGCAGTTGGACGTGTTTCTAACTTAAATGGTTGGAAAGCAGGGAAACCAGAATATAAAGGCCAGGATTCAATGGGTACTGGTACAGTTATTGGCGCACATACATTTATTACAAATGCGCATGTTATTGATGATAAATTTGGTAGAGCTGCGGCACCTAAATACATTAAGTTTCAAATGAATCGTGATGGAAACCGTATACCTTATGCGTTCCAAGCAAGTGAAGTTATTAAAGTGCCTCAATATGATATTGCTATTGTACATACAAAAGAAAATATGGCGAAATATGTGAAACCAGTTCGCATTGCAACAGATGCAGAAATTAATAAATTGAAATTCAATACGCCACTTTATTCGTTAGGTTATCCTTGGCAATATGGCGATAATACGAAACCATATTTTAATAAATTACGTGTGACACAATTTTCATCAAATGGCACAGAAATTCAAACGAAAGATATCTTTAGATCAGGTGCTTCAGGTTCTCCAATGTTAAATAGTAGTTTTAATACAATGTACGGGTTAAGAACATATGGTTATAACTTAATGGGTGGCTCATCAGATGCTTATGCGAAGCAAGAATTGTCTGGTGGGGAATCATTTAAAGGTTATGCTGGGAATTTTGTACGTCAGCACATTAAATAATATAAGTTTATAGACTGATAGGGCATGCTTGCTGGAGTAATTACGAGAGGTGATTGTTTTAGTGGGTGTGCTTTTTTTGTGGAAATTTTGCGCAGCGACGGATTATGTCGGTATTAACAGTTATAATGGAAGTATGATTAATTAAGGGGTATTTGGTTCTGCATTTTCAAAAAGAGAAAGGAATGGGAAAATGAAAAAGAATTATTTAATGGTTGGTGCGTTGACGGGGACGTTGTTGTTAGCGGGTTGTAGTTTGACGATTAATGGGCCTGGTAAGTCGACGGAGGATAGTAATAAGACGTCGCAGTCGGATAATAAGAGTAGCGACAATTCGAAATCTGAGGAATCTAAAAAAGCGGACAATAATTCAAAATCGAATGAGAATTCTAATCAAGAATCAAAGAATAATAATACTGATAATGAGGTACAGAATTTATCTCAAGCGGAGAAATTGGCTTTAGCGTTAGAGGATGGAGCAATTTCAGAGTATGCAATTACAGCGGATGAATTGAGAAATCATTCATATACGACAAAAAGTTTTGATGGTGATCGTCAACATCATATTGATACTTATTATATGGAACATTCGGGAGCTGGTATTGAAGGTGCGCCAAGTGATATGAAGTTTTATAATGCGAGACCTGCTAAGGGTAATTTTGTGACGCTTGTTGGAATTGGAAATGATAAGATTTTAATAGCAGGCACTCAAAGTCCTGGTAATTATCAATCTTTTGTAAATTCTCAAGCTGGTAATGAGCTTGATATTCATGATTTATATGAAAAATATGGCAATAATTCAGATTATAAAGAGGTAGCGAACCAAATTTCATTTAGTCAGGCACCACAGACTAGTAATCCTGAAGATGACGCTACTGATGAATCTAGTAGTGAAAAGGTAACGCGTGAAAATGTGATTGATAAGGTTGAAGATTATGAGGGTCATAAGTTGGATACGTCTACTTATACTTATAAGGAGCCTGAACAAAATTCTGATGGGGATTGGGGATTCTCGTTTGTTGATAAAAATGGTGATTTAGCGGGTTCTTATATTGTTACTGCTGATGGAGATGTAACGAAATATGATGAAAATGGAGACCCGGAATAAATTCGGATATTAAGAAGAAATGAGACAGAGATCTAATTTTATATAATTAGATCTCTGTTTTACTTTCATAGGTTTGTTTAATTTCATCTAAGCGTTGGATGAAACTATCGATATATGATTGGGGTTCTAGCATTTTGGCTAATGGTGCCAATTGGTAAGCGATGTAATAGGCATCGTATCTTGTGCAATTGACCCAGACGAGTAAATTTTTGTCGTAGCGTTCTACTACTTCTTTTATTGAAAATTGTTGTTGAAATTGGTTCCAAATTTGTTCATCTATTTCGAATAAAACAGGGTTTGAGGCACAATCTTTGATAAATTTTGATTCAAGTACTTTAAATGATTGGATATCTCGTAACGATATAGTATAAATCTTATGCTTTTCTTCATAAGTAAACCAATAATCGAAATGCATGTATAAAATAGAGAGTGGTTTAATAACAAATTTTTGATTCTTCACTTCAATGCGAACTAAGTTTTTATTAACTATGGCTTTTTGAAGTGCCATTAATAACTTGCCCGGTAAAACCTCTGGTCGCACTTTAAACTGATTTAACATTGTCATTAGCATGTGTTTATCTGAAAGTTTGAGCGCAGCAATAGAACTCGAAAGATATTTATGAATGTCATAATGTAATATTGGCGTTAAACTTTGTAATTTAATTAGTAAACTTAAAATACCTAAGCTATGTTTAGAACTCGTTTCTTGCTTAAGTTCATAGCCATTACGTTTGTGATTGTATACTACACGCGTATTAGTATGATTCCAATAAGGACTTTCATAGAAAAAAGTATTGATCGTATTAATATCACGTTGAATAGATTTTTTACTTACATCTGTGAAGTTACGTATATCATCTTGTGTAACGATACGACCATTAAGAAGTAATGTGAGTAGGTTAAGTATACGACTCGATTTATCCAAGAATGTTGTCCCCTTTATATCGAAAGTAAACTTACTTTAAAAATTATTTATATCGTACCATATTATTTTTGTGATGTGTATAATTCTAAAATTAAAAAATTGTGGCGATTAAATGGAATTTTATTGAAGAAATAGAAATAGTAGATAATCAGTGTTTAAGCACAAATTATCCACTATTTTTTATTGTTGAGTAAGTGATTGATGTGAAAGTAAAAGCGCATAAATGGTATCAAGATGTGGGGTGTTAAGTTGATGCTTTCTTGCTTGGCGATAAATGAATCCTTGAATTGCTTCGACTTCAAGTGGTTGATTCGCAATAACGTCGTAATACATACTTGTTCCCATTTGATTAGGGTAGCCTGCATAAATGTTCATGATATCTTCGACAATAGTATTTGAAAAATGAATCCCTTCTGCTTTTGCCACTTGTATTCCTTCTGTTAACAACTTTCTACACAGATTATTTACTTCATTAATTTTTAAAATTTGAGCGGTATTTCTACCGAGTGCAGTTATTGAATTAATACCTAGATTAACGAGTAATTTATACCATATTTTTTCTTCAATATTCTCTTCTAAAACAATCTCGATTTTTGTTTTATCAAAGATTTTCTTTAGTTCTGTAGTGTGTGCGTCTTGTTGTAAATGTAGACGATAGTCTCGGAAGTGTGTGACTTTGTCTTCTGTCTTTTGTCCACTGATATAGACCACAGCCTGATAAGTGTGTTTGAAAGGAAGCTGTGGGAGTAGGCCATAGCCATTTTGAGCCAAAATAAAAATTGTTTCGCTATGTGCAAGATGGTGAAGTTGTGGCATCAAGGCGTCAAGTTGATGCGTCTTCACGGCAATGATGATAGTGTCGAAAGTCGACTTTATTTCTTTAATGTCGTGGACTTTGATGGTTTGGTTAGCCGGCTGAATAGTCATTTGTTTTGATGTACGTCCAATAAGAGTGACGTTCGGTAAGGTTTGTTTGAGTTCGTGTGCAATGATAGTTCCAACTGCGCCAGCACCAATAATCGCAATATTCATGGATAAAGTTCCTTTCCTAAAAAATATATTCATTATTATACAATTTTTTATTGTAAGAAAATGTGGTTATTTTAATAAACTAAGTACTGTAATTATATGGATATTGAATTTACACTTTTATTGAAAATAAAGTTTTGTATTGAAATAATAAACACTATGTTATTTAATAATTATTTGAAATAGTGTATTAACTATTTTAAATAAGCTTATTTATGGCGAAATTTTAAATTTTGAGAGTATTTTAAAGTATTATTACGTATAAGGCTATATAATGAATTTTAATATAAATGAACTCATACTATAGGAGATATTAAATAAATGAAAAATTTAGCGAAATTAGTAGAAATGAAGCAAAGTAAAACGAAAATTTCGATGATTACCGCTTATGACTATCCTAGTGCGAAGCAAGCACAAGAAGCATGTGTGGATATGATATTAGTTGGAGATTCGCTAGGCATGACGGTGCTAGGTTATGAAACAACAACGCAAGTTACATTAAATGATATGATTCATCATGGTAAAGCGGTGCGCCGTGGTGCAGATGACACGTTTGTAGTTGTGGATTTACCCATTGGCGCAGTTGGTGTAAGTGATGAGCATGATTTGAAAAATGCGATTACTTTATATCAAGCAACGAATGCGAATGCGCTAAAAGCAGAAGGTGCGCATTTAGTAAGTTTCATTAAAAAAGCTACTCAAATCGGTATTCCTATCGTGGCACATTTAGGATTAATGCCTCAAAGCGTTGGCGTCATGGGTTATCGTTTGCAAGGTGGCACGAAAGATGCTGCGGAACAATTAATTCAAGAGGCGCATGCAGTACAAGAAGCCGGCGCTGTAGCCTTAGTTCTTGAAGCCATTCCTAGTGATTTAGCTGGTCTTATTAGTCAACAATTAGATATTCCGGTAATTGGTATTGGTGCTGGTAAAAATACGGATGGTCAAGTATTGGTATATCACGATATGTTAAATTACGGCGTTGATCGATATGCTAAATTTGTGAAACAGTTTGCTGATTTCTCAGTAGGTGTTGAAGGTATTAAGCAATATGACGAAGAGGTAAAAGCTGGCCTTTTCCCAGCAGAAGAACATACGTATAAGAAGAAAATATTGGATGAGGTAAATAGTGATGACACAAGTAATTAAGACTGTGAAAGAGATGCAACAAATTACGCAAGAGTTGAAACGTTCTGAGAAATCAATTGGGTTTATACCAACGATGGGTGCGTTGCATGAAGGACATTTAAGTATGATGCGCCGTTCTGTAGAAGAAAATGATGTCACGATTATAAGCGTGTTTGTGAATCCATTACAATTTGGTCCTAATGAAGATTTCGATGCTTACCCACGTCAAATTGAACAAGATGTAGCGTTAGTGGAAGAAATTAATGTTGATTACGTTTTCCATCCTGAAGTTGAAGAGATGTATCCAAACGAAATAAGCGTGACATTGAAGGTGGGACGTCTAGCGGAAGTCTTAGAAGGTGCCCAACGCCCTGGCCATTTTGATGGCGTAGTGACGGTTGTAAATAAATTATTTAATATTGTACGTCCGGATAAAGCTTATTTTGGAAAAAAAGATGCTCAACAGCTCGCAATTATTGAAAAAATGGTAGAAGATTTTAACCATCAAATTGAAATAATAGGAATTGATATTGTACGTGAAGAAGATGGTTTAGCACGTAGTTCACGAAATGTATATTTAACAGAAAACGAACGCCAAGAAGCTGTCCATTTAAGTAAAAGTTTAAAATTAGCTAAGTCTTTATATGAAGAAGGCGAACGTCGTAGTAATAAAATAGTCGGTGCGATTAAAACATATTTAGCTGAAAATACAAGTAGTCATATTGATGAAGTTGCGATTTATAGCTATCCAGAATTAGAAGTTGTTACTGACATTGAAGGGCAAATATTTATTTCATTAGCTGTTAAGTTTTCGAAAGCACGTTTAATAGATAATATTATTTTAGGAAGTGGAAAGTAAGTTATGATTAGAACAATGATGAATAGTAAAATACATAGAGCCCGTGTTACGGAATCTAATTTAAATTATGTTGGAAGTATCACGATTGATGCAGATATTTTAGATGCGGTGGATATTTTGCCTAATGAAAAGGTAGCTATCGTTAACAATAATAATGGAGCCCGTTTTGAAACATACGTGATTGCGGGTGAACGAGGTAGTGGCAAGATTTGTTTAAATGGTGCAGCTTCTAGATTAGTTGAAGTAGATGATGTCGTTATTATCATGACATATGTTCAACTAGATGAACGTGAATTAATTGATCATGCGCCAAAAGTAGCTGTTATGAATGAAAAGAACGAAATTATTCAAATGATTCATGAAAAAGAAGGCACAATTATTAAATAATTAAGTGAGCCGGCAGTCTTAAAAATTAGTATTTGAAATTCGAGGGAGAGGATGCGAACCTTTCCCTCGAAATTTTTCGCTAATTAAATAAAAGCAAAGTTTAAAAAGTTGGAAGTAAAACTTTTTAAACAGGTATCCTGATTAGAATAGTATGGTATTATATTATATAAATATAAAATGAAATATTTATATAATAGAGGTGTTAAATCATGGATTTAGATGAAAAAAACTATATTGAACAGCAAGTGGCTAACAGAGGTAAATCTAAAACACCTGCATTTCTACTATGGTTCTTTTTAGGTAGCTTTGGGGCACATCGTTTTTATTTTGGTAAAACAGGGTCAGCAGTAGGTTTACTTTTAGTTACCTTACTTGTAAGTTGGTGGATATTCTATATTCCAACTTTAATTTGGTTACTAATTGATGTGTTCCTAATCCCAAAATGGGCACGAGACTATGAACAAGCAATTAGAGATCAAGCCACAAATGAAGTTAAATTACTTCGTAATCATTAGAAATATTGGGAAATCCTCTCTGGCAATGATGACTAAATTTGAAAAGCTTGATTTAAGCCTATTTCAAACTAATCACTGCCAAAATGCTAACTGAGGCTGGGACATTTTATTTTGTCTCAGTCTCTTATTTTGTTGAAATAAAGGAAATTTTCAATTTAGATACTAACGTTTCATATAACTATTTTGTAGTCTACAATATATTTGAGGAGGGTTACAATTGAGATTGAAGAAACTTCTAAGTATCTCATTATTATTATCAGTATTTTTAGGTGCATGTGATATCAATATAAATTTAGATAAGAATAAAAATAATGATAATAATACTCAACAAAATCAGCAACAGACTAGTAATAATCAAAATCAGAACGTCGAAAATGGAACATCTCAGAGTAACAATCAAGAATCTAATCCCATTTCGATTGATAAGGCTAAAAATATCTCTTATGACTTAATGGAAAAAGAAGGCGGCGTGTCTTTTAAGGAGGGTGATCTTGAGTATAGAGAAGATAAAAGCGATGATAATCAAATATTTATTGAAAGTCCGTTATTTGGAATTAATGGTTCTGCAAAAAGTCATATAATTCTAAATAGATATACTGGAGAAGTAATTGAACAAGATGGAGGCCCTCCAGCACCAGACGGTCCTTTACGTCCTAAAAATGGAAAAATAGATAGTGGAACTTATAATATATTAGTTAAATATTACAATAATTATGTTTATAGAAATGGTGACACTGTATATAACTATAGCGAGGAACCCGTACCTGTTAGTCAATATAAGGAAGTTAATGCCAAAGTTTGGGAGTATATTGAAAATAATATGCCACAATAACTAAATTTTAAAAAAGTTTTCAACAACTTAATGTTTAACTGTTATAATAGGCTCTGTCTAAAAAAGGAGAGTCAAAAATGATAGAAAGATTAAAGTCTGAATGGTTAGTCAATCCTGGTAAAAATATTATGGCTGGGATTGTAGTTGCGCTTGCCTTAATTCCTGAAGCGATAGCGTTTTCTATTATTGCGGGTGTAGATCCTATGGTAGGGTTATATGCCGCATTTATCATCGCAACGGTCACTGCGATTGTTGGAGGACGTCCTGCGATGATTTCAGGTGCAACGGCTGCTGTGGCATTAGTTGTGACGCCGTTAGTCAAAGAGCATGGCGTTCAATATCTTTTTGCAGCGACAATTTTAATGGGAATCATTCAATTGCTATTAGGGATTTTAAAAGTAGGTCGCTTAATGAAATTCATTCCACGTTCAGTGATGATTGGTTTCGTGAATGCCTTGGGTATCATGATATTCTTATCTCAAATTGAACATATTTTTGGAATTTCAATTGCAACTTACATCTACGTGATTGTTACTTTGCTTATTGTCTTCATTTTACCTAGATATTTCACTGCAATTCCTGCACCGCTTATTGCGATTATTTTACTGACAGCACTTTACTTATATACTGGCGCTAATATTCGTACAGTTGGTGATTTGGGAACGATTAAACAAGCATTACCTCATTTTATTATTCCTGATGTACCTTATACACTGGAAACCTTAAAAATCATTCTACCTTATTCCGTTTCCATGGCTATTGTAGGTTTAGTAGAATCCTTACTTACAGCGAAAATTGTGGATGACTATACTAATACTTATAGTAATAAAAATAAGGAAGCACGTGGACAAGGTATTGCAAATATTATTACAGCCTTATTTGGTGGTATGGGCGGATGCGCGATGATTGGTCAATCAGGTATCAATGTGCGTTCAGGTGCAAATAGCAGATTATCAACATTGACGGCGGGTATCTTCTTAATCTTTATGATTATGGTACTTGGCCATTTAGTCGTTGAAATGCCAATGCCTGTATTAGCTGGTATTATGGTCATGGTTTCAATTGGCACGGTCGATTGGGGTTCATTTAAATATATTAAAAATGCGCCAAAGACTGACGCATTTGTGATGATTCTGACAGTTGTTATTGTGTTATTTACAAGTAACTTAGCACTTGGCGTAGTCGTAGGTGTTATCTTTAGTGCGCTATTCTTTGCAACGAAGATTTCTAATATTGAAGTTTTATCTGAAAAGGTAAACAACAAACGCGTACTATCATTTAAAGGTCAAATCTTCTTCGTTTCTATTGATTCAATGATGAACCAACTTGATTTTAGTATTCAAAATGAAACGATTGAATTAGACTTTAAAGATGCGCATTTATGGGATGATTCCGCTGTAGATGCGATTGATACTATTGTGAAAAAATATGAAGATCAACATAATACGGTTCAAGTCAAAAACTTAAATACAGATAGTCGAAAAATCATCTCTGAACTGAGTCAATTAAAAGAAAATCATTTATTATAAATTAAACGTTCGTATTAATTTAAAACCCATGAAAATAAAGGCAAACTTTTCGTGCCTTTACTTTCATGGGTATTTTTTATTTTAAGCCTAGGTATTCTTCTAAAGCTTGATTAGACTGATAAACCTTATTAGCAGTATCTTTACCTAAATAACGCAGATGCCATGGTTCATATTGATAACCAGTGACTTTTTCTTTCCCTTTTGGGTGGCGTACGATAAAGCCATATTCATGTGCATGTTTAGCAATCCATTTGCCTTCTTTAGTATTACCAAAGCTTTTATATAAATTTTTATTTGAACCCACGGCTCCCACATCATACGTTAAACCTGTTTGATGTTCTGAGTGACCTGGACGTGCGCTATATTTATCAGCTGCTTTTTTACCATCTCGTGCGGCATATTGATTAAAAAGTTGCACTTGAGTTTGATAATCTCTAAAACCACTAATTTTGTATAAATTAAGGCCTTCTTTGTGCGCTTGATTGAACATTTGTTGAAGTGCTTGTTGAGACTCTGGATTCTCTCCAGGATTGAAATTAGAGGGAAGACTGACTTCCTTATTAACAATTAAAATATTATCTATGTATGTACAGCCATTTTTTGTTACTTTTTTATGATTTTTCTTTATATGTTGATTATTTTGAGTATCTTCATTTTGTTGGTTTTGATCATTGTCAGAAACATCTTTATTATTTGAATGATTACCACAAGCTGTGAGTAATAAAGTACTGAATATTAATGTTGCAAAAAATTTTTTCATTTTAATATCCCTTTCTAAGTATCTTCAAATAAAATAATAGAGTCGTTAATATAAATCAGCGTAGGAAAAGAAAAATTTATATTTAACTTAAGTTAAAACTATTGTATAAATAAAGTATAATATTTTTATTTAATAATGTGAACGTTAAAGGAGTAATGAATGAAGAAATTTTTATTTTTAAGCGGAGCGCTTTTAATATTATTAACAGCTTGTAGTACAAGCAATCCTTCTAAAGAAGATAAAGATAATTCTCATACAGAACAAAAAGATAAACAATCTAATAAGAGTGAAGCAAAAACAACTACGATTAATACAGCTAAATTATCTGAAAAGACAAAATTAGCTTTAGCTTTTTGTGTTGAAGATGCTGAACAATATACATTAACTAAAAACGAAATTCTAACAGGAATTTATGAATATCGTTTATCTACAGGTAAGAAGATTCTTAAATTAGTTGATTTTACGTTGGTTAAATTTAAAGATTCAATCGATAATGCCCCAGACGGTATGCATTTTTATACAGTATATCCAGATAAAGGAAATTTTAAAGCGTTGATTGGAGTCAATAAAGATAAAATCTTTATAGGGCGTTTGAAAAAAGATGTGACAGATTACAATGAATTGTTAACTAAAGGCGAAGAGGTAGATTTAAAAGACGTGTATCTTAAAAACAAAGGAAATAAAGCGTTGCCTGAGTTAATCAGTAAAATGAACATTTCAACTACACCTCCAAAAGATGAGGAAGATGGAGAAAACCCACTTTCAGATAAAAATTTAGAAAAATCTGGAGTGGTAAATACACATTTCCGTACTCAAGCGTATCAACTTATTTCTGATTTTGAAGACATTCCTGTGAGTAAAACGAATTACATATGGGATGATGTTAAACCAATAGGCAATAAAGGTGATTGGAAAGTGAATTACCGTAATAAAGATGGGGAAATCTTAGGTACATATGTTATGGAAAAAGGGAAAATATCTAAACTTGATCCTAATGGCAAAGTGATAAAGCAGGAAAAATAAAATAATAGGTATTAAAGCTCAGAAGCAAGATTAATTGCTTTTCTGAGCTTATTTAATCTATATGCTTTCCGTAAAATTAGAAAAATAATTACATGTATAATATTGAAAAAATTATTTATTTATATTCATTTTTAATAAATTTTACATATGATAAGATAAAAGAAAAGGTGGATAAAGGAGGCATTAAATATGAACCCAAAAGTAGGTTTCGGTCAAGCCTTTAAACTATTTTGGAAGAATTACTTCAATTTTAAAGGGCGTTCAAGACGTAGTGAGTATTGGTTTATGCAATTATGGCACTTAATCTTTTATATTCCTTCTTTACTTGTTTACATCACAGGTATCATTTTCTTTATACTAGCATTTTCCTTACATGAAGAAGGTTTCATGATTGCAGGAGTTATTTTAGTTCTTTGTGCAGGCTTTTATACGATTATTTATGTACTAGCGATTCTCATCCCTCAACTTGCATTAACTACAAGACGTTTCCATGATACGAATCGCACTATGTTGGTACCAGTACTTGTCGTAGTTTTAAATATTATAGTATTTATAAACCAAGTCTTTATTGATATTAATGACCCTAATCTTGAAAGTGGATGGAGTTTAGGATTCACATTAGGAGCTAGTTTGATTACATTTATTTTAGGTATTTATCAACTTGTAATCACTTGTTTTAATAGTAAAATTGAAAAAAATAAATACGGTGAAAGTCCTAAATTTAAAAACTTAAAACCTTATCACGAAGAAGCCTAAACATTTAAAAGTGCCCATATAAGTTAATGCTGAAATTAGCTTATATGGGCATTATTTATTGTAATTTAATAAATTCCTAGAAAAATGTTTTACATGAAACATTTTAAAGTTTGAGACGTGAAACTACAGTTGTTCAACTTGTTGTTTCGCGTTTTTATATATCTTATTTGGGAAATGCGTGATACGTAATAACTCAATCGCATTACGTGTATTAGCTTTGCCTTCTTTAATCTTATAGTCAAAGTAGATTTCATTATTTTCAATAGATTCATTGAAATGATAGTTATGATAGTCAGGTTGTAATAACTCTGACAATTCAATATCATGTGTTGCTGCGATGACTCTATAATCAAGTTCTTGATCTAAATAGCTAAGTACAGATTCTGATGCTGCAATACGCTCCGTCGTATTTGTACCTTTAAAGATTTCGTCGATAAAGCAATAAACTGGCATGTCAGTTTCTATATCAAATAAACGGCGGATTGATTTAAGCTCGGCCATAAAGTAGCTGTCGCCTGATAGCACGTCATCGGCATTTGCCATGGAAGTATAGACTAAACCGGGTTGATAGCTAAATTTGTCGGCTGTCGCAGTTTCGATAGATTGGGCGAGTATCAGGTTAATTGCTACAGATTTCATAAATGTTGATTTCCCTGATGCGTTTGAACCCGTTAATAGAATATTGTGATCGATGTTGAGGTCGTTTGGCACTGCATTTTCCAATAAAGGATGAACTAAATTGGTAAATTCTATCTTCTTTTTTTCTGAAAAGGCAGTCGGCTCACAGTAGGTGTCTAGGGTGCGTCGGTACATGGCTAGCGAATAATGATTGTCTAGGGTGCTTACGTAGTCATAGCAAGCTAGCAATTCGTCTTGATATTTAAAGTATGTGTGTTGGATGGTATGGAAGAGGAAGTAATCTACCATGAATGCCATTTTCAACATCATGACGAAAGCGCCACCGATATCTTGGTCGCCAACTTTGCCGAGTAGGCCACTAAATAAACGTGCGCCTTTGAAGTGATTGAAGTTGGTTTTAACTTCTGGCGTGCCTTCTATTTGGTCAAGATAATATCCTTGTTTAAGGACGTTAGCTGTATAGAATAATGATTTTAAGTCTTGGTCATAAGTGCGTTTTAAGGTGCCTGATAAGATGATATTGAGTAAAACTGCAAAGATTGTGATTAGGACACCAGTTGATGGAGAAATGAATATTATTAATAATCCTAATATTGGCAGGAAAGGACATATCATAAATAAATTATTGCGTTTAATTGGCTTAAGTTGATCTGGGAAGATCGGATAGACGACTTTACCAATTAGGGCTAAGCGATATGAAACGCTATTGCGAAACTGTGTGTTTGTATTGAACTGGTCTAATAGTTGTTTATTATTTGTTTGAAACATATGTCGTAAAGTGGCATACCATTTCATTTCACCAATTGCGGTGAAGTTAAAGTTGCTTCGATGAAAGATGTCTTCAAGGCTTAAGTCTGACCACGTCTTATCATCAATGAAATTGCGGTCAGGGTATGTATCGCGTCTAAGTTTAAATTGATAATCAAAGCGAGCATTTGGACGTATAAATGTTTCTAAAGGACGTTTGTTCTGCCACAAATATTGAATTTTAGAGATTAACTTTCGTTTCTCAGAAATTGAAATCACAATGTTAACAATTATTCCTAAAATGATAATGCCTAATACCAAAAGTGCGTAAGTCTGATAAATATTCATAATTAACTCCTTAATTATTTAATTCACTTATATAATTATTTCATAATAAGATGTAATTAACAAAAAATATAAATTAAAATGAGATGTTTGTATAAACGATTTAAGAATGATTTAGAAGTATAATGTAGTTAATCAAACATCGAGAAGGAGCATTAGAATATGTTTATATCTTATTTTACTGAAACTGTTCCTACTGCATCTATGACTGAATTAAATTCAAACCTTAAAAATATTTTTAAAATGGCAAGAAAACTACAAACTGGCGTCTACATTTTAAATAAGAAAAATATTGAAGGCGTCATTTTAACTCAACAACAGTATGAAAATTTACTTCAAACGATAGAAGATTATGAAGATCAATTTGATGAACTTATAGTTTTAGAACGATTAAATGACAATAGTAAGAGAGTGTCTGACGAAGATCTCAGAGGAAAGAACAATACTTTTACAGAAGATTGAAGTTGGTTTCGTTGAATGAATCAGTTATGCTTAAGGAGAAATGTAAAAACACAATTGGGTTGGTAGTCCCAATGCAAATGTAATAATTTGTCAGTAACCTTCCTCCTCAGGTCGTCCCTCATTTCAAGTTATATATTAAGAGGAGGGGCACTCATTGGAATTATCAATATTTCATGATGGTCAATTTTTTATAGGTTTGGTTGAATATAGGGAAGAAGATAAAATTAAATTTGTAAAATTCACCTTTGGAACTGAACTGAATAGTGTGGATATTTTTAATTTCATTCATAATCGCTTAGATGAACTGATGAATCAAACTAAAGTATCGGTTATAAAAAAGAAACCGAAAAAAGTTAATCCTAAACGGTTACAGAGACAAATTGCTAAGGAACAAAAGCAAACTAAGTATTCTACTTATGCACAACAAGCAATTAAAAAAGAACAAGAAATTAAAAAATTAGAGCGCAAAAAGAAAAACAAATTACAGAAAGAAAAGACGAAAGCTCACAAACGACAGCTTAAAATGCAAAAAACAAAGCAAAAGAAAAAAGGGCATTAAGTCACTCGGTAAGTAATTTGTAAAATTTTCGATAATAAGACTTCGAACATCGTATATGTTGGAGGTCTTATTTTTTATTTATTGAAGCCTACGATTATATAGCCTGATAGATTTCAAAATGTTGCTCGTGATATGCTTAGTTGTGACGTAGGAGGACTTGATGAATATGACAGATAAACAATTATTATCAACATTCAATTTATTTAATTATAAAAATGTTATCTTGTTGGGTGATCAACTATGATGACATTTTTAGCAATTGCGATTTTTATCATCACGTTAATTTTTGTGATTTGGCAGCCAAAGGGTTTAGATATTGCCATTACTGCTGTTATAGGCGCAATATTGGCACTTATTACTGGCGTTGTAGGTTGGTCGGATATTGTAGAAGTGACGGGAATTGTATGGAATGCGACTTTGACATTCGTAGCAATTATTTTAATTTCGCTGATACTCGATGAAATTGGTTTTTTCGAATGGGCAGCTTTACATATGGTGCGTGGTGCTAAAGGAAATGGCGTTAGGATGTTTGTCTACATTATGCTACTTGGCGTCGTTGTGGCAGCTTTCTTTGCGAATGATGGTGCGGCACTAATTTTAACGCCAATTGTACTCGCAATGGTGCGTCATCTTGGTTTCAATAAGAAAGTCATTTTTCCGTTTATTATCGCCAGTGGATTTATCGCAGATACGACGTCGTTACCTTTTACAGTAAGCAATTTAGTGAATATTGTATCTGCTGATTATTTCAATATTGGATTTATTAAATATTTTAGTCGAATGATTATTCCAAACTTATTTTCTCTAATCGCAAGTATTGGAGTATTATGGCTTTATTTTAGAACCTCTATTCCGAAGGGGGTAGATACGCAATCTATTCAAAGTCCAAACACGGCGATTAAAGATCGAAAGCTCTTTCGTATATCTTGGATTGTTTTAGCGATCCTGCTTGTAGGCTATTTAAGTAGCGAATTCCTTCATATTCCTGTGTCATTCATTGCCGGGGGTATCGCGATAATTTTCCTACTCTTGGCTCGTAAATCTCATGCGGTTTCTATTGGAAAAGTTATCAAAGGCGCGCCATGGAATATCGTGATTTTTTCATTAGGTATGTATTTGGTCGTCTTCGGTTTGAAAAATGTAGGAATTACGACAGTGTTAGGACAAATTTTTTCAAATATCTCAGTACACGGATTATTCACAAGTATTATGGGTGTAGGCTTTATTTCTGCAATACTGTCATCAATAATGAATAACTTACCAACCGTTTTAATAGATGCGATTGCGATTCATCAATCGCAAGTTACAGGCTTTCTTAAAGAAGGTATGGTGTATGCAAATGTGATTGGTTCAGATTTAGGTCCTAAAATTACGCCAATTGGTTCTTTAGCAACGCTTCTATGGCTTCACGTGTTAGCTCAAAAAGACGTTAAAATTTCCTGGGGAATTTATTTTAAAACAGGTATTGTTATTACTATTCCTGTGCTATTTATGACTTTATTAGGTTTATATATAACATTAATTCTCTTTTAAACTAGATGATTTTCTTTAGCTAAATTAACATGATACAGTTAATTTATAATTAAAATTGTATTTATTTTAAAAGGAGTAATGAATTCATGAGTATATTTTCAGAAAAAGAAAAAATTCAAATGTTAGCCGATATTGTTGAAATGAATACAGTAAATGATAACGAAATTGAAGTCGCACGTTATTTAAAAAAATTATTCGAAGACCATGGTATTCAAGCAGAAATTGATGAAGTTGAAGAAAATCGTGTAAATTTAATTGCTTCTATCGGAGAAGGGAGTCCTGTCGTAGGTATTTCAGGACATATGGATGTCGTATCTGAAGGTGACCCTGATGATTGGGACTACCCGCCATTCGAGCTTACAGAAAAAGATGGCATGTTATATGGGCGTGGAACATCAGATATGAAAGCAGGTCTGTTAGGCTTAGCTATCGCTATGATTGATATTAAAGAAAATGACGCTTTACCTAAAGGTACAATCAAATTTATGGCAACTGCGGGCGAAGAAATGGAACAGTTAGGTTCAGCTCAATTATATGAAAAAGGTTATATGGATGATGTTGAAGCGTTAATTATTGCAGAGCCATCTGAACAAAACCTTGTATATGCGCATAAAGGTTCAATGGATTTCAGAATTACATCTAAAGGACGCGCAGCGCATAGTTCAGTGCCAGTGATTGGTCATAATGCGATTAAGCCTTTAATCCAATTTATTCAAAATATTGATGAAGAATATGAACGTATTTCGAAAGAATTAAAATATGAAAAATTAGATTTCTCTCATTTAATTGAACGTATCCAATCACAATTACAACAAAATAGTGAATTAGATGAAGATGAAGTTAAACGTGTCATCTCAGGCTTAGTCATCAGCAATACAATCATTCACGGAGGCAATCAAGTCAATTCAGTGCCAGACGTAGCTACTGCAGAGTTTAATATTAGAACGGTGCCTGAATACGATAATGCCAAAGTGAAAGAATTATTTAAAAAATACCTTGAAGAAATCAATAAACAAGGCGGTAAATTAGAAGAGAATATGTACTTAGACTTAGATCCTGTTTTAACAACTGGAGACAATGATTTAATCAAGACAGGACAACAGGTCGCTAAACAAATCTTTGATGAAGATATCGTAGCATCACCAACTGTCGCGGTAACAGATGCATCTAACTTATTACGAGGTAAAGATGAACACTTCTCATTCTTAATGTTTGGTCCTGGAACAGTGCCTCATCAAGTAAACGAACATGTAGATAAAGAGAAATACTTTAAATTTATTGATTATTATACAGAACTACTTACAACTTATTTAAAACAACATGACTAAGTTTTAAATTCAAACTATACCTCTATAGGCGGTAACACTTTTAAATCAAGTGCTACCGTCTTTTTTGATTTGCAATGAATCTTTTCTTTTAAATTATGTCTTACGCATTAATTCTAAATAGGGTATGATAAAAATAATAATTTTTGTAAAATTCAATCAATTTAAATATGAATAAAGGTGCTGATAAAAAATGGAAGACAGGAAATCCAGAAGATTTAAATTTAAAACACCACACACTTATGCGTTACTGATGTTTGTGGTAGGTCTCGCATGGTTACTAACATATATTATTCCAGCAGGTGAATATACAAGAGAAAAGAAAGGTGGCCAAACGCTAGTTGTTTCTGGCACGTATCATACTGTTGATTCTGCACATTTAAATTTTCTAGAAATATTTAGATCCATTCCTGAAGGTTTGATCAGTGGCGGAGAAATTGTATTTTATATCTTTTTAGTAGGTGGAGCATTCGGTATTATTCATAAAACAGGCGCCTTTGAAAATGGAGTTAATAAGGCAATGCGTTCACTAGGTAAAGCTAACTTTCTAATGATTCCTTTAACAATGACAGTATTTTCAATTTTAGGATTTACGATAGGTTTAGCTGAAGAAACAATTATATTTGTACCTATAGGGATTATTATTGCGCGTACATTAGGCTACGATGCATTAACAGGCGCGGCTATGGTTATTTTAGGTGCGGCAAGTGGTTTTAGTGGCGGGATGCTCAATCCATTTACAGTTGGGGTAGCTCAAACGGTAGCAGAATTGCCAATGTTCTCAGGTTGGGGGCTACGTACAATTATCTACTTATTTATTCTGACGGCGGCAATTTCCACTGTCATGTTATATGCACATAAAGTTAAAAAGGATAAAACGAAAAGTATCGTTTATCATCTTGAACAAGAAGAAGGTCATGCCGACCAAGAAGTTGAATATCAACATTTTAGTAAGCGACAAGCCTTCAGTTTATTAATTATCGTAGCGACGATTTTATTTAATGTCTTTGGTATTTTTATGTTTGATTGGACTTTTAATGAGATGAGTGCCAACTTCTTACTTTCTGGTATTGTCGCTGGTTTAGTCAGTGGCTTAGGAATGAATGGCACATTTGATGCTTTAATTGAAGGTATGCAGAATATACTTTTTGGAGCAATGATTGTAGGTTTTGCCAAGGGAATTGTAGTTATTTTGGAAAATGGAAAAAATTATCGATACGATTGTTCATGGTATGACAACTTTATTATCCAATGTACCGGCATCTTTAGTCATCATTGCTATGTTCATTTTACAATTCTTGCTAAATTTCTTTATACCATCTGGATCAGGACAAGCACTAACAACTATGCCGTTAATGGTTCCAATATCTGATTTATTACATATTAATCGACAACTTACAGTACTCGCATTTCAATATGGTGATTCAATTAGTAATATTTTATTTCCTACTTCAGCCATTCTTATGGGAGCTTTAGCCGTAGGTCGTATTTCATATACAGAATGGATTAAATTTGTTTGGAAATTAATTCTGTTATGGGTAATCATTTGTGCCATTGCAATGTCTATTGCCTTGGTAATTGGTTATTAAAATGCGATGGGGTAAGACTGAGGTTTGTCTGAAGTTAGTAGGAGGGACGTCTTAAAAACCTTGTTATATCAGCTTTTAATAAGAAAAGAGGAATTTAAGTTGAAGTGGCTCAAATTCCTCTTTTTTATATTATTTCCTTATGAATGATTTGTTGATACTTTGTGAGGGTGTTTATGATGGCGACCGTGTATGAAGTAATACGCAATGATAGCTATGATAATAACACCAGCCATCGCTAAATAAAGATTTCTATAGCCTAAGAAAGGGATAAATATTCCTAGGATGAATGGTCCCATACCTGCACCGAAATCAACAAAAATATAAAAGGTTGATGTGGCTAATCCCATTTTACTAGATGGTGATTGTTGAACAGCAATTGCTTGTGCAGTTGGAATCACAGTACCATAGCCAATACCGATAAAGGCTGCTGCTACAAGTAAAGTGAATGAAGAAGTTGTCATGCTTAAGATAACTAAGCCTATCGCAAAACTAGCTAACACTGGGTACATTACCTTATTTTCCCCAAAACGATCATAAACCTTACCTGTAAATGGTCGTGTAATGAATGTCGCAATGGCAAACACGACAAAGAAGAAACTTGATGCTGTGACTAGGTCGAGTAAATCAGCATAAATAGATAAGAATGAAAGAACGCTCGCATACGCAATACCGACTAAAATAACTACCATTGAGATAGGTAGAGCTTCTCTTTGTAAAAATGCGTTAATCCCTTTCGGCTTGCGTGTCGCATCTTCACTTGTGTCCATTTCATCCATTGGTAACTTTTTAATAAAAATAGTAAAGACAAATGCGATAAGAATACTGATTAGGCCAATTGCAAAAATTGAAGAAAATCCTAAATTGTTGTCTAACACTAACCCAAGAAATGGTCCGAATGCAGAGGCTAATGTCACGCTTAGTCCATAATAACCAATACCTTCCCCTTTACGTTCTTCGGGAATAATACGTGATGAAATTGTACCAGTCGCAGTAGATGAAAAACCGAAAGCTAAACCATGAATAAATCGAATTAACATTAATACCCAAATATTATTAATTGTGAAATACAATGCAATCGCAATGATTGAAGCGATGACGCCTCCGAGTAATACCTTTTTCGGTTGTAAACTATCGATAATACGACCAGAACCGAGCCTGCCACCTAACATACCGATAATAAATACGCCGGCAGCTAAGCCCCCCATGCTTTCTGACGCATGGTATTCATCAATAGTAAATGAGGTTACTGTAACGATAAGCATATAATGGATTAAATACATAAATAAATTAACTAACGTTACAAAGATGAAGTCTTTTGTCCATAGACGTTGAGCCATGTTCTCCCTCCTAAATCATCATTCTGAATATGTGTTTTCCTATATAAAGTCATTATAGTAATCAATTATACTAATGTATAATTAGAATTAATGAAGTTAATATAAGTAGAGCTAATATTGAAGAGGTGTGAAATGAACTTTGAGCAATTAAGCTATATTAAAACGGTCTATGAACAAGAATCGATTGTTCGTGCAAGTCAGATGATGCATATTAGCCAATCGGCAATGAGTCAGTCAATTGCTAGTCTTGAGAAAGAGTTAGGTTATCAATTGTTTTACCGTTCCCGAAAAGGCACTGTCCCAACGAAAATAGGAAAGCAATTGATACCTAAAATTTTAGAAATACTTGAAGCTAAAGAACATTTAATGATTGAAATAGATAGCTTACAGACGAATATTGCCGGTAAGTTAAAAATTGCAACTATACCAACTATTTTCCATAAATTAGTGCCTAAAGCACTATCACAGTTCAAACAAGATTATCCTAATGTAGATATTGAAGTGATTGAAGCGGATCGTGAAGATATTGTTTCAATGGTTGAGAATAATGAAATTGACTTGGGATTAACTGGTCAAACGACCATCAATGAAACCCCGAAGAATATTATTGAAACGTCACTTAATTTAACCTCGAATTTTAAATTGATTGTCCCAGCTAAATCTAAGTTGACGTTTAAAGATACAGTCGATTTAGAAGATATCAAAGATTATCCGTTTGTACTATACGATCGTAGTTTTTACCATCATCATTTAAGACAATTTGAACAGACAAGCGGGGAACTAAAAATTGTCTTTCGAACTAATAATCCTGTGGTACTAATGAGAACAGTAGCGGAAGGGTTAGGTGTGGGTATTGTTTCTAGTTTAATGTTAGAAAATGAACCATTCTTGAATAATGAATTAATTGAAGCAATTCCTCTGGGTCAGCCTTTCAATTATTTTATTAACTTTGTTGCTGTAACACACAAGGAGCGCAATCATGATAGCTCTGTTCAAGCTTTTATAAAGTATTTAAAGCATTAGTAAAAATGATTTATCTGAAGACACCTCACAAAACTGCCAAAGATTATTCATAAAGCGTTCAAAATATTATTATATAAAAGTGATAATATAATAAATGAATAATATTTTAAGAGGTGTTTTTTATGAGTAATGCGAAAAAAGTCGCAGTCGTTACAGGTGCTGCACAAGGGATTGGATTTAAAATCGCTGAACGTTTATTTAACGATGGATTTAGTGTAGCGCTTGTTGACTTTAATGAAGAAGGCGCTAAAAAAGCAGCAGCTTCATTAAAAGCAGAAGGTCAAGAAGCAGTTGCATTTAAAGCAGATGTTTCAGACCGTGAAAATGTCTTTAATGTTTTACGTGGTGTGGTAGAACATTTCGGTGAATTTAATGTATTAGTAAATAATGCTGGTTTAGGACCAATGACACCTATTGACACAGTAACACCTGAACAATTTAGCCAAGTTATCGGCGTTAATATTGGTGGTGTCTTCTGGGGTATCCAAGCTGCGTTAGAACAATTTGAAAAATTAGGTCATGGCGGTAAAATCATCAACGCCACTTCTCAAGCAGGTGTTGAAGGTAACAAAGGTTTATCTTTATACAGTAGTACTAAATTTGCTGTACGTGGTTTAACTCAAGTTGCTGCACGTGACTTAGCGGAAAAAGGAATTACAGTAAACGCTTATGCACCAGGTATCGTTGAAACTCCAATGATGGAAGGTATTGCGATTAAATTAGCTAAAGAAAATAATCAACCTGAAGAGTGGGGTTAGAAACAATTTACTGATCAAATTACATTAAAACGTTTATCTAAACCGGAAGACGTTGCAAATGTGGTTAGTTTCTTAGCAGGTAGCGATTCTGATTACATCACTGGACAAACAATTATCGTTGACGGTGGTATGAGATTCCACTAATTAAAACTATAATTTTAAATTGAGTAAGAGCAGGTTCAAGACATGATAGTCTTGAACCTACTCTTATTTTTTCTTCTTTTTTTTACGATAAATATGATTCATGGTACCTACAAAACATCCTAAACTTATTAAAAAGATATTGATATAAAAGCCTAAACCTTTATGTGTGTAGAGATTAGTGAATGTATAAATACAGTAAGTCAAAGCGACGAGTATAATCGCGTAAATGATAAAGAGTTTAGTACTAAACCATTTCATTAGCTATCACCTCAATCATTATAATTGCGCTTTATTTATTAAAAATATATTTATATAAAAGTCATTCCTTTTCTTTGTGTAAATGTTATATAATATTGTTTAAACCTATAGAAAGGAAAAGATTAAATGAGGTTAAACAGTATTAATTTAGTTTCTAGTATTTTATGTATTTTATCATTTTTATTAGCTGTTTCAATTATGTTTACAAGTATGTTTTGGTATTTACCAGGCTTTTTTGTAATTCTGTTATCTGTAATCTCTAGTATCGTAGGTATGATGAGTGGCAATAGACTATTAAATGGTGCAACTTTGATTTTAACAATTGTTTTCTTTGTTATTTTTTCAAGCCCATTACTTTTAGCATAGAACAATAACATATATTTTTATGAAGTGGCTTACACCCTTAAAGGTGTGAGCCACTTTTAAATTGGGATGGAATGGGTAAATGTAAGTATTAAAATTTAAGGGGGATTACAGTATGGATGTTAGATTTCCAATTGGTCAATTTGAAGCGCCTAAGGATCCAACTTTAGTAGATGTAAAACAATGGATGAGTGAAATTGAGGTTTATATCGATCATTTAAAAGAAACAGTCGATCATTTAAGTGATGAACAATTAAAGAAACAATATCGTGAAGGGAGTTGGACGGTAAGACAACTCGTTCATCATATTGCAGATTCACAAATTAATTTATACGAACGTTTGAAAATGGCTTTAACTGAACAAGGTGTGACAGCATTTATGTTCAATCAAAATAAATGGGTAGAGTTGCCTGATTCATTTTTACCAATTGATATCTCTCTTCATATTTTAGAAGGTTTAAATCAACGTATTGTAGAGATGGGTAATCATGTTACGGAAGAAGATTTATCACGCAATATTACATTATCTGATGGTAGTGATGTGTCAGTGGCTGAGTTATTGGCGAAGTTGTCTTGGCATGAAAGACATCATTTAGAACATATTAAAATTGCTTTGGAGAATTAAGAGGGTAAGACGTCTTATATAGAGAAGTGCAGGAAGGTAAATTGTTACTTGAAATGAATAGAAATGTGAGTAATCAACAAGTGCGTGAAGTGTTAGGCTTGAATCCGATGTATACGAAAGAGGAAGCGATCCTAGCTTCAATTGATAGTATGAAAAAATATGGTATTTTAAAATAATACTTATAGAGTGAAAATCAACACCTTTATTTTATAGATGTAAATCTAGAATAAAGGTGTTTTTTTACTTTAAAAAGTTGTGAGTATTGTAAAATTTACCTTGTTTCATGAAATTTTCATATGCTAGGATTAATTTATGATAACGTTTTCATAAAAAGATAAGCGAGATGAGATGATGAATTCTACAGAAGTTAAGCAATATATTGAAGATGGAAAATTAACCGTAGGCATCGAATTTGGCTCAACAAGAATTAAAGCCATAGCTATTGATGACCAATGCCAAACGCTAGCGACTGGTTCTTTTGAATGGGAGAACAGCTATCGCGATGGCTATTGGACGTATTCAGTGAATGATGCTTGGGTTGGCATTCAAAAAAGTTATGCCGCAATGACACAAGAATTGAAAGATAAGTACAACGCTACTGTAACTAAACTCGCTTCACTAGGTATTAGTGGTATGATGCACGGTTACTTACCTTTTGATGAGAAAGATGATTTACTCGTTCCATTCAGAACATGGCGTAATAACAATGCAAATAAAGCTGCAGAAATTTTACGTGAAGATTTCCAAGTGAATATTCCAGAACGTTGGAGTATTGCGCAACTTTATCAATCTGCTTTAGATCAAGAACCACATGTAGAGAATGTACGTTACATGACAACACTTGCGGGCTATATTCATTGGTATCTTACTGACGAGAAAGTGCTTGGTATTGGCGATGCTTCAGGTATGTTCCCAATTGACAGCGAAACACAAGATTATCGTCAAGATATTCTAGATCGTTTTAATGCTTTGTTCTCTGAAAAGGGGTATACCCAAGATATTCGCGATATTCTGCCTAAAGTCGTCGTGGCAGGTGAGTGTGCGGGACGTCTTACAGAAACAGGCGCTAAATTAATCGATCCAAATGGTGAATTACAAGCAGGGTGCCCTTTATGTGCCCCAGAAGCTGACGCGGCAACGGGGATGGTTGCGACGAATAGTGTAGCGCCAAGAACTGGTAACATCTCAGCAGGTACAAGTATTTTTTCAATGATTGTCTTAGAGAAACCAATTAAAGCTGTATATCCTGAAGTCGATATTGTCACTACACCAGATGGTTACGAAGTTGCGATGATTCACGCGAATAATTGTACTTCTGATATTAACGCTTGGGCGGATTTATTTGGTGAAGTGTTAGATACCATGGGCGTGAAATATGATAAAGGAGAACTTTTTACAAAGTTATTTGAAAGCGCTTTAAAAGGTGATCAAGATTTAGGTAAATTATTATCTTTTGGCTATATATCAGGTGAATTTATTACAGATGTACAACATGGTTATCCAATGCTCGTACGTTCTGTTGATAGTAAATTTAATCTTGCTAACTTGATGAAGACACATATTTACAGTGCCTTCAGTACATTAAAAATCGGTATTGATTTATTAAAAGATAAAGAAAATATTCAAATTGATTCAATGTACGGTCATGGCGGCATTTTCAAAACGGAAAAAGTCGCACAAACATTCTTAGCGGCTGCGCTTCAAAGTCCAGTGCTAGTGATGCAAACGGCGAGTGAAGGTGGCGCATGGGGTATCGCGGTGTTAGCAAGATACATGATTGAAGAAGAAACAACGAATTTAGCAACATATCTTAATGATTTTGCATTTAAAGGTACTGAATCTCTAACGATTGAACCTACTAAAGAAGAAATCGACAGTTTCAGTGCTTACACAGAACGCTTCAAACAAGGCATTCCGCTTGAACGTCTTGCACATGAACAATTTAGTACAAAATAATCAAATAAACAATTAAACAAAGGTAGAAAGTGGGATTAAGGTGGTTAATGATTTACAAAAACAGGAACGCCAGTTTTTAGGTTTACCTATGGTTTTAATTTGGGGGTATATCGCCGTAGCAATCTTTATGACTGGTGATGGGGTAGAACAAGCATTTTTATCTAAATATATTATGAGTCTTGGCTACAGTAATGCGGAAGCCGGGAATGTATTAACAGTTTACGGCTTAATCGTAGCCGTAGCCTCATGGATGTCAGGTGTGATGGCTGAAATCTTCAGTCCGAAACGTATCATGACAATCGCATTTATTATTTGGATTGTCTTCCATGTTGGATTCTTAACGTTAGGTTTAGCTCAAGATAACTACGCGATGATGATGATTATGTATGGTATTCGTGGATTTGCGTATCCAATGTTTATTTATAGCTTTGTAGTTTGGATTACATATTCTTCACCTAGTCATAAACTTGCGTCAGCAATGGGTTGGTTCTGGGCAATGTATTCTATCGGTATTGGTGTATTAGGTTCATACTTACCAAGCTTCACAATTCCATTTATTGGTGAAGAAGGTACGTTATGGTCATCAATTATCTTTATCGCAATTGGCGGTCTTATTGCCATGTTCTTTGTTAAAGATAATAAAGGTGCAGATGTTGAAGCTAAACGCATGACTAAAGGGGAAATTTTAAAAGAATTTGGTCGCGGTATTACGATTTTAGGTAAGAAAGACGTAGCTGTTGCTTTTGTGGTACGTATTATCAACCAATTGTCTTTATTTGGTTTAGTTGTATTCTTACCACACGTTTATACATCTGATTTTGGTTTCACTACATCACAATGGTTACGTGTATGGGGCTTGATGTACTTTGTCACAATCTTTACTAACTTATTCTGGGGTGTCGTTGGTGACAAGATTGGCTGGGTACGTCAAGTACGTTGGTTCGGTTGTATTGGTATGGCGATATCAACGTTGGCATTCTATTACTTGCCATCATGGAGTGGTCCAAATGTCTTCATCACGACATTAATAGCGTTAATGTTAGGTTTTGCAGTTGCAGCGTATGTGCCGATGTCAGCTATCTTCCCAACATTAGTGCCTGATCATAAAGGTGCTGCAGTTTCTGTACATAACTTAGCAGCTGGATTAAGTAATTTTATTGGTTACGGTCTTGCCAGTGTCGCACTATCGTTTACAACAGCAGAAGTAACTATTTGGATTTATGCAATTCTTTACGTTGTTGGCTTTATTTTGACGTTCTTTATGAAAGTGCAACAACCGAGTAAACAAGTAAATACTACAGTTAACACACAATCAAATACAGCAGTTAATGCGCAAACAAATTAGAAGGGTGAGAGAAACATGACAAACATTATTGATCAATTTAAAATTAATGGGAAAGTTGCAATTGTAACAGGAGGCGCAATGGGGCTAGGTAAAGCCATGGCTGAAGCCTTAGCACAAGCGGGCGCAGACATTGTTATCGCCGATATTAAATTAGACTTAGCTCAAGAAACTGCTACTGCTATCGCTGAAAAAGAAGGCGTTAAAACGACAGCATTAAAAGTAGACGTTACAAATCCTGAAGACGTTAACAAAATGGTTGAAGACGTTGTTAAAGAATATGGAAAAATTGACGTATTAGTAAACAATGCGGGTATGACAATCAATGAAAAAGCAGAAGATGTGTCATACGAAAACTGGTTAAAAGTTATTAACTTAAACTTAAACGGCGTATTCTTAGTAGCACAAGCGGTAGGCCGTCAAATGATTAAACAAGGTAATGGTTCAATCATCAATACATCTTCTATGTCAGGTTTAATCGCCAACAAACCACAAGAACAAGCATCTTACAACGCTTCTAAAGCAGGCGTTATCATGTTAACGAAAAGCTTAGCGATGGAATGGTCTAAATATGGTATTAAAGTGAACACAATTGCGCCAGGATACATGAAAACAGCGTTAACGGAACCAATGTTCAATACTGGTGGAGAAATGATTGATTACTGGATGGGCGCTACACCTATGGGACGTCCAGGTGAACCAGAAGAATTAGGCGGTATCGTCGTATACCTTGCTTCTGATGCGTCATCATTCGCACAAGGTAGTGTCTTCACTATTGATGGTGGTTACACTGCATTATAGTTTCTCTTTGAACGTACGAGAAAGGAAAATTTGCACTTTTTTGGCACTAGTGCTATTATAAAAATGAAAAGAGCACTAGTGCGCTAACACTACTGCTCTAGCAAACCCGTTAAAAAGACGGTGGCTTTTAGTTAGGGATAAAAAATAACCATCTAACTCGCCAAAGTTAGGGATGGTTATTTTTTATGCCTAAAATTAAGAATTTCTAGAATAAAGTTATGGCGGCCGGGGAGGTTGGGTAAATAATTTATATACACTAACTGAACGGAGGAATAACTATGAAACGCTCGACAGAACTTGAAAAGACATTGAAGTCTCTAGATGGCCAAAAATATGGAGCGTATAAACGAACAAAAGGCACATATGCTTTCGATCAATTTCGATTAGCCATAGATCATGTGCAAGTAGATCCTTTCGCACCACCTTCAA
The DNA here is from genome assembly GCF_004785665.1 of Staphylococcus pragensis. Lineage (GTDB taxonomy): Bacteria > Bacillota > Bacilli > Staphylococcales > Staphylococcaceae > Staphylococcus > Staphylococcus pragensis. Next base: position 88,183 of record NZ_SRPJ01000003.1, read on the forward strand.
AAATGCGTTTGATTATTGATCGTAATAGCGCTCAAATACCAGACAATTTACTGGATACGAAGGATAAACGCATCGCAGTGGCTGACTTTCTAACAAGAACGTTTGCTAAGCAAGCTGCGAAATTTAATCATACGGTTAAAGGCGCCGGTAAAAACGGTAAAATCTTTATCGACCATTGTGGGCAAGAAATTCTGGAGCGTACTGCAGTTGTTATCAACGATAAAGATATCGAAGTACGCATTGAAGTAGGTATGCCAGCTGCAGGGCGTAAGATTCTTGGAAAAGCAGCCGCGCATACTTTAATTCAAGGACTTCCATCGATTGTCGACCAATCACTCATTTTCAAAAATATTAATCAACAAGCGCTTCAGAATCAAGTGACATTAAAACTGGATCAAACGTATATTAGAGAACAACTTGAACAACAAAACTTAGTTGCTTTCGTCGCTAACGATTCTATCTTACCTAGGAAAAGTGGTGTATCTGATGCGCCTATGAAAGATGCCATTAAATTTAGAAGTCCTGAACCAGTGGAAACGACGTTTAACTTACCTAGTGGTCGGGCAGTCACAGGGATGTCTATTCCAGAAGGCATCACGCTCATTGTCGGTGGCGGATACCACGGTAAATCAACACTACTTGAAGCGCTTGAACGTGGCGTTTACAACCACATTCCTAATGATGGGCGAGAGTTTGTCCTTACGCGTCATGATGCCATGAAGATTCGCGCTGAAGATGGCCGTAGTATCCAAAATGTAAACATCAGTCCATTTATCGACAACTTGCCAGGCAAGAAAGATACGACTCACTTTTCAACAGAGAATGCGAGTGGCAGTACATCTCAAGCGACGAACGTGATGGAAGCGTTAGAAGCGCAAACATCTACATTATTAATTGATGAAGACACGTCTGCTACGAACTTTATGATTCGTGATGGTCGCATGCAGAAGTTAATTGCGCCTGACAAAGAGCCGATTACGCCATTTTCAAGTAAAGTTAAACCGCTGTATGACGATTATAATGTTTCTACCATTCTCATTGTTGGTGGTTCTGGCGATTACTTTGATGTAGCAGATCATGTCTTGATGATGGATGAATATCACTTGAAAGATGTGACGTCCGAGGCTAAAGCAATTGCTGATGAAGATGGATATCAGCGTGATGCTGAGTCAAATGCGCAATTTGGTGATATTCCAGCTCGTGTGCCTTTAGGGGCTTCATTTTCTAAAAAATGGAAAGATGATCGTTTGAAAGCGAAAGGTTTGCATACCATTATGTATGGTAAAGAGGCTATTAATATTTCTGGTTTAGAGCAATTGATTGATGATAGTCAGACGAATGCGCTTACGGTAATGATTGATTACTTTAGACGTCATCTGATAGATGAACATACTAACCTTATTGACGCTACCAATCGTATGTACGCGTTGATTGAAAAGGAAGGCCTTGAAGCGGTATCACACTTTGAAGGGCATCCAGGCAATTTAGCTTTACCACGCAAACAAGAATTCATTGGTACGTTAAATCGTTATAGAGGATTAAAAATTAAATAATTGTGATAGAAGAAAAGCGTATTGTGAGTCATGAATAGACATGTCACAATACGCTTTCATATTACACTAAAATGTATAAAGAATGATATTTTATGCAGAATAAAATTTGATAATTTATAGTGTGAATATTTATTAGTTTTAATGTATATGGTGATGGATGCCTTCAGTTGCACGGATACCACTAAAGATACAACCACCTAGGAACGTACCTTCAAGGGCACGATAACCATGAACGCCACCGCCACCGCCACCAAAGCCTGACGCTTCTCCAGCAGCATATAAACCTGTAATAGGTTGCATGTCATGATTAAGTGCTTGGCCATCAAGGTTTGTTTGAATACCGCCAAGGGTTTTACGGCTAATAATATTTAATTTAACTGCGATTAACTTACCATTTTTGCCACTTAAAATTTTATGAGGTTTTGCAGTACGTACTAATTTATCTCCTAAGAATTGGCGGGCATTATGAATAAATGAAATTTGAGGATCTTTGCTAAATTTATTATCAATTTGCAAGTCTCTGGCTTTAATTTTGTGTTTAATGGCTTCGTAATCTAATAAATCGTCACCTGTAAGGTCATTCATTTTTCGAACAAGCGTGCCTAAATCATCAGCCATTACGAAATCTGGCCCTTTATTCATAAATGCTTCTACAGGAGAAGTTGCCTTACTGCCCAAACGTTCTTGAATTAACAACTTAATATCTTTATCCGTCAAATCCGGATTCTGTTCAGAGCCTGATAACACAAATTCTTTCTTAATGATGTCTTCCGTTAAGATAAACCACGAATAATCATAGCCTGTTTTCATGATGGTTTCTAATGTATGCAACGTATCGAAACCTGGATAATCAGGTGCGTCCATACGACGACCTGTTGCATCGAACCACATAGATGACGGACCAGGAATGATACGAATACCATGATTCGACCAAATTGGACTGTGGTTCTGAATGCCTTCCGTGTAGTGCCACATACGGTCTTTATTAACGACATTTGCCCCAGCGTCTTCTGTAATCTGAATGAGACGACCATCTGTAGAATCTGGCACACCTTGAATCATTGTTTGAGGCGGATTACCTAAACGTTTAGGCCAATATTTACGAATTAACGGCATATTTGCGCCAATACCGCCAGAAGTGATTAACAACTCATCTACGGGATAATGGAAGGTATCAATGATAGTACGAGAAGATTTCTCGCCACGTTCAACGTCACTTGGTTCTAAGATATTTCCAGCCACATGCGTCACTTGATTATTCTCAATACCGACTTCTGTTACTTGATGGCGCGGTAGAAATTGAAACTTGCCTTCTTGCTCTTTTTGGAAAATGTATTGTACAAACGGTTCCACAAGTCCTGGACCTGTACCCCACGTAATGTGGAAACGTGGCACAGAATTGCCATGCCCAGAAGCCGACGCACCACCGCGTTCAGCCCAACCTAAAATAGGTGTTAAGCGCACGCCCATCTCTTTTAAATATTGTTCCTTTTCAAATGTCGCAAATCTAACATACGCTTCAGCCCATTGTCTCGCCCAATAGTCTTCATCATCGGGACGGTCAAACTGTGCTGAACCTAGCCAGTCGTTTAACGCCAATTCATAAGAATCTTTTACTCCTAAACGTTGTTGGATTTTAGAATTCACTAGGAACAATCCACCGAATGACCAATACGCTTGTCCACCAATCGCTTGGCGTGGCTCTTGGTCTAACATTGTAACGTGATAACCTTTTTTCAGTAATTCTGTCGCAGCAACAAGACCACTTAGCCCAGCACCGATTACAACAATCTTTTTATCCATAACAAACTCCTTAAAAACTCGTAATTTAAATGCATTTATCATATTTTATCAAGGATTACAGAGCATAGGAAGTAGAGCGATGTTCTGATATATGTAAACGGTTTGATAGATTATCTATTTGTACGGGTATATACTTGTATCAATAACTCTCAAACTTTAAAAGGGGTGGATCATAGTGGCATCATTAGAAGTATTAAATCCGGCAACAAATGAAGTAATCGAAACGTTGGACTACACAGATGAAGCGACAGCGAAGCAACAAATTGAGAAGGCACATGAGGCTTTTAAATCTTGGAGAGAAGTAGACGCATATGAACGTGCTGATAAATTATATCAATGGTTCTCACTTATTGATGAACATAAAGATGAATTAGCAGAATTGATTACTAAAGAAGGCGGTAAACCTTTAAAAGAAGCTCAAGGTGAAGTAGATTATGCTAATTCATATGTCTCTTGGTATGCTGAAGAAGCGAAACGTATTTATGGACGTACGATTCCTGCCAATACACCTGATAAAAATATCATTGTAAAGAAATTTCCAGTGGGTGTAGTAGGCGCGATTACACCATGGAATTTCCCTGCTGCGATGATTACACGTAAGATTGCGCCAGCGTTAGCTGCAGGTTGTACGATTGTATGTAAACCAGCTACACAAACGCCATTAACTACCATTCGTTTAATTGAACTTGCACACGAAGCGGGTATCCCAGAAGACGCTGTGCAATATGTCATTATGTCAGGTAAAGATGCGGGAGACCTTTTCACGAAACATCCAATCATGCAGAAAGTCACATTTACTGGGTCAACTGATGTCGGTAAGAAACTGATTGCACAAGCTGCTGAATCTGTTGAAAATGTAACAATGGAACTAGGCGGACTAGCACCATTAATCGTTCACGAAGATGCAGATATTGACTATGCCGTAGATCAAACCATTGCGTCTAAATTCCGTAATGCAGGTCAAACATGTATTTGCGCAAACCGTGTGTATGTACATGAAGCGGTTGAAAAAGAATTTGTAGATCAATTAACGCAAAAAGTTCATGATTTAAAAGTGGGTAACGGTATGGATGAAGGTGTTACAATTGGCCCACTTATCAATAAGGACGGCGTAGAAAAAGTAGTTAATCAATTGAAAGATGCAGAATCTAAAGGGGCGAAATTATCTCGTACATTAGAAGACGCCCAAGAACTAGGCGGTAACTTCTTGAAACCTGTTGTCGTGTCAAATGCGAACCAAGACATGTTAGCAATGCAAGAAGAAACGTTTGGTCCGATTGTACCTATCGCGACGTACTCTGACTTAGAAGATGCGATTCAAATGGCGAATGATACGCAATTTGGCTTAGCTGCTTACTTCTTTACAAACGATTATCGCACAGGTTTCCACTTATATAATTCACTTGATTATGGCGTTATCGGTTGGAATGATGGTGGTCCATCAGCGGCACATGCACCATTTGGCGGTATGAAAGAAAGTGGATATGGCCGTGAAGGTGGTACAGAAGGTATTGAACCTTACTTAGAAACGAAATATTTATCAATTGGCAATATGTAGTTTTATGAATTTAAACTATACTTAAAAAGTTCATATAATTATGTAAAGTAAAGGCTTATAGATTAATCTCAATTAAACTATAAGCCTTAATCATATCTATATTAAGTTTTTTCATTTTGTTTCATCCGTTCATATTTTATTTTTATCCTTCTTCGTGGTTGCCATTCCAACCGTCTTTAACATCTTTCCAGCCATTGTTAATCATTTGGCCTATTTCTCTTATATCTCCACTAATATCAATGAAAGAATCTTTGCCACCATTGATTACTTTAAGTTCAGAGTTATTTAACTTTTTCATATGAAAAGTCCTCCAGTTTTTAGAAAATATAATTAAAGATTAAATTAAAACTAGTTTAGCCTTCTTCGTGATTACCTTGCCAACCTGATTTAATATCTTTCCAAGCGTTATTTCCCATTTGACCTAATTCTCTCACATCGGCGCCAATGTTAATAATGCCACCGCCGTTAATATCTTTTAATTTTTCAATATCTAATGTTTTCAATATAAGCGCCCTCCATTTTAGTAATAATGAAAATAAAGTGTCATATTTTTTAAAATTAAATTTAGTTATTACCTCTTACTGAATCCCAAATTTCATGTGCTTTTTGACCAACATCACACATGAATGAATCTTCACCATCTGGAGCACATGCACCACCATTAATGCGTTCTAATTCAGCGTTGTTTAATTCTTTCATTTTGTTACACCTCCTTTATCAACTTTCAACTGCATTGTAACGTGAGAATGTAAATAAGTAGTTAACTCGAAGAAAAGTCAGATTTAAGCCTTTAAAAATTATTTTTTACTGAATTTGTTCTACATTAAGTAATTAAATATAAATTATTTTTTAACATTATCCAAATAATGAATTAAATGAATGTTAAAAAATAGTAGGTACGATAAAGATAGATATTAAAAAGATATTGTTCATCTTGAATGAGAGGAATTAAGATTATGGGAGTTAAATATATTCACCAATATGATGAAAAAGATTGCGGACCTGCTTGTTTAGCAATGATTTCTCAGTATTATGGCAAACGTGTTTCAATACCAAGGCTTAGAGAATACGCTAAAACAGATAAATTAGGAACAAATCTATATGGATTAGTCAAAGCTGGAGAACAAATAGGTATTAAATTAACGGGAGTTCAAGCTGAATCGTTTAATGATTTGCATACGGTAGAGTTACCGATTATAGCTCACATCGTTAATCATCAAGGTTATGATCATTTTATAATAATCGAACATATTAAAAAGGATACCCTTCATATTGTTGATCCAGCTAAAGGAAAATATAAATTGTCTTCTCAAGAGTTTCAATATATGTGGACTAATGTTGTAGTACTAACCGAAAAGATGGCTACATTTACAAAAGAAGATGAATCACCATCGTATCTCAAAATTTTCGTTGATATTTTCAAGAAGAATTATAGCAAACTTCTTTTAGTAGCATTAATGTCCATATTTATTAATGTCATCGGAATTTTAGGGGCGATGTATTTTAAACTGTTAACAGATGATATAATCCCATCTAACATCTTGAAACATTTACATTTAGTTAGTTTAGGAATTTTAATGTTATATATGGTTAATGCTTTAATAAATTATTTTAGATATCAATTGATTTTACGTTTAAGCTTGAAAATAGACCTTAACTTAATGAAGGATTATTTTTATCACGTGCTTCATTTACCGATGAACTTTTATGATACACGTAAATCAGGAGAAATTCTTCAAAGATTTATGGATACCTCTAAAATACGCGAAGCGCTATCTTCTTCAACGGTAACATTGCTTGTCGATACATTAATGATTATTATTGGCGCTATTTTATTATATATGCAGAGTCCATTGTTACTATTAATAACTGTTATCTTTATTCCTGTATTTATTATTTGTAGCTATGTTTTACGAAAACCTTTTGAAAAATATAATCAAAAAGTAGCAGAATATAACGCAGACTTAAGTTCATATTTATTAGAGTCTTTTGATGGCAATGCAACGATTAAAAGTTATCAAGCAGAAGATGAACGTTTTAATCAAGGAACGACAAAATTTAAATTATTAATTGAAAATTTGCTTAAACTGGGAAGGTTTTCTAATACACAGTTAACTATTAATAACTTTTTAAAGTTAACGATTAGTCTTATTATTTTATGGATTGGAAGTTATTTAGTTATGAATAATCAAATGACTCTAGGTAGTTTACTAGCATTTAATGCATTGACTATTTATTATTTAGATCCAATTGAACGTTTAATCAATATTCAACCATCATTGCAATCTTCCTTTGTATCAGCAAGACGAATTGCTGAAATAACAGATTTAGAAACAGAACAAATGCTTAATTCCTCAAAAAAAGAATTTCATTTTGAAAATCATATTAGTATGAAAAATGTTAGCTTTCAATATGGTTTTAGAAGTCAAGTGTTAAAAAATATTAATATAAATATTTCTAAAGGAGAGAAGGTAGCTATTGTAGGGGAAAGTGGAAGTGGTAAATCTACTATTGGAAAATTATTAAATGGATACTATAAGGATTTTGAAGGTCAAATAACGATAGATAACCAACCTCTACATTCTATCAGCCTCGCTAACTTACGTGAACACATTGGTTACGTATCTCAATCTACATTTCTATTCGCAGATACAATAAAAAATAATTTATTGTATGGCAGTAATAAATTTAAAACTGATAAGGAAATGTTTGAAGCGTGTCGTTTAGCAGAAGCACAATCATTCATACAAAAACTGCCTGATCATTTTAATACTATGTTAGAAAAAGAGGGAGCTAATTTATCAGGTGGTCAAGCACAACGTCTATCCTTAGCACGTAATTTTTTAAAAAATTCAGATATTAATATTTTTGACGAGGCTACCAGTGCGTTAGATAGCTTAACAGAACATAAAATTATTTCAAATATAGATGAACTAACTATGAAAGGGAAGACAGTGGTTATCATCTCTCATAAATTGAGCACAATCAAAAACGCTGATAGAATATATGCACTTAAGGATGGAGAGGTTAAAGAAAGTGGGACACATGAAGAATTAATACAACTAAAAGGAGAGTATTATCACTTATGGCAGCTACAAATGGTAGGTAGAGATTAAGATAATCATTATTTTAAAGATTAGTATATTTTTATTACCCGAAAAAATGTTGTGATTTAATTATTTTTGTTTAAAATTACTATCAAAATATTTGTGAAATCGTTTACACAAACCATTTTCAATGGAAAAATAAAGGAGAGATACATAAACTTAGGAGGATGTTTAAAATGAGTGAATCAATTCCAGAAAAAATGAAAGTTGCATTAATGCATGAACCTTATGATATTGAAATTATTGAAAGAGACATACCGTCAATCGGACCTAAAGATGTCTTAATCAAAATGATGGCAGTAGGCGTTTGTGGTTCAGACGTTCATTATTATGCGCATGGCCGTGTAGGGGAATTCGTAGTTGAAAAACCAATCGTTTTAGGTCACGAATGTGCAGGTATGGTCGCTCAAGTTGGGGATGAAGTAACAGACTTTAAAGTAGGCGATCGTGTAGCTATCGAACCAGGTGAACCTTGTCGTGAATGTGAATACTGTAAATCAGGTAAATATAACTTATGTCCACATATGGAATTTATGGCGACACCACCATACGATGGCGCATTCTGTGAATATGTAAGTCATCCAGCAGATTTCATTTATCATCTACCTGACTCAGTTACATATGAACAAGCAACGTTAGTTGAACCATTCTCAGTAGGTTTACAAGCATGTAAACGTGCCGATATTAAACCAGGTTCAACAGTAGTAATTATGGGAATGGGTCCTGTAGGCTTAATGGCAGTCGTAGCTGCGAAAGCATATGGCGCTACAAACATCATCGTTTCAGACTTAGAAGACAATCGTTTAGAAGCTGCAAAACGTCTAGGCGCAACGACAGCAATTAACATTAAAAATGAAGACGTATTAGAACGTATTAATGAATTAACTGATGGTAAAGGCGTTAACTATGCGATTGAAACTGCAGGTAACCCAATCGCTTTAAGGAACGCGTTAGATTCATTAAAAGATGGCGGTACATTAGCAATCGTTGGTTTACCTCAAGAAGACATGAACGAAATTAACGTGCCATTTATCGCAAATCATGAAATTAACATTGTCGGTGTATTTAGATATGCGAATACGTACCCACAAGGTATTCAAATTTTAAGCACAACAGATGCAGACATTGATTCATTATTCACACATCAATTCGAGCTTGATGATACTAAACAAGCGATGGAATTAACACGTACTAGTAAAGGTGACGCCTTGAAAGTGATGGTTTATCCAAACGGCTTTTTAGATAAATAATTTATGACAATTTAATAAGTAAAGTAAGAAAGTTATAATAGGGTTAATTAAAATCGGGCAAATGAGTATCACGACATTGCCCGATTTTTTGAATATAAAAGACGGAAGAGGGTTAAATTTATGGGAAATGAGCGTCAAATTATAGATATTCATCACCATATTATTCCGAAAGTGTATAGAGATGCATTAAAATCAATAGGCGTAACAACGGCTGGTGGCTTTCCGATTAGGAAGTGGGAGCCTCAAGATAGTATTAATATGATGGATGAATTAAATATTGATGTAGGTTACACGTCAATTTCTGAACCAGCGACCATACCATTTAAAAAGAAGAAAGCAGCTAAGGTAGCGCGTCAAGTGAATGAATACCAAGCACAGTTAAAGAAAGACTATCCCGATAGGTTTAAAAGTTTCGCTTTAGTGCCAATGCCTTATGTAAAAGAAACAATTAAAGAAATTGAATACGCGCTTGATGTCTTAGGATTAGATGGTGTTGGGTTATTCTCTAATTATGGAACAGAATTTTTAGGCAATGATGCTTTTGAAAAGGTGATGGCAACGTTAAATGAACGTCATGCGAAGGTATTTATTCATCCAAGTTCTAATTCAGCTGACTTCAAACCACCGCAATACGTCGTGGCAGATTTTATTCAAGAATTTACATTTAACACCACACGCGCAGCAACAAATTTAATATTTAGTGGGACGTTAGAACGTTATCCTAATATTAAATTTATACTTGCACATGCAGGAGGAACATTACCTTATATCCAGTGGCGTGTTCATAATACCTTAGAAACTCAAAAATATATTATTCAAGATCCTAAAAAGAGACTTAAATCATTCATGAATAATGGAAAAACTGAAATTGTCAAAGAAGTTATCAAGCATCCTGTCAGATATGCGAAAATGTTCAATTTGTACCGTAATGGGTTGCAACCAAGTAAGACATTAACGAAGACGGCTTCTGAATATATGAGTCATTTTTACTATGATATAGGCTTATCTACTGGTTCATCGACCTTTTCAAGTTTAAAAGAAGTAACGACTACTCCACATATCGTCTTTGGATCTGATGCCCACTATGCCCCTAATCATTGGATAGCTAAAATGATTCAAGATATTGAATCTACTAATGCTTTTAGTGAGAATGAAAAGAAAGACATCTTTAGCCAAAATACAATGCATTTATTTAAGTAAACTTAAAAAGTATAACTTTCAAAAGTGAAAGAAGCGGCTTTCAAATGTAAGATTAGATAAATGCGCCTAGATCTCTAACCTCCTACCATAAAAGGTAAGGAGGTTATTTTTATGAATCAAAAACGTATTATCGGGTTAGATATTATTCGAGGACTTGCGATTGCAATTGTTCTCTTTGCCAATGTAAGAGAAATTATGCCTATTGTGGAAGGAGAGAAACGACCCCATTTCACACAAATAGATCACTTTATTAAACAATTCTTTGCGATGTTTATAGACATGCGTTTTATTACGCTATTTACATTATTGTTTGGTATCGGCATGGGCATATTCATGAATAATGCACGTAAAAAAGATTTATCCCCCATTAAATTAATGTTTCGCCGTCTCATCTTCTTATTTGTAGTAGGCGTTCCAGGATTAATCTTAATATTGCCATACGCGGAATATGCTATATATGGTTTTATTCTGATGTTTTTATTTTTACTACCTAAAGCACGCTATACATTATGGGTCTCAATAATACTCCTTGTAGCATATATAGCGATAATAATATGGTTACCTCAAAGTAATCACGTTGATATTATGTTTTTAGGGGTAACGCCTTTCCAAAGTATAATTTACTTTATTCTTCTACTATTTATTACTGATAGAGAAAGTGTTCAACGTGTTATGACACCTTTTGAAAAATTAGGAAAAACAGCATTTACTAACTTCTTAGTTCAAATGATTGTCTTAGATTTATTCTTATCTTTTGTATTCCCTTATCCACATCCTACGCCATTACAAGCGATTTATATTGGCATACCTATTCTAGTAGTGTTCACTCTATTAACATATTGGTGGCTAGCACACCATCGCCAAGGTCCATTAGAAATGTTGTGGCGTAAATGGACATATAAAAATGTACCAAAGAATTTGAAATAATAATGAAAGCTATATAACGGTTAACGCTTGTAAGTTAACCGTTTTTTATTGCGAAAAATTATTTTTATGTATAAATCATGTTTAAAAATATCCATAACGTAAATAATAAATAATGTAAGAGAAATGATAAGTATTCTCAATCGGAGGGATTTTTAATTATGACTAAAGAAATTCAAACAAATGGCGTTACAGTAAAAGTTCCAGATACAATCGAATCAGCAGTCGCTTTAGAATATTCATTTGTAGAAGCATTAGCGAAATTAAATATTAACGTAACTGGTATCGCAGACGACAATGACGCAAATAATTTAGATTCATCAATTAAAGATTCAATTGGTAACTATACTTCAGTAGGTACACGTTTAGAACCAGACACTGAAGCTATTAAAAAAGCAGAACCTCAAATCATCTTAGCGGATAAAAATAGACACGAAAAAATCTTCGATCAATTAAACCAAATTGCGCCAACAGTATTATTAGAAAGCTTTGACGCAAATTATGAAGAAAGTGTTGAAGTGTTCAAACAAATTGCTGAAATTGCATCAGAAGACGACAAAGGTCGTGAAGTTGTAGAACAACACAATTCTAAAGTTGAAGATTTAAGTAAAGATGTAACAATCGATAAAGATAAAACAACAATCGCAGCAGTACCAACTAAAGAAGGCTTATATGTACATGCATCTGATTCTTATGTAGGTCAATTCTTAAATAAAGTTGGCTTTAATAGTTCTATTTCTGAAAATGATGAAAATCAATTGCCAGATTACATGGGTGCTGACTACTTAAAAGTTGAAACAGATAAACTTTCAAGCTTTAACCCAGAACGTATCTTTATCATGGTAGACAATGACAATCAAACAGATTATGACAATCTTAAAGAATCTGATGCTTGGAAACAAGTAGAAGCGGTTAAAAACAATCGCGTACACGAAGTTAACCGTGAACGTTGGGCTAAATATCGTGGCTTAATCGCTTCAGAATTAATATTAGAAGATATTACAAAAGTTGAAGAATAAAATGTTTGAAACAATATAAATTGTATAATAATAAAAAGGGTAGCGGAGCTTCGCAATAGTGAAGCTTTAGCTACCTTTTTTATTGAAAAGTAATTAGATTATAGAAAATAAATAGCAAAAATGCCTACTTAAAATAAAAGAAACATTCATTTTAAGTAGGCATATATTTATATTTTGACTATGCTGGCAGTCTTAAATATTATTTTTGCGATTCTAAGAATTTTTCAGCTACAGCTTTACCAGATTGTGGGTTTTGACCTGTAATAATACGACCATCTGCTACTGCAAATTCAGTCCAATTGTCACCTTGTTCGTAATTGGCACCACGGTTTTTAAGTTCATCTTCAGTTAAATAAGGCACTTTATCAGCTAAGCCAACTTCTTGTTCTTCACTATTAGAGAAACCTGTGACTGTTTTGCCATCAATAATATTGCGTCCTTCGCTGTCTTTAACGTTTAGTAAGCCGATAGCGCCATGGCAAACAGAAGAAACAATACCATTACTTTCATAAATTTCTTGTGTTAATTTTTGTAAATCTTCATTATCTTTAAAGTCCCAAATCGTACCATGTCCACCAGCATAATAAATAATATCGTAATTTTCAGCTTTAACTGCGTCTGGTGTCACAGTATGACCAAGACGTGTCATGAAATCTTTATCTTGATAATATTTCCAGTCTAAATCTGTCATCATATCTTCTTGTAAACTTTGTGGGTCAATTGCTGTGTAGCCCCCTTCAGGACTAATATAATGTACTTTATATCCATTTTTATATAGTACATCTGCGAAATGTACCACTTCGCCAAACCATAAACCAGTTGGACGATTCATATCTGGATATTTCGAAACACTTGTAACTACAACTAACGCTCTTTTTGTACTCATAAATTAGCCTCCTAATTTTTTATATTTTTCTATCTACCCTATTTAAAAACTTAAAAAACTGGAGTTATGTGTGATTATAAAATTAAATTAAATGGTAAAACCGCCATCAACGTATAAAACTTGTCCAGTCATAAACTGGCTCCATGGTGATGCTAAAAATAGAGTCGGACCTGCAATATCTTCTGGAGTGGCGATTCTTCCTAAGGGAGTTTGAGTTATTATATCTTCTTTTAGCCTTTCTTTCGTATGATGTGTTCCATTAGTTGGATAAACTAAACCAGGGGCTATACAATTGACTCGAATGTTATATCTGCCTAGGTCCATTGCTAGATTTTTAGTAAAACTTTCTAATGCTGATTTAGCAACATTATATTGATGATATGGAATAATAGGGCGCTTAGTTAAATTACTTGTAACATTAATAATCGAGCTATCAACTTCTTCTTTAAGATAAGGCAGACAACATTGAATAGTATTATGAGCGTATTTAATAGCACCTTGAAATTGTGAATCATATTCCTCCCAAGAAACTTCATCTGCCATTAGGCGATTTTCAGCATCAAATTTGAATGGAGCAAATGCGTTATTAACTAAACAAGAAATTTTACCATACTTTTTAATTATGCATTCAACCATATCTTGAACTTCATCTTTGTTACTAATGTCAGTTTTTATAACTTCGACATTAGCTCCAAGATTTTTGCACTCCTGAACTGTCTGGCTTGCAGCACTATTATTTGTTTTGTAATTAATTATGACTGTTGCTTTTTCTTTTGCGAATGCTAACGAAATTGCACGACCAATGCCTCTACTTCCACCAGTAATTAAAATAACTTTATTTTGAAAATGATTCATTAAATTCAATCCTTCATTCACTAAATTTCATATTCTACATAGTTTTCACTGTCACTTAATAAATCTTGTTCAATATCTACATAAGAAACTAAATCTTTTAGATTAAAACCGCCATCGTGATGCCATCCTTCTTCAGGTAGAGTCATTGATTTAAGACTAGTAAAACGACTGACTCCAGTACAAGATAGCTTTTCACACCAATCAAATACTGTTTCTTTAGAACCTGCTATCCCTATAGTTTGTATGTATTTTCTATAAGGAGTTATTAATTGTACTAATTCATTTATGCAATTAAATGGCATGATTCGAATAAAACGATTTAAAGGGGTAGGGTAAAAGAGGTGATTTTCTTGATAAACTACTACCCATGAGGATTTTTGATTTTTGTATAATTTTAAATTGTCCTCAAAAATTGATTGTGTCTCAATTTCTTTAATTCTTTGAGCACGTTCTATACTCTCTTCTAAAGAGAGTGGACGTAAAGGATATTGTTTCTCTAATTGTTGTAGGGCGCTACTCACCATTTGAGCAAAATTTTTAGGACTAATTTGAGCACTCTTTTGTACAAATATCATTTGTGGAGAATAGCATCCTTGTTGATCGTATCGCATTATTTCTAAAGCTAAGTTTTTAGCGTTCTTTTGAACTTTATTAGATTTTAAAGCTTCGGGGCTTACTATAGCTAAACCTACTTTTTCGCCATAACTAAGAAACTTTTTAGTAATAGGAATACGTTTAGAAATTTTATTTAAAATCTCATTATTTCCATATCCCATTATGATATCTGAATGATTGATGGCAATATCTTCTAGTTCAGTATTGCCTCCAGGCCAATAAATAATTGCTATACTATTTCCAATAATTGGGTCGATTTCAGTTAAAAGTTGAACAAACCAGCTAGCAATAAAAGGCTCAGACTTAGGTAACTTACAAATACTTCCAGACTTAACTATTAAGCTGCTGATTAGACTCCATAAAGGAAGGCCTGGAACATTACCGGACCATATGTGAGTGATAATATCTGGCGCAATGGCCTTTGAGAATCCCCCTTTATGATTAGGAACAAATTGCTCTAAAATATTAGGATTATAAAAATCTTCTGATATGAACTGCTGAAGTTCATATTTTCTGAAAGTAGTTAAGTATTTAGTAAATCCTACTTTAAGAATTTCTGAACTATAGCCAGTAATTTGAGGTATTATTTCATCAATACTTTTTCGCCATTTAGACTGTGAATCTAAAAAAATATGAATAGCTGTATCAATTAAATTAATAATTTTAGTAGTTGAATAATTTTGTAAATTTATTCTATTTTCTTTTATTTTAGAACAAACGAATTCTAATTGAGCTTTAGTCAAATCAGGTACTAAAGCAGTATAATTCTGAAATTTGATTTCTTTATAGCTTAATTCGTGACTGTCTATAAAAGGAACATGTCCTACTTTTAGCTTCATATGTATCTCCTTAATTTTTAGAATTTAAAAATTCTTCAACAGCTAATGAGCAACCTTTTGCTAATGCTCCTTCAGTTCTTCCATGTAAAATAAACCCTTCTTGAGTAGGCTCTCCAACATCTTCCATCATTATTGTTGCAACAGAATTATAGTTTGCTAAATCATAATGGATTAAAATACCTTTTTCATTATAAGCAACATCTTCCATGGTCATAGGGTTAACCACACGACTTCGACACCAATGAGGTGCGAATTTAATTGATGGAGAGGTTTCATTTCCTTTGTCATAAAATTGAGTACTTAACTCAGTGACGCCATACATATTAATACACATATCTTTTGGAATATTAAATAGATTTGATACTTTATCGTAAAATTCTTGTTGAGGTAGCTCTTTTGAGCGATTTTTGTAACCTCCAGTATCTAATACTCGGCTACCTACAGGTAATTTAAAAGCTAAATTATGCTCTTCTAGATATTCTATTAAGTGAACAATGCTGTAACTCGCTCCTAGTAAAGCAAACGGAGTTTTATGTGCTTCAGATTGTCTTAAAGCTTTAATGAGTTCAGAATATTGAATTCCATTTTTATCTATATAAGTAGCACTATTTACCGTTCCAAATGTTGACTTTGCAACTTCAAGGTAATGAGCTAATGAAGAATTCGGTAATTCTTGAGGAGTAGGGAATAATATAGCCATTTCAATTTTACTACAATCTGAAAGGAACATTTTTTTGAAAAAGGAAGTCATAGCTAAATCATAAACATCTAAATCTTTATGGTAATTCTTACCTTTAATTCCGCTAGTAGTACCACTAGTCATATAGACAAATTGAGCTTCTTTAGGTGGTATAGCACTAAATGTTGCATGTTTGAAAGCATTAATTGGTACAGCTGGAATATCTTTCCAATCGTTAACTGTCTGAGGCGTTTTACCTTGAGATAAGCAAAATTTTTGATAGTCATGGTTTTCATTATATTGAAACTCAAATAGCTTTAAAGCAACTGTAGGGAAATCATTTGAGCTTCCATATTCAATAAATTGATAAATATACTGTTTGATTTGATCAAAGGTCATTTATATCTACTCCTTTATAATATAAAAACAGAGAGACACAATTATAGTGCTCCCTGCTTTAGTGGATATTATCTATCTAAAATCACTTTCCTACGTTGGTTTTAGCCATATCAGGTTCAATGGTTGAAGTTATCAACTTCTCTCAGCAAATAGCACCCATAGTGATATATAATTTTAGTCTTATTAATATTATATTGAAATGTGAATTAAATATCAAAACTAATTTTTGACAAAAAAATAAAAGAAAACTATATTTAAATTAAGGCAGATATAAGTACTAGGGGTGTTTTTAAACTGAGATGGAGCAATCCAAACCCTTCGAACCTGAACTAGTTAGCACTAGCGTAGGGAAGTATATATCAATAATAAAAATATATACTTTTTTATATGCGCAAACTATCTAGTTAGATAAGTTTGTGTTTTTTTATGTACTATTCTCTGCACAATTGTGTAAAGGAGTAAGAAAACGTTGAAAAAGTTAAGTCTGGCAGACATATTAGTTACTGTTTTAATTAGTTTTATTTTTGGATTAATTTATAAAGGTGTAGGATTAACTGTGGCAGCGTTAAAGCCTTTAGGACTACACTTAGATCAAATAGCCTATGGACTTTGGTTTATCGCTGCGGTTGTAGCATTTCTAATAATTCGCAAACCTGGTGTAGCTTTATTAGCAGAATTAGCTGCAGGAGCTGGGGAGACAATTTTATCAGGTGATATCAATATGTCTATATTATTACATAGTTTAGCTCAAGGCTTGGCATGTGAAATTATATTTTTAATTTTTAAATATAAATCTACTAAACTAGCAGTGGCTATGTTAGCTGGTGCAACTGCTGGAATATTTACTATACCAGTTGATTGGTTATTCAATTATTTGGGAGAGTTAGCAACTTGGAATATAATTTTGCTGTACACGATTAGAATTCTAAGTGGAACATTTTTGTCAGGTGCATTTGGATATTATATTGTAAAAGCACTAGAAAAAACAGGGGTGACGAATCTATACCGAAGTTCCACTAAAGATGATATTGATGCATTATAAAATATATCACTTTAATATTTAAGTATTATTTATTGTTACCAAGTTATAACTTGACTATACTTAAGTTATTGTTTTTGTTAGTTGGAAGGAGTTATTATATTGTCACAAAACAACGGCAAATTGAAATGGTCAAGTTTGATTATGGGAACGTTGCTCCTTATAGTAGCAATTATTATATTTAGCTATCCTGTAAAGAACTTTTATACATTAACTTGGTTAATCGGTTTATTTATTTTTATTAACGGTATCATCCAACTGTTATTCAGACGCGCGACGAAAGCGTTAGCTGGAGGCGGTACAGGTTTAATCATTATTATTGGTATTATCGATATCATTTTTGGGTTATTAGTAATGTTTAACGTAGGCGCAAGTTCTGAATTCTTCGTCTTCATGTTCGCAGCATGGTTTATTGTAAGTTCAACTATTGGTTTATTTACAATCTCTCATCAAAATCGCTTACGATTTTTATCTATTATTGTCAATATACTAGGTCTTATTTTAGGAATTCTCTTACTATTTAATCCAATGATGGGTATGATCTTCGTATCATTAATGATTGCCTTCACATTCGCAGTACTAGGCGTCACTTATGTTATTGATGGCCTAGCTTAGTAGAGTCTAAAAAGCTATTTTCTCAGTATTTGGGGAAATAGCTTTTTTAAATAGGTGGCTATAATGCTCTTTTTTAAAAAAGTGAATTTAAAAATAATAAGTATTAAAATGATAATTAAGAAAATAAATTTCAGGAGGGGATACTTTGAATTACAATTTTGATGAAGTTATAGAGCGTCGCTATACCAATGCTATGAATGTGGAAGGTTACAAAGGTTATTTATTTGGAGATGCTGACGTTTCAGATATAGCAGATAATGATGAATTGATTCGCATGTGGGTTGCAGATATGGACTTTGCCACACCAGAGGTAGTTTTAGATGCTATACGTGATAGATTAGATAAAAAAATTCTAGGCTATACTAATATTTTTGGCTCAGAGTATTATGAAGCTTTCGTTTCGTGGACTGAACGACGTTTTGGTTATACTTTTCCTCAAGAACAACTCGTCTTCTCTCACGGCATTGTGGCTGGCCTCATAGAATTAGTAAATTATATTTGCGACGAGGATGACAAAGCCTTAATCCTTACGCCAAGTTATGGGCCATTCAAAATGGCATGCGACAAAAATAATGTGTTGCCTGTTTATTTACCACTTATTAATAACAATGGATATTATGAAATCGACTATGAAGATGTCTGTAAAAAAGTAGAAACAGAAAATATAAAACTGTGTATCTTTGCTAATCCACATAACCCAACAGGTAGAGTATGGTCAGAAGATGAGTTACAACAATTAGGAAAAATTATGCAAGACAATGATGTGTGGGTCATTTCAGATGAGATTCACTGTGATATTAAACGCGCTGGTCAAACGCACATTCCATTTGCTAGGGCTGTGCCAGTTTACGATAAGATTATTACCACAATGTCTCAAAGTAAAGCGTTCAACATCGCAGGTCTTATGTTCTCAAACATTATCATTCCTAATAAAAGATTACTAAAGACATGGAAGTTACGTCACTTTAGTACGGAGAATCCTTTGAGCATCGTTGCAACACAAGCTGCTTATGAAAAGGGCGAAGACTGGTTGGAAGCAATGAATCATTATTTAGATGACAATTTTAAATATTTAGCAGAATTCTTGGAAAATGAACTTCCACATGCAAAATTTAAAATACCAGAAGCAACTTACCTAGCATGGGTAGACTTAAGTTATTACATTGATAAGAAAAAAATCGACGAACCTATAGCTAAATATTTTATTAAGCATGCAGGTGTCATTATTGAAGGTGAAGAACAATTTGTTCATAATGCAGAAGGTCACGTCAGAATAAACATTGCCATTCCACGAGAAATTATGAAAAAAGGTCTACAAAAAATAAAAAACGCATTAGTATAAATAGAGGAGAAATTATGACAATCATTCAACCATCAAATAATGGAAGTACACCATTTCAAAAATTATTAGGTCATCAGCCTGAATTAATGACTTCATGGACACAACTTAGTGATTTATTAGAGAACGATGGCGCTTTAAGTAAAGAATTGAAAGAAGAAATACGAAGAATGTTGGCGCAGAAAAATGGATGTAAATACTGTAAAGCAAAAGGTCAACCTACCGGCAGTTTAAAAGATGAAAAATCTTCTATTTGCATTGGCTTTACCGAGGTATTTATTAAAATGGGTGATCAAATTCCAAACAATATTATTGAAGTGCTTAAAGAAGGATTAACAGACCAAGAAATCGTAGAACTTGTAGCATTTATTACGTTTACTAATGCCCAACAAAACTTTGGCGCAATCATGAATTTGGAACCAATTGAATAACAATAACTAAAAATTAGACCCCCAGCACTCTAAATGAGCCTGGGGGTTTTATTATATTCATTACTTTGTAGTAGATTTTCTACGGAATACTAAGAATGAACCTGTTGCCAATAATACAGCCGCGATAGTTGTTACTAATCCACTGTTTGAAGTTTTACCTGTTTCTGGTAAAGCTTTAGTTGATGTAGTTTCGTTAGATGAATGGTTAGCATCTTGAGAAGTTTGAGAAGTTATAGTTGAGTTATCTTGTGATGATTGAGCATTAGAAGCAATATTAGCATTTGCTTGTTGATTATTAGACTCTGATGTAGATTGTGTGTTTAAAAATGCTTTTCCTTCAGTTGGAATAACTGGAGTAGGATAAGTATCAGGGTACTCTTCTTTTAATTTTACTAAATAGTTAACATATTCTGCATAAGAACTTTGGTAACTACTAACACTACCAAAGCCACCGCCTTCTCCAGCTCCGCCTTTTAAGCGTGCTTGTAATAAAGCATCATGTGTTTTTTGCCATTCCTGTGGAGTAGCCAATGTCACACTACTATCACTATATTCTGAAGCGTGAGCTTGATTTCCTTCAAAGCCTGTTCCTGCAAAAGCACTAGTTGCTAAAATACCTACTTTTTTCATCAATAAAAACCCCTTTATATATTATGAATATGACTCTATTATAAAAAATGGGGTTAGACGCTTTATGTCTAGTTTAAAAGTAATTTAATAAAAATTAGTTGTTCTACATTTTCTAAAAAAGGTTTAATATAAAAATGGTTGGATAACTATAACTATAAATACATCAAAGTAATATAGCGTATTTAGGAAGTTGGTGGAAAATTGGCAAGAACTTCAAAAAAACAATATTTATTAGAATGTGCCGCGTCAATTGTTAATGAGCAAGGCGCAGATTATTTAACATTAGATGCCGTGGCTAAGAAAGCCGGCGTTAGTAAAGGTGGTTTATTATACCACTTTAAGTCTAAAGATGGTTTAATACAAGAATTAGTGAATTATGCTAATGAATTATATAAATATAATGTCAATCAACATATCAATCAAGATCAAGAGATAAAAGGTCAATGGCTAAATGCATTTATTGAAGCGACACGAGAACACCGAACAGAAAATGCGCCTATCACGTCTGGAATGTTAGCTGCTCAAGGCTCTAATAGAAATTTACTTGTACCTTTAAGAGAGTCTTATCAAGATTGGCAACAACATATCGAACAAGATGGCTTAGATAAAGCGGATGCCACAATTATTCGCTTAGCTGTGGATGGCTTATGGTTATCAGAAATATTTGGGATTAGTGCCATTGATGAAGATATGCGTGAAGAAGTACTTAATCGCTTAAAAGAATATATCAAAGAAAAAAATTAAAATTCCTATAGCCTTAGAGCCGAGTAGTGTATAGCACATTACTCGGCTCTTTTTATGTGACAGATTGTTGAAACTTTACCGACCAGTTGGTATAGTAACTAACGTAATAAATAAATCAACCGAGGTGATAACGATGCAAAAAGTTGTATTAACAGCAGCGATTACAGGCGCAGGAGATACAATTGAAAAAAATGAAAATGTACCAGTTACACCACAAGAAATAGCTGACTCAGCTATAAAATGTGCGAAAGCAGGAGCAACAGTAGCTCATATTCACGTAAGAGACCCTAAGACAGGGGCTGTCAGTCATGATCCAGAACTTTATGCAGAAACAGTAAGATTAATAAGAGAAGCAGATGAAGATATTATCATTAACGTTACATCAGGCGGTGGCGGAGACTTCATGCCAAGTAAAGAACACCCAGAAACAGGCGGTGAAGGTACTTGGATTCAAACTCCTGAAGAACGCCATCGTCCAGTTAAAGATTCACTTCCAGAAATGTGCACATTAGATTGTGGTAGCGCAAACATGGGAGATTCAATTTATATAAGTCCAGCTGCATGGCTTAGAGAACAAGCACAAATGGTCAAAGATGCAGGCGTAAAACCTGAATTAGAATGTTTCGATACAGGTCATGTCAGCTTTGCGAAGCAATTAATCAATGAAGGATTAATTGACGGCGACCCAATGTTCCAATTCTGTTTAGGTATACCTTGGGGCGCAGAGAACGACCCAGAAACAATTGATTATTTAGTATCACGTATTCCAGAGAATGCGCATTGGTCAGCATTTGGGATTGGAAAAATGCAATTACCAACAGTAAAAGAAGTTGCAAAACGCGGTGGTAATATTCGCGTTGGTTTAGAAGACAATATTTATATTTCTAAAGGTGTTAAAGCAACAAACGAAGCACTTGTAGAAGAAGCTAAAAAAATATTAGCTGAATTAGATATCGAACCATTAACACCAGCAGAAGCAAGAGAGAAATTTAATTTAAGGGATCCAAAAGGAGGCCAATAATGAAGTTCGCAGTTGTAGGAACAGGCGTCATTGGTAGTGGCTGGATAACTAGAATGTTAGCTCATGGCCATGAAGTCATCGCTACAGATCCAAGTGAAGGCGCGTATGAAAGAATGCTAGCGCAAGTTAAACAAAATTGGCCATATGCCGAAGAAATGGGCTTAGCAGAGAATGCCTCACTTGATAATCTGACTTTCACGCCAAACTTAGAAGAAGCGGTTAAAGAAGCAGATCATATTCAAGAAAATGTTCCAGAAGTAGAAGAAATTAAAGACGCAGTATTAAAAGAAATTGATTTCTACGCTAAAGCGGATGCCACAATTGGCTCAAGTACTTCTGGCATTATGCCTACAGAACTACAACAGAATTTATCACATCCAGAACGACTTGTTGTAGCGCATCCATTCCATCCAGTCTATATTTTACCGTTAGTTGAAATTGTAGGCGGCGAACAAACTTCAGAAGAAACAATCATCAAAGCTGAGAAGATATATGAAGATATTGGCATGGATGTTTTACATGTAAGACACGAAGTTGAAGGACACATTGCTGACCGTCTTATGGAGGCACTTTGGCGTGAAGCATTGCATATCGTCAATGATGGTATTGCAACTACAGAAGAAGTCGACAAAGCATTTACACATGCTGCCGGCTTACGTTATGCGCAATATGGTCCGTTCATGACCTTCCACTTAGCTGGTGGTGAAGGCGGTATGCGTCACATGTTAAAACAATTTGGTCCAGCATTGAAGAAACCATGGACTAAATTAGTCGCACCAGAGCTTACAGATGATTTATATGAAAAAGTAGTTAGCGGTAGTGAAGCATCATCACAAGGTTATACAATGTCAGAATTAGACCAAAAACGAAATGAATTCTTAATTAAAGTTAAAAAATTAGCTGAAGAATATTGGCCAGAAGATACAGCAGCGATGAAAAAATCTAACCAGGCGGTGTTTTAAATGACAAATCGCTACGCTTTTCATTCAAAAGTAAAGACAGAGTGGGTCGATCATAACGGCCATATGAATGATGCTGAATATAATCGTGTGTTTAGCCAAGCTACGGATGATTGGCTAGCACATCTTGGTCTTGATTTAGAAGCTATTGAGACATTAAATTATACTGTCTTCACGTTAGAGAACCATGTCACATTTTTAAAAGAAATGAAAGAGCATGAGGATATTACAGTCAATGTTTATCTCTACGATTACGACAGCAAACGATTACACACATTTATGGAGTTAAGAGATGGACAAGACGAACTATGCGCAACATATGAAGTGATGTTAATGGGCATCAATACTGAAAGAGGTAAACCTGATGCTTTCCCATCTCATATCGCTGAGCATATTCATCGCTATTTCGAAACACATGAATTAGAGACAACACCTAAACAGTTAGGACACCAGATTCAAATTAAGCGTAAGTAGTTGAAAGACTACGACATGCATTAAAAGTTGAAGCACCCGATATGAAGGACTTATTGTGCCTTGTTGTTACTTAGTGCGCTTTGTATAACATCCACATTAAGTCCTCATTTTTTAGGTCATTATCAATCTTAAAGAAAGGAATGGACAAATGTTAAGTATTAAAAACTTATCGAAAGTCTATGCAGGTGGAAAGAAAGCTGTAGACAATATGAATATTGATATTGAATCAGGAGACTTTGTTGCGTTCATCGGTACAAGCGGTAGTGGTAAAACGACTGCATTACGTATGATTAACCGCATGATTGAAGCAACAGAAGGTGACATTACTATTGATGGTAAGAGTATTCGTCAAATGAACCCTGTTGAGTTACGTCGTAGCATTGGTTACGTGATTCAACAAATTGGCTTAATGCCACACATGACAGTGAAAGATAATATTGTTTTAGTACCTAAATTATTAAAATGGTCACAATCGAAAAAAGATGAGAAAGCAAAAGAGCTTATTAAATTAGCTGATTTACCAGAGGAATATTTAGATCGCTATCCATCTGAATTATCAGGTGGTCAACAACAACGTATCGGGGTTGTTCGTGCGTTAGCCGCTGAACAAGACATTATCTTAATGGACGAACCATTTGGCGCGCTTGACCCTATCACAAGAGATACACTTCAAGACTTAGTTAAGAAATTACAAAAACAACTGGGTAAAACCTTTATCTTTGTTACGCATGATATGGACGAAGCGATTAAATTAGCAGATAAAATCTGTATTATGACAAACGGTAAAGTCGTTCAATATGATTCGCCAGACAATATTTTAAGAAACCCAGCTAATGATTTCGTACGTGACTTTATCGGTCAAAATCGTCTAATCCAAGACCGTCCAAATATCCGTACAGTTGAAGATGCAATGGTAAAACCCGTCACAGTACACGTTGATCAATCATTAAACGATGCAGTAAACATTATGCGTGAACGTAGAGTGGATACCATTTTCGTAGTGAACAATGACAATCACTTATTAGGTTATCTTGATATTGAAGATATTAACCAAGGCTTACGTCGTCAACAAGAGTTAATCGACACAATGCAACGTGATATTTATAGCGTCAGAATTGATAGTAAATTGCAAGACTCTGTACGTACGATTCTTAAACGCAATGTAAGAAACGTACCAGTAGTAGACAGTGACAACCGTACACTTGTCGGTTTAGTAGTTAGAGCAAACTTAGTAGATATTGTTTATGACAGTATCTGGGGAGAAGAGGATGAAACGGCGTCAACTTCAGAGGATGGCATTATTGAGCCTGAATCTTTAGGAGCTGAACAACAATGATGCAATTTTTAGCTGACAACGCAGGCACATTATTCTCTAAAACGTTAGAACATCTTTACATTTCTGTCGTTTCACTCTTAATCGCGATTATTATCGCAGTACCCTTAGGCATCTTGTTATCAAAGACACAACGCCTTTCTAAGATTGCATTAACGATTGCCGGAATATTACAAACCATTCCAACATTAGCCGTATTAGCATTAATGATTCCGTTATTCGGTGTCGGCAAGACGCCAGCGATTATAGCTTTATTCTTATATGTACTTTTACCAATTTTAAATAATACGGTTATTGGCGTACAAAATATTGATGGTAACGTTCGTGAAGCAGGACGTAGTATGGGAATGACAGGCGTTCAATTAATGAAAGACGTAGAGTTACCGTTAGCCTTACCGATGATTCTAAGTGGTGTTCGTCTGTCATCTGTTTATGTTATCAGTTGGGCAACACTAGCCAGTTACGTCGGTGCAGGTGGTCTTGGTGACTTTATATTCAACGGTTTAAGTTTATATGAACCTGCAATGATTATTATCGGTACGATTTTAGTTACAGCACTCGCGTTAATTGTAGACTTCTGTTTATCTCTTATTGAAAAATGGGTGGTCCCTAAAGGACTTAGAGTTTCCAGATAATAAATGAAGGAGGACATTATGAAAAATTATAAAAAATATATCATAGTTTTAATATTGTCTCTAACTGTGTTATCTGGATGTAATTTACCTGGTTTGAAAAACAGTAATTCAGATGACGATGTTAGAATTACAAGTTTAGGCACAAGTGAATCGCAAATCATCTCACATATGCTGAGATTACTTATTGAACATGACACAAACGGTAAAATTCAACCAACGTTGATTAACAACTTAGGTTCAAGTGTTATTCAACATAATGCTATTACAAGTGGTGAAGCAAATATGTCAGGTACGCGTTATACAGGTACAGATTTGACAGGTGCCTTAGGTGAAGATCCAATTAAAGATCCTGACAAAGCAATGAAAGCAACTAAAAAAGGCTTTAAAGATAAATATGATCAAACATTCTTTAACTCATACGGATTTGCTAATACGTATGCATTAATGGTAACCAAAGAAACAGCGGAAAAATATAACCTTGAAACGGTTTCAGATTTGAAAAAACATGCCAAAGACTTACGCATCGGTATGGATAGCGCTTGGATGAGCCGTAAAGGTGACGGTTATCCTGGATTCAAGAAAGAATATGGCATGGACTTTGGTACAGTAAGACCAATGCAAATTGGTTTAGTCTATGATGCTTTAAATGCAGGACAATTAGACGTTGCAGTAGGTTACTCAACAGATGGACGTATCGCAGCATATGACTTAAAAGTCTTAGAAGATGATCGTAAATTCTTCCCACCATATGATGCCAGTCCACTAGCAACAGACGAATTATTAAAAGAAAAACCTGAATTAAAACCAATCATTAAGAAATTAGAAGATAAAATTTCAACTGAACAAATGCAAAAATTAAACTACTTAGCAGACGGTAAAGGTCAAGAACCTGCTACAGTTGCAGAAAACTTCTTGAAGAAACACAATTATTTCGACGATGAAGACAATAAACAGAAAGGTGGTCAAAAATAATGGAAGGTAATTTATTTCAACAATTAATTAATTATTATCAAACAAACTTTGGCTACCTTTGGGAACTATTCGTTAATCATCTCTTAATGTCAGTCTATGGTGTATTATTCGCTGCTTTAATAGGTATTCCATTAGGTATTTTAATTGCACGTTTTGGCAAATTATCAGGTGTTATCATCACTATTGCCAACATTATTCAAACAGTACCGGTCATTGCAATGTTAGCGATTTTAATGCTCGGTATTGGTTTAGGTATGAATACCGTTATATTTACCGTGTTCCTTTATGCCCTATTACCAATTATTAAAAACACATATACGGGTATAACAGGTGTAGATGCCAACATTAGAGATGCTGGTAAAGGCATGGGCATGACGCGTAACCAAGTATTACGAATGATTGAATTGCCATTATCATTATCCGTTATTATTGGCGGTATTCGTATTGCATTAGTCGTTGCAATCGGTGTAGTTGCCGTTGGTTCATTTATCGGCGCGCCAACATTAGGTGACGTGGTCATTCGTGGTACTAACGCAACAGACGGTACCTTATTTATCCTTGCTGGTGCACTTCCTATTGTCGTAATCGTTGTATTAATCGACGTTCTTTTACGCTTACTTGAGAAAAAGTTAGACCCAGCAACATAATAATGAATGATTAGGAGGAATCCTCACATGGCATTAATTGAACTGAATTATTTATCAACAACAATTGGTAAACATCAAACATTAAACGTTATCTTACCAGAAGATGAAAGCTTTTTTAAAAAAGATGAAGAGGCAAACCCATTAAAATCAATGTTAGTGTTACACGGTTTATCAAGCGATACACATTCGTACAAACGTTATACTAGCATTGAACGCTATGCGAATGAACATCAACTTGCCATTATCATGCCGGACGCCGATCATAGTTTCTATACAAATATGGCATATGGACATAGTTATTATGATTATGTAATGGAAGTCTATGATTATGTTCATCAAATCTTTCCATTATCTAAAGATCGCGCAGACAACTTTATCGCTGGTCACTCAATGGGCGGTTTCGGTACAACAAAATTTGCTTTCACACAAAGTGAGCGCTTCGCGAAAGCAGGCATCCTTTCTGCACCGTTTGACGTTACAATGCTTAAAGATTATGAGTACTATGATTTCTCACCAGCATCTATTCTCGGTGAAAATAAAGACGTCAAAGGGACTGACTTTGATCCATATCATTTAGTAGATCAAGCAGTTAATAACAAACAAGATTTACCAGAACTACTTATTATGTGTGGGACCGAAGACGAACTTTATCAAGATAACTTAGATTTCATAAAATATCTCGATGACAAAGGTATTAACTACGACTTCAGAGAAAGCCCAGGGAAACATGATTATGCATATTGGGACAAAGCCATCAAAGAAGTCATCGAAACATTTACACAAAACTAAACACATAACAAACGCATATATATCACAAGGCAATTTCTATTGAGCTTCGATAGAAATTGCCTTTTTATTTTACTTATAATATGCCTTTAAAATCTCATTGTAAGGGGTGAGTTGGGATAATATTATGATTTTAAGTTTACAAATTACACAACATGAAATATAATATATACATAACTAGCATTACTAGCATGAAAAAGCCCCCAGGCTCCTCAAAGCTGCTGGGGGTTTTTTGTTGTGTCACTTATGTAACGTGTTAATTAGCTTAGCGATTAAACTATCTAAAAATTTAATCACTAAATGACTAATTATACTAGCTACAATGGACACGGCTAGCATTGCTAGCATGGCATCACCTCCATATATTTATTCATCACATATATGGAATTCTATGTGATACATTTCTAGTATAATCCTATTAACGCATTTGTATATATTTTTTATAAGATAAAAATAAAATTTATTTCATCTTTTTAAAAACTGAAAGTAAGAGCCAATAAAAATTAATAAACTGCAATTTAGCAACTATTTAAGAGTCACTATCTTTTAACGTAAGATAGTTGACTTCTTTTTTATAATATACTATCTTATATTATAAGATAGTTAATAAAAAGGTGATGACATGTCAGTATCCAATCAAATGATGAAGGGGCTTTTAGATGGCGCAATACTTGGACTTATAGCAAAAGGCGAAACGTATGGTTATGAAATTTTAGAGAAATTAAAAGAAAATCAGTTTCCTGAAATAAGCGATGGTAGTATTTATCCAGTGCTTCTGAGATTAAGTAAAAAAGGCTATGTGAATACAACTACTCGCAAATCAGACAACGGCGGACCAAAACGTAAGTATTACACTATTTCTGAAAGTGGCAAAGAAGAGTTACAACGTTTTAAAGAAAAATGGAGTTATCTCAACTCAGGAATGAATAATTTATTCGGAGAGTGATGAAGATGCTAAGTAAAGAACAAGAAGACTACTTGTTTAAACTGAAAGCTGAATTATTATTTAGAGGTAAAGACGAAGAAGAAGTACATGCAATTGGTGATGAATTACAAGATCACTTTGAAACAGCAGAGCAAAATGGCGATGATGTTAGCGGTATTTTAAACACGCCTGTGAAAGAGTATGCAGATAACTTTTCCAAAGAAATGAGTTTTACTAAAGGCTTACCTAAGTATCTTACTTATTTCGCAATTTTTATGTTCGCAATCTACACGATTCCGGACTTATTTGATAAAGAATTCTCGCTAACGGTAAGCTATATCTTAAACGTGATTTTCATATTCGTAATAAGTATTATAGCTCCGCTATTTCTTTTGAAAAAAATCTTTATTAAATACGGCGAGCAAAAGAAAGTTTATCTATTTGCATTTATAGGTGGCGCAATCATATTTGGACTTATGATTTTAAGTACCTATATCTCAAAGCATTACCCAATTTATACAATTGCAACTTTATCACAAACACAAAGTATTATATTAGGCATCGTATTACTCGCAATAGTGATGATTGCATGCTTTATCGTTAAACAAAAAATATTCGCACTTATTGCGTTCATCGTTTGCCTACCCAACATCATTGGCCAATTATTTAGAGCGCATAATCATTCAGACAGCCAATTCATTATCGTATCACTCATAGCATCAATCATTTTATTGGCGCTTATGCAAGTAGCATTTTTTGTTCACGCTTATTACACTAATCGCAAAGAGAAGAATTAAAGTATTATTTACTAGCGTTGATTTGAAGATAATATTTTAATAAAGAGTATTAAATCGCGCTTTATAAGAGTTCGTAAAGACTTGTATTAAGGTTTAATGCTTAAACATTGCATTATAGGTTATAAGAATGATAAGAAGTCATTTAAGGAGTGATTTTATGTCTGAGAATCAAGGTAATGGTTGTGTAAAATGTGGTCATACGGAAGTGGAAGAAGGCACGTTATCTGCAACAGGTTCAGGTTTATCAAAGATGTTTGATGTACAACATAACAACTTTAAGACAATTACTTGTAAAAATTGTGGTTATACAGAGTTTTATAAAGTCGATAATAATAGAACAAGTGACATTATTGACTTATTCTTTGGTGGATAAGCGAAGTTTTGACAGTGGCTAATAAAGTCACTGTTTTTTCTGTACACAACAAATCTTAATTTGTAGTAATATGACACGTTTGGTATAATTATGCTTGTAATACAATATCATCTGCTAGGGGTGCTTTAAGTGGCTGAAAGGAGTTTAAGGCTCCAACCCTTTTTACCTGATCTAGTTAGTACTAGCGTAGGGAAGCAAGTGAGTACATTTAAACTAAGAGGTATTAAAGGAACTTGGTTCTTCCGTGTTCTACTTTAATACGTTGAGATACATACATTTGTTTAATATACTTTCGCTTATTTTCTTATGCATTCAGTGTTTAGCTGAATGTTTTTTTGTGCGCAATTTTATATCAGTCATCTGAGATAACCCTAGCGTCTTAGAAAGGTTATGTATATGAAACAAGAATTAATTAAATTTAAAAAGAATTTTCCAGCAAGCACACGTATTTTCAAACAAGGAGAAGACACTGATATCAAAGTACCATTTCGACAAATTGAATTGTCGGATACGCAACTTGAGAATCGCTCTTTCAAGAATGAACCTGTCGTTGTATATGACACAGCAGGTCCATACCACGATGAGAATTACGAGGTAAATATTAATCGAGGACTTCCTAAACTTAGAAGTTCATGGATTGTGGAACGTGAGGACATTGAAAGTTACGAAGGACGCAAGATTCAATCGATTGATAATGGCTTTAAGAAAGATGGACACAAGAACTATGTGGCGCACCCTTTTCATTATCAACCGAAACGTGCAATGAAAGATAAAGTTGTAACGCAAATGCATTATGCGAAACGCGGCATTATTACGAAAGAAATGAAGTTTGTTGCGCTTCGTGAACAAGTGGATCCAGAATTCGTTAGAGATGAAATTGCGCGAGGACGTGCGATTATTCCGAATAACATTAATCATCCTGAATCAGAGCCGATGATTATCGGTAAGAACTTCAAAGTTAAGATTAATGCGAACATTGGTAACTCCGTTGTGTCTTCATCAATCGAAGCGGAAATCGAGAAATTGGTATGGGCCATTCATTGGGGCGCAGATACGATGATGGACTTATCGACAGGCAAGAATATCCATTCTACTCGCGAATATTTAATTCGTAATTCACCAGTGCCAGTCGGTACCGTGCCGATTTATCAAGCTTTGGAAAAGGTGAATGGGATAGCTGAAGACTTAACTTGGGAAGTCTATCGAGACACACTTATTGAACAAGCTGAACAAGGCGTCGACTACTTCACAATTCACGCCGGTGTGTTGTTACATTATATTCCATTAACTGTCGACCGTTTAACAGGCATTGTCTCACGCGGGGGCTCAATCATTGCGCAATGGTGTCTTGCACATCATGAAGAAAGTTTCTTATATACCCATTTTGAAGATATTTGTAAAATCTTAAATAAATATGATGTAGCCGTGTCATTAGGAGACGGTTTACGTCCGGGCTCTATCTATGATGCGAATGATGAAAGCCAAATTGCAGAGCTTAAAACACTAGGTGAGTTAACTGAGATTGCATGGAAGCATGATGTACAAGTCATGATTGAAGGACCTGGGCATATTCCAATGCATAAAATTAAAGAGAACCAAGACTTAGAAGATGTCTATTGTAAAGAAGCACCATTCTATACATTAGGACCTTTAGTTACTGACATCGCACCAGCTTATGACCATATTACGTCTGCTATTGGCGCAGCTCAAATAGCGAGTCATGGCACAGCGATGTTATGTTACGTAACACCTAAAGAACATCTTGGTTTACCGAATAAGGACGATGTTCGCGATGGCGTAGTGACTTATAAAATCGCAGCACATGCGGCTGATTTAGCGAAAGGATTACCAGGCGCGACAGTGCGAGATGACGCAATTAGTAAAGCACGTTTTGAATTTCGTTGGATTGACCAATTTAACTTATCATTAGATCCTGAACGTGCTAGAGAATTCCATGATGAAACCTTACCATCTGAAGCTGCGAAAATTGCGCATTTCTGTAGTATGTGTGGTCCGAAATTCTGTTCAATGAAATTATCCCATGACATTCGTGACTCTTATAAAGAGCAATTAGAAGGTATGAAAGAAAAAGCTGAAGAGTTTAGAAAATCAGGCAATAAAATCTATCAATAATACAAAATGATTTATGGCAGTGGCTCTCGAAGTCACTGCTTTTTTAGTTTTAAAACACTGGGTAAGACTTCGGGTTGTGTGAAGTTAGAGGTAGGGATGTCTAAAATATAATATATTAAGTACCCATTTGTTGTGCATATTTTGTCATAGCTTCAATAGTATCTGTGAACGTAAAAATAGCGATTCTATAATTATCAATATCATCTAAATTAATAAAATCGTCTATATCATCTACATCATTACATAATAAATAAAATCTTTTTATAGCTCTATCAGCGTTAATATTTACTGGATTATTTTCTTCTAAAATTGCTTCTCTGAAATTATCATTGTAATGTTGATTTCGATTAATCTCATACCAATTGTATAATTCATTGACTACGTGAAGTTTACCTTCTTTTTTAACTTCATGCATGAAAAAGTCTTTGTTTATAGTTAATTCACCTTTATATAAATAATCCTTTTTATTTGGATATTTTAAGGGTCCACCTCTATGTCCTTCATATAATAAGGATTTACCTTCTTCACTAATTTTAAGTTTAACTAGATTATTAAGGTCATTTATTGTTTCGTTTTTTTCTCGTTCAAATACTAAAGTTGTATCTTTCCAATTAAAAGTGAATTTCTTTAAATCCATTAGAATATTTTTAATTTGAGGATAAAATATCAAAATAACTAAAAGAATTAATAATGGAAAACTAAAATGAGCATATAAAAATTTAAGTAAACCAATCGTTGACATCCACATGATAATTAAAAAACTCAATATTTTATCCATGCTGTATCTCCTTTATAATTCATTTACTACATACTACCCGATTTTACATAATAATATAGTTTTAAAATTTTGAGCAATTTTTGTATTCAATAATCTTAACTATTGATACGATAGATATATTACTTATTACATATTTCCAGGGTTATACAGCTAGGAGGTTGAAAGATGGATTCTAATGCTGAATTTAAAAAAGATATACTCTTTGCGCTAGGGGCACATTTATTATGGGGAATACTTCCAATTTATTGGCGTTTAATAGGTGGAATTAGTGCATTCGAAATTTTAGCCTATCGTATCGTACTTTCGATGGTGTTCATGATTTTAATGGTCTTCATTTTAAGAAAGTCACAAACCTTTAAACGTGATCTAACGCATCTTTTTACAAATCCAATCCAACTTGTCGCGATTATCATTGCTGGTTATGTGATTACAATTAATTGGGGAACTTTTATTTGGGCAGTTTCTAATGGGCATGTGTTACAAGCAAGTCTTGGTTATTACATCAATCCATTAGTAAGTATCTTATTAGCATTTATTTTCTTGAAAGAAAGATTTAATAAGTTTGAATCTCTCGCCATTCTGTGCGCAGCAATCGGTGTATTATACATGACCATTCGAGTTGGCGAATTCCCAATTATTTCGTTAATGTTAGCCTTCTCATTTGGTATTTATGGTTTATTGAAAAAATTGGTTCAAGTCGAAGCAATTAGTGGAATAACGATTGAATGTATCGTAACAGCGCCAGCCGGATTAATTTATATTATCTACTTATGGCAAACAAGCCAAACATCTGTGGGTGCGAATATGGACACATTCTGGTTAATGTTCTCAGGTGCCGTTACAGCCATACCACTCATTTTATTCTCGGCAGGTGCACGACGTATTCCGTTATCATTAACAGGATTTATTCAATACGTTAGCCCAACCTTAATCTTCTTATTAGGCATCTTTGTTTTTAAAGAACAATTTGATATCCATCAATTCATCACATTTATTTTTATTTGGATTGGTATTGCGCTTTATAGTATCTCTCAATATGTGAAAATGAAACGTAGCCCAAGACCTGAATAATCATTGCTAAAACTCCTTTGCTAGAAATAGTTAAAGGAGTTTTCTGTATAACATTAGAAGTTAATAATATATAAAAATATAAATCACTGTATTTTCTAACTACTACAGTCATAAAAATAAAAAAGCTAACGAAAATACGCTAGCTAACCCACTTGTGTTATGTAAAAAATTCCACTTTAGAACACAAAATTTAGTTACATATATGTGAGATTAATTGGTTCATTCAAATGCCTCTTCTTTTGGATGAATATTTCCATCTTTATCTTTACATAAGCCCATTTCATCTAATTTATCTTCTTCAGATTCAATGTTTGTTAAGAAAAAATTGTGCTCTTTCTTAAGTTGTCTATTTTTAAAGAACAGCATTAAACATAAGGCACTGTTAAAAATTAAAAATAACTTTTTCACTTTATCAATCCCTTTTTGATTGTGGTAAACACTAAACTTAGTTTGATAACGTCAACGAAATCATTATATATATTATGATATAATTAAAATAGTTTATAAATTATTGATACTATTTAGTAATATATTATATATTGTAACGCATACATCGATTTAAAAGTAGGTTTATATGATGATAATGAAAAATATTAATATGTTGCTTGGATTTTTTAGTTGAAAGAAGGGGTTTATTTGCAAACTATTAAGCAAGATGGATCAATATTGCATATTTATTTTGAGAATCCTATTAATAAGATTGAAAAATTGTACATAAAAAACGAATTTGATGCGCTCACTTTAGAAAACGCTAAAAATGATTTACATTTTAAAATAGATTTAATAGAAGTCGCTAAGAAGTTTAATCAATATGAAAATAAAAAAATATACATCATAGTAGAAGAATCGACGCCAATTTTAACAACTCAACGCAACTTAAAAGTTATAAATAACCAAACTGAAGTTTTAGGCTTATCTGAAGTGGTAGTTGATGCCAATGAGAATATTAAAATACAACCATATATAACTAGAAACGGCTTTTTACATTTAGCACTGGATGAGCTTGCTTTAAATAAGACATATTTTTCAAGAAGACACATTGATACTATAAAAATAAACAATAAGGAAGCATCTATAGCAGGCCAATTTGCATTACTGAACTCGACATTAGAGAATGTACAACTATTAATAAAAACGAGACTGACGGCAAGAGAAAAATTCGTAAATATCAATCTTGAAAAAATTAATCAAACGAATAATACATCCACTTATAATTTTTCAGTAGATATCTATCAAGATTTGATAGACTTCGTGAAGTATGAATATGAAAATGAGGATGTTATCGATATTTACTTAAACATCAAAGTACAAGAATCATCGGAAAATATAAAAATAAAAATCGGCAATCCTAGAATATTAGCAGAAAAGCTATTAAAAGGAGAAATCATCACTGAGTTTAAGGGGAACATAGTGTCACTGACACCTTATTTTACTATGAAAGGCCGTAATTTATCTTTTAGAATTAATACATACGATATTAATAGTTATTTAACATATGTGGATGAGTTAAAAAGACCAAAGCGTCTCAACTTTTTAAAAAAAGAAAAACAAAAAGTGTGGGTAATTGGTGAAAAATCTTATAAAGCACAGGACAATGGTTATCACTTCTTTAAATATATGAGAACCCATCACCCAGAGAAACCTGTTTATTATATTATTGAAAAAAATTCTAAAGAAGCTAAAAATGTTTTGCCTTTAGGAAATGTCATATTCTATAATTCAGCAGAACACTTTAAAATTATGCTTCAAGCAGATTACATCTGTACTACGCATCATCCAGAATTAATTTATCCTACAACTAGTAAAATTTATACACGTAAAATTAAAGCCATTAAAGTATTTTTACAACACGGCGTTTTAGGTACAAAGAATTTGTGCGATATCAATGGTAACCAGTTAAAAGATTTTAACGTAGATTTATTCATCACGAGTTCTAATAGAGAAAAGGAAATAGTTGTAAAAGATCTGAATTTCTTCAGTAAACAAGTTGCTGTTACAGGACTAGCTAGATTTGATGAATTGTTTAATCCTAATTCAGAAGTTAAAAACCAAATATTAATTATTCCAACATGGAGAGATTGGTTAACAAGTATTGATCAGTTAAAAACATCGGAATACTTAAAAAGAATGAACAATTTACTTCATAGTCAGCAACTAAAAGAAATCGCTGACAAAGGTACTGACATTGTTTTTTGTTTACATCCTAATATGCAACCTTTTATTGATTATTTCAATGTTCCAAACTATGTTACGCGAATTAAGCAAGGAGAAGTAAATGTTCAGAAACTAATAAAAGAAAGTAAATTAATGATTACAGATTATTCAAGTGTTGCTTTTGATTTTAGTTTTTTAAATAAACCAGTCATCTATTATCAATTTGATAGAAATGAATTTCTAGGAAAAGAAGGCTCTCATATTGATATAGAACAAGAATTACCGGGAATCATTGTTAATTCACAAGATACATTAGAAAGAGAACTAGATAATTTACAAAAGAAACAATTTGTTATCGATGCGTCGTTAAAGAAACGTATTAATCGTTTTATTGCATATAAAGATCAACACAATTGTGAGAGAATATTTGATGCAATTACTAGCTTTAAAAAGACTAGTAAAGTTAAAAGTAAAATGAAGTATGATATTCTTTCGCAACATTTACTGAATCGTTTTAG
This sequence comes from Staphylococcus pragensis, assembly GCF_004785665.1. GTDB lineage: Bacteria > Bacillota > Bacilli > Staphylococcales > Staphylococcaceae > Staphylococcus > Staphylococcus pragensis. The sequence continues at coordinate 125,244 of NZ_SRPJ01000003.1, forward strand.
AAAAAATAAAAAATATTTTAAAACAATGGAAGTATTTAATGCTGGATTAATAAACTCATTACCTGTAAAAAAAGATTTAATTGTGTTTGAAAGTAATGTAGGGAAATTAGTGAGTGATAATCCAAAATTTATATATGATGAATTGAAGAAACAAAATAAAAAGTATCAAATCATTTGGGCTGCTAATACACTTTATCCATTCAACGATTCAAACGTTAAAACAGTTAAGAGATTGTCATCTGAATATTTCTATTACTTGTCTAGAGCAAAATATTGGGTAAACAATCAAAACTTCCCACACTATATTAGAAAACATAAAGATACGATTTATATACAAACATGGCATGGGACACCATTAAAGAAAATGTTGAATGATGTTGATACATTCCAAGGACGAGATAAAGATTATAAAAATAGAGTTAATCATGCCATTAAAAACTGGGATTATTTAATTTCCCCAAGTCCATATGCAAGCAAGTGTTTTAAATCAGCATTCGATTATCATAAAGAAATTCTTGAGGTAGGTTACCCAAGAAATGATGTTTTTTATGATATTGAAAACATAGATCTGACTGAGAAGAAAAAATTAATCAAACAAAAATTAGGTATTGAAAGTAATAAAAAAATCATTTTATACGCGCCAACTTTCAGGGATGACGAAATTAATAAAGCCAAAAAACATATCATCAATCTAAAACTTGATTTACATAAATTGAAAGAAAGTATTGGAGATGACTATATTCTCATTTTACGCCCACATATTATTATTAGTAATGCGTTAAATTTAAGTGAATCACTAAAAGAATTTGTTATTGATGGTGCAAAATACCCAGAAATCAGTGATTTGTATTTAATTACAGACATATGCATCACAGATTATTCTTCAGTCATGTTTGACTTTGCAAATACAAAGAAACCATTATTATTCTTTACCTATGATTTAGAATTTTATAAAAATAAATTACGAGGCTTTTATTTCGATTTTGAAAAAGAAGCACCAGGTCCATTAATTAAAACAAATGATGACTTGATTGAATCAATAAAAAATATTGCTAACGTACAAGAAGAATATAGTGAGAAATATCAAGCTTTTTACAATCGTTTCTGTACCTTTGAAAAAGGCATCGCTTCTAAAATAATAGTAGAAAAATTCTTCAAATAAGACTGATAAATATATTTTGACTCCTTTGCTAGAAATAGTTAAAGGGGGAGTGGGACAGAATTCTTTTTAAATTCGTCGTCCCACCCCCGCAAGGATGACTAGAACTGGAAAAAGCTTGATTTAAACGCCTTTTCAGTTCAGTCAGCTACTGCGAATTTGCAAAATAGCATCATCATATTATTTATGTCCCAGGCTCATGTTATGTTTGTTAGTATAAGAGATGAAAGAGAGGTTGCTTATGCTAAAATCATTCGACTTGGATATTATTAAACGTGCTATAAAAATATTTATTATTGCTACAATTTGCTTAATTATTACAACAATTATCTGTTATTTTATCCATCCCTCATTTAATGAGTTGAAAGATTTAGGGAGTACGAGCGAAAAAATTAGTGACGCTAATGGGCTAGAGAGAGTATGGAAATATATTTTTAATAATGGCTTTCAAGTTCCATTACAAATGTTTATCTTGGCTTTACTACCTATACCGTATCTCTATCTAATAAATTTAGTAGTGACAATTATTCTGCCAGGAATCATGTTAGGCTTCCTTATTAACTTTGATATACATAAAGGTATAGTTGGATCGATTGCATTTATACCTCACTATACATTTGAAATCATGGGTTTTTGTATTCTAGCAAGCGCTTTATATTTATTGAACAAAGCGATCACACGTCGTTTTACCAATCTTTTTAGGAAAAATAAAAAAGAAAACTATGCGATAAAAACTAATTTTATCAATGTCATCAAATCATATATATTTATCGCCTTACCATTAATCATCATAGCAGCTTTTTTAGAAACATACGTAGCAGACTTCATATATAATCTTATGACTTAGTGTCCAAGAGCCAAATGAACTACATCCCGAGTTCATTTGGCTTTTTTATGCACTTATTCAATTTCTGACTGGATATTCAGGAGTTCGTGGGTTGAGTTTTTAGAAATATTTACAAGGATGTTGGCGATGTAATGTGAACTATAGTGCATTTCGCTATTCATCCAACGTTCAATTACTCCGATATGACCATGGATTGTGTAGTTTAAAATGATGTCTTTTTCGAAATCGAGTTCGACGTTGTTCTTCTCAAGTAATGGATAGTAGATGTGTTCTCTAACCTTTTCTACAAGAAGTGCTCTGAAGTAAGTTGTGTTCATATTCTGTATAAGTACTTTTACGAAGTCAAAGTTCATTTCTATATATTCTAATAATCTGTAGAATGAAATCTTAAATTCTGTATTAAAGATTTCGTCTCCTTTGGCCTCGCCTTTTTTCACATATTCAATCATTTCATAAATTGTGTCTTCAATCATAGAGTTTAAGAACTGATCTTTGCTTTTGTAGTGTAAGTAGAACGTACTGCGATTAATATTTGAGGCATTTGCCAATTGTTGAATGGTGATGTCCGAATAATCCACTTCATTTAATAATTTTGTAATTCCTTTTTTCAAATAATCATTAGTTCTAATTTGTCGTTTATCCATTTTAAGACCTCCCGTATGTCTATTAATTCAATTTTAATAAACGTTACTTTTGTATGTGTCTATTAAGTCTATTTTCCAGAAAAATAGGGCAAGAAATACAAATTAATATGTGTTACTTTACTAATAGACAACGTGTCTATTAAAAATTAACTGATACACGTAAAGAATGCAACTATATATGTTTGGGAGAGATGAACATGGCATATGTACAATTAGAACATTACTCAAAAATTTTTGGCACAGGCGATCAAAAAGTCTACGCCAATAATGATATTTCATTTGAACTTGAAAAAGGGCAACTTATGGTGATTGTCGGAGCGTCAGGTGCAGGTAAGTCTACCTTGCTGAACACACTTGGTGGTATGGATTCAGCTTCGGAAGGTAAAGTGATTATTAATGGCACAGATATTGCTCAATTTTCCGAAAAAGAATTAACAGGTTATCGACGCAAATCAGTTGGTTTCGTCTTCCAATTCTATAACTTAATACCAAACCTTACGACTTTAGAAAATATTGAATTGGCGTCTGAACTATCAGATAAGGCGTTAGATCCAAAAGAGACATTGCAAAAAGTGGGATTAGAAAAGCGCATCAATAACTTTCCATCACAATTGTCAGGTGGGGAACAACAACGTGCTTCCATCGCGCGTGCAGTAGCGAAAAATCCAGATTTACTATTATGTGATGAACCAACAGGTGCGCTTGACTATAAAACAGGGAAAACAATTCTTCAATTACTACAAGACTTGAGCCACAAAAATGGTAAAACAGTTATCATCGTAACGCACAACGCCGCTTTAAAAGAGATGGCGGACCACGTGATTGAAATCTTTGATGGCAAGATTAAGGAAGATTATATTAATGAAAATCCTAAACCAATCGCAGAAATTGAGTATTAGGGGGTAAGAATATGAAAACGTTAAGAAAAAATATACTTCGAGAATTCAAATCTTCCTTCCCACGATTTATTTCAATCACAATTCTATTAGCGTTAGGTGCGTTTATACTGATTGGTTTAAAAGTGACTGGGGATGATATGCGTCAAACAGGAGATGACTATTTCAAAGAACATCATATGGCGCATGCACAAGTCACAAGTCCCATTGGCTTTGATAAAGATGATAAAAACTATATTAAGCATATGAAGCACGTTGATAAAACAGAATTTAGTATTTATAAAGATGCTATAATTTCAAATTCTGATACAGCGATTAGATTAAATGAAAAGACAGAAGACCTTTCAACATACAAAGCGAAAGAAGGACGTTTGCCTACAAAATCTAATGAAATTGCATTAAGTGAACAAGACACTTCAAAATATCATATTGGCGATATAATCACGTTAACAAATAATGATGGTGACAAAGACGTTTCTGGACTTAAACATTCTAAATATAAAGTGGTCGGATTCGTTACCTCTAGTGATTACATGCAAAAACGTGATTTGGGTGTAACGAGCGCAGGTAAAGGTCAAATCGACACATTTGGCGTGCTTGCGAAGAGCGCCTTTTCAACAACAAAAGCAAACGTTGCTAAAATCACATATGACAATGTAAAAAGCCAAGCTTATTCAGATCAATTCGAGAAACAAATCAATAAAAATGTTGCTCAAAATGAGAAAAATTTAATGGACTGGTCAGACAAACAAGTCTCACAATTAAAAGAGGATAAACAAAGCGAACTCGATAAATCTAAGAAGAAATTAGACCAACAAAAAGAGGCATTAAAAGAGAATGAAGCCATCTTAAAACAAACGGGTCAATATAAAGAGAAACAACAAGATATTTCACAAGCAGAACAAAAGCTCAAAAATAAAGAATCAGAAATTAAAAAACTGAATGATGTTCATTTTTCAATTAAATCACGTAGCGATTATAACCAAGGTTATAGTCAATTTGGTGAATCAGCGAAACGTATCGACGTCTTATCGAATACGTTCCCAATTATCTTCTTCGCCGTAGCCATCTTAGTGACATTTATCACGATGTCTCGCATGGCTGAAGAGAAACGTACAAACATGGGCTTGATGCGTGCGTTAGGTTACAGCAAGTTCGACACAATGAAAGTGTTCTTAATCTATGGCACGAGTGCGGCGATTATCGGCACAGTCGTGGGTAGTTTCTTTGGTACATGGCTCTTACCACAACGCATCTATCAAGCGTACGCAGCTAACTTGGTCGTACCAGCAATTCAAACACCAGCACATTGGTTGTGGATCATCATTAGTTTCATCCTAGCGCTACTGTGCACAGTCGTACCGTCAATGGTGATTGCGTGGAAAGCATTGAAAGAGAAACCGAAATATCTCTTGTTACCGAAACCACCGAAAGCAGGATCTAAAATTCTGTTAGAACGTATTCCATTCATTTGGAAACACATGTCATTCAATAAGAAAGTCACAGCTCGAAATCTATTCAGATACAAAGGTCGTATGTTAATGACCATTTTCGGAGTCTTTGGATGTACAGCGTTATTAATCACAGGCTTCGGTATGCGCGATTCATTAAATGGTATTATCGACAATCAATATAAGGACATTATTCATTACGATGTTATCGGCGTATATAATCCTAATGCCAGTCAGCACGATAAAGACGCTCATGAAAAGAAAATCAGCGACATGAAAGGCGTTAAAGCCCAAGATGATATGTATTATGAAGCGGTTACTGCCAAACCGAAGAATGTCATCGATAACCAACAAATTACAATGATGATTCCTAAACATACAGATAATTTCAGCAAATTCATGACCTTGAAAGATTACGATACTGGTAAACAAATGAACTTAAGCGATAATGGCGCAATTATCACTGAAAAGTTAGCAAAACTTGGTCACTACAAAGTGGGTGACAATATTACGATTAAAGATAATGCCAGCAAAACGCACAAAGTGAAGATAGATGGCATTACACAAATGTATGCAGGACATCATATGATTATGAACCCAACTTACTATGAAAAAGTCTTCGACAACAAAGTAAATTACAACGCGAAAATTATTAACTTATCAGATCGTTCAGCAAGCAATATCAACAACGTATCTAAAGAACTCAATAGCCAAGACGCAGCTCAAACAGCCATCCAATCTAATCAAGCTAAAACAGCAATTAATACCATCTTAGACGGCTTAGACAACATCGTCTTGATTATTGTAGTGGCATCATCAGCACTATCATTCGTTGTACTATTTACCTTAACTAATATTAACGTTAGTGAACGTACGCGAGAACTCGCAACCTTAAGAGTCTTAGGCTTCTATAAAAAAGAAACCGTCATGTACATCTATCGCGAGACAATCTTGTTAACCATAGTCGGCATCTTAGTTGGTTTCATAGGTGGTTACTACCTACATCACTTCATCATGAGCACACTACCACCAAACAATGCCATGGCAGACATGACACTCTACTGGACCAACTTTGGCCTATCAACCGTATTAACACTCGTCTTCGCCTTCATCGTCATGCTCATCATGGCACGCAAAATCAGTAAAACAGACATGCTAAGCGCACTGAACTCAGTGGAATAGATTATACAGAAAAGTGACAAAGATAACTCTATTGAAATTAAAATAGAGTTATCTTTTTTTACTCCTAGTTAGAATCTGTATATTTTTAAGAATTTATAAAAAAATGGATAAAATTAGTTCGAAAATTGATAAAATGAAATAGATAATAGATAGAAGATAGAGTATATAGGTGATGTTATGGGAAAATCATTAAAAATTGAAAACATTCAATATTCAATGGATAGGCTTAATGAGTCAGTACAAAAATGGGAAACTTCTAAAGACGGTAAGTTTTTATTAAGATATCCAACTGTATATATAATTAATGATGAAAAAAATAAAAATGAATTTGAAGTTTATGTCGGTGAAACTGCTGATATAAGAAATAGAACAAGACAACATCTTAATGCAGATATTAAATCAAAAGCTTTTTGGGAAGACTTTTCAACATCAAATAATTCGTCGATGTATGTTATTGGCCATGAACTATTTAATAAGTCGTTGACACTAGATATTGAAAATAGATTGATGCAATACTTATTAAGCGTAGATAATATTTCAAGGGTTCATAATAGTAGAACAAATCAGCAAAACGAATATTATACTTCTGAAAAGTTAGATGAAATATTTTCTGACATCTGGAAATCGCTAAATAAAGAAAATAACGTATTATTTCCAATAGAAAGTATTATTAAAGATTCTGCAATATTTAAAGCTTCTCCATTTCATAAATTGACTCAAGAACAAATCAACGCTAAAGAAGAAATTTTGACTAAAATTAAAGAAGCGGTTCTTTTAGATGAAGAAGGTCAATTAATAATAGTGGAAGGAGAAGCGGGGTCTGGTAAAACAGTTTTGATGAGTACGTTACTTTTTGAATTACGCAAATATAATTTAGACTTAAATCAAAATTTAGATATTCATTTATTAGTTAATCATAATGAACATGTAACTATTTATAATCAAATAGCTAATAAGTTAGGTATTTCTGGTAAAAATAATAATATTGTTGGTAAACCTACGAGTTTTATTAATACACATAATCCAAATAATAAAGTGGATGTAGTTATTGTAGATGAAGCACATTTACTTTTAACTCAAGGTCAACAAAGTTATCAAGGCAAAAATCATTTGGATGATTTATTAGAAAGAGCGAAAGTTGTAGTTATAGTTTTTGATTTAAAACAAGTACTTACAACTGGACAGATATGGGAAGAGGACCAATTAGAAAAATATTTTAATGATTCACAAAGTAAAAATAATCATATTATATTAAGAAATCAAATGCGTATTAACAGTGACGAAATTACATTTAATTGGATAAGAAATTTAATAGATGAGCAAACTATAAATAATATTCCTAATGATAGTAAAGGGTATGAAATCAAGATATTTGATTCACCAGATATGTTAGAAAAAGAGATTAGAAATAAGGCACAAAACACAGAAAGTGGTATTTCACGAATGCTTGCTACATTTGACTGGAAATACGGACCAACTGCACCTAAAAATGAAGATTGCTGGAGAGTAAAAATTGGAGATTGGTCTATGCCATGGAACTATCAACTGAAGGTAAATAGAAAAGAGAAAAAATTACCATGGGTTGAACAATCACAAACATTAGATGAAATAGGTTCAACATACAGTATTCAAGGTTTAGATTTAAATTATGCCGGTGTAGTAATAGGACCTTCTGTTAAATATCGAGATGGAAAAATAATATTTGATAAATCAAGTAGTGCAAATAAAAAAGCCACTCAAAGAAGAACATTAGAAGACGGTTCAAAACAATATTTTTCAGATATGCTTTTAAAAAATGAACTAAATGTTCTTTTAACTCGTGGAGTAAATGGATTATATATTTATGCAGTGGACGATCAGTTAAGAGAAGCACTAAAAAAAGCATCGATAGGTGAGATTAATGAATGAAACAAAAAATACTTTAAAAGAAATAAATCAATTTAGAGATGAACGTAACTGGAGACAGTTTCATAATGAAAAGGATTTATCATTATCAATTAGTTTAGAAGCGGCTGAACTATTAGAACTATTCCAATGGAAATCCCCTGAAGAAGTAGTGAATACTAAAAGAGAAAGATTAGCTGAAGAATTGGCAGATGTTTTAATATACAGTTATATGCTAGCTGATAATTTAGATTTCGACATTAACGAAATTATACGAAAAAAATTAGTGAAAAATGCCGAAAAATATCCAGTTGAAAAGAGTAAAAATAATAATTCTAAATACAATGAATTATAGTTATTAATAAAGTTTACTTTAATTTTACTTCTCTCAAATAATTCATAAATATTCCTCTTGTAAGATGGTGGTGTATATCATCTTACAGGGGGATTTTTTATGAGAAATAAGCAGTTATTTAATAAGCGTGAGGCGTTTTCGATTCGTAAGTATTCGGTTGGGGCGGCGTCGATTTTAGTTGGGAGCTTATTGTTTTTAGGTGGCGGACAAGCTTCTGCTGCTGAGAGTAATGAGGTTCAATCTTCTGAGAATAATACTACAGAACAAGCTACGCAAGAGAAAGCTAGTGTTGAAAGTACTACTCAAAGTGTAGAACAACCTAAGTCAAATGAAGTTGCGACTCAAGAAACAAAAACAACTGAGGTACCATCAACTGAAGAAGTGAAAACTCAAGAGGCACAAGTTCAATCAAATGAAACGATACATAATGATGCTCAAAGTAATCAAGCATCACAACAAAATAATACTGAAGAAGTAAGTTCTGAGGCTTCATCTACTCAAGAAAGTGAAGCTACTAAAGAAGTACAAACTCAAGAGCAACCTTCTACAGAACAAGCTACTCAAGAAACTACTAAGAATGATACCGTTTCAACTTCAATTGAGGAAGTAAAAACAGAAGAAGCACCTACTAAAGAAAAAGTTCAATCTACAAATGAAGCAGAATCATCGCAAGATAAAACAACACAAACACCTACACAAGAACAAACTACAAAAGAAACTTCAAAGACTCAAGAACAAGCTCAACATGAGAGTAAACAAGCACCTTCAACAGAAGCTACTCAAGAAGTGGCTACCCAAGAAACTACAAAATCAACACAACCAAGTACTGAAAAGGCAGAAACTGGACATGATAAAATCACGCAAGAAAGTAACGAAAGTTCAGATTCTGCAGTAGCTCAAGATAAGCATGTAAACATGACGCAAGAGGGTGGGGAGTCTACTCAAGTAAGTCCGGCTGATCGACCTTTTCAAGAAGAAGTGAAAAATAATGAAGTAACTTCTACGGAAGAAGGTAGTGTGGCAATTACTGATGTCCCTAAGACTGAGGTTAAGGACTTAACGCCTAAGGAGAAGGAAGAACTATACAAAGTATTACAGGAGGATGCGAACTCTCAAGATCAACAACCGAAAGCGACTCTGTCTACAACGCCTGTGTGGACTTCGGCTCAACGTACAAAGAATGCTTCTAAGACAGGACAAGATCAATTAAATATTACGCATAAGGGTCGTTATACAAGTGGTGCTGATTTCGATAAGGGTGGTACGGAGATTGTAAAGTACAATCCGAAGAATGGCTATGCATATTCGGTGAATGGTGATAAAGAAGCGTTAGATATCATTGATGTGAAGCACCCTGGAAAAGATGGCGAAATTAACTTAGTGAAACGTTTGTATTTAAAAGATAATGGAATTGAAGCGGGCGATTTAACAAGTGTGACGGTACATCCAAGTGGTGATTACGTCGCAGTGTCAGCGCCAGCAGTGGATAAGACTAAGCCCGGACACGTGGTGTTCTACGGTTCAAATGGCGATTATTTAAATCATTTAACGGTCGGCAGTCTTCCGGATATGGTGACGTTCTCTAAAGATGGCAAATATTTATTAGTCGCAAATGAAGGTGAGCCGAATGATGATTACACTGTGAATCCTCAAGGCTCAGTGTCGGTCATTGATGTGACGAAAGGGCCTCAACATTTAACAGCGAATGATGTGAGAACGGCGTCGTTCACGAAAGAACATCAAAAAGGTATCCGTGCATTAGGACCTAATGCCGATGACGCTTATTTAAATATTGAACCAGAATACATTGCGGCAGATGACAATAGTAAATACGCTTATGTGACGTTACAAGAAGTAAGCGCGATTGCGAAGCTTGATATCGAAAAGGCACAAATTGTCCAAGTGAAAGGCTTACCATATAAAGATCACTCACTAGCTCAAAATTCAATGGATCCATCAGATAAAGATGATAAAAAAGAATTACGTCGCGTTCCAGTATTAGGCTTATTACAACCGGATGGTATCGATACGTATGAATATAACGGGGAAACGTATCTGTTAATTGCGAATGAAGGTGATTCACAAGATTATGACGGTTATTCTGAAGAAAAACGTGTGAAGAAATTGAAAGATGATATTAAGTTAGATGCACGTTACTATCAAGGCTTCACACAAGATGAGTTAGACGAAATGGTTAAAAATGGCTTGTTTGATGATGAGCAACTTGGTCGTTTAAAAGTTACGACATCTCATGCATTTAAAGATAAAGATGGCAAATTTAATGCGCTAGTTTCATACGGTGGTCGTTCATTCTCTATCCTAAGAGCATCTGATTTAGAAATGATTTATGACAGTGGTAATGACATTGAACAACGTATTCTAGATTTATTACCAGAACGCTTCAATGGTAACTATGAAGGTCCAGATGAGATTGAAGTGGACGGACGTAGCGATGACAAAGGTCCAGAAGTTGAGAATGTCGTTGTCGGTAAAGTAGGTGCACATTCTTATGCATTTGTTGGTTTAGAACGTGCTGGCGGTATCATGATTTATGACATTACGAACCCTAATGAGCCTTATTTTGTGAAATATTTATACGATCCAGATAATAAAGATATTTCACCAGAAGGTATCACTTTTGAAAGTACTGAAGATAGTCCAAACGGCAAACCAACATTATTAGCGTCATTCGAATTATCAGGTACAACTTCAGCTTGGGAATTAGACGACTTAACAGGCGATGTTGAAGATAATAATAACCCAGGAAATACTAGCGGGGAGTCTAAAGATGATTCAGATAACACTTCTTCTGAAAATGAAGGCTCAAATACAGGTCATGAGGTAGATAATGGAGAACAACCTGATAACGGCAACGATACTTCAAATAATGAAAACGATGACGATGCTTCTGATAGCAATAATGAAAATCAAGAGGGGAACGAGCCATCTCATGAAGTCGATGATAATGCTTCTGAAAATGATAACGACGACGTAACTTCAGATCAAGAAGATAATAAAGGTGACGAGACATCTCATCATGAAGAAGGAACTTCAGAGCATGAAGAAAATACGGACAATGAAACTTCTAAGCAAGAAGAAACAAATAGTAATGATGAAAAACCAACGTCAACTCAAGAAGACGAGGAAACACACCCTAATACTCAAGATACTGAAAAAGCACAAAACACACATAATGAAGTAGAAGATAAAGGTTCTTCTCAAAATGTGAATCATAGTGTTCATACAAGTCATCAACAAGAAGCAAGTCATAATAACCAATCAGCAACTTCAAATAGCCATAACTCAAGCGTGGCAAGTATTTCAAAATCAAATCAACACGCAGATACAACTAACCATGGAAGTGTAGTATCTGATAAAGCAAATCATTCAAATACTTCTAATGCCAAAGCAACAAATGAACTACCAAAGTCAGGTCAAACTGAAACAAATACAACCTTATGGTCAGTATTATTTGGTGGCCTAGGCTTAGCATTCATCAGAAAACGCAAATCATCAAAAACTGAAAAATAATATATAACTCGTATAACTCACTAGATGATTAAGTTCATTTAGTGAGTTATTTTTTATCTAATTTTATAAATAATGATTAAATACATAAATATCATGATATGCTAAATTTTGGAGACAAAATGTTATCTATTATTAAGATAATGAACCATTTTGTATGCGGAAATTTACATCTAAACTTGCTAAGTTTGAAGAGAGGTGACCTATATTATGAAACTTGCAGAACAGATTAAAAAGCATCGAAAGAAGAATAATCTAACTCAAGATCAATTAGCTACTGAATTACATACGACACGACAAACCATTTCTAAATGGGAACAGGGAACAATTGAACCCAATGTTCAAATGATTATTCAATTGGCAGAGAAGTTTGGTATATCAACAGATGAATTATTAACTGGAGAAGAAACTCCATTACATAAAGAGGAAGTAAATCAAACGCCTCAACATTTAAATTTTTGGGACTTTTTATCTCAAAAATGGTGGCTCGTACTAGCTATAGTAGTTATTATTTGTGGCACAATTTCACAAATTTTCGCAAGTTAATAGTATAGGTTTCCTAAGATAACTTAGGAGGTTGTGTATGTCTTTATTAAATAAAATTTTAAAAATCATTGGTATTATTATCCTAACTTTCATCATTACAGTAGTGGCTCAAAACATAGCCATTCTATGGCACTTAATCAATTTACATTCATTTGAAACAGTTTTACATGGTCTTACCTACGTCGGGCTTACATTTCTATTCATTAAACTTTTAATCAATAAAGGATTTAAAGCGAACTTACGAGACTATCGTATTAACTGGCCTAAATTTAAGATGAGTTATTTATCAATAGGTTTGCTAATACCAATAGTCATGTTTTTGATATTTATTTGTTTTGTCCCTGGTCATTTTGAAGTGACTAAAACAAAGAATATGACTGAATATCTTGAGATGTTATTTGAAGTTATCATCCTGGGTGGGATTTGCGCGCCAATAGCTGAAGAATTAACAGTACGAGGCTTGTTAATGGGTTATATTGAAAAGAAAACAACCATCACCGTAGCTATCATAATTACATCAATCTTATTCGCTTCAGTACATTTGTTTAATGGATGGATGTCTGGAGTAAGTCTAATATTATTACTAACCAGTGGAACAATTGCGGGTATTTTATACGGTTTAACGGCGTATAAATTTAATTCTATTTGGGCAAGTGCGTTCTTACATATATGTTGGAACATGGCAGATCTCGTTCACGTCACAACCCATAATGAAAACTACGGCCTTATTCAATACATTACCGAGACCAACAATATATTAATAACTGGAGGAGATTACGGTAATAGCGCTTCAGTTATTTCAATAGTCATATTTTTAATAGCAATATTTGTTTTATTAAAAATACTTCGCGCAAATTCTCAATAACATTTTAACTTAGACGTCTCACTACATCGGTTAGTCTAAAATATATCAAATCTTAATATTATAGCTAAATTTCTGCAAAAAATAGCTATTTGTTCATAATTTTCGCTAGAATAAACGTGGTTTTAACCATAAGATGAGGTCGAAAAGGAGCGGATCAATTTGAAAAATAACAATGTTGGGGAACGAATTAGAAGCTTAAGGAAGTCTAAAAAGATGTCTCAAGAAAAATTAGCTGAAAAATTAAATGTTTCTCGACATTCGATTTCAAATTGGGAACGAGAAGTGAGTTCTCCAGATATGCATTCTTTGGTGGAGATGACAGAACTTTTTGGCGTTTCTTTAAATCAATTGGTTAAAGGAGACGAAATAATAGTGAATAAATATGTTTATGCAGCTTTAGCTTTTTTCCTTGGCGGATTTGGTGCACATCGATTTTATAGAAAACAGTATGGGAAAGCAGTCTTATATTTACTATTTTGTTGGACAGGTATTCCGGGAGTTGTTGGAATGGTCGAAGGCGTGATCGCATTTGTTAAAACTGCCGATGCGCAAGGTAACATTTAAATATAAATTTAGTGAGTACCGACATTAGGATAATTGTCTTAGTGTTGGTATTTTATTTTTGAAAATAAAAATACACTTATAGCATTGGGAGGACTATAAGTGTATAAATCACCATTATAGGTGGTTTGGAAAATACAAATGTTTGGGTGTTAATAAAATGTCAGGAAAGTCACATTCTATTTGTTGGGATGCTTAGCAATATAGAATTTACTAGAAAATTAGGGAGTAATTCTTTTGAAATGAGAGGAATATACGCATTTCAATATTACAAAGACTATATGATAATGACCCCATGCAGATACTAATTTATGTATCTATTTGAATTCTACCCATCCATTAATAATTGAAACCTTTTTATTGATAAAAAGTATAATTTTAATATTTATTTTTAAGAATAATTATTATTGAAAGTTATTTCATGATAATAGAAATTAGGGCGCTAATGAGGACTACGCTTGCATAAGCGTTATTTAACATATGTACAAGTATACTATCTTTTAGACTTCCTCTACGTTTATATGCTAGATACAAACCCATCCCCATTAACATGTACATTAAGAAAGCAATGATATTTCCCGCACTATGATTGGCAGAGAAGATAACTGAAGATAATATAAACGGAAGAATAAATGAACCTTTGTTAAAGATAGTTTCTTTGAAAATACCTCGGAAAGTATGTTCCTCCACATAAGGTGCTACAAAAGTTATTGCTACAAAAAATATTATTAAAGCAATAACAATAGAGGGTGTTAAGGTATCAATACGTTCTAAATTTTTCATTAATGCTTTATCATTATTAGATTGATGTTGACCGTAAATTGCCACCATTAAGAAACTCATTATTACGATCATAATTCGAAGACCAATAAACCATAAAATATTGATACCAATATCTTTACCTTTTAAAGATTGATGAATATTTTCATATGTATGACGACGATAATATGTTCTTACTGACCATATAACCAATGTTGAAAGAATTATAAAACCTATAGCCAATCCGATGATTAAGCCTAAACTTTTATTAGTTACTGCCAATCCTAATGTACTTAAAGCTAGAATAGCTGGTAATTGTATAAAAATCATAAAAAAGATGAAAATCAATACATTAAGAAATCGATTTCCTTTAGGTCTAACTATTTTGTCATTTACTTGATTATTTTGCTCATTTGATGAATCAACTTGTTCCAAATTAATAACCCACTTTCTCATATATTTGTGCATGAATTAAATGTAAACGTACGTATAATTTATATTAACATATACAAATTTGTGCCTAATAAATCATAAAAAAATTAAGAAAAACTTTACATTAGATACAAATATTATTTGAAAATTAGAAAATAGCTTTAACGGAAGTTTTGATAGGTGATAAGGAAGTATTCAACAAAGAGGGACGTTAAATTATTAAATATTAATATAAAAATTTAAGTGACTGTAAGAGGAATAACAAACGATGTTGTGTGACTTTCAACGAGTATTGTAATTATGAATATAATTGCTAGAGTGTTCATTTAAACAACTCTAAGATAGATAACGAAACGTAGTTGAGCGACGCCTGAGGGAGCAGTACAAGTTGAAGACCTTAGAAATTCCCACAGATTTATCTGTGAGGAATTTCTGGCTGAAACTGTACCCTAGGCAAGCGTCTCAACTCAAGTGAGTGAAAATCTATCTTAGACCTCAAGTATATTAAACACATTAACTAATATTTCCTATTTATAAAGTCCTAATAACAAATTAAAAATTTTCAGGGAACGTTTACTTATTATTTTTATTTATTGCATATTTTGTGTAATAATAAAATCATAGAAATACAGGTTATCATTTTTATTGTAACGCCAAAATACATAATAAATTTCAAATATCATGTAATTGTAAATATTTTGTCAATTACACAAAAATATATTTTTATATATTTGATAATGTGTTGTATTCTTTTATGTAATCGCTTACAATAAATGTGAAATTAATCACAAAGGAGTTGTACAAGATGCAAAACTTAAGAAACAGAAGTTTTTTAACGCTATTAGACTTTTCACAAAAAGAAGTAGAGTTTTTACTAAATTTATCTGAGGATCTTAAACGAGCGAAATATGCGGGAATAGAACAGCAGAAATTAAAAGGTAAAAATATTGCTTTAATCTTTGAAAAAGACTCTACACGCACACGTTGTGCATTCGAAACAGCAGCTTATGATCAAGGCGCACACGTGACATATCTTGGACCAACTGGAAGCCAAATGGGCAAAAAAGAATCTGCAAAAGACACTGCTCGCGTATTAGGTGGCATGTATGATGGCATTGAATACCGTGGCTTCTCACAACGTACTGTGGAAGAACTCGCTAAATATTCAGGCGTACCTGTATGGAATGGCTTAACAGACGAAGATCATCCTACGCAAGTACTGGCAGACTTTTTAACAGCAAAAGAAGTCTTGAAAAAGCCTTACCACGAAATCAATTTCACATATGTAGGCGATGGACGTAACAACGTAGCAAACGCATTAATGCAAGGGGCAGCAATTATGGGTATGAGATTCCACCTTGTATGTCCTAAAGAGTTAAACCCAACTGACGAATTATTAAATCGTTGCAAAGATATCGCAGCTAAAAATGGTGGCGAAATCTTAGTTACAGACGATATCGATGAAGGCGTAAAAGGCTCAGACGTTATCTACACAGACGTATGGGTATCTATGGGTGAACCTGACGAAGTTTGGGAAGAGCGCATTAAATTGTTAGAACCTTACCGTGTAACTAAAGAAATGATGGAAAAAACGGGTAACCCTCGTGCTATCTTTGAACACTGCTTACCTTCTTTCCATGATACAGAAACTAAAATTGGTAAAGAAATCCAAGAGAAATATGGCTTAACTGAAATGGAAGTTACAGATGAAGTGTTTGAAAGTGAACAATCTGTCGTCTTCCAAGAAGCAGAAAACAGAGCACATACAATCAAAGCAGTGATGGTGGCAATTTTAGGAGAATAAACAAAGGGGGATCTGCCTATGTCTAAAATCGTCGTAGCTTTAGGTGGTAACGCTTTAGGACAATCACCTGAAGAGCAATTAGAATTAGTAAAAGGAACAGCTAAGTCTTTAGTAAGTTTAATTAACAAAGGGTATGAAATTGTGATTAGTCATGGTAACGGACCTCAAGTAGGTAGTATCAACTTAGGTCTTAACTATGCAGCTGAGCATGAGCAAGGACCACCGTTCCCATTCCCTGAATGTGGTGCGATGAGTCAAGCTTATATTGGTTATCAATTACAAGAAAGTTTATTAAATGAATTACATTCATTAGGAATTGATAAGCAAGTGGTCACTTTAGTTACGCAAGTAGAAGTGGCGGGTGATGACCCAGCGTTCCAAAATCCAACGAAACCAATTGGCTTATTCTATACTAAAGAACAAGCAGATAAAACGATGCAAGAAAAAGGGTATCAATTTGTAGAGGATTCAGGACGTGGTTATCGCCGTGTTGTGCCTTCACCTCTGCCAATTAATATTGTCGAGTTAGACAGTATTGAAACATTAATTAAGCATGGTACGCTCGTGATTGCTGCTGGTGGCGGTGGTATTCCAGTGGTTAAAGAACAAGGCAATTATAAAGGTGTAGACGCTGTTATCGATAAAGATAAAACAAGCGCTTTATTAGCCGCACACTTAAAATCAGATCAACTCATTATTTTAACTGCGGTTGATTATGTTTATATTAATTATGGAAAAGATAATCAAGAGGGTCTAGGTGAAGTAACCGTTGATGAAATGAAGCAACATATTGCAGATAATCAATTTGCGAAAGGCAGTATGTTACCTAAAGTTGAAGCAGCGTTACAATTCATTGAAAAGAACCCTGAAGGTAGCGTGTTAATTACATCTCTAGCAGATTTAGGCGATGCCTTAGAAGGAAAGATTGGTACACTCATTAAGAAGTAATATTAATAAAGGTTATTATATATAACACCCTATATATTTTTAATAAATAAGACGAGCTTGGGCTTAATATATGTGATTTACATATTTAAGCTCAAGTTTTTTTGATTTGAGAAAATTAAGGGAGCTTAAAAATCCCCTCACTATTAGCGGTAGTAAGGGGATTGGTGCTTGTTATATATCATATACTTATTAATTATATAATAGCATCTACTAGTGTAAAAATATAACATTGAATAGAAATACGATATAATGAACAACACTTATTTGGTCTAATCTTTAATTCG
This sequence comes from Staphylococcus pragensis, assembly GCF_004785665.1. Taxonomy (GTDB): domain Bacteria; phylum Bacillota; class Bacilli; order Staphylococcales; family Staphylococcaceae; genus Staphylococcus; species Staphylococcus pragensis. Next base: position 143,389 of record NZ_SRPJ01000003.1, read on the forward strand.
AGTGCTGTACTTTAAATATGTGACAATGCCCCAGTAAATAACTAAACCAACAAGCATAATTAACCAAATGACATTTAAAGTGCCAGTTGTAATTTTGATATATAAATTATAAACGAGTAAAGCAATAAAGATTAGTCCATTTAGCTGCTACATTAAATTGATGTTGTTCCATTTCATCTTGTTTTTTTAACATATTTCTCACCCTTTGTTTTTATTTTAAGGATTAAATAAGTCGTCTACAGTAGTATCAAATTGTTTCGCTAATTTAAATGCGAGTTGTAAAGTTGGATCGTATTTATTATTTTCAATGGCATTAATCGTTTGTCGAGATACATTGACATTTTTGCTTAATGTATCTTGAGACATACCGATTTGTTTCCGATATTCTCTTATTTTATTCTTCATTATCAATCAATTCCTAACCAGAATATTTCTTTTTAACTATAAAGTAATTACTAATTAAAAATATAGCACCAATGATAAGATAAATTAGCTCTGGGAATTCATTGAATGGATAAACTGTATGGTGACCCAACTTTGCACCAAAAATTCGAAAAATGATTATAAAGAAAAAAGAATAAACTAAACTTACAAACGTTTTAGAGAATATTTCTAAAAACATCACACGCTGTCTTTCATCATATCCAGTATTATCTGACGTTTTTTCATAAGTGTTTTCGTATAGTGTTTCCTTTGGTAAAAACTTATTAGTAAAGATGGACCATAATATTCCGAATACAAGTACAGTTACGAATAATAAAATAGTTGTCATATCTCTCACCTCAAAATGTCAAAAGTTTTTTACACTTGTAGATTAACATATTCAAATTAAATGTCAAATTGTTTTTACATTTCAAGTGCTAACAGTATAAACATTGTGTGTTATTAATTTTCCAAATAAAAAAGCCTATGATTTACGCTAATGTGCGTAATCATAGGCTTCAAACCATAAAAGGTAAGTGTGAGGGTTGTCTGAAGTTAGACGGCCAGACCTCTAAAATATACTATATTAACTTAAAATGAAGTCGGTTAGTTCTTCGGCAGTGACTTTTCCAAAATAATAATTTAAATCAATAGCGTTGAGGCGTTCGATTAAATCTGCTTTGACCATACGTGTGCCAAGCAAGTGTTCTTCGACATCGTGAATATTACCTTGGCCAAAGAAATCGCCGTAAATACGACAAGCGGCAATGCGGTTATGTTCAATAGATAAAGTAATATCAATTGTGCCACAACTAAAGCGGTCGTTACGGTTGTATTCGTATCGTGGTGAACGACCATAGTTCCATTCCCAATTATCATACTTTTCAGCAAGCAATTGATCGATGCCAGCCCAATCTTCGTCGGTTAATTCATAGCGTTTGGCATCTTTAATGTCATCGATGCCCATAATTTGCATAATCATTAAATCTTTAAATTCTTCAATCGTAATATCTTTGTATTTCGGATCTAACGAATCACGAATTTGACCGACGCGGGCGCGCACAGATTTAATACCTTTCGATTCAATCTTCTTACGGTTAGGTTTCAACACTTCCACCATAGCTTCATAATCGACATCAAGGAGTAAAGAGTAACCACCATAAATACGATTGTTTAGAATCGTCATAGCCGCGCCAGAAATCTTCTTATCATTCAATGCTAAATCGTTACGACCACTTTGAATGACATCTGTCGCACCTAAATTATGCAACGCTTGGATGGCAGGGCGATAGAAACGTTGGAAGTCACCATAAATAGACGTATCTTGTTCTAAAATACAACATACATTCACGGCGCCATCGTCAACATAAACTGCGCCACCGCCTGTATCACGGCGCACGACTTTAATATCGTTGTCGTCTACATAGTCTTGGTTAATTTCTACTGCCGTGTTTTGAAAGCGACCAATCTCTACTTTTGGCTGGCAGTAATAGGGTAACAAGATGTCTTCATTTAGGAATATATGATTATTCACATAAACTTGCATTGCTAAGTTTACGGCACCATCGTCAATATATTTGCCATTTCGAATAGGTTCTATTAAATACATTGTTCTCGTCTCCTAAGTTGTTAATTTTCTTTGTGCGTTAATAATTAATGAGGCGATATCTTCAGTTAAATGAATTGTTCTATCTTGAATATTTTTCGGAATGCGATAGGCTTTCTTATTTAAAGTCATAAACATCGCATCTGGATTATGGCGTGTCATACGTTGGAAGGGGTGTTTAACAAACTGCGGTGTTGTGTAGCCGATTCCAATTTCTAGATATAACACCTTACCATCTTTATGAGCATCTAAAAATGCGTTGTAGCGGTCAAGTTGTGCATGGAAATCTGCGTCTTCTACCATGCCAACTTGTGCTTTACGCTTGTTGATTTCCATTGGCGCATCACATTTTGGGCAATGTGGAATAAGTTCATACGGAATCTTCATATCCTCTTGTTGCGCCACCATTTCACGAATCGCATCGTCATCACGGTAAGTTTGCGCATGACAATGTTGGCTACATTGCCAAAGAATGTATTCGCCTTGAATGTGAAAGACTTTATCCATATCATAGTCAGCCACCGCGAAGGCATTATCCGCATTAGTTGTGATAATATGATAATCTTTGTCAGCTAACATCTCTTTTAGCGCGACATAAGATGGGCCTACAGGTTGATCTAAGTAATTGAGCTTTACAAAGCGACTTTCGAACGCCCAATATTCTTGCCAACTGTCAAACGGATGTAGACTCGCTTGCAACATATCGAAGAAGTTATATTTTTCTATAAAGTCCGGAAAATGTTTCGTGAAACGCTCACCGATATATGTGAAGCCATCAGACGCAGACATCCCAGCGCCTATGCCCACAACAATGGCATCGGCTTCATCTATAGCTTGAGCTAACACTTCGTATTGCTCAGCGTTATCATGGCGAGATAGTTCGAGTGCTTGCCATTTAGCGTCGGTATTAGTCTCTGTTGCCATCAGCGAAAGCCTCCTCATATAATGCTAAATCTTTATCTGTAAACACATTGAAGATGACTTTAAGCGGTGAACCTGTTTCTCTCAAATAATTCAACGTTGTATCAATCGCAATGCGACTGGCTTCGTCTTGTGGGAAACCGAACACACCTGTTGAAATACAACAAAAAGCTAAGTGTTGTAAGTCATGTGCATCGGCAAGTTCTAAGCAACTGCGGTAACAACGTGCAAGTAATTCTTTATTCATTTGAGACACAGGGTGCTTACGAATTTGTGGTCCCACAGTGTGAATCACATGTTTAGCTGGCAGATTATAGCCAGACGTCATTTTAGCTTTACCCACGCCTTCTTTGCGGCCTTGTTGCTCAATGATGTCTGCACAAGCTAAGCGCAATTGAACGCCCGCTTTTGTATGAATGATATTGTCGATACAATTATGGTTAGCTTGCATACAGCCTAAGAATCGACTGTTTGCAGCGTTCACAATCCCATCTACAGCAAGCGTCGTGATATCGCCTTGCCATAAATAAAGTTGCTCACCTAAAACAGGTGTTAAATCTTCAATGTGTGTTATGTCTTGTTGGTTATTCAATGTAGATAAATATGCGTTTTGTACTTCTAAAAATGCCGAAGACACAGGCTTCGGTGGACGCACATTAGCTAATCCACGGTAAAGCTCCCATTGTGTCTCGGCAGTGTCAGGGTAGTCTAAAGGCTTATTTCCGTGCGCCTCTTTCCACATCGCACGGATTAAATAAGCCAGACGTTCTTCTTGAGTGTTTACCATTTATTCATCATCCGGATCTGGTAATGCATTGTATGCTTCTTCATCTACATTTTCTAATTTAACTAACCAATTTTCTTCTGGTTTTTCAGAATTTAAGATTGAAGGTTCATCTTCAGCTTTTGTATTACGTTCAACAATTTTACCTGCAAGAGGTGATTGTACATCTAATACTGTTTTAGACGCTTCGATACTTACGATTTCATCATTTACATTTACATCGTCAGCACCCATAAATTCGACATAACCTACTGTACCTACATCGTCTTGAAGTTCAGGTGTCATTCTATAGATATATTGGTTTCCTACCTTTTCAACATATAAATAATTAGCTAATTTAGCCATTTCATAACATCCTTTCTCTATTTATAAATACGTGTGTGCTAAAAGTTCGATGGTACGGCATCGTTGCTCGATACCTGGTAATAATGGTACGACCAAGACTTCGTCTGCTTCGAATGTCTCAATCATCGCATCCAAGCGCGGTTTCACTTGTTTTACCGTACCAGCTAAGATGCGTGCGCGGTGTTGTGCGATGAGTCGTTTGTCACGATCATTCAGTTGATAGTTCTTCGCAGTTTCGATAGATGGGAAACGGTCGAATTCCGCAAATTGACGTTTACCTAACAACCACACATCAAGCGCATGCAACAGTTGTTGTGCCTCATCTTCCGTATCCGTCACAATCACAAACGCCGTTATCATCACCTTAGGCGACATGTTTAACTTCGTTTTTTGAAAATGACTGCGATACGTCGCAACACTGTTTTTCGCCGCATCTATTTTATCCTGGCTAGGTAGTAAAAACGTACCTAGCGTGTAGCCCATACCTTGCGTAGCTGCAAACTTGGCAGAACGCTGACTTGTACTTAAGAGCCACATTTCAGGGTGGCGAGTAATCTGTGGTTGCGCGATGACTTTACCCACACGCTGTTCCTCAGGTGGTTGCGTTAAATAACCGCGAATATCCTCGATACTTTGTCTATAATCAAGATAATCGGTTTTATCCTCATCCATGGCACGTTTCACTATCGCAGTGCCAGGATTATTCCCGATACCTAAGTCAACACGACCAGGATACAACGCCTCCAACATCTTGAAGTTTTCCGCCACTTTATACGGACTATAATGAGGCAACATGACGCCACCAGAACCTAGCTTGATTCGCTCAGTTTGTCCTAAGAGATACATCATCAGTAACTCAGGACTACTACCCGCAAAGGCTGGCACATCATGATGTTCTGTTAACCAGAAACGTTTGTAACCTAAGTCGTCCGCAAGTTTCGCAAGTCTTGTCGTATCTTGCAACGCCTGTGCTGCGTCTTTGCCTTCGTCTATCAAGGCATAATCTAAAACACTGAATTCCATCGGACACTCATCTCCAACTGTAAAGTACCATTCCCTTGATTTATATACCCACTCCTATTTTAACGTGTTTGTACCATTTTTGTTAAATTTTGCTTTGCTAGCTTGGAAGAATTTCCCAGGCAATGTTTTTCATTTTTGAAAAGGGGATGAAAGAAGTTCATAAACAAGTCAATTGAGTATTGGGATGTGGCGTGTTACTTTGAAAATAATACATCATGTACGAAAGAGGATGCCGATAATGACACAATATCAACCCTTATTACAACCAATTACTTTACCGAATGGCATAGAATTAGCTAACCGTTTCGTGTTGTCTCCAATGACGACCAATTCTTCTACGAAAGAAGGCCATATTACAGAGGAAGATATCCGCTATGCCAAGCGACGTGCTGGTTCAGCGCCATTACAAGTGACAGGTGCCGCATATATTGAACCGTATGGGCAATTATTCGAATATGGTTTTAACATTTCTGATGATGATTGTATCCCAGGTTTGAGAAAAGTGGCTCAAGCTATGAAGCAAGATGGCAATAAAGCGATTATTCAACTTGCACATGCAGGCAGATTCTCAAATACGGCAATTATGAACTATGGTGAGGTTTACGGACCAAGTCCTATGACGTTACATTCGCCAATCAAACATCACGTATTGGAAATGTCTGTCGAGAAAATCCATGAAGTCATTCAACAATATGCCGATGCGACATCACGTGCGATTCAAGCTGGATTCGATGGCGTAGAAATTTCTGTAGCACAACGCCTGTTAATTCAAACGTTCTTCTCTACATTTTCAAATCAACGTCATGATGAGTATGGTGTAGATACGTTAGAGAATAGAGCGCGATTTGGTTTAGAAGTCATGGAGGCAGTGCAAAATGTGATTGATAAAGAAGCGCCGGATGATTTCATTTTCGGATATAGAGCGACACCGGAAGAAACCAGAGGCAGTGATTTAGGTTATACCGTCGACGAATTTAATCAACATTTGGATTGGGTATTAGAAGTCGCAAATATTCAATATTTGGCAATTGCGAGTTGGGGACGTAACATTTATCAGAATAAGACACGTACGCCAGGCGAGCATTATGGACGTCGTGTTAACCAAGTAGTGTATGAATATTTAGATGGACGTGTGCCGTTAATTGCGAGTGGTGGTATTAATTCTCCAGAAACTGCGCTAGATGCGTTGAACAACGCAGATATGGTCGGCATGTCTTCACCATTTGTTACAGAACCTGACTTCGTACACAAATTAGCTGAAGGACGCGAAGACGAAATTGATTTACATGTGCACCCTGAGGAGTTAGATGAACTCGCGATTCCGCATGCCGCCTTTAAAGATATTGTCCAGATGATGGATTATGGCGAAGGATTGCAGAAGAAAACACGCGACGAACTACGTAAACTCGAGAAAAATTATGATGAATAATGTTATAAAGCCACATTGATTTTATAGTTAGAATCAATGTGGTTTTCTTTTATTTTCAAGGAGAAGTTTAATTTGTGTTCGTTTTAATGTAAACTTATAATTATTAATAGTTTACATTGTTAGTCACGAACGTATCACTGGGCCATTTTAAAAGATAGGGAGTACGAAACAACATGAATTTAAATTTAGCAGAACGCATCTTAAACCATGATTTATTAAGCAAAAACGAAGCTTTAGAATTATTTGAAAATCCGACAATCGACACATTTGAATTATTAAATGAAGCGTACATTGTTAGAAAACATTACTTCGGCAAGAAAGTAAAATTAAATATGATATTAAATGCAAAAAGCGGAATCTGTTCAGAAGACTGTGGTTACTGCGGACAATCTGTCAAAATCAAACAAAAACAGCGTTACGCCTTAGTCGAATCAGAAAAAATTAAAGCAGGTGCACAAGTAGCGACAGACAATCATATCGGTACCTACTGCATCGTGATGAGCGGACGAGGACCAACGAATAGAGAAGTCGACCACATTTGCGACACAGTAGAAGAAATTAAAGCAGTGCATCCACAACTTAAAATTTGTGCTTGCTTAGGATTAACAAACGAAGAACAAGCAGAAAAATTAAAAGAAGCGGGCGTGGATCGTTATAATCACAACTTAAATACAAGTGAAAGATACCATAGCGAAGTCGTAACCACACATACATATGAAGATCGCGTGCACACCGTTGAAATAATGAAAGCACACAATATCTCACCATGTTCAGGCGTAATTTGTGGCATGGGCGAGACGGATGAAGATATTATCGACATGGCTTTCGCATTGAAAGAAATCGACGCAGACAGCATTCCGATTAACTTCTTACATCCAATTAAGGGCACAAAATTTGGAGGATTGGATTTATTATCGCCAATGAAATGTTTGAGAATCATAGCGATGTTTCGATTGATTAATCCAACAAAAGAAATTCGTATCGCAGGAGGTCGCGAAGTTAATTTACGTTCATTACAAGCTATCGCATTAAAAGCTGCCAATTCAATCTTTGTAGGAGACTACTTAATTACAGGCGGACAACCTAACGAACTCGATTACCAAATGATTGAAGATTTAGGATTCGAAATTGACGGGTAAAACATACTGAGTTTATTTATAATTGTTGCGAAAAAATAAAAAAGGAGCAAATAAGGATGGAATCTAATAATAAACCAAAAATAGCGCAAAAACGTTGGTTTAATATTATGTTAATCTTCGTAGGATTTTTAAGTTTTTGTATTTTTTATTTTGTTATGGGTACGAATTTCTTAATGGCATCTTTATTGATGTGGGGGCCTGTAGTCATAGGATTGGTTAATTTGAAAGAGATTAATGATATAGATAAGAATAATTAGATTAGATATTTGAAAATAATAGATGATTAATCTCAATGGAAAGATAGTTTGTTTTTATATATATCACCATAATAAAAATAAAACCCATATAGTGTCCCTATTAAATGCTTAAATATCAGTGTTGAGACTGACATAAAGCTATGCAAACGTCTTAATACTTTTTAAGAATAGGGATGAGAAAAATGAAAGAGAAAAGAAGAAAAGAATACGAAAGTTATTTATTAAAAAATTTAATAGTAGACCAAGATGAATTTTTAGAACAATATAATCCATGGCAAACTGAAAGAGCTAATAATTTAATTAATAAATTTTTAAAAATAACTTCTTCTATAGATTCTAAACAAAGTAAAGATAATAAAATAATATACAACGAAAATGATTTTTCATGGTTAGAAATTGAAAAAGACTATGAATATGCATACCTTATTAAAAAACCGAAAATGACATTTTATAAAAATATTCATTTTGGCATACCTAATCATTTTCACGGGAATATAAGTAAAGCTACAATATTTCAATGTTTAGCTAACCCAAATATAGCTTTAGAAGATAAAAAAACTTCACCTAAAGATTTGAGCGAGTTTTACGAAAAATTCAAAAGTGAACACGTAGAAGATGTTAGTTCTGATTTATCTAATTTTAAAGATAGTAATTCTGTAAAAAATCATCTTTTCGATTTAAATAATTCTATCTTAAGTAAAGAATTCAATAACTTAATAAATAAGGATAAAGATGAAAGAATAAACTTAATAAATAATCAAAATAATTTGGCTAATGGACATTATTATTTAGCACGTTACTACTATCCAATGTTAATAAAAAAAGCACCTAAAACAAATACTTTTAACCAATTTAGAAAAGCGTATTTAAATAGTGAAAAATTAAATACTTTACAAGATGTAAAAGAAAAAATTGATAGAATTAAATTATGTAACTTAGAAGTATTTCCGTTTCGTTCTCAAAATCCACAATTATATTCAAAAAGTGAGGATACACCTTTAATTGGCAAAGAATTAATTTCTTATAATAATAAAACAACTTTATTTAGTCCGAGAATTATTTTAAGAAGAATAGCTCTAAGTATTAAGCATAACGAAGAAAATAAGTATAAAAATAATTTTGAGCCAGATATTCCTATTTTTATTTTCAGAAGATATGAATATGTTTGGAAGGATTTAATAAGAAGAACTTTAAAAGAAAGCTATGATATTCTAAACGAAGAACTTATTGATGAGATATTAATATACTTGGAAGATAATTATTTTTATTATTTAAAAGACAAATATACTAAAAGTCGTTCAGGCGGAGCATTGCTTATTAACAATATTAATTATAAGGCGAAAAATATACCTTTAAGAGAAGAAAAACGTGAACTTGAAGAACAGCGAGAATTTGATGAGCACTATTTAAAATTAAAAAAAGCTCATAAAACCTTAATTTTTGAAGAAGATAACGATTAATAAAAAATAAACCACTTATCTAATATTGCGACTAGATAAGTGGTTTTAAAATTTTATAATCTTTCTGTATTTTTGCGTGCTTTATGGGCATCGGCTGCTACGTCACCTGCTTTACGACTTGCTTCTGATGCATGATAATTTGCTGAGGCTGCATAATCTCTCGCTTCTCCAGAGTAGTGTGCTGCTTGTCTTGCCCAATGAGCTGAAGCGGCAGAGTTCGTTGCTGCCAAGTTAGAAGCGTATCTAGCTGCTCTAGCATCGATACTTGTCTCTGTTACTTTTGAAAGAATATGTTTCTGTTGACCTTCTAAACGTGCTTGATGTGATTCTGTTTCAAATAAGTTAATCGCTTCTTTTAACGTATCAGCGCGTTGATTATATAAATAATTAAACATTGCGCTTAAAGCATCAATATTTGAGTATGAATTTGGAATACGATTATAAACGCCTGAAGCATTTAAAGTTTGATTGATTTCGGATAATGTACTTTGATTTGAACGGATATTTTGTAAAGCAAGTTTAGCACTATCTTGTTCGAATACTTCTTTTTGAGCATTTTCATAACGATTAGAAGTCAGGAAATGTTTGCTTGGATTTTTAATTTTTTTATTTTGAAAAAACCAAACACCAAATACAATTACTCCAATAAAGAGTAGGCCAACTGATTGAAATAAAATAATTGATAAAATTATAATCGCGAGTGCTGGTAAAAGTAAAAATAACATATTCTTTCTTTTTATATTATTTAATGTCATTTTTCGAAGTTTATTATTTTCTTTATTAATAGTATTGTTACAATTTTGAATTTGAGTTTTTCCTTTAATCATTAGGGCAATATCTGACATAAGTTGTTCTTTTGAATTGTTCATTTTTTACTCTCCTTATTCCATTTTAAAGTCAGAAAATTTGATTTGTGTAACGTCTTTATCTTTTGGAGAAAGATCTACAATTTTTTGATCTTCATTATCAAGCTTAATCATCGTATATTTGTAATCTGAATCGTCTGATGAATCGCTATTTAATGCTGCTGGATTAACTGAGAATTGACCTGTATATTCTATATCTTTACTAGGATCTTGTGATTGGCCTGTATTAACGTCAGTGTAAGTTAACAAACTATCTTTTCCTTCTTCTACGGAATCTATAGCGCTACTAATATTATTTTTAGCTTGTTTCTCAGATATTTCCTTTGTTGTTACTAGTGTCATTAAAGGTTTACCGTTATCAGTGGTTACTTCTATATATGATTTAACATCACGATAAGGTGTTTCTTCATAAGATGCATGTTTACTATCAAGTGTCTTCTTCACTTCATCAGCATCTAACTTACGAATAAAATCTGGTGGTACATTTGAATCGCCATCTAATGCAATCATTTTCATTTGTCCATTTTTTGTTAAATATAAATATTCTACTCTAGACTCACCATCTTTATTACTAACCATATAAAGAAGGTGTTCTTTCTTATCATTAATAATATCTTTAATTGAAATGTTCTTTTTATGTTCGATGCTTTTACTACATCCTGTTAGATTGGGGATTAATAAGCCTATCATGATTAATGCGATTAAATATTTCATTCTCTTCATATTTCATTCTCCTTTAAGTAGTTGATTATTAAGAGGCAAGGGCAAGTAAGAAATAAACTTCCATTGCCCTTGGTCTTATAGTTAAACTTCATGTCTTAGATAAATCATTTGAAGTTTAATGAGTTCTGTAGTGAATTGATTGAGTAACGTAGTTGGAGATATAAGACGTAATGATTTTCTATGATTGAAACACAACTCAATCGCTTCTCTCGCACTCACTTCAATTTCAACAGTGAGAGACTTTGAAGTTCGTTGTAAGACTTTAATGTCATAGTTATTTTTCATTTTTTGATATAAATGAGGTGTGATTTCATAAGTTACTTTAGTAGCTTGAAGTGGCGTTCCCATATTTTTATGCATACTTTTGATAAAATAACTGTTTTTACTTTGATCAAAAGTGATTTCCTCTTCAATGTCTGAGTGAAGATTAGCTTCATGTAGATAATATCGAATATTATCTATATCTCTTTGAATCGTCCTTGTGTTAACTTCAAATTGTTTGGCTAAATCTGCCTTATTTACAGTTTGTTTTTTCAACAATTTAGAGTAGATATTAAGTACTCTATATGCCTGTTCCATTCGCATTTCTTCCCTTCACGAAACCTATTTTCATTATAAAAAACGACCCTAGACAGCATGAGTCATTTAGATGAAAGTTTTAATTTTATAAAAATCTTAATTTCATTTAATTTTGTGCGATATATTCATTTTTTCTGAAAATGGATAGTCGAATGATGTCTAACTAATCATTTCCTAGGACATATGAATGTAATACGTACCACTCTGTCAATTCATGAGGCGTCGTCGCAATTTGTTGTAGTAAATAACGTGTATTATCTAAATGATTTAAATAATGGAAAATTCTCTGAAAATAGCATTCGAGTAAATGTTGTTCATTGCCTTGAGTAAGACCGAAGTCGATTTGTTCGTAATAGCAAACGATACTGCTAGGTGTTTCATTATATTTAGCTAACTGTTCAGTAATAATGTCATAAAGCATAGTTTCACCTCCGTTTCTTCATGTAGGAAACTAAAGGCGCCTGCCAAGGCGACTTTTTTCTCTTACGAAGAACGGAATATTAAAGGGGAGAAAGAAGACAAAAAGAACGCAAAAAACCGCCATTACCGAGACGCGGTAATGGCGGCGCCAACAGATGAGTATCGCGTATTCAAGCGATACTCATCTGTATCATGCAATATTGAGATATTTGTATTTATATTGACTATTTTTAAACAAAAATAACCAATGATGTCTAAAGTGTCTGTATCAACTATAAAATAAGTACGTAGAGAATTTTGTTGGTTTAAAAGTAAAGCTTTATTTTGTAAGTAAGATGTTATAGAGGGGTTAGAAGAAGTAGTAAATTGATTGATATTATCTTGGAGAAATTTAAAAAATGAATAACTTATATTTGAGTAGTCATCAAAATCGGAAAGATTATAAATTCGATGATTTACTTTTCTCAATTTTTTCATATAGTTCAAGTAGATTCGCTGTAGTTAATTCATTTTCAATGTGATTGTTAAAATGGTTTAAATTCTGCAGTCGCAAATATCATTGCTTCTTCTTTGGATAATGTATAAGAGCCTCTTTCTTCTGGAATCATAAGAGTCAACTCCTTTTTATGATATTTTTTATATATTATACGTCGATTTTATATTGTTAACAATTATAATTTAGATAAAAGTATATTTGAGATAAAAAAAGGAATCCAATTTAAAATTGAATTCCTTCTTACAATTACATCAGTCCAATGAGTTTCATCCATAGTGAGCCGATGCCAAGCCAAATAATGAAATAAACGATACCTAATGCAAGGTTCATCAGCCACCAACGTTTTTGGCTTATATAACCAGCGCCGTAAATGATAGGTGCCGGGCCACTACTGTAATGTGTTGTAGAAGCCATTAAGTTACCGAAGAAACCTAACATTAATGCACTAAATAATGGATGTGCACCAGCTGCTACGGCTACACCAAGTAAGGCGGCATACATCGCACTCACGTGAGCTGTTGAACTTGCGAATAAATAGTGTGAGTAGAAATAGAATACGATTAAGATGATAAGTACAATTGGCCAACTTAAACCGCCTAAATTGTGAGCGATAAGATGGCTTAACCAAGGAATGAAACCAAGTTTGTTTAATTGATCGGCCATCATAACAAGTACTGAGAACCAAACTAATGTATTCCAAGCGCCTGTTTCGTTTAAAACGTCTTTCCAATTCAATACGCCTGTGATGAGTAATAATGATAAAGCAATAAATGCTGTTAATGTTGCATCTATACCAATATAACTACCTGTCATCCACAATACTAGAGCGATAATGAAGACGCCAATCATGAATTTTTCAGCTTTAGAAATATGACCCATTTCTGCAAGTTGGTCTTCTGCCCATTTTTTAGCATCTGGCGTTTCTTTAACTGTAGGTGGATACATTTTATAAATAATAAATGGCACTACAATGAGAGAAATTAATCCAGGGACAATTGCTGCTAAGAACCAATTCATCCAAGTAATATGCACATGTGCAGTCTTTTCAGCTAAGTTTTGCGCTAAAGGGTTACCTGCCATAGCTGTTAAGAACATTGCCGCAGTGATTAAGTTACCTTGGAACTCTGTGAAGAGTAAGAATGCCCCCATTTTACGTTCAGTACCTTGTTTAGGATCTGAATCGAATGATTTTGATAAGGATTGAATGATAGGGAACATGATACCACCAGCACGTGCAGTGTTACTAGGTGTAGCTGGGGCTAAGATTAAATCAACGCCGACAAGAGAGTAGGCTAAGCCGAGCGTCTTTTTCCCGAAAAGTTTAACGAATTGAAGTGCGATTCGACGACCAAGACCTGTCTTCACGAAACCTCTTGAAATGAAGAATGCCATAGCAATTAGCCAAATACTAGGGTTACCAAAACCTTGAACGGCTGTTTTAGTATCAACGACGCCAACTAATACGGTAAGGGTAAAACCGAGGATAGAGACGGCACCGATAGACATTGGTTGTGTGATACAGCCAACGATAGTTGCTACAAAGATAGCGAACATGAGCCATGCTTGCACGCTTAATGCCTCAGGTCTAAAAGGCGTAATTAAGGCAAGAATGACACCGATAACTACAGGCAGTATAAACTTCTTATACTGAACAGGATTATCCATAATGAAACCTTCTTTCAATCTATTTTTTCAATATTTCATACATTAGGATAGACCTATTTTTTAAGAATGTACAGAGGATGTAAGTAATTAATTGAGAATATTTCTCATTATTTTCTATCTTAAGAATATGTATACTAGCATCGAAAATAATTGATATTTAGTATAAAATGTTACTCAAGGAAGGGGATGGGCTTATGTTTACAATGGGAGCTTTAATAGCTAAAGACGATACATGGGTGTTATGGGCCATTATTATCGTCTGGGCTACAGTGAGTATATTTCTAGAACAGAAATATCAATGGGCAAGTACGATTTCAGGGGCAATTATAGCTTTAGTCGGCGCTATGTTATTATCTAACTTTAAAGTTATACCGACTGAATCACCTGTTTATGACACAGTATGGAATTATGCGGTGCCAATATCAATTCCTCTATTATTGTTTAGTTCTAATATTTTAAAAATATGGAGAGAAAGTCGACGATTATTATATATATTTCTTATCGCTTCGGTAGGTACAATTATTGGAACAACAGTAGGATTTATCTTACTTCATCGTTGGATTCCATATCTAGCTAAGATTGGCGCTATGATGACAGGTAGTTATATTGGCGGTGGCGTTAACTTTGCAGCGTTAAGCACAAAATTTAAAACACCTAGTGATATGATTTCATCTACTGTAGTTGCTGATAATAGTGTGATGGCATTGTATTTTATGTTATTAATTGCAATTCCATCATTGCCATTTATTAAAAAATGGTTCAAGACAGACTATAAAGATGAAGCAACTCCAGAAACACAACAATCATATTGGCAACCCAAAAATATTCAATTATTAGATATAGCTTTTTCGATAGCAATAGCGGTTGCTTTAGTAGCAATCAGTTTTAAATTATCTGAGCTAATTCAACATGTAGTTCCACAGTCTAATATAGTGCTGACTATATTAGTATCTTTCTTTGGAGATCAATACTTATTATTGACTACACTAACGTTGTTAGCAGTAGCTATTTGGGGAGATTTCTTTGATAAGTTGGCTGGGTCTTCAGAAATAGGAACATTTATTATTTACATATTCTTTGTTGTAATCGGTACGCCAGCATCTTTCGTTACAATTATTAAGACTGCGCCATTACTATTTATCTTTGTGATAATAATTTTAATTTTTAATTTAGGTTTAAGTTTGATTATTGGTAAATTATTTAACTTTAAAATTGAGGAAATATTACTTGCAAGTAATGCGACTGCTGGAGGTCCCACTACAGCAGCGGCACTAGCTATAAGCAAAGGATGGCAAGGTTTAATTGGGCCTATACTTATTATAGGTACTTTAGGTTACGTCATAGGTAACTATGCCGGCACACTAATTTATCAACTTTTGATACAAATAGGATAGTAAGAATACAAAAATGGGAGATACGCCAGCTAGGGTTTGATGCTGTGTATCTCCCATTTTTTATATTAATTACTTAATTCATTGTCTTTAATGTCTGTGATGAACATGTGGCCTGGGGAATGTGTGATCATGATGTCGGGTTTGGTGTCTAGTGCCACGGATTGTGGTGTAACGCCGCATCCCCAGAATACTGGGACTTCATCTGCTTTAATGGTAACGGGTTCGCCGTAATCTGGTTCGTTAATATTGTTGATGCCTAGTTCTTCTGGCGTGCCAATGTGAATAGGTGTACCGTGAACGTTCTTGAAGTGCGTTGTGATTTCGGTTGCTTGGATGGCTTGGGCGATGGTCATTGGACGCATGCTTACGGTGATGTTGCCTTTGAATTGTCCGCTAGGTTCGGCTGGAATGTTGGTGCGATACATAGGAACGTTGTGTTCTTCTTCAATATGACGCACAGGGACGCCGGCTTCTAGTAGTGCATGTTCAAAGGTAAAGCTACAGCCGATAAGGAAACTTACCATATCGTCGGTATAAAGATCAGTGATATTATCTGTTTCTTTTATGAGCTCGCCATGTTCATAAATACGATATTTGGGCACTTCTGCACGAATATCTGCATCTTTTCCGTAATAAGGAAAAGAAGGTGAACCTACTTCTGAAACGTCTAATAATGGACATGTCTTTGGATTTCTGAAGCAAAATTTTAAAAAATCATAAGCATAGGCGGAAGGTAAGATAACGACATTGGCCTGGATATAACCTTCTGCCATGCCACTTGTGTGACCTGTTAATTTACCTTCTCGAATAAGTTGGCGTAATGCTTCCGGTGAATATTGTTTGTAATTCATAATTAATCCCCCTTGAATCCCCTTAATTATTTCAAGTTCTTATTACTACAATATTTAAAAATTACACTTATAGCAAGAGACATCTTATTTAATTTTTAATAATCACTTTTTAAAGAATTTGTATGCCAAAGTCATGGAACAATTCACAAATATTGGTAATAAACAATACAAACTCACAATCATCCAGTTATCATCGACTTTATAAATAACGAAAAAGAGTATAAACAGAAATACACTTATTATTACACCTATGATAGGTAATCAATTAAAATATTGTTCTTCATTACGTTTCTGTCTTGTCATCTTTCTGCTCCTTTTCAACAGTATCGCTATCAGATTCACGTTGTTCTAAAGGAATAGAGTAGTCTTTATCGTCATCAATATATGACATTTGGAAGTGTTTGGTATGTTCGCGGCGTAAGGCTCTCATGATTGAAATTGTCATTAGTAATAAAATAATAGAGAATGGTAAACCTGTTACGACTGAAGCGGTTTGTAAGCTTGTTAAACCACCCGCAATCGTCATCGCAACTGAAATTGCTCCAATTAGTAAACCCCAAACGACTTTATGTTTATTTTTAGGATTCTCACTGCCTCCAGTCGCCATACCAGCTACAATATGTGTTGTGGAATCAGCACTTGTCACAATCAGTAAGAATATTAAAGCAATTGCTAATGCGTTAGTGATATCAGATAGTGGGAATTTGGATAGCAACTCGAACAATGCAACCGTATAGTCTTTGTCGACGAGTTGAGTGATTTTATCGCCACCCATTGCAATTTTGACAGCCATACCACCAAAGCCTGAAATCCATACAAATGAAATAAGTGGCGGCACTATGAGTACACACATGATGAATTCACGAATTGTTCGTCCACGAGACACTCGAGCTACGAAGCCACCAATGAACGGTGACCATGAAATCACCCATGCCCAATAGAAGACAGTCCATTGCTGTATCCATGCATTTTTTCCTGAATATGGGTCAATACGTAAACTGTATTCTACAAAGTTTCGTATGTAATCTCCAATGGCTAAAGTGTAAGATTCAAAGATAAATTTTAAGTCGCCAAATATGAGCATAAAGATGAGTAGTACAGCACCTAAAATAATATTGATATTGCTCAACCATTTTACGCCTTTATCTAAACCAGTAATCGTTGAACCTAGGAAAATACAAACCATTAAGACAGTAATTGCAATTTTAGTGAAATTGTTATTTGGTACATGAAAGACGTGACTTAGACCGCCACTAATTTGCATAATACCGAGGCCAATCGACGTTGCAATCCCCATGACCGTAGCAATAATCGCTAGAATATCGATTATATTGCGGAACGGACGTTTGTAAGCTTCGCCAAAGACTGGCTCCATGGCAGTAGAGATTAAACCATCTCTTTTTTTACGGAATTGGAAGTAAGCTACAATTAAGCCGGCCATAGCGAAGATGGACCATTGCGAAATGCCCCAGTGAAAGAAAGTATATCCCATAGCGACACGTGCAGATTCTGCTGATTGATCTGGAACTTTTCCTGGAAAAGGGGAGTGAATATAGTGAGTCAGTGGCTCAGCTACACCCCAAAAGACGATACCTACGCCTAGCCCAGCAGAAAATAGCATTCCCAGCCATGATAAAAATGAAAATTCAGGCTCTTCATCGTCATCACCTAATTTAAAACGACCATAACGAGAAACAGCTAAAGAAATTAAAAAGATATCTAAAATGAAAATAATGAGTAAAAATAACCAACCAAATGAATTTGAAATAAAATCATAAACGTGTTGTGCATAAGTTCCAAATCCCTTTGGGAAAATGCCTGCCATAGCAGTGATAAGAATAATGATGGCTACCGAAATGATATAAACGAAATAATTGTTTTTCTTACGCTTGTCATTCATAGTTTTATTAAGTCATCCCTTATACGTTATTTAGTTATGAGTATACCTATAATTGTAATTATTTTCAAAATTCATTTTTTTGAAAATTTAAGAAAACTAGCGATATAATAAGTTGTTTTGAAAACTTTTTACAAAGCAATAAATTGAATATCTGAAATGCTATAATTGTTATGAATTTAGAACAATATTTAAGAAAAGAAGGTATATCATGTCGAACTATGTCATTACTAATGGGAAAATTTACACAGAAGAACAAGTTATTGAAAATGGATATCTTGTAGTAAAAGATGGCAAAATAAGTGATATTCAAGAAGGCGAGTATACAGGCGATTTACAACAAGTAGATGCTCAAGGACAAAATGTCTTACCAGGATTTATTGATATTCACATTCATGGCGGATACGGTGAAGATGCTATGGACGCCTCATATGAAGGATTGAAACATTTAGCGGAACAATTGTTATCTGAAGGGACAACAACGTTCTTAGCGACAACAATGACGCAATCAGACGAGAATATTGAAAAAGCATTAAAAAATATTGTGGCTTATCAAGCAAATCAGCAACCAGGTGAGGCAGCTGAAATCGGTGGCGTTCATTTAGAAGGACCATTTATCTCGGAACACAAAGTAGGCGCGCAAAATCCAAAATATGTACAACGCCCTTCAGTAAGCAAAATTCAACATTTTCAAGAGATTGCGAACGGACAAATTAAAATTATAACGTTTGCGCCAGAAGTAGAGGGTGCGCATGAAACTCTAAATGCTTTACATGACGATATTATCTTTTCAATGGGGCATACAGTAGCCACATTTGATGAAGCAAATGAAGCGGTTGAACATGGCGCTAAGCATATTACGCATCTATATAACGCCGCAACGCCATTCGAACATCGCGATCCAGGTGTTTTTGGTGCAGCATGGACGAATAAAGGTTTAAACACTGAGGTTATTGTCGATGGTGTACATTCACATCCTGCTTCAGTCAATATTGCCTATAAACAAAAAGGTAATGAGCACATGTATTTGATTACAGATGCTATGCGTGCTAAAGGTATGAAAGATGGCGAATACGACCTAGGTGGTCAAAATGTTATCGTAAAAGGTAAAGAAGCAAGATTAGCAAGTGGTGCGTTGGCAGGTAGTATTTTAAAAATGAATGATGGCTTACGTAATTTAATGACTTTTACAAATGATTCATTAGAGAATTTATGGCGTGTAGCTAGTTTAAACCAGGCAAAAGCATTAAAGATTGATGATACTAAAGGTAGTTTGGCTATTGGCAAAGATGCAGATATCGTTATCGCCAATGATGAAATTGAAATAAGTAAAACGATTAAAGCAGGCACAATTCATCATTTTTAAGACTACCGGCATAGTCAGAATATGATAAATTTTAAAACTTATAGTCTGATGCGTACATATTGTGCACATTTATATTTTTAAAAGGTTTAAAATTGCGAAAATAAGTGAATATAAATATTAACTATGTGAAAAATTGACATATTGATACGAAAGGGGGCTATTACGGTGCAACATGATTTAAGATTTCCAAGTGCAAAAAACTTTTTCACAACTTTGGGATGGTTGTCTATTATAGCTTTAATCGCTGTACTTGTACTTAACTTACTAGTTTATAGCACGTTTAACGGTTTTAATGATTTTAATTTACAATTCAACTTACATCAAATTGAATTAATTTTCGCAATTACGTTTGCGATTATCGCAATTGTAAGCATTATTATGTCTTTAATTTTAAAATTATTTAAACACTCATAATAAATAATTAAAGGACAGGATTCAAAGGTTTTAAATCTTCGAATACTGTCCTATTTTTTTATTTCAAATTGTTATAAATAGTGTCGTCAATAATGATTTCTACATTAGGGTGATTATGCAATATAGATGCTGGTAAATCTTCAGTTGTTTCTCCCTCTAATAAACGACGAATTGCTTCTTGTTTACGTTCTCCAAATGCGATTAAAATAATACGGTTAGCACGCATAATTGATTTTAATCCCATAGATACAGCCTGTTTCGGTACATCTTCAATCTTATCGAAATTCACACTATTGGCTTTAACAGTTGAATCAGTTAAATCCACCACACGTGTTTCACTTTCGAAAGACGTGCCAGGTTCGTTAAACCCAATATGCCCATTTTCCCCAATTCCTAATAGTTGAATATCTGGGTTGCCAATAGATTTTAAATATTCTTCATAGCGTTTAGACTCAGCTTCTAAATCATCCACTTTACCTTGAGGAATATGAATATTCGAAGCTTGCCAACTAGAATTATGATCAAACAATAGCTTATGCATGTACGTGTGATAACTTTGAGAATGTTCAGGTTCTAAGCCCACATATTCATCTAAATTGAACGTTTGTACTTCGCTTAAATCTGTGTCGTTTGCTTCCAATAATTCAGAAAAACGTGGATAAATATCTGTCATTGTATTTCCTGTAGCCAATCCGAGAATTGCTTTAGGGTTGTCTTGAATTAGTTTCAAAAGTTCAATAGCTACATAATCACTGGCAATCGCTTTATTTTTTAAATTAATCAATTTCATCATATAAACGCCTCCATACGTTTATTCAACTAAAGATAATTATTCCCCTTTGTAAATGAATAAGAACTATTTTTAAAAATAGACTACTCTTATTGAATAGCGTCTACAAAACGTTCAGTGATTTGTTTAGGACGTGTAATAGCGCCTCCAACTACTGTACAGTGTACGCCAAGCTCACTTACTTTTTTATACATTTCAGGTGTGATGACGTTTCCTTCTGCAATGACTTTAGCATTTACTTTCTGTAAGATTTCTTTTAAAAATTCAAAATCATTTTCATAAAGAATATGACCTTTAGTATATGAAGTATACCCACGTAATGTTGTGCCAATGTAATCAAATTTTAAATTATCTGCTTGAACAGCTTCTTCGACAGTTGAGATGTCAGCCATAATTTCAACATTTGGTGCTTTTTCACGGATATAATTTACTAATTTTTTTAAAGATTCTTTTGGTCGTTCTTGTTTCGTAGCATCTAAAGCAATGACTTCACAACCACTTTCAATAAGTTCATCAACTTCTTTTGAAGTAGCAGTGATAAAAACATCTGAATTATCATAGTCACGCTTAACAATACCAATCACTGGTAAAGAAACTTCGTCTTTAATAGCTAAGATATCTTCTTTAGTATTTGCACGAATTCCTGATGCACCGCCTTGATAAGCAGCTAATGCCATTTTAGACATAATAAAAGATGAATGTAATGGTTCATCTGGTAATGCTTGACATGAAACGATTAGACCTTTTGGTAACATAAAAATTCACTCCACATATTTAAAATTTGTAAATAGCTTATTAAGTTATAAAGCAAAAACAATTTAATATTTTGTGTTGTTCTGAGATTATTGTTGTTTAAAATTTATTTACTCATATCATAACATCGAGAAAATATTTATCAATTTAAAAATATAATTTGAAAAATATTTTCATATATAATAAAGTTTATATAGCTTAAGTCAGAGGTGATGAGATGAAATTTGATAATCGTGTACAACGTAGTAGTCATTTATTAACTAAAATGGATAAGAAAATAATTGAATATATAAAAACACACGAACTAGATGATAATTTTTCAACGATTAATTCCTTAGCTTATGCTATCGGCACATCACCTGCCACAATTACTAGGTTTAGTAGTAAGTTAAATTATAATAACTTTCAAGATATGAAATTTAGTTTACAACATGAAAAGTCAGAAAAAGTGGTTGAAAATGCGCCATTAGTACAGTTGATTCATAGTTATCATCAAAATATTATTCAACAAACTGGTGAGTTTATTTCCGAGGAAAAGATAAAAAGATTAGCACATAATTTAAAAACATGTAGGCAAGTTAATTTTGCGGGTTTAGGAAGTTCAGGATTAACAGCAAGTGAGTTTTATTACCGTACAATGCGTATGGGAGTCAAAGGTTCCATTTCAACAGATGCACATCAAATGAAAATTTCAGCCTCATTATTATCATCTAAAGATATGTTTGTAGCGATTTCAAATAGTGGTGAAACATCTGAATTAATTGAAGCGAGTAACATTGCTCAAATACGAGGTGCTTATGTAGTCGTAATTACTAATTTTGAAGGGAGTGCACTAACTAAGAATGCAGATTTAGTGCTAATAACAAGTGCTCGTTCAAGTAATAATGACTCTAGATTCATTAATTCTCAAATAGCTACTCATTTTTTAATAGATCTTGTAAGTTATATATTACTAGGAGATCCTAATATGCACCGTACTTATCAACAAACACGTCAAGTTGTATTAAATAATGAGAAAGAATAAATATAAATAAGCCGTATCGATAAGTAAATAAGACTAACGATAGGCTTTATACTATTTTTTTATAGCACCAAACAATGCTGCGTGATTTTCTGTTTTAGTAGTTTGTAATCGCGCGATGCCATAATCGTTTGGAAGATAATTATGAATTTTAGGTTCAATATATTTTAAAAGTTTATCGCCTTGGGATGAAATACCGCCACCAATTAAAATAAGACCTGGATCGTATATGATTTGTATTTGAGCAATGCCCTCAGCTACGTGATTACTCCATTCATTTAAAATATCTACGGCTTGTGGATTTCCTTCTTCTGCTAAATCAAATAATTTAGGAACATCTGTTTCAAATTCGAACTTTCTCTCTAACATTAATGCTTTCAGCGAAGAAGTTGAAGCTCTTTGTTCGAATGTTTTTTCATCTTCAGCGCGGTAAAGTAAGTAGCCAATTTCATTTGCGCGATGGCGAGAGCCTTGGTAAATACCTAAACTTTTACTATAAAATGCGCCCCCAATACCTGTTCCCAATGTTAAACAAAAGATATTATCTTCTTCATAATTATGGAAGGTTAGTTCTCCAAGTAAAGCAGCATCAACATCATTATAAACAGTAATATCTGTTGATAAATCTTTGAATGCTTCAAAGAAGTTAGTACCGTCAAAGTTTTTTATAGTTGGTCCTGTATAAATAATTTGGCCTAATTCTGAATTAACAACACCTGCACTTGATATACCAATATGAGGTGTTTTCAAATTATATTGCTCCATAAAAGATTGAATCACTTTGTAAGTTTCATCAATGATTAATACATCTATATTGTTTGGAGTATCAATTTTTTTATAATCTATCATTTCAAGATTTTCATCTATTACAGCAACTTTAATATTAGTGCCTCCGATATCTACCGCAATTTTATACATGCAATAACCTCCTCATACAACGTTTATTATATTCGTTATTTTCTAGAATGAATATTCTCTGAATTATTTTGAAAATAATTTTCATTAAATTTAGTATATTTTGTTAAAATTTTTCAAAAATGGTTGTTCATTGAAATGATAGCGTTTACAATTCAAATTGTAAATAGAAATTATTGTTGTTGAATTTATATCAAACTTTATAAAAATTAATTCATATAAAAATAAATGGAGGTAATCAAATATGGAAGAGAAATTAAAAGGCTTATACGCTGCACTATTGGTGCCATTTGATGAACAAGGTCAAGTGAAAGAAGAAGGTTTAAAACAAATTGCTAAAAATGCTATCGAAACTGAAAAATTAGATGGCTTATATGTTAATGGTAGTTCTGGTGAAAACTTCTTAATTAGTAAAGAACAAAAGAAACAAATTTTTAGAGTAGTTAAAGAAACTGTGGGAGACGATGTAAATTTAATCGCTCAAGTAGGTTCATTAGACTTAAATGAAGCAATTGAACTTGGTAAATATGCTACTGAATTAGGTTATGATGCATTATCAGCAGTTACACCATTTTATTATCCATTTTCATTCGAAGAAATTAAAAATTATTACTTCGAAATAATTGAAGCTACACAAAACAATATGATTATTTATGCAATTCCAGATTTAACTGGTGTAAATATTAGCATTGAACAATTTGGAGAACTCTTTAATCATGAAAAAGTTGTAGGCGTAAAATACACAGCACCTAACTTCTTCTTATTAGAGCGTATTAGAAATGCGTATCCAGATAAATTAATCTTATCAGGCTTTGACGAAATGTTAGTTCAAGCAACAATTTCTGGAGTAGATGGTGCAATTGGTTCAACTTATAACGTTAATGGTCGTCGTGCACGTCAAATCTTTGATTTAGCACGTGAAGGCAAAGTTGAAGAAGCATATAAAATTCAACATGATACAAACGACATTATTGAAACAGTGTTAGGCATGGGTATCTATCCAACACTTAAAGAAATCTTAAAATCTCGTGGTATTGATGGTGGTTTACCAAAACGCCCATTCGCACCATTTAATGAAGATAATCGTGAAGCATTAAACAATTTAATTAAAAAATATGATTTATAAATATAACAACAAGTAAACAACATAATTTGTAAAGCAAGGGGTGTCAGTTATGCAACAGGTTGGATTTGGGATGTGGAATTGGGTTGCTGTAATTGGGTATTTAATCACGATGTTATTAATAGGGGCGTATTTCACAAAACGCGCTGGTAAAGATACAGATAGCTTCTTCACTGCCAGCGGGCGCCTTCCATCATGGGCTATCGGCTTCTCAATTTATGCTACAACTTTAAGCGCAATTACATTTATGTCTACACCAGAAAAAGCATTTTTAACGGATTGGGCATACATAGCAGGAAATATTGCGATTGTCGCAATTATTCCAATATTAATCGCATTTTATGTACCATTTTTTAAAAAATTACGTGTTACATCAGCTTATGAATATTTAGAAGCACGTTTTGGACCAAGTATTCGTGTTATTGGTTCATTATTATTTGTTATCTTCCACTTAGGACGAATTGCAATTGTTATTTATTTACCAACATTAGCAATTACTGCTGTTTCAGATATGAATCCATACATCGTAGCTAGTCTTGTAGGAATTTTATGTATTTTATATACTTTCTTAGGTGGCTTCGAAGGGGTAGTATGGAGTGACTTTATACAAGGCGTAATTTTATTAGGGGGCGCATTACTTATAATTATTATCGGAGCATTTGAAATCAAAGGTGGCTTCGGTACGATTATGAGTGATGCTATTGCTAATAAAAAGATTATTAGCGCTGATAACTGGAAGTTAAATTCAGCTGCAGCAGCGATCCCAATTATTTTCCTTGGAAATATTTTTAATAACTTGCATCAATATACTGCCAGCCAAGATGTAGTTCAACGTTATCAAGCATCAGACTCGATGGAAGAGACAAAGAAATCTTTATGGACTAATGGAGTGCTAGCATTAATTTCAGCACCTATATTCTATGGTATGGGAACAATGATGTATTCATTTTATCATCATGAAGAAATGTTGCCTAAAGGTTTTAATACGTCATCTATCGTACCGTACTTCATTTTAACTGAAATGCCTCCGTTTGTTGGCGGCTTACTTATCGCAGCAATATTCGCAGCGGCACAATCAACAATTTCATCTAGTTTAAACTCAATTTCGGCTTGTATTTCTGAAGATATTAAACACCGTTTCTTTGGAAAAGGAGCAGATAAATCAGAAGTTAATTTCGCAAGATTAGTTATTGTTGTAGCAGGTTTACTAAGTTATGCTATCTCAATGTATTTAATTTACGCAGATTCTAACAACTTATGGGATCTATTCTTACTTATTACCGGCCTGTTTGGTGTACCATTAGCAGGTATTTTCGCAGTTGGTATCTTTACAAAACGTGCGAATACAGTAGGTGTGCTTGTAGGATTAATTGCCGGCGTAATTATTGCTTACATTTTAAATGGTGTAGGTGGCGGAAATTCACCATTCTATGTGTCAATCATTTCATTCTTAGTTTCATTTGTTTTTGGATATTTAGTAAGTTTCGTTGTACCTTCAAAAAATACAAAAGATATTACCGGACTTACAATATTTGATAAAGACAAAGCATCTACATATATTTCTAAAGTAGCTGAGAAAAAATAGTATATAGTGAAAAAGAGTTAGAGAGTGCGCTTTCTAACTCTTATTTTATGTTTAAATGCTTGTGTTAAACTAAATTTGTTAAGTAAAAGAATTAGGAGTAACATAATGAAACTATTAAAAATAATTGGCATGTTTATTCTAGCAATTTTAATTATGGGAGTTACCCAAGGTATTACATCATTATTTGATAATCTTATTGAGTTTTTAGGAATTGGCGTTATTTTACAAGGTATATTTTATATTATTTTCGCTTTTTTCGTAGTGCGATTTTTTATTAAAAGGATATTCAAAGATAGTTTAGAATCGTACCGTATTACTGCACCTAAATTTCATAAAACATATGTCCTACTTGGTTTAGGATTACCAATTTTAGTTTATGCTATTTATTTCATTTTTGTCCCTGGTGAATTTAAAATTCATCATTTTAATTCGTTAAATGAAACAATGCGTATGATATTTTGGTCAATCTTTGTTACTGCACTTGGCGGCGGGATTGTTGAAGAAATGGTGTGTCGAGGCTTCTTAATGGGTTATATTGAGAAGCAAACGAATATTAAAGTTGCTATTATTTCGACATCTGTCTTTTTCGGCGTGATCCATGTATTGAATGGGGCACTCAATATAAGTAGCTTCTTACTATTATTGATGAGTGGTTCTCTAGTAGGCCTTATGTTTGCTTTAGCCACTTATAAATTCAATACGATTTGGGCAAGTATTACCTTGCATTTCTTTTGGAATCTTTCTCAAATTATCTTTATCACTGAAAAAGAAAGTAGCACTGCCGTATGGCAATATGTATTACATACGAACAACATAGCTATATCAGGCAACCAGTTTGGCTTCGAAGCTTCACTTATTTCTATTTTTGGTTATCTTGTTGTCATCTTATTATTACTAAGAGTTAGAAGAAACTCACGACTTAGTTGAGTTACTTAAGAAAGGTTTAAAGTTACTGAGAAGTTCACTATACTTAAACTGTAATGTAAAAATTAAATAAAAGGAGATTTGATATGAAAAAGATAGCATTATTAATTTCAACTTTTATATTAGTTATTACAGTAGCAGGATGTTCATCTTCTGAGAAAAATCATAAAAAAGATAGTGAGACTGAAAATAAACATACTGAGAACAATGAAAGTCATAATCATAAAATTCCAGAACACATTTTTGATAAAACAATGTCTAATAAAACAATTTCTGAAGCTACTATGAAGAAAGATATAAAAACATATTTAGATTCTAGCAGAAAGCTAAGCGATGCTACTGAACCTTATGAAGATAAGTTAGATTCTGATAAAAAATTATCTGAAAAACAGCAGAAAAATTATGATAAAGTATTAAATTTACGAGTTCAAAATGACGCTAACTTTGCTAAATACATAAAAAATAATAAATTACCGAATAAAGAATATGAAAAATATAGTAAAAAAATTAGTCAATATATTACAACATCTAATGACATGGATAATAAAGCTAGAAGTATGTCAAAAAAAGCTGAAGAAAAGTTAGATGAAGATGATTTAAAAGAGTTTAAGAATATATACAAAAATATAGATATTGTTAATGGTCGTGAACAAGATAAAATTGAGAAATTCTTGAAAAAGAAAAATATTGAAACTATCGCTTTTGATAAATAAAAAAACAGGACTCCGCAAACTCGGGGTCCTGTTTTATTTTGCGATTTAAGAAACATTTAAGCTTGAATGACTTAGAATTTTGTTATGTTATAGGTAGGTTACATATTTTGATATTTTATTTTTGAAAATGACTGCGCCAGTTGTCCTTCATTTTCAAGAAAAAAAGTAGTCCTAAAAACGGACTACTTAAATAATTTAACTAAATAATACGGTGAAATAACCAACAAGAATCAATATACCAGTAACGCCATTATGGATCATGTGGACCATCATACTATCGCGAACATTGCCTCTACGGTGATACGCAAGATAAAAAATCATGCCCATAAAGATATACATTAATGCAGCTACCCAATTGGTTGGATTATGTTGAGAACCGAAAATAATTGATGAAAGAATGAATGGTAACCAGAAACGACTGCGTTTAAAGAGTGTTTCTTTAAAGATACCACGATAAATCAATTCTTCTAAATATGGAGCAATGAACGTGATGGTTAACGCAAATACAATAACTGGGAAGGCTTGGCCTAATTGATCCGGACTAGGTTGTCCATCCATGTTGCCAAGTAACATTTGGTCGTTTTTAGTCGTTCTTGAGCCTGTGACAACTAACATTAATAGAGACATACCAATTACCAGTAGGCGTAGTAACACAGCCCAGCCAATATTTATCGCAATGTCTTTACCTTTAAATTTCTTCGGTTGTTCGTATGTGTGACGTTGATAGTATCGTCTTACAAACCACACAATGATACCAGTGAAAAGAAGGAAAAGTAATGTAGACACTGTGCCAGTTAATAAGTCCATATGAACTGAAAATCCAACAATGAAACTTAAGGTAACGATTGGAATTTCAGCAAGTATGAACCAACCAATAAAGATAAGGATATTTAAAAACTTATTCCCCTTAGGATAACGTTCTTCTTGAGATTGTGGAGTTTTATCTTGATGTGAGTATTCAGGGTTTGAAGCGGATGAAGCGTATGTATTCCCATTTTCATATTCTTGCATGTTAAACCCACCTTTATTTAATATTTAGAACTTTGAAAACGGATACT
This sequence comes from Staphylococcus pragensis, assembly GCF_004785665.1. Taxonomy (GTDB): domain Bacteria; phylum Bacillota; class Bacilli; order Staphylococcales; family Staphylococcaceae; genus Staphylococcus; species Staphylococcus pragensis. Next base: position 172,329 of record NZ_SRPJ01000003.1, read on the forward strand.
GCACTTTGAATGTAACATATATTTGACATTTAAGCTATATAAGTTTAGTAAAATTATTTTTTAAAAATAAGTGGAGTTTTAATTAAGAGAACAAAAGATTTCCCGAGAAATGAGGAGGTAAATAATGTCACAAGAACAAGTAGATTCACAAACTAAGCAAACTGATTTTCAAATTTCGCATAAAGCGTATTGGAAATTATTGTTACAATCTATTTTTATGATAGTTGTAATGTTTTTCGCTGAATCGATGGTTTTAGCATTAGCAGAAGAGAGCCCTAAATATTTCTGGGTTAGTATTATTCCAGTTGTCATCGCATTTTTATTATTATGGTTATTTAAGTTGAAATTATTTAATTTTAGCAAGATTACCAAACAACAATGGATGTTAATCATTATAGGTTTTGCTTTAATGTTCGGTGTAGATTATCTTTCATCTTTTTTCATGCCAGAGACAAATAATGAAAAAGGATTAGAAGAAGATTATAAAAATGTGCCAATCTTGCTTCAATTTTTATCAATTGGCCTCTTAGGACCAATCTTAGAAGAAGTTGTATTTAGAGGATTACTTATTAAAGGCATATTTAGAGGCGCGCCAATTATAGGAGCCATTGTTTCGGTCATATTATTTGCGGGTGCCCATGGCCCAATTACTATTGGAGAATGGTTTGTTTATGGATTTTCTGGCTTAATATTTGTATTTGCTTATTTGAAGACTGGACGCTTAGAAGTAGCAATACTAATTCATATTTTAAATAACTCATTTGTTGTCATTCAAAATTATTTCTGGTAAATATGCAATCATTATTAACATTAATATATAGAAATGGAGAGGTCTAATGTATTCACTAGATCTCTCCTTTTAATAACCTTTTCTTAATCACTACCAATTTTTAAATGTTTACCGGGAAGGCTGTGTAATAAATACGGATCATGCGTAATAATAATTAATTGCAAGTTTTCAATTTCTCGCAAAGTCTGTAAAATCAGTTCTTCATTAATCACATCTAGGTTAGTTGTAGCTTCATCTAAGATAATGACGTCAGGCTCAACTAACAAGGCTTTCGCTATCCATAATCGTTGGAATTGGCCACCACTTAAATTACTCACTTTTTTATTTAATAACTGTGAGTCTAATTTACATAGTGTCATCGCGTTCTGCATTTTTTCTTTATGCAAGTGTTCAGGGATATGAAAGTTTTTCAAAGGTTGTTTTAATATCCATTCAACAGTCTTTCTAGGATCTAGAGTATTTGAATTATACTGTGGAATATATTGAATATGTTTCATCCACTCATAGCGTGATACTTTTCCGAGAGTTAAATCGTTATAGTTGATGATACCTTGATAGTTGTCATCTAAACCGGCAATGATTTGAGCGAGGGTAGACTTACCGCTCCCACTAACTCCACTAATAATGATGTTTTCATGACTATTAGCTTCATAATTAAAGTTTCTAAATATTGTTTTATCTGAAAATGATTTATTCAACTGTTTAATTTGTAACATATTGATTTCTCCTATTCGAAAGTTCAATCAATTGTCGTGTGTAGCTATGCTGAGGGTGCTCTAAAATTTGTTGAGCCGTACCGCTTTCAATGATTTCGCCTTGATACATAACGCTAATATGCGTGGCATATTCTCTAACTAAACTTAAATCGTGTGTAATAAATAAGATGGTCATTCCATGTTCTTGAATGACATGATTTAATAAGCGCATTAAGTTATTACGGTTATCATAATCTAACGCGCTTGTAGGTTCGTCGGCAATCATGAACTTGGCTTCTCTAATAATTGCTATTACTAATGCCACACGTTGTGCCATTCCTCCGCTTAATTGAAAAGGGTAGGCATGAAGTACATCTTCTACTTGTGTCCAACCTAAATTTCTAAATTGACGTAACACGAATTCACGTTGTTGATCGCGAGAGAATTTAGAATTAAATGAATTAAATAAGGCATCGAAATGTTTTTGAATACGCACATTTTGAAAGAAATTACTATTTGCATCTTGGAACATAGCATCTGTTTGATTAAGGTTAATTTCAATCTTTCCTTCATAACGTAAGTTAGGTTGATGCATGTGTAAAGCAGTACGGGATAGTAATGATTTACCGCTACCACTTTCACCTACTAAACAATGGAAACTACCTTCAATCACGTCTAAATCTACATGTTTTAATAGTGCAACGTCGCCATCGTAGACGGAGACATTTTCCAAATGTAATAAGGACTTTAACGAATGAAGCGTCGATTCAATATTTGACATATGAGCGCGAATCCTCCTAACAACACACCAGGGAAGAAGAATAGCCAAGGTGCAGAATAGAAATAACTCTTACCGTCATACAGGATAGCGCCTAATTCAGGTAAGGGTGGTTTAACGCCTAATCCAATAAAGGCTAAACCAGAAATACTTAACATTAATTTACCGAAATCTGCGGTTACGAGTGCCATGACGTTACTTAAAAGATGTGGAATGACATGATGGATAGTCGTTTGAACTTTAGATAAGCCACTTAAAGATGCATATTTCACAAAGGGTTGTGTTTGTGCATCACGGGCTAAATTTCTGAAATAACGTAAATAACGACCTAACCAGCCAATAATAAGCGCTAAGCATAAACCGACAATCGAATTATTAACAAAGCCAAGGACAACCAATGCAATAATAATCGCAGGAAGCGCAATTAACATATCAGCTGCCGCCATCATAATCGAATCGAACCAGCGTCCGATAAGTGCAGACATCAAACCTAAGATGAGGCCAAGGACGACCGTGCCGATTAAAATGAGAGTAGTTAATCCAAGTGTGACCATACTGCCAACAAAGAGTCGTGTTAAGAAGTCGCGACCTAAATCATCGGTACCAAGTAAATGATGGAAGCTAGGTGGAATTAACGCTTCCGATTGATGAATGTCATTCGCGTTATCATATAAGGTGTAGGCGAGCATGGCGAGAACTAAAATGATAATGGGCCATATCCAATATTTAATCTTCATAAGTTATACGGCCTCCTAACTTTTTAGACATTCTTAAGCGCGGATCACTTTTCTCTAATAAAATATCGCCAAGGAAATTGAGCACCATAATCATTAAAATAATAATCATTAAGATACCTTGAATTAACGGATAATCACGCAAATTAATACCATTGATTAACAGTTTACCTAATCCTGAAATACTAAAAATCACTTCTAGAATAATGACGCGACTAAATAAGTGAATAAAATTATTAATCGTAATGGTTAATAACGGTGCTAATATTTCTTTGATTTGCACATAAATACGATCTTTCAGTTTAAATTGTCGTAATTGTGCCAACTGATAAGGTTGGTTGTGAAGTGTACGTTCGAAAAGATGACTGCTGAGTAAAATCATATGGCTACCTTCTACTAACACTAATATAGTGATAGGGAGCACAAAGTATTCCCAACTATTACTACCTACAAATGGGAATAAATGCCATTTCACACCAAAATAATAGATGAAAATGATAGCTAGCCAATACTCAGGTAATGATGTAATAAGTTGAGAGAGTCTCATAATTGATTGCGACCACTTAGAACGTGGATGATTACCACATAAATAACCAATGATATAGCCAAGTGGGAATAAAATCATCGCTGAACCAAGAATAAGTTTTAACGTTGGTGCCATTGCTTGAGTAATACGATGAGTGACGGGCTCTCCATTACTAAAACTTGTGCCTAAGTCACCTGTAAAGGCATGTCCAAGCCATTGTATGTAGCGAATAGGCATCGCTTGGCTAAGTCCTAACTTTTCTTGGGCCATTTTAATGCGTTCTGGTGTGATTTGTGCGACACCATGTTCTTGTAAATATTGAACGGCAGGGTTGCCGGTGGTATTTTCCAAAAGAACAAATAGAATAAATGAAATGACGACTAAGTAAATCACTAATTTTATAAATTGTTTAATAATATTATTCATGGTTCTTTACCTTCAATTTATCAAAGTTTATAGGTGCATCTGTTTGGCCAGAAAATTCAAAATTGCTGATTTTAGGTGTCGTTACAAAGGTTTCGTTCGGATAAGAAATTGGCACCGCTAAGTATTGATTATCAATATAGTTAGATAATTTGTCGAAAGCACTTTGACGTTGCTGCTTATCAATAATTGTAGGGAACTGTTTAATCATTTCTGTTAATTTCGAATCATCTGCGAATGCGCCTGGTTGGTGATCTGCTTGTTTGAAACGTGCATTTAAGAAATTATATGGCATTAAAGCATTAGTATAGGTACGGTAATAGATAAGGTCAAAATCTTTACGTACTGTTAGCGTTTCGTAATACGTTTGAGAGTCTAAGATGTTGATGTCTAGTTTGATGCCTACTTTTTTCAATGCTTGTTGCATAATTTCAGCTTTCGTTTTCCACTCTGGAAATTCATGGGTTTGAAGTGCAAGTTTAAGTGACAGTACTTTGCCATCCTTTTCAAAATAGCCGTTAGAATTCTTCTTATAGCCAGCGTCTTTGAGCAATTTCTCTGAATCTGAAGGCGCGTATGTATGATTGTGTTGATTATTTGAATTAACATATGGCACGTCATTTTGGAATAACCCTTTGAGTTTCTTGTTAGGTGAAAGGTCGTTAGTATCTATAGCTTTACTGATAGCTTCACGAATACGCTTATCTTTTAAGACTTTATTTTGTGGGTTAAAGCCCATAAATTGAGTTTCTGTACTTGGATAAGAATTCACTTTTAAATCATTGTTACGATGAGATTCTTTGACTTGTTGTGGCGTCATCTGACCTAATGAACCGCCAGTAATATCGATAGAACGACTTTCAATGGCTAAGTGTCTCGAATCACTATCCTCAATCGATTGAAAGGTTAGATTGTAATCGAGAGGATGGCCATTGTGATAATACTGATTGGGTTTAAATGTTACTGTTTCATTCGTTGAGCCAGCCACTTTGAATGGCCCCGTACCAATCGCTTTCTCGAACTTGCCAGTTGTCTTGCCATCTTTTATCGCATGAGGACTCATGATACGAAGCGGTCTAATTTGCGTGAGTTCAGGCAATAATTGGTTAGATGATTCCTTCAATTTAATCTCAACTGTATATTTATCTTTAATATTGACCGATTGCAATTTATCTAGCGTTTCCATTGGATTCGTTTTATCTGTCGCTTTCGCTCTCTCTATTGAAAATTTGACCGCCGACGCATCAAAATCAGAACCATCATTAAACTTCACATTATGTTTCAAATGGAACGTATAGTCTTTACCATCTTCTGAAGCCTCCCATGATGTAGCGAGACCAGGTTCAATTTTGCCACCTTTACCATAGGTTACAAGCGGTTGGTATACCGCACTATATACGGGCATAGGAACATCAAATGCTTGAGCATCTAATTTGTTAGGGTTAAATTCGCGGGGTAACGACACTTTAACCTCTTTATCGTCATGATGTTGTTGAGCACAGCCACTTAACATGAGCATGGCGCACATAGAAAGAGAACAGAATATGCGCTTTTTCAATACACTACCTTCTTTCCCTTATATACATAAATATATTTTTTGTATTAAGTTCATATACAAATTTTATTATATATGATACACCTTTAAAGTCTTCTTTGAAAATTCAAGTTAGAATTTGTGACATGAAAAAAGAGGGCAAAAGCCCCCTTAATCTTGAACAGTTATAAATTTAAGCACTTATAGTGTGATGTACTAATTATTGATTTAAAGTATATTCAATTTAATGTGTTTCGCCTAATGCGATTTTTGCGTCTTCATCTCTTGATATTGCTTTAATTGCAGCTGTTAAGCCTTTAGCAATCGTTTCGATAGACATTGAAGGCTTTTCAGGTTTATCGGTCACTTGTTCTGGAATAAATGGTACATGAATGAATCCGAATAATAAACCAGGATAAGATTTGTCTGCTAGGTAACCTAATTGATATAAGATGTGATTGCAGACAAAAGTGCCTGCCGTGTTTGATAAGCTTGCTGGAACGCCGGTTTGTTTAATCGCTTCTGTCATCTTCTTAACTGGTAAGTTTGAGAAGTATGCAGGTGCGCCGTCTTCTTGAATAGGTACATCAAGCGGTTGATTTCCTTTATTATCTGCAATACGTGCGTCGTCAATATTAATGCCAACACGTTCTGGTGTTAAATCATAACGTCCCCCAGCTTGTCCGATAGCTAGTACGGCATCATAGCCACCTTTAGCCAATTCGTTATCCACTGCGTCTTTTGATTCATGGAAGACAGTGGGGATTTCTAACTTTGTAATTGTATGTTCGCCAATGTGCTCGTCTAATTGTTTCACTGCCTCTAATGCAGGATTAATCTTTTCGCCACCAAATGGATCAAATGCTGTAACTAGAATTTTCATTATTGATTTCCTCCCTTAATTTTTAAAATGCCCAGAAAAATATCAAAGTAATGTTAGTAACAATGGAAGAACTTATATTTTAAAACGTTGAAGACTAGTAATTTTCTTAATATTAGCATTCTTAATTTTCAAATTAAAGCATGGTTTAAGTAAGAAGAAAGTTAATTATTATCGGTAACTAGAATTATGAACTTTATTTGTGTACTTATATAAATAGTAAGTAATTTTATACTATTGTGATAAAATATAAGTGTAAAAAGGAGGAATGTTTTATGACAAAAACAGCAGTTATTACAGGATCAGCAGCAGGTTTAGGTAAAGGGATTGCAGAGCGTTTAGCCAATGATGGATTCAATATTGTGATTCAAGATATTAACCAAACAACACTTTTAAAAACGGAAGAAGAATTTAAAGGTAAAGGATACAATGTTGTAGCATTCCATAGCGATGTATCTAAAAAGAAAGAACAAGAAGAATTAGTTCAATTCGCAGTTGCAGAATTTGGCCACATTGATGTCTTTGTAAACAACGCTGGTGTTGACGCAGTATCTTCAATTTTAGAAATTACTGAAGACGAATTAGACAAATTATTCCATATTAACGTTTATGGAACACTTTTCGGAATTCAAGCAGCAGCAAAACAATTTATTAAACAAAATAGCAAAGGTAAAATTATTAACGCATGTAGTATCGCCGGACATGAATCTTATGAAGTGTTAGGTACATATTGTGCTACAAAATATTCAGTACGCTCATTCACTCAAACAGCAGCGAAAGAATTAGCTGAAAAAGGTATTACAGTCAATGCTTATTGCCCAGGAGTAGCTAAAACAGAAATGTGGGATCGTATCGATGCTGCTATGGTTGAGTTAGATGATAGCTTAAAACCAGGCGATGCTTTCGAACAATTCTCATCAGCAATTAAATTAGGTCGCTATCAAGAACCGAAAGATGTGGCAGCTTTAGTATCATTCTTAGCGTCACCAGATTCAGATTACATCACAGGTCAAGCCATCTTAACAGACGGTGGATTAGTGTATAGATAAACCGAATATAAAATTGAAAAGTTTAAAGAACTAAGTTTCAAGCAAAAACTCCCCTCAACAATATGAAGAGGGGAGTTTATCTTTACATATTAGTAAAACTATACGTAGTATACCTTTTTCTTTCATGATACAATATTTATATAAATGAGAAACATTCTCAATGAATCGCATAAATATATATCACAGTAAGGGAGTGTATGATGTGATGTCACATCAACGTAAGTTTGACGGTAAACTCGTCATCGCAGCAAGTTTTGCAGTGTTAACATATTGGTTGTTCGCGCAATCATTTATAAATATAGGTACAAGTGTCCAAAAAACATTTGAAGCCCCAGCATCGATAATGAACCTGTCAATTAGCCTTGTTTCATTCGTCACAGGCATATTCATGGTCGGCGCAGGAGATATTGCTGATAAAATAGGAAATCTCAAAATGACAATCATTGGACTAGTCTTAAGCATTATCGGTTGTCTTAGTCTTATTCTTATCCCAGCTACACCGTTCCTAGTCATTGGCCGTATTTTCCAAGGACTTTCAGCAGCCATTTTACTGCCATCTACTATTGGACTAGTCTCAGATAAATTTGAAGGCCAAGAATTGCGTAAAGCATATAGTTTTATGATGATAGCAACTGTAGGTGGAATTGGTTTTTCATCTTATATAGGTGGACTAATTTCTAGTTATTTAGGATGGCAAACCGTTTTTATTATTTCTATCATTTTATCAATTATTGCAATACTTATTTTAAGTCGCAGACAAGAAATACCTCGTTCACAACGCGAGCATCAAACATTTGATTACGTAGGGATGATTGTCTTCGGTATTTTTATTGCCTGCCTTATGTTAATCATGACACAAGGATTTACATACGGTTGGACTAGCACTTTCACACTAACTATTGTAGCCCTTGGTCTCATCGCACTCATCGTTTTTTATTTTTTTGAAAAAGGCAGAACCACACCATTTATCGATTTTTCAATTATAAAAAACAGAGCATTTCTTGGTTCTACAATTAATAATTTTGTGCTTAATACTGGTGTAGGTACAACTGTCGTCTTCAATGGCTATGCACAAAAACAATTTGGTATGAGTGAAGTACAAACAGGTCTGGTCACTGTGCCATACGTCTTCATGGCCATCGCAATGATACGATTAGGTGAAAAAGCAATACAACGTTATGGTGGGAAAAGCATGTTAATTGCAGGGCCATTATTCCCGACTATTGGAATTATCCTAATTAGTTGTACATTTTTATCTCAAAGTTGGTACATCGGTCTCGTGACATTTGCTTTTGTGGTATGCGCAATTGGTAACGGCTTAGTAGCTACACCAGGTTTAACGATTGCCGTATTTAACATGCCAGAAGAAAAAGTAAGTTTTGCGACAGGTTTATATAAAATGGGAGCTACTTTAGGAGGTGCCTTCGGTATTGCTTTCAATACTACTATCTTCACCGTATGCCAACAATTCTATACAGTAGAAACCTCAGCCATGATTTCATTTTTAGCAGGTGCTATTATCATGATAATTGGCCTAATATCAGCATTTATTCTTATACCTAAAAACGTTAAAGCATAATAAACAACAAGCGTGACTGTTCAATTAGCCACGCTTGTTTTGTTTATAAATACTTGTTTAAAATTTTAGATATAGATGTTGAATGAAATTACCCAACCAGTAAATAGCGTTTTTGATAAGTGTGAGTGTTCAAGTACTTATATAAGTAGTTCTCAGATAGATTACTAAGTGTAGTTGTGGAGACTCCTAGTGGAAAAGAAAGAGCCTCAAGACTACAGGCTTAAGCCTTTCCCACAGGAACGCACAACAACTTAAACGAGTGAACATTTATCTAAGAACTACTCTACATAAAAAGTACATATTTAATTCACTTTATCTGTCGTTAAGCCTTGTGGTATTGGATCAAAGATGACTAAATCATCGCTATTTAATAAATCCTCGGTTAGTTGTAATTCGACAATGCGGTTAGAATTATAATACTTCACATACAACGTACGCGTAGTCAGATTAAATACAGTTTGATACAGCGTATAGTGGAACTCATTTTCAGAGGGGCGAACGGCACCTTTAGGAATGCTAACGCTATCTAGAATTCTAAATGCATCGAGCACCGCATCATCACCATCGTCAGGCAACATATTATGCACGAGATAAGTTGCTCTGACATAACGTTCTGCAGATGTATAGCCACCTGGCAAACCAGATGTGCCACTTTCATTTCCAATATATAAATTCTTATAACGTTTATATTGAGGTTTGTGAGGCGTCACATTCGCGTAGTTCTTCAAGTTCTCGTAATGCCAATTCAAATCAGGACTATTTGTTAGTACGCCAACTGGATTATCATGAATAACGATACGACCTTCTACAAATGTAATTTCTGCAGTTCGGCCTGTCACATCTGATACATGATAATGTAATGGTGGTGCTTCGTTGATATCGTTTAAAGTATGCGCAACGACATTGACTTGATTAGATTGTTCAATCAGTTCAGCAATCGATTGATTATATCCAAGTACCCATGTTAATACTTCAGTTTGCGAAATATTAATATAGCCATCGCGAATTTCATTAGAATATGATGCATAACCACGATCATATTGATTCGAAATCGCAAGTCCATGCTCATTGACACCGTCTCCAAAAATAAACCCTTCCATATCAGAACCAGCACCGGTAAAGCCATACTTTGTTGTGCCTTTATAATCAACACGAGATTCCCAATAGTAGCGACGTGGCTGCACAGCAGGATGACCAGTTAGTGGATAGTCGTAATCCATAGTGCGACCTAAAATAACGTCACCATTTTTAGCTTGAAACGTAAAACCTGTACACATATGTAGAAACCTCCAGTATTTAAAGTGAGAATTATTATCAATTATAAAGTTTCCGATTACGTATTTCAATTTTTATAATGTTAGGCATAAAAATATCCCTTATGAGCTATTTAAATGGCTCTATAATAAGCTCTATAATAAATTGGACTGATGACTAAAAATCATCAGTCCAATTTTTATGTTTTGAATACAAAAATAGCGCAATTACCTCTATAATTATTAGCTACCACACCAAATAAAAAAGAAAGGTAATGCG
>NZ_SRPJ01000004.1 GCF_004785665.1 Staphylococcus pragensis
CGTCTGTTCGCTCGACTTGCATGTATTAGGCACGCCGCCAGCGTTCATCCTGAGCCAGGATCAAACTCTCCATAAAAAATTTATGATGTTTGATTAGCTCATAAAACTAAATAGTGTTTGTAACTTAAAGTTACGTTTATTGGAATTAACGTTGACATATTGTCATTCAGTTTTCAATGTTCATTTTTAACAATTACATTTATTAATTATATCAACAATCAATATTCTTTGTCAAGAACTTTTTTTATTTTTTCTATCAGTTCAAAAACTTAATTGATTATTTCAACATTTAATATCTTATAATGTTTTTGTTTTGTTTTCAATAGTCAAAATTACACTTTCTTAACATTAATTTAAAAAACTTAACTTTGTCTTTCAAGAAATGTTATGTGTTTTTGACGACTTTTATATAATAGCAAGATTAATTTAGAACGTCAATCATATACAAGACAAAAATAAGTTTAATATTTCACATGTAATGTATCCTTTAATTATAAAGAGTATATTTTATACTATTTACATTAAAAAAACAGTTATTTTACTAAATTTATTAGTTCATTTCTTTGTTAATTCAATGTCAAAATCCTTATTATCTCTTCTATAATTAAAATAGTTTTTTTCTATTTTAAATTTCTTCTAATTACATACTGATAATGAGAGAGGTTTAATTTCAGTTTTGATCTAGATAATTTAATTATTTAAACTCAACTATTTCCATATTATGTTCATCCTAATATATTAAATATGTACTTTATCAACTTTAAAGTTATATAACTTAACTATTTAAACTCAACTTTTTAATACTATTTAATTTTCTCTTTCTTGTTTAATGAGTGATCTCAAAACAAAAAAAAGACTGAAATAAATAATTATCCCAGCCTTCAGATCTAACTTAAATTAAATTGAATTCCCTATTCTTCTTTACCTTTGCATTCTTTACATAGCCCATATATTTCCATGCGATGATGTGTTACGTCAAATTCAGTTATATGTTGAGCAAGTTGTTCCACTTCATCTAATTGTGGATAGTGAAAATCGACTATCTTGCCACATTTTTCACAAATAACATGATAATGATTATGTGTATTAAAGTCGAATCTGCTTGAAGCATCTCCGTATGTTAATTCTTTTACAATGCCAATACTTTTAAATACTCTAAGATTATTATATATCGTCGCAACACTAATATTTGGAAAATCAGGTGAAAGTGCTTGATAAATTTCATCCGCTGTTGGATGAGAATGAGAAGTAATTAGATAACGAATAATTGCTTGTCTTTGTGGTGTAATTCTGATTCCTGCTTTTCTTAAAGCAGCAATTGATTCTTCAAGTTCATGTTCTATTGACTCTAATTCTGCACTCATTGAATTCACCATCTTTCTACTTAATAATTATTATTACTTAACATTAATATAACTGTTAAGAAAGCGGGCTGTCAATAAGTACAGCGTTTTTCAACTAGTATCCTTTATCTAAATCTACTCTATTCTCATTTACTTCATTCTTATTGAGAAAATCAGTTAAATTTCTTTCAAATATATCCGTTGCATCTTTTTTAATGTTTATATCATTACCTGTTATATGAGCTGTAATCGTCACATTATCCAAATCATATAAAGAATTATCCGCTTCAAGTGGTTCATTTTCAAATACATCTAAATAAGCATGACGAATCAATTTATTCTTCAATACTGCAACTATATCTTCTTGAGCAACTATTGTTCCTCTACCTACATTAATAAAGAGTGCTTCATCTTTCATTTTTTCGAAATGTGATGGATTTAATAGATGATACGTTTCTTTTGTTTCTGGGAGCGAATTAATAATTATATCTGCTTCCCCTATTATATTGTCCAATTCTTCAATTCTATATGTTTGATTAAATCCTGGCTTTTCTCTACCTGATTTACTCACTCCTACAATTTCCACATCAAACGGTGATAATAATTTAACCGCACGTTGTGCAATTGCTCCTGTACCTAAGAATAAAATTTTCTCGCCATCTAAACGTCTACCAGTTAATTTAGAATCATATTGATGTTCTTTTTGGTTAATATATGATGTACGCATTTTTTTATAATCATCTAATATAAATGCTAAGATAAATTCTGCTAACTGCTTCGCTTGCACACCTCTAGTATTAGTTAAGATAATGTCACGTTCTTTTATATAATCCAATGGTAAGTTGTTAACGCCAGTAGCATACCATGCTATCCATTTTAAGTTTGGACAAGATTCTATAAAGTCTTTGTCAACGCCACCATCATATCCAATTAATACATCCACTTCTTTTCTTAAATTATCCTGTATTTCTTCTGCTTTTTTGAAAAATGAAAATTCTAAATCTGGATATTTATTTTCCAAATCACTTTCTATATCTCCAAGTCTTTTTAAGCTAACGATTTTCATAGAGTTCACCCCAATATTTGTTTAAGCTCATCTAATTGTGTTTTCACTTTCACTTTTTCAATGACATCTATAATATAACCGTCTTCATCAATTACAAACGTAGTACGTACAATTCCCATACTTTCTTTACCAAATGATTTCTTCAGTTGATAAACGCCAGTATCCTTAGAAAGTTGATAATCTTCATCCACTAGTAAATCAAAATTCAGATTATGTTTGTTAATAAAATTTTGATGCTTTTTCTTAGAATCTCCACTAATTCCGTAAACTTGAACATTCATTTCATTAAATAATGCTAAATTATCTCTGAAATCACATGCTTCTGTCGTACAAGTCGGCGTATTATCTCGTGGATAAAAATATAAGATAGCTTTGCTACCTTTAAGGGTTTCATTTGTTATCCATTCGCCATTTTGATTTTCTAATTTAAATTTTGGAAATTGTTCACCTTTATTTAACATAGTTTCACCTATTTCTTCTTATAATTAGTTATATGATACGATAGTAATGAATATTTTTAAAATAAGAGAGGTTGATACTAAATGAAATTCACTGAGAGTGAACGTCTTCAAGAGTTATCTAATGAGTATATTTTAGGTGGAGTAAATTCACCTTCTCGTTCATATAAAGCAGTAGGTGGTGGCGCACCAGTAGTGATGCGCGAGGGTCATGGCGCATATTTATATGACGTAGATGTCAATAAATTTATTGACTATTTACAAGCATATGGACCAATTATTACTGGACATGCACATCCCCATATTACTGAAGCTATCCAAGATCAAGCAGCTAAAGGTGTATTATATGGTACCCCTACTGAGTTAGAAATTGAATTTAGTAAAAAATTGCGTGAAGCTATTCCTTCATTAGAAAAAATTCGTTTTGTTAACTCTGGTACCGAAGCGGTAATGACTACAATACGTGTTGCACGTGCTTATACTAAACGTAACAAGATTATTAAATTTGCTGGTTCATATCATGGTCACTCTGATTTAGTTTTAGTCGCTGCTGGTAGTGGTCCTTCACAATTAGGTTCTCCCGATTCTGCTGGTGTTCCTGAAAGTGTAGCTAAAGAAGTCATTACTGTGCCTTTTAACGATATTGAATCTTATCGAGAAGCTATGAAACATTGGGGTGATCAAGTTGCTGCAGTATTAGTTGAACCTATCGTCGGTAACTTTGGTATGGTAGAACCTCAGCCAGGATTTTTAGAAGAAGTAAATAAGATTACACATGACTATGGTGCATTAGTTATTTATGATGAAGTCATCACAGCCTTCCGCTTCCATTATGGTGCCGCTCAAGATTTATTAAATGTTTATCCTGATTTAACTGCATTCGGTAAAATTATCGGCGGTGGTTTACCAATTGGTGGTTATGGTGGTCGTCAAGATATCATGGAACACGTTGCACCTTTAGGCCCTGCTTATCAAGCTGGTACTATGGCTGGTAACCCTCTTTCAATGAGAGCAGGTATTGCATTATTAGAAGTTTTAGAACAAGATGGCGTATATGAGAAATTAGATTCCCTAGGTAAACGATTAGAAGATGGATTGAATAAGCTAATTGAAAAACATAACATTACCGCTACGATTAATCGCGTATATGGTTCACTCACTTTATACTTCACAGATGAAAAAATTACGCACTATGAACAAGTAGAAAATTCAGATGGTGAAGCATTTGCTAAATTCTTTAAATTAATGTTAAACCAAGGTATTAATTTAGCACCTTCTAAATTTGAAGCTTGGTTCTTAACTACTGAGCATACAGAAGAAGATATTGATAAAACATTAGAAGCGGCTGATTATGCATTTAGCCAAATGAAATAAAACTTAAGATTTTAAACTTAAGCCTATTAAATTGTTACATTCACATCTTAATAACAATTTAATAGGCTATTTTAATTTATTTAGGATAAAAACTTGTATAGAATAAAGGTTCGGTTGTATACTAAGTTAAAATTATTTCTTTAAAAGGAGCGTTATAGTTGAGGCTAGGAGCTCGTATATTAAAAACTGGAATCGCAATTATCCTTGCTCTGTTCATAGCTTCTTTTTTACCTGATAATGTTGGTTTAAAAGCTGTAGCAGGTATTAGTGCGATTGTTGCTATGCAACCTAATATCTATCGCTCAATTAAAACTATCTCTGAGCAAGCTACAGGGAATGTCATTGGCGCACTCCTTGCAGTCATTATGGTAACAATATTCGGCAGAAATATTGTTATTATGGGTGTAACAGTTATTTTATTAATCGCTATTTTATACAAAATTAATCTAGCGCACGTAGCTACTTTAGCAGGTGTAACTGCTCTCATTATTATGGGACAGCACACTGGATCATTTTATGTAGCAGCTACCTTTAGATTTATCCTTGTTATGATTGGCGTACTTAGTGCTTCAATTGTTAACTTGATTTTTTTACCACCTAAATTTGAAACCAAAATATATTATAATTCCGTAAATATTGCTTCAGATATATTTATTTGGTTCAAACTTGTGCTAAATGACGCTTCTGACTATCATCAGATTAAAGAAGATGGTGAACAAATAGAATCTCGCATTACAAAACTTGAACAAATCTTTAATTATTATGAAGAAGAAAAAGCATTAACGCGCAAAACTGCTTTCCAACAAAATAGAAAGAAAATCTTGTTTAAAGAAGTTGTTGGTACTACCAGACAAGCTTATGAAGTACTTAATCGAATGTCTCGTTACCAAAATGACTTGCATCATGTAAATCATAATTTAATCTTCCAAATTAAATTAGAGTTGGATTCGTTATCTGCTTATCATGAACAAATTTTAAAAAGCTTATCTAAGAAAGCAAAATATAATATCGAAAGTTTTGATAATCAAATTATAAATCCTCAAAAGAAAGATTTAATGGATGCTTTCCAACAACAATTAATCCAAAATCCTTATCAAACTGAGTATTCTTATTCAAATATCATGCAGATAATTGCTGCAATTGAAGAATATCGTTACTTCTTAGAACATCTTGATAGATTAAGATTAAGTTTCTTCACTTATCATCGTAACGATACTGAAATTGATATTGCTGATGAAGATTTTGATTTATGATTTTCAACTCATAAAAAATTCCGCATATTAAGTGATTGTGCTTAATACGCGGAATTTTTATTATAAATTTTGAATGCTATATAAATGTTCGTATGCGCCTTTTTTAGCAATAAGTTCATTATGTGTGCCTGTTTCAACTATTTGACCATTTTGCATAACGATAATTTTATCGGCATGAGTAATAGTTGAAAGTCTATGTGCCACGATTAAAGTTGTTCTATCTTTACTCAATACATCTAAAGCTTCTTGAATTATTGCTTCACTTTCTAAATCGAGAGCACTTGTTGCTTCGTCTAAAATTAAAATAGGCGGATTATTTAAAAATATACGTGCAATAGAAAGACGTTGTTTTTGGCCACCAGAAAGCTTAACGCCACGTTCCCCTACTTCAGTATCATAACCTTGGGGAAGGTTCATAATGAAGTCATGAGCGTTTGCCATTTTAGCCGCTTCAATTATTTCATCTTCTGTAGCATCTGGTCGACCTAATAATATATTTTCTCTTACAGTATCAGAGAATAAAATATTATCTTGCTGTACTAAACCAATTTGATTTCTTAAGCTACCAGTTAAAAAGTCTTTAATATTGTGATTATCTATGAGAATCTCACCTTGAGTAACATCGTAAAATCGCGGAATAAGATTGATTAATGTTGATTTACCGCCACCACTCATTCCAACGAAAGCTACGGTATCTCCACGTTCAATATTTAGATTTATATTTTTTAAAACAAGTGACTCATCATCGTTATATTTAAAACTAACGTCTTTTAATTCAATATGTCCTTGTTTAATTTCAATAGGTTGTGCACCTACACCATTTTTAATGTCATAATCTTCATCCATTAATTGGAATACCCTGTCCATTGAAGCAAAACTTTGTGTCAACGTTGTAAATGAAGCAACTAATCTTCTTAACGGACCAAATAATTGTTCCAAATATCCAACAAAAGCAGCTAATGTACCCACAGTGATTGAGCCGTTAATAGCTAGGTAAGCACCAACGCCAATGACAATGATAGGTCCTAAATCTGTTACTGTATTGATAGCCGCAAATGAATAAGCATTCCATGAAGTATGTTTAAAGGCTTTACTTAAGAAATTTTTATTTCTATGATCAAAATTTTTCGCTTCGTTGTCTTCAATAGCGAAACTTTTAATAACTGACATCCCTTGAACACGTTCATGTAGAAATCCTTGTACCTCTGCAAGTGCTT
Organism: Staphylococcus pragensis; assembly: GCF_004785665.1. Taxonomy (GTDB): domain Bacteria; phylum Bacillota; class Bacilli; order Staphylococcales; family Staphylococcaceae; genus Staphylococcus; species Staphylococcus pragensis. The sequence goes on from NZ_SRPJ01000004.1 coordinate 6,712, forward strand.
GTGATCGTTTACGTGTTAATTGTCTTAAACGTCCAAAGAAGAAATAAACAGTTAAAATATAAAATGGGAAGATGAAAATTGCTGCTAACGTTAATTTAACATCTAAAAAGAACATAATTGAAAGTGCAATAATAATAGTTACACAGTCTAACCATATATTCATTAGACCTGTAAGAATGAAATCTTTAGTTTGTTCTACATCATTAATGACTCGTGAAATAACTTGGCCAACTTGATTATTTGCATAGAATCTTGCACTCAATGCTTGCAAATGATTATATAATTGCTTTCTAATATCATATAAAATTTTGTTACTTGTCCATTGAGCTAAATATTGGCGAAGATATTCGATAGGTGGTCTAACAATTAAGAAGATAAATAATGCTATCCCAATCGCTACTGCTAAGTGTTGGAATTTTTCATTAGTAGAAAGCGCATGGTTATTAATAACGCCATCTATAGCATATTTAATTAACAATGGTATTAACATTGGTATGCCGAATTTAATAATACCAATAATGATCGTCGCGAATATACGATATTTATATGGTTTCACGAACTCTAAATAGCGTCGTATCATTCGTGCTCCCCCTCCATCCATTTACGCTTATTTGTGAAAATTAATAGAGGTTGAAGACTTAACTTACAAACTTTAGCGTCTGTAATAAAAAAGTAATTTCAACCTCTCATTATTATTACTCAAGTACTATAAAACAATTATGTACTGATTACATCTATTATGCTTAGTAATTACGAATCTTTTTATATCGTTCTTTCCACACTTTAATAAAATCAGGCGCAAATGGTCCTTTTTTCTGTTCAATCCATTGTTGTAAAATATCGACATTACGACGTAAAATCACATCAATATCATGAGGATAATTCATTTGATTCATATGTTGTTCATATTCATCTTCATCTAACAGATGATATTTTCCATTTGGATACACTTTTATATCGAGATCATAATCAATATATTTTAATGCCTCTTCGTCACAAACAAACGGTGAAGATAGATTACAATAATAATAAATGCCATCTTCTCTGAACATACAAATCACATTAAACCAGTATTCAGAATGGAAATAGACAATGGCTGGTTCTCTAGTAATCCAAGTGCGACCATCGCTTTCAGTGACTAAAGTATGGTCATTACCTCCAATGATTACATGATCCGTTCCTTTTAAAATAGTCGTTTCAGACCATACTCTATGGATATTTCTATCATGTTTATAGCTCTGAATTTTTATATTTTCGCCTTCTTTAGGTATGGATTCTTTTACCATACTCCACACCACCTTTTAATCATTTTTTTGCACTTTAAATTATAGCATATTTTTTACAAAAGACTTGAAACATCATTAAAATACTTCTAAATTAACTGTTCTATCGCGTCATAAAGATTGTCGAGTTATCCAATGATAAATCGATATATTTTGTCCATCGATACAGGAAGCGTATATTGGTGACGTTCATTTAAATCTAACCATTCCATCTGACCTTTAAACTTCTCTAGAGAAATATCCACGTCTTCAATGACACTATAAACATTTATATTCCATGTCATATGTGTAAATTGATGTTTAAGATGAAATATTGATTCATCTGTAATTGTTACTGAAATGTTTAATTTTTCTTCTAATTGTTTTAATGCCTTTGGCCCTTCAAACATTGGGAATTGCCACATACCATTTAATAATTTTTCCTGTCTTTTTTCTATCAAATATTCACCTTTAGAATTTCTTATTAAAAAGACATTTTGATTTTTTGTTTTCTTACTAATCTTTTTCGTTTTAACTGGCAAATCAAGGACTGTTCCTTCTTTGAATGCTTCACAATTTTCTTGCACTGGGCAAAATAAACATAACGGATTTTTAGGTGTGCAAACCAAGGCGCCTAATTCCATCATAGATTGATTAAACGTACCCGCTTCTTCTTGTACGTAAGGAAGTAATTCTTGTTCATATGCTTTACGCGTAGACTGTAGTTTAATATCTCGTTTGTCATTATTCAATCTTGACCATACACGAAAGACATTTCCATCTACCGTAGCTAATGGTTGATTAAACGCAATACTCATGACAGCTGCTTGTGTATACGGTCCTACTCCTTTTAATTGAGCAAACTTATCGGGAGAAGATGGAACTTCCCCATTATACTTCTCTTCTACTTCTTTAATAGCAGTGTGAAAGTTACGCGCGCGACTATAATATCCAAGGCCTTCCCAATATTTCAGAACTTCATCTTCATTGGCTTTGCTTAATGCTTCGACCGTTGGGAAACGATGAATGAATCGATGATAATAATCTATGACGGTTTTAACTTGAGTTTGTTGTAACATTACTTCACTTAACCAGATATAATAAGGATTTGTCGTTTCACGCCACGGCATTTCTCTTTGATTTTTTTCGAACCATGTTACGATATTATTTTTAAAAGTGGGTTCGTTGAACATTTATATTTTCCTTTCTACGTTCATTTTTATTTTACTTTATCCAATTTAACTAATTTTTTATTTTTTATTAAGTATCTTAATTTTGTTATTCTAATTTTTAGATTATAATATATATTAAATTCAAATGAAAAGAGTGAACTTTTATGGATACAGCCACACATATTGCTATGGGTGTCGGATTAACCGCATTAGCTACGCAAGATCCTGTGATGGCCGACACAATGGTAGCTACGGCTACAACTTTAATTGCTGGGTCTTTAATCCCTGATGGTGATACTGTTTTAAAATTAAAAAATAATGCAACTTACATTTCTCATCATAGAGGTATTACACATTCAATTCCGTTTACTATTTTGTGGCCAATATTAATTACATTCGCAATTTACATTTTATTTCCACATATAGATGCAACACATGTATGGTTGTGGGCGCAACTTGCAGTATTTCTACATGTATTTGTAGATATTTTCAATTCTTATGGTACACAAGCGTTGCGACCGATTACTAATAAGTGGATTCAACTCAGTGTTATTAATACGTTTGATCCCATTATCTTTGGTATTCTATGTCTTGGTATCATTATTTGGGCATGCGGAGTTCATCCGTTCTTAGTATATTTCCCTATTATAGCGATACTTATTGTTTATTATATTGTTCGTTTTAAAATGCAAGCGACTATTCGCAAACAAGCTTTAAAACAAATTCAACAACAACATCGTCCAGTTAAAATCTTTGTAGCGCCTACGATGAAATTTATGGAATGGCGTGTCGCAATTCAAACTGAAGAACATGATTACGTTGGCCGTGCATACGGTCGAAACGTCACATTTACTGACAAAGTTAAACGTCAGAAATTTTCACCAGACTCATTATTATGGCAAATTAAAGGTAATCCTGATATTAGAACTTTTTTAAATTTCTCATCTATTTATCGTTGGCAAACACGTCAGCTAGATGATGATACTACTGAAATTAGATTAATCGATTTACGCTATTTAAATAAAGGTCATTATTCTTTTGCAGCGATTGCACATTTAGATAAAAACAATCATATCGATCATTCTTATATTGGTTGGGTATTTACAGAAGAAAAATTACAAAAAAAATTATACTCACATTAATAGAATAAGGTACGCTATCAAATAGATTTATTGATAGCGTACCTTTTTTATTTCACCTGTTGTTGTGTATCATCTTTTACATTTTGGGTATGATTTGTATATTTATACTTTTCATGAGCAACATAGCGCACTAACATGAAATTGATTGTACCTAACAAGACTAAGAAAATTATAAAATAAATGTGATAAGCGATATTATACATATTTACAGCACCAAAAATAACTGAACTAGCTGAGCCATCTAAAAGATAATACATTGGATTAATCTTTAAAATTTGGTTAATAATATGGAATTTCGTACTAGGAATATAAATAATTGGCACTAAGAAGAAACAAATCGCACTAACAATCATAAATAGTTTAGTTACTTTGTTGCTAATTAAATCAAGTAATCCTAGAGTTACGACAATAAATATCATAAACAGTATACACATTAAAGCAAAGAATAAATATGAAATTACCGAAGTTTCTAAGTTCGTAGGTTTAAAAATAGCTATAATAAATGATAATACCCAAATAACAATATTACCCATGATGATATTCATGATAGCAGTAACTAAAGGTGTTAATTGAAACGACTTAGTAATTAGGTAATCTCTACTATACTCCATATATGCTTTATAAATTGTACTTACTATTGATATAAATGTAATCAAAGTAGTAAGTCGATATAACCATTGAGCTTTAACTATTTCCTCTATTTCTAAAAAAGATACACATAACAGTAAGATAACAACTAGAATCAACTGTGCTAAGAATAAGTAAGCAAACCATTTCCATGTATTAAATAATCTTTGCTTTGCAAATTTTAAAAGCGATGGAAAGTGTTTAAAATATAAAATTAAATTATCTATCATTTTTCCACCTACAATTCCACATAAATCCATTTATTGTTCTTCATATCAGCAATTAAATAGCCATCAGTCGTTTTAACAGTCCATAAATTTTGTTTAATATGATATTTCTCTTTTAATTTATCTTTATCAACTATTGGATATACAAAACCAGTCAATTTATTCTCGTCATTAAATAACATATCAATAGGTTGTTGTGTTATAGGCACTACAAAGCGCTGATCTTTTTCTGGTACAAGTGTTTTCTTTACTTGATCGTGTTTTTTATGTAATTGGCCATTGAAATAATCAACGTAGTTACTATAGTTTGATTTCATATATGGTGCCAACGTTTTAAATTCATGAGATTCATAGAGGGCAGCCGGATTAAAATATTGCAATTTACTTTTTCCAATTTCATAATTTTTATCATCAACGACAACGCGGTAATTTTTAGCACTTTCACCTGTAATAGTAACGAAACTATATTTTGGTATATTGCGATTTTCTTCTCCATTTAATTTGACTGATTTATCAAGAACAATGCCATATGCCAATTTATCTTCAAATGGATCCTTATCTTTATTTTGTACTTTCTTTTGAACTTCATTCGCTGGTATTTCAATTTTACCGACATTATTTACTACCATTGCAGCAAATAATACGAAAGCTAATAATCCTGCAATTAATATCGTCCAAAATTTAACTATGAAGTCTGGAATTTTGACATGTTTATATCGTTCAACTCTTTTGAAGTTGTAACTCATCTCAGGTAATCGGCTTCGACTTTCTTTCCAATCAAGGTCAAAATTTTGCTTCTCTTCTTCACTTTGAATACTTAATCTATCACGTTCATGTTCTCTAAATACTGGCAATACTTGATTTAATGAGCCTTCTAAACGCAATTGCCCATGTGAAATCCATGCTACATAGTTACTAACTTGAGCAACTTTATCTACATCATTATCAATAAAGACAATCGATAGGTTCTCAGAAACATAATCTTTAGTCAGTTCTTTCGCTTTTTGTAAAAAGTCTTCATTAAGATGTTCAATAATGTGATTTAAAATTATCACTTCATTTCGGCATACTCTTGCAATACTCAATATCAATTGCGCAAATTCTGCATGACTAAGCTCATTCACTTTTGTAGAAGATTTCTCATCTAAATGTGCAAATTTAATAATTTGTTCAACACTATGTGAAGATGTTTCGTATGTAAATAATCGTTGAATATCTTGAGTATATTCTTCTACAGTAATATTTAATAAATGTTTATCTTTAATATCACCATAATATGTAGAAACCGATTGAATCACTTTACCTCTATCGGGTTTGATATCACCGGACATAATCCTGCCAAGCAATGTTTTAGATGAGCCAGGTTCTCCAATAATTGCTAGCGCTTCACCTTGATATATATGCAATGATATCTTATTTAATTCAATATCTTCAGCAGCATAGCCAAATGGTAAATACCATTTCCTATCTTTCTTATTCCTATAATATTGCGTAACGTTAAGTAACTTTAAAACTATAGAACTTCCCATTCTTGTTACATCCTTCTAAATTTTTAATAAAGCGATTGGCAAACCTTCCTCTGGATTAGAACTATTAATTCTATACCCCCATGCGAATATACCTTTTAAACGTTCGACTTTAAAATATTGTTCACTGCCATCTGCTAATTTATACATTCTGCCAAGTTCGATTTTATTGCGATCTACCAAATAACTTTCGGCTACAATCACTTTACTCTGGTAGACATCATATTCATTCATAATGCCGTTCATTTCTGCTTTACGCATTTTCTCTTTATACGTTTGAATTTCATGTCTTAATTCTTGTTCAGACATTTCACTAAGTTTTTTATCATTCATCAGAAATACCACTTTCTTCTAATTTATCTTTAATTTTATCATATTTATAGCCTTTTCTCATAAGGGACTCGATGGTTTTCATCACAAGCATTTGTCCATCATATTTACGACGTTGTTTATGATAAACTTTCTCTAAATCACGTTGTAGTAAATCATCCATCATCGCTTCATCTTGCGTAAAATCTAATTCACTCATAGCTTGATTAGCTACTTCCATAGAATACCCCTTTTGAACTAAGCTCTGCAAAACTTTTTGTTTTATTTTACTTTCTGGCCCTTTTTTAGTTTTCATTATTTTTTGGGCTACATTAACTACCGCTTCTAAGGGTTGTTCTTCCTCATATATCGCTACGAAATGATTAATAATGTTAGGTTCTACCCCTAATTGGTACAATTTCTGTTTATATACTTCCGGTCCTTTATCAGTAGTATTAATCATTGTATTTTTTAAACTTTCAGCGTAATCATTGTGATTAATATATTGTTCTCTATAGCAGTAATCAATAACTTGTTGAATTGCCACATCACTAATTTCACTTTTTTCTAAATGTTGGCGCACTTCTTTTTCTGTTCTCTTTTTATAAGATAAATATTGAATAGCTAAATTCACACCTAATCTATAATGTTCATATTTCTGGATTTGTTCCATTTCAGCCACTTCAACTACTTGTCCTTTTTTTAAATTAAACTTCACTAAGGTATTGATATCCATCCCCATTTCAAACTCTCCATCTAAGAACAGATTGAAACGTTCCTTATTCTTCTTTTGAACTTCAATTTTAGTAATTTTAGGCATAATTTTCCCTCCTTTTCTGAAAATGAATAATTATAATTGCTCGAGAATATTTCCAACTTCAACATTTATCATTTTATAATAGCTATCCTCACTCTCAAAGCATTTTAACTATCTAGATAAATAAAAAATGAAGATTAAGACTTTTATTCATCTTACTCTTCATTCATAACAACATCTTAATAATTATTTAATTGTGATAATGCTTCTTGATATTGGTCATCATTAATATAATTTTGTTGTTTCATTTTTTCTAAATTTGTTTTAATACGATTTTTAAAATTGTCGGACATGTTATTGATATCATATACACTTGGTGCGTTCACTTTACTTGCTAAAATAGCACTTTGTAACACAGTAATTTGAGACATACTACTATTGTTTTGATTAGTAGTAGTTCCAAAGTAATAGTTTGCAGCACTCTCAATTGTATATTGATCACTACCATAATAAATATTATTTAAATAAAAACTTAAGATTTGGTTTTTATTATATTCTTGCTCTACTTTGTGAGCTACAAACAGTTCTTTAAGTTTTCTAGTAAAAGACCGTTCATTATCATAGTAATAGTTTTTTACAGTTTGTTGTGTGATCGTACTTCCACCTTGAACGTCATGTTCACCTATCGTTGAAAATATGGCACGAACCGTTCCTTTAACATCAACTCCATGATGTTTATAAAATCGTTCATCCTCCATAGAAATAAATGCCCCTTTTACATAATCAGGCATATTATCTACTGGAACATAACTACTTTTATTCTCAATTGTTTGTAAAGCCTCCACATTCGCTCTAGAAGATAAGAAATACATTAAACCAGTAAACAAAGCGAATAGGATTGCAAAAATAATAAATATTCTTAAAAAAATACGTTTACTTTTTTTCTTTTTAGGCGGTTTACCTACAGGTCTGTAATACGTATTATAATGTGGTTCATTTTGATGATGTGGATATCTCTCAGGCGAGTTGTTATATCTTTGGCTTCTTTTCATGCGCTAGCTCCTTTACTTAAACTCACTCTATATTTGAGAGTTTAACAGTACTTTATATTTTTAGCTATACTTATCATCAAAAATCAGTCCCAAGGTGTATTACGTATGCGACTTGAGACTATACAAAGCAAAAAACTGTCCACAAAGTCAATGACTTCATGGACAGCTTTACTTGAAACAATTATATGCTTCAAATACTAGTTAATCCTATTAAATATAATTAGTCTTCTAATTGTTTTACGATTTCTCTATTGAAATCATCTAAATCGTCAGGTGTACGGCTTGTAACGATATTTTTGTCAACAGCTACTGATTCATCAACAACGTTTGCACCTGCATTTGATAAATCTTTACGTACGTTTAATACAGCAGTTAAAGTACGACCATTTAAATCATCAGTATCGATTAATACTTGAGGTCCGTGACAAATTGCGAATGTTGGTACATCATTTTTAGTGAAATATTTAGCGAATGCGCCATAACGACCTTCTGCATCTCCACGTAAGTGGTCTGGAGAGAAGCCACCAGGAATTAATAATGCATCGTAGTCTTCTGGTTTAGCATCTGCAATGCTTACATTAACTGTAGCTTTTTCACCATGTTTACCAACTACTTCTGCGTTAGCAGTATCTCCAATAATTTCAGTTTCAAATCCAACTTCTTCTAAAGCTTCTTTAGGACTTGTTAATTCGATATCTTCAAATTCGTCTGCTAAGATAATTGCTACTTTTTTAGCCATATGTGTATCACCTTTCTTAACTAATTTATATTTAATATATAGACAAGTTTAAGATGCTTTAAACATAAAATTTATTTAGAGACTTGTTTTACTTTCTCTTCTAACTGATCTAGTAATCCAATCCACTCATCAATATCTTCTACACTGACTTCATCTGGATTAACATGATCGATATCCTCTAGAAATTTTGATAAACGACTTTTAATTTGGTCAATAGTTTGTTTTTCATCCATTAAAATGAACGCTCCTTTAAAAATGATTTTATTTAACTATTACGTTAGTTTTATCCTAACAGAATTTGACAAAAAGGGATATAATCTTAATAATGTTTACTGTACTTTTTAGCAACGGAGAAAGGAATTTATAAGTTTAGGAGTAATAAAAATGTTGATGACAAATAGTAAAAAATCCATTTCGATAACAAATGATCCGTGGGAAGCTTATAATGATATCGAAGAACATGGGAACTTAACTTTAAGTAATATTGAATTTACTACCACTAATTTATGTAATATGCGTTGTAGCCATTGTGCTGTAGGTTACACATTACAAACCAAAGATCCAGACCCTCTACCTATGGATTTAATTTATAGACGTTTAGATGAAATCCCTCATTTACGTACAATGTCTATTACTGGTGGCGAGCCAATGTTTTCTAAGAAATCTATTAAAAACGTTGTGAAGCCACTTTTAAAATATGCGCAAAATCGCGGTATTTATGTACAAATGAATTCTAATTTAACACTTCCTCAAGATCGTTATTTAGATATTGTTGAATATATTGATGTAATGCATATTTCTCATAACTGGGGTACGATTCAAGAATTTACTGATGTTGGTTTCGGCGCAATGAAGAAACAACCTCCATTGAAGGCGAAATTAAAATTATATGAACAAATGTTAGACAATGCGAGCACTTTATCTGAGCAAGGGATGTTTGTATCAGCTGAAACAATGTTAAATCAAAGCACTTTACCTTATTTAGATAAGATACATAATGAAATTGTGAATGATATGAAATGCAGCAGACATGAAGTTCATCCTATGTATCCTGCTGACTTTGCGAGTCAACTTAACGTGTTGTCGCTTAAAGAAATGAAATCAGCTATTCATCATTTATTAGATATTCGTGATGAAGATGTTTGGATGTTATTTGGTACATTACCGATTTACCCATGTATCAATGATGAGAATGACCAAGCGTTATTACAACGTTTAAGAGATGCTAAAAACGTTACTATGCGAAATGACCCTGATGGTCGTAGCCGTTTAAACGTGAATGTATTTAGTGGTGATGTGATTGTTACGGACTTCGGTGATGAAAATGGAACGATTTCTAATATAAAACGTGATAAGTTAACAGATGTGTTTAATACTTGGTTAGATAGTGATTTAGCGAAATCTTTAAACTGTCACTGTGAAGCGTTCCAATGTTTAGGACCAAATGTGTTAGTCAAAAATATGTATTATCCAAATACGGATTTCAAACAAAACGAAATTGCTATGCATAGCGAACATATATTTAATTAGATTAAAAGAAGCGGTTGGAACTTAACTAACATTCCAGCCGCTTCTATATTTATACTTCTTCGATATTTTGTGCATTTGATAGAAAATCTAAAGTGCTTTTACTTTCTTCACGTCTATCTTTTCTACGTTGAACACGTTTAGGTGCGCTTTCGTAGAACCATTTCTCCACTTTCGTTTCTGGATAAACCTTAGGTACTTGCACAGGTTTGCCGTCATCATCTAATGCTACAAATGTTAAAAAACTTAATGCAGCTAAGTGTCTTTCTTTATTTAATACGTCTTCAATGATAATTTGAACACAGACTTCCATTGAACTTGTACCCGCATAACTTACCATTGCTTCATATGAAGTAATATCGCCTGTTTTAATCGGTCTTAAGAAATCAACTGAATCTGTAGATGCTGTTACTACTTGGGCATTAGCATGTTTCATTGCAGTAATAGCAGCAATTTCATCTATATTAGCCATTAAAGAACCGCCAAACATTGTATGATGATGGTTGGTATCTTGTGGAAAGACTTGTTTGGCTTTAACACTTTTTGACTCAGACATTGATTTTTTCTCAACTTGCTTTTGTGACATTCTGACTACCCCTTTTATATATTCTATCTTTTAATATGTTATTGAGCCCAATCCCCATTTTCAAAAACTAATTCTTTACTGCCGTCATGAAGTATGCCGTAAATAGTTAAATCAGAACTACCTATCATAAAATCTACATGCGTATTTGAATCATTCAAACCACTAGCAATCTTCTCTTCAGTAGTCATTTCAGTGCCACCTTTAACGTTGAAACCGTAAGCTGAGCCAATAGCTAAATGGCATGATGCGTTCTCATCAAATAAAGTATTGTAGAAAATAGTATTACGGTTAGAAATAGGTGAATCGTCTGGCACAAGTGCTACTTCACCTAATCGTTTAGAGCCCTCATCTGTATCAATTAAGTCTCTTAATACGTCTTCACCTTTTTCGGCTTTATAATCAACGATAACGCCATCTTTGAACGTTAATGTAAAACCATCGATAATAGTGCCGTTGTAACTTAATGGAAGCTTATTCGTTACATAACCATTTACGTTATTGCGGTCTGGTGCTGTGAATACTTCTTCAGTAGGAATGTTCGCAATGAAAGGTTGTTGATCTCCATTAACATAACTTGTAGCGTCTTCCCAAATATGTCCTTCTGGTAAGCCTACTACTAAATCTGTACCTTCAGAAAGATAATGTAATGCTTTATAATTTTTCTCTTGTAATTTATTCGCATGAACGCTTAAATTCTCCACATGCTTTTTCCAATTTTCAACTGGATTATTGCCGTCGATACGCACGATATCAAATACTTCGTCTACAAATTTATTAAATGCTTCCTCTTCTGAAAGCTCTGGATAAACGCGTTTAGCCCATGCTTTAGAAGGAAATGCAGCAACTACCCAAGGGAATTTATTTTTCTGGCTACCTTCCATATAACCTTTAAATGCTTGAGCATATTTCATTTGAGACGCTTTTAATTTTTTAGAATCTATACCATTTAATAAATCAGGATCTTCAGTAAGTAACGCTAAATTAGCAGCACCTCGATTTGCATAATCCATGCGTTCTTCAACATCATATGATTTTACTGGAGAATTTTCAAAAGTTTCTACAGACTCATATTCAAATTTTAATCGACTTAATGTAGGGTCTCCATAAACCACTCTGACATCTGATGCGCCCGCTTTATAAGATTCTTCAACAATTAAGCGCGTTAACTCTATTGCATCTACAGATGATCTAATAAAAACAGGTTGTTTAGGTTGAACATTCATCCCTACTTTTACTAATAATTCTGCATATTGTTGTAATTTCTCTTCATAACTCAATGTTGCCATTTGAACTTCCTCCTTAGTCTTGACGTAAATTGCCTAATTCATCTGCTATCGCTGTGACTTCGCTTGGTGAAAATGACTCTTTAGACATCACAAAACTATGAATTTCTTCAATATCTTCATTATTTGCTTCTTTAAATTTATCCGGATTTAATAAACCTTGATTAACTATGTTTAATTTCTTTCTAATATCTTTAATCATTTCTTCATTACTTTGTGCCATATTCTTCACCTCTTTATTTCAACATTCTATCAAAGTATGAATATTTAATAAACTTTTATAGAATTTGACAAATTTATTACTTTCTAAATGTTTAAATTAAATATAAAATGGTTTTATATTATAGTTTGGAGGTATGTATATTGATAGATGTAGCTTTTGTCTGTCTAGGAAATATTTGTCGTTCTCCAATGGCTGAAGCAATTATGCGTCAGCGTTTAAAAGATCACGGTATTTCTGGAATAACTGTTCATTCAAGAGGTACAGGTCGTTGGAATTTAGGTGAACCTCCTCATGAGGGTACCCAAGATATTCTAAAACGTCATAATGTGCCCTTCGATGGTATGATAAGTGAGCTTTTTGAACCTAATGATGACTTTGATTACATCATTGCAATGGATCAAAGTAATGTAGATAATATCAAATCAATTAATCCTAATCTTAAAGGACAATTGTTCAAATTGCTTGAATTTAGTAACATGGAAGAGAGTGATGTACCAGATCCATATTACACAAATAATTTCGAAGGCGTGTATGAAATGGTACAATCATCTTGTGACAATCTAATAGATTTCATCATTAAAGATGCAAACATGAAAGAGGGGTAACTTAAAATGGAAAACAAATTAATTCCTGGTATTATTATTGGTGCTATTGTTGGCGGTGCTGCTACATTAGCTGATAAATCAACTCGTAACTCATTAGTACAATCTGCTAAAGATGTTAAAAACGGTAATCGTTCTCGTAAACCATCTAAAATCAGTTCTATTAAAGATGAAGTTATGTACTGGAAAGATACAATCGAAGAAATTCGCCGTAATAATCCAGAGTTAGAAAGATCAATTAGAGATGCTAAAGATACCTTTGTAAATCGTAAAAATAATCGTATCGGCAAATAATTGATATTTAAAGGCAAAATTCCTTTTTACTAAAGAAATTTTGCCTTTAATTTTAAAAGAAGTAATTATTGTTAATTGTACAAAGGAGATTGTTATGTCAAAACAAAATCAATCAAATTCTAATTATCTTAATTCTATTATAGATAAAGAGAATGAGAAGAAAGATAAGATTAAGGTTGATCGTACATATGTAGAACCTCAAGAATTCCAATCTAAGGAACCTAAAAAAGATAACCAAGTGTTTTTCGTATCTAGACTCAATAAGCCTGCGAAATACACTAAGGATTCTAACTTCTTCTCATATTTAATTTATCGTATTGGAAAAGATGATGCCGCTGGACTAGCTGCTCAAATGACTTATCATTTTGTATTAGCTATGTTCCCTATGCTTATCTTTTTATTAACACTTTTACCATTATTTAATTTAGATCAAAAACAAATCACTGATTTATTAAGTAATGCGCCAGCAGAAACTTCATCGTTAATTAAAGGCGTTATTACTGATGTTACTAAAAACTCAAGTGGTGGCTTACTATCTATTGGTTTGATCTTAGCAATTTGGTCAGCGTCTAATGGTATGACAGCAATTATGAATTCTTTCAATGTGGCTTATGACGTTGAGGATAATCGAAACGGTATTGTATTAAAAATATTAAGTGTCGTATTCACTGTTGTTTTAGGCGTTGTATTTTTAGCAGCGATGACATTGCCAACTATGGGTTCAGTAATCGCTCATTTCCTATTTGGTCCGTTAGGCTTAGATGATGAAGTTAAATGGATATTTAATTTAGTTCAAGTCGTTCTACCATTAATTATTATTTTAATTTTATTCACTATTCTTTATTCAGTAGCACCAAATGTTAAAACAAAGTTAAAATCAGTTTTACCAGGTGCAATCTTCACATCAGTGATTTGGTTAATTGGTTCATTTGCATTTGGTTTCTATATTTCAAACTTTGGTAACTATTCTAAAACTTATGGTAGTATCGCAGGTATTATCATTTTATTAATTTGGATTTATTTAACTAGTTTTATTATTCTAATAGGTGCAGAGATTAATGCTATCATCCATCAAAGAAAAGTCATTCAAGGATTATCACCAGAAGAAGCAGCATTAAAACACGATGATAATAACCAAAATCATTACAATGAAGATACAACATATGAATATAAACAAACACCACCTGGACAAGATGAGGATTATAAAGTAGACAAAGATCCTGATAATAAAACAAAAGAAAAAGAATCACTTACTGATAAAATTAAAGATAAATTCAGTAACGATGATGATGATAAGAAAAATAAATAATAAGTAAGAATAAAGGTCAAGACGTTTTTCCGTCTTGACCTTTATTGATTCGTTATTGAATTAAATTGTGTTGGAAAGCATAAATTACAGCTTGAGTTCTATCTTGTACTTCTAATTTACTTAAGATATTACTTACATGGGTTTTAACCGTTTTAATTGTAATATGAGACGCACTAGCAATTTCTTGGTTCGAATACCCTTTTGCAATTAATAATAATATTTCCATTTCACGTTCAGTGAGCATTTCATATAATTCTGCTCTTTTTTTCATTCTATTGCGCATTTTCACCAATACTTCTGGCTCAAATACAGATTCACCGTGATATGTTTTACGTACCGCTTCCGCTATATCGCTTGCGCTTGTTGTTTTTAATATATAACTATCTACTCCAGCATCTAAGGCTCTATATACTTCTTTGTCTTCAATAAAGCTTGTAAGCATTACTACTTTTATATGAGGTAAATCTTTCTTAATTTGAGTCGTAGCTTCAACACCATCCATATCATCCATAAGTAAATCCATTAAGATTAAGTCTGGTTGTAATTCGTGTGCTTTAGCAATAGCATCTTTTCCTGATGCGCCTTCTCCCACGACTTCAATATCTTCTTGAGTTGATAAATAACTAGAAATCCCAATTCGAACCATTTCGTGGTCATCCACAAATAGTACTTTAATCGCCATACAAATCATCCTCCTTATGTAATGGTGCTTTCACTTCTATTCTTGTTCCTGCATCTGGTAAGGAAACAATATGGAAAGTCGCTCCAATTTCTAACGCACGTTCTCGCATATTTTTTAAACCATAGCTTTGTTCAAGCTTTTCATCAACATTAAAGCCTTTTCCATTATCTTGAATACGCAATAATAAATAATCTTCTTTATTGAATAATTCAACCGTTACTTTCGTACCGTTTGAATGGCGCAACGTATTAGAAATAGCTTCTTGCGTAATTCTAAACAAATGATCTTCAATCCCTTTAGGTACTTCAAAGTCTTCAATATCATGAATCACTTTCATAGGCACTTTCTTCTGTAAATCAATGACTAAGTCTTTAATACCTTCACCTAATGACTTATCTTTGAGACCAATTGGGCGAAGATGTAATAAAAGTGCTCGCATTTCTAATTGAGATTCTTGGACCATTTTTTCAAGTACTGGTATTTGTTGATCTAGTGGTGGCTCTAATTTCGTTTCTTTGATAGCTGAGAGCATCATGCTAGCTGCGAAAAGTTGTTGACTTACAGAGTCATGTAATTCACGCGCTAAACGTTGACGCTCGTCTTCAATAATCTTTTTCACTTTGACATCATTCATATTATAATTTTCATTGGTTAAATTTTGCGTTTTAATTCTTAAACGATGTAATTCTTGATTTAATGGTACAAGCGTTTGATAAATATCGATAGTTTCGTTATAAAGTTCAATATTTTGATCATTGATACCTACCGTTTCACCCTCGATAGCATGTTCAATTTGATTTTTAATCCAATGACTTTGTTGGTTAATCTTATAAGCTAAAACAGAACCAACAATAATGCATAATAAAATAATGATTAAATTTAAAAATAAGAATACAGGTATGCCGAAGATTTGGGTATAAAACATCCCTTGGAAATAAATAATGTTTACGAATACTTTATCTATAAATAAGAACGCGGTTAACATGCTATACACGAGGATTAACATGGAACCAATAGCTCTTAAGTAGTGATTCATCTATAAACCACCTCAACATCACCTATAAATGTTGAAATATAAATATTTACATTATAGTTTTCTTCTTTAGGTTTTTCTTCAACTTGAATATGATTATTCTCCACTTTATATGATTGGCCGTTTAAATAAGCTGTGCCATAAAAAGCAGCCATGTGTAAATTAATATTGTAATTTGTAGGCACAATAAGTTGAACTTTTCCTAACACATGTCTAACTACAATCGTATTATTCTCTTTGATATTAGCCGCTTTCGTCATATCAATGTGAATATCTCCTACGCCATGTTGAATTTGTACGTCTTCCCACTTATACACGTAAACAGGCGTACGTTGTTCGCCAAACCATTTCTGTTTAATAAATTGAGGAGACGTTACTTCCTCTTCAGAAGCCACTATTTCTAAAGGCTTAAATTTGAATATTAAGTATCTAATAATAACAATGACTAAGAAAATAAACAAAATAATAATAGTGTACTTATTTGACAACAAGGTAAAAGCGATAAGAAGAATACCTATCCAGAACGCTAAGAGACCCCTTACTTTATGAAAGTAAAGGTATCCAACATAAACTAATATACATCCTAATAACAGTATAAATAGGTAGCCTATCTTCTCGAAAAAGATATAATAAAAGTTCGCTATAATCATTAAAGCAGTAAAAATAATTAATAATTCTGTTGATATATACTTACGAGTCAATCTGTCGCCCCCTATCTATTTAAAATTTTTAAGCTACGATACTTATTTGCTCAATAATATCACATTGCCCTTTTGTTGTTATGCGTTCTCTTGCACAACGATGAATGTCCGCTTCAATTCTAGCGCAATATGCTTCAAACATATCTAATTGGCTTTTTAGACTTTCAATTTCACAATTGTTAATTTCTTGAGCATTTTTAATATTATACATATTTGTTACATCAATATACTTATTTTCTAATGTTGCTGTTAAACTGTCAATTAACTTATTCATTTGCAGCTTTTTTGTTTTTAAATAAGCAATATATCTTTCAATACTATTTAATTTATTATCTAATGCTGCGCGGTACTCATTGATGTTCTGTTTAATTATTATCTTTAGAAAATGTTGTACATATAAATCTATATAATTCATAGAACCACCTCGTTCCTGATTAAGCATAATTATAATGCTTTTAATTATGACTTAATATAGGCTTAGGAACCATCTTTATCTCATACTTAAGGACTAATACATCAATTAGTCTTTTTTAATAATATTGCTGTTTAATTAATATACTTTTTCCTTAAAAGAAAGATTAATTGACTTACAATTGGTTATAGTGAATACTAGTTTCACATTAAGCTAAAGGAGATTATGAAATGAATTATAAAGTTGCTTTAATTACTGGAGCTTCATCAGGTTTAGGTTTCGAAACGGCTTTATTATTAGCTGAAAAGGGATATAAAGTATATGCGACGATGCGCAATTTAGATAAACAAGACACGTTAAAACAAGCAGCTAAAGATAAAAATTTAAATATAATTATTAAAGAATTAGATGTCACTAAAGTCGATAGTATTGAAACTACAGTCAATGCTATTTTAGAAGATGAGGACACAATCAATGTGCTTATCAATAATGCTGGTGCGGGCTTTGCACGTACGACTGAACATGCGACGGATGAAGAAATGATGTGGCAAGTCAATTTAAATTTAATGGGCGTGATGCGTATGACTAAAGCGATCCTACCTACTATGAGAACACATCGTCAAGGGCATATCGTTAACATCTCATCAGTGGGTGGTTTAGTTGGCCAACCTTTCAATGAAATTTATTGCGCAACTAAATTTGGTGTTGAAGGCTATACTGAAGCATTAGCTAGCTATATCCAGCCTGAATTTAACGTGAAGTTTAGTGTCATCGAACCTGGAGGTATTCAATCCGAATTTACAAACAACTTAATGGCACATCTTGAATCAACAGGCGGTATTCAAGAGGATGAATATCTTCCACTATTCCAATCTTATATGGGCGGTTTAAAGGAAAATTATGGCCCTGGCGCTTCTCAAACATCGGCTGAAGTAGCTCAAGTTATTATTGATACAATTGAGATGGAAGAGCCACCTGTTAGAGTCCGTACATCGGCTTGGTCTGAAGACTTCACACGTTTAAAAACGGAAGCGGACCCAACTGGAAAATTGCTACAAGCTCAAGTTAAAAAATTACTAGGCAAATAAATAAATTTTAAAATTAAGTTTTTCTATAATTAAAGCCCTTAATAGAGTAATTTAAACTCTATTAAGGGCTATTGTTTCATATTAATTCTACTACATTAGTTTAAGCTTTTAATCAATTTTCGTTGTTAAGATTGGACCATCTTTGGTAACGATAACTGTATGTTCAATTTGTGCAACAAAACTTTTATCCTTTGTTTCAAACGCCCATTCATTTTTACCTTCTGTTACAAACGTTGCTTTAGAAGAAATAAATGGTTCTACTGCAATTACCACACCTTCTTTTAAAAGTGTTTTATCTTTAGGATCGTAGTAGTTCATAACATGGTTAGGCGCTTCATGTAATGATTGGCCTACACCATGGCCTGTTAAGTTTTTAATAACAGTTAAATCATTTTGGCGGGCTGTTGCATGAACTGCTTTACCAATATTACTTAATTTAGTGCCTGGTTTAATTTTAGACATTGCATTTTCAAAAGCCATAATAGCTACATCACAAACTTTTTGTTTTAAAGGATTATCCGCTTCTCCTACTACAAATGAGATGCCTGTATCAGCGTAGTAGCCATTCTTCAAAGCAGAAACATCAATATTAACTAAGTCACCTTCACGGATGATACGTTTGCCAGGAATACCATGTGCAACTTCTTCATTCACACTGATACAAGTTTGACCTGGGAAGTTCTCATCATGAATTGGTGCTGAGATGGCACCATGTTCTTCAAATAACTCTTTAGCAATGTTATCTAATTCTTTAGTTGTGATACCAGGTTTAGTCGCCTCTTGCATTGTGTCTCTAACTTTAGCACAAATATAACCTATTTCCTTTAAGGCTTGTAATTCTTCATCTGTTTTTACAATCATATTATCCCGTTCCTTTTTAATTGTTGTTACATCTTATTATACCAAAATTTTTTTGATATACTAAATATGATAAACAAAACGTTAATAATTATTATTTTTAAATATAGATATACAGGATTATTTTCGGTCAACGAGAGGATTTATAGATTCATGAACAAATGGTATAAGCACATTATTGGAGCTAGAACAATTAAAACAGGGTTAGCGACCTTTCTGACCTCCCTATTTTGTTTAATGCTTAATCTAACTCCTATCTTCGCAATACTCACTGCAATTGTTACGATTGAACCTACTGCTAAAGCTTCGTTGAAAAAGGGTTACCGTAGATTACCCGCTACAGTAATTGGGGCGTTATTTGCAGTTATATTTACATACATATTTGGAGATACATCTCCTTTATCATATACATTCGCTGCAGTATTTACAATTATGCTGTGTACTAAATTAAACTTACAAGTGGGTACAACCGTAGCGGTATTGACTGCTATGGCGATGATACCTGGTATTCATCACGCCTACTACTTTAATTTCTTTTCAAGGTTATTAACTGCCTTAATTGGATTAGTAACTGCAGGGTTAGTTAACTTCATCATTTTACCTCCAAAATATTATCAACAAATAGAAGATAATTTATCGGTTATAGAACATAAGATGTATAAATTATTTGCGATTAGATGTCAGGAATTACTATTAGGTAAATTCCAATCAGATGAAAGCAATGATTTACTTGATAAATTAGCAGGTCTTAATACTAAAACAGAAACGCTAATTGGATACCAACGAGACGAGTTAAGATACCATAAAAATAAAGAGAACGAATGGAAACGATTAAAAAATATTTCTAATCGCGCGTACAGCGACCGTTTATTTGCTACCCATCTTTCTAATATTATCTACTTGCCTAAAAATATTCATCTTAAATTTACTGCTGATGAAAAAATGGCTATTATCAAAATTAGTAATAGTATTAATAAGATTCCATTAAATGATGAATTTATTCGTCAAAAAGAAGCCGCTTCAACATTAAAATCATCTGTTAAACTACTTGAAGAGTTTGACCAAAATCAAATTAAAAGTCATCTTATCTATGAAATTTTATTAATTTATAAAATACTTGATACTCGCTTTGAAGATAAAGAAAGACAGGAGCACGACAGAAATTAAAAAAATTTCTTTGTCCCACTCCGACTAATTGAGTAGCTACTGTCAAAATACAAATTAAGGCTAAGACATTTTGAAATGTCTTAGCCTATTTATTTATATTTAATTTTTAGCTGAACGTTCGATAATGACACGTTTAGCAGCTTCTTCTTCAGTGTTATCAAGATGTCTTGGTTCAAAAGGTATACCTTTACGCTCACATGCTTTTTCTAATAAGTAATCTGTTAACTCATGATTTTTAGGTAAAATTGGTCCGTGTAAATATGTACCTAATAAGTTTTTATAATGAATACCTTCACGTTTATCGGTATCATTATTACCATAACCCACTTTAACATGACCTAATGTACCAAAGTTATGATGCGTACGACCGCCATGATTTTCAAAGCCGACAATTGTGCCAAACGTATCGCTTTCAATCACAATATCTCCAGTTAAACGATCTGTACGTGATTCCGTATAAAAGTCTAAGATTCCTAAACCTTCTAACTCAGTGCCATCTGGAGTAATATATTTTGTACCTAAGAATTGGTAACCGCCACAAATCGTTAAGCCTGGCATACCATCTTCAATCGCTTCTTTTAATTTTGTTTTAATCTTACTTAATTCTTTTGTAGCGATACTTTGTTCTCTATCGCTTCCGCCACCGATAAAGAAGATATCACAATTATCTAGAGTGACACCTTCTGTTTCATTAACTTCTACAACATTTAATTTGATATTACGTTTTTTAGCACGTTGCTTAAGGGCGATAATATTCCCGATGTCACTATATAAATTCAATTTGTCTGACATGAAGTGATAGACTGTTAATTCATTCATATTTATTGCCCTCCTACAAATGAACGATTAAGTTGTTCAAGCATTGGTGATAATGACGTATAGTTTGGAATAGCTACAGTGAAGCCACTATAATTCATTGTTAATGCCGTGGCTTTATAAATATCCTTTTCAAGCACTATAGGCACTGTAACTTCAGCTAATTTCAAACGTAATTGTAATTCCTCTGCACGTGTACCTGTCACTATAATCGCTTCAATATCTTGTTCGCTTAACTTTTCAAAATCAGCGTCATAAATCCATGATGTATCGCGACCATCCGCTGCATTATCATTTAGACTAATAACATAGACTTTCTTACCTTCTAGTTGCTCGCCTACTGATAAACTTGCATTCATACCTGCAGGGTTCTTAGCTAAGTTAATCATTGCCTCTTTCTCATTTAGTTTAAAATACTGCATACGTCCATTATCAGAAGTGTAAGTTTCAAAACCTTTGCGAATGGACTCGTCATTAAGTCCTAACTCTCTTAATACTGAATAAGCGGCGATAGCATTGAAAGCGTTGAAGTCCCCAGCAATCTTCATATCGAACTGTGCATCGTTAATATTTAATTTTAAGAATGGTGATACATTAAATGTGTTGACTTCATATTTAGGCGTTTCACGTTTGAAACCACATGTACAATGGTAATGCCCAATTTGATTGTAATGTATGTAGTCATATTCTAATAATCTGCCACAGTTAGGACAGTATTTACTTTCATTCATTGTACTTTGTTCAAATTCATGGGCATGTGCTTTCATGCCGTAATAAACAATCATATCACTTGCGATTTTAAGACGACTCACAAATGGATCATCTGCATTAAGTAATAACTTAATTCCTTTATTACTGATTGATTTCGCAATATTATTAACCATAATATCAATTTCACCGAAACGGTCCATTTGATCTCGGAAAAAGTTGGTAAAAATCATCATAGTTGGTGTAACTTCTTTTAACACACGCGGAATAGAACCTTCATCAATTTCAATTACCGCTACTTTTGTATTTTTAGTTGATTGCATAATAAATGCGGACGTAATACCAGCCGCCATGTTTGCACCTTCATTATTATGAATAATATCGATATTATTCGCTTTTAAAGTATGACCTATTAAGTTAGAAGTAGTAGTCTTTCCATTCGTACCACTTACGAATACGATATCATCTACTTGTGAGGCTAATTTACGTAATATATTTTGATCCACTCTACGTGCAATTTGACCTGGTAAGTCAGTACCCTTTTTACCAGCTGCGATACTCGCTCTACGGGCCAATTTAGCTAAGTGGGTTGCAGTCCATTGTCTCATGAGCTTCCTCCTTGTTTAATTCACTCGCATAATTATAACACGTTACGGGTATAACAAAAAACATTCTCAATTAGAAATGATATTATACACTCTAGATTATAATAATTATTATTTACTAATGAGAATAAATTTGTTATACTCAAAAAGAACAAACAGAGAAGATAAATTTTATATTTGAGGTGACTTATTTATGTTAAGTAAAGATTTATTAGAAGCATTAAACGACCAAATGAATCACGAGTATTTCGCAGCACATGCATATATGGCAATGGCAGCTTATTGTGATGATAAATCATACGAAGGATTTGCTAACTTCTATATTCAACAAGCTAAAGAAGAACGTTTCCACGGTAAAAAAATCTATGACTATATCAATGATCGTGGAGAACGTGCAGAATTTAGAGCAATTCCTGCGCCAAAAACTGATTTCAATTCTATCTTAGAAACATTCAAAGACGGCTTAGCTCAAGAACAAGACGTAACACGTCGTTTCTACAATTTATCTGAAATTGCTCAAAAAGATAAAGACTATGCTACAATTTCATTCTTAAATTGGTTCTTAGATGAACAAGTAGAAGAAGAATCTACCTTTGAAACTCACATCGATTACTTAACTCGTATCGGTGACGATTGCAACACATTATATTTATATGAAAAAGAACTTGCATCTCGTTCATTTGATGAAGAATAAGTTTAACATTCATTTCAAAATTAATGTATAAATTTAACCCGTATTACTCTCCCCCACACTTTGGAGTAATACGGGTTATTCTTTATGCAACTTTCTGTTATTTTTAACGATATTAAGCTAAACTAACAACATCTTTAAATAAAGAAAGGAAATGTATATGCCTAGTAATTCATTCGTAGCACTTGATTTTGAAACAGCTAATGGTAAGCGCACTAGTATTTGTTCAGTGGGTATGGTGAAAGTGGTTGATAATGAAATCGTAGAATCCTTCTATACACTGGTAAATCCCTTTGATTACTTTTCAAAAACCAATATTGCCGTTCATGGTATAAAGCCTCAAGATGTAGAAAATGCACCTAGCTTTGCATATGTATATCCTTATATGTTGCAATTTATTGATAAGCTTCCTGTTGTTGCTCATAATGCAACATTTGATATGAATGTGTTACATCAAAGTTTAAAGCAATTAAATATTGAGACCCCTTCTTTAATGTACTTCTGTTCTTATCAATTGGCTAAACGTACAATTAGTGCTTATCGCTATGGCCTAAAGCATTTAATGAACCATTATAAATTGGATTTCCACGGGCATCATGATGCATTAAATGATGCTAAAGCATGTGCCATGATTACGTTTAGATTGTTAAAACACTATGATAATCTTGATAGCATGTTACAAATTTACGGAAAAAATTTAAAAGATAAAGGTTAATATCAAAGACTATGGTTAAACTAGCCTTATCAAATGATAAACCTTTATCTTCTAAATAAAATCATATATAGTCATATTTTGATAGGTGGCTTGTTCTAAATTTCCAACTGTTACGCCTATTAGGCGAATAGGTACGTCTGGATCTTTTAATTCATTATACAAATCATATGCCACATTATAAATATCTGTCTCACTACTTACCATTTCTCTTAAACTGCGTTGTTTGGAGAATGTTTCATATTTATGTGTCTTAATTTTTACAGTCACAGTACTGCCAGATTTTTGCAGTTTAGCTAAGCGTTCTGCCGTCTTACTTGATAACTCCCACACTTTCTGTAGAATCTCATCATCATCATTCACGTCGGTCGAGAAGGTACGCTCCGTACCTACAGATTTACGAATACGCGTCGCTTTAACTTCACTGTCATCGATGCCTCTCGCTTTATTGTATAAACCTCTTCCTTTTTTACCAAACCAACGAATTAATTCAAATTCTGATTTCTCATATAAATCTTTTCCAGTATAAATTTCATGTTCATGCATAATCTTTTTAGACGCTTTACCGACACCGGGAAACTCTCCTATATCTAAATTCATAAGAATGTCATGCACATTATTATAATCTATAACCATCATGCCATTGGGCTTATTCATCCCACTGGCCAATTTAGCTAAATACTTGTTATATGAGACACCCGCCGAAGAGGTTAACCCCGTTTTTTCGAAAATATCTCGACGAATAAAGGCAGCAATTTTAGAAGCTGGCATATCCGGTCTTACTAAATGAGTAATATCTAAATACGCTTCATCTAAAGCAAGTGGTTCAACTATATCTGTATAGCTTTTAAAAATACCCATAATTACTCCAGAAGCTTCACGATAAGCATCAAAACGTGCTCTAACATAGTAACCATTAGGACATAATTTATGTGCTTGAGACATTGGCATGGCAGAATGAACCCCATATTTACGTGCCTCATAAGACGCTGTTGACACTACACCACGGTTGCTTGCTTTACCTCCTACAATTACAGGTTTTCCACGTAACTTAGGATTATCTCTCATTTCTACTTGTGCGTAAAAACAATCCATATCAATATGTACAATACGTCTTTCTGCCATATATGTCCCCCCCTTTTCCGAAAAATAAAAAATAAAAAAAGCCTCGATACAATTATACTGCGTCTATGAGTAAAACTCATGAGATGTGCATAGTACGATTGTATGGAGACTTAACTTATATTACTCGTAATCATTCTGAGCTTGGAATGGTTGATAGTGATACATAAATAAACCTTCATCAGTAGTCTGAACATATTTGAATTTATTAATTACCACGATACCGACTAAATATAAATCAAGTAAACAATAAGCTATATGTATACTTAAAATGAAGATAATCGATGAGTAAGAATAAAAACTAAATAAAACCATTAATGCAGCAGTAATCATAATTACTGGGGCTAACATAATTGTACAAAATTGCCATTTATTAAAGTACTTCTTCGAAATATGAATTAATAAAATTCCTTTTTTATATTTAAAATGAGGTTTCTCCCCTTTTGAGAAAACATAAAAAGAAAAACGATGAATAAATTCATGTATGCCTAGAACGATACCAAAGCCTAATATCCCAAAAACAATATTAGTTAAAAATGATTGTTCAATCACTCTAGTAAATGAGAAAGCCCATTTATAAGTTAGCAAAATTGCAAATAATATAACGACGATTTGTATGGCAATAAACTTCGACAAGTTTAATCGGTTGTGATTTAAATCGATTTTATGCACAATTATGACCCCCTATCCCTCTTAATTCATTCATAGTATACATGGACAAATAAAAGAAAAAAAGTATTTTTTATAAATTAAACACTCTGTAATCTTTTCTTAATATTAATCAAACAAAATTGAATATGAATGAAAGATTAAACACTTCTAAAAGATAATATGTTATATATCATTATTTTCTTTCAAACAAAGCAACTGTTTCAATGTGTGTTGTTTGAGGGAACATGTCCACTGGTGTAATCTCTTTTAAATCATAACTTGAGGCTAATATTTGTGCATCTCGTTGTTGTGTAGAAGGATTACAAGAAATATAAACAATACGTTTGGGATTAAGTGCTAGAAGTGTTTGTAAGAAAGTTTCATCGCATCCTTTTCGAGGAGGATCGACCATGACTACATCAGGTTTAATTCCTTGTTGTTTCCATTCTATAATGACTTCTTCAGCTTTCCCACAGACAAAAGTCGTATTATCAAGTCCGTTTAAAGTCGCATTTTGCTTCGCATCTTTAATTGCAGATGGAACGACTTCTACCCCATATACATGTTTAGCTACAGGCGCCATATATAATCCAATCGTACCGATGCCACAATAAGTATCAAGCACCGTTTCTTGACCGTTTAATTGCGCATACTCGATAGCTTTCCTGTATAATTTTTCCGTCTGACTTGAATTTATTTGATAGAAAGATTGATCACTGATTTTGAAGGTAATATCACTTAATGAATCAATAATTTTATCTTTCCCATATAATGTAATGGATTGTTGTCCCATAATCACGTTTGAATGGCTATCATTAATATTCTGTTTAATACTCGTAATGTTCGGAAATGTTTGAGTTAATTGTTCAACTAATAATTGTGCCTGTTTAAATTTAGAACCGTTAGTTACAAAAATAACCATTATTTCATCTGTATAATGACCAGTACGAACAACTAAATGTCTTAATAGTCCTTTCTTAGTACGCTCATTATAAATGCTTATATTGAATTCATTAAGCCACTTTTTAACATGATTCATAATTTCTTGATGTTGATGATCTTGAATCAAACAACTGTTCATATCAATGATGTCATGGCTTCTTTGACGATAATATCCCATGATAGTGTGATGATCCTTATCCTTACCTACAGGTAATTGTGATTTATTTCTATAACGCCAAGGATTTTCCATACCTATCGTGTCATTAATTAATGTTTCATTAAACTGTGCTTTTCTATGGAAAAGATTGACGACTTGCTCTTTTTTCATAGCGAGTTGTGCTTCATATGTCATATGTTGTAATTGACATCCTCCACATTTCCAATAATATTTACAAGGAGGTTCAACTCTGTCTTCGCTCGCTTTTTTGACTTCAAGCAATTTTCCAATAGCGAAATTCTTCTTTACTTTAATCACTTTAAATTCTATTTCCTCATCAATGAGGGCATTAGGAATAAATACAGGATAGCGGTCAAATTTTACTACGCCATGACCTTCATGCGTTAAATCAACTACATGTCCCTGTTTAATATCATTCTTATTTAATGCTTCCACCTTTTTTCACCCCACATGAAAAAGAGGTTTGAGTAGCTTAATGTAGGCGATGATACTTCCCCTATGTCGTCAAACTATGACTCAACCTCTTCTTATTATTCATTAAAATATTTAATTTCAATTGTATATCATTATTTTTTTGAATTAACTTAATGCTACATGCTATCTTGTTGATCTTCAGTTAACTCCTCATTATGAATATCTTTAGGTGTACATACTTCGATATGTCGTTTTAAATTTAAGAAATTAGCTGGCAATTTACCACCATATTCTCCATCTACATTTAATTGCATTTCTGTATATGAAGATATATTGATAGATTTCGCTTTTTCATAAATCACTTTCGGATGTTTCGTATGTTCCCCTCGTGATGCTAATGTCATGATATGTCCTAGTTCTGCTAGATTAGCTTTTTCGACAATAATTAAAGTAAAATGCCCATCGTCTAGCTTAGCGTCTGGCACTAACTTTTCAAAGCCAGCCATAGAATTAGTTAACCCTAATAGAAATAATAGTGCTTCACCTTGGAAGACATTATCATCATATTCAATTCTTAAATCGACTGCTTTCATTTGAGGTAACATTTCGAAACCTTTAATGTAATAAGCAAATGGTCCCACAATTGATTTCAAACGACTTGGCGTTTCATAAGAGACTTGAGTTAATTGCCCTCCTGCTGCCAAGTTGATAAAATAGCGATTATTCATCTTACCAATGTCTACTTTAGTTGTATGGTTATCAATAATAACATCGACAGCTCCCATAATATCATTAGGTAAGTGTAAAGCGCGACCAAAATCATTTACAGTCCCCATAGGAATAATACCTAGTTTAGGGCGATTAGGTCGTTCTGCGATACCATTTACTACTTCATTAAGCGTGCCATCGCCACCAGCTGCAATAAGAATATCATAATTTTGTTTAAGTGCACGTTCAGCTTCAAGCGTTGCATCCCCTTCTCTTTCGGTAGCATAGGCACTTGTTTCATAACCTGCACGTTCTAATTTTATTAACACATCTGGTAAAGTACGTTTAAATAATTCTTTGCCAGATGTTGGATTATAGATGATTCTTGCACGTTTTCTCATAAATTATCCCTCTACTTTTTATACATACACTTATATTAAATGATTTATGAGCGAGTTAAAAGTATTTCAATCGATAAACTTCATTTATGATACAAAAATAATTGGGTCACAATATAAACATATTTAGTTTCTTCACGTTAGCCTGTATTAAGTACTCAATACTAAGTTTAGTTAAATTGGGTGAATCGTTCTTCAAATACAAAGTAAGCCTGAGACACATCCTATTGTTGTCCCAGGCTTATCAAAATTTAAAAATTCAATTAGAATTATCGTTTGTCTAATTCTTGTTTTAAGATTTGGTTTACTTTTTGAGGGTTTGCTTGACCTTTAGAAGCTTTCATAATTTGACCAACTAAGAAGCCCATCGCTTTGCCCTTACCGTTTTTGTAGTCTTCAACTGATTGTGGATTATTGTCTAACGCTTCAGTTACAAATTGAGTTAAAGTAGCCTCATCTGAAATTTGTACTAAACCTTTATCTTCCATGATTTTTTTAGCATCTCCACCATTTTCAGCTAATTCTGGGAAGACTTTCTTAGCAATTTTACTGCTCATTGTGCCATCTTCAATAAGTTTAATCATTCCTGCTAAGTTTTCAGGTGTTAATTTAGTATCTTCTAAATCAACTTGGTTTTTATTAAGATACTCATTCACGCCGCCCATTAACCAGTTAGAAGTTAATTTAACATCAGCACCGTGCTCAATTGCACCTTCAAAGAAGTCTGACATTTCTTTTGTAAGTGTTAATACATGCGCATCGTATTCAGGTAAACCTAATTCGTTTACATACTTCGCTTTACGTTCGTCTGGTAATTCTGGAATAGTTTGACGTACACGTTCTTTCCACTCGTCATCAACGTATAAAGGTACGATATCTGGTTCTGGGAAGTAACGATAGTCATCTGATCCTTCTTTAACACGCATAAGAATTGTTTTACCAGTAGATTCGTCGAAACGACGTGTTTCTTGTCCGATTGTTCCGCCATTTAGTAATTCTTCTTCTTGACGTTTTTCTTCATATTCTAAACCTTTTCTTACATAGTTAAATGAGTTAAGGTTTTTTAATTCAGTTTTAGTACCGAATTCTTTTTGACCATATGGACGTAATGAAATGTTGGCATCACAACGTAGTGAACCTTCTTCCATTTTACAGTCAGATACGCCAGTGTATTGAATGATTGAACGTAATTTTTCTAAGTAAGCATATGCTTCTTTTGGTGAACGAATATCTGGTTCAGATACGATTTCGATTAATGGTGTACCTTGACGGTTTAAGTCAACTAAAGAGTAACCATCTTTATGTGTTGATTTACCAGCATCTTCTTCCATGTGAAGACGAGTAATACCAATACGTTTAGTTTCACCATCTACTTCAATATCAATATATCCATTTTCACCAATTGGTTGGTCAAATTGAGAAATTTGATAAGCCTTTGGATTATCTGGATAGAAATAGTTTTTACGGTCAAATTTAGAATGTGTCGCAATATCCATGTTAAGTGCCATTGATGCGCGCATAGCCCAGTCTACAGCACGTCTATTTACAACTGGTAAAACACCTGGATATGCTAAATCAATAACATTAGTATTTGAGTTAGGTTCAGCTCCAAAGTGTGCTGGTGATGGAGAGAACATTTTTGAGTCTGTTTTTAACTCTACGTGAACTTCAAGTCCGATAACTGTTTCAAAATGCATTATTTCCACTCCTTATAAATTTTCGTATGCGTCATGTAAGTTGAATTGTGTTTCATATTGATATGCCACACGATATAACGTCTTTTCATCAAAAGGTTTACCGATGAATTGTAAGCCAATTGGGCGTCCGTTTGATTGTCCACAAGGAACAGAAATACCTGGTAAACCAGCTAAGTTAACAGGTGTAGTTAATAAGTCATTAGCGTACATAGTTAAAGGATCATCAATTTCATCGCCTAAGTTGAACGCAGTTGTTGGAGCAGTAGGACCTACTACAACATCATAATCTTCAAATACTTTATCAAAGTCATTTTTAATTAATGTTCTTACTTTTTGAGATTTTTTATAGTACGCATCATAGTAACCAGAACTTAAGGCAAATGTACCTAAGAAGATACGACGTTTTACTTCATCGCCAAATCCTTCTGATCTAGACATTTTGTATAATTCTTCTAACGTTTGAGCTTCTTTAGAGTGGTAACCATATCTAATACCATCAAAACGAGCTAAGTTAGCTGATGCTTCAGATGATGCGATAACATAATATGAAGGAATACCATATTTAGTATTTGGTAATGACACTTCTTCTACTTCAGCGCCTAAAGATTTCAATGTTTCTACAGCATTTTTAACTGCTTCTTTAACTTCTTCACTTACACCTTCACCTAAATATTCTTTAGGTAGTGCAACTTTAAGTCCTTTAATATCTTTACCGATTTCAGAAGTGAAATCTACATCGTCAACTGGTGCACTAGTAGAATCATGTTCATCTACACCAGCAATAGCTTCTAACACTAAAGCATTATCTTTTACATTACGTGTGATTGGACCAATTTGGTCTAATGAAGAAGCGAATGCTACAAGACCGAAACGTGATACACGACCATATGTAGGTTTCATACCTACTACACCACAGTATGCTGCAGGTTGTCTGATTGAACCACCTGTGTCTGAACCTAAACTAAATGGTACTAAACCAGCTGCAACTGCTGCTGCAGAACCACCTGAAGAACCACCTGGTACTGCTGTGTGATCAAATGGGTTAACTGTTTTTTTGAAGTAAGATGTTTCTGTTGAACCACCCATTGCAAATTCATCCATGTTTAATTTACCAATTAACACGGCATTTTCATTATTTAATTTGTTCATTACAGTAGATTCATAGATAGGTACAAAGCCTTCTAACATTTTACTAGCACATGTTGTTTCTACATCTTTAGTAATAATGTTATCTTTGATACCCATTGGAATACCGAATAATTTACCTTCGATTTGTCCTTTAGCTTGCAACTCATCTAACTCTTCAGCTTTTTTGATTGCATTTTCTTTATCTAAAGCTAAAAATGATTTAACTGTAGGATCAGTTTCTTCAATTGCATCATAAATATCTCTAACAATTTCAGAAGGTTTGATCTCGTTGTTTTTAATCATTTCTGATAATTTTTCAACTGATTCATAGCGAATACTCATCTTAAGCGTCCTCCTCGTTCATGATAGCTGGTACTTTAAATTGACCATCTTCTGTTTCTTTAGCATTCTTTAATGCAAGTTCTTGAGGAATGCCCTCGATAGCTTTGTCATCACGTAACACATTTTGTAAGTCTAATACATGATAAGTTGGCTCAACACCCTCTGTATCAGCTGTGTCATTTTGTTTCGCAAAATCTAAGATACTTTCAAGCGTATTAGCCATAATTTCTGTTTCTTCTTCAGAAATTTGAAGTCTTGCTAAATGTGCTATATGTTCAACTTCTTCGCGTGTAACTTTAGTCATTAATTAAAAAGCCTCCTTATTACTCATTCATCATAAAATTGTATCAAATTTTGAATGAAAAATCTAAATATTTATCATAATTCTTATTGGTATAGTGCTTAATCTCGCTTTTTTTAATCTTAACTAAATCTATTACTACTCCTTTATGTAACTTAATCAAAATAAAAATATTATTAAAAAGTTTAAGTCATAAAAAATATGCAATTAAAGTATAAACATTCAGTAATAATATTTTTATTAAGAAAACGCTTACTAACTAATTATTAAGGCTATTTTTAACACTTAATATAAAATAATACTTCTCTCAAGTATTCAATATAATGTATAATATTACATGTAACTAATTTAATTTGTAAGTACAGTTATTTCTAATCTATTAAAACAAATTAATTTAGGAATATTTACCTAAAAAGAAAAAGAGGAGGTATAAAGATGTTTACTTTGGGAGCAAGTTTAAGCAGTCATGTTAACACTGATTGGCAAACTTATATCATGATTGCGATTTAC
The DNA here is from genome assembly GCF_004785665.1 of Staphylococcus pragensis. Classification (GTDB taxonomy): domain Bacteria; phylum Bacillota; class Bacilli; order Staphylococcales; family Staphylococcaceae; genus Staphylococcus; species Staphylococcus pragensis. The sequence continues at coordinate 39,213 of NZ_SRPJ01000004.1, forward strand.
TTTATTATTTTATTAGTTATTGGCTACTATGGCTATAAACAAGCTACAGGAAATTTAAGTGAATATATGTTAGGCGGGAGAAGTATAGGCCCCTACATTACTGCATTATCTGCAGGTGCTTCTGATATGAGTGGTTATGATTATGGGATTACCAGGTTCAGTTTATAGCACTGGTCTATCAGCTATATGGATTACTATTGGTCTTACACTTGGTGCTTATATTAACTATTTCGTTGTCGCACCACGTTTAAGAGTGTATACAGAAATCGCTGGAGATGCTATCACGCTTCCAGACTTTTTTAAAAATCGTTTAAATGATAAACAAAATATTATTAAAATCATTTCTGGTCTTATCATTGTCGTGTTCTTTACTTTATATACACATTCCGGTTTTGTTTCAGGAGGTAAATTATTCGAAAGTGCATTTGGACTAAACTATCATTTCGGATTAATCTTAGTAGCGGTAATCGTCATACTTTATACCTTCTTCGGAGGATATTTAGCTGTATCTATCACTGACTTTTTCCAAGGGGTAATCATGTTAATCGCAATGGTAATGGTGCCTATAGTGGCTATGATGCAACTCAATGGTTGGGATACGTTTCATCGTGTTGCCGAAATGAAACCAACAAATATGGATTTATTTAAAGGAACTACATTTTTAGGTATCATTTCGCTTTTTGCATGGGGGCTTGGTTATTTTGGACAACCTCATATTATCGTTCGATTTATGTCTATTAAATCACATAAGTTATTACCAAAAGCACGTCGTCTAGGTATTAGCTGGATGGCTGTAGGTCTTTTAGGGGCAGTAGGTGTTGGATTAACAGGTATTGCTTTTATTTCTGATAACCATATTAAGATGGAAGATCCTGAAACTTTATTTATCATTATGAGTCAAATTTTATTCCATCCATTAGTTGGTGGGTTCTTACTAGCAGCTATCCTTGCTGCAATTATGAGCACAATTTCATCTCAACTCTTAGTTACTTCAAGTTCGTTAACTGAAGACTTTTATAAATTAATACGTGGTGAAGAACGTGCAAAAACGCATCAGAGAGAATTCGTATTGGTGGGCCGTTTATCTGTATTAGCAGTAGCAATTGTAGCAATGGCAATTGCTTGGTCTCCAAACGATACAATACTTAACTTAGTTGGTAATGCCTGGGCAGGCTTCGGTGCTTCATTCAGTCCACTCGTTTTATTCTCTTTATATTGGAAGAAGTTAACACGTGCTGGTGCTGTAAGTGGTATGGTCGCCGGGGCGCTGGTTGTAATTGTTTGGATTGTATGGATTAAACCTTTAGCTAATATCAATGAATTATTCGGTATGTATGAAATCATTCCTGGTTTCTTAGCAAGTGTCATCGTAACATATGTTGTGAGCTTATTAACTCAATCACCTGGTGAATTTGTAAAACATGATTTAGATAAGGTTAAATCTATCGTACGAGAAAAGTAAATATTCTTAGACTAAATAATAGCCATAGAAAGAAGAAACTCTTTCTATGGCTATTCCTATTAATTACTATAAATATGAACTTGTGGTTCTTTATCATCTTTAGTTTTCGTAATTAAAGCGCGTGCGTTATTACCGTCTTTAATGCGAATTTCATAGCTATCAATATTGTCAAAATATTTTTCAGCTTGTTCTGTTACATATTGCGTAATACCAATTGTTTCAGCTTGTCCATAGTAATCAATCGGTAAATCAATTGTTAATTGTTGTGGCTTTTTATCCACGAATTTGATTTTCCCTACTGCTTGAGTAAAGTTAGAGAAATATGATTGTAAATTATTATTAAATTGTTTAAAGTTATTATTTAAGTTTTCATTGTATTTTTCAGCAGTAGCAGAAGGTAATAAGGTTGAAACTTCATTAATTTTATTCCACTTACTGATTTTAGTTTGATCTTCATCTACTACTGTATTAGCGATAAACTCTCCTGGCGTAATTGAATCCTGACCTGACTGCTTGTAAATAGCAAATTGAATAGGTATATTTTTTAAATCATCATTAGCGCGTAATCGCGTTAACATTTCAGATGCCATCGCTTTACCTTGTTTTTCAATTTCTTTATCATCAAGCTCTTTACTATACGTTGGTCCATCTTTTTCTTCTTGATAATAATAAACACTATTCATGGCTAATCCAATGGTCATACCTTTAATATTAGAACCTTTAGTATCATTACTATCATAGAAATCTTGTTCTAAAATATTCGATAAATAAGCAGGAGAATTGTCAGCAATTTTTTCTGGTTTTGTTTCTCCATTATGAGAAGGGTTTAAACCTAAATTCTCATTTGCTTTTTTAGATTTTTTCTCACTTTCACTCATTTTATCGATTTCTTTTTTAGAATATCTAGGACTTAAATAAGCATTAATGGTGTCTTTATTCAAATACTGACCGTCTTGATATAAATATTTATCTGTAGGAAAGGCTTCTTTACTTAAATTGAGTAAGCCATGTTCGAAGTCTCCTCCATTATAGCTATTTGCCATATTATCTTGTAAGACTCCACGTGCTTGACTTTCTTTAAACGGTAGGATTGTTCTATAATCATCGCCTTGTACATCTTTACCAGTAGCGATTGTTTTAACATTATTCGAATTTGATTGTGTATCTTGTTGCTTGTTAACTGATTGATCATTTTTATTACTATTATCGTTTCCACATGCCGCTAATAGCACGAGAGACATTATAACTAATAGCAGTGTCCGCTTCATTGCCGTACTCCTCTAATTTGATATTTCATTTTGCTTCGTTACAAATTGGTCTTCAGTCCAAACTGTTGTGCCAAATTTTTCTGCTTTGGCTAATTTTGAACCTGCATCTTCGCCAGCAATGACTAAGTCAGTGCTCTTGGTCACACTACTTGTAACTTTTGCTCCTTGCATTTTCAACCAAGCCGTCGCTTCTTTACGTGTCATTTGTTGTAATTTCCCTGTTAATACTATTGTTTTATCTTTAAAATCAGGATGCCCTTCTATTTCACTCGTTTTGACACCTTTATACTTCATATTAACATTCTTGTGCTTAAGTTTTTCAATTAATTCTTTGATATCTTCATTTTCAAGATAAGTCACAACAGATTGTGCTAACTTATCCCCTATATCATGAATACTTACTAATTCTTCTTCCGTTACTTCAAGCAAACGATCCATTGTTTCATATTGTTCGGCAAGGACTTGGCTGGCTTTAGCGCCTAAATGACGAATACCCAAGCCAAATAATAAATGTTCTAATGAATTCTCTTTAGACATTTCAATTGCATTTAATAAGTTGTCTACTTTTTTAGCACCCATGCGTTCTAAAGGTAACAAATCTTCTTTAGTAAGATAGAAGATATCAGCCACGTCTTTAATGAGCTGATTATGGTAAAGTTGTTGAATAATTTTTGTCCCTAGTCCATCAATGTTCATCGCTTGTCTTGAAACAAAGTGAATCAACCCTTCAACTAATTGTGCTTGGCATTGAGGATTAATACAACGTAGTGCAACTTCTCCTTCAATACGTACAAGCTCATGGTCGCAACTCGGGCAATGTGTTGGCATATGATATGGCACGGCATCATCAGGGCGACGGTCAACTATACTGCGAACGACTTCTGGAATGATATCGCCTGCTTTTTTTACAACTACACTATCTCCAATACGAATATCACGTTCTTTAATTAAATCTTCATTGTGAAGTGATGCTCTTGAGACAGTAGTCCCTGCGACACGGACTGGCTCTAAAATTGCTGTAGGTGTTACTACGCCAGTTCGTCCAATACTTAATTCTATATCTTGTAATTTAGTAATCACTTCTTCTGCTGGGAATTTATAAGCAATCGCCCAACGTGGTGATTTCTGTGTATAGCCCATTTCATCTTGTTGTTCTAAGTCATTGACTTTAATTACAATACCATCTATATCATAAGGTAAATTCTCACGTTGTTCTGTCCATTTTTCAATATATTCTAATACACCTTCTATATCAGCAACACGTTCACGTTCATGATTGGTTTTAAAGCCTAAGCGATCTAATTCATCTAACGCACCACTTTGCGTAGTAGCTTCAAAATCAGTAAAATCATTGACGCTATATAGGAATACACTCAATTTACGTTTTGCTGCTAATTTAGGATCTAATTGTCTTAATGAACCTGCAGCTGCATTTCGAGGGTTAGCAAATGGTTGCTCCTCATTCTTTTCTTTTTCTTCATTCAAAGCCATAAATGAACTTCTTGGCATATAAGCTTCACCACGTACTTCAAAATTCAAAGGTTCTTTAATTTTTAGAGGTATCGCATGAATGGTACGTAAGTTTTCTGTAATATCTTCACCTGTTGTTCCATTACCACGTGTTAATCCTTGCACAAAGCGTCCGTCTACATATTTCAGTGAGACAGCTAAACCATCGATTTTTAATTCACACATATATTCTACTTGGCCGATTTGTTCACGAATACGTGCATCAAAACGTCGTAGTTCTTCTTCATTAAAAGCGTTCCCCAAACTTAGCATCGGGGTATCATGGTCAACCTTTTCAAAAGAAGATTGAGCTTCTCCTCCTACACGTACAGTTGGAGAATCAGCCGTTTTGTATTCAGGATGTGACTCTTCTATATTGATTAATTCGCGCAATAATTTATCATATTCGCTATCTGGAACTGAAGGATTATCTTGCACGTAATATTCATAACTATATTGATTTAATAAATCATGTAGTTCATTAACACGTTGTTGGATGTTTTCCATTCATTAATCCTCCTTCTTAGTAATTGGGGCAAATTGAGCTAACAGTCGTTTAGGACCTTCAGATTTGAAGATAATATCTAATTCAACTGAGCCATTTTTCTCGCTTACATTACTTACCATACCCTCACCCCAAGATTTATGCGTTACTTTATCACCAATGTTCCAATCTGAAGCGGATACTTGTTTTTTAGATGATGTCGTGCGTTTACTAAATCCACGTTTCGCTGGTGTCTTGGATTTTGGAGTGATGACTTGTCGTTGTTGTTTCGCAGGTTTTTCTAATAAATCTTCAGGTATTTCACGTAAGAAACGTGATGGCATATTTGATTGAGAACGGCCGAATAACATACGTGACGTTGCGTGAGTGATATACAATACTTCCTCTGCACGCGTAATCGCTACGTAACAAATACGGCGTTCTTCTTCCATTTCATGCTCGTCATCGCTCTTGATTGCACGAATATGTGGGAATAATGATTCCTCCATACCCATTAGAAAGACGATTGGGAACTCTAGACCTTTCGCAGAGTGCATTGTCATTAATGTCACACCATTTTCGATTTGTGCTTCATCAATATCTGCCACTAGTGATAAATCCGTTAAAAAGTTAATCAATGATTGTTCTTCAAGTGGTGTATTCTCTTCATAGTCTTTAGGTACTGACATGAATTCATCGATATTTTCTAATCGTGAACGCGATTCGATTGTTTGCTCACGTTCTAACATTTGACGATAGCCTGATTTATCAAGAATTTCTTCTACAATCTCACTAATTTCAAGGAACTCTTGTTCTTTGATTAAATTTTGAATAAGTTCATAGAATTGTATACACTCTTGAGTAACCTTTTTAGAAAGACCAATGAAATCCACTTCGCCTAATGCGTCAAACATACTGATATTATTATCCATTGCATAGCGTTGAATCTTTTCAACTGAAGATGGACCAATACCACGTTTAGGGACGTTAATAATACGTTGTAAACTGATATCATCATTGCTATTAGCTACAATTCGTAAATAGCTTAATAAGTCTTTAATCTCTTTACGGTCATAGAACTTTTGTCCCCCTACCATTGTGTAAGGAATATTAGATTTCATAAACGTTTCCTCTAGCACACGAGATTGGGCGTTAGTTCTATACAGAATTGCCATGTCGCTATAATCTTTACCTGACTTGCGATGTTTAATGATTTCACGTACAACATATTCCGCTTCATCACGTTCAGTCATCGCTTCATAATATTTAATTTTCTCGCCACCATTATTAGCTGTCCATAATCCTTTAGGCTTACGTTCTGTATTATTTTTAATAACTTCATTAGCTGCTGTTAATATCGTCTTAGTTGAACGATAGTTTTGCTCTAGGAATATAGTCTTAGCTTCAGGATAGTCTTCTTCGAAAGATAAAATATTTTGTATATCAGCACCACGCCAACCATAAATAGATTGGTCTGAGTCACCTACTACACATAAGTTTTTAAATTTACTAGCTAGTAATTTAACAAGCGTATATTGTGCTTTATTGGTATCTTGATATTCATCTACATGAATATATTGGAATTTATTTTGATAATATTCTAATGCATCTGGTACACGTTCAAATAAACGAATGGTCTTCATGATTAAATCATCGAAATCTAATGCTTCATTTCTTGATAATTGACGTTGATAACCACTATAAACTGTCGCTACCATTTGTGAATGGAAATCATTCGCTTCATTCATCGCATCTTCTGGCGTCTTTAATTCATTTTTTAAGTTGCTGATGGCGCCAATAAACATACGTGGTTCGAAACGCTTGCTATCTATGTTTTCATTTTTCAATACATCTTTGATCACTGATTTTTGATCTGTAGGATCGATAATTGTAAAGTTACGTTCTATACCGATACGGTCAGCATCACGTCTTAATATTTTCACACACATTGAGTGGAAGGTAGACATCCATATCACTTGTGCCTGTTCTCCTACTAAATGTTCTACACGTTCTTTCATTTCTTTTGCTGCTTTATTTGTAAAAGTGATTGCTAATATGTTGTAAGGAGAAACATCTTTTTCATCTAATAAATAAGCGATTCGATGCGTTAATACTCTTGTTTTACCAGAACCTGCGCCGGCCATAATAAGCAATGGTCCTTCAGTCGTTCTTACAGCTTCACTTTGCTCTTTATTCATGTTTGCTACTAATGAATTCATTTATTAGACTCCTTTTTTATTTTTACAGTTTTTAATGCTTTTTTAATATCAGAATAAATAATATTACCTACTACAATAGTATCAGCAATATCTTTCATTTCCTTGGCTTCTTCTAATGTACTAATACCCCCGCCATAGAATAACTGAGTTGTTGATAGCATTTGAGACGCTGCTTTTACTTGTTCAACATCTCCATATGAACCACTATATTCAATATACATAATCGGTAATTTATACATGTCATTTACCATTTGTGCATATGCTTCAATATCCTCAGTAGTTAAATCTGTTTCTGACTGTGTAACTTGGGCGACTTTGCTTTCTGCATTAAGCACTACGTATCCTTCAAATATGACTTCATCGAAATTAATCATATGACCATATTGTTTTAATGCTTTATGTAAAATGCCATTGTGATATTTAGTATCTTTGCTGTTCAGTACGGTTGGTACAAAATAAAAATCGAAACCAGGCATGATACTTTCTAAATTTGAAATTTCTAGCACTAGTGGTAATGGATATCGTCTCACTCTACTCATTAAATGAATGACATTATCCTCAGTGATATCATCTGTACCACCAATCATTATCGCATCAGTTTCAGACATACAAAGTGCCTCTAAATCCTTGTCACTAATATCCTTTGCTGGATCAAGTTTAAACACATGTTGCCACTCTTTAATGTCGTACATATATCCATAACTCCTTTTTTTAACATACACTAAATTATAGCATTTTTAATCTTTGAGTTCTAAATAGATTCCTCGGCTTTTTAGAGGAAAAATAAAAATTAAATTTTTTAAATTGAGGACATAAATTAAGGCTGAAACTTTGCGTCTCAGCCTTGTATATATAACGTTTATTCTTTTGTTTCAATATTTAAACGGTCTAAAATCATTGTATATGCATCATTACCCCATTGTAATGAACGTTTTACTCTAGAAATAGTAGCTGTTGAAGCGCCAGACTCTTTTTCAATTGTAGCATAAGTAAAACCTTGTTTAATCATTTTAGCGACTTGAAGTCTTTGAGATAATGATTGGATTTCGTTTACTGTGCATAAATCATCGAAGAACTCATAACATTCTTCTCTATTTTCTAGTGTTAATATCGCGTCAAATAATTCATCTAATGCTTGTCCGCGTAGTTTCTCGATTTGCATCTCAAACAACCCCTATATTCCAATTTCAATATACATTTATTTTAACGCATTAAATAATTAAAGTGTAGTCATTTTTATTGAAAAAAGAGTATAGGCTTATTCTAATCCAGCACGTTTGAAAATTGTATCCACTTGATTTAAATGATGTTCTGGATTGAAGCATTCATCTAATTCTTCTTTAGAAAGCACCTCTGTAATTGAACTATCTTGTTCAATTAATTCACGGAATGGTGTTTTAGTTTCCCAAGATTCCATCGCTTTAGGTTGAACTTTGTCATATGCTTCTTCACGAACCATACCTTTGTTAATTAAAGCTAATAATACTCTTTGTGAGAAGATTAAACCAAATGTCTTATCAATGTTATTTCTCATATTATCTTCAAATACAGTTAAGCGATCAACGATATTTGTAAAACGGTTTAAAGCATAATTTAATGCAATTGTTACATCAGGTAACATAATACGTTCTGCAGATGAATGTGAGATATCACGTTCATGCCATAAAGGTACATTTTCATATGCTGTTGTAATGTAACCACGAATCACTCGTGAAATACCTGTAATATTTTCTGAACCAATTGGATTACGTTTGTGAGGCATTGCTGATGAACCTTTTTGACCTTTAGCAAATGCTTCTTCTACTTCACGTGTTTCAGTTTTTTGTAAATTACGGATTTCTACCGCAAATTTTTCTAAAGAAGTAGCAACTAACGCTAATGTTGCAATGTAGTAAGCATGACGATCACGTTGTAACGTTTGCGTTGAAACAGGCGCAGTATCAATGCCTAAGTGTTTACATACATAACTTTCAATTTCAGGTGGAATGTTAGCAAATGTACCAACCGCACCACTCATTTTACCTACTTCAATTTCTTTACGTACTTCTTTAAAACGTTTTAAATTACGTTTCATTTCTGCATACCATAAAGCCATTTTCACACCGAATGTTGTAGGTTCAGCGTGCACGCCATGTGTACGGCCCATCATTAAAGTATATTTATATTTTTTAGCTTTTTGTTCTAATACGTCGATAAAACGTTCAATGTCTTTCTCTAAAATTTCATTAGCTTGTTTAATCACATAACTTAAAGCTGTATCAACTACATCTGTTGACGTTAATCCATAATGAACCCATTTACGTTCTTCACCTAATGTTTCAGATACTTGTCGAGTGAAAGCTACAACATCGTGACGTGTTTGTTCTTCGATTTCTTTCGCACGCTCAACATCAACTTTAGCATTGTCTCTAATTTTTTTAACATCTTCTTTCGGAATGTGACCTAATTCACTCCATGCTTCACATGCTAAAATTTCAACTTCTAACCACGCTTCATATCTATTTTGGTCTGTCCAAATACTAGCCATTTCTTCTCTTGAATAACGTTCAATCATTTTTAAACTCCTATTCTATGTATTAGATTCATTACAAAAACTGTACATTAAATGCAAAAACACAATAATAGTTCGTGTTTAAGTGCTTATTTTTAGTTTAACAGATTCTATTTAAAAAGTATAAACCTTTTTTCTATATAATAAGTATAATGGATTATTTAAAAAATAGACACTGATGTCCCTAATAAAAAAAAGAAATCTAAGTGCTACTCAAATTAAGCATTGCACTTAGATTTCTCTTCTAATTAATTATTCACTTTCGATTTTCTTACCAACAAATTGGATATCTTGTCGTAAAACTTCTACATTACCATTTTTATCTTCTGTATAAACTGGTTTTTCAATACGACGAACTGGCATATAGCCTTCTTCACGCATACGCGCTAAACAATCAGCAATCGTTTCATTCTCATTTACTCTGAACTTCACTGTATTCCACAACGCTTTCTATTTCTTCTACTTCGTATGCTTTAACCTTACGTGTACGTACACCTTTAGTCCAGAAACCACCATGTATTGCTCTTGGTTCATAAGCAATAATAAATGCTTTTTCATCTAAATTGCGAACAGTTTCCATTAATTTACGTTCATAACGGCGTGGCGTTAAAATTTGCATAACCATTCGGCTACCATCTCTACCATGTGCTTCATAGTGCGTAACACCATACCCTAAGTTTCTTAATTCGTTAGGTAAATCTAATTCATATTCTGCTGAAGTTACGTTGACGACTGTGTATCCTAAAGCAAGTTTCTCTTCAATCTTCATACCTACCATGATACCTATTGAGAAACCAAAGGCATATGCAAAGATATTCTGTATTTGATCAAGACTAGACATTACTAATCCAAGACCAACTACATATATTAATACTTCAAGGAAACTTACTGCTGCTGCCATATAACGATAACCTTTTAATGTTAAGATTGTGCGCATTGTTAAGAACGTTACGTAAAACACATTAATAATGAATATCGCTATAACCATTGACCATGGATTTGATGTTATCACTGACATGTTAATCCCCATTTCTTCCTTGTATAACTGAAATCGAAAATTATTTTATCAGTGAATATTTAATTTGTCACTAAAAAATCATTATAGAATAGATATAAAATAAACAGTGTAAAATATTAAAGTTAAATATAAAACCTTACTATTTAACTTTAATTCTTAGGCCAAGTATAACGTGTATAAGCTAACTCACGTTTATGCGCATTGCGAACGTAATGTTTTTCAATTGTTTCGCGTGCCTCACTTGGCACTTCTTTTCCTTCTAAATAATCATCAATTTGATCATAAGTAACGCCAAGTGCTTCTTCATCAGGCAATTGCGGTTTGTCATCTTCTAAATCCGCTGTTGGCACTTTTTCATATAAATGTTTAGGCGCATTTAAATATTGTAATAATTGTCTACCTTGTCGCTTATTTAATCCGAAAATAGGTGCAATATCAGCAGCGCCATCGCCATATTTAGTATAGAAGCCAGTAACATTCTCAGCAGAGTGATCTGTACCAATGACAATGCCACTACGATTAGAAGCAATTGAAAATTGTACTTTCATACGTTCACGTGCTTTTTCATTACCACGTTGGAAATCTGTTAGTTCAATACCTGCTTCTTTCAGTGATTGAACACTTTGATCTACCGCTGGCTTAATGTTAACTGTAATCGTTTCATCTGGTTGAATAAATTTAAGGGCATCTTCGACTTCGTCAGCATCTCTTTGTACACCATATGGTAATTTTACAGCGATAAATTGACATTCTCGTCCTTCTTTACGTAACTCTTCTACTGCAAGTTGAGCAAGTTTACCTGTTAAAGTAGAGTCTTGACCACCAGAAATACCTAATACAAGTGATTTTATAAAAGCATGAGATTGAACATATTCTTTAATAAAATGAATGATTTCATGGACTTCTTTTTCACTATCAATCTGTTTTTTGACTTTCATTTCATTCACTACGATATCTTGTAATTTAGTCATTGTCTTCCTCCATTTCTTTCACACGCTCTGCAACTTCAAAAATACGTTTATGTTTATTATCCCAACATGCTGTACTTAAGTCTACTGGATACTCTTGTGGATTTAGGTAACGTTTATTTTCATCCCATAATTTTGAAAGTGCTTGTTTTAAATACTCTTGCGCTTCTTTCTCACTTGGCAACTCATAAACGAGTTGACCGTTTTCAAAAATAGAGTGATGTAAGTCAATAGCTTCGAAATGTTTAATATGTTTCATTTTATACGTATGAACTGGATGGAACATTTTTAATGGTTTTTCACTATTAGGGTTTTCATGTTCTAACGTAATGTAGTCACCTTCTGCTTTACCAGTTTTAGTGTTAATGATTCTATAAACTTTTTTCTTACCAGGTGTTGTAACCTTTTCAGCGTTATTAGACAGTTTAATACGATCGATATATTCTCCGTGTTCGTCTTCAATTGCTACTAATTTATATACTGCACCTAATGCCGGTTGATCATAACCGGTAATTAATTTCGTGCCCACGCCCCAAGAGTCTACTTTAGCACCTTGAGATTTTAAGTTCATTATTGTTTGTTCATCTAAATCATTAGAAGCGATTATCTTCGCATTAGTGAAGCCCGCTTCATCTAACATACGTCGCGCTTCTTTTGATAAATAAGCGATATCGCCAGAATCTAAACGAATACCAACGAAATTAATCTTATCGCCTAATTCTTTAGCTACTTTGATAGCGTTTGGCACGCCTGATTTCAATGTATGGAATGTATCAACTAAAAAGACACAATCTTTATGACGTTCAGCATAAATGTTAAATGCTTTATATTCATCACCATACGTTTGTACTAAGGCATGTGCATGTGTCCCAGAAACTGGGATACCAAATAATTTACCGGCACGCACATTACTTGTCGAATCAAAACCACCTATATAAGCTGCACGTGCGCCCCAAACTGCTGCATCAAGTTCTTGTGCACGTCTTGTTCCAAATTCCATTAACGTATCATTTGGTGCCACTTGACGAATACGACTCGCTTTTGTAGCAATTAACGTATGGAAATTGACAATATTTAACAATACAGTTTCAATCAATTGCGCTTGAATAAGTGGTGCTTCTACACGTAGTAACGGTTCATTGCCAAAGCATAATTCCCCTTCTTGCATAGCACGAATATTACCTGTGAATTTAAGATTTTTTAAATAAGATAGGAAATCATTTTGATATCCAATAGATTGTAAGTACTCAATATCTGAATCACTAAAGTGGAAATTCTCAATAAATTGAATGACTCGTTTTAATCCATTAAATACAGCATAACCACTTTCAAATGGCATATTTCTAAAATACAAATCAAACACAGCGTTACGTTCATGAATACCATCATTCCAGTAACTTTCAGCCATATTAATTTGGTATAAATCATTATGTAACATTAAACTATCATCTTCGTAACGATACACCTTAATCTCTCCCAACGATCTTTTTGTATATTTTATCACAATTAGTGAATTGTGAGTATTCTCTCAACATTTACCCTTTTCAAAATTAAAAATAAAGGTATCTGACAAATTCGTGACAAAAAAAATATTTGAATGTGTTCATTAATTGCCTAGATTATAATATTAATTGAGGTGTTCTTATGATATTTGAAGAAGCAAAGTCATTTATACAAACCATGTATTCAGAATTAGCATACCCGACCATTGCAATAGAAGAAAGAATCAATGAAATCGAAAAAGAAATCACCCAAACTGGCACCTACACTCATACCTATGAGGAGTTAAGTTATGGAGCAAAGATGGCGTGGCGAAACTCTAATCGTTGTATTGGACGTTTATTTTGGGATTCACTTTATGTAAAAGACGCTCGTAATATCAAGACGGAAGCCGATTTCATCGAGGCGATTAATACACATTTAGATGAAGCCACCAATGATGGTAAGATAAAGCCTTATATTACTATTTTCTCTTCTGAAAATGCACCACGCATATACAACAATCAACTTATACGTTACGCGGGTTATGAAGATAAAGGTGATCCAGCTGAACGTGAAATCACACAACTGGCACAACATTTAGGTTGGCAAGGGCAAGGCACAGATTTTGATGTTTTGCCACTAATTTATCAAATGCCTGGTGAACCGATTAAGTTGTATAACATACCCACGTCTCTAGTAAAACAAGTTGGTATTGAACATGATCATTTTCCCAAATTAAAGGATTTAAATTTAAAGTGGTATGGGGTGCCTATCATATCAAATATGGATTTAAAAATTGGCGGTATCACTTATCCTACTGCACCATTTAATGGCTGGTATATGGTAACAGAAATAGCCGTACGTAATTTCACAGACCCCTATCGCTATAATTTATTAGAAAAAGTTGCAGAAGCTTTCGAATTTGATACACTTAAAAATAAATCATTTAATAAAGATCGAGCATTAGTAGAGTTGAATTATGCGGTCTATCATTCATTTAAATCTCAAGGTGTATCTATTGTTGATCATTTAACTGCATCAAAGCAATTTGAATTATTTGAACAGAAAGAACATGCAGCACAGCGTGAAGTAACTGGTAAATGGTCTTGGTTAGCACCTCCACTTTCACCAACGTTAACAGCGAATTATCATCATGGTTATCATAATGAAATGAAAGACCCTAATTTCCATTACAAAGAGAAACAATCGATGAAATGTCCATTCCACTAGTGTTCAACAATCATGGGGTGACATTATAAGATGCGATTATATTATTTAGGTCCTAAAGGGACGTTCTCTTACCTAGCTGCACAAACTTTTATCTCTGAAAATGAGGCTACATATTTACCGAAGTCGAATTTATATGAAGTAGTAAAAGCAGTTAATGGGGATGATGAATCTATCGGTATTGTACCTATTGAAAATTCTATCGAAGGTACAATCAATATTATTGCTGATGCACTAGCGTTACAAGAAATTTATGTTCACGGTGAAATTCACCTCGCTATTAACTTTGCGTTATACGGTAAAGAAGGTGCTACTGTTGAGGATATTAAAAAAGTATATTCTATTGCGCCAGCTATAAGCCAAACAAGTCTTTATATTTATCGTCACCAATTTGCCTATGATTATGTGGATAGCACAATTCAAGGTTTAGATAAAATTTCAGATAATGAAGGAGCTATTGCACCACTTGGAAGCGGTGAAGCATATGGTTATATACCTATCGATAGTAACATTCAAGATTACCCTCATAATGTGACTCGTTTCCTAGTGGTAAAAAATCATGACCGCTATAATACGAAAGCTAAAAATACTATACTGCTCATTACACCGAAATTTGACAAAGCCGGCTTATTAGCAAGTATATTAAATACCTTTGCGTTATTTAATATTAATTTGTCTTGGATTGAATCGAGACCTTTAAAAACAAAACTAGGTATGTATCGTTTTTTCGTTCAAGCTGATATTGGTTTATGTACTGATCTCAATAAAGTGACATCAATTTTAGAAACGTTAGATTTCAAAGTGAAAGTTATTGGGGCATTTAATCGACATTAACATTAAAAATAAGCTTCGTCTTAATAGGTCATCGAACTGGATGAGTATCTATTCTGACGAAGCTTTTATTATATCAATTATTGAACATTTATCTTTTTCACTGGCACATCATCGCTTTGATTATAGGTTAAATCTGAAACATCTTCTAAATGAATTTTTTGCGATGCGTGATCAAATGCATTTCCTGCTACAAAGACATTGGTATGCTTCACGTTATTATAACTTCTTACGTGAATCGCATCTCTATTCATTTCACCTTTAAATATATTTCCAATTACACTGAAATTCTCACCTGCTTGAGACCCTTGAACGAATCCTGTAACTGGGTCAGCGGCGTTCTTACCATCTTTCACACCTAAAAAGCGAATGCCCCCATTACAATTTATAAATTCATTACGTGAAATAATCATATTTTTAGCTTTTAAAGGCGTTAGAGCATATTCATTTAGGCCATCAAAAATATTATTTCGGATATGTACATTATCGTAAAATTTATTATATCGACTTGCATGTGAACCTATTGCTCTATTCCACGCTTGCATTTTTGGATGTTCTGAGTCGCCGAAGTAACAATTTTCAATAACAACATTTTTAGTAATCGTGCCATCTGTCGTCCCAAATTTAGGAAATGCACCAGGCACTTGAATATCTAATTGAATTGCTTCTGAAAATGAACGATCCTCATTGATATCATAAAACCCTTTAAATACACAATCTTTAATATACAAGCCATTAATACCACAAGCATCTAACGCATGCCCACCTACTACATTTAAAACGGTTACACCTAATAGTTGAACATCCTCTGCATGCCCAATAGACATAGCCGTATTATTATAAAGATAATCTCCTCCATTCATATCAAATACGCCACCTTTGATATAAATATGACTGTTTCCTTTATATCCATGATAAAATCCAAATCGTCTTCCATTTTTCAACAATGCATCTTTACTACAACGTAATAAAACTGTGTCATCTTCAAGAAGCAGTGTTGTTGAGTCGTATATCACTAAAGCTTTACCGATATGATAGGTACCTTTAGGAATATAAACGGTATGCTCTCCGTCTTTTGCCGCGTTTAATGCACGTTGAATAGCCCTTGTATCTCTACGCTTATTATTCCCTTTTAACCCATAATCTTGAGCGTTAATTAACATGTTATTGTCCCCTATCTATTATGTATTACAACTTTAAAGTTTATGTATAAATTTGTATCAAATTTAGAGTAAAGCTATACTATAGGTAATAAACTTAGCTAAACTATACTTGAGGTATATTTAAGCGTCTTATCTATATTATTATACAATTTTTTATTACCTCAAACATCCACTTGAGAGGAAGGTTGAATATGACTAAAAGAGCTTTAATTGTTGTAGATTATTCTTATGATTTTATCGCTGATGACGGCCGTTTAACTTGTGGCAAACCAGGTCAAAACATTGAAGAGTTTATCGTTAATCGCCTTGAAGATTATCAAGCTCACAATGATAATATTTTCTTTATGATGGACTTACACTACGAAAATGACGAATATCATCCTGAAACGAAACTATTCCCTCCACATAATATTGCTGGTACGCCAGGTCGTGAATTATATGGAACCGTTAAAACTTTTTATGATAAACATAAAGATAGTGACACTATTCATTACTTAGATAAACGTCGCTATGATTCATTTTATGGAACACCATTAGATAGCTTACTACGTGAGAGAGGTATCACAGAAGTTGAAATAGTAGGCGTATGTACAGATATTTGTGTATTACATACCGCTGTATCTGCGTATAATCTTGGTTATCATATTGTCATTCCTAAAGACGGTGTTGCCTCTTTTAATGCACAAGGACATGAATGGGCGTTAGGTCATTTCCAAAACTCATTAGGCGTCGAGGTAGAAGTATAACCTTAAATCGTGCTAAAATAATATTAAATCTATAGGATAAGGGTGAATTAAAACTATGGCAAAAACTTATATTTTCGGACATCAAAATCCAGATACTGATGCTATTTCATCAGCTATTATCATGGCGGATTTTGAAAAATTAACTGGTAATTCTGAAGCATCTGCTTATCGTTTAGGCGATATCAATGCTGAAACACAATATGCGCTTGATCATTTCGAAGTGAAAGCACCAGAATTATTAAGTGATAACTTAGAAGGACAAAATGTTATTCTAGTTGACCATAATGAATTCCAACAAAGTGCAGAAACAATTGCTGATGCAACAATTTTAAATGTAGTAGACCACCACAGAATCGCTAACTTTGAAACAGCAGGTCCACTATACTACCGTGCAGAACCAGTTGGCTGTACTGCAACTATTCTATATAAAATGTATAAAGAACGTGGTTTTGAAATCAAACCTGAAATTGCAGGATTAATGATTTCAGCTATTATTTCTGACAGTTTATTATTCAAATCTCCAACATGTACTGAAGAAGATGTAAATGCTGCTAAAGAATTAAAAGATATTGCTAATGTTGATTTAGATGAATATGGTTTAGAAATGTTAAAAGCAGGTGCTTCTACTACTGACAAATCTGCAGAAGAATTATTAGACATGGATGCTAAATCATTTAACATGGGTGACTACGTAACACGTATTGCTCAAGTTAATACAGTCGATATTGATGAAGTATTAGATCGTAAAGACGAATTAGAAAAAGCAATGTTAGAATCAAGTACTAACGAAAAATATGATTTATTTGTATTAGTAGTGACTGATATTATTAATAGTGACTCTAAAATTTTAGTTGTTGGTGCTGAAAAAGATAAAGTCGGCGAAGCTTTCAAAGTTCAATTAGATGATGGTATGGCCTTCTTATCTGGCGTTGTATCACGTAAAAAACAAGTTGTACCACAAATTACTGAAGTATTAACTAAATAATTTGATGTTTCATTTAAACTGAGTCACAATTTGTGACTCAGTTTTTTTAATTATTTAATAATAGGGTATAAATAATATAAATTGTATTCTCTATTTATATTAAGGTAATTTATTAAAAATATTTAAAATTTAAGGAGGTCATGTGCTTGTCATCAATAGCGCAACAATTTGAAAATAGTAGAACCTTTTTCAAAACACATAAAACGAAAGACGTTAAGTTCAGAAAACAACAATTAAAACAATTAAGTAAGAGTATCAAAAATCATGAAAATGAGTTACTTGAAGCTTTAAAAGAAGATTTAGGAAAAAGTCCAGTTGAAGCTTACGCTACAGAAATTGGTATTTTATTAAAAAGTATTAAGATGGCGCGTAAAGAACTTAAAAACTGGTCAAAAACAAAACAAGTTGATACGCCTTTATTCATGTTCCCTTCTAAAAGTTACATTAAGCCTGAACCATATGGCACAGTATTAATCATCGGTCCATTTAATTATCCTGTACAACTTGTCTTTGAACCTTTAATTGGTGCCATTGCTGCAGGAAACACTGCAATCGTTAAACCGTCTGAATTAACACCTCACGTTGCAAGTGTGATCAGTAAAATCATTGAATCAACTTTTGCACCAGAATATATCTCTACTGTTGAGGGCGGTATCGAAGAAACACAAGCCTTAATCAATCTACCATTCGACTATATGTTCTTTACAGGTAGTGAAAAAGTTGGCCAAGTTGTCTATGAAGCTGCTAGCAAGAATTTAGTACCCGTTACACTTGAACTAGGTGGTAAATCTCCTGTCATTGTAGATGAAACTGCGAATATAAAAGTAGCAAGTGATCGTATTAGTTTTGGTAAATTTACGAATGCTGGTCAAACTTGCGTCGCACCTGACTATATTCTTGTTAACCGAAAAGTAAAAAACGAACTTATTCAAGCTTTAAAACAAAGCATACGCGAATTTTATGGTAAAGACATTCAACAAAGTCCTGATTTCGGAAGAATTGTTAATGACAAACATTTCAATAGATTAAGCGAACTATTAGCCGTTCATCAAAACGAAATAACATTCGGCGGGAACACAGATGCAGCTGAACGTTATATTGAACCTACCATCTTAGAAGGTATTAATCCAATTTCAAAAATTATGCAGGAAGAGATTTTTGGCCCACTCTTGCCAATTATTACTTACGATGATTTCGACGAAGCATTGGATATTATCCAAAGTAAATCAAAACCTTTAAGTTTATATTTATTTAGTGAAGATGAAAATACGACACATCGTGTATTAAATGAATTATCATTTGGTGGCGGTGCGATTAATGACACACTTATGCATTTAGCAAATCCTAACTTACCATTTGGCGGTGTAGGTGCTTCAGGTATTGGCCAATATCATGGTAAATATTCATTCGACACATTTAGTCATAAAAAATCATATATCTTTAAATCTACACGCTTAGATTCTAGTATCATTTATCCTCCATATAAAGGTAAATTTAAATATATTAAAGCCTTTTTCAAAAATTAAAAAAGCACTTAAAAAAGGAGTGGGACAGAAATTAAATCAATTTCGTCGTCCAACTCCAGCTTGCTTTATTAGTGGAATTTCTTAATGAAATTCTCTGTGCTGGGGCCCCGCTCCCCGGCAAGGATGACTTGGCTTGAAAAAAGCTTAAAATAAGCACATTTTTAAGCCAGTCAGCTACTGCCAATATATTAGCAAAGGCTGAGACATTTTAATTTGTCTCAGCCTCTTTAATATTATTATTCTAAAAATCCTACATATACGCCTTCAGGAGCTGTATGTTGATTATCTTTAGGTGTAAGCTTACCAGTATTAGTGTCGCGACTAAATACAGTAACGGCATAGTTACCTTCTTGATGAGCACACACAAGATATTCATCTGATTCTGTAATATTGAAATCTCTTGGGAACTCTCCTCCAGTTTTTACAATTTCTACCGGATTTAGCGCTGCGCCATCTTCAGTAATAGTAAATACTGCAATGCTATCATGACCTCTATTGCTTACATATAAACTTTGTTGGTCGTGAGATAATCTGACTGCTGCTAATTTAGTATCTTCTTCAAGGTCCTCAGGAACAGTTAAATGACGTTCTATTTCTTCAAATTTCCCTTCATTATAACGCACCACACTTACATAATTGGATAATTCATGTACAACATAAGCGTATTCTCCATTTTTATGAAAAGCAATATGTCTCGGACCATCTTGATCTTTAAATTGAGAAACAGCATGCTCTTTAAAACCATTTTCACCAAATTCATAAGTAACTAATCTATCTGTGCCTAAATCTGCCGTTACTACAAATTTATTGTCAGGCGTTTCGTTTATAAAATGAACATGTGGCTGTTCTTGACGTTCATGGCTACCTGTTGGATAGTCATGAGCTAATTCTTCAATTAATTTAACTACTTCGCCAGTTTCTTTATTTAATTGATAAATGCGTGCTAGTCCAGCGCCATAAACCGCTTCAAATAAGTAATTGCCATTAGTTGAAACCGAAATATAACATCCTGTACCTTGAGTAGACTCTAAACATTTATTAATTAATGTTAAATTACCTTCGTCATCTTTTTTAAAAGCTGCTACGCCACATTGTTCGCCTTCTTTTGTAATTGCATATAAGAAGTTTTCAGTTTGTGCTAAATATGTGGACGCTTTAATTTCGTATCCAGTTTCGACTGAATCAATTTGGCCATTATCTTCATTTAATTCGAAGCGATAAATACCCTTACCTTCTTTTTTAGTATAAGATCCAATATAACCTCTCGTTGCCATAAACAAACCTCCAATCATTTATTAATTTCATTTTATTAAAAGTAAGATATACATGCCAATTATTCCTACTCTAAGTTGTTATTTATACATCATATTTCAAAAAATCGGTTATTTAAATAAAAAATCCAGCAACTTCATAAGAAATTACTGGATTAGTTAAATCGATTAATTAAGCATTACTGCTTTCGATATCTGAAACGATTTCTTTTGTTTTTCTTTCGATATCTTCAAAGTCTTTTTTGAAGATGTAAGCAAATGCAGCTACACCTACACCAATTACTAATGTAGTGATGACTACAAAGCTTAATAAGAATTTGAATAAACCTTTAATTAAATCCCACATTAAGTTTCACCTCTGAAATAAAAATAAGTGCGTTTACAATATTATATTTTATCACACTTACTGTGATGGTTAAATAGATACCTTTTTTCGTCTTATAATAATCACTAAAAAATGAATTTCAAAAATTTGAAAACTTCATAATATTTAACTTTCATTTTAATCTAAGATAACCACCAAGATTTTACTGAATCAGCCACTCGTCTATATGCTTCTGAAAACATACTACCCCTCCTTGTATTTTTAATTTTTCTTGCTATCATGTTCAGTATAGTAATAATTATATTAGTTTTCAATTAATGCTATTTTACAATATTTTTAATTTTCAGGAGGCCTTCTCATGCAACAAGTGAAATCAGATATCATGACGTTTCGAGGGTCACATTTTGATTTAGGCGTTAAAACAGCTCAATGGCTTAAACAAACGCCTTTACTAGAAAATCGTGAACGCGAATGGAAAAAACGTATGCCTCGTTTTGATATAGATGTAAATGAAACTTACTCAGTTTTTCAAACGTATGCACCGCAAATTTGGGAAGAATTAATGGGGATGCAAGAAGTACTTAATCTGCCAACGAAACAAATGATTTTAAACTTTGCTCATTACCGTTTCACTGATTTAAAAGAAAGTGGCTGTACTGTATTCCAAGGTCCAGATTACATGGTCCGCAATTATGATTACCATCCTGCTACCTACGATGGCAGATATTTATTATATCAACCTAATGATGGAGGATTAGCGCAAATTGGACCTACGTCTCGTGTTACAGGTCGTATGGATGGCATGAATGAAGCTGGTCTTTGTATGGGGTATAACTTTATGCATCGTAAAAAACCTGCTAATGGATTTGTCTGTTATATGATTGGTCGCTTAGTCTTAGAACATTGTAAAGATGTTGAAGAAGCGATTCAGTTTTTAAAAGAGTTGCCTCATAGAAGTTCTTTCAGCTACATTTTAATGGATAAATCTTTAAATCACGCTATTGTAGAAGTCACACCTCGTTCATTCGATGTTAGATACAATAAAGTGTGTACCAACCATTTTGAATTGTTAACACATGAGAATCGTAATTATACGACAGAATCACGCGAACGTTTAGAACGCACTGTTAATCAAGTATCACAGGACTTGGATAAATTTACTACTTTTAAACTTTTCAATGATCCTCAATATGAAATTTATAGTAAATTATTTAGAAGTTGGTCAGGTACGATACATACTTCTATGTACGAACCGCAAAGTTTAACGGCTTGGATGACGTTAGGTGAAAATCAAGCACCAGCCTCAATTGATTTTCAATCATGGCTTGATGGTAATGAATTAGAGATTCAACAATTTACTGGCCAAATTGATACAGACTTAACATTCGCTAATTATTAAAAAATGTCGACGAACTTTTGAATAGTTCGTCGACACTTTTATGTACACTATTATTTTATAATAATATCTTTTTTTACAGTATAAATTTCAACAATGTTCTTACTTTTTCCAACTTTTCCATCTTGGAAAGCTTTATTTTTCACTTTAATTTCTCCTGTTCCAGGATGTAATTTTAAAAGTGTATTTTTAGGTTTATCTTTATAACTCATAGTGATAGATCTATGTCTACTTGATGCTTTCAAATCTGATTCACTATCCATATCTGTAAATTTAGGCGCCCCACGATCACAGATAAATACAGAATCTTTAACTTTCGAATTACTTACTATAACGTTACCAAGATGCGTTTTTGATTTGATATTACTAGTCAGACTATTTTCAATAAATATATCACTAGAGTCGCCCTCTATATTAAAGTTTTTTAGTTCTGACTGATTAATATAAACATTTTCACCACCTTTATGTATGGAACCCTCATTTATTTTTAGGTCATCAAGTCTTACGTTACCCATTTCGGCATCAATCTCGAGTTTATTCAACCCTTTTTCAGGAATAGTAATATAAATGATAGATTTACTTGAATTAAAAGGATTAACATTAAAACTATAGCCTCTATTTTTTGCACGACGTTCTTTAATGTTGATTCCATTTTTTTCAGGGAAAACTTTAATATCATTATCGCCATAATATTTCACTCTAAATTGTTTACCTTTTTTGATAACTATGTCAGAAGAATTGCTATCAATATTAAGCGAATTTAGATTCTTACTAGTCAATTCTTTATTATATTTTAACTTCTTATACACGCCCTTATCATGGACGAACCATACTAGTGTTCCAGCTATGAAAAAACCTATAAAAATAACTAGACCTGTAATTATCGTCTTCTTCATTGTTTAACTCTTCCTTTAATCGTTTGAATATACCATGATAAATACTTTAATACGAGTTTATATAGATTTCGTGTGATAATCATTGTTATCGCGAAAAGTAAGATTCCTATGCCACAATAAGAAACACTAAAAAGGAAGTTACTAAAAGAATCTTGAATACCTTTTAAAATACTTGAAATAATTAATATTAATGGAAGAAATATTAGAAAGATTGAAAATAGGAATACTAAAAATAAAATTCCTAGAAAGATAATGATTGGGATTACAACAAAAACAAATGAAATGACGCCCAAACTTAAGGACGCCATGATTGCTCTAATAATGTTACGTAAATTTGGCGTAACTTTCGCATGTGTGATTGCTTCTTTAGCTTTTAATTCTTTGCCAATTGCATGTGGTTCTCTTAAATGAGATATGATTTCCTTTTCTGATTTACCTTGCGTTTCTTGCTTAAAAAAATGGTTTTCATAGTCATCCATCAATTTATCTTTTTCTTTTGTTGGTAATTCTTTCAGTTCCATTTCTAATTCAGTTAAAAAAGTAATTTTATCCATTTCTCTTTCACATACTTTCTTAATTTGTTTATCTTTTTATTAATATTATGCAAAAGTTAGCGACTAAAGAATTCAATACGTTTCACAATATCATCTTTATAAAGTATAGATAATTTCATATGATTTTCCTTATCTACATAAATAATCGCGTCATACCCTTTACCAACTTTATCTTTACGATAATTATCGCCTAAATAGTTAATGGCCTCGTCTACATGATCGCCTATATGAACACCAAAGTTTGTATCAACTTTTGTATCATTCACTACGACAATACCTTTAACTTTATTATGTTTCTTTTTAACTTTAACTGTCACATTTTTATGATTTTTATCATTATAAAATTCATATCTGTCTAATTTAATATGATGATTCACAGTATAATTAGATTTATCGAATTGTTGATTGAGTTGTATATTATTTATCTTCACATCTGTTAAATCCACTGTCTTCTCATTTTTATAAATGGTAAGACCAACGACTACCGCAAACGCTAAAATAGCAAAGATAACTGATACAACCCATCTATTCTGAATGCGCAAAATAATCACCACTCTAATAGTATTAAATTAAATATATCATAATAATTCATTTTCCTACAAAGATATCCCAAGAATTATAAGGATAAATTTTTTTAATTTTAAAATTATTATATTTTTATCAAAAGTATTAAAAATATCAATTTTTCAAAAAACTTGATATAATAATGTAAATTTATTTTAGGAGGTTTTACTTATGTCTAATTTAGAAACGTATTACAAAAAAAGCCAACCACTTGAAGATTATATTGCAGACATGACAACAAATAAAAATAATGTCTTAGCAATATACGATGCATTTAGTATTCCTTCCAATGACAGTAAAATCGAGAGCTTAAAAAATGCTTCATTCTCAAAGGTCTTAGTGATTACAGAAGACTGGTGCGGTGATGCAATGATGAATCTTCCTATATTAACGCGTATTAGTGAATATTTAAATCTTGAAGTGCGCGTATTTCACAGAGATGAAGACACTGATTTGATTGATCGTTATTTAACTAATGGTACAGCTCGTTCAATTCCTATCTTTATCTTCTTAAATGATAACTTTGAACAAGTTAACGTTTGGGGACCAAGAGCGCGTGAAGCTCAAGAGTTCGTCACTAATTTAAGAGCAGAGAAATTACCTGCGAAAGACGATCCAACTTACGAAGAGAAAGAAAAAGAAGTACATCAAGAGATTGTGTCAAAATATATCAATGACACTGAATTGTGGAATCAAGTGTATGATTCAATTGTTACTAAGCTGTCATTATAGATATTAAAAAAAGTCTGGGTGATTGCCCAGACTTTTTCACTAGCTTAAATATCTCGCTTTGCAGCGTAAACCACATTAGCAATGAATAAAACAACAATTGATGCAATTGAAATGAACCATTGCCAATTTGAAAACTTAATTTTATCAGAATTTGATTTCTCTGTTAAATAGCTGAATGGGATATATTTAAGTGATTTCTGGATGTTATCGCCCCACTCTGGAATTAAACCAATGAATGGTTGAACGAAAGGTACAATAAATACCAAGAAGATACCTAAAGTAAAGATGACTGCTGGTTTTTGTACGATTAATGTTACTAAGAATAGTAATAAACCAAAGAATAGTAAGAAGATAAGATAGAACCAAATATTTGTTAAGAATTTATCTCCATCTAAATTTTTACCATCTGTAGCTGCTTCGATAATTAACATTGTTAAATACGTAATTAAAGTGAAAATGAATGAAATAATAATGATAGAAATTGTTTTCGCAACGACATAACCAATTCTATTTTTTACTTTATTCATGTAAAGCTGTATTGTGCCTTGAGAATAGTCACGTGTAATTGTTTTGATGACTACTAATAAACCAAAGAATAAGAACATCCAATTGGCCATTGGTAAAATCATTGTGTAATCTACTTTATCGTTATTACGAGCCATTAATATTGTAATTAACCCTAATACTACCCAAATAAGTAATAAAGCAATATATGTTAAATAGCTTTTAAAGATACTAATAATATCATATTTTACTAATTGTAAACTTCTCATTTATTTGTCACCTCTCTGATTAATATTAAAGTACGTATCTCGAAGCGAACTTTTGCGTGTTTCAATAAACTTAGGATAAATATTCTTCTCAGCAAGTGCTTTAATTAATGCTTGATAATCTTGTTGCGCTTTAATATTAATTTCGCCACTCTCTTTATGAGATTGTAAAACATTGAAGTGCGTAGTTAAGTATTCAAGCGCCGTATTGAAATCATCGGGACTCACTTTAACTGATGTATGATCTTGTGGACCGCCATCTTTCATATTTACGTCTTGTACGAAATGGCCATCTCTTAAGAAGACTGCTCTATCACAAATCAATTCAATATCTTCCAATTTGTGACTTGAAATTAAAATCTTCATACCTAAATCATTCACTAATGCTTGAATAGTTTCTAAAACATCGATTGAACCATCAGGGTCCATACCATTTGTAGGTTCATCAAGAATTAAGTATTTAGGTTTATTCATTAGTGATACTGCAATGGCTAGCTTTTGTTTCATACCCATTGAATATTTTTTAACTTTTTTCTTAATGTAAGGTCTCATACCGAACGCATCGATAATCTTATCTGAATACTCCTTATCGAAACCTTTACCTAAAACTTGTGCGAATAACTTTAGATTATATAATCCACTTTTATTATCATAAAGTTTAGGATGTTCGATTAAGTAGCCAACGTTTTCGTCGTCTTTTAGACCTACTTTTCCTTTAAAATTAATTATATTACCGTTCATTACTTTCATTAATGTTGTTTTACCAACACCATTTTTACCTATTAAACCAACAATTTGGCTATCTCCAAAATCAAAGTCAATATTATCTAAAACGTTGTTAGAACCATACGTTTTAGTGATATTCTCTAGCTTCATAAAAGCCCTCCTTTTTAATACGACGATTAATATGTCTCCATTGGATAATGTAATTAATTATCATCCATATCACACTTAATAGTAGTAAGCCATAATTAATAAATTTCGCATATAGCTGTATATTTAATGCATTATTTAATAAAAATGTATTTGATGCTGTAAACACCAATGCAATCGTAAACGGTATCACTAACATCATTGAAATAATGTAAACTGCATATGATATATGTTCACGTTTTCGTTCAGTATTTTTCTGAAAAGCAATTGGAATACTGAAGAAATTGACATATATAAATGAAATAGCGGTTGAATAGCGTAAATCATTAATATCAATATTCGTAGCTTGAAAATTATATAATCCTATAATAAGTGCCCCAAATAATGTTAAGACAATACATGTAATATAGTTTGCATTTAACATATCTTTTTTAGAAACTGGTAAGCTTTCATAAAATAGATAAGATGATTTCCCACCTAATCTTCTATGAATTCTAAATAAATGTCCTGAATCTAAGATACTGACTAACATTAGGACTATAGCAACAGGAATGTATATCATAAAGCTCCATGTTGTATTAGCCATTATGATGGCATAAATAGGATTAATCACAAGCAATAGAATGTATAAAGCAATTGTCCAACTACGTAATTTGAGATTTCTAATTAATAGCTGTTTCATTGTATCAACTCACTTTGATGTTGTTCTTGATGTAAATGCATGCGATCAGATTTTTCTAAGTAAATCATCAACTCTTCTATGGAAGGCTGTTTAATATCTACTTTGTTACCAAACAATTCTTTAAATACATGTGCTTGTTGGGTAAACCCTAGATAACCCGTAGACTTTTCTTCCTTATATAGAAATAATTGATTCAATTCCTCATCTAAATCTTCAGTATCGCCTCTTACAATGAAATAATGCTCTTGCAACTCATTACGATAGCCTTGAATTTTTACTTGACCATCTTTTAAATAAACAAGATAATCTGCAATTTTTTCTAAATCTGAAATGATGTGCGTTGAGATAAACACCGTTTTATTCTCATCAATTAATTCTTGCTGTAAAATTTCAAGCACTTCATTGCGAACGATAGGATCTAAACCCGCTGTTGGCTCATCGAATATGAATAACTCGGCGTGATGACTTAATGCGATAGCAAGTGAGAGTTTCATCTTCATCCCAGTTGAAAAGTGTTTAATCTTACCTTTATATGGCAAGTTAAATCTTGCTAAATAATCGTGAAACACTTCTGTATCCCAGTCTGTATAAAATGGAGAAATAAAACTTTCTAACTTTTTGACTGACCACTGTTGATTAAAATAAATTTCAGAATAAACAAAACCTATTTTATTTTTAATCCATTGTGGTTCATGCATCATCTTTTTATCGAGAACTTTGATCTCACCACTATTTGCTTCTAATAAATCCATAATTAATCGAATGACTGTTGTTTTCCCTGCGCCGTTACCGCCAATGAAACCTGTAACAAAGCCTTGAGGAACATCGAATGAAATATCTCTAAGCGCAAAAGACTTATTACTATAATTTACATTTCTAAGTTCGATTGCATTCATTCTTCTTCCTCCTCATAAATTAAAGTTAATATTTCCTTTAACTCTTTTAGAGGCATTCCAATGGTTTTGGCTTCTTTAATCATTGAACGGGCTAGATTCTCAATCACAAAGAATTGTTTCTCCTTTAAGATTGAACTATCTTGTTCTTTTACAAATGTTCCTTTACCTCTAATCGTCGTGACAAAGCCTTCTTTTTCTAAATCTTCGTAAGCACGTTTAGTAGTAATTAAACTCACTTGTAAATCTTTAGCTAATTCTCTCATAGAAGGTAAATGACTACCCGCTTCAACATAACCTTTTAAAATATTCTCTTTAATTTGTTGCTTAATTTGTTCATAAATGGGTTGTTCACTGGTGTTTTTTAAAATTATCTTCATCGCTGTCCCCCCTTTAATAACTGTATATACATAATATATACAGTATATACAGATTTGTAAAGTGTTTTTACTGATTTCCTTGAAAACTAAGGAATATTTAAGGTTTAAGTGTATATATTGTATAGATACACTTAATACATTAAAAAAGAAGCAAGACAGAAATCCTTTTCGATTGAACGGATCTCATCATCTTACTTCTACTTAGAATTAACTAGATTGATTATTATAAATTTGAAAAATCAATTCATTTACGATCTTTACGTCTATCATTACTTCGATTAATAAAAGCACATATCATAAACATAATAGCTGCTAATAATAGTTTAACACCTTGACTTTCATGTCCTGTAGCTTGTAAATAATAGCCAACAACAAATAAGACGATGGCTAAACCAACAAATATTTTGGTTAAGTGTTTCATCATTTTGTGTCACCTCATTAACATAATTATAACAAATTCAATGTTTTATATGTAAACCTTCATAGAGATTGTAAATTGAAATTTATTTATCATATGTTAAAATTATATTGTATCCACGTATTACATTACACAACCCCTAACTTGTACCGGCAAGTTAGGGGTTTCTGTGTAAGGTCATCTATTTATTCTTCCACTTTGATTCCAACCAAACTCGAAAAATAACTAGTATGCCTCCTGTAATTAGAGTCATCATACCTTCTAATAACCACGACATTACACTACACCTCCACAATGAAAAGTGTCATATCTTATGATGACCTGTCATCATTTTAACATAAAAAGCGAACAAATGTTCCCTTTCGAAGAAATAACTAAAAATTCCAGTCCTCTTCCTATAACTAGGCTTTATCTTTATTTAAAATCAAGTTAATATAAGAATGAATGATAAAATTAAAGCGAGGTTATAACTATGAACCCTTTAGCACAAAATTTAAATGATCAACTCGTAGATGAACGTCCTGAAATTTTAAGTATGCTTTCAAATTTAGGCCAAGCAATGTACTATCCTAAAGGTATTCTGTCTCAATCAGCAGAAGCGAAATCAACAAAGTATAATGCAACTATTGGTATGGCTACAAATAAAGATGGCAAAATGTATGCCCAAGCTTTATATGACGTCTATAACCATTTATCTCCAGACGAAGTCTTTCCATATGCTCCACCACAAGGTATCGAAAGCTTAAGAGACTTATGGCAACAAAAAATGTTAAAAGAAAATCCTGATTTAACTGAAGAATCTATTAGTCGTCCTATCGTAACTAATGCGTTAACTCATGGATTGTCATTAGTAGCTGATCTATTTGTAGATAGTGGTGACACTTTATTATTACCGACACACAACTGGGGTAACTATAAATTAATTTTTGATACAAAACATGGCGCTAATATTGAGACTTATTCAATCTTTGATCAAGACGGTCACTATACAACAAACTCATTAGTTTCTACATTAGAAAATTGTAATCAAGATAAAGTGTTATTAATTTTAAACTATCCGAACAACCCTACTGGTTATACGCCTACTAAAGAAGAAGTAAAAACTATTGTTTCAGCTATTGAACAATTAGCTAATAAAGGTACAAAAGTCATTGCCGTTGTTGATGATGCTTACTATGGATTATTCTATGAAGATGTTTATACACAATCTGTTTTCACAGCAATTACGCAATTAGATTCTAAAAACATTTTACCTATCCGTTTAGATGGTGCTACTAAAGAATTCTTTGCATGGGGCTTACGTGTAGGATTTATTACATTCGGTTTAAATAATGACACTGCTAAAGAAGTGATTGAGGCTAAAGTGAAAGGTTTAATTAGAAGTAATATTTCAAGTGGGCCAATGCCTTCTCAAAGCGCGATTCAATATGTACTTGAACATCATGAGCAATTTGATAAAGAGATTCAAGAAAATATTGATACTTTACAAGCACGTTATGAAGTGACTAAAGAAGTCGTTTATGATGATAAATATAAAGATCACTGGACACCATATGACTTCAATTCTGGATATTTCATGGCAGTTAAAGTGAAAGACGTCAACCCAGAAGAATTACGTAAACATTTAATCGATAAATATTCAATCGGTATTATTGCACTAAATGATACAGATATTCGTATTGCTTTTAGTTGCGTTGAAAAAGAAGATATTCCACATGTCTTCGATTCAATTGCACAAGCAATTGACGATTTAAAATAATATATTAAGAGGAACTAAGCTAGTTTAGTTCCTCTTTTTTACTGTTCTACTCATACAAATATATAGGAGTGATAGTATGATTTTTATTTTCTCACTTTTACTAGTAATATCATTTATATCTGCAATTTATCATCTATATTTATATGCGTTTACTACCCCAGGCCATGTGACTAAAAATTTGTACTGGTTTATTGGTTCTCTGGTGGTATTCATTTTAATGGGGGTCTGGTTGATAGAATTGCTTTAAAATGTAGTATTAGTAAATACATAAAAACGCTTTTCTAAAGAATTATCTCTAGAAAAGCGTTTTTTAATTATTTTACAATTTGTTATTTTTACTTTTACTATTTTTTATATCTCTGAATAAATCACTACTACCTAACCAATTAGAAATTGTTTCCATAATGAAACTTATCATTTTCCCTATTAACTCCATAATAAAGACCTCCATTGGCTTTACTTTATATTTACCCCTAATTGAATCTCATTAACTTATTATTGCTTCAACTTTTAATATGAAAATAAAAAAGGTCTGTTTCCTATTTTTAAATAGAAAACAAACCTTCGATTTAATCAATAAATATACAAGTTGATAATGATGATTTTACATCATGCCTGGCATGCCGCCCATACCTGGATCATTTTTCTCAGGTTCTGGGATTGTCGCAACAACCGCTTCAGTTGTTAAGAACATAGCAGCTACACTTGCCGCATGTTGTAATGCTGAACGTGTTACTTTAGTAGGGTCTACGATACCTTCTTCAAGCATATTTACCCATTCGTTTGTAGCAGCGTTGAAACCAACACCAGCATCAGCATTTTTAAGTCTTTCCACAATTACTGAACCTTCAAGTCCAGCATTTTCAGCGATTTGACGAACTGGCGCTGATAAAGCTTTAAGCACAATGTTGACACCTGTAGCAACATCGCCTTCAGCTTCAATTTCTTCTACTTTATTATAAATGTTTACTAAAGCAGTACCACCACCTGCTACGATACCTTCTTCTACAGCGGCACGTGTAGAGTTTAATGCATCTTCAATGCGTAATTTACGCTCTTTTAATTCAGTTTCAGAAGCTGCGCCTACTTTAATGACAGCAACACCACCAGCTAATTTAGCTAAGCGTTCTTGTAATTTCTCTCTATCAAAGTCTGAATCAGTTTCTTCAATTTGTGCTTTAATTTGGCTGACACGTGCATCGATGCTGTTATCATCACCGTCACCATCAACAACAGTTGTGTTATCTTTAGTCACTTCAACTTTATTTGCACTACCTAACATATCGATAGAAGCATCTTTTAATTCTAAACCTAAGTCGTCAGTAATAACTGTAGCACCAGTTAAAATGGCTAAGTCTTCTAACATTGCTTTACGACGATCACCGAAACCAGGTGCTTTAACTGCCACTGCAGTAAATGTACCACGCATACGGTTTAATACGATATTAGTTAACGCATCGCCTTCTACTTCATCAGCAACGATTAAAATTGGGCGACTTGATTGAACTACTTGTTCTAATAAAGGTAAAATGTCTTGGAATGATGAGATCTTTTTATCAGTCACTAAGATATATGGTCTTTCTAATTCAGCAATCATTTTATCTGAATCAGTTACCATGTATGGAGATTGATAACCTCTATCAAATTGCATACCTTCTACTACTTCTAATTCAGTGTCTAAACCATTTGATTCTTCAATAGTGATAACACCATCGTTACCTACTTTATCCATTGCTTCAGAAATGTATTTACCAATTTCTTCATCAGCTGCTGAAATAGCACCTACTTGCGCAATTTCATTTTTATTTTCAACTTTTTGAGAAATATCATGTAACGCTTCAACAGCTACTCTAACTGCTTTATCAATACCTTCACGTAAACCTACAGGGTTAGCGCCGCTTGTCACGTTTTTAAGTCCTTCTTGAATCATCGCTTGTGCTAGAACAGTTGCTGTAGTCGTACCGTCACCAGCAATTTCATTTGTTTTATTCGCTACTTCTTGTACTAATTTAGCACCCATATTTTCATAAGGATCTTCTAATTCAATTTCTTTAGCGATTGTCACACCATCATTTGTAATTAAAGGTGCTACATATTCTTTATCTAATACAACGTTACGGCCTTTTGGACCAATAGTTACTTTAACTGCGTTTGCTAATTTATCTACACCACGTAACATTGCTTGACGTGCGTCTTCTGAGAATTTAAGATCTTTAGCCATTATTTGACCTCCGTAAAATTTTAATTTTTATCATTAATATTATTGATTTTTATTTTTCAATGATTGCTAGTAAATCTTCTTCATTTAAAATTAAATATGTTTCGTCTCCACGTTTAACTTCTGTGCCAGTGTATTCTTGGAATACAACTGTGTCGCCTTCTTTAACCTCTGGAGCAATCTTTTCACCATTGTCAAGGACACGGCCTGAGCCTACAGCGATTACTACGCCTTCATTTGACTTTTCTTTTGCGCTATCTGTTAACACAATTCCACTTTTAGTTGTTTGTTCTTGTTCTTTTCTTTCGATAATCACACGACTTCCTAATGGTTTAAGCATGATTGTTCCTCCCTTAATAGGTCTCTTTTTAGCACTTAAATAAGCTGAGTGCTAATCTAATTTTTATAATAATCAAAGTTGGTCAATTTTTCAAGTAATATGATTTTTCTAATTTTTGTACATCCCTTATATTTACGATAGAATAGTAATTACTGATAATTATATGGAGGTTTAACATGGCAAGAATTTGGGTGGCATTTTTAACACTACTGATTTATGCATTGGCACAGTTTTTACCATTTTTCTTGGAAAAGACGCCAATGTTTAGTCATCTATCTGGAATGGCTTTAGCCAGAGCAGGCGTATATACACAAGTCATTCTATTTATCATAGCAGCCGTGCTAATTATATGGTTAAATTCAATCATTAAAAATCCTAACACGATAGAACAAGGTCATAAAGAATATAAACGCTATATTATTCCTTGGGCGCTATTAGGATTCTGTATCGTAATGATTTATCAAGTTATTGCTGGCATCATCAATATGTGGATCTTCGGCAAACCACAACAAAGCCCTAACACAGAGAGAATAATGGCGATTGCTAAACAACTTCCTGTGTTTATCGTATTGATTTCTATTGTCGGACCTATCCTCGAAGAATACGTATTCCGTAAAGTTATATTTGGAGAACTATATAGTAAAATTAAAGGTAACCGTATCGTTGCCTTTCTAATAGCATCTATTATAAGTTCATTATTATTTGCAATTGCACATAATGACATTAAATTTTTATTAATATACTTTGGTATGGGTATGATTTTTTCATTAGCTTATGTATTCACTAAGCGTATTGCTGTACCAATCATTATTCATATGATGCAAAATGGCTTTGTTGTATTCATGCAATTCTTCTTTAGTGATGCAGTTAAAGACATACAACATCAAACTAATTTTATTTTACAGTTTTTATTTTAATCTAATTTAAAACGCATCTAATACTCAAATCTTTATTTAATTAAAAGACGAGTGATTAGATGCGTTAATTTGTATTATTTAATTTTTTAGAAGCTTAAATAAATAGCGACCTATTACGCCTAAAAAAATAACAATGATACTACTAATTAAAGTAATATTTATTTTATCAAAATTATATTTCTCTTTTGTTTCACTTTTTTCATCGTCATTAGATTCAATTATCTTTTTATGACTATGAATATCCGCTTCATCTTCATTTGAATGTTTATCACTTGGTTTTTTCAAATCAGGCATTGAACCAATTTCACCTGTAATTAATGCTAATACTTGTTCATCTAGATTTTTATAATAATCTTTGGCATTAAGAGGATTAAAATATTCAAATCTAAAATAATTTGATTTTCGTTGCAAGTTATTTAAATATTCATTGTTAAATGTTTGTTTTCGAAAGAGCCTATAAAAATCTTGATCCGTGACGGTCCCCTCATTTTCACCTAAGCGATTAACACGATTAATAATAAATGGATTATATTTATATGAACCTGTCGCAAGGGTATCGAATCTGTGTAACAATGATGTCCACTTATTATTTCGACTAGTATAATTATTATCATCGTTTACATATTGCTCATCGAAATGATGCTCATTATAGTGGCGGTCATTAATCGTAGACTCGCCGTAATGCCATTGACGATGCATATTCGACTGACTAGATGAAGTATAGTGATCATCTGTTTGAGAACTATGCTTAGTATTCTTATTAGGATATATCTGGTGAATCATCGCATCAGAGACATTTTGATGATTAGGTTCTCCTTTGCGCTTATCATTGTCTTGATAGTTATAGCCCTCATTTCTATTAGACGATTGATGCGGTTTTGATTGTGAATCATTACTATTACTAGACGATTGATGAGACGCATTTTGAGTAGACTGTCCCGAATATGCCTGATTATTATTCCAGTTTGAATCATGTTTATGACTATTGCCATAGTCCCCTTTATGTTGACCATTCGTTTCGCGAGATGAGTCTGAAGAATCCGATTGACCTTTATCATTATTATTAGAAGGTTTCGATTGATGTTGGTTTTCTTGCGAATCGTCATCTTGATTTGACGGTGTTACATGTGAATTCTCGTTGTGATTTGATGGTGAGTCCTGTGAGTCTTCATCTTGATGTGAGGGCGCTTCGCTTTGATCTTCATTATTAGAATCCTCATTAGAATCGTCCGTTTGATCATGTTCTGATGAAGAGTGAGAGGAATCATCTTTATCCTCATTATCATCTTTACTAGAATTATCTTCAGAACTTTCGCTATCATTATCTTCATCGTGAGGTTTTTCAGTGCTTCCATTATCACCGTCATCATCATGAGGTTTCTCATCGCTACCATCCTCATCGGTATCTGGAATATCCTCTTTTGAATCCTCACTTTGATTATCTTGATTATTCCCATTGTTTACATCATTATTACCATCATCGGCCTCTGAATGTTCATTAGTATTCGCCGTTTCATCTTCATTAGATTGATCATCATTTTCTTCTGATGATGACTGATTTGAATCATCTTCAGATTTAGGGGGCTCCTCAGACGATTCCGAATGAGATGATGACTCTTCTTTTGAATCCACTTCATCCGACTTCTCTTCGACTGGAACTTCTTCACTTTCTGTATGATTTAATTCATCATGATTTTTAGCTTCATCAGTTTCTTTTTCTTGAAAAGGCGGTTCCGAATGACTACCACTATTATCATTATTTGAAGCATTTCCATTTTTAGAATCTGCATCTGATTGTGAAGTGTTTACATCTTCTTGTGTATTCTCGGTTTCTACTGTTTCATTAGATGTTTCCTCTGCATGAACGTGCGGGCCAACTAACGACGTCCCTAAAGTTAGAAGTATAGTTACATGGGCTAATTTCTTTTTCACCAATCGTCACCTCCTTCTTTCTCTTATCACTTCTAGTATAAGGAATATGATTGTCTTATGCATGGAAATAAGTAGAATGATAAAGAATATTAATACTTTTGAAATTTTTTTGTTATATTTATTTTACTTATTGAAGTATAATATTTATACTAAACTTGTATTACTTAAAACAAAGGAGACATGGATATGGGTTTATTTGATAAAGAAAATACAAAGCCATTTTTAAAAGAAATCGAAAACCGACGTACAATTTATAAAACAGAAACGTCAATTTCTATTAGCGACGAAGAATTAGAAGAATTAATTGAACATATTATCAAATATATGCCCTCAGCATTTAACTCTCAATCAACTCGTATTGTATTATTATTAAACGATAATCACAGAAAATTCTGGGATAATACAAAAACTGTATTAAAAGATACTATGGGTCCAGACCGTGACTTTGAACCTACAAATCAAAGAATTGAAGGTTTCAAACATTCTTACGGCACAATTCTTTATTTCGAAGATGAAGATGTAGTTAAAGCATTACAAGAAAAAATGCCAAGTTACGCTGATAACTTTGCAAACTGGTCAGTACAAACTAATGCCATGCATCAATTCGCAATTTGGACTGCATTAAGTTCAAAAGGTATCGGCGCATCATTACAACACTATAATCCATTAGTTGATCAAATTACTACACAAGAATTTGATATCCCAGCTTCATGGAAATTAGTTGCTCAAATGCCATTTGGCGATATTCGTGAAGAAGCAGCTGATAAAGAAATACAACCAACTGATCAACGTTTTATCGTTAAAAAATAATTACCATTTTGGGAGCAAGTTAGACAATATTATTCTAACTTGCTCTTTTTTGATTTTCCTTAATTATTTTAGTACATTAAAAATTATCACAGGGATGAGGAGCGATATAATGAAAATTCAATTATTTCAATTTTATGTTGAATACGGAAATGCTGAGAAAAATGAACAGAAAATAAAACAATGGTTCGAGAAAGAATTAAACGAAGATACCGAAGTCGTTGTCTTACCTGAAATGTGGAATAATGGATATGCTTTAGATGAATTATCAAATAAAGCGGATAAAGAATTAGCTAGAAGTTTCCCTTTTATTCAAACACTTGCTAAAACCTATAATGTAGATATTGTAGCTGGGTCAGTATCAAATAGTCGAAATGGCAAAGTATATAACACAGCTTTCACAGTTTCAAAAGAAGGTCAAAGAATTAATAAATACGACAAAGTTCATCTAGTACCTATGTTAAATGAACCAGAATTCTTAGAAAGCGGAAAAACAGTTCCTGAACCATTCACACTTTCTTCAGGTGTTATCGCAACTCAAATCATTTGTTATGATTTACGCTTTCCTGAACTGCTTAGATACCCAGCACGTGAAGGCGCACAAATTGGCTTTTATGTAGCACAATGGCCTACTCCACGTTTAAATCATTGGAGAGCTTTATTACAAGCACGCGCTATTGAAAATGATATGTTTATTATTGCCTGCAATGGTACGGGTAATGATGGAAACACAGACTATGCCGGTCACTCAATAGTAATTAATCCTAATGGAGAAATACTAGCAGAACTTGGTCAAGAAGAAGAAAGTATTGAAATAGATATTGATTTAGATGAAGTAGAACAACAACGTAAGAATATTCCAGTCTTTGAAAATTTAAGATTAGAACTATATAAATAATTTTGTGTTATAACAACATAAAAAGCCGTGAGCTTGGGAGAGACTCACGGCTTATGTTTTATTAAGGGAATGTTTTTTACAGTTATTTTTCAATCTTTTTGGGGATGTTATTAATTATGAAAAATTATCATTTTATACAAATGATGTTACGATAGCTTTTATCGTTGAGAATCATTACCTTCTATTACATTTAATAGCTAAGTTAATCATTCTCGACTGAGTCTAACACTTCAGTCACTTTTTAATAAATATTCATTAATAAGTTGGGATGGCTTACTAATGAATAAATTAACTACACGAAGAAAACAAAGTTAAATTACTTCTACTAAGAGAATTTACTAAATTGACAATGTAGATTCTGCCATTATCAATTATGAAGCTTCACTACAGCTACACAAACACTCCTTCCAACTTGGGGCAAGATAAATGATTTCGCAACTACAAACAAAATCATCATCCTTTACTGCCAATAAAACAATAACTATTAAATTTAAAGACTAAGATTATTAAGTTGTTATCACATCTATGTGATATGACTATATTAAAACACATACTCCACACATTTTTTCGAAAACTTCTTAACTTGCAATTTTTTATACTAAACTGTATCTTTTTATATGTTAAAATATTACATGTATTTTAAATACAACAGTTAAGTATTAATTTTGAACAGTTAAGCAATGAATTACAGACTGGTTGCACAAAATTGTATAATTGATTTAAGGAGAGTGGCACAATATTGAAAGCAATTGACAAACAAATTGAGCGCTTTGCTTCATACTTACAACGAAAGAATAACCTTGATCATATACAGTTTTTAAAAGTACGATTAGGGTTACAAGTTGTAGTAAGTAATCTAGCAAAGACAATTGTGACATATGGTGCTGCAATCATATTCCATACATTTCTATACACTTTAATTACACACGTTAGTTATTTTTTAATTAGACATTATGCACATGGTGCACATGCTAAATCATCATTGCTGTGTCATGTTCAAAATTTAATTTTATTTGTTGGTTTACCTTGGCTCGTTGTCTATTTTTCAATAAATTTGGGTATAATGTATACGTGTGCCTTAATTGCACTTTTACTGATTATTTATTATGCTCCAGCTGCAACTAAGAAACAACCTATACCATCTCATCTAATAAAACGAAAAAAATTATTATCAATCTTTCTTACAATACTATTGATAATTATTTCGTTAATAGTTTCTGAGCCATATAAGCAACTTATTTTATTAGGTGTAACACTTGAAAGTCTTACCCTATTACCATTCTTTTTTCCTAAGGAGGACAAAAAATTATGACATTGATTACTAGTTTAGTTATTAAACTCTTCACAATCATTTTAGAAACAATCGGTACTATTGCAACATATACACCATGTGCTTCATATTTTGATGAACCTGAAGTTCCTGAAGAATTAACTAAAATAAATGACTAAATTTATCTTTTGAAGTGTGTTAGTTTATTTCTTTTTAGAAAGTGTGAAATGAAATGGATATATTAACTAATGTACCCTTAGCATTTTTTCAGGGATTTCTTTTATTTTTGACAGCTAAAATAATTTTAAATATTAAATTTACTTTAAGGGATTATTCCATTATTTTATTGGTTATGATCCCTTCGAGTTTTTTATTTTACTTTTTTGGAAGTATATCAATATTATATTTACTAATCGGTTGCGGAATTTTTTTATATACTAAAGTAAAACTTTATTCACTTATAACTGTTTTAAGTAGTGCTATTTTAATGTTTTTAAGTAATTTTATAGGCTTTTTCCTAGTTGTTGTAGTTGAGAATTTGACTAATAATTCTTTAATTATTTCTTTTTCATATTTATTGATATTTCTTCTTATCACATTAATATTAGCTTATTCAGTTAGGTTTTTAATTAATAAGTTGATGCAATCATACTTATCAATAAATAAGACTTATTTAACAGTAATTTCAATAGTACTCATACTTTCATGTATAATCTTATATATTTATTCGCACACTTCTAATCTAAGCGATGCTTCTTTAAAAATGTATGGTTTGATATTTATCGGTATTATATTCTTTTTCTCATTATTAATAGTGTTAATATCAAATTACACTATCAAAGAACTTCGCTACAAGCGTAATATGGAGGAAATTGAAACGTATTATGAATACACGTTACAAATTGAATCGATTAACAATGAGATGCGTAAGTTTCGACATGATTACGTTAATATTTTAACGACGATGTCTGAGTATATTCGTGAAGATGATATGACTGGTTTACGACAATACTTTAATGAAAATATTGTGCCAATGAAGGATAATCTTCAAATGAAATCGATTAAAATTAATGGCACAGAGAACTTAAAGGTTCGTGCTATTAAAGGTTTAGTAACTACTAAAATTCTTCAAGCTCAAGAGAAGAATATTCCTATTAGTATTGAAGTGCCTGAATTAGTAGAACATATTGAATTGAATACGATTGATTTAAGCCGAATTATTGGAATTATTATTGATAATGCCATTGAAGCTTCTGAGGATTTAGAGGATGCTTTAATTCGAATTGCTTTCATAAACACTGAAAGTTCGGTTATGTTTATTGTGATGAATAAATGTAAAGAAGATATGCCTCGTATTCATGAATTGTTCCAAGAACGCTTTTCAACTAAGGGAGAGAATCGAGGTTTAGGTTTATCAACATTAAAAGAAATTACGGATTCTACTGAAAATGTGTTACTTGATACAACCATTGAAAATGGCTACTTCATTCAAAAAGTAGAAATTATAAATAATATGTCATAAGGATGTGTAATGATGAAAATATTCATTTGTGAAGATGATGAAAAACAACGTGAAAATATGGTTTCAATTATTAACAATTATATAATGATTGAGGAAAAACCAATGGAAATTGCGTTAGCTACAGATGATCCTTATGAGGTTATAGAGCAATCGAAAGAAATGAATGATGTAGGTTGCTATTTCTTAGATATTCAATTAGAAGCCGATATGAACGGTATTAAATTAGGTAGTGAAATCCGTAAATATGACCCGATTGGCAATATCATTTTTGTGACAAGTCATAGCGAATTAACTTATTTAACATTTGTTTATAAAGTATCTGCGATGGATTTTATTTTTAAAGATGACCCTAGTCAGTTAAAAACAAGAATTATCGATTGTTTAGAAACTGCGCATACACGCTTAAAGTTACTTTCAAAAGAAAGTAATGTTGAAACCATCGAATTAAAACGTGGTAGCAATTCTATTTATGTACAATATGATGATGTGATGTTCTTTGAATCATCAACGAAGTCACATCGCTTAATTGCACATCTAGATAACCGTCAAATTGAATTTTATGGCAATCTTAAAGAACTTGCTCAGTTAGATGACCGCTTCTTTAGATGTCATAACAGTTTTGTCGTCAATCGCCACAACATCGAATCAATCGATTCAAAAGAACGTATCGTTAACTTTAAAAATGGTGAACATTGTTACGCTTCCGTTCGTAATGTAAAAAAAATATAGACATACAAAAGCACCAACTGATGACATTTGTCATAGTTGGTGCTTATATATTATCTACTTAAGATCTTTCGTCACTTCTTCTAGTGTAGGGATACTTTCAATCGCACCATATTGAGTCGTCACTTTAGCTGCTACTAAGTTACTGAATTTAAGTATGTCGTGACCTTCCTGTTCAAATAGTGCCGTAATATCAGTTGTTGAACTATTTAACATTCTACTAATTACCGCTCCTATAAAGGCATCTCCTGCACCAGTTGTATCAATTGCTTTCACTTTATAACCGTCGTGATGAATAGTTTCCCCATTTTTCAAGAAAATGGTAGCTCCTTTAGGACCTTGTGTATAAATGACTGCTTCAACATTACCTGTAAATAATGATTGAATCGCTTCTGATTCATCTGCTTTACCAGTAATGAACTCGATTTCTTCATCAGAGACTTTAATAACGTGTGCTTTAGGAATAAATTCTTGAATCGCCGCTTTACATGCCTCTGCACTATCCCATAATGGTAATCTTACGTTTGGATCAAAAACAACGATACCATTGGCAGCTTCGAATTTATCAATCATTACTTTGTGAGACGCTTTCATCTCACTTTCTACTAAATCGACTGAACAAAAATGTAAAATATCATGTTCTGAAATTGTAATTTCGTCTAAGTAAGATGGTTGATATAACATATCTGCTGAGGGCTTACGATAAAATGAAAAATCACGTTGCCCGTCTTCTTTTAGACTTACAAATGCTAGTGCCGTATTCGCCTCGTTAGTTCTTCTAATATACTGTGTACCTACACCAAGTTGGTCTAACGTTTCTACAATAATATCGCCAAATGCATCGTGACCAAGTTGTGTTACCATTTCAGCATTAGCGCCTAGTTTTTGAGTCACACTCGCAACATTCGCGGGTGCGCCCGCTACTTGACGACTAAATTGAGTGACGTCTTTCAATTCAGAGTTAGTGACATTAGGAATAAAATCTATTAATGCTTCGCCTAGTGCATATAATTTTCTCATTTATCTCTCACCTTTAAGTTCATATTTCGTAAATTGTAAATATACTTGTCCTGACATAGTAGATGTTTTAATTCCTGTTGTTGCTTCATCTGGAAAAATTCGCGATGTAAGTACACGTTCGCCATCGTTACAGAATATTTCTACACTCGATGTGTCTACAAAAATTTGTAAATTTGTAAGTGGCGTATCTAAAATAGTGCTACGCGTCATATCTGTTACATTATCCGGTAATAAACCACTTTCTGAACGATCTAATGTGATTTTTTGTTCTCTCGTATTGTATGTAATCAGAGTTGAACATTTTTTGGAAGTACGTAATTCAAAATAGATTTCTGATGCTTCATTTTCCAAAATTTCAATATTTAATTCATAATGCGTGCCTTCATAAGGATGTAACATACGGGAAAATTTATCAGCATAACCTAATGCAGTTTCTTTGTTCGTACGTAACTTCTTAAGCGCTTGATGAGGACGTTGTCTCAACTTACCCTCTTCAACAGATAATTCACGAGGAATCGTTAAACAATGTGCCCATCCTTCTGAATCAGTTGGATAATTAATTTCTGGCAAACCCATCCATCCAATTAATATGCGTTTGCCATGTTCATCAACAAATGTTTGTGGCGCATAAAAATCAAATCCATTATCTAATTCAATAAATTCATTATGTTCAAAACTTAGAGAATCGAAATCTAATTCGCCAATCATATAACCGGACTGATAAATATTTCTAAATTTATCTCCTTTGGCATCTAGACCTTGAGGACTAAATAAAATGACATCTTCCCCATCTAATTTGAAGTAATCAGGGCATTCCCACATGTAGCCGAAATCTTCCAAACTAGTGTGAAGCTCACCTACAAATTCCCAATGCTCCAGTTGACGTTCTACTGTTCTATATAGTAAAAACCGACCTAATTCATTGTTATTTTGGACGCCAATGATAGCATAGAACTCACCATCATG
Organism: Staphylococcus pragensis; assembly: GCF_004785665.1. Lineage (GTDB taxonomy): Bacteria > Bacillota > Bacilli > Staphylococcales > Staphylococcaceae > Staphylococcus > Staphylococcus pragensis. Next base: position 82,781 of record NZ_SRPJ01000004.1, read on the forward strand.
TTCAAATACTTTAGGGTCTCTAAAATGACTTGTATAGCCCTCAGGTTGGTGTGCAATGACAGGCTTTTCAAATTTGTGAACTGTACCATCCTTATCTACTTTGGCTATCATTTGACTAGCATAGCGCTCCCAATGCTCATCGCGATGATTACCAGTATACATATAATATAACTGCCCCTCATGTTCAAAGGCACTCCCACTATAAACACCATGACTATCATATACCGTATCAGGCTTAAGTACTGGGCCTTGAGGCTCGAAAGTTACTAGGTCATTACTAGTATAATTAAACCAGTATTTCAAACCATGAACAGCACCTAAAGGAAACCACTGATGAGAAATATAATACTTGCCATCCAAATAGATTAAACCGTTTGGATCGTTAAGCAGTCCTGTCTCAGGTTGAATATGAAATGTTTGACGGTATTTAGATGATGCGACTTGATGTTTTAAGTCTTCTAATTGTGTTGATTCAACGTCCTCTAAACGACGATAACGTTCTTCTCTTGACCATTCAGCCATGTTATCCCTCCAATGATAGAGATTATTGTTTATTTCATTTTATCATTTCTATTGGTATCGGTCCCACATTTAAATATTTATTTTATAATTCGACAGAAATGAGCGTTTTTGATGCTTCCTTTTCCGAAAAAATTAAATCATGTAACTGTCTCATAGCCTGTGTTCCCGCTTCAAAATAATTAAATTTAACTGTGATAATCTCTGGGGATACCAATTGCGTCATCGGATCACCACCAAATCCATAGATAGATGGCATTTGTTTAGCATAATCGGTTTGGACACAATAATTATGTATCGCTAAAGCAATCGAATCAGTCGCACCAATAAGTGCATCCATCCTAGGCATAGTTTGAAGCATTTCTGCAACATCACGTTTCGCTTCTTCATACTTAAATGAAGTCTCAAATATTTGAGGATGAATATGATATTGCTTAAGCGCCTCAATTAAGCCCTGTTTACGTTCTATCCCCACAGCAATATCATCTTCCGTAACACCAAAGAAACAAAGATTTTGAAGTTGCTGTTGACCAATCATTTCACCCACTAAGTATCCTGCTTGATAATCATCGTGAACGATACTATGCATGTGCTTATGCGATTGTCCCACAAGAATAATAGGCACATCGATTTTTTGTATTACTTCAAGATGTTGAGCAGTTAACGTTGTAGCCATGAGTATAATGCCATCCACCTTGCTTCTTGAAAAGGTTTCAAGTGCTGCAATCTCAGCATTAATATCTAATCCTGTATAATTTAACAGTAATTGATACTGGTGCTGCTGACACACACTTACAATGCCTTTAACGGTTTCATCTACTGCATGAGAGTTCATGCGTGGAATGATTGCTCCAATAATATTTGTATGTTTCGCACGTAAACTTTGAGCGAATTGATTAGGTTGATAATCATGTTCTGCAATAATACGACTCAATTTATCTTTTGTTTTTGCACTTACAGACCCATTATTTAAAAAGCGGGAGACTGTGCTTTTAGAGACTCCCGCTAATTTTGCGATATCTGATATATTTTTCATTAATTTAATCACCTAAATTTGTAGCCATTTAAGATATATTTTATCACAATTGTAATCGCTTAAAATACTAATTTTCAACTTAGGGATAGGCTGTTTCAAAATATATATTAATATCTTTTATTTAATTTATTAAGCTTACCGTAAAAGTATGCTTTCTCACCGTGAACAATTTCATCTAATCCTGTTTCGTCTTCTTCTTCAGTAGTTGCTAATGGCATCAGGTGTTGTAACACTTTTCCAATAACCCAAGTTACAAAAATGGTATAAATAACAACCACTACTACTGCAATAAATTGCACGAACACTGCATGGATATTACCAGTGTATACAAGACCATTGTCTATATCTCCATTAACAGCGTGAGATTGGAATACGCCGGTAAGCACTGCTCCAACTACACCGCCTACACCGTGAATACCAAACGCATCTAATGTGTCATTATATTTGAACTTCTCTTTAATAATGTTAATAACAAAGTAGCATGCGATACCACCGCAAATTGAAATGATATATGCATTTAAATAGCTTACATATCCTGCCGCAGGAGTAATAGCTACTAATCCTGCAAGGACCCCTGATAATAATCCAAGGAGGCTAAGTTTTTTCGTTACTATGTATTCTAGAACTAACCAACTGAAAGCACCGCCGCTAGCTGCAATTACAGTGTTTACAAATGAAGCTAATGCAACATCATTAAATGCATAGGCACTACCAGTATTGAATCCATACCATCCCATCCAAACGAGAATACCACCAATTAATGTGATTAATAAATTATGGGGCTGAATTTTTTCGATTTTTTTACCATTACCAATCATAATGGCTAAGATAAGTCCTGATACCCCTGAAGTAATATGTACAACAGTTCCTCCGGCGTAATCTAATGCGCCTAACTTACCTATCCAACCGCCACCCCAAACCCAGTGTGCCACTGGACTATAAATAACGATAACCCATATAATGATGAAAATTGTAAACGGAATAAATCTCATACGTTCCGCAATGGAACCAGATAAAATTGAGACCGCAATAGTACAAAACATCATTTGAAATAACATAAATAAGGCAAACGGAACATGCGGACTTAAATCTTGATTAATCGCAAAACCTACATGTTGTAAACCTATAAAATCAAAGTTTCCTATTAAGTCATTTCCAGATCCAAAACTTAATGTAAAACCGAATGTTATCCATGTGAAAGTTACGATAATCATCGCTGCCATACTTTGCATTACTGTGTTCAGTACGTTTTTAGATTGTACGAGACCACCGTAGAATAAACTTAATCCCGGTGTCATTACCCACACGAGTAAAGTACAAAGAAATAAAAAAATTGTGTCATCCATCTTCATAATTACCACTTCCTTTGAAAACATCATAATGTTAGTTTTTCAATATGGCAAAAATTCGTAAGATAAAATGACACAATATGTTACATAATATAACAAAAGAGGTTGATCTGTATGAGTTAAAAGCCTATTCTATTTGAATTTACTTATGCTTTTTGTACTGTAATTGTCCATGAAGCATCATCCAATTGTTCATAGTTTGTTACTGGATAACCTTGTTCTGCTGCCCAGTTTGGAATGGCTTCAGTCGCTTGGGTACAATCGAAATCTATTTTTAATTCATCACCATTTTCAAGTGTTTGCATTTTCTTTTGAGCTTCAATTAATGGGAATGGACATACCATGCCCACTGTACCTAATTCGTATAACATTATTATTCCTCCAATCCATTCTTTTTACGTTGTTTGAGGCTGTTTAGAAGTAGAAGCAGATTTAGTTTGCTTCGGTGTAGTTTGTTGTTGTAATTTCTTCATCGGTCTTACAAAAATGAAATAACTCATGAACCATACACCAAAGATCATAGATGCTAATGCTATCCAGCCTTTCCAAGACATAACTGCAGTTTCTACTAAGCCGTTACCAATTGAGCAACCGCCTGCAACTGAGGCACCGAATCCCATGCAAATACCACCAATTGCACTATTTCTGATAGTACGTTTATCTGGTAAACGCCATTTAAATTCATGGGAACCTCTTGCAGCAATATATGATCCTAAGAAGATACCTAATATTAATAGAACGCCCCAATCTACTAATTTTGTATCACCTGTAATTAAGAATGTAATTAAATTAGCAGAAGGTGTTGTAATGCCTAATCCATGATCACGTCCCGTTGACATACTCATTGGCCAAGCGATAAATGCTATAAGACCAACCGCGATACCCGCTACAAACGGATGGTAACGTTTCTCAAATAAATAGTGTCTAATACCTGTACATTTTTGTTTAAGTTTCGGTACAGCCATTTTAGGTTTAGGCTTACGTAACGTTTTCACTACGACAAATAATGTAATACCAGTTAAAACAATCGTTAACACCCACATTGGAATACCTGTAGTTTGAGCCATACTTGTATTCACTTTCGTAGGTTTGTTAATCCAATTCATCACTGGAAGTAAGACACCTGTTTTAGTGACTGCAGCAGTAACTGCGTACATAACGAGAGCAATCCAGCTTCCAATTAATCCTTCTCCAGCTCGGTACCAAGTTCCAGTTGCACATCCGCCTGCTAGAACGATACCTATTCCAAAAATGAAGGAACCAATAATAGTCCCTAAAATAGGAAATGTATCATAAGGAATTGCGATTAATCCTAAACTTGTTAATATTACAAGTCCAATACTTTGGACAGTGATTGCTACTAATAAAGCATAAAACATTTTATTATTTTTTTGCACATACATATCTCTAAAACCACCTGTTAAGCAGAAACGTGTACGTTGCATGACAAAGCCTAATAAAATCCCAACGATTAGGCCACTAATAATCATCCAAACCAAATTCAATTACATCCTTTCCCGATTGATTTACTAAGGTATTATAATAGATTAACAATTAATTATCAATAACATTTTTTTGAAATTAATTTTATTGAAATTAAAAAAATCATTCTTCTGCACAAAAGAATGATTTCTGAATAATATTTATTGATTTGAATAGTTTTTCATGAAGAATAAAAGTGATTGTAATTCAATACCTAAATCAATGTGATGGACTTGAACGGTATTTGGCACATCTACTCTAGCAGGCGTGAAATTTAATATTCCTTTGACGTTAGCCTCAACTAGTTGATCTACGACGCTTTGGGCTACCTTTTCAGGTGTAGTAAGAATAACAACATTGATATCTTGTGTTTCAAGTACTTGTTGTAATTCATTTATATGATGCACTTTAACTTCACCGACTTGTTGACCCACAATTTCTTTATCAATATCGAACGCTTCAGTAATAGTCATTTCATCATGAATCGAAAAGTTATATGTTAAAAGTGCTCTTCCTAAGTTCCCTACTCCGACTATAGCAATATGGATGTCTTCACTATTGCTAAGTTCAGATTTAAAAAATTCTAATAAACTATCAATATTGTAGCCATAACCTTTTTTCCCTAACTCACCAAAGTATGAAAAATCCCTTCTAATAGTGGCTGATTCAATATTTAGCGCCTCACTGATAGTTTTTGAATTAACGCGATCAATTCCTTTTGTCTTCAAGGTGTTAACGAATCTATAATATAATGGTAATCGTTTCAATGTTGCACGAGGAATTTTAGCTTGATTTTGAGCCATTAAAGTTGTCCCCCTCTTGTTTGAACTTTTTAATCTATGTATCCAAACTAATTAGCGTGCAATTAGTCATTCCTTTAAAATCACATTATGTCCCATAATGAATACTGACATATTATACCCTAACACTTTTTAAAAATAAATATCTTAGTTTCATGTAACTTTATTATACGGTAAAATAAAGAGTAATGTATAAGGCTATTTTGTGATAAATACTTTTGTTAAAACAATAGAAAGGTGAAACCTGAATGATACTGTTGCAATTAAATGACATTTCGAAGTCATTCGATGGTGAAGATATATTTACTCACGTCAATTTCGAAGTTAAAACTGGCGAACGTATTGGCATCGTTGGTCGAAATGGTGCTGGCAAATCCACTTTAATGAAGATTATTGCTGGTGCTGAAGATTATGATAGTGGCCATATTTCTAAAATCAAAAATTTACGAGTGGGTTATTTAACTCAACAAATGACACTTAATTCTTCATCTACTGTGTTCGAAGAAATGTCTAAACCTTTTGAACACATTAAAAATATGGAAGGTTTAATTAAAGAAGAAACAGATTGGTTAGCAATGCATGCCAATGATTATGATACTGAAGATTATCAACGTCATATGGAACGCTATGAATCGCTATCTAATCAATTTGAACAACTTGAGGGCTATCAATACGAAAGTAAGATTAAAACTGTATTGCATGGTCTTAATTTTAAAGAAGAAGATTTCAGCAAACCTATTAACGACTTTAGTGGAGGCCAAAAAACACGTTTATCTCTAGCACAAATGTTGTTAAGTGAGCCTGATTTATTATTACTAGATGAACCGACGAACCATCTTGATTTAGAAACGACTAAATGGTTAGAAGATTATTTAAAATACTTTAAAGGCGCCATCGTCATTATCAGTCACGACCGTTACTTCTTAGATAAAATAGTGACACAAATTTATGATGTAGCACTTGGAGATATTAAACGTTACGTAGGTAATTATGAACAATTCATTGAACAACGAGATAAATATTATGAACAGCGCATGCAAGAATATGAAAAACAACAAGACGAAATTAAGCGTCTTGAAACGTTTGTAGAGAAAAATATTACTCGTGCGTCTACAAGTGGAATGGCTAAAAGTCGTCGTAAAACGTTAGAAAAAATGGAGCGCATTGATAAACCTATGTTGGATGCAAGAAGCGCCAATATTCAATTTGGTTTTGATCGCAACACTGGTAATGATGTGATGCATATTCGCAATTTAGAAATTGGTTATGAAACACCTATTACCAAACCTATAAATATCGAAGTCACTAAAGGCGATCATATCGCTATTATCGGCCCAAATGGTGTAGGGAAAACAACACTCATTAAAACAATTGCTAACCGCCAAGCTAAATTAGGTGGCGAGGTCATCTTCGGTGCTAATCTTCAAATTGGGTACTATGATCAAAAACAAGCTGAATTTAAATCTAATAAGACCATTTTAGATTATGTTTGGGATCAATATCCTAATATGAATGAAAAAGATGTCCGAGCAGTATTAGGACGATTTTTATTTGTACAAGATGACGTCAAGAAAATCATCAACGATTTATCTGGGGGCGAAAAAGCACGCCTTCAATTAGCACTATTAATGTTACAAAGAGATAATGTTTTAATCCTTGATGAACCTACCAACCATTTGGACATTGATTCTAAAGAAATATTAGAACAGGCTTTACAACACTTTGAAGGTACGATTCTATTTGTTTCTCACGATCGTTACTTTATCAATCAATTAGCGAATAAAGTATTTGATTTAAATAAAGATGGTGGCCAAATGTATCTAGGTGATTATCAATACTATATTGAAAAAACTGAAGAAGCTGCTGCCTTAGAAGCATTTGAAGCGGAACGTACTGATGTTAGTACAGGTGCAGATGAAACTTCTAACAATAAACAAATCAGTAGTTATGATAATCAAAAACAACAACGTAGAGAGCAACGTAAATTAGAACGTCAAATCGAGCAATGTGAAGAGAAAATAGAACAATATGAGAACGATATAACCCATATTGACGAACAACTTACACAACCTGAAATATTTAATGATCCCATCAAAGCAGCAGAACTTGCTAATGAAAAAACTGAGACCGAACAGAAATTAGAACAAGTTATGATAGAATGGGAAGAATTACAAGAAATGTTATAAAGTATCCCTAAGATTAAATAACTAGAAAATAACCTAAAATTTTCTAGTTATTTTTTGTATTTTTTTAATCACAATATTATAAACATTTAAAACTCTGATATATCAAGTATCCACAGACTTATCCTAGTTATCCACAATTCAAATTTTCTGTATTTACATTTCTTTTACACAAAATTAATACCATATCCACATTGTTAAGCACTACTTACCCACAGTTTATTCACATTTTGTTGATAAGTACGCATGTTCCCTATTGACTTACTCATTTTCAAATCATTTCTATTTAGTATTTGATAATAAAAAAAGTGCTAAGTACACATGAATCTATCATTCATCATACTTAACACTAAGCTATAATTATTCTACTGTCGCTTCTTCTATATCCATATTATTTTGACCATTTAGATCTAAATCTGCTGTAATACCAGCTTTATAGAAATAGTATGCTGCAGCACCAATCATTGCCGCATTATCTGTACATAATTTACGGCTTGGTATAGATAGTTTGATATCATGGTCTTCACATAATTCTTGTAAACGTTGACGTAAACCTTTATTACTCGCAACGCCTCCTGCTACGATTAAACGATTGACATGATATTCCTCACAAGCATGAATTGCTTTCGTACTTAGTACTTCGACCACACTATTTTGGAAACTAGTAGCCACATTTGCTTTATTGATTTCTTCATTCTTTTGTTTTAAATTATGCAATTTATTTATCACAGCACTTTTCAAACCACTAAAACTAAAATCATAGCTATCTTTCTCTAACCATACTCTTGGAAAATCGTACGTATCTTCTCCTAAAGCCGCTAATCTATCTACTTCTGGACCACCTGGATATGGTAAACCAATCGTTCTAGCAACTTTATCATAGGCTTCACCCACTGCATCATCACGTGTTTCACCAATCACTTCGAAATTCATATGATCTTTCATATAAACTAATTCAGTATGACCACCAGAAACGATAAGTGCCATTAAAGGAAACGTTAAAGGTTCTTCTAAGTGATTCGCATAAATATGACCAGCAATATGATGAACCGGAATAAGTGGTTTGTCATAAGCAAATGCTAAAGCTTTCGCAGCATTAATGCCAATTAACAATGCTCCAATTAAACCAGGACCCTGTGTTACTGCAATAGCATCAATATCTTCCATTGTGACATCAGCAGTTACGAGCGCCTCTTCAATCGTAGCAGTGATGCCTTCTACATGATGTCTACTTGCCACTTCAGGTACGACGCCACCGAAACGTTTATGACTTTCGATTTGGCTTAACACTGTATTTGATAATATGGTATCACCATTTTTGATAACACTGACACTTGTTTCATCACAACTTGTTTCCACTGCTAATATTAAAGTTTCATTATTCATTTAAATTCACCCACATAACTAACGCATCCTCGCCTTCTCCATAATAATTTTTACGTTTACCTCCAAATTGGAACCCTAAGTTTGTGTAGACATGTTGCGCTACAACGTTCGTTACTCTGACTTCTAGACTCATTATGTCACACGTTGTACTCGCGAAATCCATCACATATTTAAGTAATAATTGTCCTAATCCATAACCTCTGTAATCTTTTCGAATGGCTACGGTAGTAATCTGTGCTTGATCAATCACTATCCAAAGACCTAAATAACCAATAATCTCACCCTCGAAAATGATAACAAAATACTTTGCGAAGTTATTTTCATTCAGTTCATGATAAAATGCATCAATTGTCCAAGAACTGTCATTAAAACTTTCACGTTCAATATCAAATACACTTGGGACATCATCAACTTGCATTGCTCGTATCGTTAATTCTGATTCTGTTGGTTTAACCAATTGCGTTCCGCCTCTGACATTTTAATATAATTGGGTACAAATGTATGGATATTTTCAGGTTCCGCTATCAATGAATACATTATAGCTGCACGCGGTAAATTAGCCTGGATATCATCATTTAATTGTTCTGCTAACTTTTCAGCATCTGTTCCAATAAATAAATACGATTGCTGATGTTTGTTTAACCAGTCTAATAATTCTTTAATTGAAATATATTGATCTTCTAAAATGGTTCTTAATTGTCCATCAACGTATTGATAAACACCCGTATAGACCGCTTCACGACGAGCATCAAACACTGGTACTAATAAACGTTCTTGAGCTTTAGTTTCTTCTACTGTCGCTGCTAAAGCCTGTAATGAAGATACGCCATATAAGTCAGTATTTAAAGCATACGCTAATGTTTTAGCAGTAGTCACACCGATTCTAACACCTGTATAAGAACCAGGACCTTTAGCTACTACAATCGCATCTAATTCTTCTTTATTTAAATTCGCTTGTTCAAATAACGCTTTAATACCTGGCATCAATTGACTGGAGTGATCTTTATTACTTTCAACAGTCTGCTCTGCCAAAACTTGGTCATTAGCCATTAAAGCAATTGACATCGGACGATTAGACGTATCAATAAGTAGTGAATTCACGTTCTACTTCCTCCTTAACTTTAGAATAGTGATCGCCTTTTGCAATCAATTCAATCTCACGTTCTGTTTCACTCACAGTTTTAATATTAACAATTAACTGCGTAGCGGGTAATAAATCTTCGATAAATTGACTCCATTCAATCACGGTAATTGCTTCATCTTCAAAATATTCATTAAATCCTAAATCTTCATCAGAATCTTCAAGACGATAACAATCCATATGATGTAACTTTAGCGATTGACCTTTATACGATTTGATAATATTAAAGGTAGGAGAATTAATATTTCGTTTTACGCCGAGATGTTTACCTATAAATTGTGTTAATGTTGTTTTACCTGCGCCTAAATCTCCATTTAATAAAATTAAATCTCCTGATTCAAGATGTTTAACTAATATGCCAGCAAAACGATTCATGTCATCTAAATGTTTTATACTTATCATTTGCTTTGCTCTCTCCTATTTTGAAAATTCCTTCTACAAACATATTCATTATTTCTTACAATTAAAAAATTTAGCTATGTTGGTCTCAATTTTAACTTACTAATTGTAACAAATTTTAGCGGAAATTTCTCTCTATTCAGTTGAAATACATATCTGTGAATTGTTAGAAAATTCAAAAAAGAGTATTGACTTAAAAAACGCATTGTAGTAAATTTAATTTATCGAATTTTAAAACAATTCTAACAATTTAAATAACCGACCATTCACTAGAAAGGAGTATATTAAAATGACTCAATTTAATACGCAACCACACGCTGTAATACATAATTTAATTATTTTATTATACTCCGAAGGCTGGAACTTTAGTATTTAATAATATGCTAAAAGTTTAAGTCCTATTTCTCATTGAATGGGACTTATTAACGTCCCAATCACATTGGGGCGTTTTTTTATTTTTATAATTTACAACTTGACGGGGGGAATTTTTAATGAGAAGCGACATGATAAAAAAAGGTGATCATCAAGCACCTGCTAGAAGTCTTTTACATGCTACGGGCGCACTCAAAAATCCAACAGATATGGACAAACCATTTGTAGCAATTTGTAATTCTTATATCGATATTGTGCCAGGACATGTCCACTTGCGAGAATTAGCTGATATTGCCAAGGAAGCCATACGCGAGGCAGGAGCTATTCCATTTGAATTTAATACAATCGGCGTTGATGATGGCATAGCTATGGGCCATATTGGTATGCGCTATTCACTTCCTTCACGAGAAATTATTGCGGATGCTGCTGAAACAGTTATTAATGCACACTGGTTTGATGGCGTATTCTATATTCCAAATTGCGATAAAATCACACCGGGTATGATATTAGCTGCTGTTAGAACCAATGTACCAGCTATTTTTTGTTCAGGAGGACCGATGAAAGCTGGTCTTTCCGCTCAAGGTAAAGCACTTACTTTATCTTCAATGTTTGAAGCAGTCGGTGCTTTTAAAGAAGGTAGCATTACTAAAGAAGAATTTCTAGATATGGAACAGAACGCCTGCCCTACTTGTGGTTCATGCGCAGGTATGTTTACCGCTAATTCAATGAACTGTTTAATGGAAGTTCTTGGTTTAGCTCTACCTTATAATGGCACAGCTTTGGCTGTTAGTGATCAACGACGTGAAATGATTCGCGAAGCTGCTTTTAAATTAGTAGAGAATATTAAAAAGGATATCAAACCTCGAGATATTGTCACTAGAGAAGCAATTGATGATGCTTTCGCTTTAGACATGGCAATGGGTGGTTCAACAAATACTGTCTTACATACATTAGCAATTGCTAATGAAGCTGGAATTGATTATGACCTAGAACGTATCAATGAAATTGCGAAACGTACCCCTTACTTATCCAAAATAGCACCAAGCTCTGCTTATTCAATGCATGATGTGCATGAAGCTGGAGGTTGCCCGGCTATTATTAATGAATTAATGAAAAAAGAAGGCACGTTACACCCTGATCGTATTACAGTCACAGGCAAGACATTGAGAGAAAATAACGAAGGTAAAGAAATTAAAAACTTCGAAGTGATTCACCCACTTGATGCACCTTACGATAAAGAAGGCGGTCTATCCGTACTATTTGGTAATTTAGCGCCAAAAGGTGCAGTTATTAAGGTAGGTGGTGTAGATCCATCTATTAAAGTATTCACTGGCAAAGCCATTTGTTTTGATTCACATGATGCAGCTGTTGAAGCAATTGACAATAAAACAGTACGCGAAGGCCATGTCGTCGTTATTCGTTATGAAGGCCCTAAAGGTGGTCCAGGTATGCCAGAAATGTTAGCCCCTACTTCTTCAATCGTAGGTAGAGGTTTAGGTAAAGATGTAGCATTGATTACTGACGGACGTTTTTCAGGAGCTACAAGAGGTATCGCTGTTGGACATATTTCTCCTGAAGCCGCTTCAGGTGGGCCAATAGGATTAATTAACGATGGCGATGAAATTACCATTGATTTAATACATCGCACACTTAACGTTAATCAACCTGATGAAGTACTTGAGCAACGTAGACAAGTTTTACCCCCTTTTAAAGCGAAAGTTAAAACAGGTTATTTAGCGCGATACACTGCTTTGGTTACTAGCGCAAATACAGGTGGCATAATGCAAGTGCCTGAGAATCTTATTTAATATTAAGGAGTGTTAGCAATGACGAATAAAAAGGAAAGTAACGTAATCGAATCTCATCCGAATGAACCCCTTTCTGGTTCAGAATTACTAGTTGAATCATTATTACATGAAAGCGTAGATTTCATCTTTGGCTATCCAGGAGGTGCCGTATTACCCCTATACGACACATTTTATGATGGCAAGATTAAACATATTTTAGCGCGTCACGAACAAGGTGCTACACATGCTGCTGAAGGATACGCTCGTGTTTCCGGTAAAACAGGCGTCGTGGTCGTTACTAGTGGTCCAGGTGCAACAAACGCTATCACTGGTATTACTGATGCTTATAGTGATTCACTACCCCTTGTAGTATTTACTGGTCAAGTAGCAACATCAGGTATTGGTAAAGATGCTTTCCAAGAAGCAGATTTACTTTCAATGACTACACCAATTACTAAAGCTAATTACCAAGTAAAACATGTGGATGATATTCCAAGAATTGTCCACGAAGCATTTTATGTTGCTAACTCGGGACGTAAAGGACCTGTAGTCATTGATTTTCCTAAAGACATGGGTGTGTTAACATCTTCTGCTCCCCTTGAAAATGAAGTTCATTTACCTGCATATAAAGTTGTAGAAGAACCTAATAGAGCCGATATTCAGCAATTAAGCGAGTATTTATCTAAAGCTAAAAAACCACTTATTTTAGCTGGAGCAGGTATCAATCATTCAAAATCGAATAGCTTGTTAACAGCGTTTGCCACTCAACATCAAATACCCGTAGCCACTACATTATTAGGCTTAGGTGCTATACCTTATGAGAATCCTCTCTTCTTAGGTATGGGCGGTATGCATGGATCATATGCGAGTAATATGGCATTGACTGAATGTGATTTACTCATTAACTTAGGTAGTCGTTTTGATGACCGTTTAGCAAGTAATCCTAATGAATTTGCCCCAAATGCGACAGTTGTACATGTAGACATTGATGAATCAGAAATCAATAAAGTTATTTCAACTGATTTAGGCATCGTTGCTGATTGTAAGAAAGTGCTCGAAGCGTTAGCGCAGACCTTTTCAAATACAGTAGAACACTCTGAGTGGGTTAAACATTGTTTAGCGAATAAAGATAAACATCCATTTAAATATCAACCAGCCGACGAAACGTTCTGTAGACCTCAAGAAGCCATTGAATATATCGGCAAGATTACTCATGGCGATGCAATTGTAACGACTGATGTAGGTCAACATCAAATGTGGGCAGCTCAATTCTATCCATTCAAAAACTATGGCCAATGGGTTACGAGTGGTGGTTTAGGTACGATGGGCTTTGGTATCCCTTCTGCAGTCGGAGCACAATTAGCTGCGCCAGATAAGACAGTCATTTGTTTCGTCGGTGACGGTGGTTTCCAAATGACTAACCAAGAAATTGCTTTATTACCTGAATACAACCTTAATGTAAAAATCGTCCTTATTAATAATGGAACGTTAGGCATGGTTAAACAATGGCAAGATAAATTCTTTAATAAACGTTTTTCTCATTCCGTATTTAATGACCAACCTGATTTTATGAAAATGGCTGAAGCATACGGTATCAAAGGTTTCTTAATTGATAATCCTAAACATTTACACGCAACATTGGACGAAGCTTTTACATACGAAGGACCTGCATTAATTGAAGTTAGAGTATCCCCTGTTGAACCAGTTAATCCTATGATTCCTAGTGGTAAAGCGAATCATGAAATGGAGGGTCTAGAATGAAAAGAACGTTACATTTAAAAGTTACAGATCAAGTGAGTACGTTAAATCGAATTACAAGTGCTTTTGTAAGGTTACAATATAATATTAGTGAATTAATCGTTAAACCTTCTTCAGAGGAAGGCATTTCAGATATGTTAATCACCGCAAATATTGAAGATGAAGCTATACTTAAAATTTTAATTGCAAAGTTAAATAAACAAATTAGCGTCATCGATATTGAAGAAGTTAAAGCTTAATATTTATATTTAATGAAATGATGCGCTAGCATTTACAAATAATTTAATAACATAATGCCTATCATCAATAATTGTAGATAATTTGTATCTATAATTTTAAGAATATTCAAAATTTTATGTAAGTTACAAATTGGAGGAACATATTATGACAAAAGTTTATTATGATCAATCAGTAGAAAAAGATGCTTTACAAGGTAAAAAAATTGCAGTAATTGGTTACGGTTCACAAGGACATGCGCATGCACAAAACTTAAAAGACAATGGTTATGATGTAGTCGTTGGTATCCGCCCTGGACATTCTTTCGATAAAGCTAAAGAAGATGGCTTTGACGTATATCCTGTTAATGAAGCAGTCAAACAAGCAGATGTCGTTATGGTGTTATTACCAGATGAAATCCAAGGTAACGTATACAAAAATGAAATTGAACCTAATTTAGAAGCGGGCAATGCATTAGCTTTCGCACACGGATTTAACATTCACTTTGGTGTTATTCAACCCCCTGCTGACGTAGATGTATTCTTAGTTGCACCTAAAGGTCCTGGTCATTTAGTAAGACGTACGTTTGTAGAAGGTACTGCTGTACCAGCATTATTCGGTGTACAACAAGATGCTTCAGGTCATGCACGTGATATCGCATTAAGTTATGCCAAAGGTATTGGTGCAACACGTGCTGGTGTTATTGAAACTACATTCAAAGAAGAAACTGAAACTGATTTATTCGGTGAACAAGCTGTACTTTGTGGTGGTATCCATAAATTAATTCAAAGTGGTTTTGAAACTTTAGTTGAAGCTGGATATCAAAAAGAATTAGCATACTTTGAAGTATTACATGAAATGAAATTAATCGTTGATTTAATGTACGAAGGCGGAATGGAAAACGTTCGCTATTCTATTTCAAATACAGCTGAATTTGGTGACTATGTATCTGGACCACGTGTTATCACTCCAGAAGTTAAAAATAACATGAAAACTGTATTAGAAGATATTCAAAACGGTAACTTTGCTAATCGTTTTGTTAAAGATAATGAAAATGGCTTTAAAGAATTCTATCAATTACGTGAACAACAACATGGTCATGAAATCGAAGCGGTTGGTCGTGAATTAAGAAAAATGATGCCATTTATTAAATCTAAAAGTATCCAAAAATAAATAACAAGGAGATGTTAAAAATGGAAAGCCATATTCAAATTTTTGATACTACATTAAGAGATGGAGAACAAACACCTGGTGTTAACTTTTCTTTTGATGAACGTTTAAAGATAGCTAAACAGCTTGAAAAATGGGGTGTAGATGTACTTGAAGCAGGATTTCCCGCTTCGAGTACAGGAAGCTTCAAGTCTGTTCAAGCCATTTCAAAAGCTTTGACTACTACTGCCGTATGTGGATTGGCACGTTGTAAAAAATCTGATATTGACGCAGTATACGAAGCAACTAAAGATGCAGTCAAACCAGTAGTGCACGTATTTATAGCAACCTCCCCTATTCACTTAAAACACAAACTGAAAATGACACAAGAAGAAGTGCTTGCATCTATCAAAGAACACGTAACTTATGCTAAGCAATTCTTTGATGTGGTTCAATTCTCACCTGAAGATGCATCTAGAACAGACATGGCATTTCTCATTCAATCTGTGCAAACTGCAGTTGATGCTGGAGCAAGTATAATCAACATTCCAGATACTGTTGGATATAGCTATCCTACTGAATATGGTCAAATTTTTAAATCTTTAATTGAAAATGTTAAATCAGAACATAACGTAGTTTATAGTGCACATTGTCATGATGATTTAGGTATGGCAGTTGCGAATAGTTTAGCTGCTATTGAAAATGGCGCTAAACGTATTGAAGGTACTGTGAATGGTATTGGTGAACGTGCAGGTAATACAGCACTTGAGGAATTGGCATTAGCATTATATGTTCGTCGCGATCATTACGGCATTGAATCAAACTTAGTCCTTTCTGAAACTAAAAACACTTCTGACCTTATTTCTAGATATGCAGGAATTCGTGTTCCTAGAAATAAAGCTATCGTTGGACAAAATGCATTTAGTCATGAGTCAGGTATTCATCAAGATGGCGTGCTTAAAAATCCTGAAACGTATGAAATTATGACGCCTCAATTAGTCGGTATTCGTCAAAACGAATTACCATTAGGCAAACTTTCAGGGAAACATGCCTTTGCGGAAAAACTTAAAACACTAGGCTATGATATTAGTCCTGATGAACAAGTAGAGTTATTTAAACAATTTAAAGCAGTAGCCGATAAGAAAAAATCAGTTTCAGATAAAGATATTCATGCAATTATTCAAGGTTCTGAACATGAGCAGAATGCTATTTATCAACTTGAAACATTACAACTTCAATTTGTATCTAATGGCCTACAAAGTGCTGTCGTTGTTATTAAAGATAAACATGGTCATTTACATCAAGATTCAAGTATTGGCACAGGTTCAATCGTTGCTATTTACAATGCTGTTGACCGCATTTTCCAAAAAGAAAGTAAACTGATCGATTATCGTATTGAATCTGTTACAGAAGGTACGGATGCTCAAGCGGAAGTTCGCGTTGAACTTGTTATTGAAGGTCAACCAGTAAATGGTATTGGTATCGATCATGACGTTTTACAAGCCTCATGTAAAGCTTATGTGGAAGCTCACGCTAAATATGTAGCTGAAACTACTGAGAAGGAAGGTAATAAGTCATGACGTATTCTATTGTTGCTTTACCAGGTGATGGTATTGGGCCAGAAATTTTAAGCGGAAGTTTAGAACTATTGAAATTAATTAGTAAGAAATATCATTTCACTTATACTTTAGAAAATTATGATTTTGGAGGAGCTGCCATTGATTCACATGGCACTCCCCTTCCTCATGATACGCTAGTTGCTTGTGAAAAAGCTGATGCAATTTTGTTAGGTGCTGTAGGCGGACCTAAATGGACTGACCCTAACAATCGTCCTGAACAAGGTTTATTAAAGTTACGTAAGTCTCTAGGATTATTTGCGAATATCCGCCCTACTAAAGTTACAGAAGGTACGACACCATTTTCTCCTTTAAAAGAAGAACGCGTTAAAGGTACTGATTTAGTCATCGTACGCGAATTAACAAGCGGTATTTATTTCGGTGAACCAAGACATATTAACGAACATGAAGCACTTGATTCCTTAACCTATACGAAACAAGAAGTAGAACGCATTGCTAGAGTTGCATTTGAATTAGCTTCTCATCGCAAAAAGAAAGTAACTTCAGTAGATAAAGAAAATGTACTGGCTTCAAGTAAGCTTTGGCGTCAAACAGTAATTGAAGTTAGCAAGGATTATCCTGAAGTTGAACTTAATCATTTACTTGTCGATGCGTGTAGTATGCACTTAATCACAAACCCATCTCAATTTGATGTAATTGTGACTGAAAATTTATTTGGAGATATTTTAAGCGATGAAGCTTCAGTTATACCAGGGTCTTTAGGTCTGTCTCCTTCAGCTAGTTTTAGTTTAGAAGGTCCAAGATTATACGAACCTATTCATGGTTCAGCCCCAGATATTGCAAATCAAAATATTGCTAATCCTGTTGGTATGATACTCTCTTTAGCAATGTGTCTTAGAGAAAGTTTAAATCAAGAAAAAGCCGCTACCGAATTAGAAGACTATGTGTATACATTAATTAAAGAAGGTAGAACGACACCTGATTTAGGTGGTCATTATAAAACATCTGATATTTTTAATTTTTTAAAAGAAAAATATAACTAAAAGGAGGAGTACTTAAATATGGGACAAACACTATTTGACAAAGTTTGGGATAAGCACGTCTTAACTGGTAAAGAAGGCGAACCTCAACTCTTATATATCGATTTGCATCTTATACATGAAGTAACTTCTCCTCAAGCATTTGAAGGTTTAAGATTACAAAATCGTCAATTAAGACGCCCTGATTTAACGTTTGCAACGCTTGATCACAATGTACCCACTATTGATATTTTTAATATTAAAGATGAAATTGCTAATAAACAAATTACTACTCTTCAAAAAAATGCTAAAGATTTTGGTGTTCACATCTTTGACATGGGCTCTGATGAACAAGGTATCGTTCATATGGTGGGACCAGAAACTGGTTTAACACAACCTGGAAAGACGATTGTATGTGGTGATTCTCATACTGCCACACATGGTGCATTTGGAGCTATTGCCTTTGGTATTGGGACAAGTGAAGTTGAACATGTCTTTGCTACTCAAACGCTATGGCAAACGAAACCTAAGAATTTGAAGATAGACATTAATGGCACACTACCCTCTGGTGTTTATGCAAAGGATATTATTTTATATCTAATTAGCAAGTATGGTGTCGACTTTGGAACTGGATATGCATTGGAATTTACTGGTGAAACGATTAAGTCACTATCTATGGAAGCAAGAATGACGATTTGTAATATGGCTATCGAGGGTGGCGCAAAATATGGACTTATGCAACCTGATGATATTACTTTCGAATATGTTAAAGGACGTCCATATGCTCAAAACTTTGAGAATAGTATAGATGAATGGCGTACACTTTATACTGATGACGATGCGCATTTTGATAAAGTGATTGAATTAGACGTCAGCAATTTAGAACCACAAGTCACTTGGGGAACTAATCCAGAAATGGGTGTAGGTTTCGATACTCCTTTTCCAGAAATAAAAAATATTAATGATGAACGTGCATATCAATATATGGGTCTATCCCCTGGTCAAAAGGCAGAAGATATAGATTTAGGATATGTCTTCTTAGGATCTTGTACGAATGCCAGATTATCTGATTTGATTGAAGCTAGTAAGATTGTTAAAGGTAAGCAAGTACATCCTAAAATTACAGCTATCGTTGTCCCTGGATCTCGCACTGTCAAAAAAGAAGCAGAGGCTATGGGCTTAGATACAATCTTTAAAGAAGCTGGATTTGAATGGAGAGAACCAGGTTGCTCAATGTGTCTAGGCATGAATCCAGACCAAGTTCCTGAAGGTGTACATTGTGCGTCTACAAGCAATCGTAACTTTGAAGGTAGACAAGGTAAAGGCGCAAGAACACATCTTGTATCTCCAGCAATGGCTGCAGCTGCTGCGATTAATGGGAAATTTGTAGATGTTCGAAAGGTGGTTGTTTAATTATGGAAATGCAACCTATTACGACTTATACAGGTAAAATAGTTCCTTTATTTAATGATAATATCGATACCGATCAAATCATACCTAAAGTACATCTAAAGAGAATTACTAAAACTGGATTTGGACCTTTCGCCTTTGACGAGTGGCGTTACTTACCTGATGGTTCTGATAATCCAGATTTTAATCCTAATAAACCTGAATATAAAGGTGCTTCTATATTAATTACAGGTGACAACTTTGGTTGTGGTTCTAGTCGTGAGCATGCTGCATGGGCATTAAAAGATTATGGCTTTAATATCATTATTGCCGGAGGATTTAGCGATATCTTTTATATGAATTGTACTAAAAATGGTATGTTACCGATTGTCCTTGATAAAGATGTTAGAGATTATTTAGCAACTCATACTGAAATTACAATAGACCTCCCTAATCAAACAGTTTCAACGCAAGAAAAGTCATTTCACTTTGATATTGATGAAACTTGGAAGAATAAATTGGTCAATGGTTTAGATGATATTGCTATTACGCTTCAATATGAAGATTTAATAGAAAAATATGAAAAACAAAGTAAGGGTTGATAGAATATGACATTAAAGACGACAGTGACATCAAAAGATATAGATGAAGCTTATTTACGTATTAAAAATATTGTTAAAGAAACGCCTTTACAATATGACCACTATCTTTCTCAAAAATATGATTGTAACGTCTATTTAAAAAGAGAAGATTTACAGTGGGTTCGTTCTTTTAAATTACGAGGTGCGTATAATGCCATTTCTATACTAGATCATAAAGCTCAAGCAAAAGGTATCACTTGTGCTAGTGCAGGCAATCATGCACAAGGGGTAGCTTATACTGCCAAAGCATTAGGATTAAATGCAGTTATCTTCATGCCAGTCACTACTCCACTCCAAAAGGTAAATCAAGTAAAGTTTTTTGGAGCTGAAAATGTCGAGATAGTACTTACTGGAGATACTTTTGATGATTGTCTTAAAGAAGCATTACAATATACTGAATTACATCAAATGACTTTTATAGATCCATTCAATAACATCCATACTATTGCAGGCCAAGGCACATTAGCTAAAGAAATTTTAGAACAATCTAAAGAAGATGATATTGTATTTGATTATTTATTTGCTGCTATTGGCGGGGGCGGATTAATTTCAGGAATAAGTACTTATATGGATGATTTCAGCCCTCATACTCAAATCATTGGGGTAGAACCTACAGGAGCAAGTAGTATGTATGAATCTGTAGTTGTTAACAATAAAATTGTCACTTTGGAGCATATTGATAAGTTTGTCGATGGTGCTTCAGTGGCTCGCGTTGGTGACATCACATTTGAAATTGCTAAACAGCATGTCGATGATTATGTCCAAATCGATGAAGGCGCTGTGTGTTCAACTATTCTTGATATGTATTCGAAACAAGCGATTGTAGCTGAACCAGCTGGTGCTTTAAGCGTTTCTGCTTTAGAAGCTTATAAGGATAAGATTAAAAGAAAAAACGTGGTATGTATTGTAAGTGGAGGCAACAATGATATTAATCGTATGAAAGAAATTGAAGAACGTTCATTGTTATATGAAGAAATGAAACATTACTTTATCCTAAACTTTCCACAACGTCCTGGCGCGCTTAAAGAGTTTGTGAATGAGGTGCTAGGGCCACAAGATGATATTACTAAGTTTGAATATCTGAAAAAATCATCTCAAAATACTGGTACAGTTATTATTGGCATTCAACTTAAGAATCATGATGATCTTAATCAATTAAAAACAAATGTGCATGATTTCGATCCTTCGAATATTTATATCAATGAAAATAAAATGTTATATTCATTGTTGATTTAAGAGCAAAGTTAAATAGAAGTGTGCTAAGGTAGATATTCACTCGTTTAAGTTGTTGCGCTTTCCAGGGGTGCTGTCTCTAAAGTAGTTCTTAAATGGATTACCATATCCATTTTAGAACTACTTACCTAAGTGCTATAGCACTTAGATTCAATTAAAATACTGCTCCCCTAGGAGTCTTCACAACTACACTTCGTAATCTATCTTAGAACTACTTACACAAGTGTTAAAGAAGCTGTGTTCATTTTTCTTTATAGAACACTTTTTATAATCATAACAACTCTTTTATTTTATTAGACAGTGTGGTAGTTTCGCTACTTCACTGTCTTTTTCTATTTTAAGATTACTATTTTCTCTTACTATGATATTTATTTAATTTTAGATATTAAAAAAGAGACCTTACGGTCTCGATATCGGCTCATCGCATCCATACGATTTAATTGCCTAGCAACGTCCTACTCTAGCGGAACGTAAATCCAACTACCATCGGCGCTAAGGAGCTTAACTTCTGTGTTCGGCATGGGAACAGGTGTGACCTCCTTGCCATTGTCACCAGACAAGTGAATGATTATAC
>NZ_SRPJ01000005.1 GCF_004785665.1 Staphylococcus pragensis
GATTTTTATCTTTAATTCTTAATGTATTTAATATAGACTTACACATAGGCGCATTACCTTTCTTTTTTATTTGGTGTGGTAGCTAATAATTATAGAGGTAATTGCGCTATTTTTGTATTCAAAACATGAAAATTGGGAATAATATTGAGTAAAAATCCTATCATAAATAACGCCGGAGCAATATTTTTCATCACATCTAGAAAAAGAATAAGAATTAAACTGATTAGACCTAAAAAAATAAATAAATTTGAAATATAATTAAGCGTTTTACACCAAACTGGTTCTTCATTTATCTTCTTATCACTCATTTTTTAACTCCTTCTTAATGATTAATTGATTGCTACGTACACTTTATATCATACAAACTTATTATTTTGAAACTAAATTACGGTTTCTTATAAATTTCTACTCATTGTTTTAATAACGACTTCTTTCTTTTCATCTAAGACATCAATTGAATACTTTATTCGATTCGTTAAATCTACTAACGTTAAATATTTATCATGACCTGCTCCAGTGTCTATGCCGATAATTCTATTTTCAAAAAGAAGTTCGTCATCTTCATAACCAAGTCTAAAATTCGGTACATGCCCATGAACTAAAACTTTATTTTCAGGTAAATTTAAATTTAATTCCTTAGGTTGATGTCCCGTCACGATACTGCGGTCTTGATGTTGTAAATCTTTGTTAGTATCAATGCCTGCATGGGCAAAGATGTAGTTATCTAATATTTTAATATGTGGCAATTCTTCAATAAAATGACGCCACTCTAAAGCTTGTTCCTCATCACTTTCCAACCATCTCATTTCATGATTACCAATTAACACAATGGCACCTTCTGCTTGTAATTGCTTAACTAATTTCAAAGTGCCTATTGAGTCAGGGCCTTTATTCACATAATCACCTACTAAGATAAGTTGATCATTTTTCGAGTTATATTTTGTGACCTCTAGTAATTGTGATAAGGAGTCTACGTGGCCATGAATATCAGAAACAGCTAAAATTCTTTTCTTCAACGGCATTGTACCCCCTTATTCAATTCGTTTTTTCTTTCTTTGATATATTTCAAGTATCATTAAAATAATAGAAGTTAATCCTATAGATAAAAGTGCCATGGCCATCCCTTGTGCAGAATCGCCTTGTTCAAATTGTCGATAAATAAATGTAGAAGACGTATCTGTATTAGGCGGTCTCAACATTAAAGAAGCAACAAGTTCCCTCATCGAAATACAAAATATTAAAATCCATCCCGAAAGAATACCAGGCGTTAATAATGGTAATGTAATAGTTCTAAATAATGTCCATCCCTTACTACCAGATATTTCTGCAGCTTCAATCAAGTTTTTACTTATTTGTTGATTTACTGTTTTAATATTTTGCACAGCATATGGAATATAGAGCACAGTATAAGCAACAGCTAAGATGGCAATCGTATTGTAGATAGGTAATACATTGTATTTATTATTCCAAAAAAGTATCAGACCGATTACTACAATAATCCCTGGTACTGTATTAGGTAATAAACTTGTAAAATCTATAAAGCGACCTAACGTATTCCCTCTTTCTGTAATCAATACAACCCATAAGCCAATTAAACTCGCTAATGTGGCTGACATTGTAGCCAATAAAAAGCTATTAAATAGTGCGATGCTTCCATTGCCCGATAAAACATCAATAAAATGTTGAATTGTAAAATTATTTAAATGAAATCCTTGCGACATCTTTTTCATAAATGCGTTAGCGAAGATGCTCGCATAAGGTAAAACAATCGTTACGATCAGTTCACAAATCACATATACGTAACATAATATATTCCATTTACTTGATTGATGAATTTTAATTTTCCGACCTTTTCCAGAACTAGAGTTGATATTCGTTTTAGTCTGAAACCATTGTTGAAAAGCCCATACCGACATACTTACAGCTAATAATAAGGTTGATAATAACGCTGCTCTTTGAAAATCAATCGGCCATATTGACGCACTATGATGAATCTCAGAAGTCAGTACTCTAAACCCTATACGATTACCCATTGTAACTGGTGTCCCAAATTCTCCTATTGTTTTCACAAATATTAATAGGGCACCCATGCTATAACCCGAGATAAATAATGGCGCGATAATTTTTTTAAAACGATAAAAGAATGTCCCACCGTAAATTTCAGCCGCTTCTTCTTGAGACTGGTGAATATTCATAAGCGCATTTTTTAAAATAATATATAAAAATGGCGTCAAGTGACAGCTCATAATAAGTACCATCCCAAAAAAACTGAAAAAATAAGGCGTCATATGAGAGAAAATAGGGCTAATTTGTTCTAGCAACCCATTTCGTTGCATCGTAAGCATCCATCCCATTGATCCAATATAGGGAGGTGTCATAAAAGGAATCATAATTAATAAATCCAACCATTGGTGTTTTGCTAAAGTCGTTTTAGTCATAATATAGCTTAAAGGAAGGGCAATGAGCGTACATAAAATGACTACAGAAACACCTAATAGAATGGAATTCAATAATATCTTCAAATGGTACGATTGTCCCAGTTGTTTAAGGTGATCAAAAAATGTTTGATCACCTTCTGGAACAAAGCCTTTCAACAGTATGAGACATAAAGGCATGATGATTAAAATAAATAATACAATGAATGCTAAAATCTGATTAAATCTATTTATTAATTTGCTATTCATTCTATCTCATCAATTCCGTAAATTGTTTTAATACTTTCTCACTTTTATCACTTAAATTATTCCAATCATATTTAAATTCTTTAATATCTGCTCGTTTTGCTTTATCTTTTTTCTTTTCTGCTGACTTATCTGCTGGAATTAAATAGTGATCGTCTACTTGTTTTTGTCCTTTTGAACCTGTTACATAATCCATATATTGTTTTGCTAATTCTTTATGAGATGAAGATTTTAAAATAAATGCAGGTCGTGGAGATATAGCAGTACCTGATTTAGGATAAGCAATATCAACTGGTTCTCCCTTAGCTTTAGCTGCATAAACCATATAATCTACGCCACCATATACAACGTCATTTTCACCTTTAATAACCGATTCTAATGCTGGCTTATTAGCCCCAGCTAATTTCATTCCATTGTTTTTTAATGCTTTATATTCATCCCATGCTTTATTTCCTTCATTATTTACTTTAATAGATAATAAATCTAAAGCTGTACCAGATTCAGATGGGTCAGGTATTGCAATCTTATCTTTATATTGTGACTTAGTTAAATCTTTATCATCTTTAGGAGGGTTTTTAACATTTTTAGTATTATAAGACATACCTAAAGCACTACCGCTAAATCCGTAATAATAACCGTCTTTATCAATCCAGTCCTTGTATAACTTGTTATGATTTTTAACTTTATAAGGTTCAATTAAACCTTTCTTTTTATAATCTAAAGCTGCAGGTAAAGAAGCAAGCTGTACAACATCAGCTTTTGGGTTATCTTTTTCAGCTTCTAAACGTCCTAACACCTCACCTGTTGTACCTTGGAAGACTTCTACTTTCTTTCCTGTTTCTTTTTCAAACTCTTTGACCATATCTTTAACTAAGTTGTCAGGTCCAGCTGCATATAAAACAAGCTTACCTTTTCCATTACTATATGATTTCGATTTATCATCACTACTATCGCTATTTTCAGGTTTATTTTGACATGCGGCTAAAACGACAACTAATGCAAGTAATAAAAAAAGATATTTAGTAACGTGCTTCATCTTTATTCTCCTCCGAATTTGAATAAATAAAATAATTTTCTGGAATGTTAAACTCTAAATTAACTTGTGTATCTTTTGCATAAGATTTAATATCGTAAAACATAACTTTTGTATTATTAATGCGAGCTAAATATTGATAACGTTCTCCTGTAAATTGAATGTTTTCTATTGTAGCTGGTAGCGATTTTTCATTTTTTGAAATACTAATATTTTCTGGACGTACAAGTACGCCACATTCGCCACTTTTTAATGAATTAGGAACTTCAAATTTAAAATCATCCAACGTTTTGAAATATTGATTATCTATAGCTCCTTCAATATATGTACCTTTTCCAATAAATGTAGCGATTTTTTTAGATTTTGGATGGTAATATAGGTTTTCCGGCGAACCTTTTTGAATAATTTGACCTTGAGATAGTACGATAATTTCATCAGACATTGTCATGGCTTCATTTTGGTCATGAGTCACAAATATAGCTGTCATGTTATTTTCTTTAATTAATCGTTTTATGAGTATTTGCATATCTTCTCGTAAAGTGGCATCAAGTGCAGATAAAGGTTCATCCATTAAAATCAATTTTGACTGCGATATAATAGCACGTGCTAATGAGACACGTTGCTGTTGTCCTCCAGATAACTGATGAATCGCTTTGTCCCAATGTTCTTCTAGATGAACTTCTTTTAAAGCATCCATGACGCGTTGTTTTAAATTTTTTGTATCTTTTTTTACTTTTAACGGATAGGCTACATTTTGAAATACGGACATATGAGGCCATAAAGCAAAATCTTGAAATACCATCCCTAAATCTCGATTTGCTGGAGAAATGAAACGTTTATTTTCTGTAGAATAGTATGTATTCTCGTCATGTATGATTTTTCCGAAGTCAGGTTTTTCTAGCCCTGCTATGAGTCGTAATAACGTCGTTTTACCACAACCCGATTCTCCCAATAAAGAAACAAACTTTCCATTTTCAATTGTTAAACTCACATCTTTAATTACATTCTTTTTATCAAACGATTTTTTAATATTTACTAACTCTAATGTCATCTTTTCACCTCTTTTCAATATTTACTATAAAAAAAGGTTGTTTATATTAATTGAATATATTATTAATGTATATCAAAAAAATTTATAAAAAATTGAAGTTTAAATAGATTTAATCTATATAATAGTTCGTGAAAAAGAAAAGCTGTTTAATTCTCTTCTCGAATTAAACAGCTTTTCAATTAGTATAATGACAATAATTACCTATAAACACGCCTTCATAACAGTTTTCATAAAAAAAGTTGCTTCACACGTAATAACGCATTAAGCAACTTTTCCTATATTATTAAAATGTACCTGGATTAAAATTTGCTTTCCACTCATTGAACGGCCAGTATCTTAATACAACTTTACCTACAAGTTGTTTCTTATCGATTAAACCGACTTCTGGGAAACGACTATCCACACTATTTTGTCTATTATCTCCTAAAACTAAATATTTGTCTTTAGGAATTTTAGTTTCTCCATTAGCACCTTCAAGTTGGCTAGATTTGAATGTACCTGTTAAGTATTCACCTTGTTTGTGCTTTTTATTGTAATCTAAATACGGTTCAGATACTTTTTTATCATTTACGTATAATTGATCTTTTTTATATTCTACTTTATCGCCAGGTGTACCGATGACACGTTTGATAAAGTCGCGTTGTGCATCTTCATGAAAGACCACGACATCTCCATTATCGATATGATTTAATGATTTTGAAATTTTACTTACGATTACTTTATTTCTGTCTTGGAACGTTGGATACATTGAAGAACCTGATACGGTATAAGAAACACCAATAAATTTCCATACTAGCCCCACTACTAAGAGGGCTACACCAATGGCTACGACCCATTCAATTATTTCTTTTTTCAAGTTAACCCCGCCTATCATCTTTTATAAACATAATTTACTTTATCACAAATTCATTGCAAAGTCGTTTCACTTATTTTTAAATATGATAACGTTCTTGACTTCCATCTTCTTTTGGAAAATATGTATGTTTCACATAGTGTCCTGCGACCACATTTTTTGTCAGTCAAAATAGAACATCTTCTCATCATAAAATCCTTGAGATTTATATATATGATTTCCTCTCTATTGTCTCGATAGCTTCATAGTAACAAACCTCTTACATGATTACTATTCAAGTTGTCACTTTTAAGAATGCCCAACTACTTATTTTTCCAAAAAATAATCTAACCTTTCACATCCGTAAGATATGGCTCCTACTTTGTAAGATTAGATAAAGGCAGTGATAACGCAACACTCCTACAATTATAAATGTAATAGAAAAAGGAGTGAGGATATTGAAAACATTAAGAAATATTCTAATTGCAGTCGTTATTATTGCAATTATTGCTGTAGGAGGACTATTCGGATTAAATGCATATTCAGATAAACATCCTAATAATCGTTCAGTCAATGATTGGAATAAACTCAACCCCCTAGCACCAACATATGCATATTATGTTAAAACCCAAAAACCATCAAAAGTTGAAACGTTAGATAAAGAAAAAGACTTTTATCTCTATCATTACGATCAAAAAGGCTACACAAAAGATGGTAAATCTAAAAAAATTGAATATACAGCACCTAAAAAATTAAAAACAGATCATTATCTAGTTGTAAAAGAAAAATCACATACTATTACTTCATATGAAGAAGTTAAAAAATCAGATATTCCTAATAAAGCTAAAGAAAAACTATAAAATCAGATAAGGAGCGTTGCAACAATGACAATTTTAAATGTGAATCATTTATCTAAAGTATATGGAAGTAAACAAAAATTCAAAGCACTTAATGATATTAACTTTTCAGTAGAAAAAGGAGAATTTGTAGCAATCATGGGGCCTTCTGGCTCAGGTAAAACAACGCTTTTAAACGTGATTAGCTCAATTGACAGTATTTCTAGTGGCACTGTAGAAGTCGATGGCAATGTAATTAATAAACTATCTGATAAAAAATTAGCGCAATTTCGTAAAAAGGAACTGGGGTTCATTTTCCAAGATTACAGTGTTCTTCCTACTTTAACCGTTAAAGAAAATATTATGTTACCGTTATCTGTTCAAAAAGTAAGTAAGGACGATATGGAGAAACATTATAAAGAAGTGACGGAAGCGCTCGGCATTTATGATTTAAGCAATAAATACCCAAGTGAGATTTCAGGTGGGCAACAACAACGTACCGCTGCAGCGCGTGCCTTTGTACACAAACCTTCTATTATATTTGCCGATGAACCAACCGGAGCTCTAGATTCTAAAAGTGCGAAAGATTTATTAAATCGCTTAGAAGAAATGAACAAAAAATTCAATAGTACTATCATCATGGTTACGCATGATCCTTCAGCAGCTAGTTTCTCTGAGCGCGTTATTATGTTAAAAGACGGTAATATTCATTCAGAAATTCATCAACAGAATAAATCTAAACAAGATTATTATAAGGAAATTATTCAATTACAGTCAGCCCTAGGTGGTGTCGCAAATGACGTTTAATCAAATTACGCTCAAAAATTTAAAAAGTAATATAAAGAACTATGCACTTTATTTATTCTCTTTAGTGCTCAGTATTATTTTGTATTTTAGCTTTGTCACTTTGCAATATACACATAGTTTAAATAGTAGTGAATCACCTGGGATTATTCGTAATGGCGCTAAAGTCGGCTCTGTATTTTTATTCATTATTATCATTGTTTTCTTAATGTATGCAAATCACTTATTTATTAAGCGACGTACACGTGAATTTGCGTTATTTCAATTAATTGGGCTAACGCGTGGCAATATTTTAAGAATGTTAGCCATTGAACAACTAACATTTTTCATTATAACTGGCATCATTGGCATTCTCATTGGTACTTTAGTGTCAGTTGGCTTACTCAATATACTAGTTAAGATGATGCATTTATCGGTCCATGTAGCCATCGGATTTGAGCTACCTGCGTTAATTCAAACTATCTTAATGCTTGTACTTGCATTTATCTTGATTATTATTCAGGACTCCCTTTTCCTAAAAAGAAGAACTATCCTTACAATGATGAAGGATAGTACGAAGACTGAAGCAACAAAAGCTAAGATTACACCGGCCGAATTAGTTGCAGGTATTCTAGGCATCGTGATGATTGCATTTGGTTATTACATGTCTACTGAGCTGTTTGGTACGTTTAGACAATTAACAATGAGCTTACTTACACCATTTATTATTCTATTCTTAACTGTAGTAGGCGCTTATCTCTTCTTTAGAAGCTCTGTTTCAATAATCTTTAAATCCCTTAAGAAAGCTAAACATGGACGCGTATCTATTACAGATGTCGTCTTCACATCATCAATTATGCACCGAATGAAGAAAAATGCGATGTCATTAACAGTTATCGCAGTTATTTCAGCAGTAACAGTAACAGTCCTATGTTTCGGCGTAGTAAGCAAAGCTAATGCTGACTATTCAATCCAATCTATGGCACCACAAGATATTAACTTTGCTCAAAAAAGTTCAGCAGAAAAGTTAAAACATTCTTTAGATCAACGTCATATTAATTATGATGAGAAACATTATGAAAGTGCGAATATGCGCATGGGTAAAAATGATGTGTTAACAAGTAAAACGGATGATGATTTTTCACATGCTGAAATGGGAATAACGCCAGATAAAAATATTAAGGGCAATCATGCGACTATTACGAACTTACAAGGCCCTATCGAAGGTATGGTAGATGTTCATATAGACAAAGATATTACACTTATTGGTAAGACGAAAAAAACATTCCATGTCGACAAAAAAGATGACTCTGGAATCATCCCAGGCAATGCTTCAATGGGTGGTCCAGTACTAAAAGTAAGTCCAGAAAATTATCAAGCCTTAAAATCAAAAGATAAAATAATGCATCAATACGGTATCAATATTAAAGATAAGCATGATCTTCCTAAAGCTGAAAAGATAGCTAAAAAAATATATCCTCAAGTTCCTCTTCAAAGTGAAATCAAAAAATTGATTGATGAAAATATGGGTATATTAATGTTTGTCTCTTCATTCTTAGGACTTGCATTCTTAATTGCGGCAGGCTGCATCATCTATATTAAACAGATGGATGAAACAGAAGATGAAGTGAATAATTACCGTATCTTAAGACGTATCGGTTTTACACACACTGATATGATGAAAGGTTTAGCAATGAAGATTCTATTCAACTTTGGTTTACCACTAATTGTCGCATTGTTACACGCACTATTTGCTGCTATGGCCTTCATGAAATTCGTTGGCGAATACGCACCAGTAGCAATTCTAGTTGTCATGGTTATTTATTCACTGGTATACCTTATCTTTGCAGCTATTTCATTCGTGCATGCTAATCGCATTATCAAACAATCTATCTAAGGTGCTTGGTCAAACGTAAAGAAAGAAGGTATCTAAATGAACATTAAAGAATTAATTCATAAATCTTATGAAGATTTATTAAGTTTAAAAGTGAATTGGTTTAACGGTTTCATGCTAGTTCTTATCGTTTTTGTTTTAAGTAGTATTGCGACGCCGATTGTCGGTGTTCCAGTTGGTTTACTTGGTGGCGGTTACTTCTTAAAACGCTACGAAGAAAAGAATGATTAAATTAAAATTGAATGATTTTAGTATTTAAATGCCAAGAGGAGTAGATTCAACTGCTTCACTTGGTATTTTTATATAGTGCTTAATAATGACATTTTCCCAATGACCTTATCATTAGTTTTTCATGGCAAAATTATATATTTCAAATGAAATAAACTTACCTTTACAAAGCTATATTTTCAATATAAATAATTCATGCAAACAACATTTATTTATTCATTAAAATTTTATAATCGTATCTTATAAATATTTTATTTTAATGTTGTATTTTCTTTTAACTCATTTATAATATATGTATTAGGCCTAAGCTTAAAATTTAATACTGGAGGACATCAAGATTTGAAACAACATTTGAAACAGAAATTCTCTATTAGAAAGTTCACAGTCGGTACTGGTTCTGTCTTATTAGGAACGTTTCTAATTTTGAGTGTTCATGATGTAGCTCATGCGAGCGAATTGAACACTAACAACACGAAATCAACAACGGCTAATAGCTCAGCAAATGCTGATGCTCAAGCCCCAGTAACTCAAGCACCTACGAAAGAGGCTTCTCAAACTGAAACTACAAATAAAGATAATACAGTTGCTAAAGAAACTCCGACAACTGAAGTGCAAGCTAGTGAACAGTCAAGTACTCAACATAACACTGTTGCTGATAACTCAGCGACGCCTAAAACTGAAGTTGCCCCTTCTTCAACAACTAAAGGTGAAGACAGAGAAGCAAAAACGGAAGCTGCTCCTCAAACTGAAACAAATACAATTACAGCCGCTTCAGATACAACAAGTCAACCAGCAGTACATAAACGCTCACGTCGCTCAGCTACTGCACCACTTTCATCGGAAGGTATATTA
Source organism: Staphylococcus pragensis (assembly GCF_004785665.1). Classification (GTDB taxonomy): domain Bacteria; phylum Bacillota; class Bacilli; order Staphylococcales; family Staphylococcaceae; genus Staphylococcus; species Staphylococcus pragensis. The sequence continues at coordinate 10,191 of NZ_SRPJ01000005.1, forward strand.
GAAAATAATGCTACAACAGCATCACCAAACATGGATGATCCTAATGGAGCAACAATTCAAAGTAGACCCGTTAAGATTCCAAAAGCTAAAGATCCTAACACAATTCCAACACAAAACGTATTATTCGAAAAAAATCCAGATCCTAATCAATATACTTTTGCGATTACTGACTTGAAAGACTTTAACGCTTCGTATCATACAAAATATTATTATCGTTTATCAAAACCATTTGATGACTCTAAAAATGTAACGATTGAATTAGTAGATGGTGAAACAAACGCCGTAGTAGAAACTAAACGTATTAATTCACCTGGAACTGTATCAATAGGTGAAACTTCTTTAGCAAGAGTTGTCGCTGCACGTGATCCTAAAAAAGCGAAATACGGTCATATTAATTTTACGTTTTTACAAACGTTAGACTCATTTAACAAGACGCTTTCAACAATCAGAGGACGTTTCGCAATAGATGACCAAGGTAGCTTAGAGAATGAACGTAGTGGTATGCAAATCTATGACGTATTTAACCAAGCAAATGAAGGTACAACAATCACGGACCCTCAATACTATGTACCTGAGGTTGTCCCTCAAACTACTTACTATCGTGTCGTAAATAAAAACAATCCTACTTACCAAGCGAATAAAACCGATGTTAATGCGCAAACATACGAACCAAATGAGACTGAAACAGAACTTGCGCGTTATGTAATAAAAGGTATGGATGGTCAAACATACAATGCATCAAACGTGCGACAATTTGAAGGCTATCATTTATATCAAATGGCAGATCCTGCTAACATGACTGGTCCTATTACGCGTCCTTATCAAGTAGGTTTAAGATACGTAGATGCCGAAACTAATAATGGTGGGGTTAAACGTATTAAAGAAATCGTTGAAGAGGATGGTACAACTCGCGTAGAAGTTTGGACATTATCGGCGGACCATATGTCTGAATCAGCTAAAAACACAGGTATCGATACAACAAACTATGTCAAAGTATACGAAACAACATTAAAGCCTGGTCAAAGAAATATGAATGATTTAGGTAAGGAAATTTCGATTCCTAGTTATTCTAAACCATTTAAAATTCTCGACGCTAGCCAAGGTGATGGTGCGGTAGGTAACGTTTTCGTACCTGACCAAACAATTAAAGGTGTTCAAGTAGGTCGTGGTAGTAACTTCCGTTTACAAAACTTATTAACGAAAGCACACCCTGTTATCTACTATTACACTAAGATTGAACCAGTAGAGGTAACATTATCTGCTAGAAAAGTAGTTAAACGTAATACTTCTTTACCAGGCGGGCAACTAACTAATGGACAATTTACATTCAATATCGTAGCTGGACCAAATTCACCAGCCATCCCAGCTGCATCTCAATCTAAAACAAATGCAGCAGACGGTTCGGTAACGTTTGATAAAATTTCATTTACTAAACCAGGTACGTACACTTATACAATAACTGAAAATAAAACTAACTTAAGTCCAGATTATGATGCTGAGCCTTTAACAGTGACTGCAACAGTTACAGTCACTGAAGAAAACGGTGTCTTAAAATCAAATGTAGCTTATGCTTATAATTCTGATACTGATGGGAACCAAGCATTTACAAACTATTATGTTGCACCAAAACAATTAAATTTTGATGTACATTTCACTAAAGATTTAACTGGTCGTCCATTAACTGATGGCGAATTCCATTTCAATATGAAAAATGCTGCTGGTGAAGTCATTGCCACAGGTACAAATGATGCTCAAGGTCAAATTAACTTTGAATTCATCGATGGTAAACGCCCTACTTACACAAATACTGACGCAGGTAGAACTTTCACTTATACTGTTGAAGAAGTGCCTGGTAGCGAACAAGGCGTAACTTACGATCCGATGAAAGCTACAGTAACTGTTAATGTTACTAAAACTCAAAACCAAGACTTACATGTGCTCACTGTAACTTCTGTAGCACCTAGAGATACTGAATTCAATAACGTTTATACACCTACTCCTGCTAAAGCAAAAATTGAGTTCACTAAAGTATTAGCAGGTAAAAAATTAACAGATGGTGCTTTTGAATTCACTCTTTCTGAAGATGGAGAAGTACTTCAAACAGTTAGAAATGTAAATGGTAAGGTAACATTCCAAGATATTTCTTATAGTAGTGAAGGAAACCATACTTACACTATCCAAGAAGTTAGAGGCACAGACGCAAACATCGATTATGACCCAATGGTAGCAACTGTAAACGTTAACGTTATCGAAGATCCATCTACACATAATCTTGAAGCAATCGTTGACAATCCTCAAGATACTGAATTTGATAACTACTATGTTGCACCTAAACAATTAAATTTTGACGTGGACTTCACTAAAGATTTAGCTGGTCGTCCTTTACGCGATGGCGAATTCCACTTCAACATGAAAAATGCTGCTGGCGAAGTCATTGCCACAGGTACAAACAATGAAAATGGACGAATTACATTTACATTTGTTGATGGCAAACGTCCTACTTATACAAATACAGATGCTGGTAAATCATTCACTTATACTGTGGAAGAAGTGCCAAGTGATGAACTAGGTATTACAAGTGACCCTATGAAAGCCACTGTTACCGTTAATGTAACAAAATCTGAAGACCAAGGTCTTCGTGTACTTACAGTAACATCTGTTGCACCTAAAGATACTGAGTTCAATAACTTATTCACACCAACAACTATAAAAGCGAAAATTGAATTGACTAAAACTTTAGCTGGTAAAGCATTAACTGACGGTGAATTCCAATTCACACTTTCTGAAAATGATGAAGTCATTCAAACTGTGACAAACCAAAACGGTAAAATAGTATTCGACAACCTCACATATACTGAAAAAGGCATGCATATGTACAATGTTAAAGAGGTAGTTGGTACTGATACAAATATCGACTATGATCCGATGGTAGCCGTAGTATTAGTCAATGTAATTGAAGATCCTTCAACTGGTGGTTTAGAAGCTGTCATCGTTAACCCTGATGATACTGAATTCGACAACTACTACGTTAAACCAAAAGAATTAGACTTTGGTGTTAAATTCACTAAAGAACTAGCTGGTCGTCCTTTACAAGATGGTGAATTCCACTTCAATATGAAAGATGCAAACGGTGAAGTGATTGCGACTGGTACTAACAACGCAGCTGGTGAAATCACATTTACATTTGTTGATGGTAAACGTCCTACTTATACAAATGCTGATGCTGGTAAATCATTCACTTATACTGTGGAAGAAGTGCCTAGTGATGAACAAGGTATGATTAGCGACCCTATGAAAGCAACTGTTACAGTGAATGTAACGAAAGACTTACATGTTCTTACTGCAACATCTGTTGCTCCAGCAGATACTGAATTCAATAACATCTATACACCGGCACCAGCGAAAGCAAAATTTGAATTTACTAAAGCATTAACTGGTAAAGCGTTAACTGATGGTGAATTCCAATTCACACTTTCTGAAAATGGTGAAGTGATTCAAACCGTTACTAACAAAGACGGCAAAGTTTCATTCGATGAAATTTCTTACAACGAAGAAGGACTTCACACTTATACTGTCAAAGAAGTAGCTGGTACTGATGCAAACATCGATTACGATCCTATGGTAGCTACAGTAATAGTTAATGTTACTAAAAACAGTACAACTGGTAACTACGAAGCTAACGTGATTACACCTGACGATACTGAATTCGATAACTACTATGTTAAACCGAAAGAATTAGAATTTGGTGTTAAATTCACTAAAGAATTAGCTGGTCGTCCTTTAGCTGACCAAGAGTTCCACTTCAATATGAAAGATGCGAACGGTGAAGTGATTGCGACTGGTACAAACAATGCTGATGGTGAAATCACATTTACATTTGTTGATGGTAAACGTCCTACTTATACAAATGCTGATGCTGGTAAATCATTTACTTATACTGTGGAAGAAGTACCAAGTGAAGAACAAGGCGTTACAAGCGACCCTATGAAAGCAACTGTAACAGTGAATGTAACGAAAGACTTGCATGTTCTTACTGCAACATCCGTTGCACCGGCAGACACTGAATTCAATAACATTTATACACCTGCACCAGCGAAAGCAAAATTTGAATTTACTAAAGTGTTAACTGGTAAAGCGTTGACTGACGGTGAATTCCAATTCACACTTTCTGAAAATGGTGAAGTAATTCAAACCGTTACTAACAAAGACGGCAAAGTTTCATTCGATGAAATTTCTTACAACGAAGAAGGACTTCATACTTATACCGTTAAAGAGGTAACTGGCACAGATAGTAATATCGACTATGATCCTATGGAAGCAACAGTTACAGTAAATGTAACGAAAAATAGCACAACTGGTAACTACGAAGCTACTGTCATTACACCTGATGACACTGAATTCGATAACTTCTATGTTGCACCTAAAGAATTAAACTTTGATGTAGAATTCACTAAAGCATTAACAGGTCGCGACTTAAAAGATCAAGAATTCCAATTCAATATGAAAGATGCGAATGGCGAAGTCATTGCGACTGGTACTAATAATGCAGAAGGTAAAATCTCATTTACATTTGTAGATGGTAAACGTCCTACTTATACAAATGCAGATGCTGGTAAAACATTTACTTACACTGTTGAAGAAGTACCAAGTACAGAAGTAGGTGTTACAAGTGATACAATGAAAGCCACTGTAACAGTGAATGTAACGAAAGACTTACATGTCCTTACTGCAACATCTGTTGCACCGGCAGACACTGAGTTCAATAATACTTTTGTACCACCAACACCGCCAACACCACACTTCCAACCTGAAAAATTCGATTTATCAGTAGAAAAATTTGATATCACAGGTAACAAATTATTAGATGATGATAGCGAATTGGCAAATAAATATGCTGATACAGTTAGCAACCCATATGCTGATCAAACAGATAATAATGAACCTGAAAATATTAATACAAAAGCATTAAGCCATGGTGACACAATCGTTTACCAAGTATGGTTAGACACAACTCAATTAACTGCTGCTAACAAAATTAATCAATTAGGTATTACCGATGATTATGATGAAGCAAGCGTAGAAGTTTCTGATATCAAAGCTTATGATGGCGTAACTGGTCAAGATGTGACTCATTTATTCGATATCGTTAACAATAATGGTGTAATCACTGCGACTACTAAAGAAAACTTAGTAACTGACCATGTAATTGATAATAATCAAATGCCATTTGGACGTTATTACAAATTTGATATCGTTGGTACAGTTAAAGCTGACGCAGTCGGTGGAAAAGAAATTACAAACGTAGCTAACCAATCTGCTCAATTCTTTAACCCAGTTAAAGGTGGCAATGAAGTACCACCTCCACCAACAACTGAAAAACGTATTAATAAAGTGAAACCTGAACCAGCTAATATCGAACTTAAAGTCACTAAGAAACTTGAAGGTGGAGACCTTAAAGGCGGAGACTTCACATTCGTATTAACTGATTTAGATCATCCTGAACAACCAGTTCAACAAGCTACTAACGATGCAAATGGTAATGTAAAATTCTTACCAATTAAATATAACGAAGTAGGTAAGCACTCTTACCTTGTAACTGAAAAAGTTGGTACAGAAGCTAACGTTCATTACGATACAATGTCAATCATCGTTAATGTTGATGTAACTAAAGACGAAGTTACTGGCAACTTAAAAACACATGTGAACTATGTAAGTACAGGCGGTAATTCTATTGGCTCAAACGATACTGAGTTCAACAATACAATTACTCCACCGCCACCAGTAGTTCCGCCAACACCGGTATATCAACCTGAAAAATTTGATTTATCAGTCGAAAAATTCGATTTAACTGGTAATAAATTATTAGATGATGACAGCGAATTAGCGAATAAATACGCTGATACAAATAAAAACCCTTACGCTGACCAAACTAATAATAATGAACCTGAAAACATCAACACGAAAGAACTAAACCGTGGAGATAAAATCGTTTACCAAGTATGGTTAGATACTACGAAATTAACTGAAGCGAATAAAATCAATAAATTAGGTATTACTGATGATTACGATGAGTCTAGCGTAGATGTACAAAGTATCAAAGCTTATGATGGCGTAACTGGTCAAGATGTATCTTACTTATTCGACATCGTTAACAATAATGGTGTTATCACAGCTACATCTAAAGAAAGCCTAGTGAAAGATCATGTCATCGATAACGAACAAATGCCATTTGGACGTTACTATAAATTTGATATCGTCGGTACAGTGAAAGCTGACGCAGTAGCTGGAAAAGATTTCACTAACATTGCGAACCAATCTGTTCAATACTTCAATCCAGTTAAAGGTGGCAATGAGGTACCACCTCCACCACCATCAGAAAAACGTGTAAACAAAGTAAAACCAGCACCAGCTGATATCGAACTTAAAGTGACTAAGAAACTTGAAGGTGGTCAACTTAAAGGTGGAGACTTCACATTCGTATTAACTGATTTGGATAATCCTAACCAAGTCGTTCAAGAAGTAACAAATGATGCGAATGGTATTGTGAAATTCTCAACAATGAAATATAAAGAAGTAGGTACACATTCTTACCTTGTTACTGAAAAAGTTGGAACAGATGCAAATGTAGATTACGATGCAATGAACATTTTAGTTAACGTTAATGTAACTAAAGATGAAACTACAGGTAATCTTAAAGCAGCTGTGAAATATATCAGTACAGGTGGTAAATCTATTGGTGCAAATGATACTGAATTTAACAACACAGTTAAACCTCCAGTACCGCCAACACCAGTGGTACAACCTGAGAAATTTGATTTATCAGTTGAAAAATTCGACTTAACTGGTAAGAAATTATTAGACGATGATAGTGAGTTAGCGAATAAATACGCTGATACAAATAAAAACCCATACGCTGATCAAACAAGTAACAATGAACCTGAAAATATTAATACAAAAGCATTAAATCGTGGAGATAAAATCGTTTACCAAGTATGGTTAGATACTACGAAATTAACTGAAGCGAATAAAATTAATAAATTAGGTATTACTGATGATTACGATGAATCAAGCGTAGCTATACAGCACATTAAAGCTTATGACGGTGTTACTGGCCAAGATGTGACTCACTTATTCGATATTGTTGATACAAATGGTGTCATCACAGCAACTACTAAAGAAAACTTAGTAAAAGACCATGTGATTGATAACGCACAAATACCATTTGGACGTTACTACAAATTTGACATTGTTGGTGTAATTAGAAATGATGCTAAAGCTAATAAAGACATCACTAACGTGGCTAACCAATCTGTTCAATTCTTTAACCCAGTTAAAGGTGGCAATGAGGTACCACCTCCACCAACAACTGAAAAACGTATTAACAAAGTCAAACCAGTACCAGCAAAATTCGAATTCAAAGTGACTAAGAAACTTGAAGGTGGTCAACTTAAAGGTGGAGATTACACATTCATCTTAACTGACTTAAATAGTCCTGATCACCCAGTTCAATTAGCAACAAACGATGTTAATGGTAAAGTGAACTTCTTACCAATTAAATTCGATAAAGTAGGAACTTACTCTTACCTAATCACTGAAAAAGTGGGTACAGACCAAAATATCGACTACGATACAATGTCAATCGTAGCTACTGTAGTTGTAACTGAAAATCCAACTACAGGTGACTTACAAGCGAAAGTAAGTTACATCAGTACAGGTGGTAAAGCAATTGGATTAGATGATACTGAGTTTAACAATAAAGTTAAACCACCAGTACCACCAAAACCTGACAAACCACCATATTGCCCACCACGTCATCCAGGTAAGCCACCGGTTCATCCGCCACATCATCCGGGTAAACCACCGGTTCCACCTAAAACACCAGGTGTACCACCGACACATCACGTGCCACCTACACCTGAACAACCAAATAAACCTAAACATCTTCCTAAAACTGGTAGCGAAGAAACTAACACTAACGCGCCATTATTAGCTACAATGTTTGCAGGTTTAGGTAGCATCTTATTATTTGGTAGAAGAAGAAAAAAAGAAGATAAATAATCTCCTTTAACTGCCAAAAGACCTAAGAAGACTTTGCTCTTCTTAGGTCCTTTTTTATACTATAAAAGTGACACAAGACATGTTTAGCCTTGTATCACTTCTCATAAGCTTTCAAAACAATTTTCAACATTTTTTCGATATAATCTTCGTCTAGTACATTAGGTTTAATTAAAATATTAAAATAAATTGGTGAAAAAATTAAATCAATAAACATATCTTGATCCGCTTCATCAATATGTCTAGCTACGATAGCCTTTAAACTCTTGCGATTACTCTCAAAATAACCTTTCATAAACAATTCGCGAGCTTCACTTTGTTGATTACTAATCAATATTTCAATAACTGCGCGTCCCAAATTTGTTTTATAAACTTCCATAATTCTTACTAAAAATGAATATAAATCACTATATAAATCTTCATATCCATGTTCAAAAACTTGAGTTCGACTGACAAACATATCTACAATAATTGAGGATTTATCTTTCCAACGTCGATATACTGTAGCTTTAGATATACCTGTATTCTCTGCAAGTTGATCAATTGTAATTTCTCTAAAATGTGTCGTTTCTAATAACTTATCTATTTCATTAAATATTTTATGATTGATTGTCGGATCTTTCGGTCTTCCAGCCATGTTTTCCCCTTCTTAAATGTGCAATAAATTCTACTAGTTCAAATATGATTACCGCACTAACAAACCATACGATAAATCCTACTACAATACTTAATAACCATTGATTAGTATAGTATAGCATCGCCCAAGTGGCTAAGATACTAAATAGCACACCAGTCATTCCAAAAACAGCGCCCCTACTCACGTGTTTCGCAATGACGTCGCCATGTTGCATGCCCGTAATAAATAATGAAACTAAAAAGACTGCAGGTAATGTAGCAAATACTCCACCTAATTCTTTCCAAGGTAAAATAACTGAAATAATATAGCTTAATGTGACTGCCATGCCACCAACAAGAAATTTGATAAATGCTAATTTCATTGAAAATGCCTCCAACTATTACGAAATATGTCTAATTGCAAAAATAGAAAGTGAAATAATGACCCAGCAAATTAATGCAAAAATCGTTCCTCGTTTATAATCTCTTTTACTGATGTAGAGAGAAGTTAAAAAGACAGTAACAATACATGAAATGATGCCGATAACCGCACCAGCACTTAAATGAATCGACATTTGAACTAACTTGTCTCCACGATGGTCTATAGCTAATGCAATGATAGCTGCGAGGTAGACTGCGGGCATAGTTGCAATAATACCTCCCATTTTACCTCCAACTTTTTCAGCCATAATAGAAGCAAAGGCGACTGCCAATCCGCCAATCACAAAATGAAGTATAGCACTTGAAATTGAGAACACTTTGAAACCCTTCTTCATTAATTATTAAACGAAACGTTTCGTTTAATAATATTGTAAAACTAAACAACTCAGTTGTAAATATCGAATGAAATATCATTAATTTTCAAATTATTACATCTGTTCTCATGCATATCACTCTTTTCTCAAAACACAAAAACCTCCTTTCACGCTTAGCTAAATCTAGCATATTGTGAAAGGAGGATAGTTTTACTTTTTATAAATTTTAATTTTAATTTCGTAATAATCATCATGGTCTTTATCACGTTGTTCTACGCGTATACCTGATGATTCGATAGCTTGTATACTTTTTCCAACTTCATCTCGAGCTTGTGTTAAGTCTTTCTCAAATTGGAAATTCTGAGCTTTAACTTTTTCAGGTCCGATTTTTTGTTTTACACGGGCTTCTGTTTGTTTAACATTTAATTTTTGGCTTATCACTTGTTCAATTAGCTTTTCTTGTTCTTCATGTTCAAGAGATAGCACCGCACGGGCATGACGCTCTGAAATCTTACCTTCTCGTAAGCGCGTAATGACTTTCGGCGCTAATTTCAATAATCTTAATTTATTCGCAATAAAGCTTTGGCTTTTACCTAAACTCTTAGCAAGTTCACTTTGTGTTGTTTCGCCAATCTCAAGTAACTTTTTATAAGCTTCCGCTTCTTCTACCGCAGACAAGTTTTCACGTTGAATATTCTCAATCAACGCAACTACTGCTGTTTCTTCATCATTCATATTTCGAATAATCACGTCTGCTTGAGCTTTATGCAAGGATTGCAATGCACGGAAGCGTCGCTCACCTGCGATAATTTCATACATATTTTCTTCGATAGGTCGTACAACAATCGGCTGTAATAATCCATGTTCGTCAATCGATTCAGCAAGTTCTGTAATTTTACTCGCATCAAAGACTTGTCGTGGTTGATAACGGTTAGGTACGATACGCTCAATTTGAATGGATTCAACGCTTGAATTACGATCTTCTTCAATGTATCCAACGATGTCATCTTTATTTTTCAATCCAAATAATTTTGAAAAAGGTTTTTTCATTATCCATTCACTCCTCTTAAAATTAATTTTAACACGAGTTCACTATTAATTTTCTAATAAAGGAGATTTATTAGGCGTACCGGGCTTTCTAGGATACTTTTTAGACGTTTGGCGACGTTTATCAATAATGATCATTTGTCTTTCGCCAGCATCTTCAGGTAAGTCAAATGTATACGAATCACTGAAGACGCCACCTAAAATACCAATCCCATAATGCGCTTCTTCTAACTCTTCTTCTCCTTTTGAAGACTTCAACGCGATGAAGTGCCCGCCTTTTTTAACTAAAGGTAAGCATAATTCACTTAAAACAGTTAATCTTGCTACGGCACGTGCCGTCACTACATCGTAAGTTTCTCGATTAACACCTTTACCAAATGTTTCGGCACGATCGTGGACAAAGCTGACTTCTGTTAAACCAAGTTCAGCAGCTAAATGATTTAAGAACTGAATTCGTTTATTTAAAGAATCAACGATAGTTACTTTTAACTCTGGATAAACAATTTTCAATGGAATACTTGGGAATCCAGCGCCTGCACCTACATCACAGATAGTCAGTGGTTGGTTAAAGTCATAATAAAAGCTTGGTGTAATAGAATCATAGAAGTGTTTCAAATAAACTTCATGTTCATCCGTAATACTTGTCAAATTCATTTTTTCATTCCATTCAACAAGCAATTTATAATATGTTTCAAATTGTTCTTTTTGTTTATCTGATAATTCAATTCCATGTTCACTTAATTCTTTGGATAGCCATTCTACGCCACTCATTAACTTTTCACCCTTTGCAATTTACCTTGTTCTAAATACACAAGTAAGATTGAGATATCTGCTGGATTTACGCCTGATATACGTGATGCTTGTGCAATATTTAACGGTTTAACTTCAGCTAATTTTTCACGCGCTTCAGTCGCTAAACTATCCACTTTACTGTAATCTAAGTCTTCTGGAATTTTCTTCTCTTCCATACGTTTTACTTTTTCAACTTGTTGTAATGATTTATTGATATAACCTTCATATTTCGTTTGAATTTCGACTTGTTCTTCAACCGCTTCAGGTAATTTATGGTCTTCTTCTAAGATTTCTAAGATTGTATCATAAGTCATTTCAGGACGGCGTAGTAAATCAATAGCTAAGATACCGTCTTTAAGACGTGAACCACCATTTGCTTCAATAACAGATTGTGTATGCTCATTAGGTTTAATTCGAATATTTGTTAAGCGTTCAATTTCGTCTTCAATTTGTTGACGTTTTTCGTTAAATCGCGCATAACGTTCTTCTGAAATCATTCCTAGTTCATGACCTACATCTGTTAAACGTAAGTCTGCATTATCATGACGAAGTAATAAACGATATTCAGCACGAGACGTTAATAAACGATATGGCTCGTTTGTACCTTTTGTCACTAAGTCGTCGATTAACACACCGATATATGCATCTGAACGGCTTAAGATTTTTTCGCCTGTACCTAAAACTTTACCTGCAGCATTAATACCTGCCATGATACCTTGACCTGCCGCTTCTTCGTATCCTGACGTACCGTTAATTTGACCCGCAGTGTATAAGTTTTTAATCATTTTAGTTTCTAATGTTGGCCATAATTGCGTTGGCACGATTGCGTCGTATTCAATGGCATAACCTGCACGCATCATGTCAGCCTTTTCAAGACCAGGAATCGTTGCTAACATTTCGCGTTGCACGTGTTCTGGAAGGCTTGTTGATAAACCTTGAACGTACACTTCGTTCGTATTACGACCTTCAGGCTCTAAGAAAAGTTGGTGTCTAGGTTTATCATTGAAACGCACAAATTTATCTTCAATTGATGGACAGTAACGTGGGCCAGTACCTTTAATCATTCCTGAGTACATAGCTGATAAATGTAAATTATCATCAATGACTTTATGCGTTTTATCATTTGTATACGTTAACCAACATGGAAGTTGATCTAAAATGTATTCTGTTGTTTCAAAGCTAAACGCACGTCCTACATCATCACCAGGTTGGATTTCTGTTTTAGAATAATCAATTGTTTTAGAATTCACGCGTGGTGGTGTACCTGTTTTGAAGCGCACGACTTCAAAGCCAAGCTCTCTTAAATTATCAGCTAAAGTAATTGAAGGAAGTTGGTGGTTCGGTCCACTTGAATATTTCATATTACCTAAGATAATTTCACCACGTAGGAAAGTACCTGTAGTAACGACAACCGCTTTGGCACGATATTCTGTTCCAATATTTGTGCGCACACCTTTAACTTCGTTATCTTCAATCATTAATTCATCTACCATGCCTTGCATGATATCTAAATTCTCTTCATCTTCAATCACACGTTTCATTTCTTGTTGATATAACACTTTATCTGCCTGTGCTCTTAATGCACGTACTGCCGGGCCTTTCCCAGTATTTAACATACGCATTTGGATATGCGTTTTATCAATTGCTTTCGCCATTTGGCCACCCAATGCGTCAATCTCACGTACTACAATACCTTTAGCTGGTCCCCCTACTGATGGGTTACATGGCATAAAGGCGATATTGTCTAAGTTAATTGTTAACATTAATGTTTTAGCGCCACGTCTTGCTGAAGCTAGGCCTGCTTCAATCCCAGCATGACCTGCTCCAATGACAATTACATCATATTCTTGAACCACTTTATTGACCTCCTTCATATATTCCTACTTTTTTTATTTATGAAAATTAAGACACCCTACCGTCTCGATTTTTTAATATTTATTTATAACTACTTACCTAAACAGAATTGACTAAATAATTGATCGATTAACTCGTCACTTGCAGATTCACCAATAATCTCACCAAGTAGCTCCCAAGTACGTGTTAAATCAATTTGAACCATATCCATTGGAATACCTGCTTCAGCAGCATCAATAGCATCTTGAATGGCATGTCTGGCTTGTTTTAATAACGAAATGTGTCTTGAATTAGAAACATAAGTCATATCTTGGTTTTGAACTTCGCCACCAAAGAATAAATCTCTGATTTGAATTTCTAATTCATCGATACCTTCTTGTTTCAACATAGACGTTTGAATAAGTGGCGTATCGCCAATCATTTCTTTCACTTCTGCAATATCTAATTTTTGTTCTAAATCAGTTTTATTAACAATAACAATCGCATCTTCATTTTTAATGACTTCGTATAATGTACGATCTTCTTGTGTTAACGGTTCGTTATTATTAAGTACAAAAAGGATTAAGTCCGCTTCGCTTAATGCTTTACGCGAACGTTCTACACCGATTTTCTCTACAATATCTTCAGTGTCACGAATACCTGCCGTATCCACTAATCTTAATGGCACGCCACGGACGTTAACATATTCTTCTAAGACGTCACGTGTCGTTCCTGCGACTTCCGTTACAATGGCTTTATTATCTTGAATAAGGTTATTTAACATTGAAGATTTACCTACGTTTGGTTTACCTACAATAACTGTTGAAAGCCCTTCTCTCATGATTTTACCTTGCGTACCAGTTTCTAATAGAAGGTTAATTTCGTTTTTTATTTTTTTAGACTGTTCTAATAAGAATTCAGTTGTCGCATCTTCAACATCGTCATATTCAGGATAATCAATATTCACTTCTACTTGTGCGAGAATTTCTAAAATAGATTGACGTTGGCGTTTAATTAAATCACTTAAACGACCTTCAATTTGGTTCATTGCTACTTTTGAAGCACGATCTGTTTTAGAACGAATGAAATCCATTACCGCTTCAGCTTGAGATAAATCAATACGTCCATTAAGGAAAGCACGCTTAGTGTATTCACCTGGTTCAGCTATTCTAGCACCATGCGTCATTGTAAGTTCTAAAATACGGTTGATCGTTAAAATACCACCGTGACAGTTGATTTCAATAATATCTTCACGCGTAAATGTTCTTGGCGCACGTAAGACTGAAATCATTACTTCTTCGACAATTTCATTCGTTTCTGGATCTACTATATGCCCATAGTTAATCGTATGTGAATCTACGTCTTCTAATTTTTTCTTTCCTTTATATAGCTTATCTCCAATTTCTACTGCTTGTGGTCCAGATAAACGGACAATACCAATAGCACCTTCACCCATCGGCGTTGAAATACTAGTTATTGTATCAAAATCCATGATTATCCTCGCCTCCTTATCCAAGTAAAATTTCATTATAACATTGTAATTTGTTTCTTTTGAAAATGCGAATATCTTGATTTATAGCATCTAGGTAAGACTTCGGGTTGTCTGAAGTTAGACTGAAGTCTGTGTAGTATTCGCGATTTACTTTATCTTTTTATTAAATACTTTCGCAATCTTCAACACGTGCTCTAAACTACCTTGTATTTCTAATGTCGACATATCTTTCGCAGGTTGTCTTGCTATTACGATAATATCGCGAGCAATGAAATCTTGTTTGTGTACTTTAAAATTCTCTCTGATAGCTCTTTTAATTCTATTTCTAGTTACGGCATTTCCTAATTTTTTAGATACGCTAATTCCTAAGCGAAAATGTTCATTATTACTATTGTAGGTGTAAACTACGAACTGTCTGTTTGCTACGGATTTACCCTTTTTATAAATAGTTTGAAAATCCGTATTCTTTTTTATACGATACGCCTTCTCCACGTTTACATCACTCGCTTATTTTATTCTCTACTTTAAATTTATCTATCTAGTTAACTATCTGCGTTTGAATTTATAATTGAGACGCCTCAAACTACCTTTCAAACGAAAAAAAAGACCACTGAGAAGTCAGTGATCTTATGCTGATAAAACTTTACGGCCTTTACGACGACGACGCGCTAAAACTTTACGGCCATTTTTAGTGCTCATGCGTTTTCTGAAACCATGAACTTTACTATGTTTACGTTTATTTGGTTGATAAGTACGTTTTACCATGCAAAACACCTCCATCTACTTATTATCCAGTTCATTATTAATCTGAATGAACCTGATTATTTTAATAGATAAATTATACTTTCTGATATCAGAATTCTTGATTTAATTAAATTTTATCTAGTCATAATTCAAGCAACTACTACAATATAACAAATTACCATTTATAAAGCAAGCAGCATTTAAAAGCAAGCCTACATTTTTTTTATAAAATTTGCATTTTCTTCATTATTAATATTTATACATTTGTAGTTCCTCATCATCGGACCAATTTTATTCATTTTTAATACACGTTTATAAATTATTTCCCAAAACTGTTATAGTACATTTTTAGTTTCTGGAAAAATGGCATTCATTTTTATCCACTTATTCACATATGGTATTGGAAATATTGTGGATAATCAAGTCATTATTCACAACTTTATACCTAATTTAACAACATATTCACAGCCAATTGACATCTGTCCGGGTTAAAAAGTATAATTGTGTGGATAAGTCGTCTAACTCATTATTTTTACAGGATTTATTTATAGATTTTATAGACATAATTAGTGTGAATAAATCATAGCATTACTAAAGTTATCCACCGATTGTTATTAACTTGTGGATAATTATTAACATGCTGTGATTATTTTTATCCACTCATTCTAATTTCTGTGTATAAGTCTTAAATTTATAGAAAGATGGAGTTTATATATGTCAGAACAAGAAATTTGGAAAAAGGTATTAGAGGTTGCTCAAACAGAAATCTCAAAGACTACTTTTAATACGTTTTTAAAAGATACAGAACTCAAAGAAATTCGTGATAATGTAGCATACATCTTTGTTATTGAGGAATTTTACGCCGATTGGCTAAATGCGAATTACAAAGATGTTATTCAAAACATTATGAAAGATATTATCGGTTATGAAGTTGATCCCAAATTTTTCACTGCTGCACAGTTAGCTGAACTCGATGAAAGTAATCGTAAATCTTCTCATAGTAAAGAAGCTACGACTCAAACGATTGAAGATCCTCATGAGGGTACTGATCAATTCAATACTCACAACACATTTGATACTTTCGTCATCGGACCTGGTAACCGTTTCCCTCATGCTGCAAGCTTAGCTGTTGCAGAAGCACCCGCTCAAGCCTATAACCCTTTATTTATTTACGGGGGCGTTGGTTTAGGTAAAACACATTTAATGCATGCGATTGGACATCATGTATTAAGCAATCAACCTAATGCCAAAGTGCTTTATACCTCTAGTGAGAAATTTACTAATGACTTCATTAAATCTATTCGTAACAATGAACCTGAAGCATTCAGAGAGAAATACAGAAATATCGATGTTTTACTGATTGATGACATCCAATTCATTCAGAATAAAGAGCAAACACAAGAAGAATTCTTCCATACTTTTAATGAGTTACATCAAAATAAAAAACAAATTGTTATTTCAAGTGACCGTCCACCTAAAGAAATTGCAAAGCTTGAAGATCGCTTACGTTCACGCTTTGAATGGGGCTTGATTGTTGATATTACGCCACCTGATTATGAAACTCGTATGGCTATTCTTCAGAAGAAAATCGAAGAAGAGAATTTAGAAATTCCTGCTGAAGCGCTGAATTATATCGCAAATCAAATTCAATCTAACATCCGTGAATTAGAAGGTGCTTTAACGCGTTTACTTGCCTATTCAAAACTTCAAGGAAGACCTATCACAACTGAATTAGCTGCTGAAGCACTTAAAGACATTATTCAAGTCCCTAAATCTAAAAAGATTTCAATTCAAGACATTCAAAAAGTTGTTGGTCACTACTACAATGTGCGCCTTGAAGACTTTAGTGCGAAGAAACGTACGAAATCAATCGCTTATCCACGCCAAATTGCAATGTACTTATCTAGAGAGCTAACTGATTTTTCATTACCAAAAATTGGGGAAGAATTTGGTGGCCGCGATCATACAACAGTAATTCATGCACATGAAAAAATTGCTAATGATATTAAAGCAGATAGTATTTTCAAACAAGAAGTGGAAGATCTGGAGAAAGAAATTCGTAAGCAATAAGTTATAACTGTTATATAACAGATTTCACGCTTACAAACTGAGAAATAAAAATCGGGCTTAGAAGTTAAATTTTGTAGTTAAAAATTGATTTCGCTGTTTTAAAATATAAAGTGGGATATGTGGATAATGTTTAAAAGTAATACACACCATCAACAGTTTATCCACATGTGTATAACTTTGCCATTCCAGGCTTTTCATAAGATATCCACTAATCCACAAGCCCTACTACTATTACTATGATTTTAAAACCTATATAATTTATATATAAACGACTGGAAGGAGTTTAATTAATAATGGAATTCACAATTAGAAGAGATTATTTTATTACTCAATTAAATGACACATTAAAAGCAATCTCACCAAGAACAACTTTACCAATCTTAACAGGTATCAAGATTGACGCTAAAGATAATGAAGTGATTCTAACTGGTTCAGATTCTGAAATCTCTATTGAAATCACTATTCCTAAACAAGTAGATGGTGAAGATATTGTCACTATTGCTGAAACTGGTTCTGTAGTACTTCCTGGTCGTTTCTTCGTAGATATTATTAAAAAATTACCAGGTAAAGACGTTAAATTATCAACAAATGAACAGTTCCAAACACTAATTACATCAGGTCATTCAGAGTTTAACTTAAGTGGTTTAGATCCTGATCAATACCCATTATTACCACAAGTTTCACGTGATGACGCGATTCAATTATCAGTAAAAGTACTTAAAAACATCATTGCGCAAACGAATTTCGCAGTGTCCACCTCAGAAACACGCCCAGTATTAACTGGTGTGAACTGGCTTATACAAGATAATGAATTAATATGCACTGCAACTGACTCACACCGCTTGGCTGTAAGAAAGTTAAAACTTGAAGATGCATCTGAAAACAAAAATGTGATTATTCCAGGTAAAGCTTTATCTGAATTAAACAAAATTATGAGTGACAGCGATGAAGACATCGATATCTTCTTTGCATCTAACCAAGTGTTATTCAAAGTAGGCAACGTTAACTTCATTTCTCGACTACTAGAGGGACATTATCCGGATACAACACGTCTGTTCCCAGAGAACTATGAAATCAAATTAGGATTAGATAATGGCGAGTTTTATCACGCAATTGACCGTGCTTCATTACTTGCACGTGAAGGCGGCAATAATGTTATTAAACTAAGTACAGGTAACGAAGTAGTAGAATTATCTTCTACATCACCTGAAATTGGTACTGTAAAAGAAGAAGTGAGAGCAACGGATGTTGAAGGTGGCAACTTAAAGATTTCGTTCAACTCTCGCTACATGATGGACGCTTTAAAAGCAATCGACAATGACGAAGTTGAAGTTGAATTCTTTGGCACAATGAAACCATTCATCCTTAAACCTAAGGAAGATGATTCAGTAACACAATTAATCTTACCAATCAGAACATATTAGAAATAATCGAAGCAGGATAGTGAAATCTTTTTAGTAAATTAGATTTCCTTCCTGCTTTTTATTTATCTTTGAAAATTCATTCTAAGCCCTCTCAGCCGTTCACTGTGGCTAAAGAGTTAGTGACTTGTGGATAAATATTGTTTTTCTCATTTTCAAGCTAAAATAGGCCTTAAAATTAAAAATTGGATATGTGCAAATCCTCAGGACATGGATTTAGCATTTTCCAAAAGTAAAAAAGCCGCTTCAAACGCCTTAAATTCTAGATAAAATTCAATCAAAATCAGAGTGTAAAAAACTTTAATAAAGTAAGCGGTTTCACATTCCATTTTAAATGAAATTTAATCCTAAAAAAGGTATAATATATTAATGACACATAAAGAAACGGAGTGATTATTTTGGTTCAAGAAGTCATAGTTGATGGCGACATCACGTTAGGTCAATTTCTTAAAACAGAAGGCATCATAGAGTCTGGTGGACAAGCCAAATGGTTCTTACAAGATTATGAAGTCTTAATTAACGGAGAACGTGAAACACGTCGCGGTAAGAAACTAGCTGACCAAGATCGAATTGATTTCCCTGATATTCCTGAAATTGATTCTGTAATCATTATTCATCAAGGTGAACAATGAAGCTTAAAACACTCCAACTAGAAAATTATCGTAACTATGAAGCGGTTACGTTAAATTGTCATCCTGAAGTGAATATTCTTATTGGCGAAAATGCCCAAGGGAAGACAAATTTACTTGAATCAATTTATACGCTAGCTTTGGCAAAAAGTCATCGTACTTCTAATGACAAGGAGCTCATACGATTTAACGCTGATTATGCTAAAATAGAGGGTGAGCTAAGTTATAGACACGGAACAATGCCACTGACAATGTTTATAACTAAAAAAGGTAAACAAGTTAAAGTGAACCACTTAGAGCAAAGTCGTCTAACGCAGTATGTTGGACATCTTAATGTGGTTCTTTTTGCGCCCGAAGATTTAAATATTGTTAAAGGTTCTCCTCAAATACGTCGTCGTTTTATAGATATGGAATTAGGTCAGATATCTGCCGTTTATTTGAACGATTTAGCTCAGTATCAACGTATCCTTAAGCAAAAGAATAACTATTTGAAGCAGTTACAACTTGGTCAGAAGACGGACACCACCATGTTGGAAGTGTTAAATCATCAATTTGCACAGTATGCCCTTAATGTGACGTTAAGACGCGATCATTTTATAAAAGAGCTAGAATCTCTAGCTAAACCTATTCATGCAGGTATTACAAATGAACGTGAAACACTGTCGTTAAAGTATTTACCAAGTATTAAGTTAAGTGATGCGGAGAAAGATGAAAACGAATTGTTAGATGAAGTGCTTACTTTGTTAAATGACAATATTAAACGCGAAATGGAGCGTGGCGTGTGTTTATATGGCCCGCATAGAGATGATCTAGGGTTTAACGTCAACGGAATGGACGCTCAGACGTATGGTTCACAAGGGCAACAACGTACGACGGCGTTATCCATCAAGTTAGCAGAAATAGAATTAATGAATATTGAAGTAGGAGAATATCCCATCTTGTTATTAGATGACGTACTAAGTGAGTTAGACGACTCACGTCAAACCCATTTATTAAGTACGATTCAACATAAAGTACAAACCTTTGTAACAACAACGTCAGTAGAGGGCATCGATCATGAGATTATGAATAATGCGAAACTCTACCGAATCAGTCAAGGTGAAATTATTAAGTAATAGAAAGTGATGGTGAATACATTGTCAGATGTAAACAACACAGATAATTATGGTGCTGGACAGATACAGGTATTAGAAGGGCTAGAAGCGGTTCGTAAAAGACCTGGTATGTATATTGGTTCAACTTCAGAAAGAGGCTTACACCATTTAGTATGGGAAATCGTGGATAACAGTATCGACGAGGCACTTGCTGGTTATGCTAATAAAATAGAAGTCATTATTGAAAAAGACAATTGGATTAAAGTAACTGACAATGGCCGTGGTATTCCTGTTGATATACAAGAAAAAATGGGACGCCCAGCAGTAGAGGTTATCTTAACTGTATTACATGCCGGTGGTAAATTCGGCGGTGGCGGATACAAGGTTTCTGGTGGTCTTCACGGCGTAGGGTCATCTGTAGTAAACGCCTTATCAGAGCAGTTAGAAGTATACGTTCATCGTAACGATACAATTTATCATCAAGCTTATAAACGAGGCGTACCTCAATTTGATCTTAAAGAAGTTGGCACAACTGATAAAACAGGTACGGTAATTCGCTTTAAAGCCGATGCGGAAATTTTTACTGAAACGACAATTTATAATTACGATACACTTCAAAAGCGTATCAGAGAGTTAGCTTTCTTAAATAAAGGCATTTCAATCACTTTAAGAGACGAACGTGAAGAAGAAGAACAACGTGAAGATACATATCACTATGAAGGTGGTATTAAATCATACGTTGAATTATTAAACGAGAATAAAGAGCCTATCCATGATGAGCCAATTTATATTCACCAAACTAAAGATGACGTAGAAATTGAAATTGCGATGCAATACAACAGTGGCTATGCGACGAATTTATTATCTTACGCTAATAACATTCACACGTACGAAGGTGGTACACATGAAGATGGCTTCAAACGTGCGTTAACACGTGTACTGAATAGTTATGGTACACAAAGTAAGATCATTAAAGATGATAAAGAACGCTTATCTGGTGAAGATACACGTGAAGGTTTGACTGCGGTTGTTTCAATTAAACACGGCGATCCTCAATTCGAAGGACAAACTAAAACGAAATTAGGTAACTCTGAAGTGCGTCAAATTGTGGATAAATTGTTTGCAGAGCACTTTGAAAGATTTTTATACGAACATCCTAATGTGGCTAGAACGATTGTTGAAAAGGGAATTATGGCATCACGCGCACGTGTAGCTGCTAAAAAAGCACGTGAAGTGACACGTCGTAAATCAGCCTTAGAAATCTCAAGCTTACCAGGTAAACTTGCAGATTGTTCTAGTAAAAAACCGGAAGAAAGTGAAATCTTCTTAGTAGAGGGTGACTCTGCCGGGGGGTCTACGAAAGAAGGTCGTGACTCTAAAACACAAGCGATTTTACCGTTAAGAGGTAAAATTTTAAACGTAGAGAAAGCACGTTTAGACCGTATCTTAAATAACAATGAAATTCGTCAAATGATTACAGCATTTGGTACGGGTATTGGTGGCGAGTTTGATATTTCTAAAGCACGTTATCATAAAATCGTTATCATGACAGATGCCGATGTCGATGGTGCACATATCAGAACGTTATTATTAACATTCTTTTATCGCTTCATGCGCCCACTTATTGAAGCGGGATATGTTTACATCGCACAACCACCATTGTACAAATTGACACAAGGTAAACAAAAATACTATGTATTTAACGACCGTGAATTAGACAAATTGAAATCAGAACTTAACCCTACACCTAAATGGCAAATTTCTCGTTATAAAGGTTTAGGAGAGATGAATGCGGATCAATTATGGGAAACAACGATGAATCCTGAAAACCGCATGATGTTACAAGTAAAACTTGAAGATGCGTTAGATGCCGACCAAACATTCGAAATGTTAATGGGCGACGTTGTTGAGAATCGAAGACAATTTATTGAAGAAAATGCAGTATACGCAAACTTAGATTTCTAATTGATTGCCTATTTGCATAAGTTATAGCACAGGCTGTTAATCAATCTTACGTATTAACAGTCTGACTATTCATTTTTAAGTGATGATAGAAGGAGGATATCTTGATGGCTGACTTACCTCAATCAAGAATTAATGAACGAAATATAACCAGCGAAATGCGCGAATCATTTTTAGACTATGCAATGAGCGTTATCGTTTCACGTGCTTTACCTGATGTGCGTGATGGTTTAAAACCTGTACACCGTCGTATCTTATATGGTTTAAATGAACAAGGGATGACACCTGACAAACCTTATAAGAAATCAGCTCGTATCGTTGGGGACGTAATGGGTAAATATCACCCTCACGGTGACTCTTCAATTTATGATGCCATGGTCCGAATGGCACAAACGTTTAGCTATCGTTATCCACTTGTAGATGGTCAAGGTAACTTTGGTTCAATGGACGGCGATGGTGCTGCGGCTATGCGTTATACAGAAGCCAAAATGACAAAGATTACATTGGAACTGTTACGCGACATCAATAAAGATACAATTGACTTTTTAGATAACTATGATGGTACTGAAAGAGAGCCGGAAGTCTTACCTTCTCGTTTCCCTAACCTTTTAGTGAACGGTGCTTCAGGTATCGCAGTAGGTATGGCTACTAATATTCCTCCTCATAACTTAACTGAAGTCATTGATGGTGTATTACATTTAAGTAAGAATCCAGATGTTACAATCGCTGAACTTATGGAAGATATCCAAGGCCCTGACTTCCCTACAGCGGGCTTAATTTTAGGGAAAAGTGGTATTCGACGTGCTTACGAAACAGGACGTGGTTCCGTTCAAATGCGAGCACGTGCAGAAATTGAAGAACGTGGTGGCGGTCGTCAACGTATCGTAGTCACTGAAATTCCATATCAAGTGAATAAAGCACGTATGATTGAAAAAATTGCAGAACTTGTACGTGATAAAAAAATCGAAGGTATTACAGACTTACGTGATGAAACAAGTTTACGTACAGGTGTAAGAGTTGTGATTGATGTACGTAAAGACGCTAATGCGAATGTTATTCTTAATAATTTATACAAACAAACACCATTACAAACATCATTTGGTGTGAATATGATTGCCCTTGTAAATGGCCGTCCTAAACTAATTAACTTAAAAGAAGCGTTAGTAGAATACTTAGAACATCAAAAGATTGTAGTACGTCGTCGTACTGAATACAACTTGAAGAAAGCGAAAGATCGTGCACACATTTTAGAAGGTCTACGTATTGCGTTAGACCATATCGATCAAATCATTTCTATCATTCGTGAATCTGACACAGATAAAATCGCTATGGAGACGTTACAAGAACGCTTTAAGCTTTCAGAACGCCAAGCACAAGCTATTCTTGATATGCGTTTAAGACGTTTAACAGGTTTAGAACGCGACAAGATTGAATCAGAATATAATGAGTTATTAAGCTATATTGCTGAATTAGAGGAGATTCTAGCAGACGAAGAAGTGTTACTTCAATTAGTCCGCGATGAATTAACTGAAATTAAAGAGCGTTTCGGCGATGGACGTCGTACAGAAATTCAATTAGGTGGTTTAGATGATTTAGAAGATGAAGACTTAATTCCAGAAGAACAAATCGTCATTACATTAAGTCATAATAACTACATTAAACGTCTACCTGTTTCAACGTACCGTTCTCAGAACAGAGGTGGACGTGGCGTGCAAGGTATGAACACGCTTGAAGAAGACTTTGTCAGCCAATTAGTTACGCTAAGTACACATGACAATGTATTATTCTTCACGAATAAAGGTCGTGTTTATAAACTTAAAGGTTATGAAGTGCCAGAACTTTCTCGTCAATCTAAAGGTATTCCAGTTATCAATGCGATTGAACTTGAGAATGACGAAACAATTAGTACAATGATTGCGGTAAGAGATCTTGAAGATGAGGATAGTTTCTTAGTATTTGCGACTAAGAACGGTATTGTGAAACGTTCTGCGTTAAGTAATTTCTCACATATTAATAAGAATGGTAAGATTGCGATTGGTTTCAAAGAAGATGATGAACTCATTGCGGTACGCTTAACAGATGGTAGCCAAGATATCCTAATTGGTACATCTCATGCATCATTGATTCGCTTCTCTGAGAATAGTTTACGTCCATTAGGTCGTACAGCTGCCGGTGTAAGAGGTATTTCATTACGTGAAGACGACGTTGTAGTTGGTTTAGACGTCGCGCATGCAGACAGTGAAGATGAAGTTTTAGTTGTTACTGAAAATGGTTACGGTAAACGTACGCCAGTAAGTGAATACCGCTTATCTAATCGTGGTGGTAAAGGTGTTAAAACAGCTACTATAACAGAGCGTAATGGTAATATCGTATGTATCACTACAGTAACTGGCGATGAAGATTTAATGATGGTTACAAATGGTGGTGTTATTATTCGCTTACAAGTAGACGACATTTCACAAACTGGCCGTTCAACACAAGGTGTGCGTCTAATGAAATTAGGCGAGGATCACTCTGTTTCAACTGTAGCTAAGGTTCAAGACAATACAGAAGATGAAGATACGACAGAAGCGGCTCAAGCAGAAGGTACATCTAATGCGGAAAGTACAGAAAGCCCAAGTGAACATGTTGTAGATGATGCTACGCCAGGTAATGCACTTCATACGGAAACAACAGAAGATGATAGTAATGAACGCGTTGAACTTAGACAAGACTTCATGGATCGTGTGAATGAAGATATTGAAAATAGTTCAGAAAACGACAGTGATAACGAATAATAATTTAAAAATAAGACTACCCTCTCATGAAGGTAGTCTTAATTTTTATATAGTTTTTAGATAGATGTCTACTTGCTTAATTTGAGATGCTTGCCTAGGGGGATGGGTTGAGCCTTGGTCTTGTAAAGTAGTTCTTAGATAGATATTAACTCACTTAAGTTGCTACGCGTTCCTGGGGTGCCGTCTCAGCCTGTAGTCTTCGACTGGCACTGCTACCCTAGGAGTCTACGCAACTACGTTTCGTTATCTATCTTAGAACTACTTACGTAAGTGAGGAAGCATTTACGTTCATTAATAAATTAATCCTTCAGGCGTCACTCAACTACGTTTCATTATCCATTTTAGAACTACTTACATAAGTGCATAGCACTTATGTTCATTAACAATCAATATAGGAGTCTATGCAACTACGTTTCATTATCCATTTTAGAACTATTTAGTTAAGGAAAAATAGATTCAAATTTACGACTTCTAGTTTTATATAAAATAAACGCTCTGAGTTTCTTTCAATAAGAAGGTCAGAGCGTTTTTATTTCAAGTCTTAGTGTTCTAATTCTTTCATGACGTATGGTATTTCACTAATCAAGCGTGAAGGTGGTACAACGTACATTTTTTCTGAGAGCTTTTCGCCAATATAACTATGTGTATAAGTAGCACTTGTTACGGCGTCTTTTAAGCTATCGAATTGGCCTACAAAGCTTGTAATCATACCAGCAAGTGTGTCACCCATGCCACCTGTTGCCATGGCAGGTGTACCAATTGAAAGTTTATAATCTTCATCTTTAAAATAGATTTCTGTACCATGTTTTTTTAAGACTACTGTAGCGCCTAATTTGTCTACAG
This sequence comes from Staphylococcus pragensis, assembly GCF_004785665.1. Lineage (GTDB taxonomy): Bacteria > Bacillota > Bacilli > Staphylococcales > Staphylococcaceae > Staphylococcus > Staphylococcus pragensis. The sequence continues at coordinate 36,320 of NZ_SRPJ01000005.1, forward strand.
CTTCTCTATTACGTTCATAAGTTTGTTCTTCAATAGGAATACCACTTAAACGTTCCCACTCTTTTTGATGTGGCGTAAAGATAACACGACATGTTGGAATGTCTGGTTTCAACTTACTAAATATTGTAATCGCATCTCCATCAACAATTAAGTTTTGGTGAGGTTGAATATTTTGTAGTAAGAAAGTAATCGCATTATTACCTTTGAAGTCTACGCCAAGTCCCGGACCAATTAAGATACTATCTGTATTTTCAATGAGCTTTGTTAACATTTTTGTATCGTTAATATCTGTTACCATTGCTTCTGGGCAGCGTGAATGAATAGCTGCATGATTATTTGGATGTGTAGCGACTGTAATTAAACCACTGCCGCTAAATACACAAGCACGAGCAGCTAACATAATAGCGCCACCTAAGTTCGCACTACCACCGATTAACAAGATTTTACCGTAATCGCCTTTATGTGTTTCATCTTTACGTTTTGGAATATTAACAGTAGTTAATGTTTCCATGAACAAAACCCTCCCTATCTATGAGGTCCGGACAATGTGTATATTCTTTACGTCCAAGCCCCTGTTTTTACCTATATTTTCAATGTCTGAACTCTAAATCTGTAGCGAAAGATCAGCCATTTATGAGCTTTAAATACAATAGAAAATACTATACCTGCTAGAGACTTTCGTCAACACTATTCTGAGAAATAATTAAAAGTCTGAATTATTGAAAATGATAGCGTTTACTTAAATGAAAATTTAACATTAGCAATTGCTTGAAAATTCTAAAAGACTTTGCTATATTAAAAATAACTTAATAAGTTATTGTTCGTAGGCCAAGTAACATAACACGTTAATTTCAGAGAGCTTGTGTTGAGTGTGAACAAGTAATTAATGATTATGCGAATCTACCTACAATTGTGAGCAATCGGTAATAACCGTTATTTTAGTAAAGTGCAATTTAGTGCATGATCTATGTATTAAATTGTTAAATAGGGTGGCAACGCGTAGACCACGTCCCTTGTGAGGGATGTGGTCTTTTTTTATTTATTTAAAAGTAGCGACCATTCTTAATAATTTTTTCAAAAATGGGAAGGATGAATGTTAAATGTTAGATATCAGACAATTTAGAGATGAAACTGACAAAGTTAAGAGTAAAATTGAGTTACGTGGAGACGATCCAAAGGTTGTCGACGAAGTATTAGAATTAGATAACCAACGTCGTGAATTAATTGGTAAGACTGAAGAAATGAAAGCACGTCGTAACAAAGTAAGTGATGAAATCGCTCAAAAGAAACGTAATAAAGAAAATGCTGATGACGTTATCAAAGAAATGCGTGAACTTGGCGATGAAATCAAAGAAAACGACGCTAAATTAAATGAAGTAGATAATAAAATTAGAGACATCTTAATTCGCATCCCTAACTTAATCGCAGACGATGTACCACAAGGTGACTCTGATGAAGATAACGTAGAAATCAAAAAATGGGGTACGCCTCGTGAGTTCGATTTCGAACCTAAAGCACACTGGGACTTAGTTGAAGAATTAAAAATGGCTGACTTCGAGCGAGCTGCAAAAATCTCAGGTGCACGTTTCGTTTACTTAACTAGAGACGGTGCGTTATTAGAACGTGCGTTAATGAACTACATGCTTACTAAACATACAACTGAGCACGGTTATACTGAAATGATGACACCTCAATTAGTTAATGCAGATACTATGTTCGGTACAGGTCAATTACCTAAATTCGAAGAAGACTTATTTAAAGTTGAAAAAGAAGGTTTATACACAATCCCAACTGCAGAAGTTCCATTAACAAACTTCTACAGAGACGAAATCATCCAACCAGGCGTGTTACCTGAAAGATTCACTGCTCAAACTGCATGTTTCCGTAGTGAAGCGGGTTCAGCTGGTAGAGATACAAGAGGTTTAATCCGTTTACACCAATTCGACAAAGTTGAAATGGTTCGTTTCGAACAACCAGAAAATTCTTGGGATTCTTTAGAAGATATGACTCAAAATGCTGAAGCTATCTTAGAAGAATTAGGTTTACCATACCGTCGTGTTATCTTATGTACTGGAGATATCGGTTTCAGTGCAAGTAAAACTTACGACTTAGAAGTTTGGTTACCAAGTTACAACGACTATAAAGAAATCAGCTCTTGCTCAAACTGTACTGATTTCCAAGCGCGTCGTGCAAACATCCGCTTCAAACGTGACGCTTCTGCTAAACCAGAATTAGCACACACATTAAATGGTAGTGGTCTTGCAGTTGGTCGTACATTCGCAGCTATCGTTGAAAACTATCAAAACGAAGACGGTTCAATTACAATCCCAGAAGCATTAGTACCATTCATGGGTGGTAAAACTGAAATCCGTCCAGTAAATGACTAATCTAAAATTTAAATAGAGGTTTATTAAGAAAAGTGGCTGGGACATAATAAAATGTCTCAGCCTACTTTAGCATTTTGGCAGTAGCTGACTGATTTGAAAATGTAATCAAATCTAGTCATCCTTGCCAGGGCGGGACAACGAAATTACTTTAATTTCTGTCCCGCTCCTTTTTTACGTCTATAAATCACTTTTTCTTGCTAAAGTAGCGCAGTAAAATATATCAAATAAGACCACTCTTATAGAGGTAACTCTACTTTGATTCTCTAAAATTCCGACATTTTAAAATACCTTAATATCAACGTTTTAACACATCTTTCAGTATAACTTCACACAACCCTACGTCTAAGACTATTGCTACTATTCAGGGCGTGTATTAGACTAAGTTTAATTACTTATAGATTCATTTTTTCTTTAATACAAAATTTAATCAAAGGGGGTACTTAGATGACGTCACATGTGACATTTAAACAAGGGGTTAAAGAATGTATTCCTACATTATTAGGATATATCGGAATTGGATTGTCATTTGGAATCGTGGCGGCTTCCCAACATTTTAGTGTTTTAGAAATTCTGTTGCTATGCTTACTCGTTTACGCAGGCGCAGCACAATTTATTATTTGCGCACTTGTAATTACAGGTACACCTATGTCTGCAATTGTCTTAACGACATTAATTGTAAATTCACGTTTCTTTCTCTTATCAATGACACTCGCACCAAACTACAAAGATTACGGCTTTTGGAATCGTTTAGCCATGTCTTCCATTCTTACTGATGAAACATTTGGTGTAGCCATTACGCCTCATTTAAAAGGGGAAAAGATTAACGATCGCTGGTTACACGGTCTAAATCTCACAGCCTATACGTTTTGGGCACTCGCAAGCATAGCAGGTGCCGTATTCGGTAAATACATTTCTAACCCAGAAATGTTTGGGCTAGACTTCGCCATCACGACCATGTTCATTTTCCTGGCAATGGCACAATTTGAAACTATTAGAGGCTCAAAGATTAAAATATATCTCGTATTAATCGCATGCGTCATTGTGATGATGCTCATTTTAAGCTGGTTCATGCCATCATATGTCGCTATCCTTATCGCATCCACCTTTGCAGCAACACTAGGGGTGGTGATGGACCGATGACAACATCTTGGCATATGTTTATCCTAATCGTCTTATGTGGACTCGTAACCATAATCATTCGAATCCTACCATTCTTGATGATTTCACGAATACAACTCTCAGAAACCGTCATTAAATGGTTATCATTCATCCCAATCACATTGTTCACAGCACTCATCCTAGACGGCATCATCATGCAACAAGAAGGCGTTCAAGGTTACACACTTAACATCCCGTATATCATCGTAACCATCCCAACCGTCATCATTGCACTTGTTACACGCAGTCTGACTATAACTATACTCGTCGGCATCGCACTTATTGCCGGGATACGTTTCTTCTTTTAAAAGGCAGTCCCAAATAGCTGACGATTGAAGTTATACCGACAATCAGATAAAATAAATTCAAACTAAAGTTAACGTGTAAATAAATAAAATAACATGAAACCTTATTATGAGAAGCAGAGGGACTTGGCCCAAAGAAGCTTCAGCAACCGGCAACTTCACGTACGGTGCTAAAACCAACGAGACACTACTCGAATGATAAGTATTAAAGCACAACCGCTTCTTACTTCTTCTAACAAGAGTAGGAAGCGGTTTTTATTTTAAAGGAGGTAATCGCATGACAAATTATACCGTAGATACTTTGAACCTAGGATCTTTTACGACAGAATCAGGAGAAACCATTGAGAATTTGCAGTTACGATACGAACATGTCGGCTATTCAGGTCAGCCACTTGTCGTGGTTTGTCATGCCCTTACAGGTAATCATTTAACCTATGGCACAGATGAACATCCAGGATGGTGGCGTGAAATCATTGATGGTGGCTACATGCCCATCTATGATTACCAATTTCTTACATTTAACGTTATCGGTAGTCCATTCGGTTCTAGTTCGCCATTAACGGATCCACATTTTCCAAAGCAATTAACCCTAAGAGATATAGTTAAAGCTATTGAAAAGGGCATTCAGGCACTCGGCTTCGATAGAATTAATATCTTAATCGGGGGCAGTCTTGGTGGTATGCAAGCGATGGAATTGCTCTATAACAACCAATTTCAAATAGATAAAGCAGTCATCTTAGCTGCTACGGACAAAACATCGTCATATAGTCGTGCCTTTAATGAAATTGCACGTGAAGCCATTCAGTTAGGTGGCAAAGAAGGTTTGAGTATCGCACGCCAACTTGGCTTTCTTACTTATCGCTCCTCTAAAAGTTACGATCAACGTTTTACGCCAGATGAGGTGGTTACTTATCAACGCTACCAAGGCGACAAATTTAAAGAAAGCTACGATTTAACATGTTATTTAACTATGTTAAATGTATTAGATAGTCATAATTTAGATCGAGGTCGTGATGATGTTGATGAAGTGTTGCAGTCTTTAGATACGAAAGTCTTAACAATGGGCTTTACAGACGATTTACTCTATCCAGATGATCAAGTAAGAGCAGTAGGGGAGCGGTTTAAATATCATCGTCACTTCTTTGTGCCAGATAATGTCGGCCATGATGGTTTCCTATTAAACTTTAATGACTGGGCGCCAAAACTCTATCATTTCTTAAAGGTCACTCATTTCAAACGTAAATAATGGGAAAGACTTCTAATAAGAAGCATTCGCGCTATTTGTTTTAATCTTCCATAGAGGTTAAAATAGAGGTTATAGTCAAAAAAGTATAGGAGTGGCGAATGTGTTTTCAAAAGTACATCCTAAAGCAACCATTCTAGGAACGTTAGCACTTGTGGTTGTTGCTTTAGTAACGTATGTATTACCAGTTCTTGGTTTAATATTATGTCTATTCGCTACCATTCCCGGTGTGATTCTATGGAACAAATCGATACCATCGTTTGGAATTGGAGCTTTAGTAACCGTAATCTTAACCACTTTATTAGGTAATACGTTCGTATTAAGTGCCATGATTTTAGTTTTATTATTTAGTTTCGTAATTGGCCAATTATTAAAAGAACGTGCTTCTAAAGAACGTATCTTATATATAGCCACAGCTTATTTAAGTATATTTACTTTAGTCGCAATGATGTTATTACAAGTATTTAAAAAAATTCCAAGTGCCTCAACACTAATTAAACCATTTAAAGATACAATGCATGAAGCGATTGTAACCGCAGGCGTGGAATCAGATTATAAAACGATTTTAGAAGAAGGCTTCCGACAAATGTCAGTTCAACTTCCAAGTTTTATCATCATTTTAATTTTTATTTTTGTTTTAATTAATCTAATTATTACATTTCCAATTCTTCGTAAATTTAAAGTAGCAACACCTATTTTTAAACCGCTATTTGCTTGGCAAATGAATCGTTCATTACTATGGATATATATGGTTGTATTGCTATGTGTCATGGTGGCAACTGAACCAAGTATTTTCCAAAGTATCGTGTTAAATTTCGAAGTTGTGTTATCATTATTGATGTATATCCAAGGATTGAGCTTGATTCATTTCTTTGGTAAAGCAAGACGTATGCCAGACGGTGTTTCAATATTATTAATGGTCGTGGGGACAATTATAACGCCATTTACACATATTGTTTCATTACTTGGGGTACTTGATTTAGGAATTAATTTAAAACGAATGATTAAAAAATGACTTTAAAAAGCGAATAGAGGTGGAACAATGAACCGTCAATCCACTAAAAAGGCATTAATGATACCTTACATTTTAATGGTACTTACTGCGATAGCACTTGTTGTCGTATGGTTTATTTTTAAGCCATTAGTCGCAACGATTGCGGCTGCAATCTTAGCAGTCGTGATTATTATCAGTATCGTCTTAGTAAGACAAGCCTTATTAAAAATGGATAATTATGTGGATAACTTGAGTGGTCATGTGTCGGCAGGAAGTAATAAAGCAATTAAGCGTATGCCGATTGGTTTGGTTGTTCTTGATGAGGACAATCATATTGAATGGATTAACCAATACATGTCTGAACACTTAGAAACAAATGTCATTTCAGAACCAGTTAATGAAGTGTTTCCTAACATTTTAAAGCAACTTGAAAAGGTTCAAGAAATTGAAATCGAACATGGTCAATATCATTATCATGTACGTCATTCTGAAGAAGAGAATTGTTTATACTTCTTCGATATTACTGAACAAGTACATACAAATGAATTGTACGAAGAATCGAAACCAATTATTGCAACGCTTTTCCTAGATAACTACGATGAAATCACGCAAAATATGAACGATACACAACGTTCTGAGATTAACTCAATGGTGACGCGTGTCATTAGTCGTTGGGCTTCTGAGTATAATATCTATTTCAAACGTTATAATTCAGATCAATTTGTTGCTTACTTAAATCAAAAGATTTTAGCTGAAATTGAAGAATCTAACTTTGAAATTCTCAGTCAGTTACGTGAAAAGAGTGTCGGTTACCGCGCTCAATTAACACTAAGTATTGGGGTCGGGGAAGGCACTGAGAACTTAATCGATCTTGGTGAACTATCTCAATCAGGTCTTGATTTAGCATTAGGACGTGGTGGGGACCAAGTCGCTATTAAGAATATGAACGGTAATGTCCGCTTCTACGGCGGTAAGACTGACCCGATGGAGAAACGTACTCGTGTAAGAGCGCGTGTTATCTCTCATGCATTAAAAGATATCTTAACTGAAGGCGATAAAGTGATTATTATGGGGCATAAACGTCCTGACTTAGATGCGATTGGTGCCGCAATTGGTGTTTCTCGTTTCGCACTAATGAATAATTTAGAAGCCTACGTTGTATTAAATGAAGAAGATATCGATCCAACGTTACGTCGTGTGATGGATGAAATCGATAAGAAACCCGAGTTGAAAGAACGTTTCGTAACGTCTGATGAGGCTTGGGATATGATGACATCTAAAACCACGATTGTAGTCGTAGATACGCATAAACCTGAAATGGTTTTAGATGAAAATATTCTAAATAAAGCAAACCGTAAAGTGGTTATTGACCACCATAGACGTGGCGAAAGCTTTATTTCAAACCCATTATTGGTATATATGGAACCATACGCAAGTTCGACTGCCGAACTTGTGACTGAGTTACTTGAATATCAACCAACTGAACAACGCTTAACACGTTTAGAATCTACAGTAATGTACGCAGGTATCATCGTAGATACACGTAACTTTACATTGCGTACGGGTTCAAGAACATTTGATGCGGCAAGTTACTTACGTGCTCACGGCGCAGATACTATCTTGACGCAACACTTCTTAAAAGATGATGTTGATACGTATATTAATCGTTCAGAATTGATTAGAACGGTCGAAGTTCAAGATAACGGCATTGCGATTGCCCATGGTTCTGACGAAAAAATTTATCATCCCGTTACAGTTGCACAAGCTGCGGATGAGTTGTTAAGTTTAGAAGGTATTGAAGCTTCATATGTTGTGGCGAAACGTGAAGATGATTTAATTGGTATCTCTGCACGTTCATTAGGTTCTATCAATGTTCAATTAACGATGGAAGCATTAGGTGGCGGTGGTCACTTAACGAATGCAGCGACACAACTTAAAGGCTTTACAATTGAAGAAGCAATTAATCGTTTACAACAAGCAATTACTGAACAAATGAGTAGGAGTGAAGACGCATGAAAGTAATATTCACACAAGATGTTAAAGGTAAAGGTAAAAAAGGTGAAGTTAAAGACGTGCCAGTAGGTTACGCTAATAACTTTTTATTAAAAAATAACTATGCTGTTGAGGCAACTCCAGGTAATTTAAAACAATTGGAACAACAAAATAAACGTGCTGAAGCGGATAGACAACAAGAGATTGATGACGCGAAAGCATTAAAAGCTAAATTAGAAGAAATTGAAGTTGAAGTAAGTGCGAAAACAGGCGAAGGCGGTAAGTTGTTTGGTTCTGTAAGTACTAAGCAAATTGCTGAGGCACTTAAAGCACAACATGATATCAAGATTGACAAACGTAAAATGGATTTACCTCACGGTATCCACGCGTTAGGTTATACAAATGTTCCTGTAAAATTAGACAAAGAGGTTGAAGGAACTATTCGTGTTCATACAGTAGAGAAATAATACTTCTTCAAATACTTTCCTAGCGGAAAGAAATTTTGTAGGTTGGTTTTTAACTTCGCTTAAGTTGAGACGCTTGCCTAGGGGGCTGGGTCGAGCCTTGGTCTCGACACTCATCCTGCTCCCTCAGGCGTCGCTCAACTACGCTACGTTAGCCAACCACAAAATTTCTCTTTTCTAAAAAAGAATTTATTACTTTATCATAAGTGGAATTACTCAAAATTGTAATTTTAGAAACAGAGTTATTATCTAACTTACGTATTCATATATTTTATTAAGAAATTCTAATTAGAAACTTTTATCTTATTCAGTTAGCTTCGCTTTCCGTGGATACAGTCTCAGCCAGAATTACCTCACAGATAAGTCTGTGGGTAATTCTAAGGTCTTCGACTTGTATTGTTTCCACAGGAGTCTCGCTACTTTATTCGATATGTTTCTAAAAGAATTTCTAATATTCTTATATAAAGTAAATGATTTTAGAATCTAAACTAATCAAGGCATTAGTATGTTAAGGAATTAAATTTTTATAGATTAAGATAGACAACGAATGATGTTGTACGACTCTTGGTGGAAAAGAAAGAGCTTAAGACTACAGGCTTAAGCCTTTCCCGCAAGAAAACGTCACAACAGAATGAGTGAATGATTATAAGAAATAATCAAAGTAAGAATTAAAATATAATTGAACAATGTTGCACTGTATTTGTGAAATTTGAGATGGATTGATTTAGAGGTGTGATGATTGATGGATAATATGTATGATCAAAAACAAATGCCCCATAATAATGAAGCTGAACAATCTGTCTTAGGTGCAATTATTTTAGATCCACAATTAATTGGAACGACTCAGGAGGCCCTACTTCCTGAGTCATTTTATCGAGGCGCCCACCAACATATCTTCAGAGCAATGATGAACTTGAATGAAGATAGTAGCGAAATTGATGTTGTTACGTTAATGGATCAATTAACGAAAGAAGGTACATTAAGTGAAGCTGGTGGTCCTCAATATTTAGCGGAACTCTCTAATAATGTACCGACGACACGAAACATTCAGTATTATACGAATATCGTTGCTAATTTGGCATTAAAACGTAGATTAATTCAAACAGCGGATAGTATCGCCAATGATGGTTATAATAATGAACTAGAATTAGATGCAATTCTAAGTGATGCAGAGCGACGTATACTTGAGTTATCCGCTAACCGTCAAAGCGATGGTTTCAAGGACATTAGAGATGTTCTAGGACAAGTATATGAAACGGCAGAGGAACTTGACCAAAACAGTGGCCAGACGCCTGGTATTCCTACAGGGTATCGTGATTTAGACCAAATGACGGCAGGATTTAACCGTAATGATTTAATCATTTTAGCGGCACGTCCTTCGGTAGGTAAGACTGCCTTCGCTCTTAATATTGCTCAAAAGGTAGCGACGCATGAGGATAACTACACTGTGGGCATCTTCTCGCTTGAGATGGGTGCAGACCAATTAGCGACGCGTATGATTTGTAGTTCTGGGAATGTAGATTCAAACCGTTTAAGAACAGGTACAATGACGGAAGAAGACTGGAATCGTTTTACGATTGCAGTTGGTAAGTTATCTCGTACGAAGATATTTATTGATGACACACCAGGTATTCGAATTACAGATTTACGTTCTAAATGTCGTCGTTTAAAACAAGAACATGGTTTAGACATGATTGTGATTGACTATTTACAATTGATTCAAGGTAGTGGGTCACGCTTTTCAGATAACCGTCAACAAGAGGTTTCGGAAATTTCACGTACGTTAAAAGCGATTGCGCGTGAATTAGAATGTCCGGTTATTGCTTTAAGTCAGTTATCTCGTGGTGTAGAACAACGTCAGGATAAACGTCCGATGATGAGTGATATTCGTGAATCTGGATCTATCGAGCAAGATGCGGATATTGTTGCATTCTTATACCGTGACGATTATTATAATCGTGGTGAAGGCGAAGATGACGATGATAGTACAGATTTCGAACCGCCATCTAATGATGATAATGGGGAAATTGAAATTATCATTGCTAAGCAACGTAATGGCCCAACTGGAACCGTGAAACTACACTTTATGAAACAATACAATAAATTTACAGATATTGATTATGCTCATGCTGAAATGACATAATAAATTAAAAAATATTTTTACCGTACATTTTTTATTAATTATAATTCAATGTACGGTTTTTATTTTGTTTAGACCTAATCACATTTTTTGAAGTATGTGTTCTTCATTTTGAAAAATGTGCTATGAAATGTTGATATTACAGGAACTTTCAAAGTTTATCGATTAAATTCATTTTCAAAAAGAGAAGTGATAAGTGTAAAACTCAACGTTCGATTTTTATTTGCATTATGAGGTTCGTATTGATAGAATACTTAATGGTTAATTGAGAAAACTTTGGAGGTGCTCACATGTCATCAATCGTAGTAGTTGGGACACAATGGGGAGACGAAGGTAAAGGTAAAATTACAGATTTCTTAGCGGAACAAGCAGATGTTATTGCACGTTTTTCAGGTGGTAATAACGCAGGCCACACAATTCAATTTGGCGGAGAAACGTACAAATTGCATTTAGTGCCATCAGGTATTTTTTATAAAGATAAATTAGCAGTGATTGGTAATGGTGTAGTTGTTGATCCAGTTGCATTATTAAAAGAATTAGACGGTTTAAATGAACGTGGTGTGTCTACGTCAAACTTACGCATTTCAAACCGTGCGCAAGTGATTCTTCCTTATCACTTAGCACAAGACGAATACGAAGAACGTCGTCGTGGCGATAATAAAATCGGTACAACTAAAAAAGGTATCGGTCCAGCTTATGTAGATAAAGCGCAACGTATTGGTATTCGTATGGCTGATTTATTGGAAAAAGAAACTTTTGAAAGACGCTTAAAAGAAAATATTGAAATTAAAGATGCTTATTTCAAAGGTATGTTCAATGAATCTTGTCCACGTTTCGATGAAATCTTTGATGAATACTATGCTGCAGGTCAACGCTTAAAAGAGTTTGTTACTGACACAGCTAAAATCTTAGACGATGCTTTTGTAGCTGAGGAAAAAGTATTATTTGAAGGTGCACAAGGTGTAATGTTAGATATCGACCACGGTACATATCCTTTCGTAACTTCAAGTAACCCTGTTGCAGGTAACGTGACAGTTGGTACTGGTGTAGGCCCAACTTTCGTATCTAAAGTGATTGGTGTATGTAAAGCTTATACATCTCGTGTAGGTGATGGTCCATTCCCTACTGAATTATTTGATGAAGATGGTCACCATATCAGAGAAGTTGGTCGTGAATATGGTACAACTACAGGTCGTCCACGTCGTGTAGGTTGGTTCGACTCAGTTGTATTACGTCACTCTCGTCGTGTAAGTGGTATTACAGATTTATCTATTAACTCTATCGATGTGCTTACAGGTTTAGACACTGTGAAGATTTGTACAGCATACGAATTAGATGGAGAAGAAATCACAGAATATCCTGCGAACCTTGATCAATTACGTCGTTGTAAACCAATCTTTGAAGAGTTACCAGGATGGAAAGAAGATATTACAGGTTGCCGTACTTTAGAAGAGCTACCTGACAATGCACGTAAATATTTAGAACGTATTTCTGAATTATGTGGCGTACGCATTTCAATCTTCTCAGTAGGTCCAGACCGTGACCAAACAAACTTATTAGAACAATTATGGTAAAAGGTGTGAAAGTGAGCGCTTAGGTTTTGAGCAGAACCGAAAAGTGAGCAAAACTGTTTCTCAAGTTTTGTTGAGCTTTGAGTATTTCTGCCGAAAAACCTGCTCACTGTAGCCCGTCTATCACAAGGTGTGAAGAAAAGCGTTTAGGTTTTGGAAGGAACCGAAAAATCTGCTTATTGGAGCGTCTATCACATTGTGAATGTAAATAATGAATTGTTATTAAAGATAATTGTTTATTTAAAAAGCAGACATTGATTATTCAATGTCTGCTTTTTTTATTTTAATCGAGGTGTAAAAGGGTTGAAAATGAAGGATATGTAAACTTGAAACCCTTGATATCATAGGCTTTTCTAAGGAAAATTAAGATTTCTAAAAAAATATTAAAATTATGTAAAAAAAGTCTTGTCTTTAAATTAAAAGCTGTGCTATAATCTATCTTGTGCTTAAGAACGGCTCCTTGGTCAAGCGGTTAAGACACCGCCCTTTCACGGCGGTAACACGGGTTCGAGTCCCGTAGGAGTCACCATTTAGGAGGTCTCGTAGTGTAGCGGTTAACACGCCTGCCTGTCACGCAGGAGATCGCGGGTTCGATTCCCGTCGAGACCGTACTGCTTACCCAAAAGGGTAGGCATTTTTTTTTATGCTTTTTTTGCTTCATAACCCCTTCTTTTTTGTGGCGGTCCTCTTTATACACCCTTTTCAAAAAATAAGACTACGGGCATAGTCTAAAAGTTAAATATTCCTCAATTATATTCAATGCGTTACAGGTGTGTGACGGTGCAACACATTCTTAATATTTCAATGTGAATACTCTGATAAATGTTGATAGAGCGACTTTAAAGACGATTATCTATTTGTAATAATCTTCAAATCATGCGTCACTACGACTATTGTCTCATTTCAAAAGCATTCAACTTATTTGTAATATTAAATTAGAGTGGTAAACTTGAAACTAATATTATTCTATAAATTTAATTATGAAAATAGAATTAAGTGACTATTAATGGTAAATTATATAATAGATTAATATGCGCTATAAACTTAATTTAACGCATCAAATCACTGTTTATTCTTTACTGATTAACATAAATATTTAATGAAATATAGAACTACAATTTGAGAAATGAGGTTTATAGATATGGCAAGAAAAGTTGTTGTAGTTGATGATGAGAAGCCAATTGCGGATATATTGGAATTTAACTTAAAAAAAGAAGGTTATGATGTTTACTGTGCTTATGATGGCAATGATGCAGTGGATTTAATTTATGAGGAAGAACCAGATATCGTCTTATTAGATATCATGTTACCTGGACGCGACGGAATGGAAGTATGTCGTGAGGTACGTAAAAAATATGAAATGCCTATCATTATGTTAACGGCGAAAGACTCTGAAATTGATAAAGTGTTGGGTCTTGAATTAGGTGCGGATGACTATGTAACGAAACCGTTTAGCACACGTGAATTGATTGCGCGTGTGAAAGCGAACTTACGTCGTCACTATTCACAACCTGCTCAAGAAGTGGCGAGTACTTCTAATGAAATTACAATTAAGGATATTGTCATTTATCCAGACGCGTATTCTATTAAGAAACGTGGTGAGGATATCGAATTAACACATCGTGAGTTCGAATTGTTCCACTATTTATCTAAACATATGGGTCAGGTTATGACACGTGAACATTTATTACAAACGGTTTGGGGTTACGATTACTTCGGCGATGTACGTACAGTGGATGTAACGATTCGTCGTTTACGCGAGAAGATTGAAGATGATCCCTCTCATCCAGAATATATTGTGACACGTAGAGGCGTTGGATACTTCCTCCAACAACATGATTAGGGGTTTAAGGTTATGAAGTGGCTGAAGCAATTACAATCCCTTCACACAAAGCTTGTTATTGTCTATGTGTTACTGATTATTATTGGGATGCAAATTATTGGTTTGTATTTCACTAATAGTTTGGAAAAAGAATTAACGAATAACTTCATGAAGAATATTAAACAATATGCGACGCAGCTTGAAGTTAATATTGAACGGATTTATCGAGATGATCCGTCTAATGCACAAAAAGAAGTGCAAAGTTTATTAAATGAGTATGCCAATCGTCAAGAAATCGAAGAAATTCGTTTTATTGATAAAGATCAAATTATTATGGCAACGGCGAAGTTATCGTCTCATAATTTGATTAATCAGAAGGTAAATGATAATTCAGTTCAGAAAGCTTTATCACTAGGAGAACCTAATAATCATAATGTATTGAAAGACTACGGTAGTGGTAAAGAACGAATTTGGATTTATAATTTACCCGTGAAGAATGGTAACGAGACGATTGGTAATATTTACATAGAATCGAATATTAATGATGTATATAATCAGTTGAATAATATTAACCAAATCTTCATTATTGGTACGGCTATTTCCCTTTTCATAACGGTAATTCTTGGTTTCTTCATTGCGCGAACAATTACGCGACCAATTACCGATATGCGTAACCAAACGGTTGAAATGTCGAAAGGGAATTATACGCAACGTGTGAAGATTTACGGGAATGACGAAATTGGTGAACTTGCCTTAGCATTTAACAATTTATCGAAACGTGTGCAAGAAGCACAAGCCAATACGGAAAGTGAAAAACGTCGTCTAGATTCTGTTATCACGCATATGAGTGATGGGATTATTGCGACGGATCGACGCGGACGTGTGCGTATCGTTAACGATATGGCGCTTAAAATGTTAGGCATGGCACGAGAAGATTTAATAGGTTATTATATGTTAAATGTCTTGAATATCGAAGACGAGTTCTCTTTAGATGAGATTCAAGAGAACAATGATAGTTTCTTACTTGATATAAATGAAGAAGAAGGCATTATTGCGCGTGTGAACTTTAGTACTATTGTTCAGGAAACGGGCTTTGTAAATGGTTATATTGCCGTGCTCCACGATGTTACAGAGCAACAACAAGTAGAACGTGAACGTCGCGAATTCGTAGCCAATGTGTCTCACGAACTACGTACACCATTAACGTCAATGAACAGTTATATTGAAGCGTTAGAAGAAGGCGCGTGGAAAGATGATAATTTAGCGCCACAATTCTTATCAGTGACACGTGAAGAAACGGAACGTATGATTCGTTTAGTTAACGATTTACTCCAATTATCGAAAATGGATAACGAATCTGAACAAATCACTAAAGAAATTGTCGACTTCAATATGTTTATTAATAAAATTATTAATCGACATGAAATGGCAGCGAAAGATACAATTTTTGTGCGTGAAATTCCTCAAGATACAATTTTCACTGAAATTGATCCAGATAAGATGACGCAAGTGTTCGACAACGTTATTACTAATGCGATGAAATATTCTCGCGGTCAAAAACGTGTCGAGTTCCACGTGAAACAGAATGCGTTATATAATCGTATGACCATTCGTATTAAGGATAACGGTATTGGTATCCCTATTAACAAAGTAGATAAAATCTTTGATCGTTTCTATCGTGTAGATAAAGCACGCACACGTAAAATGGGCGGTACTGGTTTAGGTCTTGCGATTTCAAAAGAGATTGTTGAAGCACATAATGGGCGTATTTGGGCAAACAGCGTTGAAGGTCAAGGTACATCGATATTTATTACACTTCCATGTGAAGTTATAGACGATGGTGATTGGGATGAAGAGTAAGGAGTATATTAAATCTATTATTCTGATTTTATTAGTCATGATGAGTATTGTCTTAACGTATATGGTGTGGAACTTTACGCCTGATTTAACGAATATCGATAGTGCAGAGAGTAAAAAGGGTAATGTGAAGTCGATTGGTAAACCTATGGCAGCGCATATTGAGAATGTGATTGCACCGTATCAAATCGTCGAGGTTAAAGATGATAAAGTTAAAGGTATGGCGCCGTCACGTGTGCAATTATCACAAGTGTCAGAGGCTTTAAAGAATCACGAAGTAAGTAAAATTGAGCATTTACAACGCGATTATAATTTAACGCTTCCGACGTTAAATACCCGTTTTACTGTATTAGATTTTACTTATGACATGCCTTTAACTACATATTTAGGACAAGTCTTAAATACATCGGCGAAAGTGCCTAAAAACTTTAATTTTAATCGTTTATTGGTTGATGAGAATTCAAAAGGTAATTTAGAGCTATATGCGATAAGTAAAGACCGACATCAAGTGATGAAGGTAACAATGAATGCGAAAGCTAAGAATTTTGCTAAAACGATGGATCAATTAAGTGAGGATATGCAGAAATATTCAGAGATTATTACGAATAAGGATACCATTGATAAAGCGACACACGTTTTTGCGCCAAATCACCCTCAACGTATGCGTTCTTATCGTATGGTGTATGACACCATTCCTGTAGAAACGATGAATTCAATTTTATTTGATGATTCTGTTATTATTCGAAGCGGGAAAAGTGGCGCTACGACCTATAACAACAATACAGGCGTAGCGAACTATAATGATGAGAGTAAAAAATATCATTATAAGAACTTATCAGAAGATGAATCAAGTTTGAGTGATATGGATACCACGATTCCAAGTACTTTTGAATATATTAATGGTCATGGTGGCTTCTTTAACGATGATTTCCGTCTATTTAGCACAGATAATTCATCAGGTGAATTAACCTATCAGTTATTCCTCAACGGCCATCCAACATTCAATGATCAGAAGTTGAATGATATTGAAGTCACATGGGGAGAGAAAGGTATTTATGATTATAAACGGGCGTTACTGCGTTCTAGCGTGCCTTTAGAAGGTGAAAGTGTTTCTTTTGATAGTGCAGAAACAGTGCGTTCAGCTTTAGCTAACAATCATAATATTGATTTCCAAAAAGTAACGAATATGGCGGTTGGCTATCGTGAAGATGATCAACCTACGAAAGATGATATTGAAGTACAACGTAATAGTGAGTTTGTTCCAACGTGGTATGTTGAATATGATGGAGATTGGTATGCATATGAGGATGGGAGGCTTGAATAAATGAACTGGAAACGAACGAAGACATTGTTTATTTTCGTATTTGTTCTTGTTAACATCCTGTTAGTTATGATTTACATTAACAAGGTGACGAAGTCTCAGATTAATGAGTCAGAGAGTGATAATGAGGTTAATTTTCAACAGGAAGAAATTAAAATTTCGAAAGATGTGTTGAATAAAGATGTCAGCGGTACGAAGATGCAGATGATTACTGCGACGACGAAGAACTTCAATGATTATGCAGAAGATAAATCATCGTTGGAAGCGGATGATTCAGGTTATACGTTGACAGGCGAGATTAATAGTACGGTTAATGTAAGTGATAGTAATTTGAGTGATTTAAAGAATTACATTATGGATAATATTTATAATGGTAAGGCGTATCAATTAGGAAGTGTGTCAGGAGATTCGGTGACATATGAGCAAACGTATGATGGTTATCCGTTGATGAATAATAATAAGGCACGTTTACGTTTTAATGTGAGTGATGGTAAGGCGACGAGTTATAAGCAGACAGTGATGAGTAAGATTGAGCCTGCGAAGAGTGATAATAATCCTAAGAAGCAGGTGATTACGCCACGTAAGGCGATTGAGACGTTGTATTTTAATCGTTATTTAAAATCGGGTGATGAAGTATTGGATGCGAGACTTGGTTATTACTCAGTCGTGAGGGAAACAAATGTGCAGTTGTTGCAAGCGAACTGGGAGATTAAGGTGAAGCATAAAGGTAAAAATAATACGAAGACGTATTATGTTGAGGCGACATCAACCAATCCTAAGGTGATTGATAACTAGGGTTACTTTAGTGTGTTAGAGGAAAGGATAATTCTTACGAATTATTCTCGCTTCTTTGAATTTGTAATAGGTTTTATACTCTTAGCTCATTTCGTAGCGATGCTTTCTTGCGGGAAAGGCTCAAGCCTGTAGTCTTGAGGCTCTTTCTTTTCCGCCAAGAGTCGCGCTACTTCTTTCGCTAATATTTATGTTTTTATTAATTAGTGAAGAAAGAAAACAAAACGATTGCTCGAATCAATTCTTCAGAATTCTTTACTGAAATTAAGTTTAATAAACTTTTTCAATAATAAATAACTATCCTCATCCTTTCTCTTCTCTTATTTAAGAGAGGGAGTGGTTTGGATGTGGAAAGTATAGTAAGTGTGTGAGGCTTAGGTTTCATGCACTTACTTTTTTATGTTTGTGTGGAGATGGCTAATACATAAACAAGGAATTGGCACTTTAATTTCTGTGTTGGTATAGTATAATATAAAGGTATTTTTCATGGACTGGAATGTTTCGGATGATGTGAGTTGTTCGAAACATCATTTTTTAGAAAAAAAGAGTGCAGAATAAATATTTTAGACTGAAGGCACTCTAACATATAGAATAGGTTGTCAGAAGTAGAAAGGATGAGCTGCTTGATACGTATGAGTGTTCTGGCTAGTGGCAGTACGGGAAATGCCACTTATGTTGAAAGTGATAAAGGCAGTCTTTTAGTAGATGTTGGACTCACTGGTAAGAAGATGGAAGAGTTATTTAGCCAAATAGATAGAAATATGAAAGATTTGAACGGTATATTAGTTACTCATGAACATAGTGATCATATTAAAGGATTAGGTGTAATTGCGCGTAAATATGGTTTACCGATTTATGCGAATGAGAATACTTGGAAAGCTATCGATAAAAAAGACGGTAAAATTCCAATGGATCAAAAATTCATTTTTAATCCATATGAAACAAAATCCATTGCAGGTTTTGATATAGAGTCATTTAATGTATCTCACGATGCGATTGACCCTCAGTTTTACATTTTCCATAATAATTATAAGAAATTTACGATGATTACAGATACAGGTTATGTTTCTGACCGAATGAAAGGTATGATTCAAGGTAGTGATGCCTTTATGTTTGAGAGTAATCATGATGTGGATATGTTACGTATGTGTCGTTATCCGTGGAAGACAAAACAACGTATTTTAAGCGATATGGGACATGTATCAAATGAGGATGCAGGACTTGCGATGACAGATGTTATTACAGGTAACACAAAACGTATTTATCTTTCACACTTATCTCAAGATAATAATATGAAAGAGTTAGCCCGTATGAGTGTGGGACAAGTGTTAAACGAACACGATATTGATACAGAAAAAGAAGTATTATTGTGCGATACAGATAAAGCACAAGCTACACCTATTTATACATTATAAAATTTTAGACAGACGGCCTACTTACAATTTTAATAATTGTAAGTAGGTCTTTTTTTATATTTTGATGTAATTATCTAATAATTTGAACTATACATTAATATTCATAAGTAACCCTATAAAAGTAAGATTTAGTTAAAATATGTGAATAAATATTTAAGACTTACTTTGAGTTATCCCCAAAAATGATTTAAGTTACCCACTATTGTGTATAATACACACAGAAATACTCACATTATTCACAGAGTTATCCACAAAATAAAGGTGTTAATAACATATTTTAGTACTATTTCTTAATTTTTCCACAGAATTTATATACATTACTGTTATAATTAGAGGGAATTCTGTTAACAAGTGAATAACTTGTGGATAAGTGGGATAACTATTAATATCTATGGAGGTTTATATGAAGATAACTATCTTAGCTGTGGGTAAATTAAAAGAAAAATATTGGAAACAGGCTATTGCAGAATATGAAAAAAGATTAGGTGCTTATTCCAAAATTGAAATTATTGAAGTACCCGATGAAAAAGCTCCAGAAAATATGAGCGAAAAAGAAATTGAACAAGTAAAAGAAAAAGAAGGACAACGCCTTCTAGCCAAAATTAAACCACAAGCGACTGTCATCACTTTAGAAATACAAGGGAAAATGTTGTCATCAGAAGGATTAGCACAAGAACTTCAACAACGCATGACTCAGGGACAAAGCGACTTTGTCTTTGTCATTGGAGGATCTAACGGATTGCATGAGGATGTCTTAAAACGCAGCAACTATGCACTTTCTTTCAGTAAAATGACATTTCCACATCAAATGATGCGCGTCGTCTTAATTGAACAAGTATATCGAGCATTTAAAATAATGCGAGGCGAAGCATATCATAAATGATGCGGTTTTTTCAGCCGCTTCATAAAGGGATTTTGAACGTATCGGAACGTATGAGGTTTATGAGAATTGCTGTTATATTGTTGTGAAACATATCATAAGTGGTGTGATTTTTTAGAATCGAAATCCATCTCGAAGAAAAAGGAAAAAAATGAATAACTTAAAGGTATAGATAATATTAAATAAAATAATTTAGCGTTAACCTCAATATTATAAAGACGCATTGAAGAACTTCTTTTAATAAAACTTTATTTCATATTAAGAAATGTCAAATTCGGTTATAGATTATTGAATCTGACATTTTAATTATATATAAAGCTGATAATTCAAAGAACTATTAATATCTTGTTTATCATTTTATGTAATTTATCTTAATTAATCTTTTTATTGATACGAATGTTCTAATTATAGAATAAAAAAATAGAAAATGTAGTGGAATATAAGTATATAAAAGGGAGAGAAAGTACGGTTTCTTTTTAATAGTTGAGAAATCAATGAATTTAGAAATAGAGGTAAAAGTAAAAATTTTTGAGTTAATATATTAATCTATTAAAGTTTGAAATATTATAGTAATTTATTAAAATGTTTAATACAATAGTTTAATAGAAGTATAGCTTAAAATTTCAATTTATGGAGGAAGAATTTCGTGGAATCAGTTTTCATTGAAGACTATAATTTGAAACTTGATATAGATTATGTAGATATGTTGAATTATTCACTAACACAAAACGACTTTTCATTAATAAAAAAATTGCGATTTTTAATAACTCAGAAGAGGATGAAATTAGCAATGTTAAGTTGAAAGTTTATTCAAATACAGAATTTATTTATAATTATGAACAGTTAATTCCAGTTATTAATAATCAGCATGCATATGTTTCAGAATCAGTTGATGTAAATTATAATTATGATTTTTTTAGAAAAATTAACGAAAGAATAAAAACATATTTTTTCATAGAGTTAATAGATGAGAATGGTAACACTTTTTTTACCAAGAATTTAAAAATTAGTATATTACCTTTCGAACATTGGTTAGGAACTAATATTTATCCTCAATTAACAGCTTCATATATCGTTCCAAACGATGTAGAAGTAAAAAGAATTGTCTCTGAGGCAGGGAAAAAACTAGAAGAATGGAAAGGAGATTCTAATTTTTATAGTTACCAATCTAATAACTTAGAAGACGTAAGGTTACAGGTAGCAGCTATATATGCAACATTACAAAAAGAAAATATTGCTTATAAATATCCACCAGCAAGTTTTGAAAAATTTGGTCAAAAAATAAGATACCCACAAGAAATAATAAAATTTAAAAATGGGACGTGTTTAGATTTAAGTTTCCTTTTTGCAAGTTGTTTAGAAGCAGTGAATATTAATCCTATAGTGATTTTTATTAAAGGACATGCTTTTATTGGTTTTTGGTTAAAAAATCAAAATTTGATAGGTTCATATTCAAATGATTACACAGATATTTCTAAAAGAATTTCAGTAGGAACTAAAGAGATAGAAGTGGTCGAGACGACAGCATTAGTTAATGGTAAAGATTATTCATTTGAGGAAGCTGTTAAAATAGCTTGTCAAAATCTAGACAATCCTTATAATTTTGAATATATCATTGATATCACCTCATGTAGACATATAGGTATTAGTCCAGTTGTTACTACATCAAAAGATAATTATAATTTCAAAATGAATTATAAAGAAAAAGATTATATAACCAATGCTCCATCTACAAAAATTGAGAAAATAGAAGAGATTAATTATAAGATAAATCCTAGAGAAAAGACAGATATTTGGAGTAGAAACTTATTAGATCTTACTTTAAGAAACTCTTTAATTAATTTTAGAATGAATAAAAGTGCATTACAACTAATGGTTTATGACATTGCTACCTTAGAGGATGAATTATCAACATCAAACAAATTCACTATTATTGCTAAACCAGAGAATTTATCTACTACTAATACAAGTGGGTCATTTTTTAAAGCTAATTCAATAGAAAGCCAATATAAAAATTTAATTGATGCTGATTTCAATGAAGGTAGAATTCGAAGTTTTTTAACTAATTATATGTTAAATAAACAATTAAAGGACTTATATAGAAAAGCAAAATTAGCATTAGAAGAAAACGGAGCAAACTCATTATTTTTAGCAATAGGATTTTTAACGTGGAATGACCAAAAAAATATTGATATGAATTATATGGCTCCAATTTTACTATTACCTCTCTCTATAGAAAGAAAAACTGCAACCAGTAACATTCAATTAGAATTAAGTGAAGACGAACCACAATTAAACGTAACACTAGTAGAATATTTAAAACAGAAATTTAATATTGATTTAAGGCATTTAGTAGATTTACCAAGAGATGATAAAGGTATTGATATAAAGAGACTTATAGCTACAATAAGACACGCCATCATGGATAAAAAAGGGTGGGATGTTGAAGAAATAGCTGTAGTAAGTAATTTTTCATTTAAAAAATTTGTAATGTGGAACGATTTGAAATCAAGAAAAAATGAAATTGTTTCAAATTCTAATGTAGAAGCTTTAATAACTGGAAATTATAAATCAAATAGAAATATTGAAAATATAGATGCTCAAAAGATTGAGAAAGAAGTGGAACCGAAGAACTTAAAAGTTGGTAGTTTAGTTGATTCGTCTCAATTAGAGGCAATAAAGGCAAGTGAAGAAAGTAGCTTTGTATTACATGGACCTCCAGGGACAGGGAAATCTCAAACAATTACTAATATGATAATACATAATGTTAATAGAGGAAAAAAGGTTTTATTTGTAGCTGAGAAAAAAGCCGCTCTTGAAGTTGTAAAAGATAGATTAACACAATTAGAATTCGAAGATTTTGTATTAGAATTACATTCGAATACTACGAAAAAAAGACAATTTTTAGATAAAATTGAAAAGACGCTTTCGAAAAACATGAAAAATGATTCGGCAGATATCAAAAGTAAATCAAAAAAATTATTTGAATTAAAAAATAATCTTAGTAAATATGTAGAAGCTTTACATCAAAAACATAAAAGTGGATTTAGTGTTTATGATTTAATACAAAGATATGAACAATTTGAGGAAGTAAAAAGTATAATTACCATAAAAAAAGACATAGTGACAAAACTTACTGCTAATGATATAGGTACTATTAAAGATTTATTAATTTTAATAGACAATAGTATAGATAAATTAAGTTTCAGCTTAGATAATCATCCCCTAATACCTTTTAAAATAAATAAATATAGTGTTTCGAAACGTGATAATTTTGAATATTTAATTAATGACTTTGTAGAATCTAGCAATAAAATAGTTGATCAACTATCAGAATTGTTTAATGAAAGTAATTTAAATAGTACAAATATGGAGACATTAGTCTCTTATAAGAAAATAATAAACATGATAGAAAAATATAAAGGTTCAATGACACTAAATAAAATGATAATAGAACCTAAAAGTATTTCGTTAAAGACAGTTTTTGAGTTTGCGTCTAGTGTTCTTACTAAATATATTGAGTTGAAAGATAAAATTAATAATAAATATTCAGCTGAAACCTTAAATATAAAAGTTAGTGATTTATTAACTGATTATAGAGAAATTAAAGATTCAAAAAGTTTTTTTAAGAATAAAAAAATAAAAAATTTAATAGATCTTTTAAATAATGAATTACGTGAATATAGAACTTTGGATGAAGAAGAATTTATTAATGATTTAAAAGAAATTCAAGAATTTCAAGAAATGCGTAAAACACTTCAAAAAAGGAATGAAAATTTCTTAGAATCATTTGGAGAAGCGTGGAAAGGTAGATTAACTGACTTAGATAATCTTAGATATCTAGTTGATTTTATAGAAAAAAATAATATAACAGAGCTTGAAAAATCTAAACAAAATCAAATAAACGAAATATTAAAATTAAAAATTAGTGATTATGATAAATTTAAAGACTTAAAAGAAAGAATAGATTCGTTTGAAAAAAACATTGATTCATTGAAAAATGATTATAATATTGATGAACTATATTTACTTACTCTATCTATAGAAGACTTAAACAATATAGCTAATTATTGGAAAAAAGGTATAAATGATTTAAAAACATGGGCAGTATTAAATGAAAACTTTATAAAACTAGAAAAAATTTTACAAACTAATATAAAAGATAATTTTATTAAATTACAAAGTGAATTTAGCATAGAAAAACAGTTAATGAAAACTTTAGTAGAGCAATTTATTAGTTATTATTTTTCAACAAATGAAACTTTAGATTCATTTAATGGATTTGATTTGAAAGAAAAAGTCAAACTATTACAAGAAAAAGTTAAAGAATTCAATGATTTAAGTATTATAGATACAAAAAATCAGATGAGTTTGAACTTGGAAACAAAAAGAGCAAAAGAGATATATGAAAATGATTTTTTATCCTTACAAAAAGCTATACGCAGTAAGGGAAGAGGTCAGTCAATTAGAACTATATTCAATCAGACAGCTAATGTTATTCAAGATATATTTCCTGTAATGTTAATGAGTCCTTTATCAACAGCACAATATATTGACCCTAACTTTCCGAAATTTGATTTAATTATTTTTGATGAAGCTTCTCAAATACCAACGGATATATCTGTAGGTGCTATATCCAGAGCTAAAAATTGTATTGTTGTAGGCGATCCTAAACAAATGCCTCCAACTAATTTCTTTGGTTCTAACAATATCGATGAAAATAATATTGAACTGGAAGATTTAGAAAGTTTATTAGATGACTGTTTGGCTGCTAACTTTCCTGAAAAGTATCTGAAGTGGCATTATAGATCAAATCATGAAAGTTTAATTCATTTTAGTAATAGAACGTATTACAACAGTAATCTATTAACCTACCCTTCGTCGACTAAATTAGACTCACAAGTCAGTTTTAAAAATATTAATGGTATATATAGAAGAGGTAATGGAAGAATAAATGAAGAAGAAGCAAACTATATTGTTAATTTACTTATTAATCACTTAAAAAGTGAAAGTAAGGATAGTATAGGAGTTGTTACTTTTAATAGTCAACAACAAAATTTAATTGAAAATTTATTAGAAGAAAAATTAATAGAAAATACAGATTTAGATGAAAAAAATATTAATAGTAAAGAAAGTATATTTGTTAAAAATCTTGAAAATGTTCAAGGTGATGAAAGAGATATTATAATATTTTCAACTACTTTTGGTCCTGATGAAGAAGGAAAAATGACTATGAATTTTGGACCACTTAATAATGAAGGTGGATGGAGAAGGTTAAATGTAGCTGTAACGCGAGCACGAAAGGAAATGTTAGTTATTTCTTCATTCGAACCAGAAGATATAGATTTAAATCGAACGAAAGCAGAAGGGGTAAAAAGTTTAAAAGGCTTTTTAGAATATGCACGGAATTATAGAATACTCCCACCTGTTAATAGAAATATAGTTAGAGAATCAAATAGTATTATCACTACTTTGCAAAATGAATTAGAAGAAAAAGGTTACAGTAGTCAAATTAATATAGGAAATTCTGAATTTAAAATAGATATAGGAATTTTAAACCCCAAAAATAATAATCAATTTATACTTGGAATATTGATAGATGGTGAAAATTATTATAATTCAAAAACTTCAATTGATAGAAACATTATACAACCTAGTATGCTTAAAAGCTTAGGCTGGAATATTGAAAATATTTGGTCTATAGATTGGTACGAAAATAAAAAGCAAGAGATTCAAAAAATAATAAATAAATTAAAAAAATTAGAGGAGGAAATTTAATTGAAGAGAACAATTGAAAAAAGTTTGATATGGACAGGAATAGCTATACATATCATAGGACTTTTATTAGTGACCATTGGTATTATAGGAATGTATACTGCACCAAATGGCTCTAAAACAGATAATACGATAATAATAATAACATATATACTTACTATTATATTTTTGATAATAGCAATAATAGTAGTTACTAGAATAATTAATGATAATAAACTAGCAGGTATATTATTAATTGTTATAGGCGTCTTAGTTTTAATTCCAAATTTTATTAGTGCTATTTTATGGTTGATTGCGGGTATTATGTTATTAACTAGAAAACCTAAAAATAATAAATATGGTATCAATAATAGAAATAAATATCAAGATGGAAAGAAAGAAAGTAAAGGAAAAAATGTGATAAGTAATGATCCCTTTGAAAAAAAAGGTTCAAATTCTAATCCAGAGAATAAATTAAAAAAAGAAGATGTAGAAGATCCATTTAAGTATTAATTTACTCTAAAAATAAAGATAAATAATATTTGCAATAAATAAAGGTTATAAAGTGTTTGAACATGTACAAAGGCAATTTCTATTGAATTAATATAGAAATTGCCTTTTTTATAAATTTTTTGATTATTTTCAGCTAGTTAAGTCGCTACTTTTCGTATATTGAGTGCCACTAATACAAATCCAAATTTTCTTTTAATTTTATTTATTCCTCTAACGGATATTCGAATGAAACCCGTTCTAGTAATTTAGGTTTGAACCCACCTAAGTGAATATATGAGTTATTTTTTATGCTACAAAATATATTCAGATTTCAATAATGACATAAAATAGGCATCTTTATATTTACCTTTAGTGTAGAATTGCTCTTTGAGTAATCCTTCTGTTTTAAATCCTTGTGACTCGTATATATGAATTGCTTTTTTGTTATCTGTATCAACATATAGATAAATTTTGTGCATGTTTAATATATCGAATACATAAACTATCGCTTTTTCGAATGCGAATTTTGCATAACCTTTACCACTGAACTCAGGTTTAATAATTATTTGTATTTCACAATTACGATGGATGTAATTAATTTCTACTAATTCAACAATACCTACGATTTGATTTTCATCTTCAACGATAAAACGTCTTTCCGATTCATCTAATAAATGCTTATCAAATAAATACTGAAGTTCCGTTAAGGATTCATAAGGTTCTTCAAACCAATAAGCCATAATAGAATATTCATTATTTAATTCATGAACAAAAAGTAAATCACTATACTCTAATGCTCTTAGTTTCATAATTCCACTCCCAAGATTTTCTCATATATGTGCATTATAAATATAAATAACGAATAAGTCATCATTCACTGTGAACACTTTATTTTAACAATTCATCACATATTAATTCTCATTTTCTTGTTATTCTCGATTTATTACTCTTACTATGAAACCTATAAAATTCTCACATTTGATTGTATTAAGAATAAATATATCAATAGTAACAATAAAAAAATAAATAATAAAGCATCCTTCACCGTAAAAGTGAAGGATGCTTTATTTTTATTGTAAGTAGTATGATATTCATTTTGATAAATATTGATTAATTATAACATGAAAATTACTATTTAAAATAGTTGTTATAGAGTCATCATTCATAAAATCAGCATAGATTTTATCCAATATTTCTTCATCTTCAATTGCTGTGAAATGATATACTAGCCCTTTTACTATTGATACATAATTATGCTTTGCTAAGAGGTTACCAACTGTTCGCCAGTCTGACTGTATAGTTTCATGGTTCATAGATAATCCTCCTTTTATTTTAATGTCCATTTTTGACGTGCTTTAGGGTTAAGTGGATGCATGATTTCATTTGTTTCTGGGTTTATGAGCTTTTTTACTTTCTTTTTATGAGGTTTTAACATTTCCATCACTTGTTCAACACGTTCGATAACAACTGGTCGCTTCGCATAGGCTCCATAAGCTAGAATCACTGTGTCACTTTCACTTATCGCTTTCATCAAGTGAATATCAGTGTGCTCATCATATGGATTTTTGATGTGTTTGAGATTTTCTGGACTTTTAATATTAGAGAATAGATTTACAAGATATACAGCGCCATATTGTTTAGAATTAGCTAATTGGTTGAGGATAAGAACAGTTGTGAGATCGAGTGATAATACACCATCTAAATGAGGATACATCGTTATCACTGTACAAGCGGGTTTCTTTTCATCCCATGTTTTCTTGAGTAAGTAGCGGTGTTTTTTATCACTACTGAATATAGCTTCTGTGTGTATTGTACTTTTAATTGTATTCATATATCATCACTTCCTTTAGTATTCTTCTGGTAAAAGCATCACATAATAAAAAACGTCTACATCATCTTCTCGGATGACGTAGACTTTCTTAGGTAATGCATTTTGATTTTTTACATAGTTTGTATAGTGATATTCCAATTTGTATGCAGGTTGTTCTTGTTCATGTGTGATTGAGAGTATATTCTCATCTTCTTGCAGTTTAAAAATGTGTAGGTAATCTGTCTGAGGTTGATTGTCCCGTTCTTTTACCATGTTCCAAAGTAAGATTTGAAGGTCTAGAGATAAGTGTTCACTAATGCCTCTTGTGATATATCGATTGATTTGCATACTATTTTCCTCCATTTTGCTTTTCTTTCATGATGTCAATCACTTCGTTAATGACTGTAACAGATATTTGTGCGACTTTGATCCAATTATTCATGGTCATTCCCTCCTTCTCTTAGTAAATGGCGTTCATCGATAATCGTATTTTTAGTATCTGTAAGGTACAGAAAGTCCATATCAAAATGATCCAAATAACCAATGCTGATGAGTTGGTCATTGGCGTACATAAGAAATGGATAGATACTTAGCTCATGTAGCTCATCATTGTAGTAGGTATAAGTTTCAAGTGTGAGATGCGCAAGTGAAGTATGGTTTACAAAGCGAGTAGGAAGTATATTTTCTGCTGCTTCTTCTAACGCTTCACATTCCCATGTTTCGTTGTTAGATAGTTGGAATAGACGAGTTATATATTGTTTGAGTTCTTGAGTGATTGTTTCCATATCATTGCCTCCTAGATAGTGTGATAGTGATGTAGTTGATGTACATCATTGAGATAATATATATTTGATTTGTCATTTATTACGAATCCCGGTGGGGATAAGAGAAAATTCCGATCAAAAACCCGTGATAAACGTTGGTGTAACAAGGAAATTCCGGAATCCCACTCATTTTGACGAACAATCAACTCATTATTTATAAGTATTGATGATAGGGTTGGGTTTCTACTTCCTTATATATTATTTATTTATAAAGAATAACGGGATTTTAGGATTGTGCTTGCACAATCCTTCTGCTTCTTCGAGTAAGCAAATCCCATTCATTTCCCGGTAAAAAATCATTGTGGGATGTTCTTTAGCAATTTCAATATAAGCTTCGTGTAGTAGTAGATAGATGATGTCAATTCGCTATCTCATTAGATAAGTGTTATTGAAATTGATAAAGAGAATTCTTAAGCATAGTTAGAAATACTACAGAAAGAAAAAACGAAGTGCTTGAGGGCACTTCGTTAATATTACAATTGGTATTATTAATCTTCTTCACTAGAGTCGATATCATCATCTGAATATACAGGTTTAGGACTACCTATATCTCCGCTTTTATTTTTTATTATTTTAGTTAACATCTATACTAATTTTCACATAAAATTGGTATGCCATAGAATTTAAATAAGAAAATGTATAAGTATATGGAGAAATAGTTAGAAAAAATACTTGAGGAAAAATAAAATGAAGTGCTAAAAAACACTTCGTAGAGAATACAGTGATTTAATTGTTCATAGAATAACGTTTGAATATCTCTGGAGTATGTTTCCAATTGCACATATAGTTTCGCATTAATAATACCAAGCTTGCTTCTTATTGTAGTGATTGGTGCTAAGGCGGGTGTTAAAAAGATATCGACAACAACCAGTGGTTCTGTCACACCTATGCACATTCAACGAATACTAGATCTGGTTGATGCGCTAAATATAATTCGTGTAGTTGTTGAAATACGTCAGACTTTATAGCGCAACAAATGCAGCCTTCAACAATTTCACTTATAGGGATAGCCGGATGAATGAGTTGACTATCGATGCCCATTTTTCCGAATTCATATATAATGAATTCGGTTTTTAGGTTATGATCCAAGACCTCTGTAATCAGATGATTTAATGTCGTTGTCTTGCCGCTACCTAAGAAACCCCCAACAATAATAGTCTCCTAACTATGAATGAGATGTGCGATTTTATTCACGATTTTAAATAACTATTATGATAAAAGAAATAAAGGTAAGTTTTCAAAGCGTAATTACTACTATTTAAAAAATATATCAAACATATAATCATTTTCAAAATAAAATGAATAGATAAAGATAAATTAAACCTATTACTGTTGTCAGAGTTTTGCGATTTTAAAAATTAGCATTGACAATTACACCATTTAATGTAAATAATAAAACGTAACAATTTTGATTTAGGAGATGTGTACATGTTTAAGAAGAGTATTATTTTATTATTCGTGACTGTTTTAACGTTATCACTTGCAGCATGTGGCAAAGGCGATAGTGAAAAGTCATCTGATCATAAAGGTAAATTAGAAGTTAAGACGACAGTTTATCCATTAAAATCATTTGCACAACAAATCGGTGGTAAATATGTTGATGTTGAATCAGTTTATCCAAACGGAGTAGACCCACATACATATGACCCAAGTCAAAAACAAATGGTTGATATCGGCAAATCAGATTTATTCGTATACACAGGTGACAATTTAGACCCTGTAGCTAAGAAGATTGCCAAAGCAATTAACGACAAAGATAAAACATTATCTTTAGAAGCATCATTAGACAAAAATAGTGACTTATTAAAAGGTGAAGAACACGAACATGAGCATGAACATGGTGAAGAACATGATCATGGCGAAGACCATGAACATCATCATCATGGTAAATATGACCCACATATTTGGTTAGATCCTGTCATTAGCCAAAAATTTGCTAAAGAAATTAAAGATGAATTAGTTAAGAAAGATAGTGAACATAAAGATTACTATGAAGATAACTATAAAAAATTAGTTAAAGACTTAAAAGGCATCGATAAAGATATGAAACAAGCAGTTAAAGGTAATGAAAGTAAAACAGTTTATATCTCACATGATTCTATCGGTTACTTAGTAGATAGATACAATTTCAAACAAGAAGGTATTCAAAATATGAATGCTGAAGAACCTAGCCAAAAAGATTTAACAAACATTGTTAAACAAATTAAAGAAGATAAAGTAAAATATATCTTAGCTGAAGAAAATGTATCGAACAAAGTTGCAGAGACAGTGAGAAAAGAAACAAATGCAGAAACAATCAAATTCTACAATATGGGCTCACATACGAAACAACAAGATGACGACAAAAATACGTATCAATCATTTATGAAAGAGAACGTTAAAGCAATTGAAAAAGCCCTTAAAAATGAATAATATGATTTAAAATACAAGGTGACAGACCTTCGTGGATAGATCTCATGACAAGCATCATGAGGTCTTTTTTTAATAAACTAAAAAATTTCTTTTGACAGAAGAAAATATCTCTGATACTTTAAAGTATAATGACTATTCTTTTTTTAAATGAGTGGTAAGTGGTAATGATGTCGAAGAAGAAAAAAGATTTGTTAGAAGTTGCTGAGCGATATACATCAAATGGTACACATCGCCTGATATTAAAAGATGATAGTGTTATAATAGCGAATAAAGACTTTATTACCTTGATTAACACAGCAGGTTTAGAACAGTATATTACTAAGGCGCCTGAAATTGTGAAAAGTATAGAAGCTTGTAAACTATATGACTCACGTAATTTCAAAGATAATGTAGAAGGCAAACTTAAAAAAATGATATACTGACTATTAAAGACATTATTTATACTGAGAACCCAACATCAAAATTAGTAACACAAGAAGGGCTATTCTTAACAGTAAATAAAGATTTTATTGAGATAATCAAATAATACGATAATAAATTATTTATGTCCTAGGCTCTAGTAGTTCTAAGGATGGACTACGAATGATGTTGTATGACGCCTGAGGAAGTAGGATAAGTTTTGAGATGGTGGCTCGACCCAGCTTACCCGTAGCAAACATCACAACAGAATGAGTAAATGTTCATCTAAGAATTTCTTTAGACCGCTGCCTTAGGATTTAGATTTTAACTAAGGATATAAAAAATAATAAGCTAGTAAATGAATTCCTAAAAATTCATTTACTAGCTATTTTAATAGAAAGATGATAATAGTATATTAATTTAATTTCTTAATTGCGTTGTTTTAATTAAGTCTATTCCATGCTTCCATGGATTGTTTCGATATTGTGTTTCATCATTTTATAATATGAATCACCTTTAGATCCTTTTTCTCCGATTGAATCTGTAAAGACTTCTCCGTAAATGCGCTTACCAGTTTCTTCAGATAAGCTACTCATAGATTTTTTGTCTACACTTGTTTCAACTAATAAATGTTTGATGTGATTGTCTTTAACAAACTTGATCGCTTGTTTCATTTGTGACGGTGTACCTTGTTTCTCAGTATTGATTTCCCAAATATAGCCTGGCTTGATATCAAAGGCTTTTGAGAAGTATTTGAAGGCACCTTCACTTGTAATCATAGCGCGTTCTTGTTTTGGAATATCATTGAATTTATCTTTACTGTATTTGTTTAACTTATCAAGTTCAGCAAGATAAGCATCACCTTGTTTGTGATAGTCTGCTTTATGTGAGGCATCTGCTTTCACAAGTTGTTCTTGAATATTCTTAACGTATTGAATACCATTATCCAAACTTAACCATGCATGTGGATCAATCTTGTCCTTATTACCTGTTTCACCATTTAAATAGATAGGCTTAACGCCTTTAGACACCGCGAATACTGACTTATCATCTGTAGATTTGCCTGCTTGTTCTAAAGCTTTTTCAAACCAACCGTTACCAGATTCTAAATTGAAACCATTGTAGAAGATGACGTCTGCATCAGTAAGTTGTTTAATATCTTTCGGTTTCACTTCGTATTCATGCGGGTCTTGTCCTACAGGTACGATACTATGAACGTCTACCTTGTCACCACCGATTTGTTTGACCATGTCATAAATAATGGAATTGGTTGTGACAACCTTCAATTTGTTATGATTTTTAGAATGTTGTTCACCAGAATTTGAACTACATGCTGCTAGAACTAGAATCAATGCAATAAGTAATGGAATAAATTTTTTCATGTTGTGTGTACACCTCTATACTTTGTTTTTAATTTTGAAAAGAGAAGGGTCAAGATATATATACTAAATGTTGCAATGACAATCGTTGCCCCACTTGGAAGATTGTAAATAAAGCTAAAGTACAATCCGACAATCGAACTTACTACGCCAATCAAACTTGCTACAATCATCATTGAATAAAGATTCTTTGTGATTAAAAAGGCGGTCGATGCCGGTGTAACAAGTAATGCGACGACTAGGATAATGCCAACAGTTTGAATACTAGCAACGGTGACTAAGGCGAGTAAGAGCATTACAAAATAATGAATGACTGTAGTATTCAACCCACTTACGCGACTGAATGTTGGATCAAACGTTGAAATCATTAATGGTCGATACAATATGACAATCAGTAACATCACGATGGCACCAATAATAAGGGTTGTCCAAAATGTTTGTCGGGTAATCGCGAGCAAGTTACCAAATAAAATATGATGTAAATCTGTCGTGCTGTTTATCAGACTGATAATGATGACACCCGTTGCGAGAAATGCAGTGAAACTGATGCCAATCGCTGCATCTGGCTTTGTTTTACTATTGTTAGAAATGTATCCAATTAATAAACTTGCAATCATGCCAGTGACTAATGCGCCGATGAACATCGGAATATTGAATAAGAATGACAACGCCACACCAGGTAAAACGGCATGACTCATCGCATCTCCCACCAACGATAATCCACGAAGGATGATTAAACTTCCGACAGTCCCACAAACTACGCCCACTATAATAGATGTAATTAAAGCGCGATTTAAGAACTGATAATCAAATAAATGTTGAATGAAATCAGTCATTTGCTATGTCACTCCCTTCATTAAAAGTAGAAGTCACATTAAATAAAAATGTGTGATTGAGATATTGGGGTTGCATTGCTTGATGACTAGGACCGAAGAATCTAATTGTACGATTCAGCAAAAGAATACGGTCGAAATAGTCTTCTGCTTTAGATAAATCATGGTGCACAATAAGAATAAGCTTACCTTGCGCTTTTAATTGGCGAAGTTTCTCCATAATAAGTTGCTCACTATTAAAATCGATGCCTACAAACGGTTCGTCTAATAAATAAACTGTACTATCAGACATTAATGCTCTTGCTACAAGTACACGTTGCAATTGACCGCCACTGAGCTCGGAAATTTGTTTGTATTGCAACGCTTCTAAATCTAAGTCTCTTAATAGTTTTTGGAATTTTGTTTTAGACGCATGATCGACACGTTTGAACCAACCAATAGTTTGATAGCAGCCAGATAAAATGACTTTCTCAACATTGATTGGGAAGTCTAAATCTAATTGCGCTTTTTGAGGAATGTATGTAATGTATTGCAATTGTTTATGTATGGATTTGCCATATAAATACATCTCGCCACTAGCGTTAAACGTTCCGATCAAGCTTTTTAGCAATGAAGACTTACCCGCACCGTTGGGCCCCATGATGCCAATAATTTCCCCTGATATTGGAATCTTTAAAGAAATATCTTTCAGTACACGTTTATGATTTAAATACAAATTCATGTTGTTAATTTCTATCAACAAACCACCTCCTAAATAAAAGTTTAGGTTAACCTAATTTATTTTATAATAGCTTCCGAAAATAGAGCGTGTCAAGTCGAGGTAGTCAATAAAAGTGTGGAAATAGTATCAATTCCTTTCGGTAAATAAGTTCTAGAGTGAGCGTTAATCATTGATATAGCTACATTTGATTATCATTAGTTTGATTGACAATTAAAAATTTAAATATAAAATATAAAACGTAATAATTACGATTTATAAAAAGAAAGGTATGATTTTATGGGCAAGATACCTGTAACGGTATTGAGTGGTTATCTTGGATCAGGTAAGACAACATTACTTAACCACATTTTAAATAATCGTGAAGGCCGTCGAATTGCGGTTATTGTGAATGATATGAGTGAGGTAAATATTGATAAAGACTTAGTTGCTGATGGGGGCGGGTTATCTCGAACAGATGAAAAATTAGTCGAATTATCTAATGGTTGTATTTGCTGTACGTTAAGAGACGATTTATTGCAAGAAGTTGAGCGTCTAGTAGAAAAAGGAAATATTGATTATATTGTGATTGAATCTACAGGGATATCTGAACCGGTACCTGTTGCACAAACCTTCTCATACATTGACGACGCAGAAGAATTTAAAAATCATAATGAAAGATTAGCTTTTGAAGATTATACAAGAGAGTTAACGTATGATGATAATTTTTGTTATATTGCTTCAAACAATGATACATATGGATTTTCACATAAAAAATTTGACTTTAATACACATATAACTCAAGCAAAAATAAAAGGAGTTTCAAAGGATAATAATCTTTTAGTAAGTATACCTAAAGAGTTCAGTTATACAGTTAATTTTTATATTTTTGGATATATAAAAATTCCACCAAAATTATTTGTAACAATACTAGGGGAAGATTTAGAAGGAAATCAATTTAAAGATGAAATTGAAATTAAAGTCCAAAGGTATAAATTCAGTTATGTTCCGGTTCAAGCAGAAGTTACTTTATACGCTTGATATATAATAAAATAATATCTTAATTGAAAACCTCATCATTGGCTGATACGCAGAATAGTAATAGGTAGTATTCTAGGTGCATTATTAGCAACTGTATTTAATAGTCATTTTGTTAATGTAATTTATATAATCATTGCTGTGTTAGCTCTTATTCTAATGTTTATTAAAATCACACCATCTACTAGTCATATTAAGTTTAATCGCGTACTTTTAATTACAATAGGTAGTATCCTCGGTTTGGTATCCGGTATTGTAGGAGCTGGTGGAGCATTTATTATTATTTCAGTACTACTTGTTATATTTAAATTACCAATGAATATGGTTGTTACAAATAGTATTGTAATTGCATTCATTTCTTCTATTGGAGCATTTATTATTAAATTATTGCAGGGTTATATTCCTATCAATAGTGCAATACCGTTAATTTTAGGTAGTATACTATTTACTCCTCTAGGTATGAAAATAGGGCAAAAAATACCTGATTATATTCAAAAAGTGATTGTAAGTGTTTTAATCGTCTTTGCAATTATTAAGTTGATATTTTAAAAACGTGGGAGTGGGGCAACATTTATTTTGAATTTGTAGTCTCGCTCCCTAAATCAATTTATACGGTATTTAATTCAAAGGTTATTTATTAGAATCTAATCAATTTTACAAAATTTTAACAAAAAAAATCTTTTTCTAAATTGATATATAATAGCGGGTATGGTAATTTCAAAATAGATACTCGTATCTAACTTAATTTTTAGGAGTGGTTAATTGTATGAATAAAAATTCGAAGAAGAAGCTCGATTTTCTTCCAAACAAGCTTAATAAGTACTCAATTAGACGTTTCACTGTAGGGACAGCTTCGATTTTAGTAGGAGCTACTTTAATTTTCGGTGTTGCAAATGATCAAGCAGAAGCCGCTGAGAATAACACAACTCAAAAGCAAGATGATAGTTCAGATGCAAGTAAAGTAAAAGGTAATGTTCAAACTATTGAACAATCTTCTGCAAATTCAAATGAATCTGATATTCCTGAACAAGTTGATGTAACTAAAGATACAACTGAACAAGCATCAACAGAAGAAAAAGCAAATACAACTGAACAAGCATCAACAGAAGAAAAAGCAGATACAACTGAACAAGCATCAACGGAAGAAAAAGCAAATACAACTGAACAAGCATCAACAGAAGAAAAAGCAGATACAACTGAACAAGCATCGACAGAAGAAAAAGCAAATACAACTGAACCTTTAACAGATAATCAAGATGAATCTACTGAAGATGAAAGTATCGAAGCGAAAAAAGCTTTATTGACTGAATACATAACTTCTAATAGCGATGTATCAGAAGAGGAAGCTAAAGCCGAAATTCAAGATATCGATTTACAAGATGTTGATTTCAGTAACGCTAATGAAAATACATTATTAAGTACTTTAGTTAAAAATATTTCAAATAAAAAAGAAGAAGATGAAAAATTAGCAACTCCTAGAGCTATTTCAAGAATTGCAAGCCCAGTAATGTTAGCTGCGACTGATAATGTAGCAGCACAAGAAAGTGGTACAAATGTCAATAATAAAATTGATGTGACTTCATTACAAACTGATAAAAATACTGTCCGTCCTAATGATGGAGAAGGTTTTTCAGTAACATCAACATTCAAAGTTAATGGAAAAGTAAATGAAGGCGATTATTTCACTGTAGATATGCCTGATTATGCTAATTTTAATGGTATTGCTGATTATACAGCTGTGGATAATAAAATTTATCCTACTATTAAAGATGGAGAACAAGTAGTAGCCAATGGTGTCTATGATGTAGATACTA
Source organism: Staphylococcus pragensis (assembly GCF_004785665.1). Taxonomy (GTDB): domain Bacteria; phylum Bacillota; class Bacilli; order Staphylococcales; family Staphylococcaceae; genus Staphylococcus; species Staphylococcus pragensis. The sequence goes on from NZ_SRPJ01000005.1 coordinate 74,113, forward strand.
AAAAATTAAAATATACTTTTACTGATTATGTAAATAATAAACAAAATATTGAAGGTGGATTTAAATTACCTCAGTATATTGACAGAAAGACAGCAACACAAAGTGGCGATTATAATTTAAATTACAATGTAGCAGGAAATGAAGTAAATATTCCTATTAGTGTCCAATATGATAATTATAGAGATGGACATGTTATTGCGAATGCAACCTCATTAATTACTAACGCAGATATTTTCAATACTGGTTCACATGAATATACACAGTATATTTATGTAAACCCTCAATCTGTTAATAGTTATGATACTTGGTTAACTATTCAAGGTTATCAAAATCAAGTTAATGATAGTAGTGCTATATTTAATTCAAATGATACAAGCATAGAAATATTTGATGCCGAATCTTCTTCAAATATTAATCCAAGTTTCTATGTCAATGATAGTAATTATAGAAACGTAACTAGTAACTATCAAATTAATGAAACTGGAGACAAACAAGCAAAAATCTACTTTGGTCATATCGATCACCCATATATTGTTAAAGTAACTTCAAAAATTGATCCAAACTCTACAGCAGATTTAAAAACACGTATTCGCATGGATAATAAAAATTATCGAGGAACTACTGACTATTATATTCATGACAATACTGTTGAACGTAGTGGCGCAAACGGCATAGCTCAAGGTGATGAAGCTTTATATAACTTAGGCGATTACGTTTGGGAAGATACTAACAAAAATGGTATCCAAGACTCAGATGAACAAGGAATTGAGGGAGTAACAGTAACATTAACTCGTCCAAATGGAACTACAGAGACTACTACAACAGATTCAAATGGTAAATATCAATTCTCAGACTTACAAAATGGTTCATACGTAATTAATTTCCAAACTCCTGAGGGTTATACTCCTACTAAATCATATCAAGGTATGAACACTGAAGTAGACTCTAATGGATTAAGTACTGTTGGAATTATTAACGATGCTGATAACTGGACATTAGATAGTGGTTTCTACAAAACGCCAGTTAAATATAGTTTAGGAGACTATGTATGGTACGACTCTAATCAAGACGGTATTCAAGATTACGAAGAACGAGGAATTGAAGGAGTAACAGTAACATTAACTCATCCAGATGGTACTGTCGAAACTACTACAACAGATTCAAATGGTAAATATCAATTTGATAATTTAGACAATGGTGATTATACTGTTCATTTTGAAAAACCAACAGGATTAACTCAAACTGTGGTTGATTCAGGTAATGATGATGCTAAAGATGCAGATGGTGAAACTGTTAAAGTAACAATTAAAGATCACGATGATTTCACTATTGATAATGGATATTTCGAATCAACATCAGACAGTGAATCACAATCAGATAGCGAGTCAACATCAGACAGTGAATCAACATCAGACAGCGAGTCACAATCAGATAGCGAATCAACTTCAGACAGTGAATCAACTTCAGATAGCGAATCACAATCAGATAGCGAATCAACTTCAGACAGTGAATCAACTTCAGACAGCGAGTCACAATCAGATAGCGAGTCAACATCAGACAGTGAATCACAATCAGATAGCGAATCAACATCAGACAGTGAATCACAATCAGATAGCGAGTCAACATCAGACAGTGAATCACAATCAGATAGCGAATCAACATCAGACAGTGAATCACAATCAGATAGCGAATCAACTTCAGACAGCGAATCAACATCAGACAGTGAATCACAATCAGATAGCGAATCAACATCAGACAGTGAATCAACATCAGACAGTGAATCAACATCAGACAGCGAGTCACAATCAGATAGCGAATCAACTTCAGACAGTGAATCAACTTCAGACAGCGAGTCACAATCAGATAGCGAGTCAACATCAGACAGTGAATCACAATCAGATAGCGAGTCACAATCAGATAGTGAATCTCACTCTGACAGTCATTTACCAGATACAGGTGAAGAAGAATCAAACAAATCTGGATTAATTGGCGCTGGATTAGCAGCATTAGGCGGTCTATCTATCTTTGGAAGACGCCGTAAGAAAAATAGTGAGCAATAATATAGCTTAAGTTCAAATATGGACTTTATTAAAGTAAGACAAGCTAAGTAAAATTAGCTTGTCTTATTATACATAAGATAAAATTATAGATTGGAGTATCAAGTAACGATGACAATTTATAACTTGAATTTTGGAATTGGATGGGCAAGTAGTGGCGTAGAATATGCTCAATTATATAGAAGAAACATTTTTAAGTTAATGAAAGAAAACTTCAAGTTTATATATTTAGATTTTATACAAAAAGAAAATATTCAAACTCTTACTGAAAATCTTGGATTTGAAGATGATGAAATTATTTGGATCTATCAATACTTTACCGATATAAAAATTGCTCCTACAACTTATACCATACAAAATATAATAGATAGACTAGAGGATACTAATGTTGAAATTGAAAGAGTTAATAATAAAATAAAAAAAATCATTTTCGGAAATGATAATAACTATATTCGTTGCTATTTAAAAAATGAAAGTGAAAATATAGTGGATAGAGCTGAATATGTTTCAAAAGGGAAGCTCATAAAAAAAGAATTTTACAATTTTACAATCGTATTTACTGAATATTATGCGCCATATGAAAAAAAAGCTAAATTATATTTGAGAACTTATTTTAATGAAGATGGTTCAATTGCTTATGAAGAACATATATCTGGTAAAAATAGTATCTTTGTTTTTCCAAATGTAATATTGTATTCAAAATTAGAATTTATTGCTTACTTTTTAAGACAATTAAATCTTACTCGTGAAGATATACTTTTGATTGATAGGTCAAAAAATATAGGTCAGGTTATTTTAGAAAATAAAAATCAAGCTCGTTTAGGCGTAGTTATACATGCTGAACATTTTAACCATAGCAATACAAATGAGGATTATATATTATGGAATAATAATTATGAGTATATGTTCAACCATGTTGATTATATCGATTTTTTTATAACTGCAACTGATGCTCAGAAACAATTAATAGTAAATCAATTTAATCAATATAAAAATAAAAATCCAAAAGTGTATACTATACCTGTTGGTAGCCTTAAAGAATTAAAATATACTCATGAAAGAGCTTCTAATAGTATAATGACTGCTTCAAGATTAGCTAAAGAAAAACATGTAGATTGGCTAATTGAGTCTGTTGTTCAAGCGCATAAAACAAGACCTTCTATAAAGTTTGATATTTATGGTGAAGGTGCAGAAAAAAATAATCTTCAAAAATTAATTAATGAGAAAGAAGCAAATGAGTATATTAAATTAAGAGGTCACAAGAATTTAGAAGAAATATATATAAAGTATCAGCTATATTTGTCAGGATCTACAAGCGAAGGATTTGGATTGACCCTAATGGAAGCAATTGGATCGGGCCTAGGAATTATAGGATTTGATGTTAATTATGGAAATACAACTTTTATTAAAGATAGGTATAATGGTTATCGTATTCCTGAGTCGATAAAAAATCAAGGAACTAAAGAAATAGCTACAAAATTTGCGGAAAAGATAGATGAATATTTTGTAAGTTCAAATAAAATTGATCAAATGAGTCATGAATCATATTTAATTGCTGATGATTTTCTTCTTAACAATTGCAAAGAAAAGTGGTTAAGTTTAGTAAATGAGGTGCAAGATGATTAATATATATGAAAAATTTGATGATAAGACAATACTACTATATAGATCATTTGAAAATTCATCAATTAATAATATTAATATAGTACTAGAAGATGACGGTTTCTTACCATTTAATATCTTTTCTCCATATAGATATTTTACGAAAGAAAAGAAAGAACGTTTTAAGCCGCTTTATTTTAATGAAGTGCCTGTTCCAGAATATTGGGAGATAAAAGGTGACAATAAATCGGCAAAGATTATGGATAAAGGGAAAATTAGAGGTAAAATTATATACAAAAAAAATATAGGCCAATCACGAATTGTAGATAAAGTTGAATGGTTAAGTGAAGATGGTCAGTTGAAATATGTAGATTTTTATAATCAACAAGGTTTTCGCTTTGCTCAACTGTTATATGATGAATTTAAAATGAAAATTTTAAAACGTTATTTTGATAAAGAAAATAATGTAGTAATAGTAGAGAACTTTGTAACTAAAGATATTATATTGAACTATAATGATAAAAACTTATTTTTTAATAACAAAAAAGAATTTTATTCTTATTATTTAAGTCAACTTGAGGTGCCTAAAAATCACATTCTAATAAATTCTCTCTCATATCCTTTTTTAACTACTTACAGTTTTAAAGAGGAGATTGTAAATTACAAGATAGTATGGCAAGAAAATATTAAAGATTCAATTCCAGATAATATGAAAGTTGCGTTAAAGCATATTAAAAATGTTGAAATTCTAGTTCCAAATCAAGAAGAGTATCATAAAATCGTATCAGTAGTAGAAAATAACGATAAAGAAAAAATAACTAAGTCTGGATACGTTTATAATTTTAAAAAAGATAATCATTTTAAAAAAAATATCTTTATTCTTACCAATTCTGATGATATACCATTTTTGAGTGAAATCGTTGATCATAATCCAGAATTTAATTTTAAAGTAGCTGCTTTAACAGAAATGTCGTCTAAGTTGATGGGGTTAGATACTAAAAAAAATATTAAATTGTACCCTAAAATATCTAATAGTGCTGTTAGTGACCTTCTTAAAGAAAGCGACATATATTTAGATATAAACAAAGGTAATGAGGTCTTAAATATTATAGAAAGAGCTTTCAGCTATCAATTATTGATATTCGCTTTTAAAGAAACTGCTCATAATAGTGTTTGGATTGATGATTCAAATATATTTGAAATTAATAATTATAAGGCTTTGATTAGTAAAATTAATAAATTAAATAATTTGAATGGCTTTAAATTATTATTAGAAAAGCAATTAAGTCATGCTGACATCATTGATAAAGAAGAATTTGTTAAATTACTAAACTAAGTCGAAAGCATTGGTGAAAATTATAGATTTTAAAAAGATGCCCTGGGTTATAAGCCAGAGCATCTTTTTAATAATAAGGGTCTTACTCTTTTTTAACATATGATAGATTAAAACAAGACAGACGTAATGAGGAGAAAAGTAAAATTGTTGTTTACTATATTACTTTATTTTATTTTAAACTACTTCTATCTATTATTAAGAGTTTAGGATCAACTGAAAACGTTAAACCGTCGATTGCAATATCTAAAATCTATCTTATTTTAACATTAAAAAACCTCATTATTTCCCGATACGCAGAAGCGTACCACAAATAAAACTAAAAAATAGATTATGAAAAATATATCTTTGGAGGGTGTCGAATGAGAGACATAGAAGTAGAAAAAAGCCTATAAGATGATGAAAGAACAGGATAAAATAAATTTTGGTAAATACCATAAGACACTATTACATATACATACTCCAAGATCATATGATTTCAAATTATATGATGAATGGAATAAACAATCTATTAGCGAAGATGAAATAATTAGAATTGCTAAAAAAGAAAGTATTCTTTACAGTGAGTATTCTAATATAAATGATTTAAAGGAATTAGATATTTTTAAGAACTATAAGAATCTAAAGGAAATGCTTTCTTATTTTATTTAGGTATACAGCATATATACTAATGGAATATCAATAATTGTTGTTACAGATCATAGTACTGTGTGAAGAGTGGAATAAAGAATTCTGTATGGCTTCTGTTCTACTCTTTTTTATTAAAAATATATAATAAAAAATTTTTTAAAATAGTAAAATTTATACTTTGATTAACTTTTGACATAATTATGAACATCTAAATAAGTAAAAATCAAATATTTGAAATTGTGTTAATATGAATGTAGAAACTAAAGTAATAATTTCATTTAAAATAACTTTTAAATTTTATATACATATTAGCGTTGTGATACACGTATAGAGGGGGAATCAAAAGTGGAAACGCTAATGATTAAAGCAATGGGGACGGTGATACGTTTATCGATTGAACATCAACATTCGAGCACATTACTTCAAGAAGCTGAATTAAAAATTCATGATTGGGAATCTCAATTTAGTGCTAATGATCCAAAATCAGATTTGATGAATGTGAATCAACATGCAGGTATCGCACCAGTCAAGGTTAATCCTGAGATGTTTAACATGATACGTTATGGTTATGAAACTACACTATCTTCTAATTTTAAGATGAACATATTGATAGGGCCATTAGTTAAATTATGGAAAATTGGTTTCAAAGATGCATTGAAACCTAAAGAAGAAGATATACAACGCGCTTTAATGTGTATGAATCCTGAAAATCTTGTTCTAAATTCAAAGACACATGAAGTATTTCTTACACAACCAGGAATGGAGATTGATTTAGGAGCCATTGTAAAAGGCTATTTTGCTGATCAATTACAGCAATACTTTTTATCTCATGGTGTAGCTTCTGCCATTATCGATTTAGGTGGTAATGTTTTAACAATTGGTAGACAACCGGAAACTCTAGAAAAATGGCATGTAGGTATACGCAATCCTTTTTATAAAGACGCATTATCACTCGTTACATTAAATGTAGAGCATCAATCAGTTGTTACTTCCGGCATCTATGAACGCTATTTCATACAGGAACATCAATTATTTCATCATATTTTGGATTCCAATACAGGGTATCCTGTAGATAATGATATCGCTAGCGTGACAATCATATCTGATCATGGGATTGATGGCGAGGTATGGAGTACAATTTGTAGTTTTGGTCAATCACAACAAAATATTGAATTAATAAACCTCATAGATGGTGTTGAAGGCATCATTGTGACAAGAGATGGAAACGTTTTAATGACTTCAAAAATGCAGAGGTATTTATAAAACTTTAAAGAATACTCATAAAGAGTATTTTATTTTTAAGTATAAATGTGAAAAAAATCACAATATATTAGGAGGAATTGCTATGAGTAAAGAATTATTTGATACTTTTAAATTTAAATGTGGTGCCGAATTAAAAAATAGAGTATTAATGGCGCCCATGACTATCCAAGCTGGATATTTTGATGGAAGTGTTACATCAGAAATGATTGATTATTATCAATTTAGGGCTGGTGATGCTTCAGCAATTATTGTTGAAAGTTGTTTTGTTGAAGACCATGGGAGAGGCTTCCCAGGAGCTATAGGTATTGATAACGATGACAAAATACCTGGACTTAAACGTCTAGCAGAAGCGATTCAATCTAAGGGATCAAAAGCGATTTTACAACTTTATCATGCTGGAAGAATGGCGAATCCTAAGTTCAATGAAGGTGAACAACCTATATCTGCGAGTCCTATTGCAGCATTAAGACCTGATGCGGTACCACCAAGAGAAATGACACATGCTCAAATCAATCAGATGATAGAAGATTTCGGAGAAGCGACACGTCGTGCTATAGAAGCAGGATTTGATGGTGTTGAAATTCATGGTGCCAACACATACTTATTACAACAATTTTTCTCTCCGCATTCTAATCGAAGAGAAGATACATGGGGTGGCAGTCGTGAAAAACGCACGCGATTCCCAATCGAAGTACTAACAAAAGTTCAACATGTCGTTGCTGAAAATGAAGCCTCTCATTTTATAATAGGATATCGATTCTCACCTGAAGAAATTGAAGAGCCAGGCATACGTTTTGAAGATACAATGTTTTTACTAAATACTTTAGCAAAATATGAACCCGATTACTTCCATATATCAGCAAACAGTTACCAACGTACGTCCATAGTGAATCAAGAAGATACAGAACCTTTAATTAATAAATATCATAAAATGCAAAGTGCACAATTGGCACAAATTCCATTAATCGGTGTTGGTAGTATTGCGCAACGAAAAGATGCAGAACATGCCCTTGAACTCGGTTATGATCTTTTAAGTGTTGGGAAAGCCTATTTAGTAGAACCTCAATGGACGGATAAAATTTCGAAAAACGAAGAAGTTGAACAATTTGTCGATATACATGACCAAAAAATACTTCACATACCATCTCCTCTATGGAAAGTGATGGACTTCATGATTTTAGATAAAGAAGAAGAACATCGTAAATATGAAAGATTAAAAGCACTACAAAATAAAAAAGTGAAATTTAACAAAGGCACGTATCATGTTTATGCAAAAGGTCATAATGGCAATCTACCAATGAAAGTTCAATTGTCGGAAGATAAAATTGTAAGCATTGAAGTAGATGATAGTGGAGAGTCTGAAGGTATAGCGAATCCAGTTTTTGAACGTTTACCTCAAGATATCATCAATGGACAAACGTTAAATGTCGATGTCATATCAGGTGCGACAGTAACAAGTGAAGGTATCGTACAGGGCATTGCAGATGCAATTGAACAAGCAGGCGAAGATCCAGATATTTTACGGGCACGTCCTAAACCAGTTGTTCAGTGGTCTGATGAGGTCGTTGAAGAGACAACTGACGTAGTCGTGATTGGTACAGGTGGTGCTGGTTTAAGTGCAGCTGCTACGGTTTTAGATGAAGGAAAAGAAGTCATCATGCTTGAGAAATTTGCGGCTATAGGTGGCAATACCATCCGAACAGGTGGTCAAGTCAATGCTGCTGAGCCTGAATGGCAAAGTGCATTCCCTGCACTCGCTGGTGAAAAAGACACATTGATCCAGTTGTTAAATCATGATGAAAAGGATATAGATGAGGCTTATCTTGAAGATTTCAATACTTTAAAGCGTCAAATTAAAGATTACCTTGAAAAAAGTAGCAATAAAGATGATTATCTTTTCGATTCTGTTGAATTACATCGCATTCAAACGTATCTAGGTGGAAGACGTAAAGATCGTAATAATGTCGAAATTTCAGGTGATTATGATTTAGTTAAAACACTCACAGATAATGTTTTGGAATCAGTATACTGGTTGAAAGATAAAGGGGTACATTTTGATCGTTCATTTGTAGATATGCCTGTTGGTGCACTATGGCGTCGTGGTCATAAACCAATGAAAGCACAAGGTTTAGAGTACATTGAAAATCTAGGAGACTACGTTAAACATCATCATGGTCGTATTTTTACAGAAACTACTGCAGAAAAATTAATTAAAGAAGGTAATCAAGTTGTTGGTATTGAAGCACGTAAAGCAAATGGTGCTAAAGTTAAGATTCACACTCGTCACGGTGTAGTGTTGGCCACAGGTGGTTTTGGAGCGAATACTAAAATGATACAACAATATAATACGTATTGGGATAACATTCCAGATGATATTAAAACAACAAATTCTCCTGCAATTACAGGTGATGGTATACGTTTAGGTGTGCAAGCAGGCGCTGACATCGTAGGTATGGGATTCTCTCAAATGATGCCGATTTCTGATCCTAAGACAGGTGCATTATTCACAGGATTAATCGTGACACCTTCAAACTTCGTCTTCATTAATAAGGAAGGACATCGTTTTGTTAACGAATTTGAAAGTAGAGATGTATTATCTAAGGCAGCATTAGAACAAAAAGACGGCATCTTCTATATTATTGCAGACGCAAATATTAAAGCGCTAGCTATGAATACGACTGAAGACAAAATCAATCAAGAATTAGAAGATGGCACTTTAATAAAGGCTAATACCTTAGAAGAGTTAGCTCAAAAATTAAACATAGATACAACTACTTTTGTGAATACGATTGAAAGATATAATACTTTCGTAGAACAAGGACATGATGAAGATTTTAATAAAAATGCATTTGATTTAAAAATCGAAAAAGCACCATTCTATGCGACACCACGAAAACCTGCAATACATCATACTATGGGTGGTTTAAAAATCAACACACATGCACAAGTCGTTGATGTAGAAGGTCATATCATTAAAGGATTGTATGCAGCTGGTGAAGTTGCTGGTGGTATACATGCAGGTAACCGTTTAGGTGGTAATGCACTGGCAGATATTTTCACTTTTGGTCGCATTGCCGGTCAAAGTGCTGTAATGAAATAAAGGAGAACAGGAGGGCGTTTAATGATGAGTGAACAGTTTAATAAAGGAAAACAACTCATTGTAGCGATTATTTTAGGGATTCTCACATATTGGTTATTTGCACAGTCTTTCTTGAATATCGCACCACATGTGCAACGTTTCTATGATGTAGATATGAGTATTGTTAACATTGCGGTCAGTCTTACATCACTCTTAACTGGTGTGTTTATAGTTGTAGCAGGAGGTTTATCTGATAAGATAGGTCGAGTTAAAATTACTTACGCAGGTTTGATACTTAGTATACTTGGGTCTATTGCATTGATTATATCTCATGCGCCACTTTTATTATTGGTAGGTCGTGTGTTACAAGGCTTATCTGCAGCATGCCTACTTCCGGCAACTATTGCGCTAATTAATTCATTCTTTCATGGTGAAGAAAGACAAAAGGCACTAAGTTATTGGTCATTTGGTTCATATGGTGGAACAGGATTAGCATCACTATTTGCTGGAATGATAGCAACTTTTATTGGATGGCGTTGGATTTTCGTGTTGTCAATCATTTTCTCAATTCTTGCCTTAATATTGCTTAAAGGCATACCAGAATCTAAAGATGAATCTGCACATAATAAAAAATTTGATATTATCGGTATCATTATTTTTGTCATTATGATGTTAAGTATTAACATAGTAATAACGCAAGGTGATAGAATTGGATGGTTAAATCCTATTATTGTAATATTAATTGCCATATTCATTGTGACATTAATAGCTTTCTATATATTTGAAAAACGTCAAAATGAACCTTTCATAGATTTTAGTTTATTTTCAAATAATATTTATATTGGCACAACATTAGCTAATTTAATGGTGAATATGGATATAGGCTCACTTGCATTATTTAATATCTATGTTCAAGATGATAAACATTTAACAGGCGCACAAGCAGGTTTAATTACAATTCCATATATGTTGTGTAGTTTATTAATGATACGTGTAGGTGAACGTTTTATGCAAAATCGAGGACCGCAATTGCCACTTATGCTAGGTCCTATATCAATTACAGTGGGTATTATACTTTTAGCCTTCACTTCGTTGCCTAACATGATTTACTATATTGTGGCGGGCATCGGCTTTATCTTTATAGGTTTAGGATTAGGTTTCTTTGCGACACCAGCGTTATCTACAGCTGTATCTAATGTTCCGTCAGAAAAAGCAGGTACTGCATCAGGGATTATCAAAATGACTTCTACACTCGGTGCAGCATTCGGTATCGCTGTTGTAACTACAATCTATACGGCATTATCTGTCAATCACCCAGCACAATTTGCAGCTACAATCGCATTTATCGTAGGGGCAGGTTTAGTGTTTATCGCATTTATTGCCGCGTATTGTTTAATTCCTAGAAAGAATGTAGATGCTTAAATTGGGAGTTGGCGCAGTAAATATTATTAATTGAATTTTGATCGTATGATGAATGATGAATAAATAGTTAAACTTGATGATAGTCTTAAAATAGGAGATGCGTTTGAAGCCTTTTCTTCAGAAATTACGCTTGGAAGATATCAAGCACCATCCGCTGTTGCAAACTTAGTATCATTCTAATGATTCTGACTATATTACTGGTCAATTCATTTTAACTGATGGTGGATTAGTGTATAGATAAAAAGGGATACTTCGTCATGGTAATTAACGGATAAAAAAGCGTTTAAATATTTATATATAATGATTGTGTGCTTATACAAAATGTCAACTCAATGCATTCATGTGAGAGTGGGATGATGAGTCTGAGACATAAAGTCTCTGGATAAGTCAAAAAAGACAATTTCTATTGAAATAATATAGAAATTGTCTTTTTTATAATTTTTTGATTATTTTCAGATCAATTGAGCTGCTACTTTTCTCATATTGAGTGCCGTTCATACAAATCCAAATTCTCTTTTAACTTTATTTATTCCTCTTACGGACATTCGAGTGAAGCCCATTTCAATTTTATTAGAAGTAATTTAGGTTTGAACCTACCTAAATGAATATATGAGTTGTTTTTTATGCTATAAAATATATTCAGATTTCAATAATGACATAAAATAGGCATCTTTATATTTACCTTTAGTGTAGAATTGCTCTTTGAGTAATCCTTCTGTTTTAAATCCTTGTGACTCGTATATATGCACAGCCTTTTTGTTATCTGTATCAACATATAGATAAATTTTGTGCATGTTTAATATATCGAATGCATAATTTATCGCTTTTTCGAATGCGAATTTTGCATAACCTTTACCACTGAACTCAGGTTTAATAATTATTTGTATTTCACAATTACGATGGATGTAATTAATTTCTACTAATTCAACAATACCTACAACTTGATTTTCATCTTCAACAATAAAACGTCTCTCCGATTCATCTAATAGATGCTTATCAAATAAATACTGAAGTTCCGTTAAGGATTCATAAGGTTCTTCAAACCAATAAGCCATAATAGAATATTCATTATTTAATTCATGAACAAAAAGTAAATCACTATACTCTAATGCTCTTAGTTTCATAATTCCACTCCCAAAATTTTCTCATATATTTGCATTATAAATATAAATAACGAATAAGTCATCATTCACTGTGAACACTTTATTTTAACAATTCATCACATACTAATTCTCATTTTCTTGTTATTCTCGATTTATTACTCTTACTATGAAACCTATAAAATTCTCACATTTGTTTGTATTAAGAATAAATACATCAATAGTAACAATAAAAAATAAACAATAAAGCATCCCTCACCGTAAAAGTGAAGGATGCTCTAGTTTTATTGTAAGTAGTATGATATTCATTTTGATAGATATTGGTTAATAATTGCCTGTAAATCATTGTTAAGTACCGTTGGAAAAAAATTAAATAAGGAAAGGGATATTAAGTTTGACACGAGGACCAAAAAATTAGAAGTGATGCAAGACGAAATAAAGATATAAATATGTCATCAACAATTGAGTTATCACATAGCAATATAGATATTACAGAAATGAAGATGTCAGATATTGCTAAACATGCTAGTGTAGGTGGGGGGACATTATATCGACATTTTGAGAGCAAGGCACGTCTATGCGAATCAGTTATGGACAAGTAGGTTGAAGCTATGTTTCAAGAAATTGATACGTATTTAGAAAAACATAAAAATAATTCTCCTTATCAACGTGTTTTTGGAATTTTAAGCTATTTTTTGAATTTAAAAGAAACAAACTTTACAATTCTATCGTTTATTAAAAAGTCATCAAACCCTGCTGGATCCTTAATCCATATTCCATTTTATCATTCACTAGCTGATTTGATTAAATTGCAATTAAAAAAAGAATATTGAAAGTCTTGACTTTAAGGTTGATGTAATGCTCAATTGTTTTTCTTCAGACTTCTACTATTACTCAAAACATACACAGAAATTGTCTAGAACGGAATTTTTAGAACAAGTTTTAAACTTTATTTTTAAGTGAACATTGGATTCAAGAAATAGAAATATAAATTTTACAGATTTAGAAAAATATATTGAAATTGGTAAAAATGATAGAAATAGTTATTCTAAAAATAGGTCATGACGTGATATTTGTGAGAGTGAAAGAAGAACACATGAAAAATAAATAATCTAACCCAAAATATAATTAACAGGTAGAGATAAATTTTATACAACTCAATAGAATTTGTCTTTTTTCACGTATTCAGAAACTTTACATTTCAGATTCCGCAATAACTAATAATTACGTTTCTGTCTTTCAATAAGATGATTAGTTAGTGATACAATAAATTCATATAAAAAAGTATGAGAACCATTAAAATACATATAAGTATAAAAAAACGCATCATTAACTGATACGTAAAAGTATCCCACAAAAGCAATAAAAAAATAGATTGTGTGATATATTATAAAATTACTTATTAAATAAAGGAGAAATGGGTAATGATGATGTTTCGTGAAGCACTGATATGGATAGTGCTTCTCATATTTAACTTAATAAACACGTTTTTAGTACTTGTGGGAAAATCATCATTGTTCAAGGTTCCACTTTGGAGTACATGGTTAGTTTGGGGAATAGTTACTATAATTATAATAGGCGTTTTGCTTTTTAGAAAACATTTACAAAAAAAGCATCCACTCATTAATAAACGTCTCAATAATAAAGATTTTGAAGCGGGAGAATTCTTTGTACAAATGCCTTTATATATCATTGAGAATCAAAGCAATGTGATATACGGTAACGAGACAATAACGTATAAATCTATTTTTGTTAATATATTTCATAAATTATTGAGTCTCTTTGGTGTTCAAACAAAATATAGTCTATATATGACTTCTAGTGAGAACAATGTAAAAGTAATTCGTAAACATGTGGTAGCGAATAGACCTCAATATACGATGTATTTGAATAATGAAGAAGTAGGCACGCTTGAGATGAAAAAGTTCTTTAAAAGTGGGGGGAAGCAACAACTTCCTTACACGTTTAATTACAAATCTGAGGTATTTGATGTAAGTAGCCCATTTTTTAGTAATGAAACGAAAATCACATTTGAGAATGACGTAGTATTAACCGCAAAGCGTAGTTTTTTAGATATTTCAAAAAGTAAACGAACTAAAAAACGTGGGGAAAAACACACTATACACATTCACAGTACTAGAGTAGAGAAAGAAATATTACTAGCCATTTACTTACAATGCACGATCAATAAGCAAACACAATAAATGAAGTATAGCGATAGTATAAGGCGACCCGTATATTAGCGAATAAAGATTTTAGTACAAATATATCCTATTATCATAACGGCTAAAAAAGATAGTGAAGGTAATAAAGCAAACCATATTGACATAACTATCTCTCCTTACTCATCATATTCTGTATTGAAAATCTAAACTTATAAGTAAAAGTGATCGATGATTTTAAATATAGTTTAACAAAAATAATTAAAAATGAAATAACTCACAATTGATATATTAAAATGTATATAAAAGTTTTAAAGATAAAATAAGTTATGTATCACTCACTTGGAAATGAATGGACTAAGAATGTTACAATGCAAATGAGTAGAGGAGAGTGTTTATGAAAAAGATAATATTATTAGCTAGTCTATTAGGTTTGTCTTTTATCTTAGTGGCTTGCGGAACATCGGGAGAGCAGAAAGAACCTTCTAAAGATAGTCAAAAGTCAGAGAAATATACATATGAGTATTATGAAGTGCTAAATAATGGTTCAGAAGATACACCTAATGTGGAAATAAAATATAAAGATAAAAATGGTAAATCACATTTACATAAGACGGATTTAGAACACGTTTATGAACATATTTTAAATGATGGAAATAAAAAGCCTTATATAATTAAAGATGGCAAAAAGATTCATGTCTATCGTCCACCATATATGATTTATGGCGATGACGATATTGAAGGACAAGTTACTGCTAAAGATGAAGTATCTAAAGAGTAAGAGGTGAGTGGGTGAAGCATAAAGTATTAAAAATGATAAGTATAATGATAATCTTTAATGTGCTCTCGCTTTGTATATTGTCTACAAATTTAGAAGCTGTAACATCAAGCACGAGTAGCTCAAGTTCGAGTAGTAGTTCGTCATCTTCTGCAGTTAGAAGTTCAACGTCTTCAAGTTCGTCAATGAGTCGTTCAAGTACGATGAATGCTTCACGAGTTGCAAAACAATCAAGTCAACGTGCAGCGCAACAAGCTAGTCGAACAAATAGTATGACATATAATAACAAATCATCAAAATTCAAACAAGATACTGGTAAAATTCAATCTCAACAAGCACGATCAATGGTTTCTACAAGACATCGATATAGACCAGGGGCCTCATATGCGTCACAATTTATGGCCACTTCATATTATAATAATTGGTTATTTTTTTATTTTATTACATCCGGTATGTATAAAAATAAAACCAATCATGTTGAATACCAAAAAAACATGTTGAAACAACAAATGAAAGCACATGAGAAATTATATACCATTACCGTTCAAACTAATAAAGGCAAACGTTTAGTTGTTGTCCCGAAAAAGCAATACGATGAAATTAAAAACGGTGAGAAAGTGAAAATTAAAAATAGTGTATTGCAATAACTCACATTGAGTAATCCAACGTTCTTAATAGAAGGGAATTTTAATAAAGTTAAAGTGTGTTCATCATTTTAAAACTCTGTAATCGTCTAAAATGGCATATTAAAAAAAGCGTCTCAATGATATTGAGACGCTTAAAATTTATCTAGCCTTAAATGAGTCAATGGCTGCTTTGATTTTATCTCTAACACGTTGGAATTCTGACCAAGGTTTGCCAGCAGGATCGTCAAATCCCCAATGTTCTTTCTTTACATTAGGCGGCAATACAGGACAGTTTTGATCAGCATCACTACATAGAGTTACTACTAAATCGGATTGGTTTAGTATAGTATTGTCAATTAAATTAGAAGTATGGTTTGAGATATCAATTCCGACTTCTTTCATCGCTTCGATTGCTTTCGGATTGACACCGTGTGCCTCAATACCGCCAGAATATACTTGCCATTCATCACCTAAGATGTTCTTAGCCCAACCTTCAGCCATTTGGCTACGGCATGAATTACCTGTACATATAAAGTAAATTGTTTTTTTTATCCATAAATAGTCTCCTCTTTTTTTAGAAAATAATAAGTGTTAGATATAACCCTAACAGTGTGATAAACAGAACAGGAATCGTAATAACAATACCTGTTTTAAAATATGTGCCCCATGAAATTTTTACTCCCTTTTGTGTTAAAACGTGTAACCATAGTAGTGTTGCTAAGGAGCCGATAGGTGTGATTTTAGGTCCTAAATCTGCACCAATGATATTAGCATAAATCATGCCTTCTTTGATTAAACCGGTAGTTGCAGATTGTCCAATAGCAATTGCATCAATTAATACGGTAGGCATATTATTCATAATGGCTGAAAGAAATGCGGATATAAAGCCCATACCTATCACACTACTAAACAATCCATAGTTTGATATGCTTGATAGCATATTAGCTAATAATGCAGTAATACCTACATTTTTCAGACCAAATACAACTAAATACATTCCTATAGAAAAGAGCACAATATTCCAAGGTGCGCCTTTGATCACTTGTTTCGTGTTTACAACGCTTGATTGATAGGCCAATACAGTAAATATAAACGCAATTGAACAAGCAATTATCGATACTGGAATTTGAATAAATTCACTAACTATATAACCAATGAGTAAAATTGATAAAACAATCCACGAAAATTTAAATAATTTTGGATCTTTAATGGCTTGATCAGGCGTTTTAAGATTTTTAATTTCAAAATGGTTAGGAATAACTTTTCTGAAATATAGCCATAATACAACAATACTTGCAAGTAAAGAGAATAGATTTGGAATCATCATGCGACTTACATATTCAATAAATCCAATATGAAAGTAGTCAGCAGAAACGATATTAACCAAATTACTTACAATTAATGGAAGAGACGTAGTATCTGCAATGAATCCACTTGCAATGATAAAAGGAAAAATAACTTTTTGATTAAACCCAAGATTTCTTACCATAGCGAGCACGATTGGAGTGAGAATTAATGCAGCTCCATCGTTCGCAAAGAAAGCTGCTACAATAGCGCCTAACAACATAATGTAGACAAACATCTTAAACCCATGACCATTTGAAGCTCTGACCATATGTATAGCTGCCCATTCGAAAAATCCAATTTCATCTAAAATTAATGAAATGAGTATAACAGCGACAAAGGTTAATGTCGCATTCCAAACAATCCCTGTAACTTCTAATACGTCTGAAAAGCTAACGACACCTGTAATGATAGCAATAACAGCACCGATTAAAGCTGTAACTCCAATATCCAAACCTTTAGGTTGCCATATGATAAAAATCAACGTTAATATAAAAATAGTGATTGCTAATATCGTCATTGTTAACACTCACCTTTCTCTACTGTTTCACATATACATGGGACAGTACAGGAACTCAATAGAGTGAGTCGTGATGTAACGTTATCCAATACGTCATGATTCAATTTGTATAAAATTTTATTACCATCTTTTCTGGATGTAATTAAATTATTGTCTTTTAATACTTTCATATGATGACTTAATGTGGGTTGAGAAAAAGAAAAATGCTCTAATAAATCACAAGCGCATAATTCACCACAAGATAACAAATCTAATATTTCAAGACGGCTACTATCAGCCATCACTTTCAAGTATTGCGATATTTCACTATAATTCAATTTTTTCTCCCTTTCTACTTGAAATCTTTTATTTCGTTAATAATTTTTATTGTCACTTGATAAATTATATACTTGCTTAACTCCTAAATTATTAACTGGTTTAAAGTAGACTCTAGGTCTCATTATAATCAATAACATTAATATTCTGATATTCGATAAGGTATGACAAAGTAATTATCAAAACTTTCATTTTTAATTTTGTTTATCCAAAATGATTCATCTTCTTTTTTGTTACTAAAAAGGTCATCACGTTGATTTAGCGTAACTAACGATTGATTAACAACCCACCAATTATGGCCTATATTAGCTCTATTTAAATCTTCTACTAAACGTTTAGATTCTAAATAAGGTGTTTTTTCTGCTAGTGTTACGATTATCATCTGTGTTAAATTTTTATTTTGAATTTTAGGTAATAATGTTTCAACATTACTGGTAGTTTGAGTTGATTTTTTCTTTAATTCTCTATGATGATTTTCACTAGAATCAAGTAACAGCAAGGTATGGCCTGTAGGAGCTGTATCTACAATGACGTAATCCATGTCGTCTTGATTCTCCATAATGTCACTAAAGGCTTTGAAAAATGCTATTTCTTCTGTACAAGGTGATTTTAAATCTTCCATAATATAATCAATATCGTCTTGTGGTGTATCATCATTCACTGTGGCTAGTACTTCTTTTTTATACTTTTCTAATGCTTGTTCTTCATCAATATAAGCAGTATTTAAATTACTTGTAGTTTCAACATTAATTTCTTTAGTAGGGTCAGTAGTTGCTAAAAGAACACGATATCCTTTATTAGATAACGTTGTAGCTAATTGCGTTGCTACTGTCGTTTTACCAACGCCACCTTTTCCCATTGTAAATAAATATTGAACTTTACTATTTTCAATTTCATCGATTAATTTATTGAATTGCGGATGATCTTCAACAATAAAGTCATCATTTTCAATTAAGTTATCATCATTTAATAGATTAGTTAAACTTTCTATACCTTCTTCTTTCTGATTTTTATATGGAACGTAATAAGCATGATTGTTATTTAACCATTCAGTAAAATGATTAATGTTTTTATCTTGTTCTGATTTCATCTGACTCGAAATTAAACCGTGACTTTCTTCTATATAGTTGTTAATGATTACTTTGAATTTAGAAATTGACAGTTGTTGTAATTCTTGTTGCGCTCTTTGAATTTCATATATAGAAGAGTGAGTAGGTCTCGCAACTAACATCATGGTCGTATCATCTTGGTTACGTAGTTTTTCAAGTGCTGAATTATATTTAACTCTATTTTCATTTAAACCTGATAATTGACCTAAGCAAGAAGCGTCATTACTCGTTGTATTTAAATAATCTGTCCATGCAGAAGGTAATTCAAGCATTCTCAAGGTGTGACCTGTGGGAGCTGTATCAAATATAATGAAATCAAATTCTTGTTCTAAAGTTTTATCGGATAAAAAATTTGTAAATTCATTAAATGCTGCTACTTCAACTGTACATGAACCACTTAACTGTTCTTTCATTTCAGAAAGCACATCTTCTGGTAGAATACCCTCATAAGGTTCTATAGATTGTGCTTTATAATCGTCTGCAGCAGCAATCGGGTCAAAATTGGCTATAGAGAGATTAGGTATAGGTTGATATTTAGTTAATTTATTAGATAATTCCATTTGAAATACATCTTGTAAATTACTAGCTGGATCAGTACTTACTAAAGCTACTTTCTTTCCATTCTCTGCTAAGTTTAAAGCAATAAAACTTGATATCGTTGTTTTGCCTACGCCACCTTTACCAGTAAAAAACAAATATTTTGTTAACTCAATGTTATCTAAATTCAATTTATTTAAGTATTTAACAGCATCCATCTCCACCACAGCATCCTCCATTTCTCATTTGATTAACTGTAATGATTTCATCAGCTTCTTCTTGGGTAATATAAGCGCCCGTTTTAGCTATACCGCCTTCTATAAAAGTGATGGGTAAAACTTCATCACCTTTTTCTTGAATTAAACGAATAACTTCTTGATTTTTAATGAATTCATTCGGATTATTATTCATATTATAACGTTGAACTTCTATTTGATTTTGTTTTAAATATTCATTGATTTGGTTCGCTTTTATTAGTGTTTCATCCGGTTCTGGACCACATACCCCAGTAGAACAGCACATAGCTTCTTCGTATATTTCAATATTTAACATTATACTCACCTCATTAATTAATTTACGATTATAGACTAACATCTATATAGATGGGTGTCTATGTTTTTATTTGAGTTTTAAAAATTTTACTAAATTTAATTCTTAATAATACAATTTATAAAAAAATTATTTTAGTATTTCTGTGAGCAATACCTAAGTTTATGTAAAAATTATAGTTTTTTTCTTGCGATAATATGGATATTGATTTACATTTAATACATCAAAAAAAATTGATGTATTAAATGATATAAAACTACGTTGACAATAAGGAGGCGTGCTTGATTGCGAGTAAACCATGCAAGTACTTTAACTGTTGGTTATTTTGTAAGTTATTTAAATCTTGTTATGCTATCAAGAGAAATCAATTTAAAAGAAGCTACAATATATATGGAAAAGGAGTTTTTTAAAGGGAACATTAATCAGTATGGCGAATCAACAAAAAATAACTATAAACAAGCAATTCAAGAATTGAAATAAAGATAATATAAACTCAATGAAATATTATAAAAAGGATGGTATTTTATGGAAGTTATTAAAGCAAAGACTGATATGAGTGAAGATCAACAATTTGACTTTTATGAAAATATGTTTAATGCACTTGCCGATAAAATCAGATTAAAAATACTAAATCAAATTAGCCAAAGCTTCAATAAATCATTATGTGTATGTGATTTAGAAGAGTTATTAGATATAAAACAATCTAAACTTTCTTATCATTTAAAAAAATTAGTAGATGCAAATGTTCTTATTGCTGAAAAGCATGGCACATGGAATTATTATAAAATTAATGAGCAGCAAATACAGGTTGTTTTAAATGAAGATACTTGTTGTAAGATACTTTAAGTATCTTTTTTAATGTAGTATTAATCAATTTTTTTTGATTAATACATCAAGAAATATTGATTAATTAAATTTGGAGGCGTTATACTCATGTTAGATTCAATTATGGAATTTATAAAAACATTTGTGATGTTGTTTTTTGAACTATTCATACTATTTATCATCGTGAGCTTTATTGTAAGTATCATCCAGCAGATAGTTTCAGAAGAAAAAATAAAATACTTTTTAAGTAAACCTAATCAAGCTATTAATTATATTTTGGGAATGGCTTTTGGTGCGATGACACCATTTTGTTCTTGTTCTACAATTCCTATACTTGCAGGTTTATTAAATTCTAAAGTTCCATTTGGTCCTGCAATGAGTTTTTTAATTGCGTCACCTTTAATGAATCCCTTAATGATATTTATGTTATGGGCCTTATTAGGTTGGAAAGTTGCTGTTGTTTATTTTATTGTACTAGCAATCTTTAGTGTCTTAACGGGTCTAGTATTTTCAAAAATGAATTTATCTAAAAGTTATAAAGGTGTAAATGTTAAAGGCGATGAGTTTTTCGCTAATAAACATGGATCTCGTTTTAAACAAGCATTAAATGATGCTTGGGCATTCTTATATCCAATGATTCCTTACTTATTTATCGGTGTATTTATTGGTGCTTTTATATATGGCTTTGTACCCGAAACATTTATTACTAAATATGCGAGTGGAGGTGGCATTATATCCGTATTTATTGCTTCTATTATAGGTATTCCTATGTATATTAGACCTGAAACCATGTTACCTATAGCTGAAGCATTAGCTTCAAAAGGAATGTCGCTTGGGACAGTTGTTGCTTTGATCATTGGTGGTGCTGGTGCAAGTATTCCAGAAGTTGTATTATTATCGAAACTATTCAAGAAAAAATTTGTAATCTCATTCGTTATCGCCATTTTAGTTGTAGCTATTTCTACAGGTTTGATGGTGAACATCGTTATTTAAAGGAGGTGAGATAATGGGAGTCAAAGACGTATTAAAAAAATTAAAACCTCAGGAACAATCTTGTTGTTCTGTAGAAATTGAAGAAAAAAATGAAAAAAATGAAAAAGAGCAACAGGATAATAATTGTTGTTGTAACAATTAATTTAGAAGTCTGTAAAATATATGCTTCTAATAAATGAACGACAAATTCCAATGTAATAGTATGGAATTTGTCATTCTTTCGTTTCAATTAAGGAAAATAATGTTGTTTATTTAGTATTTCTTTAAGACTTATAACAAAAAGACGTTAATTAAAAATCGCATCATTAACCTATGTGCAGAATCATATTATAAATAAAACTAAAAATGAGGTTGTATATAACTCACTCTGAAATTGATTGAATATATAATATCTTTAATAAAATGCAGCTATTGTGGCGTAGAATTTGAGAATCAAAAAATGATTAATATAGTTTGAAAAGACTGAATATAAATACTAGAAAAATAGCCAGTAAATGAGTTTATTATGAATTCATTTACTGGCTTCATTAAATAATGATCTAGACAATTTGCTTTTCTAGACCTACTTTGAAGTGCGTTATTTTCTTTAAGAATAGTAATATATGATTTGTGTTGATAATGCTAACCTTGGTCAGAGTGTATTGTCATGCGATAGTTCAGATGAGATTTTTTAATTAAAACCTTGTTTTAAACATCGATGACAAGGTCTAATGTAGGACGTGTAGACATTATTTTCAGAATGATATAAACAAATCCATAAATGGAGATAAATCGAAACTATTTATACCCTGGGGGGGTATATGTTATAGTATAAATAACTTTACTATAACATTTTTATTAGGAGGGGTTAATTTGAAGAATAATGGTGAAGCGCATAATCATAAAAATCACATGAATCATTCTAATCAAATGCATCATGATAACCATACCTCACATCATCATAGTGGCCATGCACATCATCATGGAAATTTTAAAGTTAAGTTTTTTGTTTCATTAATTTTTGCAATACCTATCATTCTTTTATCGCCAATGATGGGTGTTAACTTACCTTTTCAATTCACATTTCCAGGTTCTGAATGGGTAGTGTTAATATTAAGTACAATTTTATTCTTTTATGGTGGTAAACCGTTCTTGTCTGGTGGTAAAGATGAAATTGCTACAAAAAAACCAGGCATGATGACCTTAGTTGCCCTAGGTATTTCAGTAGCTTATATTTATAGCTTGTATGCTTTTTATATGAATAACTTTAGTAGTGCAACTGGTCATACAATGGACTTTTTTTGGGAATTAGCAACCTTAATTTTAATTATGCTATTAGGACATTGGATAGAAATGAATGCTGTCGGAAATGCTGGAGATGCTTTAAAGAAAATGGCAGAACTGTTACCTAATAGTGCGATTAAAGTTATGGATAATGGCCAACGCGAAGAAGTTAAAATATCAGACATCATGACTGATGATATCGTCGAAGTAAAAGCCGGAGAAAGCATTCCAACAGATGGTATTATCGTTCAAGGACAAACATCTATAGATGAATCCCTAGTCACTGGAGAATCTAAAAAAGTCCAAAAAAATCAAAATGACAACGTCATCGGGGGTTCTATTAATGGGTCTGGAACAATACAAGTCAAGGTTACAGCTGTGGGAGAAGATGGATATCTTTCTCAAGTTATGGGACTTGTTAATCAAGCACAAAATGATAAATCTAGTGCTGAATTGTTATCTGATAAAGTAGCGGGTTATTTATTCTACTTTGCTGTAAGTGTTGGCGTGATTTCGTTTATTGTCTGGATGCTCATTCAAAATGATGTTGATTTTGCATTAGAACGTCTTGTAACTGTGTTAGTCATTGCTTGTCCACATGCTTTAGGCTTGGCAATACCTTTAGTCACTGCACGTTCAACTTCAATTGGTGCACATAATGGTTTAATTATTAAAAATAGAGAGTCTGTAGAAATAGCTCAACATATCGATTATGTAATGATGGATAAAACTGGTACTTTAACTGAGGGTAACTTTTCTGTGAATCATTATGAGAGCTTTAAAAATGATTTGAGTAATGATACAATATTAAGCCTTTTCGCCTCATTAGAAAGTCAATCTAATCACCCATTAGCTATAAGTATTGTTGATTTTGCGAAAAGTAAAAATGTTTCATTTACTAATCCACAAGACGTTAATAATATTCCAGGTGTCGGATTAGAAGGTCTAATTGATAATAAAACATATAAAATAACAAATGTCTCTTATCTTGATAAACATAAACTTAATTATGACGATGACTTATTTACTAAATTAGCTCAACAAGGTAATTCAATCAGCTATTTAATTGAGGATCAACAAGTCATTGGCATGATTGCTCAAGGAGATCAAATTAAAGAAAGCTCAAAACAAATGGTAGCTGATTTACTATCAAGACATATTACACCAGTCATGCTTACAGGTGACAATAATGAAGTGGCACACGCTGTCGCAAAAGAATTAGGTATTAGTGATGTCCACGCACAACTCATGCCAGAAGATAAGGAAAGCATTATAAAAGATTATCAAAGTGACGGTAATAAAGTCATGATGGTCGGAGACGGTATCAACGATGCGCCGAGTCTTATAAGAGCCGATATTGGTATAGCAATTGGTGCAGGCACAGATGTTGCAGTGGATTCAGGTGATGTCATACTTGTTAAAAGTAATCCATCAGATATCATTCATTTCTTGACTCTTTCAAATAATACTATGAGAAAAATGGTGCAAAACTTATGGTGGGGTGCAGGTTATAATATTGTTGCTGTACCTTTAGCAGCTGGTATTTTAGCATTTATCGGCTTGATTTTATCACCTGCAATAGGTGCTATTTTAATGTCACTAAGTACGGTTATTGTTGCAATTAATGCCTTTACATTAAAATTAAAATAAAAGATAGGAGTTTTATTATGATTAAAAAATTATTTTTTATGATATTAGGATCATTACTAATATTATCAGCTTGCTCCAATAATGATGAAAAAGATAAAGACACTAATGACCAAAAAAGTGAGAGCCATATGAAGCATAATGATGAAAGTAAAGTTCCTGAAGGTATGACATCGACTAATGAGGGTGAATTTAAAGTAGGAGATAAAGTAACGATTACAGCAGGGCATATGCCAGGTATGAAAGGTGCAGAAGCTACTGTAAAAGGTGCGTATAAAACATATGCTTATGTTGTAAGTTATAAACCCACAAATGGAAATGAAAAAGTAAACAATCATAAATGGGTCGTAAACGAAGAGATCAAAGATGCACCTAAAGATGGATTTAGTAAGGGCGATACTGTTAAATTAGAAGCAAGTCATATGTCTGGTATGAAAGGGGCTACAGCCAATATAGATAACGTGAAAAAGACTACTGTTTACGTAGTTGATTACAAATCCAAAGATAATGGTAAAATCATTAAAAATCATAAATGGATGACAGGAAATGAACTGAAAGCACGATAAAAATCTAGTTCTAGATTGAGAAATAAATAGATATAAAGATATCCTCCTTAATCAATAATTTAAATAACTTATTATTGTTAAGGAGGATATTTTTTAGTGTGTAAATTAAAAAGAATTTTAGAAGAATAACATTTATCAAAAAACTGTTCATTACCTTATTAAATGAAATTATATAATTAAAAACCGCATCATTAACCGATACGCAGAAGCGTATCACAAATAAAACTAAAAAATAGATTGTGTATAATATAAAAGGAAGGGATTTATATTAAAATTTTGAATTCAAAAATTATTGAAAGGGAAGCTACCTTAGAAATTGAATCTATGGCCACTAATACATTGAAAATAAACCCAGACATTAATTCTTACTATACAGAAATGTCTTTCGATGGAGAATTGGAAGTGTATGATCCTGAAAATTTGAATAAAAAATTTCGTTGGAAAAATACAAGTTCAAGTTAAAGGAAAAGAAGTAGCTAAAAGAGGAGGTAAGATTATTCGTCGAAGTAATGGGTTCTGTTGCAAAGTAAAAAAATATAGCTAACCACTAATTTATCATGTCAGTGTTCGCTTAACTTGCTAGCATGATGCTAATTTCGTGGCATGGCGAAAATCCGTAGATCTGAAGAGACCTGCGGTTCTTTTTATATAGAGCG
>NZ_SRPJ01000006.1 GCF_004785665.1 Staphylococcus pragensis
CCTTTCTTTTTTATTTGGTGTGGTAGCTAATAATTATAGAGGTAATTGCGCTATTTTTGTATTCAAAACATAAAAATTGGACTGATGATTTTTAGTCATCAGTCCAATTTATTATAGAGCCGTTTTTAATTGGTTTTGTTGTTTGGGTTGCTACTTTGAGTTGAACCACTGCTGTTTTGAGTTGAACCACTGCTGTTTTGAGTTGAATTCGTCTGTGTTGAGTTGTTTTGTGGCTTGCTTTGTTGGCTGTTCTGCTGTGTGCTGTTTTGTTGTGTACTTTGTTGTTGAGATGTTGAAGGCTGGTTTGTATTTTTTTCTGTTGTTGCGCTTTCTGAGCTATTTTGTCTTGAATTGTTTGTTTTATTCTCTGTGCTGGATTGCTCTTGCGTTTTTGGTGTTTCTTGTGTTTTCTCTGCTTTAGTATTATTAGAATTATCTTGGTTTGAATAATTCTGTTGTGTGTTTTGTATATTTTGTGTTGCTGGTTCTGTTTGAGCGTTTTCGCCATTATCTGTTGTGTTGTCTTGCTCTTGTGTACGTTCTTCTGTAATACTTTCTTTTTTATGTTTTTTCTCTTTTGTTTCGCGTTTTTCAGTTGGATTGTCATCTTTTGTATTTGAAGTTTTATGTGTTGTTGCGAAGAATATTGAGAAACCTAAAGCAACAATAAGTAATACGATGACGATACCTGCCAATACCTTTTTCAAAATATGGTCCTCCGTTTTTCTTTCATTTATTTTATTATAATGAAATTTCATAAAATAGATAGTATATACACATTTTTATAATATTACATTTTGTTTACTAAAATTTATGCTAAATACATCCAAAGTACAGTGTCTGCTTATGAGTATTATGCGATAATAAAGATGTAATATAAATCCAATACAGAAAGAAGGACTATCATGAATAAAGTAGTAAAAACTATTGCTTCAACAACTCTAGCATTTGGAACACTTTTAGGCGTTAGCGCAACGGTATTACCAGTAGAACACACAGCACACGCTGCAGTTAAACCGTATTATTCGTATAACGGTTACATCGACAAAGATGCTAAATTTTTAACAGATAAAAACTTTGTGAATGCTGTTAAACATGAGAATGTAACATTTAGTGGAATTAAACTTGCACCTACTAAAGCTACGAAAGTGGTTGAAAAGTATAATCAAAAATTTACGGGCGTAACTAAAGACGGTAAGAAAGCAAATAAAGTTCAATTTATAGTTAAAGGGGACTTATCATTAAAGCAAATTAAAAAAGCATATGGTAAAGATTTGAAGAAAGTTAGTGGAAACGTAAATGACAAAACAGGTGGTATTTTTGAATATAGACCTGTTCAAGACGGTTTAGTTACTACATTTGTTGTCAACAATGGGCACGTAGTAGAAGTAGATATTAGTTATGCTGGCTTTACAACTAGTAAATAATATTATTTTGAAAAAGTAAAAATGAATAAAACAGCAATGTCTATTTTATATCATAGACATTGCTGTTTTTCATTTAGTGGTTATTCCACATTACAAATAACTCCAAATTCGAGTTTCATGGTTTGGGTGCCATTTTCATTACTAATAGTAATGCATTGGTTTAACATATCAATGCGATGAATGTATGCTGCAATTGAATGGATATAGCCATTTCTCCAATAACTAATCATAGCAAGTTGGCGTTGCGTGTATTTCTGAGTTAACTGACGATTCAAAGTATCCAGCTGATCTTCTGACAGGGAGGGCATACTGATTTTATTCTGTTCTTCAATAAATTCACGTAAACGCTCGTATTGTTCAGGCATTGTCGCAAAAGGCGCCCACTTTACCATACCTCGACCTTGGGGGATATTAGGGTCTAGGTACTCTCTAGGAATTTTCCGATAATCTGTTTCATTTTTGTATTGTTCTGGAATCATTTTAACCACCTCATCGTTATTATAGAACATATGTTCGCATGTTTGAAGAGGTTTCCTATACTATAAATAAATTTTATATATTTTCTAGAATATAATGAATTTTTATTTGAAAATAAAAAAATAAGGTCATAAGTCTAACAAAGGGGAAGTAAACTTATGACCTGTAGTCATTACATAATATAACTTTTTGTGAAGGAGTTAATGGGGATATTACTCCTACATTTAGTATAGCACAACTTATATAAAAAAATATTGTTTTCATTGTGGAATTTAATAAAATGATATAACTAAGTATTTGGTTTCCATTTTCAAAAATAATAAAAATTGTCTAAATATGAGTTATGGAGTACTATATTGAGTAGTTAAAGAGAGAGAAGGCGAAAGTGATGAAAAAAACAACAAAAACTTTAGTAGCAACAACGTTGGCATTCGGTACGTTATTTGGTATGGGTGCAACTGGAGAAGTGACGCAACATACTGCGCACGCAGCAACTTCAGCATATTATAACTATAACGGTTACGCTGGGCATGATGTGTCATTCGTATTAGACAAAAACTTCAAAAATGCAGTTAAAGCTGAAAATGTAACGTTTAACGGTATTAAATTAAAAAATACAAATTCGACAAAAAATGTTAAGAAATACGATCAATATTTCAGAAACGTATCTAAAGATGGGAAGACAGCATCTTTACTTGATATGAAAGTAACAGGTCATATGTCACTTGCACAACTTAATAAATTATACGGCAAAGACTTACAAAAAATTGATAATGGCAAAAACAATACTACGGGAATTTATTTCTATCAACCTAATCAAAATGGCATGACAGTATGGTTTGATTTAAATGAAGGCAAAGTTGATCGAGTAGTGATGGGTTATAGCACTACACAACAAGCAATGAAAAAGAACTAAATAAAAGAGAGACAAATCTAAGACGAATGAAACTGTCATTAGATTTGTCTTTTTTAATTCCATAAATAATGCGTGGAAAATGCATATTTAATGTTATTTTTTATTACCGTAATGACCTACATTATGCGTATTGTGATCAATCACTTTACCAGTTGTTTTGTTGACATAAATGACTGATGCACCGTTGCTTCCTTGTTCCGCGTATACTACAGGAACGTAACCTTTAGGTAAATCGCTATAGCGTGATACATTTTTATCTACTTTAAGACCCATACTATTTTCGATTTTTATATTGTGGCTATTGAAGTATTGTTTCGCGACACTAATAATTTCAACATCAGAAAGTTGTCTTGTATGGTTAAAGTTGCTTGAGTTATGAATGTTATGGTCAATAATTTTACCGGTTGTTTTATTGATGTAAATGGCTGATAAACCATTACCGCCTTGTTCACCATACATGACTGGAATATAGCCTTTAGGCAGATCGTTATAAAGGAATGTCTCTTTATCCACTTTAACGCCTACACTTTTATTTAATTTAATTTGATGAACATTAAAATATAGATTCGCAATATTTACTAATTCAGCATTAGAAAGTTGTCTTTTTTTATCGTAATTACCGATATTATGCGTGTTGCGATCGATGATTTTACCAGTTGTTTTATTAACATAAACTGCTGCTGAACTATTAGCGCCTCTTTCAGCGTAGATAACAGGAACATAACCTTTAGGTAAATCAGTATAAAGAGAAGGGTTTTTAACTACTTTAATACCAAAACTGTTGTCTGTTTCAATGTGACGTTGTTTAAAGTATTGTCTAACGATGTTTTCAATTTGAGTATTTGATAATTGTTTTTGTGCAGCATGTGCTTCGTTTGAATGAATTGTTTCAGTTGGATATCCAGCTCCTAATACAGTTCCAAGTGCAATAACAGATGGCAAAGTAATTTTAGTGAATTTGTGCATAGTCAAACCTCCTTTATATAATTTAAATAGTAGGTCTTTTGAAAATTATTACTATTTGATTGCAATATTACATTTATATTACAAAAGTGCAATATTACTTTCGTTTAGTTTGTGTAAAATTTGTTAAATGTTAAATAAATCTAAATTTGAACTAACCGTTCATGAAATGGATAAGTAATTACATGCAAAATGACACTGATTTCGTCACATGATAAAGCACACAATATATAATATAAGTTATTTTGTTATAAATATACGAATTAATGCATAATATTTTTGGTGGAATTATAAATTAATCTTCTTTATACTTATTTATGAAATACTGTTAAATAAGTATTTCTAATATTTTCATTTTCAAAAAGAAACTTAAAAATCGAGAATGATTATATATGCAAATTATTGAATAAAAAATTCCCAGTGCCAATAGTAATAGACAGATGAATGAAATATACACAGTTAATACTATGTAAAACTGTATATTCTAATGGACAGGCATATTGAATAGTCAAAAAGTATGAAAATTGATAATACAAATAAATCATATATGCAAAAATGAAAGCGCTTTATAATTTTGATTAGAGATAAATAAAGGAGGAAATGGATATGACGCAAGGACCAATTCAAGTAAACAGTGAAATCGGTAAATTAAAAACAGTGTTGTTAAAACGACCTGGTAAAGAATTAGAAAATTTAGTGCCAGATCACTTAAGTGGGTTGTTATTCGATGATATTCCTTATTTAAAAGTAGCGCAAGAAGAGCATGATAAGTTCGCGCAAACACTTAGAGATGAAGGCGTGGAAGTTGTTTATTTAGAAAAACTTGCAACTGAAGCGATTGCGGATAAAGCGGTACGCGAACAATTTATTGACGATATTTTAGCAGAATCTCAAAAAACGATTCTAGGTCATGAAGAAGAAATAAAAAAATAATTCGACACATTATCAGATCAAGAGTTGATCGATAAAATTATGGCTGGTATTCGTAAAGAAGAAATTAAATTAGAAACAACACATTTAGTGGAATATTTAGATGATCGATACCCATTCTATTTAGACCCTATGCCAAATTTGTATTTCACACGTGACCCTCAAGCATCTGTAGGTAGAGGAATGACCATTAATCGTATGTATTGGAGAGCACGTCGTAGAGAATCACTGTTCTTCACATATATTTTAAAACATCATCCACGTTTTAAAGATGCAGATATATCTGTATGGTTAGATCGTCATTCACCATTCAATATCGAAGGTGGCGATCAATTAATTTTATCTAAAGAGGCATTAGCGATCGGTATTTCTGAACGTACGTCAGCACAAGCCATCGAACGTTTGGCTCGCAACATTTTCAAAGATGGGTCTACAACATTCAAGAAAGTCATTGCGATAGAGATTCCGAATAGTCGTTCATTTATGCACTTAGATACGGTATTTACAATGATTGACTATGATAAATTCACAGTGCATGCAGCTATCTTTAAGGAAGAAAATAATATGAACATCTTTACCATTGAATATGATGAAGCGAAAGATGATATCAAAATTACACAATCACATCAGTTACGTGAGACATTGGCGGATGTATTAGGTGTCGATCACATCGAATTTATTCCAACTGGTAATGGAGACGTCATTGATGGCGCCCGTGAACAATGGAATGATGGTTCAAACACATTATGTATTCGTCCAGGGGTAGTTGTAACGTATGACCGTAACTATGTGTCTAACCAATTGTTACGTGATAAAGGAATTAAAGTAATTGAAATTACGGGTAGTGAGTTAGTGCGTGGACGTGGGGGTCCGAGATGTATGAGCCAACCATTATTTAGAGAAGACATTTAGGGAAAAGGGCAAGGGCTATATTATACCTCGGATCAATTTACCTATATATTTGGTTGTCATCGGGAAATGTTTTGCGTGAAACATTCAATGAGAAAAGTGACGCAACTGTTTCATATGCTAAGTGATTTGTCTAGGATTTCACGTGAAACAACGAGGAGATATTGTGAGTACGTTAGGAATATGGAAAGTGTTAATCTACCAAACTCTGTATAAATTTAAATTACTACTTTAGACGTTAGTATGGTTACTAACGTCTTTTCTATTTAGGTGTTTTAAGATTATCAATAATGGCAAAAAAGTGTAAAATAGTGATAATACTCTAGTTTATATTGAAGGGAAGAGAAGCAACATGGCGTTAATGACTATTAATTATAAATCTCCGACAATTGGGATGAATCAATCGTTTATGGCGATTATTCCAGAGGATGATAGCTTTTTTAGTCGATCACAATCTGCGAAGCCACTAAAGACATTATTGTTATTACATGGTTTATCGAGTGATGCGACATCTTATACGCGTTTTACAAGTATTGAGCGTTATGCTGAAGAACATCAATTGGCAGTGATTATGCCGAATGCGGACCATAGTGGATATGCTAATATGACGTATGGTCATAGTTATTATGATTATATTTTGGAAATTTACAATTATGCGCATCAAGTTTTTCCATTATCTACTAAGCGTGAAGACAACTTCATAGCAGGTCATTCGATGGGTGGTTATGGCACGATGAAATTCGTTTTGACACAGAGTGAGTTATTTTCAAAGGCAGCACCATTGTCAGCTGTATTCGAGGCGCAAGGGTTAATAGATCTTGAGTGGACAGACTTCTCACCACAAGCGGTCACTGGGCAAGATACAACCTTTAAAGGAACTGAATTAGATACATATCATCTAGTAGATGAAGCGGTTGAAAATGGGGTCGACCTACCGCAACTATTGATTCAATGTGGTACCGAAGATTTCTTATACGATGATAATCAACAGTTTATGAAATATTTAGATGACAAAGGCATTAAATATCAATATGAAGAAGGCCCTGGCGATCATGACTATGCATTCTGGGATAAAGCGATTAAGCGCACAATTGAATGGTTAGTAGAAGAATAATGCTAGAAAAAACCCTCTAATGTGAGACGACTTCACATTAGAGGGTTAACTTTATCTATTTAATAAGTTGTAAACTAAATGGCACGACGTAATCTTCACCTTTATTCATGGCAATAATGCCTAAAATGCAATAAATCAAGCTTGCGATGGCAACAACAAATAATGCCAAGTAACCGATTAACACAATAATTAAGATGTAACTCGCGATACCATAAATAGCGTAACTAATCGCGTAATTAAAGTAATTCTTGCCTTGTTGGTTAATATACTCAGATTCCTCTTTTTTCATTAACCAAATCACCAAAGGACCGATAAAACTTGTTAATAAAGATAGGATTCATATTAACATTGCCATGTTTCTATCATTCTGTGATACGTCGCCAAATGCATGAGGGTTTTTAGACTGGTTTTGCAAATTCATTATTCAATTCCCAACTTTCTACGTGTTTTGAACTTCTTGACCTTAGTATATCCAATGTGTACGACAATTTTTGTCATTTTCACTAAATATGCATCTTACATTTTTTAAAGAGTTATAGTTTAATTAAATAGAATTATTAAAGAACACTTTTTGAAAATGAAGGGGCGATATCATGGCAAAAGCGACAGATATGCTTGATTTATATTTTAGATTCATGTCAGGCGAACGCTTTACTAAAACACAAATTGGAGAAATTATTGGTAAGAAATCAGATCGTACAGTACAACGTTACATAGCGAGCTTGAATGACTTTTTTGATACAAGACAATAAATAGAACACTTAAGAATAGTCATGAATCAGACTGATCGTAAATATGAAATGACACGTTTACAGAATGAAACATTTGATGCTACGCAAATCTTAGCAATCTTAAAAATACTGATTTCAACAAGAGGATTATCTGAAGAGGAAATACATCTAATTATTAATAACTTAACGAATCATATTACTGAAGAGAATCAACGTATTATTGAAAAAGCGATTCAATCTGAATTAGTTCATTATGAACCTATGAATCACGGTGAGCCATTATTAAATAAATTATGGGAGATTAACTTACTCATTCAACAGAATAAAACGATTAAATTTGAATATTTTAATGCAATGAACCAAGGACGTATTCATACAATTAAGCCGATGTATATTACATTTTCTGAACTTTATTTTTACTTAGTAGGTGTGAATGATAAGGAACAAGTACTCATTTTCAGAATAGATCGTATTCAAGATTATATGAAAGTTGAAGATAAATTTAAGGAACCTAATTCACCTTATTTTAGAGAGGGTGCCTTGAAGCAGCGTATTTATTTCATGTATGGTGGCGAATGGAAGAAGGTCAGCTTTGAATTTAATGGAGGCATTATTGAATCAGTGTTAGATAGATTTCCTACTGCTCGCTTATTGAAAAAGGACTACGCAAACAATCGCTTTGTAGTTGAAATCGAAGTCATAGGTGATGGTATCTTAATGTGGCTATTATCACAAGGTGCACGAGTGAAAGTCATCTCACCTAATAGTTTGAAAGAAAAACATATAGCAGAAGTGAAAAGGATTATGGCTAACTATGAATAGACAAAAATTGTCTGTGTAGTGGGTTATGATATGTAACAAATAAGTCGAGCGGAGGCGTTCTCATGATTAAATTAGATAACAAAGCTAAGAAAATAGCAATTAAAGCTTTATTAAAACCATCATTTTTAAGAAGTCCCGAAGAACACGCCATGGCTATGATATATAGTCGCACTATATGGATGAAAATACATAAAGGTAAAAAGTATTTAATGTAATTGTTCGTTCATAATTAAATTGTAAATACTAAATTCAACTATTTGAAATAATAAGTCTTAAGGATGATTTCAAATAGGAGAATACTTTCTATATTAATTAATGAAGATATGGATGTGTATGACATTTAATTTACGGCTATTGTCCAAATTTAATTATTAATTGTAGAAGGGAAATGTTTAATTTGAGAATGAAAGGTGCACGCAATTTCTCGTATTTGAAGAATTGGGTAATCTTGGTAGTCAGTTTATTGGTGGTAGTGTTAGTGGTTGGCCTTTTTCATAAGGAAGCGGAAGCTATAGAGGAGGGGCATCAAGGTGTGCCACATAAAGAGGAGACTAAGCACAAGTTACCTCATCCTCTTAATCATGAAAATGAAAAGGGGAAAGAGGAGAATATCAATTTGGAGCCCGCTACACCGATTGTGCCAAAGATTCCACATAAAGACCATTTCCATTCAATGACGCAGCTCTTTGCGAATAGCCAGGAAGGTGTCGATTGGAAGAAAGAGATTAAGAGAGTAGGCAGTAATGTCATCATTGTTGCGCCTCGCGGGGGTAATATTGAAAAGGGCACAACCGAATTAACAAAAATGGTGGCGAACCATAATCATTATGACTATTATTCGTTCACTGTCTTAAATCAACAGAATCCTGAAAAATTTCATGTGACTTCTTCGCATTATAATGATCCTACATTACTGAATATGGTAAAATCAAAAGATTTTGCTGTATCAATTCATGGTGCGAAAGGTGATAAACCGATCATTTATTTAGGTGGATTAGATACAGAATTAAAAGAAGCGATAAAACAACAGTTATTAAAGCAACATTTTACAGTGAAAATTGCGCCATCTTACCTTGGTGGCGATTTGAAACAAAATTTTGTGAATCGCGATTTTAAAGATAAAGGCGTGCAATTAGAATTGACAACTGCGTTTAGAAAGTCACTTTTTATTAATGAAAATATGTCACCGAAATCTAGAGCAAATAAGCAGAACTGGTCACCAGTGATGTATAAATTCTCAGAAGCATTGGATAAAGCAATTAAACAAGTGGACGATTCAGGTAGGGATAGATAATAAACAAGGCTGCCAGCAGGGCAGTCTTGTTTTAAATTAGTTTGAAAACTATAGCTTTTTTTCTACTTTAAAATAAATGATAAATAAATACCAAACCATAATAACAATTTCAATTATTAATAAAACATAAAAAAGATTATTTCTATCAAAAATTCCACTCACAATAACTATTGATAAATACTTCAAGGTATATTTAGAAAATAAAATTTGAGCTTTCATCCAATTTTCATCATTTGCTAATGCTTTTTTAGTACGATATCCATATAATAAATTTCTTTCTTTTGGCGGAGAATTTTTGAAAATATAGCCAAAAATTCCCATCATAATACCTAGTGGCAATAATAACATTATGTAAACTCCATTTATTTATCGATTTTTCTTAATTATAACATTTCATCATTTATATTAAATTGAATATAAAATGTAACTGTTTTAAAATTAATAAATAGTATTATATAGATAAACTTTAAAATATTGTTCTGAATATAAAAGGTGCTTTATTTCTATTTCATCAAGAAAGAGGCGTTTTTCAATTGTTCAAGTATTACTTTAGTTGCATTGCTCTTTTTTTAATTTTTGTGGTAATGGGTGGCATGGCATTAGCGACCGATACTAGTGAGAAAGCATCGGTTGTGGCAGTCGGTGATAATCTTATTCATCCCGTAGTTTATAATGATGCGCAACGCCAAGATGGCACTTTTGATTTTACTCCGATGTATGAACACGTTAAGAAGGACATTCAACAACCTGATTTAGCTTTTGTGAATCAAGAATCTCCGCTTGGTGGAGATGATCGTCCGTTTTCAGGGTTTAAGCAGTTTAATACGCCAAGTCAAATTGCCCATGACGTTATAAGTACTGGCTTTGATATAGTTAACGGTGCGAATAATCATACGCTCGATCAAGGTGATGATGGTGTTCATAATCATATTCAAACTTGGAAGCATTATAAAGATAAGTCTTTGTTCACTGGCATTTATGATTCAGAAAAGGAAGCACAAGATATACATACGATAACATCAAATGGTATTAAAGTGAGTGTGCTAAGTTACACATATGGTACGAATGATATGACGTCGCAATATCCTTATACAGTTAAAACGTTTGATGAACAAACGATTAAACGTGATGTACGCAAAGCTAAGAAAGAAAGCGATGTTGTCATGGTATCAGCGCATTGGGGTAACGAGAATCACTTACAACCAAATAAAACACAACAAAAGTATGCGCAACTCTTCGCTAATGAAGGTGTCGATATCGTGATAGGTACACATCCCCATGTGATACAACCTGTTGAATGGGTTAAAAGTCAGACTTCCCATCATAAAACACTTGTGGCTTATTCATTAGGTAATTTTCTGAATGGGCAATATGGAGGCAATGAAAATAACCAATTGTTAGGACGTATTAATTTCGATATTGTGAAGACGCCTAAAGATGTGCATGTAGATCATGTAACGTGGACGAGTATGGTTAATCACTATGAGCAAGCTAATCCTTACAATAAAAACACACGACAGAACTTCCGTATCTACAATTTAGATGATTATAATGACCAACTTGTCCGAAAACATGGTTTACAAAATGACCCGCAAAGCGAATGGAATATTCATCATCTACAAGATATCACTAAACAGGTGATTGATAATCAATTATTAAATGAAAAAAGCATTTAAGACAACACGCAATTACTTCACAGAAACACAAAAAAGCTAATGTGCAGAAACTTATCTCTACACATTAGCTTTTCTTCTTTTAAGCGCTCAATTAGACACTCGCCCCACGCGCTTCTAACTATTTATTTTGTTCTGCGAAAGCTTTTGAGATGTCACGTAATTTTTCTGGTGCATCATCCCAATTCATTCTAACTTCAGTGAAATGCATTTGATCAGGTGCATCATTAATTTCGTCAAACACGCGTTTCAAGTCATTTGATGTTTTAACATCATGCACTGCAACATTATCTCCGCCAAATACTTTAGGTAACGCTTTGTAATCCCACATACGAATATCGTTGTAAGGCTCTTCCATACCATGAATTAAGCGTTCAACTGTGTATCCGTCATTATTAATAACGAAGATGATTGGTTTAATATTGTGGCGAATCATTGTTGATAATTCTTGAACGGTTAATTGTAATGAACCATCGCCAATTAATAAGATGTTACGACGTGACGCGTCAGCCATTTGAGTACCTAGTGTTGATGGTAATGTGTAGCCAATTGAGCCCCATAACGGTTGACCGATAAATGACATACCTTGAGGTAAAGCTAATTCGTATGACCCAAAGAATGATGTACCTTGTTCAGCGATTAGGATGTCATCGCCACCAATGAATTCTTGCATCATTTTGAAGTATGTCTCTTGTGTTAAAGCATCGTCAGTTAAATCATAATTGCCTTCTTCTGCTTTTTTAAAAGTAGGGAACGTACCGTCATAATGATAATCTATATTACTTAAATCAGCCAATAAATTAGGTAATGTGACATCTTCTTCAACAATATTGTCTAATTTGAAATGACGGTGGTTAAGCATTACCACTTCATCAATATTAAACTCATAAGCGAAACCTGCAGTCGCTGAATCTGTTAATTTAGCCCCAATATTTAAAATCGCATCGCTGTTATTTACATAATCTTTAATATCTTCGTCAGCAATTTTACCGTCAAAGATGCCAATGTAGTGTTCATTTTCTTCATTAAAAGCACCTTTACCTAATGATAATTGTACAACTGGAATATTCGTTTTATTTACAAATTGTTCTAATTCATCATGTAAATGGAAACTATTAATTTCATGACCTGCGATAATGACAGGTTGTTTCGCGTTATTTAATTTATCTGCAACCATATCTACATAGCGACTTAAATCTTGTTTAGGAGTTAATGCCACTTCATATGGTTTGCTAATTTCAATTTCTTCCATTGCAACATCGATTGGTAAGTGAATGTGAACAGGACGACGTTCGCGAATCGCTGCATTAATCACTCTAGGAATTTCGATTGTCGCATTCTCAGGTGTAATGTACGCTTGCGCTGTAGTAATAGGTTCAAACATTTTGCGATAACTATCAAATTTGCCTTCACCAAGTGAGTGGTGAACGTATTTGCCAGCATTTTCAACTGCTCTTGTAGGCGCACCAGTTAAAGCGATAACAGGAACACGCTCTGCATATGAACCTGCGATACCGTTCACTGCACTTAATTCACCTACACCAAATGTAGTAACAAGGACGCCAAGTCCATGAATACGTGCATAACCATCTGCTGCATAACTACCATTTAATTCGTTTGTAGTGCCAATCCATTCCACGCCATCATGACGTACAATGTCATCTAAGAAAGCTAAGTTGAAATCTCCAGGCACACCAAATATTTTATCTACCCCTGCTGCATGTACTGAATCCATTAAATATTGTCCTACACGTCGTTTCATATTCATTCCACCTTTTTCTATATTTAGAATACACTTACACTATAATCTGTACTTAAATTAAAGTCAATAAACTTGACCTTTTAATGACCTTTTTCTGAAAATTGTTTATAATATGGATAATAATTCCCAATACAAAGGAAAGAAGTCTATGGATAGTAATAAAAAAGATTATGAACATATGTTGTTTTATTTCGCATACAAGACATTCATTACCACGGCTGATGAAATTATTGAAAAGTATGGCATGAGTCGACAACACCATCGATTTTTGTTTTTCATAAATAAATTGCCTGGCATTACAATTAAACAATTATTGAAAACATTGGAAATTTCAAAACAGGGTTCACATGCGACATTGCGCAAATTAAAAGAAGAAGGGTTAATCATTGAACAAACTTCAGAAGAAGATCGTCGCGTTAAACAATTATTTCCGACGCCAAAAGGAAGTAAGTTAATTGATAAATTAAACAAAGCGCAAGATGATTTGATGCAAAGCACCTTTCAAAAAGTAGGGCACGACTGGTACGCCATTATGGAAGAACTGTCTAACCGTCGCGAAGGCTTCCAAGGCATCCAACACTTAAAAAATGAAGAATGACTTTGAATACTAGATGAAATAATAAGGGCGAGAAACTAGATTAATTTCAGTTTCTCGCCTTTAGTTATAATAATTAGAATGTTTTAGCTAATTCTTTAGCTTCAGCAATTGATGCTGCTTTAATTTCTTCAGTTTTCTCAGGTTCAGCATTATGACCTTCAATGATAATTGTTTCATATGAAGGAACGCCTAAGAATGTCATAATATTTCTTAAGTAGCGATCACCACTTTCAACTTCAGCGTCTGGGCCTTCTGTGTAATAACCACCACGTGATTGAATGTGTAATGCTTTTTTATCAGTTAAAAGACCTTGAGGACCTTCAGCTGTATATTTGAAAGTTTTACCAGCAATTGAAATCGCATCAATATATGCTTTCAATACAGGAGGAAATGATAAGTTCCACATTGGTGATACAAATACATATTTATCAGCTGCTAAAAACTCATCTAGAATTTCACTTAAACGATTCACTTTTTGTTGTTCATCACTAGTTAATTCATCACCGTTACGTAATTTACCCCAACCAGTTAATACATCTTTATCAATCATAGGAATATCTTCTTTGAATAAGTCGATGTGTTTTACTTCATCATTAAAATGGTTCTCTTTGTAAGCATCAGTAAATGCTTTACCAGCAGCCATAGAATTAGAAGCTAATTCATCTAAAGGGTGTGCTATAATATATAATAATTTAGTCATAATAGTTCTCCTACAAATAATTATTTCGAAATCGATATAATTAATATATTCGATTTTTAAATTATTACAATACTTTCATAAAAAAATCAGTCCAATGGGGTATGTAATTCTTTTAGGCATCTTTAAAAAAGATACTAAGTAAGTGTATAATAGAGATATATTTAGATTCACTACATAAAGAAGAGATCTAATTAGTGTAGAACCTTAAAGGAGTGATAGACATGAGAGGATTACTAATTACATTAGTTTTAGGTGTAGCTGCATTTGTCGGTTTCAAGAAATATCAAAATAAAGTTAATGAAATGCCTAATATTGAATATTAAAAATAATGAGTCAAGATATTTTCATATGGAAAATGTCTTGGCTTTTTATATTTTGTGAAATATACATATTATTTATTAAATTTAGTGTAATTGAAAAATTATTAACTGAATTAAAGCGTGTATATATTTCTAAAAAGTCAAATTAATTTTATTTATATATATTGAAATAATTAATGATTTTCTTTTAAAACGACACATGATGACCGGGCAATATTATATAATGACGGGAGGTACTTATCCAATTATTCCACTCGGATTAATTGGATAAGTAAAATGGAGGTTTAGTGAAATACGAAAATTTACATGATATTTACACAATTTTAAATGTTATTTCTAAAACTTTAGATAAGATGAACTGTAATGTTTTTTTAATTGCATTATAATATTAAATTAGAAAATTAATAATTGATTAAATTTCTAAAGTGAAAATCTCAATATAATACACTTTTATATTTTTGAAATTATGTTGTAAAAACATATATATATAAATATAAAATTAATATCGAAATCAATCATTGGAGGTAAATATGGAAAATTCACTGGATTTATCAAAATTTATAGATGCTATTAAAAATAATTGGAAACTACTTGTAATTCTTCCGATTATTTTTATGCTTATCAGTTTATTAATTACTTTATTTTTAATGAAACCCGAGTATGAAGCAAATACTCAAGTATTAGTTAACCAAAAAGATAAAAGTAATGAATATATGGCGCAAGAAGTTCAAAGTAATTTGCAATTAGTTAATACATACGCTGAAATTTTAAAAAGTCCTCGTATAATCGACGATGTTGCTGAAAAGAATGAAAAATATTCGGCTTCAGACATAAAAGAAATGTTAGAGGTTACAACTGGAACTGATACTCAAATTTTAAATATTAATGTTAAAAGTGAAAGCAAAAAAGATGCGGAAACAGTTGCAAATGATATAGCACAAGTTTTTAGTAAAGATATGCCTAAAATTATGAACGTTGATAATGTTTCAGTACTATCAAAAGCTGATGGAACAGCTAAAAAAGTTTCACCAAAACCAGCTCAAAACATTGTTATTGGTTTAGTGCTTGGATTACTTTTAGCGATATTATTAATTGTTGTTAAGCAATTATTTGATAGAAGAATCAGAACAGAAGAAGATGTAACTAGAGAATTAAATATTCCAGTATTAGGATCAATTCAAAAACTGAAATAGGAGTAATTTTTATGACTAAAAAAATTGAAAAACGTAAAAAACTACAAACACCATTATTTGTTGAAGATAAGCCTAAATCAATTGTAAGTGAAAAGGTTCGAGGAATAAGATCAAATATTATGTTTTCTGGTGTTGAAGAAATTAAAAGTATTATAGTGACATCTGAGAAGCCAGCAGCAGGCAAAAGTATTTTATCAGCGAATATTGCAATCACATATGCACAAGCTGGATATAAAACATTAATAATCGATGGAGATATGCGTAAACCTACTCAACATTATCATTTTGAAACTTCAAATTACGATGGATTATCTAATTTAATAATCGGAAAATCTGATTTTGACAAGGCAATTAGAGCTACAAGAGTTGAAAATTTAGATTTATTGACATCTGGACCAGTACCGCCTAATCCGTCAGAGTTAATTGCATCAAAGCAGTTTGAAAAAATCTTAGAAAAATTAGGAGATATATACGATTTTATCTTAATTGACACACCACCGGTAATTTCGGTTACAGATGCTCAAGTTTACCTTAGAAATGTAAGAGACTGTGTTATTATCATCGATTCAGAAAGAAATAATAAAAACGAACTGAAGAAAGCAAAACAACTAATTGATCAAGCTGATGGTCATTTACTAGGTGCTGTGCTTAATAAAACGCCAAAGGATAAATCATCAAGTTATTATTATTATTATGGAGAGGACAATTAAAATGATTGATATACATAATCATATTTTAATTGATGTAGATGATGGTCCTAAAACTAAAGAAGACGCAATAGCTTTATTAAAACAAGCTAAAAGCGAGGGAGTTTCGCATATTTTTGCGACTCCCCATCATCTTAGCCCAGGTTTTGATAATGAATACGGAAATGTCAAAGAAAAACTACAACAACTTTTAGATATGGATGAAGTGAAAAAATTAGGAATAAACCTTTATCCAGGTCAAGAAATAAGAATAAGCGACCAAATAATTCCACAATTAGACAAAGGCGAGGCTATTGGGTTGAATCACTCTAAGTACTTATTAATTGAGCTACCATCAAGAGGCGTTCCACACTATACGAATCGCCTTTTTTTTGAATTACAAGCTAAAGGCTATGTTCCAATAATAGCTCATCCTGAGAGGAATAAAGAAATCAGCCAAAATTTAGATTT
Organism: Staphylococcus pragensis; assembly: GCF_004785665.1. Classification (GTDB taxonomy): domain Bacteria; phylum Bacillota; class Bacilli; order Staphylococcales; family Staphylococcaceae; genus Staphylococcus; species Staphylococcus pragensis. The sequence goes on from NZ_SRPJ01000006.1 coordinate 16,987, forward strand.
GTTATTCGATCTTGTTAATGCCGGTGCATTGAGTCAATTAACTTCCGCATCATTAATTGGTAAACATGGAAAAAAATTACAGAAAATTTCGATGCAAATGATTGAAAATAACTTAACTCATTTTATAGCATCAGATGCTCATCATGAATCTAATAGGCCATTTATTATGAACAGTTTAATGAAAGATAAAAAAATACAAAAATATGAAGAAAACATAAAAGAGTATATGAATAATGCAAAATTTGTAATTAATAATGATGATTTTGCAAAAAAACAACCAACTCAAGATTTTAAGCAAAAAAAATTATTTGGCTTATTTTAATAATTTAGGAAAGTAAGTTAGGGGGATAGATGCGTGGATAAGTTAAGCGCAAGAGGACGTTTACTTATATTAATTTTAATCGATTCATTAATCGTAGCGTTCTCGGTTTTCATTTGTTATAACATTTTAGAACCTTTTTTCGACGGATACTCTAATAAAATTTTGATTCTAACAGCAATTATATTATTAATATCGCATCATGTTTTTGCATATATATTTAATTTATATCACCGAGCTTGGGAATATGCGAGCGTTAATGAATTACTACTTATTGTTGAGGCAGTGACTTGTTCAATTTTAATTACTATGGTTTTAGTGCCTATATTTACTGGCCACCCACCATTCTTCAGATTGTATTTAATAACTTGGATGATGCATTTAATTTTAATTGGTGGTTCACGTATTTCTTGGAGAGTTGCGCGTGGTTTTGTAGTTGGAAAACAAGAAAAGAAAAAGCCTACATTAGTTGTAGGTGCTGGGCGCGGGGGTTCATTATTAATTCGACAAATGTTAAGAAGTCCAGAAATGGGGTTAGAACCCGTTTTAGCGGTTGATGATGATCCTAAAAAGCGTAAATTAACTATAGCTGGAGGAGTTAAAGTACAAGGTACAATTAACGACATTCCTAATTTAGTAAATAGATTTAGAATTAAAAGAATAATTATTGCTATACCTACTCTTAAACCAGAACGTTTAAAAGAAATTAATAATATTTGTAATAGTACTGGTATTGAATTATTTAAAATGCCAAATATTGAACAAGTATTAGCTGGAGAACTCGAAGTTAATCAATTAAAACGAGTTGAGGTTGAAGATTTACTTGGCCGTGAGCCAGTAGAATTGGATATGGCAATGATTTCTAAAGAACTTACTCATAAAACAGTTATGGTTACAGGAGCCGGGGGTTCCATAGGTTCTGAAATATGTCGACAAGTTTGCAAGTTCCAACCAGAAAAAATTATTTTATTGGGACACGGAGAAAATAGTATTTATCTTATTCACCAAGAATTAACAAATATGTATAAAGATAAAATTGAAGTTATACCTATTATAGCGGATGTACAAAATGGAGATCGTATTCAAGAAGTAATGGATACATATAAACCATATGCTGTTTATCATGCAGCCGCACATAAACATGTTCCATTGATGGAATACAATCCTATAGAAGCATTCAAAAATAACGTATTAGGTACAAGAAATGTTGCAACTGCAGCTAAAAATGTAGGTGTAAGAAAGTTTGTAATGGTATCGACTGATAAAGCAGTTAATCCGCCAAATGTAATGGGTGCCTCTAAACGTGTAGCAGAAATGGTAGTCCAAAGTTTAAATGCTGAAAAATGTGTAACTGATTTTGTTGCTGTACGTTTCGGAAATGTTTTAGGATCCCGTGGTTCAGTAATTCCTTTATTTAAGAAACAAATTGCTGCAGGCGGACCGGTAACTGTAACACACCCAGATATGACTAGATATTTTATGACTATTCCAGAAGCATCAAGATTAGTACTTCAAGCGGGAGCCTTAGCGAAAGGTGGAGAAGTATTCGTATTAGATATGGGAGAACCAGTTAAAATTGTTGATTTAGCAAGAAACTTAATTAGACTCAGTGGGAAAACTGAAGAAGAAATTCCAATTAAGTTTAGTGGTATCAGACCAGGTGAAAAGATGTATGAAGAATTATTAAACGAAAACGAAATACATCCTGAACAAGTATACGAAAAAATCTACCGTGGTAAAGTAAGGGATTTCTCAAAAGAAGAAGTAGATGCGATTGTTAGTGATTTAGCAAATGACTTTAAAAAAGAAAAAATTATTAAGATAGCTAATGAATAGGAGAGTTAATATGTTTAAAGATAAAGTATTATTAATTACTGGTGGGACAGGATCATTCGGGAACGCTGTTATGGAAAGATTTCTAGACACAGATATTAAAGAAATTAGAGTGTTTTCAAGAGATGAAAAAAAACAAGATGATATGAGAAAGAAATATAATAACCCTAAATTAAAATTTTATTTAGGTGACGTTAGAGATTCTCATAGTGTAGAAACAGCGATGAGAGAAGTTGATTATGTATTTCATGCAGCTGCTCTTAAACAAGTCCCTTCATGCGAATTTTTCCCAATGGAAGCTGTCAAAACAAATATTATCGGTACAGAAAATGTTTTACAAAATGCGATACGTAATAATGTTAAAAAAGTGATTTGTTTATCAACAGATAAAGCTGCCTATCCTATTAATGCAATGGGAATTTCTAAATCAATGATGGAGAAAGTCTTCGTAGCTAAATCTAGAAATGTAGATAGCGATCAAACGTTAATTTGTGGTACGAGATATGGTAATGTGATGGCATCTAGAGGTTCAGTAATTCCATTGTTTATTGATAAAATTAAAGCAGGGGAACCATTAACAGTTACTGATCCAAATATGACTAGATTTTTAATGAGTTTAGAAGAAGCAGTTGAATTAGTTGTCCATGCATTTAAGCATGCTAAAACTGGCGATATTATGGTTCAAAAAGCACCAAGTTCAACTGTAGGAGACTTAGCAGAAGCGCTTCTACAATTATTTGAGGCTGATAATGAAATTAAAATTATCGGAACAAGACATGGTGAGAAAAAAGCAGAAACATTATTAACTAGAGAAGAATATGCTCAATGTGAAGATATGGGGGATTACTTCCGTGTACCAGCAGATTCTAGAGATTTAAACTACAGTAAATATTATGAAAATGGCAGTGAAAAAATTACAGAAGCTTATGAATACAACTCAGATAACACTAACATCTTAACTGTAGAAGAAATTAAAGAAAAATTGTTATCTTTAGAATATGTAAGAACTGAATTAAATAATTATAAAAAAGGTTAGGAGAGTTTATATTGAAAATCGTTATAACAGGCTCAAACGGATTTGTAGGTAAAAACCTTAAAGAAGATTTGAAAGCGACTACGGATAATGAAATTCTTGAAATAAATAGACAAACTAGCTCTGAAGATTTAAAAAAACACTTATTAGAAGCTAATTCAGTAGTACATTTAGCTGGAATTAACCGTCCTCAAAGAGAAGAAGAATTTAAAGAGGGTAACGTAGATTTCTTAAGCAAAGTTTTAGAAATTCTAAAAGAAAACCCGAAAAAACCAGATGTGATTTTATCATCTTCAATTCAAGCTGCTAACGATAATCCGTATGGAAATAGTAAACGACAAGGTGAAGATGTACTTGAACAATTTTCAAAAGAAAATGGTAATAAAGTATTAATTTATCGTTTACCTAATTTATTCGGTAAATGGTGTAAACCAAATTATAACTCAGTCATCGCAACGTTTTGCCATAAAATTGCTAGAGATGAAGAAATTCAAGTTAACGATGAAAATGTAGTTCTCCAATTAAATTATATTGATGATGTTATAAAAGAGTTTAAAAATGCCATTGATGGTCATCCAAATATTGAAGACGGAGAACCAAAAGTACCAAATGTCTTTGAAGTGAAACTAGGTAACATTGCTAAATTATTATATGAGTTTAAAGATATTGCGAATAAAAAATCATTACCTAATACTAAGGAGCCATTTGAGAAAGCATTATATAGTACATATTTAAGTTATCTTCCAGAAGATGGCTTTAGTTATCCATTAAAGATGAATGTTGATAATAGGGGTTCATTTACTGAGATTTTTAAGACGCCTGACAGAGGACAATTTTCAGTAAATATTTCTAAACCTGGCATAGTTAAGGGTAATCATTGGCATCATACTAAAAATGAAAAATTCTTAGTAGTATCTGGAAAAGGTGTAATACGCTTTAGAAAAATTGGAAGTAATGAAATAATTGAATATCATGTTTCTGGCGATAATCTAGAAGTAGTTGATATTCCAGTTGGTTACACACATAATATTGAAAACTTAGGTGATACTGACATGGTAACAATCATGTGGGTAAACGAAATCTTTGATCCAAATAATCCAGACACATACTTTTTGGAGGTCTAAATAATGAAAAAGTTAAAATTAATGACAATTGTTGGTACAAGACCAGAAATTATTAGATTGTCAGCAACAATTAAAGCTTGTGACAAATATTTTAATCAAGTATTAGTGCATACTGGGCAAAACTATGATTATACATTAAATCAAGTGTTCTTTGAGGATTTAGAATTAAGAGAGCCTGATCATTATTTAGAAGCTGTGGGTAGTCATTTAGGCGAAACTATGGGAAATATCTTGGCTAAATCATACGAAGTATTAGCTGAGGAACAACCAGATGCATTATTAATTTTAGGTGATACAAATAGTTGTTTAGCAGCAGTATCAGCAAAAAGACTTAAAATTCCTGTATTCCATATGGAAGCAGGTAATAGATGCTTTGACCAAAATGTACCTGAAGAAATTAATCGTAAAATTGTTGACCATGTAAGTGATGTGAACTTACCATACACAGAACATAGTAGACGTTACTTATTGGATGAAGGTTTCCAAAAACAAAATATTTTTGTTACTGGTTCACCTATGAAAGAAGTTTTAGATGAATATGCTTATAAAATTAATGAAAGCGATATTTTAAATAAATTAGAATTAGAATCTCAAAAATACATTTTAGTTTCAGCTCATCGTGAAGAAAATATTGATAATGAGAAAAATTTCTTATCATTAATGAATGCAATTAATGATATTGCTGAAAAATATCAAATTCCAGTTATTTATTCTACACACCCTAGAAGTTGGAAAAAAATTGAGGAAAGAAACTTTAAATTCCATCCATTAGTTAGACAATTAAAACCATTTGGTTTCTTTGATTATAATGCACTTCAAAAAAATGCATTTGTAGTTTTATCTGATAGCGGGACTTTATCTGAAGAATCATCAATTTTAAAATTCCCAGGAGTTTTAATACGTACTTCAACTGAAAGACCCGAAGTACTTGATAAAGGTACAGTAATTGTAGGTGGTATTTCATATGATAACCTTGTTCAATCTGTTGAATTAGCTAAATCTATGCAAGAAAATGATGAACCAATGATTGATGCTATTGATTATAAAGATACGAATGTATCAACTAAAGTGGTAAAAATCATCCAAAGTTACAAAGACATTATTAATCGTAATACTTGGAGAAAATCATGATTAATAAAGTATTAGGTTTATTAAAATCTCCATCTTCAAAAGAAAAAAATATAAGAGTTAATAGATTAGCTTACGTTAAAAATTCAACTTTTGAAGGAAATAATTATATAGACCGATTTTGTAAAATAAGAAATTCATCTATAGGGAAATATAGTTACATTGGTTTTGGTAGTGACTTTAATAATGTAGAGATTGGGAACTATTGCTCAATCTCTTCTGATGTAAAGATGGGCTTAGGAAAGCATCCAGTCGATTATTTCAGTAGTTCACCGGTATTTTATTCGAATAATAATCCTTTTGGAACTAAAGAAGCATATTTAAAATTCGATGAAAATCCTAAAAAAACAATTATTGAACATGATGTTTGGATTGGAGCTAACGTTATTATTCTTGATGGAGTAAGAATCGGAACCGGAGCTATAGTAGCCACAGGCTCTGTAGTTACAAAAGATATTGCTCCTTATGAAGTCGTAGGTGGGGTGCCTGCAAAGATAATAAAAAAAAGATTTGATGAAGATACTATCGCCCAGTTACTTGAAAGCAAATGGTGGACTATGAATCCTAAAACTTTAAAAAACGAAAACTTTACTCTAAATAATTTAAAAGTTTCAAAGGAATAGGAAGAGATTAATGAAAATTTTAAATATAGTATCTAGTAACATTGTTCAAGACCCTAGAATTTTGAAACAAATGGAAACTATTAAAAATATTACTAACACTCATTTAATGGTTGGTATGAATAATAAAAATGTTACTGAAGAGCGTTTAAAAAATTTAGATTTTAAATATAAATTGCTTGGAGAAAAAAGTGATAACAATTCAATCTTTAGTAAATTGTTAAAGAGAATAAATTTTGCCAGAGGAGTTATTAGACAAATTAAAAGATATAAACCTGATGTTATTCATGCAAATGATTTTGACGTATTATTAATGGTTTATTTAAGTGGTTATAAAAAGGCGAATATCATTTTTGATGCGCATGAAATTTATGCAAAAAATTCTTTTATCAATAAATTTTCAATTATTTCTAAAACTGTTGAAATAATTGAAAAGTTCATAATTGATAAAAGAGTAAATTCATTTATAACTGTTAGTCATGCTGCAAAATTATACTATGAAAAAAAAGGCTATAAAAAAACCCCGTATGTTATAACTAATGCGCCTATTATTAAAGAAAATAGGGTTTTTGAGGAAAAAGAAAAGATAAATGAAATAGTATATCAAGGCCAAATAGTAGCTAATAGAGGATATGAAGAATTTGTAAAAGCTGCTACATATCATAGAGATGGACCCTTATATATAGTAAGAGGATTTGGTCCATTAGAGAGTGAGATTAAGCATTTAATTGAAAGTACAAATGCTCATGCTAAAATCGATGATCCTGTTGAAGTGAAAGAATTAGTAGATAAATTAACTGAAAGTGATATCGGTGTAGTACTTACTAAGCCAATATCTATTAATTATGAATATACTGTATCTAATAAAATATTTGAATGTATACATGCTGGTCTTCCAGTGATATTATCCCCTGTAAAAGAGCATCATTATCTCAATAATGAATATAATTTCGGGATAGTTATTGAAGAAGTTACACCACAAAATATTTTTGAAGCAGTTCAAAGCTTAATAAATGATAAAAGTTTGTATAATAAACTAAGAAAAAATGCAATTGAGGCTTCTCAAAAATTGAATTGGCAAAATGAAAGCAAAAAATTAGTTGAATTGTATAGAAAATCAGTTTAGTGAAAGAAGGAGTAGAATGAAATATTTTATGCTATGCTCAATAATAAGTATGAACTTATTTATTGTAGTATCAACTTTATTTAGCCAAGTCTTTCACTTAAATATAATTATGTTGTATTATCCAGTCATGATTTTAGTAACAGTTGGTACTATTGGATATTGTATATTTAATATACTATTATCTAAAAAACTTCCTATTGGAGTAATAGTATTATTAACAATATCTATTCTGATTTTAATAGCGTATTTTGTATCGCCACATAATTCGGAAAGATTATCCAAAAATACTATAAGATTTTTTATATTATGGTGTGTTAGTGCCTCAATAGCTGGTATTTACATTAAAAGTATCTCTAGAAAAAAAGTGGAAAGTTTTTTTAAGATAATATTTATTATTTTTTCAATGACGTTTTTATTTGTAATCTTAATTCCATATTTACTTGGTAAATTACCTACTCCAGTAGTTTTTGGGTTAATGAATTATCAAAATGCGTCATACATATCTGCATTTACTGTTGGATTAGGATGTTATCTTATTTTAAAAGGCGATTTAAAGCACAGAAATTTTTATGTTTTTATGACAATTATTACATTTCCTTCTGTTTTTATCCCTGGAGGTAGAGGAGGAGCAATTCTATTAATACTTTACTCTCTATTAACAATTGTACTTATAACATTTAAAAGAAATATCTCTTTTTATCTTAAAATCGCAATTTACACGGTAGCTTTTTTAGCTAGTGCTGCATTACTAATTTTTGTTAGTAATGGAGATAATAGGACTTTTTCTTATATAAAAAACGGTAGCTTTGATATTAATGGAACTTCTGGCAGAGGACCAATCTATGAAATGAGTTTACATTATATTTCTGAAAAACCATTAATAGGGTATGGCCCATTTAATTATTATCATTTGATTGATAATATACCACACAATATTGTTTTAGAAATGTTATTATCGTATGGATTTCTAGGACTAATAATTTTAGTTTTTCTAATAATTTTAGTTCTTATAAAATTCTTTACTCATTACGATAAAAACTCAATAGACTTATTAGTCGTTTTTATTACTATTTACCCTATAACAATGTTAATGTTTAGTACAAATTATTTAGTAGTGGGTGAATTATGGTTTGCTGTATTTTACTTTTTAACTAAGGAACGGAATCAAAATGTCTAAGAAATTATTTATAATCGACACTTTAAAAACTATTTCAAGTTCGTTATTGATTGCACTAGGCTTACAATTTATTTCTTATCCATTTATTCATAGAATACTTGGTGATAAAAGTTTTGGACAAATACTAACAATATACACAATAATCACTATTAGTAGTGTAGTTCTAGGAAATACGCTTAATAATATTCGATTAATTAATGTCGATTATTATTCCGCTGATTATTACTATTCGAAGTTTCGCAAAGTATTACACATTTCAGTATTAATTGAAACATTAATTTTGTTCATTATTTTTCAATTGTTTTTTAATTTAGGGATTTTAGAAACAATATTAATATTAGTAGTTAACTATTTGATGTGCTTAAGAGTATACTTAAATGTCTTTTTTAGAATGAAGCTTGATTACAATAAAATATTGTATGTTGCTATTATTCAATTTGTAGGTATGATGATTGGACTTTTAATCTTTTTCTTAATTCATTATTGGGTTCTTATATTTTTAGTTAGTGAATCTTTCGCTCTATTATATACATTTTATGAGTTGAGAAAGGTTAAAGCTAAATCTCAAGATTCTAATTCAAAGCCAATAGTAAAAGACTTTATTATGTTATTTAGTACAAATGGCCTAAATAATATTAATTTGTATTTAGATCGTTTAATAATTTTGCCAATTATTGGAGGGAAAGCTGTAACATTAGCCTTTTTAGCAACATTTATTGGGAAAATGTTAGCTACGTTTATGTCTCCAATTAATAATGTACTATTATCTTATATCTCAGTAAATTCTAACTTAAATAAGTTTAAGCAATACGTTAATGTAAACCTCATTAGTTTTGCAGCTATGCTAATAGTATTGATAATAAGTTATCCATTAACTATCTTTGTAGTTTCTAAATTATATCAAACAGATGTAAATAATATTAAAAGCTTTATTATTATAGGAAATTTGGGTGTTTTAATTAATTCAGTTACTATAGCTATACAAGCTCTTAATACGCGATATGCATCAATTACAAAACAAGCTAATTACATAGGTGTGCATACTGTTATTTACATTTTGTTAAGTATATTCTTTACTAATATTTATGGCTTGGCAGGCTTTTTTGGAACAATGCTTATTTTAAATTTAATTAAATTTCTAGTATTAAATACAATTGGTTTTAGAAATGCAAAAAAGAGCACAGTTTAATAAATTTATTTTAAAATTTTACATGTAATAAACACACAAAATACACTTTAAATATGGAGGATTTGAAATTGAAATTAACAGTAGTAGGATTAGGATATATTGGATTACCGACTTCAATTATGTTTGCAAAACACGGTGTAGATGTATTAGGTGTAGATATTAACCAAAAGACAATTGACAGTTTACAAAATGGTAGGGTGAATATTGAAGAACCAGGACTACAAGAAGTTTTTGAAGAAGTACTTGACAAAGGAAAATTAAAAATATCAACTAAACCGGCAGAAGCCGATGCTTTCATCATTTCAGTTCCAACACCAAATAATGATGATGAGTATGAATCTTGTGATATATCAATTGTATTAAGTGCAGTAAATAGCATTCTTCCTTCTCTAAAAAAAGGAGATACGATTATTGTCGAGTCTACAATTGCACCACGTACAATGGATGATCATGTAAAACCTCTTATTGAAAAAGAAGGATTTACTATTGGTGAAGACGTTTATTTAGTTCATTGTCCAGAACGTGTTTTACCAGGAAAAATTTTAGAGGAATTAGTGTACAACAATCGAATTATTGGTGGTGTCACTCAAAACTGTGTTGAAGCAGGTAAACGTGTATATAGTACTTTTGTAAAGGGAGAAATGATTGAAACGAATGCGCGTACTGCTGAAATGAGTAAACTAATGGAAAATACTTATCGTGATTTAAATATCTCATTGGCTAATGAATTAACTAAAATTAGTAATAATTTAGGTATTAATGTTTTAGATGTTATTGAAATGGCTAATAAACATCCACGTGTAAATATTCATTCTCCAGGGCCAGGAGTTGGGGGACACTGTTTAGCAGTGGATCCATATTTCATCATTGCTAAAGATCCTGAAAACTCACCATTAATTCAAACTGGACGAAAAATTAACCGTTCTATGCCTAAATATGTAGTTGAAAATGTTAAACGTATTTTATCAGAAATAAATAATCCTAAAGTTACAGTGTTTGGTCTAACATATAAAGGGGATGTAGATGATATTCGCGAATCACCAGCATTTGATATTTATAAATTATTACAGGAAGAAAATCTAGAAGTAACTGCTTATGATCCACACGTAGAATTAGATTTTGTAGAAAAAGATATTAAAAAAGCAACTAAAGATTCATCACTTGTTTTAATACTTACTGACCATTCAGAATTTAAATCGTTTGATGATAGTGAATTTGAAAATATGAAAAATAAAATCATTTTTGATACAAAAAATGTTGTTAAGTCTAAATTTGATAAGGTTTCTTACTTTAATTATGGCAATTTATATGAAACTAAAAATATTGAACTAAAAAAGTAATTTAGTATAACAGTTACAATATTCAATATGTAAGGGGTATAAAATGAAGAAAATAATGACTATTTTTGGAACTCGTCCTGAAGCAATCAAGATGGCGCCTTTAGTAAAAGAGTTAGAAAAAAATGAAAATCTTGAACCAATTGTTGTAATTACTGCTCAACATAGAGAGATGTTGGATAGTGTATTGCAAATTTTTGATGTTAAACCCGATCATGACTTAAATATTATGAAAGCAAACCAAACTTTAGCTGAACTTACATCCAGAATTACCACTAAATTAGATGAAGTAATAAAAAAAGAACAACCAGACATGGTACTAGTTCATGGAGATACAACTTCTACATTTGTAGGTGGATTAACTGCATTTTATAATCAAACGCCTATAGGTCATGTTGAAGCGGGATTAAGAACGTGGAATAAGTATTCACCATTCCCCGAGGAAATGAATCGAGTTATGGTAGGAAATCTAGCAGATTTGAATTTTGCACCAACTAATAATGCTGCAGATAATTTGAGAAATGAAAATAAATCTGATGAAAGTATTGTAGTTACTGGTAATACTGCCATTGATGCAATGAAGACAACTATTAAAGAAGATTATCATTCAGATATTCTTCAAAAACATAGTGATAAGAAAATTATTTTATTAACAGCTCACAGAAGAGAAAATACTGGAGAACCAATGCATAATATTTTCAAAGCAGTGAAACGACTAGTGGATGAATATGAAGATATTGTAGTGGTTTATCCTATGCATAAAAATCCTAAAGTTAGAGATATTGCTAGTAAGTATTTAGAAAATCATTCGAGAATTGAGCTTATTGAACCGCTCGATGTAGTAGATTTTCATAATTTCGCAAATCAATCTCATTTAATACTGACTGATTCAGGCGGCGTACAAGAAGAAGCCCCTTCTCTAGGTAAACCAGTATTAGTATTACGAGATACAACTGAACGTCCTGAAGGTGTTCAAGCTGGTACCCTAAAAGTAATTGGTACTGATTTTAAGTCAGTTTTAGAAGAAACAAGAAACTTATTAGAGAATAAAGATGAATATTTAAAAATGAGCAAAGCTAGCAACCCTTATGGTGATGGTAAAGCTTCAAAACGTATTTGTGAAAATATTGAATATTATTTTAAATTAAGAGCAGATAAGCCAACCTCTTTTTAAATAAATAGATACATTTCTATACTAAGAAATTAGTATGGAAGTGTATTTATCTAAAATTTTTAGGAGAGATAATATGAAAAGTGCGATTTTTTTGACTATCAAAGAAATGGACAGTATAAATGAAACAGGAATTTATCATGATTTTATAAATGAGTTAGGTAAATACTATGATAAAGTTTTAGTTGTATCCCCAATACAAAGAAGAAATAAAAGTAAAACTCATATTAAAGAATTTAAAAATATAAATATTTTAAGAGTTAAAATTCCTAATATTACAAAAACGAATGTAATTGAAAAAGGAATAAGTACAGTATTAATTGAAAGTTTATATGATAAAGCCTTAAAAAAATTTTATAGTAAAGAGAATTTTGACACAATATTTTATTCTACTCCACCTATTACGTTTCCAAACCTAATTAGTAATTTGAAAAAACGTAATAATGCTACCACATATTTAATGTTGAAAGATATTTTCCCACAAAATGCTATAGATTTAAATATGTTTAAGAAAACTAGTCCTTTTTATAGCTTTTTCAGAATTAAAGAGAAAAAAACTTATAGAATTTCTGATTATATAGGTGTTATGTCTCCGAAGAATAAAGAATTCATACTTAAACATAATAAATTTATTGATAAAAATAAAGTTCATATATTTAGAAACGCGTTATATGATACTTCAAAAGAAATTGAAATTAATAAAGAGAAATTATATACCAAGTACAACTTAAATACTAATAAAGTAACATTCATTTATGGAGGAAATTTGGGAGCTCCACAAGGAGCAGAAAATATTAAAGAAGTAATAAAAAACTTTAATAAAGTTGAAAATGGGCAATTGGTTATTGTCGGAAGTGGAACAAAATTTGCTGAAATACAAAATTATGGAGAAAAAATTGATAATGTCCATATTTTTAATCAATTACCAAAAAATGATTACGATGAACTGTTAAAAGTTAGCGATGTAGGTTTAATCTTCTTAGATAAGAGATTTACTATACCTAATTATCCTTCTAGATTATCAAGTTATTTGATGTTAAGTAAACCAATATTAGCTATGACTGATCCTAACACAGATATTGGCTTAGAAATAGTGAATAATCAATGTGGCTATTGGATTAATGATGGCAACGTTGATAATTTTATCGATAAAGCTGTCGAGATTTCTAATAATCATGAGTTACGAACAAAGATGGGTAATAATTCCAAATTAATGTTCAACAATTATTTTAAAATTGAAAACAACGTAAAAAATATGATGGACTTTATTTATCGTTATTAAAGTTTGCGAGGTGTAAAAATGTTAAAAAGATTACTAGATATATCAGTAAGTTCAATAGGATTAATTATTTCCGCGCCAATTACATTGACTACTGCTATACTTATCTCAAAAAAACTAGGAAAACCTGTACTGTTTAAACAGATACGACCAGGAATAAATGGTAAACCTTTTGAAATCTACAAATTTAGAACAATGACTGATGCAAGAGATGAAAAAGGTCAATTGCTTCCTAATTCTGAAAGGATGACGGATTTTGGGAGATTAGTAAGAAAAACAAGCATCGATGAAATTCCACAACTTATTAATGTTTTAAAAGGTGATATAAGTTTAGTGGGTCCTAGACCTTTGTTAATGGAATATTTATCTCTTTACAATGAAGAACAAAAAAAACGTCACGATGTTAAACCTGGTATAACAGGTTGGGCCCAAATAAATGGTAGAAATGCTATTTCTTGGGAACAAAAATTTAAATTGGACGTATTATACGTCGAAAATCAATCTCTAAAATTGGATATTTATATACTTTATAAAACAATTTTAAATGTTTTAAAAAGAAAAGACATAAATGCAAGTGAGACAGTTTCTATGAAGAGATTTGAGGGAAATAAAAAATGAAAAAAGTGATATTAATAGGTAATGGGGGACATTCTAAAGTTATAGCAGATATTATTAAATTATCTGATGATTGTAAGCTTTGTGGTTATTTAGATCAAAAATTTGAACATAAAGAAGTTTCTAATGGATTAATATATGATAGTATCAGTAATTTTAAAAAATATGTAAAAGAATATCATTTTTTTATTGCAATAGGGAATAACAAAATTAGAAAAAAGATTTATGAAACTTTAAACTTGCCTAAAGAAAAGTATGTAACCTTAATTCATCCATCTGTTGTCATAGGTTCAGATGTACATATAGGTCATGGCACTGTTGTTATGGGAAATGCGGTTATTAATGCTAGTACAAATATTGGTAATCAATGCATTATAAATACATTAGCAAGTGTAGGACATGATATTAATATAAATGATTTTGTCCATATCTCTCCAAACTCAACTCTTACTGGAGGATCAATAATCAATGAAGGTACACAAATTGGAGCTGGTGCTTGCCTAATTCCATGTATACAAATTGGTAAAAATTGTTTAGTTGGAGCTGGTGCTACAGTGGTGAACAATGTTCCAGATAATAAATTAGTCGTAGGCAGTCCAGCGAAAGTGAAAAAAGAAATCTAATGACTAATATTTGTTAGTAATAATAAACTTTTCGAATATAAAATATAATGAATTTAGATTTAAGGAGTAGATTTGAATGGAAAATGAAAGAATCTTTTTATCAAGACCTCACATGGGAGGTACAGAACTTGATTATATCCATGATGCATTTGAAAAAAATTGGGTAGCACCTTTAGGAGAAAATGTAACTGAATTTGAAAATAGCGTAAAAAATTACACTGGAATTAAATCTGCTTTAGCATTGACAAGCGGAACAGCTGCTATTCATTTAGCTTTAATTGAGAGTGGTGTACGAAAAGGTGATGTTGTATTTTGTAGTTCATTAACTTTTAGTGCTTCGGCTAATCCAATAATTTATCAAGATGCTATACCTGTCTTTATTGATTCAGATATGGATACTTGGAACATGTCACCTATAGCTTTGCGTAAAGCGTTTGAGAAATATGCTGAAAGAGGCATCAAACCTAAAGCTGTAGTATCTGTTAATCTATATGGTCAATCTGCTAAAATGGATGAAATTAAAGAGATTTGTGATCAATATGGTTCAATTCTTATTGAAGACGCTGCAGAATCACTTGGCGCAGAATATAAAGGAAAAAAAAGTGGTACTTTTGGTAAATTTGGTATTTACTCATTTAATGGTAATAAAATTATAACTACTAGTGGTGGAGGTATGCTAATTTCTAATGATGAAAAAAGCATAGCACATGCGTTATTCTTATCAACCCAGTCAAGAGATAAAGCCTTACATTATCAACATAGCGAATTAGGCTTTAATTATCGATTAAGTAATATTTCTGCAGGAATAGGTAGAGGACAAATGGAAATTTTAGATCAACGTGTTAAACGTCGACGTGAAATTTTCGATAAATATAATAAAGCATTTGGTGACATTGATGGTTTTAAATTCCAACCTGAATTACCTAATTCTAGGTCAAATCGTTGGTTAACAGCTTTAACAATTGATGAAAGTAAAACAAATTTCACCGCATTAAAATTAATAGAAACATTGCTAGAAAATAATATTGAAGCACGTCCAGTTTGGAAACCAATGCACTTGCAACCATATTTTGAGTCTTATGATTATATTGCTGAAAACAAGGATAATAGTGCATATTTATTTGAACATGGAGTATGTTTACCTTCAGGTTCTGATATAACGAATGAACAACAAGAACGCGTAATTGAAATAATTAAAAGTTTATAAAAAGAGTGATGATAAATGAAGAAAAAATCAACAGCTTTTAAAGTAATTATTACAATTTTAATTGTATTAATTGTTCTTATTATTGCTGCAGGAATATTTGTTTTTTCGAAACTTCATTCATTGAACAATTCTATTAATCACCCTCTTAATAGAGATCATTCCCAACTAAGACAGAAATCATTAAAAGATGGGGACCCAATGACAGTAGTGCTTTATGGTATTGATGATGATTCTAGACGACATCAAGAAAATATGGGTCAAAGAAGTGATTCGATTGTATTAATGTCTATTAATCCTAAAGATAAAAAAACTGTAATGGTAAGTGTACCCAGAGATACGCGAGCTGAAATGGTAGGTAGAAATACTACTGAAAAGATTAATCATGCTTATGCTTACGGTGGACCCAAAATGGCTGTTAATTCATTGGAAAAATTAATGAATGTACCAGTAGATCATTACATAGCTATAAATATGGATGGTGTTAAAACAGTAGTTGATGAAATAGGTGGAGTGACTGTAGCAAGTAATGCAACGTTTAATACTACAGATTCAAAAAAAGACTACAAATTTGAACAAGGTAAAGAATATAATATGGATGGAGAAGAAGCTTTAGCATATATGAGAAGTCGTAAAGATGAAGGGGCTGGAGGAGACGAAGGTCGTCAATTACGTCAGCAACAAGTCATTACTGCAGTAGCTAAAGAAGCATTCTCAATTAACTCTATTACTAAATTAAATGGTATCTTTAAAGCAGCTCAAGATAACTTGAAAACTGACTTAAGCTTTGTACAGTTAAATAGTTTCAAATCTGATTACGACAAAGCTCAAGATAATGTTGAACGTTTAACAATTGACGGGCAAAATAAAGTTGGCGACGATGGATTATATTACTTCTATCCAGATAAAAATAGCATGAATGAAGTTGAAAAGAAAATTAAAGACAATTTAGAAATTAACTAAACATCAAAGAGTGCTTTATCCGATAGTGGATGAAGCACTTTTTTGATATATATAAACTAAAAACAGGCGCTCTCACATAAGAGAGCGCCTGTTTCAATATGAAATATTATTGGTTTTGTTGGCTTGCTACGTCATTTGCGAAGAAGTCGAAGATGTTTTTAGCGCTTTGAGTGTTGTCCATGTTACCAGCGAATTTATCTTCACCAGGACCGTGTGCGTAAGTGTTTACGTCTTCACCTGTGTGGCCGTATGTAGTCCAACCAGTGTGAGATTCATCGTTAATTGGTTTTTGGATAGCATCTTGTAATTTTGTAGTTGCTTCAGCGACTTTAGGGTCTTTGTCGTCTTTAGCATTAGCTTTAGCATCTTTTAATTCTTTCGCCGCTTCTTTAACTTTATCTAATTGGTCACTAGGGAAGTCGATTCCATAACCATCATTGATAACTTGTTCAGGGTCTTTACCTTCAGCAATTTGTTTTGTCATGTAGCTACCAGAGTGTTTCATTTTATGAATTGCTTCAGGATTCCAAACGTAGTCTTTACCTTTAGCGATTGATAAACCACCAGTTGAGTGGTCAGCTGTAGCAACAACTAAAGTATCTTTATGTGTATTTGCGTAATCGATAGCGTTTTGGAAAGCTTTTTCGAAACCGCTCATTTCTGACATAACACCAGTGATGTCGTTAGGGTGGCCAGATTTGTCGATTGACGCACCTTCTACCATTAAGAAGAAGCCTTTGTTATTTTTTTCTAATTTAGATAATGCACTATTTTCCATATCAACTAATAATGGATTTTCTTGAGGTGCATCGATTTGTAATGGCATATCTTTTTCAGAGAATAAACCTAATACTTGATCGCTTTGAGAGTTTGCTAATTCATCTTTATTAGTGACATAATCGTAACCGTCTTGTTGGAATTTCTCAGTTAAGTTACCATTTTCTTTACCGAAGTATTTAGAACCGCCACCTAAGATAACGTCTGCTTTGTGTTGGCCATTAATTTTATCGTTAAAGAATTGTTGAGCGATTTCATCTTTTTTATCACGGCTATCAACGTGAGCTGCATAAACAGCTGGAGTAGCATCAGTTACTTCGGCTGTTGTAACGATACCAGTTGATTTACCATCTTCTTTAGCTTGTTCTAATACAGATTTAACAGGATTTTTATTAGTGTCTACTGAGATAGCACCGTTATAAGTTTTGTGACCAGTTGCGAAAGCAGTACCACCTGCAGCTGAGTCAGTTACGTTTTCTTTAGGGTCGTCTGGATTTGTACGGTTTGTACCTTTTAAATATTTATCGAATGCAGTTTGATCTAATTCTTTAGTGTCTGGGTTATCTGCGAAATAACGGTAAGCTGAGTTATAAGAAGGTCCCATACCATCGCCAACCATGAAGATAACGTTTTTAGGATTTTCAGTGTTACCAAACGCGACAGCGCCATTTTCACCTTGTTGACCTTGATTTCCTTCACCCGCACCAGATGCGAATGAAACATGTGTAGTTCCCAATACAGAAGCAGCTAAAATTGAACCTGCAACAGTAGTTTTACCAAATTTGTTGATGAAACTCATTTTTAAAAAGCCCCCTAATATGTATAAAGTAGTTGTTACATATTTATATTAAGAAACTTTATTTGATTTAAGATGATTATAAAGTTATTTTTAAGTAAAGGTATTGTAAACAATTATTAATTTGTAGAATTAATAATATTTTCCATTTGAATTAATTTCATAATCCTTTTCAGAAATAAGAAAGTGGGTTATAATATTTATAAATAAAATAGTTCGTCTTATTAAGAGTGAGTGGAGGGACTTGGCCCTATGAAGCTCCAGCAACTGCGTTCATCGTGAGGTGCTAAATCCAACAGGAATTCCTGAGAGATAAGAAGATGTCTGGAAGCGCTTCTTATTTAAGGAGGGCTATTTTATTTACCCAATTTTTTGAAAAGGTGGTAAAACGTATGGCAACATTAAAAGAACTATTTGAGCAATTAGACTACTGGGAGAACTATTCACCGAGAAGTTATAGTGGTGGTATGCTGCGAGTAGGTAAAATAGGAGAAGTCAAAAATCAAATCTTCAAAAGTATTACGGTTGAAGATATTAGAAAGTATATATTAAATAGGAAGTAATTGGTTACAAACCTCATCATACTGTTGTGATGGGGTTTTTAATATGACTCATACTGTATGCATATTCATTTTCAAGAAAAAGATGTAAAATAGAGGCTAAGTAATTAGCAAATATCATTAAAAAAATAGAGGTGAACACCTGTGATATTAATTATGTTATCTCCATTATTGATTATAGGATTTATCGCATTATCAATTAGGGAAGAAAGAAAACGTAGTAAAAAAACACAAGAGAAAAAAGCTGAAATGGAAAAAGAGAAAAACAAAATCTCAAATCCAGATTATGATGAGAAAGAAAAAGAGTAATTTACTAAAACGTAGAAATTCAGTTACGAAAGGTGAGCAATATGAAAGTTCTTATTGTGGAAGATGACTTAGTGATTGCAGAAAGCTTAGAACGTGAGCTATCTCAATGGAATTACGAAGTTGTAGTAGCGAAACAGTTTGATAATATTCTTGATTTATTTAACACCCATCAACCGCAATTGGTATTATTGGATATAAATTTACCAACGTTTAATGGCTATCATTGGTGCCAAGAAATTCGAAAGACGTCAAATGTGCCGATTATCTTCATTAGTTCACGTACGGATAATATGGATCAGATCATGGCAATTCAAATGGGCGGCGATGACTTTATCGAAAAGCCGTTTAACTTATCTTTAACCGTAGCAAAGATTCAAGCATTGCTAGACGCACGTATGATTTAGCGGTTTCCAATAATGAAATTATAGTGCGTGATTGTAAATTGATTATTGATGAAGCGACGCTTTACCATAATGATGAATCTGTGCAATTATCTTTTACGGAACTTCAAATTCTGCATATGCTATTTCGTAACGAAGGCAAATATGTCAGTCGTACGTCTCTAATTGAAAAATGTTGGGAATCAGAAAATTTCATTGATGATAATACACTTGCTGTGAATATGACACGTTTACGTAAGAAGTTACAATCGATTGGCGTAAAAGATTTGATAGAAACAAAGAAAAATGTTGGATATAAGGTGTAAGTGTTATGTTTAAAGCATTTATGAAATCAATATTAAATGAACTTATCATCGTGATTACCATAATATTATTGTTTCTACTAATATTCTTTTTATTTAGCTTACCTTTAAGTGCGTTCATGTTAGGTATGGCGATTATTTTATTTGTCATGATTATTTATTGGCTGATTCAATTGAGTGGCTTTAAAGAACAAGAAAATATGAAAGAAACCATCGAGCATCTTGAAGATGAATTACAACAAGTTAAGAGTAGTCAAACTGAGTATCAAGCCAATGTGGAGAACTATTTCTTAACATGGGTTCATCAAATCAAGACACCGATTACCGCTTCGAAGCTATTATTAGAACGTAATGAAGATAATGTAGTTAATCGTATGCGTCAGGAAATCATTCAAATTGATAACTATACGAGTCTTGCGCTAAGTTATTTAAAATTGATGAATGAAGAGACGGACATGTCCTTTTCCAAAGTAACGATTAATGAACTCGTACGTCCATTAATTATGAAATATTCGATTCAATTTATAGATCAAAAAACAAAAATTCATTATGAACGTTGTGAAGATGAAGTATTGACCGATGTCCAGTGGTGTAGCATCATGATTGAACAAATTCTAAATAATGCATTGAAATATGCCCGAGGAAAAGATATTTGGATTGCATTTGATAACAATACAAAAGTACTATCCATTCGTGATAATGGCGTGGGAATTAGCCAAGCTGACCAGCCGAAAATATTCGATAAAGGGTATTCAGGTTATAATGGTCGTCTTAATGATCAATCAAGTGGCATTGGCCTTTTTATCGTGAAACATATTTCACAACATCTCCATCACAAAGTGGATGTCGAATCAGAACTTGGAGCAGGAGCAACCTTCCACATTCATTTCCCACAATCAAACTAAACTTTCAAAATTGTAAGCCAGCCAACAACATTTGTAAGAAAATATCAATGTTGTTGGTCCTTTTTTGTTTTATCATAGAATTAACATGAAAATATTCTAGTTTTAGGTTTATTAAATATAGAAGAAATTAATGAGATTCTTGGGTAAATTGATTTAAATCTTTTCATACTTAAGTAAGTAGTTCTAAGATAGATTACGAAGTGTAGTTGTGACGACTCCTAGTGGAAAAGAAAGTGTCGAGTGACTACAGGCACGAGCCTTTCCCACAGGAAAGCGCACAACTTAAACAAGTAAATATCTACCTAAGAACTGCTTTATAAGACCAAGGCTCAACCCATCCCCTAGGCAAGCACACAACAGAATGAGTGACAGTTATATATACATATCAAAAATCATTTTCAAAGAAAGGAAGAATGAAGACATGTTATTAGACGTGAAAAATATAAAGAAAACATTCGGCAGAGGATTAAATGCAACCACAGCCCTCAACGGCATTTCCCTAACTGTAGATAACGGCGAATTCGTCGCCATCATGGGTGAATCAGGCTCAGGTAAATCCACACTCCTTAACCTCATCGCCACATTCGATAAAGCCACAGAAGGCGTTATTACCATCAACAACCAAGACATCCGCAAATTACGTAACAAACAAATTGCACACTTCCGTCGTGATAATTTAGGCTTCGTCTTCCAAGACTTTAATGTCCTACCAACTATGACTAATAAAGATAACATACTCATGCCACTTGTCTTAGCTAATCGTTCTCATAAAATTATGGAACAGCGTTTAAACCAAATCAGTACGGAACTCGGTATTGAGAAATTACTAGATAAATATCCATATCAAATTTCTGGCGGAGAACAGCAACGTATTGCTATTGGACGAGCGCTCATGAATGAACCCAATTTGTTACTTGCCGATGAACCAACTGGCGCGCTAGATTCAAAGACTTCGAAGAATATTATGAATCTTTTCAGAAAAATTAATGACAATCATCAAACCATCTTAATGGTGACACATTCTGCAGTGGATGCCTCTTATGCAAAGCGCGTATTGTTTATTAAAGATGGACGTTTATATCATGAAATTTATCGTGGAGAGGAATCGCAACAAGATTTCCAGAAGCGTATTGCAGATAGTTTAGCTATTCTGAATGAAAGAGGTGATTGAGATGCCATTTCGTATGCTATGGACAATGGTTGGTCAAAACTTCAAAATGCAACGACATGTCATGATACCGTTTATACTGGCGCTAAGTGTGATATTTGGAATTGAATTTATACTACTATCTTTGTACATGAATGATTACGTTCAACATCGAAGTGACACATTACCGGCGTTTATAGCGATAGGTAACTTCTTTATGAGTGTATTAGGTTTCATATTTATTTTGTATGCGAATCGATTCATGATGAAACGGTGTCAACGAGAACTAGCCATGTATATGATATTAGGTATGGAGAAGAAACATTTCCAGCTTATTATGTTGGTAGAAATGGTTTATCAATATATCGTTGTCGGCATACTAAGTATTTCAGGGGGCTATTTGTTCGGCGCCTTAACCTTTATGTTGTTAAATAAATTGCTACACCAAACCAATATGTCGTTGATAGACTACCCATTTAACACTACATCGATGCTTATTACATTATTAATGTTAGCAGGGTTGATGTTATTTTTATTTATAATGAACAATATTAGAGTATTATTTCAAAGTCCGATTAAGTTAATTCAACAACAACAAGTAACGGAGAAGCGGTTGCCTAAACCTATTCTCTATATATTATTAGTTATTGGTATTATTGCAATAGCTGTAAGCTATAACATTGCGTTAAGTGATGCGTTATTAACACAATCAATTTTTCAACTGTTTAATGCCGTCTTTCTAGTCATGTTAGGAACCTATTGTTTATTTATCTCATTAGGCGTTTTATTACTTGAATGGCTACAAAAAATTCCGAAACTATATTATCATCCGAAATACTTTTTCGTTATTTCTGGTTTAAGGTCTCGAATTAATACAAATGCTATCGGACTCGCGAGTATTTCTATCCTATGCACATTTTTAATCGTCACTTTGGGCATGACGATTACAACATATCGTGGTATAGATCAACGTATCACTACATTGATGCCTGATCAATATAAGATTTCAGTTCAAGGTAATGTGAAAACGGATAAGACGGTACAACATAAAGTACATGGTTTAAAGCATGAGATTAAAAATAACGCAAAAATAGATTTCTTTAAAGAGATTCCAGTAGCTATGATTGCTAGTACGTATCAGTCTCCTAATACATTTAATAAAGAAGAAACGAATACAGCAAGATTTCACATTAGTAATCCTTATTTAATATTGATGACTCAAGAGGATTATAATAAGGTAGCTACCCATAAAGTGAACTTAAATGACAATGAAGTAGGCCTAGCTAGTTCTAGTCTGATATTAAAAAAATTAAAAAAGATTAACTTAATGGATACTCAATTTAAAGCGAAACAAGTAGACGAGCTTAGCTATACGTATCAGATGCCAGAAGGGTTAATGGTCATAACGCCGAGTGATCAACGTTACAATCAAATAGCAAATTATTATATGGATGGACTTTATTCATCAAGTCGTCATCTTAGTACTTATGAAACGACATTTATTAATTTTAATATTATGACTAAGGATGTTTCTCATTTTAATAAAATAATGAATCATTTAGAGGACAAATATAAAGTTGATATTCAAAGTAGAGATGAAACGGCAACCATGTTATATGAATTAAATGGTGGATTGATATTTATTGGTATCATTGTTTCAATTATATTGCTGCTCGGTACTTTCTTGATGATGTATTATAAAAATATTGCAGAAGGTTATGAAGATCGTCGTAATTATCAAATTATGAAGAAAGTCGGAATCGAAGACGAACGTATTAAATCGACCATCAATCATCAAATTATTTGGATTTTTGCTTTACCAATTTTAGTAGCGATGGTTCATGTCGCAGTCGCATTTAAATATATTTTTACTCTATTAGGTATTTTAAGCATAACGAATATGGGTGAATTCGCGACAAGTTATATTGGTGTATTTATCACGGTTATCGCTATTTACGCCTTGATGTATTGGGTTACGTCTCGCATTTACTACCTCATTGTCCATCGCCAGTTTTAATTTTTTGAAAAGGAAATTGGGGATACTTTTCAAAAAATAAGAGTAACGTCATTGTCATCAGGGTATAGGACAAAAAAAGGAGGCGTAATTATGGCGAATCAAACATATGATTATTCAACGAAGAACGGACATGAACATAACAAAGTGAGCCGAATTGGTGAACACATACTGACTTGGGTCGGTGTAGCAATTCAAGCGTTACTTGCAATTGTATTTCTATTAATTCGTCCTTTCGTAGGGAATGGAGATTTCCGAGAACAAGTCATAACTGAAACACAAAGACAAGGTAACCAAGTATCAACAAATGAAATTAATAACGGTGTTAATGCGTTAAGTAAATTTATTGATTTCCTTACTTGGGGTTCAATTATTCCTTTAATCTTAGCAATTATTGGTGGCTTTTTAATTAGTAAAAAACATAAAGTTGCAGGTATTTTAATTCTTATCGCAGGTGTTTTAGCGCTAGCAACAAACTGGATTAGCGCTATCTTATGGTTAATCGCAGGTATTATGTTATTAGTAAGAAAAGCTAAAAAACATAATGATCATGACAACAATTATTATGGTAATAATCACTATGATAACCACCGTGACAACCGTTATGACAATCGTAACAATAGTTACGATAACGACAATAACAACCGAAATAATGGTTATGCGAATGTAACTAATCAAGGTCATAATAGAGATGATTACAATCATCATCATGATAATAATGATGACAGTCGTCGCAACAATCATGACAACCAAAACAGTGGTTATGCTAACGTGACAAATCAAGGTCAACATGGCAATGATTACCACAATGATAGAAATGATAATCGTAACGATAGAGACAACCATGACAGACATGATAGTGATCGTAAAGATGTAAATGCTAGTAACAATGCCTTCATTTTAGATGAAGAAGATAAAGCTAAAGAACAGGACTATATTAAAGAACATTATTCAAACGATGATGAACACGATGTACATGAGGGCAGTCATAATTCTAGTCATAGCAATGACAATGAGCGTCATAATCGTGACCATTTATATGATGATAATGGTTACCGTCGTGACGATGACCGTAATTATAACCATGATACAGACCGTCATGAGTATCGTTCATCAAATCACCGTGATGATTTAAACCATTTTGATGATGACTTTAATCGTCGTAATGATGTAGAGTGGTCAGCAGATAACGGTAACGATGATCATAATAATATTGGTAGAACATTAACGAATGATGAAGATAATCATCATGACAACGATAACAACTATCGTCGTAGTGATAGATATAATCACAATAATAATAATGATTCAATTGGCTTAAATAAAGATCTTGAAAAGGAACACCATAACGATGATTTCTTAAAAGATGAAGCTAAAAAATTACAAGATAAGAAAGATAATGACCCTTACAAATATTAAGTGTTGTTATCAGTAAAGGAGCGAGCCTGTCTTTCAGGTTCGCTTTTTTATATGAATTAAATAAGGCGATGGTGCTCCTAAGTTAGCATCATCGCCTTTATACGTTAATTTCTATTATATGGATTAATAAATTGGGTATTGGATATAAATGAATTTGAATTAAATGATATAGATAATAATGAATGTCTTTTTTATTTCTAATTTAGCCCTAAGTGATCTCTCAGGGTATGTCCTGTATACGTTGTGCGATATAAACCACGACGTTGTAATTCAGGAACGATTAAATCTACAAAGTCTTCTAAACTATGTGGGAGGGAAGGTGGCATTAAATTAAAGCCATCTGCGACACCTTCGTTGAACCAATGTTCCATTTCGTCTACGATGTCTTCAGGTGTGCCTACTAAGGTTAAATGTCCGCCTCCAGCATTTAAATAGCCAAGTAATTCACGAACAGTCGGTTGTTTATCATTAATGATTTCAAGGATAGTTTCGTAACGACCCTTTGGTCCACTAAATTCCTCAAGTGGGGGTAATTCGGGAACGGGTTGGTCTAGTTCCCAATTACTACAATCTTGTTGAACAAAGAAACTTAACTGTTTCAAAGCCGTTTCAACGGGAAGTAAAGCATCTAGCTCTGCTTTCTTAGCTTCCGCTTCTTCACGTGTACGCCCTACATACGTTACTAATCCAGGAAAGACTTTAATGTATCTTGGGTTATCTGTGTTTTGTTTCATTTGAGCATCTAATCTTTCACGGTAGCGTTGAGCTTGTTTCAAATTCCATGATACTGAATAAACGGCATCTGCATATTTCGTAGCCAACGCAATACCTTGGTCAGATGCGCCTGCTTGCATAGCAACTGGCTTTCCTTGTGGGCTTTGTGGTGTTGTTAGTGGCCCACGTACTTGGAAATATTTACCTTTATGGTGAAGCGGTTGTATCGTTGTCGTATCCATCAACGTCCCAGCTTCACGATGAGGTTGAAAGTCTTCCGTAGTCCATGACTCAAACAATCCATTAACGACGCGGGCGAATTCGTCCGCCTTTTCATAGCGAACAGCATGCTCAGGCAATGCCTCCATACTATGGTTCTGAGCCTCCACGTCTGTCATAGAAGTTACTAAATTCCAACCGACACGGCCGCCAGTGATATGGTCCAAGCTTAATAACTGACGCGCTGCCGTGAATGGATTTGAAAATGTACTCGAGATAGTGGGCACCAAACCGACATGATGTGTCACTTGGGAAATAGCTGTTAAGTTAATGAGGGGGTCAAACCAGAAACTCGGCATCGTGGTGAAACCTGGATTGAAGGCCTGATTATCCGCAAAGAAGACGACGTCAAATAGTCCTTGCTCAGAAAGTTGAGCTAGCTCTTGATAATAGGTAATATCACCAAGACGTTCAACACTTGAGTAAGGTTGTTGCCAAGCTGCCTGATGGTGACCACACCCATAAATTAAAATACCAATGTGTAATTGCTGTTTCTCTTTCGTCATAATGAATCACTAACACTCCAGTTTGTTGTTGGGATTTTGATTAAATAGAGAATAATGCGCTTAATGAAAACGTCGCATTTAACTCTAAGTGGTTTAGTTCATTGTTAAACCGCCATCAACTGTAATGTTTTGTCCTGTAATACCGTTGGCTGCTTCAGAACTTAAGTACGCTACCATATTTGCCACATCTTGAGGTGTTGTCACTTTACGTAAAGGTGTTGTTTGAGCGATTAAGTCAAATACTTCTGGTGTGGTTACTGCACTGGCGTCAGTTGTCTTTAATAAACCACCAGAAACCATATTAGCTGTAATACCATATTGACCTAATTCAGCAGCGATATTACGTGTGAAACCAATTAAACCTGCTTTTGCAGTTGTATATTCATGATATGGGACAACAGGATTTTGGAATAAGTTTGTACCAATACTGATGATGCTACCAGCGTTACGTTCGATAAATTGAGGAACTACACTTTGAGCAACGTTAAATGCTGCTTTTAACGTACCATCAATTTGTTGTTGGTAATCTTCCCAGCTTAAGTCTTTGAATGCTTTTTGAGCAACGGGATCGAACTTGAAGTTAACTAATGCATTGTTCACTACTACATCGATTTGTCCGAAGTGAGCTGTTGCTTCTTTCACTAAACGGTCCACTTCTTCACGTTGTGTCACGTCTGCTTGTAGTGTGATTGCGTTGTCGCCTAATTTGGTTGCTAACTGTTCAGCAGCTTCTTTACTCTTATTGTAATTAATGACAACTTGAAATCCTTGTGACACTAATGTTCTTGCGATGACTGCGCCTAAACCACGGCCGCCGCCTGTTACTAATACTGTTCTTGCCATTGCACGAGCCTCCATCACTTTGATTTTACAGTAAAAAAATACGCAACCTTCGTTAGGAAAGTTGCGTAAATAATAGATATGTATATATAAGCAAGAGATTAACACACGTGTTATCCCTATTATCATCTAAAATTTATCCCACACTTTCCTACGCTAGTATGAACTAGTTCAGGTTCAAAGGGTTCGAGGACATGCCTCATCTCAGTTAAAAAACACCCCTAGTGCATATATTAATACTATATTTACAATGTATAATTTTTAAATTTAGAAGTCAAGGCAATTGTATATAGTAGGTCATCTTGCTCCAGTTTTTCATTTTCAACCGAAAAATGAGCGTCGTATTATAAATTTCATAGGTTAATTAATCTAAATTAATTAAAAGTTGATTTGTAAATTTTATCAAAAGTTATTAAAATTAAAAACGAACAAGTTTTATGATTAAAAAAAGTATTGGAAATTATTTTAATGTATATGTGCGCCATATAGTAAGATTTATTCATTTTTCAATCTAAAAAAGGAAATATAAACGTTGAATGCAAGTGAGGATTTAACGTTTTTTTATTGCAAAGAATGAATGATGATTGCAATTTATAAATTTTTTATAAGGAGAGAGAAAGAAGTATGAATTGGCTAGCAGTCCTATTATTCTTAGGCGTAGTTATCGGCATTAGTATTTATGCGTATTGGCGCTCGAAAAAAGTACAAACCGATAGCGCAGACGGTTATTTTATGGGAGGCAATACCTTAACAGGTTTCACCATTGCTTCAACGATTATCATGACCAACCTATCGACGGAACAACTAGTGGGTCAAAATGGTCAAAGTTATGGTAAAGGCATGGAGGTAATGGCGTGGGAGATTACTGCTGCCGTAGCGGTCGTCTTACTAGCATGGGTCTTCCTTCCTAAATATTTACGCTATGGTGTTTCTACCATTTCTGAATTCTTAGAGATGAGATACGATACATTTACGAAACGCTTTGTATCCATCCTATTTATCTTTACGCATGTAGTGTCATTTATGCCAGTTGTCTTATACTCAGGTTCTTTAGTATTTAATAAAATGTTCTACGTGGGAGATTATTTAGGCGTAAGTGACACAACAGCGACGATTATTATTTCACTAACAATCGGTATTATTGGGGTACTTTACCTCTTTGTAGGTGGTTTATCTATTAGCGCATTCAGTGATTCCATTTACGGTATCGGCTTAATCGTTGGCGGTTTAATCGTAACGTTAATTGGTTTACATCACGTGGGCGATGGTGGATTCGTCAAAGGTTTCGATCATATCGTTCAACATACTCCAGAGAAACTGAATGCATTCGGAGCAGTAAATTCAAATATCGTACCATGGCCAACATTATTCTTTGGTATGTTTTTCAATAACTTATTCTTCTGGTGCGCAAATCAAATGATTGTTCAAAAAGCACTAGCCGCTAAAAACTTAAAAGAATCACAAAAAGGTGCCATTTACTTAAGTATCTTTAAAATATTTGGACCTATCTTCACAGTGATTCCTGGTATCATTGCATATAATTATTTCAATGGTGGTATTGATAAAAACGATAATGCCTACCCAGCACTTATCCAAAGCATTTTACCAGATTGGTCATTAGGTCTCTTTGGTGCCGTAATCTTTGGTGCAATACTAAGTTCATTTGTTGGTTCATTAAATAGTACAACGACATTATTCACATACGATTTCTATCAACCCATCTTTGGTAAGAAAGCATCAGATAAACACATTGCCCGCGTAGGGCACGTAGCGACAGTTGTTATTGGTGCTATCTGTGTTGGTCTGTCACCATTCATTTCATTATTCCCAAGTGGTTTATATGCGATTGTTCAACAATTTAATGGTGTTTATAGTATGCCTGTGCTTGCATTAGTACTCGTAGCATTTTTCTCTAGACGTACCTCTAAGTTAGGTGCTAAAATAGCACTGTTTACACATATTATTTTATATGTCATTGTAAGTTTGGCATTCCCACAAATTAATTATCTCTATACATTTAGTGTCATCTTCTTTATTGATTTAATCATTGTACTTATTTTCAATAAATTGAAACCATCTAACGAATTTGACTAAAATACTAATAACGCTAAAGTGGACATCACACCTTGGAAATATCGCTATATTGCCGGTAGTATCATTTTAGCTTTAGTCGTGATTATTTATATCATCTTCTCACCATTAGTGCTAGCTAAATAAAGCACATTCATGTATAGCGTGTACGTTTAAAGATGCAATTTACCTTTAAACGTACACCTTTCGTTTATTTTTTTGAAAAAGGAGGGAGTCAACCTAATGTACACAATTGGACTCGTACCTTCGCCAGGTGTGGCACGCAAACATGTCGACCGTGCGATACCCAAGATACAAGCCTTACTGCAACAACATATTGATAGCAACACTGAGTGGCATTTCGAAACCAAGGTTGATTTATTAATCGGCTCAGCAGAGGATGTACACGAAAGTATAGACAAAGCTATCGAGTTAAAAAAGCAATATGAATGGGATATCGTTGTGTGTATTACCGACTTACCAAGTATCTCAGGTAACAAAGTTGTAATTAGTGACTTTGACAATGAACAACAGGTTGCCATGTTATCGATGCCTTCATTAGGCTGGGTCAATTTAGAACGCAAATTAGTTAAAAGTATTACCTCATTAATTGAACAGTTGTACTACAATAAGCCTAAATCACATCCGAATGTGTCACTTTTTATCCGTCCGAAAGCGGTAGAGCCTAGTGAGGATGACAGTACAAAACAACGTTATATCAATCCTTTCATCGTATTAGGATGGATTCAACTTATACTAGGATTAACGCGGGCGAATGAACCGTGGAAGAATATCTTTAACTTTAAAAAGATTATTTCCGTAGCATTTGCGACAGGAACTTATGTATCTATCTTCTCAATGCCATGGGAATTAAGTGTGCAATATTCTATTTATCGTTTTATTGTGTTAATGATGATTGCTGTTATTGGTATGGCAGGTTGGTTACTTTATGCGCACCAACTATTTGAACGTAAAACATCGAAATCTCAACGTGTCTATCGCTATATCTACAATGCTACGACAATGCTTACATTAATCGTAATTACATTGATGAACTATGTCATTTTATATGTCTTATTATCAATTAGTATTTCATTATTTGTACCTGTAAGCTTATTTAATAATTGGACAAGTGCGAACCCAGATTTTACTATTCGAAATTATTTAAGACTACTATGGTTTGTATCATCATTAGGTTTATTAGCTGGAGCGATGGGGTCTACAGTCGAAGACGAAGAAAAAATTCGACGTATTACGTATTCTTATCGTCAGTACCATCGTTATAAAGAAGTGGAACAAGAACAACAAGAAGAGGAAGAAAAACAACAATCTGCGTCTCAAGATGAGTCGCAACAACAAGTAGAACAATCCGCTTCAAATAATGAAGATAAAGATGAAGAACAATACGAAGGTAAGAAACAAGATCACAGAGAGGAGGATAATTCATGAGTAACAAAGATGAAAAAGTGATTGGTTTAGTAGTTGCTCCGGGCGTTACTGAAACGTTAGGCAAAAGTTTAATAGATGATTTACCAAACATCTTGTCGCAACAACCTAACAACCAACACAATTGGAAAATCGATCTCGTGGTTGATCCTCTGACTGGTTTCGCAGAATCTGTAGAAGAAATCTTCAAGAAAATTCATGATTATCATGATGAGAGACAATGGGATTATGTAGTAGGGCTTACCGATTTACCTATGTTTTATCAGCAACATGTACTCGCTTTAGATATTAACAAAAAGAACGGGGCAGCCATTTTTTCATATCCAGCATTTGGCTGGCGACCAGTTAAGAATCGTTTTAAAAATGCTATTGTCTCTATTATTAATGAAGTACATCGTTCAGAAGAACAAAACAAATCATACGATGATGATAATAGTATTCAACACATGTTGGGTAAGCAGTTTCCTTTTTCAAATATTAAAAAGACAGAAGTTTATTTAGATGAAACAGAAACGAAGCATTTACGTTATTTATCTAACTCACGTACCACAGGTATGTTGCGTTTAGTCAGTGGTATGACTTTTGCGAACAATCCATTAAACATGATGGCAAGTTTAAGCAATATCGTTGCGATTGCTTTTACTACGGGCGCCTTTGGTTTGATATTTACAACTATGTGGCAAATGAGTATGGAATTCTCAATGTGGCGCCTCTTTGGCATATCAATCATTGCGGTGTTAGGTATGTTGATATGGATTATGTTATCCCATGATTTATGGGAACCTGTAAAGAAAGGTAAGAATAAACGTATTACGTGGTTATACAATTTAACAACTGTTATGACGTTATTGATTGCTATTATTATTTATTATATTATCTTGTATTTATTATTCTTAATTGCAGAACTCGTGCTATTACCGGCTAATTTCTTAGGCCAGCAAATAGGATTGAAAGGACCTGCAGGTATAGATTTATATCTTAGTATTCCGTGGTTCGCTGCTTCAATTTCTACTGTTGCAGGTGCAATTGGCGCTGGTCTATTGAATGATCAACTCATTAAAGAAAGTACGTATGGTTATCGTCAACAAATGCGTTATAATGATAGAAATCAATAAGCATTTAGTAGGATTAGGTTTGCTAAAGCCAGTGGAAGTGTCAGTGCTTCAATTGGCTTTATTTTTTATAATTATTTTTCGAGAAAATAATTATAGAAAATTTCAAAAAAGTCATTTAAAATTAAGCGTAAATACTATGTGTGTATACATTAAAAATAGAAAAACCTTATTTCACACTCATCATTGTTATTACTCTCATCAAGAAGTGAAAGGAAGGTCATTTATGAAATATTGTCCTCAATGTGGAAGTCAACTCAACGCTAATCAACGTTTCTGTAACAAATGCGGTCATGATATCAAAGCATTTGAACAGTATCGGGATAGCGGAATTTATTTCCAACCTCAATCACCAGAACCACCACAACTACAGCGTAAAGTTTGGCCGTGGGTTGTTATAGGTGCGCTTATAATTGCTATTATCATAGCAAGCTGTCTTACATATTATTTCTTCTTTATTAAAGACGACCATCAAACGTCAAATGAGTCTACTACTACACAACATACTTCAAAAACTGAAAAACAAAAAGATGAACAAAAATCATCCAATGACCATAAAAAATCTGAAAAACATGAATCAGAAAAAGATAAAGAAAATAAAGTTAAATCTCCAAAAATTGATGTCATGAGTGAAGATTTTGAAAGAACATATATGCAAAGTAATAATCTAGGTGGATATATGGGTATTCGCAAAGGTATGACACGTTCAGAAGTTGAAAAACTTGTCGGAAAATCTACCGGTACTTTAAAAGTAGATGGCTTTAAATGGGAGTCTACAAAGTATGGTAATTTAACCGTGGATTATGATACGAAAGGCGAGGATGGTAAAGTCATAGCAGTTGGTGTTTCTCCAGATCATGTCACTACAAGTGAATTTCTTGATCGTTATCCTGCTTACGACGATTACAGTGGTTCAGAAATTGTTTATAACAACTTTAAAGGTAATGGTTATTTAGTCGCTGTTGATATTGATCACGGATATATCGCTAAAATTCAATGTCTTGCTGAATAAATAATAGCGTATCTATTTTAATTCACTCATATTCAAATTTCACAAGCAACTTAGTCCTTCAATCATGAAAAGTGAAAGGTAGATGAATATATGAAATATTGTCCTCAATGTGGTAGCCCGTTAAAAGAAAATCAACATTTTTGTAATCGATGTGGATGTGATATCCAAAACTTTAAATACGGCTATACTCAAGAAAATCATTATTTTCCACAAGAGCCGAAGCGGAAACGTCATATTTGGCCGTTTGTGGTTATCGCTATACTTGTTATAGCGATTATAGTAAGTAGTTGCTTCACGTATTATCACTTTTTCTTAAAAGGGAATGAACAAGCACAAAGTAAACCAACTACTACTCAACACGTTGCCAAAGAAGAAGAGAAACAAGGTGAGCATAAAATTTCAAACGACCCTAAAAAAGCTGAAAAACAAAGAGCCGAACAAGAAAAAGAAGAGAAAACAGATAAAGATAATGCACCACAACCACCTAAAATTGACGTCCTATCAGATGACTTTCAAACAACATATATGCAAAAGAACAATATAGATTCATTTATGGGGATAAAAATAGGGATGACTAAAGACTAAGTAGAAAAACGTTTTGGAAAAGGAAAAATAATGCCTCATATTAATGGTTTTGATGATGATTATATAAAATATGGTAATATAGCTGTCATTTATAATCCAAGAACTCATGATAATACAGTATGGGGTATAGCTATAGCTCCAGATAATGTAAGTGAAAAAGAATTTATACGTAAATATAATAATTACGATCAACACTCAGCTTCAGGCCAGTATATTTACAACAATGTCAAAAATAACGGTTTTGAAATTTTAGTAACTCCAGAGAATGGTAAAGTTGTATTAGTAGAGTGTATTCCAGAATATTAAAAATTAGAAACCACTTTAGGTTAAGGCTAAAGTGGTTTTTGTTTATCTATCATTTCTTCTTTATCAAAGATACTCCCTAAATTCCCTTGACTTTCTACGCAAAACTCGATAAAGTATTAACATATTATTCTGACAATTCCGATAGGTATTAGATAAATAAATTTGTGAACACTGAGGGGGGACCATAAGTTTATGTCAGTACCGAAGATTACATATGAGAGCTTTAATGGCGATCCATTTATTGACTCTATTTCCACAGATGACGCTACAAAGGGCGTTTACGAAATTTTAGAATGGGCATACCGCACATATGGTGACTCTATTGTTTATTCATGTAGTTTCGGAGCAGAGAGTATGGTGCTTATTAATTTGATTTCACAAATTAAACCAGATGCTCAAATTGTATTTTTAGATACTAATCTACATTTTCAAGAGACGTATGATTTAATTGATAGAGTGAAAGAACGCTTTCCACAACTTCGTATTGAAATGAAACAACCGGATTTAACACTTGAAGAACAAGCGGAGAAATATAATCCAGCACTTTGGAAGAATAATCCTAACCAATGTTGTTACATTAGAAAGATTAAACCGTTAGAAGAGGTTTTAGGTGGCGCAGTTGCTTGGATCTCAGGGCTACGTCGTGACCAATCTCCTACACGTGCACATACTAATTTCATTAATAAAGATGAGCGTTTTAAATCAATTAAAGTTTGTCCATTAATTTATTGGACTGAAGATGAAGTTTGGGATTATATCAAAGCGCATGATTTACCATACAACGAATTACATGATCAACATTATCCAAGTATTGGTTGTATTCCATGTACTGCACCTGTTTTTGATTCTGAAGATTCTCGTACAGGTCGTTGGTCTAATTTTGAAAAGACTGAATGTGGTCTTCACGTTGCAGATAAACCTTAATCATTAAGGTGAAAATTTTTTAAGTATAAAGCCTAGTGTTTTGGTAGGTTTTTGGGAACAAAAATATATCCGAATTTTATTGTAAATCCGGATATATTTCTTACATAATAAAGATAGTATTTAAAATAATTTTGAATTGAACTTTTACGGAACAAGAGGTGGATAACATTGAATTTAAGTGTCACAAATAGTCCTTTTACAGAAGGTCAAGCCACACAAATTAATGAATTACTACAGACGCTTACACCAGAGCAAAAAGTATGGTTAAGTGGTTACTTAGTTGCGAATCAACAGTTTACAGCGAATGGTGCGCCAGCTCAATCTCAAACTGCGGCATCAAATCAAGCAACAGCTCAAGGCGAACTATCTGCCAACACAGAAGCGATGTTGCAAGACAAAGAACCTGCTATTACACCAGAGAAACGTAGTATCACATTACTTTATGGTTCAGAAACAGGTAATGCGCAAGGTTTGGCAGAAATCTTTGAAGAACGTTTATCAAACATTGGTCATAACGTTACTTTAAAAGCAATGGATGAATTTAAACCTAAAAATCTTAAAAATGTTGAAGACTTATTTATTATTACATCTACACAAGGTGAAGGGGATCCACCAGATAACGCAGCTGAACTTCATGAGTTCCTTCATGGGCGCAAAGCACCGAAGCTTGAAGGCGTGCGCTTCTCTGTATTAGCGCTTGGTGATCAAACTTATGAATTCTTCTGTCAAACAGGTCGTGACTTTGATAGAAAGCTTGGCGAATTAGGTGCTGAAAGAATTTATGATCGTGTAGACTGCGATGTTGATTATGAAGAAGACGCTGAAAAGTGGATGGCTAACGTTATTAATGCTATCGATACAGCACCAGACGGCACACAAAATGAACAAGTTGTAAGTGAATCTATTAAATCGGCAAAAGAGAAGAAATTCTCAAAATCAAATCCGTATCAAGCAGAAGTATTAGAAAATATTAACTTAAATGGTCGAGGTTCTAATAAAGAAACACGTCATATTGAATTCTTATTAGATAACTTTGGTGAAGAATATGAAGTAGGGGATTGTTTAGTCGTCTTACCACAAAACGATCCAGCTTTAGTTGATTTACTTATCAGTACATTAGGCTGGGACCCAGAAGACCAAGTACAAATTTCTGATGAAGGTGATACTTTATCACTTGAAGATGCCTTAACAACTCATTTTGAAATCACAAAATTAACCAAACCACTACTTATTAATGCAGCTACATTATTTGATAATGATGAGTTAAAAGAAAAAGTAGAAGATAACGAATGGGTTCAAAGTTATATCGAAGGTCGTGACTTAATCGACTTATTAAATGATTTCGATACAACAGAATTACAACCAGAAAATCTATATCAATTACTTAGAAAATTACCACCAAGAGAATACTCAATTTCAAGTAGTTATAAAGCTTTGCCAGATGAAGTACATATTACAGTAGGTGCTGTGAGATACAATGCGCATGGCCGTGATCGCTCGGGCGTATGTTCTGTACAATTCGCTGAACGTATTCAACCAGGCGATACAGTACCGATTTATTTAAAACGTAATCCAAACTTTAAGTTCCCAACAGATGGTGACACACCAGTGATTATGATTGGTCCTGGTACAGGTGTTGCGCCATTTAGAGCTTATATGCAAGAACGCGAAGAAAATGGCTATAAAGGCAATACTTGGTTATTCTTTGGCGATCAGCACTTTACAACTGATTTCTTATATCAAACTGAATGGCAAGAATGGTTGAAAGACGGTACATTAGGCAAGATGGATGTCGCATTCTCACGCGATACAGATGAAAAAGTTTATGTGCAACATCGTATTTCAGAACATAGTGCACAGTTTAATGAATGGCTACAAAATGGCGCTTCAATTTATATTTGTGGCGATGAAAAAAACATGGCTAAAGACGTACATCAAGCGATTCGCAACGTCTTAATTAAAGAACAAAACTTATCTGAAGAAGACGCTGAAGCATATCTTAAACAAATGAAAAAAGAAAAACGTTATCAACGTGATGTGTACTAAAGAAGGGGTGGTATTTAATGGCTAAAACTAATAAGCAATTATCTGATGAATTAAACCAAAAGCTTGATGCCTTAGAATATCTCAAAGACGATAGTAATTATTTACGTGGAACGATTGAACAAGGCTTAGCAGATCCTTTAACTGGTGCTATTTCTGACGATGATACGAAATTATTAAAGTTCCATGGTAGCTATCAACAAGACGATAGAGATATACGTGACGAACGTCGTAAACAGAAGCTTGAACCGGCATACAGCTTTATGATTCGTGTTCGTCTACCAGGAGGTAAAGCGACACCGGAACAATGGTTAGCAATGGATGACATTTCAGAGCGTTATGGCAATCAAACGTTGAAATTAACGACACGTCAAACGTTCCAATTCCATGGTATTTTAAAACGTAATTTAAAAACTTCAATGCAAAAGATTAATGAAGCAGTACTTGATACAATTGCAGCGTGTGGGGACGTCAATCGTAATACGATGTGTAACCCTAACCCATATCAATCAAGTATTCATAAAGAAATTAATGATTATGCGACAGCAATTAGTGATCATTTATTACCTAAAACAAATGCTTATCATGAAATTTGGTTAGATGGAGAGAAAGTTTTAGATTCAGCTGAAGAAGTGGAACCAATGTACGGTAAGAAATATTTACCACGTAAATTTAAAATTGGTATCGCAGTTCCACCTTCAAATGACATTGACGTCTACTCTCAAGATATTGGTCTTATCGCTATTGTTGAGAACGAAGAACTTATCGGATTCAATGTCACAATTGGTGGCGGTATGGGTATGACGCATGGTAATCCTGATACGTATCCTCAAGTAGGACGCTTAGCTGGATTTATCCCTAAAGATAAAGCTGTTGACGTTTGTGAGAAAATTTTAACGATTCAACGTGACTACGGTAACCGTGAGAATCGTAAAAATGCACGTTTCAAATATACTGTGGACCGCTTAGGTGTAGAAAAGGTAGTTGAAGAACTTAATTCACGCTTAGGATGGGACATTGAAGAGGCACGTGACTTTGAATTTGAACATAACGGCGACCGTTTAGGTTGGATTGAAGGCGAAGAAGGCGTTTGGAATTATGCGCTATTTATTCAAAATGGACGCGTCAAAGATACCGAAGATTATCAATTAAAAACGGCATTGCGAAAAATCGCAGAAACACATACGGGCGACTTCAGATTATCTCCAAACCAAAATTTAATTATTGCAAATGTAACTTCTGAGAAAAAAGAAGAAATCCAAAGTCTTATTGACCAATATGGTTTAACAGATGGCAAGAATTATACAGGCTTACGACGTAATTCAATGGCTTGTGTAGCCTTTCCAACATGTGGCTTAGCCATGGCAGAATCAGAACGTTACCTACCATCATTAATTACTAAGATTGAAGATTTATTGGATGAAGCGGGTCTTAATGATGAGGAAATTACGATTCGTATGACAGGTTGTCCAAATGGCTGTGCTAGACCAGCACTTGCTGAAATTGCATTTATCGGTAAAGCGCCTGGTAAATACAACATGTATTTAGGTGGCGGTTTTAAAGGTGAACGCTTAAATAAATTGTATAAAGAGAATATTGGCGAACAAGAAATTCTTGAAAGCTTACGTCCTATTCTTATTGATTATGGTAAAGAACGCCTTGAAGGTGAACATTTCGGCGACTTCGTGATTCGCTCTGGTGTAGTAGCTAAGGTTCATGGTGGCCAAGATTTCCATAGTTAATTTTCAAAAAAAGAAAAAACGGGGGGTGACAGGATGGGAAATGTTTATCTAGTAGGCGCAGGACCTGGTGATCCTGATTTATTGACGATTAAAGGTATGAAGGCGATTCAAGCGGCAGACGTGATTCTGTATGATCGTTTAGTGAACAAAGAAATCTTAGAATTAGCGAAACCATCAACGAAATTCTTCTATTGTGGTAAAGACCCGAATAAATATTCCTTACCGCAAGAGGAAACGAATCGAATGTTAGTCAGTTTAGCTAAGAAAGGACATACGATTACGCGTCTAAAAGGGGGCGACCCGTTTGTCTTCGGTCGTGGTGGTGAAGAAGCGGAAATCTTAGCGCAACACCAAATCCCGTTTGAAATCGTCCCCGGTATCACATCAGGTATTGCAGCACCAGCATATGCGGGCATTCCAGTTACGCATAGAGATTATAGCTCTTCCGTGGCGTTTGTCACGGCGGTGAATAAGCCTGGTATGTCGAAGGAAGCGTACTGGGAACATCTTGCACATGGACCAGAAACATTATGCGTTTATATGGGTGTGAAACGTTTACCTGAAATTTGTGAATTGCTTATCCGTCATGGTAAATCGATAGATACACCTGTTGCGTTAGTACATTTAGGAACGACTACTTCCCAGAAGACTGTTACCGGCACATTAGGCACCATCGTCGAACAAGCATCTTCAATCAAGAATCCGGCGATGATTGTGATTGGCGATGTAGTGCAAATGAGACAGAAGATTAGCTGGTTTAAAGAACAAGTTGCTGAATTAGAAATGACCTTACCTTAGTTATAATGTAGGTAAGTAAATCGGCATAGAGGCGAAGTGAATGGGGGAAACAGTATGAATAGTATGCCACTCATGATTGATTTAACTGATAAACATATTGTTATTGTTGGTGGCGGAAAAGTTGCAACAAGACGGGCCACTACATTAATAGCGTATTGTCCTAATATTCATATTGTGAGTCCTTCACTTACACCAGCCTTACATACTTTAGTGACTGAAGATCGCATTTCATGGAGTAAGAAAGCCTTTGAACCAAGCGACTTAGAGGGCGCTTACCTTGTAGTCGTTGCGACAAATGAGCCTAAAGTGAACACCCAAGTGAAAGAAAGTTTGCCTAAAGGCGTCTTACTTAATCATGCAGCAGACGCACAGGCAGGAGATGTCACATTTCCTAGTATTTTAAAACGTGGACGACTGACGATGAGTGTTTCAACGAACGGCGCAAGTCCTAAACTAGGGGCGCACATCATCTCTACATTAAGTGAGATGTACGATGAACGTTATGACACCTATATAGAATTTTTGTATCAAAGCAGACAGCGCATTAAAGCTTTATCAATTGAGCCATCTGAAAAACAAAACTTATTACAACAGATATTATCTGAAACATATTTAAACGAAGATCAGCAACGAGAATTCATGCGATGGCTCCAATCACAAGTTTAATATGAAGAGGCGTGTGATATATGAGGAAATTATTTATATTTGCATTAGCTGGATTTTTAGCCCAACTTGTTGATGGATCACTCGGAATGGGTTTCGGGGCCTCATCATCATCTATTTTGTTAACGTATGGTATTGCACCTGCGATTGTATCAGCCACTGTGCACTTTTCTGAAATTGCAACGACAGCAGCTTCAGGGACATCGCATTGGAAATTTGAAAATGTACATAAACCGACCATGTTAAAGCTAGCGATTCCTGGTGCAATCAGTGGGTTCATTGGCGCTGCATTATTGACGCGAATACATGGCGACTATATCAAACCATATATCGCTCTATTTTTACTTTCAATGGGAATTTATATTTTATATCAATTCCTCATTAAACGACATAAGGAACTTCACACGCATGTTGGAAAGTTAAGTAGTGCAAAACTTGTGCCACAAGGCGCTATCGCTGGTATTTTAGATGCCATTGGTGGTGGCGGATGGGGACCTGTCAATACACCTTTATTATTGGCAAGTCATAAGATTCAACCGCGTTATGCTATTGGTACCGTGTCAGCGAGTGAGTTTTTCGTTACATTGTCAACATCGTTAAGTTTTATTCTCTTTTTAGGGATCACACAAATTAATTGGTGGTTTGTCATCGCGTTAAGTGTTGGCGGTATGTTAGCAGCACCTATTTCTGCGTATCTTACTAAAATATTACCAATTAATATTTTAGCTATTTGTGTAGGTGGGTTAATCATTTTCACAAATAGTAATGCATTGCTAAAATACTTTGATAGTGATGCCACAATAACTAATATTATTAGATTCGCAATTATTTGTGCGATTGTGATTTTAGTGATTATCACACTTATTCGCAACAAAAAATTGTCTTTTTCTTATAAGTAAAACCGAGTAAACTAATCAATTTAATTAGAAAAGGGGTTATGAAATTATGGCAGCAAATGAAACAATTAATAATTATACAATCCAACCACATGGTGGTGAATTAATTAATCGTGTAGTTGAAGGTGCAGAAAGAGAAACTTTAATCGAAGCTGCAAAGTCTTTCAAGAAGATTACGTTAAACCCATGGGCAATTTCTGATTTAGAATTAATTGGTATTGGCGGTTTCAGTCCATTAACTGGTTTCATGGGCGAAGCGGATTACACTAAAGTTGTTGAAGACACACATCTTGAGAATGGTTTAGTATGGAGTATTCCAATCACATTGCCAGTAACTGAAGATGAAGCAGCCAAATTAGAAGTTGGCGATGACGTGGCGCTTTACGGGGAAGATGGCGAATTATACGGTACGTTAAAACTTGAAGGTATGACAAAGAAAAAGAAGCGCAAAATGTTTATGGTACAACTGACGAAGCACATCCTGGTGTTAAAAAAGTTTATGACAAAGGTAACGTTTATTTAGCTGGTCCTATTCAATTAGTGAATCGTCCGAAACATGATGAATTCTCAGATTATCATTTAGATCCAGCTGAAACACGTCAATTATTCCATGATCTTGGCTGGAAAACAGTTGTAGGTTTTCAAACACGTAACCCTGTTCACCGTGCACATGAATATATTCAAAAATCAGCGTTAGAAATTGTAGATGGATTATTATTAAATCCATTAGTAGGTGAAACAAAAGCGGATGATATTCCAGCAGATGTACGTATGGAAAGTTATCAAGCGATTCTTAAAAATTACTTCCCGAAAGATAGAGCACGCTTAGTGATTTATCCAGCAGCAATGCGTTATGCAGGACCACGTGAAGCCATCTTACATGCGACAGTCCGTAAAAATTATGGTTGTACACATTTCATCGTCGGCCGTGACCATGCAGGTGTAGGCGATTACTATGGTACGTACGAAGCTCAAGAACTTATCTCTCAATTTGAAGATGAATTAGATATTCAAATCTTGAAATTTGAACATGCTTTTTATTGTGAAAAATGTGGCAACATGGCTACAGCTAAAACATGCCCACATGATGCATCAGAACATGTTCATTTAAGCGGTACAAAAGTAAGAGAAAAATTACGTAATGGTGAATCATTACCAACTAAATTCTCAAGACCAGAAGTAGCAGAAGTATTAATTAGAGGTTTGAAACAACAATAAGTGGAGGGAAAAGCATGAGTCAATCAAGTAATATTACATGGCACGATTCTGAA
This sequence comes from Staphylococcus pragensis, assembly GCF_004785665.1. Lineage (GTDB taxonomy): Bacteria > Bacillota > Bacilli > Staphylococcales > Staphylococcaceae > Staphylococcus > Staphylococcus pragensis. The sequence continues at coordinate 59,565 of NZ_SRPJ01000006.1, forward strand.
GTAACGAAAGCAGAAAGACAACAACAGAATGGTCATAAAAGTGTAGTGATTTGGTTTACAGGTTTATCAGGTTCTGGTAAATCAACCGTTTCAGTTGCACTTGAACAAGCATTATTTGAACAAGGGAAACATGCCTATCGTTTAGACGGCGATAATGTACGTCATGGTTTAAACAAGAATCTAGGATTTAGTCCTGGAGATCGTAAAGAAAACATTCGTCGTATTGGTGAAGTAAGTAAACTCTTAGTAGACGCTGGTACAATTGCGATTACAGCGTTCATCTCTCCATATAGAGAAGACCGTGATGACGTACGCGCTATCTTAGAAGATGACGAATTTATCGAAGTTTATACAGAATGCAGCGTTGAAGAATGTGAGAAAAGAGACCCTAAAGGTCTTTATCAAAAAGCACGTTCAGGCGAAATCAAAGAATTTACTGGTATTAGTGCGCCATATGAAGCACCTAAAAAACCAGAAATTACTATTAATACAGAACAGCAAAGTGTAGAAGAATCTGTAGAAGTGATTCTTAACTACTTAAAAGAGAAACAATATATTTAATTAAATGATTTAAACGCATTATCGACATTAAATGATGTTGATAATACGTTTTTTTAATTATATACAGAACTTATTTTATATTATAAATAAAACTTAATATTTAAAAAGGGTAGATTTGATATAATTGTGTAAACGCTTTCTTTTGATAAATGGGAATATTGGGAGAATGCAACTGAATGAATTTGGGGGGATTTCATGCATGATAATAGTATGTGGTTAACGGTTATGGGGATTTTAATCATAGGGACTATCGTGGGATTATTGATTGCGAAGAAAATCAGTCCAGTAGTAGGTATGATTTTAATTCCAAGTGTTGGGGCATTGATTTTAGGTTATGGCATAGGGGATTTAGTAAAGTTTTTTAACAGTGGTTTAGAATCTGTAATAAACGTAGTCATTATGTTTATCTTTGCTATTATATTCTTCGGCTTGATGACAGATAGTGGCTTATTTAAGCCCATTGTTAAACGCTTGATTTTAATGACAAGAGGTAATGTTGTCATTGTAAGTGTTATTACGGCAGTTATTGGAATGTTTGCACAGTTAGACGGCGCTGGTGCGGTAACTTTTTTACTCTCAATTCCAGCATTATTACCACTATATAAAGCGTTAAACATGAATAAGTATTTATTAATTTTATTACTAGCAATTAGTGCAGCTATTATGAATATGGTACCTTGGGGCGGACCAATGGCACGTGTGGCTTCTGTATTAAAAGTTAAAAGTGTCAATGAATTGTGGTATGGCTTAATACCAGTACAGATTATTGGTTTCATTTTAGTCCTCATGTTCGCGATGTATTTAGGCTTTAGAGAGCAAAAAAGAATTAAAAAGGCTATTGATAAAGGAGAATTAGAACCAACTATTGATATTGATATTCATAAACTTGTGAGAAATTACGAACGTGATCAAGATATTAAATTTCCAGTAAGAGGTCGTGCAGTGAAACATGGTTGGGTCATTTGGGTTAATATGTTGTTGACTGTCTTAGTTATTTTAATGATGTTTACGAATATCGCACCACCAGAATTTGCATTTATGATTGGTGTAGCAGTTGCATTAATTATTAACTTCCCAAATGTAGACGATCAGATGAATCGATTAAAGGCACATGCGCCCAATGCTCTAATGATGGTGGCTGTTATTATTGCGGCGGGTATGTTTTTAGGAGTATTGAATGAAACAGGAATGTTAAAAGCTATCGCAATCAATCTTATTAAAATCATTCCAGATGGGATAGGGCCATATTTACATATTATTGTAGGTATCTTTGGTGTGCCTCTTGATTTATTAACAAGTACAGATGCTTATTATTTCGCATTACTTCCTATAGTAGAACAAACAGCAAGTCAGTTTGGGGTTAATCCAGTTTCTACAGCATATTCAATGGTTATCGGTAATATTGTAGGTACATTCGTAAGTCCATTCTCACCTGCACTTTGGTTAGCAATTGGACTTGCTGAAGCGAATATGGGTACTTATATTAAATATGCTTTTTTTTGGATATGGGGCTTTGCGATAGTCTTGCTTATCATCGCAATGTTAATTGGCACAGTAACAATTTAATAAATATTAATAGGATAAAGCACTGCTTTATCCTATTTTACTGAAATAAAACATCTTTGAAATAATCAGATAAATTACAAGCTTTAGAGAGACACTGTTGAAAAAAAGCATAAACCCACTGGCATGGCTTGGTTATAGAAGTTGTAATAAACTCTGACTTTTTTTACAAACGCCGTCACATTATTATGATTCATTTACAAAGGTTTAACATTGCACACAAACCCTTGTATGTCTGTTAGAGTGTGTCTTGTCGTTAATTAACGAGAAAAAATTCTTAAACATTACTTAAATATGTTAATAAATGTAAATTGCAGGTAGCCACGAGAAAAATCATTTTCAAACAAATCTAGGAGGATATTTAATTATGAAAAAAATCGCTACAGCTACAATCGCAACAGCAGGTATCGCAACTTTCGGACTAGCAAATCACGATGCAGATGCAGCGGAAAACAATAATGGATATAACCCTAACGATCCTTATTCATATAGCTACACTTATACAATTGACCAACAAGGTAACTATCACTATAACTGGCAAGGTAACTGGAGCCCAGCACAAGCGCAACAAGGTGGTCAACAAACTGCAAACAACCAAACTCAAAACTACAATTATAACTACAGCTATAACTATAATAATGGCTACACTCAAAACCAAACTACAAACAATAACACACAATCATATAATACAAACAACAATACTCAATCATATACTGCTAACAACAACGGTGGCGGCTTAGGTTCAAATTATTCAACATCAAACCGCAACGTTCAAGTAATAACTCAAAAAGCCCCAACAACACAATCAGCAAACACATCAAGCAGTAAAGCATTCGCAGGTAAATCAAGCTCAGGCGCTAACCTTTACACAGCTGGCCAATGTACTTACTACGTATACGATAAAGTAGGCGGCTCAATCGGTAGCACATGGGGCAACGCAAATAACTGGGCAAATGCAGCAGCACAAAGCGGTTACACAGTAAACAACACACCTAAAGCAGGCGCTATTATGCAAACAACTCAAGGCGCTTATGGCCACGTTGCATACGTAGAGAACGTAAACAATGACGGCTCAGTTAACGTTTCAGAAATGAACTACAATGGTGGTCCTGGTGTTGTTTCAACACGTACAATCTCAGCTAGCCAAGCAGGTTCATACAACTATATTTCATAATCCGAAGTCAATTTAACCACGATACCTTACAATAGGGTCTCGTGGTTTTCTTTTGTTTTGGAAAAGGCCAAGGCACGTTTTCTCACTTTATGATTGAAGCCGAAACAGAACGGGAAACATATATATAAAGAAATACAACAATATAAATACATGATTGCCTAATGTTGAAAGAAGGTGAGTTAACATGGCACTTGATATCTTTAAATGGATCATATTAATCTTAATTGTTGTTGTAACAATTGGCGTTATTTTTGGATTAATATGGGGTTCATTATTTGAAGAACGTGCTTATGATAAACGTTCTAAAAAAGAGAAAAAGAAAAATTTAGAAAAAAACTTAGACATGGCTAAAGGTCATACAGATGATGAAGAAACTAATGACGATTTAAAAGATGTTTCAACTAAAACTAAAAAACTCAAAGACAATAAATATAAATAAATGAATTGCTCTTGAAAGTAAATTGGATGTTTACTTTCAAGGGTATTTTTATTTGACTATATAATTGATAATCATTATCATTTATAATAAAGTTAATTTTCAAAAATTAGTATAGTTATATACGTTTGGCATATTAAAGTGTTAGAATAAGTATGTTAAAAAAATCACAATAATTTTTAGAATTAGTTAGGAGCTTTCATCATGCTACTATTTGTAGTAGAAATTGCCATCATGATATTGGCCATATTACTAGGACTTAGAACAGCTGGAGCTTTAGGATGTGGCATCTTCGCTATCGTCGCGCAACTTATCATGATATTTGGATTTCAATTACCTCCGGGATCAGCACCTGTTACTGCAGTATTAATCATTTTATCTATTGGTATCGCTGGTGGTACCTTACAAGCTACAGGAGGCATAGATTATCTAGTCTATCTCGCTTCAAAAATTATCGAACGATTTCCTAGATCAATTATCTTTATTGCACCAATCATTGTCTTTCTATTTGTATTTGGCGTAGGAACAGCGAATATTGCCTTATCATTAGAACCAATTATCGCTAAAACAGCAGTAAAAGCGAATATACAGCCTAAACGACCGTTAACGGCTTCAGTACTGACAGCGAACTTAGCATTATTATGTAGTCCTGCAGCTTCTGCGACAGCATATATTATTTCAGTTATGGCAGGCTATGATATTTCAATGGGCAAATATTTAAGTATTGTACTACCAACCGCTATTATTACGATATTACTGTTAAGTGTTTTCTGTACATTTGTAGGACGTAAAACAACAGTAACTGAAAGTGAAATTGCACATACACCTGACGTTGAAGTGGCGCCTTCATTTTCAAAAAAAGTAAAAATTGGTGTTATCGCATTCTTATTATGTGTTGTAGGTATTTTAACATTTGGCATCTTCCCAGATTTAATGCCTACTTTCAAAGTTGATGGCAAAGAAGTAACGCTCACAATGACTGAAATTGTGCAATTCTTTATGTATTTAAGTGTGGCAGTTAACTTATTGCTACAAAAAATTAATACAAGCGATATTTTATCTTCTAATATTACGCAATCAGCCATCGGTGCACTCTTCGCCGTATTAGGACCAGGATGGCTAGGAGCAACTATCTTTAATGCACCTCAAAATTTAAAAATTATCAGAGATGACATTGGTAAAACAATACAATCTGTACCTTGGTTAGTTATTATCTTAGTAGCGGTGGTAGCAATGATTGTTATTTCACAAACAGCTACTGCTTCAATTATGGTGCCGATTGTGATGAGTATGGGCATTCCACCATTGTACTTCATCGCAATGGTCCAAACATTGAACGTTAACTTCGTTATTCCAGCACAACCGACGATCCTCTTTGCGGTTAGCTTAGATGAGACAGGACGAACACGACCGACTAGCTTTATCATCCCAGGCTTCTTCGCCATTGCAATTTCAGTCATCGTCGGATTTACGATGAAAACAATATTAGGATATTAATATAATTAAAAAACTATTAAGTTTAAACTTTTGTTTGAGCTTAATAGTTTTTTTATAAAAAATAAAAATTCATTGATAAGTTATAAATATACATTATTAATACAATGTAAAATTCATTCAATTCGTTAAATTCAAACTTAACACTGTTGTGGTGGCAAATTATAGAGCTTGAATTTTTGACGCTTAATATATATTTATTCAGGCATACAGTGTAGTTTAACTGAATGTAATTTGCATTTTTATTTAATTTTAGATATTGTCTTGATGTGCATTAAACGTAAGAAAATCACAAGTTGAATGATTGATTCATTTTATAAAGAGGAGGAACATAATCTTGAAAAAAGAAAAAATTATGGACTGGCCAACCTTTATAGGCACGGTGATTGTATTACTAGTTGCAGTTATACCCATGATGGTATTTCCACAAGCCAGTGAAACTGTTATTACAGACATCAATAGTGCAATATCTAATTCTATTGGCTCGGTATACTTATTTATGGGGCTAGCCATTTTATTTTTCGTGTTATACATTGCATTTGGGAGATATGGCAATGTCACTTTAGGTAAAGCTACAGACAAGCCTGAATTTAACAACTTTAGTTGGGCTTCAATGCTATTTTGTGCTGGTATCGGTTCGGATATTCTGTATTGGGGTGTCATTGAATGGGCATTCTATTACCAAGTACCACCTAATGGTGCGAAAGGCATGACAGATGAGGCACTTACATATGCAACGCAATATGGTATGTTCCATTGGGGTCCTATAGCTTGGGCAATTTATGTTTTACCTGCATTACCAATCGGTTATCTAGTCTTCGTCAAAAAACAGCCTGTGTATAAAATTAGCCAAGCATGCCGTCCAGTATTAAAAGGGCAAACGGATAAATTTTTAGGTAAAGTTATAGATATACTCTTTATCTTTGGCTTGCTTGGTGGTGCTGCAACATCATTAGCACTTGGCGTACCTATGATTTCAGCTGGTATTGAGAAATTAACAGGTATTGATGGAGAAAATATGGTTATGCGTTCAATTATTTTATTAACGATTACTGTCATCTTTGCGATCAGTTCTTATACTGGTTTGAAAAAGGGCATACAAAAGTTAAGTGACGTGAACGTATGGTTATCATTTCTTTTATTAGCCTTTGTTTTTATTGTGGGACCGACAATTTTTATTATGGAAACAACGATTACAAGTTTCGGTAATATGATAAGAGATTTCTTCCATATGGCTACTTGGATGGAACCATTTGGAGGTATTAAAGGACGAAAAGAAACAAACTTCCCACAAGATTGGACTGTATTCTATTGGTCATGGTGGTTAGTATATGCGCCGTTTATTGGCTTATTTATCGCACGTATTTCAAAAGGTCGTCGTCTTAAAGAAGTAATTTTAGGTACTATCATTTATGGTACTTTAGGATGTTTATTATTCTTCGGTATTTTCGGTAACTACGCAGTTTATTTACAAATTACTGGTGAATTTAATGTAATTAATTTCTTAAATGCGCATGGTACTGAAGCGGCGATTATTGAAGTAATGCATCAACTACCATTCCCAACTATTACAATTATTTTATTCTTAATTTCAGCATTCTTATTCTTAGCTACTACGTTTGATTCAGGTTCATATATTTTAGCAGCAGCTTCACAGAAAAAAGTATTAGGTGAACCTTTAAAAGCTAACCGTTTATTCTGGGCATTTGCATTATGTTTATTACCGTTCTCATTAATGTTAGTAGGTGGGGAACGTGCATTGGAAGTACTTAAAACGGCATCGATACTTGCCAGTGTGCCACTTATAGTCATATTTATCTTTATGATGATTTCCTTTATTATCACGCTTAATCGAGATCGTATTAAGCTTGAAACTCGAGCGGATAAACATAAAGAAATTGAACGACGCTCATTACGTATCGTTCAAGTAAAAGAGAAACCAGAAGACGATAATTTATAGTTAAAAAAAGTCTAAATTAAAAGCACCTTATCACGTTAAATTGATTTAACATGGTAAGGTGCTTTTTTATTGAATCTAAAAACTATAAGTTTTTATAAGTATATTAGTCCTCTTCAGGAATAGGATAATGTTCAAAAATTTGACCTGACTCAATGGCATAGCTTAGATTTTCTAACCACTTACAATATTGTTTAGTATGATCAAGTTGAGCTTGAACCTTGTCAACTTCTAACTGGGCAGTTTCATCTAGTTCATAATTCTGTTTCGTTTCTTGAAGTAAGGCTTCTGCTTTTTCGACTGCCTCTAAATTTGTATCTACTTCACGTTCCCATTTTTGGGTGAAGAAGTTACGGAAGAAGTTGAAGAAGTTCTTTTCGGCGATAAAATGCTGTTTACGACTTCCACGCGTGAATTGTTGTTTAACAATATCGAATTCCTGTAATTTTTTAACACCAGCACTCATACTAGGTTTACTCATTTGAAGGTGTTCTCTCATTTCATCTAATGTCATACTACCTTCGAATACCATTGTGCCGTATAAATTGCCGACGCTTCTATTCGTTCCATACAAATCCATTGTTTCTCCGATAGAGTTAATCACTAAATCTTTTGCTTCTTCAATCTTTTGCTCGTAATTAACTGAACGTGTCATAGTGCACCTCTATTCTTACTTGTTTATTACTACGAAATAATTAAATTTATACTCGCATTTTCTAATTCTCAATCATTATAAATTGTTTTATTGAAAGTTTCAAAAGTACATTTTCATTTAAAGAGTTTTTGGTCTTTCATTTTCATAAAAAATCAAGAAATTGTGAACGAGGTTAGAGTTTGCATGGCTTAGAAAAGTGTGCTACGCTAGTTCTGTAAAATTCGTTAAATAAAAATTTAACAAACTTAACGGAGGTCGAATGATGGAACTTGTAGAAAAATTGTCTAATCGTCAATATATCGATGGTGAATGGGTTGAAAGTTCAAATAAAAATACTAGAGAAATTCTAAATCCTTATAATCAAGAAGTTATTTTCACTGTTGCAGAAGGCACAGCTGAGGATGCAGAACAAGCTATTCTAGCAGCGCGTCGTGCGTTTGAGGATGGCGAGTGGTCATTAGAAACAAGTGAAGTCAAAGGTAAAAAAGTAAGAGCAATTGCTGATAAAATTACGGAGCATCGTGATGAACTAGCAAAATTAGAAACATTAGATACTGGTAAGACATTAGAAGAGTCTTATGCAGATATGGATGATATTGCGAACGTATTTACGTATTTCGCAGGCCTAGCTGATAAAGACGGTGGCGAAATTATTAATACACCTATTCCAAATACAGAGAGTAAAGTACTTAAAGAACCGGTTGGTGTTGTTACACAAATTACACCATGGAATTATCCATTGCTTCAAGCATCTTGGAAGATTGCACCAGCATTGGCTACAGGTTGTTCATTAGTAATGAAACCAAGTGAAATCACACCGCTTACTACAATTCGTGTATTCGAATTAATGGAAGAAGTAGGTTTCCCTAAAGGTGTCATTAACCTTGTATTAAGTAGTGGTGAGGAAATTGGTGATACATTATCAGGTCATAAAGAAGTCGATTTAGTATCATTTACAGGCGGTATTGAAACTGGTAAACACATTATGAAGAATGCGGCCAACAATGTTACTAATGTGGCATTAGAACTTGGTGGTAAAAATCCAAATATTATCTTTGATGATGCTGACTTTGAATTAGCTGTAGATCAAGCGTTAAATGGTGGTTACTTCCACGCAGGACAAGTGTGCTCAGCAGGTTCACGTATCTTAGTTCATAACGATATTAAAGATGACTTTGAAAAAGCACTTATCGAACGTGTAGGTAAAATTAAATTAGGTAATGGTTTCGATGATGAAACTGAAATGGGTCCAGTCATTTCAACAGAACATCGCGATAAAATTGAAAAATATATGGAAATTGCTAAAGAAGAAGGGGCAACAATCGCGATTGGCGGTAAACGCCCTGACAGAGAAGATTTACAAGAGGGATTATTCTTTGAACCAACAGTTATTACGGATTGTGATACATCAATGCGTATTGTTCAAGAAGAAGTATTTGGTCCAGTTGTAACTATTGAAGGCTTCTCAGATGAAGAAGAAGCGATTCGCTTAGCTAATGATTCTATTTATGGTTTAGCTGGCGCAGTGTTCTCAAGAGACATTGGAAAAGCGCAACGTGTCGCAAACAAACTTAAACTTGGCACAGTTTGGATTAATGATTTCCATCCTTATTTCGCTCAAGCACCATGGGGTGGATACAAACAATCAGGTATTGGTCGTGAATTAGGTAAAGAAGGCTTAGAAGAGTACTTAGTAAGTAAACATATTTTAACTAATACACAACCAGAACCAGTAAATTTCTTTAGTAAGTAAAGCGTAATGTTAGAAGTAAGGGACCGTTAATTACAAGCTATAACGGTCCTGTTTATATGGATTGTGAAATAAGCGTATCGAACTTAAAGACAAATGAGATAAACAGAGTGACATTTTAAGGGAGGACGAATTCAATATGAGTAATAAAAAAGCATATGATTACGTCATTATTGGTGGCGGTAGTGCTGGATCAGTACTAGGTAATCGTTTAACTGAGGATAAAGATAAAAATGTATTAGTATTAGAAGCTGGACGCAGTGACTATCCATGGGACCTATTTATTCAAATGCCTGCAGCATTAATGTTCCCATCAGGTAATCCATTTTACGATTGGATTTATCAAACGGAAGAAGAACCACATATGGGACGTAAAGTAGACCATGCCCGTGGTAAAGTACTAGGTGGTTCAAGTTCTATCAACGGTATGATTTATCAACGTGGTAACCCAATGGATTATGAAGGTTGGGCAGAGCCAGAAGGTATGGAAACATGGGACTTTGCACACTGTTTACCATATTTTAAACGTTTAGAAAAAACATATGGTGCAGCACCATATGATCAATATAGAGGACATCAAGGACCAGTGAAATTAAAACGTGGTCCAGCAACAAATCCTTTATTCAAATCATTCTTCGATGCTGGTGTTGAAGCAGGTTATCATAAAACAAAAGACGTGAATGGTTATAGACAAGAAGGCTTTGGACCATTTGATAGCCAAGTGCATAATGGTCGTCGTGTGTCAGCTTCAAGAGCGTACTTACATCCAGCAATGAAACGCAAAAATTTAACGGTTAAGACACGTTCATTCGTTACTAAAATTCATTTTGATGGTAATAAAGCAACAGGCGTAACATTTAAACGTAATGGTAGATATCATACAGTTGAAGCTGGTGAAGTGATTTTATCTGGTGGTGCATTTAACACACCACAATTATTACAATTATCAGGTATTGGTGATGCTGAATTCTTAAAATCTAAAGGTATTGAACCTCGTATGCATTTACCAGGTGTAGGCGAAAACTTTGAAGACCACCTTGAAGTTTACATTCAACATAAATGTAAAGAACCGGTATCATTACAACCAAGTTTAGATATCAAACGCATGCCTTGGATTGGATTACAATGGATATTTGCACGTAAAGGTGCCGCAGCATCTAACCATTTCGAAGGTGGCGCATTTGTAAGATCAAATGATCAAGTTGATTATCCAAACTTAATGTTCCATTTCTTACCAATTGCAGTAAGATATGACGGACAAAAAGCACCAGTTGCACACGGTTACCAAGTGCATGTGGGACCTATGTATTCTAATTCTCGCGGTAGCTTGAAGATTAAATCAAAAGATCCTTTTGAAAAACCAAGCATTGTATTTAATTACCTATCAACAAAAGAAGATGAGCAAGAATGGGTAGAAGCAATCCGCGTAGCAAGAAATATTTTATCTCAACATGCAATGGATCCTTACAATGGTGGCGAAATCTCACCAGGACCATCTGTTCAAACAGATGAAGAAATATTGGATTGGGTACGTAAAGATGGCGAAACTGCCTTACACCCTTCATGCAGTGCGAAAATGGGACCTGCATCAGATCCAATGTCAGTGGTTGACCCATTAACAATGAAAGTACATGGTATGGAAAATTTACGTGTTGTCGATGCTTCAGCTATGCCAAGAACAACAAATGGCAATATTCACGCACCTGTATTAATGCTTGCTGAAAAAGCAGCAGACATTATTCGTGGCAAAGAACCACTTGAACCACAATACGTGGACTACTATAAACATGGCGTGAGCGATGAAAAAGCAGGCGCAATGGAATTTGACCCTTATTATACACACTAAATATTTATAGTCAGTAGGCTGGGATATTATTAAATATCTCAGCCTTATTTAGCATATTGGCAAGTACTGACTGGTTTAAAAATGCGTTTCAATTAGGTTTTCAAATATAGTCATTATTATAGGAGACATGAAATTTTTTTATAAATTCGATTTCTGCTCTCCTCTCATTTTTATATTTGAACCTTTAAGTCAAACCTCCTAGCAACAATTTTAATTTTTAAAGGAATATAATGAAGGAAAGAAATGAAGAAGGAGTGGGAGAAGAGATGACAAAAGATTTAGTGAAACGTTTACAAGATAAAGAAGAACGTATGATTGAAATACGTCGTCATTTACATGAACATCCAGAACTTTCATTTGAAGAAAAAGAAACGCCTAAATATATTGCTGATTTCTATAAAGATAAAGATTGTAAGGTAGAAACGAATGTAGGAGAAAATGGTGTGAAAGTCACGATCGACAGTGGTGAACCTGGTAAAACAATCGCTATTCGCGCTGACTTTGATGCACTTCCTATTCAAGAAGATACAGGTCTTTCTTTCGCCTCTAAAAACGATGGTGTCATGCATGCATGTGGTCACGATGCTCACACTGCGTACATGCTTATTTTGGCAGAAACTCTAATTGAGATGAAAGACCAATTTAAAGGTAAGGTCATTGTCATTCATCAACCAGCAGAAGAAATGCCTCCTGGTGGTGCAAAAGGTATGATTGAAGATGGCGTTTTAGAGGGCGTAGATCATGTACTAGGCACGCATGTGATGACGAATATGGAGCCTGGTAAAGTGTATTACCGTACAGAGAATGTCCAAACAGGACGTTCATATTTTAAATTAACAGTTCAAGGCAAAGGTGGACACGGCTCATCACCGCATACAGCTAATGATGCGATTGTAGCGGGTGCTAACTTTGTGACTACTGCTCAAACTGTAGTATCACGCCGACTTAATCCGTTTGAAACTGGTGTAATTACAATTGGTTCTTTTGATGGAAAAGGGCAATTCAATGTAATTAAAGATAAGATTGTACTTGAAGGCGATGTACGTGCACTTACAGATGCTACGCGTGACCGTATTGAAGAGGAATTAAACCAGTTAGTTAAAGGACTTGAAGCAACGTTCGGTGTCAAATGCGACTTTGAATTTAGTAAAGATTACCCAGCATTGTATAACGATCCAGAGTTTACGGAATATGTAGCGAAAACGATTGAAAATGCAGATTTAGCAGATGTTAAAGGTGTCGAAGAATGTGAAGCACAACCACCATCTGAAGACTTTGCGTTTTATGCGAAAGAATTACCAAGTACATTTATTTACTCAGGTGCAGCGCCACAAGACGGTAAAGCATACCCACATCATCATCCTAAATTTAAAATTGATGAATCATCTATGCTTGTAGCAGCTGAAGCGGTTGGCGCAGTCGTGTTAGACTACTTAAATTCTTAGTCCAATATAGGAAAATAATTACATCTAATCTACACTTTCGGCAAAACTGTCTCTATTGCACCACTAGTTTTGAGGTTATTTTTCATGATAGTATAAGCATATATTGGAAGACTGGGGTGAGATAATGAGTTTTTATGATTTTATGCAAGGATTTGTGGACGACCAAACCCCGTTAGGTGAACTTGCGCAATGGATTAATGAAGATCATTCTTTCCCAAAGCAAGAACGTCTCTCAGCTAATATATTAGATTATTTTATAAACTTTCCAACTTTAGATCATGAATTTTTGGAAATTGTAAAACGCTCAATTTCATTATATGAACAACAAGGTCGAAGCTAGAAAGATATTAAAAACTTAATACTAGTTTAGAAATGAAGGAATAACAGATATGATTTTAGAAGACAGTTATAAAACATATGTAATTGAAGAAGTAGATCACCAATTAATGACAATTCCAAAAAATAATGATACGCAAAATTATAGTATTTTAGAAGAAATTAATGAATTATCTAATAATTCATTTTGCGTGCTAAATCATTTATTTGTTAATGAAGGTATGGAAGAAGAATTTGAGAAGAAATTCTTAGAACGTCCTAAATATTTGCAAGATGAACTAGGATTTAAAGCTTTGCGCTTTTTACGTCCTCATATTGCACACCGTCATTATATTATTTTGACATTATGGGAAGATTGCCAAGCGTTTTATGATTGGCAGAACTCTGAAGCTTATAGTAAAACACATAAAAAAAGAGGCACTAAAGAAGGGGTAGACCGTAATATAGTGAATCGAGATTTATCATATAATGTACGTATTGAGTTGGCTGGATTAGAAGCTACAATAGACGTAAACGATATTTTCTAACATGATAAGATTAAGTTTCTTGAGACCTGTCACTTTGGGTTTAGAGACTTAATCTTTTTAATTTACACAGGCTGTACTATTTAAAATCATTACCATAAGTGGTATATTTTAATGCGTTAAAGAAATTGAAAGCAAGCACGAATGAGAAGGGAAAGGAAGTTTAATATGAAGAATTCAAACTTACTTGCACCGGAAACGTATAACATTGTTTCTGAAATTGAGAAACACGCTTCAGATGCAACTAAAAAAGCACTGATTTATGAAAATGGAATCGATGAACCTATCACCGTTACATATTCTGAATTAATCAATAATGCGAATAAAGTAGGCCATGTATTGTTAAAACATGGGTTAAAAAAAGGCGATAAAGTATTAATTATGATGCCACGTTCCATCATGACATATGAACTTTATATTGCAGCATTAAAATTAGGCATTGCGATTATTCCAAGTTCTGAAATGTTAAGAACGAAAGATTTACAATATCGTATTACCCATGGGGAAATTAATGCGGTTATCGCTAAAGCAGATTTCATCAAAGAATTTAAAAATATTAAAGAATATGATAACTTAACTAAATTTATTGTAGATGGACATGAAACAGATTGGATTAGTATTGAAGATGAAAAAGAAGGACAAAATACATCACTAGAAATGGCTGATACAACTAGAGACGATATCGCTATTTTGTCATATACTTCTGGTACGACAGGTAACCCCAAAGCTGTAACACATTCTCATGGATGGGGTTACGCCCATATGAAAATGGCACCAGAACATTGGTTATGCATCAAAGAAGATGACTTAGTGTGGGCAACTGCTGCACCTGGTTGGCAAAAATGGGTATGGAGTCCATTCTTATCTATTATGGGTTCAGGCGCTACTGCTTTCGTTTATAATGGTAAATTCAATCCATCACGTTACTTAGAATTATTACAAGATTTTAAAATTAATGTGCTTTGCTGTACACCAACGGAATATCGTATGATGGCGAAATTAAATAATTTACAAGATTATAACTTAGAGCATCTGCATAGTGCTGTATCAGCCGGTGAACCGTTAAACCGTGAAGTTGTAGAACAATTCCGTAAAAACTTTAACTTAACGGTACGCGACGGTTATGGTCAAACGGAAAGTACGTTACTCATTGGTTTCTTAAAAGATACAGACCCACGTCCAGGCTCAATGGGTAAAGAAATTCCAGGAAGTCATGTAACTGTAGTAGATGACGATGGTAATAAAGTGGATACTAGTGTCAAAGGTAATATTGCATTGCCACTAGATTTCCCTGGACTTTTCAAAGGTTATTATAAAGATGAAGAACGTACGAAAGCGGCTCAAGCTGGCGACTATTACATCACTGGTGATTTAGCCCATATTGATGAAGATGGTTATTTCTGGTTTGAAGGCCGTCGTGACGATATCATCATTAGTTCAGGATATACGATTGGACCGTTTGAAGTAGAGGACGCGTTAACTAACCACCCAGCTGTAAAAGAATGTGCAGTAGTGGCAAGTCCTCATGCTATTCGCGGTAATATAGTAAAAGCATTTGTGATTTTACAAGATGAGTATACTGGTGATGATGCATTAGTGAAAGAATTACAAACATTTGCGAAACAAGAAGTAGCACCATATAAATATCCGCGTGCAATCGAGTTTGTAGAAGATTTACCAAAAACTAATTCAGGTAAAATTCGTCGTGTGGAATTACGTGATGCAGAAGTTGAGAAGTATCGCGCAGAACACGGTGAATAATTAAATCTGGTTATTAAAATAATAAATAATATTATGAAAATAAGGCTGGGACGAATGTCTCAGCCTTGTTTAGTGTATTTAATAGTATTTAATTTGGTTAAATTAAAGGTTAGCGATGAGACACTATCTAGCTGTGTATCCACCATCAACTGTTAGTGCTGCACCTGTAATAAAACGTGCTTCATCACTAGCTAAGAATAATACTGCATTAGCAACATCTACTGGTTCTCCTAAGTAGCCGATAGGATGGCGTTCAGACATTTTAGCTGTATAAGCTTCTAAACCACCTTCAGTTTCTTCACCTAACTTTTTAACTAATGGCGTTAAAATAGTTCCTGGATGTACAGAGTTAACGCGAATATGATCTTTACCAAAGCTAATGGCATCTTGACGTGTCATATTTGTGACTGCACCTTTAGCGGCAGCGTATGGCGTTAATTCGTCTGTACCCACTAATCCTAAGATAGAAGAGAAGTTGACGATTGAACCGCCACCATTATCACGTAATAAAGGTACTGCATGTTTAGTACAGAAGAATACGCCTTTGACATCAACTGCAAAGACTTGATCCCATTCTTCTTCAGTTAATTGATCTGTGGTTTTATCTGCACCAGTAATGCCTGCACAATTAATTAGAATATCTAATTTACCAATATCTTGTTTAATATGATTAAAAGTCTCTTCCACGCTTGTTTCCTTTGATACATCTAGCACATAACCATAAACATTATTATTAGTAGATTTTGAGAGTGATTGAACTGCCTCGTTAACGACATCTTCTTTTAAATCTGGCACGATGACTATTGCGCCTTCTTCGACAAAATGTTTAGCAGTTTCGTATCCCATACCACCGCCAGAACCTGTAATTAATGCAACTTTATTTTCTAATCTCATAATTATCCCTCTTTTTGAAAATTTAAAAAATAAATAACGTACAATTTTATGGTAGCATCAGAAATTGATAATGTATAATTCATAATAAGCATGTATTAATAACTTGAAGTTATTAATTGAAAGGGATATTTATATGGAAATAACGAAACTTATTTACTTTAAAGTGGTAGCTGAAGTCAATAATATAACTAAAGCTGCAAAACAACTTAATATTTCTCAACCTGCATTAAGCAAAGCAATACACTCATTAGAAGAGGAATTGGGAGTAAAGTTATTTGATCGTAAAGGACGTCAAATTCATTTAAATCAATATGGTGAACTTATGAAAGTACAGGTTGATAAAGCATTTAATGCTCTTAATGAAGGTGAACGAATCTTAAAAAATATTACTGGAATAGAGCAAGGGCAAGTGACCTTTGCGGTAACATTTCCGCATGTAATGCCCAATTTGATTCAACAATATTAAAAAAAACATCCTAGGATAAAAATTAGACAATATCAAGCAACCTCAGAACTTGCTACTCAACTTATATTAGAGGATAAAGTAGATTTCGCAATTTCAACAATACCCATTGCACATCAAGACATTACATGGATACCACTGCTTCAAGATGATATTTATTTGACAGTAAGCAAACAACATCATTTAGCTACACGTAATATCGTTTCGTTGCAAGAGATTAGTAATGAAAGACTAATTGGTCAGATTAGAGGTTATGGCTTTCGTGATATCATAGATACTATTTTGGAATAGGAGGGCATTACACCGCACTATCAAGTTGAAGTGGAAGATTCAAGTGCCATTTTAAAACTTGTAGCAATGAATATTGGTATTTCATTCACACCAAAACAAGCTTTAATTCATGACGACAATAACATCGTAGCGATACCTATAAACAATCCCAATTGTTATCGTATGATAGGGATTGGTTTTAAAACATCTCATTATTTTACAAAAGTCGCAGATTCATTTAAGCAATTCTCAATAGATTATTTTGAAAAATATAGCTCAGTATAAATTAATGTTAAGAAATAGTATGACACAATTAATTGCATGTATTAGTGGTATGTACTCAAATTTATTCACTGATATATAGCACTAATTGTGTCTTTTTTGTAAAAATTTACTGAATGATTATGATTTTATTTGTATTCAAATTAATTATATGACATACTCTATATTAATTAGTATGACATAATAATTAATTGAGGTGACATATATGACTAAATATATATATGCTTTTGATGAAGGACAAAAATCGATGAAAGATCTACTTGGAGGTAAAGGTGCTAACCTTTCTGAAATGAAACGGTTAGGTTTACCTGTACCTGATGGTTTTACAATTACAACGGAAGCGTGTATTGATTATTTAAGCCAAGGTCAATCGCTATCGACGGAAGTTAAAACACAATTGGTTGATCATCTTGCGGCATTTTCAGAGAGAACAGGTAAAACATTCTCTTCAGACAGTAACTTGTTATTAGTATCTGTACGTAGTGGTGCGAAAATTTCAATGCCAGGTATGATGGATACGATTCTTAACTTAGGTTTAAATGATGACAACGTGAAGAAATTAGCCGAGAAAACAGGAGACGCACGTTTCGCATATGACTGTTACAGACGTTTATTACAAATGTTTGGTGAAGTCGTATATAATGTGCCGATGCAAGCATTTGATACATACTTTGAAGACTATAAACAACAACATAAATTTGACAATGATGCTGCTATTACAGCTGAGGGCTTACAAGAAATTTGTGAACGTTTCAAAGAAATTTATGTTGAAGAAGTGTATAAACCTTTCCCACAAGAACCATTAAAACAATTGGAAGAAGCCATTGAAGCTGTATTTAAATCTTGGGACAACGACCGCGCACGTATCTATCGTGATTTAAATGATATTCCACACGATATTGGTACGGCAGTAAACATTCAAGAGATGGTCTTTGGTAACAGCGGTGATAATAGTGGTACAGGGGTTGCATTTACGCGTAATCCAGTGAGTGGTGAGAATAAATTATTTGGTGAATACTTATTAAACGCTCAAGGTGAAGACGTGGTTGCGGGTATTCGCACACCTAAAGATATTTCAACATTAAATGATCAAATGCCAGAGGTGCATCAAGAATTTGTAGATGTGACGAAGCAACTAGAACAGCATTATAAAGATATGCAAGATATCGAATTTACGATTGAAAATGGTAAACTATATCTACTACAAACGCGTAATGGTAAACGTACTGCACGTGCTGCAATTAAAATCGCAGTTGATTTAGTAGAAGAAGGGTTACTTACGAAAGAAGAAGCGGTAACTAAAGTAGAAGCGAAATCTATCGACCAGTTATTGCATCCTAATTTTGAAGAAAAAGCTTTAAAAGAAGCAACACCTATTTCGAAAATGGGATTACCAGCAAGTCCAGGGGCGGCAACAGGACAAATCGTCTTCTCAGCTGAAGATGCCAAAGCGCAAGCAGAAGCAGGCAAGAAAGTCATCTTAATGCGTCCAGAAACGTCACCTGAAGATATTGAAGGTATGGTAGCGAGTGAAGCGATTGTAACGACGCATGGTGGTATGACATCTCATGCAGCGGTTGTAGCGCGTGGTATGGGTAAATGTTGTGTTACAGGATGTTCTAATTTAGAAATCAATACTATGGCTAAGACAGTATATTACGATGGCGGCGAATTACATGAGGGCGATATCATTTCTGTCGACGGCGCTAACGGGGATATTTATCAAGGTGAAATCAAAACAGTAAGTGCAGAGCATAGTGAAGAATTTGCGAACTTTATGAAATGGTCTGAAGATGTAGCACGTTTAGATGTGCGTATGAATGCTGAAACACCTCAAGATATTGAAGCGGGCTATAACTTTAATGCGAAAGGCATTGGTTTAGTGCGAACTGAGCATATGTTCTTTGGTGCTGAACGTCTTGTTGAGATGCGTCGTTTCATCTTATCTTCTTCATATGAACAGCGCGTAGAAGCATTGAATAATATTCGCAAATATCAAATTGAAGATTTTGAAGCCATCTTCAGATTGTCAGGAGAACGTCCTACGATTGTGCGTTTGCTTGATCCACCATTACATGAATTCTTGCCAAATTCGGATGAAGATATTGAAAATGTAGCACAACAACTCGACATTCCTAAAGAAACATTGAATAAGCGTATTGTAGACTTACATGAAGTAAACCCAATGTTAGGTCACCGCGGCTGTCGTCTAGCTATCACATATCCAGAATTATATGAAATGCAAGTTGAAGCCATTATGGGTAGCGTATTAAAACTTAAAAAAGAGGGTATAGCATGTAAACCTGAAATCATGATTCCATTAGTGTCAACAGTGGAAGAGTTTACAACGTTAAAAGATAAACTTGTGAAAACGATTGAGAAGTTGGAAGAAGAAAAAGGTGATAAAGTCGATTACTTAATCGGTACGATGATTGAAACACCACGTGCATGCTTAGTAGCAGACGAGTTGGCTAAGCATTGTGACTTCTTCAGTTTCGGTACAAATGATTTAACACAATTGACATATGGTTTCTCTAGAGATGATGCAGGTAAATTCATAAATGTGTATACTGAAAGTAATATATTGAAGCTTGACCCATTCCAAACATTGGATAAAGATGGTGTTGGAAAATTAATCGAAATTGCAGTTGACCAAGCGAAAAAGGTTAATCCTAATATTAAAATTGGCGTATGTGGTGAATTAGGTGGCGATGCGAAGTCAATTCGTCGTTTCAATCAATTAGCTATTGATTATGTTTCATGTTCACCATTCCGTGTGCCGGGTGCAATTTTAGCGACAGCTCAGAGTCAAGTGGAGGAAAGCGAGTAATAACGTGAACGAAACGCAATCTAATGAACAAGTATTAAAGTTATTTATAGTATCTGATTCTATTGGAGAAACAGCACAACGAATGATTCATGCGACCTTAACGCAATATCCAGACTTAACAAATGTAGAAATTAAGAAATTTCCATATATTAAGGATGAAGAAGAATTCTTAAATATTTTAAATTTAGCACGTGAACAGCATGCGATTGTTGCAACAACGCTTGTTAGTGAATCGTTCAATACATTAGGTCATGAATTTGCACGTGAACATGATGTACCTTATGTCGACTATATGTCTGATTTAATTAGTATTATTGGAAGGGTAACTAACCATGAACCATTAATGGAAAGTGGTGCTTTACGTAAACTGAATGAAGAATATTTCAAACGTATTGAAGCTATTGAGTATTCTGTTAAATATGATGATGGTAAACACTTTACTGATATAGGTGAAGCGGATGCATTAATCGTTGGTGTATCTCGTACATCTAAAACACCATTAAGTATGTATTTAGCGAATAAAGGCTACAAAATTGCCAATATTCCATTAGTTCCAGAAATTAATATTCCTGATAATGTTTTTAAACAAAAAGGACTAAAAGTGTTTGGGTTAACAGCAAGTCCACAGTACATCGCAAATATCCGTAAAAATCGTGCAGAAACATTAGGCTTATCCAGTGAATCACGATATAACAACCTTGATCGTATTAAAAAAGAACTTGCATATGCGGAGGAAATCTTTAAGAAATTAAATGCGACCGTAATTAATACAGAATATAAGTCGATTGAAGAATCCGCTTTTTATATTGAAAAGTTCTTACAACCTAAACAGTAATGTAAAATGAACGAGAAGAATAAAGGTGTTTAATTGTCTAGAAGACAATTAAGCCCTTTATTCTTTCTAGGATGAATGAGAATCGAGTCTATCAAGCCGATTTAATCAAGAATAAATTAGATTATAATTTTATTTAAGTTTATAAGATTTACAATTGACCGTATTTGTTTTAACATAATAGTGAAAGGCTTAACAAATAATTCTTACAATTAAATGTTACTTAAAGATAGGGAAAGTAAGTAATATTTATTAAATAACTTTGAAGAGGTGTACAACCATGTCAGAATCAAAAAGTGTGATTTTAATTGGTGCTGGTGTTCTAAGTACAACATTTGGTTCAATGTTAAACGAGCTTGAGCCTAATTGGAACATCAAGCTTTATGAACGTATGGACCGTCCAGGTCTTGAAAGTTCTAACGAACGCCATAATGCAGGTACTGGTCACGCTGCATTATGTGAATTGAACTACACTGTAGAACAACCAGATGGTTCAATTGATATTGAAAAAGCGAAAGAAATCAACGAAGAATTCGAGATTTCTAAACAATTCTGGGGTCATTTAGTAAAAGCAGGACATATTGCTAACCCAAGAGAATTTATTAATCCTCTACCTCACATTAGTTTTGTTAGAGGCGTTAATAATAAAACATTCTTGAAAAAACGTTACGAAGCGATGAAAGAAGCGCCAATGTTCGATAACATCGAATATACTGAAGATATCGAAGTAATGAGAAAATGGATTCCATTAATGATGAAAGGCCGCGTTGATGATGGCAAAATGGCTGCTAGTAAAATCGACGAAGGTACTGACGTTAACTTCGGTGAATTAACTCGTAAAATGGCTAAACACTTAGAACAAGATGAAAATGTTGAAGTAAAATATAGCCATCAAGTTTTAGACTTTGAACGTTTATCAAACGGTAAATGGTCAGTTAAAATTAAAGATCTTCAAACAGGTAATGTATTTGAAGAAGAAACAGATTATGTATTCATCGGTGCTGGTGGTGCAGCAATCCCATTACTTCAAAAAACAGGCATTCCTGAAAGTAAACATTTAGGTGGTTTCCCAATTACAGGCCAATTCTTAGCTTGTACTAATCCACAAGTTATTGAACAACATGATACGAAAGTATATGGTAAAGAACCACCAGGCACACCACCAATGACAGTGCCTCACTTAGATGCACGTTATATTGAAGGTGAAAGAACATTATTATTTGGACCATTCGCTAACGTTGGACCTAAATTCCTTAAAAATGGTTCAAACTTAGATTTATTCAAATCTATTAAACCTTACAATATTACAACTATGTTAGCTGCAGCTGTTAAAAACTTACCATTGATTAAATATTCATTTGATCAAATCATCATGACTAAAGAGGGTTGTATGAACCACTTACGTACATTCTACCCTGAAGCACGTGATGAAGATTGGGAATTATACACTGCAGGTAAACGTGTTCAAGTAATTAAAGATACTGAAAAAGAAGGTAAAGGATTTATCCAATTCGGTACAGAAGTGGTTAACTCTGAAGACCATTCAGTAATCGCTTTACTTGGTGAATCACCAGGGGCTTCTACTTCAGTATCAGTAGCTTTAGAAGTAATTGAAAAGAACTTCGCAGAGCAAATGGGTGAATGGAAACCAAAAATTAAAGAAATGATTCCTTCATATGGTGAATCATTAATTACTGACGTTGATTTAATGAGAAAAATCCGTCGTCAAACTTCTAAAGACCTTCAATTAGGTTTTTATGACGATAAGTAATATAAAATTAGCCACTCCATCATTTCTATGGAGTGGCTTTTTCTATATTCGTTACTATAAATCATAGTTATTTGATATATTTAAAGAAAAATAAAGGGGTTTTAATGATGTCTAAATTACCGAAAGATTTTTTATGGGGTGGCGCTTTAGCAGCGAATCAATTTGAAGGTGGCTATGATCAAGGTGGTAAAGGTTTAAGCGTTATTGACGTTATGACTGCAGGTGAACATGGTAAAACACGTGAGATTACGCAAGACGTGGAACCTGATAAATATTACCCTAACCATGTAGGTATTGATTTCTATCATCGTTACAAAGACGATGTGAAACTGTTTAGCGAAATGGGCTTAAAATGTTTAAGAACATCTATTGCATGGACACGTATTTTCCCAAATGGTGACGAAACTGAACCTAATGAAGAAGGTTTAAAATTCTATGATGATTTATTTGATGAATTATTAAAATATGATATTCAACCTGTTATCACACTTTCACATTTTGAAATGCCGTTACATTTAGCTCGCGAATATGGTGGTTTTAGAAATCGAAAAGTGGCAGACTTTTTTGCTCATTTTGCAGAAACTGTATTTAAACGTTATAAAGATAAAGTGAAATATTGGATGACATTTAATGAAATTAACAACCAAATGGACATTAACAATCCAATCTTCTTATGGACAAATTCAGGTGTCTCTTTAACAGAGGAGGATAACCGTGAAGAAGTATTATATCAAGTAGCACATAATGAATTAATTGCTAGTGCGAAAGCGATCAAAATCGGAAAAGAAATTAATCCAGAATTTGAAATAGGGGCTATGATATCTCACGTGCCAATTTATCCGTATAGCTGTAATCCTCAAGATATTATGGAAGCAGAAGTGGCTAGTCGTTTGCGTTTCTTCTTCCCAGATGTACAAGCACGTGGTTATTACCCAGGTTATGCTAAGAAGATGTTTGAACGTGAAGGTTTCAATATTGGCTGGCAAGATGGTGATGATGAAATTCTACGTGATGGTAAAGTCGATTACATTGGTTTCAGTTATTATATGTCTACCGTTGTTAAACATGATAACGAAGCGAGCGTTGAAGATAATATCATGAATGGTGGTTTACCAAATTCAGTAGACAATCCTTATATTAAGAAGAGTGATTGGGGTTGGGCGATTGACCCAGTCGGTTTACGTTATACATTGAATACGTTATATAATCGTTATCAAATTCCTTTATTTATTGTTGAAAATGGCTTTGGTGCTGTAGATGAGTTTGATGAGAATGGCAACATCCATGATGATTACCGTATTGAGTATTTACGCGAACATATTGAAGCAGCCATTGATGCTGTAGATCAAGATGGTGTGGACTTAATGGGTTACACACCATGGGGTATTATTGATATTGTGTCATTTACAACTGGTGAAATGAAGAAACGTTATGGTCTTATTCATGTTGATCGTGATAATGATGGTAACGGCTCATTAGAACGTACGAAGAAAGACTCATTTGATTGGTACCGTAAAGTAATCGAATCAAATGGTGAAGAACTATAATTTTAAAATTTTATTAGAAATTGTGAATTAAAAACTTAGCTTTTAATCACTTTTAGGAGAGAGACGTTCTCTTAATTTTAAGTGGTTAAAAGCTTTTTTAATAGAAAGTGTATGAGTTTATGAATGGGAAATGAGAGGGTAAGATGGAACTATAATTTGAAAAGGAGTTTCCTCATGCAAAAAAATATATTTAGCAATCAATTCTGGGAAGAAGCTTGGGAAAATGACGAGAACACACAAGATAAAAGAATGAAACGTGCAGGTTTAGGCGATCCACATGCACCTGGATTTAAAAAATGGGCAGAAAACTTTAATAAAAACTCATTTACTGAAGAAAGCCAGAAACGTACAAGACGTATTATGGATTGGGTCGAAAAACAAACAGGTTCATTTAGTAATTTAAGTATATTAGATGTAGGGGCGGCTTCTGGTGTGTTTAGTATTCCATTTGCGAAAGAAGGCGCTAAAGTTACAAGTTTAGAACCATCACCTATATTACATGATATGTTGAAAGATAATGCCCAACACTATGGTGTAGAAGTAGCAACGGTTAATCAATCATTTGAAGATACCTCAGTTGAGGATTTGGGACAGTATGATTTAGTATTTGCGTCAATGTGTCCAGCAGTGACGACGTGGGAAGCGGTTAAGAAAGCCATTGATATTGCACAGAAATATGTTTATGTAAGTTTAATCGCAGGTCCTAAGGAAAATTCAATTGTCGATGAAGTGGTAGCATTTTTAGGGGTGGAAAGTCAGGCCATGACAGCAGATATGTATTACTTACTTCAATTACTCTATTTCAACGACTATACGTATGAAACATTAATCGAGCGCCATACGCAATACAATGACAAACCAATTGAAGATGTGATGCAACAATTACCGCAATGGTTAAAAGAAGTAGAAGTAGCACTAGATGAACAACAACGTAAGAGTGTGGAACAATACTTACAAGATAAATATGATGATACGGTACCTGTAGTTACTGGCGGCAAATTTGGAAAAGTATTGATTCATGTATAGAGAATCACAAGCTAATTTAGAGGAAATGTTTGATGACAATGCAGCCCAAAAATTTGGTGATTTCTTTAACCAAATAGGTGAATTATTCGAAGAGCATCAATCACAAAATCAACAAAATTGATATAAAAAATGCCGGCTGGTCCCATTGAACCAGTCGGCATTTTACGGCTCTATAATAAATTGGACTGATGACTAAAAATCATCAGTCCAATTTTTATGTTTTGAATACAAAAATAGCGCAATTACCTCTATAATTATTAGCTACCACACCAAATAAAAAAGAAAGGTAAT
>NZ_SRPJ01000007.1 GCF_004785665.1 Staphylococcus pragensis
ATCATTCACTTGTCTGGTGACAATGGCAAGGAGGTCACACCTGTTCCCATGCCGAACACAGAAGTTAAGCTCCTTAGCGCCGATGGTAGTTGGATTTACGTTCCGCTAGAGTAGGACGTTGCCAGGCAATTAAATCGTATGGATGCGATGAGCCAATATCGAGACCGCAAGGTCTCTTTTTTTTATGTCTAAAAGAAGGGTGAAGCACAAATCAGTAATTAAAATGATTCGTACTTCACCTTTCTTTTCTTATATAGTTAATGCTTTTATTAATGCGTTTGTATGTGTTTCTAATTCGTCGTTTGGTATACCTCCAAAACCTAATATAAATTTTGGATGTTTTTGTACGATATTGTCATAATGATAGACTTTTAATTTTAAACTTAATTGTTCTGCATTTTCCATACATTCTTTTAATGTGAGACCATTTATAACTTTGATAGTAAAATGCATCCCCGTAAGCGCACCTTCTACGAGTAGTTGATCGTTATATGGTTTTAAACGTTTAAGTATATAATCTAGTTTCTCCCGATATATTCTTCTCATTTTATTTAAATGTCGCTCAAAGCTACCTGAAGCCATGAAATTAGCTATAATGTGTTGAATATGAACGGGAACCGTATTACTTTCTTTATGTGGCATGTCATAATATCTTTGTAATAATTTATTTGGAAGTACAAGATAAGCAATACGACAACTTGGAAATAATGATTTTGAAAATGTACTAATATAAATGACTTTTTCGTTTTTATCTAAACTTTGTAGAGCAGGTATAGGTTTACCATAGTATCTAAATTCTGAATCATAGTCGTCTTCAATAATATAATGTTCTTCTTTTTGATGTGCCCATTTAATCAGTTGGGTTCTTTTTTTTAAATTCATCACATAGCCAGTTGGAAATTGATGAGAAGGTGTAATATATAATATATCATTATTTGAATGAATAACTTGATTAGTGTTTATGCCATCTTTTTCTACTGTAGCTTGGATATAATCATGATTTTTCTTATCTAATACTTGTTTAATAGGAGGATAACTTGGCTTTTCTATAATAAATGAGGAATCTTTCAATAATTCTGTGACCATATTTAATAGTTGTTCTGTCGAAGAACCTATAATGATTTGTTTAGGATGAGAAGACACGCCACGACTATTAAATAAGTAATGAGCGATTTGTTGTCTTAATGACAACTCTCCTTGTATATCGCCCTTATCTAAAAGCGCTAATTGATTATCTTCAAATACTTCTTTAGCATATTTTCTAAATAAATGAAGAGGAAAATATTCTGCATCAATTTCAGCTAAATTAAAAGCATATTGATAGTGAGATTCGATGTATTCTTCTTTGTCAGTATTTATTTGAAAGTCATTTGTATTAACGATAGGAAGGGCTTGAATATCTGAAACATAATAACCTGAACGTGGTTTTGAATATATAAATCCCTCATCTAACAAAAGTTGATAGGCGTGTTCTATAGTAGTATGACTTAAAGATAAGTGTTCACTTAATTGGCGTTTAGATGGGAATTTATCATTGGCTTGATACTGACCCTCGATAATTTGGTTTTTTAACTTTTCATAAAGTGAAATATATAATTTTTGTTTATTAGACATAGTAAACTGGCCCCTAATTTTATAAATAAATTGTACCTTTTTAAATATCAGTTTATAACTTAAAATAGATTTAATCAATCGGAAAAGGGGTAAATGATATGTCTAAAATTGTTGGATCAGATAGAGTTAAACGAGGAATGGCTGAAATGCAAAAAGGCGGCGTTATTATGGACGTTGTCAATGCAGAACAAGCTAGAATTGCTGAAGAAGCAGGTGCAGTAGCAGTTATGGCTTTAGAACGTGTACCATCTGACATCAGAGCAGCTGGTGGGGTAGCACGTAGCGCTAATCCAAAGATTGTTGAAGAAGTTATGAATGCAGTATCTATTCCTGTTATGGCTAAAGCACGTATTGGTCATATTACTGAAGCACGCGTGTTAGAAGCAATGGGCGTAGACTATATTGATGAATCAGAAGTGTTAACTCCTGCTGATGAAGAATATCACTTAAGAAAAGATCAATTCACAGTACCTTTCGTTTGTGGTTGCCGTAATTTAGGTGAAGCAGCACGTCGTATTGGTGAAGGTGCAGCAATGTTACGTACTAAAGGTGAACCTGGTACTGGTAACATCGTTGAAGCAGTAAGACATATGAGAAAAGTTAACTCTGAAGTAAGTCGTTTAGTAGTAATGAATGATGATGAAATCATGACTTACGCTAAAGAGTTAGGTGCACCATATGAAGTGTTAAAACAAATTAAAGATAATGGCCGTTTACCAGTAGTTAACTTTGCAGCTGGTGGGGTAGCAACACCTCAAGATGCTGCATTAATGATGGAATTAGGAGCTGACGGTGTATTCGTTGGTTCAGGTATTTTCAAATCAGAAGACCCTGAGAAATTTGCTAAAGCTATTGTTCAAGCTACAACTCATTACCAAGATTATGAATTAATCGGTAAATTAGCAGCTGAATTAGGTACTGCTATGAAAGGTTTAGATATGAACAAAATTTCATTAGAAGAACGTATGCAAGAGCGTGGTTGGTAAGCTATGAAAATTGGTGTATTAGCATTACAAGGTGCCGTGCGTGAACATATTCGACATATTGAATTAAGTGGTCACGAAGGTATTGCAGTAAAAAAGGTTGAACAATTAGATGAAATAGATGGCTTAATTCTTCCTGGTGGTGAATCTACTACTTTGAGAAGACTTATGGATCTATATGGTTTTAAGGAAAAGTTACAACAGTCTGACTTACCAATGTTTGGTACATGTGCAGGATTAATTGTCCTTGCGAAAGATGTCGAAGGTGAAACAGGATATTTAAAAAAATTGGATATTACCGTTGAACGTAATTCATTTGGTAGACAGGTTGATAGTTTTGAAGCTGAACTTGATATTAAAGGCATTGCTGAAGATATAGATGGTGTATTTATACGTGCGCCACATATCTCTAGCGTAGAAGATGGTGTAGAAGTATTGAGTACTGTAGGTGACAAGATTGTTGCCGTTAAACAAGGCAAATATTTAGGGGTATCATTCCACCCTGAATTAACTGATGATTATAGAGTGACACAGTACTTTATTGATCACATGGTTAAGTAATATAAATTCTTAGGAGGCGCTCAAAATGAGTGCCTCCTTTTTCAAAAATAAAAACCTAGAACTTTCTACATAGTGAAAAGTTCTAGGTTTATTTAAACTCTATATTAAATAAAGAATCCAGCGATTGCTGCTGAGATGAATGAAACTAATGTCGCACCGAATAAAAGTTTAAGACCGAAGCGGGCTACGACGTCACCTTTCTCAGAGTTAAGTGATTTAATAGCACCTGAAATGATACCGATTGAACTGAAGTTAGCGAATGATACTAAGAATACTGAAGTAATACCTTTCGCATGTTCAGAGATACCTTTTAAGTGACCTAATGATTGCATCGCAACGAATTCATTAGATAATAATTTAGTTGCCATTACTGAACCTGATTTAACAGCATCTTCCCAAGGTACACCAGCTAAGAATGCTAATGGAGCAAAGACAAATCCAATTAAAGTTTGGAAATCCCATTTAATTGTACCACCAGATACTAAACTAAAGGCACCACTTACTAAACCATTTAATAATGCGATGATAGCGATATAACCGATTAACATAGCGCCAACGATAACGGCAACTTTAAATCCATCTAAAATGTATTCCCCTAACATTTCGAAGAAAGATTGTTTCTTCGTTTCGCTCTCATCTACTAATAATTTATCTTCTTCTTCATTAACTTTATATGGGTTAATGATTGAAGCGATAATGAAACCACCAAATAAGTTTAGAACAACGGCTGTTACAACGTATTTAGGTTCAATCAATGTAAAGTATGCACCGATGATTGATGCTGATACTGTAGACATTGCTGAAGCGGTTAATGTGTATAAACGTTGTTTAGGAATGTAAGGTAACTGTTGTTTTAATGAAATGAAAACTTCAGATTGTCCTAAAATAGCAGCGGCTACTGCGTTATAAGATTCTAAACGTCCCATACCATTAATTTTAGAAATTAAGAAACCTAACACGTTAATAATCCAAGGTAAAATTCTAGTGTATTGTAAGATACCAATTAATGCTGAAATGAATACGATTGGTAATAATACGCTAAAGAAGAATGGTGGGTTCTTAGGATCTACATATTTAAATCCACCAAATACGAAATTAACCCCTTCTGCTGCTTTTTGTAATAAGTAATTGAATCCTTCTGAGATTCCACCAATGACTGTAATACCTACTGTTGTTTTTAATAGAATAAACGCGAAAATAAGTTGGATAACAAGCAATATTCCAACATATTGCCAGCGGATATTTTTTCTGTCAGAGCTAAATAAAAATGCAAGTGCTAAAAAGAAAATTATCCCTATAATCCCAATAAGAATATGCATGATTCTACTCCTTTAAATTTTTACTTTACCTTATATAATACAATAAATTAGTGTAAGTAACATCATAATTTTTAAAATTATAAAAACAAATTGGTTGAAAAAGGTCAAAGATGCTCATATAATATAGTCAAAGAAGGTCAAAAGAGGTGGTAAATCATGCACAACATGTCTGACATCATAGAACAATACATTAAAAAATTATTTGAAGAAACTAATGAAGACGTGGTAGAAATTCAAAGAGCAAATATTGCTCAACGTTTCGACTGTGTACCTTCTCAATTAAATTATGTGATTAAAACAAGATTTACAAATGAACATGGCTATGAAATAGAGAGTAAACGTGGTGGCGGAGGTTACATCCGAATCACAAAAATTGAAAATAAAGATGCAACGGGGTATATTAATCACCTAATGCAACTTATCGGGCCATCTATTTCACAACAACAAGCGTATTACATTCTAGATGGTCTATTAGATAAAAATCTAATTACTGAAAGAGAAGCTCGAATGATACAAGCTGTTGTCGATCGTGAAACGTTAAAAATGGACGTGGTTGCTAGAGATATTATTAGAGCAAATATTTTAAAACGTTTGTTACCAATTATTAATTACTATTAATAGAGAAAAGCGAGGTGTCTATGTGTGCTTTGCGAAAATTGTCATTTAAATGAAGCAGAGGTTAAACTCACAGTTAAAAGTAAAGAAGGTGCTTCTGAAAAGTGGGTCTGTTCGATTTGTGCGCAAGGAGATAATCCATGGCATCAAAATGAACATACGTCGTCACATTCCCAGTTTCAAGATGATATAGAAGAAGCATTTGTGGTGAAACAAATTTTACAACATCTTGCTACTAAACATGGAATTAATTTTCACGAAGTGGCTTTTCAAGAAGAAAAACGATGTCCAACATGTAATATGACGTTAAAAGATATAGCGCATGTAGGGAAATTTGGATGTGCAAACTGTTATGCTACATTCAAAGAGGACATTATAGATATTGTGAGGCGAGTACAAGGTGGACAATTTGAACATATAGGTAAAACACCTCGCTCTTCACATAAAAAACTTGCTATAAAAAAACAGATTGAAGAAAAAACAAAATATTTAAATATATTAATAGAAGAACAGAACTTCGAAGAGGCTGCTGTGGTTAGAGATGAAATTAAAGCCTTAAAAGATGAGAGCGAGGTGGGACGTCATGAGTGATATCAACCCTCACATTAGTGATTGGATGAAAGAAACTTCTGAAGCGCCTATCGTTATGTCGTCACGTATTCGGTTAGCGCGTAATTTAGAAAATCATGTCCACCCATTAATGTTTCCATCTGAGCAATCAGGTTTTAGAGTGATTAATGAAGTTCAAGACGCATTACCTGAGTTAACATTGATGAGACTAGATACTATGGATCAACAAAATAAAATGAAACTAGTGGCAAAACATCTGATTAGTCCTGAATTAATTAAACAACCTGCCTCAGCGGTGTTATTAAATAATGATGAATCGATGAGTATCATGCTTAATGAAGAAGATCATATTCGCATTCAAGCAATGGGAAGTGATTTATCATTACATGAGTTATATCAACAGGCCTCTGAAATTGATGATCAGCTCGATGAAAAGCTTGATATAAGTTATGACGAGCATCTAGGTTATTTGACGACTTGCCCTACTAATGTAGGTACGGGTATGAGAGCAAGTGTCATGCTTCATTTACCTGGCCTATCTATTATGAAAAGAATGAATCGTATCGCTCAAACAATTAATCGTTTTGGATTTACGATTCGAGGTATATATGGAGAAGGCTCACAAGTTTACGGACATATTTATCAGGTTTCAAATCAGCTTACACTTGGTAAAACTGAAGAAGAAATTATTGATAATTTAACAGAAGTTGTTCAACAGATTATTAATGAAGAAAAACAAATCCGTGAACGATTAACTCAATATAATGAACTTGAAACATTAGATCGTATATATCGTTCATTAGGCATATTACAGAATAGCCGAATGATATCAATGGAAGAAGCGTCTTATAGATTAAGTGAAGTGAAATTAGGCGTAGATTTAGGCTATCTATCGTTAAATAATTTTAAATTTAATGAGCTAATGGTTAGCATACAATCCGCATTCTTATACAATGACGAAGATGAAACGGTATCTGTCAATCAACGTCGAGCAGATATTTTAAGAGAACATACAAAATAGGAGGTATAGAACGATATGCTATTTGGTAGATTAACTGAGCGCGCACAACGTGTGTTGGCACATGCGCAAGAAGAAGCAATCCGTTTGAACCATTCAAATATAGGTACAGAACATTTATTACTTGGTTTAATGAAAGAACCTGAAGGTATCGCAGCTAAAGTTTTAGAGAGCTTCAATATTACAGAAGATAAAGTGATTGAAGAAGTTGAGAAACTCATTGGTCACGGCCAAGAGCAAACAGGCACACTTCATTACACACCAAGAGCGAAGAAAGTGATTGAACTATCTATGGATGAAGCTAGAAAGCTACACCATAACTTTGTAGGTACAGAGCATATTTTATTAGGCTTAATCCGTGAAAATGAGGGCGTAGCAGCACGCGTCTTTGCCAATTTAGATTTAAATATTACAAAAGCACGTGCACAAGTAGTGAAAGCATTAGGTAGCCCAGAAATGAGCAATAAAAATGCTACAGTAAATAAATCTAATAACACACCAACATTAGATGGTTTAGCGCGTGATTTAACAGTCATTGCTAAAGATGGAACGTTAGATCCAGTTATTGGTAGAGATAAAGAAATTACACGTGTGATTGAAGTATTAAGCCGTCGTACTAAAAACAACCCAGTTTTAATCGGTGAACCTGGTGTGGGTAAAACAGCAATTGCTGAAGGTTTAGCACAAGCAATTGTAAATAATGAAGTACCTGAAACATTAAAAAATAAACGTGTCATGTCATTAGATATGGGTACAGTTGTTGCGGGTACAAAATATCGTGGCGAATTTGAAGAACGCTTGAAAAAAGTAATGGAAGAAATTCATCAAGCAGGTAATGTCATTCTATTTATCGATGAATTACACACATTAGTAGGTGCTGGTGGCGCTGAAGGTGCTATTGATGCATCAAATATTTTGAAACCTGCGTTAGCACGTGGTGAATTACAATGCATTGGTGCTACTACATTAGATGAATATCGTAAAAACATCGAGAAAGATGCAGCATTAGAACGTCGTTTCCAACCTATTCAAGTGGACGAACCTACGGTAGAGGATACAATTGCTATCCTTAAAGGTTTACGCGATCGTTATGAAGCACATCACCGCATTAACATTTCAGATGAAGCACTTGAAGCGGCTGCAAAATTAAGTGATCGTTATATTTCTGATCGCTTCTTACCAGACAAAGCAATCGACTTAATTGATGAAGCTAGTTCTAAAGTAAGATTAAAAAATCATACAACACCTAGTAATTTAAAAGAAATTGAACAAGAAATTGAAAAAGTGAAAAACGAAAAAGATGCTGCTGTTCATGCACAAGAATTCGAAAATGCAGCAAACTTACGTGATAAACAAACTAAATTAGAAAAACAATATGAAGATGCTAAAAATGAATGGAAAACATCTCAAGGTGGCCAATCTACTTCATTATCTCAAGAAGACATCGCTGAAGTGATTGCTGGTTGGACTGGTATTCCATTAACTAAGATTAACGAAACAGAATCTGATCGTTTATTAAACCTTGAAGACACATTGCATCAACGTGTTATTGGGCAAAACGATGCTGTCACTTCTATTAGTAAAGCAGTGCGTCGTGCTCGTGCTGGATTGAAAGATCCTAAACGTCCAATTGGTAGCTTTATCTTCTTAGGACCTACTGGTGTAGGTAAAACAGAATTAGCTCGTGCATTAGCTGAGTCAATGTTCGGTGAAGAGGATGCTATGATTCGCGTTGATATGAGTGAATTTATGGAGAAACATGCAGTGAGTCGTTTAGTCGGAGCGCCTCCAGGTTATGTAGGCCATGATGATGGTGGTCAATTAACTGAAAAAGTAAGACGCAAACCTTATTCAGTTATTTTATTCGATGAAATCGAAAAAGCACATCCAGATGTATTTAACATCTTGTTACAAGTTCTTGACGATGGTCATTTAACTGATACTAAAGGGCGTCAAGTTGACTTCCGTAATACAGTAATTATCATGACATCAAACGTAGGTGCACAAGAATTACAAGACCAACGTTTCGCTGGTTTCGGTGGTGGCACTGAGGGCCATGATTACGAAACAATTCGTAAAACAATGATGAAAGAATTGAAAAATGCTTTCCGCCCAGAATTCTTGAACCGAGTTGACGATATCATCGTCTTCCATAAACTTACTAAAGATGAATTGAAAGAAATCGTAACAATGATGGTTAATAAATTAACTAAACGTCTTTCAGAACAAGATATTGATATCATTGTAACGGATAAAGCAAAAGAAAAAATTGCTGATGAAGGATATGATCCAGAATACGGTGCACGTCCGTTAATCAGAGCGATTCAAAAAACAATTGAAGATAACTTAAGCGAATTAATCCTAGAAGGTAATCAAATCGAAGGTAAAGAAGTTATCATCGACCATGATGGTAATGAATTTAAATATGATATTCGTGAAAAAAATAATGACGACGTAACTGATGAAGAAACAACATCTGACGTTGAAGCGTAAATGATTTATCAAATTTAATTATGATAATACGAGGTCAAGACGAGTAGTAAGTCTTGACCTCGCTTTTATATAGCAGTGGTGTAGTTTGCTCTAATGATATATTAGACTTCTGCGCCACTTATTTTTCTATCTTTACATTTGTCATTATTAATCGATACATATAAAATAGATTTGTTCATAGAAAAATCGGAGGTGCAATTTTGGCCAAAAAGAAAGTGATTTTTGAGTGTATGGCTTGTGGCTACCAAACACCTAAATGGATGGGTAAATGTCCAAATTGTGGTGCATGGAACCAAATGGAAGAAATAGTTGAAAAAGCTGCAAACCCTAAACATGGCGTTAAAGCTAAAGAGTCTAGCGCTAAAGTACAAAAATTAAACAATATTAAGCATGAAGCAACACCAAGAGTTCAAACAGAATCTAAAGAATTTAACCGTGTTTTAGGTGGCGGTATTGTTAGCGGCTCATTAGTACTTATCGGTGGTGACCCAGGTATCGGTAAGTCTACATTGTTATTACAAATTTGTGCATCGCTATCACAAAAATTAAATGTACTCTACATTACGGGTGAGGAATCATTAAATCAAACTAAATTACGTGCAGATCGTCTTGAAGAAGATTCAAGTAATTTAAATGTTTTAGCTGAAACGGATTTAGAAGTTATTCACCAAACTGTACAACAAGAACAACCAGACATTTTAGTAGTGGATTCTATTCAGACGATATATCATCCTGAAATTAGTTCGGCCCCTGGTTCTGTCTCACAGGTACGTGAAAGTACGCAAAGTTTAATGAATATTGCTAAACAAATGAACATTGCTACTTTTATCGTTGGACACGTGACTAAAGAAGGACAAATTGCTGGGCCACGATTATTAGAACATATGGTAGATACAGTATTGTATTTCGAGGGCGATGAACATCACGCTTATCGAATTTTGCGCGCAGTTAAAAACCGTTTCGGTTCAACAAATGAAATGGGCATTTTCGAAATGAAACAAAGCGGGTTAAAGGGTGTACAAAACCCATCCGAAATGTTCTTAGAAGAACGTTCAACTAATGTTCCGGGCTCTACTATTGTTGCAACAATGGAAGGAACGCGACCACTACTTATTGAAGTGCAAGCTTTAGTAACGCCAACTACTTTTAATAACCCAAGACGTATGGCGACTGGTATTGATCATAATCGCTTAAGTTTATTAATGGCTGTATTAGAGAAGAAGGAAAATTATTTATTACAGCAACAAGATGCTTATATTAAAGTAGCAGGTGGCGTACGTTTAACAGAGCCTGCAGTAGATTTAAGTGTGATTGTAGCTACTGCCTCCAGCTTTAAAGATAAAGCAGTAGATGGCCTCGATTGTTATATTGGTGAAGTCGGTTTAACGGGTGAAGTTAGACGCGTATCACGTATTGAACAACGTGTGCAAGAAGCAGCGAAGTTAGGATTTGAAAGAGTAATTATTCCTCAAACGAATATTGGCGGCTGGACGTTCCCAGAAGGTATTCGTGTAGTAGGTGTGTCAACAGTACATGAAGCTTTAAAGTATGCGTTTAAAGCATAATTAAGACGGCTAAAGAGGTGAGATTTATGAAGGTATTGAAGGGTATAGTAGTGATTATCTATATCATCCTCGGTACATCGCTTGGGATTCTGTTAATACCCGAGATACTCCATGATTTAAATATAAAGAATCATCCTATTTTAACGAATTACTACGTCGATGGTTTCATAGGCATCGTGTTGTTTTTCTTAATATTTGGTTTGTTTATAAATAAAGTAACTAAAACATTAAAAAATGTAGAACAATGGATTCTACAACGAAGTGCAGTTGAAATATTATTTGCAACGCTTGGTCTTATTATCGGTTTATTCATCTCAGTGATGGCGTCTTTCATACTTGAAATGATTGGCAATTCCATTTTAAATCATTTAGTGCCGATCATTATTACACTACTATTATGTTACTTAGGTTTCCAATTTGGTTTGAAAAAGCGCGACGAAATGCTTATGTTTTTACCAGAGAATATGGCACGTTCAATGTCTAAAAATAATGTCAGTGCGATACCTAAATTATTAGATACAAGTGCAATTATCGATGGTCGTATTCTAGATGTTATCCGTTGTGGATTTATTGATGGGGAGATTCTTATACCTCAAGGCGTGATTAATGAGCTTCAAGTGGTAGCTGACGCTAATGACAGTGTGAAACGTGAAAAGGGCCAACGTGGTTTGGATATTTTAAATAAATTATACGACTCGGATTATCCCACGCGCGTTATTCATCCTCAAAAATCACATAGTGATATCGATGAGTTATTAGTGGAATTGGCGCAATCTTACCATGCGCATGTCATTACGACAGATTTTAATTTAAATAAAGTATGTCATGTACAAGGGATTAAAGCGTTAAACGTGAATGATTTATCTGAGGCAATTAAACCGAATGTGCATCAAGGCGATCATATTAACATCTTATTAACTAAGATGGGTAAAGAACCGGGTCAAGGTGTAGGTTATCTCGATGACGGTACAATGGTGGTTGTAGACAATGCGAAGCAACTTGTGGGTAAACAAGTAGAATTAGAAGTCATCAGTTTATTGCAAACGTCATCTGGACGTATTATTTTTGCTAAAAAATTAGGTGACGTTAATTAGAGTGGCTAAGTGAGTGAGCGATGATATTATACAACTAGCATGAAATACATGCGAAATGGATGAGGTAGCAGAATCGTTAGAGACGCATGGGTTTCATGTGGAACGCTAGCTGTTTAGGGCACTCTTTTCAAAAATAAAAAATGCTGTATACGGAGATGACGTGAGACTTATCAAAGTGTTGATTTAGTGCTACAATAGTGTAGAAATGTGACGTTTTATCTAAGTATAGAGTGGGTGAGGAAAGTTATTCAAAAACGCGTCTTTATAGATAGTTTGGGATAGCTTTTTTCTAATGGAAGAAGATGTTTCTGAGGTGCCTATAGTGTGCCCTGTGGTTAGATGAACCGTGATTGATTAATGAATAATTATTAGGAGTGAATATAATGAGTGAACGCGTAAGAGTTAGATATGCGCCGAGTCCAACTGGATATTTGCATATTGGTAATGCGAGAACGGCATTGTTTAACTATTTATTTGCTAAGCATTATGATGGAGATTTCGTAGTGCGTATTGAGGATACTGATAGTAAACGTAACCTTAAAGATGGCGAAGCTTCTCAGTTTGAGAACTTAAAATGGTTAGGTTTAGATTGGGATGAATCAGTGGATAAAGATAATGGCTATGGTCCATATCGTCAATCTGAACGTGGTGATATTTATAATCCACTTATTCAACAATTGTTAGATGAAGACAAAGCTTATAAATGTTATATGACTGAAGATGAGCTTGAAAAAGAACGTGAAGAGCAAATCGCGCGTGGTGAGATGCCACGTTATGGTGGTAAACATGCGCACTTAACAGAAGAAGAGCGCCAACAATTTGAAGCGGAAGGTCGTAAACCATCAATCCGATTCCGTGTACCACAAGATAAAACTTACACGTTTAATGATATGGTTAAAGGCGAAATTTCATTTGATTCTAATAATATTGGCGACTGGGTTATCGTGAAGAAAGATGGTATTCCTACTTATAACTTTGCTGTAGCAGTCGATGATCATTACATGGAAATTTCAGATGTTATTCGCGGTGATGACCATGTATCTAACACACCTAAACAATTAATGATTTATGAAGCATTTGTTTGGGAACCACCTCGCTTCGGTCATATGTCATTAATCGTTAATGAAGAGCGTAAGAAATTAAGTAAACGTGATGGTCAAATTTTACAATTCATCGAGCAATACCGTGATTTAGGTTATTTACCTGAAGCGTTATTTAACTTCATTACATTATTAGGTTGGTCTCCTGAAGGCGAAGAAGAAATCTTCTCTAAAGAAGAATTTATTAAGATTTTTGATGAAAAACGTCTTTCTAAATCACCAGCAATGTTTGATAGACAAAAACTTGCTTGGGTTAACAACCAATATATGAAAGAGAAAGATAACGAAACAGTATTTGAACTTGCTTTACCTCATTTAATTAAAGCAAACTTAATTTCTGCTGAACCTAATGAAGAAGAAAAAGAATGGGGCCGTAAACTTATTGCACTTTACCAAAAAGAAATGAGTTATGCCGGCGAAATCGTACCATTATCAGAAATGTTCTTTAAAGAAATGCCTGAATTAGGTGAAGAAGAACAAGAAGTACTTAATGGTGAACAAGTACCTGAATTAATGTCTCATTTATATGGTAAATTAGAAGCATTAGAACCATTTGAAGCTGCAGAGATTAAGAAGACAATTAAAGAAGTTCAAAAAGAAACTGGCATTAAAGGTAAACAACTATTTATGCCAATTCGTGTAGCTGTTACTGGTCAAATGCATGGTCCTGAATTACCAAATACTATCGAAGTATTAGGTAGAGACAAAGTGTTATCACGCTTGAAAAAACACGTTTAAAACAAAGATTTGAACGACGGTGGATGTAGCTTTGTACTTGAAATTTTACATTAAAGCTCATATGATTAGGTTACACATGAAACAAAGGATTAGTAAATATCAGATAATGTATTCAGAGAGTGTGCGGTAGCTGCGAGCACATCATTATCAATATTGAATGCACCTTTGTATTAAGAATCAATTGAATATGTAAATGAGTATGATAAAGAGACTGTCTTGATGAATAGAAGGATGGGTAATCTTTATCTAAATACAGAGTGGAACCGTGCGGTAGCGCCTCTAGCATATATGTGTTAGAGGTGCTTTTTTATTAACTAAAATTTAGATTGAGTAGTCGTAATTGTGGAATTAATTACTTTTAAACTGAGGGGGAGACAGTCTTGATAAAAAGAATTAGAGACGATGTGAAAATGGTATTTGAACAGGACCCAGCAGCACGTACAACATTTGAAGTTATTACAACTTATGCTGGTTTGCATGCAGTATGGAGTCACTTAATTGCGCATAAATTATATAACAAAAAACGATATGTCCTTGCTAGAATCATATCTCAAGTTTCTCGCTTCTTTACAGGAATTGAAATTCATCCTGGTGCCAAAATTGGGAAACGTTTATTTATCGACCATGGTATGGGCGTCGTGATTGGCGAAACATGTACGATTGGCGACAATGTAACGATTTATCAAGGTGTAACACTAGGCGGTACAGGTAAAGAAAAAGGAAAACGTCACCCAGATATAGGCGATAATGTGCTGATTGCGGCAGGTTCAAAAATATTAGGTAATATTCAAATAGATTCTAATGTTAATATTGGAGCGAATTCAGTTGTATTACAATCTGTACCTAGTTATACAACCGTCGTTGGTATTCCAGGTCATATTGTAAAACAAGAAGGAAAACGTATAGGTAAAACATTCGATCACCGTAATTTACCGGATCCATTATATGAACAAATTAAGCAACTAGAAAAGCAACTTGAAAAAGCTAAGAACGGAGAGATTAAAGATGATTACATTATATAATACATTAACACGTCAAAAGGAGACGTTTGAGCCTATTGAACCAGGGAAGGTGAAAATGTATGTATGTGGTCCAACAGTATATAACTACATTCATATTGGTAACGCGCGTCCCGCTATTAATTATGACGTGGTACGTCGTTACTTTGAATACCAAGGCTATGAAGTCACATATGTATCAAACTTTACGGATGTAGATGATAAATTAATTAAACGCTCACAAGAGCTTAACGAGAGTGTCCCAGAAATTGCAGATAAATATATCAAAGCATTCTATGAAGATGTCGGTGCTTTAAGCGTTAAAAAAGCCTCTTCAAATCCTCGAGTAATGGACCATATGGATGAGATTATTGCATTCATTAAAGAGTTAGTAGATGAAGGGTATGCGTATGAAAGCAATGGTGACGTTTATTTCAGAACCCGTAAATTTGATGGCTATGGTAAATTAAGTCACCAATCTATTGATGATTTAAAAGTAGGTGCCAGAATCGAAGCGGGTGAACAGAAAGAAGACGCTTTAGATTTCACTTTATGGAAAAAAGCAAAACCAGGTGAAATTAGCTGGGAAAGTCCATTTGGTGAAGGACGTCCAGGTTGGCATATTGAATGTTCAGTAATGGCTTATCATGAATTAGGTAAAACAATTGATATTCATGCTGGTGGTTCAGATTTACAATTCCCTCACCATGAAAATGAGATTGCACAATCTGAAGCACATAACCATGCGCCGTTTGCGAACTACTGGATGCACAATGGTTTCATTAATATTGATAATGAAAAAATGAGTAAATCTTTAGGTAACTTTATTTTAGTACATGACATTATTAAAGAAGTGGATCCAGACGTACTACGTTTCTTCATGATTAGTGTGCATTATAGAAGTCCAATTAACTATAACTTAGAATTAGTTAATGCTGCGAAAAGCGGTTTAGAGCGTATTCGTAATAGTTATAAATTAATTGAAGAACGTGAATCTATCGCAACAGATATTACAGATCAGTCTGATTATATTGAACAAATTGATGCTATTTTAGAACAATTTGAAACAGTGATGAATGATGACTTTAATACTGCCAATGCAGTAACTGCATGGTATGATTTAGCAAAACTTGCGAATAAATATGTATTAGAGAATACAACATCAACACAAGTAATTGCACGCTTTAAAGAAGTGTATCAAATCTTTAGTGATGTTCTTGGAGTACCACTTAAAGGTACAGATTCTGACATGTTGTTAGATGAAGATATTGAAAAACTTATCGAAGAACGTAATGAAGCACGCAAAAATAAAGACTTTGCTCGCGCTGATGAAATTAGAGATATGTTGAAAGAACAAAATATTATTTTAGAAGATACGCCTCAAGGTGTACGTTTTAAACGTGGTTAATATGGATCCTAAATTATTGAACCCTTTAACATTAGCGTATATGGGCGATGCAGTATTGGATCAACATGTTCGCCGTTATATCGTATTGAAATTACAAAGTAAACCGAACCGTTTACATCAAGTGTCTAAACGTTATGTTTCTGCTAAAAGTCAGGCGCAAACATTAGAAAAGTTGATTGAAGCGCAATGGTTTACAGACGAGGAATTAGACATCGTTAAAAGAGGTCGTAATGCTAAAAGTTATACTAAAGCTAAAAATACAGACATACAAACATATCGCAAAAGTTCAGGCTTAGAAGCAGTCATAGGATTTTTA
This sequence comes from Staphylococcus pragensis, assembly GCF_004785665.1. Taxonomy (GTDB): domain Bacteria; phylum Bacillota; class Bacilli; order Staphylococcales; family Staphylococcaceae; genus Staphylococcus; species Staphylococcus pragensis. The sequence goes on from NZ_SRPJ01000007.1 coordinate 16,393, forward strand.
TATTTAGATTATCAAGGGGCTAGATTAGAAGCGTTGCTTGATGAAATTGTTCAATTAGTCAATGAAAGGGAGTGAAATTAGTGGAAGATATCGTAATTGTCGGTAGACACGCTGTTAAAGAAGCGATTGTCTCTGGACATACTATCAATAAAATTTGGATACAAGAGGGCATAAGAAAACAACAAATTAATGACATATTACAAAATGCAAAAGAACAAAAATTAATTGTTCAAACAGTACCAAAATCAAAATTAGATAATTTAGCAAATGCACCTCATCAAGGGGTAGCAGCATTAATTGCACCATATGAATATGCAGATTTTGATCAATTTGTTAAAGCGCAAAAAGAAAAAGAAGGTCTATCTACAATTGTTATTTTAGATGGGCTTGAAGACCCACATAACTTAGGTTCTATTCTAAGAACTGCAGATGCGAGTGGTGTCGACGGTGTCATCATACCTAAAAGACGATCTGTTGCCTTAACTCAAACAGTAGCAAAAGCATCAACAGGTGCTATTCAACACGTGCCAGTCATGAGAGTGACTAACTTAGCTAAAACCATCGATGAGTTAAAAGATAATGGTTACTGGGTAGCTGGTGCTGAAGCGGATAACGCTACTGACTATCGTGAAATGGCGGCTGACATGCCACTAGCGATAGTCATTGGTAGTGAAGGTCAAGGTATGAGTCGATTAGTTAAAGATAAATGTGATTTCTATATAAAAATACCAATGGTTGGTCATGTTAATAGCCTTAATGCATCGGTAGCAGCTAGTTTAATGATGTATGAGGTATACCGTAAAAGACATCAACTTGGAGATAACGCATGAAGGATAGATATTTAATTATCGATGGCTATAATATGATAGGTCAATCTCAAGAATTGAGTAAGATTGCACGTGAGAATTTGCAAGAAGCACGTGAACAATTGCTTGATGCTATTGCCAATTATAATGCTGTTGTCGCAGATGAGATTGTATGTGTATTTGATGCTTACGAACAATCAGGTATTGAAAGAGAGTATATTTATCACGGTGTGAAGACAGTGTTTACTAAAGAAAAAGAAACTGCAGATAGCTATATCGAACGCTATGTTTATAATTTATACAATAAGCATACAACGCATATCACAGTAGTAACGAGTGATATGAGTGAACAGCATGCGATATTTGGCGCAGGTGCCTATCGTGTGTCATCTAGAGAAATGTGGCGTGATTTGAAAGAAAATGCAATCACAGTGAGTAAGTCTTTAGATGATTTTAGTGAAAGCAAGCCGAGAACTCGAATTTCGCTATCAAATGATGTTCTAGCAGAATTTGAAAAGATTAGACGAGGTAATCATAAAAAAGATTAAATATGGCTACTTGCCATTTGATATCAGTTCTTTATACACTATGTCTAATTTAATATGAAAGGTATAGTGTATGACTCAAAATTTCAATCAACTAGAACAAGTATTCATTAACTTCCAACAAAGTCGAAATCGCTGCGAACAAGATCAATTATTTACAACTATAGTAAGCCAATTGCACTCGAGCCTTTCAATAAAGTTTAAGCAAGCGGGTGTGTCTGCTTCGGATATTGAAGATTTAGTACAAGAATTATTGATTAGAACATATTTGTCACTACAGACTTTTGATTTTACGTTGAACATTCCATTTGAGCACTATTTAAATTGTATGGTTCGCTCGCTTAGGAATGATTTTTGGAGAAAAAGATATGCAGAGACCAATAGAAATGAATCTCTAATCAATGAATATATTGTGAGATATAAATGGAACAAATCTTCTAACCAAACCGAAGCGTACTGCTTAACACAAGCTCAAAATGAGGAAATACAAGAGAGTTTATTATATTTAAGTGATTTAGAAAGAAATGTAGCGCAATTAATGTTATGTGACTATTCTCCAACAGAGATAGCTAGAAAATTAAATATTAAAGATAAAGTAGTTTACAATAGTATTCAACGTTGTAAAATGAAAATGAAAGACTATTTAATCCAGCGTTATTGCTAGCTAATTAGGGCAACGACACTATTACGCTAGTTTGACATTTCTTGTAAAATTTATGTATAGTATACTGGTATTAAAATGAGTAAAGGTGAATTGTTGTGAAAAAAGTACCTTTAATTTGTGAAGTTTGCGGTAATAGAAATTATAATGTCCCGAAAAATGAAAATTCTGCAACGAGATTAGAATTAAAAAAATATTGTCCAAGATGTAACGCTCATACGATTCACAAAGAATCAAAATAAGCTTGTTAATGCATAATATTTTAAATAGATGGCTAATCAAGGGTAAGTATGGAGGTAATTTTGATGGCTAAAGATAAAGGCACAGGTAAAGAAAAAGAAAGTTTCTTCCAAGGCGTTAAAAGTGAAATGGAAAAAACAAGTTGGCCTACTAAAGAAGAACTTTTTAAATATACTGTAATCGTAGTATCTACAGTAATTTTCTTCATGGTGTTTTTCTGGTTGTTAGACGTAGGTATTGGTAATTTAATTCAATTATTTAGATAAGAGTTATAATTAAAGATAAGTTTATTGACAGAGTAATTTTAAGTATAAAGACTGAAAGGTTTATTTACAGTCTGAGAGAAGGAGTGACAACATGTCTGAAGAAGTCGGCGCAAAGCGTTGGTATGCCGTGCATACGTATTCTGGATATGAAAATAAAGTTAAAAAGAATTTAGAAAAAAGAGTAGAATCAATGAATATGACAGAGCAAATTTTTAGAGTTGTCATACCTGAAGAGGAAGAAACACAAGTTAAAGATGGAAAAGCTAAAAAACAAGTTAAGAAAACATTTCCTGGTTATGTATTAGTAGAACTAGTGATGACAGACGAGTCATGGTACGTTGTTCGTAATACTCCAGGTGTAACTGGTTTCGTTGGTTCAGCAGGTGCTGGTTCTAAGCCTAATCCATTACTTCCAGAAGAAATGAGATTCATTTTAAAACAAATGGGTCTGAAAGAAAAAACAATCGATGTCGAATTAGACATTGGTGAACAAGTTCGTATTAAATCTGGTCCTTTCGCTAATCAAGTAGGCGAAGTACAAGAAATTGAACCTGACAAATTTAAATTGACTGTATTAGTTGATATGTTCGGTAGAGAAACACCAGTTGAAGTTGAATTTGATCAAGTTGAAAAATTATAAAATTTAATCAGAAGAAAAAAGACACTGAAAAATAAAGTCTCTTAAAAAAGATGAAATTTTACTATTGATTTTTAAGTGAGTTCAGTGTTAAAATAATGTGGTCGCGTTTTTAGAACGCTCATTTCGTCACGAAATGTTTATGAGTGGGAGGGCAAAACTGAGCCCTGTGACCACATCACGATATCAAGGAGGTGCACATCGTGGCTAAAAAAGTAGAAAAAGTAGTTAAATTACAAATTCCTGCAGGTAAAGCGAACCCAGCACCACCAGTTGGTCCAGCATTAGGTCAAGCAGGTGTGAACATCATGGGATTCTGTAAAGAATTCAACGCACGTACGCAAGAACAAGCAGGTTTAATCATTCCGGTAGAAATCAGTGTATATGAAGACCGTTCATTTACATTCATTACTAAAACTCCACCGGCTCCAGTACTACTTAAAAAAGCAGCTGGCGTAGAAAAAGGTTCTGGTGAACCTAACAAAACTAAAGTTGCTACAGTAACTAAAGATCAAGTACGTGAAATTGCACAAACTAAAATGCAAGACTTAAACGCTGCAGACGAAGAAGCAGCTATGCGTATTATCGAAGGTACTGCACGTAGTATGGGTATCACTGTACAATAATTTTTGAACATAAAAGTTAGATTATCGAAATAAAATTTAGAGGTTGAAGCAAAAGTTTACTTTTTAAGAGCTGTTATCGGCTCCTAGATTATAAATGCTTTTGTCCATACCTCGTTAGACGATGGCAGGTAACAGAAACGACAACCAATAATATTGTCTGTGATGAATTTTTATAAGTTTTAATACCTTAAGGTGATTTAAAACAGTAGATATTCATCTGTTATCTGCTCTTAACTTGTGTAATACACAAGTAAGCGTGGGAGGAAATTCCGCTAAAACCACTAAAGGAGGAACAATAAATGGCTAAAAAAGGTAAAAAGTATCAAGAAGCAGCTAATAAAGTTGATCGTACTAAACACTATAGTGTTGAAGAAGCAATCAGCTTAGCTAAAGAAACAAGCATTGCTAACTTTGACGCATCAGTTGAAGTAGCTTTCCGTTTAGGAATTGATACACGTAAAAATGACCAACAAATCCGTGGTGCAGTAGTATTACCAAACGGTACTGGTAAATCACAACGTGTATTAGTATTTGCTAAAGGTGATAAAGTCGCTGAAGCAGAAGAAGCAGGTGCAGATTACGTAGGTGAATCTGAATATGTACAAAAAATCCAACAAGGTTGGTTCGACTTTGACGTAGTAGTAGCTACTCCAGACATGATGGGCGAAGTTGGTAAATTAGGTCGTGTATTAGGACCTAAAGGTTTAATGCCAAACCCTAAAACTGGTACTGTAACTATGGACGTTAAAAAAGCTGTTGAAGAAATCAAAGCTGGTAAAGTTGAATACCGTGCTGAAAAAGCTGGTATCGTACATGCTTCAATCGGTAAAGTTTCATTCAGCGATGAACAATTAGTTGAAAACTTTAAAGCTTTACAAGATGTTTTAACAAAAGCTAAACCATCTTCAGCTAAAGGTACTTACTTCAAATCTGTTGCTGTAACTACAACAATGGGTCCTGGAGTTAAAGTAGACACTGCTTCATTCAAATTATAATTTAAATAATAAATGATATAGATTAAAGACTGAGAGAATTTGATGTAATTTCGATATAGCATATATGATTATATATTTGCTTAAGAAGTTTAAAATTAATTTCTTTCAGTCTTTAAAAAAATGTTGACATTTCACAATAAACAGGTTATATTACTTATTGTGATTATTTTACCTAAGACAGTAGGAGTTATTGATAACTTAAAATTTATCCTACCGAGGCTAAATTGACTTGAACGTGATGATTATTAAAATGATCTTTCAAGCACTTTTTGCCGTGGGTAGAAAGTGCTTTTTTTATTGAAAAATAAAAAAAAGCACCAAAAATAAAAATGGAGGTGTCTGAATGTCTGCTATTATTGAAGCTAAAAAACAACAAGTTGATGTTATTGCTGAACAACTTAAAAATTCAGTTTCAACTGTTATCGTTGACTACCGTGGCTTAACTGTTGCCGAAGTAACTGAACTTCGTTCACAATTACGTGAAGCTGGTGTTGAGTATAAAGTATACAAAAACACAATGGTTCGTCGTGCAGCTGAACAAGCAGGTATCGAAGGCTTAGATGAATTCTTAACTGGTCCTACAGCTATCGCTACTTCTACTGAAGATGTAGTTGCTCCAGCGAAAGTTATCGCAGGATTTGCTAAAGAACACGAAGCTTTAGAAATTAAAACAGGCGTTATGGAAGGTAGCGTTATCTCAGCAGAAGAAGTTAAAACTGTTGGTTCATTACCTTCACACGATGGTCTTGTATCTATGCTTTTATCAGTATTACAAGCTCCAGTACGCAACTTCGCTTATGCGGTTAAAGCTGTTGGAGAACAAAAAGAAGAAAGCGCTGAATAATTGCGCGTAAAATATTAAAATAAATGGAGGAATAATAAAATGGCTAATCAAGAACAAATCATTGAAGCAATTAAAGAAATGTCAGTATTAGAATTAAACGATTTAGTAAAAGCAATTGAAGAAGAATTTGGTGTAACAGCAGCAGCTCCTGTAGCAGCAGCTGGCGCAGCTGGTGGCGGCGACGCAGCAGCTGAAAAAACTGAATTTGACGTTGAATTAACTTCAGCTGGATCTTCAAAAATCAAAGTTGTTAAAGCTGTTAAAGAAGCAACTGGCTTAGGCTTAAAAGATGCTAAAGACTTAGTTGACAACGCTCCTAAAGTAATCAAAGAAGGCGTTGCTAAAGAAGAAGCTGAAAAACTTAAAGAACAATTAGAAGAAGTTGGAGCTACTGTAGAATTAAAATAATTCTAGTATCTTAACTTAATATTAAAGTTGTCTGTTAATATGATTACTTTTTTAAAGTAAAAGAATTAAAGATAGCTTGAATTCTTTGAGAAATTAAAACCCCGTTATCACGATAACGGGGTTTTTACTTCATTTTCTAGCAAATAAAAGATGAACAATGATAGAGAGGTGTAATAATGGGGCATTATTATGATGAGAATCCTGAGGTGCAAAGTGATGAGAAGGTCATCAGTTACCATTATCATCAACATGAATTAACCTTAACTACGGATGCTGGCGTGTTCTCTAAAGGTAAAGTTGACTTTGGTTCTGATACGCTTGTTCAAACATTTCTAAATGAACATCCTCCAGGTCCAAGTAAAAAGGTGATTGATGTTGGCTGTGGTTATGGACCAATAGGTCTAATGATTGCGAAAGTTTCACCACATCACCACATCACAATGGTTGATGTGAATCACCGTGCTTTAAATTTAGCTGAAAAAAATAGAAAAGCGAATCACATAGATAATGTAGATATAAAAGAAAGTGATGGCTTATCGCAAGTTGAAGATAATAGTTATGATTTTGTTTTAACTAATCCTCCTATCCGTGCAGGTAAAGAGGTTGTTCATCGTATTTTTGAAGAGGCATATTCAAAATTAAGAGATCAAGGTGAATTATACGTGGTCATCCAAAAGAAACAAGGTATGCCTTCCGCTAAAAAGAAAATGGAAGAAATATTTAATAATGTAGAAACTGTGAATAAAAATAAAGGCTACTACATCTTGAAAAGTCGAAAAGGTTGATTTCAAGGTAGTATTCTGATATAGTAATAAAATGTAAAAATTTATGTTCAATAAGTGTGTACTTTTACGCAAAATGAGTACGAAAAACAAGAATAATTGCAGAATCGAAAATGGTGTCATCAGTTGTGTTGCCGTTTTCTTTTTGTCTTGTTATGCGACTTTTTGTTTTGTGTATCAGTTTATCACACAATATTTGAGGGGTGAATCTGTTTGGCAGGTCAAGTTGTCCAATATGGAAGACATCGTAAACGTAGAAATTATGCGAGAATTTCAGAAGTATTAGAATTACCAAACTTAATAGAAATTCAAACTAAATCTTACGACTGGTTCTTAAAAGAAGGTTTATTAGAAATGTTCCGTGACATTTCACCAATTGAAGATTTCACTGGTAACCTTTCTTTAGAATTTGTAGATTACAGATTAGGTGAACCGAAATATGATTTAGAAGAATCTAAAAACCGTGACGCTACTTATGCTGCACCTCTTCGTGTTAAAGTACGTCTAATTATCAAAGAAACTGGAGAAGTTAAAGAACAAGAAGTGTTCATGGGTGACTTCCCATTAATGACAGATACAGGTACGTTTGTAATTAATGGTGCAGAACGTGTTATTGTTTCTCAATTAGTACGTTCACCATCCGTTTATTTCAATGAGAAAATTGACAAAAATGGTCGTGAAAATTATGATGCGACAATCATTCCTAACCGTGGTGCATGGTTAGAATATGAAACTGATGCTAAAGATGTAGTTTATGTACGTATTGATAGAACACGTAAATTACCTTTAACAGTATTATTACGTGCTTTAGGTTTCTCTAATGATCAAGAAATTATTGATTTATTAGGTGATAGCGAGTATTTACGTAATACGCTTGAGAAAGACAGCACTGAAAATACTGAACAAGCATTATTAGAAATTTATGAACGTTTACGTCCTGGTGAACCACCAACAGTTGAAAATGCTAAGAGTCTATTATACTCACGTTTCTTCGACCCTAAACGTTATGATTTAGCAAGTGTTGGTCGTTACAAAACAAACAAGAAATTACATTTAAAACACCGTTTATTTAACCAAAAATTAGCTGAACCAATCGTTAATAGCGAAACTGGTGAAATTGTTGCTGAAGAAGGCACAGTTTTAGACCGTCGTAAATTAGACGAAATTATGGAAGTTTTAGAAACTAATGCTAATAGTGAAGTGTTTGAATTAGAAGGTAGCGTTATTGACGAGCCTGTTGAAATTCAATCTATTAAAGTATATGTACCAAATGATGAAGAAGAGCGTACAACTACTGTAATCGGTAATGCATTGCCAGATTCAGAAGTTAAATGCATTACGCCTGCTGACATCATTGCCTCAATGAGTTATTTCTTTAACTTATTAAATGGCATTGGTTACACAGATGATATTGACCATTTAGGTAACCGTCGTTTACGTTCAGTTGGTGAACTTTTACAAAACCAATTCCGTATCGGTTTATCAAGAATGGAACGTGTTGTACGTGAAAGAATGTCAATCCAAGATACTGATTCAATCACACCACAACAATTAATCAATATCCGTCCTGTAATTGCATCAATTAAAGAGTTCTTCGGTAGCTCTCAATTATCACAATTCATGGACCAAGCTAACCCATTAGCTGAGTTGACACATAAACGTCGTCTTTCTGCCTTAGGACCTGGTGGTTTAACTCGTGAACGTGCTCAAATGGAAGTACGTGACGTTCACTACTCTCACTATGGTCGTATGTGTCCTATCGAAACACCAGAGGGACCAAACATCGGTTTAATTAACTCATTATCAAGTTATGCGCGTGTTAATGAATTTGGTTTCATTGAAACACCATACCGTAAAGTTGATTTAGATACTAATTCTATTACAGATCAAATCGACTACTTAACAGCTGATGAAGAAGATAGCTATGTAGTAGCCCAAGCGAACTCTCGCTTAGATGAAAATGGCCGTTTCTTAGATGACGAAGTTGTTTGTCGTTTCCGTGGTAACAACACAGTTATGGCTAAAGAAAAAATGGACTACATGGACGTATCTCCTAAACAAGTAGTATCAGCTGCGACAGCATGTATCCCATTCTTAGAAAACGATGACTCTAACCGTGCATTAATGGGTGCGAACATGCAACGTCAAGCGGTACCATTGATGAATCCAGAAGCACCTTTCGTAGGTACTGGTATGGAACACGTAGCAGCACGTGACTCAGGTGCGGCAATCACTGCTAAACACAGAGGTCGTGTTGAACACGTTGAATCAAATGAAATATTAGTACGTCGTTTAGTTGAAGAGAACGGTACTGAACACGAAGGTGAATTAGACCGTTATCCATTAGCTAAATTCAAACGTTCTAACTCAGGTACTTGTTATAACCAACGTCCAATCGTTGCTGTTGGCGATGTAGTTGAATACAACGAAATCTTAGCTGACGGACCTTCAATGGAACTAGGCGAAATGGCTTTAGGCCGTAACGTCGTTGTTGGTTTCATGACTTGGGACGGTTATAACTATGAGGATGCCGTAATCATGAGTGAACGTTTAGTTAAAGATGACGTTTACACTTCAATTCATATTGAAGAATATGAATCAGAAGCGCGTGACACTAAACTAGGACCTGAAGAAATCACTCGTGATATTCCTAACGTTTCTGAAAATGCACTTAAAAACTTAGATGATCGCGGTATCGTTTATGTTGGTGCTGAAGTTAAAGATGGTGACATCTTAGTAGGTAAAGTAACGCCTAAAGGTGTAACTGAATTAACAGCCGAGGAAAGATTATTACACGCTATCTTCGGTGAAAAAGCACGTGAAGTACGCGATACATCATTACGTGTACCACATGGTGCAGGCGGTATCGTGCTAGATGTTAAAGTATTCAATCGTGAAGAGGGCGATGATACTTTATCTCCAGGTGTCAACCAATTAGTACGTGTTTACATCGTTCAAAAACGTAAAATCCACGTTGGGGACAAAATGTGTGGTCGTCACGGTAATAAAGGGGTTATCTCTAAAATCGTTCCTGAAGAAGATATGCCTTACTTACCAGATGGACGTCCAATCGATATCATGTTAAACCCACTTGGTGTACCATCACGTATGAACATCGGACAAGTTTTAGAGTTACACTTAGGTATGGCTGCTAAAAACTTAGGCATCCACGTTGCATCACCAGTATTCGATGGTGCTAACGATGATGATGTATGGTCAACAATTGAAGAAGCTGGTATGGCGCGTGACGGTAAAACTGTTTTATATGATGGTCGTACTGGTGAACCATTCGACAACCGTATTTCTGTTGGTGTAATGTACATGCTTAAACTTGCACACATGGTTGACGACAAATTACATGCTCGTTCAACTGGTCCATACTCACTTGTTACGCAACAACCACTTGGTGGTAAAGCACAATTCGGTGGACAACGTTTCGGTGAGATGGAGGTATGGGCACTTGAAGCATACGGTGCTGCATACACATTACAAGAAATCCTAACTTACAAATCTGACGATACAGTAGGACGTGTTAAAACTTACGAAGCTATCGTTAAAGGTGAAAACATCTCTAGACCAAGTGTTCCTGAATCATTCCGCGTATTGATGAAAGAATTACAAAGTTTAGGTTTAGATGTAAAAGTAATGGATGAACATGATAATGAAATCGAAATGGCTGACGTTGACGATGAAGAGGCAACTGAGCGCAAAGTAGATTTACAACAGAAAGATGTTCCAGAAACTCAAAAAGAAACTACTGACTAATTTGCAATTAAGTATAGAAATAGTATGAAGTAAAAGATAAAGGTGCTAAGGAAAGTTAAGGTTTCCACTTTAGCTTTCCTAGACACTATCTTTTCTAACTTATTTTTAGTTTCAATAAATGTGAATCAATCAAATAGCACAGCTAATCTAAATTGAAGGAGGTAGGCTCCTTGATTGATGTAAATAATTTCCATTATATGAAAATCGGTTTAGCCTCACCTGAAAAAATCCGTTCTTGGTCTTACGGTGAAGTTAAAAAACCTGAAACAATTAACTATCGTACTTTGAAACCAGAAAAAGATGGTCTTTTCTGTGAAAGAATTTTTGGACCTACAAAAGACTGGGAATGTAGTTGTGGTAAGTACAAACGTGTACGTTACAAAGGCATGGTATGTGATAGATGTGGCGTAGAAGTAACTAAATCTAAAGTACGTCGTGAAAGAATGGGACATATTGAATTAGCAGCTCCTGTATCTCATATTTGGTATTTCAAAGGTATCCCAAGTCGCATGGGTCTTTTATTAGACATGTCTCCTAGAGCATTAGAAGAAGTTATTTACTTTGCTTCTTATGTTGTAGTAGATCCAGGTCCAACTGGCTTAGAGAAGAAATCTTTATTATCTGAAGCAGAATTCCGAGATTATTATGATAAATACCCAGGCCAATTTGTGGCTAAAATGGGTGCTGAAGGTATTAAAGACCTATTAGAAGAAATCAACTTAGATGAAGAATTAAAAACATTACGTGATGAGTTAGAATCTGCGACTGGTCAAAGATTAACTCGTGCCATCAAACGTTTAGAAGTTGTAGAATCATTTAGAAATTCTGGTAACAATCCTTCATGGATGATTTTAGATGTACTTCCAATCATCCCACCAGAAATTCGTCCAATGGTTCAATTAGATGGTGGACGTTTTGCTACAAGTGATTTAAACGACTTATATCGTCGTGTTATCAACCGTAACAACCGTTTAAAACGTTTATTAGATCTTGGTGCTCCTGGCATCATCGTTCAAAACGAAAAACGTATGTTACAAGAAGCAGTAGATGCTTTAATTGATAATGGTCGTCGTGGTCGTCCGGTAACTGGTCCAGGTAACAGACCATTGAAATCACTTTCTCACATGTTGAAAGGTAAACAAGGACGTTTCCGTCAAAACTTACTTGGTAAACGTGTAGACTACTCTGGACGTTCAGTTATCGCAGTAGGACCAAGCTTGAAAATGTATCAATGCGGTCTTCCAAAAGAAATGGCTCTTGAATTATTCAAACCATTCGTAATGAAAGAATTAGTTCAACACGAAATTGCTACAAACATTAAAAATGCTAAAAGCAAAATTGAGCGTATGGATGACGAAGTATGGGATGTATTAGAGGATGTAATTAGAGAACACCCTGTATTACTTAACCGTGCACCTACACTTCACAGATTAGGTATCCAAGCATTCGAACCTACTTTAGTAGAAGGTCGTGCAATCCGTCTTCACCCACTTGTAACAACTGCTTACAATGCGGACTTTGACGGTGACCAAATGGCCGTTCACGTACCTTTATCTAAAGAAGCACAAGCTGAAGCACGTATGTTAATGTTAGCTGCTCAAAACATCTTGAACCCTAAAGATGGTAAACCTGTAGTTACACCATCACAAGATATGGTATTAGGTAACTATTACCTAACATTAGAACGTACAGATGCTGTTAACACTGGTGTTATTTTCAATGACACTAACGAAGTGCTTAAAGCTTATGCAAATGGTTATGTTCATTTACACACTCGTATTGGTGTACATGCTAAATCATTTAACAATCCAACGTTCACCGAAGAACAAAACAATAAGATCTTAGTTACATCAGTAGGTAAAGTTATATTCAATGAAATCATTCCAGATTCATTTGCTTACATTAACGAACCTTCTCAAGCTAACCTTGAAGATAAAACACCAGATAAATACTTCATCAACCCAACTGAATTAGGTGAAGGTGGTCTTAAAGAATACTTCGAGGACAAAGAACTTATCGAACCATTCAATAAAAAATTCTTAGGAAATATTATCGCTGAAGTCTTCAACAGATTTAGCATTACAGATACATCTATGATGCTTGACCGTATGAAAGACTTAGGTTTCAAATATTCATCTAAAGCTGGTATCACTGTTGGTGTATCTGACATCGTGGTACTTCCAGATAAACAACAAATCTTAGATGAACACGAGAAATTAGTTGAACGTGTATCTAAACAATTCAACCGTGGTTTAATTACTGAAGATGAACGTTATAACGCTGTTGTTGAAATTTGGACTGACGCTAAAGACCAAATTCAAGGCGAATTAATGCAGTCTCTTGAGAAAACAAACCCAATCTTCATGATGAGTGACTCTGGTGCCCGTGGTAACGCATCTAACTTTACACAATTAGCTGGTATGCGTGGATTAATGGCTGCGCCATCAGGTAAAATTATCGAGTTACCAATCACATCATCATTCCGTGAAGGTTTAACAGTATTAGAATACTTCATCTCTACACACGGTGCGCGTAAAGGTCTTGCCGATACAGCCCTTAAAACAGCTGACTCAGGTTACCTTACTCGTCGTCTTGTTGACGTTGCACAAGATGTTATCGTTCGTGAAGAAGATTGTGGTACAGACCGTGGTTTATTAGTTTCTGACATCAGAGAAGGTACAGAAATGATTGAACCATTCATCGAACGTATCGAAGGTCGTTATTCTAAAGAAACAATTCGTCATCCTGAAACAGATGAAATCATCATTCGTCCAGACGAATTAATCACAGCAGAAATTGCTAAACAAATTACAGATGCTGGTATCGAACAAATGTACATCCGTTCAGCATTTACTTGTAACACACGTCATGGTGTATGTGAAAAATGTTACGGTAAAAACCTTGCTACAGGTGAAAAAGTTGAAGTTGGTGAAGCTGTTGGTACAATCGCCGCTCAATCAATCGGGGAACCAGGTACCCAACTTACAATGCGTACATTCCATACAGGTGGGGTAGCCGGAAGCGATATCACACAAGGTCTTCCACGTATCCAAGAGATTTTCGAAGCGCGTAACCCTAAAGGTCAAGCGGTAATTACGGAAATCGAAGGTGTAGTTGAAGATATTAAATTAGCTAAAGATCGCCAACAAGAAATTGTGATTAAAGGTGCTAACGAAACAAGATCTTACTTAGCTTCAGGTACTTCAAGAATTGTAGTTGAAGTTGGTCAATCAGTTGAACGCGGTGAAGTATTAACTGAAGGTTCTATTGAGCCTAAGAACTTCTTAGCTGTTGCTGGTTTAAATGCGACTGAAAGCTACTTACTTAAAGAAGTACAAAAAGTTTATCGTATGCAAGGTGTAGAAATCGACGATAAACACGTTGAAGTAATGGTTAGACAAATGTTACGTAAAGTTAGAATCATCGAAGCTGGTGACACTAAACTATTACCAGGTTCATTAGTTGATATCCATAACTTTACAGATGCTAACAGAGAAGCATTCAAAGAACGTAAACGCCCAGCTACTGCTAAACCAGTATTACTTGGTATTACTAAAGCTTCTCTTGAAACAGAAAGTTTCTTATCAGCTGCTTCATTCCAAGAAACTACTCGTGTACTTACTGATGCTGCTATAAAAGGTAAACGTGATGACTTATTAGGTCTTAAAGAGAACGTTATTATCGGTAAGTTAATTCCTGCTGGTACAGGTATGAGACGTTATAGTGACGTTAAATACGATAAAGCTGGAACACCAGTTTCTGAAACTGAAGAAGTTGAAGTTACTGAATAATAGATGAGATAACACTGCTTAAGATTTATCTTCATTGTTAGTGAGACGAGACTTATCAATCTTTTGAGGTTGAAGTCTCGCTCTCATTTTTTATTATTTGAAAATGAGTAAAAAGTCTACAAAAATTGTTGACTTGATACGTTTAAAAGTGTTACTATATTAAAGGTTGATGCAAGCAGAACTTTGGAGGATATGTTAATGTCTAATGAAAAAGTTGCACGCTTTAACAAACAACACTTTGTGGTTGGTCTTAAAGAAACGCTTAAAGCGTTAAAACGAGATCAAGTTGCATCATTGATTATTGCTCAAGACGTTGAAGTCCATTTATTGGCTCGCGTATTTAGTCAAATCAATCATAAAAATATATCTATTTCATATTTTCAAAGCAAACAAGCTTTAGGGAAATATGTAGGTATCAATGTTAATGCAACCATTGTTGCGTTATTGAATGAGAATTAGTAAGTATATTGCTTACTAAATTTTATTTAATCTAAAAATGAACCACCTGGATGTGTGGAATTAAAAAGTGAAGAGAGGAGGACATTTCAATGCCAACTATTAACCAATTAGTACGTAAACCTAGACAAAGCAAAACTAAAAAATCAGATTCACCAGCTTTAAACAGAGGTTTTAATAGTAAAAAGAAACAATTTACTAACTTAAACTCACCTCAAAAACGTGGTGTTTGTACTCGTGTAGGTACTATGACACCTAAAAAACCTAACTCAGCTTTACGTAAATATGCACGTGTGCGTTTATCAAACAACATTGAAATCAACGCATACATTCCTGGTATCGGCCATAACTTACAAGAACACAGTGTTGTACTTGTACGTGGTGGACGTGTAAAAGACTTACCTGGTGTGCGTTACCATATCGTACGTGGTGCGCTTGATACTTCAGGTGTTGATGGACGTAGACAAGGTCGTTCATTATACGGAACTAAAAAACCTAAAAATTAAGATTAAGATTGTGTAAATTTTAATATCAATTTTTGAGAATATATTATAATAGGAAGGGAGGATTTTCATTATGCCTCGTAAAGGATCAGTACCTAAAAGAGACGTATTACCAGATCCAATTCATAACTCTAAGTTAGTTACTAAATTAATTAACAAAATTATGTTAGATGGTAAACGCGGAACAGCTCAAAGAATTCTTTATTCAGCATTTGACCTTGTGGAACAACGCAGTGGTCGTGATGCTTTAGAAGTATTCGAAGAAGCAATCAACAACATTATGCCAGTATTAGAAGTAAAAGCTCGTCGTGTGGGTGGTTCAAACTACCAAGTACCAGTTGAGGTACGCCCAGAACGTCGTACTACTTTAGGATTACGTTGGTTAGTTAACTATGCTCGTCTTCGTGGTGAAAAAACTATGGAAGATCGTTTAGCTAACGAAATCTTAGACGCTGCTAATAATACAGGTGGTGCAGTTAAAAAACGTGAGGATACTCACAAAATGGCTGAAGCGAACAAAGCATTCGCTCACTACCGTTGGTAAGATAAAAGCTTTAACCCTGAGTGTGTTCCGTCGACAAATTGGTTTACCAAGTTAAAGATGGTTCGTGCTTAGGGCATCGCCATATTCTATAGTACTTATTCAGTAATAACTGGAAGGAGAAAAACAATGGCTAGAGACTTTTCATTGAAAAACACTCGTAACATCGGTATCATGGCTCACATCGATGCTGGTAAAACAACTACGACTGAACGTATTTTATACTATACAGGTCGTATCCACAAAATTGGTGAAACACACGAAGGTGCTTCACAAATGGACTGGATGGAACAAGAACAAGACCGTGGTATTACTATCACATCTGCTGCTACAACAGCACAATGGCAAGGCCACCGTGTAAACATTATCGATACACCAGGACACGTAGACTTCACTGTAGAGGTTGAACGTTCATTACGTGTACTTGACGGTGCGGTTACTGTACTTGATGCTCAATCAGGTGTAGAACCTCAAACTGAAACAGTTTGGCGTCAGGCTACTACTTATGGTGTACCTCGTATCGTATTCGTAAACAAAATGGATAAATTAGGTGCAAACTTCGATTACTCTGTAAGCACAATTCACGATCGCTTACAAGCTAACGCTGCGCCTATCCAATTACCAATTGGTGCCGAAGACGAATTTGAAGCTATCATCGACTTAGTTGAAATGAAATGCTTCAAATATACAAACGACTTAGGTACAGAAATCGATGAAATTGAAATTCCTGAAGATCACAAAGATAGAGCAGAAGAAGCTCGTGCTAACTTAATCGAAGCAGTTGCTGAAAGCAATGACGAATTAATGGAAAAATATCTTGGTGACGAAGAAATTTCAGTTGAAGAATTAAAAGATGCTATCCGTCAAGCTACTACTGACGTAGAATTCTACCCAGTACTTTGCGGTACAGCATTCAAAAACAAAGGTGTTCAATTAATGCTTAACGCAGTAATCGATTACTTACCATCTCCTTTAGATGTTAAACCAATCGTTGGACACCGTGCTGAAAATCCAGAAGAAGAAGTAATTGCTAAACCAGACGATTCAGCTGAATTCGCTGCATTAGCATTCAAAGTTATGACTGACCCTTATGTTGGTAAATTAACTTTCTTCCGTGTATATTCAGGTACATTAACTTCAGGTTCTTATATTAAGAACTCAACTAAAGACAAACGTGAACGTGTAGGTCGTTTATTACAAATGCACGCTAACTCACGTCAAGAGATTGATACTGTTTACTCAGGTGATATCGCTGCTGCAGTTGGTCTTAAAGATACAGGTACTGGTGACACATTATGTGGTGAAAAGAATGACATTATCTTAGAATCAATGGAATTCCCAGAACCAGTTATCCATTTATCAGTAGAACCAAAATCTAAAGCTGACCAAGATAAAATGACTCAAGCTTTAGTTAAATTACAAGAAGAAGACCCAACATTCCATGCTCACACAGATGA
The DNA here is from genome assembly GCF_004785665.1 of Staphylococcus pragensis. Taxonomy (GTDB): domain Bacteria; phylum Bacillota; class Bacilli; order Staphylococcales; family Staphylococcaceae; genus Staphylococcus; species Staphylococcus pragensis. The sequence continues at coordinate 33,716 of NZ_SRPJ01000007.1, forward strand.
AGAAACTGGACAAGTTATCATCGGTGGTATGGGTGAGTTACACTTAGACATCTTAGTTGACCGTATGAAGAAAGAATTCAACGTTGAATGTAACGTAGGTGCTCCAATGGTTTCATATCGTGAAACATTCAAGCAATCTGCACAAGTTCAAGGTAAATTCTCTCGTCAATCTGGTGGTCGTGGTCAATATGGTGATGTTCACATTGAATTCACACCAAACGAAACTGGTGCTGGTTTCGAATTCGAAAACGCTATCGTTGGTGGTGTAGTTCCTCGTGAATACATTCCATCAGTTGAAGCTGGTCTTAAAGATGCTATGGAAAACGGTGTCTTAGCTGGTTATCCTTTAATCGATGTTAAAGCTAAATTATTTGATGGTTCATACCATGATGTCGATTCATCTGAAATGGCCTTCAAAATTGCTGCATCTTTAGCACTTAAAGAAGCTGCTAAAAAATGTGATCCAGTTATCTTAGAACCAATGATGAAAGTTACAATCGAAATGCCTGAAGAATACATGGGTGATATCATGGGTGACGTAACAGCTCGTCGTGGACGTGTTGATGGTATGGAACCTCGTGGTAATGCACAAGTTGTTAACGCTTATGTACCACTTTCAGAAATGTTCGGTTATGCAACTTCATTACGTTCTAACACTCAAGGTCGCGGTACTTACACTATGTACTTTGACCACTATGCAGAAGTTCCAAAATCAATTGCTGATGACATCATCAAGAAAAATAAAGGTGAATAATTAAACTTGTTTTAACTAGTAAATCTAGTTAAAATACAGCTTGAGCTTATTATTTAAGCTATCATCTTTATGAATTGATTTTTTGCGAAAAATGCATTATAAAAGAACTATGAATTCTTTTAATAACAATCATTATTTCTCATGATGGTGAGAAACTATCATGAGAGATAATATTGAAATAACTTTTACTAGAATAGGAGAGATTTAATAATGGCAAAAGAAAAATTTGATCGCTCAAAAGAACATGCCAATATTGGTACTATCGGTCACGTTGACCATGGTAAAACTACTTTAACAGCTGCTATCGCAACTGTATTAGCTAAAAATGGTGACACTGTAGCACAATCATATGACATGATTGACAACGCTCCAGAAGAAAGAGAACGTGGTATTACAATCAATACTGCTCACATCGAATATCAAACTGACAAACGTCACTATGCTCACGTTGACTGCCCAGGACACGCTGACTATGTTAAAAACATGATCACTGGTGCTGCTCAAATGGACGGCGGTATCTTAGTAGTATCTGCTGCTGACGGTCCAATGCCACAAACTCGTGAACACATTCTTTTATCACGTAACGTTGGTGTACCAGCATTAGTAGTATTCTTAAACAAAGTTGACATGGTTGACGATGAAGAATTATTAGAATTAGTTGAAATGGAAGTACGTGACTTATTATCTGAATACGACTTCCCAGGTGACGATGTACCTGTAATCGCTGGTTCAGCATTAAAAGCTTTAGAAGGCGATGCTCAATACGAAGAAAAAATCTTAGAATTAATGCAAGCAGTTGATGATTACATTCCAACTCCAGAACGTGATTCTGATAAACCATTCATGATGCCAGTTGAGGACGTATTCTCAATCACTGGTCGTGGTACTGTTGCTACAGGCCGTGTTGAACGTGGTCAAATCAAAGTTGGTGAAGAAGTTGAAATCATCGGTTTACACGACACTTCTAAAACAACTGTTACTGGTGTAGAAATGTTCCGTAAATTATTAGACTACGCTGAAGCTGGTGACAACATCGGTGCATTATTACGTGGTGTTGCTCGTGAAGACGTACAACGTGGTCAAGTATTAGCTGCTCCAGGTTCAATCACACCTCACACTAAATTCAAAGCAGACGTATACGTTTTATCTAAAGACGAAGGTGGACGTCACACTCCATTCTTCTCAAACTATCGTCCACAATTCTATTTCCGTACTACTGACGTAACTGGTGTTGTTAACTTACCAGAAGGTACAGAAATGGTTATGCCTGGCGACAACGTTGAAATGACAGTAGAATTAATCGCTCCTATCGCAATTGAAGACGGTACTCGTTTCTCAATCCGTGAAGGTGGACGTACTGTAGGATCAGGCGTTGTAACTGAAATCATGGAATAATTTTAATTATTCAATATTTCAAGACTCCCTTTTGGGAGTCTTTTTTTATACAAATTTATTTAAAAAACGTCTATGCGTTTTCATAAAAAATGATGTCGCATAGACGTTTATAATTAAAATACTTGTTCTATTTCTAAAATCTTTAAAAACTCACTAGCTGCATACTTAAATGCTGCTTCATCGATATCAAAATGTGGATTATGATGAGGCACTGTAATGCCTTTATCATGATTACCACAGCCTGTTAAGAAAAATGCTCCTGGACGCACTTTTAAATAATGAGAAAAGTCTTCGCCAATCATCATAAGCTCTGATTCATTAAAGCGTAAATGCATCTCATTCGCTGCTTGTTTTACCACTTCATATCCACTTACATGATTATGAACTGGTAAGTAACCACGAATATATTCCATTTCATAAGTGATATCATTGGCTAGCGCGAGACCTTGCAATAATTTATCCATTTTATTTTGAATGTGTGCCTGTAACTCTGTATCAAACGTACGCACGGTACCTTTACAAAATGCTGAATCTGGAATAACACTATCTGAAGAACCAGCTTGTACCATGCCAAATGTTAGTACTGCTTCTTTTACCGGGTCGATAGTACGTGAGACGATCTTTTGCGCACTAAGAATAAATTCGGCCATAATTACAATAGGATCGATTGTTTCATGAGGTTTTGCGCCATGACCACCTCTACCTTTTATTGTAATTGAGAATTCATCTGGAGAAGCCATAATCGCTCCAGGACGTGAATAAATCGTACCTGTAGGGTAACCACTCCACAAATGCGTACCATATATCTTATCAACATCTTTAAGACAACCATCATCAATCATTTCTTGTGAACCACCAGGCATAATTTCCTCGCCGTACTGGAAGATAAATACCACATTTCCTTTTAATAAATGACGATGTTCATGCACAATCTCAGCCACACCTAATAGAATAGCGGTATGTCCGTCATGACCACATGCATGCATAAAGCCTTCATTTTTAGATTTATAAGGAACATCATTTAATTCTTGTATAGGCAACGCGTCAAAGTCAGCTCGGAAGGCTACAGTTGGGCCATTTCCTTTCCCTCTAAACGTAGCTTTAATACCATTACGGCCTACTGGCGATTCAATTTCACAATCTAAATGACTTAATTGATTAAGAATATAATTATGTGTCCATGATTCTTCGAAAGAAGGTTCAGGATATTGATGCATATATCGACGCATCTGAATCATTCTATTTTCCTTTTTACTGGCTAATTGAAACCAATCCATTACACTAACGCCTTCTTCCTCTTTATTATGATTTTTAGTATATCAAACTCTTAAATCTCTCAATAGTTTCTTTTCTTATTTTTTGAAAATGAAGTACCAAAATAGCTAAAAATACGTAATAAATACACATTGAAAATACAATTGTACATGGTATGAAGAATATGAAATATATTGAATTTACAGGCATGATAGTGCTTTCATGTTCTTCAAAAATCAGTTATGATAATGTTGATAAATAAATAAAAGGGGAAATGACAATGGTTCAATCTTTACACAACTTTTTAGAAGAAAATATCCAATATTTAAAAGATAATGGATTATACAATGAAATTGATTCAATTGAAGGTGCGAACGGCCCAGAAATTACTATCAATGGAAAACAATACATCAACTTATCTTCAAACAACTATTTAGGACTAGCTACAAACGAAGATTTAAAAACTGCTGCTAAATCAGCTATCGATTCTCACGGTGTAGGTGCAGGTGCTGTACGTTCAATCAACGGTACTTTAGATTTACATGATGAATTAGAACAAACATTAGCTGAATTCAAAGGTACTGAAGCAGCTATCGCTTATCAATCAGGATTTAACTGTAATATGGCAGCTATTTCAGCAGTAATGAACAAGAATGATGCTATCCTTTCAGATGAATTAAACCACGCATCTATTATTGATGGTTGTCGTTTATCAAAAGCTAAAATCATCCGTGTTAACCACTCTGATATGGACGATTTAAGAGCAAAAGCTAAAGAAGCTGTTGAATCTGGTCAATACAACAAAGTAATGTACATCACTGATGGTGTATTCAGTATGGATGGAGACGTTGCTAAATTACCAGAAATCGTTGAAATCGCTGAAGAGTTTGGCTTAATCACATATGTGGATGATGCACATGGTTCAGGCGTAATGGGTAAAGGCGCAGGTACAGTTAAACATTTCGGTTTACAAGATAAAATCGACTTCCAAATCGGTACACTTTCAAAAGCAATCGGTGTAGTTGGTGGCTATGTAGCAGGTTCTAAAGAACTTATCGATTGGTTAAAAGCACAATCAAGACCATTCTTATTCTCAACATCATTAGCGCCTGGTGACACTAAAGCCATCACTGAAGCTGTAAGAAAATTAATGGCTTCTACTGAACTACATGATAAATTATGGGATAACGCTAAATACTTGAAACAAGGATTAGAAAAATTAGGTTTCAACACTGGCGAATCAGAAACACCAATTACTCCAGTTATTATTGGTGATGAAAAAGAAACACAAGAATTCAGTAAACGTCTTAAAGACGAAGGTATCTATGTTAAATCTATCGTCTTCCCAACAGTTCCACGTGGTACAGGTCGTGTAAGAAATATGCCTACTGCAGCACATACTAAAGAAATGTTAGATAAAGCTATCGCTGCTTATGAAAAAGTAGGTAAAGAACTAGGAACAATTAAATAATAAAATGACTACATTTTATAATATCGAAACATCCATAGGCTATTAGGCTTATGGGTGTTTTTTGTATTATGGAGTGATAAACTGAAAATGATATAACGTATAAACATTTTAGAAAGAGAGAGAAGTTTATGCATGAATTAAGACAATTAAGTTATCAAGATGAAGCGGCATTAGTGCAGTATTTAAAAGAGTGGTATGACAATAATGAACAAATTGTACCTTCTAATACAGATTTAGCGAAATACGATGCTTTTAATCAAATGGTGGATGAGCTTAATAAAGAGGAAGCAGATGCAGATTGGGTGCCTACTACGACATTGTTCTATTTTAAAGATAATCAAATTGTGGGAGCAGTCGATATTCGTCATAGATTAAATAAACGTTTAACGAATATAGGCGGGCACGTAGGTTATGGTGTAAGGAAGTCCTATAGAGGACAAGGTATTGCTTCAACAATGCTTAAAGAAGCTTTGAAAATTTTGAAAACGCTAGGTGTCGAGACAGTGTTGATGACATGTAATCCTAAGAATTATGCTTCACAAGCCGTAATGAAACATTGTGGAGGATATGAAATAACACCTTATACAAAGAAAAATGGTAACTTAGTTAGTCGCTTTGAAATACCAAATGAATGAAGGGAAAAGTGTATGAAGGATCTTAAAGTAGTTTATGCATTAATTCAAAATGAAAATGGCGAGGTATTACTTGTTCATAATACAGATGACGATGGATGGTCATTACCGGGGGGGAAAGTAGAATACGGTGAAACCTTAGTTGAAGCATTAGAACGTGAAGTGATGGAAGAAACTGGTTTAATTGCTAAAGTAGGCGATATTGTTAGTATCAATGAAGGCAAATCAACACGTATGGACGTACATACATTATTTATTATGTTTAAAGTTACAGTAGATGAATATAAAACAGAAATTCATATGAAAGATGAAATTGCAGAATTACGTTGGCTTACAGTAGAAGAAGCGGATGAAAAATTAGTGTACTATCATCATAGTTTGAAGGAGTTCTTATCTAACAGAGCGACATATTATAACGAAGGCTACGTGGATTAAAGTCTGAAAGTTTTTAGTTTAGAAAAAATCATTCTTCACTGGTGAAGAATGATTGGCGTCAAAAGTTTATAAATAGTTTCATATTAATATGAAATCGCAAGGTTTCTCTTATGAGTATCCTTTTATTTATAGTATAAAGATAACACCATTTAAACATCTTCACAATACTAAGTTAATGTTTTTTATAAAATAACTTAATATTCATAGTAGACTATAGAGTATTACTTTTAATCTTTAAACTTTTAAATTCTCTTGTTCAAAAATGCTATACATTATTTAGTTTTTTGGATTAAAAAATGTATTTATTTGAATTAGTTGTAGGGTAATGAGTAAATATAAATATACATATATGGAGGCGTTTAAATGCTAGTATTAAATGAGCAAGATCAACAGCAATTGTTAAATATGGAAGAAGTCATTGAGGAAGTAGCGCAGTCATTGCAAGCATTTTCAGAGGGAAAAACAGAAACGCCATTGCGCTACGTCTTACCATTCAATAATGAAAATAGATATTTAGTCATGCCAGCACTTTCAGATGAATTAAAAATAGTCGGTATCAAAACTGTGACATTTGCACCAGATAATCCTAAAAAAGGTAAAAAAACAATCACAGGGTCTGTATTATTAAGCGATTATGAGACAGGAGAAACTTTAGCAGTTTTAGACGGAAGTTACTTAACTAAAATTCGTACCGGTGCAATTTCAGGCGTAGCTACTAAATATTTAGCCCGTGAAGATGCGAAAACATTATGTGTCATTGGATCAGGAGATCAAGCTGAAGGGTTAATTGTAGCAGTGATGGCGGTTAGAAACATAGAAACTGTGCACTTCTCAAGCCGTACTAAAGAAAATGCTGAGCGTTTAGCACAGAACGTAGAGAAAGAATTTAACGTATCTACAAAGGTATTTGACGAAGCAGACGATGCGATGGAAGAAGCGGATATTGTAGTGACAGCAACTAATTCTACGAAACCGGTCTATTCGCACTCATTACATCCAGGCGTTCATCTTAATGCAGTCGGTTCTTTCAAACCAGAAATGCAAGAATTACCATCTGAATCTATGCTAGTTGCTAATAAAATTGTGGTGGAATCTGTTGAAGCAGCTATGGAAGAAACTGGTGATTTGAAAGTACCTCAAGAAGAAGGAATTATTACACAAGAATCATTACATGGAGAACTTGGGGATATCGTAGCAGGTAAAATTCCTGGACGTGAAGATGATAAAGAAGTTACTTTATTTAAGTCAGTAGGATTAGCAATTGTAGATATTGTAGTAGCGAATTATTTCTATAAAAAAGCAGTGGAAAATAATAAATAAAAATCCAAAAATAAGAAACCGTGTAGATGGCATCTAATTGTTCCATTTACACGGTTTTATCATTATTAATTATAGTTATGCTGATTTTTTGCGGTTACGTAAGTATACTAAACTTGCGCCTGTAATCACTAATACGATAGCAATACCATGCTCTGCAATATCGCCATTTTTACCTGTGTTAGGTAATTGAGCAGTAGGTGTGTGAGGAGATGTCATAGGTGAATTAGTCGTTTCATTTGTATTACTTTTAGCTACATTATGTGACTGATGTACATGAGTTGCACTTACATCTAAATGTTTATTATCGAAGGCATGTTTTCCTTCATGAGAAGGTTGTTTCATTGATGCCACTGTGTTAGATGATTGATGTGATTTCTCATTAGTATGTGTCACGTTAGAGCATGCTTTTGTTGCATTATTATGATTAGCGTTTTGATGATGCGTTTTACCTTCATTTGTTTTACCATTTTGACCGTTTGTGCCTACTGTATTTGTATTGTTATGTTGATGTTGCGTAGGGAATATGATGATGTTGTCGCCTTTATGATAGTGATGTTTACCACTTGCTACGTGACCTTTTGTTGCTTCATTTTCAGAAGAAGCGTGATGACCTGTACATTGATGTGCACCATGCTCTTCATGGTGAGCAACTTCGCCATTATGTTTAGGCGTATCTACGTCTGTATTGTTATCGTTGTTACCGGGTTGAGGTGTACCGTTAGCGTTATTATTGTTATCGCCAGTGTGAGTGCCTGTATTAGGCTGTTCATCACTTTCAGGCTGACCATTAATAATACGTACAGGCTCTGTCGTATCATATTTGTTTAAATCCGCTTCTTTAATATACTGTGCCACGACGGCATCTAGTGAAATGCCTTCTTCACGTTGTCCACCGAACATATCATAGCCATCTCCTTGATTAGCGGTGAAATCATTTGTTGTGACATAATATGTGCGATTTGGGTCCAAGTCTTCGTACGTACCTGTGTCCTTATTCAATACTTTAATCGCATTGACGCGATGTCCTGCTTCTTTATTAATATCATAGTACACGCGAATTGAGTCAGATACTTGTAAAAAGCCTCCGTTTGGCGCTAATACCGTTTTGCCATCTTGCATTTCTGTATCTGAACCAAGACTATGTTCGAATGCTTTTTCTACATCTGAACCTTTAACTTGAATTTGTGAAATTAAGTTTCCGAATGGTAATACTGTAATAATGTCGTTTTCTGTTACTTTACCTTTTTCAATAGAAGCGCGAATCCCACCACCATTTGTCACTGCGAAATCTGGTTGATGTGAGAAGTTCTTAGCGCCATATGCTTCCATCGCATCGGTAATTAAGTTGCCTAAATTCGTTTCTTGTGTACGCGCTTGAGCACGTTCTCCGTTAAATGTCACGGTGTTGTTAGGAATGACCACTGTAGACGTTTCTTTTAAGAATTCATCGTTCGCTTTCTTCGTTTGAGCCTCGATTTGAGAATCAGCCGTCACGTCTTTAGCATCCGCTACATTGATTAATGAAGCGTTGACGTCAGATGCTTTTTTATTTTGAAAATTAAAATCAACACGGCCAACATTAGCTAGTGCCGTTCCAGTCTGAGCAAGGACATTATTTGAACCATAATGTTCACCATGATCAATCACTGTATGTGAATGACCATCTAGTACAAAAATGGGCTGTTTGAAAGCGCCACTTTTAGTTAATTGATCGATAAGGTAATCCCCACGCCAAATAGACTTTGTTGATTTATCTACACCTAAATGAGATAAAATGACGAACACATCGACCTTATTTTTAATATCTGTCATTGCTTGCGTCACACTAGGAAGTGGATCTTTAAATTCGACACCTTCTACAGCAGTAGGAGAAGTCTTTGTCTTCGTTTCAGGCGTCGTCACACCTACAATTCCATAACGAATATTATTTTTATTGACGATAGTAGAAGGTTTGAACACACGATGTCCGTTTTTATAAATATTTGAAGAAACCATTGGGAAGTTAAGCTGTTTCTGTAAATGCATTAATTGATCATAACCAAAGTCAAATTCATGATTTCCGATAGTCATAGCGTCGTAGCCCACGCCATTCATCGCTTTAGCCATTTCTTCACCTTTAGAATTATTAGATACTGGTAACCCTTGAAAAGCATCGCCAGAATCAACGACTAAATCTGGATGATATTGCGCTTTAAGTCCCTTAACTTTAGCCATACCAATTACTCTGCCTTCATCTTCTACAAAACGGCCATGAATGTCATTAGTATGTAAAATTGTATGTTTTGCAGTATTAGTAGAAGTCTTAGGAGTTGGTGCAACTGCTTTTGTTGAAGGTGTAGCAGGTTCTGCTGATTTTGTGTCTTGAGTTTTATCTTTAGGAGTTTCTGTTTGAGCTTTTTGTGTCACATCTGAGTTGGTATTTGGTGATTCTATAGTGTTGTTATGTTGAGGTTGTTGCACTGAATCTTGTGCAGTTTTTGAACTTTTGTTCTCTTGCGTAGAAGGTTGTGTCGCTACTTCTTGAGTAGGCGCTTCAGTAGTTGCTTTCTCTTCAGTTTGAGAAGGTGGTTCTACCTCTTCAGACGCTGGCGTAGCAGTTTTTTTAACTTCTTGAGAAGGTGTTTCTACCTCTTCAGACATTGACATAGCAGTTTTTTTAATTTCTTGAGAAGGTGTTTCTACCGATGTTTCATTTTTTGAAAAGGCAGAACCTTGAGATGAATCAAGGGGCTTCTCTGAAGTAGCAGATTGTGTAGAGGATGAGATTGTATCTTGATGTGATGTAGCTGTATCTTGATGTGATGGTGTTGAGTCTTGTTGTGTTATAACTGTATCTTGTTGTGTTGATGACTTATCTTGGTGCGCTGGTGTTTGTACTGATGTAGTTGTTTCAGTATTAGTAGCATTATTAGTCGAGTTAGTATCTTGTATTTCGGCAGCATAGGATGTGCCAGATACTAAACCGAATGCTAAAAATAAAATAAGTAAGAATGGAACGAGATACTGTTTCATATTAGCCTCCTTTATGAATAAAATTTACATTCTCATCTTAGCATAAGGCGAAGGATATAAAGCTTTCTTGTGGGATTATTTACGTTAACTTTAAAAATAATTAATAAATATAGTGTTTTGTGTGCTAAGTATCTCTGACTTTTCAAAAAAAGAGAAAAAACAAAAGCATGTACTTTGTGAGTATACAAGAAAGCGCTTTTATACTATAATAAACATGTAATCAGGGACTATGTATTCTCTGAGAGGACAATTATACGTGTAAAACACACAAAGGGAGCTTTTATTTATGGAAAGAATTGTTATTACAGGAGCGCTTGGTCAAATCGGGACTGAGTTGGTATTAAAATGTCGCGAAATTTATGGGAATGATAATGTTTTAGCGACGGATATTAGAGAGCCTGAAGAGGGATCACAGGTTGCAAATGGACCGTTTGAAATTTTAGACGTAACGAATCGTGAAGCGATGATGGCTACCGTTGAGAACTTTAAAGCGGATACGTTAATGCATATGGCAGCGTTACTATCAGCGACTGCTGAAAAGAATCCGTTATTGGCATGGGATTTAAATATGGGCGGTTTAATGAATGCATTAGAAACGGCTAGAACATATGATTTACATTTCTTCACGCCAAGTTCTATTGGAGCGTTTGGTGATTCTACGCCTAAGAAAAATACGCCACAAAATACGATTCAACAACCTACTACAATGTATGGTGTGAATAAGGTTGCTGGTGAGTTATTATGCCAATACTACTTCAAGAAATTCGGCGTGGATACGCGTAGTGTGAGATTCCCTGGACTTATTTCTCACGTTAAAGAACCAGGTGGCGGTACGACTGACTATGCGGTTGAGATTTACTTTGAAGCGGTTAGAAAAGGTCGTTATACAAGCTATATCGCGAAAGACACTTACATGGATATGATGTATATGGATGATGCGATTGATGCGATTATTAAATTAATGGAAGCGGATGCTGACAAGCTTGAAACACGTAATGGTTATAACTTAAGTGCGATGAGTTTCGAGCCTGAGGAAATTAAAGCGGCGATTCAAAAACATTATCCTGATTTCGTGTTAGATTACGAAGTGGATCCTGCACGTCAAGCGATTGCGGATAGCTGGCCTGATAATATTGATACGAGTTATTCTCGTAAAGAGTGGGGCTTTGATCCTAAATATGATTTAGCTGGTATGACTGAATTAATGTTAAAAGCGATTGAAGAAAAAGAGCAAAATAAATAAGTTTGATATATTGAACTAGCAAGGTGATAGTACCTTGCTAGTTTTTTGTGTGAAAAGGAAGTTCTAAAATGGAGTCTCATTTCACTTAAGTTGAGATGCTTGCCTAGGGTACAGTTTCAGCCAGAAATTCCGCACAAATAAATTTGTGGGAATTTCTAAGGTCTTCAACTTGTACTGTTCCCTCAGGCGTCACTCAACTACGTTTCATTATCCATTTTAGAACTTCTTACTTAAGTGTGTAATTACTTATAACTAATATTTTTATTGTGCTACCAATCCTTTTAAATTTATTTAATTACTGTTTTTCAATGTTAATGATAGATTTAAATTAAGTATTAAAGTATGTTACTTTTAAGGAAAGGGTTTACAATAAGTATTTAGTTTGAATTTTTTGAAAATTTATTGAATAGAAAATACGAGATTGCTATAATTTAAGTTACTATTAATCAGGAAAACATTAGGAGGTTTTCATCATGTCAGGAAAAGTTAAATTTGAACAACGCGACACACTTAAAGAGAAACCAGAAGGCAATTTGGGATTTGGTCAGTACTTCACTGATTACATGTTAAGTTTAGACTATGATGCTGATAAAGGATGGCATGATTTAAAAATCGTTCCTTACGCACCAATTGAAGTATCTCCAGCTGCACAAGGGCTTCACTACGGTCAAGCAGTATTCGAAGGATTAAAAGCTTACAAACATAATGGCGAAGTAGTATTATTCCGTCCAGATCAAAACTTCAAACGTATCAACGATTCATTAGCACGTTTAGAAATGCCTAAAGTGGATGAAGAATTATTATTAGATGGATTAAAACAACTAGTTGATGTTGAACGTGATTGGGTACCTGAAGGCGAAGGTCAATCATTATATATTCGTCCATTCGTATTCGCAACAGAAGGTATTTTAGGCGTTAGAGCTTCTCATCAATATAAATTATTAATTATCTTATCTCCATCTGGTGCATATTACGGTGGCGACACATTAAAAACAACTAAAATTTATGTAGAGGATGAATATGTACGTGCTGTACGTGGCGGTGTAGGTTTCGCTAAAGTAGCAGGTAACTACGCAGCAAGCTTATTAGCACAAACAAATGCGAACCAATTAGGTTATGACCAAGTATTATGGTTAGACGGGGTTGAACGTAAATACGTTGAAGAAGTAGGTAGTATGAATATCTTCTTCGTTGAAAATGGAAAACTCGTTACACCAGCATTAAATGGTAGTATTTTACCAGGTATCACACGTAAATCAATTATTGAATTAGCTAAAGAACTTGGCTATGAAGTTGAAGAACGTAAAGTAGGCATCGATGAATTATTCGAAGCATACGATAAAGGTGAATTGACAGAGGTATTCGGTTCAGGTACAGCAGCAGTTATTTCACCAGTAGGCGTATTAAAATATGAAGATCGTGAAATCGTAATTAACAATAACGAACCAGGTGAAATCACTAAAAAATTATACGATACTTACACAGGCATCCAAAGCGGTAAATTAGAAGATAAACACGGCTGGAGAGTAGTCGTACCAGAATATAAATAATAGAGAATTTAATTAGCTAGAAACGCTGAAATAAAGCAGTTTCTAGCTTTTTGTTATATTCTTCGTTATCTTTCTTATAACTACATTAGTAACGAGCAATCTTTTATTCATTAGTATCGCTTCATTTATTTTACTTATTCAATTAGTCATTTCTTATAATCGTTTTGAAAACAGAAAGCACTCGTAACTTAATACACAAATAAAAAGATCAACATTAGTTGGTCTTTTTTAATGAAATAAATTGTTATATTAAAAATCTGAAATAATAAATAGCTATTTACCGTCTAAATGACGCCCTATATAACCTAAAATTGAACCAATAACGAAAAGCAATATAATATATATTATATTTGATAATTGATTATCTAAATCTAACGATGGTTGAATAAAAAAGTAGCAATAATAACTATTATTAAAAATATAACACCAGCAATTAATCTATATCTTAGTGTACGCATTTTTGTTCCCCTTATCTTTACCATATTGTTGTGCTTCACATTTAGCAGTATTCATTTTGAATTGAAAATTGTGAAGATAGATTTGGCAGTGACAAACTTTATGCATTAACTTCAGTTCTACTTTATCAATGTATATAAAAAATAGTAATTACATCATTACAAAAATACCATATTTAACTAACATATCTAGAAATTTTAGAAAGATAAATAATGTGATAGTTTGAAAATATAAAGTAAGAAAGGGGAGGAATCTAATGCCTCAAGTTATAATGTTGATTATAACTATCATTTGTATACTATATATTGTTTATTGTTTAGTAAAAGACAAACCAATTATTAATGTGTTTATTGCGGCTGTAGTACAATCAATTTTGCTTTTTTTAGTACGTTTTCTTTGGGTTAAAGAATCTTTTAGTCAATCAATTATAGCTTCGTTTGACTTAATAACGATTATATTTGTAATTATTTATGTAATATATAAGTTGGCAAAGAGGTAAAAGAATTGAGAGATATTGTAAGTTACTCAAGAAATAAGGTTAATGAAGTAATCTCTAAATATGAAGATAAACTGGTTAAATTAAAAAGTAATCCAGTAGTTTATGAATTGAAAGACAGTTATGTAGAAGAATTGCTTTCGATTGAATTGAATTAATTACTTTAATAACAGATTTGCATGTTAAATAATCATTTACGCAAGAATGCCCAAAAATTTCTAAATGAAGCTAAACTATAGGTATAAGACAAATATACAAGGAGTGAAATCAAATGGTAGACGTATTCGGCTTCATTAAAAAAGTCATCGATTTAGTAAGTGGCATTCTTGTACACGGCGAACCTAAATAAGTTGTTAAATTGTATAGTAAATACCTCCTAAAAGTTAGATGAAATTCTAACATTTAGGAGGTATTTTTTTAATAAGAACGACCCCACTAATCTATTGACTAATGGGGTAAGCTTTTACGATTTATGAAATTGAATAACCGTACTTAATTTTACCCACCTATAATAGTTGTAAACTACATATTTTGATAAAAAATTAGATTTTTTATCAAATAGCATGTTCAAATGTTATATTATTGTTAAAAGTAATATGTTCCACTTTAAAAAATAAAAGAAAGGTGATAAATATTATGATTATTCGTGCGATAAAAGAATTTATCAAAGGTGCTAAAAAAGGTGTAAATGAAGCAAAAGAAAATCCAGAGAAATTTGAATATGGCGTATCTAAGGAAGAGGCGCGTCGTAGAAAATTTAGAGAAGACCGTAATAACCAAAAAGATAATAATTAAAAATCACAGCTTTGCTCCACCCATTTCACATTTCTATGCGAATCATAGCTATCTATATTACAATAGAAACGTTATAAATTTTGAGTGGTAGGAGTGTTAGTTGAAATGGAATGGATATTATTTGATAAAGACGGAACATTAATTGAATTTGATAAGAGCTGGGAGAAGATTGGCGTTCGTCTTGTAGACAGCTTTTTAGATAAATTTCCAATTGCTGATAAAGAAGCGGCACATCGCCAACTTGGAGTTATTGATGATGCGATTGTGCCGAATTCAGTCATGGGCTCTGGATCTTTAGATGACATGGTAAAAGCGTTTAGTGATATAGCGGGTGAAGATGTTTCGGATTGGACACGTAATACAAGTCAAGATCTTGTAGATAATCGAGTACCAGAGAATAACTGGATTGATGGTGTTTATGAAACGGTTAAAGCCTTGAAAAATGAAGGCTACAAAATTGGTATTGTTACTAGTGATTCTCGAAAAGGTGTCATGCAATTTTTAGAAGATACAGATTCAAAAGATGCTTTTGACCTAGTCATTTCTACTGAAACACATGCAGCAGAAAAACCTAATCCAGCAGTACTGAATCCATTATTCGATCACTATGATGTTAGACCTGCAGACATTGCTATCGTAGGCGATACCAACAATGATATGAAAACAAAAGTAAATGCAGAATTAGGCTTAGCAATCGGCGTATTAAGTGGCATTGCTAAAAAAGAAGAACTAGAAGATGCAGATTATATCATCGATACAGCTGTAGACGTACCTAAAATATTAAAACAACACAGCGAAAAATAATTATATTTAAAAATTATAATAAATACACAAAACGCTGCACAATTCGACTGATTGTGCAGGCGTTCTCTCTATTATCTATTATCTACATTACGATACGTATTAATAATGTGCGCAATTTTATCAATGATTGGGTCTAAAGAATCAGGATTTTCATGAATATCATACTCATTAATATTAATACGAACTACAGGACATGCATTAAAGTTATTAATCCAGTTCTCATAACGTTTAAATAATTTTTGCCAATATTCAGGATCGGTATTAATCTCCATATCTCGACCACGACGCTTAATACGCTCAATAACCTCATCATAATCACATTCTAAATAAATCAATACATCTGGCTTTGGAAAATATGGCGTCATTACCATTGCATTAAATAATTCTGAATACGTCTTAAAGTCATCCGCACTCATCGTACCTTGTTCTTCATGCATCTTCGCAAAGATATCTACATCTTCATAAATTGAACGATCTTGGATAAAACCGCCACCATATTCAAACATACGTTTTTGTTCTTTAAATCGCTCTGCTAAAAAATAAATTTGTAAATGAAAACTCCAACGCTCAAAATCATCATAGAATTTATCTAAATAAGGATTATGGTCTACATTTTCAAAAGAAGTTTTAAAATTCAATTTGTCAGCCAACGCCTGTGTTAACGTTGACTTTCCTACACCCACTGTCCCAGCAATTGTAATAATTGCATTCTGGGGTATGCCATAATTATTCATGTTCACTATCTCCTATCATTGGTTTAATTTGTTCTAAAATATTCTGATAATCTGCTTCATTATTAACAAAATCAATGTCACTCGTATTAATTAATACCACATTTGCGCCTTCTTGTTTTAGAGCTTCATACAATGCTAAATAATCTCTTTTTAAATTTAATAAATAATTATCTTCAATTTGATGCTCAAAACTACGATTACGTTTGGCAATACGCTTTTTCAAAATATTTAAATCAGCATCTAGGAAAATAATCATATTTGGCATTTCAATATCTTCTGTCAAAATATCAAAAATACGATTGAATTTATCAAATTCTGCATCGTCTAAAGTATTACGGGCAAAAAGTTTATTCTTATAAATGTGATAATCACTCACAACACCTTGTGTCATTTCTGCAATATCTTTGGCTTGTTTATAGCGATTACATAAGAAGAACATTTCTGTTTGAAAGCTCCATTTAGAAATGTCATCGTAAAAATCTGATAAAAAAGGGTTCTCGTCAATAATTTCTTTTTCTTCATAATAATTCAAAGTTTGGCTAAGTTTATGAGCTAAAGAAGATTTACCTACACCGATAGGACCTTCGATTGCGATAAATGGTTTATTCATAATCACATCTCCAAATGTTAAAATAGACAATGAGTATTGTATCACAAGTGAGGTAGGACACACATGGTAAATGATGAATATTACATGAATTTAGCGATTGAGGAAGCGGAGAAAGCACAACAGCTTGGCGAGGTTCCTATTGGGGCAATTATTGTAAAAGATGATGAAATTATAGCGCGTGCGCACAATTTAAGAGAAACTGCACAACAGCCAACTGCACACGCGGAACATATCGCGATTGAACGTGCTTCGAAAGTAGTGGGAAGTTGGCGTTTGGAAGATTGCACGTTGTATGTCACGCTTGAACCATGTGTGATGTGTGCGGGAGCGATTGTAATGAGCCGTATTCCTAAAGTGGTATTCGGCGCTATGGATCCTAAAGGTGGATGTAGTGGTAGTTTAATGAATTTACTTGAAGAACCTCGCTTTAATCACAGAGCCTCGGTAATTACGGGTGTTCTTGAAAATGAATGTGGTGATTTGTTGCGTAACTTTTTCCGAGAACTACGTGCGAAGAAGTCTAAAACAAACATTTAGGCGTACAAATTGTCGCAAATTTGTTAAAATAAACACTGAATTTAAAGTTTAAAATTTCATAGTTTTGTTAAGCAAATACCCTTTTCCCAAAAAAGAAAAATTGATAGGGATTAAGTCAATGAAACGAGGTAACTGTATGATTAAATTAATAGCAACGGATATGGATGGCACTTTATTAAATGCGGCACATGAGATTTCACAAGAGAATATTGATGCCATTAAATATGCGCAATCTCAAGGAATTACAGTCGTTATTGCGACGGGACGTGCGTTTTACGAGGCAAGTACACCTATCGCTGAAACTGATTTAAGTGTCCCGTATATCTGCTTAAATGGTGCAGAAGTGCGTGATGAAACACATAATATAATGAGTACGTCTAATCTAAATCATGAGTTAGTGGAGCGAATTAAATCTATCTTGAATAAAGATGATGTATATTATCAAATTTATACGAATAGAGGGATTTATACTGAAGATCCAACACGTGATTTAGATATTTATTTAGATATTGCGAAACAAGCGGGTCAGGAAGCTGATGTTGAAAAGATTAAAGCCGGTATTCAAAAGCGTATTGATAATGGAACGCTAAAAGTAGTGGACAGTTATGAAGATATTGAAGATATTCCTGGTGAATTAATTATGAAAGTATTAGCTTTCAACCCTGATTTAGAAAAAATAAATGCAATAGGCGAAGAACTAGCGGCTATTCCTAGTTTAGCAATTTCATCATCTTCACGTGGTAACTTAGAAATTACGCATTCAGATGCTCAAAAAGGAATCGCTTTAGAAACCATTGCGGACCAACTTAACGTTGATTTACAAGATGTGATGGCATTAGGTGATAACTTAAATGATGTTTCTATGTTAGAACGCGTCGGTTATCCAGTTGCTATGGAGAATGCAATGCCTGAAGTGAAGGAGATTGCTAAATACGTTACTGATACAAACGAAAATAGTGGTGTTGGTAAAGCAATTATGAAGTTATTAAAAGAAGAGCAGAATAAATAATTAAAGGAGTTTTAAATAATGAAAGGACTTATTATTGTAGGAAGTGCCCAAGTTGGCTCACATACAAACGCGTTGGCGAAATATTTAGTAGGTCAATTTGATAATCATGATATGGATGTCGATATTTTCGATTTAGCTGAGAAACCTTTAAATCAGTTAGACTTCTCAGGTACAACGCCTTCAGTTGATGAAATCAAAGCGAATACGAAAGAATTTAAAGAGAAGACGATGGAAGCGGATTTCTTAATTCTTGGTACACCAAACTATCATGGTTCATATTCTGGTATTTTGAAAAATGCTTTGGATCACGTTAATATGGATTATTTTAAAATGAAACCTGTAGGATTAATCGGTAATAGCGGTGGTATCGTAAGTTCTGAGCCATTATCTCACTTACGTGTCATTGTGAGAAGTTTATTAGGTATTGCTGTACCTACACAGATTGCTACACATGACTCTGATTATGGTAAATTAGACGATGGCACATTGTACTTAGACGATGAACAATTCCAATTACGCGCAAAATTATTTGTCGATCAAATTGTTTCATTCGTGAATAATAGTCCATATGAACATTTAAAATAAAAATTAATTATACAGAAAAACGTATATATAATAGAAGAAACTAGTTTAAAGAGCTTGAGATATAAATCTAAAAAAAATAGCCAATAATTGAATTTATATAAATGTTGTACACACCCCATAAAGTTGGACTTAAATCCAAGTTTATGGGGTGTATATTATTTTTAATAGAAATTTTTTCACTATCCAGTAACTAGATTTACTGGACTCAACTAATCTTAGTATATTTTTTATATAGGTCATTTAGAAAGAAAAGTCTTATTTTAATCCAATTTATATTAATTTATTATATATAAAATTATAGTTTAACCTATTTTGTATCGGGTATATTTAATTTGCATTTAATTAATCATTAATTATTTGCGACTAAATATATAAAAAGAGCTTTCAAATTGCTCTCTATTTATGTATAACTTTTATTGTATTTTACATATTATGATTGAGTGACTTGTAAAATACTTACTATTTTGGAAGGTTTTTCGAAATTAGAAAAGGGAGTGGATTTTTTTGAAGAAAAAACCTAATAAGAGATTGGATTTTCTGCCTAATAGATTGAATAAGTATTCGATTAGAAAATTCACAGTTGGGACTGCATCGATTTTAGTTGGTGCCACATTACTTTTTGGTAGTGCACATGATGAAGCAAAAGCTGCTGAAAGTAATCAAATTGAAAGCAATAGTCAAAATGGATAAGATGAAAACATTAAGCAAAAAGGTAGTGTACAAAATACTACTGAAGAAAATGCTACACAAACTGAACAAGTAGACATTACTAATCACTCAACAAAAGAAAGTAACGAAGCTCCAACAAAAGAAGTAGCAACAGAAGAAAGTAACGAAGCTCCAACAAAAGAAGTAGCAACAGAAGAAAATAACGAAGCTCCAACAAAAGAAGTAGCAACAGAAGAAAGTAACGAAGCTTCAACAAAAGAAGTAGCAACAGAAGAAAATAAAGAAGCTTCAACAAAAGAAGTAGCACAAACTTTTGATAGTATTAATAATGAAAACAACGCAGATAAGAAAAAAGAATTATTTACTAACATGGTTGCTAAAAACAATGATTCAACTTCTGAAGAAGCATCTAAATTAGTTAATGATTTAAATATTGATTTTAATAAAGCAGATGAAAATGAATTATTAGCAGCGTTTTTAAAAGCGGATAGCGAAAATAATGATAAATTTTCAGCGTTAGGTACTACTTCAGAAATTTCTACAAATAAAAGAATTAAACCGGTTAGTCGTATAGCTACTAATCTTAGAGCGGCTGTGACACAAAGTGAGACAGGTAAAAATGTAAATGATTTAGTGGAAATGACATCAGCTTCAATCGATAAAGACTATGTTCAACCTAACGATGGTCAAGGTTTCAACCTCACTTCTAATTTCAAAACTAATGGTCGCGTAAATGCAGGTGATTACTTTACAGTTGATATGCCAGAATATGCCAACTATGAAGGTATTGCTGATTATAAAGCATCTAATAACAAAATCTATCCAACTTTAACAGATGGTGATCAAGTCGTTGCAAATGGTGTTTACGACGTTGATACTAAAAAATTAGTTTATACATTTACTGATTATGTTAACAATAAAGATAATGTAAAAGGTTCATTTTCAATTCCTCAATACATTGATAGAAAAAATGCGAAAACAAGTGGAACATATGATTTAAACTATAATATTGCTGGTGAAAATGTAACTCTTCCTATTGATGTTAAATATACTAACTATAACACTGGACACGTAATTGCTAATGCAGATTCTCTTATTACAAAAGCTGATTTATTTAATGTAGGTTCATACGATTATACTCAATATATTTATGTGAATCCTAATTCAGTAGATAGCTACGATACTATATTAAATATTCTAGGTTACCAAGAAAATGTAGGTGACAGTAGTACATTATTAGACCCAAATAATTCTAATATTCGCATATTTGATGCCGGTAACTCAAATAATATTAATCCAAGTTTCTATGTAGATGAAAATCAATATGAAGAAGTAACTGATGAATTTAACATTGATCAAGTTGGTGAAAAACATGCACAAATTAATTTTGGACATATTGACCACCCATATATTGTAAAAGTTACTTCTAAAATTGATCCAAATTCTACGCAAGATTTAAGAACTAGAATAACAATGACTAATAAAAATTTTGAAGGAACATCAGATTTTTATGGCCATGATAACTATGTTGAGCGAAGTGGCTCAAATGGACAAGCAACAGGTAACGAGAGATTATATAGCTTAGGTGACTATGTATGGGAAGATACAAACAAAAACGGTCTCCAAGATGAAGATGAAAAAGGTATTCAAGGCGTTAAAGTTTCAATTATTAGAGACAATGGTATTAAAGAAGAAACTTATACAGATGAAAATGGTAAATATCGATTCGATAATTTAAGAAATGGATCATATGTTATCAACTTTGAAACACCTAAAGGTTATACGCCTACAAATGCAAATGTAAATAATAATAACGATGACGCTAAAGACTCTGATGGATTATCAACAATTGGTATTATTAAAGACGAAGATAACTGGACGTTAGATAGTGGCTTCTATAAAACTCCTAAATATAAATTAGGTGATTATGTTTGGTATGATTACAACGAAGATGGTAATCAAGATGAAGATGAAAAAGGTATTCAAGGTGTAACTGTTACATTAAAAGATAGTCATGGTAATACATTGAAAACTACTCAAACAGATGAAAATGGTAAATATATATTTGAAGACTTAGAGAGTGGGGAATATAACGTTCACTTTGAGAAACCAGACGGTTTAACTCAAACATCTGTAAACTCCAGCGATGACTCTAAAGATGCCGATGGTGAAAATGTTAAAGTAACTATTACTGATCATGATGATATGACCATTGATAATGGTTACTTTAAAAAAGGTGAATCTGAATCAGCTTCATTAAGTGAATCAGAATCTAAATCATTAAGCGACTCAGAATCAAAATCATTAAGTGAATCAGAGTCTAAGTCATTAAGCGACTCAGAATCTAAGTCATTAAGTGAATCAGAGTCTAAGTCATTAAGCGACTCAGAATCTAAGTCATTAAGTGAATCAGAGTCTAAGTCATTAAGCGACTCAGAATCAAAATCATTAAGTGAATCAGAGTCTAAGTCATTAAGCGATTCAGAATCAAAATCAACTTCAGAAAGTACAAGCAACAGCACATCTGAATCAACTTCAGAAAGCACAAGCAATAGTACATCTGAATCAACTTCAGAAAGCACAAGCAATAGTACATCTGAATCAACTTCAGAAAGTACAAGCAACAGCACATCTGAATCAACTTCAGAAAGTCATAAGCATTCAGATTCATTGCCTGATACTGGTGATAAAGATAATAATGGTACATTATTAGGTACATTATTAGCTGGTTTAGGATCAACATTGTTATTAGGTAGACGCCGTAAAAAAGAAGATAAATAGTATAAATATATTGTTTAGAAAGAGGCCGGATATTTAAAATTCCGGCTTCTTTTTTATGCTTTTTATATTTATTAAATTCAATAAGAAATATTATTTAGAGAATAACTTTTTTAATGATAACGCTTACACAAAGTATGCTAAACTTGAATAGTAAAGTAACTTGTAAACAAAGGGTGGGGATTAAAATGAAGAAATATCGTTACTTTATTATTGCGATGATTATTGTAATGACAATGATTAATTACATCGATAGAGGAGCTATTTCCTATGCTCAGAAAGACATCATCAATGAATATGGCTTTGATACTATCGCATGGGGCAAGATTTTAGGATATTTTGGTTATGGTTACATGTTTGGTTCATTAATCGGAGGATTAACGGCAGATAAAAGGGGACCTAAATTTGTTTGGATTATTGCTGGAACTGCATGGTCAATTACTGAAATAGCAATGGCATATGCTGGAGAACTCGGTATGGCACTATTTGGAGGTTCAGCGATTATTGGTTTCGGTCTATTGCGTGTATTATTTGGCGTGGCTGAAGGTCCAGTATTTTCAATAATTAGTAAGACGAACGCTAACTGGGCAGCACCCAAAGAACGTGGTTTATTATCGGCTTTAGGGTTAATTGGTGTGCCACTTGGTGCTTTAATTACAGCACCTATCGTTTCTGGATTTCTTACAATAGCAAGTTGGAGACTGTTATTTATTATTTTAGGAGCGTTAGGATTAGTATGGGTAGTCATTTGGGCCTTTGTGTTTACAGATTATCCTGAAGATAACAAACGCGTTTCACAAGAGGAGCTTGAAGAAATTCGTGCGACTGATAGTAGTTTAAATGTTGAGAAGACGGTTAACACTGAAAATAATAAAAATGAAAAATGGTATCATTTCTTTAAAAGTCCTACATTAGTAGGTAATATGTTTGGTTATTTTGGTTTCCAATATGTAAACTTTTTAATTTTAACTTGGACGCCTAAATATTTACAAGATGAATATCATTTTGAAATCCATTCCTTATGGTATTTAGGTATGGTGCCATGGATTGGAGCTTGTTTCACTATCTATTTTGGTGGCCATATCTCAGACTGGCTTCGTAAAAAAACAGGCAGTTTACGTATAGCACGATCATATTTTGCGATAGTAGGTATGATTTGCGCTGCGATTTGCTTCTTAATCATTCCCTTTACACATAGTATTGTAGCTATCATGATATTAATGATGATTGGGAATGCATTTATTTTCTTACCAAATGGTGTTTATTGGTCTGTTATTATTGATACTGCACCTAGTAAAACGGGTACATACGGTGGTATTACACATTTCTTCGTTAATACAGCAACAGTCATTGCACCGACTTTAACAGGATATTTAGTCGCAAGTTACGGTTATTCTTCTATGTTTATTTCAGCAGTAGTTGCATCACTGATAAGTATTGTAGCAATGTGTTTTGTTAAACCTGGTGAAAAGCGTATGGCAAAACATCATTAAGCTGATGCTATATCAAGCTAAGCTAAATTTAATTTGAAAATCTAATTCATTATAAAAATTCAAACATACTAAAAAGCAGTTGTCTCACGAAAGTAAGTGAGACAACTGATTTATTTTTAAAAACAATTATTTACGATATTTTAATTTAGCGAATGCGTCATGTTGATGAATAGATTCTTCATTACGACATTCAATGTCAAAGCCATCAATCCAATCAAATTCTACTAAATCAGCAGCAATTAAACGGATTAAATCTTCAACGAAACGTGGATTCTCATAAGCACGTTCAGTGACACGTTTTTCATCTGGACGTTTTAAAATAGGGTACAAGATAGAACTTGCGTTGGCTTCCATAGCATCCAGGATTTTTTCTTTATAATCATCAACGACATCATTATTTTTGTCTAAATATACTTTAACAGTGACTACGCCACGTTGATTGTGAGCAGAATATTCACTGATTTCTTTAGAACAAGGACATAATGTAGTTACTGTTGCTTCAATTGTAATTTCTTTGCGTGTCACGTTATCTTTTTCAATAGCTAAACCATAAGTTACGTCAGCGTTCGCTACTGCTTTAATGTTTGTAACTGGACTATAACGATCGAAGAACCATTTGCCAGATACATCTACGCCTGCAGAATTTTGTTTCATATTACCTTGTAATGTACGTAGTACTTGGTAAAGTGTATCGAAATTAAGTTCTAAGCCATTTGAGTAGTGTTTCTCAACACTCTCTAAGATACGACTCATGTTAATTCCTTTTTCATCTTGGTTTAAACTTGTTGAAAAGCTAAACTTCCCTGCTGTTTGATAGCGGTCAATTTTTACAGGGTAAATTAAGTTTTTAATACCTACTTCTTCAATTTCGAATAAAAAGTTTTTATGCGTACTTTGTAAGTCTGTCATTTCATTTTTAGTTGTAGGTTTTGTTCCTTCTACTGGATCTACTGAACCAAAGTGTTTCCAGCGACCTTCTCGTGTAGATAAATCAAATTCAGTCATCATTTACCTCCCCTTAAGATTCAAAATGATATGTCCAATATGGCTCAACCTCTAGGAAACTTTGTGTTTTCCCATCTACTTCTGGACTTGCTATTTGTTTTAAGAAAGGTCCAGTTTGTGAAGCATGTGCTTCGAAAGCTTTTAATTTAAGCTCTCTATATTGGCTAATATCGTTTAATATATCTGGTTCACCTAATTTTTCAGGTGCATCATTGCTAAATGCAACGAGTTGTAAGCGTGGACGTTCTTCTTTCGGCATACGACCTACTGTTCTTACTACAGCTTCTGCTGTCGCTTCGTGGTCAGGATGGACTGCAAATTGAGGATAGAATGAAATAATTACTGAAGGGTTCGTTTCTTCAATTAAATTTTTCACCATATCATCCATTTGATTATGCGGTTCGAATTCTACGGTTTTATCACGTAATCCCATCTTACGTAAATCAGTGATACCCATCACTTTCGCTGCTTCTTCTAATTCACGTTCGCGAATATTGGGTAATGATTCTCTTGTTGCAAAAGGGGGATTCCCTAAATTGCGTCCCATTTGTCCCAATGTTAAACAAGCATATGTTACGGGCACACCATTGTCGATATAGCTTGCAATTGTGCCTGCCGATGAGAAGGTCTCATCATCAGGATGTGGAAAAATCACTAATACATGTCTTTCATCTTTCATGAATAAGCCTCCTCTATATTGTAAATGGCTTTTCACTAATTTCGAGTGTAGCAGCCAATTGTCCTTCGTAATTAAATCCTGCAATTAAAAATTCATTGTTGTCATTGATTTCATAATGTGTCAGTCCTTGAACATAAACCCAACCGCCATCACGTAGCTTTAGACCAACGCGATAAGGGTCTTTCTCTCCGCCTTTAAGTTGCGCATGTTCATAGGTAACTTGTATATTTCTTAAAAATGTCCCCGCATTAAAGACACGTTGATCGAAATGGTTAGCATATGCACCATTAGTCGTTTCAACGTGTAGGAATACTGGTTTATTTTCAAATGATGTTAATAGTCGTTGTACTTCTTCAGCATTAATGAGTTCCAACACTTTCACTCCTTGCAACCATACAATGTGTTTATCTATTTATTTTACTAAAAAGATAGGAGTAATTGTATATCTCTGCTCAATTTATTTAGAAAAAATTGTATTAATTCCACATTTAAGTCGAATTACAATCTTTATTTTCAAAAAAGTGATATTAGAACATTGAAAGATATTCTATCGTTTAAAAAAATCTTAGATGGGTAAATAACCAAATGTGAAAGATAAAAAACACGAACTAAAGTAAATGACATACTTTAGTAACGAAAGGATGTTTGCATTGGAATTACAATTAGCAATCGATTTATTAAATAAAGAAGAAGCAGCAGAATTAGCTAAAAAAGTAGAGGAATATGTAGATATCGTAGAAATTGGTACACCAATCGTAATCAATGAAGGTTTACCAGCAGTTCAACATTTAAATGAAAATATTAATAACGCAAAAGTATTAGCTGACCTTAAAATTATGGACGCAGCAGATTATGAAGTTAGCCAAGCAATCAAATTTGGTGCTGACGTAGTAACAATCTTAGGTGTTGCTGAAGATGCTTCAATCAAAGCAGCAGTTGAAGAAGCGCACAAACATGATAAACAATTATTAGTTGATATGATTGCCGTTCAAGATTTAGAAAAACGTGCAAAAGAATTAGATGAAATGGGTGCTGACTATATCGCAGTACACACTGGTTATGACTTACAAGCTGAAGGACAATCTCCATTAGAAAGCTTACGTACAGTGAAATCAGTGATTAAAAACTCTAAAGTTGCTGTTGCTGGTGGTATTAAACCAGAAACAATTAAAGATATTGTAGCTGAAGAGCCTGACTTAGTTATCGTAGGTGGCGGTATCGCTAATGCAGATGACCCTGTAGAAGCAGCTAAACAATGTCGTGAAGCGATTGAAGGTAAATAATGATGTCTCAATTTACTAATTATCGTCTCATTCTTGAGGAATTAGAGCGTACTTTATCTCATATACAAGATGAAGAATACGACCGATTTGCGAACGATGTGAATGGTGCACAACGCATTTTCACAGCTGGTAAAGGTCGTTCAGGGTTTATCGCAAATAGCTTTGCTATGCGTTTAAATCAATTAGGTAAAGAAGCATTTGTTGTAGGAGAATCTACAACGCCATCTATTAAAGAACATGATTTATTCATTATTTTATCAGGTTCAGGTTCAACTGAGCATTTGCGATTATTAGCTGATAAAGCAAGATCAGTAGGAGCTAAAGTGGTATTATTAACAACTAAACCAGAATCTCCTATTGGCGAATTAGCTGAAACTGTAATTGAACTTCCTGCAGGTACGAAACATGATGCGGAAGGTTCTGAACAACCATTAGGTAGTTTATTTGAACAAGCATCTTTATTATTCTTAGACAGTGTTGTACTTGGATTAATGGATACGTTCAATGTAGATGAAGAAACAATGCAACAGAACCATGCTAATTTAGAATAAAGTCTTTTGACTGTTAGTATTTGACTAACAGTCTTTCTTATAAATAAAATTTTTAATATATAGAATAAAGTACTTTACACTATTTTATAAAGTAATATACTTGATACATAAATGTATAAAGATTATCGGAGGTATTACTTTATGACCTTAGAAGATAAAAATCAAAGTACTGATCACTCATTAAAAACAGATAGCGATACAGAAGATGACAATAGCATTGGTTATGATGGGAAAAAGAAATCTGCATTAGATTTAGAAATTGAACGAGAATTGTTAGAAATGATGGAAAATGATGATTCTGACGAACCTGAAAAACAAAGCAAAATAATAAAAATTGGGACGCTTCTTTCTTCGTTGGTAATCGCAACTTTTGCTATAGTGCGTTTTATAAAAAGTGTTATTTAAAAATGAAATTTATAACTGACGGTTGATTTTACATATGAAAATCAACCGTTTTATTTATAACTAAAAATAGATATAGTACTTTTTTGGAAGATATTTTATATTAGTTTTTAAAAATATACTTTAGCTAGTTTTATTAAAAATGTTAAAATATTAGTATACAATTATATGGAAGTTACATAATCAAAAACGGGAGAGAAATAATGACTATTTATAATTTAAATTTTGGGATAGGTTGGGCTAGCAGTGGAGTAGAGTATGCTCAATTATATCGAAGAAATATTTTTGAGAAATTAGAATTAGATTTTAAATTTGTATTTTTTTGATTTTATTAGTAGAGAAAACATTCAATCTTATACAAGTAATATGGGGTTTAAAGATAATGAAATCATTTGGTTATATCAATATTTTACGGATATAAAAATTGCTCCTACAACTTATACTTTAGATGACATTATCGAAAATTTAGATTATGAGGATATACGTATAGAAGTAGTAAATGAAGATGTGAAAAGAATATTCTTTAATAATGATGATAACTACATAACTTGCTATCTACGTTATCCAAATAGCTCAGTAGTAAATAGAGCAGAATTTGTTTCTATGAATAAGCTGATTAGAAAAGACTATTATTCCTACGTAAGGATTTTTAGCGAATATTATGCTCCTAAAGATGGACAAGCTAAAGCATATCAGAGAGTCTTTTATAATGAGAATGGTACAGTAGCTTATGAAGAATATATCAATGAAGATAATAACATGTATGTGTTTAAGGATAAGATTCTTTATTCTAAGGAAGAATTAATTGGTTACTTTTTAAAAAAATTAAATCTTTCTAAAAAGGATATTTTACTGATTGATCGTTCTACTAATGTTGGTCAAGTATATTTAGAAAATAAGGGTGAAGCTAAGATAGGTTCAATAATACATGCTGAACATTATAATGAAAATACTACTAATGAAAAACATATTTTGTGGAACAATCATTATGAATATCTTTTTAATAATGCTAAAAATATAGATTTCTTTATAACAGCAACTGATAAGCAAAATGAAAAGTTAGCTAAGCAATTTGAAAAATATTATCAATATCCATCTAAAATCTATACTATTCCTGTTGGTAATTTGTCGGAATTAAAAAAATCTAATGAAAGAAGAAAAGCTTCGATTATAACGGCTTCAAGATTAGCCAGTGAAAAACATGTAGATTGGTTGGTAAAAGCAGTTATTAAAGCTCATCAATACAACACGGATATTACCTTTGATATTTATGGTGAGGGTGGTGAAAAAGAAACGTTACAAAAAATAATTAATGATGAAAATGCTGAAGGATACATAACACTAAAAGGTCATCAAAATTTAGAGAATATTTATAGAAAATATCAGTTATTTATCTCCGGATCAACTAGCGAAGGTTTTGGTTTAACACTAATGGAGGCTATTGGCTCGGGCTTAGGAATGATAGGTTTTGAAGTAGATTATGGTAACCCAACATTTATTAAAAATGGTGAAAATGGTTATCGTATAAGTATTAATACAGAAGAAGCCACTGAACAAGAAATTGTAAACGTATTAGCTAATGCCGTTGTAAAATTTTTCAAAAGTAATATTGAAAAAATGAGTATAGAATCATATAAAATAGCCGAAAATTTTCTTTTTGAAAATATAGCAGAGAAATGGCATTCATTAATTAAAGAGGTGCAATATGATTAATCTATTTGAAAAACTCGATAAAAAAACTATTAAACTTTTAAATACCTTGCGAAATGTTGGAATGAATCATCAAACTATTCTTTTAGAAGATAACGGTTTTTTACCTGAAAATACTCAATCTCCATATAGTTTTTTCTCAAAATGTGAGCTTTTAAATGTAAATCCTTTATTTTTTAATGAAGTTCCTGTTCCGGATTTGTGGGAAATCGAAGGTAACAACTCAATAGCAAGAATACGAGATAAGGGACGAGTTCGAGGTAAGATCAAATTTAAAAAGAATTGGGGAACTCGTATAGTTGAACACGTTGAGTGGTTAAATGAAAAAGGACAAACTCAATATATTGATTATTACAATAAATATGGCTATAAATTTGCACAACTTTTACTAGATGATAATGGAAAGTATATTGTAAAAAAATATTATAATGATAAAGGTAAAATCATTATTAGTGAAAACTTTGTGACCAATTCATATATATTAACATGGAGAGATAAAGAGTATTTCTTTAACTCAAAACTTCGCTTTTTAGAATTTTATTTAGAGCAGTCAAAGATCAAACTTGATAGTTTTTTAATCAACTCTTTAGCTTTTCCATATGCTCTCCTAAGACATGTAAAAAATATTGAAGGAAAAGATTATCTTTTTTGGCAAGAGAGTCCTGAAGAATTACCTGGTAATATGAAATACTTGTTGAATAATGGGAATAGAACAGCTAATATCTTGATTCCTAATAGTAATGAATATAATCGTATATATAATTGGTTAGATGACAATGAAAAGAATTATCTATTCAAAGTTGGGTATGTGTATGACTTTATTAAACAAAATTCATATTCTAATGAAATTTTAACTTTAACAAATTCAGACGATATACCTAACATAGAACAAATTGTGAGTAAAAATCCTCATTTACATTTTAATATCGTTGCCGTAACAGAGATGTCAAAAAAATTAATGTCTCTCGGTGTTTATAAAAATGTCTCCTTATATCCACATGTAAGACGCAGTAAAGTTACTGAACTTTATAAACAATGTGATATATATCTAGATATTAACCACGGAAGTGAAATACTAGATTCAGTACATGCAGCTTTTGACTATAATCTATTAATATTAGGTTATAATGAGACTTGTCATAATAATGATGTAGTAGATTTAAATAATTTATTTAAAATTGAAAATTATGAAAAGTTGATTGAGATATTAGCATCTTTACCTAATAAAATCATTTTAGACAACTTATTAGATAATCAATTAGTTCATGGGAGATCAATATCAAAAGATGAATTTAAATCATTCTTTAGCAAATAATAAATTTAATCTGAAAATACCTCTCGTAAAAGAGAGGTATTTTTTTATATTTTTTTCTTAAATGATATTTAGATGACAAAGTGTAAAGAAGTTAATTAAATAACTGTGAAATGGGGCTCACATAGTCAATCAGGTTTAGAGAATGAATATCTTAACTATATTATCGCTTAATCAAATTAATTAGCTCAATTGTTATAAAATAACTTAAAGCGAAATGATTTTATTTCATTTAAATGTTAACATTATACTTAAATTAGTTGACATTAAGAGGTTGAAACCATGTTAGAGATTGTGAAGAACTTACAAATTTATGCAGAAGAGCAACCAAACGTTATTGCATTACAATTTGATGATGAGCAGTTAACCTATGCTGAATTCTATGAAGCTATTAAAGAAGCTCTAAGTGATTATCAAGGGCTTCTATCTGCTACGCGAGTTGGATTATTAAGCGAGTCGCCAATGACGAATATGATTCACTATTTTGCTGTGTTGATGCAAGATGCAGTGCCTTGTTTTTTAGATGCGAGTTGGCCAATGTCAACGATTGATAAACTCATCAATACATACAATATTCAATATATTGCTAAGAATGATGCGCAGTTAATTCCAACACAGTCACTGAATTTGAAGGATTCATTTTTTGAGGAACAGGCGCAAATTCACAACCTATTACATATTGGTTTTACATCAGGGACGACTGGACTTCCTAAGGCATATTATCGTAACGAGCCCTCATGGCTTGCTTCATATATTGAAAATGAAAAGCTCTTACATCACGATGAAGCTATCTTTATCGCTCCTGGTCCACTGGCACATTCATTGTCATTGTACACTTGCATTTATGCTTTATGGTCAGGAAGAACGTTCATCGGACAGCGACATTTTGAGGCGTCACAATTAATGCAATGTATTCAACGACAATCGAAATCGATAGCGCTGTTTCTCGTGCCTACAATGTTATCGCAACTTATACATATGCCAAATAAAACGAAGACGCTTACCTCTATATTAAGTAGTGGCGCTAAACTTTCGTCTCAATTATTTCAAGATGTCACTACTACATTTTCACAAGCGAATATTATAGAGTTTTTCGGTACTTCTGAAGCGAGTTTTATTAGTTATAATTTTAATCAAACGGCACCTACAGACTCAGTTGGTCAATTGTTTCCAAATGTAACTTATCAATTAGAAGAACAAGATAAAGATCAAATAGGGCTCTTGCATGTCAAAAGTAACATGACCTTTTCTGGTTATGTAAATCGCAAAGTGATTCAACCAGAAAGTTGGATAGAAACAGGTGATTATGCCTACATAAAAGATCAATATCTCTATTTAGTAAGTCGCAAAAGCGAACGACTTATTATAGGAGGTAAAAATATTTACCCGACTGCGGTAGAACAACGTGTAAAGCAACTGGATGGCATTGATGAAGCAGTGATGATTGGGGAACCACATACACGCTTTGGTGAAATTGCAGTGCTTGTTTATATGGGGCACCGCGAACTTGATTATTTAAGTTTACGACGTTATTTATTACAAACATTATCGCGATATGAGGTGCCTTCAAAGCTTGTGAAAGTAAGTGCGTTGCCTTTTACCAATAGTGGCAAAGTGGCGCGTGGCACATTGCGAGAGCTTTATTTAAAGGGGGAGCTAGAAGTATGAAAGAAGCGGTCATAGTGTGGGCTAAAAGGACACCGTTTGGTAAGTATGGTGGGGCGCTAAGGCATTTAGAACCTGAGCAGTTATTGTTACCCCTTTTCCAAAAAATAAAAAATGAATTTCTTGAGATTGTGGAGCAAATAGATGATGTGATATTAGGGAATGTTGTGGGAAATGGGGGGAATATAGCGCGTAAGGCGTTGTTGGAAGCGGGGGTGTCTAATGAGGTGCCGGGTGTAACGGTGGATCGGCAATGTGGTTCGGGTCTTGAAAGCATTATTTATGCGTGTCGGATGGTGCAGTGTGGTGCGGGGCGTGTGTATGTGGCTGGCGGGGTCGAGAGTACGAGTCGTGCGCCGTGGAAGATTAAGCGTCCTCAGTCGGTTTATGAGACACAGTTACCGCAATTTTATGAGCGTGCGTCGTTTGCGCCAGAAGGTCAGGATCCAAGTATGATTGAAGCTGCTGAGAATGTGGCGAAGCACTATGGTGTGTCGCGAGAGGCACAAGATGCGTTTGCGATTCGAAGTCATCAGTTTACCTCTGCGCACTTTAAGAATGGGGATATATCACGTGAGATTGTGCCATTAAAGGTGAAAGGGCAATGGTTTGAGCAAGACGAGAGTATTAAGTCGACATTGACGGAGGCACGTTTGAATCGATTGCGTCCTCTATTGGCTGGCGGAACTGTGACGGCGGGTAATTGCTGCATGAAGAATGATGGTGCGGGTCTAGTGATTGTTATGGAGAAGGAACTGGCGATAGAACATGGATTCACTCAAGGTATGTTATTTAAAGATGGTGTGACAACAGGTGTAGCTCCAACGTTATTAGGTATCGGTCCAGTGCCAGTGGTTAAGCGTTTATTACAACGACAGGCGTTGCAAATTGAGGATATAGACGCAGTGGAATTAAATGAGGCGTTTAGCTCGCAAGTGCTAGCTTCCATAAATGAGTTACATCTAGATGTGGCACGCGTGAATCAATGGGGCGGCGCAATTGCATCAGGTCATCCTTATGGTGCTAGTGGTGCAGCGTTAGTAGCGCGTTTGTTCAATTTACCAGCGTGGCGATTAGGCATAGCAACGATGGGTATTGGGGGAGGTATGGGTAATGCAATTCTCTTTGAAAAGTGGCACCAGTGAAGCCCGTTATGTATCATTTCGCGAAGAAGATGTGCGACGTTATTGTGATGTGATAGGGCGTGTTTATGATGGCACTGTGCCACCGTTAATGTGTGCGAAACTTTGGCCAGAATTTAATCTCTTTCAATCATTTATGAGAAAAAAGATAATATTAAAGCGTACCCGAGTAACTCAGTATGAAAAGTTGGAATGCAACATGCAATATTGTGTATATTTAACGCATAAACGCACTACTAAGGTAAAGCGATTTGACCAATATATTTTTGAATTAAAAATAAATAAAAATAACAATACTTGTATGATTATCGAACAAACGTTCATTGAGGAGAGGGTGTGAATGAAGTTTAGTCAATCACAAGTCGATCAATATTTGGCAATTGTTAATGACCAAAATCCACTTCACAATACTATCGTTCCCGGACAACTCGTCGTAGATTATTTAATGAATGAATATGAGATTGAGTGGCATAGTTATAAAGTTAAATACCTTCAAACTATTGTTATTAATGAGGTTGTAGAGGTTTGTGTGAAGTCGGAAAATGAAATTGTGGTTAGTTCTGAAGAAAACGGGGTAAAACTAGTTATAATTATGAATTGATAAAAAAATTAATTCTTAATTATAACTTTTTTTATTTTAAAATTTAATGTGTAAGCGTATTCGTTTAATTATTGTTAAATTCTGTCAATTGAATAAAATTGTATTTTTTAATTTAAATTAATTTTAATAAATTTGACAACATGCATTAGTTCTGTATAATTATGTAACATAAATAGAAGGAGTGTTACAGGTCATGAACTTTAAAAAAGATAAAATTAACATGGTCGATGCTCAGACGGCGAAAAAAACAGTGTTCGCCACGGGTATTGGTAATGCCATGGAGTGGTTTGACTTTGGTGTGTACGCTTATACGACAGCTTATATCGGAGCGAATTTCTTTTCACCAGTTCAGAACCCTCAAATACAACAAATATTTACATTTGCTGCATTAGCCATTGCGTTCTTACTTAGACCAATTGGCGGCATAGTATTTGGTATTATCGGGGATAAATATGGACGTAAAGTTGTATTAACAACGACAATTATTTTAATGGCCTTATCAACATTGACAATCGGTATCTTACCGAACTACGACATGATCGGCTTATGGGCACCCGCACTCTTGTTACTCGCTAGGGTCTTACAAGGTTTCTCTACTGGTGGGGAATATGCAGGTGCTATGACATATATTGCAGAAATTTCACCAGATAAACGACGTAACAGTTTAGGTAGTGGACTTGAAATAGGAACATTGTCTGGTTACATTGCAGCCTCAATTATGATTGCATTATTAAGTTTCTTCTTAAGTGATGCACAAATGCAAGCTTGGGGTTGGAGAATTCCATTTATTTTAGGTTTATTCCTTGGATTATTTGGTCTTTATTTACGTCGTAAACTTGAAGAATCTCCAGTTTATGAGAATGATGTTCAAACACCAGCTCGTGATAATATTGGATTCTTTACAATTTTACGCTACCACTTCAAAGACATCTTAGTATGTTTCGTAGCGGTAGTATTCTTTAACGTAACAAACTATACAGTTACAGCTTATTTACCAACATACTTAGGTCAAATTGTTAAGATTGATCAAACAACGACAAGTGTTTTAATTACTTGTGTTATGGCAATTATGATTCCTTTAGCGTTATTCTTTGGTAAAATGGCAGATAAAGTTGGTGAGAAGAAAGTATTCTTAATCGGTACAGGTGGTCTTACTTTATTAAGTATTGTGGCATTTAGTTTATTAAACACTAAAGCATTACCACTTATTATCGTAGGTGTATTTATTTTAGGTTTCTTCTTATCAACATACGAAGCAACAATGCCTGGTTCTTTACCAACAATGTTCTTCACACACATTAGATATCGTACATTAGCGGTAACATTTAACGTGTCTGTATCATTATTTGGTGGTACAACACCATTAGTTAACTCTTGGTTAGTAGAATCAACTGGTAATATTTATGCACCAGCTTACTACTTAACTGCAATCAGTTTAATTGGCTTTATCGTGATTGCTATATTTCATACAAGTACTGCAGGTAAATCGCTCAAAGGTTCTTACCCTAATGTTGATAACAAGAAAGATCTTCATTACTTTGAAGAACATCCTAAAAAAGCATTATGGTGGATTAAAGAAAAGAAAAATAGAAATGCATAATAGATATTTAAACGCATTGATGAGAGTAACCTCATCAATGCGTTTTTTTATTTAGGAAAAATGAAAAGAAATTCCTAGATGAACATTTACTCGTTCTGTTGTGATGCTTGCCCAGGGTACAGTTTCAGCCAGAAATGCCTCACAGATAAATCTGTGAGGATTTCTAAGGTCTTCAACTTGTACTGTTCCTTCGGGCGTCACACAACGTCACTCGTTGTCCATCTTTAGAATTTCTTACATAAGTGCATGGCACTTATGTTCATTAATAATCAACATAGGAGTCTTCACAACTACGTTTTGTTATCTATCTTAGAACTACTTACTGAAGTGATAAGTACATAAGTTCATAAATTACGTTATCCTCTCTTTGCATTTTAAAATAGTTTAAGCATAAATATAAACAAAAATAGCGTCGATGTTAGCTGGGCTTAAAGTTACTCTCTAAGCTTTCAAAGGGGGACATCTTTGGCTAACATTGACGCTATAATTCATAAGGTGAGTTTAGGAATGATTTATGACTTTTTAAGTTACTTTATATTAGGGGGCCTAGTACTTAAAAATCAATTTTGGGAATATACTTCTGTTTGAATTCTCATTTGGAAAACATCTTTATTTGTAGTGAAAATGTCTTAATAACTTAATTTCATATTATCAAGATCATTTTCTAGTAGAGAGAGCAATTTATAGATTTCATTTTTGTTAAACGTTTCATCAAATTTTACCGTAATCGTCTTGAAGGTTTTTGTAATGATTTCGTACATTGGGATACCGTTCTCTATATTTTGCTTGTAGATGATCATGATGTGTGTTACCTCCTTTGTCTCTCTACACTTTATATAGTAATGTATTTTTTATTTGAAAACATGAGCCCCAAGTACCAACTTTTCATACGACGAACAACGGATAATTATCTACGACTTAATGCCTAGAGACATCAAAAAAGCACCCCATTATAGTAATGGAGTACTGTAATTATAACTATTTAATTAAAGTTCACCTTTAAATAATTTAACAAATCGCTCTGGACTATCTTCGCCTAAACAAATATCTAAGATTTCATGTGATTCTTGTTGTTCTTCTTCACTTCTTGAGAACATACGACTTTCATATTCTTTAATTACGTCGTCAATATTATCATAATTTTTAGCAATGCCCTCTGCTAATTCAGCAGCGTCTAACATGGCTAAGTTAGCACCTTCACCAGATGGGGCCATTAGATGTGCTGCATCGCCAATTAATGTGACACCTGATTTAGGTTCCCAACGATGTTTGTCTGATAAGGCGTTGATTTTACGTGCGACAATATCTGAATCTGATTCAGTTTTAAAATCCAAAAACGAGTTGGTAAGAAAGTTAAAATACTTAGGTAAGTAGTTCTAAAATGGATAATTAAAAGTAGTTGAGTGACACCTGAGGGATGAGTTATTGATGAACGTAAGTAGTTCTAAGATAGATTACGAAGTGTAGTTGTGAAGACTCCTAGGGGAGCAGTGCTAGTCGAAGACTACAGGCTGAGACAGCACCCCTGGAAAGCGCAACAACTTAAACGAGTGAATAACTGTCTTAGAACTATTCTAGATATAAAATTAAACAATAAAACTGCCCACAAAGCCTTTGTGGACAGTTAAAATAAATTTCTTATACTTCAGTTACTTCTACGTCAATGTGTTCAACACGGTTGTATGCACCGTGGTCTACTGGACCTACGAAATCGTTCATTTTCCAACCATTTTTAATTGCTGAAGCAACAAATGCTTTGGCACTTACTACAGCGTCTTTAGGTGATTTACCATTTGCTAAGTATGCTGTAGTAGCTGCTGCGAAAGTACATCCAGCACCATGGTTATAACTTTGTTGGAACATGTCTGTAGTTAATTGATAGTATTTGTCGCCATCGAAGTATAAATCATAAGATTTATCTTGATCTAGTGCTTTACCACCTTTAATGATGACATGTTGTGCACCTTGGTCGTAGATGACTTTAGCTGCTTTTTTCATATCTTCGATTGAAGTTAATTTTCCTAAGCCAGAAAGTTGACCAGCTTCAAATAAGTTTGGTGTAACTACTGTAGCTTTAGGTAATAGGTGTTCAATCATAGCGTCAGTATTTCCTGGGTTAAGTACTTCGTCTTCACCTTTACAAACCATAACTGGATCGACTACGAAGTATTTTGCGCCTGACTCTTCGAATGCTTCGCCAGCACGTTTAATGATTTCTTGCGTACCTAACATACCCGTTTTTACAGCATCTGGGCCGACTGAGATAGCTGTTTCTAATTGTTTCTCAAATAAGTCCATTGGAAGAGGTGTCACATCATGAGACCAAGTTTCTTTATCCATTGTTACGACAGCAGTTAAGGCTACCATGCCGTAAGTATCTAATTCTTGAAATGTTTTAAGGTCCGCTTGCATACCAGCTCCCGCACTAGTATCTGAACCTGCAATAGTTAAAACTTTTTTTAAAGCCATATTGATTCACTCCCGACAGTTTTCTAATCTATTACTTATCATAACATGTTTTTTATGAAGCATACTAGCACAAGCGTTGAGGGATATAATAGTAGGAAATTGATAACTGATGATATGCACATTATGTTAAAATATGGCATGAGGTGAAAGCGATGGAATGGTCAGAAATATTTCATGATATTAAACAGAGACATGATTTTAAAGCAATGCATGATTTTTTAGAAAAAGAGTATACGACTCAAATCGTCTATCCAGATAGAGAGAATATATATCAAGCGTTTGATTTAACGCCATTTGAAGATATAAAGGTAGTTATTTTAGGGCAAGATCCTTATCATGGACCTAATCAAGCACACGGTTTAGCGTTCTCTGTACAGCCGAATGCGAAATTTCCGCCATCATTAAGAAATATGTATAAAGAGTTAGAAGATGATATTGGTTGTCATAGAACATCACCACATTTACAAGATTGGGCACGTGAAGGCGTATTATTATTAAATACTGTGCTAACGGTACGTCAAGGCGAAGCACATTCTCATAAAAATATTGGTTGGGAAACATTCACAGACGAAATCATTCAAGCGATTTCTGATCATAGAGAAAATGTGGTCTTTATTCTGTGGGGCAAACCTGCGCAACAAAAGTTAAAATTAATCGATACGTCTAAACATCATATTATTAAATCTACACATCCTAGTCCATTGTCAGCGCATCGTGGTTTCTTCGGTTCGAAACCATACTCACGTGCCAATGAGTTTCTAGAATCTAAAGGGAAATCTCCAATTCACTGGTGTGAAAGAGAGGAACAATAGATGAATAAAGAACAAATTATTCAATTAATAGAACGTGAACTTGTGCAAGCGGATGAAGCGAACGATAATCAAGAATTTGAAAAGCATATGTACGCGATTCATACATTGACTTCACTGTATGCTCATTCTGAGAGTGTGCCTAGTGCACGTCGCAATAAAACGCATGATTTTACTGATACAGTATCGGCGCCTTCATTTTCAAATAATAATGCAATGACTAGCTCTGGAATGAATCATTCTGCTTCATCAAGTAAGCCAACGGTTACAGCAGCTGAAATCGAAGCGATGGGTGGCAAGGTACCAAATTCAATGAAATCGTCACAAAATAATAGCTTACCATCGAATACAATGGTTACAGATGATGAAATCGGTAATGGCGAATCTATATTTGATTTCTAAAAGAAATAAGGAGTTTGAAAGTAAATGATGAAACTATTTATAATCTTAGGAGCTTTATGCACAATGATGTCAGTAGGGACTGGGGCATTCGGTGCGCATGGCTTGGAAGGTAAATTGTCGGATAAGTATATGTCTGTATGGGAAAAAGCTGTGAATTACCAAATGTATCACGGCCTTGGCTTATTAATTATTGGTGTAAT
This sequence comes from Staphylococcus pragensis, assembly GCF_004785665.1. Taxonomy (GTDB): domain Bacteria; phylum Bacillota; class Bacilli; order Staphylococcales; family Staphylococcaceae; genus Staphylococcus; species Staphylococcus pragensis. The sequence goes on from NZ_SRPJ01000007.1 coordinate 73,578, forward strand.
CAGCGGTACAACTTCAATTAATGTCAATTGGGCTGGATGGCTTATATTCTTAGGCGTTATCTTCTTCAGTGGTTCACTTTATATTTTAGCATTAACACAAATTCGCATCTTAGGTGCTATAACACCAATTGGTGGGGTACTGTTCATTGCAGGTTGGTTGATGTTAATAATCTCTACATTTAAATTTGTAGGTTAAACTCAATTAAATAGAGCATTAGTAGATTAGAACACTCACTTCAAGGGTATATAGGGTACTTGAGGTGAGTTTATTTTATGAAAGAAAAAAATCAAAATATAGATAGGGGAGATTTGAAACAGAATCTCTCTGAAAAATTTGTATGGGCGATTGCCTATGGTTCTTGTATTGGCTGGGGCGCGTTTATCTTGCCTAGAGATTGGATTAAACAATCTGGTCCGATTGCTGCATCAATAGGGCTTGTTATTGGCGCATTACTAATGATTTTAATCGCGGTAAGTTATGGTGCGCTAGTTGAAAAGTTCCCTGTCTCAGGTGGCGCATTTGCATTTAGTTACTTAAGTTTCGGAAGATATGTAAGTTTCTTCTCATCTTGGTTTTTAACATTTGGATATGTCTGTGTAGTTGCTTTAAATGCTACAGCATTCAGTTTATTAGTTAAATTTTTATTACCTAATTTATTGAATAATGGGAAGCTTTATACGGTCGCTGGATGGGATGTTTATATTACTGAAATTATCATTGCAACGGTCTTATTACTTGTGTTTATGTTTATTGCTATTCGTGGTGCAAGTGTTTCAGGATCGCTACAATATTATTTCTGTGTAGCAATGGTAATTGTAGTCTTGTTAATGTTCTTCGGCTCATTCTTTGGTCATAATTTTAGTTTTAGTAATTTACAACCATTAGCGAATCCTAAGGCTGGATGGTTTACTTCTATTATTATGATTGTCGCTGTTGCACCATGGGCTTATGTAGGTTTCGATAACATTCCACAAACCGCAGAGGAATTCAACTTTTCACCTAATAAGACGTTTAAATTAATCGTTTATAGTTTATTAGCAGCGTCATTGACGTATGTAGTGATGATTCTTTATACAGGTTGGTTAAGTACTAATAATGCAAGTCTTAACGGAAACTTATGGGCGACTGGTGCTGAAACACAAGCGGCCTTTGGCTATATTGGTTTAGGCGTGTTAGCCATTGCGATTATTATGGGAATCTTTACAGGTTTAAATGGTTTCTTAATGAGTGCAAGTCGTTTGTTATTCTCAATGGGGCGTTCTGGAATTATGCCTAAAGCATTTAGTAGATTGCACCCAAAATATAAAACACCTTACGTAGCGATTATCTTTTTAGTCGCAGTAACGCTTATCGCACCTTGGTTAGGACGTACAGCATTAACTTGGATTGTAGATATGTCTTCAACTGGTGTATCAATTGCATACTTTATTACATGTTTATCTGCTGCTAAATTATTTAGCTATGATAAGAATAGTAATACGTACGGACCTGTTTACAAGACATTTGCAATTTTAGGTTCTATTGTATCATTCATTTTCCTTCTATTATTATTAGTGCCAGGTTCACCAGCCTCACTTTCAATGCCATCATATATCGCATTAGGTGGTTGGTTAATCATTGGCTTAATCTTCTTCGTTATACGTTATCCTAAGTTGAAACGTATTGATAGTGATGAATTAAGTCGTTTGATTTTAAACCGCTCTGAAAATGAGGTCGAAGATATGATAGACGAGACAAACAAATAAATCATGTGTCATTGTTAAATCGCAAATAAAAGTGCATGATATTGAACAACGCTATGTTCAATATCATGCACTTTTTTATATATTAAATACGTTTACGTCGACGTACAAAGCCTGATACGACAATTTTAGAAATTTGATCAGCAAATAATAAACCAAGCGCAATGGCACCAGCAATTAATGTTACTTCGAGCATCGTATTAATCGCTTTACCGAATTGCAATAATACTAAATTTTTAGTGGCATCAAAAGCGAGTCCACCAGGTACGAGAGGGATAATTCCTGGTACCATGAATATAATTGCGGGTTCTCTCTTTTTACGTGCCATATAGTGACTGATCAAACCTAAAGCAAAACTACCAAAGAAACTAGAATAAATCGTATGAACACTAAGTCCTTGATAGAAAAGGATATAAACCATCCAGCCACATGCCCCTACAAAACCACAAGAAAGATATAATCTTCTAGGAGCGTCGAATATAACACAGAAAAACAGTGAAGCGGTATAACTAAAAAGTAAATTTAATAACCAAAACATGTGTGTACACTCCTAAACTAAAATTAACACTGAACCTACACCTGCACCGATACCAAAGGCGGTGACAAGTGCTTCAAGCGATTTCGTCGTAAACATCAACATATGACCACCGAATAAATCTTGAATGGCATTCGTGATAAGTACTCCAGGGACGATAGGCATGACTGATGCGATGATAATCGTCGCTAAATCACCACTAGGGGCTAGAGAGTGCCCTAAAACTGAAATAATACCAATAACTAATGAACCTACAAACTCAGGTATAAATTGAGCATGTAATCGTCGGTCTAAAATTTCAACTACTAGATAGCCTAGTCCACCAGCTAATAATGCAGTAATCACATCGATAAGTTGTCCCCCTTGTAAGTAAAGGAAGCTGATAGCGATAATAGCAGCTGCAATACCTTTGAACGTTAAACTACTATCTCTTTTAGCAACATAAATATGTTCGAGCTTCGTTTTTGCATCTTCAAGTGTAATCTTACCTTTTGTGATTTGTCGTGATATTTCATTAACCTGTGAAATTTTAATCAGATTTGTGTCGCGGGAATTAATTCTAAAAATTCGTGGATAGGATTCGTTGTGTAATGTAAATTGTATGACTGTATTTGTAACGAAACTATTACTTTCAGAGTAACCTAACTTGCGTGCAATACGCGTCATTGTATCTTCAACACGTGTACCTTCAGCGCCAGATTCAAGTAATATACGTCCGGCTATCATCACCACGTCTTTAATTAGTTTTTCATTTGCATTTTCATGTGTATCTATATGTTCCATTTCATCACCATTTATATTTATGTATCATAATTATAGTTGAAGCTTATTAAAAAGACTACTACGTTAATGAAAATTAAAAAATAAAATGATTACAATTCGTTAATAAGAATTAATAAGACGGTAATAACATAAAGTTGTAATATACTTAATTAAAAAATAATTTACAGACTTTCTCTATAATGTTTCAAAACATTACAATTCGGTTAAATAATAATTAGTTAACAATTTATGAATAATATTGGGTAGCGACAATATTTTTCATAATGTTAACGTTCAAAGTAGTAATTAAGTTCTCCCAAACATACTACACGAAGTACACTTTGAGATAGAAGTGTACTTTCCTTTAACAAATCATACTTACTTTTATATAGATTTTAGAAGCTGGCCCGTAGATGCAAAATTTACGGGCCGTTATGTTTATATTCATTTAAAAGGCGTTCTAAGATAGGTTTTCACTCACTTAAGTTGCTATGCTTTCTTGAGGGAAAGGCTCATTCCTGTAGTCACTCGGTACTTTCTTTTCCACTAGGTGTCTCTTCAAACTGCACTTCAAATTCTTCAATATAGATTTCTTCATCGTTTAGCATGGTTGCCTATATAAGAACTTCTTTATTAATGATCGATATAATAAATGGTTTCTACCTTAAGATAGAAACCATTTGAATTCAGTTATATTTGAAATCGTTATGCAGTCGTTTTCTGAGAGACTAGTTTCAACTTATTCGCGTTATTAAATCGCGAAGAATGTGTCGAAATCGTCTGTTTTTAAAATATGGCCGATGTAGAAGCCACCAAACTCTCCGTAGCGTGCTGTTGTTTCATCAAAGCGCATTTCATAAACGATTTTTTTGAATTGTAAGACATCATCTGCGAATAATGTTACGCCCCATTCGAAATCGTCGAAACCTACTGAACCAGTGATAAACTGTTTGATTTTACCAGCATATTGACGGCCAATCATACCATGGTTATACATTAATTTTTTACGTTCTTCCATTGGTAACATGTACCAGTTATATGTTTCATTACGACGTTTATCCATTGGGTAGAAGCAAATGTATTCTGTTCTAGGTAATTCTGGATATAAGCGTGCTCTTATATGTGGGTTTTGGTAAGGATCTTCATCAGATTTACCAGCTAAATAGTTACCTAATTCGATAACTGATACATATGAGTAAGTTTGAATAAAGAAATCAGCAATACGAAGTTTATTTAATTCATTCTCAATTGCATTTAATTCTTTCATTTCTGGACGTAGGTACCATAATAGGATATCAGCTTTTTGTCCAGTAATGTTATACAACGCATAATCGCCAGCGTGTTCATCTCTAGCACTTGCTTTATCGTTAATAAATGATTTAAATTCGTTAATCATTGCTTCACGCTCATCTTCAGGCACTAATCGGAAAGTGGCCCAATCTACAGCGTAAAATAAATGAAGACTGTACCAACCATCTAATGTTTCGGCTGCTTCACTCATAAAATATCGCTCCTTTAATATAATGTTTTATCATTTAATACAGGTTAAATTTTATCACAAAGAGAAATGTGAAACATACCTAAATGATTACAAATTGGTGAAATGGAAATCTCGTTACAAATACAGTATAATTAAGTTGCAAAATATTATTATGAAATTATTTAGGAGGGCATTATGTCTAGTTTATTAGATGTATTACAAGAAAAACTTTCAGGAAAAAATGTCAAAATCGTATTACCTGAAGGTGAAGATGAACGTGTATTAACAGCTGCTACAAAATTACAAGCAACTGACTACGTAACACCAATTGTTTTAGGTGATAACGACAAAATAAAACAATTAGCTGAAGAAAAAGGATTAGATATTTCAGATATCGAAGTAATCAATCCTTCTACAAGCGAATTAAAACCTGAATTAGTTAAATCTTTTGTTGAACGTCGTAAAGGCAAAGCAACTGAAGAACAAGCTAAAGAATTATTAGATAACGTTAACTACTTCGGTACAATGTTAGTTTATGCTGGTCATGCTGAAGGTTTAGTAAGTGGTGCTGCACATTCTACTGGTGATACTGTTCGCCCTGCATTACAAATCATTAAAACAAAACCAGGCGTATCTAAAACTTCTGGTATCTTCTTTATGATTAAAGATGACCAACAATATGTATTTGGTGATTGCGCAATCAACCCAACATTAGAATCTTCTGATTTAGCTGAAATCGCTGTTGAAAGTGCTAAATCTGCTAAAAGCTTTGGTATGGACCCACGCGTAGCTATGTTAAGCTTCTCAACTAAAGGTTCTGCTAAATCTGACGATGTTGAAAAAGTTGCTAACGCAGTTAAATTAGCACAAGAAAAAGTTGAATCTGAAGGATTAGACAACGTAGTTATCGATGGTGAATTCCAATTCGACGCTGCTATCGTTCCTGCTGTTGCTGAGAAAAAAGCACCAGGCGCTAAAATCCAAGGTGATGCAAACGTATTCGTATTCCCAAGCTTAGAAGCTGGTAACATTGGATACAAAATTGCACAACGTTTAGGCGGATTCGACGCAGTTGGTCCTGTATTACAAGGTTTAAATTCACCTGTTAACGACTTATCTCGTGGTTGCTCAACTGAAGACGTTTATAACTTATCAATCATCACTGCTGCTCAAACATTACAATAATGGATTTAGCAAGCAAATATTTTAATGACATTGATTGGCGCTATGTAGACCATACTTCTGGTTTAGCGTCAATGCAGTCATTTGCATTTGATGACACGTTTTCAGAAAGCGTAGGTAAAGATCTATCTTGCAATGTTGTGAGAACTTGGATTCATCAACATACCGTCATCTTAGGTATTCATGATTCCCGCTTGCCATTTCTTAAAGATGGTATTCAATATTTAACGGATGAAATCGGTTATAATGCGATAGTTAGAAACTCTGGAGGCCTTGGCGTAGTGCTCGATCAAGGTGTTTTAAATATTTCTCTTATCTTTAAAGGTCAAACTGAAACGACAATTGATGAAGCATTCACTGTGATGTATTTATTGATTTGTAAAATGTTTGAAAATGAAGATATTGATATAGATACGAAAGAAATTGAACATTCGTATTGTCCAGGGAAGTTCGACTTAAGCATTGATGGCAAGAAATTTGCAGGTATTTCACAACGCCGTGTACGTGGTGGTATTGCCGTTCAAATCTACCTTTGTGTTGAAGGTTCTGGTTCTGAACGTGCTGAAATGATGCGTGTCTTTTATGAACGTGCTCTTAAAGGTGAAACGACTAAGTTTAAATATCCAGATATTCAACCTGAATGTATGGCGTCATTAGAAACATTACTTGGACGTGAAATTAAAGTTCAAGATGTGATGTTCCAATTACTACATGCTATTAAAGATTTAGGTGGTAATCTCAATATGGATGAGATTACTCATGATGAATGGACACGTTACGAAGGTTATTTTGATAAAATGATTGAGCGTAACGAAAAAATGACACGTTCAATGGATAAGAAGTAAGCGTTAATTGAATGAATATTAAGAAGAGGTTTTTATTACTTTTGAAGTAATAAAAGACCTCTTTTTTAATGGAGGAAAAAGTTAAAATAAGTAGAATAATGCATTGTAATTATTATAAAGTGCTATATTCCTACTTATTTTTATAGTAATATAATTTAGGTGGACTAATTTAAGTTAAATTGGAATATTTTATTTGGAAACTAAAAAATACTGTCATTGCGTGTTTTCAAATTGGATGAAAATTATCATCATATTCCAATGGATAACCCTAAGGTAATTAAAAACATTGTTTAACATACAACAAGGGTTGTAACGATGTTAATAATTTTGATTTTAGGGTATAAATATTTTTAAGTTTTGAACTAATTTTGACAAAGTTTTATACTAATTATTGATATGAGTTTTATAACATAAATTATTATTAAATTTATTTTAGATATTTGAACTTACTATACCAGCATAAAACACAATTGTTATAAAACAGAAAATAGATTGACAGTAATTTAAAAAACGTAAGAGTACGTTATCATCATTGAGGTTATATGTCATATAAATGCGTATGCGTGCCTCGAAATAATTTTCAGAAAGAATATTAAAGGTGAGATATCATGGTACAACGTGGCTATGGGGAGTCTAACGGGAAGATCATATTAATCGGGGAGCATGCGGTCACTTTCGGACAACCAGCAATTGCAATCCCATTTACTTCAGGCAAAGTCAAAGTGCTTATTGAAAGTTTAGAAAAAGGTAACTATTCAGCGATTCAAAGTGATGTGTACGACGGCCCATTATATGATGCGCCAGAACATTTGAAATCATTAATTGGACATTTTGTTGAAAATAAAAAAGTTGAAGAACCGTTGTTAGTTAAAATTCAAGCTAATTTACCACCTTCAAGAGGATTGGGTTCAAGTGCTGCCGTAGCAGTGGCATTCATCAGAGCAAGTTATGATTACTTAGGCTTACCGTTAACAGATAAAGAATTATTGGAACATGCGGATTGGGCAGAACGTATTGCGCATGGTAAACCAAGCGGAATTGATACGAAAACGATCGTAACGAATCAACCGGTTTGGTATCAAAAAGGCGAAGTTGAAATCTTAAAGTCTTTAGATTTAGATGGCTATATGGTAGTGATTGATACAGGAATTAAAGGCTCTACAAAGCAAGCGGTAGAAGATGTTCATCGTTTATGTGATAACGATGACGAATACATGAAAGTCGTTGAACATATCGGAAGCTTAGTTTATTCAGCAAGTGAAGCGATTGAACAACATAGCTTTGATCAATTAGCAGAAGTATTTAACGCATGTCAATCGGATTTACGTACGCTCACAGTGAGTCACGATAAAATTGAAATGTTGTTGAAATTAGGTGAACAACATGGCTCTGTAGCAGGTAAATTGACAGGTGGCGGTCGTGGAGGCAGTATGCTGATTTTAGCTAGAGAGTTAAATACGGCGAAAGCGATTGTTTCAGCAGCCGAGAAAGCTGGCGCACAACATACGTGGATTGAAAAGTTAGGAGGATAAACCATTGAAACAAAGTGGTAAAGCACGCGCACACACGAATATAGCACTGATTAAATATTGGGGTAAAGCGGATGAAGCATTAATCATTCCAATGAATAATAGTTTATCGGTGACGTTAGACCGTTTTTATACGGAAACACAAGTAACTTTTGACGAAACATTATCTCAGGATCAGTTAATTCTTAACGGAGAAGAAGTCGATGCGAAAGAAAGCGCAAAGATTCAACGTTATATGGATATGATTCGTAAAGAAGCAGGTATCACAACATATGCTTTAATTGAAAGTGAGAATTTCGTACCAACAGCTGCAGGCTTAGCGTCTTCAGCTAGTGCTTATGCTGCTTTAGCGGGTGCTTGTAATGAGGCACTACAATTAGGTTTATCTGATAAAGATTTATCACGTTTAGCGCGTCGTGGCTCTGGTTCAGCTTCACGTAGTATTTTCGGCGGTTTCGCTGAATGGGAAAAAGGGCATGACGATGCTACATCATATGCTCATAGTATTGATGCAAATGGTTGGGAAGACGACCTAGCCATGATTTTTGTTGTTATTAATAATAAATCTAAAAAAGTTTCAAGTCGCTCAGGGATGTCATTAACACGTGATACCTCTCGTTTCTACCAATATTGGTTAGATCGTGTTGACGAAGACTTAAAAGAAACAAAAGATGCGATTGCACAGAAAGACTTCAAACGTATGGGTGAAGTTATTGAAGCAAATGGCTTACGTATGCACGCAACGAATTTAGGTGCGCAACCTCCATTTACATATCTAGTACCAGAAAGCTATGAAGCGATGCGTATTGTACATGAATGTAGAGAAGCAGGCTTACCTTGTTACTTCACAATGGACGCAGGCCCTAACGTAAAAGTATTAATTGAAAAGAAAAATAAACAAGCAATTGTAGATAAATTTTTAGAAACATTTGACCAAGCGCAAATCATCACAAGCGACATTACACATTCAGGCGTCGAAATAATTAAGTAAGGAAGAGATATAATGATTCAGGTGAAAGCACCCGGGAAACTATATGTAGCAGGTGAATATGCAGTAACTGAGCCAGGCTATAAGTCTGTCTTAATTGCTGTGGACCGATTTGTTACGGCTACTATTGAGGCTTCAAATGAAGTATCAGGTACCATTCATTCTAAAACGTTACATTACGAACCAGTAACGTTTTATCGCAATGAAGATAAAATTGAAATATCTGATGCGCATGCCGCAAACCAATTAAAATATGTAGTAACGGCAATTGAAGTTTTTGAACAGTATGCTAGAAGTTGTAATATCCACTTAAAACATTTCCACTTGACGATTGATAGTAATCTAGATGATGCTTCAGGTCAGAAGTATGGTTTAGGTTCAAGTGCTGCAGTATTAGTTTCTGTCGTTAAAGTGTTAAATGAATTTTATGAGATGCAATTATCTAATTTATATATTTATAAATTAGCTGTTATTGCAAACATGCGACTTCAAAGTTTAAGTTCATGTGGAGATATCGCTGTAAGTGTATATAGTGGCTGGTTAGCGTATAGTACCTTTGATCATGAATGGGTGAAACAACAAATGGAAGAAACATCTGTTACAGATGTTTTAGAGAAGAACTGGCCTGGTCTTCATATTGAGCCACTTCAAGCGCCTGAGAATATGGAAGTATTGATAGGCTGGACGGGTTCACCTGCATCTTCACCTCATTTAGTAAGTGAAGTGAAACGTCTTAAATCGGACCCTATTTTTTATGGGGAATTTTTAGATCAATCGCATACATGTGTTGAGAACTTAATTTATGCATTTAAAACAAATAATATTAAAGGCGTACAAAAGATGATTCGTCAAAACCGCAGCATTATTCAACAAATGGATAATGAAGCAACGGTAGATATTGAAACAGAGAATTTAAAATTACTGTGTGATATTGGAGAGCGTTTTGGTGGCGCCGCGAAAACTTCTGGCGCTGGTGGAGGCGACTGCGGTATTACAATTATAGATAACCGTATTGATAAACAGCGCATTTATAATGAATGGGAAGCTAAAGGTATTAAACCACTTAAATTTAGAATTTATCACGGCCAATAGAAGAATAGAGAAATAAGTAAGACATAATTCGATTAAGAAATTAGTGTCTTGCTTTTTTTATTGGGAAAATGTAGGACTTTTAAACCAGTGCTTGAATTTTTCAATAAAAAGAGTAAAATAATTAGAGTTAAATTAGTCGATAACTCATAGAGGCAAAATATATATAATAATAAAAATAGAAAGGTGGGTGGAAAATGAAAAATAAATTCCTAATCTGCGATGAATGCCAGGCAGTAAATATAAAAACATTAAAGAAAAAATTAGAAAAATTAGATCCTGAAGCAGAAATTGAAATAGGTTGCCAATCCTATTGTGGCCCAGGACGTCGTAAAACATTCGCATTCGTAAACAACCGCCCACTTGCTGCACTCACTGAAGATGAATTAATGGAAAAGGTGACAGCACAACTGAAAAAACCACGTGATCCCGAAGAAGAAGAGCGACTACGTAAACGTAACGAAGAGCGTAAACGACGCAAAGAAGAACAAGATAGAAAATTAAAAGAAAAATTAGCTAAACGTAAAGCCGCTAAATAAGATTCTTTTTAGTTTATTAGTATTACTTAGGCAATAGTATATAAAACTTAGTAATAAGGGATTCTGTTGCAAAGTTAATTTTATAGTATAAGTTTAATAAAAAAGAAGCGTTCTCTACAAACTATTTCAGATATAAACAATTTAACAAGGACGTCATAACTGTAGCTGTTGGCTACTGTATAAGATATGCACTTAGTTATCGTGATATATTTGAAAATTAAGAGAACGTGATGTAAAGATTCATCATTCAACGGTCTACCGTCGGGTTCAAGAATATGCTCCTATTTCGTATCGAATTTGGAAGAAAAAGCATAAAAAAGACTATTATAAATGGCTCTATAATAAATTGGACTGATGACTAAAAATCATCAGTCCAATTTTTATGTTTTGAATACAAAAATAGCGCAATTACCTCTATAATTATTAGCTACCACACCAAATAAAAAAGAAAGGTAATGC
>NZ_SRPJ01000008.1 GCF_004785665.1 Staphylococcus pragensis
CAAGCTCCTCGTCTGTTCGCTCGACTTGCATGTATTAGGCACGCCGCCAGCGTTCATCCTGAGCCAGGATCAAACTCTCCATAAAAAATTTATGATGTTTGATTAGCTCATAAAACTAAATAGTGTTGTAACTTATAGTTACATTTATTGGAATTAACGTTGACATATTGTCATTCAGTTTTCAATGTTCATTTTTCATTTTAATGGAGCGGGTGATGGGAATCGAACCCACAACATCAGCTTGGAAGGCTGAGGTTTTGCCATTAAACTACACCCGCATATTTAATTTATTATTTGGTGCGGCCGAGAGGACTTGAACCTCCACGGGATTTCTCCCACTAGGCCCTCAACCTAGCGCGTCTGCCATTCCGCCACGACCGCTGGCAAAACGCATAATTAATATTTATTAATTATCGAGAACAATATTTATTGTAAATCTTTTGTAATCAAAAGTCAATACTTTTTTAATATTAATTTAAACAAATTTACTAACTTTTAATGTTTAGCGCTTTTATTAAAGCAACGATATATATAATACACGCCTATTACATTAAAGTCAATACTTATCTCATAAAAATTTAAAAAGCACTTTATCTACAACTGTTACTAATGATAAAGTGCTTTCCTTGCTATTCGATTATTTTCCAATCATTATCTTTTGATCTTCAATTAATGATATAACATTTACTTTTTTAGAAGTTTCTTTAGTTTTAATTTCCCCCTGCATTTGCCACATCTCATCTTGCTAATATTTACTTTTTTAATTCTTAAATATTCTTTTTTACAAGACGTACACCAGTAAATATAATTTGCACGTTGTTCATAGCTTTCTAGTGCTTTGCAATAACGAGGTGCTTCAACTTTTTTACTTAGTTTTTTAAAATCCTCATCTCGATGTTGATATCCCTTACCTAATAAATGTAAATGGTAATGACATAATTCATGTTTAATAATGTCAATAAGTGCATCTCGTCCATAATTTATATATTGTTTAGGATTAATTTCGATATTATGAGATGCTAATAAATACCTACCGCCTGTAGTTCTTAATCTTTTATTAAAGTAGGCATCATGGTTAAATTTCATATTAAAATTTTCAAGAGAGATTGTCTCAACTAATTGTTGTAATTCATTATTATTCATTAGGATTAATCATAGTTAATGCAACTTTGTCTTTATTTTTATCAATATTTAATATCCACACATCAACTATATCTCCTACGCTTACAATGTCCATAGGATTCTTAACAAACTTCTTAGATAGTTTTGAAACATGGACTAAGCCATCTTGTTTTACACCTATATCTACAAACGCTCCAAAGTCTACTACATTTCTAACAGTACCGCTTAATTTCATACCCTCTGTTAAATCTTCAATTGATAGCACATCGGATTTTAAAATTGGTGTTTCATATTCATCACGTGGATCACGGTTTGGTGCCATTAATGATTGAATAATATCTTCTAATGTTGGAATTCCTAATTCTAGTTTAGTAGCAGTATTTTCTATATTGATATTAGCTAGTTCTTGTTTTAACTTTTCAGAACCTAAATCTGATATAGACAAATTCATACTTTCTAATAAGCTATATGTTGCTGCGTAGCTTTCTGGATGAATTGATGTATTATCCAAAGGCTCCGTACCATTTACTATTCTTAAGAAACCAATACTTTGTTCAAATGTCTTAGCACCTAATCGTTTAACTTTACTAATTTCTTTATTATGTTTAATAGCCCCATTTTCTTCACGATAATCAATAATATTTTGAGCTATAGTACCTGATAAGCCAGAAACATATTGAAGTAATGATTTAGAAGCAGTATTAACATCTACGCCAACTTGGTTAACCGCCGTTTCAACAACAAATGTTAATGCGTTTTCTAATTCTTTTTGATTCACATCATGTTGATATTGGCCTACCCCAATGGATTTAGGATCTATTTTAACTAATTCACTTAATGGGTCTTGCACACGTCTACCTATTGAAACAGCACTTCTCTCTTCTACTTGGAAATCAGGAAACTCTGATCTAGCAATTTCAGAAGCAGAATAAACAGAAGCACCCGCTTCATTTACTATAATAAACTGTGCATCTAATTTATATTTTTGGATAACATTTGCTACAAATTGTTCTGTTTCACGACTTGCTGTTCCATTACCAATTGCAATTAATTCTACATTATTCTCTTTAATGATGCGTGTTAATTCATTTTCAGCTTCTTGAACTTTAGCTTTTGGAGGATGTGGATAGATAACACTTTTAGCCACAAATGTTCCAAATGGATTGATAACTGCAAGTTTGCATCCAGTTCTGAAAGCCGGGTCAACGCCTAAAATTTGTTTTCCTTTCATAGGAGGTTGTAATAATAAATTCTTTAAATTTTCGCTAAAAACTTCAATTGCATGATTTTCAGCTTTTGCAGTTAAGTCTCCTCGTATTTCACGTTCTATTGAAGGCATAATTAAACGTTTCAAACTATCTTGAATGGCTTCTTTAATGTATTGCAATTGAGAATTTGCAGATTTAACTTCATTTTTTTCAATAAAAGTTTCTATATGAGCCGTATCAAATTCAATTTTTACTGATAATACTTTCTCTTTTTCACCACGGTTCATGGCTAAAACCCTATGATTAGCTACACGCTTGATTGGTTCAGAGTAATCATAGTACATGGCATACGTTTCTTTTTCGTCTTCAGCTTTTTTCTTTTTAGCAGTAGTAATTTGCCCTTGATGATAGACATCTTTTAAAATTCGATTTCGATACTTAGGGTTATCTGAAATATGTTCGGCAATAATATCTTGCGCGCCTGCTATTGCATCTTGGATTTTTTCAACTTCGTCGGTTAAGTATTGCATGGCTTGTTGTTCGATATCAGAGCCTTTTCCTTCAAGAATCCATTGAGCAAGAGGTTCAAGACCTTTACGTTTTGCTTCTGTTGCTCTTGTTTTCTTTTTCTGTTTATAAGGTCTATATAAATCTTCTACCCTTTGCAATTTAGTTTGCTTTAAAATGTCTTGTTTAAGCTCATCTGTTAATAGACCTTGTTGCTCAATATTATGAATAACTTCTTCTTTTCTTTTTTGTAAATTTGCAACATATTGATATTCATCAGAAATTTGCTTTATTTGTACTTCATCTAGTCCACCAGTAGCCTCTTTTCTATATCTGGCAATGAAGGGAACTGTATTATTTTCTTCTAATAGATTTAAGACTGCTTTAACTTGTTTCTCTGAAAATTGATATTTTGCTACTATTTCATCAATTAAATTTTTATCCATTATATAACCACACTTTTTCAAAATTTCATTTTCAATTTTAGCATATAATAATAAATCATTTTATTTAAACTACATTCAACAATTACTCTTTCACTAACACCATAATTAAAAGACTATCAAGATAGATGTCTGATAGTCTTTTATAATATTAATATTTAGTTATTGTTTAGCAGCTTGTTGTAATTTTTTAATTGCCGTTCGCTGTAACCTTGAAACGTGCATTTGGCTTAGACCAATACGCTCGCCAGTTTCTTTTTGGCTTAATCCTTCAATAAATGTGCATTGAATAATTTCTCGTTCTCTATCAGATAAAATTGGTAAAATACGTTCAAGAATCATACGTTTTTCAGTTAAATCGTAATTATCATCTTGTTGACCCATAATATCCAATAGCGTTACAGTCGATCCATCTTTATCTGCTTCTATAGAATGATCTACACTTAATGCATTATAACTTTGGCCCATTTCCATAGCCTCTAGAACTTCTTCTTCAGAAACTTCTAGACGTTGAGCGATTTCAGAAATTGAGGGAGAACGTTCAAGTTCATTTGTAAGTTCATCACTCACTTTTTTAATTCTTGGCCCAATTTCTTTAATTCTACGTGGAACATGGACGCTCCAAGTTTTATCTCTTAAATACCTTTTTATCTCACCAATAACAGTTGGTACTAAGAATGCTTCAAATTTGCGATCAAAAGATAAATCAAATCTGTTAATAGCACCTATTAAACCAACCATACCAACTTGAACTAAATCTTCGTGATGTGATTGTCCTTTTGAATATTTATAAGCTAAAGACTCAATTAACTTGCGATAATGTGTTACAAGTCTATCTTGAGCATTTGTATTTGCGTTTTCTTGGTGTTCTTTAATCCATTGGTTAATTTGTTCAGGTGATACATCATTAACTGATTTCGACTCTTTCGTCATTATTTGGCACCTGCTCTTTTTTTATATACTTAATCATGCTGATAGTCACACCAGATTCTTTGAAAACTTTTACTTCGTCCATCAACGATTCGATTAAGAATAATCCTAAACCGCCTTCACGTAAAAAGTCTATATTTTCATTTTCGGTATAAGGCCCTAATTGAGACTTAGTAGTTTCGTAATCAAAACTTTCACCTTGATCAGAAATGATGATTTTAATTTTATCATCAAATACTTCAAAACATATATTAATCATACCATTAGTTTCATCATTTTTGTATGCATGTTTAACTGCATTCGTAACCGCTTCACTTACTGCAATTTTTGAGTCTTCAATATCATCATATGAAGCTCCGGCTCTTGAAAATACACCTGATAATGTTAAGCGAATTAAACTAACATATTCTGCAGAGGCAGGTAGTTTCATTTCAATATAATCATTTTTAGGCAAGTTAATCTACCTCCGTTCCTTCATTAACGTGCATTAAGTCTTTTAAGCCAGTGATATCAAATAATCTATTAATTCTATCTGAAGCTCCAAAGATATATAATTCCTTACCATTTTGATTTAACGCTTTTAATGTTCCTACAAATAAACCTAAACCTGTTGAATCCATATAACTTACATTAGTTAAATTAACATGAATATCATGTGTACCTTCTTGACGCATTGGAACTAGCACCTCTTCAAGTTCTGGCACTGTATAAACGTCTAATTCTCCTGCTACGATAACTTCATAATATTCATCATGTGTTATCGACTCTATATTAAGGTTCATAGTTTGACACTCCTACTCTTTATCTTTACAAATATGTATACTCTACTAAGTATACCCATTACTATTATAATATAACCAAAAAATTTAATATCTAATTTACTCTTTTTATAATTAGAATTGTCATATCATCACGTTTATTAGGATTTTGCACTTTTAGTATCGCTTCATACAAGATTTGTACAATATCTTGCGGGTGCATATGTTTATATTTACGGATTAAATTGAGCAACGTTTCTTTCGTAATAAATTCTCCATCGGAATTACGTGCTTCTGTAACACCATCTGTAAATATAATAACAAGATCATCGAGACATATTTGAATCTCTTGTTGACTATAACGCGTATGTTGACTAACGCCTAAAACACGTCCTCTTACATCAATTTCTTCAAATGTTTCAGTTTCGGCACGATAGACATACCCAGGTTCATGCCCAGCTGAACTACAATAAAGTAGATGATTCATTTCTTCATATAAACCATAAAACATAGTAACGAACATATTTTGATTTACGTTCTTTTCAACTACTCGATTTAATCTTTTAAGTCCATCGCTTGGTAATTGTGAGTGTCCGTATGAGTCCATTCCGAATTTAATCATACTCATGGCTAAAGCCGCAGGAATTCCTTTTCCAATAACGTCAGCTACTGCAAAGCTCATCGTCCCATCTCTATGATCAATTAAATTGAAATAATCTCCACTTACTTTTTGTGCTGCTACTGAAATAACGCCAATTTGAATGCTATCGAATTGAGGAATATCTGTTTTCAACATTGTTTGTTGAAGTCTAGAGGCTAAATCAATTTCTTTATCGTGGAATTGCATTTTATCAACTAATTTTTGGTAATCTCTATAGCTATACCCAAACCCTTTAACTACCTCTTGTAAGATATCAAGTGTTTCAAGTAATTGAGATTCTTCGAGTTGCAAAGAAGAAACATACGATTTATGTATTTTAACTACATCTTCAGGCAGAATATCTTTTTTGATTACTTCATCCGTAAAATCGTGACACTTTTCTAAAAATCGTTTTTTATCTTTTGTAACCAAGCTTTCATCTATAAGTTGTTTATAGTGTTTTTTAAATTCTTCCACGAATCTGCCTCCTTACTTCATAGTTGCATAACTTAAATTTAAATGTCGTTATTATTAATAGTATTTATTCACAAATTTTATTAATGAATTATTTAATATATTCCAAAAAAATACTACTATTTAAAAAAGACTTTAGGAATTACCTAAAGTCAACAACTTAAGTCATCAATTTAATAGTATCGATTTGAATGTACTATTTTGTAGGTAATGATAACCTATAATTGCAATTTTGAAAAAAATCAATTAATCATTATGCTAATGCTTTTTTCTTTAATTATTTGTTAAATATATACTTGGTATATGCATAAAAAAACTCAAGTTTTTTGAGGTCGAACCTCATGTAACCCTAAACTAATATCTAGCGCTTCATCTACTTCTTTCATTTTTTCCTCAGATAAATAAGTTAATTTTTCTTTTAACCTTTTTTTATCTAAAGTACGAATTTGTTCAAGTAGAATGACTGAATCTCTATCCAATCGATATTTTTGTTTCTCAATTTCTACATGTGTTGGTATTTTGGCTTTATTAATCCTCCCCGTAATAGCAGCGACAATTACGGTAGGACTATATTTATTACCAGTGTCATTTTGAATGATGACTACAGGTCTTACTCCCCCTTGTTCAGATCCCTGTACTGGTGACAAATCAGCTAAATATACATCGCCTCTTTTAATCATTCACTTTTATAATTCGAAATGATGTACGATTCGTTGCAATCACAAGCTTCACATTCTAAAGGAAAAGCTTCTGTTGCTAGGGAGAGGTTTAAATCGGCCATTTGTGAGTAGCCTTCTTTTAAAGATTGTTCAAGACTGTGGCTTCTATTCTGATTAAAAGTTAACATACTATGAACCTCCATCGGATACCAAATAAGGCATTGTAAACCTTTATTTAATTTTATAATAACAAATTTTATATCTAGTGACTATACTATTTTAATAATTCATTTATTACATATTTCTGATTATTTATATAATATATGCGAGGTACACGTCTTCCAAAATTACATAAGACTTCATAACTTATCGTATTTTGCTTATTTGCTAAAGCTTCGACAGATTGAGGTGTATCAAATTGGTTATCTAGTAAAACCACTTTATCTCCTTCTTGAACATCTTCTGGCACTTTAACTATCGTTTGATCCATACATACTCTACCAATAATTTCACATTGGTGATTATTAATATTTACGGTTGTACCTTGCATTGCTCTTAAATATCCATCAGCATATCCGATTGGTAAGATAGCTATTTTAATATTTTCTGTGGCAGTATATGTACTACCGTAGCTTACTGATTCACCTGGATTTAAATATTTTGTTTGCACAACTTCAGTAGTTAATTTAGCACTAGGTTTTAGCTTAGTTTGAACAATATTTTTCACGTAATCTGATGGGTAATAACCATAAAGCGATATACCTAGTCGTAGTGCATTACATAATTCACAGTTTCTAAGTAGTGAACCCGCTGAATTTTGTGCGTGAATATACTTAGGTTTAGGTGCGTTGTTAACCAACTTTTCAAATGAAGCGTATTGTTCATCCATTGAATCTCCTGGTTCATCCGCATTAGCAAAATGAGTATACACACCTTCGAACACTAGATTTTCAGATGATTCTATAGTATCTATAACATCTTGATATTCTTCTTGAGTTTTAATTCCTAATCTTCCCATGCCTGTATCTAATTTTACATGTAACCATAAACGTTTTTGATTATCCTCATTGATTGAATGCATCGCACTTATTAACCATTTTTTAGATGGAACTGTCAGAGCAACACGGTGTTGAATCGCTTTATTAATATCTTCTAAAGGAATAACGCCTAAGATTAATATTTGAGCATTAACACCATGCATGCGCAATTCAATCGCCTCATCTAATGTTGCCACTGCAAAGAAATTAGCACCTTGCTGCATTAAGAATTGAGCGATTTTAACGCTACCTAATCCATAGCTATTTGCTTTTACGACCGGTATCACCGTTTTATTCGGATGCATTTCAGAAATAGTATGATAATTTTCTTGAATAGCGTCTAAATCTACGTTTAAATA
The DNA here is from genome assembly GCF_004785665.1 of Staphylococcus pragensis. GTDB lineage: Bacteria > Bacillota > Bacilli > Staphylococcales > Staphylococcaceae > Staphylococcus > Staphylococcus pragensis. The sequence continues at coordinate 8,138 of NZ_SRPJ01000008.1, forward strand.
GGTTGCTCTATAAAATTTGTCTGACATAAGAAGTCCTCCTCAACACTTTAGAATTATTCCTCAATAAAATTTGATTATTTAAATCTATATAACTTAATTTGTACTATTCATTATAGTACTGTTAATCTTGCTTTTCTAATATAACTTGGCTCATTGCATAATTTTCAGTATGTGTAATAGAAACATGCACGATAAAGTCAGGATATTCGATACATGGTTTTCCTTTTTCATCGTTATAACAGTTAATATCATTGAAGGCTACAGTTTTACCTAATCCTGTGCCAAGCGCTTTGCTAAATGCTTCTTTTGTAGCAAAACGGCCTGCTAAAAATTCTATTTTTCTTTTTTCATTTTTAAATGAATTAAATTTTTCTTGCTCTTGAGTCGTCAATATACGTTCAACTAACTTATTTTGTTGTTTTTGATAGACTTTTTCAATGCGATCTATTTCAATTAAATCGACACCCAGGCCATAAATCATTTCAAATCCTCACTTCACTTTTTATATTTCCTCATCCAATTCTTCGACTTCTTCATTTTCATTAGCTTTTTTTAGCTGAAGAATTTCTTTTAATTTTGAAGCTTCTTCTTTATTAATTAATTCAATTTCAGCATTTCCACCAGCAGTTGATAAATGTAGGCTGGCTAAGCTATATTTCCTCATGAAGTACCCTTCTTCAATATCAATATTTTGTATTCTATAGAATGGGATGATGGTCGTTTGAATAAAGATAATACCTCTTCTTATGTAAATTTCGTTATCTTTATAATAGTAACGAAAGTTTTTATATTTTAAAAATGGTCCCACAAATATAAAATATATGACAAATAATATTAAAACACTCATTGCTAATACTATTGTCCAAAGCGGACGCATCAAATGCATATAAGCAATATCTACATAAGTTACAACACTTATTATTAGTAAAAACACGAAAAATGTAATCAACGCGGCTATTCGCATAACTTTAGGGCCATGCTCATGCATATATTTATATTCATTCATTGTACTCACCTCGTAAATAGCCATTTACATATTGATTTACTTTATTGTCATCTACAAATTTTAAATTTATATCTTCAAATACTGATCCTTTAGCAATTAGAAAACTAATATTTCTTAAATGTGCTCTCTCAAGGAATGGATGTTGTTTAGTTTCCATGCCAATAATCTTATCCGTTTTAAAATGATATGTATTGAAACTAAATGTATTTACTTCACGAAGTGCAATTTCGTTATTTTTAAAATTTAATCCTGCAGCATGAATATAAATATAAGCCTCCAATGCCATGATGCCAATAATTAAAATAGCAATCATAAAGCTCCAAGCGCTCCAGAAATAAATCCCAATGCCTGCTCCTATCATTAAAACTATGCTTGGAATTAAAAAATGTCTATGATAACCACGCCATGGCATATCGCTTTTTATATCATTAAACTGCATTTCTGGAACAAGTGATTTTATAATTTGATATGCCTCTTTTTGTTTAATAAACGGTAAGATCATAATTTTACCATTATCACTAGCATCTTCATCTGAAGTAATATCTAAATCACTGGTAATAATAAAGTGTATTGATGTATAACCGAACATTTTTCTAATATAAGATTGCTTTTCAAGAACAGCTTGTAATCTATCTGTAGGCACAGTAATATTTTTTACATTTAATAACCCATAACTGATTTTAAGTTGACTGTCTTGTTGCGTAACCGTGTAATTATAATAACGAACGATTGTAATTAATGTTCCTATGATATAACTAACTAATAACACCACTCCAACTATAAACAGTACAATAAAAAATACTGAATTAATCCAGTGCCAAAGGTTAGATGTCCATTTATCCCATGGTATCATGTGTTGAAATGCCCCTAGTATAGGTGACACAGTTGCTAAAGCTACCCCAATAGCACCACTCGTCATAGCCATAAGCAATAATGAACGCCATGACATTTTATAAATGGTAGACTCGCTTTGAATTGTGCTAGAAGCACTATTATCAGTGTTTTGAATAAGCTGTTCATCAACTTCATTTTGTTCACTTGTTATAACTTCTTCCTTCTGCTCTTCATTTAATTGCAATTGATGTTCGCGAATAGTTTGTTCAATTAAGTCACTCTGTTTTTTTGAAATAGAAGCTAACTCTACTCCATCACTTGGGGTTTTGATTTGTAAACTCACGCCACCCACTATTTGATTAATTAATCCTTGAGTAGTATCTAGTGACTGAATTCTGCTAATATTTAATTCTTTACGCTTCTTGTTTATCCATCCAGATGTCACTATAAAATGCTCATCTTCTATCCAATATCGTGTTACATATACTTCTAAAAAATGATGAATAAAAGTAACTAGAAAGATAAGTAAAAATATAGCTGGGCTAATGTAATTTCTTATATTTGTAAAATCAAAGTTCCAACTATTAAACACTACAAATATAATAAATGGAAAAATATTTTGTTTAATAACTTTAATTAAGCCTTCTACATATGAAATAGGATGCAATTTTTGAGGATTATACATCAGAATCTGCACCTCTCAATGTTTCTAGAATATGTTGTGATAAACGGTCTGCTTGTAAGTCAGACATCAATGGTAATTTTACTTCGTGTCCTGCTGTTACAAACACGACAGTATTAAGGTGAAAAGCTTTTAACAGTGGATTGGTTTTGATTTGAAGATATTGTAATCTTTCAATTTTAGTCATCTGATGATGCTTAATGATAAATGTAGACTTAACTTCTACATTTTTAGTATCAACGCTATAAAAACGGAAACGATAACGTGCATACGGTTGTATAACTAGACGAAGACAACTCAAAATGAGTAAGAAGATTAAAATGTAGAAAATAAAATGATACCAATTAAAATAGTTCCACATTGAATACAAAGCACCTACTATAACTAACTCGATTAAGAATGTAATACTGCTTGATATCCAATGAAAAGCGTATGCATTTTTAGGGCTTTTATGAAATGAATCTTCTAATTGCATCATAAACTCCTTTGTATTTTTTCTTAATTATAGCATACTGATTTAATTAAACATGATAGCTTCAATATATCTACTCTAACTATACAAAAAAACACCTCAACTCATTGAGGTGTTTAAGCTTATCTTTAAATTCTATTTTTGTAAGTCTGCGAACGTACGAGCTTTCATAGATGATTTACCTTTATCTTGTCTATCACGACGATCTGATTTTTTGCCTTTTTTCTTATTGAAGTTACCTTTTGAACGTTTATTTTTATTATCGAATTTATTATTACGTTTACCACCACGGCGTGAATTATTTCCTTTACCTTGACGGCTTTTACGTGCTAAAGGCTTTTCGAAAGTTAATTGAACTTCAACTTCATCATTTGCTTCAACTAATTCCTGTAATAATGATGCAACTAATTCAGTGCTATCATATTCATCTAATAATTCACTTGAAATACGTTTTAGACGCGCTTCACTTTCACGTGACATCCAGTTTTTAACTTTATCTTTGATATCTTCTTCACGTGCTTTAAGTACTTCTTTACGATGAGGAGGTCTTAAAGCATTCATTCTTCTACCATTTACTTCTTCAATTTGGCGAATATAATCCATTTCAATTGGGTTAACAAATGTAACGGCAATACCTTCTTTACCTGCACGACCCGTACGGCCAATTCTGTGCGTATAACTTTCAGTATCTTGAGGAATATCGAAGTTATATACGTGACTTACGCCTGAAATATCAAGTCCACGTGCAGCTACATCTGTCGCAACTAAAATATCAATTTGATCATTTTTAAATTTCTTTAATACTTCTAAACGTTTTGCTTGAGTGATATCTCCGTGTAAACCTTCAGCTTTATAACCTTTAGATAATAAAGCACTTGTTAACTCATCAACACGGCGTTTTGTTCTACCGAAGACAATTGCTAATTCAGGTTGGTGAACATCTAAGAAGTTTGTAAAAGTATCGAATTTCTCAAGTTCTTTTACGATTGTGTAGTATTCATCAATTTGTGGATCAGACATTTCATTATTCATTGTCTTAACAATTTGCGGAGATTTCATAAATTGTTGTACTAAAGTTTGGATTGCTTTAGGCATAGTAGCTGAGAATAACATAGTTTGACGTTGCTCAGCTGGAATTTTATCCATAATAAATCTCATATCATCAATGAAGCCCATGTTCATCATTTCATCCGCTTCATCTAAGATTAATGTATGAATATCATTTGTTTTAAGTGTACGACGATTTAAATGGTCAATGACACGACCAGGCGTACCTACTACGATTTGTGGTCCGCGTTTTAATGCTTTAATTTGTCTATCGATTGGCATACCACCAAATACTGTAACGACCTGTACATTTTGTCCACGACTGAATTCGCGTAACTGTTCTGCTACTTGCATAGCTAATTCTCTAGTTGGTGCTAAGATCAAAGCTTGCACGCCTGATTTACCAACTACTTTTTCAATTAAAGGAATCCCGAAAGCGCCTGTTTTACCTGTACCAGTTTGAGCTTGTCCAAGGATGTCTCTTCCTTCTAATGTGTAAGGGATACTTTCTTTTTGAATCGGTGTAGGTTCCTTAAACCCCATTGCTTCAAGGGTTTCTACCGTTTTATCCGAAATCCCTAATTCTTTAAAATTTTGCAATATAATTCTCCTTTAAACTAACTTTTTTATCAATATACGTCTGTGTATATAAGGTCCTCTTATTACGTCAACTTCTATATAGTACCACCTAAAAATATATATCGCAATAAAGCAATTTCTTACTTTTCTCCAATATCCAGCTAATTACTATATAATAGCGTTTACATTATTTAGCTTCTCTTTTGGGAAAAGGGCATAAAAAAACAAACCATTGTGCGATTTAAACATACACAATGGCTTGCAAGTTAATTTATAAATATATAGAGTTGATTAAATAATTTGATTTACAACTTCTTCAAGTTTATTTCCTCTTGAGCCTTTAACTAAGACTTTGTCTTGAGAAACTAAATGAGATTTTAAATACGTTGTCAATTCATCTTTGTTTGAGAAGTGTGCCACATTTTCAACAAACTGCCCACCTACGTCACTAATATATTGGGCATCTGTGCCGTAAGTAAGTAAAGTATGAATACCTTTATCTTTAAGGTGCGCACCAACCTCTTCATGCATACGTTGGCTATTCTCACCTAATTCTAATGAATCAGCAAGCACTAAGATTTTACGTCCATCCATATTACTCAATGTATCAATGGCAGCTTTCATACTTGTAGGGCTCGCATTGTAAGCGTCATTAATTACTGTGATATCATTATCTGTCACGTGACGTTCCATACGCATACCAGTAAGTTGAACGTTATTAATATTACGTTGAATCGTTTCGTAATTTAATCCAAGTTCATGCCCTATTGCAATGGCGATTGCAGCATTCTTCATATTATGGATACCTAGAATAGGTAGTTCGTAATGTTCATCTCCATTAATATCAAATGCGATACCATCATTTTTGCTATTTTTCACTTCGCACACTAATACATTATCCGAATTTAAGCCGATACTAATTAATTTTGCATTTTTAACTTTCTCAACATGAGGCGCTAACAGTGGTTCATCACCGTCATAGATAAATGTACCGCCTTCTTTTAAGCCAATCGTGATTTCTGATTTAGCTTGAGCAATACCTTCGCGTGATCCTAAATCTTGCATATGTGATTCTCCAATATTGGTAATCACAGCGATATCTGGCTCTGCTATCGTAGATAACAATTCGATTTCGTGGAATCCTGACATACCCATCTCTAGAATTGAAATTTCTGTATCTTTATCTAATTCTAAGATAGTTAATGGTAAACCAATTTCGTTATTATAATTACCTTGTGTCTTTTTAACTTTAAATTCAGTATGCAACACACTTTCAATCATATCTTTCGTAGTTGTTTTACCATTTGATCCTGTAACCCCGATAACTTTAGGATTAACATGTTTCAAATAAGCTTTCGCTAATTGTTGTAACGCAGTTAATGTATCTTCCACCCAAATAATTGGTCCACTAATGTTGGCGTCAATGTCATGCCCTTTTTCATAAAAAGAAGCTCCGGCACCATCTTGCAACGCTTGTGCAACAAAACGATGGCCGTCAACGTTCTCTCCTTTAAATGGGATAAATAGCATATCTTCTTTAATCGCACGTGAATCGATTGTGACACCTTTGATAGTTTGATTTAAATATTGGTCATCAATATCACAAGGTATCCAGTTTTGAATATCTTTTAATGAAACTTCTATCATAAGTGAATTCCTCTCTTAATCGATTGTGTATTTATTTTTCTTTTTATCTTCGTAACGCTCTTTAGCTAAGTCGATTAATTTAGTGATTAAGTCTGAGTAAGATAAGCCCATATTCTCCCAAAGACTTGGATACATACTAAATGCTGTGAAACCTGGCATTGCATTTGTTTCATTGATGAAAATTTGATTATCTTCAGTAACAAAGAAATCTGCACGCACTAGACCAGAGCAATCTGTAGCTTTGAAAGCTTCAAGTGCCATATTTCGTAAAGTTGTTTGAACTTCTTCATCTAATTCTGCAGGAATCTGTAATGAAATTTTGCCATCTTTATATTTAGATTTATAGTCATAGAAAGCGACATCTTTAATCACTTCTCCAGGCCATGTTGTTTCTGGATAATCGTTACCTAAAACGGCTACTTCAACTTCACGTGCATTGATACCTTGTTCAATGACTAATTTACGGTCAAATTGGAATGCTTCAGCAATACCTGCTTTTAACTCTTCTTCATTATTACATTTACTAATACCTACACTTGAACCAAGGTTAGCTGGTTTAACGAAGACAGGATATGTAAGTTTATCATTAACAAGTTTGATAATATTACCTTGATATTTTTCATACTCACTTCTTAAGAAGCTAATGTAAGGTAATTGAGGTAAACCGCGATGTTCAAATAATTGTTTCATTACTAATTTATCCATAGAACTTGAAGCGGCTAATACACCATTTCCTACATAAGGTAAGTCAAGCACTTCGAATAAACCTTGGATTGTACCATCTTCACCGTTAGGACCATGTAATAATGGGAATACAGCGTCATAGTCGTTGCCATTACTACTTTCTTTTAGTAATAATGTGATTTCTCCAGCATCTACATCTGATAAATGAAGCTCTTCTACCGATTCAATTTTTTCAACTATATTATCTTTTTTCTTCCATTGTCCATCATTAGTGATATAAATAATATCTACTAAATATTTATCTTTATCTATCGCATTTAATACATTTTGCGCAGTTAAAATCGAAACATCATGTTCAGCACTTTTACCACCATATACGATACAAATATTTTCTTTTACCATATTCAATTTCCTCCATTGAGAAAGATTAGAACAAAAGCGTTATAAATTTAAATAATACTTTTATTCTCAAGAATTTTAATTTCTCAAAAATTCAAAGTTTCTTAATATATAAATTGTTAATGCCTTAGTCTCTTTCATCATATTATAATATGATTAATCACTGATTTTAAGTTTTAGATTAAACATTTATTATTTTTATGTAGTTTATTTAGTTCTTCCTAAAAATCAATATTATCACAGTATGTGCTATTTTTGCATTTCTCAACAAGTAAAATACCGACTTCTTTTTTGCTGATTTTCATTACTTTATATTTGGTTTTAGAAAATTCAAATTAGTTAACTCCCTAGTTATTCTCTAGCAAATTCACATAAAGTCATGTAAAATCGATATATATTAAGAATCGTGATATTACAGTTTTTAAGGAGTTTTTTATGAAATATTCATCCCGTCAACAGCCTCCAAAACATTGGCTACGAAAAATCGACTGGGTACTCATAGCATTATTGACTATCTTAGCTATTATAAGCGTTATAACTATTAGTTCAGCTATGGGTGGCGGCCAATATAGTGCCAATTTTAGCATTCGCCAAATTATTTACTACATATTAGGCGCTATCATTGCTTTAATCATCATGTTGTTTTCACCTAAAAAAATTAAAAATAACACATACATATTATATATCTTTTTATGTATCTTACTCGTAGGATTATTAATCCTTCCTGAATCTTCTTTTACGCCAATTATTAACGGCGCTAAAAGTTGGTATTCCTTTGGTCCAGTAAGTATTCAACCATCTGAGTTTATGAAAGTAATATTAATACTTGCGCTTGCTAAGACTGTAGCAAATCATAATCGTTTTACTTTTAATAAGTCACTTCAAACTGATCTAATGTTAATCCTAAAAATTATTGGTGTCTCTATCTTACCTATGGCATTAATTTTATTACAAAATGACTTAGGTACTACATTAGTCATCTGTGCCATTATCTTAGGGATTATGTTAGTAAGTGGTATCACTTGGCGTTTACTTGCTCCAATGCTAATTGCTGCAGCAGTAATTGGTGGTAGCATTATTTTAGCTATTATTTATAAACCTAGCTTAATTGAAAGTTTATTAGGCGTTAAAATGTATCAAATGGGTCGTATTAATTCGTGGTTAGATCCATATTCATATAGTAATGGAGATGGCTATCACTTAACAGAATCATTAAAAGCGATTGGTTCTGGACAATTATTTGGTAAAGGATATAATCACGGTGAAGTTTATATACCAGAGAATCATACAGACTTTATTTTCTCTGTTATCGGAGAGGAAATGGGATTCCTGGGCGCAGTTGTCTTATTGCTCATCTTTTTAGCTTTAATCTTCCATCTTATAAGACTAGCTACTAAAGTGGAATCACCATTCAGTAAAATTTTTATCGTTGGCTATATCTCATTGCTTGTCTTCCATATTCTTCAAAATATTGGTATGACCATTCAACTTTTACCGATTACAGGTATTCCACTTCCATTTATAAGTTATGGTGGGAGTTCATTATGGAGTTTAATGGTAGGTATAGGTATCGTACTTTCTATTCACTATCATCAACGTCAAACCTTGCCTAATAAATAATATAAAAATTAAAGACGCTTAATCATGTCATTTTATGATTAAGCGTCTTTTAGTTTAAACTATTTTAGTTCGTGTCGTACTTGTGATGATGTAGGCAAAGTGTTGATGATGTCTAAACGAGATTTTGTTTTTTTAATATTCACACCTAAAGATGATAATAATTTGACTACATTTTGTATCTTATCCGATTTACTCATTGGTAATCACCTCGTTTTTTGACTTTCAAGGTTATACTACCCCAATTAAATTAAGTTTACCATACAATTTTAAAAATAATTTTTAATTTTTTATTAAGAAATTCGTAAATTAATTTAACACTTTAAATCCATCATCATAAATTTCTTTTTCAATAGTATTTAAATTTGTAGGTGTTTCATATTCAATTATTACAGATTTATGTTTTGCACTTACTTCAACTTCTTTCACACCAATCATTTGAGATAAGCGATGGTGTAATTGAGAAGCTTGTTCATTTGTTTCTAATTCCTCAATATTTATAGTACTTTTAGCCATTTTAATTCTCCTAATCTTTCATTAACTTTTGAAAAGTCACTAATAATTCTTCCATTGCTTCTTCTTGCGCGCCGTTGTTAACTTTATCCATAATACAACTTTTCATATGATAATCTAACAATTTCGTCGCAACACTATTAAGTGCTGATCTTGTAGCTCTTATTTGAGTCAGCACATCATCACAATATACATCGCCTTCAATCATGCGATTGATTGCTCTCACTTGCCCTTCGATGCGGTTGAGTCTTGATTTTAAATTCAATTTCATCTGTTCAGAATGGTGTGCATGCATTTCACTCGACAAGGTCGTTCACCCTTTCTTTTATTCTATAATATCGTATAGTTTAACGATACTTTTCGTCAAATGCATTAACTTATATACCTTAAAATTGATTGTGTCATTTTGAATTCTGCATGATACAATACTTATTAAGAAAAGTAATAAAAAACTTATACTTTTTACAAGAATAGAAATTATAAAGGGAGGCACATAATGTTAGAACTTTTTTCAATGGCTTTTGCACATTCAACTTTTATTATTAATATAATTTTAATTTCTGCCTTTCTTTTAAACTTAATTTTCGCGTTCATTATCATCTTTATGGAACGCCGTACTGCTGGTTCTATCTGGGCATGGCTTCTAGTTTTAGTATTTCTGCCAATTATCGGCTTCATATTATACTTATTATTAGGACGTCAAATTCAAAAAAAACAAATTTTCAAATTGGATAAAGAAGACCGCAAAGGATTAGCAATGATTGTTGATGAACAAATCGACGCTTTAGAAAAAGCTGATTTTTCAAAAGGTAATCATCAAATTGTTAAGTTTAAAGAAATGGTGCGCATGCTATTATTTAATAATGCAGCATTCTTAACGACAGATAATCACGTTAAAATTTTTACAGATGGACATGACAAATTCGATGCACTAATTGATGATATTAAAAATGCCAAAGATTATATACATATTCAGTACTATATTTTTAAAAGTGATGGTTTAGGTCGTCGTGTACTTTCTGCGCTTGAAGCTAAACTTGACGAAGGCCTTGAAGTTAAAATGTTGTACGATGATATGGGATCTCGAACATTACGTAAGAAAGATATCAAACATTTTAGAGCAAAGGGTGCGCATGTGGAATCTTTCTTCCCTTCTAAGTTGCCTTTAATCAATTTACGAATGAACAACCGTAATCACAGAAAAATCGTGATTATTGACGGTAAAATTGGATACGTCGGTGGATTTAACGTAGGTGACGAATATCTTGGGAAAGATAAGAAATTTGGATATTGGAGAGACACACATTTACGTCTTGAAGGTGACTCAGTCAACGCGCTTGAGTTAAGATTTATTTTAGATTGGAATTCACAATCAAGTCGTGACTCTATTGAATATGAGGATCGTTATTTCCCTGATGTGGATTCAGGTGGCTCTATTGGGGTGCAAATTGCATCAAGTGGCCCTGATGAAGATTGGGAACAAATTAAATATGGATATCTAAAAATGATTTCATCTGCTAGAGAATCCATTTATATTCAATCTCCTTATTTCATTCCTGACCAAGCTTTCCTTGACGCAATTAAGATTGCAGCGTTAGGTGGCGTAGAAGTTAATTTAATGATTCCTAGTATGCCCGACCACCCATTTGTCTATTGGGCTACATTAAAGAATGCAGCTTCTTTATTAGATGCGGGCGTTAAGATTTATCAATATGATAATGGTTTCTTACATTCTAAGACGCTCATTATTGATGATGAAATAGCTTCAGTAGGAACTGCAAATATGGATAATCGTAGTTTCGTTTTAAACTTTGAAGTTAATGCTTTTGTTTACGATGATGAAGTAGCACGTCAATTAAAAGAAGCGTTTATCCAAGATATGAAAGTGTCTTATCGCTTAACTAAAGAGCTTTATGCTAAACGAAGTACTTGGATTAAGTTTAAAGAAGGTATTTCTCAATTACTTTCTCCAATACTTTAGTATTTATATTTTAGAGGCTTAGGTTTCCTAGCCTCTTATTTTATTATTTTTGAAAAGAGGTCAATTATGGATTATCATCAAACAGTTACCCTAGCCCGAAAATATATGCAGAACTTTCATAAGGATGACTATTCAGGTCATGATATTGCTCATGTAGAAAGAGTAACACTACTTGCCCAACGTATCAGAGAACAAGAACAACAAGGTGATGAATTAACGATTACATTAGCTGCTCTTCTACATGATGTTATAGATGATAAATTAACTAATAAAGATGAAGCGGTTCAACAGTTGTTAGAATTTTTGAACACACTGGAATTAGATGAGAATACTCAAAATAACATTCTATATATCATTCAAAACTTAAGTTACCGCAATGGTAAAAATAATAATATTGAATTATCTATTGAAGGTCAGATCGTTCGTGATGCTGATCGCTTAGATGCCATTGGTGCAATAGGTATTGCAAGAGCATTTCAATTTGCTGGTCATTTCGATGAGCCAATGTGGACAGAATCTCCAATAGATAATGCACCAGCAATAGAAACAATCCCTTCGCTACCTCCATCAGCAATTCGTCATTTTTATGATAAATTATTAAAGTTAAAAAATTTAATGCATACTGCTACTGGTAGAGAACTTGCACAACAACGTCATGATTTTATGGAACAATTTTTAAATCAGTTTTATAGTGAATGGCATATTTCAAATTAATAACATCTAAAAAGAGGTTGAACAATATTTTTGTTCAACCTCTTTTGATTAAATGCTAGTATATTTATTTTTTCTTTTTGTTGTTTTTAGAAACAACTTGAGTATTTTTGCCTTTTTTGTTTGAGTCATTTTTTTGTTCAAATTTCTCAATCATTGGCGCAACTTCTCTTTTTGCTACCTTTTCATAATGCATGTTCGCAAAGAACGTTTGGACAATTAAGAACGCCGCACTGACTGACCAGTATAAACCTAATGCTGAAGCTGAACTTAATGAAATCCAAATAATCATAATTGGTGAAATAATCATCATCATGTACGTCATTTGACGTTGTTCTTGTGGCATTTGTTTACTTGAAACCCATGCTTGGATAAAGTATAAAATACCGGCAATAATCGTAATCCAAATATCAGGATGTATTAAGTTAAACCATAAGAAGTGAGGATGTTCGGCAATTCCGCCTCCAATACGATATCTCAATACAAAGTATAATCCCATTACGACTGGCATTTGAATTAGTACAGGTAAACAGCCTAAAGCACTCTTCATAGGATTGATATCATATTTTTTATAAACTTCCATCATTTCTTGGTTAGCTGCCATTTTTTCTTCTTGAGTACGCGCACGTTTAACTTTTTCTTGTACGCCATCTACTTCAGGTTTAGCAACTTTCATTTTTTCACGCATCATATGACTATTTTTGTAGTTTGAAAGCATGAAAGGTAATAAGATAATACGGATAATTAATACTAACACGATGATGGCAATACCATAATCATCATTAAATACTGAATGGCCTAACCAATGTAACACTTTAGACATTGGTTCTACGAATGTGTTATAGAAAAATCCATCTCTATTACTAGATTTAGAATAATCACATCCAGCTAAAAAGACCATTACCCCTAATAACAAAGGTAGTAACGCTTTCTTCTTCATTTTTACACCTCTATTGATATATTCACATAGGGCTTATTTTATCATAATCAGAGTGTACTAGAAAACAAAAAAAGAAAAAAACTAATATTTATTTGAAATAACTCTTAAATTTGGTAACAGTCTTGTCAATATTATGACTTCGTGCAATTGCCGAAATAACAGAGATACCATCTGCGCCTGCTTCTGCGATTTCACCCACGTTATCTTCAGTAATACCACCGATAGCCACCATAGGTAACGATGGATTTAGCTCTTTTAATGTTTTAATCATTTCTGGTCCTACAGGCTCACTAGCATCTACTTTAGAAGGTGTAGCATACATAGGACCTACACCAATATAATCTACATGAGTTAAATCTGAATGGTTGTATTCTTCCTCATCCCCTACGCTTAAACCAATAATCTTTTTATTAAAGCGTTGAGCAAATGTAGCAACTTTAGCATCATCTTGACCGACATGTATGCCATCAGCGTCAATTTGTTCTGCTAGATCAACATCATCATTAACTAAAAATGGCACGTTATATTCACGACATAATGCGTGTAATTGTTGTGCTAATTTGACTTTATCTTCACCTATTAGTGCATTTGGCCCCTTTTCACGAAATTGGAATAAAGTAATTCCCGCTTCAAGTGCCTCTTTTAAAATCGTTTGAATATCATTATCTTCTGGCACATCTTGTGTTCCACATATAAAGTAAACATTTAAATCACTAGCTTTAAACATTTATTTCACCTCTAAACGTTTAACGTGTTGTTCATAAGTTGAATACTCTAATTGATACATTTCATCTAATAAATGAGGTAAAAATGTGCCTGGCCCTTTAACTTGTTCATCCTTTTCAGCAATTTCTGCAGCAATATTATAGAAACTTACTGCTTCTTCAAGAACTTGTAGTGAAGGATGTGTTTCTCGGAATAAGAAACTTGCTACTAAACCACCCAATAAGCATCCTGCTCCAGTTATCTTCGCTAAAAGCGGTGACCCATTTGATAACTGTACAACTTTATTATCTTGGACAATGATATCTTCTTTGCCGGTTAATACAATCGCTGTGTTTAGCTTCTCATATGCTTTCTTAGCGATAGTAATAGAATCTAGATTTGCGTCTCCATCTGTACCTTTCATTGTTGTATTCGCATCAACTAACGTTAAAATTTCTGAAGCGTTTCCTTTAATTACTGCCACTTCAACTTCAGATAAGAATTTTTGACAAAATTGTTTACGATAAGTTGAAGCTCCAACTGCTACTGGATCAAATACAATTGGCGTACCTTGTTGGTTAGCGATTTTCCCAATTTCTAGAATATCTTCTTCATTAGCTTTAGTTAATGTACCAATATTTATTAATAATGCACCTGCCACTTTATAAAACTCTTCAGCCTCTTCAGGTGCTTCACTCATTGCTGGGCTTGCGCCAATACTCAATAGACCATTAGCAGTAAAGTTTTTTACGACATCGTTGGTATAACAAACAACTAATGGATTTTCATTTCTTAATTTCTCTAAATTATTCATCATCTAATCCTACTTTCTTCATATAAGCAAAGTGGTTCACTGGACCACGACCTTGACCAATTTCAGGTGTATATTCAATACTTAGTGAAATAAATTCCTTAGCCTTTTTAACCGCTTCATAAATTGATTTACCTTTAGCAAGTTCTGCAGTTATTACTGCTGAAAATGTACAACCAGTACCGTGCGTATGTGGTGTATCAAAGCGTTTATTTTCAAATGTATAAACGTCGTCTTTAGTCAATAAGAAGTCTTTAGCGTTATTTAAATCAGCTGAATGTCCACCTTTAATTACTACACCCTTACTACCAATTTCATTAATAAAGATGTGCCCTGCTTTACGAATACTTTCTTCAGTATCAATTTTTAGACCAGTAATTTCTTCTGCTTCAGGAATATTAGGTGTGACAACGTCAGCTAATGGCAATAACGTGCTTTGTAAATGTTTTTTAGTAGCATCATCCATTAATGAATCACCACTTTTAGCTAACATAACAGGGTCTATCACGTATGGAATATCAGAATGTTGTTTTAAATATTCTTGTACAAGTTCCATTGTCTCATGCGTAGCAATCATACCTGTTTTAATTGCATGTGGTAATTCATCATCAAATACACTATCAAGTTGTTCTTTAACCCAACTTGTTTCTAAATTATGAATGTGTTGAACACCTTTAGTGTTTTGAGCCACAATACTCGTGATAGCAGCCATGCCATAGACACCACAAGCGTGAAATGATTTTAAATCTGCCATTACTCCAGCACCGCCTGATGGGTCGGTACCTGCGATTGTTAATGCAATTTTTGGTTTATTCATGTTCTTTCCCTCCAAAGTCCCATTGTTCGTTTATGTAAGCCATATTAAAGAAATTACGTTCATGGATAGTACTTTGCAAGAAACTTTCTTTAATCTCATGTTTCTCTTGATCAGTACAATTTTCAGTTAGTTCATCTAACATACGATCAAATACTTCAATTAAAGGACGCATTTCAGTACTATAAAAATCGAACCATCGAGCAGTAATGACATCTCTATTTAAATTTTGATCTTCTAAAGCCATTTTTGCGATTACTTCATACACATATGGACATGGCGCCATTGCTGCGATTGTATATGCCGCATTTTCATGAGCATAAGCATGATAATACATATGTTTGATGTAATGATCTCCACTTGGTGGCCATACTTTTTCGCGAACGATTTCTACGTACGGTTCATTTATATAATCTGCTAAAATTTCATGCGCTTCTACTTCACCATCTAACATAAATTCAATTTGTTCTACTAAAAATTTTACATCTGTCATAGTAGGCGCTTTAGGAATTAATAGTGCATATAAATTAGTAAATTCTTTTAGATATGAAGCATCTGCACGTAGATATTGACGAACTGCTTGTTTAGATAATTGACCTTTTAATAAATCTTGAATAAATCCATCTTTATAAATTTGTTCAATAATAGGTTGTGCTGCTTCTTTTAACTCAGTTGAAAAGCTCATTATAATTCCTCCTTAAATTAAAAAAACTACATTTCAACGTATCAACGCAGAAATGTAGTCATCCTCAATAGAAGGTATGTAAAATTACATAACTACTTTCCTACGTTGGTACTAACCAAATCAGGTTATAAGGGTCTGAAAAAATCATCTCAGCCATAGTTTTTGGCTCCCCTAGTAGTTTTATTTTATTAATTTTACATTATCAAACAGTATATTATTTTTCAATTAAAAAAACTGAGATGTTTCATTAATCGAAACATCTCAGTAAATATTAATTTATGCAGTTACCCATTGTGATGGGCCAGCAGTGTTGTAAAGTTTTACAGCTGCAGCATCTTGAACGTGTTCAGGTGCTTGCGCTGGTGATACACCTTTATATTGAGCAGGTGCTACTGAATCCCATGTAGATTGTAAGAATTGATATTTACCAGCTGCGCCTGAGCTTGGATTGATAGCGTGAATATCGCCACCTGATTCACGTTGAGCAATTTGTTGTAAATGACCATTTACGTGTACTGAAGAACCACTTGAAGCTGTGTTGTTGTTACTTGTTGATGCTTGTTGTGGTTGTTGAGTTTGCTCAGTTTGTGGTGCTTGTTGAGTTTGAACTGGTTGTTGTTGATTAGATTGTTGTTGTGAAGCTACTGTTTCAGCTGATGTTTGGTTGTTAGAAGCTGAAGCTTGTTCACTAACATTTTGTTGTTGTGGTTGCTCAGTTTGAGTTGCTTGTGATGTTTGAGCTACTGGTGTAGATTGACCAGTTGTTTGACCTGTTTGAGCATAGTTCCAAACCCAATGCGTACCATTTGATTCAAAATGGTAAGTGAAACCATCATAATCAAATGTTATGTTATAAGCGCCTTCTTGGATAGGGCTATTATTTAATGATTGATCATTTGATTGAGCTAATTGTGCTAATTCAGCTTTATTAATTTGTGACTCACTTGCATCTGCGTGACCTGCATTACCAGCTACTACTCCTAAGCCTACTGCTAATGTTGAAGCAATAATAGTCTTTTTCATAGTTTAAAAGTCCTCCTGTTTAATTTTTTTCCTAATCAAATTAATTACAGGTAATACTCTAACATCTGAAAAAGCGTCGCAGGTTACAGCCAAATAAAAAAAGAAGCCTCTTTTTTACATGGAAATTACAAGAAATGAGACCTTAAATTACTTCAAAATATTCATTCAACCCTTTCATGGCAGTTTTAAAGTGTTTACGTTAGCTTGTTATGTATGTAATATTCTTGAAATCTTTCAGATATTTATCTTAAAAATTAAGAACCTCTCCCCATTAATTTGAATTAATAAAGAGAGATTCTGAGTATAATTGAAAGATGTTATATATAAAATAGAGAAGATTGGAGTTAAAGTTTAGAGAGTTGATTTAATTTTAATTGATATTAATAATGTCTAAATTATCTAGGGGATAAGTGTCTTCCATAAATGAGCTATTTGAGAGAATTTCGTTGTTTTTTGATTGTGGGGACATAAATTTAATTGTTTCTACATATAATTCTGTTACAAAATGCGTTTGTCCCTCTTTTTCATACTTACGTGAACGCATTTGTCCTGTTATACCTACCAATGAACCTTGACTGGTATATTTTTCGATATTCGT
The DNA here is from genome assembly GCF_004785665.1 of Staphylococcus pragensis. GTDB lineage: Bacteria > Bacillota > Bacilli > Staphylococcales > Staphylococcaceae > Staphylococcus > Staphylococcus pragensis. The sequence continues at coordinate 25,886 of NZ_SRPJ01000008.1, forward strand.
TGCTGTTTTGCCAAAAGCTTTACAAAAAATATAATCACAAGCGATTTCATTATTGTCGTCTTTATAATTACGTTCAGTAGCAACACTAAAGGTAGCAATTTTCACCTCCTCTTTTTCATAGATTTGTGCATCTTTAGTCATACGACCCACGATAACTATCTTATTTAGCATGTGTCACCTCCTTCAAAAACTATCTTAATCACATTTCATATGTACGTCAAAACGCCATTTTTAATAAAAATTTACTATTTATAATCAAAATTTGTTATATTTAAAGAAAATAGTTAAAACTTGAATGTTCAATTAAATAATTTCTAATTTATTGCATATTTTCAAAATTTTTAGGATGTGATTAGGTGAAGACTTTTAAAGCGGTGCGTTTTCAAATTGTGAATGAAAATGGTGGAATTACAGAATTTGAATTAGAAGACGGCGTTATTATTAATAAAGAAAATAGTGGAACAGGTTGGTTATTAGAAGTCGTTATTTCTAATGCTCATCATGAGACTATGAAAAAATATTATGATGATCAAACGTTATTAGATATTCGTGTCGTAATTACTAGACCTTCGAATGATCCTGCTCTATTTGATGCGACAATCAAAAGTATTAAAACGTTTGATACTACCATGTCTATTGTATTCGAATGCCATATTTATACTTTACGCCAAGTATATGCCGAAAGTTTATTGGAACAATTAATTGATGAAGGCTTATCTGGTGAAGAATTAAAAGTTACATTTAATCGTATGATGCAATCTAAACCTAAATTAAAGGAAGAAAAATTTGACAGAGACGAATAAAGATTAAGAAACTTTGAGCCTACTTTAATAGTTAAATTGAAGGTTAGTAGTAATGAGTCAAAGAAGTTCTAAAAATGGCAGCGGTTGTCTAATGGGTTGTTTATCTACGATTTTTATAGTCATTTTTCTACCTATTCTATTATTACTATTACTTTAATTATGAACTACGTTTCCTTCATAGATGAATATATATTAAAAGAGGCTGAGACAAATTAAAATGTCTCAGCCTTTACTAATATATTGGCAGTAGCTGACTGGTTTGAAAATGCGCTTGAATCAAGCTTTTTCAAATCTAGTCATCCTTGCCGGGGAGCGGGGCCCCAGCACAGAGAATTTCATAAAGAAATTCCACTAATAAAGCAAGCTGGGGTTGGATGACGAAATTTATTTAATTTCTGTCCCACTCCCTTTTAACACATTTTATCTCTACCGATTATTGCTATGCATCTTGAATTGCGAAAGTAAGTTCACAACTACAAGCAAGTTGACCATCAACAGTTGCTTTCGCTGTACCTTTTCCGATTGGCCCTTTAATTTTAGTGATTTCAACTTCTAATAATAAAGTATCACCAGGTGTCACTTGTTTTTTAAAGCGACATTTATCAATACCTGCGAATAAGGCAATTTTACCTTTATTCTCTTCACTATTAAGCATAGCTACTGCGCCTGTTTGAGCTAATGCTTCAGTAATTAATACACCAGGCATTACAGCGTAGTCTGGAAAATGTCCTTGGAAAAATGGTTCATTTCCTGAAACTTGTTTTAAACCTACACAACGTTTACCTTCTTCATATTCAACCACTCGGTCAATTAATAAGAACGGTTGTCTGTGTGGGATAATTTGTTTAATTTGATTGTAATCAAAGATTGTTTCCATTTGAAACTACCTCCAGCAATAATTTATCATTTGATGTTAAAAATTAGTCATTGATACGTTCAATATCTGCACCAAGTGATTTTAACTTTTCATGGAAATTAACATAACCACGATCTAAGTGTTTTAATTCAGTCACTTGAGTCGTACCATCAGCTACTAAGCCTGCTAAAATCAATGCAGCTGCTGCTCTTAAGTCAGTTGCTTTAACTTGCGCACCTTGTAATTGACTCTTACCAGCAATTTTAGCGCTTCTACCTTCTACAGTGATATTAGCATTCATTCTTCTAAATTCTGCTACGTGCATGAATCTATTTTCAAAGACAGTTTCAGTAACGACTTTATGACCTTCAGCTGTTAATAATAAAGCCATCATTTGAGATTGCATGTCAGTTGGGAAACCAGGATGAGGTAAAGTCTTAACATCTACTGGTTTTAATTCACCTTCTGCAGTTACGCGTACACCATCTTCTTGGAAATCAAGATTGACACCCATTTCTTCTAATTTGTAGATTAAGCTTGTCATGTGTTCTTTAACTGCATCACGCACAAAGACATCCCCTCTTGTAATCGCCGCAGCAATGATTAATGTACCTGCTTCGATTCTATCAGGGATAATTGAGTGTTCTACACCTTTAAGTTTCTCAACACCGTGAATAGTAATAGTATCTGTACCAGCGCCAGTAACTTTACCACCCATTTCATTAATGTAATTAGCTAAATCTACGATCTCAGGTTCTTTAGCAACATTCTCAATAACAGTCTTCCCTTTAGCTAGTGAAGCCGCCATAATAATGTTTTGAGTTGCACCTACACTTGGGAAATCTAAGTGAATATCGGCACCTTTTAACCCATCTTTAGTACTAGCATAGATATTACCGTTTTCAAGATGGATTTCTGCTCCTAACGCTTCAAATCCTTTAATATGTTGTTCGATAGGGCGTGCTCCAATTGCACAACCACCAGGTAGCGCTACAATAGCATGACCTAGACGAGCTAATAAAGGTCCCATAACTAAGACACTAGCTCTCATTTTACTTACATATTCATAAGGTGCTTCCTCATTCAATGTAGATGACGCATCTACTGTTACTGCGCCTTCTTCTTTATTGTAGTCAACTTTAGCATTTAATGTTGATAAGACATTGTTAATTGTAACGACATCGCTTAGATCTGGAACGTTAACTAGTTTACTTTGTCCTTCAGAAGCTAATAATGAAGCAGTAAGTACAGGTAATACTGCATTTTTTGCTCCTTCTACTTTAACTTCTCCAGTTAGGCGATTGCCTCCATTTATAACTATTTTATCCATTTTAATCCTCCACTTTAAACTCCAACTATTTTCATCATTTCCCTATTTCAAATTGTTTTATTTATTAATTATATCTACTTTTCAAATTAATTAACAGATATTGATTTATTAAAACAAATATTTTACTTGTGTTGAATACTGTAATAAATCAATTAAAAAGTTGCTTACTGCAGTTCCTAATAAAATTGCCATAAATATCAGGCAAACTTGAACTTGAGTAGCATAACCTTTTTTAAATAGGTTATCTAATCTAAGAGAGTTTAATGCCCAATAAGCAATACAAATACAAATGACATGTAATATTAAATGTATAACTGCAAATTGACCTATATAGTCCATAACTAACTCTCCTTAAAGATTACTGTATTATATTGTACATTAAATATGTATAGAATGATACTCAAGATAATCATTATAAACATAAAAAAAGGTTTGGAAACCAAGTCAGTTTCACCTTTATCATTTTATTTTAATTCAGCTACGCGTAAGCGGTTTTCTGCTCTTGCTAATGCACGTTTAGCTCGGTTAATATCACTATTATCCTCATCTTCTAAATGTGATTGCGCTCTTTGACGAGCTAATTTAGCTCTTTCAACGTCAATTTCACTAGCAGCTTCAGCTGTTTGTACAATTACAGATACTTTTTGTTGTCTAATTTCAACAAAGCCACCACTAACAGCTATATACTCAGAACCATTTTTATAATTTACTTTAACATGGCCTGTTTTTAATGCGGCAACTGTCGGAATATGTCCACTCATGACACCCATTTCCCCAGCTGTCGTTTGAAAAACAACCAGTTCAACGTCATCTTTTTCGTAGACTGAACCATTAGGAGTGACAATATCAAGATTTAAAGTACTCATTATCTATTCCTCCTAATTAGTTTAGACTTCAACACCCATATCTTTAGCTTTAGCAATTACATCTTCCATGCTTCCTACTAAACGGAAAGCATCTTCAGGAATGTGATCATATTTACCATCTAAGATATCTTTGAAATCAGATACTGTTGTTTTAACAGGTACATAAGAACCTTTTTGACCAGTAAATTGTTCAGCTACATGGAAGTTTTGAGATAAGAAGAATTGAATTCTACGTGCACGTTCTACAGTAAGTTTATCTTCTTCAGATAACTCATCCATTCCAAGAATAGCAATGATATCTTGTAATTCTCTATATTTTTGAAGTGTTGATTGAACATCACGCGCAACTTCATAGTGTTCTTGACCAACGATTGATGGTTCTAACGCTCTAGAAGTTGATGCTAATGGATCTACCGCTGGATAGATACCCATTTCTGTTAATTTACGTTCTAAGTTTGTTGTCGCATCTAAGTGTGCGAAAGCAGTTGCTGGAGCTGGGTCAGTATAGTCATCGGCTGGTACGAATACGGCTTGAATAGATGTTACAGAACCTTTATTCGTAGATGTAATACGTTCTTGTAATTGACCCATCTCAGTTGCTAATGTTGGTTGGTAACCAACGGCTGAAGGCATACGTCCTAATAACGCTGACACTTCAGAACCAGCTTGTGTAAATCTGAAGATATTATCAATGAATAAAAGTACGTCTTGACCTTGTTCATCACGGAAATATTCCGCCATTGTTAATGCTGATAAAGCTACACGCATACGTGCACCAGGTGGCTCATTCATTTGACCGAATACCATTGCAGTCTTTTTAATTACGCCACTATCGCTCATTTCATAGTATAAGTCGTTACCTTCACGTGTACGTTCACCAACGCCCGCGAATACTGAGATACCACCATGTTCTTGAGCAATGTTGTTAATTAACTCTTGGATTAAAACGGTTTTACCTACACCAGCACCACCAAATAGACCAATTTTACCACCTTTAATGTAAGGTGCTAATAAGTCTACTACTTTAATACCAGTTTCTAAAATTTCTACTTCAGTAGATAATTCGTCAAAGTTTGGTGCTTCACGGTGAATAGGATCTCTTCTAACTGAGCTATCTAATTTATCATTTAAATCGATAGTATCACCTAAAACATTGAATACGCGTCCTAATGTTTGTTCACCAACTGGAACACTAATGTCTTTGCCAGTATTTTGTACTTCCATACCACGTTGCACACCATCAGTTGAATCCATAGCAATTGTACGTACGACGTCATCGCCTAATTGTAAAGCAACTTCAAGTGTTAATTCGAAAGTTCCATCTTCTTTAGGGACTTCAATGATAAGGGCGTTATTAATTTCAGGTACTTCATTATGTTCAAAACGAACGTCGATTACAGGACCCATAACCTGAGTTACACGGCCATTACTCATGTTGTTTCCTCCTTTAAAATATTATTCTAACGCTGCAGAACCACCAACAATTTCAGTGATTTGTTGAGTGATTTCAGCTTGTCTTGCTCTATTGTATTGTAATGATAAATCATCAATAAGTTCAGTTGCATTATCAGAAGCATTTTTCATTGCAGTCATACGAGCTGCATGTTCACTAGCTTTAGCATCTAGAATCGTTCCGTAAATTAAACTTTCAACGTATTGTGGAAGTATAACGCTTAGGATAGATTCTTTATCTGGTTCAAATTCATATGAAGACATTTGGCCTTGGCCTTGGCTAGAATCTTCTTGAGATAATGGAAGAACTTGTTTAGTCGTCGGATTATTTTCAAGAACACTAACATAGTGACTATAATAAATCTTCAATTCATCAATATGTTCTTCACTAAATAAGTCAATGGCATATTTTGCAATAGCTTGTATTGATTTAAATGAAGGTTGATCAGGAACATCAACAAGTGAATTCTCTATTTCATAACCTCTATTTTTAAGGAAATCAACACCAGTTTGACCTAATACTATAATACTGTAATCGTCGTTACTAGAGTGTTTCTCTTTAATGTCATTGATTAATTTTTTAAGCACATTGGAACTATATGCGCCAGCTAAACCTTTATCACTTGTAATAACTAAATAACCACTACGTTGAACTTGTCTTGGTCTTAACATAGGATGGCTTGAATTTTTACTAGCACCTGCAATTGCTGTAATAGCATCTTGCATTTTTTCCATATAAGGTTCGAATTGCTTAGTATTCTTTTCAGCACGACGTAATTTTGAACTAGATACCATGTTCATTGCTTTGGTAATCTGTTTCATCTTTTTCGTCGATTTTATACGACCATCTATTTCCTTTAGAGAAGCCATTATCTCACCACCTTTTCGATTTAAAGTTTAATTATTCAGATTTACTGAAACTTTTCTTGAATTCGTTAATTACGCTATCAAATTTGTCATCAGAAGGTAAACCACCAGTTTCTCTGATTTCACCTAATAATTCAGAAGCATTTGATTTAGCCCAACTATTTAATTCATCTTCGAAACGAGTGATGTCTACTACAGGAATATCATCTAAGTATCCTTTAGTTAATGCGTAAATGATTAATACTTGGTTTTCAACTGGTAACGGTTTGTTTTGGTCTTGTTTTAAAACTTCAACAGTACGTTTACCACGTTCTAATTTTCTAGCTGTGAATTCATCTAAATCAGAACCAAATTGCGCAAATGATTCTAATTCTCTATATGAAGCAAGGTCTAAACGAAGTGTACCAGCAACTTTCTTCATAGCTTTAATTTGAGCTGAACCACCTACACGTGATACAGATTGTCCCGCATTAATCGCTGGTCGAACACCTGAGAAGAATAAATCAGATTGTAAGAAAATTTGTCCATCTGTAATTGAAATTACGTTAGTTGGAACGTATGCTGAAATATCTCCCGCTTGCGTTTCGATGATTGGTAAGGCAGTAATAGATCCGCCACCTAATGAATCGTTTAATTTCGCTGCTCTTTCTAATAATCTACTATGTAAGTAGAATACGTCACCAGGATAAGCTTCACGGCCTGGAGGTCTACGTAATAATAATGATAATTCACGATAAGCGGCAGCTTGTTTAGTTAAATCATCATAAATAATAAGTACATGTTTACCATTAAACATGAATTCTTCACCCATTGTTACACCTGAGTATGGTGCAATATATAACAATGGTGATGGTTCAGACGCTGACGCTGATACTACGATTGTATAATCTAATGCACCAGCTTGACGTAATTTTTCTACATTAGCACGTACTGTTGATTCTTTTTGACCAATAGCTACGTAGATACAAATAGTGTCTAAACCTTTTTGGTTTAAGATTGTATCGATACCAATTGTAGTTTTACCTGTTTGTCTATCACCGATAATTAACTCACGTTGTCCACGTCCAATTGGTACTAAGGCATCAATCGCTTTAATACCAGTTTGTAATGGTTCATCAACTGATTTACGAGCCATTACACCTGTAGCTTTTTGTTCAACAGGACGTGTTTTAGTCGTATTAATTGGACCTTGACCATCAATAGGTTGGCCTAGTGGGTTAACCACACGTCCAATAAGTTCTTCACCTACTGGAACTTCCATAATACGACCAGTACGTTTTACTTCGTCACCTTCAGTAATTTCACTGTAAGGTCCTAAAATAACTACACCCACATTTGATTCTTCAAGGTTTTGTGCTAAACCAAGAACACCATTAGGGAACTCTACAAGCTCACCAGCCATACAGTCATTTAATCCGTGAATTAATGCGATACCATCACCGATTTGAAGTACAGTACCAACATCAGTTACAGACATCTCAGACTCATAATTTTCAATTTGTGAGCGAAGTAATGCACTGATTTCTTCAGCTTTTATGGCCATCTATGTCACTCCTCTTATTTTAGTTAACTCTTCTAAATTTACGTTCAATTTGTTCTAAGTCGTTCTTAACACTGCCATCTAATACAGTTGTGCCTACTTTAACTCTGAAACCACCAATTAAATCAGGGTTAATTTTCGTAATAATATGTACATTTGACAACTTAGTTTGGTTAATAATTAGATTTCTAATTCTTTCTAGTTCTTCTTCAGTTAATTGATATACTGACTCTACTATTGCCGTATCTTGATTATAATGGGCATTATAAAAGTCATTAAATTCTTTGAAGATAGAATTAATTAACGCTAAATGACGGTTATTTGCTAAAATCATTAACATATTTTTTAAGTAATAATTTGCCTCACCGAATACAATTCCTACAAATTTACGTCTTTCAGAAGCAGGTTTGCTAGGATTTGAATCAATAGCTTTTAATTCTTGTTGATATTGTTGTGTAGCATCATTTACTACTTTTAACTCTTCATACATTAAATCTAATCTATCTTTATCAATAGAAACATCAAATAATGCTTTAGCATATTTTTTTGCTACATCTGCCATTATTTATCGCCTGCCTCTTTAAGATACTTATCAACTAATGCTTTCTGATCTTGTTCAGAAATTTCTTTTTGAAGTACTTTAGAAGCAATCAATACTGATAGTTCAGAAACTTGATTATTAATATCTGCAAGTGCGCGTTCTTTTTCACTGTTAATTTCACTTTGAGCAGTTTCAATCATACCATTTGCACGAACGTTAGCTTCATGAATGATTTCTTCATGTTGTTTACGAGCTTGAACTCTAGCATCTTCAAGGATACGTTGAACTTCATCTTGTGTTTCTTTAAGTGTCTTTCTATTTTCTTCTTCAAGTTTTTGTGCATTAAGTTTTGCTTCTTCCGCTTCATCGATATCTCTATTAATATCTCTTTCACGTTGATCCATTACTTCTTTCAATGGACCCCAAGCAAATTTTTTCAATAATGCTAAGAGGATAACAAATGTTACAACAGTAACAATAACTGTTCCCCACTCAACACCACCGGCTGCTGCACCCAAAACATATGAATTAGCTAATGCATTCACTGGCATTCGACACTCCTTTCATTATTAATCATCATATTTGCATTAAATAAAACGAACGGCGAAGATCAAAGAGACTTCGCCTCAAAACATTTCTTATCTGAAAAGAGTCATGAATGAAATTACAACACCGATGATTGGTAATGCCTCAACTAAACCAATACCAATGAACATAATACTCATTAATTGACCACGTGCTTCTGGTTGACGTGCTACACCTTCAACTGTTCTAGAAACGATAAGACCGTTACCGATACCTGCACCTAGTGCTGATAAACCGATTGCAATTGCTGCTGCGATTAAACCCATATTAATATTTCCTCCTAAAATTTTTATTTAAATTAATGTGCGTCCGTTACTTTATGGGACATATAAACCATTGAAAGCATAATAAAGATATATGCTTGGATAGAACCAACAAAGATTGAGAAACCTTGCCATACAATTAAACCTGGAATACTAATTATCCAGCCCCATCCATTTTGGAAGAACAGACCAGCTAATAGTGATAATAATAGTTCACCGGCAAATATATTACCGTATAAACGTAGACCAAGCGTTAATGTAGAAGAGAATTCCTCAAATACATTAATGATAGCTAATGGCCAGAACGGTTTAAAGTAATTACCTATGTAAGCTTTCGTACCGCGCATTTTCACACCATAATAGTGTGTTAATAAAATCATTGTTGTTGACAATGTTAATGTCACAGTAGCATCAGCTGTTGGTGATTTCCACCATAAGTAATGATCTTTTGTCACTATAGCAAATGGTAAGCCTAACATATTGGCTACAAAGATAAATAAAATCAATGTTACTGCTAAGAAGTGAAATTGACCACCTTTATTCCAAGCCATGTTACTCTCAATGATGCCTCTTACAAAATCAAAGACCCATTCAATAAAGTTCTGTTTACCTGTAGGTCTTTTCTTTAGATTACGCGTACAAATAATAGCTATTAAAAAAACAATAATTGCAGTAATAACTAACATCAAGATACTTGATAAGTTGAAAACGATATCAAAACCAAATACATTCCAACTTCTGAGTGGGGATTTGTGATCCATGTACTCACCTCTTTCTTTTCGAAAATTTTACTCCCTTTGTAATAAAGGACGTATGATGATTAGTACATAAGAAATCATAAGGCCTATCATTATTCCTATAATGTTTACATACTCTTTAAAGAAAAACCAAATCAAGCACGCAACAATAGCGACTAAATACCTCCAGATATTGCCCGTAGAAATATGTATATTATCTGGTTGCTTTGCCCGAGATAAATAAAATTCAAAGATATATGTATTAATTAAAGCGCCAAACGTTCCTATTATTAATCCTAAAGTAAAAGGATTAGGTTTAATAATGTACAAAACACTTAACAAAATTAAAAAATAGATATAATATTGAATGAATTGTTTGAAAATAATACTAAAACGCTTCATTCATAGTGCCTCCAAAATTACTTATGAGTATCATGTAAACCGTTCCACTCATACAATTTTAATAATAATATAGCGTATATATCGTGTCAATTCTATTCAAATTGTTGTAAAAAATCCATACAATTTTGTCACAAAATATTCACATTTTAAATTCTTTTGGTTTTTCAATAATTAAACCAAAATAGTATTTTATACTTTCACATATTCTTAATGACGCCATTCCATCTCCATAAGGATTTTGTATTGATGCCATTTTTTTATATACTGTTGAGTCATCTAAAAGCGTTTTTATTTCAGTATAAACATTATCTTCTTCCGTGCCTATCACTTTTAACGTTCCAGCTGCCACCCCTTCAGGTCGCTCTGTAACATCTCTTAGTACTAAGACCGGTTTATTTAACGAAGGTGCTTCCTCTTGAACACCGCCAGAATCCGTTAATATGAAATGTGCCTTATTGGCAAAGTTGTGGAAATCTATCACATCTAAGGGCTCTATTCTTTCCACTTGCGTTTGGTCACTAAAATATTCACTAGCTAAATCTCTAACTTTTGGATTCAAATGCTGAGGATAAACTACTACTACATCCTCATATTCACTAACAATTCTATTTATCGCTTTGAAAACATTTCTCATAGGAAGACCTATATTTTCTCTACGATGCATTGTTAATAAAATTATTTTTTTATTCTCGTGCTTATTTAAAATATCTGACATGTAGTCATTTTTAATCGTAAGATTCAACGTATCAATAGCTGTATTTCCAGTTACAACAATAGAATCTCTATCTTTTTGTTCTTTGATTAAATTTTCAGCCGCATTTATTGTAGGTGCAAAATGCAAGTCGGCAATATTACTTACCATTTGTCGATTAATTTCTTCGGGAAATGGCGCATATTTATCGCCAGTTCTCAACCCTGCTTCTACATGACCTACAGCTATTTGATTATAAAAAGCAGCTAAAGCACCAGAAAATGTAGTAGTAGTATCTCCATGCACAAGTACCATATCTGGTTGTTCATCTTTGATGATATTTTCAAGTTGTATCATAGCGCTAGACGTAATTTCAGATAATGTTTGATTTTCTTTCATGATATTCAAATCATAGTGTGGTTGGATGTTAAATGTTTTTAAAACTGAATCTAACATTTCTCGATGTTGAGCAGTTACAACAATCATTGGCTCTAATTCGTCGTCATTTTCAAGTGCTTTAACTAAGGGTGCCATTTTAATCGCTTCTGGTCTTGTACCAAAGACTGTCATAATTTTTTTCATATTATTTACTCCTACAACGAACTAACTTTAAACTTCTCAACTACTTAGTACCAAATAGTCTATCCCCAGCATCACCTAAACCAGGTGTGATGTATGCTTTATCATTTAATTTTTCATCTAAAGCAGCTATAAAAATATCTACATCATCGTGCACTTCTTGCATTTTTTCAACGCCTTCAGGAGCTGCGATTAAACACATAAATCTAATATTTTTAGCGCCACGTTTTTTCAATGAATTAATTGCTTCGATAGCAGATGCCCCTGTTGCTAACATAGGATCTACAACTATAATTTGTCTTTCATCAATATCTTGAGGTAACTTCACGAAATATTCAACAGCTTTTAATGTTTCAGGATCACGGTATAATCCAATGTGACCTACACGTGCTGCAGGAACTAAGCTTAATACACCATCAGTCATTCCTAAACCTGCTCTTAAAATAGGTACGATAGCTAATTTTTTACCTGCTAATCTTTTCGCTGTCATTTTAGTAACTGGTGTTTGAATTTCGACATCTTGAAGTTCTAAATCTCTTGTTACTTCATAAGCCATTAACATACCTACTTCATCAACAAGCTCTCTAAATTCTTTTGTTCCTGTATTCATATCACGAATATAACTTAATTTGTGTTGAATTAAAGGGTGATCAAATACGTGTACTTTACTCATTATCTATTTCCTCCAGTTTAATTAAAAATTACTCATATAGTGGATACTTTGTTGTTAATTTACTTACTCTTTCACTTGCTTCTTTTAATTTAGCTTGATCTTTAGGATTTTTAAGCGCTAAGCTAATAATTTTCCCAACTTCTTTAAATGCTTCTTCATCAAAGCCTCTAGTAGTGGCTGCAGGTGTACCTAAACGAATACCACTTGTAACGAATGGTTTTTCCTGGTCGAAAGGAATAGTGTTTTTATTACAAGTAATGCCAATTGAATCTAGTGTAGATTCGGCTTCTTTACCTGTCACATTCACTGAGTTTTTAACGTCAACGGCTATTAAATGATTGTCTGTACCACCAGAAACGATTCTAAAGCCTTCTTCTTGTAGCGTCTCTGCTAAAACTTTAGCATTTTTAACTACTTGTTCTTGGTACGCTCTAAATTCTGGTTCTAACGCTTCACCGAAAGCAACGGCTTTAGCAGCAATCACATGTTCTAATGGACCACCTTGAATGCCAGGGAAGATTGTTTTGTCTATATCTTTTTTATATTCTTCTTTGCACAGGATTAATCCACCACGTGGTCCTCTCAAAGTTTTATGAGTTGTACTTGTAACGAAGTCTGCATATTCTACTGGATTAGGATGTAAACCTGCTGCTACCAAACCAGCGATATGCGCCATATCTACCATTAATTTTGCGCCTACTTCATCAGCGATTTCTTTGAACTTTTTAAAATCAAGTTCTCTTGAATATGCAGAAGTACCAGCCACAATTAATTTAGGTTTATGCTCAAGTGCTAATTTACGAACTGCTTCATAGTCAATCTTCTCTGTTTCTTTATCCACTTCATAATCAACAAAATTATAAAATTTACCACTAAAGTTAACAGGCGAACCATGCGTTAAATGACCACCATGGCTTAAATTCATTCCTAATACAGTATCACCCATTTCAAGTGCTACTAAATAAACAGCCATGTTAGCTTGTGAACCAGAATGAGGTTGAACATTAGCATGTTCAGCGCCAAATAATGCTTTAACACGTTCGATAGCAATTGTCTCAGTCACATCTACATAATCACATCCACCATAATAACGACGTCCAGGATAACCTTCCGCATACTTATTCGTCATTACAGAACCTTGAGCTTCCATAACAGCTTCAGAAACAAAATTCTCAGATGCAATTAATTCGATGTTATTATTTTGTCTATTATATTCATTTTGAATCGCTTCATAGACAGCTTTATCTTGATTTTGGATATATGACATTAAAATCCCCTCTTCCTTTCAAACCTATTCGTATTTAGCTCGTTCACCACCGATTTTTTTAGGTCTTGAAGTAGCAATTGTTACTATTGCTTCTCCAACTTTTTTGACACTAGTTCTAATCGGTACACAAACATGTTTAATATGCATGCCAATTAATGTTTGGCCAATATCAATACCTTTAGGAACAGTAATATGCTCTACAACTACTGGATCTTTCATGTGTCGATAAGCATAAGTTGCTAGACTCCCACCTGCATGAACATCTGGTACGACTGTCACTTCTTCCATTGTTAAAGGATTAAATTGTTCTCTTTCAATTGTGACCGCTCTATTAATATGTTCACAACCTTGAAATGCAAATGATACACCTGTTTCTTGTTGTACCTTTTCTAAGGTAGTGAAAATATCTTTAGCTACGTCCATTGAACCTACAGAACCTATTTTTTCTCCTATAACTTCAGATGTTGAACAACCAATGATGCATATTTCACCTTTTTTAAAGAATGATTGTGCTTTCAATTCATCTAATAAAGTTGTAAGTTCTTGCATAGAAATCTCCACCTTACTTACATAATTAAAAGAAGCATAGCAAACTAGCTATACTTCTTCATTATAACGTATTTAATTCATAACTTATACTAAATGTAATATTTTCGTTTTATGAAAAGCCTTGCAATTTGTGGATGAGACTATAAAGTTGATTAAACGTATATCGGTACGTATCAATACTGCCACCAAATGGATCGTCCACTTCCTCATTTTCCCCAACATATTCACTTAAAGTATAAACAGGAATGTTTTCACCGTATGCATTGATAAGTTGTGCTTTATGAGACTGCGTCATTGTTAAAATTAAATCACTGTCAAGATCACTCTCACTGAATTGCTGTGCTGAAGTTGGCTCTGGTAAATCATGTTCTAAAATAACTTCTAGAGACTCTGGTGTCACTGATTGGCCATTTACAGCAAATAACCCTCTCGATTCAATCGTATCGTTTGGAAGTATTGTTTTACCTATGCTTTCTGCAATAGGACTACGACATGTATTACCCGTACATACAAATATTATTTTCATAACTCTTCACCTCTAATGATACGATTAGCAGTTGCTTTGGACATTCGATTCATCACGGCTTCCGCGGATTCTGCATTTTCAAAAGCATAGATATATGCTTCATTAATCATTTCATTCTTGTCAATATCATGCAAAATGGCATATAAATTATGATTTGCTCCTTTAATATCATCTTCATCTTGACATAAAGGAATAAACCATGAGCTATCAGGAACAAGTGACTGTAAACTTTCTGGCACAATAAAAGCAGCATTTGACCAATCTTTATGATTTGCAATAGGATTGGTTAAATCTTTTAGCATCGTTACTGGTGTTTCTGGTGAATAATGTTTATATTTCATACCCGGAGCAATGGGTTTTTCGACATTATTATAATTAAAATGCTCGACACTACCAGGAAGCACCTCATTCAACATGGTTTGAGTAATGGCGCCTGGACGAGCGATTCTAAAGGGATATTGCGTACAATCAAGCACGGTACTTTCTAAGCCTTCTTCACTTTGATCCCCGTTGACAATGCCGTCAATTTTACCATTTAAATCATGATAGACATGTTGAAACGTTGTAGGTGATGGACGTCCACTTAAATTAGCACTTGGTGCAGCTATAGGTAAGTTTACATATTGTAAAATAGCGCGTCCTAACGTGTGACTCGGCATACGCACTGCAATTGAATCTAGACCACCGCTCACTTTATCACACAGGTAACCTTTTTTTAGAGGTAAGATAAATGAAATCGGTCCAGGCCAAAAGGCATTCATTAGTACTTTGGCTTCATTAGGTATATGAGTAACAAACTCATTTAATTGTTCTAAACTATGAATATGCACGATTAAAGGATTGTCAGAGGGACGTCCTTTGGCTTTATAAATATTAGAAACCGCTTCTTCATCTTTTGCATTTGCACCAAGACCATATACAGTTTCAGTAGGAATAGCGATTAAGCCACCTTGTTCAAATATTGTTTTTATTTCATTCATTTTAGGAAATGATAGTGGCGCTTCACTATAGTTGCGCATATCCCATATTTTACTCTCCATTCACCTCACACCTTTCCTTTAATTATCGTGATGATGAGTGATAAAGAGGCTGGGACAAAATAATATGTCTCAGCCTCCCCCATCGCTTATTGCCATTCAAATGACACGATCCTATCTATTCCATTAATATCTTTGATTACATTAACTAATAAATTCGGATATTTTTTTAAAATTAGTTCCTTTAATATCTCGCCTTGATTATACCCTATTTCAAATGTAACATATGCATTTTCATTAAGGACTTTTGGCAAATCATTTAATATAGATTCATATATTGCATAGCCCTTATTTTTCGCAAACAGGGCAACATGAGGCTCATATTTCACGACTGTATCCGCCATACTATGAACCTCTTCATAGTCTATATAAGGTGGATTGGAAATGAGACCATCTACTTTAATATTATTTTTAATCAATGGTTTTAAAGCATCTCCATGCATAAATTCAATATCAGCATTATGATGATAGGCATTATCCTTAGCTAAATCTATGGTTTCTTGAACGACATCAGTCGCAATAATGTTCAATTTAGGATTTAATTTCTTAAGTGATACAGCAAGCGCGCCACTTCCTGTACCAATGTCTACAACTGTCGCTCCCTCTTTCACATGTTCCAAGAAATGAAGCATTACTTCTTCGGTTTCTGGTCGAGGAATTAGACAATGTGAATTGACTTGAAACTGAAGACCATAGAACATTTGAAAACCTACAATGTACTGAATAGGTTCACCTAGTAGCATGCGTTCAACAGCCAATGAAAATCTAGCTTCCTCAGCTTCATTCATTTCATCATACATATGCATAAGGTAATCCGTTCTAGACCAACCAAATAAATCAAGCATTAACCATTCTGCACGAGATTGTTCGAAACCTTTATTCTTTGCTAGTTGAATGGCTTCAGTTAATTTATCCTTAAAGCTCGCCATTATTTAATTCTTTCAGTTTTTCAGTTTGTTCAGAAAGTGTAAGTGCATCGATAATCTCGTCTAATTTACCTTCCATGATTTGATCTAACTTTTGTAATGTTAGACCAATACGGTGATCTGTTACACGGCTTTGTGGATAATTGTATGTTCTTACACGCTCAGAGCGGTCACCTGTACCGACAGCTGATTTACGTTGTGCAGCATACTTTTGTTGTTCTTCTTGTAATTTCATATCATATAAACGTGCTTTCAACACTTTTAATGCTTTCTCACGGTTTTGAATTTGAGACTTTTCAGAAGATGTAGCAATTACACCTGTTGGCAAGTGAGTAATACGTACAGCTGAGTCTGTAGTATTTACGTGCTGACCACCAGCACCACTTGAACGGTACGTATCAATTTTTAAGTCTTCATTGCGAATTTCAATTTCAACATCTTCAACTTCTGGTAATACAGCTACTGTAGCAGTTGAAGTATGAATACGACCACCTGATTCTGTTTCAGGCACACGTTGGACACGGTGTGCACCATTTTCAAATTTTAATTTACTATATGCGCCGCTACCTGAAACTGAAAAGCTGATTTCTTTATAACCACCATGGTCACTTTCAGCTGCTTCTACAATTTCAGTTTTAAAGTTTTGAGATTCTGCATATTTGGTATACATTCTTAATAAATCGCCTGCAAAAATTGCAGCTTCATCTCCACCTGCTGCTGCTCTGATTTCAACGATAACGTCTTTTTCATCATTAGGATCTTTAGGGATAAGCAAGAATTTAAGTTGTTCTTCTAATTCAGGAATAGCACTTTTAAGACTAGTACTTTCCTCTTTTAACATTTCAATTTCTTCTTTATCATCTGTTTCATTTAACATTTCATCGATTTCATCGATTTCTTCTTTTTTGCTTTTATAATCTCTATAAACATCTACTGTTTTTTGTAAATCAGCTTGTTCTTTAGAATATTTACGTAATTTATCTGAATCATTAACAACCTCAGGGTCACTTAACATTTCATTTAATTGTTCATATCTTTCTTCAACAATATCTAATTGATCAAACACTACATTTCCTCCTTCTCATTATTACTCGGTGCAACAATGTGATGTGCTCTACATCTAGGTTCATAACTTTCATTCGCTCCCACTAAAATAATAGGATCATCTATTTTAGCTGGTTGTCCATTAATTAATCGTTGGGTTCTACTTGAAGATGAACCACAAACAGCACATACCGCTTGTAACTTAGTTACTTGTTCACTGACTGCCAAAAGTTGAGGCATAGGTTCGAACGGTTCTCCACGAAAGTCCATATCCAATCCAGCAACTACAACTCTATGGCCCTCTTCAGCAAGTTTTTCAACGATATTAACAATCTCTTTATCAAAGAATTGAATCTCATCAATGCCAATCACATCTACATGTGATAAATCTTGTAATAAAATATCTCGTGCTGTGGTAATATTAATGGCTTCTAATTCATTTCCATCATGAGATACAACTTTTTCATCATGGTAACGATTGTCTATAGCCGGTTTAAACACTACTATTTTTTGTTTAGCATACAGACCTCGGCGCAATCGACGAATTAATTCTTCTGATTTGCCACTAAACATACTTCCAGTAATGCATTCAATCCAACCAGAATGGTAAGTTTCATACATTATAAGTTCCACCTTTTTCAAAACATAATCGCTTAATTATATCATATTTTAATTGTTTATAAACGACTTTATGTATATCTAGAATGTTCATAATTTTTAAGTATTTAGCCCCCATACTTTATTTAGTATGACACTTACTCGATTTAATAATATAAAAAAACTGCCTACTTAACTCTATATAGCATAGATTAGGCAGACAGTTTAAACTTACAATTAGTTGTTGTTGTTTGATTTGAGACCAAACTTTTTGTTGAAACGTTCCACACGACCATCCGCAGCAGCGAATTTTTGACGTCCAGTATAGAATGGGTGTGAATCAGAAGATACATCTAAACGAATAACTGGGTATTCATTTCCATCTTCCCATTCCATAGTTTCTGAAGATGTTTTTGTAGAACCACTTAAGAATTTAAAGTTTGTTGTAGTATCTAAAAAGATAACTTTGTGGTAATCAGGATGAATTCCTTGTTTCATTATTTTCAGCTCCTTTGCCCTGAACCATCTGGAACAGAGTTATTTGTGAGTTTTTACCCAATACTTAGCAATTATAATAGTTATAACTATAAAACGCAACCCTAAAACTGATATTCATTAAATTATCGGTTTACCAGTTTTAGTACTCTCTTCGGCTGCTTTTTGAAGTTGTTGGAAAAACTCTTTGTTATTTTTAGATTTTTTTAATTTTCTAATGAAGCGTTCCGTAAAGTCTGTTGAATCTGTAAACATATTTCTCAGTTGCCATAATGAATCTAACTCAGATTTACTAATTAATAATTCTTCTTTACGTGTTGAGCTTCTACCAATATCAATTGCTGGGAAGATACGACGCTCAGATAACTTACGATCTAAGTGTAACTCCATATTTCCTGTTCCTTTGAACTCTTCATAAATCATATCGTCCATACGTGAACCTGTTTCAACTAACGCTGTCGCGAGGATTGTAAGACTTCCGCCCGCTTCAATATTACGTGCTGCCCCAAAGAATGCTTTCGGTTTATGTAATGAGGCTGGATCTAACCCACCTGATAACGTTCTACCACTAGGAGGGATCACTAAGTTATATGCACGTGCTAATCGCGTAATAGAATCCATTAAGATAATCACATCTTGTCCAATCTCAACTAATCGTTTCGCTCTTTCAAGTAATAATTCCGCCACTTTTACATGATGTTCAGGTGGCTCATCAAACGTTGAATGTACCACTTCTGCAGATTCAACTGAACGTTCTATATCTGTGACTTCTTCTGGTCGCTCACCAATTAATAAAATAAATAATTTTGCATCAGGTTTATTTATACTAATTGCATTAGCGATTTCTTTAAGTAATGAAGTTTTACCAGCCTTTGGAGGAGCTACGATAAGTCCACGTTGACCTAAACCGATTGGGGTAACTAAATCCATAATACGCGTTGAGTAGTTTTGAGGATCTGTTTCTAATATAATTCTTTCCTCAGGGTAAAGAGGTGTTAAAGCTTGGAAGTGAGGGCGTTTTTTGACTACTTCAGCATTTTCATCATTTACAAAGTCTACTTGTAATAAACCATAATATTTTTCGTTATCCTTAGGCTTACGTACCTTACCAGTGACCTTGTCACCTCGTTTAATTTCGAAACGTCGAATTTGACTAGCAGAGATGTAAATATCTTTTTCACCTTTAGAATAGTTAACAGTTCTTAAGAAACCGTAACCATCTGGCTGAATATCATCTAATACACCTTCCATGTAATAATTGCCATCTTTTTCCATTTGAGCTTCCATGATGGCTAAGACTAATTCACTTTTATTCAATTTACTATAATTAGTAAGTTTTAAAGATTTAGCTTTTTGCGTTAACTCTTTGGTTGTGTAATTCTTATATAATTCATGAAAAGATTCATATTGCGGTGATGTACGTTCTCTTTCAGGCATAAACTGCACCCATTTCTTATATTTTTATGAAGACTCATTTTTAACATAGTTTATTAATTTGTTTTATTTTCTGCTTTTCTGAAAATGCAGCACCAAATAAATCATAAATGATTTTATCAAAAAATTGTGAGTCTTAAATACTAGAATTAATATAGCAAATTTTCATTTTAATTACAAAATGATTTTATTAAATTTCAAAAATTAAAACAGCACATGGAACTATAAAAGTCCCATGCACTGTTATAAATCATAATTAAATTAATTTTTTAAATTAAATGAAATAACCAGCGATTGATTTAACTTCTAAGAATTCTTCAATTCCGTAATCGCCCCATTCACGACCGATACCAGATTGTTTATAACCACCGAATGGTAAGTCTGGTGTGTTTGCTGCTTCGTTAATTTGGATACGTCCAGCTTCGATTGAGCGCGCTACTTTTTGAAGCGTATCTTTATCTTTACCAATGACATAACCAGCTAAGCCGTATTCTGTATCATTAGCAATTTTAATCGCTTCATCTACATCATTATAAGTGATAACTGATGCTACTGGACCAAAGATTTCTTCACGAGCGATTGTCATATCATTATCTACATTAATAAAGATAGTTGGTCTTGCAAAGTAACCAGTGTCTAATCCTTCTGGTTTACCTGGGCCACCATAGAATAATTCAGCGCCTTCTTCAATACCTTTATCAATATATGATTGCACTGTATCGAATTGTTTTTTACTAATAATTGGTCCAACTTGTGTACCTTCTTCACGTGGATCGCCCACTTTAACATTACTGAATTCTTCTTTTAATGCTGTTAGGAATTCTTCTTTAATGCTTTCTGGTACTAAGATACGAGTACCTGCAGTACAAACTTGACCAGTATTGTTAACTACTTTACCTGTTGTAGCTTTTGCTGCTTCTTTAATATCTACATCATCTAATACGATGTAAGGTGATTTACCACCTAATTCAAGTGATACTTTTTTGAAGTCTTTAGAAGCTTTTTCCATGATTTTAGAACCAGTGCGTCCTGAACCAGTAAATGACATCATTCTCACTTTAGGATGTTCACTTAATGGATTACCTACACCTTCACCATCGCCGTTAACTAAGTTGAATACACCTTTAGGTACGCCAACTTTATCAAAGATTTCAGCTAGGATAATTGCAGCAAATGGTGTTTCTTCAGATGGTTTAAGTACTACTGGACTACCAGCTGCAAATGCGGCTGCAAGTTTTAATGAAGTTTGGTTAGTTGGAAAGTTCCAAGGCGTGACTAACCCAGTGACACCAATTGCTTCTTTTGTTACTAGTGAATCTCCACGGCGTTCTTCAAACTCAAATGAATCTAATGCTTTACTAGCTTCTTGGAAATGTTGTAAGCCCATTTCATAGTGAACATTTTCAGAAATAGTAAGTGGTGCACCTAATTCATCTGTAATAGCTTCGATGATATCTTGTTTTCTATTTTTATATTCTTCAACGATTTTATCTAATAATTCTTTTCTTTCTTTTACTGAGCTATGGCGAAATTCTAAATATACGTCATTAGCAGCTTCTACAGCTTTATCTACGTCTTTTTCGTTACCTTTAGCTACTTTACCGATAACTTCTTCAGTTGCAGGATTAATTACATCAATTGTTTCGTTACTTTCACTATCAATCCATTCACCATTGATATATTGTTGAGTATAATTTCTCATCAATGATTCACTCCTTAATCATCGTTATTACATCTGTCTACTGTTTATCCTTTTTAGAAAAATTTAAACATAGCCTTTTTAACATAAAAAAAGTTCTGCTTTACATTATTTACGTCATAATGCATTATCGCAGAACCTTGTCTTTATTATTTAGCTTTAACTTCATTTTCAAGCTCTATATAAGTTCTAGCCCAATCTTCCATTGGTTTTAAAGCTTCAGCTAGAGCTCTTCCTTTTTCTGTCAATTCATAAATAATTGAAACCGGACTAGTTGAAACTATCTTTTTTTCTACTAATCCCCATTCACCTAAATCTGTTAATTTAATACTCAAAGCACGAGGGGTAATCGTTTTTAAATCCCTTTTCATATCGGAAAAGTGTGCAGTATAATCAGTGCATCGAGATAGGTAGTTAATGATTAAACCGTTCCAACTTCTACCAACAATTTTAAAGGTTTCTTCAAGATATGGACAGATTTCCATTGTCTTCACCTCTAATCCAAACATCTTTTACAAAAAGAGAGAGCCTGTAGCCTTATCTATGGAATGCTACAGGCTATGAAGTAGCTTGAATTTACACTATACTTCATTTACTTTTTGTCTTTAATATAATTATTATACCAAATATTTTTACGCTTGTTCAGTCCAAATATCTGCACCTAATTCTTTTAAGTGTTTGACGATATCAGTATATCCACGATAAATGTGTTTAACTTTATAAATTGTTGTTACACCTTCAGCAATTAATCCAGCAATGATTAAACATGCCCCTGCACGCAAGTCACTTGCATAAACATCAGCACCTTGTAATGAAGATGGTTTGATAGTAGCTGTACCAGTCGACATGTCTGCCTCAATATCAGCACCCATATTTTTTAATTCATCTACATGTTTGAAACGAGCTGGGTAAATTGTTTCAGTAACAAATGAAGGACCATCTGCCATAAATAATAATGGTGTAATTGGCTGTTGTAAGTCTGTGGCAAAGCCAGGATATACCAATGTTTTAATATCTACATTTTTATAATCTTTATGACCTCTAATTGTCGCTTTTTCTGCATCGTCATTTATATCGATATCTACGCCTAATTCTTTTAATTTTACAGTTAATGCTTCTACGTGTTTCGGTACGATATTATTAATCGTTACTTCTTTACCACAAGCAGCAGCTATACACATATAAGTGCCTGCTTCAATACGGTCAGGAATAATTTGGTATTCAGAACCATGTAATGTTTCTACACCGTTAATCTTTAGTGTGCTTGTACCTGCGTCCTTAACATCTGCTCCTAAACTATTTAAGAAGTTGGCCACATCTACAACTTCAGGTTCTTTTGCGGCATTTTCAATAATCGTTTGGCCTTTAGCATGCACGGCTGCTAACATAATATTAATAGTTGCTCCTACACTTACCATATCAAGGAAGATATTAGCACCATGAAGTTCTTTAGCTTCGATCTTCATAGATGTTTCACTAGACTCATCGATTTCAGCACCAAGTGCTTTAAATCCTTTAATGTGTTGATCAATTGGTCGAGGCCCTAGTGGACAACCGCCTGGTAAACCAATGACACATTTTTTAAAGCGACCTAACATCGCTCCCATCATATAATAAGACGCACGAAGAGATTCTACTTTATTATTTGGTAATGGTGCATTTTGTATATCAGTAGTATCAACATCTAGACGTTTACCATCCAAATTTGTTTTAATATTTAAATCTTCTAATAAACTTACTAATGTTTCGACGTCAGAAATTTGTGGAAGCCCATCTAGCTTTACTTGGCCTTGAGCTAATAACGTCGCTGGAATAATAGCTACTGCACTATTTTTAGCACCACTTATTGTGACTTCACCGTTAAGCGTTTGACCACCACGGATTTTTATTACCTCTTGAGTCATAAGTTTTATCTCCTTTGTTTGTCATTTTTCAAATTGTACATTATAAGTATTATAAATTACATTTTATTTATTTGTAAAACGTTAATTACTTAGTTATTTAAGTAAAAATAATTTTCAAAAATAATATCCGGTAATCGTATAAAACCTTTAAAAGATATTATGTATAATAGTATTATAAATCATTTTCAAAAATTTATTAATTCATAATTGCTATAAATAAAAAATGGAGTGGATTTGAATTCGATAATGAATTCAAGTCCACTCCATTTAAATTATTTAGTCAACGTATTAAAAGTTTAATTATTTAGCACGGTTTGATGTACCAAATTCTCTAATTTTACCTTTAACTGTTTCTTTGATTGCTTCACGAGCAGGTCCTAAATATTTACGAGGATCGTAAACATCTTGGTCGTTATTTAAAACTTCTCTTACTGCTTTAGCAGAAGAAATTTGGTTTTCTGTATTTACGTTAATTTTAGCAGTACCATAAGGAATTGCTTTTTGGATATCTTTTGTAGGGATACCAGTACCACCATGTAATACTAATGGTAAACCAGTTGAAGCACCGATTTCTTCCATTTCTTTGAAACCTAATTTAGGTTCGCCTTTGTAAGGACCGTGTACTGAACCTAATGCAGGTGCTAATGCATCGATACCAGTTCTTTCTACTAATTCTTGACATTCTTTAGGGTCAGCATAGATGATTCCGCCAACAACGTCATCTTCTTGTCCACCTACTGTACCTAACTCAGCTTCTACTGATACGCCGTGTTGATGTGCATATTCAACTACTTTAGAAGTAATTTCAACGTTTTCTTCAAATGGGCTATGTGAAGCATCAATCATTACAGATGTGAAACCTGCATCGATAGCTTCTTTACATTTGTCGAAACTTGAACCATGGTCTAAGTGAATTGCTACTGGTACAGTAATATTTAAGTCGTGCATTAAACCTTCAACCATTTTTACTACTGTATAGAAACCACTCATGTAACGAGCAGCACCTTCTGATACACCTAAAATTACTGGAGCATTTTCTTCTTGTGAAGCTTCTAAAATTGCTTGTGTAAATTCTAAGTTATTTAGGTTGTATTGACCAACCGCATAACCATTTTCTTTTGCATCTATTAACATTTCTTTCATTGAAACTAATGGCATGAAAGTTCCTCCTTGGGTGCAATTGCACTAATTTTTCAAAATCATTATATCAGAAAAGAATTTTAAATGCATGTTTATACTCGTTCAAATATATAAATCATTAAAGAACATTATTTAGTAAGCAAAATTGTCATTTCAGACAATTGCATAACCTCACTCATTTCATTACAATACTTATGAAATGGAGGATAAACATGTCTAAAATATTACATACACAATTAACTGGTATATTTAATCGTTTAGAAGATCAAGCATTAGATATTCAAATGGCAGCACAATGTTTAATACAAGCAATTGGCGGTGAAGGCTATGTTTATATTAAAGGTTATGGAGATTTAAATTTCTTTGAGCCCTTTATCTTAGAAAGTGAAGAACACTTAAAATCTTCAAAGCGACTATCTAGTATAAATTCTATTTCTGACATTGATTCTACAGATCGTGTTTTACTCTTTTCTCCTTTTTATACAGAGGAAGTCGCTAAAGATGTGCATGAATTACTCGCTCAAGATATTGATTTTGTTTTAATTTGTAATCGTCCTAAACAAGAAGATTTCCCTGAACATCTTCTGCACTTTGTTAATTTAGCTACACCTCGTCCAATTGTCTATACAGAAGATTATGATAAGATCGTTCAACCTCATACTATGGCTTTTAATTACATTTATTATGAGATTTATACGCAAATGATTGAAATGACACGCGATTTAGAACTATAACTGTAACGAAAAAAGCACCTCCTTTCTCACGTTTAAGAAAGGAGGTGCTTTTTAAATCTAAATATTACTTTTGATTTTGATGTTGATAAGCCGCTTCTACAAATGCTTTAAAGATTGGTTGCGGTCTATTAGGTCTTGATAAGAACTCTGGATGGAATTGACAAGCTACGAAGAAGTCATTTTCAGGAATTTCTACCATTTCTACTAAACGACCATCTGGGCTAGTTCCTGAGAATACCATACCTTTCTCTTCAAGTTGCTCTCTGTATTCATTGTTAAATTCATAACGATGACGATGTCTTTCTTCAATATTAGTAGCATCATAAATACGATGTGCTAAAGTGCCTTCTTTAATAGCACATGGATATAATCCTAAACGTAATGTACCGCCTAAATCTTCAATGTCTTTTTGCTCAGGAAGTAAGTCAATAATAGGATAAGGTGTATTTGGATCTAACTCTGCTGAATGTGCTCCTTTTAAGCCTAATACATTTCTTGCATACTCAACTGTTGCTAATTGCATACCTAAGCAAATACCGAAGTAAGGTACGTTGTTTTCACGCGCATATTTAATCGCTGAAATTTTCCCTTCACTTGCTCTAAATCCGAAACCACCAGGCACTAAGATACCGTCTACATCGCTTAAGTAGCTTTCTACATTTTCATCTGTAACTTCACTAGAATCAATCCATTTAACGACAACGTCTTTCTTCAATGGATAACCTGCATGTTTTAATGATTCTACGACA
Source organism: Staphylococcus pragensis (assembly GCF_004785665.1). GTDB lineage: Bacteria > Bacillota > Bacilli > Staphylococcales > Staphylococcaceae > Staphylococcus > Staphylococcus pragensis. The sequence goes on from NZ_SRPJ01000008.1 coordinate 52,172, forward strand.
GATAAATAAGCATCTTGTAAGCTTACGTATTTACCTACTAAACCAATTGTAATTGTGCCATCTAATGAGTTGACTGTATCTAATAAATATTGCCATTCATCTAATTGTGTTTCGTATTTAGCATCTAAATCTAAACGGTTGATAACAATGTCATCCATATCTTGTGCACTTAATTGTAATGGAATTTCATATAATGAAGAAGCGTCTCTACATTCAATAACACTTTCTTTATTGATATCACAGAATAAAGCAATTTTATCTTTTAAGTCTTGCGTCATTTCATATTCTGTACGTACGACAATTAGGTCTGGTTGAATACCTAATCCACGTAATTCTTTTACACTATGTTGTGTAGGTTTCGTTTTCATTTCGCCTGCTGCTTTAATGTATGGTAATAATGTACAGTGCACGTACATAACATTTTCACGACCTAAGTCACTTCTAATTTGACGAATCGCTTCAATGAAAGGTAATGATTCGATATCACCAGTTGTACCACCGATTTCAGTGATTACTACATCAGCATTTGTACTTTCTCCAGCTAATAATAATCTTTCTTTAATTTCGTTAGTAATATGTGGGATAACTTGTACAGTACCACCTAAGTAGTCACCGCGACGTTCTTTCTTCAATACGTGAGAGTAAACTTTACCAGCTGTTACATTTGAATATTTATTTAAATTAATGTCTATGAAACGTTCATAATGTCCTAAGTCTAAGTCAGTTTCAGCGCCATCGTCTGTAACAAATACCTCTCCGTGTTGATAAGGACTCATTGTACCTGGGTCTACGTTTAAATATGGATCAAACTTTTGAATCGTTACTTTAAGACCTCTATCTTTTAACAATCTTCCTAGAGAAGCGGCTGTGATACCTTTACCTAATGATGACACTACTCCGCCTGTTACAAAAATAAATTTTGTCATTTCCTGACCTCCTAATTAATAAAGGGATGCTTCCTTACTAAACAATTACTCATACTTAAAAGTTAATAAAATAAAAAAATCGCTCCCTCTCACATAGATGCAAGGGGAGCGTATAAAATTTATACACGTGTCCTATTTAAAGGAGCCCGAATAAAATTTTAACATCTTTTTAATAAAAGTCAATCAAAACTAAAATTTAGTCGTTGAAATCTTCTTCCTCTTCAAATGCTTCTTCCTCTTCTTCATCGAGGTCTTCATCATCGTCTTCTTCAATCACGATATCAGAGTCATTGATTTCATCTTCAACTTCTTCATCTTCTGGATCATTTAACGTTTCTTGATCATCCGTTTGAGCTGGAATATCATCGTCATCATCCATTTCGTCATCGCCTAATAATTTAAGATTTTTATCTTCTTCATCGTCATCATCAAGGATGTCGAATTTTTGAATTGTTGGCGCGATTTTTTCTTCAATGTCATCTACTGAATACCAGTCACGAAGACCCCATTGATTTTCACCAACATTTAAGAAACGTCCGTCAGTATTTAAATCAGTGTAGAATTGTACTACACGATTTTCGATTTCTTCATATTCATAATCGCCTAAGTTTTTAAATTCATCAATGATATCATATAAGTTCATTGTTGAACCTTTGTCATGTAACAAAGTATAAGCCATATCGATAAATGATTTTTCGTCAACCATTTCTTTAGTATAATCTTGAATTTTCATTATAACTTAACTTCCTTTCGAAGGATTTTATAATAACTCGTTAATTTTCATTAATTAATAGTAACAAAGATAAATTATAAATGACAACAAGTGATTTCGCAATTGCTATTATCTTAGTAATTAATATATTTTTCAAAAATCACTAAATCCTCACATTGATTCATTTCAACAAATCCACTATTAATACATAAAGATTTTAATTCATTATTTTCACCGAACAATGTGATGACAATTGTCTTAATACCTTTAAAATGTTTACGTATATATGTAGGTAATTGACGCAGTGCACTCTCAGCTATTCCCTCTTTACGCTGATCTTTGTTAACTTCAATTGCCGCAATATTCACTCGATCTTCATGTTGTTCAAGCGCAATGAATCCTGCTTTTTGGTTGTCTTTTAATAAATCTACAACTTTATAAGAAGCAATACTTGAATCTTTATTCTCAGCTAATCGTAGTGATGAGACATGCTTTGAATCTAAATCTAAGTAATATAACCTTTCTTTTCCGATAGGTCCTTCTTCTTTCGTAGCGGCAAGCATAAATCCTGCACGCTCATAAACATTCCACGCGCCTTTATTTTCAACATCTACCACTAAATATAAATGATTGAAATTTGGAAACAGTGCTTGGACATATTTAGGTAAGTACATCATCATTGTTGTGCCATAGCCATGTCCTTGGAACTTTTCATTAATTGATAATGAACGCACATAGACGACATTTTCCGGGGTATCATATCCTTCATGTTGATAATGTTGATGCAACACAAAGAACCCTACGACATCTCCCTCTTCATTTATTGCAATATTCGCAATTCTATTATCATCATTTAACGCTTCTTCCAATACTGTTTTAGGTAATGATGAATAAATTTGTTGACGTTCGCTCAATTCAAAATTCATAACATCTTGGCGATATTTCTCTTCAAATTCTTGAATTTCAATATTTTCAAACTTCTTTTTAATAGTCATGTTTTCTCCCCTAAATCTTCCAATTAAGTTACATATTATTATAGATGTTTTCCTTAGTTATTCCAATTTTTATCATATTCTATTTAGATATAACTTTTTGAACTATTATTTTTTTAAAATTAAGCTATTGTAATTCGGCAAATTTCATTTACTATTAGTATGACATATAAAATCACGAGGTGAATAAAATGAAAGTAGGTATTGATGCAGGAGGTACGTTAATAAAAATCGTTCAAGAACAAGATAATGAACGTACTTACCATACTGAACTTACTACTGATATACATAAAGTTATCACATGGTTAAATAATGAAACGTTTGAAGCAATTAGTTTAACTGGCGGAAACGCAGGCGTGATTGCTGAAAATTTAAATACTTCCTCTAATACTTTTGTGGAATTTGACGCTTCATCTAAAGGCCTTGGCATATTACTTAAAGAACAAGGTCACGATATTACAGAATATATCTTCGCGAATGTTGGTACGGGAACCTCTTTACACTATTTTGATGGTCAACAGCAACAACGTGTTGGTGGTATTGGTACTGGCGGAGGTATGATTCAAGGTTTAGGCTATCTTTTAACTCAAATTTCAGATTATGAGCAGTTAACAAATCTTGCTCAAGCTGGTGATCGAGATACGATAGATCTTAAAGTTAAACATATTTATAAAGACACTGAACCTCCTATTTCTGGAGAGCTTACAGCAGCTAACTTTGGTAACGTACTTCATAATATGGATGTAGATTTCACTGCGTCTAATAAATTAGCATCAGTTGTCGGCGTAGTAGGAGAAGTTATTACAACAATGGCGATTACAGTAGCACGTGAATATAAAACTGAGAACGTAGTTTACATTGGTTCATCGTTCAATAACAATTCTTTATTACGTGAAGTGATTGAAGATTACACTGTTTTAAGAGGATGCAAACCTTTTTATATTGAGCATGGCGCATTTTCAGGTGCATTAGGGGCATTATATTTAGGAGAATAAATATAAAACGTTCTAGAAAAGAAATTTTTTCTAGAACGTTTTTATTATAAATCTGCAAGTTCGAATATTCTTATAATTCTGATTGCTCAAGTTCTGCTATAAATGCTTTTTCTAATTCTTCCACTTCTTCCTTTGAATCACCATGCCAAATACAACCAAAACGTGATTTTACTTTATCTATAGTGAACCATTCTCCATCGTAATAAGATAATGGATAAAGCACACCTTTTTTCACATATTTAAGAATGACATTAAAGAAGTGTTCATTATCTCCTCGAGAGAAATAACTATAAAACTTCTGATAATTAGGGTTTAACTCATGTTGTAGTAAGAGCATGCTTGTAGAACCATTTTGTCTAAAATTCAAGTCGATAGCAAAGACATCGCCACTTTTATCTAATAATAAATCAAACCCTGCTACACCAAAGAACCCTAGTTCTACACCTTTTTCCATAATCTCCCGACCAGCATCAATCACATTTTGGGGTACATCATGAACATTTTCATTCCCTGCATAAAAACCATATTCATTTGTAATTTGATGTGCTGTACCAAGATATTTAATCCCTAATTCTTTTGAATAAGCAAATTGCACACAGTAATTTTTAACCGCTTCAATTTTTTGTTCAATAATTAAATTATCCGTTGCATCAGTCGCATCAAAAATGCGTTTTGTTGCTTTTTCTAAATCCTCTTCGTTATAACAAATCATTACGCCATATCCACCAGCAGTCGGTAACTCATCACCTGGTTTAATAACAAACGGAAATGACCAATCTTTGATACGTGCTTTAAAATCGTTAATAGCTACAATTTCACGATCTGGTAAATATTTATTGTTTGTCCATTCTGATATACGCGCTTTGTTATTTAATGCGATAAATACCTCTTTATTCACAGCATACTTCTCTTCATCAATCACATCATCACTATGAACATATTGGAAATAAATCTTTTTATCTTTATCTTCAGCAATTTCATTTAATAAATGTTCATAAGTTTCATGATTATGAAACTTATAAATATGTTTAGGAATAGATTTCCCAATAAGATCAAACAATTGTTGTAATTTATCCGTAACACTTGCTTCATGAACAATCATCGGCATCTTATTCGCAATAATCATTTCTCTTCCCGTTAAAAAATTAGATTGATGTTCTTCAGGCTTAAGCCACGGATTTGCTATATATGAAGGTCTTGAATTATACACAATTTTTTCATCATATAAATCACTTAACGTCAACATAGGTCTTTTAGTGTTCTCTGTCATTATTTGATTTGCCCCTTTATATGAGAGTGCTGCTGAACAACATCATCAAACAATCCCTTATTTTCAATTAATTCTAAGCCCATTAAAGCTATTATTTTAGCACCTCTAATTAATGCTTGATCACCATGAACACTTGCAGCTGCTTCTCTAAATCGATGCGTGTGACCAACTAAATTTCTAGACCCAATCTTCACGTGAGGGTGAATCGTAGGTACTATATGACTGACATTACCCGTATCTGTAGAACCGAAACCAAAATCATCATGACTTACATCTTCGCCTACTTCATTCGCATATTTTTCGAAAAGTTGATCGAGTTTAGGCGTCTTAATAAACTCATTCACACCATTTTGTATAGGTCCAAATTCATAATCACATCCTGTTTGAATCGCAGCACCTCTAGCAATTTGATTGACTTTTTCAGTTAACACATCTAACTCTTTACGCGTTCTCGCACGTGTATAGAATCGTGCATGTGTAAAGTCAGGTATAATATTTGCCGCTTTACCTCCATCAAGAATGACACCATGCACACGTTGACCTTTCTTAATGTGTTGTCTCAGTTGCGCAACACCATTAAAGTAAGAAATCATAGCATCCAAAGCGTTCAATGCCTCGTCTGCATTTTCAGAAGCATGTGCGCTCTTACCATAAAATTTAATATCTAATACATCAACGGCTAATGTATTAATAGTTGGATATGTTTCATTACCAGGATGAATCATTAACGCTATGTCTATATCATTAATAACGCCTGCTTTCACATAGGAAGCTTTAGCACTACCATTCTCGCCACCTTCTTCAGCTGGACACCCTAGAACAACCACTTTACCTCCAACATTGTCGACAACTTGTTTCAACGCTGAACCTGCTAATACGCTTGATGTACCTATAATATTATGACCACATGCGTGACCTAATCCAGGTAACGCGTCATATTCAGCTAAATAACCAATTGTTGGTCCCTCTTTCTCCGAATCATAAGTAGCAATAAAACCTGTAGCATGCCCAGCGATATCCGTCTCTATGTCAAATCCATTTTCTTTTAATTTATCAATCAATGTTCTTGAGGCAAATATTTCCTCATTACCTAATTCAGGGCGTTCATGGATTCGATGACTAATTTCAACATAATCATATTTTTTATTCTCTATATAATCTAAAATTTCTTGTTTATTACTCATAAAATCATAACTCCCTTTTATAGCCGAAATTAACCTCATATTAAAAGCTATATTTAAGTATTGGTTTAATCGTATTCAAATGAATTATTACCTATTTTATCGGATTTAATATCTATTGTCATTATATTTACAAAATTTTCTCACAATATTTTTTAAGGAAAATTTAAGCATTGGGAGTACGGGTTCAGTTAGCAAAAATTGTAAATACTGGACGCTCTTGTTACAATCAATTTATTGATGAAACTAAAATGATTGTCTTATTTAGGAGGAACATATATGCCAAAAATGAACGTTGAAAGCTTTAACTTAGATCACACTAAAGTCGTTGCACCATTTGTACGCTTAGCAGGTACAATGGAAGGTTTAAATGGTGATGTTATTAAAAAATATGATATCCGCTTCAAACAACCTAATAAAGAACATATGGAAATGCCTGGTTTACATTCTTTAGAACATTTAATGGCTGAAAATATTAGAAATCACACTGATAAAGTCGTTGATTTAAGTCCAATGGGTTGTCAAACAGGTTTCTACGTATCATTTATTAACCATGATGATTACGATGATGTTTTAAATATTATTGAAAAAACATTACACGATGTTTTAAAAGCTACTGAAGTACCTGCTTGTAATGAAGTACAATGCGGATGGGCTGCAAGCCACTCATTAGAAGGTGCTAAAGAAATTGCTCAAGCATTCTTAGACAAACGTGATCAGTGGAACGACGTATTCGGAGAAGGTAAATAATTAAATTAATTAAAGAAAACACCGCTTCTTAATGATTAAAGAAGCGGTGATTTTTTAGGTTTTGCATACATTTTTAATTTAAAATTGCATAAAATTCTCATATTTTAGTAAGAACCTTATGCTAATGATTAATGAACTTAAGCGTTCACACACTTAATTAAGCAGTTCTAAAATGGATAATAGAGTATTTCTAAGTTGTGTATTAATAATGAGCCTAAGCGCTAAAGCACTTATGTAAGGCGTTCTAAGATAGATAACGAAACGTAGTTGCGAAGACTCCTAGGGGAACAGTGCCAGTCGAAGACCGAGGCTGAGACGACACCCCAGGAACGCGTAGCAACTTAAGTGAGTGACTATCTATCTTAGAACGCCTTTAAATGAGCATCCATTTATATTTATATGAATTTAAAGTTCTACTTATAATTTTTTAATAAGCCCCATTAATACAAATTGGAATGGTAATCTTAAATATAATGCCCATGTAGGTACTTGTTTATCGCCTAAAGGCAATTTTTTACGTGCCATATAAATATTAGCAGGAAGAACTGATAATAAGAATAAGTTCATACCTTTCTTCAACCAATCTGCTGGACGCTTAATTAATAACATAATGCCAAAGAAAATTTCAAAGACACCTGTGACTAACACTGCTGTTTTTTGTAATGGCAAATAGTCTGGCACGATATTTCTAAATTGACGTTCATTAGTAAAATGTAAAACGCCAGCCGTACCAAACGCTAAACCAAGTAAATATCGAAAGAATTTCATTAACGTTCAACTCCCATTTCTTTCAAATAACTTTTACCGAATTCTGGTAATTCTACGTTGAAATTATCTGCGATAGTTGCCCCAATAGAACTAAATGTAGTATCACCTGATAATTCATGATATTCCTTAATTTTAGGGCTAAACATTAATACTGGAATATATTCACGCGTATGATCCGTACCATCAGCAATTGGATCATTACCATGGTCAGCAGTAATGATGACTAAATCATCTTCTTGTAAGTTTTCAATTAATTCTGGTAAGCGTTCATCGAAATCTTTAATCGCTTGCGCATACCCTTCTTTATCACGACGGTGACCATATAATGCATCAAAGTCAACTAAGTTTAAGAAACTAATACCATTGAAGTCTTTCTTAACTACTTCAATCAGTTGGTCCATGCCGTCCATATTATTTTTTGTACGTATCGCTTCAGTAACACCTTCACCATCATAAATGTCATTAATTTTACCAATTGCAATAACATCATAATCATTGTCTTTAAGACTATTCATAACTGTTTTACCAAATGGTTTTAATGCATAATCATGACGATTAGATGTACGCGTGAAGTTACCTGGTTCACCAATGTATGGGCGAGCAATGACACGTCCAATTAAATATTTAGGATCTTTCGTTAACTCACGAACCTTTTCGCAAATATCGTAAAGTTCTTCTAATGGAATAATATCTTCATGCGCTGCAATTTGTAGCACAGGATCGGCGCTCGTGTAAACGATTAAATCGCCAGTCTTCATTTGATGTTCACCAAGTTCGTCAATAATTGCAGTACCTGAAGCAGGTTTATTTGCTACAACTTTGCGTCCAGTCATTGATTCAATTTCTTGAATTAATTCATCAGGGAAGCCATTAGGATATACTTTAAATGGTTGCATAATGTTAAGCCCCATAATCTCCCAGTGACCTGTCATTGTATCTTTACCTACTGAAGCTTCACTTAATTTAGTATAGAACGCTCCTGATTGTTCTACTTTATTTACAACGGGTAGATCATCAATATTACCTAAACCTAAACGCTGTAAATTAGGCAACTCTTGATTGAAACCTTCTAGTGTATGTTTAAGTGTATGTGATCCTTCATCGTTAAATGCTGCAGCATCAGGTCCTTCACCTATACCTACTGAGTCCATAACTATTAAGTGTACTCGTTTAAAAGGTGTCGTCATAATGAAACACTCCTACTCTGTAATAATTTTATGAATTAAATTTGGTGCAGTCGCTTGGTCTTTAATTGTAATGCTTTCATCAAGTTTAGCAATCACGTCATCAATATTTTCTTGATTACTATGAATCGTTAATAATGAGTCACCTTTATTGACACTGTCGCCTACTTTTTTATTTAATACAATACCTACACTTAAGTCGATATCGTCTTCTTTAGTCTGTCTACCAGCACCTAACATCATTGATGCTACACCAATTTCATTAGCAATTAATTCTGCCACTACACCGCTCGTTTTTGCTTTATAATCAATATGATATGTCGCAGTTGGTAACTTTTCAGGCGCATCTACTACTGATGCATTGCCACCTTGATTCTCTAAAAATGTCTTAAATTTAGCTAATGCCGAACCATCTTTAATTGCATCCAATAATAGTTGACGTGCTTGTTCAAGCGAGTCAGCTTTACCCGCAAGTACTACCATTTGTGAACCTAAAGTTAATACTAATTCAGTTAAGTCTTCAGGACCTTCGCCTTTTAGTGTATCAATGGCTTCTTTTAATTCTAAAGCGTTACCAATTGCACGACCTAAAGGTTGGCTCATATCTGAAATAATTGCCATTGTATTTCTACCAACATTATTACCGATACTTACCATAGCATGTGCTAAATTCTCAGCATCAGCAATTGTCTTCATAAATGCACCATTACCCGTTTTAACGTCTAATACAATAGCGTCAGCACCTGCAGCAATCTTTTTACTCATAATAGAAGAAGCGATTAATGGAATAGAATTTACTGTACCAGTGACATCTCTTAAAGCATATAATTTTTTATCTGCTGGAGTTAAGTTACCAGATTGTCCGATAACAGCAACTTGATTATCATTTACGAGTTTAATAAATTCCTCTTCTGAAATTTCTACGTGGAAACCTTCAATCGATTCAAGTTTATCTATCGTACCACCCGTATGACCTAAGCCACGTCCACTCATTTTAGCAACTGGCACGCCTACTGCTGCAACTAACGGTGCTAGTACGAGTGTTGTGGTATCACCAACACCGCCTGTTGAATGTTTATCTACTTTCACACCATTAATTTGAGATAAATCTATAACGTCTCCTGAATTAACCATCGCCATTGTTAAAGCTGCACGTTCTTCATCATCCATATCTTGGAAGTAAATTGCCATCGCTAGACTTGAGGCTTGATAGTCTGGAATATCCCCTTTAGTATATCCCTCTACGAAGAATTCAATTTCTTCTTTTGTTAAAGCTTTCCCATCACGTTTTTTCTCAATGATATCTACCATTCTCATCGTTCTGAACCCCTTTCTATAATGTTGTTTACTCTAATTGCTGTCTTTTTCCTGAAAATTAATAATCAGAATCAGATTCTAAACCTTTGATAATTTGTACACCTGCACTAGCACCAATACGTGTAGCACCAGCATCAATCATCTTATTGAAATCTTCAAGGTTACGTACACCGCCAGAAGCTTTCACTTCTAAATCATCACCCACTGTATCTTTCATCAATTTCACATCTTCAGGTGTAGCACCGCCTCCAGCGAAACCTGTTGATGTTTTAACAAAGTGAGCGCCTGCTTCTTTAGCTAATTCAGAAGCTTTTACTTTCTCTTCATCCGTTAATAAAACTGTTTCGATAATGACTTTAACTGTTTTACCACTAGCAGCGTTAACAACTTCTTGAATATCTTTTTTAACATCATCGTAACGTTTATCTTTAAGCGCGCCTACATTGATAACCATGTCAATTTCTGATGCACCGTTATCAATAGCATTCTTAGTTTCGAACACTTTAGTTTCTGTAGTTGTAGCACCTAAAGGGAAACCAATCACTGTACAAACTAATACATCAGAACCGTTTAATTGTTCAGCTGAGTATTTAACATGTGTTGGGTTAACACAAATTGATTTAAAACCATATTCCTTAGCTTCTTTAATGATGTTATCAATTTGTTCACGTGTAGACTCAGGCTTTAATAATGTGTGATCGATATATTTTGCGTAATTCATAATTTAGTCCTCCAATATGTTGTTAATAGTTATCTTTGTGCCTATTTTTCAAAATAGCCCTTCACTTATATAGTACAAAAATTCGCAAAAAAGTTAAACAAATGTTATCTTAATCTTAACTATGGATATTAAGGAGAAGATAGGAATGACAAATGGTACACCTCATATTCAACCTAAAGGAACTAAAATTGCAAAAACAGTTTTAATGCCTGGCGACCCTTTACGCGCAAAATATATTGCTGACAACTTCTTAGAAAATGTTGAACAATTTAACGAAGTTCGTAATATGTTTGGCTACACTGGCACATATAAAGGTAAAGAAATTTCAGTTATGGGTTCAGGTATGGGTATTCCTAGTATCGGAATTTACTCTTATGAGCTATATAACTTCTTTGATGTAGAAACAATTATTCGCGTAGGTTCATGTGGCGCATTACAAGAAGACGTCAATTTATACGATGTCATTATTGCACAAGCCGCTTCAACAAACTCAAACTATGTGGATCAATTTAATATTCCAGGCCACTTTGCACCAATTGCAGACTTTGAATTAGTTACAAAAGCTAAAAAAGCTGCAGATGATATTGGCGCAACAACTCATGTAGGTAATGTTCTTTCATCAGATACTTTCTATAACGCTGATGCTACATTTAATGATAGTTGGCACAAAATGGGTATTCTAGGTATTGAAATGGAATCAGCTGGCTTATATTTAAATGCTATCAGCGCTGGTAAAAAAGCATTAGGTATTTTCACAGTAAGTGACCATATTTTAAGAGATGAAGCCACTACTGCTGAAGAGCGTCAAACTTCATTCACTCAAATGATGGAAATCGCTTTAGAAATTGCTGAATAAACTTTTTATTTAAAATAAAAATGGGAGTGGGACAGAAATTAAATAAATTTCGTCGTCCAACCCCAGCTTGCTTTATTAGTGGAATTTCTTAATGAAATTCTCTGTGCTGGGGCCCCGCTCCCCGGCAAGGCTGACTAGATTTGAAAAAAGCTTGATTTAAGCGCATTTTCAAACCAGTCAGCTACTGCCAATATATTAGCAAAGGCTGAGACATTTTAATTTGTCTCAGCCTCATTTATTTATATCCCTATTTATACTAAATATGATTTTAACATCCAGTTGTGTTTGTCTACTGATGTTTGCATACCGATAAAAATATCTTCAGATACGTCGTCGCCTGCGTCACCAGCGACTTGAATAGCTGTTTCTAATTGCTTAGAAATATTAGTTAAATCTTTTGAGAATTCTTCAACCATTTCTTCAGCTTTATAGCCTTTTCCAGCTTCTTCAACAATTGAAAGTTCTAAACTTTCTTTTAATGTACCTACTGGATTACCACCAATTGCTAAAATACGTTCAGCTAAATCATCTACATATTGACTAGCTTCATTGTATAATTCTTCAAATTTAGCATGTAATGAGAAGAAATTAGGTCCTTTTACATACCAATGGAAGTTATGCAATTTAGTATAAGCTACTGTCCAGTTAGCAACTTGTTGATTTAATTCTTTTACGACATCTTGTTGAGCCATTGAAATCTCTCCTTTAATTTAATATTTTCTCTCTATCTCAATAAACATTATATTATAATAATTCTAATCTGTAAATAGAAAAGTGTCTTCTAATTTATAATAATTATAATTTGTATTATTGTTTATTCAATGTTTTGTAAATAAATAACAAAGAAAAGTTATCAATTAATCAACTGTATTATCAATTATGTTTTTACAAATTATCAATTAAATTGAGATTTTATCAACTATTTCCTTTCATCGTTAATGAAGAAAGATTTTTCATATTCATTTGGTTGATGCCAATGCGTCTTCCACATTCTTTTACGATTATTAGCAAATAAGTTATAACCAAAGTTTCTAATTGGAAGTGGCACTACCCTAATTAAAAAACCTAGCCATCTATAATTAGGTAATTTCGTAATTAAAGTAGCAATTGCTGTAGATTTATATTCTAAATGATCGCCTTGTTGTAATATGACGCTATTTCTATTTTTAGCTTCAGGATGTTGTTCGAATAAATTTTTACCCGCTTCACTATTTAAAGTTGTAAATTCATAACTTTTTGGCAAGCCGTGTTGAATTAACCAAATGCAATAGTTATAGCAGTATACACATTTTCCATCATAATAAATGATTGGCATGTTATTTCACCTTCCTCTAAGTCTTAATATTTATATTCCTTTAATAAAGTTATTTAAAACACAAAAAACACCATCTAATAGTTACAGAACTTTGACTATTAGATAGTGTTACATAAAATTTAATCGTGATTTACTTTGACAATTCTTGTATATTTAAGAAATTGTGAAGAATATTTAAGTTTAATATCTTCAAGACGCTCATAAGTGACACCTATAATATGCCAATTTGGATTGAAGTGATAAAATGAATCTTTATTACGAGACCACTTCACCATATTTCCATCTTTATTATATCTAGGCAATGTTACTTCATAACCTTCTAAGACATTAATGTATGTTTGGAATATATCAGGATCTATTCTATTAAAGTTATCGATTACTAAATAACTTTTATCATTTTTAGGCATCAATTGAGTGATAAATCCTTCACGATAATATAAAGCGCCTGCTTCATTAGGTAAATATTTACCGTATAGCATATCTTCAGTAAAATCAGGATGCCCGCTAGTAATTACCGGATTCGCATTTGTTTTTTGCAGTAAATTGTTGGCTGCTTTTAATCCTTCCTCACGTTTATCTACTACTAATAGAATAAACGGTTTAATCTTTTCTTCGTTCGCATCTGTAGCAAATTCAGTTTTTCTTATTGTTTCAAATGGGGATTTAATACCGTCATTCTCACTCATTTCCAATATGGCATCATATTGAGTTTGACTCATACTAGCGATTGCTTGTTTAGCATTTTCTTGTAGAAAATAAAGATTTTTTAATTTAGGATGCTTGTTTAACGCACCTAAAGTAACAGGAGTGATATTCTTATCATAATAAATTTCGATAGCTGTACTATTTGTACGACCGGCAATTGGCGGCTTCTCATGTATATGGCGAGAAACTTCACCTATCCCAACTACAGATTGTTCTTTGTCTTTATTATAAAAGATAAGGTTATCCCCAACTTCTAACTGATTATAAAAATGATAACCATTACGTTTGATACCATTATATGTATGCGTATAAATAGTATAATGTTCGCCCGGTTCAAATGTTTCAGTTTCAGATAAGAAGAAATAACGCGGAAGTTTTTCTTGTCCTTTACCTAAAGCAATGATTAAATCATATTCATCTTTTGTTAATTGATTAATTAAAGTTTCGCGCATGTTATTCATTCGAAATTCTAATACTTCACTACGTTTTAAATAGTCTGTAGTTAATGGTTTTAATTCTTCATTAAACTCAAATTCTACTCTTATTTTATTTTGTGCTCCTGTTTGAACACTAATGATTTCTCCAATTCCTAATAATCCTGTATCTGTTTGGACTTGATAAAAAATCACTTGGTCCCCTGGTTTCGCCTTTTTAAATGCACGAAAACCTTGAGTGGGATTAAATTGTGCCCCTGATTCAAATAAAGTGGTTTGCCCTACTAAAGGCTCATTATGATTCCATCTCGTATAACCACAATTAAGCCAAAAGTAATTTACTTCTTCTGCCATCTAGAATCTCCTTTATTTTAGTTTTATTAACTCATTAGTTGTATATTAAATCATTAAACTTTTATTAAAGTTACTTTATTTTTGAAAAAATTAAATATTGATAGTTGCATAGTGAGCTTTTTATTAAATTATTCTATCATATTTTAGTTATTTAATAATCTGTTTACCAACAAGTTTTATCATTTTCAATAAATGAATATCATTCTTTGGAAAGTTATCTTACTGTAACTATTTTATAACAAAAAAATAGAACAAGAATCTATAATTTCACAGCTCTGACGCAAATTATAAATTCTTGTTCTCATAATTATCGGACAACTAACAAACTGCCTAAAAGTGGCATAATATTAATCATAATACCACCTAATTTTAACATTGCGCTTAAATTCTTATCTTTAAAGGTTAAAATAGCACTGATGATTCCTACAATTGATACTAATCTAGGAATGACCAGTGAGGGATAATTAGGTAAATTGAAGAATATACCTACGCCTGATATTACGCCACAAATTAAAGATATGTATAGAAATTGTTTCATAAAAACGCTCCTAGACTAATTTCACTATATATAACTGATAATTAACGTAAAATTACCTTCAAACACACTATCTAAATCTTCAGAAGTTAAAATGAAATTGGAACCTTTTTCTAACTTAAAGATTTCTCCATCTGTAATTATACTTCCTTCGCCTTCTAACACTGATACTAAACAAAATTCTCTAGGCTTCATATAATTTAACGTCCCGCTAACTTCCCATTTCACCATGGTAAAGAAGTCGTTTGAAACAATATGACTACATTTATGATTTTCAATTATTTCGTTTTCTGGAATAACACTAGGTATTTCAGCTAAAAACTGTGTTACATCCAATGCTTTTTGAATTTCAAGTTGTGTAGCATCATTACGTTTTCTATCATAGTCATATAAACGGTAAGAAATGTCGGAAGATTGCATTGTTTCATAAGCTATAATTCCTGACCCAATAGAATGTATCGTTCCCGCTGGAATAAAATAAAATTCACCAGGTTTCACTTTAACTTTTCTTAAATTATCCAATAATGTATCACTTTCAATTGCCTGTTGAAGTGCCTCTTTAGTTTCCAATGTTGTTCCAAGTATAATTTCTGCATCTTCCTCAGCATCAATAATATACCAACATTCTGATTTACCATATTGTCCATTTTCAAATTCATATGCATACGCATCATCAGGATGCACATGAATAGATAACGGTGCTTTCGCATCTACAAACTTGCATAAAAGTGGAAAATCTTTACTCGGAAATTCCCCAAACAATTCTCTATGATCCTTCCACAATTGGTCTAATGTTTGACCAGCATAAGGACCATTAAGAATAATATTACGTCCATTGGGATGTGCTGAAATCCCCCAACACTCTCCTGTATGGTCACTCGGTATGTCATAGTTAAATTGACTTAATTGGTTACCGCCCCATACTTTTTCAAGAAAAATTGGCTTTAAAAATAATGGCATCGTTACACCCCCCTAAAAACCTAATTGTTATGTAGTATATTTATTTATCAATTCTTATTCAATATTCGGTATGTATAATAAATATTTCCGTAAATATTATAGAAAAACATTTAATTTAAGCTAATGAATAAACCTTTTTTAATATAAATTATGCTGAATAATTTATATTAAATGATGTTGTTTAAAAAGTCACTTATGTATTTATTATATCAATTTTGAAGTATTTTTAATAGAAGTTATTTAAACATGAAAAATAAGAGGCCGAAGTATCAGCCTCTTAACTCGATAAAAAACTTATTTAGAAGGACTTATTTATTGAAAACGAGATAATGCGTCTTGGATAGATTGATTACCAGTTATAATTTGGAATTCTTGATTTTGATATTTATCTTCAGAAGTCACAACTTCTTTTAACACTGTTGCTACATCTTCACGCGGAATGACGCCTCTGCCATCAAAGTATAAGTCCGCTTCAATTTGTCCAGTTCCCTCTTCGTCTTGTAAACCGCCTGGATGTACAATAGTATAAGTAACACCAGAATCTCTTAAGTGATTATCTGCATAATGTTTAGCAATAGTATATGGTTTCAAATCACCACTAGGATCAAATGCTTCACGTCTTGAGTCATAAGTAGAAACCATTACAAAATGTTTAACATTTGCTTTTTTACTAGCTTCAATAGCTTTAACAGCACCATCTAGATCAACAATAATTGTTTTATCAGCGCCAGTACTACCACCAGAACCAACTGAAAAGATCACTTTATCAAATTCATTAAATTTTTCTGTTAATTCTTCAATGCTATCTTTTTCAACATCTACTAAGATAGCTTCAATATTTTGTTCTTTTAATGATGACACTTGTTCTTCTTTACGCACACCAGCTGTGAAAGTAACATTATCATCTTTTAATTGTTGAACTAATTTAGATCCTACGCCACCATTTGCACCAATAACTAAAATACTCATAAAAAATTCATCCTCCTTCGTGAAATGTTTATAATTCATGCATACCACTCTAAGTGATTAATAAAACTTCCCTATTCAATTTGACATTTTAATAAGGTGATAATAATATTAATATATGAAGATATTTTCATATATTAATATTTAAGGCGTGATATTATGACTGCTCATTTTCCAGAGCATGTAACAGAAAATAAAGATAATAAGGTAACTTTAACTAAAGTAACTGAAATATTTAAAGCGTTGAGTGATTATAATAGATTAAGAATTATGGAATTACTACAAGAAGGCGAATCAAGCGTAGGACACATTACACATACTTTAAATTTATCACAATCAAATGTGTCACATCAGTTAAAGATTTTAAAACAAGCACATCTTGTTAAATCTTCGAGACAGGGACAATCTATGATTTACTCAATTGATGATCAACATGTTTCTACTTTATTAAAACAAGCAATCCATCATGCTCAACATCCAAGAGGTGAACATTAATGGCAAATCATTCTCATTCTCATGCACATGCGCATAACCACGTGCATACAAACAATAAAAAAATATTAGCAATTTCATTTATTATTATTGGTCTCTTTATGGTTATCGAAATTATAGGAGGCTTTATTGCTAATAGTTTAGCTCTACTCTCTGACGGACTACATATGTTTAGTGATACCGTGTCGCTCGGCGTAGCTTTAGTCGCTTTTATTTACGCAGAGAAAAATACTACTACAACTAAAACATTTGGTTATAAACGTTTCGAAGTCCTAGCTGCTCTTTTCAATGGAATTACATTATTTGTAATTAGTATTATCATCATTGTTGAAGCGATAAAACGATTTTTCACACCGCCAGAAGTCCAATCAACTGAAATGTTTATTATTAGTGTCGTTGGTTTAATTGTAAATATTGTGGTAGCTATCATTATGTTTAAAGGTGGCGATACGTCACATAATTTAAATATGCGAGGCGCATTTATACATGTCCTAGGTGACCTATTAGGTTCAGTGGGTGCCATTATTGCCGCTATACTTATTTGGGCTTTTAATTTCACTATTGCAGACCCTATTGCAAGTATTCTTGTATCTCTATTAATTTTAAAAAGTGCCTACGGTATCACCCTTTCATCTTTAAATATTCTAATGGAAGGTACACCAAATGATGTAGATTTAGAGAAAGTGATTTCAACAATTACATCACACAAAGATATTCAAAATGTTCACGACTATCACGTATGGACAATTTCAAATGATATGAATGCTTTAAGTTGCCACGCTGTAGTTAGCGAATCTCTCACTGTTGAAAAATGTGAACAAATACTTGAAAGGATAGAACATGATTTGAGTCATTTAAATATTCAGCATATGACTATTCAACTTGAAACACCTAAACATAAACACGATGATTCTATTCTATGCTCAGGTTTACACCATGAACATGATCATCATGATTCTCATGAACATTAATTAACAAAATAATAGCCGAGTGGCGATACATATCGTATAGTCGTCACTCGGCTTAATTTATACTTATAAAAATTGATCAAAAATCAATTGTTTTGCTGGTACTTTCTTTTCATCAAACCCTTGTAGAAATTCTTCATTATCATATGATAGTTTTACTCTTTCTACTGAGCATTTATTTTCCGTAATCGTTACAATCCCATAAACTGTATGAGCGCCATTATTAAGCCCAACTGAACCTGGATTAAAATAAATAGTTTGATTGTCATCATATAAATGTAATTGATGATTATGACCAAATGCTATAAAATCTGCTTCTTTATCTTTAAATAGCGCTTTGATGCTCTCTTTTTCATTATTTACAATAGGACTGAAAGGTTGTTCATCGATTCTTGATTCAAATTTATCATTTTCAATTTCATAATGGATGAACAGTAATTTTCTCCCACAAATTGTAGTTTCAATTCTTCTAGGAAGTAAATTTAATTGGTCAAAGTAGTCTTCATCCATATGACTTTCAATCCACTGATGATGTTCAAAAAATTTATCTTTTAAATCCTCAGGGTAAGGCGTATTATTTACTAACGACATGACCGCTTCGTCATGATTTCCAGCAATAATTTCCATATCATCACGATCAAATATTGCATCTAATACTTTATTCGTTTCATGCCCAATCCCGATATTGTCACCTAAGTTATAAATCTTATCAATATCTCCTCTATTATCAATATCATCTAAAACCGTTTGTAACGCATCAAAGTTGCCATGTACATCAGTAATAATCGCAAATTTCATAGTTCATTCTCCCTTCAAATTTAATCATTAGGACATTTTAACACTTAATATTTAATTTTGTTAGATATTAATTTAAAAAACTCGTAAATTTTGATATTGTGTTTATATTACAGTAAAGGAGTGCTTATATTGTTTAACTATCATAGTTTGGCATTTAAAAATGCTAAATCGCAAATTTTAAAAACTATCCTATTTAGTATAGTTAGTTTTTTAATTGTATTTGCGATTTTTGTTGTTGCTAGAACATTCTTTATTCAATCATTTATGCAAATGCAAATAGCAGCACAATTTCAACAATCAACTGGTTCATCATTATTTATAATGATTCTAACACTTGTTTTAGGATTGCTTTTCTTTATATTAGTAGGTTATCAATTACTTGCTGGTGCTTTTAATGTAATGGCTAAAGCAATAAAAAGAGAAAAAGTTAGTTTTTCAGATTTATTTTTTGCTTTTAAGAAAGGAAAATATAGCAAAAGTATTGTTTTAGCTCTACTTTCAATGGTGTTATACATCATTATGTATCTAATCACAATGGGTTTAAACTTCTTATTTAATAAAGCTTTAACCCCAATATTCACTTCATTGCAACAATCAGTAAGTACTTCTGATCATGCAATAGGAATTTTATTAACTGTACAAATTATATTTGTAATTATTATGGGCCTAATCTTATCATTAGTTTATTGGTTCTTCTTTATTTGGATGATTAACTATACAGTATCATTATCTCAAAATAATGATTTAAGTGCGATGAATCATTTTAAAGAAGGCTTTAAAGGCATTAAAAATGGTAATAAAACTTGGTTAAAATTCTTTATTGCAATTATTTTAATCAACTTAGTAATTATCATTATTACTCAGCCATTAGGCACTCTAATCTCAGTATCAACTGCCAATATGTCACAAAAAGCGGCACAAGTGATTATGATTATTGCTGAAGTTATCATTTTAGTTTTACGATTTGTTCTTTATTTCGTTATTCTCATGGGAATTGTTCAATATTTCTTAAAACGTGGAGAAAAACAAAACAAACTCCGTAAAAATAAAAAATTAGATAAAAATGAAAAAACAAAAGGCACTACTAATGATGATTCACTTCATAAAGAAAGACAAGAATCTACAAGTGTTAACGATAAACTTAAAAATCAATCTGAAGTGGTAACAGACAAAGTTAAACATCACTCAGATAAAAAATAAAATATATGTCTAATAAAAATCATCGGCTTATCGTTGCCGATGATTTTTTTATCATTATTTTAAGAATTTTTCTTCTAAATATAATGCCGCACCATCTTCTTCATTCGTAAATGACGTCACATCATCTGTTAATTCTTTAATTTCTGGACGAGCATTCTTCATAGCAACACAATATCCACCAAAAGCAAACATAGCTCTGTCATTATCGCTATCCCCAATAACAAGTGTTTCCTCTTGTTTAATGTTAAAATGTTCAATCATCTCTTTAATCCCTGTACCTTTATCAATTTTATAAGCCATCGTCTCAGCATTAAATCTCGATGAATTAGAAACGCTAATATTTAATAACACTTTATTTTGTATTAATTCATCTCTAAAGTTTGCAATTTTATTTAAGTTATCACTGAATAAGTAAATTTTAGCGAATTGATCTTCTACAATTTCTTCTTCCCAATTAATCTTCCCTGCCATTGCATCTCGTCGTGATTTCCATTCACTTTCACTTACATTATTAGGAGGTGTTTCTCCTTGAATCATTTCATCCATCCACTGTTTATCTTCTTTTAAAGCAATACGCATTTTATCAAATGGAAATACTTCATAATAAATATGTTGTTGCTGAGCTAAACTAACAATCTTCTTAACACTATCTGTTAATAAACTATGTTGGAATAAGTTTTCTCCATCTATTTCTCCACTAGTGCCGTTTGAACTGATAATACCGTCCACTTTGAATCCTTGAGGTACTAAGTTTTCAATTTCAGAATATGAACGACCTGTAGCTAAAAATACCTTTAATCCCTTATCTCTTAATGCATCGATAACTTCTTTTGTTTTAAAAGAAGCTTGGTTATTTTCATGTAAAATTGTGCCATCCATATCTAAAAATATAGCTTTAGTTTTTTCTGTCATTATGTATGTACCCTCCGTATAATTTTTCAATTATTATTTTTCAAAAACAGACTCCAACGTTGATGATATTTTACAACTTCTACGTTTGTCTTAAACATTAGAGACATAATATCACTATTAAGAATATCGTTAATATCTCCTTGTTTAAAGCATTTCCCTTCTTTTAGTAAAAATATTTTATCAAATAATGGAATAATTTCTTCTATGAAATGTGTTACGTAAATGATAGAAAGTGTGGGATATTCTTGATTTAATTGTTCTAAGGTAGCAAATAGTGTCTCTCGTGCAATAAAATCCAGACCTGAAGCAGGTTCATCTAAAATAAGTAATTTAGGATTATTCATCAATGCCCGTACAATCATGACTTTTTGTCGTTGTCCTGTAGAGAGATATCCTAAAAATTGATGTTGGAAGTCATGCATACCAACTATTTGTAACAATGATTCAGCTTCTTTAACTAACGTTTCATTTACTTCTTTATAAACGCCTATAGATTTAAATGCACCACTTATAACAACATCTATTACCGTTTCACCTTCTTGAAACTTTTCTAATAAACTAGAGGAAACATAACCTATTTGCTCCCTTACCTTAGAAGCAGAATAGCCATAACATCCTGGTTTCATACCAAAAAGATTAAGGGTACCTTCAGAAATTGATTCATATCCATTTAATATATTGAGTAGCGTAGTCTTACCTGCGCCATTTAAGCCGTATAATACCCATTTATCGCCTTCCTTGATATTCCACGATAATTGATTAAGAATTAATCTACCTTGTTTCATTTTACAAACGTTTTCTAACGAAATTAACATCACAACACCCCATCTCACAATAATCTTATTGTAAGACAATTCAGATAATTATTCAAAATCAATTTCTTCTTTTAAAGTAGTAAGACTATATAAAAAAAACAGCCTAATGAGATAACTCATTAGACTGTTAAATAGTTAAAGTTATTGAAAAATGATTATTCTACTGTAACTGATTTAGCTAAGTTACGTGGTTTATCAACATCTAAATCTCTGTGTAATGCAGCATAGTAAGAAATTAATTGTAATGTAACTACTGATACTAATGGTGTTAATAATTCATGTACATGAGGGATAACATACGTATCGCCTTCTTTTTCTAAACCTTCCATAGAAATGATACATGGATTTGCACCACGAGCTACAACTTCTTTCACATTACCACGAATTGATAAGTTAACTTTTTCTTGAGTTGCTAAAGCAATAACAGGTGTACCTTCTTCAATTAATGCGATTGTACCGTGTTTTAATTCACCACCAGCAAATCCTTCAGCTTGAATATATGAAATTTCTTTAAGTTTTAATGCGCCTTCTAAACTTACATTATAATCCATTGTACGTCCAATGAAGAAAGCGTTACGAGTTGTTTCTAAGAAATCTTTCGCAATTTGTTCCATTTTAGGTGTATCATCTACAATTGTTTCGATTGCAGTTGTTACTTTTGCTAATTCTCTTAATAAATCGATATCATTATTGCGGCCATGTTCTTTAGCTACTACTTGTGAAAGGATAGATAATACAGCAATTTGAGCTGTATAAGCTTTAGTAGATGCTACAGCAATTTCAGGACCTGCATGTAATAATAATGTATGGTCTGCTTCACGTGATAATGTTGAACCAGCTACATTTGTTACTGTTAATGATTTATGACCAAGTTTATTCGTTTCAACTAATACAGCACGGCTATCTGCTGTTTCACCTGATTGAGAAATATAAATGAATAAAGGTTTTTCAGAAAGTAAAGGCATATTGTAAACGAATTCTGAAGCAACGTGTACTTCAGTAGGTACGCCAGCCCATTTTTCTAAATATTCTTTACCTACTAAACCAGCGTGGTAACTTGTACCTGCTGCAATAATATAAATACGGTCAGCAGCTGTAACATCTTTAACGATTTCAGGATCAATTTTAAGATCACCATTTTCATCTTCATATTCTTGAATAATACGACGCATTACAGCTGGTTGTTCGTTAATTTCTTTTAACATGTAGTGATCATAAATACCTTTTTCTGCATCTGAAGCATCAATTTGTGCAGTATAAGTTTCACGATCTTGTACATTACCTTCTTGATCTTTAATAGTTACGCTATCTTTTTTAACGATAACAATTTCATGGTCATGGATTTCTTTATATTGATTTGTAATTTTAATCATTGCTAAAGCATCAGATGCAATAACGTTAAATCCTTCACCTACACCTACTAATAAAGGTGATTTGTTTTTAGCAACGAAAATTGTATCTTCATCTTGGTTGTCTAATAAACCTAAAGCATAAGAACCGTGTAATAAAGATACTACTTTAGTAAATGCTTCTTCAGTTGCTAAACCTTCATTTGAGAAGAATTCAACTAATTGAACGATAACTTCAGTATCTGTTTCAGATTTGAAATCAACATTTTTTAAGTATTCATTTTTTAATTCTTCATAGTTTTCAATTACACCATTATGCACTAGTGTAAAACGTTCATTATTTGATTGATGTGGATGAGAGTTTACTGTACTTGGTACACCGTGTGTAGCCCAACGAGTATGACCAATACCAACATGGCCATCGATATCGTTGCTGTCTGCTACTTTTCTTAATTCTGCAATACGACCTTTTTCTTTAAATACAGTGGTACCCTCTTCATTAGCAACTGCAATTCCTGCAGAGTCATAACCTCTGTATTCTAATTTTTCTAAACCTGATAATAATAATTCCTTAGCATTATCATAACCAATATAACCTACAATTCCGCACATAAAAAATTTCCTCCGTCAATTAATGGCAAATCATTTTATCTGTTTTATAAAATGTATCTATCTAGAGGCAAGTAATATCATTAATCTTCATTATTTCTCAATATTTACTTAACCTTTTTGCCATTTTTTTCTATTTTTGTTTGATAAAGATAGACATTCTTATTATTTTTGTGCATTTAGTTGCCTAAATGTTTTAATAATAAGCTCACGAATGTGTCGCATCCGGAATAGCATCCGCCGATTTACTCGATGACTATTCTCCTCGTCTACAAAGTGATTGATTTATCTATAAGAATTCTCATATTTAATTCTTAATCATTAATAAATAATACTTTGTCCTGGCGCTTTAGTTTGTTACTATACTTTCCTCCTTCCAATATTATTTATTTTACACTGTATAAACAAATTATTGCAAATAATTTCACAACAAAAATGTATTATTTTAAAGAATATAAGTTTTATAACTTATTGAACCATTTAACTAATTTAATTTTTTATACTTTTATTTATTAAAAAGATTGCTTATTAATATATGTAAGCGTTTTAATTTCCTAGAAATTAAATAGAGGCTGAGACAAATTAAAATGTCTCAGCCTTTGCTAATATATTGGCAGTAGCTGACTGGTTTGAAAATGCGCTTAAATCAAGCTTTTTTCAAATCTAGTCACCCTTGCCGGGGAGCGGGGCCCCAGCACAGAGAATGTCATTAAGAAATTCCACTAATAAAGCAAGCTGGGGTTGGACGACGAAATTTATTTAATTTCTGTCCCTCTCCCTTTTTTTCTAATACAATATTATTTATCTAAACCCATTTTCTCTTCAACAACATCTGCAATTCGTTGAGCAAAACGTTGAGCATCTTCATCTGTAGCTGCTTCAACCATTACACGTACTAATGGTTCAGTACCAGAAGGTCTAACTAAAATTCTACCTTCTCCATTCATTTCCTCTTCAACTTCAGTCATTACTTGTTTGACATCTGCATTTTCTTCAACGTGATGTTTGTCAGTAACTTTAACATTGATTAAAGATTGTGGATATTTTTTCATTTGAGCTGCTAATTCACTTAAAGGTTTGCCACTCATTTTAATTACTGCTGCTAATTGTACACCAGTTAATAAGCCATCACCAGTTGTATTATGATCCATAAGAACGATATGGCCAGATTGTTCTCCGCCTAAGTTGTAATTGCCACGTCGCATTTCTTCAACTACATATCTATCTCCAACTTTAGTTTTATTTGAAGCGATACCTTCTTGTTCTAAAGCTTTATAGAAGCCTAAATTACTCATTACTGTAGAAACAATCATATTATTGTTCAGCTCATTATTTTTATGCATTGCTTGACCAATAATAAACATGATTTGATCTCCGTCGATAATATTACCTTTTTCATCTACAGCAATTAAGCGATCTCCATCACCATCAAATGCTAAACCGAAGTCACTTTCAGTTTCTACAACTTTTTCAGCTAATTGCTCTGGATGAGTAGAGCCACATGCTTCATTAATATTATAACCATCCGGGCTGCAACCAATTGTTTCCGTATTAGCTTCTAAATCTCCAAATAAAAATGGTGCTAATGCAGATGTTGATCCGTTTGCGCCATCTAAGACAATTTTCAAACCATCTAAATCAACATCAATTGTAGATTTTAAATAACTTAAATACTTTTGAGCCCCTTCAAAGTAATCAGAAAAATGTACAATATCTTTTCCTACAGGTCTAGGTAATTCAGGATTTTCTTGATCAAGTAAAGCTTCAATTTCATTTTCTTGATCATCTGATAATTTAAATCCATCTGCACCAAAGAATTTAATACCATTGTCTGCTACAGGGTTGTGTGAAGCAGAAATCATTACACCTAATTCAGCGCCCATTTCACGAGTAAGATAAGCTACACCTGGAGTTGAAATAATGCCCAATCGCATAACTTCTGCACCGATAGAAGCTAAGCCAGCGATTAATGCTGATTCTAACATTTCACCAGAGACACGTGTATCTCTACCTACTAGTACTTTAGGGTGTGCTTCACCTTTATTATGTGCTAAAACATAGCCCCCATAACGTCCTAATTTAAATGCTAATTCAGGAGTTAATTCTTTATTTGCTATTCCTCTTACTCCATCAGTACCAAAATATTTTCCCATTGTTAAATTCTCCTTTATTTATAAAAATTTAAATTATTTCAAATTAATACGTGCCGTTACTTCCTCTGTATCAGCTTTTTTAACTTTGTCAGGTATATTGATTTTAACCTTTTTATCTGTAGAATTAGATATATCATCTAAATTCACTACAGCGTCAACTTCATTAATATCTTGCAATGTCTCTCTATTACCATAAATTTCAATTTCATCTTTATCTAATGAAATATCATCAAGTTCTTCATCATCTGGTAAGTTACCTTCAGTGTGTACATGAACTTTGACTTTCTTACTATAAGGCTCTACCTCTGTTGTTAATTTCACTTGATCAGGTTTAATATGCACATTTAACTTGTTGAGTTGTTTATCAAAAGCAGTTACATCTGCTACATCAGAAGTGTCTTTATTTATCTTGTCTACGTCACGATAAGTAGCCTTGAGATAAGCAATTTTAGATAGTTGTTGTTTACCTCCTGTTACTTTCACAGTGTCAGGCTCTACTCTGCTATCTTTTACTTTGTAATTAGCATCAATATCATTCTGACCTATATCAGGTTGTACATGCATTGTTTTAGAATCTTTATTTTCAAGAGTGATATAGGCTTGTTTAGGCTTGACATTATAATTGATGTCATTACTTAATCCTTTAACTATATAATCTTCTTTATAGTTCCCTGCTTTTGCATTAGATAAGTCAACTGTCACTTTAATATCATCCGAATTCTCTATTTTAAGTAGTTTGGACTGCGGTCCAGAAATCGTTACATTTACTGTATCTGGAGCTTTAGTAACATGTAAATCTTTTGAATTATAAAGAACTTCCACAGGTACATCTTCAATAGTTTTAGAAGAATTTTGAGATAAATTATTATTATTAAAAACATTACCAAAGACATTATTTACAGATAAGTAAAAGAATATAGCTAAAACTAAAGCTACAAATCGTAAACCCCATTTACTTTCTAACATCTTATTTCACACCTTTCTTTTGAAAGTGTGTACCAAACCAATGTTCAGCTAATAACTCTTCGAAAACTTCCTCTGAAATATCTCTACGTAATTTGCCATCAAATGTAACGGATATTGATCCA
Organism: Staphylococcus pragensis; assembly: GCF_004785665.1. Classification (GTDB taxonomy): domain Bacteria; phylum Bacillota; class Bacilli; order Staphylococcales; family Staphylococcaceae; genus Staphylococcus; species Staphylococcus pragensis. The sequence goes on from NZ_SRPJ01000008.1 coordinate 79,497, forward strand.
GTTTCTTCAGACACCACAACTGTAAAGGCGTCTGAAACCTCTGATATACCTACGGCTGCTCTATGACGCGTACCTAAACTTTTAGAAATTTTAGCACTGTCAGATAACGGTAGATAACTCGCAGAACTAGCAATTCTAGAATTTTGAATAATCATAGCTCCATCATGTAAAGGTGTATTTGGTATAAAAACATTGATAAGCAATTCTTGCGATATTTCAGAATTCATTGCAATACCAGTTTCAATATAGTCTTGTAAACCGGTTTCTTTCTCAAAAACGACTAATGCACCTATACGTCTTTTAGCCATATATTGTACAGCTTTAGAAACTGCTTCAACTAATTTTTCTTCATCATGACTGTAGGTATTTGTATATCGTTTGAATAAACTTCCTCGACCTAACTGTTCTAAAGCACGTCTAATTTCAGGTTGGAATATCACTATTAATGCTAGTACTCCCCATTGAATCACAATATCAAACAGCTTAGAAGTAGCAGTTAAATTAAGGATTTTACTGACTTGCTGACCAATAACTATAAATAAAATACCTTTAAGTAGCTGAATAGCCTTAGTACCCTTAAATACAGTAATGAGAAGATAAAGGACATACCATACGATAAGTAAATCAAGTACACTTGTAATTATTTTTAATGTACTTAGATTATCAAAAAAGTTGGAAAAATCCATAGCATCTCCTCCGAATATATTTTTCCATAGTCCTAATTATACCAATGAAAATACTAACTGTCATATGAACAATTAAAAATTTATTTATATTGTTATCAAAACCTTTAGATAACAAAAAAAGCATCCCAAATTGGGATGCTTGTGAGTGAGCCATAGAGGATTCGAACCTCTGACCCTCTGATTAAAAGTCAGATGCTCTACCAACTGAGCTAATGGCTCTAATGGCTGGGCTAGCTGGATTCGAACCAGCGCGTGACGGAGTCAAAGTCCGTTGCCTTACCGCTTGGCTATAGCCCATTAAGATGGTGGAGGGGGGCAGATTCGAACTGCCGAACCCGAAGGAGCGGATTTACAGTCCGCCGCGTTTAGCCACTTCGCTACCCCTCCGACTTATAAATGGTGGAGAATGACGGGTTCGAACCGCCGACCCTCTGCTTGTAAGGCAGATGCTCTCCCAGCTGAGCTAATTCTCCAACAAAATGGTGACTCCTACGGGACTCGAACCCGTGTTACCGCCGTGAAAGGGCGGTGTCTTAACCGCTTGACCAAGGAGCCATGGCTCCGCAGGTAGGATTCGAACCTACGACCGATCGGTTAACAGCCGATAGCTCTACCACTGAGCTACTGCGGAATAATATGATATGCCTGGCAATGTCCTACTCTAGCGGAACGTAAATCCAACTACCATCGGCGCTAAGGAGCTTAACTTCTGTGTTCGGCATGGGAACAGGTGTGACCTCCTTGCCATTGTCACCAGACAAGTGAATGATTATACATTCA
>NZ_SRPJ01000009.1 GCF_004785665.1 Staphylococcus pragensis
TCGCTCGACTTGCATGTATTAGGCACGCCGCCAGCGTTCATCCTGAGCCAGGATCAAACTCTCCATAAAAAATTTATGATGTTTGATTAGCTCATAAAACTAAATAGTGTTTGTAACTTAAAGTTACATTTATTGGAATTAACGTTGACATATTGTCATTCAGTTTTCAATGTTCATTTCTTCAACACAAGAATTAATTATACTCGCTATTGATATAAAAGTCAACAACTTTTTAAAATTATTTTTTGTGATTTTTAATGTTCGTTGATTTGTTTCGCTCAACAAATACATACTATACAGGCTTTTCCGCGTTTTAACAACGGTAAAAATTACACTTTCAACATCTTTCTAACGAAGATTATCTTTATTTAACGAACATTTTTGAATAAATTTCGTTTATTAATACGTTTATTAGGAGAAAAAAGACTTATTACCCTATTTATCTATTCTACAAACGCACAATACACAAACTTTAAAAAATTTACATTTTCTTATAAAAAAATTAAAAACCGTTATTTAAGTCGTTATCATAATGAATAAAGTGGCTCTTTCTCTTCATTATGACACTCTTAATAACGGTTTAAGAATTTACATTTCTGTTCTACCAGCGATTGCTTTAGATAACGTAACTTCGTCTGCGTACTCTAAGTCTCCGCCTACTGATAATCCTTGAGCTAATCTTGTCACTTTTATGCCTATAGGTTTAACCAACCTTGAAATATACATCGCTGTTGATTCACCTTCTAAGTTAGGATTCATCGCTAATATTAGCTCTTTAACCTCTTCATCTTTAAGTCTTTCGATAAGAGTAGGGATATTGATATCTTCAGGTCCTATTCCATCCATAGGAGAAATAGAACCATGTAATACATGATAAAGTCCTCTGTATTCTCTCATTTTTTCCATTGCGATCACATCTTTATCGTCTTCTACGACGCATATAACTGATCGGTCTCTTTGTTTATCTTCACAAATGTAACAAGGGTCATTCTCAGTAATATGACCACAAACACTACAATAGGTAAGTTCTCGTTTAACATCTACTAAGGCTTTAGCAAATTGAACTACGTCATCTTCTTTCATATCTAATGCATGAAATGCCAGACGTTGAGCCGTCTTAGGACCAATGCCTGGCAATTTCATGAAACTATCTATAAGTTTAGATATAGGTTCAGGATAATGCATCTATACTTACATTCCTGGAATGTTTAAGCCTTGAGTATGCTTACCTAAACGTTCTTGTGTTAAATCATCTGCTTTGTTCATAGCCTCGTTTGTAGCAGCTAATACTAAATCTTGTAACATTTCGATGTCATCTGGATCTACAGCTTCTTCTTTAATTTCAACGTCTACAACTTCTTTATGACCAGTAACTGTTACAGCTACCATACCGCCACCAGCTGTACCTACAATACGTTCTTCTTTAAGTTTTTCTTGTTCTTGAGCCATTTTCTTTTGCATTTTTTGCATTTGTTTCATCATTTGTTGCATATTTCCGCCACCGCGCATAATATCATTTCCTCCTTAAATGTATCGACATTTTTATTAGTTTATAATTTATTATACATGCGTTTATTATCATTGTCATGTATCACTGTTTTAACTATTTTTACCGTTATTAATTAAGATTTCTGGTTATTGTTTAATACTTTTCTTCTATATAATTAGTCATCAATTAAATGGACGGTTTCTTCACCAAACAAGTCACGAGCTTTTTGAGCCACATCCGTTTCTGGTTCTTGTTGTGGTGTATTCGTTGATGTTTCATTATGTTCAGATTGTTTACGATTATTAATGTATTCAGAACGCACTCTCATCCATTGATCGGATGGAACACCTACTACTTCTACATTTTTATTGATAATATTTCTAACTACATTTTCAATATTACTACGTTTTTCTTCATCTCTATTAACAATTTCACAATGAATTTCTTCTTCAAACTGAATAAGGACACGTTTAGCACTGGCTGCCACTGGTACAGAATTTTGTAATAAGCTGACTAATGATTTTTTATCGTTACTTTTAGCGTAATCAATTACTTCTTGCCAATGTTTTTTTAATAACTGAATATCTTCTTTATTAGCCTCATCTAAAACTTTAGCGATTTGAGTCATAGAGAAAGGATTTTTATTTGCACGTTTTCCTCTAGTAGTCGCTTGAGTTGAGTTCGTTTTATTACTTGGCTGTGTGATACCTTGAGCTTTTAACGTTTTTAATTCATTTTCAAGTTGTTCCATTCTTTGTAACAACACTTCATTATGAGGTTCTGAAGCTACTTGAGTTGTAGCTACGTTTTGGACATTTTCTGGTTGGTTTTTTATCATTTCAGCAATTTTCACCAATAAAACCTCAAAATGCACATTCTGGTTAACACTAAAACGAATTGAAACTAACGTATCATTAATAATATCAATTAAATGGTATAACGTTTCTAAATCGAAACGAATTAAGGCATCATATCCCGCTTCACTTTCAACCGTTTTATTCATAATCGTATCACGTACGAAATAAATCATATCATTAATGAGACGGTTAACTTCTTTACCTTCTGCGATAAAACGATGATAACGTGCAAAAGCTTCTTTCACATTGCCATCAACCACTTCTTTAAATAAATCATTTAAGGCCGCTTCATCCACGCTGCCTGTCACGTCTAATACGTCTTGCAGTGTGAGATGCTCGTCACCAAATGCAATGGCTTGATCCATAATACTTAATGCATCACGCATACCACCTTCAGAAGCTTTGGCAATAAATTCAAGCGCAGCGTCATCATATTGCAATTCCTGTTCTTCAGCCACAAAGCGTAATCGATCTACAATTTGTTCAGTACCTATTGCTTTAAAGTCAAAACGTTGTGCACGTGAAATAATAGTTGGAGGAATTTTATGAGGTTCTGTTGTCGCTAATATAAAAATTGCGTGTGCTGGAGGCTCTTCAAGTGTTTTTAATAATGCGTTAAAGGCCCCAGTCGTCAGCATATGTACCTCGTCAATAATATACACTTTATATTTTGATTCACTAGGTGCGTATTTTACTTTATCTCTAATATTTCTAATCTCATCTACACCATTATTACTGGCCGCGTCGATTTCGATAACATCTCCATTTGTGCCTTGTGTAATCCCTTTACATATCGCACATTCATTACACGGCTCCCCATCGTGAGGGTTTAAACAATTAATTGCTTTGGCAAATACTTTGGCGATACTTGTTTTACCTGTACCTCTCGGACCACTAAATATATAGGCATGCGATTGCTTTCCTTTTGAAATAGCATTGCGTAACGTTTTCGTTACATGTTCTTGACCTACGACGTCTTCGAAACTTTGAGGTCTAAACATTCGATATAAAGCTTGATAATTCACATTCGCACCTCCGTTAACAATTACGTTATATTATATCATGCCTTACTTTCCTAGATTCAACTCAATTTTATATTATATCTGCATTACGCACTGTCCCATGTGGATAATCATTTAACTGATCCCATAAGAACTTCACACGCAATTGATCTTGTTCTGTATCTTTCGAGAAAATATGGTGCACATCGGCCGGCTCATATCCCATCTTTTCAAAATAATTCGGACTACATCCCACTATTATTGTAGTGTAATGTTGCGATTTAGCGCGTTCTTCAATAGCTTGAACTAACGCTTTACCTAACCCTTGATTTTGGATACGTTCATCTACAATGAGAGAAACGAGTTCTAAAGCCTTATATTTGTTATCCTCTGTAACAAGGTTAACTTCACTTAACATAATGTGACCGATAATTTCTCCATTTTCATTTTTAGCAATCACTTCTAACTCGTAGTTGTATGTTTCCGCTTGACGTAAGCGTGCTACAAGCTGACGTTGTGCTGCGCCATTTTGAATCGTATGTTGATTATAACTATCTTCAATTTTATCGAGTGTTGCAGCATAGTCCATTTCAGTTAACGTGCTTAAATAGATTTGCATTCGTTATCCCCCTATTTATGTATCTTTCACACTTCTCTATTTTTGAAAAGGTCCCCAATGTTGATAAAAGCCAATGCCTATTTACTTCACATATAAATATGATACTTCTTTATTCTATACAAAAAAGAGGTGACTTTAAATTAAAGTCACCTCAGACTGTATCCAAACCCTTTCACTCTTTGTCAGCTAATGCATGCCTAGGTCATTTACGCATGTTAAATTCCCGTCGTTATGCATTGCGCTTCCTCAATTGCTAAGGGCTTTCTTTCAGTCTTTTCTTATATAATTAATATATCAATAAACCTCAATCAAAATTAATTAAAGTCACCTACAGGTTAATTATATATCTATGTATAAATTGTTAATTGTAAATATAAAAAACCGCGCACCTTCGAATCGAGTGTGTATCATAAACGTTACCGAAGTCGATAGCTAAATCTCGGCTACCCTACGGCACATATGAGGATCCACTTAATGCTGCTTCCGTCAGGACCTGACATGGTTCATGGGTTCATATTGCATAGGACCGAAATCTTCAAACACCTCGTGCTTCGGGCAGACTTCACAAAGACACACCCTCAACGAAGGAATTAAGTCTCGCATAAAGCGGATTTCGAGTACAGGGAACCGCTACCTCCCCACCTAGCACGGTAAGTTTTATAATACTATAAATAATCCTTTAAATGCAAGTATAATGTTCCAAAGAATCTTGCACTCTTAATATAAACTTCTCTCACACTTCTATGACGCCTTTTATTTGGTATACCTTCTTGAAAATTCATTAAATTTAAATTCTGTTGCTAAGTGTTTGGACACATTGTATTGAAATTGCGTTGTGTCTTTTAAATAAACAATACTTCTTACCGTCGCCGTGTAAGGAGGCTGCACTTTTCCAAAAACATCGTATTCCCATTTAGTAAATGGCTCGAACGTAATCGATTTATTGGAATAACTAATTTCTAAATCTAATTCCGCTTCCAAATAATGATAAATTGAGTCTTGTGCTACTTGATCAGTAATAGATGGAACAATCGATGTTAAGAAATAATCTTCATCTAGAATCTTTACTATATCATTCACGCTACGACTTCTAATAATATGAATAAGCGGTTGATTCTGCTTTAAATTGAGTTGTTTCTTAACATGTGGCACATCATCCGCTTCAACCACTTCATTAAGAAGCACTTGCGTCGTATGCTTCAATCCTAATTCTTCTTTCACTTCTTTGAAACTAATGAGATTCGAGAAAGGAAATTCCGTCATGCCTTGATCGATAACGATAGAACCTTTGCCTCTAATCTTTTGAATCATCCCATCATTTGCTAACAGTTCCAGTGCTTTCCTCACTGTTTCACGCGAAGCATGATATTTTTCAACTAATTCATGCTCGGAAGGTAACTGATCACCGTAGCTATAGGTACCCTCGAAGATACCTTGTTTTAATTCATCATAAATCGTTATAAATTTTTGCTGTGCCATATTTTCTCCACCAGTCTGCTTAGCCAATGATTATGACTGCTCAACTACAATTGCGCCAAACGGTGATATTTCACCGTTTTCCACTGTGCCATTTTGAATCACAATATCTCCATTTGTATCGATTTCATCTGGTAGTTTAACTGCTTCTTTTGAAAAGTTAGCAATCACTAGCCAAGATTGATTGTGATAATTACGACGATAAATAAATAATTGAGGGTGTTCCATATACATTGGCTCAATATCGCCATAAGTAATAATATCATGTTCATGACGTAGGGTGATAAGTTGACGATACATTTGTAAAATAGAATGTTCATCTTCCATGGCATCTTCAACGTTCACTTCATTAACATTATGAGGTATGTCTATCCATGGCGTACCCGTTGTGAAACCAGCATGTTGACTTGAAGTCCATTGGATTGGAGTACGTGAATTGTCGCGTGATTTTTGTCCTAAAATAGTTAAAATTTCTTCTTCGTCTATGCCTTTATGCTTTAAATTTTCATAAGCATTTAAAGACTCGACATCGCGATATTGTTGAATAGAATCAAAGTGTGGATCGGTCATACCAATTTCTTCACCTTGGTAAATGTATGGTGTGCCTTGCAACATGTGAAGCGCAATTGCTAACATTTTAGCACTAGCTTGGCGATTCTCTTCAGTTGAATCATCCCCGAAACGTGATACTACACGAGGTTGGTCATGGTTGCACCAAAAGATGGCGTTCCAACCGCCACCTTTATTAATGCCCACTTGCCATTCCATAAGAATCTCTTTTAATTTCAGAAAATCTAATTTCGCATTCGTCCATTTTTCTCCATCTACGTAATCCACTTTCAAATGATGGAAATTAAATACACTACTTAATTCTTGGCGTTTAGGTTGCGTGTACTTAATACAATTATCAATCGTTGTAGATGACATTTCTCCTACTGTCATCATATCTTTATCTCCAAATGTATGACGATTGAGTTCATGAAGATACTCATGAACGCGTGGGCCATCTGTGTAAAATTCTTTACCTATCTTTGGTGAATCTTTAAATTCACCTTTAGATATCAGATTGATAACATCAAAACGGAAACCATCTACACCAAAGTCAATCCAATGATTAACGATATCATATAACGCTTTGCGGACAGTTTCATTATCCCAATTTAAATCTGCTTGTGTAACATCGAATAAATGTAAATAATATTCGTCTGTGTGTTCATCATATTGCCAAGCATTACCACCAAATTTAGATTCCCAATTAGTCGGTGGTCCATCTTGAGATGGTCTGAAGAAATAAAAATCACGGTATGGATTATCTTTTGAACTAATTGCCTCTTTAAACCACTGATGTTCAGTAGATGTATGATTAATCACTATGTCCATCATTACTTTCAAATCACGTTGATGGGCTTCTTTAACTAATGTTTCGAAATCTTCTATCGTGCCAAATTGTTCATTGATTTTTAAATAATTACTAATATCATATCCATTATCGTTCATAGGTGATTCATAAATTGGCGTTAACCAAATATAATCTACCCCTAGATATTGTAGATAGTCTAATTTTTCAATAATGCCATTTAAATCCCCTTGGCCGTTGCCAGTAGTATCATTGAATGATTTAGGATAAATTTGATAAACTACTGATTTTTTCCAGTCTTGTTGAGCCATTTTCATTCCACCTTTATATATAGTAAATAGGATTAAAACGAAAAGACGTCCAAGTACTTATAAAATGATACGTGAACGTCTTTATTGTTGTTAATTACCCTTATTTTGTTTCGTCAGGATTTTCAACCATTTTCTTAGCTTTAATCGTAGTAAACCTTGAGAAAATGATCGTTAAAATTGCTGGGACTATAACAGCAAGCAATGTGATTGGAATATAAAGATACCAGTATTCACTTTTAATTGAGATGAATGCTGGAACACCGCCAACGCCTACGTTTCCTAGTACTCTATTTGCACCGATAATTGCGCCTAAAACGCCTGAAGTACAAATTGCAGCGAAGAACGGTACTTTAAGTGGTAAGTTTACTCCAAACATTGCGGGTTCTGTTACGCCTAAAAATGCTGACACACCTGACGTTAACGCTAAACCTTCTTCTTTCGCCATTTTACGACGTTTATAAATAAACCATGCGCCAAATGCAGCTGAACCTTGGCAAATATTAGAAATAGCAACGATTGGCCATAAGTATGTACCACCTAATTTACTTCCCATTAATTGGAAATCAACTGCTAAGAACATATGATGTAGACCTGTGATAACAAGTGGTGCATAGAAGAAACCATAAATTGCGCCACCTAACCAACCGGCATGTTCAAAGACAAATTGAATCGCACCAGTAATTGCAGTTCCAATGGCTAAAGCAATCGGTCCAATAATGATGAACGCTAAGAATCCAGTGATTAATAATGCTACTGGACCTACCACGAGCATTTTAATAGAATCATGTACGACCTTGTTAAGCGCTTTTTCAATGAGTGAAAGTACATAAGCTGCGATTAATACTGGTAATACTTGTCCTTGATAGTTTAACTGTTTGATCTCTAAACCGAAGAGATTCCAAGTTGGGATGTGCCCTTTCGCAATATCATATTGTGATACTAATTGTGGATGCATTAAAATCAAGCCAAGTACTAAACCTAAGATAGGACTACCGCCGAAGACTTTCATACTACTCCAACCAATTAATGCTGGTAAGAAAATAAATGCGGTACTCGCGATAACATTGATAATATTTGAGATATCTCCTAATTGTGGGAACTGTTCTACTAGTGGTTTAGAACCAAATAGATTTTCCATTGTTAAAAGGTTATTAATTCCCATAAGAAGCCCGGCAGTAACTAAAGCAGGTAAGATAGGAATAAAGATGTCTCCTAATAATTTAATCAATCTTTGTACTGGGTTACCTTTTTTAGCTGCAACTGCTTTCGCTTCATCTTTTGAGGCTTCTTCAGCACCTGTTTCTTTTATAAATTGTTGATATACTTCGTCTACTGTTCCTGGACCAATTACAATTTGGTATTGATTATCCGCTTTAAATTGGCCTTTTACTAACGTATTGTCATCTAAAGCTTCTTTATTAACTTTATTATCGTCTTTTAATACTAAACGCAAACGAGTTACACAATGGGTTGCAGCATCAACATTTTCTTTGCCACCAATTGCTTTAACGATGTCTTGTACATCTTGTCTTTTGACAGCCACGCCTTTCACTCCCTTATCTTTAATACATAAAGTATAACTTGTCTAGACAATTTTTGTAAAGGCTTACATTAAGTGTGATATTTTTTAAAATAGGATATTATTAGTACTGTTTTTACCAATAGTATGCAAAAAAAGACAAGTACTCAATGTAGATTGAGTACTTGTCTTTTTATATTTATTAGTCTTGGATTTTAATTATAATGGCGGAGGAAGAGGGATTCGAACCCCCGCGGCCCGTTAAGGCCCTGTCGGTTTTCAAGACCGATCCCTTCAGCCGGACTTGGGTATTCCTCCAATGAACACAATAACTATCTTATAACATGGTTCATTGGAAGTCAAACATTTTCTTTACTGTATTAAAACTTTTTTAATTATTTCTTTACAAATGAATTCTATTACATGGTCAAAAACAAATGTTTACACCAGCACTTTTTGTTGTAAATAACTATCGACTGACTTAGCAACCGCACGTCCTTCTTTAATTGCCCATACAACTAAACTTTGACCTCGACGTGCATCTCCAGCCGCAAAAATCTTGTCTTGATTTGTACGATAGTCTTTATCATTTGCTACAATTCTATTAAATTTAGTAGCAATATCAAATTCTCTTGGCACTGTAGGTTCAATACCTTCAAATCCAATCGAAAGTAAGACTAAGTCGGCTGGCCAATGTCTTTCAGTACCATCCACAACTACCATGCCTTCAGGCGTTTCTTCTAATATTTGAGTATAAACTCCGCGGATATTACCAATATGATCCACGTCATAACGCATAGTCTGAACGCCATAAGCACGTGGTTCTCTGCCGAAACGTGTTTCATATTCTTTATGCGCATAATCCATTTTGAAGACAGGTAAAGGAAGTGGCCATGATGTATTAGTTTTAAATGTAATTTCTTCTGGTGCTTTAGTATATTTGTTAAATTGTACAATCGACTTACAATTTTCACGTAATGCAGTTGCTACACAATCGGCGCCTGTATCTCCGCACCAATAATGATGACATTTTTATCTTTTGCCGTAATAGTGGCCTCTTTAATTTCACCATTGAGCAGCTGTGTTTGTTCTGTAAGATAATCCATCGCAAAGTGAATGCCTTGTCCCATACGTCCTTCTAAAGGTAAATCGCGTGCTTTTTGAGCACCTGTGCATAAGATAATCGCATCAAATTGCGCTTCTAACTCGTCTTTTGATACATCTACCCCTATGTTCACATTCGTTTTAAATTTTATGCCCGCTTCTTCCATTAAGGCAATACGTCGACGTACAACATCTTTATCTAACTTCATGTTAGGTATGCCATACATGAGTAATCCACCGGGCTCAGTAGCTTTTTCGAACACTGTAACTTGATAGCCTATATAATTAAGTTCTTCAGCGGCCGCGAGTCCAGCCGGACCACTCCCTACAATAGCTACTTTTTGAGGTTTACGTTCTTTTGGATATTTTGGTTTGACCCATCCATGTTCAAACGCTTCATCTATAATTGTACGTTCAATCCCTTTAATTGCAATGGAATCACGGTTAATCTTCATTACACAAGAGTTCTCACATGGAGCCGGACAAACGCGTCCAGTGAAATCTGGAAAATTATTCGTTTCACTTAAACGTTCGTATGCCCCTTTAAAATCTTGATGATACACTAAATCATTCCACTCCGGAATATAGTTACCAATAGGACACCCGATCGTTTCTCGACCAAAAGGAAGACCCGTTTGACAAAAAGGCGTTCCACAATCCATACAACGTGCGCCCTGTATTGAGGCTTCTTCACGTGAAAAGCGCTGTTGAAATGCATCGTGATTTTTTAATCGATCAACAAGCGACAATTCGGATAACGACTGTTTCTCATATTTCATAAACCCTTTAAACTCGCCCATAATTGCTCTTCCTCTCTTTAATAAATAACTGCCGGTTGTAAGTTCTGATCAATTGAAGTACCTTCATCGTAGAAGGCAGCCAATTTCGCTTCCTCTTGTGGCAAACGACGACCTTGTAACTCGATTTTTTGCATCATTAACTCGTAATCTTTTGGAATGACTTTGACTACTTTATCGGCTACATGTTCAAAATCTTGTAAAATAGCCGCTGCTTTAGTGCTTTGAGTAAAGTGATAATGTTCTTCTAACATCGTTTTCAATAAGTTTCTTTCTTCGTCATGACTGATTTTCTTAAAGGCTAATGTCGGCAATGCGTTAACGCGTTTGAATGTCTCAATATCACTTGGGAAAATGTAGCAGACGCCACCGCTCATACCTTGTCCAAAGTTCTTACCAACATCTCCTAGTATGATGACATGGCCCCCAGTCATGTATTCCAAGCCATGGTCGCCAATACCTTCAACTACAACGTCTACACCACTATTACGGATACAGAAACGTTCACCAGCTTTACCATTAATATAGGCTTTACCTTGTGAAGCACCATAGAAACTAACATTCCCTGCAATAATTTCGTTCTCTCGGGCTTTATTAGGTGCTTTTACAAAAACAGTACCACCTGATAGCCCTTTACCTACATAGTCATTTGCATCACCAGTGTGATGAATCAATAATCCTTTAGGGGCAAAGGCTGCCAAGCTTTGACCCGCATGACCTGTTGTTTCACCGATAATTGTATGTTCTGGTAAACCTTTACTACCGTGCTGTTGAGTAATATAACTACCTGTGATAACGCCCACATCACGTTGTTCATTATTTACAACATAATGTCCCTTAAATGCTTCTCCATTTTCAATACTTTGTTTAGCATCTTTATATAGATAATTTAAATCGAAACCAATATCTAAATGATGGTCTTGAGCGATTTGTTTCGAGTTTGGTCCATCTACTAAATGTAATAATTTAGTGACATCGAGTGATGCAGCTTTAGATTTGAAATGAATCTCACTAGAACGTTGTAATAAATCTGTTCGTCCCACTAAATCTTCGACCTTTTTCAAACCAAGAGAAGCTAAAACTTCTCTAAGTTCTTCTGCAATAAAATGCATAAAGTTGACTACATGGTCAGCTTTACCTCTGAATAAAGCTCTTAGGTCTTGGTTCTGAGTTGCAATACCTACCGGGCATGTATCGTTATGACATACGCGCATCATGATACAACCTAAAACGACAAGTGGTGCAGTAGCAAATCCAAATTCTTCTGCGCCTAATGCACAAGCTAAGGCTACATCTCTACCCGTTAGTAATTTACCATCTGTTTCTAAACGTACACGACTGCGCAAATCATTTAACTTCAATGTTTGATGTGTTTCAGCTAACCCTAGCTCCCACGGTAAACCAGCATGTTGAATACTTGTCTTAGGAGACGCACCAGTTCCACCATCATATCCACTTACTACAATTTTATCTGCAAATGCTTTAGCTACCCCTGAAGCAATCGTTCCGATGCCTGTCTTAGATACAAGCTTCACGGCAATATCCGCTTCTTTATTCGCATTCTTCAAATCGTGAATTAATTGTGCTAAGTCTTCAATCGAGTAAATATCATGGTGTGGGGGTGGTGAAATCAACCCGATTCCTGGCGTTGATCCACGTGTTTCAGCAATCCATGGGTAAACTTTAGTGCCTGGCAATTGGCCACCTTCACCTGGTTTAGCACCTTGGGCTACTTTAATTTGTAATTCTTTCGCATGTTGTAAGTAATCACTTGTAACACCGAAACGTCCAGAGGCTACTTGTTTAATCGCACTTGATAAATAACTACCATCCTCTTGAATTTCATAGCGTTTAGGGTTCTCTCCACCTTCACCACTATTACTTTTTCCGCCTAATCGGTTCATAGCTTTCGCTAATGTTTGATGCGCTTCTTCAGAAATTGAGCCATAACTCATTGCTCCTGTATTAAAACGTTTAACGATAGATTCTACAGATTCCACTTCACTAATAGGAATAGAAGGTTGCGTCTTAAATTCTAATAAGTCGCGTAGGTGATCCTTTCTGTTGTCATGAACTGCATTTGAAAAAGCTTTAAACTGTTCGTAATTATTCTCACGACACGCATGTTGTAACAAATGAATCGTTGTCGGATTAAACACATGATGTTGGCCTTGCTGACGCCATTGGAAAAGGCTTCCTGAGTCTAAATATTCACTATGACTACTTTGACGTGCTTTATTTTCTTCATCAATTTGTTCAATACTCAAGCCTGATAATTTAGATTGTGTTCCTGTAAAATAAGCATCAATGACTTCTTGAGAAAGACCTACTGCTTCAAAAATTTGAGCACCTTGATAACTTTGAACAGTAGAAATACCCATTTTAGCCATGACTTTAATGACACCTTCAGATAAAACATTCGTATAGGTTTCTACATTTTCAGAGATAGTACCTGTAAGATGTCCATTCTCCGATAAGTGCGCAATCGTTTGTTGTGCTAAATATGGAATCACCGCATTGGCACCATAGCCTAGTAAACAAGCGACATGATGAACTTCACGTGTTTCACCAGATAAAGCGACTAAACTCGTATTCATACGTAAATCTTCTCTAATCAATAGTTGATGAATATGGCTGATTGCTAATAACATTGGTATCGCATAACGTTGACCTTCAACTTCTGTTTTACTCTCTGTTTCAATGAGATAACTATCATCAAGAACTAGAATCGTGTAACCTTCACGTGTTGCTTGAATGGCGGCTTTACCTAAACGTTGTAATGCCTCTTCAAGACTACCATGATATAACGTTGATAAATGTTTCACGTCAAACTTGCTTTGTTTAATCTTCTCTAATTGACTCAACGTCAACACAGGTTTAGATAATTGAATGCGATTAAGCACAGAAGGATTCGGTTGTAATAAGTTTCCTTCTCCTCCTAAATAAGAAAGTTCACTTGTGACTATCTTTTCACGATACGCATCAATTGGCGGATTAGTTACTTGTGCAAACAATTGCTTAAAGTAATTAAATAATGATTCAGGGCGCTCATTTAGTACTGCGAGTGGTGAATCATAGCCCATCGCACCAATTGGATCCTTTTTGCCTGCCACTAACGCAGTCATATATTTATAAATATCTTCTTTAGTATAACCAAACTGTTTTTGTAATCGAAATAGTGTAGATGGTTCTAATAAACGACGGTGATACTTTACATCATCCAACCCTAAATCAACTTTATAATTTTCAAGCCATGTTTGATATGGGTGCTGACTCGCTATACGTGCTTTCAACTCGTTATTATCGATGACTTTATTAGCTTTGAAATCTACAAGTAGCAATTTTCCTGGATTTAATTGTCCTTTAAAAGCAACATTTTCCTCAGGCACATCGATGACACCCACTTCAGAAGAAAATACAATAAAGTTATCTTTAGTGATCGTGTAACGACCAGGACGTAAACCATTACGGTCAGTTAGCGCACCAATTTTATCACCATTACAGAATGAGATCATTGTCGGTCCATCCCATGGCTCCATTAAATAACTATAGAATTCATAAAACGCACGCACATTTTTATCGTTTGCTTTGTTATATAACCATGGTTCTGGAATTAACAACATTGCTACTTCTTTAGGTTCCATTGCTAATGTTAAGAATTCTAACGCATTATCTACAATGGCTGAGTCACTACCATCCTCATCCACAATCTTTTGAATTTTATAACTTTCTTCTCCAAACAATGTATGAATTAATTTGCGTTGACGCGCACGCATCCAATTGACATTGCCTTTTATCGTATTAATTTCTCCATTATGCATCAACATACGGTTCGGATGGGCACGTTTCCAACTTGGAAATGTATTCGTACTAAATCTTGAATGAACTAACCCTAGCTTTGATTTATAATCTTCATTATTTAGATCTAAATAAAACTTTTTAATTTGATCTGAACGCAGCCATCCTTTATACACAATCGTTTTATGAGATAAACTTGTGAAATAAAGTGTTAACTTTTGTGATTCTGCGTATTGTTCAATTTGCTTTCTTGCTAGGAAAAGCTGTTTCACAGCTGTTTTATGTGAGTTTAAATTGATAAAGATTTGTTGAATATAAGGCATAGTTGCCACAACATGCGGGGCAATAGCTTGAGTATCAACGGGTACATCTCTATAGCCGATAACACTTAGACCTTCTTGATCAATAATTTGATTAAATATTGTTTCATGTGATGTGCCAGCAATTTTTTGATTAGAGAAAAAAAGACCTACCGCATATTCCCCTTCATTAAGTAAGTCAAAGTCGCTATATTTTTTGAAAAATTCAAACGGAATTTCTGTCATAATACCTGCACCATCTCCAGTAACTCCGTCTGCCCCAACGCCCCCACGATGATCTAATCGTCGCAACATTTCTAAAGACTTTTCAATAATGTCATGAGACCTTACATTATTCATATTGGCGTAAAAACCGATACCACATGCATCATGTTCCTCACGGAAATCATACAACCCTCTTTTTAATCTATGTTCAAACACGATGCCCACTCCTTTTGAGAATTTTCAGAAAATTTACTGTTAATAATAATTAATATAATGTAAAATATTTATCTGAACAATATATTAATTAGATGATACCGTTCTAAAAATAGATGAATGATACCACGATAATAAGCACTATTGAAAGCGAGGGAACGTGTTGGAGATTAAACAACTTAAATATTTCGTTGAAGTCGCAAAACGTGAACATATTTCTGAAGCAGCTTTAGAGTTGAATATTGCTCAATCTGCTATAAGTAGACAAATTACCTTATTAGAGCAGGAGTTACAAGTGACCCTATTTAATAGACAAGGACGTAATATCCATCTAACCTCTCAGGGCAAAGCTTTATTAACTCAAGCTACTCAAATTTTAGGACAATTAGATGAAACTGTTGCCCTTTTCCAAAAAGAAAAACTTAAAAATGCACATATTATTAATGTCGGATTTGAAGAAAGTTATATTTCGAAGATGATTACGTCTCTCATTCAATCATTTGAGCAAAATTATGAGAGCATGGTGATGCCATCATTAATGACAACATCAGAAATTATAGAGAAGGTTCATACAGGGGCATTAGATATAGGATTAGTTGAGATAACTCCAGAATTACAACAAGATAGACGTTTATCATTGAAACCTTTATTTGAAGAAACATATCATATATATGTGCCAAAAGATGATGCGGTGGCCTTAGCAACTCAGCCACCTCTCTCTCAATTTGAGAAACACGAGTTATATACATTGACGTCGCTTGCCCCTAGCATAGAGCGTAAATTAAAAAACACTTTAAAAACGTCTCCTATTATTGTAGGAACAGAATTATTAGCGCAATACTTATTAAAGCAAAGACGAGGATATGTCATAGTTCCTGACTATGTAACGCTTAATAATGCTAATCAAGACATATATAATATTTCGCTAGCCCATACAGAGCTAAAACGTTCATTTTGCGCTATCTCAAAAAAAGATAATAAGAAAATAGATGTGCTTAATTTACTGAATTTAATACAACAACTATTAAGTAAAATATCAACCTATCATTAAAGATTAGCCTTAAATAAAGGTATGTTCATCAACCAGAACTGAAGCTGATTAAAAATCTGTAAATCAAAATAGTTACTATTTGAACAATCTTTTATGGAGGCGTATAATCACTCTGTCATAATAAAGGATAGAAATAAAAAATGAACGAGGTTTATGATTTATGAATATAAAGAAACAAACACCATTACAACGGCGCGTTCTTAATTGGATAACGCTTATCATCACTATTGTAATGATAGCTTTGTTTGTCTTTACATTTTTTAACGCGTCTTTTTATCACACACCTATCGGTAAAATCACGCAAGTTGAAACAAGCAAAGCACAAAAAATAACAGACGAACAACACAACTCTGACTTAAAATACAAACAGCATTTAACATTAACCATACTCAACGGTCAATTTAAAAATGCGACCACAACTATTGATAACACATATGTAAAATCTCAAGCAGATACTGAACATTTCAGTAAAAATGACAAAGTATTATTGCATATTCAAAAAAGTCCTAAAGATGCGACCATATTAGAGAAAAAGCGCGATAGTCTGACTGTCGCTATTGTAGGCATTTTTATCATAACGTTGCTTCTAGTAGGAAGACACGTGGGACTTCAATCCATCTTATCATTAATATTTAATACGATTGCAATCATTTCAGCGATAGCAATTCATAACGCACTGACATCTACAAATTTATTTTTATTAATGAGTATTGCGGTCATTCTTTCTACAATCGTTACATTGTTATTAGTGACCGGTTGGCACATGCGTACATGGATTACAGCACTTAGTACGTTATTAGGTACATTTTTATGTATCGGTATTACAGAATTAGTGATTCAACTTACGGGTGGTTCGGGCATAAAATATGAAACAATGAGCTTTTTAACCTTACCTCCTAAAGATGTATTTATGGCTTCCGTATTGATCGGCTCATTAGGCGCTGTTATGGATGTAGCCATTACTATCTCTAGTGGTATGTATGAAATCGTTCAGCGTACACCTGACATCACTACATCTCGTTTAGCATTAGCAGGGCGTAATATCGGCCAAGATATCATGGGGACAATGACCAATATTTTACTTTTCTCTTATTTATCCGGCAGTTTAGCCATGTTTTTAATTTATTTAAAAAATGCTAATACGTTTACCTATACGATTTCAATGAATTGGTCGTTAGAAATAGCCCGCGCGCTAACGGGAGGCATCGGTATAGTATTAACGATTCCAATCACTATTGGCCTTATGGTGCTATGGGTTAAAAGAAGGGGTGTGATGACACGATGAATGCAATTTTTATACTCGCACTTATCTTATTTGCACTAATGATTATCTTCGGAGGTAAAAAAGGGGTAGTTTCTTACTTAACACTGTTTTTAAACTTTATTATTTTAATCATTAGTATTGTGTTCATTATGTTTGGTACCCCTATTTATTTAGTCTCATTCATTTTTTGCCTTATTATAGCAGCTTGCAATCTATTTATTTTAAATAGTTATAATACTAAGACAAAAGCTGCATTTATAGGTACCATTGCTACCACTATTATTTTAATTATCGGTATCTATTTATCGGTTAAACTAGGTCACTTACAAGGTTTTGCGACTGAGCAACAAGATGAAACGTATATTTTTTCAATGAATATTGGCATTGATATGGTCCAATTTTCAGTATTCACTATCATTCTTGCAGTTATTGCTGCAGTTATCGATTTAACGATTACCATCAGTTCACCGATCTATGAACTCAATGCTACGAATCCTAACTTAACTCGTAAGGAATTATTTCAATCAGGTATGCGTGTAGGTCGAGAAATTCTTGCTACTTCGGCAAATACGATTTATTTAGCATTCTTTGGCGGTCAGCTAACTTTATTCTTCTGGTTCTTCCAACTTCATTACTCGTTTGGACATATTATTAACTCGAAGATTTTCGCCCAAGAATTCATTTCTATTTTATTGGGTGGCATTGCCGTAGCCCTCAGTATTCCAATTACAGCGTGGATAACCGCGATGTTGATTAAACACCCTAAGTTTAATCATTCATCATCTTCTGATACGTCTTCTCTTGAAAATGAAGCACCAATTGAACGTGATTAAGATATACAAACGTAAGCATCCTACCATTCTCAAACATTGTAGTGACGCTTACGTTTTATTTATTTTATAGCTCATGATATAGACTGGCCTACCTTCTAAAGAAGCATCACCAGTATAATTGTATCCTGCGTTCTCATATAACCTCATTGCTTTATGATTGTCAGTATTGACTGTAAGTACAATTTCATTCATGATTGGAAATTCTTGTTCGATGAAATGAGGTAATGCGTCAATAATTGATTTTCCAATACCCTGGCCTCTATGTTTCGCATCCACACTAAAAGAACGAAAGAATATCGCCTGGGGATTATCACTATACGGGATAACACCACGACCTTCATGCAAAGTGAAATACGCCACACATCTGTCATTTTGCGTAACAATAATTGGATGCCTTTCACTATCCTCTTGAGCTAATTCAATATTATGCAATGGAGTTTTTGTAAATTTTCTATCTTCCTTAAGTACTTCAAATGATTCAATCCATTTAATATCATTATTTGTAAAACGTCGAATTTGCATTTTTCTCCTACTTTCTTGTCGAAAATGTTTCAATCCATTTAATTACAGCAGGTGCTATTAATGACGTATCAGCTTTATCAAACCACTTAATATCAGTGATTTCATTATCAATTGTCACTTGATCCCAATCAATATCTACGTTAACTTTAAAGCCATTCAATTCAGTTAACATATCGGGTTGAGGATAAGCCTCTCCTACAACTGTACCTATATAAGTGAAATCACTTTGTGATAAGTCTAAACTTAGTTCTTCCCTTACCTCTCTTTGAATAGCATCAAGTAAGGTTTCACCTTCATCAATCTTGCCTCCAGGAAAATAATACTTCTCTCTGTTACGTACTTGCACTAATAAAATTTTGTCCTCTGTTTCTTCAACTAGACACACACATTTAATCATAGGATATTATTCCTCCATTTATAGCTTTACACTTCAAAAAAATAACACAATTTAGTATGATGTTAACATATAATAGTAAAGAAGGTCGGGACAAAAGCGCTTAGGATTTGAGCAGAACCGAACGGTGAGCAAAATTGTTTCTCAAATTTTGTCGAATCGTGAGAGTGTCTGCCGAAAATTCTGCTTTCGGGACGCCGTTAAGCGATTTCCCAGAGCCTCAAAGCTTTTATCCAGATTCTAACGTTTCGGAGGGTATTATTCATGGCAAAAAAATCAAAAACTGCACGTTTATCTAGCTTAGTTAGTACAGCTGGCTTTATCGTTGATGGTTATAAAGGTATTAAATTTAATGCTAAAAATAAAAACTTAGTTTATTTATCTTTAGGATTAAGTGCATTTGGTACATTACTTGATTTCATCGTTTCAATGAGATCACCATATAAATTCCGTAAAGTAACGGCATTTGGTTCATTCATCATTAACGTTACACGTTTAGCTTCAAGCTTCAGAAAAGTTAAAGAAGACTACAATTTCCAATAATAATAAAAGGCTAGCCATACTCAAAAGTTCAACATTGAACTCACGTATGACTAGCCTTTCTATTTATATATTAATGGATAAATTTATAATTACGTACTTGATATGCTGGAATAGTACGATACGTAACAATTCCTGGGCCTGCACTATAGTTCATTTCTGATACTAAAATGCTACCATTACTATTTACTCTTTCCACAAAAGCCACGTGTCCATAATAACCAGCATCTGATTGTGCGATAGCACCTACTGCTGGGCTATAATCAACTCTGTATCCATCTCTTGCTGCTGCATTATCCCAGTTATTAGCGTTCCACCAATATGTACTAATTCCTCTACCTACAGCTGCACGACGATTAAATACATGCCATGTACATTGACCCCAATCATATAAATTACTGTGATGATATGTTGGAGAATTATAACTTGATTGTGACGGTGTTACACTTCTAGTACTTGTATTTTGAGCACTTACTGGTGCTGTACCACTTACTTTTAATTGTTGCCCTGGATAAATGAAGAAGTTATTTAATCCATTTAATCGCATAATATGTTGATACGTTGTGTTATAACGTGATGCAATTAATGATAACGAATCTCCATAACGTACTGTATATGTACTAGTTGATCTATTAGCGTTTGAAGATGAATTGTTATTGTTTGTATATGTATGCGTTGCTGCCGAACCTGAAACTTTTAACTTTTGGCCTGGGAATATCAAGAAACTATTAAGACCATTTAAGTCCATAATATGACGATAAGTCGTACCATAGCGACTAGCAATTAATGATAAACTATCCCCTGCTTTTACAGTATATGTACTTCCTGAATTGCTTTGATATGATTGATTTGAATAATGATTCGTAGATGCAGAGCCAGAAACTTTTAATACTTGGTTTGGAAAGATTAAGTTTGAAGATAAACCATTTAGTGATTTTAGTTTAGCTATTGTAATACCGTAACGATGTGAAATTGACCATACTGATTCTCCACTACGAACTGTATGGGTTGTCGATGCTTCAGCTTGATGTCCGAAGAACGTTGAGCTTAAAGCCCCTGTTCCTATAATAGCTGTCGCAAGATATTTTTTATTCATGAAATAATGCCTCCTTAAATATACGTGAGTTATTTATTCATTAATATTTCGAAACTGAATTAAACGCTTTTGTATTTAATATTTTAATCATTTTAATCCGAACGAGTAGTTTACGTATATTAAATTAATACAAATTGACATAATATTCCATTTCATTTTGATTACAGATGTATGAATTTTTAGTGCGATATATATAAAATGTAAATTTTATATATTATTACGCGTTTTAAAATTTACATTTATACGATAATGTAAAAGACCAATTAAGAATATGAATACTTAATTGGCCTTCCAAACTGATTATCTTTATTTAGTTAAGCTATCTTCAATTTCTTTAATTTCTTTTTGTGATAAATTAACGGCTTTTTCTCCGTCTTTAGTATCTTTTTTCAATGCTTCTTGTGCTTCTTTACCATGATATAACTCTACAATTTTCTTAATTGTTTTATTATCTTTATCTTTAGAGTTCACCGCAACAATGTTGATGTAAGGTTTTACTGAGTCTGAAGAAGATTTTTCTAAATAAATTGGATCTTTCTTAGCATCTAATCCAGCTTTAGTCGCTACCCCATTATTGATAACTGAGATATCTACATCATCTAATGCACGTGCAGTTTGTTGTGCATCAACTGCTTTAATTTTTAAATGTTTTGGATTGTCTTTAATATCTTTTGTTGTGCCACTTAAACCGAAGTTGTCTTTAAGTTTTAATAATCCAGCTGATTCTAATAATTTTAAAGCTCGAGCTTGGTTAGACACATCATTTGGAATAGTGACTTCTGCGCCATCTTTAACATCTTTGATATCTTTAACTTTTTTAGAATAAACGCCTAATGGTGCTAATACAGTTGTACTAATTGCATCAATTTTTGTGTCTTTATGTGCTTTTTTATATTCATTTAAGAATGCGAAATGTTGGAATGCGTTCATATCAATGTCCCCATCACTTAACGCTTTATTGGGCACATTATAGTCTGAGAAGTGTTTGATTTCGACATCGATACCATCTTTTTTAGCTAATTCTTTTACCTTTTCCCAAGCAGCAGTATCATTAGAAGCAACCCCAATCGTTACTTTCTTATCGTTGCCGCCTCCGCCACATGCCGCTAAGACAATTAACGACGCTAATAATAATCCGATAATTTTTTTCATCTGAAAATGCCTCCCTAATTAAAAAATATATATTTAAATAACTAATTTCTTCGAATAACTCTAGAAATAAAGTTACCTAATGATTGAATAATTTGGACGATAATCACTAAAACTACTACTGTAATAATGATGACAAGTGTATCGAAACGTTGATAACCGTACACTAAAGCTAAGTCACCAATACCGCCACCTCCGACAGCTCCAGCCATCGCCGTACTACCAATTAATCCAATAATGGCAGTAGTAATCGCTAAAACGAGTGAGCCTAATGCTTCAGGTAATAAGAAGTGACGGATAATTTGAAACGGTGAAGCTCCCATTGCTTTTGCCGCTTCAATAATACCGTCATCTACTTCTAGTAATGAATTCTCTACTAATCTTGCTATGTAAGGTGCAACGTATACTGTTAGTGGCACAATCGCTGCAGTCGTTCCAATCGATGTACCTACTAACAATTTAGTAAATGGTACAATCGCGATTAATAAAATAATAAATGGAATAGATCTTAAAACATTAATAACTGGATTAAGAATTTGGTGAATAATGACATTTGGCCATATCCCATTTTTTCGTGTAACAACTAATAAAATCCCTAATGGTATACCAATTAACGCACCAATAATCAGTGCGACTGTCACCATATATAACGTTTCGTATAGTGCTTGAAGTAATTGAGATGAATCTATACTTGAACCAAACACCTAACGCACCTCCTCAAATTGAATATGATGTGCATTAAAGTAATCCTCAATCTTATCTCGTTGAAAATGTTGGTCATGTTCAAAACGTAACCACAAATAACACACCGTTTCATCTTGAATATCCGACATAGATGAAAATAAAATCGTCACATTAACCTGATATTGACGAATAAGTTCATTCACTAAAGGTTGTTCAATTTGTTGTTTATCTAAAAACAATTGATAATCTGTGTAATGGTTATCTGCACGTTTAAATGATTTGCGTAACGCTTTCGATGGCTCAGTACTAATTACTGTAGAGACAAAGCTTTTAGCTGTCTTCGTTTTAGGATGGCTAAATACATCTTTAACTGTACCAAGCTCTACTACTTTACCTTGTTCCATCACAGCTACACGATTACAAACTTTTTGAATCACACTCATTTCATGAGTAATCATCATAATTGTGACACCGAAAGTTTGATTTACATTTTTTAATAATTGGAGAATTGAACTCGTAGTTGCAGGGTCTAACGCACTTGTTGCTTCATCACACAATAAAATTTTAGGATTTGTGACGAGTGCTCTCGCAATAGCTACACGTTGTTTTTGACCACCTGATAGTTCATCGGGGAATTGATTCTTTTTGTCGGCTAAACCAACGAACTCTAACATTTCTTCTACCTTTTCTTTAATTTCCGCCTTACTTTTATGACTTAAAATAAGTGGCATTGCAACATTTTTAAAGACTGTTTTAGAATTTAATAAATTAAAGTGTTGGAATATCATACCGATATCTTTTTTTACTTTACGAAGATCTTTTTCACTATATGTATTGATTTCGTGGCCATCTACAATCACTTGGCCTTCTGTAGTATGTTCAAGTTGGTTTACTAATCGAACGAGCGTACTTTTACCAGCGCCACTGTACCCAATGACACCGAATATGTCATTTTTATTTATTTTGAAAGACACATCTTTCAAAGCATGTATTGTTTCTCGCTTTTTCCGAAAAACTTTATTCACATTTCGAAATTCAATCAAACATCTTCACCCTCATCTAATTCTGATTATACATATAAGAATAATTGAATTATAGGGGATACTCAATTAAGCGTCAATACAGTTTTTTAAAAAATTAAAAAATTCTGAAATTTTTAGTGTTTATTTACTTATATAGTAATTTTTAACAATTTTCAATATTAATTGATAAAAAAATAACGAATGCCCTCCGGTGGCGCATTCGTTATTCACTATTCTTTATATCATCAATTTCTATCTACTTACGCGTTTAAAGTATCAATAGCTTGTTTTAAGTCTTCAACTAAATCATCTGTATCTTCAATACCAATAGATAAACGTACTAATCCGTCTGTAATACCTTCTTTAGCACGAACATCAGCTGGGATTGACGCATGTGTCATTAAAGCTGGTACAGAAATTAAACTTTCAACAGCACCCAGACTTTCCGCTAATGTGAAGTAAGTTGTTTTATGGATTAATTGTTTCGCAGCTTCTGTATCTTTCACTTCAAATGCGATAACACCAGTATGACCACTTGATTGTGCTGCATGAATATCATGATTTAAGTGATCTTTAATGCTTGGATGGAAGACTTGTTGTACGGCTGGATGATTTTGTAACATTTCAACGATACCTTCAACGTTACGGTTAATTTGATCCATACGTAAACCTAATGTTTTAATACCTCGAATTAATAAATAACTATCTTGTGGTCCAAGCACGCCACCAGTTGAATTTGAAATAAACGCTAAACGCTCGCCTAACTCATCATCAGCAGTAGCAACTAAACCTGCAACTACGTCACTATGTCCACCTAAATATTTTGTTGCTGAATGTAAGACAATATCGATACCGAAATCTAATGGATTTTGGTAATAAGGTGTCATAAATGTATTATCTACGACAGAAATTAAATGATGCTCTTTCGCAATTTCTGCAGTACGTTTAATATCTGTTACACGTAATAAAGGGTTTGAAGGTGTTTCTACATATAACATTTTAGTTTCTGGTTTAATATAGTCTTTAACCGTTTCAATGTGAGTCGTATCCACGAAATCAACATCGATGCCATAACGTGTGAACACTTTTGTTAATGCACGATAAGTACCACCATACACATCAGAATTTAAGATAATGTGGTCGCCTTTATCTAATAACATAATAACTGCGCTAATCGCCGCCATACCTGAACCAAATGCGAAACCATGTTTACCGTTCTCTAAGTTCGCGATTAAACTTTCTAATGATGTACGCGTAGGATTCGCAGTACGAGAATATTCATAACCTTGTCTTAAATCACCGATATCATCTTGTAAATACGTACTTGTTTGATAAATTGGCGTTGTTACTGCGCCAGTATAGTCATCTGTCGTATGTCCACCATGAATCATTTGTGTTTTTTTCTTCATTTTATTTATCTCCTTTGTATTCAAATATTTTTTTCGACATATAGCGATCGCTTCCATCTGGGAAAATGGTTACAATAACACCTTTATCGATTTGATTTTTAATCTCTAACGCGCCTTGTAACGCAGCGCCTGAAGAACTTCCTACAAGTAAGCCTTCTTGTTTCGCCAACAGTTTCACATTTTCAAAACCATCTTTATCACTCACGGTAATAATGTTATCCACTAACGATCGATCTAAGAAGACGGGCCATTTCTCAGAACCAATACCTTCAATATCATGTGCATGCGCTTCACCGCCATTAAGCACTGAGCCTTCAGGTTCAACGATGACATTCTTTACATCGAACTGTTTCATATGTTGTGCGACGCCAGTGAACGTACCGCCTGAGCCAGCACCTGCCACAAAGTAATCAATGTGCGGTAAAGCATCTGTAAGTTGTTTACCTAGCGAATGTGTATAAGCAGCTGGATTATGTTCTGTTTCGAACTGGTTCATATAAACAGCGCCTGCATCTTCGGCATAAGCTCGTGCCTCTTGTTGCGCACCAATCATCCCGTTTTCTCTCGGCGTACGCTTAATATCTGCACCAAACGCGCGCATAATTGAAATCTTCTCTTCTGAAAAGCCTTCCGGAGCGAAAATAACGCATGTTAAATTGTAGCGATTAGCCGCAATTGCTAATCCAATACCTGTGTTTCCTGCTGTTGCCTCTACAATAGTATCGCCTTCATGAAGTCGTCCTTCTTTGATAGCTGTTTCTACTAAATATTTACCTAAGCGATCTTTCACGCTACCACCAGGATTAAATTGTTCCAATTTAGCATAAATCTGAACGTTGTCATCACTAAAACTTTCTAATAATACTAGTGGTGTTTGTCCTATTAAATCATATGCAATCATGTTGAGTATCCAGTACGTTGATAACCGTCTGAATATAACCTACTTTCTTTTAATAATATTCATTTCCAAAATTTTTACAATCTACAATTCTTACTTAACCACTATGGATTATACGCTATCCTTAGCATTAATGCAAAAAGCTAAATTATATATTAACTAAAAAATTAGACTATTTACTATTACTAATTAATAACTATCGTTCCTATTAACAATCGTGTTACGATTAATGTAATAAACACACAAAGGGCGTATATTTTATAACTAATATGACACAAAGGAGAATTTACTTATGCCTTCAAAAGCAGATTTATCTTTATCCGTATTTTCAAATGAAAATTACAAAAAATTAACTTATACGAATAGTAATTTTAGAAATGCTATGTATGATGAATTGGAAGTGAATAAAAGTCGCTTTAAAAATTGTAATTTCAGCGAAGGTATCTTTAAAAATATCAATACTATTTCTAATTCTAAATTGATAAATTGTGACTTTAGTAGCAGTATCTTTGTAAATACTAATTTCTTCAAAACATTAATTAATAAAATTGATTATAGTGTGACGACGTTTGATGACAGTCAATTCAATTCTTTAACAATAGAGCATACTTACTTTAAAGACTGTAGTTTACGTAATGTAACATTTAAAGATGTCGTGTTTAAAAAAGTAATTTTTGAGAATGTTGCATTAGATTTATGTCATCTTGATAATGTAAAAATGAAAGATTGTACATTTATCAATGTATCAATTAATAATTCTGCTATTCCTGAAAAAGTGATGAATGAATTGCGTAAGCAAGATGTCACTTTTGAAAATATGTAATTCCTTATTTTTGAAATTAAATACAATCCTCTCTTGCCATGTTTTAAATACATCATTTAAAGGAATAATGATTTAGGTATTTAAAACGAGGAGGAATCACTATGTCAGTACATGCAGATGAACATTATGAAGAATTTGAACCTAGTGGCATATCTAGAGAAGAATTAATGGAACTAGATGAATTAAAAGAACTAGTGGAAAAATTTAAAAATAATAGTGACGATCAACAATTAAAAGAACGTATTAATGACGAATTTAGTAAATGGAAAATGTATGTCAAAGATCAATATAAACCTGAAGACACAACTGATAAAGAAAGACTTTCTAATATAGCAGATAAAGTCCATAGTGATATTAATGCAGGATTTGAGTATAACGATGGTGAAAAAGTTTATGATTTCTTAGAAGCTTCTTACCAAAGAGGTAAAGAAGATTTAGTGTACGGACGTACGCTTATCCTTTTCTCAGAAGAAAAAATAATTCATCGTGCAATGACATTCTTTGATTCTACAGAAGAAAATCATGAATTAGTATTATTTATTAACTCTAAAAACATTGAAATCAGTAAAGAAATCATGTCAGATGACTATGTGCATGGTTTAGAAATAGAACGTGACTATTTAGACACTTTATTCAAATAAAAAATGAGGTTGAACTCCTATAAATTTGTAGGAATCAACCTCATTTTTATATATATTAAAATAACTGTACGATAAACACTAATATGATAACAACTGGCATAATATATTTAATTAAGAAATACCATGGCGCAAAGAATTTGAACTTATCGCGTCCAAAGCTTTCTTTTAAAGTATCTTTATCTAATAATTGACCAACTACAAGCGTCGTACCTAAGGCGCCCAATGGCATTAATATATTTGATACGAGAAAGTCCATGTTATCAAAAATAGTACCTGCGCCAAACTTCAATCCACTTAAACTACCGAATGAAAGTGTCGCTGGAATACTTATAATAAATACGAGAATACTTGCCACAAATGCAACTGATTTACGCTTAGTATTATCATTTTTAGTAAAATTAGAAACATTAAGTTCTAATAATGAAATAGATGACGTTAAGGCTGCAAATAAAAACAGGATTAAAAAGATAAAATAAAATACTGTTCCAAAGCCCATTTGGCTAAACACTAGAGGTAACACTTTAAATAATAACCCTGGACCTTCTTGAGGCGCATAGCCAAATGTTTTTAATGCTGGGAAAATTGCTAATCCTGCTAATACTGACACTAAAATATTCATAATAACGATTGAAATCGCAGACGATTTAATTGTCATTGCTTTAGGGGCATAACTCGCATATGTAATCATTCCTGTCGTACCTAAAGATAGCGTGAAGAACGATTGACCTAGTGCGAAAAGCACACCTTTCATAGAAATATCTTCCATTCTAGGTTGTAAGATATAGCGCACGCCGTCTAGCGCACCGTCTAAAGTTAAAGATTTTACTACTACAATAATTAAAAAGATAAACAATAGCGGCATCATTACTTTTGACGCTTTTTCTAAACCTTTTTCAACACCCATCATCACTATAATCATAGTCAACAGAATAAAAATACCTTGTCCCAATACTGTTAACCAAGGATTGCTAATAATTTTTTCAAAGTTAATTTGAGTGAGTGACGCTTTTTCAATAGATAGCATTTGTAAGATGACATTACCAATATAAATAATAATCCAGCCACCGATAACGCTATAAAATCCAAATAAAATAAATACAGCTAAATTACCGTTCCAACCAATGATATTTAGCCATTTCTTACCAGTTAATTTGCTATATATTTGAGTAGTATAAGTTCTTCCCATCTTACCTACTGTAAATTCCATAATTAATAGTGGGAATCCTACAAATATCGTAAATAATAAAAATAAGAGTAGAAAAGCTCCACCACCGTAAATCCCTGCCATATAAGGAAACTTCCACATTGCGCCTAGCCCGATTGCGGATCCAGCGCTTGCTAAAATAAATCCAGTTGAAGTCTTCCATTGCGATTGGCTACTCATTTTACCAACTCCCTTTAACGCGTTAAAGTGTTTATGCACTTAAGTACTACTCTATCACGTCTAGTTAAAGAGTGCAATATACATATATTTTTTATTTATTACTCTATATAGTAACATTTGTATAAAAGAGTCTATAAAGGAGGATTATTTATGTCTTTACTTCATGAAAATATTAAAGCTAATTATTGGAAAGGAAAAGAGGCCGTTGGTGGTCATGTATTATTTGAGGACAATGGTTTCAAATTTACTGCGCACGCTTTGAATATTCAAAAAGAGTCAGTATTTGTGTCTTATGACAATATAAAAGAAGTAAAACCATATAGAAGCCTAGGTATTATTCCTAATGGAGTAAAAGTAATTGATAAAGACGATAATGAACATAAATTAGTAGTCTACCAACAAAAAAATGTTATTCAATTTCTTAACGATACGAAAGCTTAATATATTTAAGAGTGGGACAGAATTCATTACGAACATATTGTCCCACTCTCTTATTCCTAAAGATAGAAGTATTTAACTCACACTTCTTTATACCTTCTACTACTTTTTATCCATTAAAATCATATGCGATGGCTTGTCCTTCAGTGACTTCTTGAATACTTAGACTTTCAATATGGTCAATATTAATATAATGTACTTGCGTATCATTTTTTAGAAATAAATAGGCAAGTTCGTCGAATTCATCAATTAAACGTTGCACACATGTATCATAATCTGGCCCATGTTGAAATGTTTTAAATTCAGTATATGATTTCCCAGAAACTGTTGTATATGTTAATAGAAAAGTACGTTTCATCTTATTCCTCCATTAATTTATGCATTAAAGAATTCAATGATATCAGCTTCTACTTTGTCACTACCATCACCGTGGGTCATCAAATGCTTACATAATGGGTGGCACATTAATTCTTTATCTTCACTCTTAATGTGTTGATAAATGTATTTGGCACCATCTTGATAAGATGCTTCATCTTTACCGCCGTATAAAATTCTTGCTGGTAATTCAATGTTGCTCAAATTTTCTGTTATACCAGTAATAAAGTTTTTAAATGTCGTAATATGAGGTTGATATGCTTGAATACTTTCTAATTGTTGTTGCGATGTTTCTTCGTCGAAATTCAATAATTCGTTCATACGTTGACCGTAGCGTTCCATACGCCATGCAATACCCGCTTCTTCTTTCTCACTTGGCGCAGACATCACTGCGATTTTATCCACTTTAACTGTTTCAGCTAATTTCAATGTAAATAAACCACCTAACGATACGCCAGTGACATAAATCGTTTCAAAGCCCTCATTTTTTAAAAATTGATACGCTTCTTGAACATCATTCCACCAATCGTTAATCGTAAATTGAGTGAATTCATTTAAAGGTAAACCATGCCCACTATAATTAGGTGCATAGCACGTATAACCTGCTTCGTTAAGTACGGTCGCCAAATGTTTAACATCACGAATCGTGCCTGTAAAAGAATGTAATAATAATACTGCTTCTTCTCGTGTCCCTTTAAGATGGATGGGACGTGGTGATTTTACTTTCATTCTAACTCCCCCTAATCAAATGCAAATTAAGTTTTATTAACACTGCCCGCAGGCTTAAATCTAAAAATGTGTTAGTCTACCCATTCCTTATAATGATTTCGAATTTCTTGAGCCAATGCTTGACCTTGTTGATAACCTGTATTACCAATATTTAAGATATTATTTGGATTATAAATATTATCTCCAATTTCTGCTTGGCTATCACTATCAGGACTTATCACTAAGACTTGGCTGTGTGCGCTTAACTTTTCAGCATCATCATAAGCGCTTGGCATCATACTTAAGCCATCAGCTAACGGTGCTAGAATAATAATCGACTTAGCGCCTTCCGCTAGCATCGCATTGGTTGGTGAAATCATGCCACCATCAATCCAGTCATTGTCATTCAAACGAATGTGTGGCCAAATACCAGGCACAGCACCACTCGCTGTGACCGCTTCTTCCAGCGTTATGCCACTTTGCGAATTAAATGTACCAGTTACTCCAGTTTTAGCATTAATCGCAGTAATTTCCAAATTATCTTTCCACTCAACATCACCTAAACGTTGGCGAATCGCTTGTTTACGCTCATTTAAATCTACTTTAGAAGGACGCGTATACACAATATCGCCCATCATTTGTCCGACTTTCTCAGCATCATCGCGTCCTACGATAAAGGCATTTTGCCATAAACGATAAACATCAGACGACATAGAAGCACGATCATTCTCATCACGTCGCTCATCTAATTCATAATAATAATCCTTCATATCATAACCATTCGCCAACACAGCTCCCACAAATGAGCCAGCTGACGTACCTATGATCTTATCCGCTTTATTTAATTTGATACCATTATCTATTAACCCTGCTAACACGCCAGCTTCCCAAGCGATACCCGTAATACCGCCTCCGCCTAATACTAATGTACGTTCATTTGTCATTGATATCTCTCCTTTATTTAACGACGTTGAACAACCTTTCTTTTAGCTCTTGGAAAATTAAGATAAAACAATGGAACAACCATTAAAAACAACGCTATCCATAGCACACCTAACGACACACCGCCCACGACATCCGTAATATAATGAGCATGGAAATATAGACGACAACCTAAAATGCCCATCCATATTATGATAGTAAGCACACTGCTTATGATTCTTATAGCCATCACCTTAATCATAGGCAAGATGACGATAAGTAAAGCTAAGGCTAATAATGTACTCGCATTTGAGTGTCCACTTGGAAACGAATAGCCATGATCCCTCATTAAATGATTATATGGACGTGGTCTTTCAATCAGTTGTTTAATCAAATAATTCATTAACGTGCCTGTATAGATACTCAATATGAGCCATATCGAAACTTTATAATTTTTAAATAATAAAATAAGCGCTAAAAATGCAGTTATGTACATGACCGATTTCACTTCGCCAATTTCAGCGCAAAAAGTCATAAAGTCCTGCCAAAGATTGTCTCCAAATTGTCTTTGAGGTTCTCCAAATCGTTCAGTGAGCCAATGTAGTGAACCTAAGTCAATGTTTTGAACAAACAATGTATTCATGCTCACATTTATCGCTAAAAATATAAAAATAATTAACCCAATCATGAACATAGGTACCGTTATCGCAGATGTAAATTCTTTCTTTTGTCTCGTCATGCCACTTTCACCAGTTCCTAATTTCATATATTTCCTTGTGTAAATTGTACACTAATTCGCTCTATTTAGCTTATAAAACAAATAACAGGACAGAAATCCATCTCGTTTCGAAAGATTCTTATCCTGTTTATGCACGTTATTATTTATTTTTGGAGTGTTTTTTCTAAATTATCATCTAATTTAAAGACAATCACGCGTTCTCCAGTGATTGTACTCAAGTCACTATGAAAGCTATTCACGCTCACGCCTGTAATATCTAATATTAATTGCATTAAATCATCTTGTCCGGATTCAACAAGTTCAGAACGTGTACGCTTAATATTAAGTAAGCCTTCTTGTGTTTCACATACACGGTATTCTGCTGGAGTTAAGACACCTTGTAAATTGACGATAATCATATCTCTTAAAATATCTGTTTTAACTGAAAGCGAACCTCTCCCAAGAAAGTCCTTTTCCCACTGAGTGATTGCTTTACTAATTTCCGCTTCATACGCACCTTTAGTTTTAGCCATGGTTAATCCTAACTCTCCTATTGATTGATTAACCTTATTTTATCACTTTTTCGTGAAAAACCGAACTCCCTACCAGTCTTTCCAACTGCCATCTTCATCGATACTTGCTAGACGTACCCAACGATGATCTACTTTCTGCTTAAATTTAATATTATTCTCAAGTAACGCTTCAATATAACTATCAGGCGCTTGAATGACCACTAATAAACGAATCGGAGAATGATAAATTTTATTATCCGCTGCCATCACCGATTGCCATGGTAAGCCCGCTAACAAGTCACTTGAATTACCTTGCATGATGCCAACGCCTGACGTTACAGATTGTGTTGTTTTATTCCCACTTCCATAAAAATGAGGTGCTACCGTTGAAGCGTAATATTGTAAATTAATCCATTGCGCAACTAGCGCTGGGCCAGAAATAATCGTATTAAGAATCTGACCGTCTGCATCCTTTTTCCAATCGTAATTATGTAAAAATGCACGACCTTCTAAATTGGTACCTTCTGTGATACTACGTTGCCCAATAATAAACTCTGCATTACGAGCAAGACCCCATTCTGGACGGATTTCACTCCAGTCACTCGCATAGCGACGCGCTTCCGCAATCGGATTTTTCACTTTGCCTTGATCTAAACTAGGTAAGTTAGCTAAACGTTCAGTATTGGCTTTATAACTTACACGTGGCATCGCTTCTTCTAACATATCAAATGCTTTTTGAGCTGACGCTGTTAACTCTGGCATATAAATATATTCTAATTCGTCTACAGACGTTTTATGTTCTGCTGCAATAAATACCGTTTCTTCCGGAATATGAATACCTTCTGCTTTTAAGCTTTGACGCACATGCGGTAAGTTACACATCATCGCAAGTAACTTAGCATTAAAGCCACTTGATGCCCCACCACAAGCACCACATTCTAATGAAGCGTGGTATGGGTTATTGTTCGATTCACTGCCGTGTCCACCTAAAACGACAAGTGGCGCGAAATCAGTGGTTAAATCCATAAGTTGTAATGCTTGTCTCGTGAAAGCGACTTGTTCTTCTTCAGTGAAGCCAATTGGTAAATCGCTATATACTTCATGTTCACGATTGATTGTTAACTTAGCTTCTGGCTTCTTCAACCAATTCTTCGTGAAGTTACGAACAAAGTTGCGTGTGCTCTTTGGTATCAGCGTGCTTGCTAATGTATTCAAACTTAAGAATGGGCCACTTAATTCTGGTAAAAGTAAACTTGGTAGCACGTTATGTTTCATCAATTTAAATGTGTAAAACATTGATGTGACTGAATGTTGCTGTTGATTATACGTATTTAAAGCATGTCGATCTGCGTATTCTTTAATTGTATATGCAGGTGGTACCATGACTGGCAATGAATTATGACTAAATTGTTCATCTAATACTTCTTTACGAATCGGTAAGCCGAAGAATCCTGCGATACCAATTGTTTCAAATGGACCTTCGCTTTCTAAGTGACGACGAAATGGTTCAGAACGTACGTCAATACAGAATGCTAATTGAACTTGCGTTTGTGGTGTATCTTGTTTCGTCGATTTATCATAAATACTATCTACTAATTCACGTTCATGTGTTTCTTCCCATGCTTCAAGCCATAATTTTTTAAAATAAAGCGGATTAAAATCATGTGCAAATCTCAAATGAGCAATTTGTTCTTCAATCGACATCGCTGCCCATTCATCAATAGACATTTCACCATAATACAACCATTTACTCACTAATTCTTTAATACGTCTTTCCACATTTAAGACTGCCGGGCGACTCATTTTTTCAGTATCTAAAAAGATACATTCCATTGTTAAACGAATCGCAAGATATTGTGTGAGTAAGTCTTCTTCGTGTTCATTCTGTTCTGCGCGATAATACATCATTCCTGCCCATCCAGGCAATGATAGGAAATGTCCTGTTAAATAGAATTCGCGTTCATCTTCTGCGATATCCAAATGATTTAATGCCATAACAAGTGCTTCTCTATAGTCATGAGGCAAGGTTTTAATCATTTTGCGTTGTGTTTTCGTCAACATAGGATCATGTTGAGCTAAGTGTAACCATGCCACATAGAATCCTTCTTCACGTTTAGGCATTGTCCAACTTGATTGGAAATTATCAAGATAAAGTTTTGACCACTTGATAATATGTGTATTTAGCTCATCCATTAGGGATTCGCCTTTAGCATTAAAGGCATTGGCACTTTTAGAACGCGCATATTTAAATGGTTCATTCTCAAAGACGCCTTTAAGTTTGGATACTTCCAGTTTTAAGTATGCTTCTTTCGTGATTAAATCTTGCGGTACATCTTGTATGCGCATTGCATTTTTGCAATAAGTGTCGATATGTTGTTGAGGTACAGTTGTCTCGTATGTACGCACAGCTTGTTTGACTTCTTCTTCAACGATAGATTGGTCTATCTCGCCCTTTTCCAAAGCAGTCATCACAGAGGCGTGGCTAGGGTATAAATCAATATCTCGTACGTGTTTAAACCACTGTGCGACTTGGTCGAAGGTTTGATGTTCCATTTCTTCCCAAGGGTTGCGTGCTGCAAAAATTGAGATAGGTGAAAGTGGCGTTATCACACGACGTGCTGATTTAACTGTTTCATCTATATTATGTTTGGTAATAGTCATGTCAGGTTTCACCTCTTATAAATATTTCTTCAAATAGTTAGGATGGCTTTCGACGGATTTAAATTTAGCTTCACCGATCTTAATGAGCCATAAATAAACTTTGGCAAAAGCAGTCGATGTACGACGGCGTGCGACCCAAATACTGAAGACACTACCTAATACTAGAATTGCGATACAAAGAATGGCACTGAATAATGGTGGATGAGATGGCACCATGTAAACACTATCTAAAATGTCCACAAATACTTGATGTGTGATGACATAAACGAATGCTACGATAACGAGCATAGCAATACCGATAATACGTCCCATAACGCCTCGATTTAATGCTACCATTTGGTTCCAAGATACAGATAATGACCAAGCTAAAATGAATGCACTAATTAAAGTGTAAGCATTGTGCTTACTTGTCATGAAAAAGATAATTGCAATAATAATCGCAAGTGCGCGTCCTAATACTGTCCAAGCATATGAGCGCTTAACGTTAGGCGGCGTAGGAATGTTAAAGCGTTTCACAATTGAACCTGATTGTAAGAATAAAGTTGCTTTAAATACACCGTGTAAAATTAAGTGAATAATCGCAGCTGAATAAACACCTAGCGCACATTGCACAAGCATAAAGCCCATTTGGCTCATCGTAGAACCTACGAGTTGGCGTTTATAGTCTACATGGACCAAACTAATTCCTGAACCAATTAATACGGAAATACTTGAGATAATTAGCAATACTGTTAACGCAATATGGTTATCAAATACTGGTGAAAAACGAGTTAAAATAATACCACCAGCGTTTACAATACCTGCATGCATAATGGCAGATACAGGTGTCGGCGCTACTACTGATTCAATTAACCAACTTTGGAATGGATATTGCGCTGCTGGAATAATGACGGCAAGCACAAGCAATAAGTCTATTAGCAACTTCATGCCATAACCTATTGCGAAATCGTAATTTTGCGTTGGATTAATCGCCCATTCTCCAGTTCCTACATACAATAAGATCACTGCTAATAATAAAGCGAGCCAACCGATAATAAATGAACGCGCAGAAACTTTGGCTGCCTCTGCAGGCACTTTCCATGAGCGGTTAAGACGAATCAATTGAGTTAAGCAAAATAACGTAAGTCCCCAACATAATGTCATTAATCGTAAATCATTACTTAGCCAACCAATTGAAGCAAATACTGTCGTAAAGGTGTAGAGTGTGAAATATTTACGATAGTTACGATCTCCTAGTAAATAACGCATTGAGAACTTTTGAATGATAAATCCTAAGGCTAATACAAAAGCACCTACTAACCAAGCAAGTTTATCTAATGCAAATATGCCTACCACTTCTCTATCTTGAATGGTAATTAAACCAATCACTCCTACGATGACAGGTAATAAGAGTAAAATTAAATGTAAACGTATGTATTGTACAGGGACCGAAGGAATTAAAAAAATCAGTCCACTTAGCACTGCAATGACAAGCGTTATAAAAAATAATGTTAATAATAAACTTGAACTTAACATTGCTAATCCTCCATTTTTCAAACTAATTTAATATTTAAATTTATATACGAAAATACCTGCAACAGACTAGTTTGGTTCCTATCATTTAAGGTTTCAACTAACTATCGCAGGCTTCTTTAGAACTCATTTGAATATATTATAAATGTTTTTTATAAGCTACCTTCTGATTATGTATATAAGACTATCTAGTGTTATCTATTATTTTAATTTAGTCTTTTAGAATTTGTGGTTGTGCCGATAATTTCTATATAACATATTTCTTATCCTTCAATTAAACAATGGATGTATTATAGTATGAAACATCCTTGCATAATTGCTTGATAAAGACTTATGTAAAAAAATTCGCGTAATACCTACAATATATGAAAATAATACCTAAATGTCAAACATTTATCGTGGCTAGGCTGAGTAATATTAAGGTTTTGACGTTATTGATGAATATAATAGAGTGTAAACCTTAAATTCTTAAACTATTACACTTAGGCATGAATCACTGTCGTAAGTTATCAGAAAATGGTCGGTTATGAAGCGCTTTCCACAACT
Source organism: Staphylococcus pragensis (assembly GCF_004785665.1). Lineage (GTDB taxonomy): Bacteria > Bacillota > Bacilli > Staphylococcales > Staphylococcaceae > Staphylococcus > Staphylococcus pragensis. The sequence continues at coordinate 37,167 of NZ_SRPJ01000009.1, forward strand.
TAGGGATTATCACCCTTTTATTTAAAAGCGCACGTTATACTGTATTTAACATTTAATAAGGAGGTACTCAAAATGGGAATCATTTCTGGTATTATTGATCTTGTTAAATTCATCATCGACTTAACTAAAAAATAAGTCCTAAATAACGCACATAGAATCTATTAAAAGTAAGTTAGTTTTTTTAAGAAGCTAACTTACTTTTTTATTGCTGAAGAAAAAACGTTTAACCGAGAAATAACTCGATTAAACGTTAGTGGATAAAATGAATTTTTTAGTTATCTATAAAATAACACATTTTTGAGTGTGTGCATGTAACAATTCTGTGAAAACGCTTAAATCTTTTAAAAAAAGTGCTTAATTCTACATAAATGATACTTAACCTTTAATTAAAGGTTGTAAATCTAATCACTCTCACTGATAATATACTTTGTAACACTTTATTGCAATAGACCAACAACATTTTAGAGAAAAGTTATATTAAAAAATATAACTAAACAACATCACAGAGAGGACATCTATATGCAGCACCACACACGCTTTACTTTTATTTCTGTAGTGATGACAATTGTGAACGTCTTTATTGTCTACACTACCCTTTTTACCAATTTATATAATCAAACTATCTTCAATTTTTGGTATTGGCCTGGCGCCTTAATCATTTTCCTTACACTTATTTTCAATACATTATGTTTATTATTAGGTATGCGCCTTATACTTAATATCATTTTGTTTATTTGTAACATTATTTTATTAATTATATTTACCTCACCATTTTTATTGAGTTAAATTTTCATAATTATAACAAGCGCGTGGTATGTCTTCTATTATAGAAATTTACTGCGCGCTTTATTTTCACTAATAATGAAATGCGTTGTTTTATAGTCCTCAATTATTTTCATTAATTAATGTATGTTCTATTTATTTACCTATGAAAAAGGGTATTTGTCTAATGAAGACTTTATATTGATCGCATATACATACCCATACGTTCGAAATTCATACATATTATAAAGTAGGTGTTAATATTGATAGAACATTTAGAAAAGAAAAAGCGGAAAACCTTGAAAGTATTAGCTAATATCTGGTTAAACGCAAATATAGATTCTCATACTTTTATAAATAGTCGTTATTGGATTGATAACTATAGCAATATGTTGAAGTCAGTAAAAGAAGCCAATATATACGTCTATAAGAAGAATAATCTTATTGTAGCTTTTTGCGGATTAGAAGGTAATTACATTAAAGGATTATTTGTCAAAACTGAACATAGAAATGAAGGCATTGGCACAGCGTTAATGCATCATTTAATGACAATACATGCAGAATTAACATTAAAGGTATTCGCCGAGAATAAAAAAGCCGTTCATTTTTATGAAAAACTCGGTTTCGTTACGGTTGATACCAATATTGACACCCTAGATAATAAAGAACTTTTAATGAAATGGACCAAACCTACAACTGAATAAAACCAAAATAAACCCTCTAACCGCAACGGCTAGAGGGTTTCATCATTCTTATCTCTTATTCCCACTCAATCATAGATTTAATTTTATAATACATCAGAAACTATCAAAAGACTATCATATCGCTTATTATAGCTGATTATTCATTAGATTTAATTTCATAACCTTGCCTTTTGTTTCAGAATTATGCCCTTTTTTTGCCCTCTGTTTTTTAAATAAATTTGATTTTAAATATTACATTATTTGCATTCTCATTTAAACTAAAAAAAACACATCAATTAAGATGTGGCGAAAGGGGTTTGGAAAGTATCTTTCAAGGAGAATGTTTTCAAAAGATTGTAATTGCACTTACACCTTTTTTAAGAAACTTATCTAAAAGACAAAACTCTCATTTCGAGAGTAGATAAATTATAACATAAAAATTGAAGCAATCACTAAGATTTGCCTCAATAAAAGGAAAAGTTTAAAATGTCTTAAGATAAACATTTCAATATGTTGAAGGGAATTTCAACGTGTATATACTTTACCACATAATCATATTTTTAAAAACCAATTTTTTATATTTCAATCAATGTATACTCACCATCATAGTCAATATTCATAGTATAAAAAAGGGGCACTCAGCCCCTCGAGTCTTATGCCGTATACTTAACAAAGTTAGAGATTACCTAAGTAAGAATGAATTGTATCAATAGACGAAAAGGATATAATGTAAGAAAAGTCTATTACAAAGGTAACCTCATTTGTTAATTATTACATATTCATTATTGTTTTTCTACTATTAATATTTGATTACATATAGTGATTTTACATGTAAAATTCCACTCTTGTATTTGTAGCGATCAATATATTTGTACGTATTCCTATTTCTCGCTGCATTAGAATACGTCTCTCAGCGTCTTTAAAAAATGTGTTTCGTCATGAATAATCACAGAATAACAAGATAAAACATGTTTATATTAATTTAAGCATGGGTATAATAGATTATGCTCATAAAATAAACTCTCCTCATTAGTCAATTGATTAATGAGGTTTTTTGTATATATAAAAGAGACCAACCATTAAGGTTAGCCTCTTTTAACCATTACATATCCACGTATAGCTAAGGGTTTCATTTAATAAAATAGGACAGCTGAGGCTTTATATTAGCCTCTGGAAATTATTATCTCTTTTTTTGTAGATAATGTCTATTAAATAATTGTTAAAAGTTTTTACTAGTATGTAAAGATGAATTTACAATGTATTTCCCACTGCAACACAGGACGCTTCTCAGAATTATAAAACTGGTATTAGTATTTCACAATACTTATCTTTTCCCTCTTCTTCCTTATAACGCTCTAATATAGGTTCATTTTTTACTCTTAACTTATTGTTATCTATAATGTCTGGTAAATTAGAATAGAAGTCTTTCACGTCTTTTGTTGTATGAGGTATTGCAAAAACAACATATTTTCCTCCCGTAAAACTTCGAGAATTTATAAAATCATTTATCTTTACATCTTCGTCTATTTTTAATACTAAATCATATCTACATGATTCTTCTTCGACAATTTGCGGATCGTCTAATGCTACACCTAATATTCCGTTAGTTTCAACATATCTCCAATAACTATTTTCTTTAATCCACTCTTTAAAATTTTTCATCATTTCATAATTCCTATTACTACCATACTTACCTTTATTTCTAACATAAATCACATTACAATCATCTAAAACTTCGATTTTATAGTTCATTTTAGCACCTCCAACAATAGGCTAACCCGAGTTAAAATTTATTACAATATGTATTTAAAAAGTATTTTATCAATACAAAAACGCCACTTAATAAGTGACGTTTGAACTATCTCATTATTTATTGTTTTTTATTATCTTTAATCTTGAAAACATCTCTTATCAATTCGTTACTTCCTATCCAATTAGAAATAGTACTCATAATAAAGTTTACTAATTTTCCTATCAATTCCATAGACATATCCCCTTTAATATCTCTACTTCACTTATACCACTATTCAACTTTTTTAATTATAAATAAATATCCTATCATCATTCAATTTTATAGATGGTACTATGCGCCTATCTGCACCATTTCTAGCAATCATTAAGTTAAACGGTAGTATTACTCCTAATCCTTTTTGCGTTTTACTCAATGTATGCCACACTGTACGCTCTTTATCATTCATCAGATCATCGTAATAGATGACGGAACATTTCTTTATCGACATCGCTCTGTTATACATATCTTCAATGCTTATCATATTTAATTTATCGGCAGTATCACTCATGGTTATCAGTCCTCTAATGGTAAATCATTAATAATCATTGTTCTGTTAGGGTGTTGCTCATGTAATTCATCTAATGCTTTCCGTTTTTCTTCTCCCTCATCTTCCGGCCACTCACCTATATTAATAAAAATCGGTGTGTCCGTAGATAATTCTTTCTTATCAATAAATAGCTTATGATACTTACCTAACATATCTCTAGCCCGTAAACGGTCACTAGGCTTAATAGGTACTTCTACCATTTCTACATGTTCGTTATAAACTAGGTTCATTCTGTCAGTATCGGGGTTGCGTTGAAACTCACCACGTTTAACGACAACCTCTCTCACTTCACTCTCATCACCTACTGCTGCATTACTTAGAATATGAAGTAGTTCGTTAGCTGATAGTACGCCCTCATCAATCACTTTCTTACGTTGCTCATCAATGTACTTAGCCACTTTCTCATTCTTTAGCAATCTACTACCTTGTACACTTGCAGTATGAGGACTATAACCAGCCTTAATTGCACTTTGTGTTACATTCAACGTCTTTAGGTATTCAGATATAAACTTTTCTTGTCTAGGGTTTAAATCACTCATGTTATCCCTCCTCTAATTTGTCTAATAAACCATTCAATAGCTGACGTATTCTTTCCCTACTTAAATTGAATATCTTTGCAATTTCATTCATTGATTTTCCTTCACATAGTAAGAAAAATATGTAGTATTCCCTTCTAGTTCCTACTGCATAAATAAGTTGATCTAATTCATTAAAAAACACTTGGTTTCCAGTATTCTCGTTTAGTGCAAAGGGTTCGACTTCATCACTCAGTGAAAAGAAATCATCTATATTGGTATTTTCATCATTATATGTAGTATCATGGTTCTCTTTTGAGTAGTCACTTATAAACTGCTTGATAGCCTCTCTATCGTAACTCATGCCCTTACACTTACTTTCGTCTTATCTTATATAAGTCACGTTGTAGGCGTTCTATGAGGTCATAATCTATTGTCGAACCATTGGACTGCATATAATACATGATTTCCTTTTGTTCACCTGGTGTATATCGCTTAATAACTTGTTTTAATTGCTGCATATTGCTATTAGATTTCATTTTGAAATACTTTAACTTTTCCTTTTCTTCTATAATAGTAATTGCTAACTTCTCTAAGGGATATGAGATAGTTATAACGCCATGAACTTCACTAGTAGTCATGTGGGAGATGTTTAGGTGATACATCATCTCTATTTGCATAGTGATAGCCTTAATTTTAGTATTGATAAACTTAGGGTTATATTCCGTTAGCAATGTGTACTCAGATATTTTATTTTCATGATAGATTAGTGGATATTTCACTCTTTTAAGGTTCATGTATGCACCTCACAAATAAAATGAGCCTACCGCTAAGGATAGGCAAGATATTTATTATTTAACTATTCGATTTTCTTCGAACATTTTCATAAGGTTTCTGTCTCTTTGTGACTGTTGAGTTAGTTCATCTTTTCGTTGTTGCTGAATATTTTGGGAAAATTGTTCTTCTACTACATCTAATACTTTGTGACATTCATCTGCCGATAATGTTGTTTCAGTTAAAAGATAATTACTAACCTTATCTAAATTGTATTTTCTAGCCATTATTTAGCACCTCTTAATTTCATTTTATTTCTAATATCAATGATTGGTAGCTCATTTCCGCTCACATAATTTGAATACTTAATAGGACTGAAATAGTTTTTAATTTCTGCTCTTACTTCTTTATCTTCTTCAAAGTTTTCTTTATCATAAACTCGAACAAATCTATCAAATTCTATTTCATATTCATCATTTAATGCTGCGATTTCATCTACTACTTTGTTATATTCCTCAACGATTGGCTCAAATTTTGCTAATATACGTTCTTTGTCTTTTTTGTACAAATGAGGTAAATCTGCTTGATGTTTAATAAGTTCAATTGCCTTTTTACGTCTAGCTTCATCAAATACTTCTTTTTTAGTCGATAAGCGTTTCTCTAAGGCTTTCAATTTCTTCTCATTACTATCAAATGTAGTATAGAGTGCGTCAGCCTCGTCATCTTGTGAGTTAGCAATTAATTCTTTATATTTTGCTTTATCTTCTTTAATTCGTTGCGATAACTCTTGACGCTCATTTTCAATTTTATTGATATTCTCTCTTTGACCTGTGACATATTCGTTGTATTCATCAAAATATTTTGCAGTTTTCAATTAAGTCCCTCGTTTCAATTAGTTTTTAAGCCTATTTCTCTTATGTAGTTATATGGCTTTTTAATCTCTTTTTGTGGTAATCGTTTCGGTATAGTTTGCAGTAATATTAAGACTTTCTCAAAGTCGATATTATTTTCATTTCTGTTATAAATAAATTCTTTAAATGATTTCTTATCTAGATCATTCAACTTTGCTACAAACTCATCATTATTCATATTCTTTTCAGTAGCACCATCTTCTTTTTCCCTGAGTGCTTTCTCTTGGTTAAGCGTCAACTTATGAGGATAAGTCTTTAATTTTTGATGCTTGTCATTTAGATATGAATAATTGTTTTCTATACCTTTATTACGCTCATTTCTATTTGTTTGAATATATTTGTATAGTTCAATCTTAAAACGCTCTATCACATTCATATGAGCCTCTGAGTGTGTATTAACATAGTTTTTTATATACTTTTGTTCTTTAGTAGAGAAACGCCCTAGAACAGTATAAAAGGCGTTTAAATCTCTTTGACTTCTACTCTTATACCGTTCCAATTTCTGACGTTCTTCTAATATAGCGATTGCTAGATTTTCAACGGAATAACTCTCATAGTAAATACTTTCTGATACAGTATCACTACATAAACTAGGTGTAGTTCGGCCATACATATCTTCTATATCGCTTTCTATGAGTGCTATTCTTGATTGAATGTAGTAAGTATTAAATCTAGTGAACAATTCGTAATCGCTAACTTTCTCTTGAATAATTTCAATCGCTGCACTCACTACATCACCTTAAATCTCAGTTTTCTTTAACGCCTCATATCGCTTTAAACTACCTTCGATATGACGCTTGATACTTCTTAAGGCTAATTCTTTCTGTTCCTCAGATTTAACCATGAAATAACCTCTTGCATCCTTTTTATAGCTATATCCGATTGGATAACCATAATCAACTACTAAACTATTAATCGTATTTCTTAACCATCTGTCGTTGTTTCGGTTAAATTCCATATTCAATTGATTAAATATATTTTGCTTAGTAATAATCTCGTGCTTAGTGTTGCGTAATACGTTTAATACTCTGATATGATCGTTCGTTAATTCTTTTTCAATTGTTATTGTCATTGTTTTATCCTCATTTCATTCTTAATTGAGCAGACCTAATTAAATGAGGAGGTAATAAATGAAAATCTAGTGAATTTGCATTTTTTAACTATTGTATTCGTAATTTCAGAGAACAAGAAACTAACCAATCTACATAAAAGTATAATTACTTCTATAACACTATTATACTAAATTTACACCTAAATAACAAACAAATGTTCTTATTTTAGTAACGTTTATATAACTTCTTAACATTCCATTTAACACTATAAATAAAGCGTTTATACTACTTTTCATACAATTTCACACACTTTCTTTTATAGAACTAATGTTCGTTTTTACCTAAACTCAATTCGAAATCATTAACAAATCTTAACAATTACGATTTACATATAAAAAAGCCATGCACCTACTAAGTGCATGACCTAAAAATTTACGCTTTCACACCATCATAATAAGACTGTTTCAATTCATTCAATCGCTTAATCAATGCCTTACTATCATCTTCATTCGCTTTCTCATTCTGGATAAACTCAGTAATGATTTTCAAACCCTCAACTAATTCTGGTGCTGGTTCATTAATTCCAGTAGCTAACTGATACAATGCCTCCATATTACCTATAACATCAGCATTACTAGATTGAACGCCCTCAAGTTCATCTATATTGAAATCTTTACTCATGTAGTCGAACATATCAGTATTATTACTTTCTGCAAAGGTTTCTAGGCCATACATGAAATACTCATTATCAAACATGAAACTAGCCATCATATCGCTTATAGTGTCATGTGTACCATCATGTAAATCATAACCAGCATAATATCCCTCAATGCTCTCTATAAGCTTCTCAGTATGCTTTTCTGAGGCAATCTCAAAAGTTTTTCTCACTTCACAATCTTTTATTAACACATGAGCGTACATCTTCCCTTTGCTTACTAGATACACAGTATTAAATGGATCATTATAAATCTTAAATGCAAAAGGTAATTTATAACTACTTTCACATAAGCCCGTAAAATATCTTAATAATGTTGCTGCCCTAGTTTCAAATTCATTTGCTATAATTTCAACGTTCATATTAGACACACTCCATTTCTTTTTTACAAATATTAAATGCAATGGGCAACCAATGATCTGTTTTAATATATTTAGACTTCACTATCGGTAAGTCCAACCCTTTACCATCAACTAGATAAATAATTGGTGGACAAATATCCATCTCAATTAATCCATCTCGTTTAAGTTCAGCAATTATATTAAATGCTTCTTGGTTCCATCCAATCCAAAACACCACATTTGGATGTTGGCCGCTTGTATATGCCCCATCACCTTTATAATTAAAGTTATTTTCTTCGAATACATTTTCTATTTCTACAAAAGTAGTTCCATCGTGTGATTCTATATATTCTAAAATTTTTGATTTTAATTCATTCTTATTCATTGTATTCCTCCTAAAATTGTATAGGTGTCCTACCGTCCTATTATTAGTAAGTTGCAGGACGCATTTAGTACACTTGTTATTGCTACTCTCCCAATGTATTAAGGTTCTTTGTCCCGTTGTCCCACCGGTTTAGGTCTACACTTATATATATTTTTTGGGTTCTTGATATATATATTTTATAAAACTTTAACTTAAAGTTAGCAGGACACAGGGACACTTGTAGCATGGCACTTACTGTCACAATAGCTTGAATGTGTCCTACAACTGTCCTATTACTGTCCCGTTGTCCCTTTATCGTCATTTTCATTTTTTAAATCTCGATAATAAGAGGACAAATCAATTTGAAAACCATATTGTCTGCCTATACCTTCACCGAATCTATAACGCGACTTGCTTTGTCCACAATATCGTGTATTTCTTAATGCTTTATCAATCTTCCTTAAATTATGTGGTTGTGGTTGGTCATCTCGTTTCATCATCACTTTCCAAATTTCCATACTACATACTTTGTCACGCCATACATGAGCACCTGGTTTTGTATTTGGTAATTCAATCAATTTACCGTCACCATATAATTTAATATAATCTTGGTCTATAACATCGTGAGCATATCTTCTTTTTTCTTCTAATGTTCTATACCAATAGTCAGATGGAATAGGACGCTCAAGAAACTCTTCAATTTCACCGACTAAAGCATCTTTTTCAGAATGCTCTTCTTGGACTTTCAATGCTGTTTCACTAGCTTCTTTATCTAATAACAATACTTTATCGGTTGGATCATCATCAAAATAAACTTTAGCTTCAGCAAACATTTGTTGAACAATGTCTTGTGTTAAATCGTCAAATGGACTTTTAGTTGCTTTATTTTTATCTGTCGTAATAGGAAAGAAACGACGGTTACCTGTTTGGTCTTTTAGAAATTCATAATTATTTGTCGTACCTATAAACACACATTGGCGTGGATGTCGCTCAATACGTTTACCATATGAAGCTCTATAAATATCTACAATCGCACTAATGAAACTTTTAATATCTTCAATAGTAGACTTTTGAAATGCTGCGAGCTCTTCTATCTCACACAACCAGGAACCTTGTATTTTTTTATAGGACTCATCACCTTTAAACGTTTTTAAACTTTGGTTATACCAATGACCACCTAACTTACTTACTGTCGTAGACTTGCCATCACCTTGCCCGCCATATAGAATAATCATGGAATCGTATTTGATACCAGGATGATAAATTCTAGCAACCGCACCCATCATCCATTTTTTAGTCACTTCACGATTATAATGATTATCTTCTGCACCTAAATAATCAATAAATAATGTTTCAATTCTTTCAATGCCGTCCCATGATTTAGATTCAATCATCGACTTAATAGGATGGAATTTATTATGATAAGCTTCTTTTTCAATGACACTATCCATAATGTCACGACTAAATTGCACATTATAATATCTATCTATATGAGAAATGACATGAGTTGTATCAATATCAGCCCAATAATAATTATTATCATCGTTGGTACGCCAATATGGTAGACGTTTTAGTTTAGTAATTTTTTCAAAGGAATCGTATTGTACTAACCCTTTTAAACTTTCATCATTTTCCATTATCAATTCTGCGTTTGCAGTGGTCTTTTTAAGGGCTTGTGTTGTGGCTGATCGTCTTAATTTACTACGCCAATCATCACTATTGGCCAAATAATTATTTTCATCAATCAACTCAAATACTTCTTCGTTGGTTACATCTTCCAAATAAAAACCTCCCTACTTGTTCTTACTATCTTTCTTCAAAATGCTTTTAAACGTACGATTAACTTCCTTTTGTTCAATTGGTGGCCTGCAAGTCATCGCCCATGCACTTACCAATCCGTAAACAAGATTAGCGTCTACATAACGACGCAATAGGTACCCTGTTAAAGAAGCTAATGTTTGGTTGCGTTCACCTTCACCTACTCCAAATGCAATTTCGCGCCAATATGAACTATCACGTTTATTAAATTGATTTGAATACTTCACTGTTACAGGTTCATCATTAACTACCATCTTGTTTAATTCTTCTTTTTTTATTGCTGGTGCGTCATTATATTTAAAAATGTAAATTGAATCCTTTGATTTTTTGACTGGTAACGCCATAGATTGTGATGGTACAAAACTAGATTCATCTACTGGATAACCAATATAACGTGCTAATCCATTTGAATATTTCCGATAGTCTGATGCACTCACTGGCTCATTTAAAGGTACTATAAGGCGAATACGAGGCTTTTCGGCAGTATATGAATACGTTGTATGAAATACCCAAGATACATGTTCCAATTTAGCTTTCAGCACTTCATATAGACCTCTAAAATCTTTGATTTCATCATAATCTAATGTGATTGCACTTCGGTTAATTAAAGTAGCATCACTACGATATTTACTAATGTTTTGATTGTCTTTTTCTATATCTTCAAAATCACCGTATACGCATAGGCCACGTTTATATTTATCTTCATTAATCATTGGTATTTGAAGCTTATTCAACCAATCTGACCAATTATATAAATCAAAACTACTACACGAATTTGAATACAAGTTTTTATATTGAACAATATGAATATTAAAGTTATTGTTTAACTTAACTTTTTGAAAATCCAATTTTTGACCTCCAATGTATTAAAACAAGAGCAAAGATGTTATAATACAAATGGAGTATTTTCTTATTGCTCTTGTATTTAATAAAATTTATATATTATGCGTTACTTTCGCTTTGGTCAGTTGGAAGTGACGCATTTTTTAATTCTTCTATTGCATTGTTATAGTGATGTTCCACTTGTTCAATCATTGAACTCACATCAGTAAAGATTGAATTGATTACTGCAAGATAAACAAAATGATTTTGAATGCTTTCATTTGCAGTATATGCTGCTACTTGATCGTTAGACGCAACTAGCATTTTTTTATATTCCTCAGCACGTTCCTTTTCATCTGCTACTAAGTTTCTGAGTGCGTTGAGTTTAGAAGTTAAATCTGCACTTATTACCCCATCTTTGATTTCATGAATTTGATATTTTAAATTTTTCATTTATTAATCCTCCCACTCAAAATTGTTTTCTATTTGCTGCATAACCCACTCACAGATGAATTGTAGTTGCTGTTCACGATTAAGTGTTTCTTTCCATTCTTGGTTGCCTTCTTCTACTATGTGAGTGTATTTTGTACGTTTATCTTTTAATGCATAATCAAGTGTTTTATAAATACTTTTTATTACTTCAATATTATTGTTCATTTACTACTCCTCCATTTTCTTCAATATTTAATGCAGCAACCACACTACCTAACATGTGAATAGCAAAAGCTACATGTATTCCTAATAGCCAACCACTAAGGAATGAGATTGCTGAAATTAATATTAATTTGAATATAAATTTAGCCATTTTAACACCTCCAACGTTTTTATAAATATTTTTTGTGTTTTGCTTTTAAATACTTTTCAAACTGTTCTACGTTCACAAGCGTTAGCGTGCTGCTAATGTCGATATACATATCTTCAATTCCTAAATTGTCATCTTCATAAGACTTTAGAAGTCGGTAGCAAGTTGAGTAACTAATGTTGAAAATTTCACAGATTAGTTTCGGCTTTGCATACTTAACTGGGAATACTATTTGTTTTTCTTCAAGTGCTGTATTCTGCTTAGTCGGTAAATCTTGCAGCTTTACATGTGGCATAGTTTAGGCCTCCTCTTTTTCTTTAATTCCAAAAAACTCATTAGGTGTAACTTTGAAATAGTCACACAACTTCATGACAATTTGCATATCTGGGCTTTTAGTTCTTTCATGATATAAACCATGAATTGTAGTTCTTGAAATTCCAGTTTCTTTGCTTAATTTCAAAGCACTAACTCTATCTCTACCCATTAACATGCTTAAATTGTTGTTCATATAAACACCACCTTTGTTAATGATAACTGTGTACTGTTAAAGAGTACAATATAAAGTTAACACCTTACATATATTATTGTCAATAGTTTTAAAAGGTTTGTTATAACTTATTTTTGTTTGTATTCAAATACAATGTGTTTTATTATAAAGTAGAGGTGAAAAAATGAAATTTTCAAAACTTTTAAAAGATATTAGATTAGAAGAGAATATTTCAGTAAATAATCTTTCAAAGCTATCTGGTGTATCAAATGCTTATATAAGTAAATTAGAAAATGACAAAAGAAATTTCCCTACCATAAGAACTTTATACTTATTATTAGCTGGTTTAAAAAACTCAAAATTTAATGATCAATCAAAGTCATCTGAAGAAATAAATGACGAAATTAAGAAAATTCTATATAAGTTTTTATCTGCTGAAGATAGTGAATTTGATAAAAAAGAATTTGAAAGTATCTATGAAAACTTCATTACTTTCTATGAAGATATGCATAAGAAAATTGACAATAAAGATGAGAAAAATAGAAAAAAGAACTTTTTTGAATATGAAGATAATGAAAATAAAAAACAATCTTTAAATTTAGAAAAACCTATAAATGATTTAGCTTTTCATCTAAATGATGATTTAAACGAAAAGTTTTTCAATGGTGTATTATTAGATGATTATGACAAAAATACGATAAATGAAATTCTTCATTCCTTTTTAATTAATAAACTAAATCGTGAAAAAGATTATTTAAGTGAAGATATTGAACAGTTACAAAAACAATTCAACGATTTCAGAAAAGACGCTATGCTAAATGAAAAACAATTAAACTTATTTGCCAATCATAACAGTATTCAATCTCTCAAAGAAAACGATAAAAAATAACTAAAAGAGGTTTACATATGATATGCATTTATTAATAAAAGTTAAACTTATCATTTAAGGTGATGGTTCTATCGAACAATGTCTAATACACCATAATATATATAAGAAAATAATAAATTTTGGGAGTCACATACTGGTATAAAAATCTTTAAATTAAAAAGGGGTTATATCATGAAAATTTTAAACTATAAAATAAATTATGAATATGATAGTGATTTATATACCGTTACTGCAAAAACAAATAATGGGAAAACTTTTACTTATACATTTTCAGAAAATCGTACGTTAAAAGAAATTAGATACACATTAGAAAAAGTTGCAAAACAACTAGATAAATAGTTACTAAAATTCTTTTCTTATCAACTACAATCATTCAAAAAGGAGTTTGTTATGCTAATATTTATCATAATTTTATTTTTAATTAGCATTATATTATATGGACTAAGTTTCTTTTTAGCACAAAACGAAGGTTTGTATTATAAGAAGAATTGTAGGACTATCTCGGTGCTTATATTAGCCATCGGAGTACTTTGTTTGATGGGCTATCTTATAAATTATATATCTTCAAACTATTTAGGAATTTAATATAGCATTACAATATTTGAATAACTACACTTGAACCATTAAGTGTTTATGAATTGGACTATTTTAATTAGCATCATCTTAATGGTTCTAAATATACGGGAGGCATAAAAAGTGATTTTCGTTATAAGCTTTCTTATGATTTTATGGTGCATATGCTTAATATTGTTCTTATATAACGTTTATATGTTTATAAAAACAGATGGTAGCATCATTACAAAAACTTATTCTACCTGGAGTATATTGTATGGTATATGTATAATAATCATCTTAATATTGCTATATAACTTTAAATAGAAGACGAAAATTTTATTAAGGAGAATATATTTGAGAATTTTAAATTGCAAAATAAAACTAAATAAAATTACTTTAGATGGAGTATAGTACTTAAATAAACATCTTCCTAATCGATTAGAACTCAATGTTAATAGAACAAATACTTAATACTAGGGTGTCTCACGTACTTTTTAAAATTTTTGGAGGTGATCATATGTGGCATGAGAAATTTACTAATAAGCATGGCGAAGTTAAATATCGCTATTATGAGAAGTACAAAGATCCACTCACTAACAAATGGCGACGTACTAGCGTTGTGCTTAATAAAAATGGTAAGCAATCACAGAAAGAGGCTCAGAAACGCTTAAATGAGCGTATAGAGGCAAAGTTAAATGACAAGACACCTACTACACTTAAGACGCTAACTTTTCATGCTGCATGTGCTGAGTGGTTTGAACGTTATAAATTAGTATCTGGATCTAAACAATCAACTATTACTACTAAAAGCTATAAAGTGGCTCACATCAAAAGAAATATTGATAAAGATATTCTTGTTAAGAATATGAATGCTGATGTTATACAAGATTTAATTAACTCCTCGTTAAAAGATGGATTAAGCCATAAATTAGTTAAAGATGATTTAAGTATTATTAAAAATATACTCCGTTTTGCTCAAAAGAAATATAACATCACTGATATATCATACATAGATAATGTTGTAATGCCTAAAAAAGCGACTACAAGAGAAGAAGTTAAAGCTAAACGTGAGAATTATTTAGAAATGACTGAAGTTCTAGCTATTGTTGAAGAATTAAAACGTATAGCAAATAAAAAGCGTGCTAGTTATATGAAAAGATCATACTTATTTACTGCTTACATAGTTGAATTTCAAGCATTAAATGGTATGAGAATTGGTGAACTCTTAGCAATTCAACCCGATAATATTGATTTTGAAAATAAGAAACTTGTTATAGATGGCACTATACACTGGCTCAAAGATGGTAACAAAATAGGTTTCAAAGATACCACAAAAACAGCATCATCTTACCGTACTATATCTTTAACTACTAGAAGTTGTGATATTTTACGTAAGGTTATGTTAGAGAATAAGAAAGCAGTTCAATGGGAAAATATGTATGTGGATAGGGGCTTTATTTTCACAAGTCATAGAGGCAATCCCTTACCTCTTACATCCATTAATAGAAACATACAACTAGCTACACAAAATATAGGGGTAGAAAAGCACGTGACAAGCCACACCATGCGTCACAGTCACATATCCTTATTATCACAATTAGGCGTGTCACTGCGTGCAATAATGGATCGTGTAGGGCATACAGACCATAAAACTACATTACAGATATACAGCCATGTTACTGAACAAATGGATAAAGATATGATGAATAAATTAGAAAAGGTAGGAAAATAGAAAGCGAATAAGAAACCTGAATCTACGGAGTGTACTTGAGGTCAACTGTTGCGACGGTTGACCTATTTTTTATGCCTAAATCTCAAAAACTTCCACCTTATGCCCTTATTCTGCCCTTTTTTCTCAATTCAAAGCATAAAAACAACCCTCTAACCATTGCGGTTAAAGGGTTTTGTCATTCGTATATTCTATTCCCACTCAATTGTGCTAGGTGGCTTAGAAGTAATATCATAGACAACGCGGTTAACGTGGTCTACTTCGTTTACGATACGACTAGAAATCTTTTGTAAGACTTCCCAATCGATACGCGCAAAGTCACTTGTCATACCGTCAATTGATGTTACTGCACGAATACCAATCGTATGATCATACGTACGGTAATCACCCATCACACCTACTGATTGAATGCCTGGTAACACTGTAAAGTATTGCCAAATCTCTCTTTCAAGACCTTCCTCACGGATAACTTCACGTAAAATCGCATCTGATTCACGCACGATTTCTAATTTATCTTCAGTAATTTCACCTAATACACGAATACCTAAACCTGGACCTGGGAATGGTTGTCTCCATACTAAATGTTCAGGAATGCCAAGTTCGATACCTAATGCACGTACTTCATCTTTAAATAATGTATTAATCGGTTCGATTAATTCAAACTCCATATCTTCTGGTAAACCACCAACATTATGGTGAGATTTAATCGTTTGTGCTGTTTTAGTACCTGATTCGATCACGTCAGTATAAAGTGTACCTTGTGCTAAGAAATCTACGTCTGTTAACTTAGCCGCTTCATCATCGAACACATACACAAATTCGTTACCGATAATCTTACGTTTTTGTTCAGGGTCAGAAACACCTTTTAATTTCTCCATAAAACGATCTTTAGCGTTCACACGAATGATATTCATATCGAAACCTTCGCCGAACTGCTCCATTACCATGTCTCCTTCACCTTTACGAAGTAAACCATGGTCTACAAAGATACATGTAAGTTGATCGCCTATTGCTTTATGCAATAACACAGCAACTACAGAAGAATCTACGCCTCCACTCATGGCACATAGCACTTTACGGTCTCCAACACGTTCACGAATCTTCTCAATTTCGATTTCGATAAAGTTTTCCATCGTCCATTCGCCTGTACAATTACAAACGCGACGTACGAAGTTTCTTAATAAGTCATTACCATATTCAGTGTGACGTACTTCTGGGTGGAATTGTACGCCATAAATACGACGTTCTTTATCTTCAATCGCTGCATAATTTGTACTTGGACTATCTGCAATCACTTCGAAACCTTCTGGAATTTCAATAACTTTATCCGAGTGACTCATCCATACCGTTTGTTCCTCTGGTAAACCGAAGAATAACTCATCAGATTTAGCATTAATGATTGCTTTACCATATTCACGCTCGTTTGCGCGTTCTACTTTTCCGCCTAAAAGTTTAGTCGTTAATTGCATACCGTAACAAATACCAAGCACAGGAATGCCTAGATTATAAATCTCAGGATCAATTGTAAATGAACCTTCCTCATAAACTGAATTAGGTCCGCCTGAAAGGATAATACCTTTAGGATTCATACGCTTGATTTCTTCGATAGAAATTTCATGATCATGCAATTCACTGTAAACGCCCATTTCACGAATACGACGCGTAATAAGTTGGTTATATTGACTACCGAAGTCTAAGACAAGAATCAACTCTTGCTCTTTAGCCATTTCCATAATTGTGAAGCTCCTTTTAATTGATTTTTATGTAAATAATAGAGAAACGCTTTCCCCCACGCGCGTTTTTTAGTTATTTTGAAAAATGAACAACCTATTTTACAGACGCATGAGAAGAGAAAAGCGTTCTCTTAATGTTATCTAACAAGACTACCTAGATATTTCACTTTAAACTAGAATGAATAGTTAGGTGATTCTTTAGTAATTTGTACATTATGTGGATGACTTTCTGCTAAACCAGCAGTACCCATACGTGTGAATTGTGCTTCTTCACGTAATGCTTTTAAGTCTGGTGAGCCAGTGTAACCCATACCAGCTCTTACGCCACCCATAAGTTGATAAATTGTATCTTGTAATGGTCCTTTATAAGCAGTACGTCCTTCGATACCTTCAGGAACAAATTTTCTTGGAGATTTATCTTCTTGGAAATAACGATCGTTTGAACCTTTTTCCATAGCACCTAAAGAACCCATACCACGATAAACTTTATATTGTCTACCTTGGAACACTTCAGTCGCACCTGGACTTTCTTCAGTACCAGCTAAAAGGCTACCTAACATTACTGCATGTCCACCAGCAGCTAATGCTTTGATAATATCACCAGAGAATTTAATACCGCCATCAGCGATAATAGCTTTACCGTGTTTACGTGCTTCAGTCGCACAATCATAGACAGCTGTAATTTGAGGCACACCTACACCTGCTACGACACGTGTTGTACAAATTGAACCAGGACCAATACCTACTTTAACTACGTCAGCGCCCGCTTCAAATAATGCGCGTGTCGCTTCAGCAGTAGCAACGTTACCTGCCACGATTGTAATTTCAGGATATTTTTCTTTCATTTTCTTAACTTGTTCGATTACGCCTTTAGAGTGTCCATGAGCAGTATCAATAATTAGAGCATCTACACCTGCTTCAACTAATTTTTGCGCACGAATTTCAGTATCTTTAGACGTACCGATAGCAGCCGCAGCTAATAGACGACCATGTGCATCTTTTGCTGCATGAGGGAATTCAAGTACTTTTTCAATATCTTTAATCGTAATTAAACCTTCTAAACGACCATTTTCCACTAAAGGTAATTTTTCGATTTTATGTTCTTGTAGAATCGCTTCTGCTTCATCTAATGTTGTACCAACTGGAGCTGTAATTAAATTTTCTTTTGTCATAACATCAGAAATCTTGATTGAAAAGTCTTCAATAAAGCGTAAATCACGATTCGTTATAATACCTACAAGTTTTCTTGATTCTTCATCACTAACAATAGGTACACCTGAAATACGATATTTACCCATTAATGCTTCTGCTTCATACACGCTTTCTTCTGGAGTTAAGAAGAATGGGTTTGTAATAACGCCATTTTCTGAACGTTTAACTTTTTGTACTTCATCAGCTTGCTCTTCAATACCCATATTTTTATGAATAACACCTAATCCACCTTGACGTGCCATAGCAATTGCCATTTTAGATTCAGTTACTGTATCCATCCCAGCTGAAATCACTGGAATATTTAATTTAATTCTATCTGATAATTCAACACTTAAATCAACATCGCTCGGTAATACGTCTGATGCAGCTGGAATTAATAAAACATCATCAAACGTTAATGATTCTTTAGCAAACTTATTTTCCCACATTTGTAATACAGCCTCCATTTTTGTATAGTTAGTCCTATTATTTCACATTTTCTTCGTTTTGTTTATATTTTATACCGTTAAAAAAGAAATTAAGAATGATTGCAGAAATTGCGCCTAATACAATACCGTTTTGAGTTAACCAAGCAAATTGCTCACCTAATGCTTTAAAAGCTTGAGGTACTGCACTTATACCCGTTCCTAAACCAACAGATACGGCAATAATTAATAAATTATTTTGATTTTTAAAATCAATATGACCTAAGATACTTACTCCATAAGCCATTACCATGCCAAACATAGCTATCATTGCGCCACCTAATACAGGTAAAGGAATGATATTAGCTAAGGCACCTAATTTAGGTATACAACCACAAATTAAGAGTAAAACCACCATGCCATAAATAATATTATTTTTCTTAGCACCTGATAAAGATACTAAGCCTACATTTTGAGAATAGGCAGTATAAGGAAACGAGTTAAAAATCGATCCTAAGATAATCGCTAGACCTTCCGCAGTGTAACCCTTACGGAAATCTTTGCGTTCAAGTTGTTTACCAGTAATCTCACTTAACGCATGATACACCCCTGTAGATTCTATCAAGCTGACAATAGCCACAATAGTGAACACTAATGTCGCTCCTAAATCAAATCCAAATCCTGAAAAACGGAATGGTCGAGGAATACCAAACCAATGTGCTTGGCCTACTTGATTAATATCTACTAATCCAAACACACTAGCTAAAATAGTACCTATCACTAAGCCGATAAGGATAGCAATAGATTTTAAAAAGCCAGTCGTAAATCGTTGTAATAAGAGAATGACGACTAACGTTACGCCACCTAAAATTAAATTTTTAGGATTGCCGTAATCTTTTGCACCTTCTCCTCCAGCTAAATAATTCATAGCTACAGGCATTAAATTAATACCTATAATCGTAACCACACTTCCTGTCACAACAGGAGGAAAGAATTTAACTAGATATGAAAAGAAAGGTGCAATAATAACTACTAAAATACCTGATAAAAATAATGAACCGTAAAGGACGCCTAATCCTTTAGTTTGTCCAATTAATATCATTGGTGCTACCGCTGTAAAAGTACAACCCAGAACAATAGGTAAACCTGTTCCAGTTACTTTATTCGCTTGTAAAAAAGTAGCGACCCCACACATAAAAATATCTACAGTGACTAAGTAAGCAATTTCTTCAGGTGTAAATTTAAGACTAGTTCCTACGATAATAGGTACTAGAATCGCCCCTGCATACATTGCCAATAAATGTTGAAGGCTTAAAATAAAATTTTTCATTCGTCGTCACCTAGTAAAGTAACTTTATTCCCTTTAAGAGAAGCCACTTTACATAATGAAGAAACTGTTAAACCTGCTTCTTCTAATCTTTGTCGTCCATCTTGGAAACTCTTTTCAACAACAATGCCCACACCTACTGTTTCAGCTTTGGCTTGTTGTGCAATATCATATAAACCTAAAGAGGCATCACCATTTGCTAAAAAGTCATCGATAATTAAGACTTTATCATTTTCACCTAAAAATTCTTCAGAAACGATAACCGTACTCGTCTTATTCTTAGTAAATGAGTGTATATCCGTACTATAAAATCCATCTTTCAACGTGCTTGGCTTGGCTTTTTTGGCAAATAAGCAAGGCACATCAAAATGTAGCGAAGCCATAATTGCTGGCGCGATACCTGATGCTTCAATCGTTAAAATTTTAGTAATACCTTTATCTTTAAATTGATCATAAAATGTTTTACCAACTTCGTGCATTAACTTAGCATCAATCTGATGATTAAGAAAACCATCAACCTTTAAAATCTTCTCATCAATTACGACGCCATCCTCTTTGACTTTCTGTCTAAGCGATTCCACTTTAAAACCTCCTCAAAATATATACAAAAAAACCCTAAAACTTTGAAAAAGTTTCAGGATCTATGAGTGAACAGACAATACATCGTAGGATAAACACTTAAATAGCGATTAGCTTAAATGTGTCAGTCTAAAAACACTTTAAAATATATTATTTGTTCAATCACATAGAGAAACTGTAGCTATACGCCTACCTCCAAAGTCAAACAATGCTATATGTAGTATTTCTAGATGACCATTTAATAAAGTCTTTCCTTAAATTATATTATTCTGTACTCATAGTCATGTCGTTTGTGGCAACATGGTAGATACTCCTAAAGCCATATTCTTTAGATTATATGAGTAATATAAATTATTATTGATAATAGCAAATTTTTACATTCTTTTCAATATTTGAAAATGAGATAAAGCCTTATATGATAGCATTTATAGATGTAAGCGTTTCATTAAATGATATCTACCTATATTTGTAAACTATTCTCATTTAATTATATAATTATTATAGATTAGTTTTATAAACATTCATTAGGGTATATTTTTATTAAAAGTAGGACGAAATTGGAGGGCGAGAAATATGCCAGATATTACAGTAGTAGATAATCAAGATGAAATTTATAACGTTATTGACAAGAAAAAAGCGGAAGGTTATTCAGAAAATGAATTGACTATTGTAAGTAAAAGTAAATTGCATTTAGACGACTTACATGATTCTCAAATTTCATTAGTAGCTACAAGTGGTTCATTCAGCGACCGTATGTCTAGATTACTTACAGGCGAAGACGGAGAAGAAGCAGTGTTGACTCGCTATAAATTATCTGAGGATCAATTAGATAAGTATAAAAAAGAAGTACTTAACGATAGAATTTTAGTTGTTGCTAATAAAGATAATAGTTCTCATGATGAAGTAGAAGAAAATAATTCTGCTTATGAAGAAGTTGATATCACACATTATGCAAATGAATCTAAAGGTCCAAAATCATAAAGCAATTTAAAAATTTAATTATTCATCACCGTAAAATAAACTTATATTTAAGTCTATTTTACGGTGTTTTTTAATTATCATTACTATTTTATGTTTTTCTTAATGATAGCCTACTTTACAAATGTGCTATACTAAAACAAAAAAATTGTGGGGGTGACATTATGAAATTTCATACTATCCAATCTTTTAACGATGACTATTTTAATAAGGCAGTAGATTTCTACAACAAACAGCTCGATATCGATTTTTATGAAGACAGCTCGATAGTTAAAAAATCTTTGCAAAATAACAAAACTGAAAATGACTATGCCGTCATTGTAGGTCTCGAAAAAGAAGAAGTAGTTAGCGTAGCGACTGCCCATTATGAAGCGACAACAAACTCGGCATTCCTAATTCATTTACTAGCTATCAATAATGCTAACCACGATGAAATGATATCGGAAACGCTTCAAGAAATTGAAATCCAATTAAACGAACTTTCTAATAAAGTTCATTCTAGAGATATTAATTTTATAATGGTCGAAGTCCCTAAAGAACCAAATAGTAATGGTCATGATAAAGAGTTATTAGAGAAACGTGTCAATTCGCTTCTAACTAATGGTTTTAAAAAGCAAAGTGAAATCGAATACTTACATCCAAACTATTCGAATGAAACTTCTCCATTTGAAGTTGATCTATTTATTAAATCAAATATTGAACTAACTAAGGATATTTACCCAGCAAGTGTTAAATCAAATTATATTCTTAAGTATGTCTTTGCAAATGGCATTTCTAGAGATATTATTTATCCACTCTTAGAACGTATGAATTTACGCCTTCCTTTATAAGAACACTTGAAATGAGCGATATAAAGGGTTAAACTGAATAGCGAGGTTAGACTGACGTGTTACTGGCCGAAGACAGACGTCAGTGTAAATAAGTATAGATAAATATAGAAACGAAAGGACTTTCAGCTATGTTAACTAAAGAATTCGCTCAACGTGTCAACCTAAGTGAAAAACAAGTCCGTAAAATTGTACAGCATTTAGAAGAACGTGGTTATCAACTTAGCAAGACAGAATATCGTGGTCGTGAAGCCACTGATTTTAAAGAAGAAGATATCGAATTATTCCAAGATATCGCGGAGAAAGTTAAACAAACTAGTAGTTATGATTTAGCGTTTGAAGAATTAGAGAAAGAGAAAGATTTTTTACAAGTCATTGTTAAAGAAGACAAAGAACAATTACCTACTGATAACAACGTGGCTCAATTAGTAGGCGATTTACGTAATGAAATTCAAAAAATGCGTGAAGAACGTCAAATGCTTGCGCAAATGATTAATCAAGTTAATCAACAGCAAAATGAATTGAAAGAACTTCAAAGTCAAATTACTAATAAACTTGAGGCTAACAATCAATCTTTACAAGCGATTCAAACATCTCAAGAAGCAATTCAAAATGCTCAAAAAGAGCAATCTGAATACACTAAAAATGATTTAGTTAAGGAAATTAACGATAATAACCAACAAGCGATAAAAAATACAGCTTCAATGAGTAGACCTTCAACAGAGAAAAAAGGATTTTTAGCTAGATTATTCAACCTTTAATATATAGTTTAAATTCAAACCATAGTCTATAAGGACTGTGGTTTTTTCTTTTTTAAAATTAAAATTTTAGTTATTTAAATTTATTCAAACTACATTTTTAATAGATATAATTTTATTTTTTATTATAAAGTATTGAAATAATATCAAAACAATACTATCCTTATTAAGTAAATCGGAATTAAATTTCATCAAAGGAGATTCGCTTTATGGGGACTTTTTTTACAGTTATTAACATTGTCATAATGCTCGCCTTTCTTATTGGCTTATTTATTATGGCGAAAAAACATGTTTCCTTCCCTAAACGTGTATTTACAGCTTTAGGCTTAGGAATTGTGTTTGGTATTGCTTTACATTTAATTTATGGCGTAAATTCAAAAGTACTTGAAACCACAACAGATTGGTTTAGTATCGTAGGCGACGGTTATGTTGCTTTATTACAAATGATTGTTATGCCTTTAATATTTATTTCAATCGTTTCAGCATTTAGTAAGATACAAATTGGGGATAAATTCGCTAAAATTGGTTCTTATATTTTTATGTTCTTAATCGGCACTGTGGCTATTGCAGCTATAGTCGGGATTTTTTATGCCATTGTATTCGGTTTAGACGCATCAAGTATTGATTTAGGTAGTGCTGAAAATGCTCGCGGAAGTGAAATTAGTAGTAAAGCTAAAGATATAACAGCTAATACGCTACCTCAACAAATCTTAGAATTATTACCAAGCAACCCGTTCTTAGACTTCACTGGTCAACGAACTACTTCTACAATTGCGGTAGTAATATTTGCGATATTTGTAGGTTTTGCATATTTACGTGTAGCACGTAAACAACCTGAAAATGGTAGCTTGTTAAAACGTGGTATTGATGCCATTTATTCATTAGTAATGTCAATCGTTACTTTTGTTCTACGTTTAACTCCTTATGGTATTATTGCGATTATGGCTTCAACCATTGCTACAAGTGATTTTGCAGCGATTTGGACATTAGGTAAATTTATGATTGCTTCATATGCTGCTTTAATAACAATGTATATTATTCATTTAATTATTTTAACAATTATGGGAATTAATCCTGTTCGCTATGTTAAAAAGACGTTCGAAGTACTTATCTTTTCTTTCACTTCACGATCAAGCGCAGGTGCATTACCATTAAACATCCAAACACAAACACAACGTTTAGGTGTACCAGATGGTATTGCTAACTTCTCTGCCTCATTTGGTTTATCAATAGGTCAAAATGGTTGTGCAGGAATTTATCCAGCTATGTTAGCTATCATGGTAGCGCCAGTAGCTAAAGTTGATATTGATTTACCATTTATATTGACTCTTATTGGTGTAGTAATTATTAGTTCATTTGGTGTTGCTGGTGTAGGTGGCGGTGCAACATTTGCATCTATTCTTGTATTATCAACGCTTAACCTTCCAGTTGCTTTAGCCGGTGTACTAATTTCAATTGAACCAATTATTGATATGGGACGAACAGCTCTGAACGTTAATGATTCAATATTAGCAGGTACTGGTACAGCTAAGTTAACTGGTAACCTCGATAAAGAGAAATTTAATTCAAATCACTACGGTGACTTATCTACTGAATAAATAATAGATATTAAAAAGCGTAGCCAACATTCTAGTATCGTTAATATATTAGAATGATTGAGCTACGCTTCTTTTTTTATAATAGCTTTATCGCTTCATTAAACCTGATTTATTTAATTGTTCCAACATATCTAAACGTGTTTTTTTACTTAAAAATCCTGCCACTTGTTGTGACCAAGTTTCAGAACGTTCTCCGTTTGTACGTTCTTTATAATAGTTACTAACAGTTTCATCATATTGACTTAATTCTTCACTTTGTTGTTTTTGGTTACTATTATAAACATTTTTGTGAAAGACATGTTCAAATGGTAGACGTGGTTTTGGTGCCCCATTCTCATCATCAGCAGGCTCACCTACTGCCATTCCGAATAAAGGAAAAGCATATTCTGGTAAGTCTAAAATTTCACGCACACGACCAACGTCATTACGTAAAGAACCTAAATATACAATACCGTAGCCCATATCTTCAGCTGTTAAAGCAATATTTTCAGACACAAGTGCAACATCAATAGATCCTACTAACAAACCTTCTGCAGATTCAAAAGATGTTTCCATATTATAATCAAATTTTTCATTAATTAAGCTATGTCGATAATAATCTAAAACAAATACAAATAAGTAACCATTATCTACTACATGAGATTGACCTGAAACTTCTTTTAATTGCGCTTTAATTTGTGGGTCATCAATACCAATAATTGAGTATGTTTGTAAATAACTAGATGTAGACGCATTTTGACCAGCTTCAACTAGTTTTTTTACTACCTCTTCACTTAAAGGTTTATCTTTAAATTTTCTTACTGAATGGTGTTTTTTAGTTAAATCATAAACATGATTCGACATTTAATTCACTCCTTATCATCTACTGAATATATCGTAACAATTTATACTTATGTTTGTCTTCAAAGTCACCTTTCTCTCTTTAATAAAAAATTTGCATGCTTGTATGTTTAAAGTTATCATAATAGTAATAATTTTCAGATATTTAAGGAGAGATACTATGCCTCAAGCTAACAAAGAAATTTCAAACGCACTATACAAAGCTTTTACTTCTAAGAAACCTATTGAATTTGTCAGTAAAACGCATGACATTAGTGAAGAAGAAGCATATAAAACTCAAGATGATTTGATTGAACAACTTGAAAAACATCAAAAAGCTACTATAAAAGGTTATAAAGTGAGCATGACTAGTGCTGCTACTCAAGCCATAGCTAAAACGCACGAGCCTGCTTACGGTACAATCTTGTCTACTCAGGTGGTTGAAAGTGACGCCAAAGTATCTTTATCAAATCTTTTCGATCCATTATTAGAACCAGAAATTATTTTTGAACTAACTGCTGATTTACCTGAAGATGCTTCTAATCAAACTATTTTAGAAAGTGTTAAAATCGCAGCAGGAATTGAAATCCCAGACGCGCGTTACAAAGATTGGTTCCCTAATTTCACATTAGGCGATTTAATTTCAGATAATACTGCTACAGGATTAATTGTCGTCGGGGAACGCGTTACACCTTTAGAATATAAAGAATTTGCAGATATTAATTTAGAATTATTTAAAGATGATAAAAAAATTGAAACTGGTCATTCAAGCGAGGTATTAGGTAACCCAATTGAATCAGTAAAATGGTTAAATAAAAAATTACATGCTCATGGTAAAAAACTAGAAAAAGGACAATTTATTTCTTCAGGCACATTTATTTCTCCTTTACATTTAGAAAAAGGCACTTACACTGCAAAATATGACAAAGTTGGTAGTGTAACAGTCAAAGTAGTAAATTAATTATATATTGAGGTCAGGATAGCGTAGCTTCCTGGCCTTGATGCTGTTTAAAATGAACATCTAATAATAGAACTAAATGCTTATGACAACTTCCTATCCCCTTCACTATATATAAACGTTTTTTGTCCATGTTTTACTTGTTCATTTTCAAAAATAAATCTTCTCCATTATCAAATACAGATGTTTAGTTGAGAATGATAAAGGATAAATGATAGTAAGAGGTATTTGCAATTTACAATATTTATTTAAAAAATATAAATTTAAATACTTCTTAACTATCTTAACAAATTATATAAAAACCCTTATTTAACAGTATTTAAACAACATTCCATTTCTTACAAGCTTATTAAGTTGACGAAATGGAAACGAAGTGTAATAATAATATTCAAGAAATTAGAATTATTATAAATAAGCAATTATTCTTATGTAATTCTAAAAATTTTTTCGAAAATCAGGAGGAATTTAAGTTATGTCTTTAATCAATAAAGAAATTTTACCATTCACAGCTCAAGCTTATGATCCTAAAAATGATGAATTCAAAGAAGTAAGCCAAGATGATTTAAAAGGTTCTTGGAGTGTAGTTTGTTTCTACCCTGCTGACTTCTCATTCGTATGTCCAACTGAATTAGAAGATTTACAAAACCAATATGAAAAATTACAAGATTTAGGTGTTAACGTATTCTCAGTATCAACTGATACTCACTTTGTACACAAAGCATGGCACGATCATTCAGATGCTATCAGCAAAATCCAATACACTATGATTGGTGACCCTTCTCAAACTATTACTCGTAACTTCGATGTATTAGATGAAGAAGCTGGATTAGCTCAACGTGGTACATTCATCGTTGACCCAGATGGCGTAGTTCAAGCAGCTGAAATCAATGCAGACGGTATCGGCCGTGACGCTAGCACTTTAGTTAACAAAATCAAAGCAGCTCAATATGTACGTCAACATCCAGGTGAAGTATGCCCAGCTAAATGGGAAGAAGGTTCTGAATCATTACAACCAGGATTAGACTTAGTAGGTAAAATTTAAGGAGGCATTATAGAATGCTTAATGCTGATTTAAAACAACAATTACAACAGCTTTTAGGTCTTATGGAAGGCGATGTTGAATTCAGAGCTAGTATCGGTTCTGATGATAAGTCTAAAGAGTTAAAAGAACTTTTAGATGAAATCGCTGAAATGTCAGACCATATAACGATTGTAGATAAAGAGTTAAAACGTACGCCAAGTTTCACAGTAAGTAAACCTGAAGAAGATACAGGCATTACGTTTGCTGGTATTCCATTAGGCCACGAATTCAACTCACTTGTTTTAGCAATTTTACAAGTGAGTGGTCGTGCTCCTAAAGAGAAACAATCAATCATTGATCAAATTAAAGGTTTAGAAGGTAACTACAACTTCGAAACTTATGTAAGTTTAACTTGTCAAAAATGTCCAGACGTTGTCCAAGCATTAAACTTAATGAGTGTTATTAACCCTAATATCACTCATACAATGATTGATGGGGCTGTCTTCCGTGAAGAATCAGAAGACATTATGGCTGTCCCTGCAGTCTTCTTAGATGGTGAAGAATTTGGCAATGGTCGTATGACTATTTCTGATATCTTAACTAAATTAGGAAGTACACAAGATGCTTCTGAATTTAACAATAAAGAACCATATGATGTTTTAATCATTGGTGGTGGACCAGCAAGTGGTAGTGCTGCAATTTATACTGCACGTAAAGGTTTACGTACAGGTATTGTAGCTGACCGTATCGGTGGCCAAGTTAACGATACTGCTGGTATTGAAAACTTCATTACTGTTAAAGAAACAACTGGTTCTGAGTTCTCTGCTAACTTAGCAGCACATATCGAAGAATACGATATTGACGCTATGACAGGCATCCGTGCTACAAGTATCGAGAAAACAGATAAAGCTATTCGTGTAACACTTGAAAATGACGCAGTTCTTGAAAGTAAAACTGCTATTATTTCAACAGGTGCAAGTTGGCGTAAATTAAACATTCCTGGTGAAGATCGCTTAATCAACAAAGGTGTTGCTTTCTGCCCTCACTGTGATGGTCCTTTATTTGAAAATAAAGACGTTGCAGTTATCGGTGGCGGTAACTCAGGTGTTGAAGCAGCTATCGATTTAGCAGGTATTGTAAACCATGTTACATTATTTGAATATTCATCTGAACTTAAAGCAGATACAGTATTACAAGACCGTTTACGTTCTCTATCAAACGTAGATATTCATACAAATGCTAGAACTGCTGAAGTTTTAGGTGAAGATCATGTAACTGGATTAAGCTATGAAGACTTAGAATCTGGCGAAATGAAAGAATTAAGCTTAGATGGTATCTTCGTACAAATTGGTCTTGTACCAAACACAAGCTGGATTGGTGACGCAGTAGAATTAAATAATCGTGGAGAAGTAGTTATCGATCGCGATAATCATACAAATGTTCCAGGAATTTTTGCTGCTGGAGACGTTACTGATCAAAAAAATAAACAAATTATTATTTCAATGGGCGCAGGTGCTAATGCGGCACTAAATGCCTTTGATTATATAATTAGAAATTAATAACTAGAACTTTTCTAGTTTGTCACTTAACCTATCAAATATCTTCATATTAAACCGAGATGCTTATTAGTATCTCGGTTTTTTTACGTATAATAATCTATTATATATTTGTTTCAAATAGATAAATTAGTCATCACTTGCCATAAATTGTTCATAGATAATTTTTATTTTAAGTTCTTATCATTCAAATATTTGCCTATAAATGATAATCTATTATTATGTTTTATTTATAAAGGAGATTATTAAAATCTATGAAGAAGAGTATTATAGTTGGCGGAATTTTAACACTACTTTTAACTTTAAGTGCATGTGCACCTCATAATGATGATAGTAATGAAAAAAATGAAGATCATCTACAAAGTAATGGTATTTCGGCTCCCAAACACGCTAGAAACTTAACAGATAAGGATATTTTCACCTCAGATAAAACTAACCAAAAAATTAGTGAAGATGAGATGAATAAAGCGATAAAGAAATATTTAGATGTTAATAGCGATATTCTAGATAATAAATATATTTTACAAAGTCAGATAGATAAACAAAGTGGCGGTCAAACAAGAGTCACAAAAGCTCAAGCAAACAAATTGAGTAAATTATCAAATGTAGCAGTTAAAAATGACTTACACTTTAAGAAATTTGTTGAAAATAATACTATCCCTGCAGGTTACAAAGACAACATAACTCGTATTATTAATTATTTTAACGCATTAAATAGTACAATTTCGGATATAGACGAAAAATTAGAACAACTTAATTATGAGCCTCAAAATACAATTAACGTTGTTGATGTACCTACACATTATGCTGGAGACGTAAATGGTAAACAGCAAAATAAAATTAAAAAATTCTTAAAAGATAAAAATATCAAAACAGACGTTTTTGATAAATAATAGAAAAAAGCCACACTTTAACGAGTATTTTCAATTCGTTAAAGTGTGGCTTTTTAGATTTCTATGTATATTGGCTTACAGTTTTCAATATTATAATCCAACGCTTCTTTTTTAGTAAGCATTCCAAAGTAAACGAGCATGCAACGAATTACTACTTGATGAGCTACTATCACTATTGTTTCAGCGTCTTGCGATACTTCATTTTCAAAAAATAACCGAATTCTATTTAAGACATCCCCATAACTCTCCCCTTCAGGCGCTTTCTGTGTAAAACTATGACGGAAATCTTTATATTCTGGGTGGTTAAAATATTGATGATACTGATTATCCTGCATTAATTTATCTTTATATTCGCCTTCAAATACACCTAATGAGTGTTCTCTGAGACTTGGTGTAACGGTAGTAGGAATATCATATGGAAAGATATTGTTATAAGTTTCAATCGTACGTGTTAAATCAGATACATAGACATAATCAATATCCATATCTTTAAAGTAGCTTTCTAATTTTTGTGCACCTTCAACACCCTTTTTAGTTAAATGTACATCTAATTGGCCACAGAAATAAGCACGATGATGTTTGTTATCATAATTCGATTGTGACTCTCCATGTCTCACTAAATATAGTTTCACCTTAATATTTCTCCTTCTTTTTTAAAATTAAGTACTCTTACTTAATAATAAATTAACCGAAAGTCCAATTAAAATAAAACCGACTGCATAATCAAATATCGATTTAATTTTTGGATTACTAAATAGTAATTTGATATATTGAAAAACAAAAACACAAAATAAAAACCAACCACAAATCACTAAAATGACAATAACGGATAACATTGCAATTTGTGATTTAACTTCAATACCACCAGTTGATAAAAATTGCGGTAAGACACTGACATAATATAATAAAGCTTTAGGGTTTAAAATAGTACTTAAAAACCCCTGACGGTAAGAAGTAAAACGGCTTACATTATTTCTGCCACTTTTAGCAGAAGTAAAATCCATAGATTGACGTGCACTAAGAATGCTTTGGATTCCTAAATATATTAGATAACAAGCTCCTAAAATTTTAATAATAAAAAATACATAATACAAACTAGTCAGTAAATAAATAATTCCAAATACTGCTAAGGACGAATAAACAATATGTGCCGAAGTGATTCCAAATGCTGACATTGCTCCATTTAATTTACCAGAATGAATCGTATTTTTCATAACAATTAAAAAATCAGGACCTGGTACGATAATAATTAGAAGCGTAATAATGATGAAAGTTACAATACCTTCCATATGACACCCTCCTTAAGTAAAATATTACATTAATTATGCCATATGAAGTGTGAGGAAGGTAAGTCATCCAGACGTCTTAAAGTCAAAAAGAGTAATTGCAACTTATGTAAAAGGTCTTATTTATATTTACAAGCTATTAATTATTTTTACTACTTTAATATCAATCTATAATTTTTCAGTTTTTATTAGTTTATGATTGTCATACCATTACATTACATGATAATATTAACGTGTAGTTAAATTATAACTACAAAGTCTTTTATATTCATGAACATAATACTCCTGGGTGACGCCTTAACCCGACGTCACCCTCTTTTTATGCCCTTTTTTAAGATTTAATTTCCTAATAAAAAAAGAGAGCCATTCAACATAGCCCTCTTTAACTCTTCAAATATTATTATTTTCTGATAACACGTAAGATTAAGCTTACGATAAAGATCAAAATAATTGAACCAATTAATGCTGGGAAGATTGGTACGCCGCCCCATACAGGACCCCACATACCGAAGATTCTACTACCGATTGCTGAACCGATTAAACCAGCGATGATGTTACCGATAATACCGCCTGGGATATCTTTACCCATAATCATACCGGCAACCCATCCGATTAATCCGCCGACGATTAACATAATAATAAAGCTCATAATCAGAATTCTCCTTATCTTTTTGTTTTTTATTTGCTTCTTACTTATACCACCATTAATTATTTTTAAACATATTTATTAAAAATTAATTAACTTTTTATAAGAAATTTACTTGAATTCATTTTTTAATACTTCTGAATTTTTTCTTTACGTGACATAACTAAGTTAATTGCTAGCCATACGATTTGTATGATAATAGGTAATAGAAATGCTATTGCCATAATAATAATAGATATTGCTCTTAATTCTGGTGTTTGAACAATACCAGCTGCGTCTGTACGTCTTTCCCAAATCATTACTGAACTGCTAATGAATAAGATAATCCAAAATGCAGAAACGATCCACCACAAAATCCATGAAAGTTTCATCTACTTATCTCCAATTAATATTTTTTATTTAGGTATTAATCTATTCCCTTTTCCAAAGATAAAAATCATAAAAGTACATTATTCTGAAAGTCTATAAAATTCTAATGCATTCTTATAAAAAATTCTTTCTTGAATGTCTTGGTTAAAATGATCCTGGATTAGTTGAATATCTTCTACGTTAAATGGGCGATTGGCACGTGTGGAAGGCAAATCAGTACCGAACATGACAGCATTAGGATTGATGTTGATTAATTCTTGAATAGCTGATAAAGGATCAATTTCAATTCTACCGAATCCAGTTGCTTTTACATAAACGCCCTGTCTAACTAAGTCTTTCAAGTCTTCAAATCCTTCTTCAGTTAAACCTAAGTGATCAATAGACACTTGAGGTAGTTGAAGGATAACCTCTTTATATTTAGTTAATTTCTTCGACTCAATGTAGATTTCTGTGTGCCAACCTACTAAATCATAAACGCGTTGCGCAAATGCTTTAAGTTTCGAAATATCTTCTGACCCACCGCGTTTTACATTAAATCTAATCCCCTTAGTTCCCAAAGTATTTAATCTGCGAATCTCTGCATCGCTAGTAGTTATCGGTAGCTGAGTGGTTCCTACGAATTTGCCATCTAATTTATGAAGGGCATCCACTAAATAATCTTGATCGAACTCTTGAAATGAACCTGAAACAACTGCACCACCAATAATCTCTAAATCATTAGTACGATTTAAGTAATCTTGTGTAGTGAAGGAAGGTGGCATATAACCATTATTCTCTTTAACTGGGAAATTAAAATCAATAATATGAAAATGTGCATCAAAAATTTTCATAACGATAACCCCTTTGTTTACAATTTATAAATTAAAAATAACATAATTATGAATAATGACTTAAAAGACTTGATAAAATTTGTGAAGAGGAATAGTATAATTAAATAACGTGGGTTTATTTTTATAAAAGACTTTATAAGTTTGTTAGGAAGATAATTTAACAGGGAAAATAAGATTATCTTACATTCCAGACTTAGCATATACAGGGAGGTTATGTATCATGAGTTCACATACACTTTTTAACTTAAGAACAAAACGAAATCTTGAAATTAATGAATTAACAGAGTTATTAAATAAAAAATATGGTACACACTATGAACCACATCAATTATGGGAATGGGAAAACCATCAACATGAACCTAGTTTCAAAGATGCGATGATTCTCGCAGACTTCTTTGATACACCTTATCAAATGTTAGTTGAAAGTAAATATAAAGAATATCAACAACATATTGATGATATAGATATTCGTTTATAATTTAAAAATGATTAAATCCGACTTCGATAAAGAAGCCGGATTTTTGTTTATAGTTAGATATAACGTTTTCGGAATTTCTGCCGTGCGAGGTTTAATTATTCCTCTTCAGTGTTGTTATCGCTACTGTCTTGTTGTGTTTGATCTGCTTGTTGTTCTTGTGGTTGGTCCGAAGCTTGTTGTTGCTCTGTTTGTTGTTGCGCTTGGTCTTGGTTACCATTGTCTGCAGCTTGTTGTTGGCTTTGGTCTTCTTGTTCTTCGTTATCTTGACTACCTGCAACATTTTGAATAGGTGTATTTACAGCGTTCTCATGCGCTTGTTGGCTATTTGCTATAGTTTGTCCTTTGTCAGATTGTTGTTGATTATCGTCACTATTTTGTTGTTCATCACTATTGTCTTGCTGATTATTTTCTTCTTCAGCTTGTTGATGTTTAGCGTTTCTTTCCTCAGCAGCTCTTTGTTGTTCTCTTCCTTTAGCTTCTGCTTGTGCTCTTTGTTCCTCAGTCATGTCTGAGTAATCACCCACTATAGAGCCATCTTTCTTACTTACTGCAACGCCCACATCTACTGGAGTAGATACCACGCTTTGTGCTCTATAACTAATATAATAATTATCATCGGTTGTTTTATCATTATTAATGTGGAACGAATTCCAATCAGGTTGTTTACTTCCACCTATTTTTTCCTTAACATGACTTTTGGCGATTTGAATAGCCTCATCTTCACTAACCTGAGCCTCGTTAGCGTTATCTTCACTATTTTCAGATGCGTCATCTTCAGCTTGATTATCTGCGTTCGCATCATCATTATTGTCTGAGTTCGCCTCGTCATTATTGTCTGAGTTGGCCTCTTGATCATCGTTTGAGCCCTCGTCATTAGTACTATCTTGGTCTTGAGGTTGTGCTGAGCCAGTCATATACTCTCCACCAGCTTCAGTATCTCCATTTGAGTCATTGCTATCGTTTTGCGCATTATCATTTGTTGATGAATGCTCTTTATTATTAGATTCATCTCCAGATTTTTTAGGATCGTTAGATTTTTTTCCAGAATCTGAGTCATTATCTTTCTTTTGCTCTTGTTTGTTATTGTTTGAATTCTCGTCGTCTCCACCCGGTAAACCAATATTTAAACTACATGCTCCCAATAGAAATGTTGACGCCGTTAAACCTGCTAAAAAATATTTACCCTTCATAATTTAAAAACTCCTTATGTATATCTACTTAAATCATAACATTTAATATTCATTTTATTAACAATATCGTACAACTTATTACAAACTTTAAAAATCATTTACGTTGTAATTTTTAAGTATATTTATTATTTTAGTATTGATATATACAGTTTATTTTTTGAAAAGGAGGTTTTACACAATGGAAATAACTACAAATTGTAGTTTAAAAACTTTTATTTATCGACGGGTTAGTGTACCGGGTAGTCTTACTTTAACTAATCATCACTTAACTTTTGCGTCCTTTAGTTTAACCAATAGTCCACTCAATATACAAATTCCACTTGAAGATATTAAGAAAGTTAAATTAAAAAAAGGTATCTTTATAAAATCATTAGGCATATTCTACAATAATGATTGGTATGTATTTAAATACTTTCAAGATGATAACTATAATAAAATTTATAATCATTTAAATCAAAAACAAAAATAAATCAGTAAGTTGATGCTTCAGCCCTTCTTCTACCCTTCCCTTAAATTCCAACACAAAAAATAACCCCGCAAGCCTTAAGCTTACGGGGTTTAACCAATACTTATATATTAGTTTTCGTCTTTAACATATGGTAATAAAGCCATATGACGAGCACGTTTGATAGCTGTAGTCAACATACGTTGATATTTAGCTGAAGTACCAGTTACACGACGTGGTAAAATTTTACCGCGTTCTGAGATAAAACGTTTTAATAATTCAGTATCTTTATAGTCGATGTGTGTAATGCCATTTGCTGTGAAGTAGCAAACTTTTTTACGACGACGACCGCCTCTTCTTGGTCCACCTGCCATGGTTAATTACCTCCTTTTGAAATAGTTTTTATACGTTCATTTTATTATTAGAATGGTAAGTCATCATCACTAATATCAATCGGGCCATTTGCATTCGCAAAAGGATTATCTGATTGTTTATTATTTGATGATTGATTATTGTTATAAGACGTATTTTGTCCTGATTGTTGACCACCAAATCCTTGACCGTAGTCTTGGAAATCATTGTTACTACTTTGATTACGTTGGCCACCTTGAGCATTTTTAGGTTCAAGGAATTGAACACTATCAGCTACAACTTCAGTAACAAAGATACGACGACCTTCTTGATTTTCATAACTGCGTGATTGTATGCGACCATCAACGCCAGCTAAACTACCTTTGAATAAATAATTATTCACATTCTCTGCTTGTCTTCTAAACACAACAACATTAATAAAGTCAGCTTCGCGTTCCCCTTGAGCATTCGTGAAAGTACGATTAACTGCTAGAGTAAATGTCGCTACACTTACGCCTGAGGGAGTGGTTCTGTATTCTGGATCTTTAGTTAAACGACCTACTAATACAACTCTGTTTATCATTAAAACGCCCCCATTAAATTATTACTTATCTTGGTCTTCGCGGATAACGATATAACGGATGATATCGTCACTGATTTTAGCTAAACGTTGGAATTCGTCTGTAGCTCTGTTGTTATCAGTTTTAATGCGTACGATGTTATAGAAACCTTCTTTGAAATCTTCAATTTCGTAAGCAAGACGGCGTTTACCCCAGTCTTTTTCTTCTAAAACTTCTGATCCTTCTGAAGCTAAGATACCGTTAAAGCGTTCAACAACAGCTTTTTTAGCATCCTCTTCAATGTTAGGACGTACGACATACATAATTTCATATGTTCTCATTTTATACTTGCACCTCCTTGTGGTCTATGCGGCCTATCGACTCCTGTCGACAAGCAAGGAATAATTTTCATTACTCACAATCAAGAATTATAGCATAGAGTATTACTTTTTACAATAAATTTTCACTCTCTCAATTTTCTTTTTTGAAAAGGCAGTCCCAAACATGAAATAATGCTCATATGCTCCTTAATAATATCAATAAACACCATCAAAACAATGAATTGAACAAAGAAGATGTAAAAGTACTTTTCAAAACAGAACAAATGTTCTATAATGATGGCGAGGTGTAAAACATGCAATTAGATTTAGATTGGGACAAAGATTTCCAAGAATTTCAAGAAGTCTTAAATTGCGGTATCAATCCAGAATGGTTATATTGTGCGAAAGCCAATATGGTACTCGAACCTGCCTACACTGGAGAAGGTAAACAGTTTTTCAGCACCAAAGATATTATTGAAGCAAGTAAAGTTATACCGTTCTTTTAAGATATAATGAAATAAAATATATAAAAAAGCAATGTAAGTTCCTTGTCACTCTAAGCCACATGAAACTTACATTGCTTTATTTTTATCATTTATTACGAATTACAATTCTAAACGTTGAATCTGAAGTGAACAATGTCACCATCTTGCATAATATACTCTTTACCTTCTAAACGTTGCTTACCGGCTTCTTTAGCACCTTGTTCTCCGCCATTTGCAACATAGTCATCATAACTTGTTACCTCAGCACGAATGAAGCCACGCTCAAAGTCAGTATGAATAATACCTGCACATTGTGGCGCTGTCATACCTTGTCTAAATGTCCAAGCACGAACTTCTTGTACACCAGCAGTAAAGTAAGTTGATAATCCTAATAACTCATAAGTTGTTCTGATTAATCTATTTAAACCTGGTTCTTCAATACCTAAATCTTCCAAGAACATTTCTTTATCTTCATCATCTAAAGTAGCGATTTCTTCTTCAATTTTTGCACTGATAACGATAACTTCTGAATCTTCTTTCGCAGCATATTCACGAATCACTTTCACTTTATCATTATCTTCATTACCAATTTCATCTTCGCCAACATTAGCTATATAAAGCATTTTTTTAGATGTTAATAATTGAGCTTGATTAACATATTTTTGATCTTCATCATTAAATTCTAAACTACGAACAGGATTACCATTTTCTAAAGCTTCTTTGATTCTAGATAAAATACGTAACTCCATTTCAGCAGTTTTATCTTTTTGACGTGCCATTTTTTCAATTCTAGGCAAACGCTTTTCTACTGATTCTAAATCAGCTAATACTAATTCCATATTGATAACTTCAATATCATCTAAAGGATTAACACGCCCAGATACGTGCGTAACATTTTCATCATCAAATGCACGAACAACTTGGCAAATTGCATCTACTTCACGAATATGAGATAAGAATTTATTACCTAAACCTTCACCTTTAGATGCACCTTTAACAATACCTGCAATGTCTGTAAATTCAAAAGTAGTTGGAATTGTTTTCTTAGGTTCTACCATTTCAGTTAATTTATTTAAACGTGTATCTGGTACTTCTACAATACCTACGTTTGGATCAATTGTTGCGAAAGGATAGTTCGCAGCCAATGCGCCTGCCTTAGTTATTGCATTAAATAGAGTAGACTTACCAACGTTCGGTAACCCTACGATACCTGCTGTTAAAGCCATTAATCATTCTCCTAACTTTCTGTATCTTGTTGAGATACTAATATTTTTTTTAATTTTTTATTAAACGTTTGACGTGGAATCATAATACTTCTTTGACAATTTTCGCATTTAATTCGAATATCTGCACCCATGCGAATAATTTTAAATCTGTTTGTTCCACATGCATGTTGTTTTTTCATTTCTACTATATCATTTATTCCATAATTTGACGTCATGAAATTGCCCCCAATGATAATTAAGCTTTATCTTGTGCGTCCATACTTTTAACATAGATTGGTTGTGGTAATTTAATACCTTCTTGTACGAAAACTCTTTGAATTTCTTTACGTAAAATTCTTGAACCTGAGGCACCTTCACCAGGAATCGTTTCTGCAGAAATTCTAAATATTACTTTCGTTTCATCAATCGAATCAATACCTTCCACTACAGGATCTGTAATGAATAGATAGTATTTACTACGCATTGCAGTGAATAATTTATTTAATCGTTTTTCAACTTTATCTAAGTTTTCCTCTACAGAAACTGGAATTTTCACAATAGCGAAACCATTTGTAATAGAGAAGTTAGTAATTTCTCCCATACTACCATTTGGCAGAATTGTTAATTCCCCAGTAATCGTATTAATGCGTGTCGATCTTAAACCAATTGATTTAACCGTACCTTCAGCTACAGTCGTACCACCGCTATTAATTTTAACGTAGTCACCTACATCGAATTGATTTTCAAAAATAATAAAGAAACCAGTAATGATATCTTTTACAATTGTTTGAGCACCAAAACCAACGGCTAAACCTACAACACCAACACTGGCAATAATACCTTCTACGCTAATACCAAATTTGCTTAAAATTGTGGTAATAACGATAAACCATACGATATATTTTACTACATTTTGAACGAGTGACACTAGCGTTCTAGAACGTTTCTTATTTCCTTTACTACTTTTATTTTGAAGTTTAAATGCTTGTTCAATGACTTTATTCAATATAGCAATCACTATTATGGCTACCAGAATATAAATAAGTATTAAAATAAGTTTAATTCCTAAGTTTTCATATGTTTCTGGCTTTGTCAAAGGCTCAAATAGTGAAGACAACACATTTTTAACCTGATTCATTCAAAATTTTCCTCCTTTTTAATTTGAATTTTCATCATAATTTAATAATTATACAGTGTTTCAATAAGATAATATATCGGTCTTTAGCTTTATTCATTAACGCTTTTTCTCACAGAAAGGCTAAAGATAACACATCAATTAATTCGTAAACAAATTACTTAGTTCCTGAAAGCAATTTCAAATTATTTATCACTTAATTTTTTTATTAGATTTTTGAATTCTTCTTCAGATTTAAATTCAAATGTAATTTTACCGATACTTTTACTAGTAGAAATATCTACTTTCGTTCCATATTTTTCTTTTAAAAGACGTTCTTGTTTTTGAATAAATTTCGGTTTTAAATGCGTTGATTTAGAGCTATTTTTAGACTCCTTACCGTCTTGTAATTCTGCTACAACATTTTCTAAATACCTTACACTCCATGCTTCTCGAATGGCTTGTTTCGCTAATTTATTCATAGTCGAAGTCTCTTTTACACCTAATAAGGTACGGCCGTGAGCACCTGATAATTTCCCATTTTTTACTAACTTAGAAACTTCCGAAGGTAAATTTAGTAGTCTCAACATATTAGCAATATATGGACGAGATTTACCTAATCTTTCTGCAACTTTTTGTTGGGTGATACCTAAATCATCCATAAGTCGTTTATAACTTTCAGCTTCTTCAATCGCATTTAAATCTTCACGCTGCAAATTTTCAATAATGGCTAGTTCCATCATGTCAGAGTCTGATAACTCTTTTACAATAGCCGGTACTTCATCCAATCCAGCTATTTGTGAAGCTCTAAATCTTCTTTCACCCACCACAATATAGTAACCTTGAATCGTTTTACGTAAAACGATAGGTTGCAAGATGCCATGCGTGCGAATAGAATCTGCTAAATCTTGCAATTTATCTTCATCAAATGTTTTACGAGGTTGATAAGGATTGGCTTTTATTTCAGAGATAGCTATTTTTTGCACTTGCTCATTTTGATTTAACGTTAATCGCTCGTCTTGTTCATATGCCATGAATTTTGCCTCCTCCCTTTTATTAATTAAAACTTTAATATTTCAAATCATAATATAAGTAGATCAATGGACAAAATAAACTTTTCAATACTATTGAGATTAAGCAACATTATGTTGTTTAATCTCTTTTTTTGTTGTTGAGGCAAATAGTCGCGAAGTTATAATAATTCGATTACGTAAATTATCATAATTTCTATAACCAAAAGATACCCTTTTAATGAGTTTGATTTTATTATTAAT